>NZ_CP124538.1:0-2595399 GCF_029953655.1 Lactococcus sp. NH2-7C
ATGGATAAAATAGCGCTAGGGGCAAAAATTGAGCTGTCCAAGCGCTTTTTCTTTGATTACTGTAATCTCATCATGCCAAGTTTTTATAAGCGTGATAGAGCTTATTTAGTGACGATGTGCAATGAATTTCAGTCATTTCTAAATGATGATGAACACGATGTTTTAGTTTTGAATCTTCCGCCACGTCACGGAAAGTCTCTCACGCTCGGTAAGTTTGTAGAGTGGGTGCTTGGTAATGACCACACGAAGAAAATTATGACTGGGTCATATAATGAAACTTTATCCACTGTCTTTTCTAAAAATGTTCGTAATACACTTCAAGAAGAAAAAGCAGATGAGAACAAAATCGTTTACTCCGATATTTTCGATGCTGCAATTAAGTATGGAGATGCTGCGAAAAATCTTTGGAGTTTATCAGACGGCTATAATAACTATCTGGCAACTTCTCCGACAGGTACTGCAACTGGTTTCGGTGCTGATATTATCATTATTGATGATGTTATCAAGAATGCTGAGGAAGCCAACAATGCGACAGTCTTAGAAAAGCACTGGGAATGGTTCGTTAATACTATGCTTTCACGTTTGGAATCAGGCGGTAAAATCATAATCAATATGACTCGTTGGCATAGCGAAGATTTAGCTGGACGTGCTTTGCGTGAATTGCCTAAGAATGGCTATCGAGTAAAGCATATTAATTTCAAGGCTTTCAATGAACAAACGAATGAAATGCTTTGTGATGATGTCCTGACTCTTGAAGATTATAAGCGCAAGGTAAAAACAATGGGTGCTGATATCGCCAGCGCCAACTATCAACAAGAACCGATTGACGTCAAAGGTCGTTTATATAGCGAGTTTCAAACTTACAATGCTCGTTCAGAGTACAAAAAGATTTGGAATTACTGCGATACTGCAGATACCGGGAAAGACTATCTCTGTTCAATTGTATGGGGAGAAACTTCAGACGGTTTTGCGGATGTACTGGATATTATTTACACTCAAAAGCCGATGGAGTACACAGAAAATGCAGTGGCCAATCAATTAATTAATAACAGAGTAAATGCATCAAGAATTGAGCGCAACAATGGCGGTCGGTCTTTTGCTCGTTCTGTCAGAGATAAGATTCAAGGTAAAGTTGCTTGTGCTGTAGAAGATTTCTTCCAAGGAAATAATAAAGAAGCCCGAATTTATTCCAATAGTTATTGGATAGAGCAGTACGTTCGATTTCCGAATGACTGGAGAACTCGTTTCCCTGAATACTATCAAGCAATGACAACTTATCAACGTGAAGGTAAAAACAAACACGATGATGCGCCGGATGCAACAACTGGGATTGCTGAGACAATGAGCGGTAAGCGAATAAAAGCCGGGTTAAAATCATTTAAAATATAAAGGAGATTTCTAATTGAAACATAAACCACCTAAATTAATGACATTTCCAAAAGATGAGCCAATCACAAACGAAGTGGTCACAAAGTTCATGGAAAAACATAAATTAGAAGTTGCTCGGTATGAGTACTTAAAAAATATGTATCTTGGAATCATGGCAATTGATGATGAACCAACAAAAGACCCTTGGAAACCTGATAATCGTTTAGCTGTTAATTTCACTAAATATATCGTTGATACTTTCACAGGTTACTTCAATGGAATTCCAGTTAAAAAGTCTCATTCAGATAAAGAAATACTTTCTAAACTACAAGAGTTTGATAATCTGAACGACATGGAAGATGAAGAGTCAGAGCTTGCAAAGATGGCTTGTATTTATGGTCGAGCTTTTGAACTCTTGTATCAAGATGAGGAGACTCGGACGAATGTTATTTATAACAGCCCTGAAAATATGTTCATGGTTTATGATGACACGATTAAGCAGGAACCATTGTTTGCGGTGCGTTATGGTTATGATGATGACTATAAATTGTATGGGGAAGTTTATACCAAAGAAACAACCTATGTTTTGAATGGAACCATGGGATTTTACAATATGACTGAACAAGCACCGAATCCTTTTGATGATTTGCCAGTCGTAGAATTTTATTTCAACGAAGAACGAATGAGTATCTTTGAATCTGTTATTTCATTAGTCAACGCTTTTAACAAAGCAATTAGTGAAAAAGCAAATGACGTTGATTATTTCAGTGATCAGTATTTGGCTTTCATGGGAGCAGAAATAGACGAAGAAGATGCTAAAAACATCAGAGATAATCGCCTTATTAATTATTATGATAAGAATCAGAATAATCAAAGTGGTTCTGCTTCAAAAGTAGATGTCAAATTCTTAGAAAAGCCTGATAGTGATTCTCAAACAGAAAATTTATTGGACCGACTGACTAAGTTAATCTTCCAAACAACAATGGTTGCGAATATCTCTGATGAATCTTTCGGGTCATCAAGTGGTGTTTCGTTAGCTTACAAGCTTCAAGCAATGAGTAACTTAGCTCTGTCATTTCAACGCAAGTTCCAATCTTCTTTGAATAGTCGATACAAACTATATTGTGATTTAAGTACGAATGTTTCAAACCGTGATGCATGGAAAGATATTGAGTACACCTTTACACGTAATGAGCCTAAAGATATTAAAGAGCAAGCTGAGACCGCTAATATCCTTATGGGAATTACAAGCCAAGAGACTGCTTTGAGTGTCATTTCTGTTATTCCAGATGTTCAAGCTGAAATGAAGAAAATCAAAAAAGAAGGTTCTTCTATACCTATGTTTGACCAGGACAAGCAAGCTAGTGAAAAGGGAACAGTAATTCCTGAAGCGAAAGAGGAGGTAACCAATGCCCAAGGTTAAAGTTGAAGCTGTAGTTAAGCAGCGACTGTTTTACAGATTTAGTATTATAAAAATAAGATTTATCTCTTTGTTCAATAAACAACTTGCATCTAATATGGCCGAGGATTTGATTAAAGATATTGAATCTAATTTCAAAAAATACTTTCTGTGTAAGGTCAAATCACCAAAGGAGTGACTTATGAAAACTCCTGATTACTGGAAAAAACGTGAGAAAGCTTGGCAATCACAACAAATCAAAGATGACACCAAACGCATGAAGCAAATCATGGATAAGCTATTTGAAGCTCAAGAAGCCATCCAAAAAGAAATCAATGCCAACTGGCAAAATTTTGCGAATGGTCAAGGTATTTCTATTAGTGAAGCCATGAAGCGTGCGGATAAGATGGACGTCAAAGCATTTGCCAATAAAGCTAAGAAATACGTAGAAGAAAAAGACTTTTCACATCAAGCAAATCAAGTGTTGAAACTTTATAACTTGACTATGAGAGTGAATCGTTTAGAGCTTCTGAAAGCAAATATTGGCTTGGAATTGATTGCTGTATTTGACGATTTGGACAAATATTTCTCAAAGAATTTGACTGGCGCAGCTCTCACAGAATTTGAAAGACAAGCCGGAATTCTTGGTTTAAGCGTTCCAAAGAAAGGCTATAACAGTTTAGTTGAATCAGTGCTAAATGGAAGTTATAAAGCCGAAGGATTTGCCAGTTTCTCTGACAAGCTTTGGCAATATCAATTTGAATTGAAAGCTGACATTGAAAAACTTCTCATTCGTTCAGTAACTGGTGGAATCAATCCGAAAGCACTAGCCCCACAACTTAAAAGGCTGATGACTGAACAAGGAAAACTTAATGCCACATACAACGCCCAGCGATTGCTTATATCAGAGACAACTCGAGTTCAGACAGCTATTCAAGAAGAAAGCTATAAAAAAGCTGATATTGAAAGTTATGAGTATATTGCTGAACCATCAGCTTGCCCTATCTGTGGTGCGTTGAATGGTAAAATATTCAAACTTAAAGATATGTCTCCTGGTATTAATGCACCTAACATGCATCCGTTCTGCAGATGTAGCACGGCACCGCATGTTGATGATAAAGGTTTCTTGGATGATTTACTTGATAGGAAAGTAATCAGTCAAGATGAATACAAGCAAGCTTTTGACGATAGAGCGGAAGCCGACAAAGCGATTGAAGAATTGCGAAAAAAAAGAAAAAACAACTAAGCGTTTGTCACTGACAGGCGCTTTTCTTATGCTCAAAGGAGGGCAGAAAATGGACGAATTACAATTCACAAACAAAGCAAAGCAAATGGTAGCTGACTATGCCAATAAAAAGAACGAGGAAAAAACGACACCATTAGAAGTATATGTCGTGTGGTCATGCAAGACTTTGCAGAATAACAAAGCGTTGCTTTCTACCGATGCCCCAGACGGTCGCTATTATGAAGTAACTTACAACGGAGATAAGCAAGAATTTTATTTTGACGCTTATATCAAGGAACATAATCAACTCATTAAATAATAATTTAAACCCTTGGTATTCCACGGGTTTTTCTTATGTCCGTTTCCGGATGTTGTGGACGCTAAATAAAACACGAGAAAATCAGACCCCCAAGTCTTTAAATGCGAGTAGGAGGAACCAGAAATGGAACAAACAGAACTTTTACCCCTTAATTTGCAACTGTTCGCGGAAGAAGCAGCCGATGAGACGTCTGAAGCTGGTTCAGAAACTGAAACAGAAACGAATGAAGAAGAGCAACAAGAACAGTCAACTGACAATGACAAAATTGTCGAAAAGCTTCAAAAACGAATCGGTAAAGAACAAGCTGAAAAAAATGAAACAAAAACACAGCTTGAACAAGCTCTAGCTCGTATTGAAGAACTTGAAAAAGGTGGCAAAAAGTCAGTCAAAGAAAAATCTGACGAAGAAAAAGCTACTGAACTTCAAAAAGCTAAAGACGATGAGATTGCAAGCCTTAAAGCACAAATCAAAATTTCAAACATTACCAGTCAAGCTGATGAAGTGTTGAAAGAAAGTGGAATTGCTTTAAGTGCTGCGGAGTTAGGATTGTTAGTTGATGTTGATGAAGAAAAAACTTACAGCAATGTAAAAACTTTCCTCAATTTACTTGATAATCAACGCTCACAATGGGAAAAGGCACGAAACACAGGGACAACGCCTAAACGTGTTCCTGGCAATAATGATGTCGATGTTTTCAAACAAGCGGCAGCCAAATATTAATAATAGGAGATCTAAATTATGGCAATTAAATATTTCACAAAACAATATGCTGGTATGTTACCAGACCTTTTCGCAAAAAAAGCAGCTTTCTTGCGTGCTTTTGGTGGAGTTCTTCAAGTAAAAGACGGTGTCACTGAAAATGATACTTTTATGGAACTCAAAGTAAGCGACACTGATGTAGTTATCCAAGAATATTCTACTGCTGAAAATGTCGGTTTCGGAACTGGAACAGGTAACACTTCACGTTTTGGTCCACGTAAAGAAGTTAAGTCTGTCAACAAACAAGTGAGTTACGATGCGCCTTTGGCAATTAACGAAGGGATTGATGATTTCACAGTAAATGACATCAAAGATGCAGTTGTGGCAGAACGTTTAGCACTTCATGGTGTAGCTTGGGCCCAATATGTAGATGGATTACTTGGCAAACTTTTGTCTGATAATGCCAGCGAAACATTGGACGTAACACTTGATGAAGATTCAGTAACCAAATTGTTCTCTGATGCTCACAAGAAATTTGTAAACAACAATGTTTCTCCTGCAGTTCCTTGGGTTGCTTATGTTAATGCTGACGTCTATGACTTGCTTATTGACTCTAAACTTGCAACAACTGCTAAAAGCTCAAGCGCAAACGTGGATGAACAAACACTTTATAAATTTAAAGGATTCATTTTATCTGAACTTCCTGATGAAAAATTCCAAACGGATGAAGTAGCTTACTTTGCTGCTGATAATGTTGGTGTAGCTGGTGTCGGAATTCAAGTGACTCGTGCAATGGATTCAGAAGACTTTGCTGGAACAGCGCTTCAAGCCGCTGCAAAATATGGTAAATATTTGCCAGAGAAGAATAAAAAAGCAATTCTTAAAGGTAAACTAAAAAAATAATTGCCCCTACGAGTGTAACGTTGAATAAAACAACACTATCACTTGTAGTTGGGGCAAACGAAACACTGATAGCTACTATTTTACCAGAAGAGGCAGATGATAAAACAGTAACATTTACTTCAAGCGACCCTACAATTGCTACGGTAACACCGAAACAAGGTAATGTAGTAGGTAAAGCTGCTGGAACAACAAAAATTACTGGAACAACAGCTAATGGTTTGACTGTTACTTGTGATGTTACCGTAACTGTTGAATAATTCTGATAAAAGGAGTTGCTTATGGCTATCACTGATGATTTAAAAAAGCTTTTAGGCGGTTCATCGGATGAACGCTTGGAAGTAATCGAAAAACGCACTCGTGAACGTTTATTGCTGGTTCTCGGTTCTGATATCAAAGAAGTACCATCAGAACTAGAATATGTTGTTTTAGACGTTTCCTTGAAGCGTTTTAATCGTATCGGTCAAGAAGGGATGCAGTCCTACTCACAGGAAGGGCTAAGCATGACCTTTTCAGAATCTGATTTTGACGAGTATGCCGATGAAATTGAATCATGGCGAAAATCAAAAGAAGCTGAGGGCGATAAGAAGATTGGGAGGTTCAGATTGTATTGAGATATCTAGATGAAGTTACTTTTATCAAAACATCGTCCGACTCACATTATGACCCCGATTTAGGTGAATGGGTTGAAAAACAGCCTACTAAAACAATTTTTAGTGCAAATATCACTGATATTGGAACAGACAGAAGTGTAAAAGTTTTTGGAGATATTAAACAAGGGGCAAAAGTCATGCGAATGATGCCCCTTTTTACTATGCCAGAGTATGATTACATTGAGTTTGATAATAAAAAATGGGCCTTAACGACCTATCGCAATCCAAGTGAGCGAAACACTTTTATTTTGCAGGAGGTCAGTCAATGAAAATAACTGGAATCGATGCCTTGCAAAAGAAGTTGAGAAAAAATGCCACGCTTGATGATGTCAAACATGTTGTAAAAAGCAATACTGTAAGCATGAACAAGAATATGCAAAATCTTGCTCCTGTAGATACAGGAAATATGAAGCGTTCAATAACCAGTGATTTTACAGACGGGGGTCTTTCAGGGACGACAGGTCCTCACACTGATTATGCTGGGTATGTAGAGTATGGGACACGATTTCAAGCTGCACAGCCATTTGTTAAGCCGGCTTTTGATGTTCAAAAGAAAGTATTCAAAAATGATTTAGAGAGGTTGACGAAATGATTAAAACTCGAGACCAATCTATTTTTGATGAATTGTTCAAACAAGTTCAAGCCCTGGGTTATACCGTTTATGATTATAAACCAATGAATGAGGTGGGGTATCCATTTGTTGAATTGGAGAATACTCAAACCATTCATGAACCAAATAAAACGGATATCAAAGGTACAGTAAGTCTTTCATTATCCGTTTGGGGCTTACAGAAAAAGCGCAAGGAAGTGTCTGACATGGCAAGCAATATATTTAATAAAGCATTGAATATAAGTGCCACAGAGGGCTATTCTTGGGCTTTGAATTTACAAGCAAGTACCATTCAAATGTTAAACGATACAACAACAAATACACCGCTTAAAAGAGCGTTGATTAACTTAGAATTTAGATTAAGATAGGAGATTTAATATGGCAGAATTAACAGCCAAACAGGGTAAAGATATTATCTTGCTCTATCGTTTGCTTAGTAAAGCAACAGAAGAACCCGCTTGGAAACTCGCATTCCAAACCGAACACTCGAATGAAAAAACTCGAGATTATAACACTACAGCAACCAAAGATGGACCTGTTGGTGCTCTTGCGGAAGTTGAATATAGTTTGTCTGCTACATCTATTGCAGCAAATGGTGACCCACATCTTGACGGAATGGACCAAGCCTTTGACGATGCAGCAATCCTTGAAGTTTGGGAAATTGATAAAGCTGAAAAAGGAAAAGACGCTGCAAACAAAGATAAGTACAAAGCGAAATATCTTCGTGCTTATCTTACAAGCTTTTCTTATGAACCCAACTCAGAAGATGCGCTGGAACTAAGCTTGGAATTTGGAGTGTTTGGTAAACCTCAAAAGGGCTATGCCACGCTTACTGATGAACAAGCGGATGTTGTTCAGTATGTCTTCAAAGATACAGTAAAAGAGACTACACCCTAATAACCCCGTAGTCGGTCAATCGACCGTAGGGGACGCTGAATTATAAACAACGATTTAAAAGAGAGCTGAGTCTCTCTTTTATTTTTTTAAGGAGAATTCAAAATGGAATTAACGATTAATGACAAACAATACACTTTTACTTTTGGTTACCGATTCATTAAGGAATTGAACAAAAAAAATGAAGTAACAGAACGTGGGATGACTTTAAAAGCCGGTTTAGATAATGCTTTGATGAACTTCTTTAGTGGAGATATCGAAACACTTGTTGAAATGCTAAAAACTGCGAATGCAACAGAAAATCCCCGTGTCTCTGAGAAGGGAATAATCGAATGGATTGAAGAAAATGGAGTTGATGCGCTTTTTGATTTAGTACTCGAAGAGTTAAAAAAGTCGGAATTTACCAAGAAGAAAACGTTGAACTTCGAGAAAGAAGTCAACAAAAATCTACAGTAACAAATTTTGACAAACTCTATGAACAAGTTCAGTTAAATTGTTTGCGTTATCTCGGAATTGTCAATCTAAGAGATATAGAGCGCATGACCATTTCGGAGTATGAATTAAGACTGAAAGCTTATAGGCTAAAAAGACTTGATGAGCAAGAATTTATTTACCAACAAGCTTGGGCAAATTGGCAAGTTCAATCAACGAAGCAACAAGGTAAGAAGCAAGTCCCTGTTTATTCAACCTTCAAGAAGTTTTTTGATAAGGAAAAATTTGAAAACGATATTTTAGGAATTGATTCTCCGAACAATACTTTTAAAAAGGACAATAAATTAATTGATCTCATGAAAAAAGCAAATAACTAGGAAAGGAGGAAAATATGGAATCTTATAGTGTAGAAGCAGTTTTGAGTGCTGTTGATAAAAATTTCACTAGTACAATGAATTCAGCAGATAGTTCAATGGGAGGATTAGATAAAAGATCACAAAATACTAATACTTCTATCCTAGATATTGCTAAAGGGGTTGGAGTTTTTAAACTTGTTGATTCTGCAATTGGAGTAGTTAAAAGTTCATTGGATGGTGCTATTAACCGTTTTGATACGTTAAATGCCTATCCGAAAGTAATGGCTCAAATGGGCTATTCTACTGACGATGTCGCTAAGTCAACAAAATTACTAAAAAAAGGTGTCGACGGATTGCCTACTTCACTTCAAGATCTGACGAAAAGCGCTCAAAGCTTTGCTATTTTAGAGAAAAGCGCAACGGGTGGTGCTAAAACAGCAACAGCTTTAAATGATGCTTTTATAGCTTCTGGGGCTAGTTCTGCAGACGCAAGCCGTGGAGTTCAGCAATATAGTCAAATGTTATCTAGTGGTAAAGTTGATTTAATGTCATGGAGAACACTTCAAGAAACTATGCCTTATGCTTTAACGCAAGTTGCTAAATCTTTTGGGCTCACAGGTAAAAGTGCTGAACGTGATTTGTATGCCAAACTTCAGTCTGGTGACATCACAATGGACCAACTTAATAAGCGATTTGTAGAGTTAGATGGTGGGGCGAACGGATTTGCAAAAACCGCAAGGACAGCCTCTGGTGGGATTGGCACATCTTTTACTAATATGCGTAATGCCGTAGTAAATGGTATGGCCAATACAGTTGAAACGATTAACAACGCTTTGAAAGATGCAGGATTAAAAAATGGTATTTCTACACTTTTTGATCAAGGTAAGCAAGTGATTATCAAGGGTTTTGCGGTATTTAATCAAATTGTAGCTACTGCAATTCCACCTACGGTAAAGACTATAACCACATTAGTTAAAGTAATAGGAAATATAGTTAATGCGCTAAAACCATTCTTACCAGTACTGCTACCGATAATTACAACTTGGGGAGCATTCATGGTTCAGCTCAAAGGTGTTGGAGCAGTTGTAAAAACTTTTAACCAAGTTAAGTCTGCAATAACAGGAGTGATGAGTACAATAAAAATATTGTTCGCTATTATGGCTGCTAACCCAATTACTGTAATTATTGGCTTAATAGCTGCCTTGGTAGTTGGTTTTATTTATTTCTGGAACACAAGTGAGAAATTCCGTAATTTCTGGATAGGTTTATGGGAAGGAATCAAAAAAGCAGTCGATACTGCAGTAAAAGGAATCCAGAGCGCTTGGAATGCTACGGTCAAATGGTTCACTGATACTTGGAATAATCTGAAAAATGGAGCGAAAGGACTTTGGGATGAAACAATCCAAGGTGTCAAAGATGCCGTTGATAGTGTGAAAAATGCTTGGAACGGTGTCAAGGAGTGGTTCGCTAATCTTTGGAAAGGTACAACAAGCGGTTTAGCTAGTGCTTGGGATAGTGTAACAACAACATTAGCTCCATTTGTTGAAACAATCAAATCAATATTCCAGCCAATTCTTGAATTCTTTAGTGGATTATGGGGACAAGTCCAAACAATCTTTGGTTCAGCTTGGGAAATTATAAAAACGGTTGTTATGGGACCAGTTTTGTTGCTCATTGATTTAATCACTGGGGACTTTAACCAATTCAAAGAAGATTTTGGAATGCTTTGGCAAACACTAGCAACAGCGATTCAAACAATAGTCCAAACTTTTGTGAATATCGTAGTTGGATTTTACAGTTCATTTTTCCAAACTGTAGTTAATATCTGGACAACAATTGTAAACACAATCCAAAGTCTTTGGGGTGCTTTCACAACATGGGTCGTTAATATGGCTAAGTCTATTGTTGACGGAATTGTTAATGGTTGGAATGCCTTCAAGCAAGGTACCGTTGATTTATGGAACGCAACCGTTCAATGGGTCAAGGACACTTGGGCATCATTTGTACAGTGGGTTATTAATTCTGCTAATGCTATTGTGAACGGAGTCAAACAAGGTTGGGAAAACCTCAAACAAGGAACAATTGATTTGTGGAATGGTATGGTCAACGGTCTCAAAGGAATTTGGGACGGTTTGAAACAAGGCGTTAGCGATCTGATTGATAATGTAAAAACAATTTTTAACAATCTCAAAAATATCAACCTACTAGACATTGGTAAAGCCATCATTGACGGATTTGTCAAAGGATTAAAACAAAAGTGGGAAGATGGAATGAAGTTTATTGGCGGAATTGGCGATTGGATTCGGAAGCATAAAGGGCCAATCCGTGTAGATAGAAAACTTTTAATTCCCGCTGGTAATGCCATTATGAGTGGTTTGAACTCTGGTTTAACTGGAGGTTTCCGTGAGGTTCAATCCAATGTTTCAGGAATGGGGGACATGATTGCTAATGCAATTAATTCTGACTATTCTGTGGATATTGGGGCAAATGTTGCGGCAGCTAATCGTTCAATAAGTAGTCAAGTTTCTCATGATGTTAACATTAACCAAGGCAAACAACCAGCTTATGTAACCTTAAAACTCGGAAGCCAAGAATATAAAGCTTTTGTTGATGATATTTCAGGCGTTCAAGGCTTGCAAAGTGTCGTGATGAATAAATTCTAGTCGGGAGGTAGAAATGTACAAGTTTAGAGATACGACAAAACAGGAGCATTATCGCAACCTTCCTTTTATTCCAACCAGTGCCATGAGTTATGATGGTTCTTGGTTAGAGGAACTCGTAGAAGGTTATCAGACATTGACTGTGGAGGGGCGAGAGATGTATTCTCTCAGCTTTGAGTCACAAGAAATGCAAGTAGGAGGAGTGATAACTAATGTTAAATATCCTTCTCGTGAGTTGACGATAAAATATAAGCTAGAGGATAGGGACCCTCAAGCACTACAAGAAAAGTTTGATACATTAAAAGCATTCTTGATTCGTCAAGAAGATGTCTCTATTATTTTTCATGATGATTTGGAATACACTTTTTATGGCCGTTTCCAGACTGCAGACAATGTGTCTGGAGATACTAATTCAGTCATTTCAAGTTTTACTGTGCTTTGTAGTGATCCATTTAAACACGGAAAAACTCAAAGCGTAAAAAATAAAGTCATTGAAGTTTTACCTTACCCAGTTAAACCGGATAAGTTATCATTCAAGTTACTGACAGAGGGTTTACTTGCAACTGATGGAAATTATCGCTTGAAATCATCACAGGCTAAAAAAGGAGACCTTTTGGAATTTGATTTTCAAACAGGCGATACTTTTCTTAATGGGGAAGTAAATAACAACCTCTTAGACCTTGATTCTGATTTTAAAAATATCAGATTGACAACTGGAACGGATTATTCAAGTTCAAACTATGAGTTAACGATTCAATATAGAAAGGCGGTGCTTTAGTGAGTAATATCTTATTTTTAGATAAGATGCAACAAGTCATCAAAAGTTATGATTCCAACGAGTTCATAGAATGTGTTCAGACAAAAGAAATCACAACCAATGCTTCTGAACTGATGAATGATACCCTTTCAGTTTCTTTAACTTTTGATGAAACAATTAAAGATGCCAGCTATATTGCAGTCAATGATACGAAAGAACAAGAGTTTTCTTTATATCGAATTTTAACCGCAAAAGATGAAGAAAATTTATTATCATTTGAAGCGATAAATTTTGCAGTCGATGAACTGGATAATTTTATCATTAAAGATATAAGACCTAAAAATAGGTCTTTTTCTTATGTGATTAATCAGCTTTTATCTGATTCAGGTTGTGACTGGGTATTAGGTGTCTGTGAACCAATTAAAACAGTTTCCAGTACTTTCTACTATACTTCCATGCGTGAAGCTCTAAAAGCTTTACAAGAGTTAGGTGCAGAGTTTACATTTTCAATTGAAATTACAGGAAATAAGATTACTAAAAAAATCATTAACTGTTACAACCAAATTGGAAAAATAACCAATAAGCGCTTTGAATATGGTGATGAAGTTCTGAAAATCGTTCACCAACAAGACCGCACAAATATTGTTACTGCACTAATTGGACGTGGTAAAGGCGAAGAAGTTGGGGACGGCTACGGACGAAGACTTGAGTTTTCAGACATTGAATGGAAGAAATCAAACGGAAAACCACTTGATAAGCCTAAAGGTCAAAATTGGATTGAATATCCAGAAATGACAAAAGAATATGGCATCCCGTCAAATGGAAAAATGTTGCCACGTAAAACAGTTGTTGTTTTTGATGATGTGGAAGATGCAAGCGAGCTTTTACAAAAGACTTATGACCAACTGGCTTATTACTGCCGACCATTGGTTCAATTCAGCACCGAAATTCTAGGTAGTGATTCAATTGGAAATACTGTTTCAATCCACAGAGGAGACCGAAATTATCACTATCAGACAAGAGTTTTTAAGGTGGTTACTGACCGTGTTAATGGTCGAGTGCAAGCCAGTCTAGGCGACAATTTAAGTGGCAATTCTCTCAATCGTCAGTTATCGCAGGTTCAAAGCAATATATCAGACCTTAATAATAATAAAATGACATTTTATGAATCCACAGAAATTGGAAAATTTCAAGACGATATTATGCGAGGTGCTGGTGCTAACGGCGGCTCAATTTATATGGTCAACGGAATTGAAGCAGGCGTTTCTCAATCAAGAGAAACCTATGAGCAAGTGTTCATGGATGGACCAAAGATTCAAGATTCAAAGTATTTCATGATTCAAAATAATGCTGGAATATCTTTCAAGCAATGTAAAAAAGGTCAATGGACGACAATTCAAGATGTTCATAATGGCAAAAGCAATACTGCATGGACACTTGATGGGACTTTCAATGCTAACTTTATTAATGCCGGAGTTTTGCAAGGGGTCAAGATTCGCTCAGTTGATAACGACTTCATTATTGAACTTGATCAAGGAAAAATTCGTTTTATTAAAAGAAATGGGTCGTCCGAAAATGAGATGTTTGCTTTTGCGCCAACTTATACAGACGGACAACTCCAAGGGATTAATGCAATTCAAAATCAGGGTTATTCTTTTGCTTTGTCATCAAAAGGAAACAGCGGAACGTTTTTAAACGTTTTAGAAATTCCCAAAGATAGTACAGCAGATAATCGGAAGTTGAGTCTTTATGGAGAAGTAAAAGTTAAGGGTAACTTTTATGTTAATGATGTGAAAATCGATACCAACGGTGGAGGAAACTCTGGCGGCGGTGGTGGTGGTTGGAATGGCCAATATCCACCAGAAGTCACAAGCGATCGTGATAAACGTTACTGGCAAATTTGGGCAATGGCAATTGGAGCTGGTTTTTCTAAACAAGCGGCTGCCGCTTTACTTGGGAATGCACAGGGTGAATCTGATGCCAACCCAACGGCTGATGAGGGCGGCGGACGACCTGGTTTCGGTTATGGAGTTTGGCAATGGACGGATAGTTCAGGCGCTAGCTCTGGACGTGTTTATATGATTAATCTCATGACACGAGCAGGAGTGACTGACAATCCTGATACAATCACAGCCCAATTCAAGCTCTTGATGTGGCATGCACCAAATGGACAGTGGATTGCGACAAGTTCTTATCCTTATTCATGGACTCAATTCATGACATTGACCAATATCAATACTGCAACACAAGCTTTTGTAGCTAACTTTGAACGTCCCTTAAACGGACACCCTGAACGTAGCACTTGGGCGCAAGAATGGTACAACAAATTTGTTAACCTTGAAATCCCAAGTGGTGGGGGAGGTTATATTGCTCCAATTTCAAGTCCTATTACCGTAACAAGTGAAATGGGTTGGAGAACGAGTCCAATCACCGGAGCACAAGAATTTCACAATGCTGTGGACTTGGTTAATGGCAATCCAACAACTCCAATCTTAGCTTCAGGCGATGGTCAAGTGGTCCAAGCGGGAAGTAATTATTATGACTGGTATGGAAATTACACGGTCATCAAGCATGCGGATGGACTTTATACAGGGTACGCACACCAAAGCAGAATCGATGTTTCTGTGGGTCAAAATGTTAAAAAGGGCCAACAAATTGGACTTATGGGAGCAACCGGCCCTGTCACCGGTCCACATTTGCACTTCCAATTCATGGATGAATATTGGCCATCATCAAA
Source organism: Lactococcus sp. NH2-7C (assembly GCF_029953655.1). Lineage (NCBI taxonomy): Bacteria > Bacillati > Bacillota > Bacilli > Lactobacillales > Streptococcaceae > Lactococcus > Lactococcus sp. NH2-7C. Next base: position 15,010 of record NZ_CP124538.1, read on the forward strand.
CGCTCACTTTAAGAATCCAAGGGATTATATCAAATTTTAGAAAGGGTCTATTATGACAGAACATTTTATCACGCTGTCCACCACAGAACCAAATAACAATGTCGGGATTGTTAAATTAAGACATGCGGATGTGAATAGCCAAGCCATTGTAGCTCAAATCATAGAGAACGGTCAGCCCAAGAACTTTGAAGGCTTACAGCCGTTCTTTTGCTTAATGGCGCAAGAAATTACAGGGCAAGGGGTGTCAGAAGAAGCAGTCATTTCATTTGATGCGACTAAAGGGATACTGACTTATATTGCTAGTGATAATGCACTCCAAATGGTTGGACGAAACGAAGCTTATTTTAGCTTTAGAAAGCAAGAAGGTGAGCAATGGATTGAGCAATTCTCCACTCGGACTTTTCACTATATTGTTGAGAAATCTATTTATTCGCAACCCTTCAAAGATTCTAACTACTGGTGGACCTTTAAAGAGCTTTATCGAATCTTTAATCAGTATATTGAAGATGGTAAAAAGAGTTGGGAAGAGTTTGTGGAAGCCAACCGTGAAATTCTTGAATCGATTGATCCAGGCGGACGTTTACTTGCGGAAGTTTTAGACCTCAATAAAATCATTTATCGTAAAGTTCCAAGCGGATTTAATGTAGTAATTGAGCACGATTCAGAGTATCAACCGGATGTGAAAGTAACTTATTACAAAAATTCAATTGGTACTGAAGAAAATGGTTTTGATACAGGACCTAGCTTTGGAGGAGAGCGAATTTATAACCTAGCTTCTTCATTAAGCTATATCAGAAATAAGATTAATGTTGAGCTTCCGTCAGTTTATACAATGGACGGAGAAGTTGTAAATAATGGTAACGAACTGTTATTAATTAACGGAACTGAAGTTATTCGTTTTGTTATCGATGGCGCAACAATCACCAAAGGCTATGTTGAAAAAGTGAAGACACCAACCAATCTAACTGTTTCTGATGTCACTTCTTCAAGTGCTAAAGTTTCATGGGAAAACGGGTGATACTATGGCAGATAAAAATTATTTACATACCGCCTACGCCAACAGCGCAGACGGCACGGACGGCTTCACGACTGTTTATCCAAATTTGAACTTGTTAGATGGGACTAGAGATTTTAGTGGTACTTGGGGTTTTTCAGAACTCTGGACAGATGACGGAACATATAATGGTTTAACTGTTAAAAAACGAACTGGCGGTCAATGGGGCGGTATTTTTAAAAAATATACAGTTATCCAAAATTCCGATTACACATTTTCGGCATTTGTAAAAGGATATGGGACAGATACCCACATTGTAAGAATTGTACTTATTAATGGGGTGGAAACGAGTAGCCTAGAAAAAACTTGGACTTCCACTTTTGATTGGGAGAGAGACTCAATTACTTTTTTAGCTAAAAATATAAAAGTAGGCGATGAAATCATTGTAAGATATGAAATTTCAGTATTAGGTACAAATCCAGCGGTATGGACTGCTGGTCACAAGTGGGAAACGGGCTCAACCGCTACTCCATACATGCCCTCATCAAGTGAAGTCACAACTGCTGACTGGCCGAAGTATGTAGGAACTTATGTTGATACGAATCCAACTTCTAGTGCGGAACCCAGTATGTATGATTGGGACGAAATGAAGTATCGAGTTTATTTAGATGGTGTGCCTGTAGGTGGAAGTAAACTTCTGTCATTTGATTTGGAAAATCTAAAGGCGGGCACATCATACAACGTCCAGGTTAATCAAATTAATGGCAATGATGAAAGTGATAAGTCAGAAAGTGTTGCTTTTAAAACAACACTAACCAAATAATAGAAATAGGAGAAACTAAATGGCAGAATTAACTAAAATTTATCGTGGCATGCAAAATGGTGCTGAAGCGATAAATACTAACTTTAACACTTTGACAGATAATCTAAAGCAATCTTCTGATGCCACTGTTAAGTTAACGGGTGATCAAACAGTTGCTGGGAAGAAAACATTCTCTGATGATGCAAGCTTTAAAACCCTTTCGGTTTCAGGCGATATCAATCAGCGCTACGCTACCACATCTTTTGAAATTGGTTATGGACTATCAGTGACTGCAAAACGTATTGGTAATATGGTAACAATTACCTTTAGAGGTTCAAATACGACTACACTTGGAAGTGGAGCAAAACCTACTGAAAAAATACCGTTGGGATATCGTCCTATTGAAGCAGAGTCAATTGACCCTCTTGTTCAAGGTCGTCACTTAGATACTTACTATTACTTTAACCCAGACAGCTCCATTTCTTATATGGGAGAAGACATTCCAGTCAACAGCTTTTTCCGTGGGGTAAGAAGTTACTTTACAAAAGACGCTTGGCCAACAGCATAGAAAGAGGGAGTAATGGAGTTAGAAAAAATTGTAGAGCAGCATGAGGATAAGCTTAAGCAGCATGATAAGGAACTTGCTCGTCTTAATGATATGTCAGTTGTCATGCAAAACTCTATTAATGAGGGGCTTGCTCGTGTGGATGAGTCAAATAAATTTTTGCGAGAGCAAAATAGAGAACAACTTAAGCAAAATAACGAAATTTTCCAAGCTGTCATGGGGATTAATGAGAGTAAAGAAAATAAGGAATATGAGGCTAAAATGATGACTCGTAAAAATATTTGGCGAGCAATATTTGCGATTGGTGGTTTTGTAGGTGGGTTTATCTTAGCCTATTTCAAAATTCAATTTTAGAGGGAAAGAATTATGATTTTAAATAGTAAATTTTACAACATTATCAAATGGGCTGTTTTAACAGCATTACCAGCACTTAGTGTGTTTATTGGAGTAATTGGCAAAGCCTACGGTTGGGGTGGAACTGATTTAGCTATTATTACTTTGAACGCATTCACAGTGTTCTTGGGAACATTAGCTGGAGTAAGTGCTGCAAAATATAATAATCAACTAAATGACACGGAGGAAAACAAATGAAAAAAGTAATTAAAAAAGCTGCCATTGGAATGGTAGCTTTCTTTGTTGTTGCAGCAAGTGGTCCTGTATTTGCGGCAGTTGGTGACCAAGGGGTGGACTGGTCAAAATATAACGGAACTTACGGTAATTTTGGTTATGCTCATGATAAATTTGCTTTTAGCCAAATCGGAGGAACTTACGGTGGAACCTTTGTAGACCAAGCGACTTATTCAACGCAAGTTGCATCGGCAATTGCTCAAGGGAAACGAGCACACACTTATATTTGGTATCAAGTCGGAAGTTCCCAAGAAGTAGCCAAAGCAGCACTTGATCGTTACTTACCAAGGATTCAAACGCCTAAAAATTCTATTGTAGCATTGGACTATGAAAGTGGAGCAAGTGGAGATAAACAGGCCAATACTGATGCGATTCTTTATGGAATGCGACGTGTAAAAGCAGCTGGATATACTCCAATGTATTATTCTTATAAGCCTTACACTTTGGCAAATGTCAATTATAAGCAAATCATCAAAGAATTCCCTAACTCACTATGGATTGCGGCTTATCCAAACTATGAAGTAACACCAGTTCCAAACTATAGCTTTTTCCCAAGTATGGATGGAATATCAGTATTCCAGTTCACATCAACTTATGTTGCTGGCGGACTTGATGGTAATGTGGATTTAACAGGAATTACTGACAAAGGTTATGAAGACGGAAACGCAACTAAACCTGATACTGACACACCAGCTACTGATGACGGTAAAGATGCCACCGAAGTGACGCCAAGTGAAATCCAAGAAGGAATGACTGTCACAATCAAGTTCAGTGCCACGAATTACTCAACGGGACAAGCAATTCCTAAATGGGTTAAGGAAAATGCCTATAAAGTCCTTCAAAAATCAGGCAATAAAGTCTTGCTTGATAATATCATGAGCTGGGTTGCGGCAAGTGATGTTCAAGCGCTAGATACAGGCGGAAGTAATTCAACTGGAAAGACTCAAACTCATATCGTCCAATCAGGCGATACTTTGAGTGTAATTGCTTCAAATTGGGGCACAAACTGGCAAGAATTGGCTCGTCAGAACAGTTTATCTAATCCGAACATCATTTACACTGGTCAAGTTATTCGCTTCACAGGCGGTCAATCTGGGGCTACAGCACGAACTTACACCGTACGTTCTGGAGATAACCTTTCATCAATTGCCAGCCGTTTAGGAACAACAGTTCAAAGTCTAGTTTCAATGAATGGTATTTCAAATCCTAATTTGATTTATGCTGGTCAAACTTTAAATTATTAAAATATTAAAATAGTAAAATTAACCCTGACTTCGGTCAGGGTTTTTTGTTTGTTGTAAATTTACAACAATACTATCAGAAACATAATGATATGTTGTAATTTTGTTGTACGAGTTTTTTATTTCTATATTTTTTAGTTGTTTTAAAAATAGGAAAAACGGCTATATTAAGCCGTTTTTATTTTATATTTATTCTATTCTTGTTTGTTACCGTTCATGAAAAATAATAGAGTTTGCAACTCCTTAGTTAAATCAATTGATTGAACAACCACATCTGAAGGGACTTTCAACCGAATTGGGGCAAAGTTTAGGAAACCTTTGATACCAGCTTTGACTAGAGTGTCAACAACTTCTTGGGCATTTTCTTTACGAACAGAGAGAATTGCTGTTTTGATATCCGATTTTTTAACATTTTTTTCTAAATCAGAAATATTATAAATTGGAATTCCATCATCTGTTTGTGTTCCGACTAAAGGATTACCAGAAATATCATAGGCTTGCGTGATTCTCATTTTGTTTCTATCTTGGAATTGATAATGAAGCAATGCACGACCAAGGTTTCCGACACCAATTAGAGCAATATGCGTTTCTTGATCTTGACCAAGGAGTTCTCCGAAGAAATCACGTAGAACTTTAGTTTCATAACCGTATCCTCTTCGCCCTAATTCACCAAATAAAGAGAAATCACGGCGAATTGTAGCAGCATCTACCCCAATTTTTTCTGAAATAAGTTGTGAATTTGTGCGTGTCACATTTTCTTCAACAAGACTTTTAAATAGTCTGTAGTACTGTGGCAATCGTTTTGCAGTTGCTTTAGGTAAGCTTTTGCTTGGTTTATGATCAGTCATTGTTATACCTCAAAAATTTAATTCGATTTTATTAAAACTAATTAATAATCAGTTTCTTTGTGATAATTTTATCAAAAATTTGTGAAATTATCAAACAAAAGGAATAAATAACGCAAATAAAATGAGAAATAAATTATAATTATAAAAAAACATTTATTTTACTCTTTTAATTAACGCGCTTTCATGTTAGAATAGAAATATGAAAAATAGATAGGGAGAAAATATGATTAAAATTTATCTTAGTGGTTCTTGTTCATCTTGTAGAAAAGCTAAAAAATGGTTACGTAAACATCACATTGAATTTGAAGAAATTAATTTATCAAAAGATGTCATGAAGAAAGATGATTTAATTAAAATTTTATCCCTGACAGAGAATGGACTGGAAGATATAATTGCGAAAAGAGGAAAAGCCTATTCAGCTTTAAATTATAATTTCGATGAACTGGTGCTCGAAGAAGCTTTCGTACTCATTCAAGAAAATCCACGTCTTCTAAAACGACCATTAATTTTCGATGAGGATTGCTTATTGATTGGTTTTAATGAGGATGGAATCAGAGCGTTTATTCCACCAGAAGTCAGAAGGATAGAATTGCGTGAAAGATTAATCTTAGTCTAATTTTATTTTTAAATAAGTCTATCAAGAAGATAGGCTTTTTAATATTGAACGTTTAGAAAAACTACAAAAAACTTAGCTTAAATGCTATAATAGAAAGAATGCTTTTCTGAGAAAAGAAAAAATGAAGAAGTATCAAGCAATAAGCCTTGAGATATAACGAAGAGGATAAATATCATGATTTTACTGCAAGGGAATGGAATTGCACGCACTTTTGGTGGCGATGTCTTATTTGAAAATATCAATTTTAGTTTACAAGACCATTCAAGAATTGCTCTGGTTGGCCGAAATGGAGCTGGTAAGTCTACTTTGCTTAAAATTATCGCTGGAGTTGAAGAAGCGAGTCGCGGTACTGTATCTAAAACAAAAGATTTAACAATGAACTATTTGGCACAAGATACTGGATTGAATTCGTCACGGACAATTTTTGCCGAAATGCTCTCCGTTTTTGACTCGCTTCGCCAAATGGAAAAACAATTGCGTCAGATGGAATTGCAAATGGGAGAACTTGCTGGGGACGAATTGACTGTTCTGATGAAACGTTATGATGCTTTATCAGAAGAATTTCGGATGAAAAATGGATTTACTTATGAATCTGAAATTAAGTCTGTCTTAAATGGTTTTCGTTTTGATGAAACAATGTGGGAAAGAGAAATTTCAAGTTTATCAGGGGGACAAAAAACACGTCTGGCTCTTGCTAAGATGTTGCTTGAAAGACCACAACTTTTGATTTTGGATGAACCAACTAACCACTTGGACATTGAGACTCTAGCTTGGCTTGAAAATTACCTTAAAAATTACGAAGGTAGTTTATTAATTGTCAGTCATGACCGCTACTTTTTGGATAAAGTGGTTAATGAGGTTTTGGAATTATCTAGAGGAGAATTGACTCGTTTTTCTGGAAATTATTCTCGTTATGTCGAACAAAGAGAGCAAAAACTCTTGTTAGAACTCAAGAATTTTGAAAAACAACAAAAAGAAATTGCAAAATTAGAGGACTATGTTGCCAGAAATTTAGTTCGTGCTTCGACGACTAAAATGGCGCAATCGCGTCGTAAAAAGTTGGAGAAAATGGAGCGTTTAGACGCACCAACAAGTGATGATAAATCGGCCAATGTTACTTTTACTCCTGAAAAAACGTCTGGAAATGTTGTTTTAACCGTTTCAGAAGCAACGGTGGGTTATGAAGATAATCGTCTCTCTGGACCGATTAACATTGACGAGCGTAAAGGTGAATCCCTTGCTATTGTTGGGCCAAATGGAGTAGGTAAAACAACATTGATTAAGTCAATTGTTGGTCAGATTCCATTTTTAGCAGGTCAAGCAAAATTGGGAGCCAATGTTACTTTGGGTTATTATGACCAAGAACAAGGGAGATTGACTGCTTCAAATACTGTCTTAGACGAATTATGGAATGAGCATCGCCTACTTAATGAAGTTGAAATTCGTAATATGCTCGGAGCTTTTCTTTTTAGTGGAGATGATGTAAAGAAAACGGTTGGAATGCTTTCTGGTGGCGAAAAAGCCCGTCTCTTACTTGCTAAATTAGCAATGGATCACGATAACTTTTTAGTTTTAGATGAACCAACCAACCACTTGGATATTGATTCACGTGAGGTCTTGGAGAATGCTTTGATTGATTTTCCGGGGACAATCTTGTTTGTTTCTCATGACCGCTACTTCATCAATAGAGTAGCCACCAAAGTTTTAGAAATTGCTCCCGAAGGAAGCACAGAATTCTTGGGAGATTATGATTATTATGTCGAGAAAAAAGCAGAAGTACAAGCTGAGACTAATTCTTCAGAAAATGGGGAGCCGGTAGAAAGTTTAGGTCAACAAGATTTTACAGCCCAGAAAGAAGCTCAAAAGAATCGACGTAAAGTAGAACGCGAAATCAAGGCTTGTGAAGAGAAACTAGCCGATTTGGAAGCAAAAATTGCAGCTCTATTATTGGAAATGCAAGAAAATACCGCTGATTTTGTTAAATTAGGAGAATTACAAGCTGAAATTGACCTCTTTAGTGATGAAAAAGATGAGATAGAAATGACTCTTTTAGAAGCGATGGAAGAATTGGAAAATTTGTAAGTGTTGTGAAGAGAATTTAGTGTAAATATGCTAAAACGCGAAGCTTGAAAGCTTTGCGTTTTTTTATTTTGTAATCTAAAAATCCTATATTTAAATAAAGCGAAACAATCATTGCTTTTTTGGTAAAAAGTAGTACAATTTAATCAAAATAAATTGAAATGCTGGAATGTGGAATGGTAAAAAGCAATAGAACAATCTCTTTGATGGGAGAAATTTTCTATGATTTACGAACACAACGAAACTTTAGATTAACTGACTTTGAAAAAGTAGGTTTGTCAAAATCATCACTTTCAGATTTTGAAAGTGGAAAGTCTATTCTTAGATTTGATAAATTAGATGCAGCTTTAGAATTAATGCATATTGAGGTTTCTGAGTTTGAATATTTTTTTAACAATTACCATTCTGATTATTTTGTTGAGATTTGTGATGAAATTGAAGATGCGAATTATATGCAAGATACTGTAAAATTAAAAGCGATTAATAGTGAAGCTGGAAAATATGATAATGAACAAGGAAATCGAATGATATTTCTAGCGACTCAAAATTTGCTTTATGGATTGACAGAGCGAGAAGAAGTTGAAGTTACTGATTTAATGTTTAATATCGAAGTTTGGTCATATTTTGAGTTAAGTATTCTTTCGTTTGTTGTAGAACACTTGAATACCCGTTTGACTCTCTCTTTGATGAAAGACTTTTGGAAAGAAAATTTGCATTATCTCAAAGTTAAAAAATATCGGGAAAAAATTGTCCAAATTGTTTGCCGAGCAGCTGTAAAGTATATTAGTGAGAATAAATATTCCATTGCTCAAAAACTCTTGGAAGATGTTAATATTGCTTTAATACCTTATAAAAAGGATTTATTTTGCCGTAATATGTCTCGCTTTACTCTTGGTTTATTGCTTTATAAATCTGACAAAACTGTCGATGGGAAAGCTAAAATGGAGAGTTCTATCCGTCTTTTTGATGAATTGGGTTTGCCAGAGATGAAGGCTTATTATCAAAAAATATTTGATGAATCTGTAAAAAACTAGTGGGATATAAAAGGGATTTGAGTTCCCTTTTTATTTTTTATAAAAAATTTTTCCGAGATTTCGGAAAAGGCCTTTTGGGGCAGTTTGATTTGATATAATCAGTTTAGAAAATGATTCATGAATCTTGAGTGTCGCTCACTCAGAATGGTAAAAGGAGGGCTAAAAATATTGAAAGAAGAAATGTCACCGTAGCAGTGATGCAAAATCTCTATTGATTTGCATCGCATCTCAAAAAGGAGAAAAAATATGTCACATTTAAAAAATAATCTAGTATTTTCAAGTCTAACAATTTTACTCGTAACGGGTGGAAGTCTTGGGCTTGCCCAATCTGCACACAATAAGGTCTCATCACAAAAACTCGAAGCTAAAAATGTAAATCAAGTTTCAAACTATTCTGGTGATATTGACTTGTTGACAGTAAGCCAACCAACTACGCCAACGACGAATAATGGTCAAATTAATTCGGCATTTATCAATCGTTTCAATAATGCTGTTATCTTAGATTCAAAAACTGGTCAATTTTCAATAAATCAAAAGACTTTACCAATAAATGCGACAAAGCTTGAATTGACAGAGCTTGATAAATTGATTTCGCAATCAAATGTCTCTTTGAAGCAGACTATTTTAGAAGTGCCTAAAGCCAATGTGGTGCAAGACGGGAATTCAGTTGTAATTGGAGATAGTCCGAAAACTGCAGAAGAAATAGCTAGCGATAGTCAAGCAACTCTAATCACAATCTATCATGAGGGGAAGACCTATTTACATACTTATTGGTGGGGAACTCGTTTAGGAGTTTCCCGTACATTGGCACGGAAAATTGGACAAAAGGGTGTTCACTCAGCCGAAGCAGCAGGCGCTTTAGCAGGAGTTTTAGGGCTTAAGCTTCCTCAAGCAGCGGTGTATTGTAGCTTTATTAGTGGTGTCTCATATCTTATTGGCACAGCATTAACTAAAACTCCAGGAGGCATAGTATTTAATTTTACTGCTGGAATGCCAAGTGGAGGAGTCTGGGGGTTTGAATGGCAATGATTACTAAAAAGAGTATAAGAATCGTACAATATCTGAGTAGTATATTTGCCGTAATACTCGGTGTTTTAATTTTAATTTTTCCAAATGGCCTTAGTATACTTAAATATATTTTTGCAAGTATTGCAGTAATTCTTAGCATTTTAAGTCTTATCATGCAAACTTTTCATAGAAATAAATGATAGGGGTTAGGGCTGGGGGTTGATAGAAATGGTTCAATTCCAATAAGCATTTGGAGGTTTAGCTATGAAAAGAATCTTACCAATTTTTAAAGGAGTGCTTGTGATAAGTGCAAGCATAAGTATATTTTTCTTTCATCAAAATATTTTAGTACAAATATTTTATATTGCTGTTCTGCTTCTTATTATCATACCAGAAGCAATTAAAGCTTATAGGAAATCTAAATAAAAGAAAAGAGAAAAGAGCTTATGGACGTAGAATTTGCTTTCAATCATTGAGGGAATTTAATGAAAAAATTTATATTTTTAGCAGATGTTATCTTAAGATTTCTTTTTATGGTTTTGGCTTGGTATTTTTATACAAACTATTCGGCTGATAATAAAATGAAATGGGTTGGTTTGTCTATGGTTGCATTCAATATTATTACAATGTTTTTTGATTCCAATTATCATAAGTCGAAAAAATAAGACTTGCAAATCTGGCTCAAGTTTGTTAAACTAATAAACAATATAACTTTTAAACTAGTCCAGAGAGGCTAGCAAGGTTGAAATCAGGAAAAATTGATTCTATTTTTACTGACAGGATTTTCTGTCAGTAAAAGTGAATTTGTTTTGATACTTTTTACACTTGCTAGGATTCTTGGCAAGTGTTTTTTATTGCTGACAACAACCAGGATTGGGCTGCACGTTATCTATACTCGCTACGGTAGTTCTGTCAGTTCAATATGACCAAAGGGAATTATTGAATCGGTAGAAAAATGAACTGTCAGCTTTGCTGATGGTTCTGTCAGTAAACTAGAAGGAGAAATTATGTCAATATCAAAAGCCATTGCTGCAGATTTATTAGAAATTAAAGCGGTCAGTCTCTCACCAAGTCAACCTTTTACTTGGGCTTCAGGAATTAAGTCACCAATATATACTGATAATCGGGTGACCTTAGCTTATCCGGAAGTTAGAAGCCAAATCGAAGGTGCTTTTGCAGAATTGATTAAAGCGGAATTTCCAGAAGTTGAAGTCATTGCAGGAACTGCTACAGCAGGAATTCCTCATGGTGCAATAATTGCTGACTATCTTAAATTGCCATTTGCTTATATTCGTAGTAAACCAAAAGACCATGGAGCAGGAAATCAGGTTGAGGGACGTGTGGCAAAAGGCCAAAAAATGGTTGTGGTTGAAGATTTGATTTCGACTGGTGGTTCAGTTTTAGAAGCTGTTGCAGCTGCTGAACGTGAAGGTGCTGATGTTCTTGGTGTGGTTGCAATTTTCACTTATGAATTAGAAAAAGCAAGCCGTAAATTTGCTGAGGCTGGTGTTCAATTAGCCACATTGACAACTTATTCTGAATTGATTGAAATTGCTAAAGAAACGGGTTATGTGACAAAAGAAGAATTAGAATTACTTAAAAAGTTCAAAGAAAATCAAGAAACTTGGCAAAATTAATTTACTGACAGAAATTCAAAGAGCCTGTCAGTAAATAATTAGGTTCTGGAACAGCTGTCAGTTCAATGCGACCAAAAGGAGACATTGAATCGGAGGATAAATGAACAAGTCAGCAAAGCTGATTGTTCTGTCAGTAATTTATGAAAGGGAGAAAATGACTTTATTAATTAAAAATGGACGACTTGTTGACCCCAAATCAAATCGAGATGAAGTGTTAGATATTCTGATTGAAAATGACAAGATAGTAAAAATCGGCTTAAATTTGTCAGTAGAAAATGCAGAAATTGTTGATGCAAGGGGATTAGTCGTTGCCCCTGGTTTAATTGATGTTCATGTTCATTTTCGTGAACCAGGACAAACACATAAAGAAACGATTCATAGCGGTGCAAAATCAGCTGCGGCTGGTGGTTTTACAAGAGTAGTTATGATGGCAAATACAAAACCTATTTTATCTACGCCAAAAGTACTGACAGAAACTTTAGAAATTGCTGACAAAGAAGATATTAAGATTGATACAGTTGGGTCAATTACGCAAGATTTTGATGGAGAGCATTTAACAGAATTTGATGAACTCATTAAAGCAGGAGCAATCGGCTTTTCTGATGATGGTATTCCACTGACAGATGCTGGTGTTTTACGTAAAGCTCTGCAAAAAGCGAAATTAACTGACAGCCTGATTTCAATTCATGAAGAAGACCCAAATTTGATTGGAACTTTAGGAGTGAATGATGGCGAAGTGGCTCATAAATGTGGCTTCACAGGGGCACCGACTGTTTCAGAATACAGCATGATGGCGCGTGATACTATGATTGCTTACGAAACAGGCGCTCGCTTGCACATTCAACATTTATCAGCTGGAGAATCTGTTGAAGTGGTGCGATTTGCCAAAAATTTAGGAGCAAAAATCACAGCAGAAGTGACTCCACAACATTTTTCGATTACAGAACAAATGATTTTTGAGCAAGGGACCAATGCTAAACTCAACCCACCATTGCGTAGAACTACTGATATCGGTAAAATAATTGAGGGATTGAAAGATGGAACGATTGATGTCATCGCCACAGACCATGCTCCACATACTCATGAAGAGAAAAATGTCAGCCTTGATAAGGCGCCTTCAGGAATGATTGGATTAGAAACTTCATTGCAACTTGGCTTGACAAACTTAGTCGCAAAAGGCCATTTGACACTCAGTGAATTACTGACAAAAATGACAGTTAATCCAGCTAAACTTTATAATTTTGATGCAGGTTACCTCGCAGAAAATGGACCAGCTGACCTCGTCATTTTTGACGCTGAAAATGACTATCAGGTCGGTGAAACATTTGACTCCAAGGCGACCAATTCTCCATTTATTAAACAGAAAGTTCAAGGACAAGTTAAATACACAATATGTGATGGAAAAATAGTCTATCAAGCGAAATAATAAAAAAAGACCTAAGAAATTAATTTTCATAGGTCCTTTTTTTGTGTTACTTTACATCAGTATAAAGAACCGTTGTAGAGTAAGTCATTAAGTGAGTGGATAATTTCTAAATTATCTTTGATTGATTTTTCATTTTCTACTTTTTGAGTAATTTTTTCTGTTTGTGTTTTCATTGTTTATTTCCTTTCAAATGTCCTTTTGTTTATAAGTATAGTATATCAAGGATTTGCTTGCTAAATTCTTACAAAAATGTAATTGAAGAAAATAAATGCTTTAGGAAATTAAGGTCTGAAATTAAATAGTATAAAATAATTGATTAAAAATTTTCTAAAGTTTAACTGATTTAAGTAGTTTTTATGTGAAGTTCATTGAACCATAATGACGCGATATGCTATAATAGTTCTATGAATTATTACGATGAATATAGCAAAGGGCATCTTGTCTTACCAAATGTGATTTTAGCACATTTTAGTAAGCTTTTCCCTTCTGCTTTTGATTTTTTGATTTGGTTATACTTTTTTGAAAATCAAGATATTGCACCTAGTGAAATTGCTGAAAAAACAGGTAAAAAATTATCGGAGGTCAATCAGGCCATTGATAATCTGTCCAAATTTGGAGCAATGAAGGTGACTTTAATTGAAATTGACGGAGAAATGGAAACTTTCTTTGATGTTAGTCCAGCCTTTAAGCACTTAGATGAAATTTTGGATGGTGCTGTTGCTAGTTCAACTCCAGAGAATGAAAAAGTTCAAGAAGAGGGGCAGCTTAAAGAATTAGTTAGCATGTTTGAAGCAGAAATGGGCATGATCTCTCCTGTACAAATGGAAGAATTGAGAGCTTGGCTTTTTGAAGATGGTTATGATTTTTCGTTGATTAAACAAGCTTTGCGTGAAGCAGTTCTCAATCGTAAGGTGTCTTTGAATTACATTAAAGCTATTTTGCGAAATTGGAAAAATGATGGGGTGAATTCTATTCAAGCAATTGAGAGTCGACAGATTGAACGTGAAGAAGCCAAAAGAAAGAAACCACAAGAAGATTTTTATATTCCTTTGGATGGACCATGGAATAGTTAATAGAGATAATGGACGTGCATGATGTTAAGTAAAAAAAGATATCTTGAAGCTTTAGAAATTATTGAGGACATGTTTCCGCAAGCTCACGGAGAATTAGAGTGGGAAACTCCTTTTCAACTGTTGATTGCGACGATTTTATCTGCTCAAGCAACTGACAAGGGGGTTAATAAGGCGACCCCTGCTCTGTTTGCGGCTTTTCCAGATGCACAAACAATGTCTCAGGCAAAAGTGGAAGAAATTGAGAAACTGATTCGAACAATTGGCCTCTACAAGACTAAAGCTAAAAATATTTTACGGACATCACAGATGTTAGTGACCGACTTTGGCGACCTTTTGCCTGATTTGCCAAAGGATAAAAAGGTTTTACAAACTTTACCGGGGGTGGGTCGAAAAACAGCAAATGTTGTTTTAGCAGAAGCCTACGGAATTCCGGGGATTGCTGTTGATACACATGTTGAACGAGTTTCTAAACGTTTGGATATCGTTCCCCAAAAAGCAACAGTTTTAGAAGTTGAAGAAAAGTTGATGAAGCTGATTCCGCAAGAAAAATGGGTACAAGCACATCACCATCTCATTTTCTTTGGGCGTTATCATTGTACAGCCAAAAAGCCGAAATGTGCAGATTGTCCTGTTTTAGATTATTGTAAATTTGGAAAGAAATATTTAAAAAATGAATGAAATTAAACTTTCAAAACGTTTGAAAGCAGTAGCTGACTATGTTGATAATGGTGCAAGACTTGCTGATATTGGTTCAGATCATGCTTATTTACCAACTTATTTGATGCAAAAAGCCGTGATTAATTTTGCCGTAGCGGGAGAAGTTGTCAAAGGGCCCTTTGAAATTGCTAAGAATCATGTATCAGAAGCATATTTAAGTGATAGGATTCAGGTTCGATTGGCCAATGGCTTAGGCGCTATTGAAAATACTGACAAGATTGATACAATCGTGATTGCTGGTATGGGAGGAATATTAATTTCCGAAATTTTAGAGGCAGGTAAAGAAAAGTTAAGTCATGTTAAACGTTTGATTTTGCAGCCTAATAATCATGAAGAAAGTCTTCGACAGTGGTTAGTGAATCATCAATTTGTCATTAAAAATGAAAAGATCTTATTGGAGGCAGGTAAGTTTTACGAGATTATTGTTGCCGAACCACTCTCAAAGTTAATGACAGAACCGTCTGCAAAGCCGTCAGTTCCGTTATCTGCCGATTCAATGGCTTCCGCTAGTTGCATTGAACTGTCATTAAATGATTTAACATTTGGCCCTTTTTTATCTAAAGAAAAATCAATTATTTTTCAACAAAAATGGCAAAAGGAATTAAATACTTTGAATAAAATTATTGTACGTTTGCCTAAAGAACAAGTCGAAAAACGTCAAGAGGTTTTAAATCAAATTGCGAGAATTGAGGAAGTGCTCCGATGAAAATTTCTGATTTTATGCTTGAATACGAAAAATTTTGCCCCAAAGAATTAGCTGTTGAAGGTGATCCTGTAGGTTTACAAGTTGGGAACCCAAATGATGAACTAACAAAAGTTTTGGTGACCTTGGATATTCGTGAGCAAACAGTGGCAGAAGCAAAGGCACTGGGTGTGGATTTGATTATTGCTAAACATCCTTTGATTTTCCGCCCTCTTTCTGCGTTGACTTCAATGAATGATCAGGAAAAACTAGTTTTGGACTTGGCGCGAGCTGGAATTGCTGTTTATACCAGCCATACAAATATTGATGTGGTTAGTGGTGGTTTAAACGATTATTTCAGTCAGTTACTTGGAATGACTGACATTGAAGTGCTAGATGATGAAGAAGGATTGGGCCGTGTTGGAAATATTGAACTGACAGAATTATCAGTGCTGACAGAAAAAGTGAAAGCAGCATTTGGGTTAGATAGATTACGTCTTATCACTTATGATCATAATTTGACTCAAAAAATTGGCCGAATTGCAATTTGTGGTGGTTCAGGTGGAAAATTATGGCCTAAAGCTTTGGAAAAAAAGGCAGATATTTACATAACAGGAGATATTTATTATCATGTTGGTCATGATATGCTTTCAGCCGGTTTATTAGGAATAGACCCCGGTCACTATATTGAGCATGATTTTATTGGATTAGTTGCTGACAAGCTTCGTTCTTTTGAGATGGATGTCAAGATTTATGAAAGCCAAGAAAAGACAAATCCATTTTATGATATATAAAAAAGACCCTCTTGGAGGGTCTTTTTGGTTGGCGTTTATTAGCTAGCTTTTTGTTTGCCACGGAAGTCAACGATTAAAAGGTTAGGGCTGAGCAATTCTGCAGTACTACGCAATTCAATCAAATTATATGAAGGATTGATTTTGGTAGACATTTCATCTTGGAAGAAGTAAGAACCATAGCCTTTATAATAAATTGGTCCAAATTCAGAATCAATACTTGCATCAAAGACTTCAGGAACGTTTCCTTTTTCTACGGCAACAATACGATAGCGAGAAATTCCACCAGCACAAGCGTCAACTTCAGTATTGACTTCACTCAAAGTATGGTCGAAATCAAAAACTAAGTCAACATCACCAAGTGCTTTAATTTTATCAGCTGTTTTTTCATCAAATGTAATTTTCATCTTATTACCTCCACTATATATCAAAAGATGACTTGTAAATTCATCTATTTGTTATCTTTTTATACTTATATTATAACGCTAAAAAGTTCAGTAGGAAACAATAATGCTCATAAATTTTTAATTAATCTTGGTAATCTTTCAAAACCCATTCATTAATCGCATAGGCAACACCTGATTTAGCATTTGATTTAGTTACATATTTGGCAATTTTTTTCAATTCAGATTTTCCATTCTCCATCACAACAGGACAACCTGCAACTTCAAGCATTGAACGGTCATTTTCTTCATCTCCAATAGCCATTACTTCATCCAAGTCAAAAGAAAGTTTCTCTGCCAAATGTTGAACTGCTGACCCTTTACTTGCTTTTTTGTTCATGAATTCTAAATAATATGGTGTTGATTTCACTACATTATAGCGTTCAAAGAATTCAAAAGGGAGGTATGCAATTCCGTCATCAAGAGCCGCAGGCTCATCGACCATCATTACTTTGGCAATTTCTAAAGCAGCAATATCTTCGGGTTGGCGAATATAAAGTGGCATTTTAACCATTTGGGCTTCTTGGACAGTATATCTTCCGACATCGTGATTTGGAGTATAGATTCCCTCGCGAGTGATTGCGTGAATCGGCAGTCCAATTTTACGAGCAGCAGCATCTAAGTCAAGCCAATCTTCAGAACTCAAAGTTTCTTTGATAAATTCTTCACCAGTTGCTCGCTGAACCAACCCACCATTATAAGTAATAACATAATCACTTTGGTCAGTTAATTCAAGTGCTTTTAGAATATCAACAACACCAGGTAAAGGTCGGCCAGTTGTAATGACAATTTTAACGCCAGCCGCTTTAGCTTTTTTAACAGCCGTTTTTACTTCGGCAGTAATTTGGCGATTAGGGTCAAGTAAAGTTCCGTCAAGGTCAATAGCAACAAGTTTAATCATAAGAATTTCTCTTTCTATTTCTTTCAATTTATTAAATATTTAGCAATTATAGGTTGTCATCAAGTGATAATTGTTTACTGACAGAGTCGTCAGTATTTTCAGAGGCAGTAGAATTTCTGTCAGTAAAATTTTGATTAATCACCAAGCTGTCATTAACAATATACTTGGTAAATTCAGGATTTTCTAGCATAATTTTTGGAAAATAGAATCGGCTATTTCCATGAATTGTACCTGTCAAACTTTTAATAAGTGGAGAAAGTACTGACAGCTCTGTAAGCGAACCATTTTTTTGTAAAATATTAATTTCAGTCCGCGGTTTTTCAGAACTTGGTCGATAGAAATCATAAGGTAAATCATAATTACTATGAATACCAGTGTAATAGTCAGGATTAAAGCCTGCTTCTTCAACTAAAGAAGATAAAATTTCTAAATCTTCTAATTCTACAGTCTTGGGGTCAAAAGTAATTGATTTGAGTAAATGACGATTGACATAAGCAGAAGCTAAATCAGCGAGAATTTCATCATCATGACTCATCCAAACTTGAAAATAAGTGTTCATAACGCCATCATCAAGTCTTAAATAATCTTGTAAATTATGATTTTGCTCGAAAAAGGGAACGAGACAAGGACTTGATATCGCAAAATAGTCTGGCTGACTGGCATATAAAAACTTAGCCCGTGCGAGTAACTTTTGCAGTAAAACTTCCATTGAGCGTGAAGAAGCATGAAAATAAACCTGCATATACATTTGGTATCGACTGACAATATAGTCTTCAACTGCATGCATTCCTGAGTACTTAAAAGCAATTCCATTTTCCGTAGGAACAATCACTCTTAAAATCCAAGTTAAATCAAATTGTCCATAGACAGCACCAGTAAAATAAGCATCTCTAAGGAGATAATCCATGCGGTCAGCATCAATTTGACTTGAAATCAATTGAACAACTTGAGGATTAGAATATTCATGAGAAATAACAGAAGCTACCTTTTCAGGAAAATCAGGGGAGACTTTGCGTAAAATTTCATTAATTTCTGTATCAGGAGAAGTAATTATTTCTCGAGTGACCGCCTCGTGGTCTGTACTAAATAAACCTTCAAAAGTATGTGAATAAGCACCGTGTCCAACATCGTGTAATAAGGCTGCACACTGAGTTAAAAGATTCTCATCAGGATTCCATTCCAAAGGGAAATTCCGACTAAAATAATCAGTAATCCTTTTGGCAATGTGGTAAACACCCAAACAATGAGAAAAACGGGTATGTTCAGCTCCATGGAAGGTAAAGCTTGATGTTCCAAGTTGTTTAATTCGTCTTAAACGTTGGAATTCAGCAGTGTCAATCAATTCTGATATTACAGGATGATTCACCGTGATATAGTCATGAACTGGGTCACGAAAGACTTTTTCCAAAATAAAACCCCCTCTAAAATTTAAGGTCTATTCTCTATTAAAAATAAATCAGATTTTCCCTTATTTTATCCTAATTATACCCTATTTTCTCCTAAAATGCAGACCCTCATCACCTTAATCTTTTTAGCACAGACTATGTTTTTAATATTCAAGGAATTATAGTAAAATATGATTATGGAAATTATAATTAGGAATAGAATTAAAATTGACCAGCAAGAAGAGTTGGTCAAAGAAATATATCAGGGAGAGTTGAAAAAAGGAGAACATCAGACCTTACTCAAGTATCAAAATGCTGCAAATGAAAAAGTTTTACTTAAATTTGATGAAAAAGAAGTGATAATGACCCGCTTTGCAAAGCGACCTATCAAAATGCATTTTCATCCAGAAATTCCAGGTTTAACTGAATATGAAGGTTTAGGAGAACTATCAATTCTGACAAATGCTTTAAGTATTGATCATGAGAGCAGGACAATTAAAATTAATTACCAACTTTCGCAAGGTGCCCAAAAAATAGCCGATTATCATTTGAGAATTGACTGGAAAGAGCAAAATGTGGAAGGAGAAACAAATGGATAAAATTCATCTACCTAAAGAAATATATGAACGATTAGACCTTAAAGAAAACGAAGAAATTGAAATCGTCGATTTAGCGGCTGATAGTTTTACCATTCGAAAAATCAATGCCAGAAAATCAGATAAGGCGCCCAAGTGGTTTATTATTCCAACGATTATTTCTGCATTTATCTTTATTATTTTTGCCTTTGTCTTAAAGCATCCTCATGTCATCGCTCTTTCTGGAAATGAATCTTTGGCAACGGCGGTTATTACAATTGCTAATGCAATAGGGATGCTGACTTTTATTTCTGCATATTTCTCTCGCAGAAAAGAATTTTATAAACAGATGACCAAAAGAAGTTACTGGCGGACATTTGCCACAGTCACTTTATCTGTTTTACTTATCGTCATTTTAGCATCGATGGGCCTTTTTTGGTTTTTAGGTCAAATTTTTTATGGTGTAAGTTTTGGACTCTTTACTTCCACCCTAATCTTTACTATTTTTTCTGGAATCATTAATTATGTCATGATTTTTGTTGTAGATACTTTTTCGATTAATATGATGGTAACAATGCTTTTAGTGGTTTCTATTGGTGGTTTCGTCTCAAGTATGGCCACCAATGGAAATCAGTACTGGTGGCAAAGGAATTTTAGTTTGCTTGGAACTCAGGCTTCACGTTCAAGCTGGCAATTTAATCTGACGTTAATTGTTTCGGCAGCCTTATTTGCAGCATTAATTGATTATATTTTTGTTTCATTAAGACAAAAAGCGGGCAGTCATTTTCGACAAAATAGTTTGCAAGTTTTATTAACACTTTGTGCTATTTCAATTGCTTTAGTTGGATTAATTCCCAATGATCCAGGCTGGATGCATATTGCTCATGACATTGTTGCTCAATTAATAGTTTTATTTATGGCCATTTCGATACTAGGAATTCGTTGGTTTTTACCAAATGCTGATCCAAATTTATATCGTATGTCCTATTTTATTGTAGGTCTTATCTTAATCTCTTATATTTTATGGCATCCTATTCATTATTTGACATTAACGGCTTTTGAAATTCTTTCTTTTAGCTTGTCTTTTGCTTGGTTACTCTTACTGGTAAATACTTTGATTAATATGCTTTGGAATACGAAAAAGATTTATAAAGTCTCGCTTAATTCTATAGAAGAAAAAAGTGAAAAATAAGACTTGAAAAGTAGAAAAAGAAGTAGTATAATAATATAGTTGTCTTTGTGAAGTCTCATAAAGTGCAACCGCACGAAGTTTCGTATTAAGTGGCATATGCCCACGAACTAAGGCGAGTCTAACAGTCGCTTGACTTAAAAGCGATGAAATCTAACAAGGAGGAATCACAATGTCAAACTATGCAATCATCAAAACTGGTGGTAAACAAGTTAAAGTTGAAGAAGGTTCAGTAATCTACGTTGAAAAACTCAATGTTGAAGCTGGTCAAACCGTTACTTTCGACGAAGTTATCTTTGTCGGAGGCGAAACAACTAAAGTTGGTGCACCACTCGTTGAAGGCGCAACTGTTGTTGGTGAAGTCGAAAAACATGGTAAGCAAAAGAAAGTTGTTACTTTCCAATACAAACCTAAAAAACACTCACACCGTAAACAAGGTCACCGTCAACCATACACTAAAGTTGTTATCAAATCAGTTAACGCTTAATTATGATTGAAGCTTGTATCAGGACAAAAAGAGACAAAATTGTTTCTTATGAAATCTCAGGACATGCTGAATCTGGCGAGTATGGACACGATGTGGTTTGTGCGGCGGTCAGCGTTCTATCAATTACAACGGCAAATAATATCTACGAGATGGCTCACATTAAACCTGTGACTCAGATGGAAGATGGTTACTTGTATGTTGAAATTCCTTTGAGCATACCTGAAAAACAAGGCGTATTGGCTCAAACTTTGCTCGAAGCTTTTGCAAATTCGATGAAAGCAGTTGAGAAAAGCTATGGTCAGTACATTACACTTAAATTTGAAAATGGAGGGCAATAACATGCTTGAACTTAATCTGCAACTCTTCGCCCACAAAAAAGGTGGGGGTTCTACTTCCAATGGACGTGACTCACAAGCTAAACGTCTCGGTGCTAAAGCATCTGACGGTGAACTTGTAAGTGGCGGTTCAATCCTTTTCCGTCAACGTGGTACACATATCCATCCAGGTACTAACGTTGGCCGTGGTGGCGACGATACTCTCTTCGCTAAAATCGAAGGAACTGTTAAATTCGAAATGAAACGTGGTAAAAAACACGTATCAGTTTATCCAGTAGTGGCTAAATAAGAATTTTGAAACCTGTCTTTGACAGGTTTTTTTTTTATATTAATTAGTAAAGTCCTCTTGAGGGCTTTTTATGTACTTTTTAAATATATTTATAAAGTTACGCTAAAATATTTGAAAAAAAGATAAGGTGATGCTATAATATTTTTATTATCAATTATTGATAAAAAAAATTATCAAACTTTTTAATCAATAATTGATCTATTTTAATTACTATAAAAATATACTTAACATAATGGTTGTTGAATTTTATTCAACTTAGAGCTAGGAGAAATAATGAATGATAAAGAACATCAACGTCATCGATTGATTTATCATACGAATGGAAAATCCTTAGAGGAAATAAATGGGACAGTAGAAGTACCTAAAAATGTTGGCTTTTTCAAAATGTTGCTAACTTATTCAGGGCCGGGTGCCTTGGTTGCAGTTGGTTATATGGATCCAGGAAATTGGTCAACCTCAATAACTGGTGGACAAAACTTTCAATACTTACTGATTTCAGTTATTCTGATGTCAAGTTTAATTGCAATGCTCCTTCAGTATATGTCGGCAAAATTGGGCATTGTCAGTCAAATGGATTTAGCTCAAGCTATAAGAGCAAGAACAAGTAAATCTCTAGGAATTGTTTTATGGATATTAACGGAGCTTGCCATAATGGCAACGGATATTGCAGAAGTAATTGGTGCTGCTATCGCTCTTTATCTTTTATTTAATATCCCATTAATTTTAGCGGTTTTTATTACCGTTCTTGATGTCTTTTTGCTTTTGTTATTGACGAGAGTAGGTTTTAGAAAAATTGAAGCCCTTGTTATCTGTTTGATTTTAGTCATTTTGGTTATTTTTGCTTATCAAGTCGCTTTGTCAAATCCAGATTGGAAGGGAATAATTGAGGGATTTATCCCCAATAGCCGGACGTTTGCCTCTTCACCAACAGTGGCAGGAATGTCTCCTTTAACAGGGGCCTTAGGAATTATTGGTGCTACAGTTATGCCTCATAATTTGTACCTTCATTCTTCCATTTCACAAAGTCGTAAAATCAATCATCAAGATAAAGCAGATGTTGCTAGAGCGGTAAGATTTTCAACATGGGATTCTAATATTCAATTGACAGTGGCTTTTGTTGTGAATTCCCTCCTATTAATCATGGGAGTTGCTGTATTTAAAACGGGCGTGATTGATGATCCTTCATTCTTTGGTTTATATGACGCTCTCTCTGATCCAACTGTTTTAAGCAATGGTCTGCTTGCGGACGTAGCAAAAACAGGAGCTTTATCTACTTTGTTTGCCGTAGCTCTACTTGCTTCAGGACAGAATTCTACTATTACAGGGACTTTAACAGGTCAAGTTATTATGGAAGGTTTTATCCATATGAGAATGCCAATGTGGGCCAGAAGATTAGTGACACGTTTGCTTTCAGTTGTTCCAGTATTGATTTGCGTCTCTATGACAAAAGGACAAACTTTGAAAGCGCAGCATGAAGCAATTAATAATTTGATGAATAATTCTCAAGTTTTTCTAGCCTTTGCTCTACCTTTTTCAATTATTCCTTTGTTGATGTTGACTAATAGTAAAAAGGAGATGGGGGATTTTAAAAATAATTTGATTATTAAATGTTTAGGCTGGCTTTCAGTTATTGCTTTGACCTATCTTAATTTGATTGGTTTGCCAGATCAAATTGCCAACTTTATACCCCATAATATTGGACTATCACATCTTATTTCTGGTTTTCTTATTTTGGGAGTTCTCTTTTTATTAATTTGGACAATCGTAGAACTTTATCGAGGCAATAAAAAAATGATGGCTTACTAAAATTGATTTAACTCTATTTTAAAATAGAGTTTTTCTTTATATTCAGTAAGGTGTGATTTAAATTAAAATATGAAATGTGCTATAATGTAAGAAAATGATTAATGGAGATTGTGTATTTGAATAAAAATTCAATTGAATTTAAACTAGAAAATCCAGAAGATGCAAGTCTACTTTTTGGGGTACAAGATAAATATTTGAAGTTAGTTGAATCTCAACTAGGGGTTGAGATTAATTATCGTGGCGAAACGGTTCAAATCGTTTCTGAGGATGAATTGACAAGAGAGCGAGCTCGTAAAGCCCTCCAAGCTCTGCAGGTACTTGTAGGCCGAGGAGTTCCAGTTCATGCTTCAGATGTCATTATTGCAATAAAGATGGTTTTAAATGATGATATTGAAAATTTCACTGCACTTTACGAAATTGAATTAACAAAAGATGCAGCCGGGAAGTCAATTCGACTAAAAAATCTAATTCAAAAAACTTATGTTGATTCTGTCAAACATCATGATATTGTTTTTGGAATTGGACCAGCTGGAACAGGAAAAACTTTTTTAGCTGTTGTGATGGCTGTTCAAGCTTTACGTAATGGTCAGGTGAAACGAATCATTTTGACAAGGCCAGCGGTAGAAGCTGGTGAAAGTCTTGGGTTCTTACCAGGCGATTTGCAAGAAAAGGTTGACCCTTATTTACGACCAGTTTATGATGCTCTTTTCCAAATTTTAGGAAAGACAGCAACTGAGCGAATGATGGAACGAGGAATTATTGAAATTGCTCCGCTTGCTTACATGCGTGGTCGTACGCTTGATGATGCCTTTGTCATTTTGGATGAAGCACAGAATACAACAACGATGCAGATGAAAATGTTTTTGACTCGGCTAGGCTTTAATTCTAAAATGATTGTTAATGGAGATATTTCACAAATTGACTTACCTAATAAGGTAAAATCAGGTTTGATTGATGCCAAAGATAAATTAAGCCATGTGAAATCAATTGATTTTGTCTATTTCATGGCAAAAGATGTCGTTCGACATCCAGTTGTTGCTGAAATTATCAAAGCCTATGGTGATGAATAGTTTGAGACTTTTGTTATGTCAGATTGATCAAATTTCTAGATAAGAAGGAAAGAAATAATGGCCGAAGGTTATGTCATGGATTTGCGCAAAAAAATTGGGCATGTCCCAATGGTAATTGCATGTGCAAGCCTAATTATTTATGATGAAAATCGCGGAATTTTACTTCAAAAACGGGCTGATAATGGGAAATGGTGTTATCATGGTGGGTCAGTTGAACCGAACGAAAAGGTTGAAGAAGCAGCGAAACGTGAACTCTTTGAAGAAGTTGGCTTAAAAGCTAGAAAAATAAATTTGTATACTGTAGCTTCTGGGGTAGAACAACACTTTTTCTACCCTAATGGGGATGAAGTCCATATTGTTGATACTGTTTTTTCTTGTAACGATTTTTCTGGAGAGATTGTTTTAGAAGAATCAGAGGTTCTTGACTGTCAATGGTTTGCATTTGATAATTTACCAGAAGACATATCAATTCCCACAAGAGGGCCTATTTTGTCTTTTTGTAGGGAAATATTGCAAAAAAAGACTGACAGAAAGTAATTGTTGTTTGTAAATGACAGATTGAATAAGAGATTCTCTGACAGTTCTGTCTGGTATTAAAATTTACTGACAAAATAATAGAAATAGCTAGAAATATTGAGCTACTTAGGGCTATTTTATGAATTATTGTCAGTAATTAAATAAGGAAAAAAATGTACGTAGAATTAGTTGATGAAACAGGCCAAGTGCCAAGTGAGATTATTGAACAAACTAAAGAAGTTTTAGCTTTTGCTGCTAAAAAACTAAATTTGAAAGAATCAACAGAAATGTCAGTAACTTTTGTTGATAATGCTCGTTCACATGAGTTGAATTTGCAATATCGCGAAACTGACCGACCAACCGATGTTATCTCATTAGAATACAAACCTGATGAATCAGAATTTTTCTTTGATGAAGATATGGAATTACCAGAGGAATTGTTGGAAGAAATGGATCCATTTATTGGTGAACTGTTTATTTCAATAGACAAGGCTGCTGAACAGGCTGCTGATTATGGTCACTCAATTGAACGTGAGTATGGTTGGTTAGCTGTTCATGGTTTTTTGCATATCAATGGTTATGACCACTACACACCAGAAGAAGAGTCAGAAATGTTTGGTTTGCAAGAGGAGATTTTAACTGCCTATGGACTCACAAGATAAAGATGTAAAACTCTTTAAGAAAAAGGATTTTAATAATGGGAAAAGACCTGTTCAAGAGGATAGGGCCCGTTGGAAAAATCCTAATTTACTTTCGAGTTTAGACTTTGCACTGTCTGGAATTTGGACAGCTTTTAAAGAAGAACGTAACATGCGTAAGCATGCTTTGGCAGCCTTTTTAGCCATTGTTTTTGGTCTCGTTTTTCAAATTTCAGAATTTGAATGGCTCTTTTTGTTGTTGTCAATTTTTCTAGTTTTTATGGCAGAACTTTTTAATTCTGCTATCGAAAATGTGGTGGATTTAGCATCAGATTACCAATTTTATATGCGTGCTAAACGAGCCAAAGATATGGCAGCTGGGGCAGTTTTAGTTATTTCGGGATTTGCATTGATTGTTGGTCTGATTGTATTTTTACCTAAAATTTGGCATCTTTTCTTTTAGAGGATAAGCGGAAATGGATAGAAAAAATGATTTTCTAAGAATATTGAAAAAGAACTCCGAATTGATGTTCATTTTGGATGAAGTTTCTGTTTTAAATTTGCCTAATTATTATCTAGCCGCAGGAAGTGTCTTTCAAACGGTTTGGAATTATTCTGACGGAAATAATTTAATGACAGGAATTCACGATATTGATATTGTGTACTTTGATAAAGAGATTTCTGCTGACAGCTCTGCTAAAAATGATAAAAAGTTAGAAAAAGTTTTATCTGAAAAATTTCCCTATCAATTTGATATTCATAATGAAGCATACATGCATCTTTGGCATAATGGAAATAAAGTACCGTATAAAAACACAGAAAATGCGATTGAGCGTTGGATTGCTAAGGTTCATGCTGTAGGCATAAGTGGTAATTCACGCAATATTGAAATTTTTGCTCCCTACGGCTTAGAAGATATTTTTACTAAAACAATTCGGCCAATTTATCATGTCGATAATAATCGAATACTTTATGAAAATAAGGTTGCTAGGTGGCAAGAAAGATTTAGTAATTTAAAGATTATTGAATGGTCAGATGAAATAAAGAATTTATAAAAAGCTGAAAGGCTTTTTTATTTGATTTAATGATTAACGGCAGAGAGAAAAGCTCCTTATTTCATGAACACCAGCTTCTTTTAGAATTTGTGATGCGTGATATAAGGTGGTACCTGTTGTATAAATATCGTCAATTAATATAACTTTTGTAGGGACTTTTAGCCCTTTTTTTAATCGAAAAGGATTTGGACTTTCCAATCGTTCTTTTCGATTAAGGCTAGATTGTTTGACCGAATTCTCTTTTTCAAGAAGTTCAATAAAATTCTCTTGTTGAAGAAAAGCAGTCACTTGATTGAAACCACGTTCCTCTAATCTTTTTGGTGAAATAGGAATCGGAACCAAAGAGGATTTTGGGGAAATGTTTTTAAAATAGGTTTCAAAAATTTGGTATAATCGATAATCTCCCACAAATTTGTACCGACTAAAATAATCTTTCATTGCTTGATTGTAGTGAAAGATTGCCTGATGTCTAATTCTGTATCCTCTTTTTTCCCACTTTTGACAATCAGTACATATCTCATGGATATTTGGCTTACAGCAGCGAGGACAGTGAATTTCAGGAATCTTTTCAAAATTTTTTTGACATTTGTGGCATAAAAGATTTTGAGGAATTTTGAGTAGGAAAAGTTCACTAAATAGAAAGTTTTGAGCAATATTTCTTGAACAAAGCAAACACTTTATCATGAAAAACCTCCAAGTTGATTCATTTTTTTGATTTCTCTAACTGCCTGACACATTGCTTTTGATTTTCCGTAATGAAAAAAACTAACCAAGCCTATTGGACGCTCAGGACTACGACCAACACGTCCAGCCATTTGTATTAGTGCAGATTTAGTGAAGTTTGGGTGCTCACTATTGATGACAAAAACATCAACATTTGGAAAAGTTACCCCACGTTCAAGAATTGAAGTCGCTATTAAAATAGTGATTTCCTTCTTTCTAAAGGCTTTGACAATTTCCAATCTGTTATTTGTTGTTGAGGCAACGAAAGCAATTTTTTCTTTAGGAAATTTTAGTTGTAGTTGTTTTGCAAATTCTTGTCCAGATTCAATTTCAGCAGCAAAAATTAGAAGTGGAAAGCCACTATTTCTTTGCTCAATTAATTTCTTATCAAATTTATTTTTCCAAAAAAATTTAGGCATCACTAAAGGAAAATTGTGAAAACGACGCGGGAGAAACAAAGGATAAAGTTTTTGGTTCTTTATATCTTTTTCAAGTTTGTCAGTAGAAGTTGCGGTTAAATATATTAAATTTCCTTCCATTTTTCTTGCTTTTTCTGCCGCAAAATAAAGCATTTCATTATCTTTAAAGGGAAATGCATCTACCTCATCAATAATCAGTAAATCAAAAGCTTCCCTGAAGCGTAAAAGCTGATGACTGGTCATTATTATTAATGGAGCTCTGAAATAGCTATCTCCATCATGATATAGTAGTGGAATCTTACAGGAAAAATCACGTGATAATCGCTGATGAAGTTCAAGGCAAACATCAATTCTTGGACTAGCTAGACCAACAATTCCACCATTTTCTAAAATTTGCTCAATAACTTGATAAATTATTTCAGTTTTTCCAGCTCCAGTCACAGCTTGGACAATTATTTGCCGATGAGAATTAATTTTCTGACAGAGGGCGCTTGAAATTGATTTTTGGTTCTCTGTCAGTTTTCCAGACCAGTTTATATATGATCTCTTTGGAAAATTCTTTTGGGGCAGAAAGTACAAGAATTCATCGGAACGGACTCGACCCAACTGAATACAGCTTGGACAGTAAAACGCATCAATTGGAAGTTTGACAGAATTTTTTATATGAACAGTCCCACAGCGATTGCATTTTATTTTATTGGAAGTAATTGAAGTCATCCCCAAAATTGAATTCACCTTCGCTTCTATCAAAAAATTGCTAAAAATTTTACTGACAGAAATCTTGTCAGTACTTTTTATAAGTTGTAAAATATCATTTTTTAATAATAAACGACCAAATAACTTTTCTTGATTAGTGCTCATACTATTCTATACGAAAATGCTGTTAAAATGTAACAAAATTTGTTAAAATCAGTAGCATGACTATCACTATAAAAACTGATTTTATCAATGAAGAGGAAATCAAAAAATCACGATTTATTTGCCATTTGAAAAGAATTTCATCTGAAGAAGAAGCGCGTGATTTTATTGCGAAAATCAAAAAAGAACACTGGAAAGCCAATCATAATTGTTTCGCCTATACATTTGGTGACCGTCAAGAAATTCAACGAACAAGTGATGATGGAGAGCCGTCAGGGACTGCCGGTGTTCCGATGCTTGAAATTTTAAAGAAAAAAGAAATTATCAATGTTTGTGCCGTTGTTACTCGTTATTTTGGTGGAATAAAATTAGGTGCTGGTGGTTTAATTCGTGCTTATGCGGGCAGTGTAAATCATGCCATCGAAGCTGTTGGTTTAGTTGAATTTATCAACCAACGTGAGCTTATTTTAAATCTTGATTATAGCCTCTATGACAGCTTACAGCGATTTTTAATTGACCAAAAAATCAAAATTTCGGATAGTGAGTTTTTATCAGATATCAAAGTAAAATGTTTTATTGATGAAGAAAAGATTGACGAAGTCATGAATTTACTGACAGAAACTTTTAATGGAAAAATAAGCATGAAAAAAGGGGACAGTCAACAAGTAGAAGTTGAAGTCCTGTCATAAAATATTAATCGTAAAAAGGGAGAATTCCCTTTTTATTTATATCATAACTGATAAACATTTCTGTTTAAGTTAAATCAGTTAAAATATTAAAAAGAACAGCAATCGAAAACCTATTTTCTTAAGAAAGGAGAAAAATGACAAAAAAATTAGCACAACTTTTATTTTTCATTTATATATTGGGATTGATTTGGCTGGTATTATTTAAACTTTCTTTTCAGCCACTTGCTTTTCTTGAAATGACAAATACAAGAAGTCTTAATCTGACACCTTTAGCCATGTCCGGCGGTCGTCGCGAGGTTTTATTTAATATTCTAGCTTTTATTCCTTTTGGTATTTTATTGACTATGAATGCACCAAAAATCTCCTTTTTAAATAAATGGGCAATTTCCATTTTATTAAGTTTTTCATTTGAAAGTCTACAATATCTTCTTGCCATTGGCGCAACGGATATTACTGACCTCATCACTAACTCACTTGGAGCCTTACTTGGAATAAGTTTCTATTATTTACTCATAAAAGTCTTTTCAAAAGCAAAAGTGGACCTTGTTTTGACAATTTCATTTACGATTTTGCTCATTTTTACGATAATCTTTATCAGGCAAAGCATAGTTCTAGGCACAGTGAGAGTGTAAAAAGTATGTTAGAATAGATGAGAAGATTATTTTAGAAGAGGAGACCTATGAAAATATTCAGAGGCTCATTTATTGTTAGTTTAATTGCCCTAATTATCGCATTTATTTATGCCGGGTGGAATGGACTTTTTATTACGCTTATTCTTGCTGTTCTAGAAATTTCCTTATCTATGGATAACGCTATTGTGAATGCACGTATTCTCGAACGAATGAGTTCTGCATGGCAAAAAGCTTTCTTAACTTTAGGAGTTTTGATTGCCGTTCTTGGAATGCGTTTGATTTTTCCACTCTTGATTGTTGGAGTGTCAGCTCAAATTGACCCTATCAGTGCATTAAAATTAGCTTTAGAAAAAGGAAATCCCAATACAGTAGGAACCTATGGTTATATTTTGCATCATGCTCATCCACAAATCGCAGCTTTCGGTGGAATGTTTCTATTGATGCTAGCCTTAGGATTTTTCTTTGATGAACGGGCACATACTTGGCTTAAAATACCAGAGAAAATCCTTCAAAAAATTGGAAATTTTCCGGCAGCAAATGCAATTATTTCCATTATTTTGCTTTTAATCACATCGGAATTTATTGCTAAAGATGCTCACGCTGTTTTATTTGCTGGAATTCTAGGAATCCTAACTTTCAAGCTTGTTGACGGTTTTGGAGAAACGATGAGTCATAGCAAAGTTGCGAGCACAACAAGTAGTGTGGTTGCGACTGGTAAGGCCGGACTTGCTTTATTCTTATATTTGGAAGTAATAGATGCTTCATTTAGTTTTGATGGGGTAATAGGTGCCTTTGCAATTACAGCAGACCCGATTATTATTCTTTTAGGATTAGGTGTGATTGGAGCGATGTTTGTAAGAAGTCTTACGCTTTATCTTGTTCAAAAAGGAACATTGAATGACCTTGTATATCTTGAACACGGAGCACATTGGGCCATTCTCACGCTTGCATTTTTAATTTTAGCAAGTATCAAATGGGAGATTGGTGAGGTTGTTACAGGACTTTTAGGAGCTATATTCATTATTCTTTCATTTATTTCGAGTGTGATTTATAATCGAAATCATTAAATAGATGACGCAAGTCATCTTTTTATTTTTAGAAAAAAGTTTAAAACACAATATATTGTGTTTTTTGTGATAAAATATAGATATTAAATACTATATATAGGTTTGGTTGTGATAATGAAACTTAGCATTCTACATATAAATAATACTCATCTCACACTTGATAAGGATTTTTCTTTAATTAATAAAATCAAAGAAAAGAATAAAAAAAGAGTCATAGAAACTTTAGTTTTGGGAGATGGAAATAGCATTTTTAATAACATTGAGCACAAAAATGATGAGCAAGACCTTCTAAATACCATTCCTTTTGATGCGACGACATTGGGAAGTCATCAATTTGATGAGGGTTCAAAAGGAATAGTGGAAAATCTAAATAAAATAAATTTTCCAATTTTAGCCGCTAATGTTAATTTTGAGAATGATAAACTTTTAAATCCTTTAGTAAAAGAAGGAAAATTTGTTCCTTATCTCCTTAAAAATACGGCATCAGGTAAGAAAATAGGAATATTTGGTTTGACAACAATGGATATTGTTTATCGCTCACATCCGAGTGCGGAGACTATCTTTTCTAACCCTTTTGATAAGGCAGATTTCATAGTTAAAAGATTAAAGAACCTTGAAGTTGATGTCATTATTTTATTAAGTCAACTTGGAGAAGAAATGAACCAGATGTTAGCTCAACAGCTTTTGGGAATTGATATCATTATCGATAAACCTGTCCTTTCGTCAGAAAAAAAAGTTGAAAAGTGGGGAAATACACTCATTATTCAATCTGAAATTGATAACTATTCTCTTATAGAATCAGAAATCAACATTGATGATGAAGGCAATTTACTTTTTATTCAAGAAAATAATTATGTTTGAATATGATAGATAAACCAGAAAATTGATACCAAATAAGACAGAAGTAAGGTCATCAGTTTATTTTGCCTTGACAAAATGGGAAAATAGAGCTAGAATTTATAGGTAGCGACTCGAAGACAGTGAAAGTTCGAGAACAATAATGGCTTAACTTAAAACTGTAATAAACACAAATAAAGTAAAAAATAAAGGTGGAACCGTGCATTTGCACCCTTTGTCTCTTTTCGGATTTTTTCGAGGATTGATGAGTGTGTGAATTGCGGTTTTTTGAATTTCGGAGGAAAATAATGGCAAATAAAAAACTAGCATTTCAAGATATTATCTTGACCCTACAAGGCTTTTGGTCTAAACAGGGGGCAAATTTGATGCAAGCTTATGATAATGAAGTAGGAGCAGGAACAATGAGCCCTTACACTTTCTTGCGTTCAAACGGACCTGAACCTTGGGGAGCTGCTTATGTGCAACCTTCACGTCGTCCTGCAGACGGTCGTTATGGTGAAAACCCAAATCGTTTGTTCCAACACCACCAGTTCCAAGTTGTATTAAAACCATCTCCAAAAAATATCCAGGAACTTTATCTTCAAAGTTTAGCTGAACTTGGAATTGATGCTTTAGAACATGATATCCGTTTTGTTGAAGATAACTGGGAAAATCCTTCAATGGGATGTGCTGGTATTGGATGGGAAGTTTGGATTGATGGGCAAGAATGTACTCAATTTACTTATTTCCAACAAGTCGGAGGAATTGAAGTTGATTCCGTAACTTCAGAAATCACTTATGGTTTAGAACGTATTGCGACAGTTATTCAAGAGGTTGATTCTGTTTATGACCTTGAATGGGGGAATGGCGTAGCTTACGGAGATATTTTCAAAGAACCTGAATACGAACATTCTAAATTTGCCTTTGAAGAATCAAACCAAGAGCTTTTACTTAAACTTTTTGGAGAATATGAACAAGAAGCGCTTGATTTATTAGATAAAGGCTTGGTTCACCCAGCTTATGATTATATTTTAAAATCTTCACATACCTTCAATTTACTTGATGCACGTGGAGCAGTTTCTGTAACTGAGCGTGCAGGCTATATGCAT
Source organism: Lactococcus sp. NH2-7C (assembly GCF_029953655.1). NCBI lineage: Bacteria > Bacillati > Bacillota > Bacilli > Lactobacillales > Streptococcaceae > Lactococcus > Lactococcus sp. NH2-7C. Next base: position 48,173 of record NZ_CP124538.1, read on the forward strand.
CGCGTTCGTACAATGGCACGTAAGGTAGCAAAAACTTTCATTGAAGAACGTGCAAAACTTGGTTTCCCGCTCTTAAAAGATGAAGCGTTGCGTGAAAAATACCTTGGTAAAAAAGGAAAATATACTAAGATTGTAGAAGGAGAAGAAAAATAATGACAAATTACTTACTTGAAATTGGTTTGGAAGAAATTCCAGCACATTTGGTGACTCCTTCAATCAATCAATTAGCCGAAAGAATGGAAACTTTTCTTAAAGAAAATCGTTTAGAATTTGATAAAATTATTAAATTTTCAACTCCACGTCGTTTAGCAATTATTGTTGAAGGTTTGGCAGAAGCGTCAGAAGCGATTGATGAAGAAGTTAAAGGTCCATCTGCTAAAATTGCTAAAGATGCGCAAGGGAATTGGTCAAAAGCGATTCAAGGTTTCTCAAGAGGACAAGGAGCTACTCCAGATGATTTAATCCTTAAGGGTGATTATTATTATGCTAAAAAACATATTGACGGAGTAAAAGCAGAAGAAATTCTGTCTAAAGTTGGCGATGAAGTCATCGCAAAAATGACTTTCTCAACTTATATGAAATGGGGAAATAATGATTTTCTTTTTGTTCGTCCGATTCAATGGATTGTTTCACTTCTAGAAGATAAAGTTGTTGCTTTTGATTTATTAGATGTAACTGCAAATCGTTTTTCACGAGGCCACCGTTTCTTGGCAAATGTTGAGGTTGAACTCAAAAATGCCAACGATTATGCTAGCAAAATGCCAGAAAACTTTGTTTTAGTTGATGCTGAACATCGTAAAGCAGAAATTTCTGCTCAAATTTTAGCTCTTGCGTCTGAAAACAAATGGCAAGTTACTTTGCATAAAGATTTATTAGAAGAAGTAAATAATATTGTTGAATATCCAACTGCCTTTGTTGGTTCATTTGATCCCAAGTATCTTTCTGTTCCAGCAGAAGTTTTAGTAACATCAATGCGTGATAATCAACGTTATTTTGAAGTTTATAACCAAGAAGGTCAACTCGCACCAAACTTTATCTCTGTCCGTAATGGGAACGCTGAAAATATTGAAAACGTAGTGCTTGGAAATGAAAAAGTTTTGGTTGCTCGTCTTGAAGATGCAGAGTTTTTCTGGAAAGAAGACCAAAAACTTAAAATTGAAGATTTGGTCGCTAAACTTGCTAAAGTAACTTTCCATGCTAAAATTGGTTCAATTACTGAACACATGGCACGAACAAAAGAAATAGCCGCTAAATTATCTGATATTGCTGGTTTGACAGATGAAGAAAACAGAGATGTTGCCCGTAGTGCTGAAATTTATAAATTTGACCTTTTGACAGGAATGGTCGGAGAATTTGATGAATTGCAAGGGGTAATGGGTGAAAAATATGCGCTTTTAGCTGGTGAAAATGCAAATGTTTCTGCAGCAATTCGTGAACATTATATGCCAACTTCAGCCGAGGGAGAATTGCCTGAAACAAAAGTTGGTTCTGTGCTTGCAGCAGCTGATAAAATTGATTCAGTCCTCTCTTTCTTTAATGTTGGTTTAATTCCTTCTGGTTCAAATGACCCTTATGCCTTACGTCGAGCAGTACAGGGCTTGATTCGTATTATTGAAAAAATGAATTGGCATTTCGATTTCTCTTTATTTATCGACCAATTTGAAGGTGAAAATCATCTTGAAATTTTGGAATTTGTTAAAGCACGTATTCAAAAGCTCTTGCTTGAAAAACTCGATCGTCATGATATTGTTGAAGCGGTAATTAATAGTTCAAGCTTTGATATTACAAACATGATGGAATCGGCTTTTGTCATTGATGGGCACAAACTTCACGAACCTTTTAAACCAGCAATTGAAAATGTTTCACGTTCAATTAATTTGGTTAAAAAAGCAAAAGATATTAAAGAAATAAATCCAACACTTTTTGAAGAAGATGCAGAAGAAGCTCTTTATAACGTTGTTATTTCTCTTCAAAATCAATGGACTTATATGCCTGATGAAGAAAAATTCAGAGCAATTGTTCATTCACTTGCACCTGCAATTGAAACTTTCTTTGAAAGTGTAATGGTAATGGCTGAAGATTTATCAGTTCGTGATAATCGTATTGCGTTGTTGTCAGAAGTTGTTGCATTAACAAGCGTTATGGCTGATTTTTCTTTGATTAATACAAAATAAAATTGATAAATTTACTGACAGAAAGTTTATTTATGACTTTAAAAAGCTGTCAGTAAACTTTGAGTTCTGTCAGTAATTTTAAAAATATTTACGAAGAAAGGAACTAAGAAATGGCAATTACAAATGAACAAGTAGAACGCATTAATGAATTGGCACGTAAGAAAAAAACCGAAGGATTATCAGAAGCTGAGCTTGAAGAACAAGCCCTTTTACGTCGTGCTTACCTCGATAGTGTTAAAGCAAATTTCCGCTCACAAGTTGAAACCATCAAAGTTATCGATGAAAAAACAGGAGAAGATGTTACTCCGGATAAACTTAAAGAAATTCAACGTAAGAATGGGATGCGTGACTGAGCTTTTTCTTGCAAATATTTCATAAAATGTTAAAATAAATATTAATAAATGATGGGTATGGTGCACACCCGAAACCGCTTTAAGAATAAAATCTTAAAACTAATGGCGCCTACAAACAAAAGGCTATCTCCAAGTAGTCTTGTTTGTAGCGCCTTTTGTTTTGCAAAATATTATAAGGTGAGTTAAACTCACAAACAAGGAGTTTCAAAAATGAATTTTTTTAAAGTAGGAATTTCAAGAAGCGCAATTTTATATGTCTTCTTAGCTGTAATTATTGGGGGATTAATTGGTATTGTTGATGCTATATTTGGTCGAGGTCTTATCTATATTACTGAATTTAGAGACAGTCATGCCCTATATTTAATTCCATTTTTAACCTTAGCCGGTCTCTTAATCGTTTATATTTATAAGAATTTTGGTAAAGACAGCCAAAAAGGAATGGGCCTAATTTTTGAAGCGGGGAATCATGGGCGAGAAGATATTCCAAAGCGTCTTGTTCCGTTGATTGTTTTCTCGACTTGGCTTTCTCATTTATTTGGTGCTAGTGTTGGTCGTGAAGGAGTTGCAGTTCAAATCGGTGGTGTGATTGGACATGCGATTGGTAAAAAACTCTCAGCAAAAGAGGCTAAAAAAATTCTTTTGATTACTGGTATGGCTGCTGGTTTTGCAGGGCTCTTTCAAACGCCAATCGCGGCAACTTTCTTTGCTATTGAAATTTTAATGTTGGGTAAAATTGAGTATAGAGCTTTAATCCCAGCTTTGGTTGGTTCATATGTTGCAAGTTGGACTTCAAGCAGTTTGGGATTAGAAAAATTTTCTTTCGCAATCAATACTAACATTCATATTGACCCTTTGGTTCTATTAAAATTGGCTGTCATTGCCGTTTGTTTTGGACTTGTAGGAAGATTTTTTGCGGAATCTTTAGCTTTTATGAAAGCAACCGTTGCTAAAAGAATTGTTAATCCTTATTATAGAATTATTTTGATGGGAATTGTCATCTCAATTGGCTTACTTGTTATTCATTTGGACCGTTATGCTGGTCTTGGGACAAATTTGATTTCTTTAAGTTTTAATGGTGGACATATCAATGGATATGATTGGATATTAAAATTAATCTTTACGCTTTTATCAATTTCTGCTGGATTCCAAGGTGGGGAAGTCACACCACTCTTTGCTATTGGTTCAACATTGGGTGCAGCTTTGGCTATGCTCTTTGGTTTACCTGTCGAATTTGTGGCTGCTGCGGGTTATGTTTCAATTTTTTCAGCCGCAACAAACTCTTATTTTGGCCCAATTTTTATTGCTGCGGAGGTCTTTGGTTTCGGTTCGGTTCAATATATCCTACCAATTATGACAATTGCCTATGTTTTGAATGGGAATTCATCCATCTATGCGCAAGAAGTTCTAAATTTGGAAGTTTAAATAAAAAGATGACCTCTCTGGGTCATCTTTTTTTATATAATTTTTCAGTTTTAATGTAATCAATAACGCTTTGAGGTAAGAAGTAAGTGGGTTCAATATTTTTGGCAAACATTTCCCTTAGCATTGTACTAGAAATTGGTAACAAGGGAGCATCAAGCCAAGTAACAGGATAAGGACTTTTGGAGATTGTATCCGTTCTTCTTAAGGCAATGAATGTCACAAGTTTTAGGAGTTCATCAATTTTGTACCATTTGGGAAGATATTCCACCATGTCGCTACCAATAATAAAATAATAATCGGTATCGGGATTAGCTTCGGTCAGGAGTTTGAGCGTGTCATAACTGTAAGATTTTCCACCACGTTCAATTTCAATCAACTCAAGACCGAGTCTAGGATTTTCTTTGATTGCTAACTCAAGCATTTTAACTCGATGTTTTGCAGAAATGGTTTCTTTTTCATCGACATGAGGTGGAATATTTTCAGGCATTAGTAATACCTTATCCAAATTCATTTGTTGGGCAACTTGGTCAGCCATCATTAAATGTGCATGATGAATTGGATTAAAATTTCCTCCTAATAGACCTACTTTTTTTCTATTCCCTTTATTCATAAGGGGGCTTTCTCCTTAATTATTTAATATACCAATCTTTTGAATTAGTTATTTTATATTGTACCATAGCTTATCGTAATCCATAAGACTAAAGAAAAACTCCTCAAGGGAGTTCTTTGATTTAAGATTCTATTTGAACAATGTATCTACTGTTAATATAGTGCTCGACATTATCTTCGTCAATTACAAGGCAGTTTCCATTGCTATAACCTTTCTTGAAATGTAAGGCAGAGACGACACTTCCGTCTATTAAGTGGATCTTTACACTATCATTTTGTTTAAGTAGTTTCTTTAGATAACTAATCATAATCCTCTCCTTTCTCCATTACTTATATTGTAGTACAAAAAACATAAGTGGAGCAAAAAATTGACTAGTTTTATATAAAATACATGGCGAAATTTAAATTATAATTTATTGTATAATTATAAAGGGTTCCCAGTACAAATTTAGGGTAAAATTTGATAAAATAAAGATTAGAATTGCGTTAAAATCGGTATGATTAGCGGAAGTGAATATGGGAGAAAAAATTATGCCACATCTATATCAAGACGACAGTCTTACATTACATACGGACTTATATCAAATTAATATGATGCAAACTTACTTTGAGCTTGGACGACATCAGCGTCAGGCGGTCTTTGAGGTTTTTTTCCGTGAGATGCCCTTTAAAAATGGATATGCTATTTTTGCTGGTTTAGAAAGAATGGTTGATTATTTAAAAAATCTTAAATTTTCGGAAACGGATATTGCCTACTTACGTGAATTAGATTATCCGGAAGATTTTCTAGATTATTTAAAAGAATTGCGTTTTACAGGAACAGTTAGAGCGATGCAAGAAGGACAACTCGCTTTTGCTAATGAACCTTTAGTGCAAGTTGAAGGTTCGCTTGCGGAATGTCAGTTGGTCGAAACAGCTATTCTTAATATTATAAATTTCCAAACTTTGATCGCTACCAAAGCTGCTCGTATCAAATCTGTAATTGGAGATGACCCTTTGTTGGAATTCGGGACAAGACGAGCTCAAGAAATGGATGCAGCCATTTGGGGAACACGCGCAGCAATCATTGGTGGCGCTGATGCGACATCAAATGTTCGTGCAGCTAAAATCTTTGGTTTGAAGGCTAGTGGAACACATGCTCATGCTTTAGTTCAATCTTATGGGAACGATTATGAGGCTTTTAAAGCATACGCACAGACACATAAAGATTGTGTTTTCCTTGTTGATACTTATGATACTTTAAGAGTTGGTGTTCCTTCAGCGATTAAAGTGGCGCGTGAATTTGGCGATAAAATTAATTTCCAAGGTGTACGAATTGATTCTGGAGATATGGCCTATATCTCGAAAAAAGTTCGTCAGCAACTTGATGAAGCAGGATTTACTGATGCAAAAATCTACGCTTCAAATGATTTAGATGAAAACACAATTTTAAGTTTAAAAATGCAAAAAGCAAAAATTGATGTTTGGGGAGTTGGAACTAAATTAATTACGGCTTATGATCAGCCAGCGCTTGGTGCAGTTTATAAATTAGTATCTATGGAAGATGAAAGTGGTCAAATGCAGGATACCATTAAACTTTCAAGTAATGCTGAAAAAGTTTCTACACCAGGTAAAAAACAAGTTTGGCGAATCACCAAAAAAGCAGATGGCAAATCAGAGGGGGATTATATTACATTTTCTGATGAACGTCCAGATGTAGCAGAAGAAATTTACATGTTCCACCCGCTTTATACCTACATCAATAAAAATGTGCGAGACTTCAATGCCAATCCACTTTTGAAAGATATTTTTGTGGACGGCGAATTGATTTATGAATTGCCAAGCTTGCAAGAAATTAAAGAATTTGCTCGTGAAAACCTTGAGGAACTTTGGGATGAATATAAACGTGATTTGAATCCTCAACCTTACCCAGTAGATTTGTCACAAGAATTATGGAATCATAAAATGCGCCTAATTTCACAGGTGCGTACAACAGTATCAATGACGAGATTGGATGATGAATGATGAGAATAAGACGAATAGACCTCTGTGATGCAAGACTTTTCTGGGATGTCCAAAAGCAATTGGATACAGAAAGTAAGTTCATGATGCTTGAACCAGAGGAGCGAAGATTTGATTTTAGCCGAACAATTGGTCGAATTTCACGTTTTGATTTTTTAGTTGGTGCTGATGTTGATGGAAAATTTGTTGGATTTCTGTCAGCCAAAAGAGGAAATGCTAATCGAATTAGAAATACGGCCTATGTTGTTGTAGGAATTATTGAAGAATTTCAACACCAAGGAATTGGTTCTCAACTTTTTGAGGAATTAGAAAGATGGGCAAAAGAAAAAGCAGTAAAACGCTTGGAATTAACGGTAATGATTAATAACTATGCTGCGATTGCCCTTTTTCAAAAACATGGATTCACAATAGAAGGCGTTCGCCGTGAGGCAGTGTGTGTTGATGGGAAATACATTGATGAATTCTATATGAGCAAAATTTTAGATTAAAAATAGTTAATGACAGAGCTGTCAGTAAAATATAGAAACTGTCAGTAAAAGGAAGATAAAATGACATTACAAGATGAAATTATTAAAGAACTTGGTGTGAAACCAGTCATTGATCCTAAAGAAGAAATTAGGGTGTCAGTTGATTTTTTGAAAGATTATCTAAAAAAATATCCTTTCATTAAGTCTTTTGTATTAGGGATTTCTGGTGGTCAAGATTCTAGTTTAGCAGGTCGTCTGGCTCAAATTGCTATCGAAGAAATGCGTCAAGAAACTGCTGATGAGACTTATAAATTTGTAGCAATTCGCCTGCCATATGGTGTTCAAGCTGATGAAGAAGATGCCCAACGTGCGCTTGCTTTCATTCAACCCGATGTCAGTTTGACAGTAAATATTAAAGCTGCTGTTGAAGGACAAGTGGCAGCCCTCAATGAAGCTGGAATTGAAGTATCAGATTTCAACAAGGGAAATATTAAGGCACGTCAACGTATGATTACTCAGTATGCTGTGGCTGGTCAATATCAAGGAGCGGTTCTTGGAACAGACCATGCAGCAGAAAATATTACTGGATTTTTCACAAAATTTGGTGATGGTGGAGCAGACTTGCTCCCACTTTTTCGCTTAAATAAACGCCAAGGAAAAGCACTCTTGGCTGAACTTGGCGCTGATCCAGCCATTTATGAGAAAGTTCCGACTGCAGATCTTGAAGAAGGAAAACCAGGACTTGCTGACGAGATTGCATTAGGTGTGACTTACAATGATATTGATGACTACACAGAAGGTAAAGTGATTTCTGAGGATGCTAAGGCTAAAATCGAAGCATGGTGGAATAAAACACAACATAAACGTCACTTACCAATTAGTGTTTTTGATGATTTTTGGAAATAAACAAAAAATTACTGACAGGATTTCTGTCAGTAATTTTTTTATTAAAAATGATGAGGACTTGAATAAGAAGTAAAATGTAATTATGATATAATTAACTAAAACGTTTACAACAAAAAGGAGGGATAAGATGACATTTATTGAAGTGATTAATGAGTCTAAAATCTATCAATCAGGACAAGAGAAGATTTATGCCAATGACCAAGTAAATTTTGAAATTGAAAAAGGAGAATTGGCTGTCATTTTAGGTTCCTCTGGGGCAGGTAAATCAACAGTCCTAAATATTTTAGGAGGAATGGATACAAATGATGAGGGAGAGGTTATTATTGATGAGGAAAAAATCTCTAATTTTTCAAATAAAGAATTGATTACTTACCGACGTTATGCTGTTGGTTTCGTTTTTCAATTTTATAATCTTGTCAATAATTTGACAGCATTAGAAAATGTCGAATTAGCTTCTGAGATTGTCGAAAATGCTCTGGACGCTAAAGAAGTGCTGAAAAGTGTTGGTCTGGAACATCGGCTTCATAATTTTCCTTCCCAACTTTCTGGTGGTGAGCAGCAAAGGGTAGCTATTGCGCGTGCCATAGCAAAAAATCCAAAAATCTTGCTCTGTGATGAGCCAACAGGTGCCTTGGATTATCATACAGGAAAACAGATACTGAAAATTCTCCAAGATATGGCCAGAAAAGAAGGAAAAACAGTTATTATTGTCACGCATAATGCTGCAATTGCTCCAATTGCCAACCGTGTTATTCAAATGCATGATGGAAAAATTAAACAAATTGATAATAATAGCCAACCAGAAGATATTGATAGAATTGAGTGGTAAGCTATGCGAAAAAAAACCTTAAATAAAGAAATTCGCAGGTCAATTACGGGTTCCTTAGGTCGCTTTCTTTCTATTTTTTCCTTGATGTTGTTAGGAACTTTTGCTTTTGTCGGACTAAAAGTTTCTGGACCTGATATGAGAAGAACAGCGGAAGATTTTTATGCTCAATACCATTTAGCAGATTTGACGCTAACTTCAACTTTGGGCTTGGATCATTCTGACCAGCAACTAATTAACGAAACCAAGGGCATAAAAAAAGCAGAATTTGGTTATTTTCAAGATTTGGTAATCAAAGGAAAAGAAAACAGTCTGCGTGTATTTTCTAAACCAGATAAATTATCAACTTATGAGTTAATAACAGGCAAGTTGCCTCAAAAGGATTCAGAAATTGCTTTAGATTATTTATATGATGGGCAATATAAAATAGGACAAACCATTGATTTTACTCCTCCCAAATCTAAGGATTCTGATTTAATAAAAAATCATTCCTTTAAAATTGTTGGTTTTGTGAAATCAAGTGAATATGTCGATAAAAGTGATTTTGGCTCAACAACAGTAGGAACGGGTAAACTTAACGGTTATGCGCTTGTGACCAAGGAAGCCTTTGATTCTGAGGTGTATATGATTGCTCGCCTATCCTATAAAAACTTACAAAATATTTCCATTTTTGATGGCAAGTACGATAGCCGTTTAAAAACAGAACAAAAAACCTTAGAAGATACTTTTAAGAATCAACCAGAAAAACGCTTGGCAGCACTGAAAACTGGCCCAGAAAAACAGATTAATGAAGCGAAAAGTCAAATAGTTGACAAAGAAAATCAGCTCACTCAACAAGAAAATCAATTAATCGCTCAAAAGAATCAAATTGGGGAAAATGCATCCGCTCAAGCGATTGAGCAAATCAATGCAGGGCAAAATCAAATTAATACTGGAAAAGAAAAGATTGCTAAAGCTAAAGCAGAGCTTGCTAAACAGGAAACAGACCTAAACCAGCTTGAAAAACCGACTTATCAAATTAATAATCGTAAAGAAGGAAATCCGGGCTACAAGACATTTTTAGATGACTCAACAAGAATTGACAGCCTTTCAAATATTTTTCCAGTGGTCCTTTTTGCGATTGCTTTATTAGTGAGTTTGACAACAATGACTCGTTTTGTGGAAGAAGAGCGAGGAAATCTTGGATTACTGAAGGCATTGGGATATTCAAACCGTGACATTCGTAAGAAATTTATGGTTTATGGATTAGTTTCTAGCGGTTTAGGAGCTTTAGTAGGAACAATTATTGGACATACCTTTTTGCCGATAGCGGTATTTAATGCTTACACAGCTTCATCTACCTTTAGCAATTTACGGTTAACATTCTCTCCTTTATGGACAATAGTTGCTTTTGCGATAGCTATTGCTTGTAGTCTTTTTCCAGCATATTGGGTTGTCCGAATGGAACTAAAAGAAGTACCAGCCAGTCTCTTTTTAGCAAAAGTACCAAAAGCAGGCTCACGGATTCTTTTAGAGAAAATTAATTTTATTTGGAAAAGAATGAGTTTTACTTATAAGGTGACGGCTCGAAATCTATTTCGCTATAAAAAGAGAATGTTAATGACTATCTTTGGTGTCGCTGGCTGTACCGCTTTACTTGTCATGGGATTTGGAATTCGTGATTCCATTTCTGGTTTATCAAATAAACAATTTGGTCAAATTTTGCACTATGACATGATTACTATTGAAAAAAATAAAGTAAATGACAAAGAAAAAGAAGAGATAGATAAAGAATTAGCCTCATCAGAAATTGAGAATTATTTGCCGATTGCCTTTGAAAATTTGACAAAAGAAGCCAGTGGCAAATTAGAGAAACAAGAGGTTAACTTAATTGCGACAAATCGTTCTGATGATTTATCAAAATACATTAGCTTAAAATCTCGTAAAAATAGTCAAAAAATTGAATTAAATAACTCTGGAGCAGTCCTTTCAGAAAAATTTGCTGAACTTTTAGACCTTAAAGTTGGTGATTCTCTGACACTAAAAGATAGTGAAAATCAGCCTCATAAGATAAAAGTAGCAGCAATTACTGAAATGTATATGGGCCATTATATTTTCATGAATCAATCGGTTTACCAAAAGGTTTTTAAAAAAGATTTTGTGGCAAATGCCCAATTGATTAAGTTGAAAAATGCGTCTACAAATAATATTCAAAAAATGTCAGCTCAATTTATGCAAGAAGACGGAATTCAAGCTGTTTCACAAAATAGTGACCTCAAAAAGGTGATTGAATCCTTTATGTATGGCATTAATAGTGTCATGATTGTTTTGATTACTTGTGCCATTTTACTTGCGATTGTTGTCATCTATAATTTAACAAATATCAATGTTTCCGAGAGAATTCGCGAATTAGCCACAATCAAAGTTTTAGGATTCTATGACCGTGAAGTCACACTTTATATTTATCGGGAAACGATTTTATTAAGCCTTTTAGGAATTCTGGTTGGTTTTGGTTTGGGGGATTATTTCCATCAGGTTATTATGAACCAATTGTCAGCTGACCAAATTATGTTTGCACCAGGGCTACTTTGGACAAATCTTTTATTGTCAGCAGCAATTACTTTTGCAACCACTCTTTTACTGGCTATTGTCGTTCATTTCAAACTAAAAGCCGTAGATATGCTCGGGGCTTTGAAATCAGTAGATTAATCATTAAAAATTTTACTGACAGCTTTTTAAGAAATAAAAAAATTACTGACAGAAATTTCATCAGTAATTTTTTTATTATTTTTCAACTTTACGTTTGAGGTCCCCAATTTGTTGGCCTTTATCTTCGTCAGCTAAAATCTCTTCAAAAGCAGGGAGTTGAATTTCTTCTCCATATTTTTGGTAAAGAGCAGTAGTCACCAAACGATAAGCTAGTCGTGCATTTCTTGAAAGAATTGGCCCATGGAAATAAGTTCCAAAAGTATTTTTGTAAATTAAACCTTCTGTTTGATCATCTGGATTATTTCCACCACCGTAAACGACGGTTCCTAGTGGCTTTTCGTCATCAGACAGATAGGTAATTCCTGAATGGTTTTCAAAACCATAATATGTTTCACCAAATTCTTCATTGTGAGTTTCAATATCACCAATAAAACGGTCAGTTCGTAAATTTTCAGTATAATGTCCAAGAATTCCCGTTCCTTGAATTTTTTTCCCTTCGGAATTAACATAGTACTGACCGAGCATTTGATAACCACCGCAAATTGCAAGAAGTGGTTTTTCAGATTCAATGTAATCTTTTAAAGGTGCTGACAAGTCAAGCAATGATTGGTCAGCAATAATTTCTTGCTCATAATCTTGACCACCACCCCAGAAAACAAGGTCATAATCTTCTTTTGCAAAAGTATCACCTAAAGAAACGATATTGAAGGTCATCTCTGCCCCTAATTTTTCTCCGACATACTTGAGCATGAGAATATTTCCATTATCACCATAAGTATTCATTAAATCACCATAAAGATGAGCTATATTGAGGGAATACTTTGGATTTTCAAGATTTGATTTTAAAGAGATATAAGCCATTTAACGCATTTCCTTTCCAAGATAATGGCCCTCAGCCAATAATTCACGCATTTGTAACATGGCAGTGTAAGTTGCCAAAATATAAACATGCTCTTTTGGACTCTCTTTAATTGCCTCTAAGACTTCTGAAAGTTCCTTGCGTTCAGAAATATTTTCGGCATTAAATCCTGTCACACGCATTCTTCTAGCCATTTCAGATGAACGAACACCACCTGTGATAATTTGGTCAATTTCCATATCATTAATTAATTCAAAATTAGCATCCCAAATCCAACTTGTGTCAATTCCGTCAGCATAATTGGCATTCAACAGGCTCACTAAAGTGAAAGGATAATTGGCTAATTTCATCATTTCAAGAGCTTGATTAGCACCTACTGGATTTTTAATCAAAACAATGGTTACTTTTTTTCCGTCAATTTCAAGAGTTTCTTGACGACCAAAAACTGCTTTGGAAAGTTCAAAACCAGCCACAATTGTTTCCTTTGGCACATTGAAATATTCAGCAACAGATACAGCAGCAAGAGCATTATAAATATTATAAAGTCCGCCCACATTAATTTTATAATCTGTTCCATCAATGACAAATTTAGAAGAAGTATTTGTAATCTCGGATAATTCTGTCAGTTGATAATCTAATTCTGGACGACTAAAGCCACAATTTTCACAGATATAATTTCCTAAGTTAGCATAGGTATTCATCTTGTAAGCTAAAATATGATGACAAACCGGACAAACGATCCCCTCAGTATTGTAATGAGCATGAGTAGGTTCGTGGCTTTCATGGTTGAAACCATAGTATTTTACAGGATTAACTAATTTCTTTGAGTTGAAAAGTGGACTATCCCCATTTAACAAAACCGTACCTTTAGGACTATTTGCCGCACCCTTGACAATAAAGTCATAAGTCGTGTAAATCTCACCATAGCGATCCATTTGGTCACGGAAAATATTTGTAAACACAAATAACGAAGGTTTGATGTATTCAGTGATTTTTGGCAAACTCGCTTCATCAATCTCAAGAACAGCAAATTTCTTTTCGCCAGTTTTCGCTTTGGGAGCTTTGAGAAAAGTTGATACAATCCCCGTAATCATATTTGCCCCAGTTGGATTTGTTACAACTGGTCCAAAAGCCTTTTCTAGAATTCCCACGGTCAGTGCTGTGGTCAATGTTTTTCCATTGGTGCCAGTCACAACAATGATTTCATAATTTTTTGTTAGTGACTTAAGAATTTCAGGATCAAATTTTAAAGCAATTTTCCCTGGTAAAGTTGAACCGCGCTTGAAAAATTTTTCCAAGACAAAGCGCGATGAATTACCAGCAAACTTTGCAAATGAAGTTTTTATTGTCATAAGCAATATTATACCAAATACAGGGATTTTTTGCTCTATAAAATTTGAAAAAAATTTATAAAACATATTTGATACTACTAACAAAAAAAAGTGATAAAATAATATCATTATGAATAGCAGAATATTCCAACACAATACTTTTACGACACTTTCTAGTGGTTTTTACAAGGGAACAATTACCCTCAAAGAAGCACTAAAACACGGCTCAGTCGGTATCGGCACACTTGATACTGCAAATGGAGAAGTGACCATTATCAATGGAATCGCTTATCACGGGGACTCAGAAAATCATGTTCGATTAGTTGAAGAAGATGAGACAATGCCTTATGTGGCAATGGTAGAACATCAGCCAATCGTTAAATTTACTGACAACTCTGTCAGTAATTCAGAAGATTTTCTGTCAGCACTGATCAAGCGATTTCCAACAGGCAACACTGCTTATACTATTGTTATGACTGGTCAATTCAAAGAAGTGACCATAAGTAGCAAACCAGCCAATAACACCCGTCCTTATGATGAAATTATGGCTGACCAACCCTATTTTACGAAAGAAAATATTTCTGGAACTATGGTTGGAGTTTGGGCGCCAAAACACTTGACTGACCTTTTTGGTAGTGGCTTTCACTTACATTTTGTCAGTGATGATAAAACTTTTACCGCTCATGTCCAAAATTTCATTACAGAAAATCTTGAGATTGAAATTGGTAAAATCACCAAAATTGACCAAGAATTTCCTGAAGATGATGAAAACTTTGACCAGCACTTATTTCAATAATTTTGTCTGATATAGAAGACAGGCTTCTCAAATTTTATTACTATTCAATTGAGAAGCCAGTAATTTGATTAAAATGTAATTTATAGAATATTTTGCTATAAAATAAAGTAATTATAGCTCTCACAGAACCGCTCTCTACATAATAAGAGCGGTTTTTTATTGCAAAATATGCTATAATTATTCTAACTGATTTTTAGTTATAAAAAAGCAAAATGGAAGTTCAGTGGCCAAAAAACAAATTTCAAACCAGTTTAGGTCTACAAGAACTCTTATAAAGGAATCAAAATGAATCTACAAGAAATGAACGCGCGTAAGGAAAAAATTCGTAATTTTTCGATTATCGCCCATATTGACCACGGGAAATCAACACTTGCTGACCGTATTCTCGAACAAACTGAAACTGTTTCAAAACGAGAAATGCAAGCCCAACTTCTTGACTCAATGGACCTTGAACGTGAACGCGGAATTACCATTAAATTAAATGCTATCGAGTTAAATTATAAAGCCAAAGATGGTGAAACTTATATTTTCCACCTCATTGACACGCCAGGTCACGTCGATTTTACTTATGAAGTTTCACGAAGCCTTGCTGCCTGTGAAGGAGCAATATTAGTTGTTGATGCAGCACAAGGAATCGAAGCCCAAACCCTTGCAAATGTTTATCTTGCTTTGGATAATGACCTTGAAATTTTACCAGTCATCAATAAAATTGACCTACCAGCTGCTGATCCTGAAATGGTTCGTCAAGAAATCGAAGATGTGATTGGTTTAGATGCCTCAGAAGCCGTTCTTGCTTCAGCCAAAGCTGGGATTGGGATTGAAGAAATTCTTGAACAAATCGTTGAGAAAGTTCCTGCTCCTCAAGGTGAAGTTGACGCTCCGCTCAAGGCTTTGATTTTTGATTCAGTTTATGACGCATATCGTGGCGTTATTCTTCAAATTCGGGTCATTGATGGCTCGCTTAAAGTTGGGGACCGTATTCAATTGATGAGTAACGGTAAAGAATTTGATGTCACAGAAGTTGGGATTTTCACCCCAAAAGCAGTTGCTCGTGATTTCCTAATGGCTGGAGATGTTGGTTATGTAGCAGCATCTATTAAAACCGTTGCTGACACACGTGTCGGAGACACAGTAACTCTCGCATCCAATCCAGCAACTGAGGCACTAGAGGGTTATAAAGAAATGAACCCAATGGTATTTGCGGGGATTTACCCAATTGAATCAAATAAATTCAATGACTTGCGTGAAGCCCTAGAAAAACTTCAATTAAACGATGCTAGTCTTCGTTTTGAACCTGAAACATCGCAAGCGCTTGGTTTCGGATTCCGTTGTGGTTTCCTCGGTCTCTTGCATATGGATGTCATTCAAGAGCGTTTAGAACGTGAATTTGGTATTGATTTGATCATGACCGCGCCATCCGTTGTTTATCATATCAATACAACGGACGGTGAAACCCTTGAAGTAGCCAACCCATCAGAATTCCCAGATCCTACACGCATTGAAAACATCGAAGAACCATTTGTTAAAGCTCAAATCATGGTACCAAATGATTTCGTTGGTCCGGTTATGGAATTAGCTCAACGGAAACGTGGAATTTTCCTAACAATGGATTATTTAGACGCAAATCGGGTCAATATCATATATAATATTCCATTGAGTGAAATTGTCTTTGATTTCTTTGATAAACTTAAATCATCAACTAAAGGTTATGCCAGCTTTGATTATGAGATTTCTGATTATCGTCCATCAAATCTTGTGAAAATGGATATTCTCTTAAATGCCGAAAAAGTCGATGCCTTAAGTTTCATTGTCCACAAAGACTTTGCCTTTGAACGCGGAAAAGTCATTGTTGAAAAACTTAAAAAACTTATTCCACGTCAACAATTTGAAGTGCCAATTCAAGCGACTATCGGAAATAAAATCGTTGCTCGTTCAGATATTAAAGCTCTTCGTAAAAACGTATTGGCCAAATGTTATGGTGGAGATATTTCCCGCAAACGAAAACTCCTTGAAAAACAAAAAGCCGGTAAAAAACGAATGAAAGCCATTGGTTCAGTAGAAGTACCTCAAGAAGCCTTCTTATCTGTACTCTCAATGGATGAAGAATAAAACATCTTAAAATCACCATCAAGGTGGTTTTTTGTTACAATAAAAGAAGTAGAAAAGAGGTAGAAAATGAAAATATTTATCGTTGGAAGTACCGGACGTGTAGGTAAAAGTTTGCTTAAATCTCTCTCAACAACGGACCATCAAATCTATGCTGGAGCAAGAAAAGTTGAGCAAGTTCCTCAATATAATAATGTAAAAGCAGTTCATTTTGATGTTGATTGGACAACAGAGGAAATGGCCAAGCAATTACATGGAATGGATGCTATTATAAATGTTTCAGGCTCAGGTGGAAAAAGTTTATTGAAAGTTGACTTATATGGGGCTGTAAAACTCATGCAAGCAGCTGAGAAAGCAGAAGTGAAACGATTTATCTTACTAAGCACGATTTTTTCTCTTCAACCAGAAAAATGGATTGGTTCCGACTTTGATGCATTAAAAGATTATTATATTGCCAAACATTTCGCTGATTTATATCTTACTAAAGAAACCAATTTAGATTATACAATCATTCAACCTGGAGCATTAACAGAGGAAGAGGCAACAGGATTGATTGATATTAATGACGGAGTTTCTGCAAGTAACACGATAGGAGATGTAGCAGATACTATCAAAGAATTAGTGATGACCAATCATTCAATTGGAAAAGTCATTTCAATGCACAATGGAAAAACGCCGATTAAAGAAGCGCTTGAAAGTCTTTAAACTTTTCTTAATATTTAAAAGATACTTAAAAATTTAAGTATCTTTTTTGATTACAGTAAAAAATTGACAGGAGAGTCTGTAATATTTTATAATTTTAATGACGCTTAAAAGAAAGCGCTAAACAATAAATTGTCAATGTCCGCGATTTATTCAAAAAAATTTAAGGAGTTTTATGGACACAAAAAAAATTAGATGGTTTACCGTCGCATTCATTGCCTTTAACATGGTTTGGGGGATGGGGAATGTTGTTAATAACTTTGCCCAACAAGGAATTACTGTAGTTACCTCATGGCTGTTAATTTTGGCTTTGTACTTTATTCCCTATGCACTTATTGTTGGTCAACTGGGTTCAACTTTTAAAGATAGTAAAGGTGGGGTCAGTTCATGGGTTGAAAATACCAGTACGAAACGCTTGGCTTATTATGCCGCATGGACTTATTGGGTAGTTCACATTCCTTATTTGGCTCAAAAACCACAAGCGATTTTGATTGCTTTTGGTTGGGTGGGTCAAGGAAACGGAAATCTGGTCAGTCAAATGTCGATGACCGCTGTTGCTCTTATTTCATTAGCGATTTTTTTAGCTTTCTTATGGTTGTCAACAAAAGGGTTAAATACTCTGAAAGTGATTGGTGGACTTGCGGGAACAGCAATGTTTGTTATGAGTTTACTTTTCATTGTCATGGCGATTGGAGCACCTTTTATCGCAAAAGATTTCCACATTGCAACGCCTGACATGGGAAATATTAAAACTTATATCCCTAAATTTGACTTCAGTTATTTCACAACTATCTCAATGCTGGTTTTTGCTGTCGGTGGTGCTGAAAAAATTTCTCCTTATGTTAATCAAACGAAAAACCCAGCAAAAGAATTTCCAAGAGGGATGTTTTTACTTGCTGGAATGGTTGGTATCTGTGCCGTCTTAGGTTCGATTGCCATGGGAATGATTTTCTCAAGCGGTAATTTACCAAATGACTTGATGGCTAATGGTGCTTATGCAGCATTCCAAATTTTAGGTCAACACTTTGGTGTCGGAAACTTTTTAATGATTGTTTATGCTTTAACTAACGGTGTAGGACAAATTGCTGCCTTAGCTTTCTCTATTGATGCGCCATTACGCATTTTACTTGCTGATGCTGATCCAGAATTCGTTCCAGCTTGGTTGCGTAAAAAAACAAACAAAGGTACCCTTAAAAACGGCTATACATTAACAGGGATTCTTGTTAGTATCATTATTCTTTTGCCATTACTTGGAATCGGAGATATGAATGAATTAGTCAAATGGTTGACTAATTTAAATTCAGTTGTGATGCCAATGCGTTATCTTTGGGTTTTCTTTGCCTTTATGATGTTGAATCGGGCAGTAAAACACTTCCAATCTGAATATAAATTTATCAAACAAAAACGTCTAGCCATGATTGCTGGTGCTTGGTGTTTCCTCTTTACACTCATCGCCTGCGTGTTAGGGATGGTTCCAAAATTGGACTATGCTGCTAATCCATCTGCATGGTGGTTCCAACTTGCGTCAAATGTTTTGACACCAATTGTCTTAATTTTACTTGGTATGCTTTTGCCTTTTATTGCTCGTCGTGAACAACGCAAAACAAGTAGCCTTGATTTGAATTCACTCAATGTAGAATAAAGCCAAAATATCCCTGATTTTTCAGGGATTTTTTGATGTATATTTTAGATTAAAATAAAAGGATGAGTATTCTAAAAAATATCTAAGGAATTATTGTAAAAACTACTCTATATCTATGAGAAAAGCTGACTTTTCGTGTGAAATTTGGTATAATATAGTTAATCTGTTTGTCAATTGGGGCAAACTCTTCCGAAAGCAAGAAAGGAAAGTAAAATTTCATTTTCATGAGATTTTACAAGGCAAACATGCAAGACAAAAATGTTATCAATGTCAATTTAGTTGAGGAGATGAAGACGTCATTTCGTGACTATGCAATGTCAGTTATCGTTGCACGGGCACTTCCTGATGTACGTGATGGTTTAAAACCCGTTCACCGTCGTATTCTCTACGGAATGAATGAACTTGGAAATACTCCAGATAAACCACATAAAAAATCGGCACGTATTGTCGGTGAAGTTATGGGTAAATATCACCCACACGGAGATAGTTCAATCTATGAAGCAATGGTACGTATGGCTCAATGGTGGTCTTATCGTCATATGCTTGCTGACGGACACGGTAACTTTGGTTCAATGGACGGAGACGGTGCCGCAGCGATGCGTTATACCGAAGCTCGTTTAAGTAAAATTGCCATGGAAATGTTGCGTGATATCAACAAAAATACCGTTGATTTCATGGACAATTTCGACGGTACTGAACGTGAACCACTCGTTTTACCTGCTCGTTTCCCAAACCTTTTAGTTAATGGAACCACAGGGATTGCCGTTGGGATGGCAACAAACATCCCACCACATAATCTCGGTGAAACAATTGATGCGGTAGATATGCTTATGGAAAATCCAGAAGCATCAGTTACTGATTTGATGTCTGTGATTCCTGGTCCTGACTTCCCAACAGGGGCTTTGGTTATGGGTAAATCCGGTATTCGTCGTGCTTATGAAACTGGTAAAGGTTCGATTACATTACGTGCAAAAACCCACATTGAAGAAATGGCTGGTGGAAAAGAACGTATTGTTGTGACTGAATTACCATACATGGTCAATAAAGCACGTTTGGTTGAGCATATTGTTCGTTTGAACCATGAAAAACGAATTGAAGGATTGACTGCGGTTCGTGATGAGTCCAATCGTGAAGGAATTCGCGTGGTTATCGAAGTTCGTCGTGACTTATCAGCTCATGTGATCTTAAATAATCTGTTCAAACTAACAAGTTTGCAAACTTCATTTGGTTTCAACATGTTGGCTATCGAAAAAGGAATTCCTAAAATTCTTTCTTTGAAAGAAATTTTAGTTGATTATATCGAACATCAAATAGAAGTTGTTGAACGCCGTACAGCCTTTGATAAAGCACGTGCAGAAGCGCGCGCACATATCTTGGAAGGTTTACGTATCGCTCTTGATAATATTGACCGTATCATCACAATTATCCGTGAGTCACAAACGGATGCCATTGCACAAAAAACAATGATGGATGAATTCCTCCTCTCTGAAAAACAATCGCAAGCTATTCTTGATATGCGTTTGCGTCGTTTGACCGGATTGGAACGTGATAAAATTGAGGCAGAATATCAAGATTTAGTCGCTTTGATTGCTGACTTAGCCGATATTTTGGCAAAACCTGAACGTGTTAAGAAAATTATTCGTGAAGAATTAGAAGAAGTTAAACGTAAATTTGCTGACAAACGTCGAACAGAATTGTTAGTTGGTGAAGTTCTTACTCTTGAAGATGAAGATTTGATTGAGGAAGAAGATGTATTGATTACTTTATCAAATAAAGGATATATCAAACGTCTAGCTAATGACGAATTCCGTGCCCAAAATCGTGGGGGACGTGGTGTTCAAGGAATGGGAATGTCTGATGATGACTTTGTTCAACATTTGGTATCTACATCAACACATGATCATTTACTCTTCTTTACAAATCTTGGACGTGTTTACCGAATGAAAGGATATGAAATTCCTGAATACGGTCGGACAGCGAAAGGATTGCCAATTGTCAATCTCCTCAAACTTGATGATGGTGAAAAAATTGCAACAATCATCAATGTTGACCGTGACCAAGCGGCGAAATATCTCTTCTTCACAACACGCAACGGGATTGTTAAACGAACTTCAACGAGTCAATTTAGCAATATTCGAACAAATGGTTTGAAGGCTTTGAAACTGCGTGATGGTGATGAGTTGATTAATGTGCTTAGAACTTCGGGTGAAGATGAGGTGATTATCGGAACTCATTTGGGATACTCAGTTCGCTTTAAAGGCGCAGTAGTTCGTGATATGGGACGTGCGGCAGCTGGTGTTAAAGGGGTTAACCTCCGAGAAGGTGACTATGTTGTCGGAACTTCACGAATTGATGACAGTCAAGAAGTCCTTGTTATCTCAGAAAATGGTCTTGGTAAACGAACTCAGGCTTCGGAATATCCAACAAAAGGCCGTGGTGGTAAAGGGATGAAAGTCATGAATGTCACAGAAAGAACTGGTAAATTAGCTGGTTTAACTGCTGTCAATGGTGATGAAGACTTGATGGTTATTACAGATACAGGGGTTATTATCCGTACAAATGTGGCTAACATTTCTCAAACTGGTCGAGCTGCCCAAGGGGTTAAAGTAATGCGACTTGATGATGAAGCACAAATTGTAACTTTTGCACTTGTTGATCCAGTCATTGAAGATGAAGAAGTTGATGCGCCAGAACTTACTGACGAAACAATTTCTACTGACAAAAACGAAGAATAATTGAAAAGAAAGTCTGCCAGTTACTGACAGACTTTCTGACTGAATAAGATGGTGCTGACAGCTCTGTCAGTAAAAATTAGAGAATGAAAAAAATAATAATTTGGGTTCTAGCAGCACTTAGTTTAATCAGCTTAAGTGCTTGTGCTAATGGAAAATCAGGTCAAAAAGATAATCGTAATTTATTAACGTCACCAATTAATAAAGATGTGACGACAATGGGAACTTACATTAAAGTCACTGTTTATGACAAAGGAAAAGAAGCTGCAGTTGAAAAGGCGCTAAAACTTCCTGTTGAATATAATAATTTAACAACCGTTAATCAATCAGGTTCACAAATTGATGAGATTAACCAAAATGCAGGAATTAAACCTATCAAGGTGAATTCAAATGTATATGAATTAGTTAAAGCTGGTTATAACTATTCAGCTAAAGATTTAGGTTATGATATTACAATTGGTTCACTGACAAGTCTTTGGAACATTGGAATGGATAACGCTAGAAAGCCTGCTCAATCAGAAATTGATCAAGTTTTGCCTTTAATTAATTATCATGAAATAAAATTTAATGATAAAAATGAAACAATTTATCTGACAAAAAAAGGTGCTCGTTTGGACTTGGGTTCCATTGTAAAAGGCTTTGTTGCCATGAAAATGGTTGATTCACTCAAAAAAGATGGTGTCACCACAGGGATTGTCAACTTGGGTTCTAGTTCAATTTATGTTATTGGTCATTCACCAAGAGGTGCTGAGAGTCCATGGACAATTGGAATTAAGAATCCAAATGATCCAACTGGGACTCAAATGGGGATTATCAAAGCTTCTAATGAACACGTCAATACTTCAGGAATTTACGAGCGATATTTAGAAGTTGATGGTCATAAATACAGTCATATTTTAAACCCTAAGACAGGATATCCTTTTGAGAATGATATTGCAAGCATTACCTTATTAATTTCAGGAAAAGATAAGACCAATGGTGATGGTTTGTCAACGATGATATATGCTATGGGAACCAAAAAAGGTTACGAATACGTTGAAAAATTGAAAAATGTTGAGGCTGTATTTGTTGATAAAAATAATAAGGTTTATGTTACTCCTGGACTGAAAGACAAATTTCAACTTTCAGATAAAAAAACATTTGAAATTGGGGATGTTACAGATTTAAAATAAATGTTTGGATCTTGCTATATGCAAGATTTTTTTGTAAAAAAACTAAAACTTTTGACTCGGAACTTAAAGCATGGTACAATAAATAAAAAGAGTACACAAAAAGACGAGGTGGGCAAAAATGGCAGAGCGTAAGAAAACTAAAAAAGGAAAATATAATTGGCTGTTAAATACATTTATTGTTCTTCTATTTATAGTAGGATTAGTCTTAATTTTTAATAAGCCAATTCGTAACATGTTGATTGCAACAAATAGTAATAAATATCAACTTCATAATGTTTCACAAGAAAAGATAGAAAAAAATAAAAAAGCTAATGTAAGTTTTGACTTTGCTGCTGTAAAATCAGTAGATTTTCAATCAGTTCTTACCAATCAATTTGAGAGCCAACCTTTACCTGTAATAGGGGGAATTGCAATACCCGAACTAAATATTAATCTTCCTATATTTAGAGGAGTTGGTAATACTTCACTCCTTTATGGAGCAGGTACAATGAAAGCCGACCAAGTCATGGGTGAAGGAAATTATAGTTTGGCGGGTCATAATATGACTGGATTTACTTCAAATTTATCAATATTATTTACTCCATTAGAAAAAGCGCAAACAGGAATGACAATTTATGTGACTGATAAGGAAAATATTTATCAGTATAAAATTGATAAGATTGACGTAGTGACACCAGACCATGTTGAAGTAATCAATGATAGTCCAGGTAAAAAAGAAATCACTCTAGTAACTTGTGCTGATGCAGAAGCGACTCATAGAATCATTGTGCATGGAACTTTTGTAGATAAGATATCTTATGATAAGGCAACTGATAGCATGAAAAATGCCTTTGAAACCAAATATAATCAAATTAAAAATTTTTGATTTAAGACTTCGTTATTATACGAAGTTTTTTTATTTAAGATAGCGATTGCAAAAGAAGAAAGATGATAGTATAATAACATTAGTAAATAAAGTAAACAAAAAGAAATTTATGAAATTTAATTGTGAATTAAAGATTACTTATTCATTGATAGGGTTATTATTTTTATGTTCGTTTATGCTTATAGCTCTGTTTTCTCAAGGGAGCAGTGTTAGTGTTGATAGCGTTCCAGCACTAGTTACTAAGATCATAGCTGTATATGCTGTTAGCGGTGACTTTTATAATCACGCTAAAGAGGCGGTTGTAACTGCCATAGACTCTAAGGGGAACCCAGTAGAGGGAGTAGATTATTATAATGGGCCGATAAAGTATAGTATATCAACTGATGCTTATGGTAATTGGGTTACAGATAAACCGGGTATATATTCTTTTGTTAATCCTTATACCAAAGCTAAAATTAGTCAGAAAGTTAACGTGCAAGCCAATGCAACAGTCATCATAAATTAAACAAAAAGGGAAAAACAAAATGAATGAAGAATTATATAATTTTTTACTAGGAAAAATATTTTATTTTTGTCAGTTGCCAAGCTATACAAAGTGGGGAATCTGGACTTTTGAACCTGACGGCAAGATAAAAGGAATGCATAGTGACTTTGAACAAACATGGAAAATTGAAAATGAGCAGCTTTTAATTTTAGATAGTCAAGGGCATGTCACTTGTATTTTTGAAGGTCAGATAGAAAAAATGCAAAAAAGTCATTTGCTTCGTCCAGGGATGGAAAA
The DNA here is from genome assembly GCF_029953655.1 of Lactococcus sp. NH2-7C. Taxonomy (NCBI): domain Bacteria; kingdom Bacillati; phylum Bacillota; class Bacilli; order Lactobacillales; family Streptococcaceae; genus Lactococcus; species Lactococcus sp. NH2-7C. Next base: position 72,605 of record NZ_CP124538.1, read on the forward strand.
TTTTCAAGTTGCTTTGATTGCCACAGATTTAATTAGTTATGATTATTTTGATACTTTTTGCCCGATTGAGAATGATTTAATTGCAGCATGTATGGAAACAGGGTCAGTGGCAAATGAAAAATTACGTCAGCTTATTTTTGAAGATAAAACCATTGATGGTTATTATGCCAGCCGGGCTTATGCTGTTAAGAGAAAAGATTTAGAAATTGGATTAAAGCAATATAAAGGAGTTTTTTATGATTTAGAAGTTCCGCAAAACCAGCCTGATTTTTTTACTAAAAAACTTTTGGTCTGGTTTCCAGGACTATTAAGTTACAATCACGGGAATGCTCGGGAGAACTTTTTTCCAAATCCTTTTGAAGGAATTACAGACTCTATTGCTAAAAATACAGTGGTATTAAGAATTGCCGATAGTAATTTAATTAATGGCTCTTATTATCTTAATACCCCAAATTTTGGAGATTATGAGCAGAATATCCAAGAACTCATTGAAAAAACAGCCAAAGAAGAAGGAATCCTTAGGGAGAATATACTATGTGCCGGTTCTTCCCGTGGTGGCATGGGTGCACTTTACCATGGATTGCTTGGAAATTATGCACTTGTATCAATGGACCCTGTCGTAGACCGTAGTCCCTGGTTGCAAACCGACGATGTTCAATTAATGTTTGACTGCATTCCCGTTTCTTTCGTAGATAAACTCAATCAATTATTGGAAAAAACAAAATTATCAGCTGAAAAGATACAAGTAATAACTAGCCCTCAAGTTCCGATTACTTACCCATTTATTATTCAATTAAAAACTTGGAAGTTAGTACTTAACACTTATCATATGAGGTTGTCAGATGAACAATTTGATTATCAGCCCTATGGTGGGAAAATGCATGGAGATTTTGTAAATCGTAATATCCCCCTGCTCTTGATGAAAATTAATGAATTTCTTTATGGATGTGACTTAATAGAAGATGTGATTGATTAAAACTTTGTTTATTTACAAAGTTTTTTATTTATACCTGAGTACTTTACTTATTAATCTCCAAATATAAGAAAGGATGAAAAATCATTGAAAAAATGATATGATAACGACATATATTAATTATTTTTGGATAAAAGTTATTTGATAGAAGGAAGTTATGAAAAATAAAAAATCAGCTAAAGTTAAGCAAGACAAGGTAAAACAAAGATTAAAACGAGTAAAACCATGGCAGGATAAGTCTGCAAAATTTCTTGGGCATTTATTACAATTTGCCTCAATTTACGCTCTAATAGTTGGGATTGTTGGCTGGTTGATGCCTCCTGTTCAAAAACTGTTATCTGGTTTTCTCTATCTTTTTGCCCTTCCTACAGATTTTAGTATTTTTAATGCAATTGTTCTATTTATTTTAGCAAGTTCAATTCGACACCGGAGAAGATTGGCCCTTTGGATAGAAATTATCTATTTCCAATTAGCTTTTGTTGCATTTGGTCTTATTTTCTTATTGGCCTATTTCTTTGGACTTGTGACCCAAGAAGCACTTGACACGTCACAATTTTCTATCTTCTCACTTTTATTTGTTATTCTCGGGGTAGTTGTTTCTCTTGCGACAGCTGTATTAATGATTTTATCTCGAAACGCCTTTCCAACAAAAATTGTGAATGGCACTTGGTGGAAAGGTATAATCATTGCGGCTGTAGGATTTGTCTGCTCTATCATTGGTGGAGTAATCGTTTCATTTTTGACTTTCCATGTTTCTGTATCCTTAGCTCAAAGAATTGCTTACGTTTTTAGAGAATCTGTCAGTGATTTCCGTTACCTTCTTCCTTTTGGTCAGGAAATTTTTCCATATAGTTCAGGGAATAATATTTGGGTAAGTAGTACAATTTCAGTCATTATGCTTCTTGGTTTTATTAGTGCATTTCTCAGTTTTACGCGTTCCACTCAAAAAGAACTTTCGGCAAATGCAAAGCAAGAATTAGCCATCCGTAAGTTAATCTTAGATTATGGAGAGAACGACTCTCTAGCTTACTTTGCGACTCGCAGAGATAAGAAAGCTATCTTTTCTAAAAATAAAAAAGCCGCTATTACTTATCATCTTTTTGGAGATGTTTTGTTGGCCAGTGGAGATCCAATCGGAGATGAAAAATCGTGGAAAAGTGCAGGAGAGGCTTTTCTAAACCTTGCAAGAGCACAAGGTTGGACGCCAGGCGTTATTGGATCCTCTGAAGCGGGAACAAAAATGTACGCTCAATTAGGTCTAAATGCAACTGTATTCGGGGATGAAGCTGTCGTTATTGTTCGTGATTTTTCTATTGAAAATCCAGCTATGCATGATGTAGCACAAGTTATGCGACGTGCAAAAAGAGAAAATTATCAAGTCAAGATTCGCCGCCAGGCTGAAATCTCTGCTACCGAACTTAGAAATTTAACCAAATTAACTGAAAAATGGCGAAATGGGGATGAACGTGGTTATTCAATGGCTTCAAGCCGATTTGGTGATCCAACAGACCAACAAATAATGATCGTAACAGCATCCGATGCTGAGGGAAAAGTTCAGGGAATTTTATCCTTTGTTCCAGTAGGTTCTGATAAACTTTCGCTTGATACGATGAGACGCTCTCCTGATGCAATGAATGGAGCTGTTACTTTCATGATTTGCAGTTTAATCGAAGCGGCTAAAGAAAAGGGAGTAACTGAAATCAGTTTGAACTTCGCAGCTGCCCGCCAATTCTTCATTAATGGTGAAACATTGCAAGCCAATGCTTTAGATAAAGCAGCAAGAACTGTAATGAAATTCTTTTCTCGTTGGTATCAACTTGAATCACTATACCGCTCAAATGATATTTATCTACCAGAGTGGCGAAGTCGTTATATATGTTACGATAACGGTGGCTCACTGACTTCTGTTCTCTTGGCAATTGGTCAGGCCGAAGGATTTGTTCCAACTAATATCTTTTCTAAAATCAGAACTTTCTTTTCACGAGATTATGATCCTAGAATAGAGAACGGCTGGTGGGGAAAATCTGATTTCATCAAAAAAGTTCATCAGCTTGAAGAAAACAAGAGATTAGAATTGCTAAAAGAAGACGATCATAATGACACTTATCTTAGAAAACTAAATGATCTTAGAGAAAATGGTATTTCACCATTTAGTCTGCCTGATACCGAAACAGAATCAGTTGAGTTTATTAGGAATAATTATGAATCAGTTCTTGAATTTGATGAAGAAGAACATACAATTCATGGTAAACTTATTAGTTTACGCGGACGAGGTGCAATGCAATTTGCAGATTTATCGGATAATCAGTCAAAAATTCAATTAGTTATAAAACGTGATACCATAAACCATTGTGCTGAAGTAGAAAATCGTTTAGAAAATTTTGCAATATGGAAAAAAGATGTAACACTTGGTGATAGAGTCTTAGTCAAGGGAGTGCTGATGCGGACACAAACAGGGGAATTGAGTTTACGAGTAAATTCTTGGAAAATGCTTTCTAAAACACTTAGAGAGCTGACTGATGTCGAAAAAACAGATCAAACAAAATTTATTGAACGGACAGAACATTTGTCAAGAATTAGAAGAGATTTACTCTCAAACGGATTCGTTGAGGTAGATAAGCAGGATTACTTGGCTTTAGCTGCGGGATATGATAAGGTATTTTCTATTCAGAATTCAAAAGTAACGGTTTTATGGGCTTATCAATCAATTGAAGGCTTAAATAGCTTTCTTAGTAATTTACTTGAAGACGAAGTTCTAATAGATTTATCAGAAGTTTTTCCAGACCCTGAAGCTAATGAGGATGCCTTGCCAGAACTAAAAAGAGCGCTCAGTTATGGTTTGCCTGCTTTTTCAATGGCAGAGTTCTATTTACCAACTGAAGCAGCTGATTTAGGAGTGGATTCAGAAAATGAAAAAAAGTAATTACTTAATCATTATTGCTATTTGTGCTGCCTTATTGTACAATGCTTGGATTCTTGCATTTTGGCTGAATCCAACAGTAGTTAACTCAAGTCTTTTGAGTGGACTTTCTGCACTTAATCAACCTTATCATCAACTATTCACATTAACAGATATTCTTTTTGCTTGTTTTTCTTTGATACTTGCGTGGGGACTTTTCAGACAAAATAATAGAGAAGACAAACGTCTTCTCATAATTTTTCTTTCGATTGCGGGATTTGGCGCAGCAACAGGTTTAGCTACGCTTTTTCCTTATGCTGATATTGCTCACAGTGAGGGAATTCCCAATCCCCTTCAAGCACCTGAACTCTTTTTACATGACGGGTTGAGCGTTTTAGCCTTATTATTTATTCTTACAGGAGTGATTTTTTCACTTTTAGTTTATCGAAATAAATTTGTTTTCCTTTTGGCCATTGCTTTTGTAATTACAACTTTACTTTCTTTCATTGCGGGTGCAATTCCTCAGTTAGTAGGCCCTCTTGGTCAGCAAATTAATGGGGGGCTTGCTGGTGTATGGTTAGTCTTTATTTGTTGGAGAGTTCTGAACGGCACTTCAAAAGAAGTTCGTAGGGAGAACTGACCGTACGCGCAGGTGACAATTTAAGGAGTAATCGAGCAGACATAAAACCAAAAAGAGCCGCAAATAAATGACCCATATCCCAAATACTATGCTCAACGAATAATGGAAGTAAAATAAATAGTCCTAAAATTATAAGTCCAATATAAAACATTCGTTTTCTCATTATTAGGATGGCAGCAGCGCAACCAGCAACTAAAATATATGAAACACCAACGTCAGTTGCCATTGCTAAAGAAGCGGGAGCACGTCCACTATTGATAGCCCAGAGTTCGAGAAAAATGGTTGTCAGACTGGCTAAAATATGACCAGACAATGTGATGACAATAATTCTTGGAGAGCCATATTTTCGTTCTGCCCAAGCAATAATGGTCCAAAAAAGAACAACATAAATCAGAAGTCCTGCTCCGTTATCCGCAACCCAAAAAGCACTATCAAAAAAAGTAGAGATTGGCTTATCAGAGACTCTAGCAATACTTGTTGAAGAATGGTTAGTTAGAATGTTAATCAAGTGTTGCGGTGCAGTTCTTTGAACTAGCGTAAAAGAGCAAAAAATAGCGGTATAGGTAAATGTTGCAGGGGCTGACTGAAGCCATTTTGAAAGAAAATGAGTATAGACAGATAATTTGCGAACCTCATCGTGAATTTTACGAGAAAAGTGAGCTAAAAATTTAAAAAAATACCAAGTACAACATAAAACTAATACAGTTGATAAAAAAATCATATATTTTTCCTTCTCCTTTTATTATATCATTAAAGTTTAAAGAGGGGTTAGCATATTTATTAGGATTATGCCATAAAAATAGAGGATAATTAGTGGTTAGCAATAAGTGATTTACTTATGATATAATTAATAGTGATTTGCAGCTAGGAGAATAAAATGAATCCATTATTACAAGGAATGAACGAAAAGCAAGCAGAAGCGGTCCAAACTACAGAAGGACCATTATTAATTATGGCTGGGGCAGGTTCAGGTAAGACCCGTGTTTTAACACATCGAATTGCTTATTTAATTGATGAAAAAATGGTAAATCCTTGGAATATTTTAGCGATTACCTTTACAAATAAAGCGGCAAAAGAAATGCGAGAGCGTGCATTATCACTTACTCCAAGAGCACAAGATACATTAATTGCCACTTTTCACTCAATGTGTGTACGAATTTTAAGACGCGACGCTGACCATATTGGTTATAATCGTAATTTTACAATTATTGACCCTGGTGACCAAAAATCATTGATGAAACGAATCTTGAAAGAAGCCAATTTAGATCCTAAAAAATGGGAACCCAAAGGGATTTTGAATGCGATTTCAAATGCTAAAAATGATTTGTTAGATGAATCAGCTTATGAAGCTCAAACAAGTGCTAGGAATCCATATGAAATGGTTGTGGCCCGTGTTTATAAGATTTACCAAAAGGAACTACGAAAAGCAGAATCAATGGATTTTGATGATTTAATCATGCAGACATTACGTCTTTTTGATGAAAATCCAGACGTTCTTTCTTACTATCAAGGAAAATTTCAATATATTCATGTTGATGAGTATCAAGATACTAACCATGCTCAATATCAGTTGGTCAAACTTTTAGCCAGTCGTTTTCAAAATATCTGTGTCGTTGGGGATGCTGATCAATCAATCTATGGTTGGCGTGGAGCAGATATGCAAAATATATTAGATTTTGAAAAAGACTATCCCAAAGCTAAAGTTGTTTTGCTTGAAGAAAATTACCGCTCAACAAAAACAATTCTTGACGCGGCAAACAATGTTATAAAAAATAATTTAAAACGTCGACCAAAAGAACTCTGGACACAAAATGATACTGGAGATAAGATTGTTTATTTCCGCGCTGGAAATGAACAAGAAGAAGCAAATAAGGTTTCTGAAATTATCACATCAGGCGTTCGTTCGGGGCGTTCTTATGCTGACTATGCTGTACTTTATCGGACTAATGCTCAGTCTCGGACAATTGAAGATTCTTTTGTTAAATCTAATATTCCCTATACAATGGTTGCGGGAACAAAATTCTACTCACGTAAGGAAATTCGTGATGTCATTGCCTATTTGAACGTAGTAGCAAATCCAGCGGATAATATGAGTTTTGAACGAATTGTTAACGAACCTAAACGAGGAGTTGGTCCGGGGGCATTAGAAAAATTACGTCGTTTTGCTGATAGTCGTGGCCTTTCTTTAGCAGATTCAAGTTTTGATATTATGTTGTCCGATATTCGTGGAAAAGCGGCAGGTGAGATTTATAATTTGGCAATGTCATTTGATTTGTTGAGAACGCATAGTGAAAGTTCAACAATCACAGAATTAGTTGAAGAAATGTTAGAGCGGACCGGCTATGTCAAAGCTTTACAAATGGTGCCAAGCATCGAAAATCAAGCACGAATTGAAAATATTGAAGAATTCTTGTCAGTAACTAAAGGATTTGATGAAAAATCAGAAATTCCTCTAGATGAAGAAACCGGAGAGCCAATTAATGAAACTGGTTTAGATAAGTTGAGCCGTTTCCTTAACGAAGTTAGTTTGCTTTCTGAAACTGATGCTTATGAGGAAGAATCTGAAAAAGTAACAATGATGACTTTGCATGCAGCAAAAGGGTTGGAATTTCCAATTGTTTTCTTAATTGGGATGGAAGAAAATATTTTTCCTTTATCTCGGGTAAATGAAGATATTGATGAGCTGGAAGAAGAACGTCGTTTGGCTTATGTAGGAATTACACGGGCAGAAGAAACGCTTTACTTAATGAATGCCAATCAACGTGTGCTTTATGGGAAAACGAATTATAATCGCCCTAGCCGCTTTATTTCGGAAATTGATGATGAATTACTAGATTATACTGGTATTGCTCGTAAAGCAAATTCAAGCTTCAATGCTTCCTATAAATCTGGTGGTTTTGCCAGTGGAATTTCGATGTCTGATGCCCTACATCAAAGAAAAGCAGTCATCAATCCAACTGTAGCTCAAGCGACAATTAATAATTCTGAAACAGAAGATTGGCAAATTGGAGATACAGCTATTCACCGTAAATGGGGAGAAGGTATGGTATTAGGAATTTCTGGTTCTGGTAAAAATATGGAACTTAAAATAAATTTCCCAGAAGTCGGAATGAAACGACTATTAGCAGCAATGGCTCCAATTGAGAAAAAATAGAAAAAGTAGTGAAAAAACAATGACTTATCATGAGTTAGAACAAGTCGAATTGACAAATATGTGTGCCATTATTGACGAAAAAAAACATAAGGTTCTTGTTCAAGAGCGAAAAAAATCATGGACAGGGATTGCTTTTCCCGGAGGACATCTGGAAAAAGGAGAAGCTCTTGTTCCGTCAACAATAAGAGAAGTTAAGGAAGAAACTGGGCTTGATATCAAAAACTTAAAGCTTTGTGGAGTTAAGGATTGGTTTGAACCTGAGAAGAATAGAAGATATATGGTTTTTCTTTATTCAACAACAGAATTCTCTGGTCAATTGATTAATGAAACAGATGAAGGCAAAGTTTTCTGGCAAGATATTGATCAATTAGCGGAGTTAAATCTAGCAAGTAGTTTTCTTGAAATGGCAGACATGATACTTCACTCAACTTACTCAGAGTTTGTTTATGAGATTGATGGAGAGCATTGGGAAAAGAAATTTTATTGACTTTGCATAATAACTATTATGTAAAGTCTCTGGTTTGAGGTAGAAATGACTGAATTAAGAAGATGTAATTGGTGTTTGTCAACTGATAAAATGATTCATTATCATGATACTTATTGGGGAGTCCCTTTACATAATGATCAGGAACTTTTTGCAAAATTGGTCCTTGATTTAAATCAAGCAGGGCTTTCTTGGGCAACAATATTAAATAAACAAGAAAATTTTTATGAAGCTTTTGATAATTTTGAAATTGAAAAAGTAGCAGTATATGACGAGAATAAAGAACAAGAACTTTTACAAAATGCGGGAATTATCAGAAATAAATTAAAGGTTAAAGCGGCGATTGTTAATGCTCAAAAAGTTTTAGAATTTCAAAAAGAATTTGGCTCCTTTAATAAGTACATCTGGTCATTTACTGACGGAAAAGTTTTACAGCATCAAGTTAATGATGAGTCAGAAATTCCAGCAACAAATGAACTTTCTGACAAAATGAGTAAAGATATGAAGAAACGCGGTTTTAAATTTACAGGTTCAACGGTTATCTATGCTTTCTTGCAAGCTGTAGGAGTGATTAATGACCACGCAGATTATTGTTATAGACAAGCAGAATTAATGGATTGAAGCGCTTTCTTGTAGTAAACTGGTTATAGTATTAAAGTTGTAATTACTATAAAATTTTATCAGAAAAGGAGCTTACTATGGCTAATATTCACCCTTATCTTACTTTTAATAACACAAAGGAAGCATTAGATTATTATAAAGATATTCTTGGAGCGACAAATATTTCACGAATGCCTCTGGCTGAAGAACAAGCTGAACAATTTGGAGTTCCGATAGAGAAGGCTTCTGATTTAACTATGCATTCTCAATTTGATATTCTAGGATCAACCGTGATGGCTGCGGATAACTTTATGAAAGTTGAACCTCTCGTTTATGATTCAATTTCAATTTTAATTGATTTAGATTCGGAAGACGAACGAGCGCTCTCACAAGCAGATGCTTTTTGGAATAAGGCTGTTGAATCAGGGACAGTCACTGTTAATTTACCTTTTGAAAATCAATTCTGGGGTGGAAAAATGGGTGATTTTACTGACAAGTACGGAGTGCGTTGGATGCTACATGCTCAGCCTTATTCTAAGTTACAATCGAACTCATAAATCTTTATAAGTAAAAATGGAAAGTACTGATGATTCTGTCAGTACTTTTTGTGATCTATTCTGAAAATATTTTTAATGACAGCTAAAAATTTTATAGATATTTGGAAAGTTGCTAAAAATTTGTTATAATAACTATGTGAATTTTAACACAAAAGGAGTAATTTATGAAAATTTGGACTAAACTAGGCTTGCTAACGCTTGTGGGCCTCTCTTTGACTTCTTGTGGGAGTAATACAAAGAATACAAAAGGACAATCAAGTTCGTCTCAGAAAGTTGAAACCTCGGCTGGTGCAAGTAAATCAAACATCTATGCTGACCCTTCTACTTTAAGTGATAAATACGATGTGATTATTGTTGGTTCTGGTGGAGCTGGAATGACTGCAGCAATTGAAGCAAAAGATGCTGGAATGAATCCAGTCATTTTAGAAAAAATGCCGATCGCTGGTGGGAATACTTCAAAAGCCTCAGCTGGTTTGAACGCATCAGAAACATCAGTCGAAAAAGCACAAGGTGTCGCTGATTCAAATGATAAATTTTATGAAGAAACGCTCAAAGGTGGTGGCGGTACGAATGACAAGGCACTCCTTCGTTATTTTGTTGACCACTCGGCTGGTGCTGTTGATTGGTTAAATACAAATGGAATTGTTTTAGATAATTTAACTACGACAGGCGGGATGTCAGTTTCAAGAACTCACCGACCACATGATGGTTCAGCAGTTGGTGGTTATTTGGTAAAAGGTCTTGAAGAAAATATTACCAAACGAAATATTCCCTTATTTGTAAATAGTGATGTTACCAAAATTACTGAAAAAGATGGTAAAGTATCTGGAGTTAAAGTTAAGATTGAGGGAGAAACTAAAGATATTTCTTCTAAAGCAGTCGTTGTTACAACAGGTGGATTCGGTGCAAATAAGAAAATGATTGCAAAATATCGTCCTGACCTTAAAGATTATGTGACAACAAATGCCGCTGGTTCAACTGGTGACGGAATTACTATGATTTCTGAACTTGGTGGGCAATTAGTTGACATGGATAAAATTCAAATTCATCCAACTGTATTCCAAAAAACAGGTTATCTTGTTTCAGAATCAATTCGTGGTGAAGGGGCAATTCTTGTAAATCAAAAAGGAAAACGTTTCTTTAATGAAATGGATACTCGTGATAAAGTTTCTGCTGCTGAACTTAAACAACCAGGAAAATATTCTTATGTTATTTTTGGAGAAGGAACCAAAGATAAAGTAAAAGCGGTTGAACAGTATATTTCTAAAGATATGGTCGTTGAAGCTGATAGTATCAAGGGACTTGCTGACAAGCTCGATATTAATGAAAAAACACTGACTTCAACAATTGATGGTTGGAATAAGGCTGTATCAACTAAAAAAGATGAAGACTTTGGTCGTACAACAGGAATGACTACTGAAATATCAGGTAAGTATTATGCCATTAAAGTGGCTCCAGGAATTCACCATACAATGGCTGGGGTAAAAATTAATACAAATACTCAAGTCTTGAAAAAAGATGGTAGTCCAATTCAAGGATTATATGCTGCCGGAGAAGTTACAGGTGGTCTCCATGGTGGTAACCGCATTGGTGGTAACGCTGTTGCTGATATTGTTATCTTTGGACGACAAGCTGGAACTCAATCTGCGGCCTATGCTAAAACAAGCAATTAATATTTACTTATAAGTAGTTATTAAGAATAAAAGTTACTGACGGAGTATTTGTCAGTAACTTTTTGTATTATTAAGATTGATTAAAGGTAAATTCTTTGAAATAGATAAGAAAATTAAGTATAATTTAATTATGAAAAAGTATTTTTCAAGCTTTATTAAGGAGGCTTTTTATGGCAAAACATTCAAAAGCGAGTTCAAAAAACAGCAAAAAAGTAATTGCAATTGCTAGTTTGGCAGTCATTTTAGTAGTTGCTCTCGGAATCATTGCTTATCAAGTTTTTTATCCTCATAAAACTCCTGATAAGTCAGCCTCTTTTGCACAAACAAGCTCAACAAAAGTAAGTAAGAGCACAAGTAGTAAATCACAAAGCTCTAGTACAACGAGTGATTCAACTCAAGAATCAACTTCCGCTTCAAGTAGTTCAAAGACTTCAGTGTCTTCAAGTAATGACTCTCCAAAAAGTTGGTCAGCTCTAACTGGAAAGCAACAAGATGCAGTTTATGCCCAATGGGTTAATAATGCTCAAGGTAAATTTGATGTTTATACTGGTGAATCTTACTTAACTTATCTTGTTAATGTAGGTTCAAATGGCGTATCGACATATTCTGACCCTGTAAATGTTATCCAAAATACAGCACGTATTCAACAAAATGCTGATGGAACCTATTATTTACAAGTTCCTGATCCAACGCAGACAGGTTTAAGAATGGCACAGGATCCATGGCCAATGGTTCAATGGCAAACTAAAGAAACACTGACAGGTGCGCAACTTGTAGCTAAATATGGTTCAGATGCTTCGCTCAATAGTGGTAGTTCACAAATCAAATCAATAAACGCCACAAAAGTTCCAACAGGAAATTAAGTATAATAAAAGATTGACTTTGGTCAATCTTTTTTAGTCAGAGAAATTATTGACATTCTGTCAGTAATTTTTTTATGGAAAGAACCAATCATAAAGACTGTAAGTGATTTTTTAGTCAAAAAATGCTATAATTTTCAGGATGAATGAAAATTTAAACGGCATTTTAAATGTCTATAAAGAAGCGGGCTGGACATCTTTTGATGTTGTTGCCAAACTTCGTGGTATTTTAAAAACGAAAAAAATTGGACATGGTGGAACTTTAGACCCTTCTGTGACGGGCGTTTTGCCAGTGGCCGTTGGAAAATCGACGCGATTATTAGAATACATGGAAGCGGCGGGTAAAATTTACGAAGGTGAAGTTACGATTGGTTTTTCAACGGAAACCGAAGATGCTGACGGAGAAATTGTCAGTAAAACACCAGTGGAACGAGAGCTGACAGAGTCTGAAATTGACTCAGTAATGAAAAATTTTATTGGGAAAATAAAGCAAATTCCACCAATGTATTCAGCCGTAAAAATTAACGGAAAAAAATTGTATGAATATGCCAGAGCTGGTCAGACAGTTGACCGTCCGGCAAGAGAGATTACAATCAAATCATTTGTCAGAACAAGCCCAGTGATGACTGATGAAGCGGCATGTTTGGTAAGATTTTCTTTCAAAGTTGAGTGCAGTAAAGGAACCTATGTAAGAACATTAGCAGTAGATTTAGCAGAGCAACTTGGTTATGCAGGACATATGTCAAAATTGCAAAGAACAGCAAGTAATGGACTGATGATTAAAGATGCCGTCAAACTCTCAGAAATTGAAGCAGCAAAAGAGGCAGGAGAGCTGTCTAGCTTAATGTATCCAGCAGAATATGCTGTCAGTGATTTACCAAGAGTAGATTTGACTGCTGACCAGTTTGAAATGGCACGAGTTGGAAAAAAATTTGCTCAAGTTGATTGGGTTACAGAAGAAACTACTGACAGCCCTGTCAGTAAGTTTAATAAAAATGAATTTTTACTGACAGACTTGTCAAAACTGACAAAAGATAAATTTGCAGCTTTTTATGATGATAAATTAGTTGCCGTTTACATGAAACATCCAGAAAAAGCAGGAATTTGGAAACCAAATAAAGTATTGGTTTAATTCTTAGCAATATGAACCAAAGTGAGAAAAATGGAAATATTAGAATTTAATGATGAACTAAAATTTGATGAAGAACTTATCCTTGTCCTCGGTTATTTTGATGGATTACACCGAGGACATCAAAGTCTTTTTACAGAAGCTAAAAAAATTGCGGCGGTATTGAATTTAAAAATAGCTGTTTTTACCTTTCCGGAAAAACCAACATTAACCTTCAACAAATTTGAGCCTGAAATGCTTTTGAAATTAACTTCAGATGAAAAACGAGCAGAGCTCTTTGCTGAAAATGGGGTAGATTACCTTGTATTCAAAGATTTCACTTCTAATTTTGCTCATCAAACTTCAACTGAATTCGCAGAAAGTGTCGTAAAAAGATTTAATCCTAAAGTGGTGATTACAGGATTTGATTATACGACGGGTTCTGATATGAAAAATCTCGAATCAACGGAAGACTACCGCGTGGTCATCATGCCGGAAAAAGCGGATGAACATGGAAAAATTTCATCGACACGGATTAGAAAAGCTGTTGAAGAAGGTGATATTGCACAAGCAAATGAACTTTTAGGTTATTCTTATGAAACAAGAGGGCTTGTTGTTCATGGCTTTGCTCGCGGAAGACAGTTGGGCTATCCAACAGCGAATCTAGTAATTAAAGATTACGTTCATTTACCAGCTGTTGGAGTTTATACCTGTGATGTCATTTTTGCTGGAGAACGTCATCGTGGCTTTGCTTCAATTGGATATAACGATACTTTTAACGGGACTGAAAAAACAGTTGAAGTTCATATTTTTGATTTTAATGGAGAAATTTATGGTGAAAAATTGACTGTTTTATGGCTAGATAAAATTCGCGATATGATTAAATTTGATGGGATAGATCAATTAATTAAACAAATGAAAGAAGATGAGCAAATTGCTCGTGATTTCAAAGCGTAAATAGACTGTAAGTAAATTGGGAAAAGAGATTTGGAAGGGGAGTAGAAAAACAACGTGAGTCAAAATGACATCCGCTGTTTTTTTATGATGAAAAGAGATGAAAATTAATAACAAAAAAGTTGTAATTGTTGGAGCTGGAGCCGTCGGGAGTACTTATGCTCATAACTTAGTTGTTGATGATTTAGCAGATGAAATTGCAATTATCAATACCAACAAAAGTAAAGCTTCAGCGAACAGTTTGGACTTGCTTCATGCACTTCCCTATTTAAATGCAGCACCCAAAAATATTTATGCTGCTGATTATTCAGATGTTTCCGATGCCGATATTGTTGTTTTGTCTGCCAATGCTCCGTCAGCAACTTTCGGAAAAAATCCAGATCGCCTACAGTTATTAGAAAATAATGTCGAAATGATTCGTGATATAACCCGTAAAACAATGGATGCAGGTTTTGACGGTATTTTCTTGGTCGCATCAAATCCAGTTGATGTCCTTGCCCAAGTTGTTGCAGAAGTATCTGGCTTGCCTAAGCATCGTGTGATAGGAACAGGCACTCTTTTGGAAACTAGTCGGATGCGCCAAATTGTTGCTGAAAAACTTCAAATTAATCCTAAAAGTATTCATGGTTATGTTCTAGCTGAGCATGGGAAATCAAGTTTTGCCGCTTGGTCAAATGTGACAGTTGGTGCGATTCCATTAACAACGTGGCTCAAAAAATATCCTAATCCAGAGTTTCCGACTTTTGATGAAATTGATCAAGAAATCCGTGAAGTAGGTTTGGATATCTTTATGCAAAAGGGAAATACTTCTTACGGAATCGCTGCTTCATTAGCTCGTTTGACAAGAGCAATTTTTAGAAATGAAAGCGTGATTCTGCCAGTTTCTGCCTATTTGACAGGAGAGTATGGCCAGGCTGATTTATATACAGGTAGTCCTGCAATTATAGATAGAACAGGTGTTCGAGCAGTATTAGAGTTAGAATTAACTCAAGAAGAACAAGAAAAGTTTAAAGCTTCAACGGCTCTTCTTAAAGAAAATTTTGATTCAATCAAAGAAAAATGTACCTTGTAAATATAATAAAAAGAATAAAGAAATTTATTCTTTTTTTATACAAAATAATGAAATAATATTTCGAAATAAAAAAAGTTTAAATTAATACTTGAAATAATAATTCTTTTAAGTTATAATGAATACGTTATCAAGAAATAATATTTCGGAAGGATAAAAAATGTACGGTTTTTCAATTTTTATGAATAGGGACTTGAATGAAAAGGACTATTTATATATTGACAAGATGACTAATCATGGTTTTAAAGGAATTTTCACGTCGATGCATATTCCCGAGGATGAAGCAAATTTATATAAAAAAAGGCTAATAGACTTAGGAAAAGCTGCAAAAAAGAATCATTTGAAACTTATGGTAGATATTTCAGGTCAAGCTTTAGAAAAAGCAGGATTTTCTATTGATAGAGTAGAGGAGCTTCAAGAACTTGGAGTAACTGGTCTCAGAATGGATTATCATATCAGTAATAAGACAATTGCGAAAGTTAGTCAAAAAATGACGGTCAGTCTAAATGCCAGCACGATTAGGCAAGAAGATATTGACGAGTTAAAAGAATGTAAGGCAAACTTTAATCAGCTTGAAGCTTGGCACAACTATTACCCCAGACCAGAAACAGGTCTTTCTCGGGAGAGTTTTCTTAGAAAAAATGAATTTTTGAAAAGAAATTCATTTAAAGTAATGGCCTTTATTCCGGGAGATGATTCTCTACGTCACCCTTTATATGAAGGATTACCCACCCTTGAATCGCACCGCTATCAACATCCACTCTCTTCCTTAATTGATATGGAATCTATAAATATAGATCATATTTATGTTGGGGATGGAGGATTAAAAGCAATAACTGCTTGGCAGATTAATCAATATCTTCAAGAGAGGAAACTTGTATTGCGAGCAACCCAAGAAACAAGTGATTTTCCTAAAGTTCTTGGTGAGCATGAAAATAGACAAGATGATGCTAGAGATGTGGTCCGCAGTGCTCAGGCCCGCTTTAATGAAATTTCTGAAATAAGTCCAGAAAATACAATTGAGAGAAAAAAAGGCTCAATTACTATTGATAATTGTGAATATGGTCGTTATATGGGCGAAATTCAAATTACTAAAAGAAATTTGCCAGCAGATAAGAAAGTAAATGTTGTGGGAAATATTATTAAAGAAGATTTAGAACTTATTTCTTTTATCGGCCCAGGACAAAAATTTAAAATAGAAAAAGAGAAAAATAATGATTGATTTATCAACACTAACAACAGAACGACGAAATAACGAAACTTTTAACCTTGACCAAATGACTGTCGCAGAAGCGCTTGTTAAAATGAATAATGAAGATAAAAAAGTTGCTTTTGCAGTTGAAGAAGCACTTCCAAGTATTGAACCAGTTATTTCATCAGCGATTGAAGCTTTTAACAAAGGTGGCCGTTTGATTTATATGGGTGCTGGAACAAGTGGTCGTTTAGGTGTGCTTGATGCCGCTGAATGTGTCCCAACCTTTGGAGTACCAGCTACACAAGTGATTGGCTTAATTGCCGGTGGTGAAAAAGCAATGACGGTTGCTGTCGAAGGAGCCGAAGATAGTCTTGAACTTGGAAGACAAGATTTGATTGATTTGAATTTGAATGAGAAAGATCTTGTGTTAGGAATCGCTGCTAGCGGTCGGACTCCTTATGTAATTGGGGCTTTAGATTACGCTAAAGAAATTGGTGCGAAAACGGCAAGCCTTTCTTGTAATCTTAATGCTGAAATTTCAAAACATGCCGAATTTCCAATTGAAGTTGATTGTGGACCGGAATTTTTAACAGGTTCAACCAGATTAAAATCGGGAACAGCTCAAAAATTAATTTTGAATATGATTTCAACAATTTCAATGATTGGGATTGGTAAAGTTTATAACAACTTGATGGTGGATGTTAAACCAACAAATGAAAAATTAGTTGAGCGTAGTAAACGCATCATTATGCAAGCGACAGATTGTACTTATGAAGAAGCCGAAGAAAAATTCATTGAAGCCAATCAAGATGTTAAACTTGCAATTGTCATGTTACTAACTGATTGTGCAGCAGAAGAAGGAAAAACCAAGCTTGTTAGAGCAAATGGTTTTGTGAAAAATACTCTGAATTAAGAATTTATCTTATAAGGTAGGAGAAGGAGCAAAAATGGCAGAAGAAAAAATAGCTCGTATTGCACGAGAGATTTATGAAAATGTTGGTGGAACACAAAATGTAAAAAAATTGATTCATTGCATGACTCGTGTTCGGATGACCATTATTGATGATTCAAAAGTTAATTTAGCTGGTTTAAAGGCAATTGATGGGGTGATGGGTGTCGTCGAAGATGAAACATTGCAAGTTGTCATCGGACCTGGAACTGTAAATAAAGTTGCTCAAGCAATGGTTGAGACAGTTGGGGTAAGGTTAGGAGAACCTTTCCCAAGTGCTGAAGGTCAATCAATTGATGATTTAATGGCAAAAACAAAATCAGAAGCTAAAGAAAAATATAATAAGCCTTCCAAATTTAAAGCGGTTCTTAATACGATTTCTAAAATATTCGTTCCATTGATTCCTGCTTTTGTTGGTGCTGGTTTGATTGGTGGGTTAGCCTCTGTTTTAGGGAACTTAGTCACTGCTGGTACTTTAGATGCAGCAACATGGACCCAGTTTATTACCGTCTTAAAAATTATTCAATCTGGAATTTTTTCTTACTTGGCCATCTATGTCGGAATTAATTCAGCTCAAGAATTTGGAGCAACACCTTCGCTTGGTGGAGTTATCGGTGCGGTTTCCTTGCTTACAGGAATGAATCCAGAAGCACCACTAAAAAACATCTTTAATGGAAGTGCACTTTCGGCTGGACAAGGTGGGATTATTGGCGTAATTTTTGCTGTTTGGTTACTATCGATTTTAGAAAAACAACTACGTAAATTTATTCCTGACTCAATTGATATTATTGTGACACCAACCATTGGTTTATTGGTCATTGGTTTTGCGGAGATTTTTGCCATTATGCCGGTAGCGGGAGTTATTTCTTCAAGTTTAGTCGGGGCAATTAACTTTATTCTTCAAGTTGGTGGTGGTTTCTCTGGCTTTGTTTTGGGTGTACTTTTCTTACCAATGGTTATGTTTGGTTTACACCAAATCTTAACCCCTATTCATTTAGAAATGATTGCTAAAACGGGCTCAACACAATTATTGCCAATTCTTGCAATGGCTGGAGCTGGTCAAGTTGGTGCTGCGATTGCGCTTTGGCTTCGTTTGAGAAAAGATAAAGAATTTGTCGAACTTGTAAAAGGGGCTCTCCCAGTAGGAATTTTAGGAATTGGCGAACCTTTAATTTATGGGATTACCCTACCACTTGGTCGTCCATTCATCACGGCTTGTATCGGTGGCGGGATCGGTGGTGCAATCATCGGTTCATTAGGTCAAGCTGGAGCCATTGCAATTGGCCCTTCAGGACTTGCCCTCCTTCCACTTATTGCCAATGGAAAATGGTGGGTTTATCTTCTTGGATTATTGGGAGCCTATATTGGCGGATTTATTGCTACTTATCTTTTCGGTATTCCTAAAGATGCAAAAGAAAAAGCAGATAATTATGGGAAATCAGTCCAAATGGAAACCATTCAACCTACTTTACGTGTTGTGACAACTCCAGAATTTTCTAGTTCAACAATCGCATCTCCACTTGAGGGTAATGTGAAAGGACTTTCTACAATTGAGGATGAAGTTTTCTCAAGCGGAATGTTGGGTAAAGGAGTAGCCATTGAACCGGACAATGGTGATGTCGTTTCTCCCGTCAATGGGCTTGTTACTACAGTTTTTCCAACTAAGCACGCAATTGGTTTGACTAGTGATGATGGTGTTGAAATTCTAATTCATATTGGAATGGATACCGTTGGTTTAAATGGTGAAGCTTTTGAAAGTTTCGTTAAGCAAAATGACCGTGTCAAAAAAGGAGATTTACTGGTAAGAGCAGATCTTTCAAAAATAAAAGCGGCAGGTTTATCTATAATTACACCTGTGGTTATAACAAATTCTGATACTTATCGAGAAATCATTATCAGTCATGGTGGAAAAATAAGTAAAGGTCAAGAGATTATTACAGTTAAAGCATAAAAGTTAGAGGTTGGTTTATACCAACCTCTTTGTTATAATTAAAGAAGAATGGAGAGGATGAATGGATACTTTACTTATCATTAGGCAAAATTATTCTAGCTTTACGACAGTGGAGAAAAAAATAGCTGACTATATTTTTGAAGTCGGAGAGAAAATGCTAGAAAAAAGTGCGCAGGAAGTGGCTGGAGAAATTGGTAGCTCCTCTGCGGCTTTAGTAAGATTTTCCAGAAAGTTAGGGTATGATGGATTCTCTCAGTTTAAACAAAAATTGAGTGCCTCATATGCTGCTCATGTAGATGACGAAGAATACTACAAGGAAGTAAATGATTCTGAAACGCCTACTTCAATCAAGAATAAGCTCAAAGTCCGAGTGAATCACATGGTAGAGACGACAAATTCTGCTCTATTGGATGATGAAATTATGGAAGCTGTGGCTTCAATTGATGATGCCGAGAATATCTTTGTTTTTGGAATTGGAGCATCTTCTATGGTTGCTCAGGATATTTTTCAAAAGTTTAGTCGGATTGGCAAACAAGTTATATTTATTCAAGATGCTCATTTATTTGTTTCCTCTCTTTCTGTTTCTAATAAAAAAACAATCTTCATTGGAATTTCAATGAAGGGGGAAACAAAAGAAGTTTTGGAACTTGCAAGGGTTGTGAAAAATATGGGAATCCCCATTATTGCAATTACTTCTCGAGAAAATTCAAGCTTAGGACAAATAGCCGATTGTATTCTTCATTCTGTTTCTGGTGAAGATTATCAAATGCGGACTGCTGCAACAATGAGCTTGATGGCTCAGCTTTATGTTGTTGACATTCTTTTTTATATGTATGTATCAGAACATTTTACAGAAAGTTTTGATAAGTTGGAAAAAACACGCGATGCTATAAAATTATTGGAAAAAAAGTGACAGGATTGAATTTTATTAATGATGAGTTGATTTCTGCAATTTTTTTCACAATGTGATAAAATAGACCATGTAAAAGATGGACTGAAGTCCAAAATTTAAGAGGCTTAAACGCCCTATAAGGAGAATTAGAATGTCACGTAAACCAATTATCGCTGGTAACTGGAAAATGAACAAAACTTTGTCAGAAGCGCAAGCTTTTGTTGAAGCTGTAAAAAATAACTTGCCTTCATCTGATAAAGTTGAATCAGTTATCGGTGCACCTGCACTTTTCCTCGCTCCTATGGCTTACCTTCGTCAAGGTTCAGAATTGAAACTTGCTGCTGAAAATAGCTACTTTGAAAATGCTGGAGCGTTCACTGGTGAAAATAGTCCAGCTGCTATCGTTGATTTAGGTGTTGAATACATCATCATCGGTCACAGCGAACGTCGTGAATATTTCCACGAAACTGACGAAGACATCAACAAAAAAGCAAAAGCAATCTTCGCTGCTGGAGCAACTCCAATCCTTTGTTGTGGTGAAACTTTAGAAACTTTTGAAGCTGGAAAAACAGCTGAATGGGTTTCAGGTCAAATCGAAGCTGGTCTTGCTGGCTTGAGTGCTGAACAAGTTTCAAACTTGGTTATTGCTTATGAACCAATCTGGGCAATCGGAACTGGTAAAACTGCAACAAACGAAATTGCTGATGAAACTTGTGGTGTTGTTCGTTCAACAGTTGAAAAACTTTACGGAAAAGAAGTTTCAGAAGCTGTACGTATCCAATACGGTGGTTCAGTTAAACCTGAAACAATCGAAGGATTGATGGCTAAAGAAAACATCGATGGTGCCCTCGTTGGTGGAGCTTCACTTGAAGCTGATAGCTTCCTTGCATTGCTTAAAATGTACAAATAATTTTATAATTATGGGTTGAATGAAAGTACTGATTCTGTCAGTACTTTTTTCGTACATTTTTTAGTTTTTGTTATAGAATTGAAGTTTATAGTTCTGCTAGTATCTCTATCAGTAAAACTTTTGATAAAATAAAGAGATGACAAATTAATTAAGGGGAGAAAAATGTGTACCAGTTTTCAACTAAAGTCAAGTGACGGTGGATTGGTTTTTGCTAGAACAATGGATTGGCATACTTTTAATGCCGCTGCCCTTGTTCTACCAAGAAATTATGAATGGACAAGCGTTTATAACAATCAAAAAATGATTAATCCATATGCCATCCTTGGCGTCGGAAATAGCGAAATGAGATTACATGCTGATATTTCAGATGGTGTAAATGAATATGGCTTGGCGGCACAAAAACTAACTTTTTCAAATCAGTCAGATTACGCTAAAGAAGCAGAGAAGGGAAAAGTTCAACTTGCTGCTTTTGAATTTTTGCTTTGGTTGCTGGGGAATTGCCGTTCAATTGAGGAAGTTCGTCAGAATATTGATAATGTACAGTTGATGACTGATGAAAATGCAATCTATAAATTCGGACGTAATGATTTACATTTTTCTGCGACAGATCCAAGTGGTCAAATGATTAATATTGAACCGCATGGTGGACGATTGGTCATTTCAGATAATCCAATTGGTGTGGTTACAAATGCTCCTAAATTTGAGAAAGAAGTTGAGAAATTAAGGACTTATATGGATATCAATTTACTGACGGAAAGTGAAAATAGTTCTGTCAGTAAAAATGAGGTTAGTAATTCATCATCAGAAAATCTGTCAGTAAAAAATAATAATCCTAACCAAATTTCGACAGGAAGTTTCAATGGGAAACCGGTTTTTCCTGGAGGATTCACACCAACAGCTCGATTTATTCGAGCAGCTATTTACAAAGAAAGAGCGGTTTATCCGGAAAATGAACAGCAAAATATTGTTGAGGCATGGCATATTTTAAATGGTGTCACAGTTCCAAAGTCTGAAGGTCGCTCAGGGACTTATACTGTTTATCGCAGTGCTGTTGAGGTGAATAGTCGCAGACTTTACTTACAAACTTATGATGATTTAAGTATACAAGTCTATCGTTTCCCAGATGAATTATAATCTTAAGATTTTGTTATAATGAAAACAAAATTATTTTAGGAGAATTTAATGCATCTTATCGTTATTTTAGGCGCACTTATTTCAATATCTTTTACAACTACTTATCTTGTTGCTAGTTTGCGTGGTCGAGTTAAACCGAATAGAATTACTTGGTTGATTTGGGGAATTGCTCCATTAATTAGTACGGCAGCATCCTTATCAACCGGTGTTTCCTGGGCAATTTTACCTGTCTTTATGGCTGGCTTTGGTCCAATTTTAGTTTTTATAGTCTCAACATTTAACAAAGCAGCTTATTGGAGAATTGAAAGATTTGATTATATTTGTGGATGTGTTTCTATTTTGGCCTTGGTGGCTTGGTATTTGACTAAAGACCCTAATGTTGCGATATTACTTGCAATATTATCAGATGCTCTAGCTGCATTACCTACCATGTTAAAAGGTTGGAAGTATCCCGAAACAGAAAATGGTTTCTTGTTTTTAGGTAGTCTTTTTTCTGCATCAACAAGTTTTACAGAGATTCATCATTGGAATTTCGCAGAAGTTGCTTTTCCAATTTATCTCATCTTGCTTAGTTTAACAATGTTATTCCTTATTGAAGGAAGAAGAAAATACTTGAAATATAAAAAAGTACTTTGATAAGTACTTTTTTTTCAAATTTAAACCTTAATAAAAAGTGAGATTTTAACGTAGAATTGCAAAATAAAGAAATTTATAATAAAATTAAGATATAAACGTATTTTATATTTAATTTTTGTAGTTTAAAATAATAAATATGGTTTCAGTTGAAAGACCTAATTTTAATAGGATTTAAATGTTTTAAGCTCAATGAGTGAAATGTTGAAAAAGTTATGCGAAAGGTAACGATTGTGAGAAAATATCAAAAGGAAAATGTTTACGAAGCTTTCAATAAACGGTTAGACTATATTTGTAACTATTTCGATCACTTGATTATTTCATTCTCTGGTGGAAAAGACTCTGGGGTTATGTTAGAACTTGTTCATCGCTATTATGAAGAAAATCAACTCGCTGACAAAGGAATTGCTGTTTCTGTTTATTATCTTGATTATGAAGGAAATTATCAAGAAACAAAAGACTTTATTGAACGCTCAATGGGAAAATATTCTGATTTTGATTATTATCATATTTGTATGCCGGTATCTGCATCTTGTGGAATATCAATGTCGCAATCAACTTGGCTTCCTTGGGATCCCGAGCACCAAGAGCTTTGGCTAAGCACCATTCCGGAAGGGGCGATCCATTTTGAAAATCATCATTTCCCTTTTTTTAGTGTTGGAATGTCTGATTATGATTTCCAAAGTAAATTCTGTCAGTGGCTTCATCAAGAAAAGAAGGCAGAAAGAACAGCTGTTCTTGTCGGAATCAGAGCTCAAGAAAGTTTAAATCGCTTTAATGCTGTGACACGTGATGAAACTTTTTCAAGATTTGGAACTACAAATTATAGTCATCGAATTTTTCATAATGTTTTCAATTTTTATCCGATGTATGATTGGTTGTTTGAGGATATCTGGGTAGCAAATGCTAAATTTGGTTTTGATTATAATCATTTATATGATTTATATTTTCAAGCAGGAGTCCCCTTTAAAAGTATGAGGGTTGCCAATCCATTTCATCAATGTGGCGTCTCATCTTTGAAATTGTATCAAGCATTGGAGCCAGAGACATGGGGAAAATTGATTGGTCGTGTCAATGGAGCAAATTTTGCTGCTATTTATGGTGGAACAATTGCTCTTGGTTATCGAGGAGTCAGTCTTCCTAAGGGGCATAGTTGGGAGACCTATGTTGACTTTTTACTCAAGACATTACCAGAGGATATTCGAGAAGTTTATCTGAAAAAGTTCCAGAGTTCTTTGACTTACTGGACAAAAAATGGGGGAGCTTTGCCTCAGAAAGTTGTCAGTGAATTAGAAGAAACCAATTTGCAATTTGAAAATTTAGGTGCTCCAAAAAATAATCGAAATTACAAACAGGAATATGAATTGGTTCGTTTCAAAAAATATCCTGATGATGTCCCAATTAAAAATTTCAGATTAGTTCCCTCTTATAAAAGAATGTGTATTACCATTTTAAAAAATGATACTTCATGTCAATATATGGGTTTTGGTCAAACAAAGGATGAATTGCAAAAGAAAAAGGAGGCAATGAAAAAATGGGAGAGCTTTTTGTAAGTCCAGCTTATCAAGTGAGACGGGTTCCAATTGAAAAAATAAGAGCGAATTCTTACAATCCTAATAAAACTGCCCCACCTGAATTTAAACTTTTAGAACGGTCAATATTAGAAGATGGTTATACCATGCCAATTGTCTGTTATTATGACAAAGAAAATGATACTTATGAAATTGTAGATGGATTCCACCGCTATCTTGTAATGAAAAACTCTGAAACGATTGCTCAAAGAGAAGGAAACTGTTTACCTGTTTCCGTGATTGATCGTCCTTTAGAAGATAGAATTGCCAGTACCATTCGTCATAATCGTGCGAGAGGCACTCATTCAGTAGAATTAATGACCGAAATCGTTCAACAATTAGTTGAAGCTGGTTTGAGTGATCGGTGGATTATGACAAATATTGGAATGGATAAAGAAGAATTACTAAGGCTCAAACAATTAAGTGGTCTTGCCTCTTTGTTTAAAGGAGGAGATTTTTCACGGTCTTGGGAATGGGATAAAGAAGAGTAGAGCGTAGCTAAAGCTACCCTCTTTTTTTATCTATATTTTCCGTTTTGTAAAGTCAATTGCTATCCATAGGTGTGTTATAATAGGTCAAGTATTTGTGATTTTTATTGGTAAGATTAATTTTAGGGTTAATCCTCTCACTATCTTTCATTGAATAGGAAAAAATTTTGAAGGGATTTATAAATGTTGCAAAAACCTAATTCGGCTTATTTTCACATTCCTTTTTGTTCTCATATTTGTTATTATTGCGATTTTGCTAAAGTACTGATGACGGGACAGCCGATTGATGCTTATATTGAATCACTAATAGAAGAATATCAAAGTTTTGAGATAGAAAAATTAAGAACAATCTATATCGGTGGTGGAACGCCCAGCGTTTTGTCAGCCCAACAACTTGAACGTTTACTGACAGCGATTGCTGAAAAGTTAGATTTAGAAGTTTTGGAAGAATTTACTGTTGAAGCAAATCCAGGTGATTTATCAGATGAGGTTATTAAAGTTTTGGCTGATTCAGCAGTCAATCGAATTTCATTAGGCGTCCAAACTTTTAATGATGTTTTACTCAAAAAAATCGGGCGGACACATACAGAAGCTCAGGTCTATGATTCAGTTGAAAGACTGAAAAAAGCTGGATTTGAAAATATTACGATTGATTTAATCTATGCTTTACCTGGGCAAACGATGGAGATGGTTAAGTCAGATGTTGAAAAATTTTTAGAATTAAAACTACCACATGTGGCTTTATACAGCCTTATTTTAGAGGATCATACGGTTTTTATGAATCGACAACGGCGTGGGCTTTTACGCCTGCCAAGTGAAGATAAAAATGCGGACATGTATGAATATATCATGGATATTTTAGCTAAAAATGGTTATAATCACTATGAAGTTTCAAATTTTGGCTTACCAGGATTTGAGAGCAAACATAATATAACTTATTGGGATAATGAGGAATATTATGGAATTGGGGCTGGAGCATCAGGATATTTAGCAGGAATTCGTTATAAAAATCTTGGCCCGGTTCATCATTACCTTAAAGCTGCTCCAACTGAAAAAAGGGTAAATGAAGAAGTTTTAAGTAAGAAATCTCAAATAGAAGAAGAAATGTTCTTAGGACTTCGGAAAAAATCGGGAGTTTTGGTTGAGAAGTTTGAAAATAAATTCAACTGTTCATTTGAAAAATTATACGGTGAACAAATCACAGAACTTATTAATCAAAAATTATTATATGATGATAGGCAAAGAATTCATATGACAGACAAAGGTTTTGAGTTGGGGAATAATGTCTTTGAGAAATTTTTACTCGATGATATTAATTTTTAATGCTATAGTGATGAATTTTTGTGAAAGTTATGTTACAATATAATTAATGAAGCCTAAAATGAGACGTAAACTTAAAAAAATGGGAGCTTTTATCTTTACAGCATCCATGATTGCAATGATCGCCTTACTTGGTTTAGTACGAATTCGACCGGTAGAACCTCCTAAAAAAGCAGCAAATGAAAAAATTGTTGTAAATCATATTTTGGATCAGAAGGTTTTGGATTTGAACAAACCAGTTGTTGACCTTTCGGGTTGGCAACGTCCAGAAGATATTGATTACAACACCTTGAGCCAGCACGTGATTGGTGCGGTGATTCGTGTCAATGGTTCTTATGGTCACGCTGATAATTCAGCAAGCAAGGATGGAGAAGATACTGCCTATAAACAGCACATTAAAGCTTTCCAAGAGCGGGGAATCCCGACAGCGGTTTATGCTTTTGTGACTGGAGAAAACACTTCTGAAATGAAGAAGCAAGCAAGAGACTTTTATCGTCGAGCAAGTCCTTATAAGCCGACCTATTATTGGCTTGATGTCGAGGTAACTAATATGAAAAATATGAACCAAGGGATTGAGGCCTTTCGTTCTGAGTTGGAGAAACAAGGGGCAAAAAACATTGGTATTTACGCCCAAGATTGGTTTTTGCGAGATAATCAAATAAAAGTTGATAAATTTAAAGCGATTTGGATTGCTGCCTATGGACGAAATACAGGTTCTTGGGACGCTTCACCAGAAACAACTTTAAGCTATAAAATGCAACAATTTACTGACCAAGGAACTTTACCAGGTTACTCGGGGAATGTTGATTTGAATATGGTTAACAATCAAACCAACTATAATGAATTGTTTAACAATCAAAAGTAAAATTTTTCTTCCAAGTTAGCTTATGATTAGCTTGGAAGTTTTTTTATTAAGCCTGAAATAAATAAATTTGCTATAATAGGTCAAAAAGCAATTAAGGAGTGCATGATGTCAGAGAAATTTACAAGACCAAGTAAAGATGAATATTTTAAAGAAATTGTCCAAGTGGTTGCAAAACGATCAACTTGTAACCATGCTCAAGTAGGAGCTTTATTGGTCAGTCCAAATGGTCAACTTCTTTCTACTGGCTATAATGGGGCGGTTTCAGGGATGCCTCATTGTACTGATATAGGTTGTACCGAAGATAAATATGGGCACTGTGTAGCAACGGTTCATGCAGAACAAAATGCGATTGCTCAAGCTGCTAAACATGGCGTTTCACCTGAAGGAGCGATTTTATATACAACTTTATTTCCTTGCCTTGCTTGCCTGAAATTAGTTGTTGCTGCTGGTGTGAAAGAAATTAAATACATTGATGAATATCATGCTAAAGATCCTTATGAAGAATTATTGATTGATACTTTAGAAATCGCCTGTGAAAAAATTTAATTAGCTCTGAGAACTATAAAAACTCTAGCTATAGATGAGCAATTTATGAAAATTGCTCTTTTTTTTGCTAAAATAGAAGGCGAGGTTATCATAAAATGGGTATAAAATATCAACAAAATTATCAAGTTCCTTTCTATGAAAGTGATGCTTTTAAAAAAATGCGAATTTCAAGCCTTTTAGCTGTGGCTTTACAGATTTCTGGAGAGCAATCAACAGCACTTGGACGTTCAGATGTCTGGGTTTTCGAGAGATATGGCCTCTTTTGGGCAGTTATTGAATATGAATTAACGATTCATCGTTTACCAGAATTTAATGAAAAAATAACAATTGAAACTGAAGCAACTAGTTATAATAAATTCTTTTGTTATCGTAATTTCTCATTTTTAGATGAAAATGGAGAAGTTTTAGTTGAAATTCATTCAACTTGGGTTTTGATGGATAAAGTAACGAGAAAAATTGACCGTGTATTGGATGAAATTGTTGATCCTTATGAATCTGAAAAAGTATCAAAAATTTCACGTCCTCATAAATTCCGTAAAATAGATGAATTTATTGATGCTCAAAAAATTGTTTATCCTGTCCGTTTTTCAGCATTGGATATGAATGGACATGTTAATAATGCGAAATATTATGATTGGGCAGCTGATATGGTGGATTTTGAATTCCGTAAAAGTCATCAACCCAAACATGTATTTATAAAATATAATCATGAAGTCCTTTATGGTGAAGAAATTAATGCTTTAATGTCTTGGGAAGACGAAGTGAGTCATCACAATTTTAATGACGGAAGTACTCAAATTGAAATTCACTGGGGAAAAATTTAATGACAGCTCTGTCAGTAAATTTTAGTGATAAAAAGTAGAAGAGAATAAAATGACAAATAAAAAATATGGTGGTTACTTAATTGACCTTGACGGGACAATTTACTTGGGAAATAAACGTATTCCTGCAGGCGAGAATTTCATTCATCGGCTACAAGAGGCTAAAATACCTTATCTTTTGGTCACAAATAACACGACAAAAACACCGCGCGTGGTACAACGCCGTTTGAGTCAACAATTTAATATTGACACTCCATTGGAAACGATTTATACTGCAAGTCTTGCTACTGTTGATTATATGAATGATTTAGGCTTAGAAAAAACAGTTTATATCATTGGAGAAGATGGTCTTAAAGAAGCGATTTATGAGGCGGGTTACAAAAAAGATCGTGAGAATCCAGCTTACGTTGTGGTCGCTTTAGATACTGATTTAACTTATGAAATGCTTGTCTTGGCTACTCTTGCAATTCATAATGGAGCTAAATTTATCGGAACAAATCCTGATTTGAATTTACCAAACGAACGTGGTTTGACTCCTGGAGCTGGAGCGCTGATAAAAATGCTTGAAGCAGCAACACGAGTTGAAGCAACAATTATTGGTAAGCCAGAAGCTATTATTGCCAATAAAGCGGTCGAAAAATTAGGGCTTCCTAAATCTGATTTATTAATGGTTGGCGATAATTATCTGACAGATATCCATACGGGCATTAATAACGGAATTGATAGCTTGCTTGTCACAACTGGATTTACAAGAGCTGAAGAAGTACCAAATCTTCCAGTTCCTCCGACTTATGTTGTAGCTAGTTTAGATGAGTGGGAAGTATGAAAATATTACTGACAGGTCTGTCAGTAATTGATAGCTTTTAAAAATTTACTGACGGAAAAATTAATTTCTGTCAGTAAATTTTAGAATACTTTGGGAGCGCTTATGAGAGATAAAGTCATTTTTGGATTTAGTATTTTATGGATTATTGCCTTGTCAATAACTTTAACTATTTTTTTGGCGATTCCCTTATTTTTTGGTGAAATTTTTTGGTATCAATTGACCGATTTAGTTCAAATGACTGCTGGTAAAATATGGCAAAATTTTTTGATTCTGATGAATTATTTAATTAATCCTTTGGAAACGAAACTGTCTATGCCTGATTTTCCTTCGTCAGCAAGTGGTCTCCATCATTTCGCAGAAGTGAAAAATTTGTTTATGTATGTTTTCTTTCTGACAGTCATTCTAATTCCTTTCATTATTCGATTTATGAAAGAAAATCTTTCGCTTGTTTTCCATAATGCGCTCAGAGTTGTCATGCTCTTTCCTTTAGCAATTGGAATTATTGCTTGGTTAATTGGTTTTGACCAGTTTTTTGTAGCTTTTCATGAAGTGCTTTTTCGGGATAATAGTTGGCTTTTTGACCCAGCGACTGACCCGATTATTAGCGTTTTACCTGAGCAATTTTTCATGCATAGCTTTTTAATCTTTTTACTCATCTATGAATTAATCTTTTTTGTCATTTATAGACGTGGAACTTTATTTTTAAAGAAAAAATACTGACAGAATGGTCGGTGTTTTTTTATTGTTTGTTATTTCCGAATGATATAATGTGTTTTTTGAAGAAATAGAAGTAAATAACTAAAAAAACCGTTTAATTGAGATAAAATGAATAAGGAAGGTTGAGCAGACAGAGATTTTATAATCGTTCAACTAGTGAAACCCGAAGGGTTTGGTCGGTCTTTTCTGTAAATCAAATCATAAATGAGTTCACAGGCTAGAAATTCATAAAAGCCTACTCATTCTCAAGGAGAAATTGCAATGAATAATCTAAACTCAGTATTTGACTACGAAGACATCCAACTTATCCCAAATAAATGTGTCATTAACAGCCGTTCAGAAGCAGACACAAGCGTAAAACTGGGAAATTTTACGTTCAAGCTCCCTGTTGTTCCAGCGAATATGCAAACCATTATT
The DNA here is from genome assembly GCF_029953655.1 of Lactococcus sp. NH2-7C. NCBI lineage: Bacteria > Bacillati > Bacillota > Bacilli > Lactobacillales > Streptococcaceae > Lactococcus > Lactococcus sp. NH2-7C. The sequence continues at coordinate 102,811 of NZ_CP124538.1, forward strand.
GATGATAAAATTGCTGAAATGCTTGCAAAAGAAGGTTATTTCTATATCATGCACCGTTTTGAAGCAGAAAATAGAGCGGCATTTATTAAAAAAATGCACCAACAAGGCCTGATTGCCTCAATTTCTGTTGGTGTAAAAGCAGATGAACATGCTTTTATTCGTGAAATTTCAGCAGATGCCCTCATTCCTGAATTTATTACAATTGATATTGCTCATGGACATGCAGATTCTGTCATTAAAACGATTCAATTAATTAAACGTTTGATGCCACAAACTTTTGTTATTGCTGGAAATGTTGGAACGCCAGAAGCTGTCCGTGAATTGGAAAACGCTGGAGCAGATGCGACTAAAGTCGGCATTGGTCCAGGGAAAGTATGTATCACAAAAGTTAAAACTGGATTTGGTACAGGCGGTTGGCAACTTGCAGCGGTAAAATGGTGTGCTAAAGCAGCAAGTAAACCAGTTATTGCTGACGGTGGAATTCGTACCCATGGCGATATTGCGAAATCAATCCGTATGGGAGCAACTATGGTGATGGTCGGTTCACTTTTTGCTGCACACGAAGAATCACCAGGGCAAACTGTTGAACGTGACGGACAACTTTTCAAAGAATATTTTGGATCGGCTTCAGAATATCAAAAAGGTGAACATAAAAATGTCGAAGGAAAAAAAATTCTCCTTCCTCACAAAGGCTCACTTAAAGATACATTGAAAGAAATGGAAGAAGATCTCCAAAGTTCAATTTCTTATGCTGGCGGTCGTGATTTGTCTGCGCTGACAAAAGTTGATTATGTTGTTGTTAAAAACTCAATTTGGAATGGTGATGCGATTTAGTAAGCATTTTCTTTCCCATTGTTCGGGAATACCAAAACTTATGCTTGAAAAACTTTAGCATTTAGTCTATAATAGAACAATCTTATTTATACCTAGAATATGGCTGGGCGTTTCTACCTCGTACCGTAAATGCGAGACAATAAGGAAATTCGATTTTTCAGTAAATTTAATTTCTTTTTTGCGTATTTGAAACGTCTTGTTATTTTTTATAACGAGACGTTTTTCTCACCTGTGGGCACAGATGAGAAAAAATTTTTTTAAGGAGAGAATAATGAAGTTATTAGAAGACCGCATTCATACAGACGGTCAAGTATTAGGACAAGACATTCTTAAAGTTGACCGCTTTTTGACACACCAAGTGGATTATCAATTGATGAAGGAAATCGGGAAACGTTTTGCACAAGTTTATGCAAATGCAGGAGTTACAAAAGTCGTAACCATTGAAGCAAGTGGAATTGCCCCTGCCTTATATGCTGCTGAATCACTCAACGTTCCAATGATTTTTGCTAAAAAAGCAAAAAATGTAACCATGAATGATGATTTATTGATTACAGAAGTTTATTCTTTCACTAAAAAATTAACTTCAACTGTCCAAATTTCAAGCAAACTCATTGAAGAAGGCGATAAAGTCTTGATTATTGATGACTTTTTAGCTAATGGTCAAGCAGCACTTGGTTTGGTTCATTTAATGGAACAAGCTAAAGCAGAAGTTGTTGGTTTAGGAATGGTGATTGAAAAATCTTTCCAAGATGGTCGTCAAAAACTTCTCGACCAAGGAATGAAACTTACCAGTCTTGCCCGGATTGAAAAGTTTGAAGATGGTAAAGTCATCTTCGCCCCAGCCGATGATAAAGATTTCGACTAAGCTTAAGCAATAAGAAAATAAAAAAAGAAAAATTTAAGGAAAATCAAAATGTCTCAAAAAAATGAACAAAGCCAGGAGCAAAGTAACTCAAAATCTGCTGTTTTAGGATTGCAACATCTGCTGGCCATGTATTCAGGTTCAATTCTTGTTCCAATCATGATTGCTGGAGCTTTAAATTACTCAGCAACTCAGTTAACCTATTTAATTTCAGCAGATATTTTCATGTGTGGTTTAGCCACTTTCTTGCAACTTCAACTACGTAAACACTTCGGGATTGGTTTACCAGTTGTCCTTGGAGTTGCTTTTCAATCTGTTGCTCCATTAATTATTATTGGTCAAAGACATGGCTCTGGAGCAATGTTTGGTTCATTGATGGTTGCTGGGGTTTTCGTTATTTTGGTTTCAGGAGTTTTCTCTAAAATCCGAAAACTATTCCCACCAATCGTTACTGGTTCAGTAATTACAACAATTGGTTTAAGTCTTATTCCTGTTGCTATCGGTAATATGGGGAATAATGTTGACAAACCAACAATCCAAAGTTTAATTTTAGCCGTTTCAACTATAGTGATTATTCTTTTAATTAATATCTTTACCACTGGATTTATTCGTTCTATTGCTATTTTAATTGGACTTATTGCTGGAACAATTTTGGCTGCTAGCATGGGCTTAGTTGATTTTTCAGTTGTTTCTCAAGCACCGTGGGCACACTTGCCACAACCTTTTTATTTCTCAGCACCTAAATTTTATCTGGCTGATTCATTAATGATGATTATTATTGCTATCGTGTCATTGGTCGAATCAACAGGAGTTTATTTGGCTCTTGCTGATATTACTGGTGAAAATCTTGATGAAAAACGTTTGCGTAATGGTTATCGTGCGGAAGGGTTTGCTGTATTTCTTGGTGGTGTTTTCAACACTTTCCCTTACACAGGTTTTTCACAAAACGTTGGTTTAGTCCAATTATCTGGAATTAAAACACGTAAACCTATTTATTTCACAGCTGGATTTTTAATTGTATTAGGACTTATTCCAAAATTTGCCGCTGTTGCACAACTTATTCCGACTCCCGTACTTGGTGGAGCAATGTTGATTATGTTTGGTATGGTTGCCACACAAGGAATTAGAATGCTGGCAAAAGTTGAATTTGAAGGAAATCAAAATCTTCTGATTGCTGCGGTTGCTATTGCGATGGGGGTTGGTTTTAACTCAACAAACTTATTTATAGCACTTCCAAGCTTTATTCAACCTTTTGTCTCTAATGGGATTGTGATGAGTACTGTTTCAGCAATTATCCTGAATTTGGTATTTAATCATGGAAAAAAAGATGAATTAGTTACTGACGAAACAAAATAAAATAAAATAAAAACTACCTTTAAGGTGGTTTTTTTATTGAAGTTTTTCTAAATCTCGCTGAAATTTCTTTTCAGAGTTAATTTCAAGAGAAACATCAGGAGCTACTAGAAAGTACTCTCCAAGTCGTCCAAAGGCTGGGATACGTACTTGATTGACTACAAGATAAATTTTATCCGGATAAGCATTACTCAGCTTATTTGGCGAAATATACAGTCCCAGCCAGTCCAAATGTTTTATTTCTTTAGAAAGGGGATCAAGCTCAGCTGGATTTTTTGTAGACATTCCGTCAGCAAGTAATTTTTCTTTGGTCTCTTTATTCATTGCAAATTGACCGGACCATGAGAGCTGCCCTTTCTTAAAAGCCTCTAAGACCCATGATTCATTTGCTAGTTTAGTTAGGCTGATTTGCCAATATTCAACAATTTCGTTGCCTAATTTAGTCTCCATAAAATACTTCATTGCTAAATAAAAGAACAATAAAAAACGCCTGTCAGTAACAGGACGTTTGTCTATTTATAAATACAATTATTTTAACTTATCTTTTTCATAAGTATGCACGAGTTCTAGTCCACGGAAATCTTGTTGTTTTAAAGCTTCATAGACAATCATACAAGCACAATTTGATAAATTTAATGACCGAACATGTTCGTCATTCATTGGAATACGAATACATTCATCACGATGTTCATGCATAAATTTTTCAGGTAAACCAGTATCTTCACGGCCGAACAAGAAGTAGTGATCTTTTTCATCATCGGAGTAATCAACGTCAGAATAAACGTGTTCAGCAAATTTACTGACCAAATAGAGTTGTCCTCCGTCATTAATTGAATTCATAAAATCATCTAAATTTTTATGATAGACAATATTTACCTTGTCCCAATAGTCTAAACCAGCACGTTTAAGGTGCTTATCAGAAATTTCAAAACCAAAGGGTTCAATTAAATGTAAAACGGTATTAGTAGCCGCACAAGTACGGGCGATATTTCCTGTATTGAAATGAATACGAGGTTCAAAAAGAGCAATATGATTCATGAAATACACTTTCTTAATAACAAAAATTTTACTGACAACTCTGTCAAAAGTCAACCATAGATACTCATCAGTAAAATGAGATTTACAATGACTATTTAGTTGATGACAAAAGGAGCTGTCAGTAAATTAATTAAAGTAAAAAACAAAAAAACTAGACCCCTCGGAGTCAATCTCAGCAAGAAGTCTAGTTGGGGGACTAATTTGCTTTAATCATAACAGGAAAGATTGAAACAAATTAATATAATTGATATCATACCACTTCTTTTGCCTTTTGTAAAGGAAAAACTGAATATTTTTATAAAAAAAATGAAATTTTTTTAAAACTGAGTGACCATTATCGAACTTGTCAAAGCGAAAACAGTAAAAATTTGCTATAATAGTAAAAGTAAAAATCAATGAGAGGGGTTGCTATGATAATTGGAATCTGGGCAGAAGATGAAGCGGGGCTTATCGGTGAAGCTGATAAAATGCCATGGTCTTTACCTGCTGAACAAAAACATTTTAAAGAAACAACCATGAATCAAGTGATTTTGATGGGACGAAAAACGTTTGAAGGAATGAACAAACGTGTATTGCCAGGGAGAATAAGTATTATTTTGACTCGCGATGAAACTTATCAATCAGATAATGAAAAAGTGCTCATCATGCATAACCCTAAGGAAGTTCTAGATTGGTACCATAAGCAAAATAAAGACTTATTTATAACAGGAGGAGCTGAAATTTTAGCCCTTTTTGAATCTGAACTTGAATTGCTCTATCGAACAGTTGTTCATGAAAAATTTAAAGGAGATACTTATTTTCCAAGTACATTTGACTTTGGAAATTTTAAACTAGTCTCTGAAAAATTTCACGATAAAGACGAGCGAAACTCTTATACTTTTACAATTAAAAAATATGAAAAAGTGAAACAACCATGACAAAATCAATTTTTGGGCTTTTCACAGCTCTCCTTTGTTGGATTAGCATTGTCATCGCTATTCAATGCTTTAGAAAAAGACGTTGGGGTCTGGGAGTATTGTTTTTACTCAATGCTTTTACAAACCTCGTAAACACAATTCACGCTTTTTCTGGAACTTTATTTTAAAAAATAGAAAAAGTGCTTTTTAAGTAATATAATAATACTTACTTTTTATGTTAGTGAAATCAGGAATAAAATAACTATGTCAAATACACAAAATCCAAATATACATTGTTCTTTCTGCGGAAAGAGTCAAGATGATGTAAAAAAAATGATTGCCGGTTCAGACGTTTATATTTGTAATGAATGTATTGAACTTTCAACTCGAATCTTGGAGGAAGAATTAAGAGAAGAACAAGATTCAGAAATGCTTGAAGTTAAAACACCTAAAGAAATGTTTGACCATTTAAATGAATACGTGATAGGTCAAGAAAAAGCAAAACGTGCACTTGCAGTTGCCGTTTATAATCATTATAAACGAATTAATTTCACAGCAAGTAAAATTGCTGAAGATATTGAACTACAAAAATCAAATATTTTATTAATCGGCCCTACAGGTTCTGGTAAGACTTTTCTCGCTCAAACTTTAGCGAAATCACTCAACGTTCCCTTTGCGATTGCAGATGCAACAAGTTTGACTGAAGCTGGTTATGTTGGAGAAGACGTTGAAAATATTCTCTTAAAACTTTTACAAGCGAGTGATTTCAATATTGAACGTGCCGAACGCGGAATTATCTATATCGATGAAATTGATAAAATTGCTAAAAAATCTGAAAATGTATCAATTACTCGAGACGTTTCCGGAGAAGGCGTTCAACAAGCCCTTTTGAAAATTATTGAAGGAACAGTTGCTAGCGTTCCACCACAAGGCGGACGTAAACATCCTAATCAAGAAATGATTCAAATCGATACCAAAAATATCTTATTTATTGTTGGTGGAGCTTTTGACGGAATTGAAGAAATTGTCAAACAACGTTTAGGCGAAAAAATTATTGGTTTTGGTGCCAATAATAAAAAATTAAATGACGATGATTCTTATATGCAAGAGATTATTGCCGAGGACATTCAAAAATTTGGCTTAATCCCTGAATTTATTGGTCGCCTACCAATTGTTGCTGCTTTGGAACGTTTGACCGAAGAAGATTTGATTCAAATTTTGACAGAACCTAAAAATGCTTTGATTAAACAATATAAACAGCTCCTTTTATTTGATAATGTTGAACTTGAATTTGAAGATGATGCTCTCATGGCAATTGCTAGAAAAGCAATTGAGCGCAAAACAGGAGCGCGTGGACTTCGTTCAATTATTGAAGAAGTAATGATGGATATCATGTTTGAAGTTCCAAGCCATAAAGAAATTACAAAAGTTATCATTAATGAAGCAGTTGTTGACGGAAAAGCTGAGCCACAAATGATTCGAGAGACCAAGAAAAAATGACCATAAATACAAATAATCTGACAATAACAATTTCAGCAGCATCAAAAAAACAGTACCCAGAAAATGATTGGCCCGAAATTGCCTTAGCCGGGCGTTCAAATGTTGGAAAATCAAGTTTTATTAATACTTTACTTAATCGTAAAAACTTTGCTAGAACTTCTGGTCAACCTGGTAAAACACAGTTGCTCAATTTTTATAATATTGATGATCAACTTCATTTCGTTGACGTACCCGGTTACGGCTACGCTCGTGTTTCTAAAAAGGAACGCGAAAAATGGGGTAAAATGATTGAGGAATATTTGACAACAAGAGAAAATTTAAAAGCAGTTGTAAGCTTAGTTGATATTCGTCATGAACCCTCAGAAGATGATTTGATGATGTACGAGTTTTTAAAATACTACCATATTCCAGTGATTTTAGTTGCGACCAAAGCAGATAAAGTTCCACGTGGTAAGTGGAATAAACATGAATCTATTATCAAAAAAGCAATGAAATTTGATAGTACAGACGATTTTATCATCTTTTCTTCTACTGATAAGACGGGATTTGAAGAAGCCTGGGCAGCGATTTTAAGATATCTCTGAAAATAGTGCTATGAAGAGATTCATAGCCTTTTCTGCACTTAAAAAGAGGAAATATGTACAAAATAAAACTTAATAATATAAAATTTAGGGCACATATTGGTGTTCTGCCAGAAGAAAAAGTTCTCGGACAAAATCTCGAAATTGATTTAATTGTGGAAACAAATTTTGATTTTTCAGGAAAAGATGAATTAGATGAAACTTTGTCTTATGTTGATTTCTATGAGGCAACAAAAGCTGTTGTAGAATCTTCAAAAGCTGATTTAATTGAACATGTTGCCTTTGAAATTATTCAAGCAGTAAAAGCTACTTCGGAGCGTATATCAACTGTTGAAGTCCATCTTAGAAAATTAGCTGTACCGATTGAAGGAATTTTTGATTCAGCTGAAATTGAGATGAGAGGCTAAAGCCAGCTTTTAAGATAAATATTTTAGAGAGATAGAATAGAAACAAAATCATAAAAGATTATGTCTAAATGGAGGACTTATGCAAACAACTTATTTAAGCATGGGAAGTAATATTGGTGACCGTCAGTATTATTTACATGAAGCCATTCGTTTATTGGGAAAACACCCTAAAATTATGATTGAAAAAGTATCAAATTTTTATGAAAGTACTCCAGTCGGCGGCGTCAAACAAGATGATTTTACCAATTTGGCATTAAAGGTGGCAACGCTACTTGAACCTTTGGAATTATTATCTTTTATTCATGAAGTTGAGTTATCTTTGAACCGTGAGCGAAAAATTCATTGGGGGCCAAGAACAATTGATATTGATATTATTTTTTATGACGACTTAGAAATGCAAGAAGAAAACTTGGTTATTCCACATAAAGAAGCTTTCAATCGTCTTTTTGTCTTGAAGCCTATTTTTGAACTTATTGATAAAGACTTTAAGTATTATGCGTTAATGGAAAAAGCAATAGCTGAACTTTCAGTAAGTGAACAAGAACTCCATGTGATAGAAGAAGAACAAACACCAAGAAATCGTATTGAAGATGCCGTTAAAGAGATTCTTTTTGCAGTAGGGGAAAATCCAAATCGAGAAGGATTACTTGAAACTCCAGCAAGAGTAGCTAAAATGTATGAAGAAATTCTTTCATCACAACGTCTAAGTAATTTTAATGAGTATAAACTTTTTGAAATTGATTCTTCTAAAACTGATTCAATAGTGTTGATTAAAGATATTCCTTTTTATTCAATGTGTGAGCATCATATGTTACCATTTTTTGGGAAAGCTCATGTTGCCTATATTCCAGCTAATGGAAAAATTATTGGATTGTCAAAAATTCCTCGTTTAGTTGATTATGTTTCTCGCAAACTCTCAGTTCAAGAAAATATTACTCACGATATTGGAGATATTCTGACTGATATTTTGAATCCTAAAGGAGTGGCAGTTCTTGTTGAAGGACGTCACATGTGCGTTGAAATGCGTGGAGTAAAAAAAGTAAATTCTGTTACTAAAACTTCTTATTTTTTAGGTGAATTTAAAGAAAATAATGAAAAAAGAATGGAATTTTTAGAAAGTCTTTTATGAAAATCTTAGAGCTTAATCAAGAATCTTTTTCTCTTAAAAATATTATCCTAAAATTTGATGAATTAAATCAAAATGAATTGATTTCTCTTCAAAAAAAACTTTATCGAAATGGTAGTTTGACGAGACTGACTCCAGACTCCTTGTTAGTGGTTTTAACAATTGATGACTTAGCAAAATTGATTAATCTTTTTGAAAATGATGAAGATAAAAAAATGCTTGAAGTGATTTATAAGCGTCATCAAATCATTTGGTCAGGTAAAAATTTCAATTTTGATTTAACTAGAAAGTCAATTGTCTATTCAATCGTCAATGTTACACCAGACTCTTTTTATGATGGAAATCCAGATAATTTAAGCCTCTCTCATATTTTAAAAAGAGTAGAAGCTGATTTAGAAAATGGAGCTTCTGTTCTTGAGCTGGGAGGAAAATCATCGAAACCAGGATATGATGATATTAGCCCAGAAGAAGAATGGAACAGACTCAAAGAACCTGTTCTTGAGTTGAAAAAACAGTTTCCTAAAGCGATTTTGGCTGTCGATACGGACGAAGCTTATGTCATGGAACGAGTATTAGACGCTGGGGTTGATATTATTAACGATATTGATGGTTTTGATACAAGCGATAAATTAAAAGTGGTAGAAAAGTATCAACCGGCTGTAGTTGCTATGAATAATGGGCGAGCTGGTTTTAGTTATGCTGATAATGTTTATGAAGAGCTTCCATTATTTTTTGAAAATAAAAAAGAAGAATTACTTCAACTTGGTTTAAAAGCTGAACAAATCGTTATTGATCCTGGAGTTGGTTTTTTTAATGGAGATTCAGGTTCAGATAGTCTTGAGCGGGTTAAAACAACTGAACTTTTAAGTAGAATAGGTTTACCTCTTATGATTGCAATCTCTCGTAAGTCATTTATGGGAAAACTATTCAATGCCCAAGGAGAAGAGCGACTTTTTTCAAGCCTTGTCCTAGAAGCGCAAATGGTTGCTGACGGAGGACGGATTTTGCGTGTTCATGATGTTAAGGAGACTAAACGTTTACTTGATGCAATTGAAATTTATAAGGAATTTTAAAAATGAATGAAGACCTAATTGCTGAAATTCAACTTTTATCTGCTATTGGAAGTGACGAAAAATTTGACGAGATAATTCGGTTATTGAAAAATTCGACTTTAGAGCTTCGAGGAAAAAAGAATCCAGATTTACAATTGTCAGCCAGTGCATTAGTTTTTAAAAACCATAAATTATTTTTTATTGAACACCCTTATCAAAAGGAAATTTTACTTCCAGCAGGTCATGTTGAACTAGGGGAAAGACCATTAGAAACCGCAATTCGTGAGTTTCATGAAGAAACTGGTTTTTCCGCGTTAGAATCAGGCAAGTTGGTAGATGTTAACTTGATTAATATTCCTTACAACAAAATTAAGAATGAGAAAGAACATCAACACATTGATTTGCGTTTTCTATTGGAATTAAAAGAAAAAGAAGCAGACCTTGCTGAATTGCCTTTTTTCCTTCTTGATAGGACTGAAGCTCCTGATGAATTTAAAAAATATTATCAATACAAAAGATAAAGTAGAAAAGGTCACAAAATGTCTATAGAAGAAGCATTGGAATGGATACATTCACGTTTAAAATTTAATATTCGCCCAGGCCTAAGTCGTGTTTCGGCCCTTTTAGAATTGCTTGGTCATCCAGAAGAGTCTTTGTCAATGATTCACGTTGCTGGAACAAATGGAAAAGGCTCAACAGTCGCTTTCACACGCTCAATCTTTATGCAGGCAGGTCTGAAGGTTGCTTCTTTCACAAGTCCTTTCATCACCACTTTTGGTGAGCGGATGTCGATTAATGCACTCCCGATTGCTGATGATAAATTAATTTATTATGTAGAAATGATCCAGCCTCTTGTTGCTGAACTTGATAAAGATGCTGAACTGACTGGAATTACCGAATTTGAAATTATCACGGCAATGGCTTTTAAATATTTCGCTGATGAGCAAGTTGATTTAGCGGTTATTGAAGTTGGTTTAGGTGGACTTCTTGATTCAACAAATGTGATTAAACCTGTTGTTTCTGGAATCACAACAATCGGTTTAGATCATATTGATATTCTTGGTTCGACGATTGAAGAAATTGCAGCTCAAAAGGCTGGAATTATTAAACCAGGAATTCCAGTAGTTGTTGGAAATATTGAGTTAAAAGCGCTTCGGGTTATATGGGAAGTGGCTAGAAAAAATACAGCGCGTGTTTATCAATTTCCATATGATTATCGTACGGAAGTGGAAGAACACGAACATTTCAATTTCTTTTCTGGTCAAGAAGCAATATTGGATATTGAAAAATCTTTAGTTGGCTTACATCAAATAGAAAATGCTGGTATGGCTATTGAACTTTCTCTGGTTTATGCAAGTAAGGTTGGGATTGTATTGACTGAGGATGTGATTCGCTCTGGAATTCGTGAGGCTTTTTGGCCAGCTCGTATGGAAAAATTGGGTGAAAAGCCACTCATTTTACTGGATGGTGCTCATAATGTTCATGCGATGAATCGTTTGCTTGAAAACCTTAGCTCTGAGTTTCCAGATAAAAAGATTACAATCATTTTTTCAGCCATTACTACAAAAGATATTAGTCAAATGATAAAAATGCTTCAAACTGTGAAAAATTCGCATCTGATTTTGACAACTTTTGATTATCCGAAAGCTTTGAATTTGGGGGATTTTCAAAAATTGGAAGAAGAAGGGGTTGAATTGGCCCCAAGTTGGGAATTAGCTTTAGTTCGTGCGCAAAAAAATTTAGCTGAAGATGATTTGTTACTAGTTACTGGCTCTCTCTATTTCTCATCTCAAGTTCGTGAGTTTTTGAAAAAAGAGAAGTAATAAATAAAATAATTTTTTAGTTTTTAAAATTAATAAATAGTTGTAAATTTAAAAAATTCGGCTATAATAAAATAGATTTATAAATTCATTTCTTTATTTTGAAGAAATGACGAGGAGGAAAAGACAATTTTGATCGTATTAGCAGGTACAATTGGTGCAGGGAAGTCGAGTCTAGCAAAGGCTTTAGGAGAACATTTGAAAACGGATGTTTTTTATGAAGCGGTGGACAATAATCCTGTTCTTGATCTTTATTATCAAGATCCTCAAAAGTATGCTTTCTTGCTACAAATCTATTTTTTGAATAAACGTTTTGAATCAATTAAAATGGCTTATCGTCAGGATAATAATGTGCTTGACCGTTCGATTTTTGAGGATGAACTTTTCCTAACTTTGAACTATAAAAATGGAAATGTAACAAAAACTGAATTGGAAATTTATCAAGATTTATTAGCAAATATGTTGGAAGAACTTGATGGAATGCCTAAAAAACGTCCCGATTTATTGGTTTATATTGATGTCTCATTTGAAACAATGCTCAAAAGAATTGCACAACGCGGTCGTTCATTTGAACAAATTGAAAATCAAGAAGGGCTAAAAGATTATTATGCTCAAGTTCATGATGAATATCCTGATTGGTATAAAAATTATAATATCTCGCCAAAATTGAGAATTGATGGTGATTCTATCGATTTTGTCAACAATCCTGAACATCTTGATGAAGTTTTGGGACAAATAGATAATGAGTTGAAAAAACTAGATTTGCTTTAAAAATAGTGAAATTATTATTACTGACAAGGATTACTGACATGGCTGTCAGTAATTTTTATTCTTTTAAATTTACTGAGCTTTCTGTCAGTAAATTTTTTTCGATAAAAATGGTATAATATTAAGAAATTGAACGAAAGTTATTTTTTGAATTATCTTGAAATTTAATTTTTTGCTTGAAAAGGAGAAGTGATGACAGTAAATATAGCAATATTGGGGTTTGGCACAGTTGGAACTGGACTTCCAACTTTAATTTCTGAGAATAAACAAAAATTATCAAAAATTTTAGATGAAGAAATCGTCATTTCAAAAGTTTTGATGAGAGATGAAAAAGCAATTGAAAAAGCTAGAGCACAGGGTTATCAATATGATTTTGTTCTAACTTTAGAAGAAATTTTGGCTGATTCTGAGATTTCAATTGTTGTTGAGTTGATGGGACGGATTGAACCAGCTAAGACCTACATTACGAAAGTGATTAAAGCGGGTAAAAATGTTGTCACAGCCAATAAGGATTTACTGGCTGTTCATGGAACTGAATTGCGTGCTTTGGCAGAGAAACATCATGTTGCTCTTTATTATGAAGCGGCTGTTGCTGGTGGGATTCCAATCTTAAGAACTTTAGCCAATTCATTTTCATCAGACAAAATCACACATCTTTTAGGAATTCTTAATGGAACAAGTAATTTTATGATGACGAAAATGTCAGAGGAGGCATGGACTTACGACCAATCTTTGGCCAAAGCTCAAGAACTTGGTTATGCTGAATCTGACCCAACAAATGATGTTGACGGAATTGATGCCAGTTATAAATTAGCGATTTTAAGTGAATTTGCTTTCGGAATGACTCTAAGTCCTGATCAAATTTCTAAATCTGGTCTCAGAACGATTCAAAAAACTGATGTTGAGATTGCTCAACAATTTGGCTATATTTTAAAATTGACTGGTGAAATCAATGAGGTTGAATCAGGAATTTTCGCTGAGGTTAGTCCAACTTTTCTTCCAAAAAGTCATCCATTGGCCAGTGTCAATGGTGTTATGAATGCTGTTTTTATTGAATCAGAGGGAATTGGGGATTCAATGTTCTATGGGGCGGGAGCAGGTCAAAAGCCAACCGCTACGAGTGTTTTAGCTGATATTGTTCGAATTGTTAAACGGGAAAAAGATGGAACAATTGGGAAGTCATTTAATGAATACGCACGTCCAACGAGCTTAGCTAATCCTCACGATATTGTAAATAAATATTATTTTTCCGTTGAAACACCAGATTCAACTGGGCAACTATTGCGCTTGGTGGAGTTATTTACAAGTGAAGACGTTTCTTTTGAGCAGGTTTTGCAACAAAAAGGTGATGGACATCGCGCAGTTGTTGTGATTATCAGTCATCAGATTAACCGCGTTCAACTTTTGGCCATTCAGGATAAATTAAAAGAAGAAGTAGATTTTAAATTACTTAATTATTTTAAAGTTTTGGGGGACTAGGAAAATGAAAATTATTGTACCAGCGACATCAGCAAATTTAGGTGCAGGTTTTGATTCAATTGGTATTGCAGTCAACTTGTATTTGACAGTTGAAATACTTGAGGAAAGTAAGAATTGGAAAATTGATCACGATTTAGGAAATAATATTCCTACTGACGAAAAAAATTTATTACTGACCACGCTGTCAGCAGTTTTGAAAGCTAAAAATTCCAATCTGTCAGCAAAATATCATTTGAAAATGACTTCGGAAGTTCCTTTAGCAAGAGGTTTGGGTTCATCAAGTTCAGTCATTATTGCTGGGATTGAATTAGCTAATCAACTAGCAAAGCTAAATTTGACAACAGAAGAAAAACTTGAACTTGCTTGTGAAATTGAAGGACACCCTGATAATGTTGCACCAGCACTTTTGGGAAATTTAGTTATAGCAAGTACTGTTGCTGACAAAACGAATTATGTTAGCTCAGACTTTCCTTCATGTAAACTTCTAGCTTTTGTTCCAGACTATGAGTTAAAAACTGTTGAAAGTCGAAAAGTTTTACCCAAGGAATTGGCTTACAAAGAGGCCGTTGCTGCCAGCTCTATTGCAAATGTACTGACGGCCAGTCTTTTGACAAAAAATTTAAAAGTTGCTGGGCAAATGATAGAGTCTGACCGTTTTCATGAAAATTATCGCGCTTCTTTAGTTCCTGAACTGAAAATTTTGCGAGAAATTGGTCATGAATTTGGTGCTTATGGAACTTATTTATCTGGGGCGGGGCCAACAGTAATGCTCCTTTTACCCGATGATAAGCTGAATTTACTGACAGAAAAAATTAATGAGCAAAATCTATCTGGTCAACTTTATTCCTTGGAAGTTGACAGTAATGGATTACAAGTAAAAGAATCTGTATTATAAATACAGATTTTTTTCTTGATTATTTTACATATAAAATGATATAATCATTAAAGCAAAAAAGAATGTAAAGTAGTTCACTAACTTTCATTCTCTTTGTCAGAACAAGGTTTTTGATTGATCATTTTTTGAAGTTAGAAGGAATGAATCATTAAATTTCTTTTATTGACAGGAATGTGATTTAAATGAAAAACCATTATTGCCCTACTGTCCGCTTTTTTAAAGCAAGAGTTTAAAAAGAAAAGGAAACTCAAATGGCTCAAACAAAAAAGGCAAAAGTCAGAAATCTGATTATTGCTGCGATGCTAACTGCACTTGGAATTTTAATTCCAATGATTATGCCGGCTAAAATTATTATTGGTCCTGCATCATTCACGCTTGCCTCACATGTTCCCGTAATGGCTGCCATGTTTTTCAGTCCATTAATGACCGCTTTTGTTGCTCTAGGAACTACCCTAGGATTTATGATTAGTATTCCGGTACCAACTATTTGGTTGCGTGCCCTTATGCATCTCCCTGTAATGACAGTGGGTGCTTATGTCCTAAAGAAACATCCAGAACTTGTTCATCAAAAAGTTAAAATCCAAATTTTTAATTTTATTCTCGGTATTTTTCATGCTGGTTTGGAAACTTTAGTAGTTTATGTTTTTTATTCTTTAGGATTTGCAAATATTGATCAAGCTGCTCTACTTAATCTTCTATTATTGATTGGTTTTGGTGGTCTTGTTCACAGTATGATTGATTTCAATTTAGCGCTTGGTTTGTGCAATGTTTTGAGCAAAGCCTTCCCAATTGATATCTTCGATAAAGCTAAAGGTTTCTTGAATAAAAAGAAAGTTAAAGCCGAAATTTAAGACAAAATTGTCATCTTTAATAGAAAATGATAAAATAAGGATATGATAAAAGAAACTGACCTTGAAAATATCCCAGATTTGCTGGTTAAATTTAATGAACCATTATCAAAATATACTTATACAAAAGTAGGTGGACCAGCAGATATCTTAGCTTTTCCAGCTACAATTGAAGCACTGACAGAATTATTAGTTAAAGCAAAATCAACTGACACAGCAGTTACTGTGCTTGGAAATGCTTCAAATTTGATTGTGCGTGATGGTGGAATTCGTGGCCTTGTGATTTTACTTGAAAAATTAGAGTCAGTAAAAGTGGCTGGCTATACGATTGAAGCTCAAGCTGGTGCAAAATTAAAAGAAGTAACACAAGTGGCACAAGCAAATTCACTGACAGGTTTTGAATTTGCCTGCGGAATTCCAGGTTCAATTGGCGGTGCTGTTTTCATGAATGCTGGAGCTTATGGTGGCGAAATTTCTCAAGTTTTGGTAAGTTGCAAAGTTATGGATACTGACGGAAACATTTCGGTTCTGACTGCAAGTGAAATGCAATTTGGCTACCGTCATTCTGTCATTCGTGACAAAAATTTGGTTGTTTTGTCAGCAAAATTTGAACTCCAAGCAGGTGATCCGACTCAAATTCAAAATGAAATGAATCGACTCAATTTCCTGCGTGAAAGTAAACAACCCTTGGAATATCCAAGTTGCGGTTCAGTTTTCAAACGCCCAGTCGGTCATTTTGCGGGACAATTAATCCAAGAAGCTAATCTACAAGGCGTACGCATTGGCGGTGTTGAAGTTAGCAAAAAACATGCAGGTTTCATGGTTAATGTTGCAAATGGAAATGCGACAGATTATGAAAAACTTATCGCACATGTTATTGATAAAGTGAAAGAAAACTCAGGGGTCACTCTTGAACCTGAAGTTAGAATAATCGGTGAAAAATAAGACAGGATTTTCCTGTCTTTTTCAAATTTCAACTTGATAAATCATCTAATTTAAGCTATAATTAATGATGTTCTGTGCATATACAGAAGATTTGACCGCTCAATTTTACTGATGAATAAACCGTCAGCAAATTAGACCTTTCTATCTGCCAATTTAATGGTTGAATTCTGGATTTAATTTACTGACAGAAATTTCAACAAAGTCGAAATTTCCTTTATCTACCGCTTCAATGGCTTCCTCTGGTCGCATTGAACTGATAGAAATTTCAGCAAAGCTGAAACTTCCCTTATCCACCGATTCAATGACTTCCTTTGGTCGCATTGAACTGACGAAACTAAAAATTTCTCAAAAGTACTTTTCGTCAGTAAAAATAACATCTCGTCAGTAAAATATTGACGATTTGTCAGTAAAAATTGAGCCAAGGCCAGACGGACAGCCGGGTCAAAAGCCGAAATTGGCGACTTTCGTTGCCTTATTGATTAACTCTTTTTAGGAGTTATGGGGAATATAAAAGCCCCACCCAAGAAAAACACGCTTTGGCGCATCAATAAGAGTATTAAAAGTTCTTCTGCTGTATAGACTCTGCACTAGATTTTTCTGTTTTTCCTTTTGGAATCAGAAAACTTAAATTGATGATGAAACCAAGCGTTGGCTTGGTTTTTTATATTACTTACAAGCAATTTTACGGCTTATCACATCTTTATATTCAAAGGAATTAAAAAAATGTCAAAAACAATTATCGAATTTAAAAATGTCAGTAAAACTTATGCTGACACTGATACAACCGTTCTTAAAGATATTTCATTTGAACTAGAAGAGGGAAAATTTTATACTCTTTTAGGCGCGTCAGGTTCAGGAAAATCAACAATTTTAAATATTATTGCTGGGCTTCTTGATGCAACCGATGGTGATGTTATTCTTGATAATAAAAGAATTAATGACTTACCCGCAAATAAACGAAATGTTCATACTATTTTTCAATCCTATGCTCTTTTTCCAAATATGAACGTTTTTGATAACGTCGCTTTCGCTCTTAAAATTAAAGGGGTAGATAAAAAGGAAATTGCCAAGCGTGTCTCTGAGAGTTTAAAACTCGTGCGTTTAGACGGCTTTGAAAAGCGTTCAATTACTAAATTATCAGGAGGGCAAAAACAAAGGGTAGCTATTGCCCGTGCCATAATTGATCGCCCTAAAGTTCTCTTACTTGATGAATCTCTTTCAGCACTTGATATGAAACTCAGAAAAGATATGCAATATGAATTAAGAGAGTTACAACAAAGTCTTGGAATTACATTTATCTTTGTTACGCATGACCAAGAAGAAGCGCTAGCGATGTCTGATTGGGTCTTCATCATGAATGAAGGCGAAATTGTGCAATCAGGGACTCCAACTGATATTTATGATGAACCAATTAATCATTTTGTTGCTGATTTCATTGGTGAATCAAACATTCTAAACGGAAGAATGATTGAAGACTACCTCGTTGAATTTAATGGTCAGAAATTTGAAGCTGTCGATGGTGGGATGCGTAAAAATGAACCAATTGAGGTTGTTATTCGCCCTGAAGATATCTGGTTTACACTTCCTGACGAAGGCAAATTCAATGTAAAAGTAGATACTCAACTCTTTCGTGGCGTCCATTATGAAATTGTAGCCTACGATGAATTTAATAACGAATGGCTCATTCATTCAACGCATAAAGCCATTGTTGGAGAAACAGTTGGACTCGATTTTGACCCAGAAGCCATTCACATCATGCGTCTTAATGAAACCGAAGAAGAATTTGACGCACGTATTGAAGAATATGTTGAAGAAGAAGAAACGGTCGGTTTAGCTAATGCTGTCGAAGAAGAAAATGCCGAAGAAGAAGCTGCCATTCAAGAAGCCGTTAAAGAAGCGCTTGAAAACACGATGGAATTAACAGAACTTGCTGAAACAGTGAATGAAATTTTACAAAAGCAAGAGAATGAACTTGAGGCAGAAACTAAAGAAAGTGGGGCCAATAAGTGACCAAAAGAATTTATTCTGTTCCCTATTTTCTCTGGATTCTTTTCTTTGTTATCGTCCCTTTGGCCATGCTTTTATGGCAATCATTTTTTGATTTAAATGGTCACTTTACCCTTAACAATTATATCCTCTATTTTTCTAGCGGAACTTACCTCTTAATGACATGGAACTCTATTCTCTACGCACTGATTATTACTGTAGCAACCCTCGCCATCTCCTACCCTGTAGCTTACATTTTGACCAAACTAAAAATGAAACAATTTTGGCTCATGCTTATTATTTTACCTACTTGGGTTAATCTTTTACTCAAAGCTTATGCCTTTATTGGAATTTTTGGTAAATATGGTTCAGTTAATAACTTTTTGCAGTTTTTAGGAATTGGACGGACACAGATTTTATTTACTGACCTAAGTTTTATTTTGGTCGCATCATATATCTCCATTCCCTTTATGGTTTTACCAATTTTTAATGCTTTAAATGATTTAGATGATAATTTGGTAAATGCGAGTGCCGATTTAGGCGCCTCACGTTTCCAAACTTTTACTCAAGTGATTTGGCCACTTTCACTAAACGGTGTCAGAGCAGGAGTGCAAGCTGTCTTTATCCCTAGTTTGTCACTCTTCATGTTGACACGTTTAATCGGTGGGAATAAAGTCATCACACTCGGTACGGCCGTTGAAGAACACTTCCTAACGACACAAAACTGGGGAATGGGTTCAACCATTGCTGTTGTCTTAGTTGTAGCCATGTTGATTGTCATGAGAATGACAAAAGAAAGGAGAGATTGATTTGCAAAAGAAAAATTCGCTTGGTAAAGTTTACCTCACCTTTGTCCTCATCCTTTTATATGCACCTATTTTTTACCTTATTTTTTACTCATTCAACTCCGGAAGTGATATGAGCAAATTTACAGGTTTCACATTAGATAATTTCAAAACATTGTTTGCTGACAGTCGTTTAATTCTGATTGTTGTTCAAACCTTCTTTCTCGCCTTTTTAAGCTCACTGATTGCCACAGTTATTGGAACAATTGGTGCTTTGAACCTTGTTAAATTCAAGAGAAGACGTCGTGAAACTTTACTGGGCTTAAATAATGTCTTAATGGTTTCCCCAGACGTTGTCATCGGTGCTTCCTTCCTGATTTTATTTACAATTGTTGGAATGAAACTTGGTTTTATGTCTGTTTTACTCAGTCATATTGCCTTCTCTATCCCTATTGTTGTTCTGATGGTAATGCCGCTTTATCAAGAAATGGATAGTTCACTCATTGATGCCGCAAATGATTTAGGGGCAAATTCAAGCCAAATAATGCGTGAAATTACCCTGCCCTATTTAACACCAGGAATTATTGCTGGTTTCTTTATGGCATTTACTTATTCTTTAGATGATTTTGCCGTCACTTTCTTTGTCACAGGAAATGATTTCACAACCCTATCAGTTGAAATCTATTCCAGAGCTCGCGCCGGAATTTCTTTAGAAATTAATGCCCTCTCTACCCTTGTATTTCTCTTTTCAATTCTATTAGTTATAGGCTATTATTATATTATGAGAGATTCAGAAACTGTCGGAAAATCTTCAAATCTGACTTAAAACTATTTTACTGATACTTTGTAGCTCAAAGTATAGAAAGGAGAAACTTGAAAAAATTATTATACTTCTTTGTAGGAATTTTGATTATTACTGCCTCGTTAGGTCTGATTACGAATAGAATGAAAGCTGCTGATGGAGTCAAAACTCAAAATAATAGCCTGACCATTTTTAACTGGGGAGAGTATATCGACCCAGACTTGATTAGTAAATTTCAAAAAGAAACAGGTTATAAAGTTAACTATATGACCTTTGATTCCAATGAAGCCATGTATTCAAAAGTCAAACAAGGAGGAACAGCTTATGACCTGATTGTTCCTTCCGATTACATGATTGAAAAAATGGCCAAAGAAAATTTGCTCATTAAGCTCGACCATAGTAAAATTAAAGGCTTAAAAGATGATGACCCTAAACTCCTAAATCCGGCTTTTGACCAAGGAAATCAATATTCTGTTCCATACTTTTGGGGAACATTAGGGATTGTTTATAACTCAAAAACAGTAACAAGGCCACCAAAAACGTGGAATGATATCTGGTCACCAACTTACAAAAACTCAATTTTACTGACAGACAGTGTGCGTGACGTCATGGCAATGGTTCTTAGTAAACATGGTTATTCATTAAATACAACCAACCAAAAAGAGCTAGATATAGCCTATCAAGACCTTCTAAAACTTACGCCAAATGTAAAAGCAATTCTGGGTGATGAAATCATGAATTACATGATTAATAATGAAACACCATTAGCTGTCGTCTATAGTGGACAAGCAGCAGAGATGACTTCTGAAAATAAAAATTTGAAATACGTTATCCCTGAGCGAACAAATATTTGGTATGACAATTTAGCCATTCCTAAAACAGCTAAAAACATCAAAGCAGCTTACGCTTTTATTAATTTCATGCAAGAACCAAAAAACGCAGCCCAAAATGCTGAGTGGATTGGTTATGCAACCCCAAATTTGAAAGCTAAAGCTCTCCTGCCCAAAGAAATTCGTGATAATAAATCTTTTTATCCAGATGAATCAACCATAAAAGATGATGAAGCCTACAAAAACCTCAATCCATATTGGACTGGAATTTATAATGATTTATACCTAGAATTTAAGATGAATAAATAAAAAGAGCGATTAACCCTAGCGGTTACGCTCTTTTTTCATTTGCTATGACAAATTTTATTTTATACCTTATTGATTTTATTATAATTCTTTTAACTTTATTATTTTCAATTTTTTAAAGGTGAGTATTATGTACTGAGACATTTGAATGCATTCGTATATTTCAATCTAACTCGAACTACTAGAAAATAAATAGTTACCCTTATGAAAGGGTCTGTGCGATATGAATACCAAGAATAGTAAAGTGACAAAATGAAACAAAAGCAAAAACAACACAACTAAAGATATTTAAAATAATTCCAAAGTTGTTATTTTGTATTATATTTAAGCAAAAGAAATATTTAATTGAAATTTTAATATATTAATTTCTTAAATAAGAACGAATAATTAATATAATAATATATTATATTAACTATTGACATGTTTTTATAAAATGTCATAATAAAGCACGTGATGTAGTAAATATAATACACAGGAGTTTATGAAAATGAAAATTTTAAAAAAGATATTAGCCATTACTACGCTAGGGTTAGTAATGACAGGGGCTAATATAATGGCAGACGATATTAATACTCATATCGGTGCTACAGGAACTTTAACTAATATTAATGACCAGTATCAAATACAAAATTCTATACCATCAGGAATATCATTTAAAGATTCAGACTGGACTGCCTTAAAAGAAGGAAGTTACGATATCAACTTTGAATTACAAAGAGACATAGAGTTTTCTTTAAATTGGAAAGGCCCTAATTTTACCTTAACCATAAATGATAGTGCTGCCATGCTTCCTACGGAAAATTGGAAGTTAATTTTCTTTGTAGATAATAGTCAATTAGAAGAACATACAATTGCTCCAGGAGTAAATGTCCAACAGTTTACATTTAATACAATTAACCTCAATGCTAAATCATTAAAGGCAGAAATACAGCTTAATGGGAAAACAGTTGCCATTAAAGATTTAGTAATAAATGATGATTATGGGTTCAATCCAGATAGTTTAAAGGTGTCATTAGACGATAAAAAATCATATCATTTTAATGTTGCTGATGAGGTCCTTGTAGAGTATGTTGATACATCAGGAAATAAACTTTCTACAGATGATATTATGGTGGGAGATTATTCTAATAACTATTCTACAAGCCCAAGAGTTATTTCCGGTTACAGCTTAGTAAAAGTAGAGGGCAATGAACAAGGAGTTTATGATTTTTCGAAGCATCTTGTAAAATATGTATATAAGAAAAATGAACTTGCTCCGGGACTTGTTAATATACATTATCAAGATGTAGATGGAAACAAACTTGCATCAGACGAACAGAAAACAGGTACAGTTGGTAGTGCATATTCTACTGATAATAAAATAATAAAGGGTTATACTTTAAAAGAAATAAAGGGTGAAGCTTCGGGAAACTTTAGTTCCATCCCAAAAGATATTTACTATATTTATGAAAAAATAGTAGAGGAAACTACAACTGATAATCACGATAAAGGGAGCACTTCTCCCGGAACTTTGAATGATGGAGCTGTAGAGAGAAAAATGGTACAGCCAATCTCGAAACAGAAAAATGATGAACAAGTAGTTAAACCTAAGAAAGAAGTATTGCCAGAAACTGGTTCTTCTGATTCTTCCTTATTCATAGGACTAGGTGGAACACTTATTGCTACTGCCTTAGCAGTCTCATTGTTAAAGAACTTGAAAGAAAAATATTGATTTTGTACAAGGACTATTAACTTATGTTAATAGTCCTTTATTTATTTCTACTGGTTTTTATAAAATAATTTTTCGAATACTTTCAAAAATGTAAGAAAAAAAGGTAAAATTTTAGATATAATAATTAAAGAAATTAGTTTAGGAGGAAAAACAGATATTGAATAATGTAAACATGACCGAAGGATTGTCAAATGCAGAAGTCGAAGAACAAAAAAGACTTGGAAATTTGAATATCATGACAGTTAAAGTTGGGAAGTCAAATAAAGATATTATCATTAAAAACTCAATGACCTTATTTAATTTACTCAATCTAGTACTTGCGGTTGTATTATTTGTCATTGGTTCTTATAAAAATATGCTGTTCATTTTCTCTATTATTTCTAATACCTCAATTGGAATCTATCAAGAAATTAAAGCTAAAAGAATTATTGAAAAGCTCTCTTTTCTAAAACAAGATAAAGTAGAAGTGATAAGAGCAGGTGAACAAGTGAGTATTGAAAAAGAAGAACTTGTTTTAAATGATATCATCTGTCTGAAAAAAGGGGTCCAGGTTCCCGTGGATGCGATTTGTTTGGAAGAAGGACTAGATGTTGATGAATCCATGATTACGGGAGAATCTGATTTTATTGAAAAACATGTTGGTGATTTCATCTATTCAGGTAGTCTTGTCATGCAAGGTGCTTCAAAAGCACAAGTTCAGGCAGTCGGGAATCAAACATTTATCAGTAAACTCACAAAAGAAGCTTCAGTTTTAAAAAAATCAAAATCAAAAATTCAACAACAGATTGATAAAATATTAAAAATTATAGCAATAGGAATTATTCCTATTTCAATTCTTGTTTTGCTAAATCAGTTCATATTTTCATCGTTAGATTTATCAGTGATTCCTCAAAGAAAGATAGCGATTGTTGGAACAGCAACAACCATTACAAGTTTAATTCCCGAAGGATTGGTCTTGCTTACATCAGTTGCTTTGGCTTTAGGTGTTATTAAACTCTCCCAAATGGATGTTTTGACACAAGAATTATCAGCGATCGAAACATTAGCAAGGGTTGACGTTCTGTGTCTAGATAAGACAGGAACAATTACCGAAGGACAAATGAATGTCGAAAATGTTCTATATTATAATGATAAAGTGGAAATAAATGATATTATTTCATATATTACCTCTTTAGACAAAGAACAAAATTCTTCAATGGAGGCTTTGACAAAATATTTTACTAATGGTCGGCAAAACACCTTTGAATTAGTTTCTTATCAACCTTTTAGTTCAGAAACTAAATATCAATCTGTAGAAATAAAAAATAAAGGAAACTATATTTTAGGAGCTTTTGATTTAGTAGCCAAAGATGTTACTCCTAAACAACAAGCTGATATTGAAGAAGCCCTAGAAAGAGGTTATAGAATTCTCGCGCTCTCTCATAATGTTTTGGGAGAAAAAAACCAACTCCTCTGTCTTATTTTCTTAAAAGATAGACCTAAAAAAGAGGCTAAAAAAATATTAGAATACTTTGAAAAACAAGGGACTCAAATTAAAATTATTTCGGGTGACCATCCAAAAACGGTCTCACTTATTGCAAAAGAGGTCGGTTTAGAAGCGGATTATATTGGCCTGTCAGAACTTCCTGAAAGTGAAAAAGAACTACAAGAAGTTGTAGAAGAAAAGACAATATTTGGTCGCATAACTCCAGAAAGAAAACGTGATATCATTGCTGCTTTACAGGCAAATGGTCATACTGTGGGAATGATTGGAGATGGAATTAATGATATTCTTGCCCTTAAAAAATCGGACTGTCCGATTGCATTAGGAAGTGGTAATGAAGCAACAAAGTCAGTTGCTCAATTTATTCTATTGAAAAATGATTTCTCCGTTCTTCCAAATATTCTCAAAGAGGGAAGAAAAGTAATTAATAATATTACACGTGTCGCTAGTATGAATCTTCTAAGAGTGATATACATCTTTACCTTAACAGTTCTATTATTAATTACACGTCATCTCTTCCCATTAGAATCAATAAATTTAATGATGATGGGTATCTTTACCGTCGGAATTCCTAGCGCTTTACTTGTGCTAGAAAAAGATGAAAAAAGAAATGAGGATGATATCCTCCAAAAAATTAGAGACAACGCTCTACCTACGGGAATCATTATTGGGCTTGCTATATTTGTAATGTTCAGCTTGGCCTATAAATTCCCAATCTATACGACATTTACTGATGGACACTTTGTGACTCATTATAAGGAGTTTATTAGTGATGTAACTTTGGTTATTGGTAGTGTTCAACTCTTTTCACTCTATCTCTTATGCCGGCCGTTAAGTCGTTTTAGAGCTATTGTCATTGTCGGAATGACAGCACTCTTTTATGGAACTTACTTTATTTCACCAGTAACTAAATTTTTAGGAATTGCACCTTTTAAAAGTTTCAGATTTGTTATACCAACAATTATCTGTATCTTAATGATTCTTATGGTTAGAGCTTTATTCTCTAAAAATATAAAAAGAAAAACAAAGAAAATTGCTATACTTCTTGTAGGCCTAGTTTTAATCAGTGGATTTTCATTTACCAAATTAAGACAGTATAATGCTAAAGCAGCGATTGAAAGGCCTCAATATAAGAAAATATTAGTCGATAATTGGGAAAGATCTCAGGTTAATAAAGAAAATGTAAACGAGAGATAAGCTTAAAAAAAGACACCATCCTTTTTGGAGGTGTTTTTTTATTCCGATGAATGGGCTGCTATTTTTCACTAATTGCTTTTATAAATCGTGTGGCAATCTCAAAAGGTCTGGTTATTGCTCCCCCGATAACCATGGCATCAACACCAATATCATAAACGCGTTTGGCTTGTTCTGGGCTATGAATTCTTCCTTCAGCAATGACTGGAATTTTCTCCTCAACTAGTTTTTCAAGTAAGTCAAAATCAGGTTCATCTTGTTTTGGACTTTCATCTGTATAACCACTAAGCGTTGTACCAACAAAATCTACCCCAGCTTCATATGCATTTTTGCATTCTTCAAAGGTTGAACAATCTGCCATCAAAAGTTGGTTTGGATATTTTTCTTTGATTGATTTGATAAACTCATTAATAGTTAAGCCATCATAACGTTCTCTAGAGGTACAATCCAAGGCGATGACTTCACAAGAAGTGGCTACTAACTCATCTATTTCTTTCATGGTAGCAGTAATAAAAGGTTTTTGTGGTGGATAATCTCTTTTAATAATACCAATTATTGGTAAATCAACTATTTCTTGAATTTCTTTGATATCTCTTACAGAATTTGCCCTAATTCCAACGGCTCCAGCTTGCTCAGCTGCTTTAGCCATCAAAGGCATGATCCCACCTTTTTCAGAATATAAAGCTTCACCGGGCAAGGCCTGACAGGATACAATAATACCATTTTTCACTTTTTTTAAAAATACTTCTTTATTCATTCTCCAATTCGCCTCCAAAAAAAAAGAATACGGAGATAATCTCCAACGATAAATATATCATACGCTTACATTTTTGTCAATTACCATAATTTTTAAGTCTTTATTTTTAAAAAATAGAAAAAAATAGTAAAATAAAGAGCAAATGACTATCTATCTCAAAGGACTTTTATGAAAATTGAACAAATTATCAAAGAAAAATTTAATTCTCTTACTAAATCAGAGAAAAAAATAGCTAATTATATATTAGAATCTCCGAATCATATTATTTATGGAACAATGAATGAAATTAAAGGTGCTATTCAAGTGGGTGATGCGACAATTGTTCGATTTTGTCAAAAATTAGGTTATTCGGGATTTTCGGATTTCAAAATAGAAATGGCCAAAGAAGATTATTCGCAAAAGGAATCTCTAGCTAACGATAACCAACTTTTTTTTGATCAAGCAGAAAATAAGATTATTGATTGCATTCAAAGAACAAAAAGAAAAATGGATATTAAATCTTTAAAAGAGAGTTCTGAATTACTTTCTAATGCCACAGCGATTTATATTTTCGGGGTTGGTTTGAGTGGAAATACAGCACAGGATTTAGAGGCAATGTTCTTGCGTATTGGGATTCAAAGTAAAGCAATTAGTGATAATCATTTTCAGATGCAAACAGCGGCTCTACTAAAAGAAACTGATTTAGTGATTGGAATTTCATTGTCAGGAAAGACACAAGATTTATTTGAAGCGCTTGGGGTTGCTAAAGAGCATAATGCAAAAATCATTTCTATAACCAATACCTTAGTGTCACCTGTTGCTCAAATTTCAGATATTGTTTTACAAACAGTATCTGAAGAGTTTTTTAACGGAGCCTCTTTATCGGGGAAAGTTTCACAATTATATGTTTGTGACCTTTTGGTAAGATATCATGAGAAACTATTTGAAAAAGAAGCATTATCTAGTCGTGTGGAGATCATTAGAGCGGTCATGAATAAATCATTAGATTAGTTTAGTATAATTATTTAATGAATATATGAATTTGAATGGCAACTGTATATGATTATTTGCATTTAGTTGTACAAATTTCGGAAAATAGATAAAAATAGTAAGAAAATGATAAATATTTAAGTTTTTGAGAATCTTATGCTATGATATTTATTGAAATAAAATGAAAAAGGAGTATTGTTTCAATGGCAAAATCAAAAAAGGAAATTGAAAAATTAATTTTAGAACATACTAATTTTGTTCCACATAATGAAAAAGGACAAGAAATTTATATTTCATTGAAAGCTAAAAAAAATGGTAAAAAAAATTTAAAGCACAATGAAAAATTTGCTAAAAGTGCAGAATTTGGTAGATTAGTAAGACTTTTTGGAGAAAATAAAGTAAGACTCATTCATGCGAATGCTCAACGCAGAATAGAAATTTTGCGTTAATGTAAATCTATAATAAAGACTGCACTTCCTTATACCAACTAAATTAGAACTACTTACCTTGTGAGTGGCTTTTTTATTGTAGAGAAATAATCAATTACGTTTTGAACCACATTTTATGTACAAAAAACTGGAAATTATTGAGTATATTTTCAAAAAAATTTAAATACTCTTCATTTATAGAACCCTATTGATAATATATGTTATAATATGGACATGACAAATTTCAAGAAAAACGATATATTTGAAGCAGAAGTCCTTGACTTAACACATGAAGGACAAGGTGTTGTTAAAATCAACTCTTTCCCTTTCTTTGTGGATAATGCTTTACCTGGGGAACGTATCAAAATGCATGTGCTTAAGGTTGGGAAATCCTTTGGATTTGGGCGTGTCGATGAATTTATAAGTCAGAGTAAACATCGCGTTACTCAGCTTAACCTTGATTATTTGCGCACCGGAATCGCGGATTTTGGTCATTTATCTTATGATGAACAAGTAAAATTTAAACATAAGCAAGTAGTATATATTTTGAGAAAAACGGCTGGAAAAGCTGATTATCCTGTTTTACCAATGATTGAAGCAATTAAGACGTTTAATTATCGAAATAAGGCACAAATTCCTGTTCAAATGATTGATGGGGTTCTAACTACTGGATTTTATCGAAAAAATTCTCATACTTTGATTCCTGTAGAAGACTTTTATATTCAACATCCTGAGATTGACGCTGCTGTTCTTTTTTTGCGTGATGAGTTTCGAAAAATTAATTTACAAGCTTATGATGAGAAAATGAGAAAAGGCTGGTTACGAAATATTGTTGTCCGTCGAGCATTTCACACCGGTGAAATGATGATTACTCTAGTCGTTACAAGTAAAAAACTTCCAGAAAATGTTGAACTTGTGATTGATCACTTGGTTGAACGTTTTACCAATATAAAATCTGTCCAACTTAATATTAATTCTGGAACAGGTTCATTTATTCTAGGAAAAGAATTTGTTTTATTGTATGGTAAAGATTTCATCACGGATTTGATGTTAGATAAAACTTTTCAAATTTCGGCACCTGCTTTTTATCAAGTAAACACGCCTCAAGCTGAAAAACTTTATGAAACAGCTTATGACTTTGCGGGTCTAAAGCCAGGAGACGTAGTTATTGATGCTTACTCTGGTATTGGAACAATTGGAATTAGTATGGCTGACAGAGTTGCAAAAGTTTACGGTATGGAAATTATTCCAGCAGCAGTTGAAAATGCAAAGCGTAATGCTCAATTAAATGAACTTGAAAACACACATTATGAGGTTGGAACAGCCGAGAAAATTATGCCTAAATGGCTTGAAGAAGGAGTAAAACCCGACGTTATTTTTGTTGACCCACCAAGAAAAGGTTTGGATGAAGGATTTATTAAAGCAGCAACAGCAACAGGGCCTCGTCGTATTGTTTATATTTCTTGTAATCCAGCAACTTTTGCTCGTGATATTGTTCGCTTTGAAGCTGAGGGGTATTTGTTGGATAAAGTTCAACCAGTTGATTTATTCCCACAAACGCATCATATTGAGTTAGTTGCTAGTTTTAATAAAAATAAAAGAGGATAATAAATCCTATCATAGAAAGAAAATCATGATTCGCATAACACAAATCAAAATTTCAATTGATGAACCTGTCAGCAAGGTTAAAAGTCTTGTTTTGAAAAAACTAAGACTACAAGAATCTGACTTACTGGATTATCGAATTTACAAAGAATCAATTGATGCAAGACATAGAGGCGAAATTGATTTTATCTATACTGTTGATATTAAACTTAAAGACGAAACAAGAATTCTGTCTAAAAAAATAAAAAATGTTTCTTTGGCACCTGAATTGGATTATGTCAATCCAGTTATAGGAAACAAAAAAATGCTTCATCGTCCTGTAGTCATTGGATTTGGTCCCGCAGGAATGTTTGCGGCATTATTATTGGCTCAAAATGGATATCGGCCAATTGTTCTTGAAAGAGGCCAAGCTGTTGATGAGCGTGTAAAATCAATTGATAAATTTTGGCTTGAAGGAAAACTTAATCCAAAATCGAATGTTCAATTTGGTGAAGGTGGAGCAGGAACTTTTTCTGACGGGAAATTAACGAGTCGTGTTCGTGATTTGCGTGGTCGTAAAGTTTTGGAAGAATTTGTACAAGCTGGTGCCCCAGAAGATATTCTTTATAAGGCACATCCTCATGTCGGAACTGATTTACTTCGTGACATTGTTAAAAATATCCGAAAACAAATTATTGAGTTGGGCGGAGAAGTTCATTTTGATTCCCAAGTTAAAGAATTTTTAATTGAAGATGAACAGTTACAAGCTGTAAAACTTGCTGACGGAAATATTATTAAAACAAATCAGGCTATTTTAGCTATTGGTCATTCGGCACGTGATACTTTTTCAGAACTTTATGATAAAGGGGTAACGATTACAGCTAAACCCTTTGCTGTTGGAGTCAGAATTGAACATCCACAATCTTTAATCAATAAAGCACAATATAAAGAATTTGCTGACCATCCACGTCTTGGGGCAGCAGAATATCGATTAACTTATAAAGCATCATCAGGTCGGGGTGTTTATACTTTCTGTATGTGTCCAGGAGGATTGGTCGTCCCAGCTGCATCAGAAGAAGGTGGTCTTGTGACAAATGGCATGTCTGAACATGCCAGAAACCAAAAAAATGCAAATTCTGGACTTTTAGTCCAAGTTTTTCCAGAAGATTTTCCAACTGACCATCCCCTAGCTGGAGTAGAGTTCCAAAAGGAATTAGAACATAAAGCCTTTGAATTAGGAGGGGCTAATTATCAAGCGCCGGCTCAACTTGTTGGAGATTTTCTTGATGGAAAAGCTTCTAAAGCAATGGGAACAGTTGAACCTAGTTACGCTTTAGGAGTGAAACCAACAAATCTTGAATCATTATTCCCAGATTATGTTACACAATCTATGCGTGAAGCAATTGTTGGATTAGATAAAAAAATGCATGGCTTTGCACTTTTTGACGCTGTAATGACAGGGGTTGAATCTCGTTCATCTTCACCAGTCAGAATTAATCGTGATGAAGAAAATTATCAATCTGTTTCGACAAAAGGAATCTATCCTTCAGGAGAAGGGGCTGGTTTTGCTGGTGGAATTGTCTCAGCCGGTATTGACGGTTTAAAATGTGCTGAGAGCATGATTGCAGAATTCGCTAAACCTTTGATGGAGGACTAAAATGGTTCAAAAGACTCATGATTACGAAAGAGAATCTGAAGACTTTTATGACCATATTGCGAGTCGTTTTGATCATAGTTTTGATGGATTTTTGGCCAGTTTTTTCAAAAGATTTATTAAAAAACATTTAAAAGTTGAAAAAAATTCAAGAATCTTAGATGTTGGTTGTGCTAATGGAAATCTTTTGGCAATGTTAAATCAAAAAGAGAAAATTTTTGGAAGCGGCTTAGATATTTCGTCAGAAATGATAAAGATTGCTCAAGTTAGGTATCCTAATTTTACTTTTAAGCAAGGCTCTGCTCAAAAAATTCCCTTTGAGGATGCTAGTTTTGATTTGATTATTTGTTCAGCTAGCTTTCATCATTTTCCTCTGCCTGAGGTTTTTTTAGCGGAAGCTAAACGACTCCTTGCGCCAGAGGGAAAATTGGTCATCGCTGAGATTCATATTCCATTAATTACAAAAGCCTATAATTGGCGACTTAATAAATTTTCAACAGAAGGAGATGTAAAAGTCTATCAGCCAAAAGAACTGACAAGAATTTTTAATCACAATGGTTGGAAAATTACTGACAAAAAGATTTTTTTACAGATTCAATATTATGAACTAGAAAAAAGTTACTGACAGAAAACTAAAAGACTTTAAACAATATCTGTCAGTAATTCTAAAAAAGAATTAGGAAAAAATATGGAACAAGAACAACACCGAGGCTTCAAAGCCTCTTGGTTTTTCAAGTGGTTTATTAATAATAAAGTAGTTGCAGCTTTAGCAATCGTCCTTCTCTTATTACTAAATATTCTTTTACTCAATAAAGTTGGATTTATTTTTAAACCTGTAGGAGAATTTATAACGGTTATCTCGCTGCCCGTTATTTTGGCAGCTGTATTTTATTATCTTCTAAACCCAATTGTTGATTTTTTGGAAAAGAAAAGAGTCCCGCGAGTTGTCACGATTATCGTTCTTTTCTTAATAATTGCAGCTTTGATTGCTTGGGGCTTAATTGTTGCTATTCCTAATGTCATCAGTGGAGTAGATAATTTTGCTTCGTCAGTTCCTCAATATGTAAACACTGCCCAAAAAGAGATCAATGCTTTAGCAAAAAATCCACATTTTGAACAATTTCGACCACAAGTTGACCAGTTTGCTAAGTCAATTGGTAATCAATTGATTGATTGGTCAAAAACTTTCTCTGTTAATGCTGTAACGACCCTTTCGCATCTCATCAGTAAAACAACAAGTATCCTAATTTCATTAATTGTGTTTCCATTTGTTCTTTTCTACTTATTGAGAGACGGTCAAAGATTAAATGGTTTTGTCACTCATTTATTGCCAAATGATTGGCGTAAAGAAACTTCAAAAGTTTTGCACGAAATCAATAGTCAGCTTTCAAATTATGTCCGTGGCCAAGTTTTGGTCGCAATTGCGGTTGCTATCATGTTTATGATTGGTTTACCTATTATTGGTTTGCGTTATGCAGTTGCTTTAGCAATCACTGCAGGATTTTTGAATTTAGTTCCATTTTTAGGCTCATTTTTAGCTGCTATTCCAATGGTAATTGTTGGTTTAGCAATTGGTGGACCTTTGATGCTTGTAAAAGTAATCATCGTCCTTATTATTGAGCAAACACTTGAAGGAAGATTTATTTCTCCTTTAGTTCTTGGAAAACAAATGTCAATTCATCCAATTACAATCTTATTTGTTTTACTGACAGCAGGCCAAATTCTGGGTGTCTGGGGAGTATTACTTGCTATTCCATTCTATGCAACTTTGAAAGTTATTATTGTTCATGTTTACGAATGGTACCGTGAAATTTCAGTTCTTTATCGTGAAGAAACAGCTACAGAAGAAGCAAATGAGTAATTAATAGAATAAAAAATAAGGAGAAAAATGTCTTATTCAGAAGATACAATTGATTTCTTACATCAGGGAGACTTGATTGGAATGCAAAATTCACTTGCCCAAGCATTAAAAAATGATAATAGTGAAATGTTGGCTGACCTAGCCGAATATTTGCAAATGATGGGTTTCATTGATGAAAGTCAAAAAATTTATGACCAAATTATGGCTGAACATCCAGAATCAACAGATTATCTGATTAACTTAGCAGAAATTGCAGAAGATAATGGTAATTTAGATGAAGCATTAAATTATCTTTATCAAATCCCGATGGATGATGAAAATTATATTGCTGCTTTAGTCAAAATTGCTGACTTATATCAATTTGAAGGTGATTTTGAAACAGCAATTTCTAAGTTAGAAGAAGCAAGAGAATTATCGGATTCTCCTCTGATTACTTTTGCTTTGGCAGAGTCCTACTTTGAACAAGGTGATTATTCTGCTGCCATTACCGAATATGCAAAACTTTCAGAACGCAAAATTTTACATGAAACAAAAATTTCTATTTATCAAAGAATTGGTGACTCTTATGCCCAATTAGGTAATTTTGAGAATGCCATATCATTTCTTGAAAAGTCACTAGAATTTGATGAAAAACCAGAAACCTTGTATAAAATTGCTCTTCTTTATGGAGAAACTCATAATGAAACAAGAGCCATTGCTAATTTTAAACGATTAGAAAAAATGGATGTCGAATTTTTGAACTATGAATTAGCCTATGCACAAACCCTAGAAGCTAATCAAGAATTTGAAGCTGCACTAGAAATGGCAAAGAAAGGTATAAAAAAAAATCCCAATGCCGTTCCTCTCTTACACTTCGCTTCAAAAATTAGTTTCAAACTAAAGGACAAAGCTGCAGCGGAACGTTATCTCATGGATGCTTTAAATTTACCAGAATTACATGACGAAACAGTCTTTTTACTTGCTAATTTATACTTCAACGAAGAAGATTTTGAAGCTGTCATTAATCTCGAAAAGCTTTTAGAAGATGAACATTTATTAGCTAAATGGCTTTTTGCAGGGGCACATAAAGCTTTGGAAAATGATTCTGAAGCGGCTGCTTTGTATGAAGAACTCATTCAAACCAATTTGTCAGAGAATCCAGAGTTTTTAGAAGACTATATCGATTTTCTTAAAGAAATTGGTCAAATTTCTAAAACAGGACCAATTATTGAACAATATTTGGAGCTTGTTCCAGATGATGAAAATATGAGAAATTTACTGACAGACTTAAAAAATAATTACTGACAAAGCTGTCAGTAATTATTTTTATTGTAAGCTAGAAAATTCACAAACTTGCGTCAAAATAATTGTAAAAGCTCCTATTATCTGATAAAATGATTGTGAAGTAATCCAAGAGATTATGAAATATGAATTAGAACAAATAGAGGTAAAATAAAAAATGTCTGAGAAACAATTTGGGGCGAACTTGGTTGTCGATAGTTTGATTAACCATAAAGTGAAGTATGTATTTGGGATTCCAGGAGCAAAAATTGACCGGATTTTTGATTTATTAGAAAATGAAGAAGGACCTCAAATGGTCGTGACTCGTCATGAGCAAGGAGCTGCTTTCATGGCTCAAGCCGTTGGTCGTCTAACTGGCGAACCTGGTGTAGTAGTTGTGACAAGTGGGCCTGGTGTATCAAATCTTGCGACACCACTTTTGACTGCGACATCTGAAGGTGATGCTATTTTGGCTATCGGTGGACAAGTTAAACGAAGCGACCGTCTAAAACGTGCGCACCAATCAATGGATAATGCCGGAATGATGCAATCAGCAACAAAATATTCAGCAGAAGTTCTTGATCCTGATACACTTTCCGAATCAATTGCCAACGCTTATCGTATTGCAAAATCAGGACATCCAGGTGCAACTTTCTTGTCAATTCCTCAAGATGTGACAGATGCCGAAGTATCAATCAAAGCCATTCAACCACTTTCAGACCCTAAAATGGGGAATGCCTCGATTGATGATATCAATTACCTAGCACAAGCAATTAAAAATGCCGTTTTGCCAGTAATTTTGGTTGGAGCTGGTGCTTCAGATGCTAAAGTTGCTTCATCATTGCGTAATCTATTGACTCATGTTAATATTCCTGTCGTTGAAACATTCCAAGGTGCAGGGGTTATTTCACATGATTTAGAACATACTTTTTATGGACGTATTGGACTTTTCCGCAACCAACCAGGTGATATGCTTTTGAAACGTTCTGACCTTGTTATTGCTGTTGGTTACGACCCAATTGAATATGAAGCTCGTAACTGGAATGCAGAAATTGACAGTCGAATTATCGTTATTGATAATGCCATTGCTGAAATTGATACTTACTACCAACCAGAACGTGAATTAATTGGTGATATCGCGGCAACATTGGATAATCTTTTACCAGCAGTGCGTGGCTACAAAATTCCAAAAGGAACAAAAGAATATCTTGATGGACTTCATGAAGTTGCTGAACAGCACGAATTTGATACCGAAAATACCGAAGAAGGTAGAATGCATCCCCTTGATTTGGTCAGCACTTTCCAAGAAATCGTCAAAGATGATGAAACAGTAACCGTTGACGTGGGTTCCCTCTACATTTGGATGGCACGTCATTTCAAATCATACGAACCACGTCATCTCCTCTTCTCAAACGGAATGCAAACACTCGGAGTTGCTCTCCCTTGGGCAATTACAGCCGCATTGTTGCGCCCAGGTAAAAAAGTTTATTCACACTCTGGTGATGGAGGTTTCCTTTTCACAGGGCAAGAGTTGGAAACAGCAGTACGTTTAAATCTTCCAATTGTTCAAATTATCTGGAATGACGGCCATTATGATATGGTTAAATTCCAAGAAGAAATGAAATATGGTCGTTCAGCAGCCGTTGATTTTGGCTATGTTGATTACGTAAAATATGCTGAAGCAATGGGAGCAAAAGGCTACCGCGCACATAGCAAAGAAGAACTTGCTGAAATTCTTAAATCAATCCCAGATACTACTGGGCCAGTGGTAATCGACGTTCCTTTGGACTATTCTGATAACATTAAATTAGCAGAAAAATTATTGCCTGAAGAATTTTATTGATAAGAACCAAATAGTTTGTAAAAAAATAGAAACCTTGAACCTTTAAGAATTCAAGGTTTTTTATTACGTATATTAGATTTAATTATTTGAATAGTTTTAAGTTTGTATATTAAATTTAAAAAAATAGATAAATAACAAGTATCGTTGTACATTATTTGTATATTGCTATGTCATATTATTTCCTCTATCATATTATTATATAGAAAATGAATTCCTATTCAGTAAATAGGAGATCATATTTAAGGAGGTAATATTGTTTTTAACAAATTTATTATTGCAAATTATTATTATTTTTATTTTAATGCTAGTTGGTGTATTTTTAAAAAAAATTGGCTTTCTCAGAGATACAACTAATACTGATTTAACAAAAATTATTTTATATTTTATCTCTCCATGTGTAATCATTAAAGCTTTTGAGCAAAAATTTTCTGCGGATCGTATGATAACTTTTTTGATAACTAGTATCGGTGTTTTCGCTATATATATTGTTTCCATAATTATTTCAAAACTCATCTTTTCTAAAGTAAAGGATAAAAATTTACAACGAACTTTAAAATATGGAAGTGTATACCCAAATTCAGGATTCATGGGAATTCCATTAGCTCAGGCACTTTTTGGAAGCCAAGGTGTATTTTTTAGTGTTATCTCAGTTTTAGCTTTCAACATATTTTCTTGGAGCCATGGTGTAAGTCTATTTAACGAGCAAAAAGGTTGGAAAGAGTTATCACGTGATATTTTGATGAATCCTAATATTATAGCTATTTTTCTAGGAATTTTTGTATTTGTTTTCTCAATACCTATCCCTAACGTAGTTAACCAATTACTAGATTATATAGCTGCGATGTTTGCACCTCTGTCCATGATTATAATAGGTTGTAGTTTAGCAGATATTCAGTTAAAAGTTTTAAGTTTTAATCGATTATTAATTTTAGCCATCCTTTTGAAAAATTTTATATACCCAATTTTTTCTATATTTATTTTAATATCATTGGGAGTCACGGGTACCTCACTTTTAACAACAGTAATATTGACTTCTTGTCCAGTTGCTGGCTTAGTTGTTTTATTTACATTGGAATCGAAAGGTGATGCAGAACCAGCAATACTCTTGGTTAGTTTGTCTACGATTCTATCATTAATAACGATTCCATTCATCATTTTTTTCCTTAATTTTTTGCATCTAAATGCCTAATGTTGAACCTCTACAATTGTGATATAATATTATATTCTAAAGTAGTCTGCTAATGGTTTGAAAAAATAGTTCTTATAAAAAATATAAATAGAAATACTCCCTGATAACTCTCCGGGAGTATTATATTTTAGAAATATAGATTAAGTACTTAAAACTAGCTCCGTATTTGTAAATATATATAATAAATTATTTTCCATAAAACTGATCATAAACAGATTTAATGGCCAAAGAAGCAAATAACAAACTAATGAAAAAACATGATTTAACAGCAAATATTTGGAAAAAAAAGAGTGATAATATTGCTCCAATAAAGAAACACAAAATTAATTTTATAAAAAATTTGACCTTTTTTAAAGATTTGATTTCAGGGTTATTTATATAATTGATCAAGTTAAGACCTAATCCTTTTATATTACCACTAACATATAAATTGATATAAGAATGACCTTCTACAGTATTAAATAGAACCCATTGAATTGAAACAGTAAAAGCAATTAGTGCAATCACCATACTGGGATGGTTGTAAAATATTGGAAATCCAATTAAAGAAAATATAATTGCTTCGAAAAATAAAGTATATACTTCCCAACCGGGTAATTTCTGTAGCAAATTCTGCATTAGTCTTGCAAATAGAACCCCTAAAAAAAAGCATAATACGGCCAGTCCCTTTTTTATGGCTAAATCATAATGATGTGTATATATATTTGATAATGCAAGTATTAGATTCCCACTATGAGCTACTGGAAATGCATTATACTTTAAGAAAGTATAAGTATCCATTGCTCCTCCTATAAATGTTAGATACATTGCAAAATGGATTTTTTCATAAAATGCTAAATTCATATAAACTTCCCTTTCGTTGATAACCAGACAAAACTTCTTTTAAAAATTTAAATCTAATACTATTTTTGGCTAATTAATTCTTCCATTAAGGTTTAACAGAAGAAATCTATAAAAAAAATATAAAACTAATTATTTCTTAATTTCTCTCTATATTTGATTCTAATCAATTCGTTCAACTCATTTAGAATTAACTCATCCTCAATTGAATCCAGATAAAATATTTCTTTACCACTTGATTTATTAAATCTTTCATACGTGTCAGTTATAACAATATCAGCTTCGTCATAGCTATCAGTGATATAGATATTTTGTTTGTTATAGAAACTAGTTAATCTATTTCTAATAAAAATTTCTGTTGTAAATGATTTAATGACTTGAATATATATACTCAAATGGCCTTTTTTCTCAGAAATAGATAATGAACATATTAGATTACTTAGAAGATTAGTATGTTTTCTATCGTTTACTACCGATAATATTTCTTCTTTAATTTTAGAAAACAACAACGTATTTTGGGGCAATTCAAAATGTGTAAAAGGAATATAAAAACTAAGTACATCCTTGTTCTCACCATTGAGCAGACACCAAGCATTAAAAATTACAATGTAATAAAGGTATAAGTACTTTCGTTCATCATTTTCTAACCCATTAACATTAATTAAAGAAGCTATTTTAGTAAATATCTTTTTAGCAAGTATACAAAATGGATGTTCAGAAGTAGAAAAATATTTTCCTAATTTCTTTTTTTGTTCCATCGAAAAAATATAAGGAAGGAATATTCTAGACAAAAAACTAAAGTATAACATTTCTATTTTTTTACTTTTTCCAAGTTTAATAATTGAAAAAAAGTTTGGATTAATTAGAGAGGAAATATCAAAGTCTTGATAAATAATTTCAAAGAAGGACATCATATCTTTGGAAAATGGCGCTATTAAAAATTTATTATCAGCTACTCTAATTGATAAGACAGTATATAGTAAATACAAAGCCCTCTTTTTAGTACTGGCCCATTTGTCAGAATTTTGTAATATTTGCTGAGGTTTTGGAATGTCTTCAAATGGCCAATCCACTTCCTGAAATGCGTCTTGTAAAAAAAGGTATGAAAAAAGTCGAATAGACAGTTCATTGCCCTCCAAACAATAAATTCCTTGATTATTTAAGATCGTTATTCCAAAGTCTTCAAAAAATATATTAAGTTTATGTATTAGTTTAGGTAGATAGTATTCTGATATAAAAAGAGAACGAATCAAATGTTCTCTACTTATTTTAGAGTGAGTAACCAGCTTAACGCAGCAATTAAATAAGACATTACTCTTTAAAAGATATAGTCGTAAATTATAAGCATATTCTAATGAGCAGCACTTATAATTTGAATTTACGCAAATACTTCCAAAATTATTTGAAACAATAAAGCCAATTACTGAAAAATAATCTTCCATAGAAGTATTAATCTTTATTATATTTTCTTTTACAATTCTCTTCGAAACCCCTAAGCTAGCAGAAACATCGTTCAGAGTTGTTGATTTCTTTTTAATTATATAGAATAAAACCTCTATTTCAATATTTAAATAACATGGAATAATATTTTTTAACATGGATAAATTTTTATACTGGTGAATGTACTTTCCTTTCTTATTTATTAGGTAAATATATGATTAATAACACATATAAGTATCTTATTTTTTATACGACTAATTATATATTTATCTTCAATTAATTACAACGAAAGGTAAAAGTTAATGTACTGATATTCTTACAAAAAAAAGAGAAAAGGTTGATAGAAAGCTATACTTGTACCTTTATACACAAACGATGTATAATGATATACAGCATTTGTGTATTGTTTATGATGCGCAATATATTATAAAATATAAATATAATAAATATAGTTCTATTTGATAAAGGAGGTATTATTTTTCGAGATACCAAAAAATTTTTAAATGATATATGAGGTATGAAACCTAAAACTCTTTTCAATACTTTCAACAAGCTTAATGTAAAAATCTTAAATATCATACCAAAAATTATATGGTTACTGAGGAGAAATTTTAATGAAAAAAATAGTTAATTCCTTTTTACTAGGTATTTTGCTTGTTATGGGGATAGCACTAATAAATGTAAAAACATGTGAAGCATATGAACCTGGAGGCGTTAAAGTAAAACTTTTACCAACACCTAAGCCAACTATTAATGCAGACGTTTCAAATATATATTCAAGTTCTAGTCAAGTTATCCCTGTCTTTCTACAGGGAACTTGTGATAATTCAGATACTAGCATTACCGACTTCCCTCTTATTGCACAAACTGGCCTTTCTTTTATATGTGACGTTAACTTTTCAAGCTTATCCAGTGAGGAAGATATAACACCGGAAACGTTGAAAGCAGCAGTGGACAAAGGCTTTGCCTTATCTCCTTCTTCATTTAAATTAACACTAGATAATTATCCTGGACATGATACAACCATAGTCAATACGAATGGATTTAATGTAGTTAATGCTCCATCAGGAGAAAAAGTGCTTCGTATAACTATGAGGGGTGATTCAGAAACCGGGGTAGCTAGTATGTTATGGAACTATATATTTGACAGTGGTCTACCAAAAGATAATGTTCCAAACCATATATCAATGGCCTTTGACAAGCATGTGTTGTTGTCTGCGGAAGGATTACCTTTTGATGAAAGTCCAAATAAAGTTAATACCAAAGGATGGATATTTCCCTC
Organism: Lactococcus sp. NH2-7C; assembly: GCF_029953655.1. Classification (NCBI taxonomy): domain Bacteria; kingdom Bacillati; phylum Bacillota; class Bacilli; order Lactobacillales; family Streptococcaceae; genus Lactococcus; species Lactococcus sp. NH2-7C. The sequence goes on from NZ_CP124538.1 coordinate 143,419, forward strand.
ACAAGACAATAAAATTGTTGGAAAAGCAACTTTTTACGATTGGGATCAGTGCCAAACTGAATTTTTGCATAGGTCTAAGATTTCTTTAATAGATGGAGCTAAACCATCTAATACCATGGAAATAGATATTCCTACATGGTCAACCTATATTTCTCCGTGGGACAGTAAAAATGAATATAATATAGAGCATGCATCCTTTGATGAAGTCAAAGGAGTTAATACTCAACTTCCAGGCGGATATCTCACTCCAACAATACAATGGAATTTAAGGAAAGATGGGTTCCCAACAGCAGAGATGGTGGCTAAAAGATTCGGTAGAGTTGTTAATATCTTTAATAAAACAGTTGACACTCAGCCTAAAGTACAAGCAACTGCACAAAAGACATCCCAAGGGGAAAATTTTATTTTAAGTTCTAGCGAACAAAATGTGCTCCAACGCCCGATAACGCTCCAAACACTATTTAAGGCTGAAAAGCCACAATTACTAATGGCTACAATGGGGAGTAAAAGTTACGGAAGTCAACAACCAATTGATCTTAAGTTTTCTTTTGATGCGCCAACAAGCCAAAAGGTAACACTATGGGAATCTGTCGATCAAGGCGATTTTAAGCAAGTTCAAACCTATGACTTAAGCGATTCAAACGAATCCGGGGCAACAAAAGAAGCTTCTTTACCTCCTATTAATCAAACGGGAAAACATACCTTACGTTTTAAATTAACGGATTCAAACGACCTCGAATCTAACTCTATTGATTCAATAGTTACTATTGACCAGCGTGAACTAAAGACTCAGAACAGTGTAATTTATCAATACAATCCATGGGATAAAAGCTCAAATATTTTAACTGTAACAGATCGAGATGGAAACCCTGTTAAGGATGATCAAGTAATAGTTAATGGAGAAGTTGATACAAAAAAAGTAGGTGTATATCCGCTAACCTTCACATACGATGGCATGGTAACGCATAATGAAGTAAAAGTTTTAGAAACTAAAAGTAGCCTTGATGTTCAGGATATTGTTTTAACCGTAGGTGATTCATTAGATATTAGTAAAGGATTTTTGTCAGCAACGGACAATGCCGGGAATCCATTAAAGTTTGATAAGGTGTCAGTATTGGGGGCAGATAAAGTGGATACTCATAAAGTAGGTGATTATTCATTAACATACTCTTTAAAACCTATTTCTCCTATAGAAAAAGTAGTACAGGTTCATGTTAAATCTGGAGCATTGACACTATCAAGTTTACCTAGTATTGATTTTAATAACATTATTTTAAATGGAAGTAGTCAAACTTCAAAGCCTAAAATAGAAGATATATCATTGAACTTGCGGGATCGTCGAGGGTTATCTGATGGGTGGGATTTACAGGCAAGCTATCTAAAGGGAGCCTCTTTGGGAGGAGGGATGACTTTAAGCCTTGCTCCTACTTCTGATCAAGGGAAGGTTGCGGCAGTTTCATTGAATGGAAGCGCCCAAAATATTGATGTTCTAGATAAAGCAGATGCAACTAAACCAGATACAAAAATTACTTTGAGTCCAAGTATTGAGGTTCCAGCCAAAACTACTCCTAACCAATATACCGCAACCATTGTTTGGAATGTGGTTGATGGAGCTCCTAGCGAATGACACTTCAGCTGTTTCTAAAAAAGAAAAGAGACCACTCTCTTAAAAGAATGGCTTTTTTAACTAAGGAATCTCAAATGAAAAAATATTTTATGCTCTTTTTCTCTCTCCTACTTTTCATAAGCTTTGGGAGTCAGGGTTTTGTGAATGCTCAAGAGATCTCATCTTCTGAAAAGGCAGGAAATTATACGGTTAATCCTAACTTTGGTATCTCTCAAAAGAAAGAGACTTCTAATTTTTATGATATGAAATTAGCCCCTAAGGCAAGTGATAATTTTGAATTAACGCTTAATAATGAATCTAACCAGCCTCAAACATTTCAAATTGAAATTAATAACGCGACAACCAATCGCAATGGGATTGTCGACTATACTCAATCAAAATTTAAGAAAGATCCTTCTATGAAGTTAGATCTAAAGGACTTGATTAAGAATGACAGCCCACAACTTACAGTAGGTGGACACCAATCGCATACAGTTCGTTTTCATTTAACAATGCCCGATCAAGCTTTTAATGGGATTTTATTAGGAGGAATCGTTGTTCGTCCAGTCCAAGAAAAAAAAGAAGATAAAGGCATACAAAACGTCTTTATCCATACAATTGCGCTTCGGATTGCCGAAAATGATACACCTGTTCACTCCGAACTGATTGGGGGCGATGTCAAAATCGGACAGGAAAATTTACACAACCAAGTCAGTATGACCATTCGCAATCCTCAAGCTAAATTAATGTCTCAGCTGAATGGGGATTTTATCATCACTAAAAAAGGAGAAACAAAACCATTAGTTAATATCCAAAAGCAGAACCTGAGTATTGCGCCTAATAGTGCTTTTGAACTCCCTGTATCACTTAATGATCACTTTAAACCAGGAACCTATACTTATAAGATCGTCTTGAAGAATGATCATGAAGACTGGCAATTTTTAAAAGACTTTACTATTAAAGAGAGCGAAGCTAACATGTACAATCAGACGTCTGTAGATTACACAAAAAAAACAGACTTAAATTGGATACATTATATGTTGGTAGGAATAACTTTGTTTTTATTGCTAATATTATTCTATTTTTTGGGAAAGCGAAGTAAGTAAAACAAAACATATACATACATAACATATACATTCATATTCAGCTTTTTTATTTCGAACTTAAAAAAGCTAGTTAATTAAACTAGGAATATTAAAATGTATAAATTAAATAGAAAAAGGTTTAAATAATTATTAATAAAGTTTTGCCAAAGAATAATCGGTATTAAAAATATCGGACAATGTACTGAGGATATTATTTTGGAGCAAAAATAATTAATGATATAATGAAAACGAATACAACAATGTGATTATAGTAATAAATTAAATACAAACTCGAAAGCAGGTGAAGAATGAATCCAAGCAAAAAAGAACTGTAATAGTCTCTCTCTAATTGGTCTAATATTTATTAGCCTACTGACATTGCTATCAGTTCAAACTAAACAGACTAATGCTGAGGAGGTAGTTACTGTACATTCAAGTGATGTTGATACGGGAGCAACGACACTTACTAGGAGTGATTTCAATGATAATTTTACTTTATCAGGCACTGTTGGCATGCGTTATCAGGTCGGTGGAGCTTTTTAACTCTTTTGGTCCTGCTCTAACTGATGACGAAATGAAAGCCAGATATGATGAAGAAACAGGAATTATCACCTTAACCCCCAATCGAAATGACTGGTCAGGTAATTTTACACTTAATAATCGAATTTCAACAGAACAATCTTTTAAACTTAAAGGCGCTATTTACCTTGGAGATAGGACAGATGAGGATTGGAGAGATGAAAATACTGTGGAAAATGGAGGAACTCCAAGTGGAGGTGCCGATGGGATCGGTTTTGCTTTTCATCCCGAAGAAATAGGAAAGGTTGGTTTTACAGGAGCTAATATGGGGGTTGGTGGTCTTAAAGGAGCAATTGGTTATAAATTTGACACTTACTGGAATACTGCACAGCAGAGTAATGAAGATGATAACCATTGCTTAGGCTGGGAATATGATCCTGGAGATAAAACACCACATCAAGGCAATCCTTTCGGAGCTTTTATCCAAACGACAACTGAACCCACTCCGGCTAACACTCCCCTTTTGGATACAGGACGGGTAGTACCTTTTGCAACTAATGCAGGATTTGGAGTAGCTGATTGGAATCAAGTTGCTTGGCTAGACACAACTAAGATATTACAAAATTCGGGTACAAGTCGTCGTACTGAAATTGGTGATGATAGCGATGGTAATCCTGTGCAAGGAGCAATTAGAAGACAAACTTCTGATTATGGATATGATGCTAATGATAATTTATCAAGTGGTTCGACTAAAGACAATACCACAGGTTTTCAAAATGTCATCTATGATTATAAACCTGGAAATTCAGGAAAAAGAACGCTTCGAATATATCTGCTCCATGGTATAACAACTAATCCAATCGTATCGGGCGCTTTGACAGAAGACAACAATATTTATGATCTAATTGGTCAAAAAGAAATTGATTCATCTGACTCGCTAGCTTTAGCTGTATCTGGATCAACAGGTACCTTTCGTAATCTTCAACAATTTAGATTTGATTCTTTTAAATACTCAGCTGTAAAAAGATTAACAATTGATAAAACTTGGGATGATGATAGTAATATAAACGGTCTAAGACCCGATACCATTGAAGTTCAAATTTGGGCAAATCTTAAAGCAACGAATAATAAAGAAGAAGTTCGACTTCCTTATAAGCCCCCAATAGAGATAAGAGCTACAGATAATTGAAGCTATGTTTATGATAATCTACCAAAATATAACAACGAAGGGCGTGAAATTTTCTATGACGTGACAGAAATCCCTGTAGCTGGGTATGAGTCAACAACTCAAAGATTGAATGACGAAAATGATTCAGAAATTCAATTTGAAATTTCAAATAAGATTCAAAATCCACTCACAATTTCAGGTGAAAAAATATGGCTAGATAATGGAGATATCGCTTCACGACCAGAGTATATTACAGTTCAACTATGGCGAAGGGATGGCGAGCAAGAACGTCGGGTTCAATTCAATGAATTAGCCGCGGGCTATCAAGATTTTTTATGGACAAGTAAATTCTAATGATTTTGTAACACAAGAAACAAATTCGAATAAGAGCTGGGAATATACTTTCTCTCACTTATATGGAACGGAGGAGATAGATGGAGTTAAACAAGGAATTCAGTATTTCTTAAAAGAAGAGTTGTCAATTGACGATAAATATCGTTATGAATCACAAGTTATAGGACGTGATATTGTTAATACAGTCATCGAAGTAGAAAAAATGAGCCTGATTGTTAATAAAGAATGGGATGACAATGGCTATGAATCTATCAGACCAGAAACAATTACAATTCAGCTATTGGCAAATAATAAGTTGCAAGGAAATCCAGTCACTATTGGGCGTAATGAAAATTGGAGCTGGGAATTTACCGATCTAACTATAAGAGATGAGCTGGGAAATAATGTTATATATTCAATCAAAGAAATTGATATACCTAAGCAATACCAAGTTGAACAAATCCAAGAGAATAATAAAATTACTTTGATTAATAAGTTTGAGAAAAAAGACACTAGTCCTGACGAAGATGATGACAACAATAACAATAATAGTGATGAAAACAATACTAATAATAGTAAAGGAGGCCCAAATCAATCAAAAGAAGCACCTATTGGTGAAAAAAAGGAAAATACAGAAACCCTTCCTGTGGTGGGGCAATATACAGAATTTTGGTTGATACTTGTTGGTGCTACTTTATTATTTGGAGTTTTATCATTATTGAAGCATAAACAAAAAAGATAAAAAATCGTAAACTAAAATTTTTTATAAATTTTAATCCAGTTCTGGTAAAAGAAATATTCTCTATTGTCATAGTATCTCCAGATTCCATGACAATAGAGTTTTTCTATTCAAAAAATTTAAATATACTTATTTGTTAGTTCAATTCTTTGTGCTTTAATCACATTGAAATTAAAAATTGAATTTTTATACGATAGTAAAATTTGGAAGGAGCGAAAGTTTATGTATTTAATGGACTATGTTTTTTTATGCTATAATATGGACAAGAAAATTTAGAGGCAACCAATGAAAAAGGGAAAACTAAAGATATATTTTGGCTATGCTGCTGGGGTTGGAAAAACATTTGCTATGCTCGAAGGGGCGCGTGAGGTTCAAGAATCTGGAATTGATGTTATTTCAGGTTACATTGAACCTCATAATCGACCAGAGACCTCAAAATTAATTGAAGGACTTGAAACCTTACCTTTAAAAAAAATAAATTATAAAGGAATTCAATTAAAAGAGTTTAATTTAGAAGAAGCGTTGATTCGTAGACCTCAGATTATCCTAGTTGATGAATTAGCCCACACAAATTGCCATGGTTCAAGAAATAAGAAGAGATTTCAAGACATTGAAGAACTTTTGAAAGAAGGAATAGATGTTTTTACAACAATAAATATTCAGCATCTCGAAAGTTTAAATGATGTAATTGAAAAAATAACTGGGATTGTTGTAAATGAAAAAATTCCTGATTACATATTCGAAGAGGCTGATCAAATTGAGCTAATTGATATTGAACCTGTCGATTTATTAGAACGACTAGACAAAGGAAAAATTTATCAGTTAAACAAAGTAAATCAAGCAAAAGAAAATTTTTTTACATTAGAAAAACTTATCGCCCTTCGGGAAATTGCTTTACGAAAAACTGCTGACCAAGTCAATAAGAGTGCTATTCGTAAAGCTCAAAATAAAAAAAGTATTTATGCAAAAGAACATGTTTTAGTCTGTGTTTCAGCTTCACCCTCAGCCTCTCATGTTATTCATGCAGCTGCGAGACTTGCAGTTGCATTTAAAGCAGAATTTACGGCATTATATATTGGCGATTTAGAAAATTCTTCCAAAGAAGAAAAAGATAGACTGAGACAGAATTTACGTTTGGCTGAACAGTTAGGTGCGAAAATATCCGTCCTTTATGGAGATAATGTTTCTAAGCAAATTGTCGAATATGCTAAAATTAGTCAAATATCAAAGCTAGTAATTGGTAAAAGTGTACAAAGTTCATTTTGGAGTAGGGAAAATATTGTAGATCTTATAAGTCAGGAAGCACCAGAACTTGATATTTATGTCATACCAAATGCAAGGGGACAACAAAAAAATACTTCTAGAACTTTGTATAATTTTAAAAAAATCCAGTTTTCATTAAGTGATTTATTGAAAACAATACTGATGCTAGTTCTTGTCACCTCATGCGGGTTAGCTTTCAAATACTGGAACTTTAATGTTGCTAATATAATTATGCTTTATATTTTAGGAGTTCAGATTAATGCTATTTTTACAAAAGGAAGAATTTTTAGTCTCATTTCCTCAGTCTTATCTGTACTTTGCTTTAATTATTTTTTCACAGAACCTTATTACACTTTTGTAGCCTTTAGCTCTAATTATCCAATTACTTTCTTAATTATGTTGGCTGCTGGATTAATTACGTCAACATTAATCAAAAGAATTCAAGAACAAGTTCGAGTCTCTGCGGAAAAATCATATCGAACAGAAGTACTTTTACAAACGAATAAAGATTTAGCACAGGTTGATTCGGTAGCAGAAATTCTAGAAGCAACAGTTCAACAGCTAAAAAAATTACTTGATCGAGATATTGTGATTTATCCAATCAAAGAAAAAGTTTTAGGAAATGAATCATATTTTTCAACTGAGTCTTCTAAGTATAATTTAGATAAATACCAGAATTTTAATGAGAGAGGTGTAGCTGAGTGGGTAATGCACAATAATAAACGTGCGGGAGCAACGACCAATACATTATCAGCTGCTAATTACTTATATTTGTCAATTCGTGGGAAAAATCAATCTTTTGCGGTGATTGGGATTTTAATGAAGGACAAAAATGAGTTGGAAACATTTGAAAAGTCTATAATTCTGGCCATATTAGGTGAAGCAGGATTAGCTTTAGAAAAAGAAATTCTTCGAGAAGTTCAACAAAAAAATGAAATTCAAATTGAGCAAGAACAGTTACGTGTAAATTTATTACGTGCCATTTCACATGATTTAAGAACTCCACTAACTAGTATTTCTGGACATGCAAAATTACTGATGAAAAATGATAGTACAATAAACAAACTTCAAATTCAAGAATTATCAGCTTATATCTATGATGATTCAATGTGGTTGATTAATTTAGTTGAAAATCTTTTGTCTATCACAAGATTGGATGAAAAAATAGAATTAAAGCTGGAAGCTAACATTATTGATGAAGTAGTTGAAGAAGCACTTAAACATGTAGATAGGCATTTAGAACAGCATGAATTTAGTTTAAATTTAGCCGATGAACTCTTAATGGCGAAAATGGATGTGGCTCTTATGATACAAGTGATTGTTAACTTGATTAATAATGCGGTGAAGTATACACCAATCAATTCTAAAATTGAACTACAAACCAAAAAAGTTAATGATGAGTTAGTTCTTGAAGTTTCTGATAATGGCCCTGGGATTACTGATGAAGCCAAAGAAAAAATATTTGATTTATTTTATACTGATGAAAATCGGCAAGTTGATTCTAAGCGTGGTTTAGGTTTAGGACTTTCTTTGTGTAAAAGTATTATTTTAGCACATGGTGGTAAAATATATGTTAAAGATAATCAGCCAAATGGAGCAATTATAGGTTTCAAATTACCTTTAGAGGAGGTTTTAATTTCTAATGAACAATGATGATATAAAAATATTGATTTGTGAAGATGATTTGTCAATTAATAAACTGTTATCTTTGACAATGGAGGTTGAAGATTATAGTTATGTATCCGTTCAAAATGGAAAGGAAGCGTTGAGAGAGATTATCTCTCAGCGCCCAGATTTACTAATTTTAGATTTAGGATTACCAGATATGGACGGGAAAGAGATTATTTCTAAAGTTCGTGGATTCTCTCAACTTCCAATTATCGTAGTCAGCGCCAGAGGAGAAGATGCTGATAAAATAGCAGCTTTAGATGCTGGTGCTGATGATTATTTGACGAAACCATTTAGTACTGATGAACTTTTGGCTCGACTTAGGGTAAGTTTGAGAAGAGCTAAGTTTTCTGGAAATAATAACAATTTACTGACAGAAGTAACAACGTTTACTAATGGCTGGTTGAAAATAAATTATTTATCAAAGTGTGTTTTTGTAAATGAAAAAGAGATACATCTCACACCTATTGAATACAAACTTCTTTGTTTATTAGCAGAAAATTTGGACCGTGTAATGACCTATAACTATCTTGTCAAAGAAATTTGGGGTTATTATGAGGAAGATTTTTCAGCACTCAGAGTATTTGCAAATACTCTACGTAAGAAGATTGAACTTGATTCCAACTATCCAAAGATGATACAGACACATATCGGTGTTGGTTATCGAATGATAAAAATTGACTAAAAAGTACTGACAGATTTGTCAGTACTTTTTTTATAAAAATCTTTAGATTATCTTTATAGGAACAACCAAATCTTTACACTCTTTTTATTTTTCAAGTGTTAAAATAATTTCAACATCAAGGAGGAGGAAAATATTTTGATGGATTTATTGATGCTTGGAGGACTAGTAGTAAGTTTTCTACTAGTTCTGGCTCTAATAGCTTGGTGTGACAAGCAAATTAAAGAAAATTAGAAAGAAGTTTTTGAAATGTTTATTATTTTAGGGATTATTATCATGTTATTGGCGATTTATCTCTTTTATGCTCTGATTTATCCAGAGAAGTTTTAGGGGGAACAGATGTTACAAGTTATTTTCGTATTGGCAGTAGCCATATTATTAATGATACCTACAGGTAAATACCTTTATCACATAGCAACAGATCAAAAGACCTTTGCAGATCCAGTCATGGATAAATTTGATGGTTTTATATATAAATTGATTGCTATGAAAAAACAGTCCATGACTTGGAAAAAATATGCGCTATCTCTGGTATTAACAAATGCTGTAATGGTTTTTATTGGTTATTTAATTTTGAGAATTCAAGAAATTCCATTTCTAAATCCTAACCACATTGGAGCAATGGAACAAAGTCTAAGTTTTAATACTGTAATTTCATTTATCACTAATACTAACTTACAAAACTATTCTGGAGAGTCTGCCCTTTCCTATATGAGTCAAATGATTGTCATTACCTTTATGATGTTTACATCAGCAGCTTCTGGTTTTGCAGCCTCAATGGCTTTCATTCGAGGACTATCCGGAAAATATAAAGATATGGGAAATTTCTATTATGATTTTGTACGAGTAATTACTCGTGTATTACTTCCATTTTCTATTATTGGTGCTTTATTATTGATATCACAAGGCGTTCCTCAAACCTTAGTACATAATTTGACAATTACAACACTTGAAGAAAAAATGCAAGATATTGCTCTAGGACCGGTAGCAGCTCTTGAAATCATAAAACATTTGGGAACAAATGGCGGCGGTTTTTTTGTAGCAAATTCAGCAATGCCTTTTGAAAATCCAAATATTATTACAAATATAATTGAAATGCTATCAATGATGATATTACCTGGTTCGATATTATTTGCGTTTGGATATATGGTTTCAGAGAGTCATCAAGAAAATAAATTATTAAATTCACAATTAAAAAGTAAAAGAAGATTTTTCTTAGGAAAAGAGGCTCGACCATTATTTATCGTAATGAGTGTTTTATTTTTAATCGGGCTTACAATAATTATTTGGGCTGAGTCCAAAGGTAATCCTATTTTACAGCACCTAGGCTTAAGTCAAGCTATGGGTAACATGGAAGGAAAAGAAACTAGATTTGGCACAAATATGTCAGCTTTATTTACCGAAATTACTACTGCATTCACAACAGGTTCTGTAAATAATATGCATGATAGTTTGACACCATTAGGTGGTGGTATTGCCATGATTAATATGATGCTTAATCTTGTTTTTGGAGGAAAAGGCGTTGGATTAATGAATATGATTCTCTACGTTCTTTTGACAGTATTCATCTGTGGTTTAATGATTGGCCGAACTCCTGTTTACTTAGGGAAAAAAATTGAAGGAAAAGAAATGAAATTGACTGCTCTAGCAATTATCATACACCCTTTAATTATTTTAAGTTTTACGGCACTAGCCGTTTCTGTTTCCGCGGGTATAGCTGGAGTATCCAATCCTGTATTTCACGGTTTATCGCAAATTGTTTATCAGTATACATCTTCGGCGGCGAACAACGGTTCGGGTTTTGAGGGGTTAAAAGATAATACCGCTTTTTGGAATATTACGACTGGAATTGCTATATTTTTAGGGCGATATCTCACTTTAATTATTCAACTTGCGATTGCTTCATCATTAATGATGAAAAAGTCAGTAAATAATTCTGTAGGTTCACTTAAAACAGATAGTGGAACTTTCACCATCGTTCTATTTGTAATAGTGATTGTAATATCAGCATTAACATTTTTACCAGTTTTGGTTCTTGGACCAATCGCTGAATCTTTAACATTATGAGGCTTATGATGATTTCTAAAAATAAAAAACTATTGAATCAAGAGATTCTAAAAAGTTCTATCAAAGGAGCTTTTATAAAACTTAATCCGGCATATATGATGAAAAATCCAGTCATGTTTGTCGTTGAGGTTGGATTTACTATTACATTAATTCTATCTATTTTTCCTAACTTATTTGGGACAGTTCAATCGTCAAGTCAAATTTATAATATAATTGTGACTTTAATCTTATTCTTAACAATTCTTTTTGCTAATTTTGCAGAATCTGTCGCTGAAGGCAGAGGAAAAGCTCAGGCGGAGAGCTTGAAAAAAACGCAAAAAAATATGAAAGCAAGAATTATCAATAAAGATAAAGCGACTAATCAGATTAAGGAAACTATTATTGATGCAATTGAGTTAAAAAAAGATGATATAGTTCTAGTTAAAGCGGGAGAATTGATACCAAGTGATGGGGAAGTGATTGAAGGAATTGCTTCCGTCGATGAATCTGCAATAACAGGAGAATCTGCTCCTGTTGTAAAAGAATCTGGAGGTGACTTTGCCTCAGTAACAGGAGGAACAACAGTTTCAAGCGACTGGCTCAAGATAAAAATCACTTCTAGTTCAGGAGAATCTTTTCTTGATAAAATGATTTCTCTAGTTGAAGGAGCCTCACGAAAAAAAACGCCGAATGAAATAGCATTAAATACTCTACTTGTGAGTTTAACTATTATTTTCCTAATAGTTATTGTGACACTCTATCCCATTGCTTCTTTTGTTCATGTGAAGTTAAGTGTAACAACGCTCGTTGCCTTAACGGTCTGCTTAATTCCAACAACAATTGGTGGTTTACTATCGGCAATTGGGATTGCTGGAATGGATAGAGTAACACGTTTTAATGTGATTGCAATGTCTGGGAAAGCAGTTGAAGCCAGTGGTGATGTGGATACTATGATTTTAGATAAAACGGGAACAATTACATTTGGTAATAGAATGGCCGCAAAATTCCTTCCAGTAAACGGTGTATCTTTAGAAGAGTTGACAGAAAATGCCGTTTTAACTTCATTGAAAGATGAAACACCAGAAGGCAAGTCTATTATTAGATTGGCCGAAGAACAAGAAGATAAGGATTTTATGACCCCAGCTGAAATGACTTTTGTAGAATTCACAGCTCAAACACGAATGAGTGGAGTTGATTTTCCAACAGGAAAAACAATTCGCAAAGGAGCAACAGATGCTGTTATTGATTATATTCAACAACAAGGAGGGGCAGTTCCTAATGATTTGAAGAGAATTACCGATGAAATATCTTCGGTAGGCGGCACACCATTGGTAGTTTCAGAAGATTCAAAGATTCTGGGAGTTATCTATTTGAAAGATACAATAAAGCCAGGATTGGTAGAACGGTTTGCTCGTTTACGAGAAATGGGAATTAAAACAATTATGTGTACTGGTGATAATCCTTTAACAGCCGCAACGATTGCTCAAGAAGCTGGGGTTGATAGTTATATCGCTGAATGTAAACCAGAGGATAAAATCAAAGCAATAAAAGTTGAACAAAACGATGGAAAAGTTGTTGCAATGACAGGTGATGGAACTAATGATGCACCAGCACTAGCACAAGCTGACGTTGGCATTGCAATGAATTCAGGGACAAGTGCGGCCAAAGAAGCAGCAAATATGGTAGATTTAGACAGTGATCCGACAAAAATTCTTGATATTGTAGAGATTGGTAAACAACTTTTAATTACAAGAGGAGCACTAACAACATTTTCTATTGCCAATGATATCGCCAAATATTTTGCGATTATTCCCGCAATGTTTATGCTTGCTATTCCACAAATTCATGTTTTAAATATCATGAATCTTGCAACGCCTTCCAGTGCAATATTATCAGCATTAATTTTTAATGCAATAATCATTCCACTTTTAATCCCTCTAGCGATGAAGGGCGTAAAATATAAACCACAGCATTCGGATAAAATGCTGACACATAATATGTTAGTTTATGGTTTAGGGGGAATTATTGCCCCATTCATTGGAATAAAAATTATTGACTTAATCATTGCTCCGTTACTGCATATGATTGGTCTTTAATGCTAAAAGGAGAAGTGATGAGAAAAATATTTAAAGAATTAAAAACACCTTTTCTAGTTACAGTGGTTTTTACAGTGATTTGTGGTCTTTTCTATCCATTGCTCATAACAGGTCTGGGACAAAGTATTTTTCCATATCAGGCTAATGGTAGTCTTATCGTTAATAAGGGCAAAGTGATAGGATCTGAATTAATTGGTCAACAATTTTCTGATGAAGGATTCATGAAGGGACGTCCCTCAGCTGTTAATTATAATACTTATACTGCAAAAGAAAAATCTGAGGGTAAATATTTGGGAGTGGCTTCAGGTTCTCAAAATTTATCACCTAGTAATCCCTTACTAAAAAAACGAGTAGAGAGTGATTTAAAAAACTTTCTAAATAATAATCCGAGCATAAATAAAAAAGATATTCCTACAGATTTATTGACATCATCAGGTTCAGGCCTTGATCCTAGCATTAGCCAACAGAGTGCCCTGATTCAAATTCCTCAAATTTCGAAGTCTACAGGTATAAGCGTGAGCAATTTGAAAAAAATGGTGGGTAAAAATACTCAAAATAAGACTTTAGGATTTTTAGGCGAAAAAACAGTCAATGTATTAAAAATTAATCTTGAAATTTACAATCAATTAGGTGAAAAAAGTGATTAATAATGGTAAAAAAACCAAAAACTATAAATCATAATAATTTATAGTTTTTTTGTAAATAATTTTCATTATCAAAACTCTATTGAAAGATTTTTAAAATACTTTTTCGGTTGTAAACTTTTAAAAATAAGCATATACTGACAGTAAGATAAAGAAAAGAAAGGGGTATTAAATGAGTTATAAATTAAACCAAAGTGACTTGGAATATATGCTTTTAAATGGTACTTATTTAGTTTTAGGACTTCTTAACTTGGATAAAGAGGTATAAACTATTCCGATGATGTAGGTTTGGGATAAGGAAAAAAACGTTATATATATCAATACTTTCAGTAAAAAGAATGTTGTTAAATATCTCCAAAAGAATGTGAAAGTATCATTAAATATTGTTGATGCAGTAAAATTGGATAAGGATAATTTTACTTTGCATTATAAATCGATTATCATTCATGGAAAACCTAAGGAAATAATAGATGAAGTCACTAAAAGAAAATCAATGGCCTTGGTTTGTGAGAAATATATTGGTGAGGATTATCCTATAGAGCACTTTCAAAGAACCTACAAAAACACTAGTGAAGTATTGACGGTTTTTGAAATTTCTCTCGAATAAATTAGTGGATTGGGACATGAAACGGAATAAAGGTGCTTTGACGGAATTAATGTATATAAAAAACATGTTGGCAAAAATAATAAAAAAATGTATAATAAAGAGTACATGTAACTAATGTAATATTTTTATAATTAAAAAAGAAAGTCTGATAAAGTAGGTATTTAAACAGTCCGTTGTTTAAATACCATGATGCTTTGTAAAATACTATAAAAAGACTCCGAAAAATTAAGATTTTTCGGAGTCTTTTTATGCCGACAAACACTTAATAAGCCACTTATAATTCTTTAATGTTCTTATATCATGACTTTTGTTTACTAAAGTATGTTATTTTAAATGCTGTATTTTATATACTGTTTTAGTAAATGTTAGTATTAGTGAATTTTCCATAAGTGATTATAACAGAATAATCACAGTACTTTCAGAAAAATCTTAATTTTTCTGAAAATTAGATTTTGATATTTTGAAAGGAAAAGTGATGGAAGAAAGTATATTTTATAAAAGAATTAAAAAACTAGCAAATGAGTTAGGAAAGTCATTCAATCAAATTGAAAAAGAATTAGGGTATTCTCGCAATGCCTTGAGCAATTATAAAACACAAACGATTCCTTCAGCCATTCGTTTATTAGAATTAGCAGAGTATTTTGATGTCACACCAAGATATTTATTGGGGATGGATAGTATTTACTCAAATAAACAGGAAAAAGCAAATTTTGCTGAGTTTCTTTTTAAAAATCTTGATAAAAATCAAAAACTTGAAATATGTAAGTTTTCGCAAATTTGGATGTTGCAAGAGTTAAAAGAGGAGCAATCTCAAAATTAAGAGAAGCATTACTTTTAGTGAAAAAATATTTTACAGATTCTATGGAGTTTATTTATTATGATTAAAAAAGCCAAAATGGAGAAGATGATGACAAAAAAATTAATCAGAAACTTATTTATATCATTGTTATTTACATCAATAATAGCAGTGTTTGGAGTTGGAAAAGTATACGCTCAAGGTTCAGTTTCGAGTAAGAGTCTGCAGGTTTCTGCAGATGGATCAGACTATTATACTTTGGGTTCTGACTTTTATAATCACTTTGTTAGACCTACAACTGTTGATTTAACGAAGAATAAGGTTGTATATAATAAACAGACACTGATAGTATTTAATGGCAGAATTGATAAATGGAAAATGTCCTTTATAAATCAGGATTCATCAGGAAAATCTTGGTTTAAATTTTTATCATACCCAGAAGCAACTAAAGGGGATATAAAAATTACTTATACGATAGATGGAATTAACTATTCTGATAATAAACCAAGTCTAGAGCAACTCAAAGGCTATATGGTCGAACTTCTCAAACCAATTGTATATCCAGATGATGCAAATAACCAAGAGAATGATATAGAGGTCTCTTTTCAACTTTCTCCAGATACAGATTACATATTGAGTAATTTCAACTTAAATAAACAGTTTGTTCCCTTTAGTGGAGAGTCATGGTTACAAAATTATAGTCCTGATCCCTTCTTTACTGATCGAAATCAACTCCAATTCATTTATCCTAATTATTCTAAAGGAGTGACAGTAGAGTACATTGATGAGGAAGGAAACAAGATTCATAACTCACAAACTATTAGTGGTTCAAAAGGAGATGTTTATGACGCCAGTACAGAACAGTACAAGTTGGTATTGGATGGTTACACATTAGACACAACTAAACTACCACAAAATAGTACAGGAAATTTTGAAGAAGAGCTTCAAACGGTCACTTACGTATATTCTAAAAATCCAGTGGTTGCAGCTGATGTAACAGTAAGGTATGTAGATATAGAGAATAATCCTATTTCAGAAGACATCATTTTACAAGGAAATATTGGTGAAAACTATTATACTAATAAAAAAGATATTAAAGATTATACTTTAAAGGAAGTTCAAGGAAATTCATCAGGTCAGTTTTCAGAAAAGGCACAAACAGTTACTTATGTATACACAAAAAATGAGTTACCTATTGCTACAGGAAAAGTTGTTGTAAAATATATAGATACAGATGGAAAATCAATTTCAAAAGATGTTGTTAGAACTGGAACTGTTGGCGAAGATTATATAACTGAAGAAAAAAATATTTCTGGTTATACCCTTCAAGAAATTAAAGGAAACTCAAAAGGTAAATATACTGCTAAAGTTCAGACTGTAACTTATGTTTATGCTAAAAATGAGATAATAAAAGCCAAAGATGAGTTAATAAGTTCTGAGACCAAATCCAAAAATAAAACAAATCAAAAAGTAAAAAATTCTAGTCCTGCAAATCCAAAAAGACTACCTGAAACTGCTGAGAATAAAAAAATGAGTATAATAATTTTCCTTAGTGGCTTTACTCTTATAGTCATAGGATTAGCTATTATAACATTTCGTCAAAAAAAAACAAGTAATTAAAAAATAAAAGGTCTGATAAAGGCTTTTTTTTATTATTAATAGTCGAATATTGCTTACTGATTATGTTATGATAGAGAGATACAATTGGAGGAAGAAATAAATATATATGGTTCAGCTATCAGAATTAGCATCAGCACTTAATCAAACAGAAAGTAAAGGAGTATTTTCTAAACATCCTAAAGGTTTCGGATTTGTTCATCCAGAAGACGCAACAGATAAAACAAATGATATCTATATCGGTAAAAATGATACTAAATTTGCGATGGATGGGGATAAAGTTACCGTTAAAGTTACCTATCCTAAAACTGAAAAGCGCGGTGCAAGTGGACAAATTACTAAAATAAATGAACGAGCCGTAGTTGATACGGTCGGGACTTACCGTTCTTTGTCTAATCGTCAAGTCAAAGCATTAGGATACAAAGGAAGAATAGAACTCTATAATGATCGAATTTCCGATACTTTATATATCAAACAACCTTTATCAGGGGTTCGAGAAGAAGATGTGGTGAGTCTTAAAATTACACAATATCCAACGGATACAAAGGCATTTGAAGGAAAAATTACAGGTATCATTGGACATAAAGGAGAAGTAGGACTAGATATTTTAGAAGTGCTTTGTGCTATGAAAATTCCACAAGAATTCTCTTCTGAAACTTTAGCTGAGGCTGAGGCATTTTCCGAAAAATTAACTGATTCAGATTTGCAAGATCGTGAAGATTATCGGAATGAAATTACCTATACCATTGATGGAGAAGATTCTAAGGATTTAGATGATGCCATCCACGTTAAAAAATTATCAAATGGACATTTTGAATTAGGAGTTCATATCGCTGATGTCAGTCATTATGTGACTGAGGGTTCTTCTTTAGATGAAGAAGCCTACTCACGCGCCACATCAGTCTATGTAACTGACCGAGTTGTTCCGATGTTGCCTGTTAAGTTATCAAATAATTTGTGTTCACTTAATGAAGCTCAAGAACGGCTGACAATGTCTTGTCTAATGGAAATTGATGACAAAGGTAAGATTGTCAGTTATAAAATATCACCTTCAGTCATAAAAACAACTTATCGAATGACTTATAATAATGTCAATAAAATGATTCATCAAGGACAAGAAGGTCACAGAGAAGCCCTTGAAAACTTCTCTAAAATTACCGATTCAATTAAAGTGGCCGTTGAACTTCATGAAATTCTTGAAACAATGCGAAAAGACAGAGGAATGATTGAATTTGACGAGAGTGAAGCAAAAATTATTTTAGATGAAAAAGGTCATCCAATCGAAATTGTAAAACGTGATCGCGATACTGCAGAACGAATGATTGAATCCTTTATGTTGATGGCAAATGAAACTGTTGCCCTTGATTTTCAAAAGAAAAAACTACCTTCCTTATATCGAGTTCACGATAACCCTAAAGAGAAAGCTTTTGCTAAATTGATGGAAGCTGCTGCTAATGCTGGCTTTTCCTTAAATTCGGATTCTCATCAAGCCATTAATTTCTTTGCTGATGAGATTAAAGGAACAAGTTCTGAAAAGGCATTGACTTATCAACTTCGACATACGATGTCAACAGCGGTTTACTCTGAAAAAAATACAAAACATTTTGGGCTCGCAGCGACTAACTATACGCATTTCACAAGCCCAATTAGGCGTTATCCTGATTTAATTATCCATCGTTTATTGCATTTATATCCTTCTGACCATTCTAACCGTACCAAAGAACAGTGGAAGGAACGCTTGCCTGAAATTGCTAGCCATTCTTCTGATATGGAACACCGTGCGGTCGTCACTGAACGAATTATTGATGCAATGAAAAAAGCAGAATATATGTTAGAGCGGATCGGAGAAGTTTATACTGGTACAATTACAGGTGTGCAAAAATTTGGTATTTTTGTAGCATTAGATAATACCGTTGAAGGTTTAATTCGAGTACCAAATTTACACACTGGAATTACAGAAGACCTTGAATTTGATGAAGAAGCAAGTATTTTTAAAGGAAAAAAATCAGAAACAATTTATCAAATAGGACAAGAAATAAAAATTCGTGTTATTGCTGCTAATAAACGAAAAGGAACAGTTGATTTTGAACAAATTGCTCCTGAATAAATCTAGTAAATAGCTAGATTTTTCTTTTGGTAAAAGCAGAAAGTACTTGTATGTGATTATATAGCTATAATAACTGCGGATAGTGATTATAAAATTAAACTTAGGTTAGCATCAATAACTCTAAAAGTTAACAGATAAAAAGAAGTCCTAGGGCTTCTTTTTATCTTGTTAATGCTTAATTCAGTTTTCTATTAATACTATTATCAAAGAAATGAGGTAGGTTTAGAAATTACTCTACAATAATTTGCTTCCCACTACCAGTACTACCTGAAAAATCAATAATTAAACTTTGAGTGGCTTCATCAATGTTAACTCCTTCACTTTTCACTTTGAACAGTAATGTCAGAATATGTTGGGAAATAATAACCAATTGAAGTACTTTGATGATCAGATTGTAACAGAATCCAATATTAACGACTGTTTCGATTGAGGCAGTAGTATCACCACTAATTCCAGCACCTAAGGCTACTGTCTCATCTTTTTCGCACACTATAAAGAGTTACGGAATGCTTTTATTTAGGATGAGTAAGAAGTAGAATTGTGTTAAATAAGTAGTTTATTATATACAATAATCTTTTATAAGCTATAAGGTGCTAAAAATTGGACACTTTATAGATACCAAATTTATAAAATAAAGGGCTACTATGAAATCATGAAAAGTTCAGTTTTGTTAGTTAGCAAATGAAAGTAAGTGTAAATAATAATAATTGATGAATGCTTATCCTATTGTAGACTTTTAGCTAAATTTGATTTATTATAAAAAACCGATATAACATATATATTACTAACTGGATAAAGATGTTGTTTTACAAGCAAAAGACTCCGAAAAATAATAATTTTTCGGAGTCTTTTGCTCTTCTCTGTGTAGTGCTAAACTAATTATAACTTAACTTACGGATAAATTCAACTATATTTCTAAAAATTACAAATAGAAGAAAATTTAGTTATGACATTCATGAATTTAGAGTAGTCAATAACCTACAAAAATCATTTATCAGAAAAATTATTATTTTTCTTATAGATGATTGTTATATAGTAATTTATGACACAGAATCGGAGAGTAAATGCCATAAATGTATTGTGTATCTGCTGTGTTTTTTGTATTTATTGAGAGTTTAAGGAAGAGGTCAAATGGATAAAACAAATTTATTTTATGAACGCTTACTAAAGGCAGTAGAACAAAGTGGTAAATCAGTGAATTGTATTGAGCGAGAACTAGGTTATTCACGTAATGCACTTCACAATTATAAAAATGGAACGGCTCCCTCAGGAAGTCGCTTAATTGAGTTAGCGCAATACTTTCACCTTTCACCAGATTATCTAATAGGAAAGGATGATGCTACAGATTATATCTGCCCAGAAAGTTTTTTTCAAAAACTAAATAAAGAACAAAAAATAAAAATGTTAAAAATTGCCCAAAAATGGGCGACTAGGCAAATTATAAAACCTGATTTTGAAATAAAGCAAATGAAAAAGAAGAATTAGATAGAAATGAACAAAAATTAACAACTACAATGTTAGAAATTATAAAAAAAGATGAATAAAAAATTTAGTAAATATATTTTATTGAATACAATTATATTTGGTACAATGAATGTTCTAAACAATTCATGATCCATGAAAAAAGTGAGCAGTGAAGAATTGTCAGTACATAATAGTGTACAAACCCAAAAGGGAGTAACAATAGATAAAAGTAATTTTGATAGATACTTTACTATTAATGGCTCTGCAAGTTATGATAAACAATATGGAGAGTTAATTTTGACTCCGGATTTGCAAGGTCAGGCTGGTTCTGCAACTTCAAAAACAAAGGTTGATATTACCAGAGATTTTTCAATATCAATGTCAGTAAATTTAGGAAGTAAAACTCAGCCTGAAGGAGGTGGGGATGGAATAGCTATAGGTCTGTACAATGATACTCCAGGGAAAATAGGTACTGGTGGAAATTCTTTTGGATTTTGGGGGGGTACGGGAAGCTTTTGGATTCAAGATGGATACGGCATTTAATGATAGTGATGCTGCAGATTTCCGTGCTGATCCTAAAGAATTTCAGGACATGATGACAAAAAACTACGCATTTGGTGCCTTTGTTAGTAACGAAGCTGGTTATATAACTACACTTGATAAGACAGGAAAATCGGTTAATAGACCCAATGATAGCTATAAAGATTTTATGTTATCATATAATGCTACTTCTAAAGATATTAGTGTAAATTATGATGGAAAAGTATGGAGCTATAATGTTTCTGGAAAATTTTCAAATAATCATCTATCATTGATAATTAGTGCAGGTACGGGGCTAGCAAGTAATAAACAGTCTGTTATCGTTCATAGTTTGGATGCAGTACTGGATAGTGCACCGGTCACGGTTAAGTATATTGATGAAAATCAAGCTTCTATTGCCCCAGATAAGATATTAATTGATACGCTAAATGCTCCCTACGATGTCACAGGCAATCAATATAAGATTCCAATAACTGGATATGTACTGGATGATAATAAGCTTCCAAGTAATGCTGTCGGAACATTTTCAAACAGTGAACAAATAGTTACTTACATCTACAAAGTTGACCAGTTGACACTCAATGTAAAAAATTCTACTATCTATACAGGGGATGTATGGAGCCCCCAAGATAATTTTGTTTCCGCTACAGATGTTGATGGAAATAAGGTTGACTTCAACCAACTTACAGTTGATGCTTCAAAAGTAGATACAAATAAAGCTGGGATTTATGATGTCACTTACACATATGATGGAGTAACAAGTACTGCTAGAGTAACGGTTAAGGACAAAACATCAAATGTATTGCTTTCAGAAGAAAATAAGGACATTGAGGCTGTTTCTGAAAAAATTAGCGAAAAGAACGATAATAAAAATGATAAATCTGATGATTCTGTATCAAAAAAAATATTACCAGAAACGGGAGAGGCACAGTTATTAGTTACCACTACAATGATATCCGGTTTTGTGATTCTTTTGATGTCAATCCTATTGGCTAGAAAACAATTGAAAAAATAAAAAAGAACTAATTAAATAGTTCTTTTTTTTGTTTGTAAATTTATAGGTTAAAATAATCATTTTTTAAATTATACGGAAAACTCACTTTATATTAAATAAGCTAAAAATCTTGATATAAAATCAGAGAGTTTGATATTCACTCAACCAGACACAGGAGAAGGAGCTTTTTATATGATTAATGAGTTTGTAGAAACAAGAGCTTTTGATTTAATAGTCATTGATTCGGTTGCTGCTCTGATAACTACTTCACAAATAGATTCGTATATATTAGATTTATTATGCTTGACAATATAATTTGAGCATTATTCAGTATAATATGAAGTGATGCCGTAGAATGTTGCAAAGCAACGTCAAAGCAGAAATAGTATAATCACTTAATTGATGGTGACAGGTAATTTAGTCTATAACAACCAATATAGATTAAATTTTGATATGATAGTAGGAAAAGTAAGCTTTTAATAAGTGTGAAGTATAAAAAACGGGAGATAAAAAGTTTAATTTATGAGAAAAAGAAGTGGAATGATTAATGAAAAGGAGTGGAAGAAGTCTTTTAAAAATATCAATGGACGACTTCCAAATGAGAATGAGTATAGAGAGGCTATTTCAAATGGTTTATTGAGGGAACCTAATCAACCAAATTCGGATAAAAAAACAATAATTATTGTAGGAGCTATTCTTGGAGGCCTATTAGTAGTTATTATTGCTATTTTATTGACTATTTTTTTCTATCCAAAACCAGCTGAACCACAATCAAGTTTTAATAGTAATTCTACTCAGTCAAGTATTTCTAGCATCGAAACTGATAGTAAAAAAGATTCTTTATTTACTTGGAGTAATCTTAATTTAAATGAGCAAATTGCTTTGATTGCTCAAGCTTATGCTGGCCTAAATCCCCAGACAACAATTTTATCAGCTGACAAAATTTCGATGACTGCAAATGGTAATAAAGGAGTTAATGATGGTTTTATCCAATGGTATGATCAAAATCATAAATTGCATAAATTGAATGTTCTTATAAGTGATGAGAATGTTAATTATGATTATCTTAGTAGTGCAGGTCAAGCGGAGAAAAAAAGTACAAAAATTAGTAAAATGATTTCTAATTATTATGAAACAGATAGTATGAAAGAAGAAACAGAAACGGTTACTTCAAAAATGGTGACTCCAGCGGACTTATTAACTTCCGACCCAATTGGTTTTGTACAAAACAATATCGTGGGAAAAGGTTTCATCAGGCAAATTAAAAGTTACGACGGAATGAATCCCGATAGGGCTATGAAAAATGGTGGCCCCCAAAATCTCATTCATGATGGAGTTGAATATTATTATTTTACTGACAATAATTCTGTCAAACTTACAGGACTAGGCACCTACGTGTCATCAGCTAAACATTCTTATAGAATTACTGACAGAAGTATTACAATTGATGGTGTAGGATATCAAAAAACTACCTTAGCAGAAATTCCATATAAAATTGAAAATGGAGAAGTTTTCTTCGAAGACGAGTCAATTAATTATGAAGCTCATACATATATTTATTCCTTCAGAGAAGATTCAAAAGCAAAAGATTATATAGATTCCAAAAAGGAAAGTAACTGATTGTTATAATGTAATTTCTATTTTATATCTGGATAAACAAAAAGAATTAATATTTTCGAATAAAATACCAGCAATTGTTGGTATTTTTCTTGTTTTAAAAACAAAATAGATATTTTTTTAAAATAAATGTTGACTTTTAAAAATATAAGTATTATAATTCAGATAATTAAGAATTAACAAACAAGAGATGAAAGAGTAGTCTTAGGTATCAGTTGAGAGAGCCTTGTTGCTGAGAAAAGGTCTGATAATGGGATGAACCACACTCATCGCTATCTTACTCATATTATTATGTGAGCGTTAGCTGCGTTAATGCTAAGTTGTTATAACTTACCGAGGTCACTTTTGTGAAAAAGTGATAAATTAAGGTGGAACCACGATTAAACCGTCCTTTAAGCCAAGTGCTTTTAGGCGTTTTTTTATATTATCTTTCTATTCTCGAAAGGAGAAATCTATGAGTTGGCAAAATAACCTTCGGTCAGTAAGTCCCTATATTGCAGGTGAACAACCAGAACTTACTGACATGATCAAACTAAACACTAACGAAAATCCCTATCCACCCACTAGTCTAGCTCAATTATTAAATGAGCGTGTTAAGACAAAAAATTTGCGTCTTTACCCAAGCACTGATGCGAAAAGTTTAAGAAAAAAATTGGCGGAATATCATCATTTAGAAGTTGAACAGGTTTTTATTGGAAATGGATCTGACGAAGTTTTGTCCCTTAGTTTTCTGACTTTTTTTAATAGTCAAAGCCCTTTATTAATGCCTGACATTACTTACTCTTTTTATCCAATTTATTGCGAACTCTATCGGATTCCCTTTCAAAAAATCCCTGTAGATGATGATTTCAAAGTTTCAATAAAAGATTATTATATTGAAAATGGCGGAATTGTGATTGCAAATCCTAATGCTCCAACGGCTTTGGCACTAAATCTTAAAGATATAGAAGAAATTCTGAAAAAGAATCAAAACTCCATTGTCTTGATTGACGAGGCCTATATTGATTTTGGCGGGGAAACATGTCTTCCCCTGCTAAAAAAATACGATAATTTAGTAGTGGTTCAAACTTTTTCTAAATCACGGAGTTTGGCAGGAATTCGTTTGGGTGTAGCTTATGGCTCTGCTGAAGCAATTTCTCATTTGTATGATGTGAAAAATTCATTTAATTCCTATCCAATTGATAGTTTGGCACAAATTATTGGAGAAGCAAGTTTAATGGATGAAAATTATTTTCAAAAAAACATCCAGAAAATTATTAAGACAAGAGAAGTTTTTAAAGAAAGTCTGGTTAATTTAGGATTTGAAGTGACTGATTCAAAGGCTAACTTTGTTTTTGTTCATCATCCAAAAGTAAGAGCAGAAGAACTTTTTAAGGCGCTTTATGAGGCAAAAATTATTGTCAGGCATTGGAATCAACCACGGATTGATGATTGGTTACGGATAACTATTGGGACTAATAAAGAAATGAACAAAGTGATTGAATTTTTAAAAGGCTATTTAAAAAAGAATGAGGAAATTGACGAATGGAAAAAATAAATTATCTGCTTCCTGAAGAATCGGCAGAAATGACCTTGAATCAAGTTAAAAGTCTACGGCAGATAGAAGGTCGTTTAAGGAAATTATTTGGCCTGAAGAATTATCAGGAAGTCATGCCCCCAAGCTTTGAATATACACAACTCTATACGGCACTTGAAAGTAATGGAAAAACTTTTAATCAAGAAAAAATGTTTCAGTTTATCAATCATGAGGGACAATCAATTACACTCCGTTATGATTTTACACTTCCTTTAGTTAGACTTTATTCGCAAATCAAGGATTCTACTAGTGCTCGTTATTCATATTTTGGAAAAATATTTAGAAAAGAAAAACGGCATAAAGGTCGTTCAACGGAAAATTATCAGATTGGTATTGAACTTTTTGGTGAATCAGCCGATAAGTCAGAATTAGAAATTCTTAGTTTAGCCCTTCAAGTGATTGAACAGTTAGGTTTGAATAAAACGGTCTTTGAAATAGGCTCAGCAAAATTTTTTCAACGTTTATGTCATTTAGCTGACGGTTCAACAGAGTTACTTACAGAACTTTTACTCAAGAAAGATTTGAGTGGTCTTAATGCTTTTATCGAAAAAAATAATTTTTCTAAGGAATTAAGAGAACTTTTGAAAGAAATATTTATTACTAATGAGTTATCAAGGTTGGAAAATTTAGTGACAAATACAAAAGATGATGTGCTCATTTCTTCCTTTAAACAGCTTAAAGAATTTTCAGAGAAACTTTCAATGATTAAACCGATTATCATTGATTTGGGAATGGTTCCTAAAATGGATTATTATACTGATTTAATGTTTAAAGCTTACAGTTCAGCAGCTAATCAACCTATTTTATCAGGAGGAAGATATGACCAACTATTAAGTAATTTTCAAGAAGAGGCGGTTGCCATTGGTTTTTGTTGTCATATGGACACCATTCTAAAGGCTCTGGAAAGACAAGAATTGGAGGAAGACAATGATTAAAATTGCCATAACTAAAGGACGAATCCAAAAACAAGTCACCAATTTATTGGAAAATGCGAACTATGATGTTGAACCAATTCTAAATCTAGGACGTGAATTACAAATTAAAACGAAAGATGATTTACAAATCATTTTTGGAAAAGCTAATGATGTCATTACTTTTTTAGAACATGGAATTGTTGATATTGGCTTTGTTGGTAAAGATACGCTTGATGAAAATGATTTTGATGACTATTATGAGTTATTGGATTTAAAAATTGGGCAGTGTATTTTTGCCCTTGCTTCCTATCCTGACTTTGCAAATAAAAATTTTCAAAGACGGAAACGAATTGCTTCTAAATATCCAAGAGTGACAAAAAAATATTTTGCTCAAAAGCAAGAAGATATTGAAATTATCAAGTTGGAAGGTTCTGTTGAGCTTGGACCAGTTGTTGGTTTAGCCGATGCAATTGTTGATATTGTCGAAACAGGAAATACTTTATCTGCAAATGGTTTAGAGGTCATTGAAAAAATCAGTGATATTTCAACACGAATGATTGTCAATAAATCTAGTTTCAAATTTAAAAAAGATAAAATTATAGAAATGGTGGAGAGGTTAGAAGATGCTCAAACAAATTGATTATCAAGGAAAGCTGGAAGAAATTGCCGAAAAATTTCAAGGTCGAAAAACAGAAGTATCGAAAGAAGTTAATAAAACTGTTCAACAGATTGTAGAAGATATTCAAAAAAATGGAGATACTGCCTTATTTAACTATGCTAAAAAGTTCGACGGTTATGAGGTGAATACTAGTAATTTACTCGTCACGCGCATGGAACGTGAAAAAGGATTAGAACAAATTGAGGAGGATTATTTTAGAATTCTTAGGCGTACAAAATCACAAATTGAAGAATTTCATAAGCACCAACTAGGAAATTCATGGAATATTTTTAAGGAAAATGGCGTTATCATGGGACAAATTGCACGTCCTCTGGAACGTGTTGCTCTCTATGTCCCCGGAGGAACGGCTGCATACCCTTCAACAGTCATTATGAATGCTGTTCCAGCACTTTTAGCAGGCGTCAAAGAAATTATTATGGTTACTCCAGTTAAAGCTGATGGAAAAGTAAATCCCAATATTTTAGCAGCTGCTGAAGTTTGTGGAATAGAAACAATCTATAAAGTGGGTGGAGCACAAGGTGTTGCCGCCGTTGCGTATGGGACAGAATCTATTCCTAAAGTTGATAAGATTGTCGGACCCGGAAATATTTTTGTGGCTACGGCTAAGAAAATCTGCTATGGGGTGGTAGATATTGATATGATTGCCGGTCCATCAGAAGTTTTAGTTATTGCTGACGAAACTGCAAATCCAAAATATATCGCTGCTGATCTAATGGCGCAAGCAGAACATGATAAACTTGCGTCAGCGATTTTAGTGACGACTTCTGAAAAACTTGTTCAACAAGTAGATAAGGAATTAAATAGACAAGTTCAAAATTTGGAACGTCGTGAAATCATTGAAAGTTCCATCAGTAATTACGGTGGAGCCATTGTTGTAAAAAATATTGGTGAAGCCTTTGATGTTTCCAATCAGCTGGCTCCAGAACATTTAGAAGTTTTGACTAGTGAACCTTTAACCCAACTTCCAAAAATCAAAAATGCTGGCTCAATTTTTCTTGGAGAATATACGCCAGAACCGCTAGGCGACTATATGTCAGGAAGCAATCATGTCTTACCAACTGGAGGAACAGCCAAATTTTACTCTGGTTTGGGTGTCTATAATTTCATAAAATATTCAACTTATAGCTATTATCCTAAAGAAGTTTTGGCTGACTTTAAAGAGGATGTTGAGGCATTTGCTAAATCAGAAGGATTGACGGCTCATGCTAACTCAATTTCTGTGAGATTTGATGAAATGTAATACTTGAGACAAGATTTTAAAAATTTATTGGTAAAGATGTGAGGAGCCACATGGATCTTAAAATATTGAACAAGAAAAATAGTAGGTAAAAAAACATGACAAAACAAGAAACTTATTACGCAGAAGTTTTCGAAAAACCATGGGGTCGGATGTTCTACGATTTACTTTTTCCCCAGCTCCTATCAAATTTTACAAAAGATTCAAAAATTCTCAGTTTTGGTTCTGGATTTGGACGGACGGAAACTTTTTTGGTGGAACAGGGATTTGAAGTCACGGGCTATGAGCCTGACGTAGAAAAACTCGAGATGATGTCTGACCAAACTTTTCGTCAGTTGACAGGAACTTTTGACGACTTTGCAGAAACTGTTAAAAATGAGCGTTACGACGTGATTCTCATTCACAATGTTTTAGAATACGTCCCCGACCGAAAAGTCGTGTTGGAATTACTCTTGCCACTTTTGGCAGATGACGGAACGCTTTCTATTGTCAAGCACAGCAAGTACGGTAGCATGATAGAAATGGCAGCAGGACGTGATAATCCGCAGGCAGCGCTTAATGTATATGAAAATGAAGCTGTCGCTTCGCACAACCACGGCGATATCCTAGTTTATGACGATGATTGGCTGACAGATTTTGTGGTAAATTACAAACTGAAACTCAAAGAAGAATTTGGAATTCGCCATTTTTACGGTATTTCACAAAACACAGAAATCAAAGAAACAGACAACTGGTACCAGCCCATGCTTAAGTTAGAGCAAAAAGTAGCGAAAGACCCTACGCTGTATCCAGTCGCACGATTGCATCATTTGATATTTAAAAAAACTAAGGAGAACCTGTTATGACACGCATATCACACATCACGCGTAATACCAAAGAAACACAAATCGAACTTTCCATCAATCTTGACGGCACAGGTCAAGCGGACATTAGTACAGGTATTGGTTTTCTAGACCACATGCTGACACTTCTCACCTTTCACAGCGATTTTGACTTAAAAATCATAGGACATGGGGATCATGAAACAGTAGGGATGGACCCGCACCATCTCATTGAAGATGTTGCGATTGCTCTTGGCAAATGTATCAGCGAAGCGTTAGGTAATAAGCTCGGTATTCGACGTTATGGAAGTTTTACCATTCCAATGGATGAAGCTTTGGTGACTTGTGATTTAGATATTAGCGGACGACCTTATTTGGTATTTCATGCTGATTTATCAGGAAATCAAAAACTTGGTGGCTATGATACAGAAATGACTGAGGAATTTTTTCGTGCCCTTGCTTTTAATGCTGGCATTACTTTACATCTGAACGAACATTATGGGCAAAATACGCATCATATTATTGAAGGCATGTTTAAATCTACAGCGAGAGCGCTAAAACAAGCTGTAAGTATTGATGAATCGAAAGCTAATTTAATTCCATCATCGAAAGGATTACTATAAATGATTGTTATCATCGACTACAATCTCGGAAATCTTCAAAGTGTACAGGCCGCATTTTTACGATTGGGACAAGAAACAGTAATTTCAAGAGATCTAGAAGAAATTCGTAAAGCAGATGCAATTATTCTTCCAGGAGTTGGGGCCTTTCCTACAGCAATGAATAATTTAAAAACGTTTAATTTGATTGAACTTTTACAAGAACGAGCTGCTGCTGGAATACCAATATTGGGAATTTGTTTAGGGATGCAAGTACTTTTTGAAAAAGGATACGAGATGGAAGAAAGACAAGGTCTTGGACTTTTAAAAGGAGAAGTAATTCCAATCAAAACTAATGAAAAAATTCCGCATATGGGATGGAATCAATTAAACCTGGCTAAAACCAGTCCAATAACTCATTATTTGTCTGATAATGATGAGGTTTATTTTGTTCATTCTTATCAGGCGACTTGTCCTAATGATGAACTCATTGCCTACACCATTTATGGCGAAGTAAAAATTCCGGCAATTGTTGGAAAAAATAATGTGATAGGTTGTCAATTTCACCCTGAAAAGAGTGGAGAAATTGGCAGAAAGATACTAAAATCGTTCTTGGAGGAAATTAAATGAAGATTATTCCTGCAATTGATTTGCAAAATGGAGAAGCCGTGCGTCTCTACAAAGGAGATTATGATAAAAAAACGGTCTATTCAAAAAATCCACTTGAAATTGCTCAAAAATTTGAAAGAATGGGAGCGACTGACCTGCATTTGGTTGATTTAGATGGTGCTAAGGTAGGACAAACTCGTAATTTAGAGCTTGTGCGAAAAATAAAAGATGAAACAAGATTGAAAATCGAAATTGGTGGTGGAATTAGAGATTTAGATACAGTTAGACTTTATCTTGAACAAATTGGTGTGGAACGAGTGATTTTAGGAACCGCAGCGGTAGAAAAGCCTGATTTTCTTAAGGAGCTATTAATTAAATACGGTCCAAGCAGAATCGTTGTTGGGGTTGATATTAGAGAGGGTTTTGTATCAACAAGCGGTTGGTTAGAAAAAACGAGTCTTCCTTATCTGTCATTTTTAAAAAAATTAGAGAAAATAGGGGTTAAAACTACTATTATTACTGATATCTCCAAGGACGGAACACTGGCAGGTCCAAATTTTAAACTTTATGATGAAATTTCAAAGGAATGTTCTCTAAACGTGATTATTTCTGGAGGTGTAAAGGATAGTTCTGATATTCAACGCGCATCTCGTTCTGACTTCTATGGGATTATTATTGGGAAAGCTTACTATGAGGGAAAAATTAATCTTGAGAAGGAGTTCAGGAATGCTAACTAAAAGAATCATCCCTTGTCTTGATATTAAAAATGGTAAGGTAGTTAAAGGAATCAATTTTGTGGGTTTAAGAGAAATAGGTGATCCAGTGGAATTGGCCAAAATATATGAAGAACAGTGTGCAGATGAAATTGTTTTTCTTGATATTACAGCATCTTTTGAAGAACGTGAAATTATTGGTGAATTAATTGGTCGGGCGGCGCGTGAACTTTCAATTCCATTAACCGTTGGTGGAGGAATTCGTTCAATTGACGATTTTAGAAGAATTCTTGCTAGAGGAGCTGATAAAGTATCCGTCAATTCAGCTGCAATTGAAAATCCTGAACTTATTCGTCAAGCGGCTAACGAATTTGGCGTTCAATGTGTTGTTGTTGCTATTGATGCTAAAAAACGAGCAGACTATAAGGGATATGAAGTCTATATCAAGGGCGGACGTGAAAATACTGGTCTTGACTTAGTTGATTGGGCTAAAGAGTGTGAGAGATTAGGAGCGGGTGAAATTTTACTAACCTCAATGGATAAGGATGGAACAAAGACAGGTTACGATTTGGAAATGCTGAATGCCGTTTGTACTGCAGTTAATATTCCTGTTGTAGCAAGTGGTGGTTGTGGGAATATTTCGGACATTGTTGAAGTTTTTCAAAAGACAAAAAGCGATGCTGCCCTTGTTGCTTCATTATTTCATTATGGCGAAGCAACAGTTGATGAAGTTAAAGATGAACTTATAAAAAATAATATTCCAGCAAGAATTATTAAGAAGGAGACTGTATGAGACCAGATTTTCATAAGCAGGAACTTATTCCTGTTATTATTCAAGATTATCAAACAAATCAAGTATTAATGCTTGCCTATACAAATGAAGTGGCTTTTGAGAAAATGCTTGAAACTGGTGAAACTTGGTTTTGGTCACGTTCACGACAAAAACTTTGGCACAAAGGAGAAGAATCAGGGCATTTTCAAAAAATAAAAGGAATGCGTTTGGATTGCGACCAAGATACTTTATTGGTTTTTGTTGAACAAATTGGTAATGCTTGCCATACTGGGGCTTACTCTTGTTTTTATGATGAACTTATTCCTTTTGATGACTCTGATATTTTTAGAGAGTTGGAGAAGCAAATCATTGACCGAAAGTTACATCCAGTCGAAAAATCTTATACAAATTATTTGCTTGAAGAAGGTATCGATAAAGTATTAAAAAAAGTTGGTGAAGAAGCAAGTGAAGTGATTATTGCTAGTAAAAATTCAGATAAAGTAGAACTTTTAGGAGAAATTGATGATTTACTTTATCATTTATTTGTATTAATGAATCAGCAAGGTATTTCTCTTGCAGAAGTGAGACAAAAAGCAAAAGAGCGGCATCAGATAGAGGGAAATAAGAAGGAATTTCATACAAGGACGGCAGATTAAATGAAAAAATTAGATTATCATTTTCACTCTCATTTTTCAGCTGATAGCGAGGAGCTTCCTAGAAACCATGTGATAGAAGCTATAGCACATGGTTTAGAAGAAATTTGTTTTACAGAGCATCGAGATTTTTATTTTCCAGGAATGGATTTTTCATTAAATCTACCTGAGTATTTTCAAGAAATTAATCAATTGCAAGCGGAATTTAAAGATAAAATTAAAATAAAAATTGGCTTGGAAATGGGAATTGATTTACGTTTTAAATCAGAAATTAATCAGTTTATTGATTCAGCTCCTTTTGATTTTGTGATTGCCTCTGTTCATGAAATTGGAGATATTGAAGTTTATGACGGAACAGAATTTTATCTACAGAAAACAAAAGAAGAAGCACAAAGAGAATATCTTTTAGCTTGTTTAGATGTTGTTCAAAATTTTGAGAATTATAATTCATTTGGTCATTTAGATTATGTTGCTAGATATGGACCTTACACGGATAAATCTATAAAGTTTGCAGAGAATCGGGAGATTTTATTTGAAATCTTGCGGGCTTTAGCTTCAAAAGAAAAAGCATTAGAAATAAATACTAGATTGTTTGATGATCCGAAAACTGAACAATTTTATAGTGATTTATTGATTAATTTTAAAAAATTAGGTGGAAAATTTATAACTTTAGGAACGGACAGTCATATAGCAAAGCGTGATTGGCTTTCAATTCGTAAAGCAAGAACTCTAATTAAAAAAGCTGGTTTTCACGAACTAGCAACTTTTAATGGGATGAAAATTGATAAAAATAAAAAGTCTATTAAAGAATAATAGACTTTTTATATTATGATGCTAAATCTTTCTCAAGTAGCGCAAGACGTTCTTGAACTTCTTGATTTGATAGTTGGTGGGCTTTGATGTAACGGTTATTGGGATGAACTCGACATTCATGTGAACAAGCACCAAGATATTTTGCTTCGTTTTCCTCTGAAGCTAACATTTGTCTGTTACATTCTGGATTTCCGCAATTGATGTAACGTTCACATGGGCTTCCATCAAACCAATCACGTCCGACAATGACATGTTCTTTTTGGTTGATTGGAACTGCGATTCGGCTATCAAAAACATACATTTGTCCGTCCCAGAGATCTCCTTGAACTTCTGGATCTTTTCCGTATGTGGCAATTCCTCCGTGAAGTTGACCAACGTCTTTGAAGCCTTCCCGAACGAGCCATCCTGAAAATTTTTCACAACGTATTCCACCGGTACAGTAGGTTAAAACACGTTTTTCCATGAATTGTTCTTTGTTATCTCGAATCCACTGTGGAAGTTCTCTAAAACTTCTTATTTCTGGCCGAATGGCGCCACGAAAATGTCCTAAGTCAAATTCATAATCATTTCGTGCATCAATTACTACTGTATTTTCATCAAGCATGGCCTCACGAAACTCTTTTGGATCAAGATAAGCCCCAGTGAGTTCCAAAGGATTGACGTCATCTTCTAAACTTAAATTGACTAATTCAGGGCGATAACGGACATGCATTTTCTTAAAAGCATTTTGCTCGGCTTCATCAATTTTGAAAATTGTTGAGCTAAAGCGAGGGTCATTTTTCATCAATTCCATGTAGGCATCCGTTTGTTCGACGGTACCAGAAACAGTTCCGTTAATTCCTTCGTCAGCAACTAAAATGCGTCCTTTTAAACCTAATTCTTTACAGTCTGTGAGGTGTTTTTGGGCAAAAGTTTCTCCATCTTCAATTGGGACATATTGGTAATATAATAAAACTCGATAATCTTGAGTCATAATTTCTCCTTAATCTTATTGGTACATTAGAATCCATTATAATTTAATCATTTTATGTCTACCAAAAGCAACAAAATTGCTTGTATATTTTCTAACAAGCTTAATTATTGTGGCTTTTATTGAATGTTAGAAGTAGAAATTGTAATCTATTTGTCGTTAAATTCTTGTTAATACAAAAAAATGCATTAAATATTATTATTTTATTGACAATTTAAAATATTAAGAGTATTATAATGTAAATTAACAAAAAAGAGGAACTTGAAATGACATACACACAATTTTCATTGTTGTTGATCAAGGTGGACCTACATTAGCTTTTGTGGCTAAAATATGTGGGTCCTGTTTGGCGATAGTCATTTCGAGGACCGAGAGACGTCCTCACGGGCGTCTTTTTTGTTTCTTAATAAAAAATAGAGGTGATATTATGCGAAAAATTGAATTCTTTGACACAAGTTTGAGAGATGGCGAACAGACGCCGGGCGTTAGTTTTTCCATTTCAGAAAAAGTAACGATTGCTAAACAACTGGAAAAATGGGGGATTTCTGTCATAGAGGCTGGTTTTCCTGCGGCAAGTCCAGATAGTTTTGAAGCAGTAAAGCAAATTGCTGATTCTTTGAATGATACGGCTGTCACTGCATTAGCTCGTTGTGTTATCTCAGATATCGATAAAGCGGTTGAAGCGGTAAAGGGGGCTAAATATCCGCAAATTCATGTTTTCATTGCCACTTCACCTATTCACATGAAATATAAACTTAAAATAAGTCCCGAAGAAGTTTTGAAAAATATTGATAAATGTGTGAGATACGCACGTGAACGGGTCGAGGTTGTTGAGTTTTCTCCAGAGGATGCAACAAGAACGGAGTTGAATTTTCTTTTGAAGGCTGTTCAAACGGCTGTCGATGCTGGAGCAACTTATATTAATATTCCTGACACTGTCGGTTATACGACGCCAGAAGAATATGGAAAAATTTTTAAATTTTTGATTGATAATACTAAGTCTGAGAGAGAAATTATTTTTAGTCCACATTGTCATGATGATTTAGGAATGGCTGTAGCTAATTCATTAGCTGCAATTAAAGCTGGGGCTGGGAGAGTTGAAGGAACTGTCAACGGCATTGGAGAGCGAGCTGGGAATGCTGCTCTTGAAGAAATTGCTGTGGCACTACATATTCGTAAAGATTTTTATCAGGCACAAAGTCCTTTAAAACTTTCAGAAACTGCTGCAACGGCAGAACTAATTTCACAATTTTCAGGAATTGCTATTCCAAAAAATAAAGCAATTGTTGGTGCTAATGCTTTTGCCCACGAATCAGGAATTCATCAAGATGGTGTCCTTAAAAATGCTGAAACTTATGAAATTATTACACCAGAACTTGTCGGAATAAAGCATAATTCGTTGCCTTTAGGTAAACTTTCTGGTCGTCATGCTTTTAGTGAAAAATTGACGGAACTTAATATTGCTTATGACGATGAAAGTCTTGCAATTTTATTTGAAAAATTTAAAAAATTAGCTGACAAGAAAAAAGAAATTACTGACGCAGATATTCATGCCTTGTTTACAGGAGAAATCGTAAAAAATCTGGCTGGATTTATACTTGATAATGTTCAAATTGATGGCCACAAGGCACTGGTGCAACTAAAAAATCAAGAAGAGGAAATTTATGTTAGTCAAGGAGAGGGGTCAGGTTCAGTGGATGCAATTTTTAAAGCTATTGATAAAGTCTTTAATCATCAACTAAAATTAATTTCCTATTCAGTTGATGCTGTAACTGATGGAATTGATGCACAAGCAACGACTTTGGTTTCTGTTGAAAATCTATCTACAGGCACTATATTTAATGCTAAAGGTGTTGATTATGATGTATTGAAAGGAAGCGCCATTGCTTACATGAATGCTAATGTTTTAGTTCAAAAAGAAAATTTACAAGGAAAGGTTGAACAAATTTCAGCTCATGATGGAATTTAAGGTGAAAAATATTGTCTAAAAAAATTGTGACACTTGCGGGAGATGGAATTGGGCCAGAAATTATGTCAGCTGGTTTAAGTGTTTTAAAAGCTGTCAGTAAAAAAATTGCTTTTGAGTATGAATTAGAAGCCAAAGATTTTGGAGGAATTGCAATTGATAAGCATGGTCATCCTTTACCAGAAGAAACTTTGCAAGCAGTTAAAAATGCTGACGCAATCTTGCTCGCTGCAATTGGACATCCTAAATACAACAATGCAAAAGTTAGACCAGAACAAGGGCTACTTGCTTTACGAAAAGAATTAGGACTCTATGCTAATGTTCGTCCATTAAAAATTTATCCGGCTCTAAAAAAACTTTCTCCTATCCGAAATGTTGAAAATGTTGATTTCCTAGTGATTCGCGAACTGACAGGGGGAATCTATTTCGGTCAGCATGAATTGGCAGATGACAAAGCACGGGATGTCAATGATTATTGTGCTGATGAAATAAGAAGAATTCTTCATTTTGCTTTCAAAAGTGCTCAAAGTCGGCCCAGAAAATTACTGACTTCGGTTGATAAACAAAATGTCCTTGCAACTTCTAAATTATGGCGAAAAATTGCTGATGAAGTTGCTGACGAATATCCTGATGTACGATTAGAGCACCAATTGGTCGATTCTTGTGCAATGTTACTGATTACTAATCCGCAACAATTTGATGTGATAGTCACTGAAAATCTATTTGGCGACATTCTCTCTGATGAAGCAAGTAGTTTGGCCGGTAGCTTGGGAGTGATGCCATCGAGTTCACATGGTTTTAACGGTCTAGCACTCTATGAGCCAATTCATGGTTCGGCACCAGATATTGCAGGAAAAGGAATTGCGAACCCTGTTTCGATGATTCTATCGATTGCCATGATGCTAAGAGAGTCTTTTGGTCAAGAGGATGGCGCTATTCTAATTGAAAAAGCCGTAACTCAAACTTTTACTGACGGAATTTTGACTAAAGATTTAGGTGGGACCGCGACAACTAAAGAAATGACAGAAGCAATCCTGAAAAATTGTCAGTAAAATGCGATTGAATAATGAGCATTTTAGTTGTAAATAAAAGAACCGTCAGCGCAGCTGACAGTTCTGTCAGTAAATATTACTGACAAAAAGCACAAAATTACTGACAGAATTTGTCAGAATAAATTTTTAAAAAAGGAAATAAAAAAATGTCAGGTAAAACAATATTTGATAAACTTTGGGATCAGCATGTGATTGCTGGAAATGAGGGAGAACCTCAACTGCTTTATATTGACCTTCATGTTATTCATGAGGTTACGAGCCCGCAAGCATTTCAGGGCTTACGTGAAGCAGGTCGTAAAGTTCGTAGAACAGATTTGACATACGGAACTCTTGACCACAATGTTCCAACACAAGATATTTTTAATATTCAAGATTTGATTTCTAAAAAACAAATTGATACTTTTACTAAAAATGTCAAAGAATTTGGTGTTCCAGCGGAGACTCATGGTGGAAAAGGACAAGGCATTGTTCACATGGTAGCACCTGAATCTGGCAGAACTCAACCGGGAAAAACAATTGTTTGTGGCGATAGTCATACCGCAACAAATGGAGCATTTGGCGCTATTGCTTTTGGAATTGGTACAAGTGAAGTTGAACATGTTCTTGCAACTCAAACCATTTGGCAAGTTAAACCCAAACGTATGAAAATTGAATTTCAAGGTCATCCACAAAAAGGTGTTTATAGCAAAGACTTTATCCTCGCGTTAATTGCAAAATATGGTGTGGATGCAGGTGTAGGTTATGCGGTTGAGTATACAGGAGATGCCATTAGTGATTTAAGCATGGAAGAACGGATGACAATCTGTAACATGTCAATTGAATTTGGGGCAAAAATTGGCCTGATGAATCCTGATGAAAAAACTTATGACTATGTCAAAGGGCGTGAACATGCACCTAAAAACTTTGAGAAAGCTGTCAGTAAATGGAAAAAACTTGTCAGTGATTCTGATGCACAATACGATATGATTTTAAGTCTTGATGTCAGTCAGTTGAAACCAATGGTAACATGGGGAACAAATCCCGGAATGGGCCTAGAATTTGGCGAAAAATTTCCAGAAATTAACAACGATTTGAATTATGAACGTGCTTATCAGTACATGGATTTAAAGCCAGGCCAAACCGCTTCTGATATTGATTTAGGCTATATTTTCATTGGTTCTTGTACGAATGCTAGGCTTAGTGATTTAGAAGAAGCTGCAAAAATTATTGGAGACAGACATATTGCTGATGGACTGACAGGAATTGTCGTACCGGGTAGCAGACCTGTGAAAGAAGCGGCTGAAGCACAAGGGCTTGATAAAATTTTTAAGGAAGCTGGTTTTGAATGGCGAGAACCGGGTTGCTCAGCCTGTCTTGGAATGAATCCTGACCAAATCCCAGAATACGTTCATTGTGCTTCAACCTCTAATCGAAATTTTGAAGGACGTCAAGGACATAATGCAAGAACGCACCTGTGCTCTCCAGCTATGGCTGCTGCCGCCGCAATCGCCGGTAAATTTGTAGATGTAAGAACGCTCGTAACAGATTAGTCTGTAGAAAGAAGAAAAGATGGAAAAATTCACGATTTACAAAGGGACAAGCGTTCCAGTCATGAACGATAATATTGACACAGACCAAATTATTCCTAAACAATTTTTGAAAGCAATCGATAAAAAGGGCTTTGGAAAGAATTTATTTTATGAATGGCGTTATATCAAAGATTACGATGAGAATCCTGATTTTATTTTGAATGCTCCAAAATACAAAAAAGCTTCTCTGTTAATTTCAGGAGATAATTTTGGTTCTGGTTCTTCAAGAGAACATGCGGCATGGGCCTTATCAGATTACGGCTTTCGGGCAATTATTGCTGGCTCTTACTCAGATATTTTTTATAATAATGCTTTAAAAAATGGCTTGTTACCAATTAAACAACCAAGAGAAGTTCTAAATCAACTGACAAAACTGTCAAGTCAAGAAGAAATTACAATTGATTTACCCCATCAGCTAATTATCACAAGCCTTGGTGACTTTCATTTTGAGATTGACCCCATTTGGAAAGACAAATTAATTAATGGCTTAGATGATATTGGAATAACTTTGCAATATGAAGAAGCAATCTCAGCTTACGAACAAAAAAATCAATAAGAGCGAGCCTAAAATGACAATTATTAATTTAAAGAATGTAAATCTTACTCGAAATAAAAAAGAAATTCTTAAAGATATTACTTGGAAAGTAAATCCCGGCGAAAATTGGGTTATTCTGGGCCTCAACGGCTCTGGAAAATCAAGTCTTTTGAAATTGATTTTAGCAGAAGAATGGAAAACTTCTGGCGAAATCACTGTTTTAAATACTCAATTTGGAAATGGAGAAATTCCTAAGTTGAGAAAAAGAATCAGCGTAGTTGGCTCATTTATTGCTGAAAGATTTCAACCAAATATTAAGGCTGAAAACCTTGTTTATACTGGGAAATTTAATTCGAGCATGCTCTATAAACCTTACACAGATCAGGAACTTGATGAGGCACGTCAGCTTTTAAGACAAATGGGCGCAAAATCACTTATTGGCCGAAATTATGCCAGCCTTTCTCAAGGAGAAAAGCAAGTTCTTCTTATTGCTAGGAGCTTAATTTTAAAGCCTGAGCTTTTAATTTTGGACGAAGCAACGAACGGTTTAGATTTATTTGCTAAAGAAAAATTATTAAAGCAACTGCAGCAGATTAATCAATTAAAAACCGCACCAACACTCATTTATATTTCTCATCATCCCGATGAAATCACTGGTATTTTTACTCACCTTTTACTTTTAAGAGAAGGAAAAGTGATTCAATCAGGGAAAAAAGAAAACTTATTAAATGAAAAGATACTTACAGATTTTTATCAAGAAAAAGTAGAAGTCCACCGTTTTGAGCAGAAATATTTTGTAATTCCTGCTAACTGAGAAAGGAAAGCAAAAGTATTTTATAGACTATATAGAATATTCTGACAAATTATTGTATTTTCATTTTTTTAGTGATAAAATAGCTCTATGTAAATTTACGGGGAGGTCAAAAAGATAACATATGGAATTCAAATATAACGGAAAAGTTGAATCAGTAGAACTCAATAAATATTCTAAAACATTGACTCAAGATCCAACACAGCCAGCGACCCAAGCCATGTACTACGGCATTGGTTTTAAAGATGAAGATTTCAAAAAAGCTCAGGTCGGAATCGTCAGCATGGATTGGGATGGAAATCCATGCAATATGCACTTGGGAACACTTGGTAGTAAAATCAAAAGTTCTGTCAACCAAACTGACGGATTGATTGGACTTCAATTTCATACAATTGGAGTTTCTGATGGAATTGCCAACGGAAAGCTTGGCATGAGATATTCTTTGGTCAGTCGTGAAGTTATTGCTGACAGCATCGAAACCAACGCTGGTGCTGAATATTATGATGCCATCGTTGCCATTCCCGGTTGTGATAAAAATATGCCAGGATCAATTATCGGAATGGCTCGCTTAAATCGTCCGTCAATTATGGTCTATGGCGGAACGATTGAACACGGCGAATATAAAGGTGAAAAATTAAATATTGTTTCGGCCTTTGAAGCTCTGGGACAAAAAATCACTGGAAATATTTCTGATGAAGATTATCATGGCGTTATTTGCAATGCCATTCCAGGACAAGGTGCTTGTGGAGGAATGTACACTGCTAATACCCTGGCTGCTGCTATTGAAACTTTAGGAATGAGTTTACCTTATTCCTCTTCCAATCCAGCAATCAGTCAGGAAAAACAAGAAGAATGTGATGAAATTGGTTCAGCCATCAAAAATTTATTAGAAAAAAATATTAAACCAAGTGATATCATGACCAAAGAAGCTTTTGAAAATGCCATAACAATTGTCATGGTTCTTGGAGGCTCAACCAATGCTGTGCTTCATATCATTGCAATGGCAAATGCCATAGGTGTAGAAATTACGCAAGATGACTTCCAACGAATTTCAGATATTACCCCTGTTCTTGGCGATTTCAAACCGAGCGGAAAATATATGATGGAAGATCTGCACAAAATTGGTGGCCTTCCTGCTGTTTTGAAATACCTACTTAAAGAAGGAAAACTTCACGGTGATTGTTTGACCGTCACAGGTAAAACTTTGGCTGAAAATGTTGAAACAGCATTAGATTTGGACTTTGACAGTCAAGATATTATGCGACCACTAAAAAATCCAATTAAAGCAACTGGACATTTACAAATTTTGTACGGTAATCTTGCTCAAGGGGGTTCTGTTGCAAAAATTTCTGGTAAAGAAGGCGAATTTTTCAAAGGAACTGCTCGTGTTTTTGATGGAGAACAACACTTTATCGATGGCATTGAGTCTGGTCGATTGCATGCCGGTGATGTTGCAGTCATTCGAAATATTGGCCCAGTCGGAGGTCCGGGAATGCCAGAGATGTTAAAACCAACCTCAGCATTAATTGGAGCAGGACTTGGAAAATCTTGTGCACTCATCACTGACGGAAGATTCTCTGGTGGCACTCACGGCTTTGTTGTGGGACATATTGTCCCTGAAGCAGTTGAAGGTGGGCTGATTGGTTTAGTTGAAGATGATGATATTATCGAAATTGATGCGGTGAATAATAGTATTAGTTTAAAAGTTTCTGATGAAGAAATTGCTAAACGACGTGCCAACTATCAAAAACCAGCCCCTAAAGCAACTCGTGGTGTTCTTGCAAAATTTGCCAAACTTACACGCCCTGCTAGCGAAGGTTGCGTTACAGATTTATAGAAAGGTTTGAATGAAAAAATTAAAGTTAGAAAAACCTACTTCCGGTTCCCAACTTGTTCTCCAAACCTTAAAAGAACTTGGAGTAGAAATTATTTTTGGTTATCCTGGTGGGGCTATGCTCCCCTTGTATGATGCGATTCATAATTTTGAAGGAATTCACCATATTTTAGCCCGTCATGAGCAAGGAGCAACGCATGAAGCCGAAGGTTACGCTAAATCGTCTGGTAAAGTTGGTGTCGTCGTTGTTACTTCTGGACCGGGAGCGACTAATGCAGTAACCGGAATTGCTGACGCTTATCTTGATTCAGTCCCATTGTTAGTTTTCACAGGTCAAGTTGGCCGTCAGTCAATTGGTAAAGATGCTTTTCAAGAAGCAGATACTGTTGGAATTACCGCCCCAATCACAAAATATAATTATCAAATTAGAGAAACCGCAGATATTCCAAGAATTGTTACAGAAGCCTATTATTTGGCAAGTACAGGACGTCCTGGACCAGTAGAAATTGATTTACCAAAAGATGTTTCCACCCTTGAAGTCACTGAAATTAATGACCCAAGCTTGAATCTTCCTCATTATCATGAAAGTGAAAGAGCGACTGATGAACAATTGCAAGAATTACTGACAGAACTTTCTGTCAGTAAAAAACCAGTCATCATTGCTGGCGGAGGAATTAATTATTCTGGCTCAGTTGATATTTTCAGAGCATTTGTCGAAAAATATCAAATTCCAGTTGTTTCTACATTGCTTGGCTTAGGAACGTTACCAATCAGCCACGAATTGCAACTAGGAATGGCAGGAATGCACGGTTCATATGCTGCAAATATGGCTTTAGTTGAGGCTGACTATATTATTAATTTGGGATCACGTTTTGACGATAGAGTTGTATCCAATCCCGCAAAATTTGCCAAAAATGCTGTCGTTGCTCATGTTGATATTGATGCAGCCGAACTTGGCAAAATTGTAAAAACCGATATTCCAATTCTTTCTGATTTGAAAGTGGCTTTAAGCAGACTTTTGCAATTAAATGATGTCAAGACTGACTTTAATGATTGGACTAAAACTGTCATTAAAAATAAAGAAAAAGTACCCTTGACTTATGACTCAGAAGGTCATGATATTCGCCCACAGGAAACGATTAAATTGATTGGAGAATATACTCAAGGAGATGCAATCATTGTGACCGATGTTGGACAGCATCAAATGTGGGCAGCCCAATTTTATCCT
The DNA here is from genome assembly GCF_029953655.1 of Lactococcus sp. NH2-7C. Taxonomy (NCBI): domain Bacteria; kingdom Bacillati; phylum Bacillota; class Bacilli; order Lactobacillales; family Streptococcaceae; genus Lactococcus; species Lactococcus sp. NH2-7C. The sequence goes on from NZ_CP124538.1 coordinate 186,360, forward strand.
TATAAAAATCCAAGGCAACTTATCACTTCTGGGGGAATGGGAACAATGGGCTTTGGTATTCCTGCAGCAATCGGTGCAAAGCTGGCACAGCCAAATAAAAATGTCATTGTTTTTGTTGGCGATGGTGGCTTTCAAATGACTAATCAAGAATTAGCTTTACTCAATGGCTACGGTATTGCAATCAAAGTTGTTCTGATTAATAATCATTCATTAGGCATGGTACGTCAATGGCAAGAATCATTCTATGAAGAGCGACGTTCACAATCGGTTTTTGATGTTGAACCCAATTTTCAATTGTTAGCCGAAGCTTATGGCATCAGACATGTTAAGTTAGATAATCCAAAAACTTTGGCTGATGATTTAAAGATTATTACTGAAGATGAGCCAATGCTTATTGAAGTTCTAATTTCAAAATCTGAACATGTTTTACCAATGATACCAGCTGGATTACACAATGACGAAATGATTGGACTTCATTTTACTGATGAGAATGAGGAGGTAGATAATGCGTAGAATGATTATCGCAAAACTTCATAATGTAACAGGAATTATGAATCGATTTACCGCCGTTCTCAATCGAAGGCAAGTGAACATTCTCTCAATTACCGCTGGAGTTACAGAAAGTCAAGACTTAACTCATACCACTTTTGTTATTGAAGTTGATCATCTTGATGAAGTAGAACAAATCCTTAAACAATTAAATCGCTTAATAGATGTGATTGAAGTAGCTGATATTACTGATTTGCCTCATGTAGAACGTGAAGTCGTCTTGATTAAAGTATCAGCTCCACCGACCATTAGGGCAGAAATTTTTACAATGATTGAACCTTTTAGAGTAAATGTAGTTGATGTCAATCTGGAAAATGTCACCATTCAATTAACGGGTGATTCAGCAAAAATCGAAGCACTTATTGATGTTGTTAGTCCTTATGGCATTCTAAATATGGCTCGGACAGGTAGTGCAGGCTTCGAGCGTGGCTAAATTTAAATAAGTTAACAAATAAATAGAAAAATAGAGGAAACAAAAATGGCAGTTACAATGTATTATGAAGATGATGTAGAAGTAGCAGCACTTGCTGGAAAGCAAATTGCAGTAATCGGTTATGGGTCACAAGGACATGCTCACGCACAGAATTTGCGTGATTCTGGTCACAACGTTATCATTGGTGTGCGCCACGGAAAATCTTTTGATAAAGCAAAAGAAGATGGCTTTGAAACATTTGAAGTAGGAGAAGCAGTAGCTAAAGCTGATGTCATTATGGTTCTGGCACCAGATGAACTTCAACAATCCATTTATGAAAAGGACATCAAACCAAACTTGAAAGCAGGTTCAGCACTTGGTTTTGCTCACGGATTTAATATCCATTTTGGCTATATCAAAGTACCAGAGGATGTTGACGTTTTTATGGTTGCACCTAAGGCTCCTGGTCACCTTGTCCGTCGGACTTATACTGAAGGTTTTGGTACGCCAGCCTTGTTTGTTTCACATCAAAATGCAAGTGGTCATGCACGCGAAATCGCAATGGATTGGGCCAAAGGAATTGGTTGTGCTCGAGTGGGAATTATCGAAACAACCTTTAAAGAAGAAACAGAAGAAGATTTGTTTGGAGAACAAGCTGTTCTATGTGGAGGTTTGACAGCACTTGTTGAAGCTGGCTTTGAAACACTGACAGAAGCTGGATATGCTGGTGAATTGGCTTATTTTGAAGTTTTGCACGAAATGAAATTGATTGTTGACCTCATGTATGAAGGTGGCTTTACTAAAATGCGTCAATCCATCTCAAATACTGCTGAGTTTGGTGATTATGTGACTGGTCCACGGATTATTACTGATGAAGTTAAAAAGAATATGAAACTTGTTTTAGCTGATATTCAATCTGGAAAATTTGCCCAAGATTTCGTTGATGACTTCAAAGCGGGCCGTCCAAAATTAACAGCCTATCGCGAAGCTGCTAAAAATCTTGAAATTGAAAAAATTGGGGCAGAACTACGTAAAGCAATGCCATTCACACAATCTGGTGATGACGATGCCTTTAAAATCTATCAGTAATTTCTCTTATTGATTGAATAAAAACATAAAAGCATTTTATGGAGGAATGACATAAATGATAAGTGCCAAAGAGGTTGAAGATGCCTATGATTTGTTAAAAGCAGTTGTCACTAAAACACCTTTACAATTAGACCCTTACCTTTCCAATAAATATCAAGCAAATATTTACTTAAAAGAAGAAAACTTACAGAAAGTTCGTTCTTTTAAATTACGAGGAGCTTATTATTCTATTAGTAAATTATCTGATGAGCAACGCTCTAAGGGAGTGGTTTGTGCATCCGCCGGTAATCATGCACAAGGAGTTGCTTTTGCTGCAAATCAATTAAATATTTCTGCGACAATTTTTATGCCCGTTACCACACCTAATCAAAAAATTTCACAAGTAAAATTTTTTGGCGAAAGTCATGTAACAATTCGTTTAATTGGTGATACTTTTGATGAATCAGCCAGAGCAGCAAAAGCTTTTTCTCAAGATAATGACAAACCATTTATAGACCCTTTTGATGATGAAAATGTAATTGCTGGTCAAGGAACTGTGGCTTTAGAAATTTTTGCGCAAGCTAAAAAACAAGGAATAAGTTTAGATAAGATTTTTGTACAAATTGGTGGTGGTGGTTTGATTGCTGGAATTACGGCCTACAGTAAAGAACGCTATCCAAAGACTGAAATTATTGGAGTTGAAGCAAAAGGGGCAACAAGTATGAAAGCCGCTTACTCTGCTGGTCAGCCCGTCACCTTGGAACACATTGATAAATTTGCTGACGGAATTGCGGTTGCGACTGTCGGTCAGAAAACTTACCAAATTATTAATGACAAAGTGAAACAATTGCTTGCGGTTGATGAAGGTTTAATTTCTCAAACCATACTGGAATTGTATTCAAAATTAGGAATTGTCGCCGAGCCAGCTGGTGCAACATCTGTTGCCGCACTTGAACTTATTAAAGATGAAATCAAGGGTAAAAATATTGTCTGTATCATCAGCGGCGGAAATAATGATATTAGTCGAATGCAAGAAATTGAAGAAAGAGCTTTGGTTTATGAAGGTCTAAAACATTATTTTGTCATTAACTTTCCTCAAAGACCGGGAGCCTTACGAACTTTTGTCAGTGATATTTTAGGACCAAATGATGATATCACGCGATTTGAGTACATTAAAAGGGCGGATAAAGGTAAAGGTCCTTGTCTTGTTGGGATTTTACTTTCAGATGCTAGTGATTATGATTCATTGATAGATCGGATTGAAAGATTTGATAATCGTTATGTTAACTTACATGGAAATGATAGTTTATACGAACTCTTGGTTTAACTAATCAATTGGTTTGAGCTATTTTCTAGTTTCAATTCTCTTTAAATCACTAGAAATTTGATATAATTTAATTAATAAATTATTTAAATTTAATGAGATAGAAAAGAGAAATATCATGACAGAAATCACACAACTTTTTCAATATAATACCCTTGGAGCTTTAATGGCAGGCCTTTACGAGGGGACAATGACAATTGGTGAACTTCTGAAACATGGTGATTTAGGAATTGGAACTTTAGATTCTGTTGATGGAGAATTGATTGTTTTGGACGGTAAAGCCTACCAAGCTAAAGGTGATAAAACCATCGTAGAATTAACTGATGACATCAAAGTTCCTTATGCTGCAGTTGTTCCCCATCAGGCAGAGGTAGTTTTTAAACAAAAATTTACGGCCAGTGATAAGGAATTAGAAGACCGAATTGAAAGCTATTTTGACGGGCAAAACTTATTTCGCTCAATCAAAATAATTGGTGAATTTCCAAAAATGCACGTTCGTATGATTCCACGAGCTAAATCAGGGACAAGATTTGTAGAAGTTTCACAAAATCAACCCGAATACACCGAAGAAAATGTTAAAGGAACAATTGTTGGGATTTGGACTCCAGAAATGTTTCATGGTGTGAGTGTTGCTGGTTATCATCTCCATTTTATTAGTGAAGATTTTACATTTGGTGGACATGTCCTTGATTTTATTATTGATAATGGTACTGTTGAAATTGGCGCAATTGACCAATTGAACCAGTCATTTCCCGTTCAAGATCGCAAATTCTTGTTTGCTGACCTTGATATTGAAGCACTAAAAAAAGATATCGATGTAGCTGAATGATAATCACTAGATTTCTTTAGCTATATTAAAGGAGAAATCTATGAAAATTATTGCAACATCAGATGCACCAGCTGCTATCGGTCCTTATGTTCAAGGCAAAATTGTCAATGGTTTACTCTATGCATCAGGCCAAATTCCGTTGAATCCATTGAATGGAGAGATTGTTGGAGATAGCATTGAGACTCAAACCGAACAGGTGATGAAAAATATTTCTGCTATTTTGAAGGAAGCACATTCTGATTTCGACTCAGTTGTCAAAACAACATGTTTTTTGAAAAATATTGAAGATTTTTCACGATTTAATGCAATTTATTCAAAGTTTTTTGATAAGGAATTCCCAGCGCGTTCCGCTGTTGGAGTCGCAGGATTACCTAAAAATGTCCTTATTGAAATAGAAGTCATTGCAGAAGTTAAATCCTAAAATTAAAACATATTAGCTATAAAAATTACTGACAAGATTTCTGTCAGTAATTTTTTTGGTTACAAGTCAGTCTTTTTTTCGTATAGAAAATTATAAGCCAATTTTAAAATTGCTGACAAATCTGTCAGTAAAAAATGGAGGAATTATGATAACAAATTTTGATTTATATCGTTGGAAAAAAGCTGGTATGACCAATTTAGGAGTAAATAAACTTTTAAAATTTTTTCATAGATATGATAAAAAAATAAGTTTAAGACAAATGGGACAAGTAGCACAACTTAAATCAATCCCCAACTTCATTGAGCAATATAAAAATCAAGACGTAAGTAAACTGAGAGAAGAGTATAAAATATACCCATCATTTTCTCTTCTTGATGAAATTTATCCCGAAAGGCTCAAGGAAATTTACAATCCACCCGTTCTGTTATTTTATCAAGGTGATATAAAACTCTTAAAAACCCCTAAACTAGCCTTTGTTGGTAGTCGACAAGCTAGTTCACAAGGAATTAAAGCCGTTCAAAAAATTGTGACAGAGTTGAACCAAAAGTTTACGATCGTCAGCGGACTCGCTAAAGGAATTGACACAGCAAGTCATCTTTCTGCTATTAAAAATAAAATTCCTACAATCGCAGTTATTGGTACGGGCTTAGATATCTTTTATCCTTTAGAAAATCGAAAAATTCAAGAATATCTTGCTAAAAACCAACTAATTCTATCAGAATATTCAGTCGGAGAAAAACCACTTCGCTATCACTTTCCTGAACGCAATCGTATCATTGCGGGACTTTCACATGGCGTAGTAGTGATAGAAGCAAAGTTACGGAGCGGTAGTTTAATTACTTGTGAACGCGCTCTGGAAGAAGGAAGGGATATCTTCGCTGTACCAGGGAACATAGCAGATGGTTTTTCAGATGGCTGTAATCATCTAATTCAACAAGGAGCAAAATTAATCTACAAAGCCCAAGATATCTTAGAAGAATATTTGTATGATTAAAAAATCCCCTATCACCTTTTACCACATAACTTTAGCCCGTTTTTATAGTAAAAAAAATAACAAGTTCTACTATAAGAAAACTAAATAACTTGACATATTGAAGAAAAGCATTTATTATGAGAGAGTGAATTTAATGTAATAAGAGTATTAACGCCTCTTAAACTATTATTTTACTTCCACATTCGATACCTCTATGAATTAAGATACAATAACTAAAAGATAGTGGATACCAAAAAGAATAAATAGGAAAAATTATGCCAACTTCAACTAAAAGTAAAACAAAAACAACTACAAAGAAAAAAACAACACGAAAAAGAGTCACTCCAGGTAAAAATCTGGTTATTGTCGAATCGCCAGCAAAAGCTAAAACAATTGAAAAATATTTAGGACGAAACTACAAAGTTGTGGCTTCAGTAGGTCATATTCGTGATTTGAAAAAATCAACCATGTCTGTTGATATAGAAAATGACTATGAACCTCAATATATTAATATTCGTGGAAAAGCCCCATTAATCAACTCTCTCAAAAAAGAAGCAAAGGCTGCCAAAGCCGTCTATCTCGCAAGTGACCCGGACCGTGAAGGTGAAGCAATTTCATGGCACTTAGCACATATCTTAAATCTTCCGCTTGAAGAAAAAAATCGAGTGGTCTTTAATGAAATCACTAAAGATGCTGTTAAAAATGCCTTTAAGGAGCCACGTCAAATTGATGTGGACTTAGTTGATGCCCAACAAGCTCGTCGAGTTCTTGACCGTTTGGTGGGTTATTCAATTAGTCCTATTCTATGGAAAAAAGTCAAAAAAGGACTCTCAGCAGGTCGAGTTCAATCTATCGCCTTAAAACTAATTGTTGATCGTGAGAATGAAATTAATGCTTTTATTCCAGAAGAGTATTGGTCAATTGATGGTGAATTTAAAAAAGGAACTAAAAAATTCAAAGCATCCTTCTGGGGAATTGACGGAAAAAAACATCCTTTAAAAACCAATGAGGATGTCATCAAAGTCATGGAACGCTTAGAAGGTCCTGATTTTAACGTAGATAAAGTTGAAAAGAAAGAACGTCGGAGAAATGCTCCGCTTCCTTATACAACTAGCTCAATGCAACAAGACGCGGCTAACAAACTTAACTTTCGTACCCGTAAAACAATGATGGTTGCTCAACAACTTTATGAAGGTCTTACTTTAGGAAGTCAGGGTCATCAAGGTTTAATTACCTATATGCGTACAGACTCGACACGTATTTCTCCCGTTGCACAAAGTGCAGCTCACAATTATATTGCTAATCAATTTGGAGAAAAATATAGTAAACACGGTTCAAAAGTTAAAAATGCCTCTGGAGCCCAAGATGCCCACGAAGCAATTCGTCCTTCAAATGTTTTTAACACTCCAGACACCATTGCTAAATATCTAGACAAAGATCAATTAAAACTTTACACACTCATCTGGAACCGTTTCGTAGCCAGTCAAATGGTCGCAGCTATTTTTGATACTGTTAAAGTAAATCTGTCTCAAAATGGTGTTATCTTTATTGCTAATGGTTCACAAGTAAAATTTGACGGTTATCTGCGAATCTACAATGATTCTGATAAATCAAATATGCTCCCAGAGATGGAAGAAAATGAAACTGTCAAAAAAGCGAATGTTAAACCAGAACAACATTTCACTCAACCACCAGCTAGATATTCCGAAGCAACACTCATCAAGACATTGGAAGAAAATGGAGTGGGACGTCCCTCAACCTATGCGCCTACACTAGAAACAATTCAAAAACGTTACTATGTGAGATTGTCAGCAAAACGTTTTGAACCTACAGAGCTTGGAGAAATTGTCAATAAGCTTATTGTTGAGTTCTTCCCTAACATTGTAAACACTGAATTTACAGCTGAAATGGAAAAAGATCTTGATGAAGTTGAAGAAGGAAAACGTCAATGGATTGAGGTTGTTGACCAATTTTACAAACCCTTTGCAAAAGAACTTGAAAATGCCGAAGAAGGTATGGAAAAAATCCAAATCAAGGATGAACCTGCTGGTTTTGACTGTGATGTTTGTGGAAGTCCGATGGTAATAAAGTTGGGTCGTTTCGGAAAATTTTATGCTTGTAGCAACTTCCCAGATTGTCGAAACACCAAAGCAATTGTCAAGGAAATCGGTGTAAAATGTCCACTTTGCCATGAAGGAAATATTATCGAACGCAAAACAAAGAAAAATAGAATTTTCTATGGTTGTGATCGTTACCCAGACTGTGAATTCACAAGTTGGGACAAACCTATCGGCCGTGATTGTCCTAAATCTGGACATTTTCTTGTTGAAAAGAAAGTTCGCGGTGGCGGTAAACAAGTGGTATGTTCAAATGATGAATGTGATTATCAAGAAGAAAAACAAAAATAAAAGGCGCTTCCGCGCTTTTTTATTATATTAATCAATGGAAAAATTTACTAAATTTAGATATAATTGGGACTATGAAAAAAACACATATTAACGTTATTGGAGCGGGACTTGCTGGTTCTGAAGCTGCTTATCAAATTGCTAAGCGTGGCATTCCCGTTAAACTATACGAAATGCGAGGCGTTAAACAAACCCCTCAACACAAAACAGATAAATTTGCTGAACTAGTCTGTTCAAATTCTCTTCGTGGAGCTGCAATCACTAACGCGGTTGGTCTCTTAAAAGAAGAAATGAGAAGACTTGATTCTGTCATTATCAAGGCAGCGGAAGTGACTCAAGTACCTGCTGGTGGAGCTTTAGCTGTTGATAGGGAAGGTTTCTCTGATTTTGTCACAAGAGAAGTCTCTAACCATCCATTGGTTGAAGTAATTCGAGAAGAAATTACTGATATTCCAGAAGATGAAATTACAATTATCGCTACTGGACCTCTAACTTCAGATAAACTAGCAGAAAAAATTCATGAATTTAACGGTGCTGATGGCTTTTATTTTTATGATGCTGCAGCACCAATTATTGACGCCAACTCAATTAATTTTGAAAAAGTCTATAAAAAATCTCGATACGATAAAGGTGAAGCCGACTATATCAACTGTCCAATGACCAAGGAAGAATTCCAAGCCTTTCAAGAAGCTTTAATTTCTGCTGAAGAAGCTCCTCTAAACTCTTTTGAAGATTTAAAAGTATTTGAAGGTTGTATGCCAATTGAAGAGATGGCCAAACGTGGTTATAAAACAATGCTATTTGGCCCGATGAAACCTGTTGGATTGGAATATCCTGAAGATTATAAAGGGCCAAGAGACGGTGATTTTAAGACTCCCTATGCAGTTGTTCAACTTCGCCAAGATAATGCTTCCGCATCTTTGTACAATATCGTAGGATTTCAAACTCATTTAAAATGGGGAGAACAAAAACGAGTTTTCCAAATGATTCCGGGTCTTGAAAATGCTGAATTCGTTCGTTATGGGGTCATGCATCGTAATTCTTACATGGATTCTCCAAATCTTCTTAAGCAAACCTTTCAATCTCGCAAACAAAAGAATCTGTTCTTTGCAGGACAAATGACAGGAGTAGAGGGCTATGTAGAATCAGCTGCTTCTGGTTTAGTTGCTGGAATTAATGCTGTCAAACTTTTTAATGACGAAGAAGTAGTTATATTCCCAAAAACAACGGCGATTGGAAGTTTACCTTACTACATCACCCATACTGACAGCAAACATTTTCAACCAATGAATGTAACCTTCGGAATTGTTGAAGAATTAGAAGGCCCACGAATTCGTGATAAAAAAGAACGTTATACTAAGGTAGCGGAGCGTGCTTTAAATACGTTAACAGATGTTATTTCAAAAGAAACTCTATAAATAAGCATAGAAAAAAACACTTAGAATTTGTGCTAAGTGTTTTTTTCTATGCTAGAGGCTATCTAAAGCGTTTTTTTGCTCTTCGTTGATAATATGGGTATAAAGGTCTGTAACTTGAGTTGAAGCATGTCCTAACTGATTACTCACCAATACCTGAGAATTTGTTTGGGCATAAAGTCGAGTTGCAAGTGTATGTCTAAGTTTGTGAGGAGTCACTCGAACTTTAAAAGCTTGAGAATATTTAGCGACTAATTTTTCAACACTAGAAGGATCTATCCGGCTAGGAACATCTCTATAAAGTGTCACAAAAAAAGCGGTATCTTTTGCTGTAGTCTTATAACGTTGACTTCGTACTTCCAAATATCTTTCAAAATAAGTTTTTGCAAAAGGAGCATAAGGAACAGCATCTCTTTTCCCCCCTTTACGAGTCACCTCAACAACCATAGTAATAAGGTTTAAATCTCTCAAATCTACATTAACCGCCTCAGAAAGGCGAATACCGGAGGCTAAAATAAGTGCAATAATTGCTAAATCACGTTCTTTATTTTTGAAAAAACTAGAACGAGCTCTATTTGATAATGTTTTTTCATACTCATTATCAATATAATCAAGAAATCCTTGGGTTTCATCTCCCAAAAAGAGCTTTCCTTTAATATTTTCAGCACGGGAAGCTAGAGTTTCTGATTTTTTCTTAGTCTGTACCTTCTTCATAACATTGCGATAGAAGTAAGGTTCACCGTCTTCATTTTCAACCTCTTCAGTAAGGTATTTATAAAGACTAGAAAGAGCTGATAGAGTGCGATTAATCGTTGTTTGACTTACTCCATAGCGAGTAGACCGTGTATTTAAACGTGGTCTCTCTCTAAGATAGAGAATGAAAGACTCCAAATCTCGTTTGGTTAAGTTTTCTAAAACAGAGAGCGAAACATCAGTTATCTTATCAACATCAGCAACTCCAGAATCGACCAACCAACTAAAGAAACGTTCATATTCTTTAAGATATTCATAAAGTGTATTTAAACTATACGGAATAGTAAGTTTAGATTGATAATATTCTAAAACATAAGAAGGCATAATATGTTTTAGTTTTTCAATATTTTGTATTAATTGTTCACGTTTCATAGATTTAAGTATACCAGAAGTGATATCCGTTTGTCAAGAAAATTACAGTTTTTCGGAAAGATGTTACTTAAAACATATAGGAGTCCTGTGTCACACCTTTTCAAAAGGTTTCGTAAACCTTGCTATTATAAGGTTTTTGTGACACGTTACTCTCCTGCTTTTTGTTTTAATTATCTTTCAAAAAATTTTTTCAGAAGTTTTTTTCTTTTTCTTACTAAAATAAAATAATAGATATTATTATAAATCAAATCACTCACAAAAAAGAGAGATTCCGATTTAACTTCAAATTTGTGCCAGGTATCTCCATTTTTCCAATACAAAAATCCATCCTTTGAGGTCACTACGGCAACAATCTTCACCCTCTGTGGGCCAGTTTTGGTTTCAACAGCCGCCTCGTCGCCTTTACGTAGTCTAATAGGTTGAAGGTGGTCTGGTACCTTCCAATAGCGTTTGTGTTTGTCAGTTCCGTTAATATGGACGGCTTGAATGATTTTCATGATTACTCCCCTATTATTTAATTACGTTATCTTGATTATGTCAAAAATTGTACAGTAAATAAATTTCAGATAGTTTGTGAATGTTATAACTTTTTTAACGCATCTTTAGCTTCAGCGCTGACAATGTGGGTATATAACTCAGTAGGCTTAGTTGAGGAATGTCCTAATTGGTTGCTGACAAGGACTTGAGAGTGACTGACATTATAGAGTCTTGTTGCGAAAGTATGCCTCAGAGTATGAGGTGTTACACGGACTTTATAGGCTTCTGAATACTCTGCGACTAGCTTATTGATCGATACATTAGAAATTTTTCTGATTGTTTGTTTATAGTCCGTGATAAATAAGGCTTCTACATCAGTATTTAAGCCACTTCTTGCATCAAAATAATCTGCTATATACTTATGCGAAAAATGAGCAATAGGCACTACATCTTTCTTGCCTTCTTTTCGCATCACACTTACTTTCCCAGTTTCAAGGTTTAAATCGTTAAGATTGATCCCTACAAGCTCCGCACAACGTATTCCAGATGATAAAAAAAGACTTAATATAGCTAAATCTCTGACTTTATTTTTCTTGAAACTTGTTCTTGCACGGTTACTGACAGACTTTTCATGGTCATGTTCAACAAATTCTAAAAAGGCTTTGGTTTCATCTCCTAGGAATAGTTTCCCTTCTAGTTGAGCAGCACGGTAATGCAAGGTTTCGCTCTTTTTTCGGATATGAATTAAACGACTGACATTTCGAGTCGTGTATGTATTTCCGTGTTCATCCTCAGTTTGTTCACAAAGATAATTATATAGGCTCTTTATTGCAACAATGGTACGGTTTAATGCTGATGTATGTGTGTTAGAACCACATTTTGATTCTAAACGGAATCGTTCGTGAAGTACAAAAGCTTCTAGCTCACGTTTCGTTACGTTTTCCATTTCTTTCAAAGTGATTTCTTTGATGTTGGCATGAGTTTATTTACATTATAACGATAACCATGATTTTCTGACATCTCTTATTATTGTTCCTCAACATTTTCTATTCAAATTAGAATATATTGTAGTTAAATATTAAAATATTATCAATTTTTATTTTAAATCAAAATTTTATGTTAAGGAGTCTGTTTAGGCTGATTTTTTAGATTGCCTCACTTTTATTATTTATATTCCTCCTCAATTCAAATGTTTTTTTGTAAAAGATATTTATTTTGTTATTATATTTAGTTTGTTAAGAGTGGGTAATTTGTAGTGGCTGATTTAATGGAATCTTGTAAATCCGTAATCCGATAAATCCAGTTTCTGGAATATCCGTAATACGGAAAAGGCGTTCTACGGTAACCGAAATACGGATTTTCAGTAATACGGTTATTTCATCCGAATAACGGGTTTTCAGTATTTCGGTGTTTAAACCTCAGAAAGAGGCTTCAGCATTGTATAAATGGTTTGAAATTACTTAGTAGGTATGAACTCTTTGAAATGATATATATTTTTCCGAAAAAGTTTGCTTTTTCTCATACTAATTTGATTAATTTTTATAGATACAATACTGACCCTAATACTAAAAAAAAGCCACTTTAATTGTGACTTTTTTTTAGTTAAGTTCAATCTAAAACAGTTGAGAGGCCTTCCTCAATAGTCGTGATTTTAAAATCTGGAAATTGCTTCTTAAATTTATCAGAAACAAATAGATTATCTTGACGATAGCGTGGAAGTAATTCGCTTAGTTCTTGGATACTTTTATTAAATGGCTTAATGAGGTTAAATTGCCACTCTCGGATCACTCTGACTTTTACTTTCTTATTTAATATTTTTTCTGCAATTTGTCTCAGTTCTTTGTAACTGTGTGGTTTATCACAGGGCAAATGCCAAGTTTGTTTGTAGGCTGAAGGTGTATTCGCAATCAAAACCATAGCACGACTCGCATCAGGTGTCCATATCAAGCTTCTCTGGCAACTTGAATTAATAGGGATATTAGCTGTCTTATCCTCTTTAATTTTGTTTAAAAACATTGTATTAGTGATACTTTGTGTTTTATCCGGTCCATAAAATTCTGGTGCTCGGCATATCACTGCATCTAACTCATGATTGTGTATTTCAGATAAGACCATTTCAGCCATTTTTGCACGTACAATGGACTTTCTTCCTATTGGAATAAATGGTGTAGTCTCGGTTTGTGGTTCACTGTCTTTAGGATACATATAGGTATTATCAAAAAATACTAATTTGCTGCCATATAGTTTGCATGCGGTAATAACATTTTCCATAATTTTTAAAAAATTAGCTTCCCAAAGTGAACTATCCATGGGTAATCCTACAGTGAAATATACAATCTCACTCCCAGCGATGGCAGTTTTAGTCTGTTCAAAATCCATTAAATCAGCCGAAACTAGCTCATCTGTCGGATGTATCTTTTTAGGTTGGCGTCCCACTAAACGAATTTTTTTAGTATATTTTCGATATATTTCCTTTGCAACTTCCTGACCTATTTGTCCGTTACTACCTAATACTGTTTGCACCTATTTTATCTCCTCAAGAAATTGTTTTGCGACTGCTCTTACAGAAAAAGGATTTTGCCCTGTAATGATTCGTCCATCTTTAATGGCAAATTCCTTATAAAATCTTTTCTTCTTAAAAATCGCACCCCTTTTTCTTGCCTCAGTTTCATTAAAGAAAGGTACTATTTTAGTTTTTCCAGCAAGCATTTCCTCTTTTTTAGTAAAACCAGTAATATTCTTGTCTTTAATATAATAATTTCCTGCTTCATCTTTTATGTTGAAGAGCCCAGCAATACCATGACAAACTGATAAAAGATAACCTTCATTTTCATAGATTTCACTAGCTAAACGTTCTATCTCCTCGGAATGATAAAAATCCCACATTACTCCATGGCCACCTGTATAATAAATAGCAAAATAATCTGCAGGATTTACCTGTTTAGGCGATAAAGTATTTGCCAGTCCACGAACAATAAAATCTTGATTAGAATATATTTTCATAATTGATTCATCGACATATTTCATACTCCTTGGATCAACAGGAACATATCCTCCTTTAGGGCTCACAAAATCATACTGAACTCCTGCCTTATTTAACTCGTCAACAAATTCTGCAGATTCCCCCAGCCATAAGCCAGTAGCTTCGTTAATGTCGCCATACTTTTCAACATTTGTTTCAACTATTAAGACCTTTTTCATAATTTTTCCTCCATTATTTCTAGCGTATTATCTAACAAGTCCTTTAATCTTTTTATATTATCAGTATTGTGTGTCAGATAGTAATGATTTTTTGTGCCTTCTCTTTTAAAATCAACCATCTTAACACTTTTTAATACTTTTAAGTGATGTGATGTTGCTGGTCTTGACAAATTTATTTTGTGGGCTATTTCCTCGACTCGAAGTCCTTCACAAGAAAGATTATCAAGCAGTGCCATAATAATATCCTGCCGATTCGTATTACCCAAAGCCTGTAAAAACTCGGTCAGTTCAGAGAATTGTTTTTTTAAGTCCATTTTATCTCCTATTTTCTATGAACATTTCTTTAATGGTTTAAACAATTAAACCATTAAACCATTAAGAAGTCAAGAGATTTATTTTAGGTTTATTTCTTGGATATGAAAGATGTTTAAGGGTTTCAAAGACAAATTAATGACTTGCTAAGTACTCCTTAACACTAAATATTCCACGACTTAACTTCTGACCGTTAAACGAGTACCATTCGTTCATCTTTTAACTACTCCCATTTGAATTGCTAATACTGACCTTAATACCGACCTCAATACTAATCTTAAAGAAATAAAAGAGCCGTAAGATCATACTAGCGGCTAATTTGGAGCTTCATTTTTTAAGTCAAAAACAAATAAAACAATAAATGATATAAGCATGATGAAGCTAATTCCAACATAAGTCTTAAAACTTAATGTATCAATAAGATTGGAAAACAGAAGACTCCCTAGAGGTTGTGCACCATCAAATGCTAGGAAAGCTAATCCGAAAACTCTCCCCAAGTATTTGCTATCCGTTTCTTTTTGAATAAATGTCGGTATACTCCCAAATAATTGAGCTTGGATAAACCCAAATACAGCAATCATTCCTAACCAAGTATATTGATTAAAATAAGAAACTACTCCCAACAATATTAGTGAAAATAGTACTAACTCAAGATATACTTTTGAACTGTTAATACTTTTAGTTTGTCTTGCAAGATGTATACCTCCCACCAATCCTCCTAATGACATTAAAAGTAAAGCTATACTATATATATTAACATTGCTTTGAAAATAGTTTTTAGCTAAATAGGGAATCAATAATAGAAATCCTGAGTAACATAAATTAAAAATTCCCATTGCAGAGATTAATAATATAAGTTTTCTAGTTCTCCTAATATACTGAAACCCCTCAATGAGATTCTCTATAAACTTTCCGCTTATATTTATTGAATAGGACTTAGGAGAGTCAATTCTATTATTTATTAATGCTGCAAACAAAAAAAGAAGTCCATTTACCAATAAGAATTGATTAAAAGAGAGTTTCCCTAAGGAAAGGAGAATACTACAAATGAGTGGTGCAAGAATACTAGCAAATCCATATATTGTATTAGAAATTGCGTTAAATATTTGAATTTTATTCGATTTAATGACGCTAGGAACTAAAGCTTTTACAGAGGGGTAGTTAATTGCCAACATAATATTTAGAGAAAAGGTAGTTACTATTAAGAGTAAGGTCTGTGGGTGATTAGAATTTACAAGTATTGCTCCTCCAAAATTTACTAGTGCTGACAATAAATTTGTCAGGAGGATAAGTATTTTAGGGTTATATTTATCAACTAATACTCCGACAAACACATCAGTAATGATAAAAGCAACACCGCTTACTGCCTGTATAATTCCTAACTGTTTTGTTGTCCCTGTGGCCTCTACAATTAACCAATTCAGTCCAATTAAATAAACCGAAAGCCCTAATTGTGATACAAAAGGGCTCATCATTAAAGGAATATGTTTATTTTTGAGGTTTTGTAAATGCTTCAATTTGCCCCTCTATGCCTAATATATTTTGAATACGGTATTTTAATTCGAGTATAGCTTGCTCACTTATTATTTGTTGCTCTTCATTAATTGCTTCAATTACCATAATTGCATCGGTTGTATTTTCAGTTAACATTGTTCTTTGTGCTTCACGCCAGTTAAAGCTCCGACAAATTGCTCCCTCATTATCATAATAAATAACTTCACCTGGTAATGCTGGATCATCTTTATCTGAACCCAAAGGTCTAAAAGCCTCACCTCCATTAGCAGTTCCTAAATGCATGATATCAGAAATCTTGTTTAAGTCTTCACCACCACACGGAACACCGTATTCTAAAGAAATACTGTTGTAGATATCTACTAAAGGGTTTATTGAATTGAATTTTTGACCTTGACTCACTCGTTTTAATAGGGCTTCAATTGATGAACGTGCTCCTTTTTTCTTTTTAAACTTCGTAAAAGCTTGTCTCCAGTCTTGAATGATTGCATTTGAAGAAAAAGTGTCCTCTTTTAAATGCTTTTCAGATTTTATGGTGGAACTATTCAATAATTCCTGCGTTCTGGCAATAACTGCTGACTGAACTTTATTATTAATGCCTTTTATCGTTAAAACACTTATACTTGCCTCAGGAAATATATCCCAAAAGCTATTATCTACTTTAAATTTAGAATCCATATTGTTCTCTCCTTTATTTCACTTATTTATGATTAACTTCATTAGAATATCTCTTTGCTTTTCTCCACCAAGTTCAAATACATGTTCACTAAAGCAAACAAAATTCATTTTTTTATAGAAATTTAGTGCATTTATATTTTCCTCCCACACACCAAGCCAAGCACTCGTTTTGTTTAGCTCTTTTGCTTTTTCGATGGCATAGTTCAAGAGGTATTTTCCAAGTCCTAAACGTTTGAAATTAGGTTTTATATAAATCCTCTCTATTTCTAAAGCATTTATGTCATGTTTTTCCGTTTGAGCATTAGAGACGTTTAGCTTTAAATATCCTGCTAGTTCTTTTTTGTAGTAAACAAAATAAAAATTTGAATCAGGAGATGAAAGCTCCGATTTCAATTGCTCAAGATTATAAGCACTCTTTAAATATTCTTTTAGATCCGCTTCATCGTTGGCATCTTTAAATGTGTCGGAAAAAGTTTCAATACTTATTTTTTGTAATTGTTTAACGTCTTGTAAGGTTACTACTTTTAATATTATTTCTACTTCTTGTTCCATTTAATAATTTCTTTTGATTCCTTTCTTGACATCCAACCAATTTTGCGAGAGATTATCAGCCATTTTATTTATTACTTCAACAAATACTTCCATTTTTTCAGCTGAAATATTTTCTGTTGCGACTTTTGTCGAGTAATCATTTTCACGAATAATGACTGGATAAATTTCCTCTCCCTTTTCGGTAATAAAGAGATGCTTTTCTTTTTTATTCACTAAGTCATCCTTTTTAGTGATTAACCCTTTTTCTTCTAATTTATTTATGGCTCTATTTGCAGTAGATTTATCTACACATAATAACTCTGATAAACGATGTTGAATGATGCCTGGATTTTCTTTAATCCGACTTAAATAAAGATATTGACCCTTTGCCAGATCAAATTGTGCAAATTCAACATTACTGATCGAATCTAAAGAACGAGAAATTGTTCCTATTTGTCTTAATATTTCACTTTCCATTTTTAAACTCCTTCGTTAAAAAATATTATACTTCTTTTTTAGTGCATTTGCAACTATAATTTTTAAAAATAAAAAAGCTGTCTTTTGACAACTTAAGAACTAATAAAAACGTCTATTTCTTCTGAGAATCCATCGCCAAAGACATTCAACATCATTGAATATCAAGCAAGTTTCAGCATCGATGAAATAAGCTACATATCCACCACTTTTTTGAGTTTCATCTACAGCTTAAAGTGCTATGGATCATTTATTTTTCATAAAAAGAGTTAGACCTCTGTCTAACTCTACTTTCGTCTATTATTTCAATTTATTTACTTGCAAATTGAATAACCATGTTAAAGATAATGGCACCTAAACTACCGCCAATGATTGGCCCTACGACAGGAATCCATGCGTAAGACCAGTCTGAATCCCCTTTGCCTTTGATAGGCAAGATGGCGTGCATGATACGAGGCCCTAAGTCACGTGCGGGATTTAAAGAGTAGCCTGTTGTCGCACCAAGTGATAAACCAATGGCTGTGATGATGGCACCCACTAAAAGAGGTGAAACACCTGAAGTCTGCGTAATTGCGTATTGACCAAAGGCCAGAATACCTGTCGTTAAAACTGCTGTTCCAACAATCTCACTGATTAAGTTTGAACTCGTCTGACGAATGGCAGGACCCGTAGAAAATGTACCCAAGATATCTGCTGAATTTTTAGTTTCCGCATAGTGAGGGTAAAACATCAGATAGAGGATAATACTGGCAACCATTGCCCCAAGCATTTGCGCGATAATATAAGGGAAAACCAGACTCCAGCTAAAGCTACCAATCATTGCCATTGCAATTGTTACTGCTGGATTCAAGTGGGCAGGCGACATAAATCCGGAAACATAAACCCCCATCATTACTGCAAAGCCCCAACCGAGTGTGATGGCAACCCAACCCGCTCCTGTAGCTTTCGTCTTGTTCAGGACAACGCCTGAAACTACACCGTTACCAAGAAGGATTAAGATAAATGTGCCTAAAAATTCACCAAGTAACTGTACCATTTCTGAGTGCATATTGACTCCTTTTTCTATTTTTTATTTGTTTCAATCATTTTTGCATTTTTTTTACTTCTTCAAGTCCGACAAGTCAGATTCACGAAGTGCTTCTTCCAAAGCTTTTTCTTGTTCTGCTTTTTCTTCTGCAGACCAGCCGAGGTAGGCCGCCATGGCATTGACAACATATACCTTGATAGCATCTACTCCTTCACGCATAAATAAAATATGGTTGGTACGACGAAGCAAGTAGTCCACTGGAGTCAAGATCATTTCATCCTCAAGGGCATAACGAAGACGTGCGGATTCGGCTAGAGATAAGCCTTCATAAGCTTCCATTTCAGAAGCATAGGCAAACACTTGGAGTGCATTCATACCATAAAAATCAGCAATGTATTTTGCTTCTTCTTCTGTAAGACCTGCAGCTACACCAGCTTTCATGTTTTCAGCAACAACTTCTTCAACTTTAGTTGGGTCAAATTCGCCACCAGAAATTTGGTATTTTTTAGAGTCAATAGGTTCATATTTCAAACCAAAATCCTCCTCAAGCAGTTGGCAAATGAGCTCCATCGCACCTGCTGCCATTTTACGGTAGTCCGTGATTTTACCACCTGCTAAAGTAATCAAACCATCGCTCTCGCGTTCAAGTGAGCTGCCACGGGAAACGGAAGATGGTGCATCTCCTTTTTCGGAAAGGCTTGATTCCATATTGTTCAACAAATGCTCCACTTCAGCTTTTGTTGCTGTTTTATTTTTATAGCGGAGCACTGCCTCAACGACGGCGTTAAAGCTGGTTTCAGAGACCGCACCATTATCACCTCCGTTATAGTCTGATCCAGAATTTCCGCCTAACAATGGACGCAATCCAGCCCATGAAGCTTCGATGTCACTAATTGTAATATTTGCTTCCGGATAACGGAAATTAATAACATCCAAGAGGTAATCTACATCTTCTTGAGTCACTTTTGGATCGGTAAAGTCGCCATGATAATCCGTATCTGTCGTACCAAAATAAGTTTTATTTTCACGTGGAATGGCAAAGACCATCCGTTTATCGTGTTTGCCTGTATCAAAATAAGTTGGTTGTGGTACAGGTAATTTGGCCGCATCTACTACAAGATAGACACCTTTTGTTGGACGCATTTTGGGCACGATGGGACGTGTGAAGTTCAGGTAACGGATCTTATCTACCCAAGGTCCACTTGTGTTAATCACAAGTTTAGCTTTGACTTCAATGACTTGATCTGTCAACAAATCACGCGCACGAACACCAGAAATTTGTCCGTCCGTATAGATAAAATCGATCACTTTCATCTTGCTGATGGCTTGGGCACCGTCTTCCACAGCTTTTTTGATGTTATCAATCACCAAGCGGGCATCGTTGTTACGGTAGTCAAGATAGACTCCAGCCCCTTGCAAACCTTTTTTCTTGATGAGTGGCTCGCGGCGCAGGACTTCTTCTGGTGAGATAGTGTAGTTGGCATATGGTGAATCTTCATCCACACCGGCCAAACGGTCATACAAATCCATCGCAATTTTCACAGAAAACATATCAAACGTTGTCTTGCCTTCATCATCGTAGATAGGAAGTAACATCGGATCTGGCTTAGGAATATGTGGCGCAATGCCTTGAACAACAGCACGTTCTGAAACTGTATCGGAAACGACTTCGACATCGAAGTTTTTGAGGTAACGGATGCCACCATGCACGAGTTTTGTTGAGCGTGAGGATGTCCCTTCTGAGAAATCCTGCATTTCAAGTACAGCAACTTTCACGCCAGCCGCCGCCGCTTGTAATGTCAAACCAGCACCAGTGATCCCTCCTCCGATAACGAGTAAATCCATCTCTTCATTTTGAATTTTTGTGATTGCTTCTTGTCTTGTTTTTTTAGAAAAAGCCATTTCTATTCTCCTTTTAGATTACTGTCTGATTGATTATTATTTGAAAGCGCGTGTCGCATTCACGGCTTTTTTCCAACCGGCATAGAGTTCTTCTCTACGTTCTTCTTGCATCTGAGTTTGGAAAATTTTGCCCGGTTCATAGGATTCTTTAAGCTCTTCTAAGTCTTTCCAGAAACCAACGGCAAGTCCTGCAAGGAAGGCTGCACCAAGTGCTGTCGTTTCCAAATCTCCCGCACGTTGGATTGGGATATTCAAGATATCAGCTTGGAACTGCATCAAATATTCATTGTTTGCAGCGCCACCGTCTACTTTGAGCACAGACATATCAATTCCTGTATCTTCTTTCATGGTGCTGACTACATCACGAACTTGATAAGCTATCCCTTGTAAGGTTGCTT
The DNA here is from genome assembly GCF_029953655.1 of Lactococcus sp. NH2-7C. Classification (NCBI taxonomy): domain Bacteria; kingdom Bacillati; phylum Bacillota; class Bacilli; order Lactobacillales; family Streptococcaceae; genus Lactococcus; species Lactococcus sp. NH2-7C. Next base: position 207,393 of record NZ_CP124538.1, read on the forward strand.
TCACAATATCTTCTTTTGTTGTTCCACGTGTCAAGCCAAACATCGCACCACGCGCCTCTTGGTCCCAATACGGAGCACCAAGGCCGACAAAAGCTGGCACCACATAAACTTCATCTTGACTCCTAGACTGGAGTGCCACTTCTTCGGAATCACTGGCACGTTCCAACATTTTCAAACCATCACGTAACCATTGGATAGAGGACCCTGCAACAAAGATGCTTCCCTCTAAGGCGTAATAAACTTTCCCATTAATGCCATAACCAATCGTTGTAAGCATATTATTTTTCGAAATATGTGGTTTCTCACCTGTGTTCATGACGATAAACGAACCTGTACCATAGGTGTTTTTTATCATTCCAGGTTCAAAGGCCATTTGCCCAAATAATGCAGCTTGCTGGTCTCCTGCCATACCTGAGATTGGCACTTCAGAGCCAAAGAAATGGAAACCTTTAGTCACGCCGTAAACTTCAGAGTTGGACTTGACTTCTGGAAGCATTGAAGCTGGGATATTAAGAATTTTCAGGATTTCTTCGTCCCATTTCAACTCATGAATGTTGTAGAGCATGGTACGACTGGCATTAGAATAGTCAGTATAGTGTGCATCACCATCTGTCAACTTCCACAAGAGCCATGTATCGATGGTTCCAAAGAGGAGCTCTCCGCGTTCTGCACGCTCTTGTGCTCCTTCGACATGGTCAAGGATCCAACGAATTTTTGTGGCTGAAAAGTATGAATCCACAATAAGTCCTGTCTTTTTATGGAAGAGTTCCTCATGTCCTGCTTCTTTAAGACCATTAGCAATATCGGCAGATTGACGAGATTGCCAAACAATAGCATGATAGATTGGTTTTCCTGTTTTCTTGTCCCATATAATGGTAGTTTCACGTTGGTTAGTAATACCGATACCCGCAACCTGTACAGGCTTAATCCCCGACTCGATAAAAGCCCCTGCGATAACAGACTGAACAGAGTTCCAAATCTCGTTGGCATCATGTTCAACCCAACCTTCTTTAGGGAAGTATTGTGTAAATTCCTTTTGGGAACTACCAATGTGTTTGCCCTGTTTATCAAATATAATAGCTCTTGAGCTTGTCGTACCTTGGTCAATTGCCATAATGTAAGAAGTTTCTGTCATGTTCTCTCTCCTTTGTAAACGCTTTCTATACTTTATATTATAGCATTTTAGAACGAATAGAAACTTTCATTTTTTATCAAATTTTAAAAAAAATTGGCAGTCAGGTTAAAAAATAGATTTAAATAGAAAAAATCACTCGATTTGAGGAGTTCGAACTAATTAGTGAATTAAGATAAGGTAAAAAAGCTACCACCAATTTATTTTAAAACCTATTTGAGCTGTCAAGCGGTTCAACCTAAAACAACTGCTAAAAGGAAAATTAAAGTTGTTTATCAGCGAGCGAATACTCTAGTGCAATCCTAGTGTTATATGCGCAGTGTTTTGTCCGTAGGCAACAGTTTAATTCTTCAGCTCTCTCATAATAAATTCAGCGACAAGCGACTAATAGAATGTCATTGTAGTAATTATCTCCAAAAATGGAAAATAATATCTACATGAAAACACAAAAAAGAGGAGTTTTCTCCTCTTTTTGTGTTTTCTTCTTAATTCAAAATTGCTTTTTTTTGAAATTTTTCTTTTTTTAAGCTTTCAATACGTGACAATAATTCTTCAAAATCATAATCACTGGAAAACTCGGAAACTATGTAGACAAGCTTTCGATTGTCATTTCTTTTACTTGAGATAAGCAGATCATAGTTCTGACTTTCTTGGTAATGCTCTAGTTTTATCTTTTCAACAGCTCTGAGGTGATTTTTAAGATAGTGTTCCATCGGGATTTGGTAGGCAGGTGTATCAGACAAATCATAAGCCACCGTCAATTGTTGAGCAGATAAGAGCTCCAGCAGCATCAAGGCATTGCGATAACCAAAGATGAGTTCTGGCAAGTCCTGCTCTTTGGGAATATAACTTAAGGCAATGCCTTTGAGGTTATCCAGTAAATCTTGGAAACTCTTATCGACCCAGTTTTGTTTATGCATCATTAAATCTTCTTGGATTTTGGTAAAGAGGCTTCCTTGGAAAAAGGCGAATTTATTGTTTACTTGAGCCAGCTGATAACTGATGGATTTTTCCTCTTCAAAACCTAAACGATGGGGACGATAATAGTTCAACATACGCTCTCTTAAAGAAATATTCAAGAGAACAGTTGGAATTTTTTTACTGCGGTATATATCAAAACGGTAATAACTTTCCTTATCTAGAATGAAAAAAGATAGGAGAAAACTGTAGAAAAAGATTGTCTCACAGTTGTCATTGCTCTGATTATCATAAATATGTTGTTAAAAAAGAGAATCCAATAGTTGATAGAGATGATCGTCTTGGTATATTTTCTTCATTTCCAAAGATTTAGTAATTTGGATATCTGTAAGTTTTCGCCTTTTTTCTGTAATTGCTAACCAGCGATAAAGTTTATCTTTGCTACTTGCGGAAAACTTTACTTTTAATGTTTCTTCAAGTTGTTGTACAAAATCAACCTGAAACTTATTGACTTTGAGTAAGTCTGGGCGAAATTTAGGATGAAGCGAATCAAACAGCAGATAGTAAAAATAGCGAATCTGACTTTCTTCTCCGACCAATTTATTATTTTTGATTTGAATATCAAACTCCACTAAAAGTTTATTGAGTTCTTTGATTTTGCGGAACAAGGAAGACTCACTGAGCAGCAGGACTTCTGCTAATTCAAAAATCATATAATTTTTTTGTTCTAAAAATAAGAGAATCAAGCGATATTTGATGCTATCTTTGATTAAAAAACTGATGACTTCATCTAAAGTTTGTGATTCCCCCATGTTTAGAACGAGTTTATTGTTCTGACGAATAACTTCCATGGGTTTCCCAATCATCTGTCCTATATAAGATATGTCCTCCAGATAACTCTGAACCGAAGGACGAGAGAGGTTTACCCACTCACATAATTCTTGCGCTGTTAGCTTATCACGTTTGAGGATCAACTGACGTAAAATCTTAACCTGTATTTGTTCTTTCTTTTCAAGTAAAACTTCAATATTCACGGCTTTTCCTTTTTCTATACTAATTTTTTTCGTATACGTTTTCATATTCTCATTCTATTTTATCACTTCACTTTATTTTGTTATTAAAAATTGCTCAGTATGAACATGGTAAATTGTACAATAAAAAGAATATGACCAAAATCCTTATTCTTCTTTTAATCTTCTGAATTTTGAGGCTATAGTATAGAAGTAATCAGGTAAACTTAGGTTATAACATGTTTAGTAGACACTAACCATGTTTTATTTTCATTCACGATAATCTATAAACTAATATATCCAAATCCCTTTTAGTAAATATACTAATGAATTAATAAAAAAATAAATACCAATACCTAATATAAATAGTAATATTATTATTCTAGTGGCATTACTTAGTTTTTTTCTTCGGTTATTTTTGTCTAGATATCTATTTACTATTTTAATCCATTTTTCATAGACATTAAATATTAATGATACTACTAAAGTATATAAAGGAATCTGTCCTAACAACATCCAAATTGTTAAACACAATATCGTTAATAATATATTCCCTTCTTTTGCACTTAGTGCAACCACTGCCCAAAAAGTAGGATCTGACATAGCCCAAAACCCAAAAATAAAACCTGCAAGTGGCATACTTCTCTTAGCAAATTTCATAAATTTCGATTCTTTCTTGTCATCTCCTCTTTCTTTATTTCCTTTCAGAAAGGTTGATCTTATAAACCAAGCTACACATACAAAGGATATCAAAAAACCGGTGAGTACATAAGCCATATCTGGAATATGATTCATTATATTTGTAAAATAATTCAATCCTAAACTAGTACCGTATGAAAGTGTTAATCCGAAAATGACTGTGGAAAGTAAAGCCATTAAAGAAAACAAATATACTTGGTTTTTCTTTGTTCTATTTGCTAGTGCAGCCATTATAAGCACTGCCCCCATTGGATCAAATCCACCGAACCCTAAAAAAATTGATGATAGTATTAGTTTCATCTATCATTCCCTCCATATGTCATTTTCTATAAAACAATCCTTTAAACTTTTCAATTCAGATTTATGTTTCATCTTGCATCACCTCCTTAAAAAGTACAGATTAGTTTAAGTAAATTAGTCAGACAACCAAGCCAGTCTGATATCACAAACTCTTGTTTAACACAAGCATATTCTAGCAAATAGAATTGATAATTACCAGTAATCAACTGGATTATATAAAGAAGACACTGCTCCTAAGACTTAGTACCAGTTCTTTACAAAATAGTAGTTTAGATAACAAAAAAGCCCATAATGGGCTTTCATTGTTTCTGTAATTGTAAAACTTGAGCATTATTAATTTCTTTAAAAAGTTTATTACTGGTTTCTTTGGAAATTATTTCCATCTTTACCTGGTTTAATACAAACTGATATTCAAGCTGAAAGGCCTCTATGAGTAACTCATTTGGAATAATTGTGTCTTCTTGAATTTCGTTGCGAATACGATAATGCCTATTCTCAAAAATATGTTTAACTTCTTCAATATCACTAAAATCAGTTATCCGATTTTCAATTCGCTCTTTTTCAAGAAAACTTAGTTTTTCAATTGTTTGCTGATATAGAGCACTTTCTAAGCGACTTATATCATTTCTAATTGTTGCAAATTCTTGCATTTCTACTGAGTCAACCCTTCTTCCACTCCGTCTTCTTGAAAATAATCGTCTTATTTTCTTACTAGTTGTATGTTTACTGCTATTTTCTAAATAAACTCTAAAATAGTCAATAACTTTGGACGAAAATTGTGTTTTTATAGTTGCTGTATCAAGTAAAGTTTCCTGCCAAGTTATAATCTCATCCATTAATTTACTGCTCTTACTATGGTCAGGAATCTGAAGTCCTTTTTGTGATTGCAGTTGCTTTGTAAGACTACTGCGGACTTTACTATCTTCAATTTCTTCTACCATATGTAGAATCGCATAATCAACCATATCATTACGAACTTGATTAATATTATCAGAGCTCTCGCTCTCAAGCACAGGCAGTAATTTTGGAAGAATAAGCGTTGGGACAATGAGACTTAAGAGGATTACAATAGCAGCCATTGTAATAATAATCTCTCTATTTTCATTGCTCAAAATATTAGTATTCAAAGGCAATGAGAAAGCCATTGCTAATGTCATCGTTCCATGGGCTCCAGATAGCGCAAAAATTGTTGAATCTCTACTACGCTCTTCTTTATTATTAGAGAAAAAATGTTCAATTGATCTATTCCCTTTTCTATTGGTCCAATATTTTCTTATAAATAACATCAGTAAGTAAACTAAAACGCTTATCAAAAATAATACAATTGATTCTTTCCAACCAAGTGACTTAAAGATATCCCAAATTCCAAATAGACTTACACCCAAGATAATAAAAACAAAGTTATTCAAAATATCACTTAAAATCTCCCAGATTGTATTATTTGTTAATTGAACATTAGTTGAAGTTAGTTTAAGCATATTTCCTTCAAAATTATGAATCAACCCGGCAGCAACTACAGCTAGGACACCAGAAGTCCCAAAGTGTTCTGCTAACAAATAAATAAAGAAAGGGGTCAGGATTGAAATAGGAATTATTGTGGCTTCCGGGCGAGTGGCTCGCAGATTGATCGCTGTTCTAATTCTTACTAGTAAGGCACCGACAACCAAACCAATGAAGGTTCCGCCTATTGAGACAAAAATAAATCGACCAATTCCTTCCCAAATACTAAAATGTCCACTTTCTAAAACAGATAACCCTAGGCTCAGTAAGACTAACCCCGTTGCATCATTGAATAAAGATTCGAATTCAACTGCCTCATTAACTCCTTGAGGCATTTTTTTTCCTGAAATTATTGATTTTACAGCGACTGCATCTGTTGGGGTTACAATCGCTGCAAAACAGATAGCTAAAGGAAATATCCAACTCCCCATTATATTATTCGTCATCACTGCTACTAAAAGTACCGTAACTACCGCTAAAGTGATTGATAAAAAAAATATTCCTCTAAAATTTTTCCTTACCTTTTTTAATGAAGTCTTACTACCCTCATAAAACATTAGTGGAGCAATAATTAACATCATGAAAAACTCTGGTTCTAATTCGAAATTCTTAAATTCTGGCAAGAAACCTAAAATAAGGCCCACTCCAATCAAGATAAAAGTTTCTGAAATTTGTGGAAAAAACTCTTTGATTACATTTGCACCGATAACACCAATCATCATCACAGCAATAAAACTAATAGCTGACATAAAACACCATTTCCTAAATTTTTATTCTATTATAGTATAGCATGTTCAAGATTTGGTTACCAAAACTAATAATAGAAATTATGAAATATATCAAGAAATTAGTTATATTTTTAAAAAAGGAAAATACGTATTCACTGTATAACTTAATTAAATATTTAAAAATAACCTAGGAATTTATAGAGGTAATTACATGAGAAGAATAAAAAACATCGAAAGAGGCGTCTTTTTATTCTATTTTTCTGCTTATAACTCCTTATTAATTTCTTATTATATAGATTTTAATAATCTAATAAACTATCACGGTATTCAATATTCAGTAATTCCTTTTCGGGAAATAAGAATCTTTCAAACCAGTTTTGACTTTCAAAAAAATTGACTTTTTCATGTTCTAGCGGATAATAGTCTCTTTCCAAAAATTTAGATAAGTTCTCTATTGAGTCCTCCCCCAAAATAAAGATATTATCTGGATGGTAAAATAGGTAATGCTTGATAGCTTTATTTGTTGTAACTAATTTTTTATTAAAGAAAAGGGACTCCATTGTTCTCAAAGTCAATCCTGTCTGATTTTCTTGCATGATTTCAAGAATACCATTGCTGTTAATTAAGAACTCTAAAAATTTTGGATAGGGTAAATATCCTTTATTTTTAAAGCCTTTTTCCCCATTAATGATATAAAGTAATATTGAAACATCTAAACTGGCACATTTGTCTAAAATAACATGAGCAAGTTTAGTTCTTCCTTTATCATTCCCTCCGAAAAACAAATCATAGTCAGGTATTTGAAACGGTAAATCCACACAAGGAGTATAAAAGGTAGAGTTATGATATAGTCCATATTTCTTTGCTTCAATAGGATCAAAACTATAGTAGGAGTCAATTACTCCTATTTCCCTAGAGGTGTGTAGTAAATCAATATATTTTTGAGTCAAATGGTTCCAAAAAAATAGAATCATCTTTGCCTCAGTAAAATCTTTTATAATATTAGGGTAATTAACTTTAAAACCTGAATCTAAAAATATAATAAGCTGATAATGGTCAAGCTTGCGCTTTCCTAAATAATTTTTTGTAAGGTATACTAATCGACGCCCTGAAATTATATCAATATTATTATTATTATTTAAGGTATCAAAAAAATAAAGATGTGAGTTTTTAGCTACTAAGAGTATATTGCTGTATGGAATTTCTTTCATGTTGTAACTCCTTTCGATTCAGTATAAGCTTATTGTATGATTAAATTTCAGAATATTCAAAAATATCGTCTTACAAAAAATACAGTCATTAATGTTGCTGGTATCATATTTTTGAATATTATAGTTAATTCCAAAACATTCTGCTGTCCATCAGATTCCTTTTTGTGTATACTAATTATTAATGGAGCTAATTTTTAGAAAAGAATTGTGTCAATTTGAAAAAGGAGAAATGATTTTATGAAAACAATCCTTCAAGCTTTTGAATGGTATTTACCCTCAGATTCTCAGCACTGGAATAATATAAAAAAAAATATTCCTGACTTAGGGAAGTTAGGTTTTTCTGGATTGTGGTTACCTCCAGCTTCCAAGGCTGCTTCTGGAGTTGAAGATGTTGGTTATGGGATCTATGATTTATTTGACTTAGGAGAATTTGATCAAAAAGGAACAATTCCTACAAAGTATGGGACTAAAGATGAATATCTTGATTTAATTAATCAACTACACCACAACAATATGGAAGTGTATGCGGATATCGTTTTTAATCATATGATGGGCGCTGATGAGACAGAAATTATTGAAGCTGATATTAAGGCAGAAGATAATCATCTTCATAACATTGAAGATAATAAAACTGTTGAAGTTTGGACCAAATTTACATTTCCAGGAAGAAAAGGAAAATACGACAATTATACATGGACCTGGCACAACTTTACGGGAATTGATTACGACGAAAGAAGAAATCAAGAAGAAATTCTTGAATTTGAAGGACATAAGTGGGACGAAAATGTAGATTCGGAGAACAATAATTTTGATTATTTAATGGGCGCTGATCTTGACTTTAGTGTTTCTGAAACGGTAGAACAACTTGAAAAATGGGGACATTGGTTTTCAGAAATGACAAAAATTGATGGTTTTCGCTTAGATGCAGTAAAACATATTGATTTCAAATATTTTGATAAATGGCTTGAGCAAAGAGAAAAGCAATTGAATAAGAAACTTTTTATTGTTGGAGAGTACTGGTCTGATGATATTGGAAAATTAGAGTATTATCTTGAACAATCTGGTGATAAAATACAATTATTTGATGTACCACTACACTTTAATCTGAAAGAGGCCTCTTCAACCAATGGGGAATTTGACATGCGTACACTTTTTGATCACACACTCACTGCTAGCCATCCAGAACTCGCGGTCACTTTTGTTGATAACCATGATACTCAAGAAGGACAGGCTCTTCAATCTTGGATTCCGGCCTGGTTTAAAGAGCACGCTTATAGCTTAATTTTACTCCGCAAAAAAGGAACTCCCACTGTCTTTTGGGGAGATTTATATGGAATACCGTCACGGAATGTTAATCCTGTAGGTGATAACTTAAGAACTATGATAGCAATGCGTAAGAACTCTGAGTTTTTAAAGGAAAATGATTATTTTGATCATCCTGATATTATTGGATGGACAATTATTTTAAAAATAGATAATAAGGAATATGGATTATCATGTATTTTAACCAATAAAAATGGTGGCTCAAAATATATGATGATTGATAAGGCTCACGCAGGTAAAGTATATGTAGATTTATTTGGAAGACATGAAATACCTATTACACTGGATCAAAATGGAGGGGCTGAATTTTACGTCAATGATGGAAGTATCTCGGTTTGGGTAGATAAGGAGATTGTTTCAAAAATTGATCAGATCAACTTTCAAAACTAACTATTTTATCAAGTAGAATAAAAAAAGCACCTCTCTAAGGTGCTTTTTTTATTTGAACTATTAGTCAATCAAAGGGGTATGTTTGACTTCATCAATATTTTTTGTTCCAGCAAGTTGCATAGTAATACTTAATTCTTTGTTTAAGTGTTCAAAAACAGATTGAACGCCTTTTGCCCCACCTAAATTCAAACCATAAAGAACTGGGCGACCTACCGCAACGATATCTGCTCCTTGTGCCAAAGCTTTGAAGACATGTTCTCCACGTCTAACTCCACTATCAAAAACGATAGGAACCCGATGATTAACACTTTTGGCGATGAGGGGTAAGACATCAATTGAAGCAGGCCCTCCATCTAATTGTCGTCCCCCATGATTTGAAACCCAGATACCATCTGCGCCAGCGTTAATGGCATCATCTGCATCAATAGGAGATTGAACACCCTTAACAATTACAGGAAGATTAGTTATTTTTTTAATTTTTTGAATATCTTCTAAAACAAGGCCTTGTTTTGCTGCTGCATAAATTTCGCTGATTCCTTTGCCAGTTCCATCACTTTCTGAAAAAGCAGCTAAATTTGGCATTGGTAAAGGAAATTGGAAATGATTGACAATATCTTCTTCTCGATAGTCACCTAGTGTTGAATCAGCGGTTAAAATAATCGCCTTAACTCCAGCTGATACAGCTTTTTTCAAAAGAAATTCATTAAATTTGTCATCTTTACTCATGTATAATTGGAAAAATTGCGGTGCATCTGGTGCTGCTTTTGCGGCGTCTTCCACTGATGTACTTCCGTAAGTACTAATTGAAAAGATTGAGCCAACTTCAGCCATTGCTTTAGCAGTTGCAACTTCTCCTTCTTCATGAGCAAGGCCTTGGGCGGCAACTGGCGCTTGGATAATTGGTGTTTTTAATTTTATACCAAAGAGTGAGGTACTTAAATCTGCAGAATCAATTCCTCTTAATACTCGAGGCATAATTTGTTTTTTGTTAAATGCTGATGTATTTTCATTCAGTGTCCACTCATCTTCAGAGCCACCACGGATATACCCAAAGGCACCTTTATTTCACGCAGCCTCCATACTTTGTTTCACTTTACCTTCAAGTGATTTAACATTTACAATTTCTAACGCTTTGTTTTCAGTACTAGTTTTATAAGTCATCTTAGTTCTCCTATTTTTTTGTAAAGTTTACATCTGTAGATGATAAATACATTATACATCTTATTTTTAAAAAATACACAAATGAGAGATTTATTTTTTAATAAACTAAAACTTATAGAAAAAGATAAATAAAAAAAGTAGCAAAACTACTCTTTTATATTATTATTCTAAAAGGTGATACAATAAGGTTTGGCTCTTTACTTTTGGTAGAAACATTTATTTTCTATTTGAACAGAATATGAAAATATTCTATTAAGTTTCTCACTCGTTCCTTTTCATTCTACAATCATGAATTATAAATTTCATTAATAAGTTCTTCTGTTTTATCCCAACCCAAACATGGGTCAGTGATTGATTTTCCAAATACTTCTGGTTTGTCTTGACGACCATCTTCAAGATATGATTCAATCATAAACCCTCTGACATATTTATGAATTTGTTCATCCCAATTACGATTGACTAATGTTTGGCGTACAATTCTTATTTGTTCCATATACTTCTTCCCAGAGTTATCATGATTGGTATCAATAACAATAAATGGATTTTTTAAGCCCATTTTTTCGTATATTTCAATACTTTCAAGAAGATTATCTGTATAGTAATTTGGATGGTTTTTACCATTTTCATCTTGTCCACCACGAAGGATGGCATGAGCTAATGGATTTCCTGATGTTTCTACTTCAGCATTCCCAAATAGAAAATCTTGGGATTGTTGGGCCGCATACATTCCATTAAACATAACTTTTAAATTACCTGATGTCGGATTTTTCATTCCTGTTGGGGCATCTATTCCTGAGGCAACAAAGCGATGTTGTTGATTTTCAACTGAGCGAGCGCCCACCGCGTAGTAACTTACTAAGTCATCAACTAACGGTAGATTTTCTGGGTATAGCATCTCATCAGCCGTAGTCAGACCAGTTTCAGTAATTACTTTATAGTGGAGGTCACGAACCATTTTTATCCCATTGATGAGGTCTGTGTGTCCATCTGCATCAGGTTCATGAATGAGACCTTTATATCCATCTCCGTTTGTCCTTGGTTTTGCAGTGTAAACACGCATCACAATAAAAATTTTATCTTCTACTTCTTTTTGAAGTTTTGACAATCTGTGAGCATATTCTAAAACTGCAGCTTCATTATCTGATGAGCAGGGGCCAATGACTAAGAGAATTCTATCATCTTCGCCTTTAATTATTGCTTCAAGTTCCTTATCACGTATTTCTTTCTTTTCTCGCTGCTCATCATTTAAATGATTTAGCTCTTTTACATCTTGAATGTTAATTTTGTTACTGAGTTCTTTAAAAGTCATCTTTTACCTTTTTTCTATATTTTTTTAGTAAAAATACTTAATAATATTTTACCTGCAATAAATTTTTCTATTTACTTTTTATGTGCCTCCTTTATAATAAAAAAAGACGTCCCAGGGGACGTCTTCTTTATCCCCTAGATGATTAACGAACATCAAAGAGGACCCACATTTTATTAGCCAAAAACTAATGTGGATCATTCATAAAGAAAAAATAAAATTTTTTAAAGTTGTTAATCATTTTGGAACCTCGATATTTAATATTATTAGTTAGTATAATTAAAATTTTTTGATTTGTCAATTATTTATCTATTTTTTCTTAATTTTATTTCAAAATTTCTTTTTACATAACTTTTATTATGTATCAAACGGTGAATAAAGAAGAAATTGAAGTATGGATGGAGTGTGCTGTATTTGCATTATTCATCGTATATAAGTGAATACCAGCAACATCCTCTGTTACTAAATCAACAATTTGGTCGATGGCATAAGCAATTCCAGCATCTCTTAAAGCGATAGGGTTATGTTCATATTTCTCGAGTATTCTAATAAATTTTGCTGGTAATGGCGTATTACAATTTTTTAATAGACGAAGAATTTGATTTCGATTGATTACTGGCATTATTCCAGCAAATATTGGAGTATTAATCTCAGCAATTGCGCATCGTTCTTGAAAATCATAGAAACTATCATTATCAAAAAATAGCTGCGTGATTAATCTGTCACAACCAGCATCTACTTTTTCTTTCAGATAATGAAAATCGCTCACTCGATTTACTGATTCGGGGTGAATATCAGGGTAGCAGGCACCTAAAATTTCAAAACTATCATCATAATCTTTGATAAACTTAACCAAATCACTTGCAAATCTAAAATCTTCTTTCATCGGTTCATCGCTGATATCACCTCTTAAAGCAAGAATTTTTTTGATTTGTTTATCTTTTAACCGTTCCAAAATTTCGATCACTTGATTTTTATCTAAATAAGCGGCAGGTAAATGAGCAACTGCTGGAATACCTAGTGTATTGTTTACATAATCAGCAAACTTTATAGTTGTATCACCAATGTTATCATAATTATTGTTACTACAAGTTACACTGATAAAATCTGGCGAAAGAGTTCTCAGGCTATTCAAAGTCTTTACCAAGTTGGTACTTCCAATTTGAGTTGTAGGTGGAAAAACTTCAAAAGAAAGAATTTTGGAATTATTTGTCATATTCAATTTTTTCCTTTCTTAGCTCCCTAGTTGCTTCAACTAAGTTTCTTAAACTAGGAATGGTTTCAGCCTTACCACGTGTCTTAAGACCACAATCTGGATTTACCCAAACTTGTTCAATTGGTAGTTTGGCCAATATTTTTTCTAATTGATTTTGTATTTCTTTTACACTAGGTATTCTTGGAGAATGAATATCATAGACTCCAGGTCCAACTAAAGTTTGAAAATGGTGAGCTTTTAATGCGTCGATAATTGATAGTTCACTTCTGCTTGCTTCAAAAGAAATTACATCAGCATCCATTGCGTCAATGGATGGAATAATGTCTTCAAATTCAGAATAACACATATGCGTGTGAATTTGTGTTTCTGGTTTTACTTTAGAATGAACTAAACGAAAAGCAGGAATTGCCCAATCTAGATACTCTTTGTACCAATCACTTTTGCGCAACGGTAACTTTTCTCTCAAAGCTGCCTCATCAATTTGAATAATCTTAATACCAGCTTTTTCTAAGTCAAGGACTTCTTCTTGAACAGCTAGTGCCAATTGTAAAGTACTTGCTTTTAACGAAATATCTTCTCGTGGAAAAGACCAATTTAGAATAGTTACAGGACCTGTCAGCATTCCTTTTACTGGTTTTAATGTTTGAGATTGAGCATAGGCTGACCAACGTACGGTCATAGCTTCTGGTCTAGTGATATCAGCCCACACGATTGGAGGTTTGACACAACGTGTCCCGTAAGATTGAACCCATGCTTTTTGAGTAAAAACATAACCTTCTAACTTTTCTCCAAAGTACTCAACCATGTCGTTTCGCTCAAACTCACCATGGACTAAAACGTCTAATCCAATATCTTCTTGGAGTTTAAGACATTCTTTAATTTTCTCTTTTAAAAATGTTTCATAGTCTGCTTGGCTTAGTTCCCCTCGTTTATTTTGTAGACGGGCTTTTCTCACCTCTGTTGTTTGGGGAAACGAACCGATTGTTGTAGTTGGTAAAAGCGGTAGATTAAGTGATTGGGATTGACTTGCTCGCCTTTCGACTAGTGACGGTTGCCTAGTGAAGTCTTTCTCTGTTAAATGATCAAGTTTTTGCTTAAGTTGTTCATTTTCTTGAACTCTTTTATTTTTAAAAAGCTCAATATTCTTATTCAATAAGGGAGTATTTTTATTAAAATAAATTTCTGCAATTTCATCAATTTCATTTAATTTTTCTGTGGCAAATGAAAAATGTTTAAGAATTTCTTTTGATAATTTTGTCTCATTTTTTACTGTTACTGGAACGTGTTGTAAAGAGCAGCTTGTATTAATTACGATATTTTCTACTTCATCTAATGCAGCTAGTAGTTCAAGTGTCTTTTGATAATTATTACGCCAAATATTCTTTCCATTTACTAGTCCTGCAAAAAGTATTTTCTCTTTGGGAAAACCGTATTTTTGAATAAGAGCTAAAGAATCTCTTCCTTCTATAAAATCAAGACCAATACCCTCAAAATTAAGATTTATTATTTCTTTATAGCTATCACGAATATCTCCAAAATATGTTTGAAGAAGTATCTTAAGGTTGTTTTTACTCTTAAGTAGTTCTTCATAAATACTCACAAATAAATTTTTTTCTTCTTCAGTTTGGTCTAAAACAAGTGCTGGTTCTTCAATCTGTAACCATTCTACTCCTAGTTGATTAAGTTCTTTTAGTAGTGTTTGAAAAGCTACAACAACCCCAGATAATACTGTATCTTTCGTGGCTCCTGACTTGTAATCTGCTAAAACTAAAAATGTATATGGGCCAATAATTGTTGGTCTAGTTTCAAATCCAGCAGCTTTTGCTTCCTTATATTCATTTAATAATTTTGAAAAATTTGCTTTAATAATCGTATCTTTATTAATTTCCGGAACTAAATAATGATAATTTGTATTGAACCATTTTTTCATTGGTCTTGCTTTTACGTCATTTTGTTTATCTTGGAAACCACGCGCTAATGCAAATAAAGTATCTAGTTCATTTAATTCTAAATTTTTATAAGACTCTGGAATTGCACCTAGAGCGATTGATAAATCTAAGGTTTGGTCATAGAAAGAAAAATCATTAGAAATAGGTAAGTCAATTCCAGCTTCTTTTTGACTTTTCCAATTTTCTAAACGAATTTCTTTAGCCACTTTTTGTAATTCTTCTTCTGTAATTTCTTTACGAAAATACTTTTCAAGAGCAAATTTTAATTCACGGTTTGAACCGATGCGTGGGAAAGCAATAATTGATTTTTTCATAGTCATAGTCTCCAATTTTTAATAGGTCTATATTATCAAATTTAATAAAACTTTAATAATACATTTTTAATATGATGACCTATAGTTTTAAACTATAGGTTAAT
The DNA here is from genome assembly GCF_029953655.1 of Lactococcus sp. NH2-7C. NCBI lineage: Bacteria > Bacillati > Bacillota > Bacilli > Lactobacillales > Streptococcaceae > Lactococcus > Lactococcus sp. NH2-7C. Next base: position 222,654 of record NZ_CP124538.1, read on the forward strand.
CAGAGAACAATAAAAAGCCCAAGTAAATTTCTTGGACTTTTTGTATTTCCTTATCTTCTTCGCATTAAGTGAATTTTATCCTGTAAAAAAGGTGGAATAACAATTGAACTTTCTCTATCTTCTTTAATAATTATTGATTTATCTTCTAATATATCGATTACTTTAATAAGATGTGGAAGAGAAATTTCTAATTTTTTGAAAAAATTTTTTCCTTCCTCCTCTATCACAGTAACATGGTAGGTCTGCTCAATTTGTGCCTCATCAAGCGTTAGTTCCACTTCGTTTTTCACCCAAAATGATTCTGTAGGAATTTCTGAGCCGTGAGGGTCAGTTGCTGGATATCCCATTAAGACATATAGAGATTCAATCAACCTAGGCGATGAAGCATGTTCTAAATTTTCGGCTTCATCGTGTACTTCCTCCATTGTATAACCAACCTTTTCAAAAAGAAAAGTTTCCCAGACCCGATGACTCTTTAAAATAAATCTCGCTTCATGCTTCCCTAAGTCTGTAAGTGATACCCCATAATAAGGTTTATGGATAACAAGTTCTTTTTTGGCTAATCGTTTAATCATTTCAGTGGCGCTTGGTGATGATACTGATAATTTTTGAGCAATGGCATTAATACTAACAGATCCATTATTTTCATTTTTTAGGCTATATATTGCCTTTAGATAGTCTTGTTCATTTTTTGATGTTTTCATTTTTTCACCTTACTTTTCTTGATTTAATTATAGCATAGACTATACCAAAGTAAAATAAAAGTGGGATAAATTATCACCACTTTTATTTTTTATTTAAAGTAATTCACCGTATTTTGAAACAAATATTTTTTTAAATATGGTGACAAGCATCATATACATCACTACTGTTAAAATTAGCCATGGGAAAAAGTTAATTGGTAAAGCCATTAAACCAATTGAATGTCCAAAGCTTGTGAATGGAATGATTGTGAGTCCAATGATTCCCATGAAAGTTAAGATTGTTAATGGAGCCGAAGCACGACTTTGTAAAAATGGAATTTTAGGAGTACGAATCATATGGATAACCAAGGTTTGAGTCCACATTGATTCAGCAAACCAGCCAGTATGGAAGAGCGCGATAAATCCAATATATGCTGTACTTCCAGGAACAAGAGAGCTAAATGGTCCAAATGTCGCTGGACAAATCACAAAGAACATTAGGAGATAAGTTGTAATATCGAATACGGAACTGGTTGGTCCAATCCATAACATGAATTTACTTACAGAACTTGCATCCCATTTTCTTGGAACAACCAAATATTCTTCATCGACATTATCCCAAGGAATAGCGGTACAAGAGAAATCATAGATTAAATTAAGTAAGAGAATATGAATAGATAACATTGGGATAAATGGTAAAAATGCACTAGCGATTAGAACTGAGAACATATTACCAAAGTTAGAACTTGCTGTCATTTTTATATACTTAATCATGTTAGCATAGGTTTTTCTTCCTTCAATAATTCCTTTTTCAAGAACCATTAAATCTTTTTCTAACAAAATTACATCAGCTGACTCTTTGGCAATATCTACAGCACTATCTACTGAAATTCCAACGTCAGATGATTTCATTGCTGCTGCGTCATTAATACCATCTCCCATATAGCCGACACTATTGCCTGAATTTCTAAGTGTTGTTACTATTCTGGCTTTTTGTTGAGGTGATAACTTAGCAAAAACAGAAGCTTCCTTGGCAACCTTTGCCAATTCATTATCATCTAATTGGTCGATATCAGAGCCTAAAATAGTTTTATCAACTGGAAGTCCTACTTGTTTGCAAACTGAACGAGTAACTTTATCGTTATCACCAGTCAAGATTTTAACTGATACCCCATATTTATTGAGTGCTTTGATTGCTTTTGCTGTAGATTCTTTGGGTGGATCTAGAAAGGCAAGATAACCCATTAACACCATTTCAGATTCATCTTGAACCGAGAATGTATCTACTGGTGAAGGATTTGTTTTTTGAGCGACTAAAATCACGCGCATTCCTTCTTCGTTAAGTTCATCAACTTTTTTTAGAATATATGCTCTGAGTTCAGGAGTTAAAGGAACAACATTTTCCTTATCTTCAACCAAAGTACAGATGTCTAACATTTCTTCAGCTGCACCTTTAGTAATCATTTGAGTTTTTGAAGTCGCTCCATTAGTATTATTGCTTTTTACTACAACACTCATCCGACGTCTTTCAAAATCAAAAGGAATTTCATCAACTTTTGTATATTTACTACTTAGACCACCCAGTTCAGGATTTTTATCTTGCTTGGCTTCGGCTCCTTCGATAATTGCCAAATCCATTAAATTTTTTAAACCAGTTTGGTAGTAACTATTCAAAAATCCATGTCTTAATACTCGAATATTTTCTTGCCCATGAATATCTAAATGACGCATTAATACTACTTTATTTTGTGTTAATGTTCCAGTTTTATCAGTGCAGAGAATATTCATTGAACCTAGATTTTGAATAGAATTTAGGTTCTTGATGATTGTTTTTTCTTTTGACATTGTGACTGCACCTTTTGCTAGGCAAGTTGTCACAATCATTGGTAACATTTCTGGTGTTAAACCAACAGCAACTGCTAAAGCAAATAGTGCGGCTTCCATCCAATCACCTTTAGTGAAACCATTGATCAATAAGACAAATGGAACCATAACTAACATAAAGCGAATAAGGACCCATGAAACTGAGTTAACGCCTTTTTCAAAAGTTGTTTTAGTTGAGTCTTCGGTTACACTTTTTGCCATTTCACCAAAAATGGTCGCATCTCCAGTTGCAATTACAATTCCATAAGCACTACCAGAAATGACATTTGAACCCATGAAGGCTAGGTTTACTGATTCTGTGATTGAATCATCTTTTTCATCAGTAGCTAAATCTAGTTTTTCTACTGGTTCGCTTTCACCAGTTAAAGAGGCTTGGCTGATAAATAAGTCTTTTGCTTGAATAATCCTAAGGTCTGCTGGAACCATGTCTCCAGCTGATAGATGGATAATATCGCCTACGAGAACTTCTTCAATAGGAATCTCTTGACTTCCTGATTCTAATCTATGAACGTTTGTCGTCGTCGTAATCATTTTTAAGAGATTCTCAGCAGCATTTCCACTTCTAGTCTCTTGAACGAAACGCAGAATTCCTGAGATTAAAACCATTGTAGTAATGATAATGAGTCCTTGGGGATTTTTCTCACCAGGAGCTGCTAAGATAATATCCGTAAAAGCTGAAACTAATGCTAAGACAAACAATATAATGGTAAAAGGATTGATGAACGCTTGATAAAGCCGTTTAATAAGTGAAGTTTTTTTACCACGCGTAATCGTATTATCTCCATATTGTTCACGAGAGATTTCTACTTGTTCTTCACTTAATCCTTTATTTGATGTTTTAAATTTTTGAAATAGCTCCTCTTTTGTAGAAGTTTTTGCAAATTCTAATCTTGCATTTATTTCATTGTTATCTACAAATGTTGTAGCTCTTTTTGTGTTTTCGAGTGTTTTTCTAATTTTTTTCATTGGTCTGTACCTCATATTCTATAATATTTTTGTCTGTACAGTCCCAAACGTTAGGCACTTTAAAGAAGGTGATAAAAACGGAAAGCTGCTCTTATCACGTTAATTATCTGCGGCCTATCAGGCTCGGGACTATTAATACTCTGGGATTCCATTTCCGTTTTCACCTCCTTTTTAAATATAAAAAACCTTGCCTACAAAACTTAAACGTAGGCAAGGGAATAATTCCAAAAAAGATACCACTACTATAGAGCGAATCAGTTACAAGCTATCGTTCAAGCTTTAGCTCCGCAGGGCAATGTTGTTGCACTATTTCACGCCTTGTTTGTCGACGTGAACTGTTAGAACTGTTAGCCCTCTCATCGTGTCTCCACGACTCTGCGGCAGCAACCCGTATCCCTGCGGTAGCCTCACCTACCGACGATTATGTCATAGACATAACCTTTATTATTATAACTGACATATTCTTTTTTGTCAATCTTTTTTATTTTTAATTTACTATAAACTCTGTTGCACCATTCATTGCCCAATCTTTTGATAAAAATAACGAATTATCAATATGATAGTTGACCTTGCTTGGTGTCTTCATGAATTTTTCAATCGCTTTGTCTGTGGCTAACCAACCTTTAGTACCAAAGTGGACGGTATCTCCAGAGGCATAAGGCGTGTCATACATATCTGTTAAGTCAGCAATTTGATAAAAGCCTTGGCTGCGCAATTGTGTTTTAATTTTAGAGCTGAAATTTTCGAGTGTTGCTTTTGATACTCCTGTGTAAGATGACCATGAGCCATTTACTGGTTGGATAACAAATAAAACGTCATTATTATTTTTTGCAAATACGTTCAAAAGTTGTTGGAAATCCTGATACTCTGGACTTTCTAAATAGGAAACATGCTTTTTAAAATTTTCAAGATGTTTGTATTTAGATTTTATTTTCTTATCCCAAACTTGGTTATTGATTTGAAAAGGATTGTTATTTGAACTATGTTTTCCTTGGTCAACTGCTAATTTTTCTAAGTTTTCAGAGGTTGGATCTTGGGGTAATTCTTTAGCAAACTTATTAATTTTTGGCGTAAGTCCGAGAGGTTGTGCCGTGAATTGTGAAACACTTGAGAAGAGTAAATCTTCTTTTCGCCAAAATTGAAGATTGGTCGCCACAGTCATTTTTTGTAGAGTGGTCAGTGGTTTTTTATCTGCTAGACGTTCTAGAGAATTATAAATCGTCTCTTCAGATTTAAGCGATCTAAATCTTAATAAATGTTTTGCAAGTTGGGTGGTGGTATTTGCTTTAGGGTCTGCTTCTTTTAACCAACCGTAAATCTCACCTTTGGATACAAAGTTTTTCAATTCACTTTCAACAATTCCTTGTTTTGAAAACCATTGTGGACTAATGACAAAAACAATTTTACGATTTTTTAACTCATTTGCCACAGAGTTCATGTAGAAAAAGTGGGTTAAAGTAGTTGTTCCTGGTTGTCCTACTAAAAATGGTGTAAAACCAGAATTGTATTTTTTGAAATAGGCACTTGGGTGAAAAGAATCCACATGTTCCATTTCTGATGAACCAAGAACTGGTAAAAACTCGGGGTCTGAATAGGCTTGTTTTTTAATTGAATAGCCTGTAAAGCTTGGAGTATTTAGTGGTGATTGAGCAAATTTAACAAGTTGGTCTTTTGAGTATTTCATACCAACATTTATTGGGAGAAATATCAGTAAGCCAACAAGGGCTAAAGCTGCAATTAATGGGCCAATGGCTCTAAAGATTTTAATTTTCATCCTTTTTTTCCTGAACACGTGCTGCTATTTTATTTGCTGTATTCCAATCTTCACGGTCCATTTCTGATGGTGGAAGACTGATATCAAAAGCACCTTCTAATTCAACAATGAGCATGATGGCTCTCATTGAATCAAGAATTCCTTCTTCAAACAAATCCATGTCTAAGTCTTCACGGAATTCGTCTGTGCCTGATACGGTTTCGATAATATCAAAAATTTGTTCTTTCATTTTTCTTTCTCCTAATGTTTTTTTATAGTATGCCTAACGACTTTTAGAAGTTAGGAAGTGGGAAATGTGGATCTATGCAGTGCATAATAATGTAATTTGGTATTCCTGAGAAGATCAGGAAACTGATAAATACTAGATTAAATGTAATGAAGATGCTTATAGCACTTGTCCATTTATTATCTGGAATTTTCCAGTTTTTACGCTTCTTCAGACGTTTCCATGCGTCATAACCAATCATTAACATGGCGTGGTAAAAACCATAAAGGATGTAATACCAAGTTAAACCATGCCAAAATCCCATGAGTAACATATTTGCAAGGTAACCAATATTCGAGATAGTTACCATATTTTTAGACCATTTTTTGACCATGAATGTTTTCACTAATCTCATGAATACAAAGTCACGGAACCAAAAACTCAAGGTCATGTGCCATCTTTGCCAAAAATCGTGAATATTTTTAGCTAAGAATGGTTTGTTAAAGTTATGGGGGAGGTCATATCCCATTAAATTGCTGACACCAATAGCAAAGAGCGAGTAGCCAGCAAAGTCAAAGAATAGGTAGAGGCCATAAGCATACATTGATGAGGAAACATTCAAGAAGCTTGGATGTATCGTTGCAGAGATTGCAATACCATGTAGCCAATATTGGTCAATCAAGTATCCAATGATGAATTTATAAAGGAAACCTTGGAAAATTCTAAAGACTCCTTTATTTAATAAATCAAGGTATTTCTCAGTGACAACTGGCGCTTTGAGTTCTTTAACAAAACGGCGGAAGCGGTCAATTGGTCCTGATGAAATCGTTGGATAGAAATAGAGAAAGTAAAGAAATTCTTTAAGAGGAACAGCTTTAATCAGTCCGTCTCTTATTTCCATAATCATGGCCACTGTCTTAAAACTAATGTAAGAGATTCCTAAGAATCCAAGAATCGAACCTGGTCCTGGTCCTGGATTAAGCAGCGGATGCACTTTGACAATCACTAATGGCAAAATAGAGAGCAGAATGATGAGATAGAAAACAAAACTCTGATTCTTGTTTTGTTTTACTCTGTACCACTCGTAAAATTTAACAATAATAGTTTGGAAGACTCCGAAGCCGATTAAAGCCCAAATTGTCACTGTTCCTGAAAATGTCAGCCAAAGAAAAGCGATAGTCAGTAAGACTTGATACCACATGAGTTTTTTGCCCAGAAGCTGGGCGATAACGATAGGAATTAAAGCAAATCCTAAAATCAAGAAGTAAAAGGGTGTTGAATAGGGTTGCACTAGTTGCCACCTCGCTCTTTTTGGGCGAGTGCCTTGCGGTCAACTTTGCCATTTTGATTCAATGGGAACTTTTTAAGGTAAACAAACTTAGTTGGCATCATGTAATCCATAATTGTTTTTGAAAGTTCAGCTTTGAGTACTTTAGTGAAGGCGCGTTCGGCTGCACGGTCTTCAAATGTTTTTTCCGTTTCTAAATAAGCAATTAACGCGGTGACTTTATGCTGGTCATTCGTTTTCGGTAAGACTACTGCTTTTTCAATCTCTTTTAAGTTTTGAATATTGGCTTCAATATCTTGAAGTTCAATACGGAATCCGTTAAATTTAACTTGAAAATCAATTCGTCCTTGGTAACGAAGCATTCCGTCAGCGGAAATTGAACCGGCATCTCCTGTATGATAGGCGGGTTTGCCGTCCACTGTGAAAAAGGCTTGCTCAGTTTTTTCTGGATTTTCAAAGTAACCTTTGGCTACCGAATCACCAACAATGATGATTTCCTTATCCATAATTTTTAAGTCAACACCTGGTTTGGCAAAACCAATTGGAACACGATCATTTTCTGTCAGTAATTCTTTCGTAATTTTTACTGATGAAATGGCTCCTGTTGCTTCTGTCGGACCATAAGTATTATAAATATTTGCTGACGGAAAAGCTGTCAGTAATTTTTCTGCTGTTTTCTTTGTTAATTCTTCGCCACAGAAAATAAATTGAACTAATTGAGGGTGTTCTTTTTCAGTGAACGAGGGGTCCAATAAGCAAATATCAACAAATGATGGTGTTGAAATCCAAGTATTGATGACCGTTTTATTCAAACGTTCAAAAAGTAATTTGAAGTTTGTTGTTTCGTCACGTGAAAGAGAAATTAATGTTCCGCCAGTTGTAAGACTTGGGTACAAGCTGAAAATTGATAAATCAAAGCTGTAAAGGGCTTGTGACAAGATTTGATTATTTTCAATTTTCATAAAATCATTGTTCATCCAATTGGTGAAAGTCACAAGATTATCATGACTGACTTCAACACCTTTTGGTACCCCTGTTGTTCCAGAAGTATAAATAATATAATTGCTGTCATTTCCAGAAACTGCTTTAGAAAAATCAAGTGCTGGAAGTTTGTCAGTCAAAATCTGGTCAGTAAGTTCAACTGAAATTCTGTCAGTAAAAAGTGCTTCAAAATCTGCTGACAGTTCAACTGTTGTAAGTACTACCGCTGGTTTTGCCGCTGTTTTAATCATTTCTGTCCGCTCAAATGGAGTGTGAGCATCAACAGGAATATAGGCGTGACCAGTTAAATTTGTCGCAAGCATAGCTGCTAAAGTGATAAAATCGTTTTTACCGAAAATCAAGATTGGACGCTGATTTAAATTGCGTTCATTGATTTGTTCTGAGATATGTGAAACCGCGGCAAATAATTGACGATAAGTAAATTTCTGCTCACGCTCAGCAAGTACGATAAGGTCTGGTTCATTTTTTGCAATTTCAAAAATTTGTTCTAATAATTTCATAATTAACCCTCTAATGATTGATTCTCTCTAAAATTCATTATAAATAAAGTGCGCACCGCCAGTATGACTGTAGGAATAAAGATAGAGTAGAATTAATATAGTTATAAAGTAAAATATTGTTTTAGCCAAAAATAGACGAATTTCTTTTTTCTTGTCCATTGGAACTCCTTTTATCTATAAAGTAATAAGAGGTTTTTAGAATAGTCCGTTAATCTCATATCATTTATTACTCTGATTATAACATTTATTAAGGAAAAAAAACTTACATTTGTGTAAGTTTAATTTATATAATCAAAAGAAAACGTAATCATTTTATTTATTGTATTTTTAAGGGGTACAACTTCTTTTTTAATTAATTTTTTGCTTAATTTTTTGAACAATTTTTTTGGCATTTTCGGCTGCTGTCAGCAAAGAAATTACCGCAATTCCGTTCAGACCAATTTTTGAGAGCTCTGTCAGTGAATTTTCAGTAATTCCGCCAATCCCAACGATTGGCAACTGATTAGACAAGAGCATTTTTCTTAAATGATTAATCCCAATTGGTTCTGCTGCGTCGGATTTACTATTTGTTGGATAAATCGGACCAATTCCCAAATAATCAGCCCCACTTATCTGAGCAGCTTTAAGTTCTTCATCATTGCTGACGGAAAGCCCTACCCACATTTCTTGGCCAATCAGCTCGCGAATTTTACTGACAGATTCATCTTCTTGTCCAACATGAATCCCATCTGCTGACAATTCACGCGCTAATTTAACATCATCATTTACAATAAAAGAAACAGCCGATTCTTGGGCTACCTTTTGTAACCTTTTTGCTACTTCAAATCGTTGATTTTTATTTTTATAAATTGTTCCCTTATCACGAAATTGGTAAACCGTAATTCCACTTTTAATGATTACAGAAATTTGCTCAATAGCATCATCTATTGAAAGGTTTGGAAAATCTTGTGGCCCAGCAATAAAATACAGCCTCAAGTCTAAAATTTTATTTTTCATTAATTGTCACCCAATGATTTAATGGTCCATGTCCATGACCAACATTTATTGTTTGTGAAATAGCTTCAGTAATAAATAATTTAGCTTTTGGCATCACCTCTTTTAAATCTTCTCCTAAAGCTAAATGAGCTGTAATATAAGAAGAAAGTGTATCTCCGGTTCCGTGTGTTCTTTCTGTCAGTAATCTTTTAGAGTCATAAGTACTGACAGAACCATCTGTCATCAATAAATAATCCCTGACTAGTTCTCCATTACCATGTCCACCTTTAATCAGCACATTTTTAGCACCTAACTTTTGAATATCATGAAGGGATTTTAAAATTTCCTTTTCGTCAGTAATTTTATAGCCACACATAACCTGTGCCTCTTCCAGGTTGGGAGTGACCAACTCTGCTAAAGGTAACAATTCATTTTTTATCAAATCAATAGCTTCTTTTGTCAAAAGAATTGCCCCGCCTTTAGCCACCATTACCGGATCAACCAGCAAATGCTTCGGTTTATATTTTTTCAAGCCTTGAATTACCGCTTCAACTTGAGCAACATCAAAAAGTGCACCCGTTTTAGCTGCTGAAATTTTCAAATCAGAAAATACTGAGTCAAATTGAGCCAAAATAAAATCTTTATTTGTCGGTAAGATTTCTTGTACACCATATGTATTTTGTGCTGTCAACCCTGTCACAATCGTTGCCGAATATACTTTTTGATTATGAAAAGTTTTTAGGTCAGCATTAATACCAGCCCCACCAGAAGAATCAATTCCAGCGATTGTCACAACTTGAGAAACATCAATCATTTCTTTTTCTCCCTTACTTAACCTCTTGCATCGCTTGATAGATTTTATCAAGAAGACTATTCACAAAATTTCCTGGTAGATTTTCTACTTGCTCAGTAGCTTTCACACCAGATTCACCGAAGAATTCTGTGGCTTCATGAGCCGCCTTAAATAAATTATCAGATACGGTCGCAAAAGTTCCAACAATCGCTGACAACATGTCCCCACAGCCAACATTAATTTTAAAAAGTGGACTATCAGTTTCAACAAATAGTTCCTCAAACCCATTAGAAATAACATCAACTTTTCCAGTTTGAATAATGACTGCTCCTGTTTTTTTAGCAGCAAGTCTCACTTGCTCAACTTCTAAATTTGACTCAAGTGCATCAATTCCTTTGTTAAAGCTTTCTTTATCAGCAAACCAAGCAATTTCTGCTGAATTTCCACGAATGATATCAAATTTAACCTCTTGCATTAATCTTTTGACAAAACTTGCTCTAAAAGGGACATTGACAGCAACTGGGTCCAAAATTAAAGGTTTGTGCTTTTGATTTGCTAACTGACAAATAGTCAAAAAAAGCGGATAATCCTTTTCTGAAATGGTTCCAATATTAACCACTACAGCATCTGCAATTTCAACTAAAGTTTCACTTTCTGAAATTTCCGCAGTCATTAATGGTGAACCACCAGCAAAACTAATCGCATCCGCAACTCTTTGTGGAGTTACAAAATTCGCTAAATTTAAGATAAGTGGTTGTTTTTCTTGAATCTTTTCTAAAATTGACATCAAAAAACTCCTTTATAGACACAAGGAGGGCTCTAGTATGATAAGAAAATAAGCTAAAAGATTTTCATAAAGAAAATACAATTAAAACTCGGACACATTCTTACGCAGGTCTTAACCTGTTCAAGTCTGATGGTCTTTCTCAACCGGTAATTTTAGTTTTTACCAGTACCCATTGTGTTATTGATTTATTTTTAAAACTACAACTACTTTAACATATTTAAACTAAAAAAACTAATTTCGCAAATATACAAAAGAAAAAACCTAGCCCAAAAGGCAGGTTTTTCTTATTTTTTATACTCATCAATATGAGGGTCAACACTTTCTTCTTGACGATTAGTTTTTACCCAATCATTTTTAGAGTTGAAATATCGAATGGCTGACTGTGGATAAATTTGAGTTAAAATAAGTAGAAATTTCGTCAGATTAACCGTATCTTTCACTACATCCCACACCCTTGTTTTTTCTTGCGACTTCTCTTTATTATAAAGAATAGCCCATACAAAATTCACAAAGATAATATAAATTGACATCACGATAAAAAGCACAACAACAATTTTAAGTGATTGAGTAATCCCTGATAGGATAGCAGAATTAACAATCATAATCAGTGTATAAATTACAATGATATATTCAATCCCCATTAACCAGGGTTTCAGTAGGGTCATCAATAATTCAAACTTCTGTTTATTCTGCAATTTTTTTGACCGAATAGTCGGCAAAATATATTTTGAAGATTGAATATTTCCCTGTGCCCACCGCACTCGTTGTTTAACCAAAGCCTCATTATCATTGATAATCCCTGTTTGTTCAATGTAAATATCATCGAATTGAGCATTTTTAACTTCAATATCAGATAGAAAAAGACGAGTTGATAAATCAAAATCTTCAACAAGTGAATCTGTCCAAGGGTCTTCATTCAATGCCTGAAGAGTACTTAATTTACAGAATTGACCATTTCCACCAAAGGCAACAGTATTGGTCAAACTTCTAAAAGACTGTGTAGCATTGATAATTTCAGAAAATTCGAGATCCTGAGAAGCATCTTTAAGTAAATTTGCAACACGGACTTTTGATTGTAAGCCAGTAAGTTTATCATCATGATTAAAGGCACAATTGACTTTTTCAAAGTAATTATGATCAAGTTTTGTATCAGCATCGATTATCGCAATTAGGACATCCTCAGGAGCAATTCCTGCTTCTTGAATTTGTTCACTAATTTGATAGTAAGCCCAATTGAGAGCTACTCCTTTTCCCTGCTGTGCATTAGGTTTCAATCGTTTTAATACATTTAATCTAGGATCCTTAAGTTCAGAAATTTTTTCCAATGTGTGATCATCACTTGCATCATCAATAACTGTCACCACTAGATTTTCGTAATTATTTTTTAAAATACTTTTTAAAGTTGTTTGAATCACTAATTCTTCATTCAGACATGGGATTAAAACATGGATATGGAACTGCTTTTTTAGTCCTTCATTTTTTAAAGTAAGAGCGTTAATTCTTTGTCTTTTACTATAAGAATACCAAAGAATGAAGACTTCCACAGTATAATAAAGAAAAACAAAAACTGAAAAAAGAAAGAAAATATAATTGATACGGTCAAAAATATCAGCAAAAATATAACTCTTTTCCCAATAATGATATCTTACGATATATAAATAGAGGAAAGGGAGACTTGATCCAATATACAATAGTATTTTTGATCTTGGTCTTATAAACTTTTTTAATCCAGTATAAATGCTCAAAAGCATAATGACTACTACTTCAAATATTTGCAAAGCAAAATAACTATTAAATACTTTTTCATTAAACCTAACAAAGTTAGTCGGAGGTTCAATCAAAAAGATATAGCCATATACCCCCAATGCAATTAATATTAAAATTAAAAACGGTTTTATAGTGGATATTTTTTTCTTAGATTTTTCACCCTTATATCCAATTACTAAAGCAAAAGCAATTATTGGGAGAACAAATTGAGAAACCACTGTCAAGCTTTCAAGCCAATGAGCTAATAATACACCATGATTAAGTTCTATCCCATTAAAGAAAGCTTCTTGGGCAAAACTAAACGTAATATTCATTTGAGTCCCAGAATAGACAATCAGGGCTACTAGATAGATTACTAGGAGAGCATATACAGTATTCTTTATGCTTTTACTTATTTGCTTCAGATCAACACCAGTAAACTTACAAAAACTTAAATACATAATGGGCATAAAAGGAACAATTAAATACCTAATATCCATATTACTTACAATCGAAAAATCAAACCTTTGGTGTTCAATCAAAATTTTAAAAAGAAATCTAAAAACGATAATAGGTAATGTAATAAACCATAAAGAGGCAATTATCGTTGCTAAATTATAGATTAAGCGTTTTTTTGTCGAAACATAGTAAGCTAAACCACAACAGAATAAGGTAAATATGGCAATCAAAAATCGAAAAGAAAAGAGCTGTGGAACAGCATGCTCACCTCCTACGAGATAAGTTAACGATACGATTAAGCGATTTGAACCATAAATTAAGAAGCCGAAAACACCGATAATACTAAGATTTTTAACTGAATTAGGGACCTTTTCACTATCAGTAATGATAAAAAATGAACTCAGCATCAAAGGAGCCACAAAAAAGAAAAGTGTAAAGAATTTTTCCCTGGTAGTAAAATTTGATAAGCGGAAAATAAACTCAAAATTAAAGAGGAAGATAAAAATGAGACAGACAGACTGGAAAGACTTTAAATTAATTTTTTTATTTTTCATTTAGAATATTAACAATCTGCAAGGAAGTTGTTCCGTCACCATAAGGATTCTTACTTCCTGACATCCTTTCATATTTAGTCTTGTCTGTCAGTAAAGTCCGAGTCTCATTAACAATATTTTCTTTTGAAGTCCCCACAAGTTTTAAAGTACCAGCCAGTACACCCTCGGGTCTTTCAGTTGTATCACGTAAAACAAGCACTGGAATCCCTAAGAAAGCCGCTTCTTCTTGAATTCCACCAGAGTCAGTTAAAATCAACTCGGCATGACGCATCACATTATGAAAGTTAATTGTATCCAGCGGGTCAATGATTTTAATATTACTATGTTCCAGTAATTTTTGCGCTTTTTCACGAATGATTGGATTCATATGAATTGGATAAATGATTTTATATGTTTCTTTAAATTCATCAGCGATCTCTGCAATTCCATCAAAAATTTCTTCTAAATCACTCAAATTTTCACGACGGTGAGCCGTCACTAAAATCATTTTCTTATCAGCTTGCCATGATAAAGCTTCATTTGTATAATCATCCTTTAAAGTATACTGAAACATATCTATAGCACTGTTTCCAACTACAAAAACCTGTTTTTTGGGCTTACCTTCTTTTAAAAGATTTTCTTTCGTCATTTCCGTTGGTGTAAAATGATAATCAGCCATCAAACCAACAATTTGACGATTCATTTCTTCAGGAAATGGTGAAAATTTATTGTAAGTTCGCAAGCCTGCTTCAATATGTGCCAACTTTATCTGATTAAAATAAGCAACCAAACTTCCAGCCAAAGTAGCTGCAGTATCACCATGAACTAAGATGACATCTGGTTGTTCCTTTTTAATAATTGGGTCAAGACCGCTAATTGATCCTGCCACAATTTCTGATAAACCAGAATATTTTTCCATGATTTTCAAATCGTAATCAACTTCCACAGAAAATTCATCTAAAAGTTCATTGAGCATTTCTTTGTGCTGCCCTGTGTTAACCAGAACAATTGGATTGCCTTGCCTTTTCGCCTCTTGGATTACTGGATAAACTTTAATAAATTCTGGCCTAGTCCCAAATATAAAGAGTAACTTTTTCATCTCTACCTCACCATCTATAATTAATATTTTATTACGGCTAACTACTTTAAATGTACCTTAAAAACTATATACTTATATTCTATTAAATAATAGTATCAAGAGCAACTGAACTGCTTTTGTCCCGTATTAAATTAATATTATGCATTATAAAAGTATGGTACAAATGTACCACACTGTCATTTTGGTGTAATTATTTAAAGACGCTGTACGATATATTCTAGCATATAAAACTTACATCAGTCAACATTTTATAGTTTTATCTTAAAAGTTTTATAAACTTTCAATAGATTAAAAAAAACTGCCAACATAATGTGACAGTTTTTATTCAAATAAGAATAAAATTCTTATTTAAGTGTGATTGAAGCACCAGCTGCTTCAAGTTTTTCTTTAACTTCGTTAGCTTCTGATTCAGAAAGACCTTCTTTGATCATTGTTGGTGCACCATCAACGAGTTCTTTAGCTTCTTTAAGTCCAAGACCAGTGATTCCACGTACTTCTTTGATTACTGCAACTTTTTTGTCGCCAGCTGATGTCAATTCAACGTCGAATGAATCTTTAGCTGCTGCTGCATCACCAGCACCTGCTGCTGCTGCAACTGGAGCTGCTGCTGTTACGTCAAATTTTTCTTCGATTGCTTTTACAAGTTCAGAAAGTTCAAGGATTGTTGCGTTTTCAAGTTCAGCAACGATGTTTTCAATGTTCAATGCCATTTTAATATTCTCCTATTAATTTTTTATTTTGTTGCGTAAATCCGCCGATATAAGTAATGTTGCTTATAATTAAGCAGCTGATTCTTCTTTTTCTGCAACAGCTTTGACTGCAAGAGCCACGTTGCGGACAGGTGCTTGGAGCACTGAAAGAAGCATAGAAAGGAGTCCATCGCGGCTTGGAAGAGACGCAATAGCTTGGATTTCTTCTTTAGAAGAAACTTTACCTTCGATAACACCAGCTTTGATTTCAAGATTTTCAGCATCTTTTGCAAAGTCAGCCAAAACTTTTGCTGGTGCTACAACATCTTCGTTAGAAAATGCTACTGCTGATGGGCCAGTGAATGCTTCTGATAAACCTTCAAGACCAGCTTTTTCAGCTGCACGACGCAAGACTGAGTTTTTAACGACTTTGAATTCAACGCCTGCTTCACGAAGTTGTTTACGAAGTTGAGTGTCTTGATCAACTGACAAACCACGTGAATCTGCAACAACGATAGATGCTGCTTCAGTCATTTTTTGTGCGTAAACATCAACCAATTCTGCTTTCTTAGCAATTGTTGCTTCATTTACTTTGTAATCGCTCATTTTTTTACCTCCATTTTATTTTGGTTGTAGAAATAAAAAATCTCTACACACAAAAGACATAGAGAGTTCAATTATCATTTTGATATTTGTCCTCGGTAGGAAGTTTATGACTTTCGTCCCCTACTGTCTTCGGTCAGTTCTTTTAGAACCGTTAATAAGTATATCAAAGTTTTTCTGAAATTGCAAGGATTAACTTACTTTCAAATCCATTTGCCTTTTTTATATAGATATCTGCTAAAAAATTTATTTTATTTATCACTTTTATTTTGAAATTGTACTATAAACCAGCTCATCAGTTCTCTATTTTCCTAGGATTAACAAGAAAAAAGGCGAATAATTTCGACCTTCATTTATTATACTTTTCATCTCAGCTCATGCAATATTTTTTTGATTTTTTGAACCATGAAAAAATTTTACGTTAATAATCTTTTTTTCCTTTTTTTCTTTCACTTTATCATCATTTTCTATCATTTTTTGTGAAAGAAATAGGACAAGTTCATAAACAGCCGAAAAAATTAATCCAATCCCCAGTATTGGCAAAATTTCTCTTATCCAATTCATTTTAAGTCCTCATTTAATCTATAATTTGTGATTCTTCAATTTCTTCAAAATTATCAACCACTGGCCCAATAATTCGGAAATTATCTTCCTGTCCTAGATAAAAGTCCTTATATTGTGGGTCAGGATTGAGTGAGTGAATTCTAAACTGTCCATCTTCTTCTTCAAATACTTGCTTGATATACAAACGTTCTTCTCCCAAATCACCTTCAGCAATTGCGTAAATATCTCCACTCCGACCAAAACCAGTATGTAAGAATGTTGCAATAGAAAAATTTGGAAAATCCGGCTCCATGGATTCACCCTTAATTCTAGCTGCACCATCATATCGCCTCAATGTTTCTGTTGTATATGCTCTATAATAACCACCTGTGTTATTTGCTATTTGACCAAAACCTGCCGAAAGCGCTTCATCTTCAACAATAGCATACTCTAATGAAGAACGTCGATAAGTTTTCAAATCAATGAGATCTGCTTTATTTTGTTCCATAAGAAAGTCAGTGAAGTTAATAACTGATTCTTGTTGTTCTCCTGTCAGTGAACGATAATTATCAATTAATTGCTTTTCTGCATTATTATCATCTTCTTTGATTAATTCTTGAATTGGCAAACCATAAATATCTGCAAGTTTTTCTAGTAATTCTAAAGTTGGGTTAGTTGATTTTTGTTCCCAGAGTACATAGGCATTTTGCTTCATTCCTAGCTTTTCTGCTAATTGACTCTGTGTCAATTTTGCATTTTTTCTTAATTTTTTTAAGTTCTGACCAAAATTCATAAACTCTCCCTTCCTGATTCTTTATCAATCTTTCTTATATTATATCTCTTATTTTATTTTTTGTCAATGGATTTTATCAGAAAAACTGATAAAATTTAAAAGCCACTGATATCAGTGACTTTTAGAGTTCTTTTTGTAATGTTTGTATTCGATACATGTCTGCATAATAACCATTAAGTGCTAAAAGTTGGTCATGATTTCCTCGCTCAATAATTTCTCCCTTGTTCAAGACTAAAATCTGGTCAGCATCTTTAATCGTTGATAAACGGTGAGCAATGGCCATTGTCGTTCGATTTTGTCGCATATTTGTCAGACCTTCTTGAATAAGCGCTTCAGTTTCAGTATCAATATTGGCTGTTGCTTCATCTAATAAGAGAATTTTCGGATTACGCACAATCGTTCGAGCAAAGTTAATTAATTGACGTTCACCGGCCGAGAAGGCTGCCCCGCCTTCAATTACTTTGGTTTCGTAACCATTTTCTAAAGCTTTGATGAATGTGTCAGCTTGGACAAATCGAGCCGCTTCTTTAGCTGCTTGGTCAGTAATCTGTGGATTCATCATTTTGATATTGTCAGTAACTGACGCAACAAACATAAAGGAATCTTGCAAGACTAAACCAATTTTTTTCCTAAGTTCTTCTTTTGAATAACTTCTAATGTCCTGATCATCAATCAAAACTTGGCCTTCTGTGAATTCATAGAAGCGCATAAAGACATTGATAATACTCGATTTTCCCGAACCTGTATGACCTACAAAAGCAAGCGTTTCTCCAGGATTCACAATAAATGAGATGTTTTTCAAAACTTGATGTTCTCCGTCATATGAAAAACTGACATTGCGAAATTCAATTTTTCCTTCTTGAATGATTGGAGAATTGCTGACAGATTTTCTGTCAGTAAATTTTTCATCAACATTTTTACTGACAGAAGTTGAAATTCCTTGTTGTGGCGCAAATTCTTTTTCTTCCATGATTGTCTTGATGCGACTAGAGGCCACCAATCCATTTGAAAAGTTTGATAAAGAATCCATCAATCCTGAAATAGGATTAAAGTAAATTTGTACATTACTGATGAAAGCATAAATTAAACCAGCCTCAACCACTGCATGTAGACTTCGATTAGAATACATCAACAAGACAACAACAATTGAGAGGGCCATCAAAAAATTAACTAAAGGGCTCAACAAAATCCCATTAATCTGAATCACTCGTTTTCGATAACCATAATATTCATCATTTGTTTTTTCAAATTCATTTCCTAGTCTGCTCTCTTGGCGAAATTGTTGAATAATTCTCATCCCAGAAATGTATTCATTTAATTTCGTATTCAATTCTGAACGCTTAGCAAGCATGGCTTGATAAACTTTTGTACTCACTTTTTGATAAATCAATACTGCCAAAATCAATAGGGGAAGAATCAGCAACATCACAAGCGCAATTTGGTGGTCAATAATAAACAAAGCAATGAAGGCAATGATAATAGAAAGCAAACTTGTTAAGGCATTAAACAAAGTCTGCCAGAAATCAAATAAATCGGTGTCATTTGTGATTCTGGTGATTAACCAACCCGTCGGTTTTTGGTCAAAATAGCGCATGCCTAGCTGATGAATTTTTCGATAAACTTTCTTACGAATGTATTGATTAACAAAAATCGAACCATTTTGCAGATAATTCCATTTGAAAAAGAAAGCAATTGAATTGATTATTGCTAAAATCAAATAAAGACCTGCAAAATAGAAGATAATCTGGTCAGTCGCTTTCATAGGTGTCAAATAGGAATCCATAAAAACAGACAAAACAAAAGGCATAATTGAAGCAAGAGCAGTTGTCATCACACTAAAAACAAAAGCCCAAACGAAATACTTTTTGAAAGGTAATAAGAATTTGAAAATAAATTTAAAAACTTGCCAACTTTCTCTGACAGACATTTTGTCAGTAGATTTCTCCATTTTCTTCTCCTTCCCGATTTACTGACGAACCTGTCAGTAAATTTTCATCTTCATCATTCGCTGTCAAATGACTTTCAATCTGTTGCATTTGCCACATTTGAGCATACCAACCTCCAGATTTAATCAAATCTTCATGCAAACCACGCTCAATCACTTTTCCTTCATCTAGCACGAGAATTTCATTAGCTTCCATTACTGATGATAATCTGTGACTGACAACCAGCGTTGAACTTTCATGACGTAAATCCTTCAGATTTGACAAAATTAACTGTTCAGTCTTGGCATCCACAGCTGACAGCGCATCATCTAAAATCAATAATTTAGGCTGAATAAGTAGCGCCCTCGCAATAGATAACCTTTGTTTTTGTCCACCAGAAAGTGAAACTCCACGCTCGCCAACCAAAGTATCATAGCCTTCAGGAAAAGCAATAATATCATCATGAATTCCAGCTGTTTTAGCTGCAATTTCAACTTCTTCTTGACTCGCTGACATCTTGGCAAAGCGAATATTATCTCTGACAGACATCGAAAATAGAAAATGTTCTTGTGGAACATAACCAATCGCGGGCAAATATTCATCTAATTGATAATCCATAATATCATGGTCAGCAAAAGTAATTTTTCCTTTGTAATGGTCAAACTCTCGCATTAAAAGTTTAATAATCGTTGACTTTCCAGCACCTGTTCGTCCGACCAAACCTAAAACATGACCTTCTTTTAAATTAAATTGAACTTTCTCCAGATTGCGCCCTTCATTCTCATTTGGGTAAGTAAAACTTTCAATATCAAAAAACAGTTGTCCTTCTTTTGGCATTTTCAAAGTTCCCTCGGAAATTTTTGATTCCGCTTTTTGAGCTAATAATTTTTCTACTCGACTGTATGAAGCTCTTCCACGTTCAATAACATTAAAGAGAACACCAATAGCAAACATCGGCCAGACCAAATTTCCAATATAAGTCATAAAAGCAACCAACTGACCTATCGTTAAAACGTGATGAACAACATAGTAGCCCCCTAAAAGAATGGTTAAAGCATAAGATAAACCAACAATTAGAGTAATTAAAGGATCATACATTGAGTCAATCCAATTGACCCTGATAAAGGCTTTATCAATATTATCTAGCTTAACTTGGAAATCAGCCATATCTTGTTCTTCTTCGCCAAAAGATTTGATTGCTTTCATTCCTGTAATCGATTCTTGGACTTTATCATTCATCTCAGAGAAAGTTTCTTGGGCATGTTCAAAACTCACATGAATTTTATCCCCTAAAACTTTAGATACTAGCGCGAGTAAAGGCAAAGGAAGGATAGCAATAATCGTCAAGCGCCAGTCGATAAATAAGAGCATAGCAATGATTGTCATCCCACCTGTCATTAAAGAATCTGCCCAAGTCAAAACACCAAGGCCAGCAACACTCTGTATCGCTTGCAAGTCATTAGTTGCATGAGCCATCAAATCGCCAGTCCGATTTCTCTGATAAAAAAGGGTATCCATTCGCAAAAAATGCCTGAAAAGCCGACTACGGATTATTTTTTCCAGTTTAAAGGCTTCGCCCCAGATATTTGTGGACCAAAGAAAACGAAAGCCATATTCAACAAGTGCAGTGAACAATAAAATACCAGAAAAACTCAAAATTAAGGGTAAAGTCAAGTTACGCTTAACAATATGGTCAATAACTTTTCCGATAATTAAAGGCGGAATCAAGTGAGTTAAAGAAACGATAAAAAGGGCTAATAGACCAACGCCATAACCTTTTTTCTCTGCCTTAAAAAACCACCATAAATCTTTAAAAATTTTCATACAGTCTATTCCATTTTATTTTATAATATTCTAAATATTAGTATACCATAAAGAAAGCGTTTAAAACAGACTATATGAAGTGAGATTCCCACTTATTCACTATTTAAATAAAAAAAGAAACTTCAAATCAATGAAATCTCTTTTTTTATTAAGCATTATAAAATTTTACGACTTTGTTTTTCTTGAACACTGCAACAATCAATCCAAATACCAGAGCAAAGATAATATATTGCAAAGCATTAAAAGGTAAAACTACTGTTAAAAGATAAGTTGGATTCAAAGTAACTGATAGGGAACCCATATTAAAAAGATGAGTTGCTCCAACAAAAATCTTATCAACATCGAAGCCAGCAGCTAAACGATAGAGAGGGAGTGCGTAGAAAACATTCAATACCATCATCACAAGGACTGATGCGATGGCTGCTAAAACCACACCAACTGTATAGTTTTTGATTGAGAATTTTTTCTTTGTAAAGAACCAAACAATTGCCATGAAGATTCCCAAAGCAATGAAGTTCATTGGCACACCAATCCAAGTTGATGGCCCTTGATTAAATAGGAGATACCATAAGATAGAGCGAATAAAGAGGATAATAAATCCATCACCCAATCCCAAAGTAAAGACTCCAATAAGAACTGGAATGATTGAGAGTTCAACTTTCATAAAATCAATTCCAGGCAATAGCGGAAACTGCAAAATCGGCAATAACAAGATTGTTGATAGTGCAGCAAGCATGGCAATTAATACCATCCGACGTGTTTTAGACATAAAAAAACCTCCAAATATGAGAAAATAATTCTTCAAATTTCGAGGAAGTTGATAGACATTTTTGGTTTGGCTAAAAACAGTAATCAAACCGAAGTTGATTACACTACAAAAATTGTTCATCTTCTTCCATCCAGACTTTACTGTCGCTAGCAGGTTCTCACTGCTTCAATCGCCGTAGCGAATCGCGGAGTCATAAGGTCAAAGCCCTATTTACCGCCGGTCCCGAATTACACGGTGCCCTGAAGATAGTTTTATTATAGCACAAAAATAGTTTGCTTATCAAGAATAAGATTTGCTTAAGAAATAAAAAAACAACTCTTTATCAGGATTGTCTTTTATGATAATCAGCTTAATTTCCTTGGGCTGCATTAATCAATTGAGAAACTTCTTTTTTACTCAAACGACGAAATTGTCCTGTTGGAAGTCCATCCAATGTAAGAGTTCCATATTGAATACGACTCAATTTTTGTACTGGAAGTCCTACAGCCGCAAACATTTTTTTAACTTGATGATTTTGTCCTTCATGGATAGTTAAACTAACAATCGAATGATTTTTTGTTTTCTCTTGTTTGATAATCTCATAACGGGCGGGACTAACTTTTTTACCTTCAATAGTCATACCTAAAGTTAAAGGACGCAAGTTTTCTTTGTTCGCTTGGCCTTCTACCTTAGCAACATAGACCTTATCAACGCCATGACGTGGGTGAGTCATCATATTCGTAAACTCACCGTCGTTTGTAAGCAAAAGCAATCCGCTTGTGTCCCAGTCCAAACGTCCCACAGGATAAATACGTTCTTTAACTTGAGGCATTAAATCCATTACCGTTTGACGTCCTTTGTCATCGCTAACTGAAGAAATATAGCCTCTTGGTTTATTTAGAAGATAATAAACGGGTTCTTCATTATAAACTGCTACTCCATTAACTTCAACGATATCTCCAGTTGAAACTTGATAACCCAAGTTTGTCATTGGAACATTATTAACCGTTACTTTTCCCGCTAAAATTAGTTCTTCTGCTTTACGTCTGCTTGCCACACCTGCATGGGCCAAATATTTATTGATTCTCATTTTCTTCACTTTCGTTAAATAAGGTTTGTTCTTCTGCGATAAATCTTGACTCATCAATTTCAGGTAATTCATCTAAATGATTAATCCCAATATAGTCTAAGAAAAATTCAGTTGTTGCATAAAGACTTGGACGTCCTGGTGCTTCAACTTGCCCGACCTTTTCAACCAAATCAAAAGCACGAAGTGTTGAGAGAACACCTGAAGAATTCACTCCGCGGAGCTGATCGATTTCGAGTCGAGTTAAAGGTTGCTTATAAGCAATAATTGCTAAAACTTCAAGAGCGGATTTTGATAATGATTGATTAAGAGGAGTTTTCGCATAGTTTTTAAGAATTTCTGCAAACTCTTCTTTTGTGGTCATGCGATATTTACCTGCAGTTTCAATAATCGTCAAAGCAGATTCTTCATCAGAATGATATTTTTCTTTTAAGTAATCAATTTGTTGCTGACAAGCTTGTTTAGACATTTCTGTCAATGCTGACAATTCTGCCAAAGTTAAACCAGCTTCGCCAGATACAAAAAGTAAGAGTTCACAACTTGCTGTCCTATTCACTAGTTTCTTTTCTTTCTAAAATAATTTCTCCAAAAAGCTCTTCTTGAGAAAAAGAAATCTGTTGATTTTTGATTAATTCTAAAAGAGCCATAAAAGTGGTGACGAGTTCATCTTTATTAGTAGATCTAGAAAACAAATCTGAAAATTTACATATTTTTTGTTCTGTAAACCTAGTACTTAATTCTAAAATCTTATCAGCGATTGTAAATTTCTCAGCTGCTATTTTTGTATTTTCGTCTTGAAAATGTTGTCTTTGCAACTCAAGAATTTTGGTAAAAGCTAGAAATAAATCCAAAGCAGATTTATCCTGCAAAAGTACAGTTTCATCAGTGATAATTTCTGTCTTAGCTTTTGAATAAAAGTGACTACGTTCCTGATGAAGCTCATCTAAATCTTGTGACAACATTTTATATTTCCGATATTCATCAATTTGAGCCAATAAATCATACTCAAGTTGTTCTGTATCTTCAATAAAAGTTTCAGTAACTGTTGGTAAAAGTCTTCTTGATTTAATTAACATCAATTGACTTGCCATTAACATGTACTCTCCAGCTACTTCCAATTCAAGTTCTTTCATGGTTTGGATATAGATAAGATATTGCTCAATAACTGGTACCAATGGAACTTCAAAAATATCCATTTCATACTGACTTACCAAATGCAATAAAAGGTCGAGAGGTCCCTCGAAGTTTTTAATTTTTATATTGATTTCTTTAATCATAGTTTACATAATAAAAACAGTGTAAATTCCTATCTATAATATTTTTCTAGGGTTGTAATAGTTGTTAATCCAAGTAGAGTTGCCAGTTCATAAATTGACTTCCCTGTTTTAACTTGATGCAAGATATACTGTTCTCTAATTTCTTTGGAAGAATAATTCGTAAATTTTTTCAATTCAGTATAAAGAAATTGACGAGATTTTGCGAATAATTCATCAGCATTGTTAATGGCTTTAACTCTTATGGCAAATTTTTCTCTAATTGGCAAAACACGTTTTATTCCGGCTTTCTCAATTGTAAGATATTTAAAGTTCCAATTAAAATTTTCCCATTTCAATTTTTGTATCTCAGCAAAATTTAGCCCAAATTCTAAAATTAATAAAGCTAAAAATTGTCCTGGGCAAGTCACAGGACCATAGAACTCAGGAAATTCCTTAATCATTGGATGATAACTTTGAGCAGTCTGTGATTTTTTTTGAACTACTTGTTTAAGTTTAAAGTACTGGTCAACTTTTTGTCTTTGATATAGGAAAAGCAAGTATTGATTTGCGCTTGAAATCTTCCTTCGCTGTGCTGCTGGCGAAAGATTACTAATTTGAATTTTGTAAAGTTCTAAGTTTTCTGCTGTGAGTGACTTATCTTTAAAGAAAGCCTGCAAAGAAACTAAATCATAATGGTAATTTGAACGAGTATTCTCTGAAAAATTTCTGCTTGCTAAATACTCGTCAATCTCGTTTGGTAATTTCATAATATTTTGTAAAGTCGTGAGCAAAGGCACTAAAGGCCTTTAATATTTCTTGCCTAACAACAATCCCCATAAATTCCTGTCTTTTGACAACTGGGAGAAATGGCTCCTTAATTAATTTGTGCATCATTTCTTCCAAAGTTACTGATGGTCCAACTGTTTGAACATCTTTATTAACTATTTCCGAAATTGATGTATTATGTAATTTCTCAAAAAAGAAATTCTGTTCCATTTCAAACTCAACTATTTCTGTTAAACCCAAAACACCAACATATTCTTTTTTTTCATTTAAAACTGGAACTCGTGAATACTTATACTGACTAAGCATCAGTTTTGCATGAGCAATATTATGCTCAGCATAAAGTACAGCAACATTTGAGGCAGGAATCATAAAGGTTTCACTTTGATTCAAGATAAAGTCCTCAATCTTTTTATCAATCATGCAAATTACTCCTTAAAGAGCTTTGTAGACTTAGAGTCTGAACTGTAGTTCCGGGATAGGTTCATGTTGCAGATTTCGATAAGAAACTTTGAACTCTTCCCCTTCAACCTCAATTATAGCATACATTTTGATATCATACTTTCCTCTAGGTTGTGTAACTGAACCTGGATTTACATAAAGTATATTATTTATTTTTTGTGCTACTGGTTGATGGATATGTCCAAAAAGCGCGATATCTGCTTTCTTTTCCTCAGCAAAATAAGAATAACGGTCTAATCCTAAACCAACATAAAAAAGATGACCATGTGTAATTAATACCTTTTTTCCTTCAACTTCTTGTGTAAGAAAATCGTGATACCCACTATCATAATCACAGTTCCCAGCAACAACAGTTATTCCTTGCCAAATTTCATCAGAACTCGGAAGTTCAGAATCTCCACAATGAAAGATAGCAGTTGCTTCATTTAAATATTTTGATTTTATGGATTCAACCACATCGCGGTCATAATGCGAATCAGACATTACTACAAACATAAGCATTCCTCTTTTACATAATTATATTTATGTTAATTCATTTAAACTTATTTGTCAAGCCATTCTGGAAGTTCAGCCATCAATTTTCTCAAGGCTTGTCCGCGATGAGAGACTTGATTTTTTTCTTTTTCTGATAATTCTGCAGCTGTTCTAAAGGCATCAACCATGAAAATAGGATCATAGCCAAAACCATTTTCTCCTTTAGGTGCGAGAGCAATATAGCCATCCCAATCTGCTTCCACAACTAAACTCTCACGGTCTGGTTTTGCCGCCACAAGTGTAGTATGAAAATGTGCGCTTCTACGTTCCGGAGTAATTGCCGTTGGAGCCAGTTCGTGTAAAAGTTTTGCGATATTTTTCTCGTCAGTAGGATCTGGAGCTGAGAAACGATGCGACCAAATGCCAGGCAAACCACCAAGAACATCAACACAAAGTCCTGAATCATCGCCAATAACTACTTGCCCAGTAAGTTCTGCGATTTGTTCTGCTTTTAAACGAGCATTTTCTTCAAAAGTAGTTCCAGTTTCTTCAATTTCAGGAAGTTCTGGATAATCTGTTAAATCTTTGATTTCATAACCGAAATCAGCAAATAATTTTTTAAATTCTTTTGTTTTTCCTGAATTTCTTGTTGCGATTATAAGTTTTTTTTCCATTTATTTTTCCTTATTGAAATTCTCTATTTCAGTATGTTCAATCTGAAGTTGTCCAATGTTTAACCATTTTTCTGCAATTTCTCGAAATGAATTAACGCCTGCAGTAGTATAGAAACGATGCTCTAATGTTTGACGTTCTTGTCCATTTATTGAAAAATAGTTGAGCAAAACAGAAATATCTCGTACAGCTTCTGCTCCAGAATCAATCAAACGCACCTCTTTCCCCATTGTTTCTTGAATTAAGGAACGTAAGAGAGGATAGTGAGTACATCCGAGAATTAAGGTATCTACTTTTCCGATTAGTGGAACAAGACTTTCTGATACAACTTTTCTAGCAATTTCAGATTCCATTTCATTTGATTCAACGATTGAAACAAATTTTGGGCATGCTAGGCTATATACTTCTACTGCTGATGATTTACGAGCAATTGTTTTATGATATTCATCTGAACGAATTGAAGCTTGAGTGGCAATTACACCAATTTTGTTTGTTTTTGTTTTTTGAATTGCTGAGCTTGCTCCGGGTAGGATGACACCAATTACTGGAATATCTAGTTTTTCTTTTACGATTTCTAAGGCCATCGCTGTTGCTGTATTACAGGCCATTACAATCATTTTCACATCTTTTGATAGTAAAAAATTAACCATGTCCCAAGTGAACGCAATGATTTGTTCACGACTACGCGGACCATAAGGAGCTCTTCTTGTATCTCCTATGTAGACAATTTCTTCATTTGGGAGTTGTCTAAGGAGTTCGCGAGCAACAGTCAGTCCACCAACACCAGAATCTAAGAGGCCGATTGGTCGATTGTCCATTTTTCTTCTCCTTTTAAAATATCTAATTCAAATTCTTTCTTATCCAAAATCTGTATTTTTTAATATAATGGATACTTTATTTATGATGATAAAAGCAAACGCTGAGAGAGTTTAGAACTTATGTTCTACTGCTTCGCTCAGCGTATATAATAGCTTATTTTTTGTTTGTGTCTGATTGCTTTGCAGCAGCACGAATTTGGCGAAGAACTTGTTGGACTTGAACTTCACTTGGTTTGCGTCCCATAGATCCCATCATAAGACGAACAGCGTCTTCATTAAGGGGGGGGTTATCCATAAGTAATTTTTTTGTTTGGCGTTGTGAGAACCATGTTCCCAAGAAAAAACCTGCCAAAAGGCATACAACCATAAGCAAAATAGCTAAGATTAAATTCATTTTGAATCTCCTAATTTTGGCGAAACGCTTTCGCCATTGATGACATCTTATTATATCAAAATTTAGTCCTTTTGTCAGCACTTTATATTACTGACAGAAAGGATAAATGAGACAAAAGTTACTGACGGAGCTGTCAGTAACTTTTTATTTCTCAAATTGTAAAATCAAAACCATCTAATGTTGAAAAATAATCAGCTGGCTTCTCTGCTCGACGAATTAAACGGGTCTTTCCATCTTCTTGAAGCAAAATTTCGGCACTTCTTAATTTAGCATTATACTGATAACCCATTGAGAATCCGTGAGCACCAGTATCATGAATCACTAATAAATCCCCTATTTCTATTTGAGGAAATGCTCTTTCTTTTGCAAATTTATCATTATTCTCACACAAAGAACCTGTAATATCATAAATTTCAGCAGCTTCATCATTTTCTTTTCCAGCAACTGTGATGTGGTGATAAGCATCATAAAAGGCTGGACGCATCAAGTTAACTGCTGATGCATCAA
Organism: Lactococcus sp. NH2-7C; assembly: GCF_029953655.1. Classification (NCBI taxonomy): domain Bacteria; kingdom Bacillati; phylum Bacillota; class Bacilli; order Lactobacillales; family Streptococcaceae; genus Lactococcus; species Lactococcus sp. NH2-7C. The sequence goes on from NZ_CP124538.1 coordinate 250,926, forward strand.
CGCCAACATATTTTCGATAAGTTTCTTTAAGATGCAAAACTTTTGTAATCAAATGACCGTGTGGAGCAAGCATAAAACGTCCCAATTCGGTATAAATTTTTAGATTTTCTATTCCGTTAGCGCTCAAAACTTCATCATAAGCTTCATGAACACCTTGACCGATTTTGGCAATATCATTTGCCTCCTCATCAGGATGATAGTTTACACCAATTCCACCTGATAAGTTAATGAAATCAAGGGTCATTCCCGTTTCTTCTCGAATTTCTAAAGCAAGCTTAAAGAGCTTGCGAGCAAGTTCTGGGTAATAATCATTTGTCACTGTATTTGAAGCCAAAAAACTATGCATTCCAAATTTTTTCACGCCTAATTTTTGCAAATCTTTAATTCCTTGGATGAGTTGGGCTTTTGTCATTCCGAATTTAGATTCTTCTGGATTATCCATAATTTTTGTTCCCATAGCAAAAACTCCACCGGGATTGTATCTCAAACTTATTGTTTCCGGAAAAATAAAATCTGTCAGATTTTTCAAAAATTCAATATCTTCATAGGCATCAAGATTGATTGTCGCACCCAATTGATTAGCAAATTGAAATTCTTCAGCTGGAGTATCGTTTGATGAAAACATCATCTCAGAGCCGTCAAACCCACATTTTTCGGAAAGTAACAATTCAACATAAGAGGCGCAATCAACTCCACACCCTTCTTCATGAAGAATTTTTAAAATAGCTGGTGTGGGTGTCGCTTTCACAGCAAAAAATTCTTTAAATCCTTTATTCCAAGCAAAGGCTTTGTGAAGGTCACGCGCTTTTTGACGAATTCCTTTTTCATCATAAAGATGAAATGGTGTTGGAAATTCCTTTGTGATTTGTTCTAATTGTTCTTTTGTTACAAATGGTGTCTTCATCTCTCACCTCATTTTTAGATTATTTATAAGTATAGCATATCATCAAAAGCTTGGACACAAAAAAGTTCCTGCCATTTTTACTGACAGAAACTTTTTTTACTGACAGAATGATAAATTATGCTGTAGCCACTTTTATTAATTGTTCATCAACAATTTCGGCTGTTTTTCTTCCTTCACGGATTGCCCAAATAACCAAAGACGGACCTCGTCTGGCATCTCCTGCAACTAGAACTTTGTCATTATTTGTTCGATAGTCATCATAAATTTCTTGAACACCAAATTTATCCAGTAAGCCTGTGTCAGTGCCAACAAATCCCATAGCAAGTAAAACTAAGTCAGCTTCAATTACTTGTTCAGTCCCTTCTACTGCCTTGAAATCAGGCCCAACTTTGGCTACTTTTAAACCTGTAAGTTGACCTTCAGCATTAGTTTGGAAAGCTGTTGCAGTCATTTGATAGGTTGTCAAATCAGTATTTCCCACAAATTCTGCTTCTTTTTGCCCGTAACCTGCTCTCAAGGTCATCGGCCACTCAGGCCAAGGATTATTTTCTAAACGATTAGTAGGTAAACTTGGCGTGATTTCTAATTGAGAAACCGAAGCTGCTCCTAAACGGACTGCCGTTCCGATACAATCGTTCCCTGTATCTCCACCACCAATGACTACTACTTTTTTTCCTTTTAATGATTGACTAATATTATCTTCGCCCTCTTCAAGGACAGCTTTAGTCGTTTCTGTCAGAAAATCAATGGCAAATCGAATTCCAACTGCTTCACGGCCTGAAATATTTAAATCACGTGGAATTCCTGCGCCAATCGCCAAAATAATTCTATCAAAATTTACTGACAGGTCTTCATAACTGATTGTCTTTCCAATCTCAGTATTCGTGACAAAAGTCACACCAAGTTCTGTCATTAAATCCATCCGTTTTTGAACGACTTTTTTATCCAATTTCATATTTGGAATGCCGTACATCAATAAGCCGCCCAAACGATCTGATTTTTCAAAAACAGTAACGCTATGTCCCAATTGATTAAGACGCCAAGCAGCTGACAGACCGGCAGGTCCAGACCCAATAATCGCTATTTTATAACCTGTCGGCTCCGCAGCTTTGCCAATTTCAGCCACCCAACCTTCATCATTTCCTAAATCACCTAAGAAACGTTCATTATCTTTAATGGTTACTCCTGCACCGTTTAAGGCCTCGGCACAAGATTTTTCACAAGGAGCAGGACAGACTCTGCCAGTAAATTCTGGAAAAGGATTGGTTAAAATCAAACGTTCATAGGCTTTTCTTTGTAGTCCTCGATAAATCAAATCATTCCACTCTGGAATATGATTATCATTTGGACAACCTGAGACAGCCCGTTTGCCCCCATAAAATATCCCTTGATGGCAAAAAGGAACATCACAATGCATACAACGTGCCGCTTGTTTTTGCCGTTCTTCAGTAGATAATGGAACTTGCAATTCAGCAAAATCCTTTATCCGCTCCGCTAATTCACGGTAAGGATTATCATTTCTTGGATAATTTAAAAATCCATTTGGATCAGCCATTAGCTCACCTCCGTTACTTTTTTAAAGGTTGTCATTGTAAGTGCTTCGCCTGACAAGCCTGTTTTAGCCAAATCTTCTTCAACATTTTTAATATGATGATATTCTCTTGGATAAACTTTGACAAATTTTTCACGTTCTGTTTGCCAATGTTCTAAAATAAATTTTGCTTTTGCTGAATCAGTATAATTCAAATGTTTCTTCAATAATTCTTCTAAAACTTCATCACCTGAAGTTTCATCTAAAGCATAAAGATCAACCATTTCCCGATTCACTTTATTTTCAAAATTTCCAGCGACATCATAAACATAGGCAACACCACCAGACATTCCAGCTGCAAAATTTCGACCTGTTGTGCCAAGGACAACAGCGATACCCCCAGTCATATATTCACAACCATGGTCACCCGTTCCTTCCACAACAAAATGTGCTCCTGAATTTCGGACACCACAGCGCTCACCTGCACGACCTCGGAAATAAGCTTCACCACCGATAGCCCCAAAGAGCGAAACATTCCCCACAATAGAAGTATTTTCAATATCATAAGCAGCATCAAGAGGTGGTTTTACAATCAAACGCCCACCTGACAATGATTTTCCAATATAATCATTGGCTTCGCCAATCAGAGTAACCTCCATACCAGCGGTTGCGTAAGAGCCAAAGGACTGGCCAGCAACCCCTTCGTATTGATAGCAAACAGAAGCATCTTTTAGACCAAAATTACCATAACGTTCAGCAATCCAACCTGCCATCCGCGCGGTCGTTGTTCGATTAATATTTTTAATCGTGCCATGAACCGTTGCCTGAGAACCAGTATTAAGTGTAGCCTCCGTAAATTGGTCTAACTCTTTCCAAGCACGAGGATTAGCAAAAGGATCACTATGTCTTGTTGCAATCGGTAAGGCATGACCAAGCATACGGCTAAAGTCCAAACCTCGCATTTTAGCTGGTAAATCTTCTTTAGCTTGCAAGAGCTCGGCATGACCTACCAATTCATTGATTGTTCTAAAACCAAGTTCGGCTAAAAGTTCTCGAACTTCCTCAGCCATAAATTCCATTAAACGTACAATGTGCTCTGGTTTTCCAGCAAAATTTGCTCTTAATCTAGGATTTTGTGTGGCAATACCTACGGGACAAGTATTTAAATGACAATTTCTTGTCATGATACATCCAATCGCAACCAAAGCTAAACTACCAAATGAATATTCTTCAGCACCTAGCATTGCAGCAATCGCAATATCTCGACCTGTGACTACTTTACCATCAGTTTCCAAAATCATTCGGTCACGTAAGTTATTCAAACTAAGTGTTTGATGTGCTTCTGCCAATCCCATTTCCCAAGGTAGTCCTGCATCTCTTGTTGAGTTTCTAGGACTAGCTCCAGTTCCTCCATCATATCCAGAAATAACAACTTTATCAGCTCCTGCCTTAACGCATCCTGTAGCAATCGTTCCAACACCAGTCGATGAAACCAACTTGACATTGATTTTTGCATAAGGATTAATTTTTTTCAAGTCAAAAATAAGTTGCGACAAATCTTCAATGGAATAAATATCATGATGAGGCGGTGGTGAAATCAAACTGACTCCAGGAGTTGAGTTTCGGACTTCTGCTACCCAAGGAAAAGCTTTTTTACCTGGCAATTGGCCACCCTCACCTGGCTTAGCACCTTGTGAAATTTTAATTTGAATCTCTTCGGCAGACATTAAATAAGCAGCTGACACACCAAATCGGCCAGAAGCGACTTGTTTAATTTTAGAATTATTGATTGTGCCATAACGTTTGGCATTTTCACCACCTTCACCCGAATTAGATTTTGCCCCAATAGAATTCATGGCTTGAGCAATACATTCGTGAGCTTCTTGTGATAATGATCCAAATGACATGGCCCCAATTTTGAAACGTTTAACAATTTCACGAGCGGGTTCTACTTCGCTCATCTGAATAGACTTACGATCAGATTTGATTTTCCAAGTGTGACGTAAGCTTGTCGGCGTTTTTAGAGCAATATCATTTAGATACTGACTATATTTTTTATATTTTTCAAAATCATTTTGACGGACAGCATTTTGAATTTGGTAAATCATTTGTGGGTCATAGATATGATGTTCTCCCTCATCCGCCCGGTATTGGAAAGAACCGCCTGTTTCCAATAAATCCTGTGCCCGATGTCCATAAGCTTTCTCATATCGCAAACGATATTCTTCCTCGATTTGGGCAAGAGAAAGTCCGCCAATTCTTGTACTCGTACCTGTGAAGTACTTGTCAACAACTTCTTTAGATAAACCAATTGCTTCAAAAAGTTGAGCCCCTTTATAACCGACAATTGTTGAAATCCCCATCCGACTCATGACCTTAACAATACCTTTTTCTGCCGCATGACGGAAATTTTCAAGTTGTTCAGGTGCTCCCATACCCCAATCTGAAAGGGTTGCGTATGCACCATAAGGATGAATTCCTGAAACCCCATAGCCTACAAGCGCTGCAAATTGGTGAACTTCGCAGACCTCAGCTGTATCTACAATAATTGCAAATTTAGACGCATTATGACGTCCTAACATATAATGATAAAGTCCTGACAAAGCAAGTAAAATAGGCATTGGAACTTTACTTTCAGCAAAGTCACGGTCAGAAAGCACAATAATAGTTGTTCCTTGATTAATCAAACTCTCTGCCTTATAAAAGAGTTTGTTCAATGCATTTTCTAAAAGGTCATCCTTATCATAAAGGGTGGAAATAACTTCTGTATGATAATGTTCTTCCTTCAATGCTAAGATTTTTTCAAAGTCAGCTGTTGAAAGGACTGGACTGTCTAATTTTAACTTACGAACATTTTCACCTGTGATTTTTGCTGGATTCCCATCTTCTCCCAAATAGGTTTCTGTTCCAATAACAATTTGTTCCCTAATCGCATCAATTGGTGGATTGGTCACCTGAGCAAATTGTTGTTTGAAGAAATTATAAAGTGATTGAGCTTGGTCAGATAAAACTGCCAAAGGAGCATCAAAGCCCATTGAAATTGTAGGTTCATTAGCTGATTCTGCCATTGGTAAAAGTACTGTCCGAATGACTTCGTCAGTATAACCAAATAATTTCCATAAGGTATTCATTTTTGCTGACGGAATTGGATTTGTTTTTTTACTTTCTGTCAATGCTGACAGTTTTTTCAAACCTGCTGACAGAAATTCTTGGTATGGATATTTATTAGCATAATAACTCTTAACTTCTTCATTACGAATGATTTTGCCTTCGTCAGTATTTACTAACAACATGTTACCAGGTCCAAGAACTGATTTTTCAATGATTTCATCAGCTGGGATATCAACCACACCAGATTCGCTTGACAGAATGATAAAATTATCCTTTGTCACAAGATAACGACTTGGACGTAAACCATTTCGATCAAGTCTTGCGCCAACTGTTTTTCCGTCAGTAAATACTAAAGCTGCTGGGCCATCCCAAGGCGCAATATGAGCAGTTGAATATTCGTAAAAAGCTTTTAATTCTGGACTTAAACCAGTTTGTTCTCCCCAAGCCTCAGGAATCATGGTCAGTAAACTTTCTGGAAGTTCTCGACCATTTCGATAGAAATACTCCATGCAATTTTCTAATTTGGCTGAATCAGAATTTTCTTCATTATACATTTCAATATCGTTGACTTTCATCCAGTTTTCAGCTCCACGAAGCGTGTTAATTTCGCCATTATGTGCTAGAAAACGAAAAGGTTGAGCCCGATTCCAAGAAGGAAAAGTATTGGTAGAAAAACGGCTATGTGTCAGAGCAATATGACTTTTGAAATCTTCATCAGACAAATCAGGATAAAAGATTTTTACTTGATAAGCGTGAAGCATTCCCTTATAAACGATCGTCTGACTAGATAATGAACAAATATATAATTCCTCTTCGTCAAAACGTTTTTCTAAATTTCGTCTGATAATAAATAAATCATTTTCAAAATTAGAAATTTCGCTGACAGCTTTTTCAGATGATTTTTTCTCAATAAAAACTTGAACAAAAGATGGCATAATTCCTTGAGCCGTTGCTCCACATGCTTCAAAATTAAAAGGAACTGTGCGCGTGAATAAGACTTCATAACCTTGGGCTTTAACAGCTGCCTTAATCGCTTCTAATTCTTGATGTTTTTTATTTTCCTTACGCGATAAGAAAAATTGCCCTACGGCATAATCACCAAGTTTTGGTAGTTCTACATCATGTTCTTTTGCAATTTTACGAAAGAATTCGTCAGGCAAAGCAAGTAAAATACCTGCCCCATCTCCGGTTTCTGGTTCAGCACCCGTTCCACCACGATGATTCATCCTTGTTAACATGGTCAGCGCTCTCTCAACTAAAAGGTGACTAGCTTTACCGTCAATTTGGGCAATGAAGCCCATTCCACAAGCATCCGATTCAAAATCAGGCTGCCAAAGTGTCGTTTTCATGGCTTGTTTAGCTTTTTTATTCATAACACAACCTCTTTTATTTTACAATTTGGTTCTTTTATTCTACTAAAATTTCGATGAAATATCAATATATTCTGACAATTATATATAAATGTAATTTTTAGTAGCTTTATCAAAAATATAAAAACCCTTACAATTGACTAAAAGAGACTAAAATTGTAAGATAAAAGAATGAATAAGAAACAATTAAAGACACTAATTAATTCAGGAAAAACATACGATGACGCCGATTTAGACTTGTCTGAATATCGTAACCATGCCCTTTTTGAAAGCCGCCGTTATAATCAAAAAATTAATAACAATGAGGGTTATCATCCAGAAATCTTAGAGAATCTTTTTGAACATTTAGGTAAAAATCCTTATATTGAATCTAATTTTCGCTGTGAATTTGGCTTCAATATAAGAATTGGCGATAATGTCCTCATTAATCATGATATGATTATTTTAGACTGTAATCAGGTCACGATTGGCAATAATGTTTACTTTGGCCCCCGCTGTGGTTTATTTGCTGCCAATCATTCGGAAGATCCAAGTTTAAGAACTGCTGGTGGGGTCTATTCAAAGCCAATTACGGTTGGGAACCAAGTCTGGTTGGGGGCAAATGTCAGCCTTCTTCCTGGTGTAAGCATTGGTGACAATAGTATTATTGGTGCAGGAAGTGTCGTTACCAAAGATATTCCAGAAAATGTGATTGCTGCTGGTAATCCTTGCCAAGTGATTCGTCCAATTCGAACAGAGGACCAAGAATGGATTAAAAAAGATAAATTATTTATTTCAAAATAAAAAAGCTAAAGAGTATTCTTTAGCTTTTTAAATTAATCAACTTTAACTATCCAGCCTTCTGGTGCTTCAACATCACCAAACTGAATACCAACCAACTCATCATATAAACGTTTAACCGTTGGTCCTACTTCTGTTTCTGAATGGAAAATATAAGAATCTTCTCCATCGTCAATACGACCAATTGGAGAGATAATTGCTGCTGTCCCACAAGCTCCTGCTTCAACAAATTTACCTAAATCTTTAGCATAAACTTCACCCTCAATCGCTTTGAGCCCCAAACGATGTTCAGCTAAATAAAGAAGAGAATATTTAGTAATTGAAGGTAAGATAGATGGACTCAATGGTGTGATAAATTCATTGTCAGCTGTAATTCCAAAGAAATTTGCTGCACCAACTTCTTCAATTTTAGTATGTGTGCTTGGGTCAAGATATATCGCATCTGCATAGCCTGAAGCTTTGGCACCAACTTCTGCTTGTAAAGAAGCTGCGTAATTTCCTCCAACTTTGGCACCTCCTGTACCAAGTGGTGCTGCCCTATCATAATCTCTTGAAATTACAAATTTTGAAGGAGCCAATCCGCCTTTAAAATAAGAACCAACCGGCATAGCAAAAACGGTGAAAATATATTCATCAGCAGGTTTCACACCAATAACATCACCAACCCCAATCAAAAGTGGACGAAGATAGAGCGTTGCACCCGTCCCGTAAGGAGGCACAAAATCTTCGTTGGCTTTTACGACTTGTTTAACTGCATCAATAAACATTTCAGTTGGAACTTCTGCCATACAAAGTCGACGCGCCGTATTTTGCAAACGAGCAGCATTTTGATCAGGACGGAAAAGCTGGATTGACCCATCCTTTGTCCGATAAGCTTTTAATCCTTCAAAACCTTGTTGACCATAGTGCAAAGCAGGTGATGATTCACTAATATGAAGTTGATTATCTCCTGTTAGTTCTCCAGCACTCCATTTTCCGTCTTTAAAACGAGCGATATAACGAAAAGGTAAGTTCCGATAGCTGAATCCTAAATTTTCCCAGTCTAAATTAATTGCCATAACATCCTCCAAATTTTTTTGTTATAATAGATTATATTATTTTCTGTAACATAAAACAAGAAAATATTCATGAAATTCAGTAAAAGTTCAAACAATTTTTTCAAATATAGTCAATTTCTCTATAAATGAATTTATAAAATTATTGAACAAAGGAGCAAAAATGAACTTATTAAAAACAAACTGGGAAGACTTTGGTTTATTTTTATTAGATAAAGCAATTACAATTTTATTAATTAGTATTCTTTTTTTTATTCTCTATCAAGCCGGCTCTCGTATCGTTAAACGCTTATTTAAAAATTATAGTGAGCAAAAATGGACGGATACTTCGAGAATTTTAACCCTCTCTCGACTGACAACCAGTGCCATCCATTATCTTACAGTTTTTCTTTATATCTATACTGTTCTAGGAGTCATCGGAATTCCTGTTGCAAATATCCTTGCTGGTGCTGGTATTCTCGGAGTTGCTCTAGGTTTTGCTGGGCGAGATTTAGTCGCTGATATTATCAATGGCTTCTTTATTATCGTTGAACATCAAATCAACGTTGGAGATACTGTGGCTTTTGCTGGCCTTGACATCGAAGGGGTAGTAAAAACTGTAGGAATTCGTTCAATTACAGTAATTGGCGCTGATGGCGCAACGACTTTTATTCCTAATCGAAATATTGCAGCTCTTAAAAACTACTCATATAAAGAAAGAACTGTTAATCTTGATGTGCCAGTAACAAGTGAAAATCTGATTGAAAGAAAAAATCAAATTATGGAAGTTAATGCAAATTATCCTCAACTTAAATATTTAGGAATTATCAACATTGAAGACAAACTCTTCTTAAGAACAAGTTTAACAGCCCCATTATCTAAGCTTACTCCTTTAAAAATGGAGATTTTAGATAAATATTATGAAAAATAATCACTGACAAACTTATGACTAAATAGAAAAAACATAATTTATCATCAAAATAAAAGCGATATAGTTAATCTATATCGCTTTTGTTTTGATTAAGATGACTATTAACTTTTTTAATGAGTAAAGCCATATGTTTTATTCTCAGGTTCCTCATGGTATAGAATATGAGCCTTATTTAAAGCATCAATCGCTTCTTGCATATCTTGAACATAGTTAAATGCCATATTCATCCCAAAATCTGCTCGAATCACTAAACGTTGAATGATTTCATTTTCCAAATTCTTAGGAAGTGGATAAGCAGGCACTTGCCAACCTTTCATCAGTAATCGATCTGCCAAATCATAAAGATTCCAACCCTGATTTGAATTTTCTTTTAATTTATAGCAGACAATTGGCAATTGTGACCCATCGTTCATAATTTCAAACATTCCTGTTTTTTCAATTTCTTTTGCTAAATACATGGCTACTTTATGCGTTCTTTCATGAATAGCTTTATACCCATCAAATCCATAACGGACAAAATTATAATATTGACCAATTAATTGAGAGGCACTGTGAGAAAAATTAATCGCCATCGTTGGTAATTCTCCTCCAAGATAACTTACTTTAAAAATTAATTCTTCTGGTAAATATTTTTTGTCGCGCCACAAAACCCAACCTACACCAGGATAAACTAAACCATATTTATGGCCTGATGTATTGATTGAAATGACATTTTTCAAACGGAAATCCCATTCAAGTTCTGGCTCAACAAAAGGAGCATAAAGTCCTCCTGAAGCAGCATCTACGTGAATATAAACTTTGTAATCTGTCTTTTTATTGTATTCTTCAATCAAATTATCCAAAGCTTTGATATCATCATAACGACCAGTATAAGTGATTCCCATAATACCAACAACTCCGATTGTATATTCATCAACATAATCCATCACTTTTTCCAAATTTATGGACATATGTTTTTCATCCATTGGGACTTCACGCATTTCAATATCCCAATAGACACAGAATTTTTCCCAGCAAACTTGATAACCAGATGAAATAACTAAGTTTGGCTTTTTCGCATTAATGTCTAATCCTAATTTTTCTGCTCGCTTGCGCCAAGAAAACTTCATGGCCATTCCACCAAGCATACAAGCTTCTGAAGAACCAATTGTTGAAGTCCCCATAAATTTTTCTTTTTCACTCGCATTCCAAAGGTCAGCGATCATGTTGACGCAACGGTTCTCAATTTCAGTTGTTCTTGGATATTCCGATTTATCAATCGCATTTTTTTCCAAGGTCTGACTCATTAGTTTGACTGCTTCAGGTTCCATATAAGTTTGACAGAATGTGGCTAAATTTAAACGAGCGTTCCCTTCATCTAACATTTCATCTTGAACTAACTGATAGGCCACTCGTGGCTCAATTGATTGTTGAGCTAATTTATATTTAGGCAAATCCACTTGCTCACTTTCTGAGCCGAAGATAGGTTCTAAGAATTCTGCTTCATCGCGATTTTCTTTTCCGTATAACATAGGTACATCCTCCAATTTTTTAATGTTTTAAAATATGTTCTTCTTTTTTTATAATATGATGCTCTCCGCGAGCTGCTGGATAAATCGCAGGGTTCACATCCCTTGCTTTAAAGTGTGTTGGTACTTCAATAGTATCATGTCCCGTTTTATCATGCAATTCATATATAATAAATGGCAAAATCACTGTCACAGCAAAGCTTATGAATAATATAATTTGATAAGTATGAGTTTCATTTTTCGCAATTGATTCTGGTGGAACAAAGGAAATAACCAAAGCGAACACAGATAATAAGAACCCAATTCCTGCAATAATCGTTTTTCCTAGTAGTTTTCCCGGAACATTGTAAGTACGCTTTAAATTTTGCTTTTTATAAATTAAAACGAAGTAACCTATAAAGAATAGTAAATAACCTATCAAATAAATGACTACGGTCAGGGAAATAGCCACTAAGAATGATAAGTTATTTCCTCCTCCACCAAATGTTAGTACCGCTCCCCAAAGAGTCACAATCACACCCTGTATCATGACTAGAGGCACTGGTACCTCGTGCGCATTTGTTTTGCGTAATAGCTTAGGAAGTAATCCTCGTTGAGCCGCTGCGAACATTCCTCTAGAAGGACCAACAACCCAAGAGCTTACTTCTCCCATTACTCCAAAAGCAATCATAAGTGCAATTACTTTAACTAGCCATCCAAAGTGACTGTTAAAATGTAAAATTAGCATTTGGAAAGTTTGAATAACTCCCGCACTCAAGGATAGTTCTTTTTGAGGAATCACTGCAGCTACTGAAAAACCACCTATTGCATCTAAAGAGATTGCTAAAATAACCAACAGAATCATTGCTAAAGGATAGTTTTTCTTTGGATTTTCAAGCTCATTAATGTGCGAAGCTGAGGCTTCGACCCCCATATAAGCTAAAATAAAAGAAACAAAGACTACTAATGTGGATAGCTGTGAAAAATCTGGTACAAAAGCATGTTTGTTAATCGGAATTTCTATAGGGTTACCTCCTATAAAATATATCGCTGCTAAAACGAACAAGATAATTGACGGAATTACTATTCCAATGACAAAACCAGCTTTTACCAATTTAGCAGTCCGCTGAGTTCCCCCTAATTGTGAAAAAGTCAATCCCCAAAAAATGACAAGTAAACCAATAAACTTAATCAATGGGTCTGTATTAAGTGGCTGAAAATTTAGCACATAAGAGAGGGCCCCTAAAATGAAATAGATCATAGTAACAAAACCTACTGTAATTTGGAACCATTGAAAAAATATTGCCGCAAAACCAAAGCGCTCCCCTAAAGTTTGGCTCACCCAACTAAAGATTCCACCATTTTTCCAACCTTCAACCGTCGCCATTTCTGCTGCACAGAGCGCTACGGGCAAAAACCATAGTAGCCCTCCGAGAAGTAAAAAGAACACCAAATGTAATTTTGACGTGGCAAAAGTTGGATACTCATAGACAGTCAAAACCATTGAAGCGGTTAATGCGAAAAAACCGAATAATGATAATTTTTTTTGATTCATCATACCTCCTTATATTTATGATTGAATTTTTTAAAAGACATGTTATATAGCCTCATACAACTCATCTTCATTTTCTAGTATATGCTCCAGAATAAAAAAAATCTCTTTTAAACTGTTGCTTTAAAGCAACAGCTCAAAAGAGACTAGATTGACCTTTTCAAATACTTTTCCATTTTTTTCTGATAGAATTCTTTTATCTTCATTCCTCCAAATTCTTCCAAAGTTTCAAGCGCATAATTTATTTTTTCTTCTCCCACTTCTGCATTTTCAAAATTAAAAATAATGATACCTCTAGCAAGATGTCTTAATACTTCTGAATATAAATCGACACCCACAGTTCGATATTTTTTAGTCATTTCTAAAATATTTTCGGCTTTTGTTCTTTCTCCATTAGCCGCGTATATCGCAACGCTTTTATAGGCTATTTGCAACAGTCTCCTTCTATATTTTAAGACTCTACAGTAATTTTCACATCTTTTGTCAAAATTAAAAAGCAACAATTCCAATTGTTTGACATTGAGAAAATCAGATACAAAATAGAATAAAGTTAGTTCAAAATATCCCCATTCTTCAATATTACAAAGATAAGTTTCAATTTCCTTAACTTCTGTCTGACTAATAGTCCCAAGCTTCGTTTTTACGGTAATCGTCAGTAAATGATTCCCCGTTTCTTTAACTTCAGAATATAACTCTTTTATTTTATCTCGGTTTTGACTAAATTCAGCTTTTTCCAATTCTAATATAAAAAATTCTTGGAAATTCGGCATATAATTATTTACTATCAATTCGTACTCAGCTAAAGGCACTTGCATTTCTTCTAACATCAAATCTATGCGCTCAAAACTCATCATACACTTTCCATGTTCAAATCTAGATATATTTGACCGGTCTATTCCAAGTTTACTAAAGTATGATAATCCTAAATTCTTCTGGTTTCGTAACTTTTTAAAACAATCTCCATATTTTTTATACACTTTTAACATCCTCCAAACTATTATTTTATTGTTTTTCAAGATTTATAACAGTTTATTAACTATACCCTTTAATCAGTATGTCAATGTAGTTGTTATTTCTGTATTTAAGAAATTACGCAATTGAGATTATAACTTATTTAAGACTTAATCGTCAAATTTATACCAGTTCATACAAAAAGCATCTCTCACATAATTTATAATAAAAAAACATTTATATTACTTTATATTTCTCTTAGGCTATTAAAGAAAATAGTGTAAAAGCTTATACTGGGGTCATCACGTGCTCTACCAGAATTTTGATATAAACATTTTGTTAAAATAAATATTATTAAAAAATATTGTAAATTATAACAGATGTAACTATACCAATTTTAACTATTTTATAAGTAACTAATTCTATAAAAAACTCTCTTTATTTATTATGTCATTTAGGTTAATATAAAATTTGTTTTTATTAAAAGAAATGGTAGCCTAAATAATTACTAAATTATATTTTTTAAATCACTGAAAAATAATTACTGACAGGCCTATCAGAAAAAAAACGTGAACAGATATCGTTCACGTTTTACATATTTTTACTGACAGAATCTACTATTTAAAATTGACCATTGTTTTAATCGGCTCATAGGACTTGCGATGAATTCTTGTAATACCATATTTTGTTAGAGCCTCAAGATGTTTTGCTGTTCCATAACCAGCATTATGTTCAAAATCATACTCAGGAAATTCACGAGCAAACTCTTTCATCATTTCATCACGAGTTACTTTAGCAACAATTGAAGCCGCCGCAATCGAGGCTGAGCGAGCATCTCCGTGAATAATTTTTGTCTGTGCAATAGGTAAATCCAAAGCCATAGCATCAATTAAGAGGTGTTCAGGTTTAACAGATAATTTTGATACTGCTTGAATCATTGCAATTTTTGTTGCTTCATAAATATTTACTTCATCAATTTTTTCCGCATCAACAATCCCAATTCCTATTGCTAAAGCTTTTTCTTGAATTTCAGATAGAATAGCATGATGTTTTGATTTTGGCACTTTTTTACTATCATTTAAACCCCGAATTTTACAATTTTTAGGTAAAATGACTGCTGCAGTCACTACGGGACCAGCAAGTGGTCCACGACCAACTTCATCAATACCTGCAATTAATTCAATTTCTTGATTATAAAGTTCCTTCTCAAATTCTAACATTTGTTCCAAGCGAGCCTCTTCTGCTAACTCTGCTAAAATTTGTTTTTTTCTACTTTTAACAGCCGCTTGAACCCCAGCCCGTTCATCGGCTTCATATTCTAAGAATTCTTTTGCTGACAAGTCTGTCAGTTTGGCTAAGGTCGCTTTAATTTCTTTAATGGTTTGTCCCATTTTACTCACCAACTCTCAAAAATTACTGACAGCTTTTCTGTCAATAATTTTACATAACAATATTTATGTAACTAGCGTTCAAAATCTGTCAGTATTCATACACTTATAAAATCAAAGTCCATCAACCCCAACTTCGTCCAAACAGAACAAGCCCAGTTTTCCATCGCGGACATCTTTGACAAACATATTATAGAAACGATCATAATCATCACGGAAACCAAATCTTGCAGTTAGCTCCATAATTAAGTCTGGAATTTCAAGCTCCAAATCTTCTTCTGTCATTCGATATCGTTTCATTGTGACTGTTCGATAATTCTTTAAAAAATAATTTAATCCAAAAATTGTTACCTCATCCATTGGTAATAAATCATCCTTAATTGCCCCAGTCAAAGCTAATTTTAAACCAACCAGTTGATCTTCAAATTTTGGCCAAAGAATACCCGGTGTGTCCAATAATTCTAATTCTTTATTAGTTCGAATCCATTGTTGACCCTTAGTTACCCCCGGACGATTCCCAGTCACTGCAACTTTTTTACCTGCTAAACGATTCATCAAAGTTGACTTCCCTGCATTCGGAATTCCGATAATCATTGTTCGCAAAGTAGTATGAGCAATGCCGCGCTCTTTATCATGAGCGACCTTATCAGCCATCAATTTTTTAGCAGCAACAGTTAATCTTTTTGCTGTATATTCTTCCTTAGAATTAATGGCTAAAGTTACAAATCCTTGTTCATCAAAATATTCAATCCATTGTGCTACCGCATTAGAATCAGCTAAATCAGCTTTATTTAAAGCAATAATTCTTGGTTTATCCCCAATAATTTGCCCTAACATCGGATTACATGAAGAAATAGGGAGACGAGCATCAACCAATTCAATCACAAAATCAACATATTTTAAATTTTCTTGCACCTGACGACGTGCTTTGGACATATGCCCAGGAAACCATTGTATCACCATATTAATACTCCTCAAATCAACTGTAATCTCTACAGCATTTATATATTTCTAATTTCACATTCAGATAAGAATCAAGGCTTAGCTGAGTTTTTATTCTACTAAAAGAATACAAATTTGAATTCTAATTTTTGCCCTCTTTTAAACCCAAAAGAATATAAAAAATGGACAAAGATTACCTTATCCATTTTAGCATTTTTCAACTTTTTTTGTAATCCTCAATTTTCAGGATTCAGATTTTCCGATTTTTAATAAATCAAGACCCAAAGTTAATTCTCTTAAGACCTTTTTAAAAACCTCTACAGAGAAAGAGGGGGATGTTGTCAAAGTTAAGAAAGTTTCTCCCCGATCAGTAATTGTGTAGTCTGTATCATAAAAACCATTCTTTTTATAGAATTTTAGACGTTTTACTCTCTGTTCATAATTATCTGCACTCGGATCAAGTCTCTCAATGTTCAAAGTAATATTTTTACCTGAAAATTTTTCTTTTAAAGTTTCTAAAATCGCTGAACCATAACCTTTAGACTGAACCTGATTATTAACTGCTAAATATAAAACAAAAGTCATCTCTTCATGACTCACAAGGTAAGAAACACCACAAAATTCATCATTTTGATAGTAAGCCCAGAAATGTACATTTTTCTTCAAGGCCCAAAGTTTTAGCAACCAAATTGGATATTGTTCTTCTTTAGGAAAAGAATTTTTAACTAAATCTATGACTTGACGATATTCCGGTAAAGTTTTAGATACATTTTTTATTTCTAAATTCATTATTTCTCCTCTACTTTAAGGGTAATATATCGATTATATCAAAAAAGATTTAGAGGTCATAATGAAGTCCTTTTACTATTAGTATAAAATATCTAATCTAGTCTTATAAGCCAATTCTTTAATGTTTGAAAGATTGCTTCTTGCTGTTGAAGATTAGAAATTGACGCCTTTTTATCTCCTTTTTGAAAACCATAGCTCCCAAATCCACTATGGTTTCCACCTTCTATAGTAATATACTTCGTTTGTTGTGGAAGATATTGTTTCGCCTTTTGATATGATGACCAGTTTAGGACCCCATCTTGAGAACCAACTATAGATAATATTCCTCCATTAAAATTAGTTAGACTTCCTTTTTTATCAGGATAACTAGCCAAAAAGAAAACTCCTTTTAATGATGAATCAGATATTCTTTTTTCTGCAAACCGACTTGCAATTACCCCACCTAATGAATGGCCACCGACCACATAATTATTGATTTTATTCGTTTTAATAATTGAGGAAGCTTTATCTGGATTAAACACTGCTAAATTTAAAGGTTCTTTTATTAGATAAACCGTATATCCTGCTTTAGCAAGTTTATTTGCCCAAATACTATAACTCTTATTATCTACTAGAGCCCCCTGATAAAAGATAATGCTTGTTTTTTTAGGATTTCCTTTAAATACAAGGGTATCATTCTGAACTTCAGCTTTTTGTGAAATTTTTAAAGCTTCAGAAGTGGGATGATAGCTATTCGTCTTAAGGTAAAAAAATATAAACGTAGCAATTATCAGTATTACCACTCCCGAAAAACCTAAAATTTTCTTTAACTTACTTTTTTTCATTCTTACTTCATTCTCCATATTGATATTATAATTATTATAACATGACAACAAAAACTAAAACGATTATATATTTATAATAATAAGATAAATAAACATTTTGCATTAACTTGCATTTTTAGCATATTTTCGATTAAATAATTGCAACTTATTGCTTAATTTCGTGTACTGTGTTATGATAGTTAAAAAGGAGAGAGAATGTTATTAGAAGAAAGACTATCCAAAATTAGCCAAATCATTGATAAAGAAGGCAGTGCCACAATTGATTTTCTAGCTCAAAAACTTGAAGTTTCAAAAGATACAATTAGGAGAGATTTAATAAAGTTAGAATCCAGAAAAAAATTGCATCGGGTTCATGGTGGAGCAATTCCAATCGGCAAAGAGGCTGAAATTTTGAATTATGAAGAACGCTCAAATATTTCCAACATTCTAAAGAAAAAAATAGCAAGTAAAATAAAAACTCTCATAAAAGATCATAGCACTCTTATTTTTGATTCATCAACAACCGTCGAAGCTGCTATAAAACAGCTTGATAACCTCTCTATCTCAACCATCACAAACTCCCTCACCAATGCAATATTACTTTCGAAGTATGAGAACGCAACTGTACAACTTCTTCCCGGAAAATTAAACAAGAATCAACTATTCTTGTACGGCGCGGAAACCGTTGAAAAACTCTCTGAATATCAAGTTGATTTTACAATCTTAGGCGTTTTCGCTCTTTCTAATAATGGTTTATTTATCCATACTGAAGAGGAAGGCATCGTCAAAAGAAAAATGATTCAACAAGGAAAGCAAGTCATAGCGCTAGCAGATCATACCAAACTTAATAAAGGAGGATTCTTTAAAATTTGTGATTTAAAAGAAATAGACTACCTCATCACTGATGAAAAAATTGAAGGTGAATTGATGAATAATTTAAATGATAATAATGTGAAAGTGGTGACTATAAATGAATAAAGAAATTGTTTACGAAAAAATAAACGAACCAAAGCTCTTTAATAATGTTCCACCGGTTACACTAACGGACAGAACGTTAGAAGATCGAAAAGAAAAGCTTTTATCAATAATGGCTAAGGAACAATACGATACATTAATTATCTATGCAGATAAAGAACATGGAAGCAATTTTGAATACTTTACTGGATTTATTCCACGTTTTGAAGAAGGATTGCTCATTATTGATAAAAATTATAAAGCCACGCTTGTTTTGGGTAATGAGAATTTAAAAATGTCTAAACACTCAAGAATTAAAGCTAATCTTATTCATTACCCTCAATTTTCTTTGCCAAATCAGCCCATGGATAACGAAAAAAATCTAACTCAAATCTTTAAGGAGTTAGAACTTTATAAAAACAAAAAAATCGGCTTGATTGGCTGGAAGATGTTTACCACACAAAACGAAGAGCCTTCAGAATTATTTGATCTTCCCTACTTTATCGTAGACGCAGTAAAGAATTCACTCTCAACAGATACAATTTTAACTAACGCTGCTCACCTCCTCATTGGTCCAAAAGGAATTCGGACGATAAACAATGCAAACGAACTCGCGCATTATGAATATGGAGCTAATCTTGCCTCTCGTTGCATTCTAAATGCCATGAATCAGCTTAAAATAGGAATGAAGGAAAGCGAAATTGGAGCAATACTCTCTGATGAAGGACAAGCCCACTCTGTAATTACAATTGCAGCTTCTGGTGAAAGATTTAAAAAGGCCAACTTCTATCCCACTTATAAAGAAATAAACTTTGGAGAACCAATTTCAATGACAACAGGTTTCAAGGGAGGCTTGTCTAGTCGAACTGGTTTTTTAGTCAATGAAGAAAAAGAATTGCCAGATAACCAAAAGCATTATCTCACTGATCTTGTCATTCCTTATTATAAGGGAGTCGTTTCATGGTTAGAAAATATTTCCATCGGGATGTCGGGAAATGATTTCTATAAAATGATTGATGAAAATTTGCCAAAAGCAAAGTACAATTGGCATTTAAATCCAGGACACTATGTCGCTGATGAAGAATGGATGGCCTCTCCTTTCTATAAAAATTCAAAAGTGAAAATTGCCAGTGGAATGATTTTTCAAATTGATATTATTCCGTCTGTAGAAGGTTTAGCAGGTGTAAGTGCTGAAGAATGCGTAGCTGTTGCTGATCAGTCCCTTCAAAATGAGCTTAAAACTGAGTATCCCGAACTATGGCAAAGAATTATAACTCGAAGAAACTACATCATAAATGATTTAAACATCAATTTAAGTTCCGATGTTCTTCCTTTATCAAATACAGTGGGCTACCTAAGACCTTTCCTCTTAGAAAAGTCGAAAGCCTTGAAAGTCAAATAAAGTTAATACTTATAAAAAAGAAGAATTCTATTCAGCAGAATTCTTCTTTTATTTTCACATAAAACTATCTTTCACTTTTTGAGCAAAAAAAGAATTGACTAATCCTATTTTTAGAATTAGTACAACATATTTGGGAAGGCATTAAAGTAATCAAAAACATTGATGAAATTATAATGATAAGAAAATCAATAATTATATTTTGTTTCAGATGAATTATAAAACCTAGAATCACAACTAGCACCAATAAACAGAATATCAAAATTATACCACTTGCTCTTAACCCGACGTCACGCCATCTTCTAACAGTCATCGTAATAACTGGGACAAGTAAAAACAAATAGATGATTCCAATAATAAAAATTGGTATATTAAGAAATGTACTCTCCATTATTTCTTGAACATTTTCTCCACCTGAAATATTCATTAAAGAACCAAAAATTAAGTAAGATAAAATGGCTGTTGGAATGATCGAAAATATTAATAAACTTAATATGACATACCAAAAATCAAGCCGACTCGTTTTACCTTTAAAATTAAAATATTCTCTAAAAAATTTTTTATAGGCATTGACTAAAACAACTTCTCCAACCATTGCCCCTCCTTTTTTATTAATATTAATTAAAAAAGACCTAAGAAAACAAAGCTCTTATGAAATAATTGTTATAATTAATCTACTTTTCTAAATCGAATAAATAGCACAAGTGAACCAAGTATGAGCAAGAAAGAACCAAACAAAGTAAGTTTTTTCATTCCTTGTTCTTTATCACCTGTTTCAGGTAGGTTATTTTCTTTAGAATTTGCAACTGATTCTTTATCTTTAACATTCTTAGACCCTTTAGTTATTTCATTGTCTCTAGAGCCTGGATTTACATTATTTTTATCACTAGAATCTGGAAGAACTTCTTCTGGTTTATTAGGATTAGCATTTTTTTCATAAACATAAGTCACTGTTTGAGGGCTATTAGTATATTGACCAGAAGCATTACCAATTATATTTTTGAAAGTATAACTAGTTAGTTCTTTCTTTTCTGTATGATAAGTTTCACCAATATTACCTGTCTGAATAACATCACCGAAAAGTACCTTACCATCTGTATCTATATACTTGACCGTCACTTGACCAAGTATCTTAGCATTTTTCTGATAAATATAAGTTACTGTTTGAGGACTATCCGTAAATTTACCAGTCGCATCTCCATCCACTTTAATTAAAGAGTATCCTTGGAAACTTAATTCTTTTGAATTATAAGTTGCTCCTACATAGCCGTTTAAAACCTCTGACGGTGCTAGTTCTTGACCATTTTCATCTTGATACTTAACCGTGACTGGTGCGCCATCATCAACGACATCAAATTGATGTAAATAGGTACCTGAGGATATTGCATAGAACGTGTAACCATCGGGAACTGCATACGTTCCTGCCGGGTTATTTAAACGAGCATTATACTCAAAAGATTTTATTCCTTGATATTCTTCAGGACTAACTGAATTGATAGTGATTCCTTTGTCATCTATTTGCAAATGACTGGCTTGAAGTTGAGTTCCATTAAAATCAAAATATGTATTACTAGCAGAGTTTGAAGTTGAAAAAGGAGGAATATAACCATCAAAATTCGTCATTCGATTAGGCATCATTGAAAATGGAATATAAACACTTTGCTCATCTTCATTATATTTCAAGGTCGATCTTGTCACTGTAGTTGGAGGATCATTTCTTCCAGTATTTTGACCAAATGCTGCCAAGTCAGACATTATTGGAAAATCTTTGATGACAGTAAAATCTGTAATTCCACAAAATTGAACACTAAGACTCTTTAGATTCGGAAGAACTTTTAATGGCTCAATGGTTGTAATATTCATATTACTATCCATATAAAGTCTTACTAAAGCTTTTAAATTAACAATTTTTGCTAATACAGAATTATCCACGCTAGTGCCACCAATTGACAAATTTGTCAAACCCTGACTTGCTGTAAGATTTGGAAAGTTATCGCTGGTTAATGAACTAGTTTGTAGGGTAACAAATGTCAGTTTGGTTAATGATTCTAATGGTTTAAAATCTGTGATTTTGTTATTGACATTAATATAAATTGATGAAAGATTAGTTGCATGTTCAAGTCCAACTAGGCTATAAATATCTACTGAATTTAAAGTTAAATTCGTTAATTTATCCATATCTGTCTGAGTCAGTTCAGCAGTCGTTGCAAGCCCTAAAGTTGATAAAATTGTTTGTTTTAAATTTGGGTCTGGTACAGAGATTGTAGAACTTGCTGCTGCTTTTGGTTCAGCAACCGTTGTTGATGCAACTACTTCCTCTTTTTGCGCCATTTTTTTTGAATCAGAAGTCAGACTTTCAGAAGGTGCTAAGCTAATAGTAGAAGAACTTTCTGGCAAGGAAACCGTGGAATTGCTTTGGTTTTGATCATCAGTAGAGGATTCCACCGTTTGACTTTCAGGTGTAGTTTCAGAAGCATCTTTTTGACTTGTTGGTACTGTTTGTTCAGATTCTGTTTCAGTTGCCGAGACACTTAATGGTGTTAAGGCCAATGGTATAGACAAACAAAACAGCATAAGATAAAGGGTACTCTTATGTTTCCATTTATTTAAATGTATCTTTTTCATAATAACTCCTTGTGTAATGTTTAAGTTACAGCTTATCACACAAGCGTTTACATGTCAATCCATTTCAAAAATATTAAAACATATATATTTCAACACTATTTTAGACTATTTATTACATTTAGTACTTCTATCGTTATTAACTTTACCTATTGTTCACTTTACTTCTTTTATTCTTAATGGTAAACAAATTAATTAATTTATTTCAATTTCTAATTTGTAGTAAAAAAAAGTTTCTCAGTTTGCTCTGAAAAACTTTTTTTACTATTTAACAACATTTAATTACCCTTATATTACACGCTACTAATGTGCAATCATTTCTTGAGCAATCTCAAAGCCCGTCAACTTTTTCGGATAATAAGTTGGCCAATTTTCTAATTCAGATAAAACTTTTTCTTGGCTCTCTCCACCATGGAAAATATGAAAATGACTTGTCTTTACGGGGCTAATATTATGGTCACTAAATTGAACATATTTAAATTCACCGGCCTTGGGATCATTTGATTCAAATAAATAACGGACCCCACGGTTTCCTTTACTATAGTTTAGAATTTTGAAACCTTTATATTGATATGTATAGCTCTCTTTTACTCCATTTTTAACGAAACTCATCGTTTTATCATCTATTAAAATTTGGTCGACATCCGTTTTATAACCCTTTCCGTAATAATCCTTATATTCAGCAGCTGACATGTCCTTATTAATTTTAGATTTAAGCTCAAACACTTGGTCTAATGTTCCTTTTTCCAAGAGAGGATAGACTGATTGCCAATTTCCACTATAATCACTTAAGGAACGGTTTTTCACATCAGCATCAGAAAAATAACCATTGGCAACCGTTTTTACTTCTTTACTTTTCTCTTCTGCTTGAATGTCTTTTCCTTCAGTTTCTGTTGTTTTCTTAAGTGCTATTAAATTTTGTTCCATAACTTTGATATAATTCCCACCCTCTGAAAGTTCTTTCTTCGTCAAACTTTCTAATGGATTAAGCACCTCAACGTTTACTTTTGCTTCTTTAGCGAGCGTTTTGGCAAATTTATCATTAGCATTTTTTTCAAAATAAATATACTGAATGCCATTAGCTTCAACATATTTTTTTAATTCCCCCAATCTTTTAGCTGAAGGCTCTTTGTCTGGATTTAAACCTGCAATAGATACTTGATTAAGGCCATAGTCCAATGCTAAATATCGAAAAGCCGCATGTTGAGTCACAAAATTTTTCTGCTTAGCATCTTTTAGTTCTTCATTGTATTTTTGATCAAGTTTACTTAATTTTTTAATATATTTTTCAGCATTTTCACTGAAAAGATTAGCTTGTTTAGGATAGAGTTTTTTTAATTGAGCTTCAATTGTCTTTACTTCTTTAATCGCCATCTTTGGTGAAAGCCATGTATGTGGGTCATACTCATGATGATGATCACTTTCGTTTTCTGAGTGTTCATGTTCATCGTCAGATCCCGGAAGTAAAACAATTTCTTTTGTTCCTTCGATAACCTTGGGCGATTTTTCTCCCAAAGTATTTTTCAACTTTCCTACCCAAGTTTCCATATTATCATTATGATAAACAAAAAGATCTGATTTATTAATTTTCAACATATCTTTTGCTGAAGGCTCATAATCATGAGGCTCTGTACCTGCTGGTACTAATAGTGATACTTCTCCAGCCTCACCCACAACATTCTTTGTAAATTCATAAACGGGATAAAAGGTGGTAACAACTGATAGTTTTGAACTGGCATTTTTTTCATTTTCTTTTGAATTTGTATTCTGACAAGCAGCTAAAAATATTAAAGCCACTAAGCCTAAACATACACTAACAATCTGTTTTTTCTTACACTTGATTAAGTTCACTCTTAAAATCCTCCTAAAAATAATCATCTTTACTCATTTAATCTAGAGATAAATACCAAACCAGTTAGTAGTTGATTAACCGGTTAACTTTATAGTCAAAAAAATATTTAATTTCCTATTAAATTTCACTTTTCAATAAAACACCCCCTTATATAGTTAACCAGTTAAGTATATCTAAAATTTTATAATTTGTCAACCGGTTAAGTAATTTTAGTTTACAAAAAAGACTTAATTAAAAAGTCTTTTTAGATTATTTATTTAATTTTCTCATTGACCTGAAAGCACCTTTTTCAAATTTTCATTGATAACAGAGGTATCTTCAGGATGTTGATTGATTAGTTCATTAGATTTAAAGATTGCGGCAGATTCAGGTGATTGGACTGCCTGTTTGATATGGGGATCACTTATCGAATTAATGTAATCTAATTCATCTTGCCAAGCCTTTTTTAATTGAACATAGTATATATTTTCTGAGCTTTGTTGCTTACTCCTGCTACTCAGTTCTGTTGAACTAGCTTGTTTTGTTTGAGTTTCTTTGGAAGACTCTCTTATCAATCTTGTCGAACTTTGACTGCTCTCTTTTGATGAGCTACTGGTCTTACTGCAAGCCGTAATTGTAAAAAGTATGAGTAGTGAAAGTATCCCAATAAAAAATTTTTTCATTCATCCTTCTCCTATAAATATTTTATTAATTTTTATCTTCCTGAAGTCCTAAAAGTTTCTCCATATTCGTATCAGGTAACAATTTTGCAAGCTCAAATCCTGTATTAATTTTTGAATAAATAGAACAAACTACAAAGATGTTTTTATTAGAAAATTTGACCATTTTTGATTGACCTGATGAGGCGGGAATGTGATGGTGGCCTTGAATTGCTCCAATAATATTAAAATCTTCGAATAAGCTTAATATCCCCCTATGAGCACATTTATAAGATTTGTTATAGGAGCTGCTCTTTGGTGAAAGCATACTTAATTCATTAAATAATGGGGCATGAGAAACAACTACTGTTGGAATTTGTTTATCTTGAGCAAGAAGTCTTTTCAGTTCAATAGCAATAAAATTTTGCAGTTCTTTCTTTCGCTTTACAAGAGCCACTGGTATGGTTAAGCCAATATAACGTACTCCCTCATAAATCACCGATTCATTATTTAATATCTTCATTTTGGGATAATTTTGCGCTAACTCCTCTTTTATGAGTTCATAAAAGGAATTATCCCCTATTGGTAATTTTGGCCATGCCTGATCTGGGTCTAAAACTAAATCGTTAAACCATTCTTTTTCTCTAAAATCATCCCATTTACTTTTAGAAAAAATCTTTTGGTCTGAAAGAATATCTGATAGCTCATGATTTCCAATAACATAAATACCTTGCATTTTTGAATCTGAAACAACAGAATCAGAAATATTTCCTACTAAAATATTGAAGTTAGGATTAGAGAAAGGAAGTTTTCCATCCTGACTATCGATATCTGAAATAACATTAATTTTATTATTATTTTCAGTAGAATGAACATTTTCAAAGTACTGCTCAAGGTCTTTAGGATTTTGACTATGTGCAACATAATTTTTCCGTAAATTCCTCAATTGATTACCCACATTTGATTTCAGTAGTGGTTTGGTCACCACTTCTTTAATAGGTTCAGCAATTTGAATGTTTTCAATCTCTACTTTAAGTGGGGCAGGAAGATTTTCTAAACCAACTTTCAAATCTGACTGACTTGAAAGTGCTAAATTCTTACTTTGATCAAGATAAACATTATCTTTCGTTTGTTCATGGGCAGAATCAAGCAAATGAACATTTTTACCATCCGTTGAAATCGGTAAATTCTGCGTCACTTCAACAACAAATTTCAAGTATTCGGCTAAATAAGGTGAGATTCCAGTTTTTCTATTTTCACTATGTAAGAATTTACCTGCCAAATTAGCAGAAAGAGGGCCCGTTTCGTCATGTTGCATCATCCTTCCCAAGACTTGCATTTCAAACAAAGGGTCCGCAAAAATTTGTTGATAAGCGTTCTCAACTTCATTGGAATCAAGTGCAACTCTTTGTCCTGTTAATTGAAAAATAGATAAAGCCAAATATTTTTTTAGATTATTTTCATGACTTTCAATATATTTTCTTGTTTCATTCGGATGCAAGATTGCTTGAATAGAGGATTTCTGTATATAATTTCTTCCTGTATCATAAGGAATTGCAGAGTAGATTAAATCCCCCTTACTCTCAATTGCTAAAGATTTGTGATTTAAATTATAAACTAATTGAAAATACTGGCTCTGATAAATAACTTTATTGACTGAACGACGTCGATTTTCTTGATAAAGTTCAAATCGACCTTCTAATAAATTTTGACTGATTTCAAGATTCTTTTTTTTAATTTCTATCGCAGTTTCTACGGTTTCTTTTCGCTCTTTAGAAATTTCATTTTTAGCCTTCAAGTCATCTAAACCCTTCTATTTTTTAACTAACCTTAATAAATTTAACTCTTTAACATCAGTAAAATTTTATTAGATTTAATTAAAGATTATGTCCTGTTTTTATCTAAATCCATTATATCAGATAAACTATTTAAAAATGCTTGTAAAATCAATCGTATAAACTAAAAAATAGCTAGTATATCATACTAGCTATTTTTCTAAAATTACCGATAAATCTCCCGACCTTTTTCATCTGAGATACCAGACATTCGATAAAAATATGTATTAACTTGGTCTCGCCAATTTCTGGTATTTTCCAATTGTAGATTTAAACGTTCAAGCACATTATTATATGTCAGCTCATCAATTTCTCCAATTAATGTCTGCCAACTTTTGAGATATGACTCTACTCGCTCAAAACCTTCAAAATGCTGGTCATAAATGGTCTGAATCAATGTTTTTCCACTTTTTAAAAGTTGCCCATATTCGACATAATGGAAAAAGAGTAAAATTTCATCTGGAGTTTTACTTTTATCCTCAAAAATTTTGGACACTTCCGGGGCATAAAGATTAGCATAGCCAGTTCCTGTCGCACTTGTTCGGTCAATGCCAAGACCATTGCGGTCAGCAAAATGATAGGCTCCCCAACGATCATACTCATACCCATTGATGGAAGGCCCGTAGTGATAATGAGGAACCATCATTGAACCCACACCAAGTGGTGCATTGTAGAGTTCATATGTTCGATTAGAATCAATCATGAGCTCAAAAATTTCTTTTCGTACCTCTTCTTTCACCTCTGGAAAAGTCAACGCAATCCATTCTTGCAAAATCTTAGCTGCTGTTAAATCATTGTTCCAACACATTCGACCAAAACCATAAAAATTTGCTTGGGCTAGTTTGTTGCCACACCAATTTTCATCCATTCCCACGTTACCAATGGCAACAAAACCTGAGTTTGTCGCTATAGGAGAATTTACTCTGATTGTATCCTTTGGCTGACCGTAGTTATCAAAATGAATCATTTCTAACCATTGAGGAAGAACATAGTTCAAGTCAATTTGATGTCCTAAATACTCGGCTGTGATTTGAAATTTCATTAATTGATTAGTCTTTTTAAGTGCCCCAAACAAGGGCATCAAAGGTTCCCTCACTCCAAAATCAATGGGACCAAATTTAATTTGTAAAATTACATTGTCCGCAAAATCACCATCAAGAGGCATAAAGTTTTCATAAGCTGCCTTAGCTCGGTCATTCTTACGATTCCGCCAGTCCGTTTGCGAATTATATACAAAAGTTCGCCAAATGACAAGTCCTCCATATTTTTCAAAAGGCTTAGCAAGCATATTGGCTCCGTCCGCATGATTTCGACCATATTGATAAGGACCAGGTTCACCCTCAGAGTCTGCTTTAACAACAAAACCACCAAAATCAGGAATGACATTATAGATATGGTCAATGGTTTGTTGCCACCATGAAGACACTTTTTCATCCAAGGGATCTGACGTTTCTAGTCCACCAATTAATTTTGGTGCTGCCCAATTAATAGCTAAGAAGGTCTTGAGACCAAAAGTCGCAAAAAGACTAGCAATCTCACCTACTTTTTCAATGTAAGGCGAGATAATCAGGTTTGTTCCCAAAGCTCTAACATTCACATTATTTAGTGAAATTGCGTTAAGTCCAATGGAAGCAAGAAAACGAGCGTACATTTCTAAGAGCGTGAAATCATTACGAAAAATATCTGTTCCAATATCTTTGACAGCAAAGGATCCAGTGTCTGTGTTATCATTTGAACCGAAGCGACCAAAGAAGATAGATTCACCAGCATAACCACGCTCAATAGTACCATCCACTTGATCCCAGTGATTAATCATCCGCAAAGCTTGATTAGGTGATGATTTTTCAGATAATTTGGCCCCTGTTAGTTTTAAACGCAAATAAGCATAAAATCCATAAAGCAAACCAACTGACGAAGCACCAATAATCTCATTTTCTCTGATTTCATAAGCTTCTAAATTATCATTTAGATCACTTTTTACTGACAAGACCACTGTTGCTTTTGACTTTTCTCCTGTCAGTTGACAGCCTAACCATTCACTGATTTCTGAGCGCAAACGAAGCGTGATTTTATCTTCAAATGCCACATCAACATAAAAAATCTCCTCGGCCAGTCCTTCTTTCAAGACTGAAGACTTCAGCCACATTTCATCAATCGTCATTTTCTCCCTTTCTTATCTAAACTTACGGTCAAATACCTTTAAAACCAACTTTTTTTCGTTTATCCCTTGAGTAATAGATATAAGCTTCATCATTAAGTTGAGTCCCCAAAAGCTCAGGAATCGATTTAAAAGTAAACTCCTCTTCTTGTAGGTAATCTAAAATAGCGGACAAAGCAAAAACATCAGCTTCTTGAAAATCATGCATCAAGACAATATCGCCATCTTTAGCATTATGGATAGCTTCAAAACATTTAGCCGGATCACCATGATCCCAACTCATTGTATCCAAAGACCAACAGATTATCGGACGGTTAATGAGAGATAATGTATGAGCATCACAATCCCCAAATGGCGGACGAACAAAATCAAAAGTCATACCTGTCAGTCGGTAAAAGAGGTCATCTGTCCTTTTTATCTCAGACAAAACTTCTTCTTCCGATAAGTCAGTCAAATGAGGATGACTATATGTGTGATTTCCAAAAGTAAAAAGATCATTTTCTACCGCTGCTTTCATAATTTCAGGATAATCTGCCATATGCTCACCCCAGATCATGAAAGTTGCTGGAATCTGTCGCTTTATGAGTTCGTCATGCACCCAGAGCGTCCTTGCTCCCCAAGGTCCATCATCAAAAGTTAAAGCAATTTCTTTTGTCACTCTCTTCTCCTTTCATGACCACTCTTTTTGATAATTTCCAGATAAAGCAAGAAGAGCAAAAAGGTAAAGCAGATTATCATAATAACGATACTTCCCTCTTCTAAGCTTCAAATTCCAGAAGTATTTGAGGTATTTCAAAGCTAAAGTGGAATCAAACTCATTGGTGACAAGTGAGGCTTGAGCTAAAGTTGACCAAAGACCAAGCGGATGATGAACTTTTAGCGGTGGAAATCCTTCCGCGGTCTGTTCTTCTTTACTTAAAGGCTGACCATCAATTTTAAAAACAGGAATTTCTTCATCATTTTCAAGATAAGGCTCAAAGAATTTTTGGATATTTAAGGCAATCTGACTTTGTCCAATCTCTTCGTGCTCCCAAAGCCAATCTAAGCCAATATTGGCAACCGTCCGATAAGCATCACTAAAGAAGGTCCAATGCCCATCAATATCATAAGGTTGCCCTTCATAATCCGCATATTCTGGTGTCAATCCAGTCTTAGCATTTGCTGATTTAAGCCAAAACTTACGAGCTTTCTCTTCAGCTTTGAGAAAGAAATCCGAGTCTTCTGGATTGCCATATTTGACATAAAGTTGATAGAAATGAGGTAAATGATAGGAAGGGTCAGTCATATGAAGATGAGCCACAAACTTAATATAAGTATTTTCTGGTTCAAACATAGGATAGCCATCTTGATTTTCCCCTTTATGAACCATCGCATGGAGTAAAGCTCTCGCTTCATCCCCATATTCTTTGATTTTCCATCTCTTTTCAGCCAGTAATAATGCTGCCGCAAAATATTCTTCCCCATCTGGTGCTGGACCGTCACTATTAGCCTGACCATTAGGCGCACAAGACCAGATAAAATATCCCTCATTTTCATGACCTTTAGGTACTGTCATATAGGTTTTCACCCATTTCCATAACTGAGAAAATATTTTTGGTTTGTCCAACTGCAAAGTAATCATCATCCCATAAGACATCCCTTCCGTTCTAACATCATCATTGCCCGTATCAACAATATATGCCATATCATCTTCTTCAAAATAAATACGTTCAGGAGAAGCTTGTCCAAAGAGCGTTTCAAAGACATGCTCTAGTTTCTTGTCGATTTCTTCTTTTGGTGCAACTTTTAGTAATAAGTTTTCCATACTACCCCTTAACACCTCCTGCATTTCCACCACCTATAATAAAGCGTGAAAGGAGCAAGTAAGCGAGAATAGTAGGCGCAATTGCAATCGAAACGCCGACATATACCGCTCCCCATTCTACAACGTGACCGCCACCACCATTTGCGGTTAATACCTGTATTTGCATCGGTAAGGTATATAGTTTTTGATTAGTAATCAAAATTAATGGCATCATAAAGTTATTCCAAGAGAAAATAAAGCCAAAAATACCCATTGTTGCTAAACCTGGTTTCATCATCGGAAGCATAATTCTATGGAAGATTTTCAACTCGCTGGCACCATCTAATCTGGCTGAATCAGCATAATCTTTGTTATAAACTGTACTCATATATTCACAAAGGAAAAAGATGGATGCTGGCGCACATATTGCAGGTAAAATTAATGGAATATAATTATCAAGTAAATTTAACTGAATCATGAATTTATAAAACCCAATCATTGACACTTGCCCCGGTATCATAATCAAAGCAATTATAAATCCATAGATTATTTTCTTTCCTTTAAAATCATAAGCAGTTAATGCATAAGCTGATAAAGCTGAAAAATAAACAGAAATAGCTGTGGAAGTAATGGAAATAAAAGCTGAATTTCCCATTCCTTGCCACATATTCATCCCATAACCTTTTAATATTTGTAAATTATGAGCCAAAGAACTTCCAGGTAAAAGCGATACACCTGAGGTAATTTGAACTAGAGAGCGCGTGGAATTCACTAACATATAAATAAATGGAATTAAACTTAATAAAGTCAGGATTCCAAAAAAGATGTAAATCAATGTTCGACGTGCTCTTAATTGCTTACTCATACTTTTAGGTTCCATTATTCTTCACCTCCAATATTTACTCTTTCTCTAAATCCACGGAACATAAGAATAGAAACAACAGCGGAAATAATCAATAAAAGTACAGAGGCTGCTGAAGCCAAACCATAGTTACGATAAGCAAAGGCCTGATTATAAATAAAGATGGACAGAGTATAAACTCCATTTTGTGGGCCACCTTGGGTCATAATAAAAGGAATATCAAAGACCTGCAAACCACCAATAAAGCTGGTAACAAAGGTATAAAGTACAATTGGTCTCAGCAAAGGCAAAGTAATTCGTCTAAATATTTGACCATCACTAGCTCCATCAATACGAGCTGCCTCAAAGAGACCTTCATCTATTGATGTAATCCCTGCAATGTAAACAATCGAGGTTTGTCCGTACCACATCCAAAATTGAATGAAGATTACAATCCCTCTTGTCCCCCAAACGGATTGAAAGAAATTAAAAGGATGATTAATGAGGTGCATATTTTGTAAGAGTAAATTTGCAAGACCTGTTGGATAGCCAAATATCCCGCCAAATAAGGCTGCGATAGAAGCTGCCATTATCATGTTTGGTAAATAAAATACTGTTTTAAAAAAGCCACTTCCTTTTAAATTTAGTTTTCTATTCGTCCACCAAGCTGCTAAAATTAAAGCTAAAAGCACTTGCGGAATAAAAGTAAAAATCCAAAGCATTACTGAATTACCCAGTGCTTTCATAAAAAGTGGAGTGCTTGTCAGTAATGTTCTAAAGTTCTGTAAGCCAACATTAGTTGCATCTGAAAAAGATTGCCAACCATTCATACTGGTAAAACTAATCGCAATTGAATAAATCATTGGATAAAGTGTAAAAAGTAAAAATCCCACAAAAAATGGAATTAAGAAATAATAACCAAAACGATTATATTTCTCGAAATTTGATTTTTTCTTTCGAACACTTTTTTTAGTGTTTTCCATTTTATCTCCTTACTATAAAAAGAGAAGCAAACATAGTCCTTGCTTCTCTTATGTTTTCTAAATGTCCTTATTTCACTTCAATATTAGGATAGGCAGACTTAACATCTGACTTGAATGTATCGAGTGCTTTAGATTTAGTGACTTTTCCTGTAGCATAAGGATTAACAACATCATTAATCCAAATTGATTGAATACTTTGGTCATATTGTGTTTGATTTTTACCATTAATGGTATCTGCAACTTTTGACCAAACAGGATAAGGATTTTGTCCACCAATCAAACTGACCTTGGCATCTTTACCTTGTTCTTTATTGATTGCTTTCACTGAACCAAAGTCATTTTGTGTTTTGACATCCCATGTTTGGAATTCTTTGTTTGTTCCCATATAAACAGCGAGTGCTGAAGCTGCATCAGCATTTTTAGAACCTTGAACTCCTGCAAGCCAAGTTCCACCCCATGAATAAGACACCGGCCCTTCTGTCACGCGCCATGCTCCAGCTGTATCTTTAGCATAGTTTTTCAACCAATAAAAGAGTCCCCAAGATGGCATTGCATAAGCCCCAATCTTGTTAGATGAAATTCCACCATACCAGTCAGGAGTTTGAGGGGTTGTATTTTGACACAACCTTCTGAAACAGCTTCTTTCATCAAATCTAATGAATCAGTCATTGAACTATCAATTTTAAGTTTATTATCAATCACCCAACCATCTTTTCTTGCACCAATAACTGGATTATAAATTTCTTCAAGTGAGCTAAAAAGATAAGCTTGTCCACCAGATTTTTCTTTGATTGTTTCGCCAGTCTTCTTAATTGCATCCCAACTAGACAAAGCTTTCTGAGCAGAAGCTACGTCATTTGGAGCAATACCTAAATATTTTTGGAAAACATTAGTATTATAGTAGTAAGCCCCCGGAGCTGCTTGGTAAGAAACTGCTACTTGTTTTCCTTTGCTATCTTTCCCCATATCAAGCGTATATTGGTAATTTCCCTTGGCGGCTGAAGCAACTCCGTAATCTCCAAGATTTGTTAATTTACCTGATTGAACATATTTTTCAACAAAACCTGCATCTAACGCCACCATATCTGGCGCTTTATCTGTTCCCAAAACAGAGTCTAGTTTTGTTTGAAAGTTAGCATAGGGAACAACAACTTGTTTGATGGTAAGATTTGGTTTTTCCTTTTTTAATTCATCAATCTGTGGTTGCATCGTAGTAAATGACCATAATGTAATAGTCTGTTTTTTGTTCAAATCAGCATTGCCAGCAGATTTTTTCGAACTACTTGTACTTGTACCACAAGCAACTAGGGTTACAGTTGCAAGTAAAGCAACAGAGCCAAGGCAAAGCTTTTTCCAATTTTTTGCGAGATTCATTTTGTTTTTCTCCTATTATGAGTTTTTTATTGAATATTTAATTCGAAGGGAGAAGCTGGATATCCCTCTTCATTCCAAATAAATGCTTGCGGAGCATTGCTCCAGTTGTACCTGATTTTCGCATCAGGTTGAAGTGATAAGGTGGCAGGAAGCTCTAAAATAATTTTTTTCTCAACTTGATGGTAGTCACTTACTTCATAACTATGCCCTTCTTGAAAAAGTTCAAAATCCTTATCTTTCTCAATGTTAATTTTTTTCTCGAAAGTTTCAAATGAAAGGATAATAACATTCTTTTTCGCTTGTATTGCCTCTTTAGCAAGAGGACCTATACAATAACAATTTGGGAATAATTTAACATTGTGATAAGCGTTTAATAGTTTATGAGCGACATCTTTTTTATTTAAAGGATGGAGGTCATCATCTTCTCCATCTCCGATTGTCACGACCATGGCTGTTCGTGATATTTTTAGCCCCTCTTTTTGTTCTTCACGAAGTCTTGCCCAATCTGCATCTTTTTCAGTATCACAATTTGGTAATTGGACATAAAGAAAAGGTAAATTTGGTTGCTTAAAAAGTTTTCGCCAACTTTCGATTAATTCGCGAAAACGTGGGCCATAATTTTGCGGACTACCTGCATCACTTTCACCTTGATACCAGAGAATAGCTGCAAACTTTAACTTTTGTAAAGGTACAATCATGCCATTATATAAACCAGTTGGTTCATAATTAATAAAGTATGCTTTATGACGTTCAGGCAATGTACTGCTTCGCCTAATTTTCCATCCATGATTTAAATCTAAACGATTCTCTCCAACTAAGAGAATATGAGGCTTACTATGTGTGATTCCACCAGGAGCGTTATAGATTTTAAGACGAATTGCAATCGTAAATGTTTTTGTTAACTTAGATATTTTGTAATTTCTAGGTGGATACTTGTAGTCAGTATTGCCTATTTTCTTTCCGTTGACATAGATAACATCAGCATCGGTCATTGTTCCAAAGCGCAACTCCCCCTCCTTTCCAATAAATTCATCTGAAATTTCAAGTTCTTTTCTTAACCAAAGTGTACCTGGAAAAGTATATTTTTCATTCCAAGTCTCACTTAATGAAATCTCAGGCCAATTCCTATCATCAAAGTTAGGGTCTTGCCAAGATTGATGTAAACCTTCATCTGTTTCTTCGCAAAGTTTCTGATAGTTGTCTTGATAGAACTTATCAAGATTTTGAATTTCTTTTAGATATTCTTTATTTTTTAAAGCATTATAGGATGGTGGAAGAGAATTAAATTTGGTTAAAGACTCTTCACTCAACCAAGCATTAAGCGGTGTCCCACCTGCTGCTGTAGCAATCAAGCCTATTGGTACACCATCTTCTAAAAATTTTTCTTTAGCAAAAAAATAACCTATCCCTGACAAATTCTTTAAATCTTCGCCAACTGCTCTTTTCCATTTTCCTGAGGTTAATTCTGTTTTAACGTTATTAAAAGTTGGTTCTTCTGGTACCTCAAAATAACGAAGCAAAGGATTTTTGGCTTGTTCTATCTCATCAGGATAGCGGGTTTTGAGACGTTCCATCCAAAGTTGCATATTGGATTGACCACCAAGCAGGAACACATCACCAAAACAAATATCTTTGAGAATAATTTCTACATCAACGGTTGAAATTTTAAAGTCAATGCTCTCACTTACTTCGTGTGCTGGAAGAATAATATCGAAATAACCTTTTTCGTCAGATTTAGTTTTTAATAGTATTTCCTCATAAGATAATGTGACTTCTTGTTCTGAACCCGTGTATCCCCAAAAATGATTCTCTTGATTTCTTTGTAAGATTGCACCATCTCTTAGAAGATATGGAATAAAGATAGATGATTTCATGGTTTATCTCTTTCGTTTGTTACAAAACTTATATACAAGTTTTTATCTAAAAATAAATATAGCGCTTTCATGATTTGGTTTTCTGATTTTTCTTGCGATGTGAACTGGGAAATGTTGTGTTTAGGTTTGTTAGTAAATTAAATATCAAAAATAAAAAAGGACAGAAGAATTATTTCTCCTGTCCTTTTTTCGTATTTATTCTTTTTATGATAATCGACTTTTTATTTCATGCATCCAGTTAGGGAGGGCTTTTCCTAACTCAATAATGTGTTTTAGCCGACCTTTATTCTCTTTATTTAGAGCGATTTCATGGTTAACGCTATTATTTATTTCTTCAATGTAAGGAATGATTTCAGGCTGACTATCGGAATACAAATTTACAGACCTATTAAGAGTATCGATATCTTGAATTCCCCAATAATCCGCGAATTTTTCTATCTCTACTTGGAGCTTCTCTTTTTTCCAGTTATCGAACGCCTCATCAAAGTTGATTCTAGAAGATAGATGTCCTTTAAAAAGCTCATCTTCTACAAACTCACGGAGTAAATCAGCAGTTACTGCCTCCCCCATGTTACTAAGTTCTTGAATCTGCTCATAAATAATCCGTTTTGTTTCCTCATCAACTGTCTGAATTCCATCTGTAGAACCTACTCTTGCACCGATTAAACTTAAGATGTGAGCCGCATCAATCACTTGAGTATTGGTCAGCTTTGTCTTACCTTGAAGTTGTTTTATGGTCTGAGGTACGGGTCCTGTTCCTTCTGGTCTAGGAAAAAGGTTTTTATAGGCACCAATATACTGAAGCCAAGTATGTTCAGTCATGCCGAAAGTTTCATCATTCCACTGATATTCATAATATTGTTGCACTAAATTCATCTGGTCGCTTGCTGCAAAGAAGGCGATCTTAAATTCTTCTTTCTTATCGTCATCATCTTTTATTTCAGCCCACTCCGATGGTTTTGACAAGGTCAATACCAACTCACCGAGCAAGTTCTTCAACTTACTCACTGCAATCTCATAATGGTCAACGATTACCCGACTGCTTTTTCCGCCACTACCATAAAGTTTTAGGGCATCATTTACAATCTCTTCGGTAATCCTTGGATACTGGAAGTTAATAATTGTTCCGAATTCCTTAGTTGCTCCAAATACTCGGTTCGTTCTCGAGTAAGCTTGAATCAGTCCTTGCAGCATCAAAGGACGATCTACATATAATGTATTCAAGCGTTTAGAGTCATAGCCCGTTAAAAGCTGGTCTGCTACAATTACGAGGTCAATATTCTTAGGATTTCGTCCGCTCCCGCCACGTGTTGCACGCTCAACCACATCTTCAAAGTAGGCATCTTCTCCATGTTTCTTGTCACCAGCTATATATTCAATACCCGTATATTGGCTATAATCCTTAAACATCATCGCCGCTTCTTTTGGTGCTGGATTTTCTGGATCATTTTCGTTGCCAAAGCTGAAAGTCATGGCAATATTAAGACTTTCATCACGCTCAATCAATTGCTTTTTAAATTCTTTATAATAGGCAATGACACGCTTTTTACGAGCAACTGTCAAAATCGCATTAAATTCACGATTTTGGGATTGACTTTCCCAATTCTCTAAAATCTCTGTCACTACACGTGGAATATGCGTCTCATCTTGATAGATCAAAACTTCCTGCTTAGCTGCTTCTTTTTCCACTTCTAGCTCGGACATCACAGCATATTTACGTTCGAGCTCTTTTTTATTGACATCAGGATTCTCTACTAAGGCTTTATCCAGTAGCTGTTCACGCAAATCATCATAGCTCTTGAATTCACCCGTATTGATGTAATCCACATGGAAACCGAGGACGTTCCCGTCAGAAATTGCTTGGTCAATCGTATATTGATGAAGTTCAGGGCCGAAGAGTTTTTCAGTCGTATTGATGAGTTCACTCTTTTTATTGATTTTGCCTTTAACTTTATTTTCATCAAAGAGGGGTGTCCCTGTGAAGCCATAGAACAAACCATTTTTTCTAAAATAATCTTTGATATTTCCCATCATTTGTCCCATGGTTGTACGGTGGGCTTCGTCAATGATAAAAACAAAGCGTTTCTCTGAAAGACTATAGTCTTGATTCTTTTTCAGATCATCAATCAGATTATTCAGCTTAAAAGTAGTTGTTACGACAATGCCATTTTTTACATTCCCGAGTTTCTTCTTCAATTGATGAGTTGAGCGGGTATCATCGACATCTATCGGTTCATAGGCAGCGTATGCTTTGAAATTTTCCCCTGTACGACTATCTAACTCTCTTCTGTCAACGAGGAAAATCACTTTATCAAAACCCGCTCTTGTAGATAGGAATAGAGCCGTCTTAAAGCTGGTGATTGTTTTCCCTGAACCAGTGGTGTGCCAAACAAAGCCACCATGTGGAATCTTTTCGTCATTATCCCAACCAAAGGCTGCCCCTTCTATGGATTGAAGAGCATAAACTTGATAAGGGCGCATGAGCATGTGCCTACGGTTCTCCTCTTCCTTGGCTTCATCAATCACCAAGTAATCCCCCACCATTTGGTGCGCCATTGGAATCATTAAAAAGTGTTCTATCACCTTTTTCCAGTCATTAATGCGCTTATTATCTCTGTCTGACCAGTGAAAGACAAAGGCAGGATTGAAGTCATTGACAGTTTTGGGCGTGGCAAAATATCGCGTTTCGATTTCTGTCGTAACCACCATCATCTGTGAAAAGGCCATGAAGTTATTGGTATATTCACCATCACGATAATAGCGCTGGAATTGTCCAAAAGCTTCATCAATCGACTTGTCTGTCCGCTTTTGCTCGATATTTATCAGTGGCAAGCCATTGATTAAAAGTACAATATCAAAGCGATTGCCATTAGGCGTCTCCACTTCACGCGCCACCTGATAGCTTGATTCTCCGCCACGTACTTCTGCTTTTTTGAAGATGGTTAGCGTGATTTGCTTACGAGTGACTTGCGGATGGCTATCTCGATAGATGCCGTCAATCTTACCTTTGCCTTCCTCCATTGCCAGCACTTTAGCTGCCTCGTAGGAGTTGCTAATCTGCCCAACTTTTGACAGCACTTGAGCAAACTCTCCGTCTGTCAAAGAAATTCCCTCAAGCTGGTCATTATTCAAGCGATTGAGCTCACTCCGCCAGTTGTTAATGAGGCTTTGAACGGTAACTTTTTGTTTATTTCCATTCAAAAAGTCAGGCGTTTGCCATTTAAACTTTGCCAGTTCAGCTACAAAGTTCTCTTGATAGGCTTTTTCACTCGCATCTTTAGGTGCATTACTCACAGCTTACGCTCCTTTCCTAAATAAACATCTCATTGAGGTATGCTTTTTTGATATTTTGCAGCTTTTCCAGCTTTTGCTGTTGAAAAGTGATGGTTTGGTCGAGGTTAGTAAAGAATTGTCCGATTTGGATCTGTTCATCTTTACTCGGTACATAATCTTTAAACGTTTCAACCGAATTTTTTGAAATATTCAGTTGAGACATTCCAGCGCCTTGGGATTTAAAATAATTCTGGTGTGCATTGATATAATAAAACAAAAAACTAGAATTAGCTGTTTCATTTGGTCTTAATAATGCGACTCGCTGATTTAACACAAATCTATTATCTTCAGGTATTAGAGCTACTCTTCCAAGTAAATCTCCATGTCCAACATCACTTAAAACCATAACTAAGTCGTTCTTTAATAATGTGTCGTCTACCTCATCAATGTATTTTCCAGAATGTTTGAGCCCACCGTCAATACTTATTGAATTTAAGTTAATCAGCTCATACTTACCTGTATCACTTTGTCTATCTTCATGACCTTTGCCATTCTTATATTGGGTCATACTTCCCAACTCACACTGTTCCCAAGCATCAGTAAAGCCTGGAAAACGGCGTTTTGGCTTACGCTCACCTTCAGCAGGAAACATTTCTGACAAACAAGCCGATTTCATCGCCTTCATCTTCTCAAGCTTTCGCTGTTGAAAAGCGATGGTTTGGTCGAGGTTAGTAAAAAATGAACTAATCTCTTTTTGTTCCCCAAGTGATGGTATAAAAATTTTTTGATTTTTCACCAAATCAGAATTTAGATTTACTTGACTTCCTGGTTGTCCATATTTTTGCCATTGAGGTCTAAACATCTCTAACCACTGAAACATAAATTCTAGATCAAATTTTGGATTTAGGAAAATTAAAAATCCATCGTGTACGCCGGTTGGAACATAGTTAATAACTGGTTTCCCAACTGTTGCAGCAATACTAAGTAATAAGTGACTTGAATGCAAAACACGAGTTTTTCCTTGTCCAGCTTCTGATATTCTCTGTTCAAGAAAATGTATTCGGCCATTTTGTTCAGTAACATCTGAAATCCGTAACCATCCGATTTCAGAATTTTGGTCGAACCATTTTGGATTTTGAATTGGTCTTGGTGATGCTCCTCTAACAATTTCAGCTAGATCCCCCAACTCACGCTGTTCCCAAGCGTCAGCATTTTGAAACGCCTTGAAACGTCTTTTCGGTACTAATTTTTTATTTTTGCTCATTGATTCACCACCAATTCACTCGCAAGTGCTTCAAAAGCTTTTTCTAGCTCTGAAACTTGTGCATCAATTTCATTGAATGTTTGAGCATAACGCTTTTCAAGAAGTGCAATCGTTGAAAGCTCCGCGCGCAAAGGCTTTTCAACTAGCCCTACAAGAGCATCTACTGTACCCGCAAACCACTTTTCAAAAACCAGCATATCAATCTCTTCATTTGTCAGATTTTCAATCTTAGATTCAACCGCTTCTTTGAGTTGTTTTTCTTTTTCTTTGACGGACTTATTCGTTGAACTTTTATCCGTCAGAAGTTTTTCAACACGTTTTAGCCATTCAAATTCAGACGTGCCTTTTTCTGCTCTTTTCAGCTCAGCCTTGATCGTTTTAGCTTCAAAAACATCTTGTGGCTCGTCATCCTCATTTTTCTTGAGCGATTCGTAAAGGGCCTCATATTCTTCAGAATCCTCAACTTTGGCAGCCTCTACAAGCTCAGACAATTCGCTGTCAATTTCTTGAGCTTTATTTTTCAACGCTTCGATTTCTTCTTGTTCTGAAGCAAAAAGACGTTTGGCTATCAATTCATTTGGCACAAGCATACCAATCCAGCCATCTTGCTCTTGGCGTTTGTTCTTGCCTGACCCTTTTGTCACCATATTTGGCTCACGTGTACGACCAATGGCATAAAAATCACTTGCTGCAATCAATTCAGTGTCTTTAGTCAGACTATCTTTCCAGATTTCAGCCACGATTTGGTAAGCACTATATGCGTCTACAAATTCAATACTAGAAACCTCTTCCTTTATCTCAGAAAGCATTTCTGACATGAGACTCGTCAAATCACTATCAAGATTGACCTGACGGAGAATATCCCAATACTTCGCAACGAAACTTTCAGCAATCTTTCTCAACTCATCATTCTTTGCCAAAACTTGTGGGGCATTGATGACTTCTTCTGTCAGTTGCTCCATGCTCTTATTTAGCATCAGGTAGCCCTCGCGCAATACTTCAAATGATGAGTTTATCACTTCGGGAACACTCTTATTTAATACCAACAGTTCATCGATGTTGGACTTAGGAATTCCACCATATAAATGCGCATCTACATCTTGAGCAATCTCATCATTATCAGCTTCCACGTATCTAGGAATGTTCATATTCCACTCGTTAGCAATAATTTCCTCATGAGTCGCTAGGTGGCTATAGCCTTCAATCTCATCCCGTGATGAATAAGTATCTACGATTTTGGCAATATCTTTTTCTTGTAGAACGTTTTGCTTGCCAACTTTGACAAAACCACGAGATGCATCAATGATTAAAACGGGTTCTCCAACGGGACGATTTTTCTTCAAAACC
Organism: Lactococcus sp. NH2-7C; assembly: GCF_029953655.1. Classification (NCBI taxonomy): domain Bacteria; kingdom Bacillati; phylum Bacillota; class Bacilli; order Lactobacillales; family Streptococcaceae; genus Lactococcus; species Lactococcus sp. NH2-7C. Next base: position 292,696 of record NZ_CP124538.1, read on the forward strand.
ATCACGATGACTGGAATACCCGTATTGGTAAACATTCCGCTCGGCAAGCCAATGATGGTATCAATTTGATTTTTCTCTAAAAGTCTTTGACGAATATCACCTTCTGAGCCACCTCTAAAGAGCACACCGTGAGGCAAGACAATCGCCATTGTACCATTTGTTCCCAAGTGGAAAAGGCCATGCAAAAGAAAGGCAAAGTCTCCCTTAGAATCAGGCGGTAATGTCCCTGCAATCTCAAAGCGAGGGTCACTAACTTTTAAGCCAGCTTTATTCCAGTCCTTGAGTGAGTACGGTGGGTTCATAACAACCGCATCAAACTGTACCCCAACATTTGCTTGACTCGGATCTTCGGGCCAGTCATGAGATAGAGTATCCGCATTTCTTACCGTCATCTTTTCTGGACGTACCCCATGTAAGAGCAAGTTCATACGTGTCAGGTTATAAGTGGCTGTATTTTTTTCTTGACCATAGTAAGATAAATCTTTTTGCACTTCTTTGCTCAGATGTTTTCCCACAGTTAATAAAAGTGAGCCAGAACCAACGGTTGGGTCATAGATAGATTGGATATTTGAGTTCTTAGCTGCAATTTGTGCCATTATTTCTGAAACTTGTCTTGGCGTGTAAAATTCTCCAGCCTTTTTCCCTGATTCCATGGCAAACTGACCAATCAGATATTCGTATGCATCACCGAGCACATCGCTCTTTTGCAAAGCAACCATATCAAGGTCAGCAAATAAATTGATTAGGGCTTTAATGCTTTTGTTACGTTCATTTAAGTTGCTACCCAAAGCAGTATCAGTTAAATCTAAAGTCGAACTTGAGAAAAGACCTTTAAAATCATCAGAGTCCCCTGTTACGGCAATAGTCTTTTCAAAATTATTTAAACTATCCGTTACTTTTTGAACTTCAAAATCCCCTGTGTTGATATCCTTTATCCATTTTTGATACAGGTATTCAGGTGCTACAAAATAGCCCAAGACCTGTTGAATCATCTTATCCAGTTCTTCCCCTAATTCTTCACGATTTTGGGTGTACGCTTCGACTAACTCTGATTCTGATATTCTGCCTAAGCCTGCAGTAGTTCTAAATGTCTCTAAGGTTTTATCACTTAAAAATTTGTAAAACATTAAGCCAAGCATATAATCTTTGTAACGGCTGGCATCCATTGAGCCACGAAGTTCCGTCGCTCCATCCCATAGTCTGCTTTTAATTTCTTCTGATGTAATCACGCTTGTTCCCCCAGTTGAGTTGAATCTTCTTTTTTGTTACTTTCTACTTCACAAATATCTTCTATCTTACATTTCAATGCATCACAAATCTTAGATAATGTTTCGGTCGTCACCGACTCACCTTTATTTAGTTTATTCACGGTGTATTGGCTAATCCCAGCAAGTTCAGCTAATTGCTTTTTGCTGAGTTCCCTATCTATCAACAGCTTCCAAAGCCTTTTATAAGAAAAAGTCATAACTGCATTCCTTTCAGTTCTTTGTAAATGAATCTTTTAAAATTATATCATAATAACGATGCTTATAGGCTATAAAATAGAGCAAATACTAAATTTAGATGGTCAATATTTTCGTTACAGTTTATAATTATCTTAATAGTGAGGGAGAGCTTATAAAATGTTTGGCTGCTCATAACATATATAATCTTTTTACTAGAAACAGTTAAATCTTGTAGTTTAAAAAAGAATAACAGGTGTTAGTTTTATGCTAAAATTAATTAAAAATAACTCCTTTGCGAGGAATCTCTATGGCATCTACTCTAAAACGTATTTTTTCTGATAAAACTTTTTTATTTACTTTCGCTCTAGCGCTACTTTCTTTAATTTTTGGGACGGTCAGAGCTTCTGATATTGATTTGAAAACCATTTTGGCTCTTTTGAGCTTGATTATTCTTATTTCTATTTTTGAAATTCTTGGTATTTTAAAATATTTTGCGGCCTTTATTATTGATAAATGTCAAAACTTGAGACAAGTGGCTTTAGTGGTGCTGCTCTTGTCTTTCTTTGGTTCGATGTTTTTTACAAATGATGTGGCGATTTTAACTTTGGTGCCAATTGTTTTTAATATTGACCGAAAGGTGAAGTTACCTAAAATTGGCTTGATTAGTTTGATGACCATTTATGCCAACTTAGGCAGTGCGATTACACCTATTGGAAATCCTCAAAATTTGTATTTGGTTTCTTATTATCATTTAAAGCTTTTAGACTTTTTCAAACTATCCTTACCTTTAGGATTGGTCAGCTTATTGACTTTATTTTTATGTGCCTTCTTCTTTTCAAAGAAGGCTGTAAGACAGATAGAAAACAAGGTATTTTCTATCAAAAAACGAGATCTTTACTTGTTAGGATTCACGACCTTAATTGTACTTTTGGGCGTATTAGCTTTGATTCCTGTTTGGATTTCTTTAATTGCAAGCTTGGTCTGTGCTTATCTTATCGAGAAAAAAGTTTATCAAGAAGTGGATTATGGAATCATCTTAACTTTTATCAATTTCTTTATTATTGTTGGTGCACTTGGGCGTATTCCTTTGATTCATGATTGGCTTCATCAGCTGATGAATAATGACCTCTCTATTTTCTTTACCTCTATCTTATCTAGTCAGATCATCAGCAATGTTCCTGCTGCTGTCTTACTATCAAAATTTACCGGCCAGCTTTCTCCTTTATATTTGGGAGTGACAATCGGTGGTTTAGGAACACTGGTGGCTTCTTTGGCTAACTTGCTAGCCTTAAGGCAATATCAATTGAATGTTAAAGACCAATCTACCTTGAAATTTTTCGGCCTTTTTACACTTTTAAATTTTCTCTATCTACTTGTTTTTATTGGAATTGGGATTTTATTTCTTCGATAATATTGATAAAAAACAAATCAATTTCTGATTTGTTTTTTTATTCTTAATAGTGTGCCGTAGAGTTTAAGAGTTTTAATTTTGCTTTTTTATTTTCTACTTCTATAATGCTTAATGATGTCGAGCTAAGGTCCATCTCACCATAAAGTTCTTTGTTGTTTAATAAGAGAGAAATCAGCATTCTAATCGTTATTCGATGAGAGACGATTGCGATTTTGCCTGAGCGCTCCCTGAGTCTTTCTTCTTTGATAAAAACTTTTAGTCTGGCTTCTAGTTGAGCAAATGATTCACCATCTTTAGAGGGAAAGTAATTAAAGGGGTGATTAAAGAAATTATTCCATTCTAGAGGGGCGAGTTTTTCAATTTCTTGATAAGTTTTTCCTTCCCACGCGCCCATAGCGATTTCACCTAACAAATCTGATGAAGTTTTCTTTTTATCACCAAATATTAGTCGAGAAGTTTCCAGAGCTCTAGGACTCGTACTTGAGTAAATATGATCAAAATAGTGTTTATTCAGCTCTTTACCTAATGATACTGCTTGCCCAACTCCTTCAACTGTCAAGTCAGAATTGAGTGAACCTTGCATTTTCTTTTCGAGATTCCACTTTGTTTGTCCATGTCGTATTAAATAAATTTCTAGCATTTTTTTCACCTCAAAAATTATTTTAGTAAAATAAATAGCTTTTTAAAAATACATTTTAATTAAGCAGATATAAGTAAAAGTTATGAATCTTTTTATCAACGATATTCTAGTAGATAATCTTTAAAAATAAAACATAAAAAAAGGACAATAGACATATTCTATTGTCCTTTACATTTTAATCAGTCAACTTAGACCTATGTTTCCTTTCATTTTTGTAAAATCAATAACTTTTCAATTGTTTGAAGAACGCCACTCTCTTCATTTGATTTTGTTATGAAATCAGCTTTTTCTTTTACAATGTCAAAAGCATTATTAACGGCAAAGCTACAGCCAGCGGCTTCTAATAGTTCAATATCATTGAGTCCATCGCCAAAGGCAATTGTTTCTTCTTTTGTTACTCCAAGAATATGTTGTAGTGCTTGAACGGTCGTTCCTTTGTGAACATTATAGTTGGAAATATCAATCCATGCTGCTTCTGAGGCCACGATATAGGCTTGCGCTTCAAATTCGGACAGCTCTTTAACATTTTCAAATGCTCTCAGTTTTTGATCAAAAACGGTTATTTTTACAAAGTCTTCCTCAATATTTTGTAAATCTTCCTGCTTTTTGACAACAGCATATGACTTTCTTATTTTTTGAGCATCCTCTTCAGAGACTGTTGACTTGATATAGGCAGCGGTTGGGGTACAAGCGATAATAATATGATCTGATGCAATATTTTCTAGTTTTTCAATAATTTGAAGTCCTAACTTGTTTGGTAATAAGGACTCATAAATATATTTACCTTCATGTTTAATTCGTGTTGCGCTATCGCCCAATATCCAGATATTTTTAGAAATATCGGTATCAAGGAGTTCTTCAACCCGCTCACATTGTTTACCAGTACAGGGGGCAAAAATAACATTATTCTGATCCATTATTTTCTTTACCTTCTCGTAGTAAGACTGATCAAAACTACCACTTTTGTTTAAGAAAGTACCATCTAAATCTGTAAATACAAGTTTAATCATATTATTATCTTTCTTTTATTAGTATTTTTTTGTTCAAGAATCTGAGTTAAAAGCTAGCCACTTCATTTTAAGACAGTAAATCAAATTGAAGACAAGATTTATTGCTATTTAGATCATTATAATGTGCCTTATGCTTGGTGAGAGCTCTACAATAATGTTTCTATAGGAGGTCAAAATTATAGTTGTTCATTATAATATCAATTATTTACTCTTAAGTTTACTGCCTTAGAATGAAGTGGTTTTTACTGGTTCCTTCCACTTCATAAAGTTTTAGCCTAATTTATCAAATAAAGCATTGATAGTAGAAATTACTCCGTTCTCATCATTTGATGGTGCTTGATATTTTGCTACTCGGGCCACTTGTTCACTTGCATTAGCCATAGAATAACTATAGCCTGCGAGCTCTAACATTTCTAAATCATTATTGCTATCACCAAAGGCTAGAAATTGCTCGGGCTTGATTCCCCATTGATTCAATAATTGCTTAAGTGTGCTCCCTTTGTTTACTTCGTTTGCAATCAAATCAACACTTCCATGTCCACTATATACGGCTTTTAGTTGAGAATTATTCTTTTCATTCATTAAATCAATAATCGAAAAAGCATTTTTATCCTCTAATTGAAGGGCAATTTTTACCCATTCATCATCTGGAAGGTCTTGAAATGAATCGATTTCTTTGAGTGCAAAATAGTATTTTGCTGCTTCCTTTTTCAAATCAGTGTTTTCGCTCTTGAGGATATAGGCAGATTGTACACCACAAAGAATAATTCCAACTTTGTAGGAAGTATTTTCTAAAAGAGTCAAAGTATCCTGAATAATTGGTTTGGCAATGGTCTTTTTTATTAATAAATTTCCCTTTTCAAATACGAGTCCGCCATTTTCTGAGACAAATGTTATTTCTCGCCAAATTTCTGGGAAAAAAGAACTTATTTGAGCGTACTGATTTCCACTTGCTACCACAAACCTCACTTCTTTAGCTTTTAATTTTTTAAAGAGCTCAAGGAATGCTTCTCTGTCGTAGTAATTATTTGAATTAAGAAAGGTTCCATCCATATCCACGGCGATTGCTTTAATCATACATTATCTCCAATTTAAAAAATATATCGATTTATTTCTATTTTTCTTTTAATCTTGATTGATATTCATCTTTTTTCTTGTTCCAATAGTGCTTGTCCTCTTCATTGATTGCTCGTATAAGCTGAGCTGGATTTCCTCCGACAATTGTATTGGCTGCAACATCTTTCGTTACTACTGCACCCGCAGCAATGATTGAGTTTTTACCAATGGTCACTCCTGGAAGGATAGTGGCACTCCCACCAATCCATACATTATTTTCAACAGTGATAGGCAAGCCAAATTCAAGTTCTTCTATTCTAATTTGAGGATCTATTGGATGTCCTGCCGTATAAAAACTGACACGTGGACCCACCATAACATTATTGCCAATCTTTATTTTATTAACATCTAAGAAAATACAATCCATATTTGCATAGAAATTATTTCCAATTTCTACGTGTCTGCCATAATCCACCTGAAATGGGGGAGTTACATACAGATTGTCCCCTGTTTTCCCAAAAATTTGACGTTCTAAAGCAACGATTGTTTCTTTTTCTTCAATCGGAGTATTATTGATTTTTTGGATAATTTTCTTGCCGTGGATGGATTTATTTTCTGGTAAAATATTCCCAGCAAGATATAAGTTACCTAACAACATCTCTTGATAATCAAAATCAACTGCCAAAGCTCCTTACCTACTCTCTATTTTTAATGTTCTTCATCTAGCGTTGTCGTGAGTTCAATCAAATTTCCTTCAGGATCTTGAATGACTGCTTCATAATAGCCATCCCCCGTAGTACGAGGGCCGTTGAGCAATGGATAACCATCTTTTACAAATCTTTCAGCATACTCATCTACTGCTTGTTTATCACCTACTGCAATAGCAATGTGGGCATATCCTAAACTCTCAGCAATTCTATTTGATAAGAATTTTTTTGTTGTGACTTCCATTCGACTTCCTGAGTCAAAGGTTAAAAAGTAAGATTTGAAGCTTGTTTTTTGATTATGATATAAATCACTTGAAGTGACATTAAAATATTTTTCATAAAAAGCTTTTATTTTTTCGATATCCTCAGCATAAATCGCTACGTGTTCGATGTACATTCTGTTTCTCCATTTTCTAGCTAACTTTATCCAATTGCTGGATAATCTTTTAAAAATAGTGGTATAATGATTCTAATGGCAATGATTGCTCCTTTTATTAAGAATAATAAGAGCAGGCCGATTTTTTTAAATAAACTTTATTAACAAACTTTAATAAGTTGATTTCATTATATCTTTTTTATCAAAATTAGTAAAGCGTTTTTATTTTGAAAAATGATCATATAAGGAGAATTATGAAAGCCTATAAACCTAAAAATATCAAAGAACACAATAAGGAACTAATTTCTGATTACATTAAAAATGCTCATTTACCACTTACAATTCGTCAAATATCAGATGGGACTCAACTCAGTGTTGTTACAATTAATAAACTTATTGTGGAACTGATTGAGAGTGATACCATTAAATCTCTTGATAAACATGCTAAAACTGGCGGTCGTTTCGCAACAGCCTATGAATTTAATGCTACTAAAGAGTTAATACTAATCCTTCAATTTATCGAAAATGATAAAAATTTGGTGATCAATTATCATATTGTTGATCTTCTGGGAAATGTCATTGAACAAAAAAATTTAAAGACTAATAATTTAGAAGAACTTTTGCTTAATATTAATCATTTTAGAAGTGTTTTTCCTCAAATCGTTTTAATTACTTGTGGTATTACTGGAGTTGAGATTGATGGAGAATTACGTATTATGGATTTTTCACCGCTTAAAAATGTCAATCTCGCTAAAGAAATTAGAGATTCAACTCAGATTGAAACCATTATTGAAAATGATATTAACGCCGCTACACTAGGTTATGCTTTAGAGGAGAATGAGGTTTTATCCGGCATTTATTTTCCAGAAAAATTTCCGCCGGGTTCTTCTTTGATTATTAATCAAACTATTTTTAAAGGAAGTAATAATATCAGTGGGGAAATAAAATATCTTCCTACTTTTAGAACTGCTGAATTTCCATTGAGTCAAAACGAGATTTATCTAAAAGTATTTGATTCGATTCAAACAATTATCGCAATGTATGCGCCCCATCAATTAATCATCTTTATTCCTCAGGTTTGGGAGAAACTCTTAAATATAGACAAGATAAAGGATGAACTCAGAGAGATTTTTCCTAAAGGAACTCTTCCGCAAATGGAATTTTCTTCCAACTTCTCTAGTTTCTATTTGGCAGGCTTAATTAAGTTGTCTTTGAGAAACTAAGGTTTTCTAAAGAAAGAGACAATTGATTTAGTCAACAAAAAAACATTAGGTATTTCCTAATGTTTTTTACTATTTATAAATTATGATTTATTTTGTTCAGCAAATAGTTTACCCATTTTTTTCAGTACTTTTGGTGCATCTTCTTTTGCCAAAATTAACTCAATCCAGTACATTCTATTTGGATCTGCTTGAGCTTCTTTCATGACAGACACAAATTCATTTTCAGTTCTAACGATTTTTGAGACTACTCGATCTTCTGTTGCTCCAAACGATTCTGGTAATTTTGAGTAATTCCACATTGGAATATCATTGTAGCTTTGATTTGGTCCATGAATTTCTCTTTCGACTGTATAACCATCATTATTGATAATAAAGCAAATTGGATTAATTTTTTCTCTGATTGCTAATCCTAATTCTTGCACTGTAAGTTGAAGTGAACCATCACCAATAAATAAAAGGTGTCTGCTTTCTTTATCTGCAATTTGGCTTCCTAATGCTGCTGGGAATGTATATCCAATTGATCCCCATAAGGGTTGACCAATAAAATGACTCTTTGGTTTTAAGAAAATTGATGAAGCGCCAAAGAATGATGTCCCTTGTTCAGCAACGATTGTTTCATTGCTTTGAGTTAGACTTTCAACTGCTTGCCATAGGCGGTCTTGTGATAAAAGCGCATTTGATGGAACAAAGTCTTCTTGCTTTTTATCGATATATTTTCCTTTGTATTCTATTTCGCTTAGGTTTAAGAGAGAGGAGATGAGGGATTCAAAATCAAAATTTTGGATTCTTTCGTTAAATATTTTTCCTTCATCTATATTCAGTGAAATCATTTTATTTTCATTTAAATGATGAGTGAAGGCTCCTGTTGAAGAGTCTGTGAGCTTAACTCCAAGCATCAGGATAAAGTCAGCTGATTCCACGAATTCTTTAAGATTAGGCTCTGAGAGTTTACCATTATAGATTCCTAAAAATGAAGGGAGAGCTTCATCAACTGAACTTTTTCCAAAGTTTAATGTCGTAATAGGTAGTTTTGTCTTTGAAATAAATTGAGAGACTGTATTTTCTAAGCCAAAACTAATTATTTCATGTCCTGTAATCACGATTGGTTTTTTGGCATTTTTCAAGCTTTCTTGAATTTTATTCAAAATCTCTTGGTCACTTGTATTTGAAGTTGAGTTTTCCTTTTTCAAAGGGAGTGAGGGTTTCTCTGCTTTTGCAGCAGCAACATCAACTGGTAAGTTGATATAGACAGGTTTTCTTTCTTTTAATAGTGCAGAAAGTACTCGATCAATTTCAACGGTTGCATTTTCTGCTGTCAGTAAAGTTCGAGCTGCTGTAACAGGTTCGTGCATTTTCATAAAGTGTTTAAAATCGCCGTCAGCCAGCGTATGATGGACAAATTTTCCTTCATTTTGGACTTTTGATGTAGGTGATCCCACTATTTCTACTACTGGTAAATTTTCGGCGTAACTTCCTGCTAATCCATTAACTGCACTCAATTCACCTACTCCAAAGGTTGTAAGAAATGCGGCAGCTTTTTTAGTACGAGCATAGCCATCAGCCATATATGAAGCATTTAATTCATTAGCATTTCCGACCCATTTCATATCCTTGCGGGAAATAATTTGATCTAAAAATTGTAAGTTATAGTCTCCAGGGACTCCAAAAATTTCTTCAATTCCTAACTCGTGTAATCGGTCTAATAGGTAATCTCCTACTGTATACATCGCATTCCTCCGTATTTTATTATATATTGGTCAATCAAATTGACATTTATAGAATAACGCTTTTCTTTAAATAAGTCAACGATATTGACTTATTTAAATTATCAAGTATAATAGACTAATAAAAGGAGTGAATTATGACTAAAGAAAACTCAGGAATAGACGATAACTTAAATTTTACTAGAGATTTGGCTTTATTTTACTTCGGATACCGTGCATTTATTAAACAAGAGGACGACCTAGTACTTTCTTACGGAATTCGTCAAGTACATCGACGAATTATATTTTTCATCGGAAGACTTCCTGGCTTAACTGTTAATGAATTACTTGAAGTGCTTGATATTTCTAAACAAGCTTTGAACGGTCCTATGAATGATTTGAAAGAAAAAGAGTTGGTTTATTTCAAGCCAAATGAAAATGACAAAAGAATCAAACAGCTTTATCTGACCGAACAAGGAAACATGTTAGATGAACGTATGAATGAAAATCAAATCAATAAAATGAAGCAATATTTTAGTGAATCTGGCGATAAAGAGGGAAGTTTTTGGACTAAGGTCATGGAATTATATGCCAATGAAATTGGTGAAAAATATGTCAATCGTTTATAAGGTCTTAATCAGACTTCTATCAATTACAAGTGAAAGTTAAATAGACATCAATGAATACACATCAGCTTGAAATTTTTTATCATGTCGCAAAATTTCAGTCAATATCAAAGGCAGCTGAGGCACTTTATATCAGTCAGCCAGCTGTCAGTAGCCAAATTAAAAAACTTGAGTCTGCTTACGGAGTTCACCTAATCGAGAAAAATGGTCAGGGAATTCAGCTGACAGCTCTTGGAATTCAACTTTATGAAATTATTCGCCCCTTTTTTGAAAATGCCATTGTTTCCGCAGAATCACTCTTAAAAAATTCTGCTGTTCTCCGGATTTCAGGAAATTTTTTAATGACAAATTTTGTGATTCCTCAAATTTTCGAGCAAGAAAATAATCAGGCTAACATAATTATCAAAAGTACTTCTTCTTTTAATGCTCTGACAGAATTGAAAAATGGTTACTGTGATTTGGCATTGATTAGTGCTTCTAGTCAGCCCGTTCTGTCAGCAGATATTTCGGTCAAAAAAATCTTTGATGACGAAATTATTTCTGTCAGTAAAAATCCATTAGAAAGCAAAGTTACTTCCCTTATTGTCAGTAAAAGTAAAATTGATGTTTACAAAATATTTGAAAAAAATAATCCATTATTTTCACACTTACCTTATACTGCAGTTGAGTCGACTCAAGATGCCCTCTCAAATATTAATATTAATAAAAATAGTGCAACTTTCATTTCTGCTCGTTTTCTAAAATATTTTGAAAAAGATTATAACTACCACTATACTGGAGTTAAAAATGGTTTTTATGCTCTCTATAAATCAAACAATTTTCATACTGATGAGATTTTAAAGCTTATCGAAATGATAAAGTCTTCTACTAAATAAATTAAAAAACAATCAACTACTGAGTTGATTGTTTTTATTATTAGATATAACGTTTCAAAAAGTTTAAAAGATTAGGCCAAATGTCATCAATATAAGCCTCCCCATGTCGTGAACCGCTAAGTAGGCAAGTTTCTACGGGAATTTGCTCTTGTCGCAATAGTTCTGCTAATTTTTGATGTTCATATGCAGGAACAAGCTCATTGATTGAGTTGCAAAGCAAGCCCGGTCCACTCTTTTTAGTTACTTTAGAAAAAATAGAGGCCTTTTCTAAACTATCGTCATTTATTGACGCCAGTAAGTTTTCGATAATCCACTTATAGTAAGAATCATTGGCTCCCGCTTGGTCAATCTTCTTACTGGGTAAGTCTGGGGCAATGATTAATTGTTTAGGAATCGTTTCCTTATGATTTTCATAAAATCCCTTTAAATCTAAAAGTCCTGACAGACTGACAAAGGGGCGACCTTTTGTCAGTCCCAAATAAGCAGCTAAATGTCCACCTGTTGAGCCACCAATAAAGGCGATATTATCAGCCTTGAAATCTGGGACATTTTTAAGAAGCCAAGTGTAGGCAGCTTCAACGTCCTCATCTTGGGTTGGAAAAAGATTTTTAGCTTGTGTGGCCAAACGATAATTCAGAGCTGCAACCTGATAACCTTCGGCAGCTAATCCTGTAGCAACTTCTTTTTCTTTGCCTTTGTCTCCTTGCCACCAACCACCGCCATGAATCAATACTAAAGTTTTTCCGTTCCATTCTTTTGGCTGATAGAGGTCAAGCGCTTGTAATTCATCTTTACCATAATTAAAAGTTTTCATCTTATTTCCTCCCCTTCATTAATATATAAGTTTTAGATTAACTATCAGAAGACCTTCCCAAATTATTGTGAGAAGGTCTGCCATTTTATGAATAAAATTATTTACTTAATTTGAAGTATAAATCAGCAATATTACCTGTAAAATCATAAGGTTTTTCATCGATAAGAACTTCAACTACTTTTGCAGAATCATCAATTGCTGGGATTTCAAGGTTTTGTTGACGAACAAAATCGTTGGCATCAATAAATTCTTTGTTCAATGTGCGACCATCCAAAGTTTTAAATGTAATTTTCATTTTATTACCTCTTTCTAATTGATTATAGTCCTAAAAAATGATGGAGTCAAATAATTACGAATGCCTAGTTTAGAGAGAACATCAAACTTGATCTAAGATACCATTATCTATAAGTTCTTGTGAAAATCTTAATTTTGGATGTCGTTTTGAAAAGGTATTCAAAAATGATAAAATATACTTAATATATTCAAGGAGGGATTATAATGGCAAGAGCTCAATCCAAAGAGGAATTAATTACTATTTCTGAAGAAAGTTGGCAGAAATTATGTTCCTAATCAATTCATTAAGCGAAGAAACAAAAAATGCCAATTTTATTTTTGATATTGAAGATAAAAAAGAAAAACATTGGGCAAGAGATAAAAATCTAAGAGACGTCATGGTTCATCTCTATGAGTGGCATCAGTTATTAATCAACTTTGTCGAAAAAAATAAAAGAGGAGACAAAACACCCTTTCTGCCCTCTCCTTATAATTGGAAAAATTATGGTGAAATGAATGACAATTTTCAAATAAATGGGCAAAAAAACTCATTATCTGAGATAACACAACAACTTTCTGAAAGCCATATGGAGCTAATCGTCCTCATTGAAAATTTTTCAAACAAAGAACTGTTCACCAAAAAATATTTTGATTGGACAGGTTCAACTAGTCTGGCTCAATATTTTCAGTCTTCCATGTCATCGCATTACGAGTGGGCTTATAAAAAAATTAAATTACACAAAAAAACCTCAGAACTATGAGGTTTTTTATTTTTAGTTTCTTGAGTTTAATCATTTCTGTCAGTAAATTTTACTGACAAGAACAGTCCTAACAGTCTTCTTCACATCCGAGATTTTGAAAACTTAAACCAGTGATTTCTGTCAAATCTTCCACCGTTGGATAGTCACCAATCAATGTTATTTCGCCATCTACAAGGGTCAGAGGTAAGACATCCTTTTTTCCCAACATTTGTGTCACTTGAGGATAGTTTTGAAAAATTTCTGACTGATTCTTTAAATTATAACGTGCCATTTGCAATTCTTCACCACATTTAAAAGCAGCAAAAACTTGGGTTAATGTCATCATTTCATTACTAAATTCGGGAATATCCGCCTCAAAAAGTTCAATTTTCATCTTAATGTCCTGTCTTTTGTCATTAAAATTATTATATCAAAAGACCAGGTCAAATTCACTAACGGAGACGCCAAGGAATAAAGGTCCGAATATCTTCGTTATTATAACCTATAAGTAAACGGCGGTCATCAAAAGTAATTGGTGAACGCAATAATTGCTGATTTTTCAAAATAAATTGAATCATTTGCTCCGTCGAAATTTGGTCCATATCACAAGAACTTCTTAGTTCCGAATAAAGTTTGGGTGCTTTTGATTCCGAAACAATAATTTCCTCAAAACCTTTATTTGAAAGCTCTAAAACTCTGACAATATCTTCTTTACATAATGAAGTTTTGGAAATGACAACATAAGGAATATTTCGCTTTTTAAACCAACTGGTAACGCGCTCAGCTGACTGGTTTGAACTTGATTTTTGGTAGATTTTAATCATCTTCACGCTCCTCTCCTTTATAAAATCTATTGTAACTCATTTTTACGATTAAAAATTCAGACTTGAGATGTATTTCTTAATTTTAATTTATTTTTTGTCAGTAAATTTTTAGAATATTTTTACTGACAGATTCTGTCAGTAACTTCTGTCCATAAAAAAATCCTTGGTCAGTAAAACCAAGGACTTATATTAGGAAATTCCGTCAATTTTAATTTCAACTAATCCTCTGACAGCATTTGTCATGTAAAAACGATCATATGTTTTCAAATCAGAAAGCGCAATATCTTTATAAACTAAAGTATGATTTTTTGAAAATAAGTCTAAAAAAGTTCCTTTTAGAGCATATTTGGCTGGTGTTTCGTACTGATTACCCTTTTTTGCCACAAAATTTCCGATTGATAATTCACTGACCAAACCATCTGTATGAAATAGAATATCTTCAAATCCTTCTTTTTTCGCTTCTAAGACTTCCTGACGAAAGACCTTTTGAAAATCTGGACCTGAAAGTTTAAAGTTAGACAAAAGACTAGGCTTGTCATTAATTGACGACAATTTAACTCGGTATACCTCATTTGAATGCGTCAGCTGACGCATCTCAGTAGTCAAAGAATCTCCGTCAGTACTGACACGTAAAACCCCGTCAGTAATATTTTGAGCAAATTTTCTCAATTTTTCTTCGAAATCTGGATGATGGTATTGCTTTTTCAAGCGATTGACATGACCCTCTAGATTCAACAATTCTCCATTTTTGACAAGACCTGTCGTAAATAAAATACTTGGAACATCTTTCACACCTAAAATATCTAAAAAGGGTTTTGCTTTTAGTAAAATCTCTGAAAACTCTGCTTCTGCTTCACTCTCAAACGTAATTCCACCGCCTACACCGAGCTGATAATGCTCACCATCATGAACTAATGTCCGAATCACGATGTTCATATCCAAATCCATTTCTCGACTTAACCAACCCTGCATCCCTGTATAAATTCCTCTAGGTTGTTTTTCAACTTCCTTAATAATCTCCACTGCCCGCTTCTTAGGTGTACCTGTGATTGAACCTCCCGGGAATAAAGCCGTCAAAAATTCTGAAAAAGTTAAATCTTCTTTAATTCTACTTTTTATTGAAGTCACCAGTTGATGAACATGAGAAAAAGTTTCAATTTCTGCAAATTTTGGTACTGACAAAGAAAAAGGTTGACTAATTCGGGCAATATCATTACGCAATAAATCCGTCACCATCAGTAACTCAGACCGTTCTTTACTACTGGCGGAAAGTATTTTCTTTTGTAATCTATCAGCTACAACATCTTCTCCTCTGGCAATTGTTCCTTTAATTGGTTTTGAAATTAATGCTCCATCATGAATAGAAACAAAGCGTTCCACAGAACTTGATATTTGCGTTATTTTCCATTCAGGATATTGTAAAAATGATGAGAAAGGAGCAGGAATTTGTTTCCTTGTTTTCTTAAAAACATCAATAGGTTTTTGATCGGACCAAATTTCAAATTGTTGCGTCAAATTGGCAACATAAATATCGCCAGCCTTCATATAATCTTGTAATTTCTTAATTGAAGCCACATATTCTTGTCTCGTTTGGTCAATAAAAACAGCCGCTACACTTTTCTGAACATCGAACTCAATCTCTGAATCCACTTCAATTTCTTCCGATTCAGTCAGCCAATAGTCACCATCAGTTTGCTCAAATTGCACGACCCGTAACAGTTTGGTTTCATGATCAAAAAGTAAAACTTCATCATAAGCTGCAAAACAAGCCGGATCTTGCTCATAACTTACAAAACCCAATAATTCTGGATAAAATGGCCAATTTTTAGGTCGTTCAACTAAGTCGTCTTTGAGCAAATCTACCCCATCTAAAAAATTGAACTTCTTTTTTTCACCATTAAAAGAAACTTGACCCTTATATTTTGAAACCTTTTTATAAGGTTTATGAGCTACAATACTGTAATGCTCATTTTTAGTCACTTGACTCGTATGTAAAAAAACGATTTCTTCATTTGGACGATAATATTTTAAAAAAATTTTCCAAATATCCACATTTTCTTTTATAAATTCTCTCAAAAAACTACACCTGTTTCAAAAAATTATTTAACATTTCATGACCATATTCTGTCACCAAACTTTCAGGATGAAATTGTAAAGCCCACAATTTCAAATTTTGCTGATGAACTGCCTGAATAACCCCGTCCTCACTCAAGGCATCAATTACAAAATCATCAGGTAAATGACTGACAATTAATGAATGATAACGTGCAATTTTTATATCTTGAGGCAGCCCTTCAAAAATTCCTTGACCATTATGATTAATTTTAGAAATTTTACCATGCATTGGCTTTTCACCAAGAACAACAGTTCCTCCAAAACACTCAGCAATGACTTGTTGTCCCAAGCAAATTCCTAAAATAGGAAGTTTTCCCGCATAAAGATTAACAACTTCCCGACTAAATACTGCTTCTTTGGGTGTTTTGGGGCCAGGAGAAATGACAATTGCATCATAAGTTTTACTGACAAAATCAGAAGAAGTTCTAATTTTTTGACTCAATTTTTCTTTGTCAGTAATCACCGTTACATTACAATTTAATTCCTCGAAATACTGTACCAGCAGATAAGTAAATGAATCATAATTATCAATTAAAAGCAATTTCATTTCATCCTCCTTCTTTAATTATACTAAAATATTTATTAAGTTAAGTATTTTAATCAACATAATTCAAAACTATAAAGCGTATATTGCCTCATAAATTAATTAATTTACATATTGCAAAAAAGAACTTAAAATAAGTTCTTTTTTTTGACAGTTTTTGAATTTTTAAAGACTATTTAGTAAGACCTTTATAAATTTGATCTAAATTCCATTTCATCATACTATAGTAGCTATCCCCATTTTCTCCTTTTTTTGCCACTGAATCTGTAAATATTGTTGAATAAATTGGAATTCCTGTATCCTTAGAGACTGTTTTCATTGGTCGACTATCAACACTACTTTCTACAAAAAGCGATTTGAGTTCAGTAGCTCTTAACTTTCTAACTAGATTTTTTATTTGGTCTGGTGTACCTTCTTCTTCTGTATTTATCTCCCAAATATAAGCAGAGGGAATATTGTAAGCCTTGGAAAAATATTTAAAACATCCTTCGCTCGTTACAATCATTTTTTCATTTTCAGGTATTAAAGAAAATTTAGATTTTGCTTGCTGATCAAGATCAGATAATTTTTTAACATACTTCTCTAAATTAATTTTATAAAAATCCTTATTAGCTGGATCTTTTTTAGATAATTGTTGTTCAATATTTTTTGCATAAATAATCCCATTCTCTAAATTAAGCCAAGCATGTGGATCTTCTTTCCCCTCAGTATTCTTTCCTTCAAGATAAATGACCTCAACTCCAGTGCTTACAGGAAAATAATCAATATTTTCTTTTTTATTTGCATTATTCACTAGTTTTGTAAACCATGCATTTCCACCTGTCTCCAAGTTTAAACCATTGTAAAAGATTAAATCTGCTCTAGAAGTTTTTTGAACATCTACAGGCAACGGTTCATATTCATGCGGGTCTTTGCCAACCGGAACTATACTATGCAAATTAATTTTATCCCCAGCAATATTTTTTGTGATATCTGCCAAAATAGAGTTAGTCACAACCACATTTATTTTTTTATCTGTTACTTGGCCTGTTTTTTTACTTGAACAACCTACTAGAAAAATGATAGCAACCATTGTTATAAAAGTTATCAATATATTTTTATATTTTTTGATCATCAATTTTAACCTTCTTTTTTATAAAATTTTGTTTTGGTGAAACTAAAAAACTAATTGCAAAAATGATAGCTGAAGTAATCACAATGCTTGAACCAACAGCAATATTAAAGCTATAACCAATAAATAAACCTAAAACGGAAGAAACTGCCCCTATTGTAGAGGAGAGAATTATCATTTTCCTCAAGCTATTAGTATATAAATATGCTGTTGCCGCTGGCGTAATTAACATGGCGACAATTAAAATAGTTCCGACGCTTTGCATCGCAGTTACGGATACTAGCGTCAATAGAACCATCAAAAGATAGTGATAAAAATTAACTCTCATTCCAATTGCTTTAGCCATCAATGGATCAAATGATGTAATTAAAAGCTCCTTGAAAAATAGAACGATGATGAGTAAGACAACTATTGAAACACCTATTGTCAACCATTTATCAATGTCTTGCACTGCTAAAATATTCCCAAAAAGGATATGGAACAAATCTGTTGAACTATTGGCAACTCCGATTAATATAACACCTAAGGCCAGAAACGAACTAAATGTAATTCCAATTGCAGTATCTCCTTTGATAATACTATTATTTTTTATGAAAGTAATAATTATTGACGACAATAATCCAAAAATAATTGCCCCTACAAAGAAATTTATTCCTAAAATATAGGAAATAGCAACTCCAGGAAGTACTGCATGAGAAATAGCATCACCCATCAAGGACATTCCTCTCAAAATGATGAAACAACCAACTGCTCCTGAAACTATGCCTATCACAACTGCTGTAACTAAGGCGTTTTGTAAAAAATGAAATTCATATAAACCATTTATAAAATTCTGTATCATTTAATTCCTAATCTCCTATAAATATATTATCTCCATATGCTGCTTTTAAATATTTTTGATTAAAACTATCTTTTACTGGACCATAAGAAATTATTTCTCTATTTAAAATAATGATGTCGTCAAAATACTCTCTTACTTTGCTTAGATCATGATGTACTATTAAAATGGTTTTCCCATGACTTTTTAAATCTTGAAGAATATTCATAATAATCTTTTCGCTTATTGAGTCTATCCCTACAAATGGTTCATCTAAAAAGATATAGTCTGCTTCTTGGACTAAACACCTTGCCAACAAAACCCTTTGAAATTGACCTCCCGACAGTTCACCTATCTGCCTATTTTCATATTCTAATAAGTTAACTTTTTGTAAAGCGTTAGAAACCCTTGCCCATTCTTTATTTCCGAGTTTTTGAAACAACTTTAATCCCGTGTAAGTACCAAGAGATACGCACTCCTTTACCTTAATTGGAAAAGTATGATCAATATCACTTTTTTGCTCTACATAAGCTATATTTTTTAGTTCCTTTTTACTTACCTTACCATCTATTAGTATTTCTCCAGAACGTGGAACAATATTGAGAATTGCCTTGATTAAAGTAGATTTTCCTGCACCATTTGGTCCGATAATACCAGTGATTTTCCCAGGTTTAACTTCAAGTTGAATATCCTTCAGTACTTTATTTTCATTATAGAATACATCTAAATGCTTAGTATTTATCATTGCTTTCTCCTTATGCTAGTAAATCAAAACTTATAAATCTTTTTTACGATTATAGCACAAGCTAAATATTAAATCAATATATTTTGTACAAGCTATTTATTTTTTTAATATTAATATATTAGAAAACTCACTAGTTTTCTTTTCATACTAAATTCCAGATTTCGTTCTCGAAAAGTTTAAGTCATAAGTTTGGATTCCTGCATTATTATTTGTTATACTTCAAGTAAGAACACACTAAGAACGAATTCATTTACAAAAGGAGGCAAATAATATGACAACTATGGTTTTTGTAAATTTTCCAGTATCTGATATTGAAGCATCAACTACTTTTTATGAAAAAATTGGTTTTAAAAAGAATCCTAATTTCTCAGATGAATTGGTTAGTTGTATGGTTTGGGATGAAAATTTTTTTATCATGCTACTATCACATGCTCGTTATAAATCATTCATTGGTGATAAAGAAATAGCAGATACAAAATCATCAAGTGCTGCATTAATTTCATTTACTTTTTCAAGTGCGCAGAGCGTGATGGACTTTGGTAAATTGGCAGATGAAAACGGCGGAAAAAGTCTCTATTTAGATAACGGTATTCCTGAAGAAGTGATGTATGGTCTTGAAGTTCAAGACCTGGATGGCAACTGTTTAGAGCCTGTTTGGATGAATCCTGAGATGGAAAAAAATTGATTTCATGAATAAATTTTTCTAGTAAGTAAAAAGGCTCCCTATTTATGGGAACCTTTTTTATTATAAAAATAGAAATTTTATATTTTATCTTAAAAAGAAACTATTTAATTATCTTTCAACTATGTTCCTTTTTTCTCCATGCAATTCCTCCAATTGTCAATACTGAAAGCAAACCTAAGCCAAGTGCCATCAACTCTGAACTCATTAATTCATCTGAGCCTGTAGTAGGAAGTGAGGCCCCTAACGACTCCGATACTATAGGCGTGCTAAGAACATTCACCTTGCTACGAGGAGCTGAATTATTACCAGTGGATATTGTAGGAACAGAGAGTGCAGTGTTACCAACTTTTGAAGATGGCACACTTTCTATTACTTTTACTCCCATATTCTTTCCAAGAGTGCCATATGTATTCACTCCATCTTTACCATCTTTTCCATTTTGACCATTGGCACCATCTTTACCCGCTACACCTGCTGGTCCTTGTGCTGAAACTCCCGTATCTTTTCCATTGATAAAGATATCTCCATTACTTCCAATTGTAAGTGTTGGACTTTCTCCGTCTTTACCATTTGTACCATTTTGACCATTGGCACCATCTTTACCTGCTACACCTGCTGGTCCTTGTGCTGAAACTCCCGTATCTTTTCCATTGATAAAGATATCTCCATTACTTCCAATTGTAAGTGTTGGACTTTCTCCGTCTTTACCATTTGTACCATTTTGACCATCGGCACCATCTTTACCCGCTACACCTGCTGGTCCTTGCGCTGAAACTCCCGTATCTTTTCCATCAATATACCAATCACCATTTTCTCCAATGCTAATATCTGGCTCTTTACCCTCAGGACATGTTGGACCCGTCGGCCCAGTTACTCCGGGATCTGTTATTCCGGTAGGAGGGACAACCGTGAGTGATCCTTCACCAGGAAGTGTTACTCCCCCTGTTGCTGCTGAGCTACTTATAGAACTTGAGGAACTACTTGCCATACTTGAATTATTAGTTGAGCTAGAACTTTCGGCACTGTTATTAGAACTAGATGCAACATTACTGCTATTACTTGTTGAGCTAGAACTATTTGAATTGTTTGGTGCAACAACAGTTAAGCTTCCCGATCCAGGTAGAGTAATTGGATCGGCAAAAGTCACTGTGCTTGTCAATATGTCTCCCACAGGAATACTTGAAGCATCAAAGCTATAAGTCAAAACAACATGTCCAGCCCCGATATTATCAACTACCATATTTCCATGGGCGGTAGCAATAATTTTACCTGTATGAATGTCATAAAGGGTCCCTTCTGTAGGTTGAGAAGTATTTGCGTCCATCATATCATTTTCAACCTGAACAAAATCATAAGCTAATTGGTTTCCATCCGCATAAATTTGCCCCTGTAAATAAGCTCCCGCAAGTTGGTGATTACCAGAAGCAACATAAACTGGTGCAGATGATTTATAAATTTTACCAGTTAGAGGATCAATATAACTATAATCTACTGTATAAGTTCCAACTGAAT
Source organism: Lactococcus sp. NH2-7C (assembly GCF_029953655.1). NCBI lineage: Bacteria > Bacillati > Bacillota > Bacilli > Lactobacillales > Streptococcaceae > Lactococcus > Lactococcus sp. NH2-7C. The sequence continues at coordinate 313,948 of NZ_CP124538.1, forward strand.
TTGTATTAACATATCCAGATACAGTGAGTTCATCCAATGACAAACTCTTACCTCCAGTGATAATTGCAGAAACGAAGCCAGCATCCGGAGAATATTGATCTCCAACAAACACTGTTTGAGGCTGGGTCGTAATCGTAACGGCACTAGTCGGAGGAATTACAGGGTTAATATTTTCGTTGTTCATTTGATAGACAATTGTTGTATAACCAGCCTGTGTAGGAGAGCTGTTTAAACTTACTCCCGCAGTAGTCCCTCCTTGCGTAGATGCTGCAGCAGTCCCCATTGTTGTAGTTGCTCCATTTAAAGTTGGTTTAACAACAAAAGTTTCGGGAACGAACATACCATCCTGATCTGATCCTGTAACAGCTTTTTGACCTTGATAATAATAGTTTTCGTATGCAAGGTTTTGACTAATCTGACTACCTGGGTCTTGTGCTGTAAACCCGACAGTCATAGTTGCAGATGCTGTTATTGTAGGAATAGCAGCTGTTCCTGTACCATTTGCACCAATATTCCCACCAAGGCTGAGAACACCATCAATCACACCAATACCAAACTGGACAGCATCAAGAGGGCTGCTTAAATTTCCTTGTATTGAACCAGCAATAGCAGAATTTGATAAATTGGCAATATTGCCTATTCCTGCTAGAGTTTGACCTAAAGAATACCCTATGCTATTAGTTCCGCTTGTTAAACTATTTGTTATATCTGCTTGTAAACCTTGAACAATAGAATTATATCCTTTTAAGGTGTCACTATAAGCTGCCGTGGCTGTATTAAGTAGACCATTCAAAAAGTTATCTACAATAGCAAACCCTGTAAACGAAGTATTACTTGAGTAATCATCAAATAGATTTGTAATCGAACTTGGTAGAGTAACAATCGTTCCCAGTTCATTACCTACTGATTGGGTATAATTTGTCACAAGATTCGTTGCCCAGTTAGCTACAGCAGTGATAAATCCATGACCACTCCCTTGAACGGTAAAGGTACCATCACCATTATCAACAACCGGAGCAAGATAATTTTCAGTAAATATTCCGCTCGTTGGGGAACTAGCATTTGCCAATACCTTTCCAGATTCATTAATAGAATTTATTGCAAACTGAACATTATTACCATACTGTTGTAAAGCTGTAGCTGCAACTGTGGTTATAGACTGAATCTGAGTGGCAACATTATAAATTCCTTGTTCAAAACTAGTAGGATTAATTTTTAAAAGTTCACCAATAGTAGGACCAGAAAAAAGCGCTCCTCCAGTAAGTGGATTTGGAATAGATATTGCAGTACCCAAAACTGTAGTAATTAAATTATTAAGTTGTTGTTGACCACCATTTAAAATAGAATTAAACGACAACTGGTTAAAAGGCGAAAGAATGGTATTTACTGAACTTGAAATAATTCCATTCACATAATCTGTTGCTGAGAGTCCAACATACTTAAGGACGTTGTCTGGCACACTTACAGCTGGATCAATAACAGTCTCTAAAGCACCAGTAAAATATGTTGCAAGAGATGAAGCTAAGTTACCATTCAAAATTTGATTGATTGTATCTGTAGTTGAAATCCAGGCAGAACCTGCACCTGCAGCTATATTATTCACAAGGGAAGCCACACTTCCTACTGCACCTCCAAGAGTATTAGCTAAAGCTTCTGTCGTACTTGAGTCAGCAGTATATTGAATGCTAACCATTGCAGTACTGGCTGCTGACGTGACAATATAGCCAGCTTCTTTTGCGCTCATCGTATTTTGCATTGAAGCAATGGCTGTACTGTTTGCAGTAATACTAGTCAATAGATTCGTCATCTGGGTAAGTAGAGATGCCGCACTTGCATTAAACCCTCCCGCTGCAATGGCTTGTGATTCTGCGGCAGACATTGAAGCATAATCAATCGCCATAGAACTAGTAGCTTTTGACAAATCAGCAATCGAGGATGCAATAGCAGAATTTTTTGCAGTTGTAGAAGTTGATAGAACAAATTCTTCACCTCCCACCACATCGTTCGGATAGTAACTTTGAGCTCCTTCATTTATTATTTGATAAGAACCACCAATTGTTTGTGCGGTTGCATTATTTTTTACAGCGATAGTTGTTGTAGTCCCTTGTAAATTAGCCGTCGACTCCTGATTTGCCACATAAATTACTTTGGTATCTGCTACTGAAAGACCAGCCTCCACTAAATCAGATGGTGCTTCAACTGTCCAAGAATAATTTCCCCCGGACAGGATATCATTAGCTGGTTCCCCTGATGGTACTATTTGAGTTTGCTTAATATCAAATGACGTTGAAGAGTTTGCACTACTACCAGCTTGTATTGCTCCATTATTATTCAATGCTGTACTGTTTGTAACTCCTAAAGCCGGTGAGGCTGAGGAATCAACTCTATTAACAGAACTATTAACACTATAAGTTCCGTCAGTATTAGTTGTATTTTTAGTTTCTGGAAGGCCTGTTGGAGCTGCAGTAGACCCCAAAGAATTTGAAATTATTGTAGTTCCATCTTGTCTTAAAACAACATTACTCGTACTCGTAACTGTTGTAGAACTAGCCACACTTGAGGTAGCTGCTACACTACTTGCAACCGCCATATTAGAAGAAGCAATTGAAATTTGTAGTGAATTAGCATATGAGGCATTATCAGCGCCTGCGGTGGCATTGGATCCTAAACCTCCGGTTGCCGTATTTTCCGTCCCAGTAGCACCCGCTGAACTTAAAACCTGTCCATCTGCATGTACATCTAGTTCAGTTCCTAAAGCACCTACTAATACAAATGCAATAACTGCAGAACTATAAAGCCAAGTTTTACCAGATTTCCAAGTACGAAATTGAGTGTTTACTTTTTTGAGATTTTCTTTCTTAAGTTTCTCCATAGTTTATTCCTTTTCGTTTTTAATAAAATTGTTTCACAATAACATAATACATTTAAATTAATAATAATTCAATCTTTCAGAAGCATTATTCATAATTTATTTTTATTAATAGTTTACTATTTGGTATTTTTTTAAGACACAAAACCTTTACAATAGGTAGTTTTATATAGATTACATCATAAAAATTAGTTTTTATTTATCAAATATCCTTCTTTTCAGCGGTGTATAATTATACACATTTATTAAAAATCAAGCAAACCACACCATTAGCTAAAAGTAGATATAATCAAATTATTTTCTTCCATTAAGAACCCAATAACCCTTATTGTATTTTTTAAAAAGCGAAATAAAAAGATTTCGACGTACAAAAAATCTTATTTTTTTGCTATCAACAGTAATTGTAGACAATAAAAAAGCAAAAGATATAACCCCCCCTGCCTTTTTATATGTTTAACCACGTAACCTTTTCAATTAATTATCTAAAAAACCCATTTGAAAAATATAAACAACTTCTTCTTGATTAAAATAACGAATTGATTTGAGATTTTGATATCCTTCTGGAATTACTATTGCTGAATAGTCCAGCTCACTATTCGACTCTAATCCTGCTTGCTTATATCCAATGATCATCAATTTTTCGTTCCCCCCCGCAAGTAGAACTACACTCCCAAGTGGCAGAAATTCCTTTAACTCCCTCATAATTTACGCTTTCCCTTATTGTTTCTTCCTAAACTCTAATACGTTAGAGCAATTATAACATTTACTTGAACATAAAGCTACAATTGAAATAGAAAGATTACATCATTTTTAGTTAATGCAAAATAAAAAATTATTTAATGATAGCTTTAATATTACTTCTACCATCCCCCATTTTATTTATGATAATTTGTTGTCCAATAGTTGCCTTCATTTCCTCTACGTGGCTAATTACTCCAACTAATCTATTTTCACCAATTTGCTCAAGAGCTTGCATTGCTTTTTGTAATGTTTCTTGGTCAAGAGAACCAAATCCTTCATCAATAAACAGCGCTTCTATTTGGACACCATTAGCTGTATTTTGAACAACTTCACTTAAAGCCAAAGCAATTGACAATGCGGCTATAAACGTCTCTCCACCTGATAAGGTATCGGCTGAACGAGCCGCCCCTGTTTCATTATCATAAATATTAATATCTAAACCATGATCCATTCGCCGATTATTTCCCTCGCTAGCAAGTTCAAATCGATATCTATTATTTGACAACTGATTAATAAAATGAAGGTTAGCATAACCAAGAATTTTCTCTAAATAATTTTGGACCACATATGTTTCAAGCCTTAGTTTATCCTCAGAAGCTCTACCTGAAATTGCATTATAAAGCTTAGTAATTGCAACTTTTTTACTAGCATCCTTATTTTGTTCTTTTATGACTCTTTTTAATTCATCGAGAATCAACTTCGCTTGCTCTACTTCATTTTCTGCAGATACCAGTTTTTTTTGCAAAAATACATAGTTTTCGCTTGCCTGTTTCTTTTGCTCTTCAATCAATGCAAGATTTGGTCGCTTTTTATTTTGAATTATTTGCTGAATATTTTTAATTTCGACTTTTAATCTTGCTTTATCTGCTTTATATTGTTCGACTTCTTGGGAAATCTGGATTAAATCATCATCATAAGCCCACTCTTTTAATACTTGAAACTCTGTCGTGAATGCCTCTTGCTCAGAAAATTTTTCTTTTATTTTTTCTTTATTGGCGCTTATCCTTTCAAGCAATGTCGCTTCTTGACTTTCCAATGAATTTAAGCTGGCCGTTTTTGAAGAAATTTTTATTTTAATATCCGAAAATTGTACCATTAGTTCTGACAGATGCCTTTCAAATAAATCAGCTTCTTCTATTAGCTTATCTCGCTTCCTCATCAAATTATAACTTGTCTCAACAATCCCTGTCTCCGTTATTTCGGCGATTAAATTTTCTATCTGTCTATTAAACTCTTGATTACTATATTCAAAATCTTTCACTTTTTCCTGTAATTCAAGTTTTTTTGACTCCAAATCAGCAAGCTTTACTTTTGTTTCATCATTTTTTACTTCTTCTAGCTCTAATGATTTCGTTAAATTTAAAAGGCTTTCCTCAATAGATGCTTCATCAAAAGAATTGGGAAATATTTGTGAATAATCGGCAATAAATTCGCTATAAAGAATTGAAAGTTCTTTATCAAAATTATCTGACTCTATTTTTTTCAAATCGAGACTACTTTTAAGTTCAGCCTCTAATTGTTGTAGCTGTTTATTTTTTTCCAGAAGGACTGTTTGTTTCTTTTGTGATTCATCAATCTCTTTCAATAAATTTCCAAGTTCTTTATAAGAGCTTTCTACAATAGTTTCTGTAAACGGATGCTCTAATGCACCACACACAGGACATGCTTCACCTTCTTGCAGCTCAGATTGCAACTGTGCAATCATCAAGCGCCTTCTACCTTTTAATTTTTCATTATAAACAAATTTGGCCTTTTCTAGATTGTCCTCATTTTCAGAGAGCGCTATTGTGTTTTCTTTTAATTTTAATTCTAACTCAGCAATATCAGCTTTTGAATGTTTCACTTTCTGAAAGGCAGGAATTAATTTTCCTCGAAATGTTAATTCTAATTGATTTCTCTCCTCTCTTTTACTAATAAAGTAATCATCAGAAATAACATCATCTTGAAGAGTTGAAAACTTTTCTGCTACTTGTTCCAGGTTAGCTTTAAAACTGTCCAGTAGCGTGAGATTATCAGCTTGCTCTAACTTTAATTCCTCTACCTTTGATTGCTTTTTTTCTACCTGAAGTGATAGCTGAATCTGGACAAATATTTTTTCTGCTGCTTTTTTATTCTCATTAATATTTTCTTGCTGTTTATTTAATTCCTCTTTTTCGTTTGTTAATTTTTTCAAAAGAATTTCATCTTTTGCTTTTTCAGAAATTACCCCAGCAATATTACTTTTCAAGCTTTTTAACTGTTTTATATCTTGTTCTAGTTCATGAATACTCTCTTTTAAGGGAGATGCCCATTTCAATTTTTTTAGATATTCGTATTTTTGTTCAAAAATAGCTGACTTTTCAATAATATTCTGTTGGTAATCATTTTCTAAGTTATTTAGATTTTTAAACTGATTTTCTAATTCCAACGCGGATTTATAAGCTATTTCCAGCGAAGTCACTTTTTCTTCTTGTTCAACAGTTTGACCTTCTATCTCATTTTTTCTCGCAACACGATTCTCCCACAGAGATGTGACCAGGTCCAGTTTTTCTTGTTCAGCTGCATCTTCTAATTCTTTTAACTCAAAAGGATTCCAAATTGATGACTCATATAAATTTCGTTGTTTTCGATCATGTTCTAAATAAACCGCGTTCATCTCTGAATTTTTTGCCTTTATCTCATTACTAAAAGATGTAAAAATATAGGTGCCAAATATTCTTTTTAATATTGCTTCTTTATCTGGAGTAGAAGACTTTAAAAATCTCGAAAAGTCATTTTGTGGTAGAAGAATTATTTTTTTAAATTGTTCAGCATTCAGATGTAAAAGACGATTGATTTCTTCTCCAACGTTTTTAGGATTTATTGCAATATTATTTTTCTCAATTCCTTTTACTCTATCTACAATAGCTAATTTCGCTGTTGATTTTTGAAGAGTCGATCCACTACCTCGTTTCTTCGAGAGTTTTTGTTCAGGGCTTCTTTCAATTCTATACAAAAGATTTCCTTGTTCAAAATAAAAAGTCACACTCGTTCTGTCATCAGCTGTAGCAAACTGACTTCTCATTTCTTTGGCATCTCTATCACCCGTTGTTGTCCCAAACAAAGCATATGTCATCGCGTCAAATATCGTGGATTTTCCCGCACCTGTGTCCCCACTAATTAAAAATATAGGAGATTCATCTAGCAGTCTAAAATCTACGACAGAACTCTCATGGGGGCCAAAATAATTCATTTCCAAATATATAGGTTTCATTTTTATTTTTCTCCCTCTAATTCATTAAATGTACTTTCGATGATCGCTGTCTGTATATCATCTAGTGTATCTCCTGTAGTAAATTTATAAAAACTAGAAAGAATTTCCACATTGTTTAAAGTTTCAATATCTTGACCCCTACTTCTTGTTAATTGTCTTTTTTCAACTTGATAGTCAAGTTCTATAATTGTTCCATAAATTTTTTGGAGTTGGGCACGTAAATTTTGTCCCACGAGTTTTGTTCGGTCAAAATTCTTAATTGTAATCGCAAACCAAGCTTTATTAAGTGGTTGCCGTTCATAAAAATCACGGCTTATAAGTTGCTCCCATTCTTCTTCAAGAACTACTAAATCTGTTTTAACTTGTAGCGGAAGAAAGTTAGAATTGAGCATTTTTTCTTTAACTTCAACAACAAAGATTCCTTTTTGTGTTGACGCTTCTTTGGTATTAAATTTTACCGGACTTCCCGAATACTGAACTTTATCACTTGGGGAAGCTAACCTAGTATGAATGTGACCTAACGCAACATAATCAAAATCTGAAAATTGCGAAACATTTAAGGTCGATAATCCACCTACTTTAGATGAGGTTTCACTTGTTAAAACAATTTCTTCTTTATGAGGACTCACCGCAAAATGAGTGACTAAAACCTGATTCTTCTTATTGTTGAACTGACTTTTCATCTTAGAAATTACTAATGTCATCGCATCATCAATCGTCTTAATTTGCTTTGTGTCCTCTTCATCTAATCCCTGATTTGAAAAATATATTCTTGCATCCATTGGGTCAAAAAAAGGAAGCAAAAAAATCTGAGTTTCTTTTGTTTCCACTGGAATAAAGGCTTCCTCAAGAGATGTTCGTAGATGTAAATTATTAAAACCCAACCAATCCTTAGCATAACTTAGTCTTTTGGCCCCATCATGATTCCCTGCAATCATATAAATAGGAAACTTTTCTATAATATTCATCTCTCTCAGCATCTGATTGAATGTTATGACCGATTCTGCACTTGGAACCGCTCGGTCATAAAGATCTCCAGCAATGATAATTCCATCAACATGATTTTGTTTTGCCAAAGATAAAATTTGCTCAAATGCATATTTTTGTTCTTCCAATAAAGAAAAACCATTGAGCGTTCTTCCAATATGCCAGTCTGATGTGTGTAAAAATTTCATATCTCCCCCCCCCCAAAAAAAAATCTTAATCCTTATAATATTCACCTTTCATTATAACATTATCAAATAGTTTTATATTATTCGTTGATAGAATATTTGATAAAACAAAAATACTAGCATTAACACTAGTATTTCAATGAATTCAATTATTTATTATTTTGCTTTTAATAACTCTTCTTTGCTGTGAACTAATTGTGTTAAAAAATCACAATAAGGTGTGGCTACCTTATATTTTTTACCTTTACGTGAAACAGCCCCATTAATATAGTCAATCTCTGTCAATCGATTATTTTTAATCAAATCCTGATACATAGAAGGGTAATGTAGTCCAATTGTGACTGGGTCAAAACAGGTTTCCACATGCTGAACTACTTCAGCAATATCAAGGTTTACATCCTCATACTTTCCTACTGCTGCAAATTCATTGACAATAGTAACAACCATATCATGCGCTGGTTTTGTTTCACCTAATCCGGTCATATTAGTGTCTAAAATAGTACAAAGTCCATTCATTGTTCCATTAACACAAGCTTTTCTATAAATAGAATAATGAATATTGTTAGAATATTTAGCATTCAGTCCCGATTCTGATAATATTTCTGCTAACTTTTTAGCCGTTTCTTCCTCACCTGAAATAAGATTTTGCAGCTCGACCGAACCATTACCAAATAATTTAGCTTTACCTGGACCTTCTAATCCAGCAGTCCACATAGTATTACCAATAAAGATATTATTTTTCGAAACATATTTTTCAATAGTATCTTCGTGGCCAATTCCATTTAGTAAGCAAAGTACCTTGGTATGCTCGTCAATTAATGGTTTAATATCTTGTAGCATCTTATCTAATTGCATGGCTTTTGTAAACAAAATAATTAAATCTGTTTTTTCTTTAGATGAAATCTCAGATTGTAACTCAACCGATAGATGAGCGGTGAGCTCTTCTCCATTATAATTAGCTCGCAAACCATGTTCTTTAATCGCTTTAACATGTTCAGGCCATCCATCTATAAGGGTTACTTCATTGCCACCTTTATGAAGCATTAAACCAAAACGACTCCCCATCGCTCCTGCACCAGCAATTGTAATTCTCATTTTTTCTCTCAATCTACATATTTTTTCCATAAAATAACTGAATTCGCTATTTATAAACGAGTTCAGTTATAGTAATTTATAGATAACAAATTATTTATAGTTAAAATTGTAGCCTTTTATTAGTCAAAAATCAAAAATTAACTTTCAAAATGTAAGATAGAGATATTCAGAAAATTCAACAAACCTTCACTAAATATTCTTATTTTGCCTGATCCCAAATTCGAACATTTTCAATAGCGGCCATCAGACCAAGCTGCCTAACTTTTCGTGGAAGAAATTTACGAATATCATCTTCGTTATAACCTACTTGCAACCTATGTTCATCCACCACAAGTGGACGACGCAGTAATTTTTGATTCTGAACAATCAACTCTACGAGTGAATTTAGAGTCAGCGCATCAAAATCAATGATTTTTGATAGTTTTTTGTAAGCACTACTTCTTTTAGAGATAATTTCCTCTACTCCAGCTTCTGTTAATGAGAGTATTCTTAAAATATCTTTTTTTAACAAAGTATTTTCTAAGATACTTATCTCTTCAAATTCTAATTTATTTGTAATTAACCATTGTTTCATTTTTTTACTTGAGCTACAGTTTGTCGAAGAAAATAATTTAATCATGGCATAATTTCCTTTTTTGTTTTTATTATTTTTATTATTTTTTTCTAATTTACAAATATATTATATTAAATCTTTCATTTTTTGTCAATACATATTATTATTTTTATTTAATTTTTTTGTTATTTAATTATAGTTTTTATGCATACCCCTATTAAATAATAAAAGCCATCAAATGATGGCTTTTGTTTAATACTTATTTTCTCCCCCCAGAAGTTAATGTCTTAAATTTATGCTTCCATTCGTTTTGGAACCATCGATTTTCAAAGGTGTCTGCAAGCAGAGTATTTCTCTCTGTTTGTTGTTTACTATTTTTGACCACTTTTACTGATATTTTTTTAGACAATTGATTTCCTCCCATTAGTGCTCTTAGATGATTAACCGAACAGGCCAACTCTAAAACTACTATATAGCTTAAAAAAATCTAAAGGATATAGAGAATCATTTCATTCTCTTAACGTAATTATACCAAAAAAATAACATTTTATGAAGAAAAAAGCTTACTTTTTGATATAGATAATTTGAATACCCTATTAAACAACAAAAAAGCCAGTCAAATGGACTGGCTCAATGTTTGTAATTTGAAAAGAATTTCAGAGATGTCGAGGTTGGATATGTCTCGACTCTCCTATTCTATCGTATTTTATAAACTTTAACTAATTATTTGTTTGAAAAATTTTATTGATATTAGCGTTCACCCTCCTTTTTATTCTTACGCCAGAACAATAGACTACCAAGGAGGGATAGAATGGCTGTTCCAATTACACCAATCCATCCAGTATCTGCACTATTTGTTGCTGGTAATTCACCACTTGAGAAATACTTACCTCCCATCTTCTCCCCACTATTAACTATTGCCATTCCAGAAGTCAAGGTCGGAATAGTAAACTGTATTGGATCACTTACATTTCCTGCAGCATCAGTTGCGGTAGCTGAAAGTTGAGTCCCCGGTTTAACCCCCATCGGAAGTTTGATGCTATAGTTTCCATCTTTATCCACTATAGTAGTTCCCAAAACCTCTCCAGTTGCTGGATTTTTAATTGTTATTGTGGATCCAGGTTCCCCCTTACCACCAACCGTATAACCTGTATCAGGGTTACCGGTCACGGTATCTACACTTGGAGGATTAGGAGCTGTAGTATCTGACGGAGCCTTAGAATCTGCTGGAGTTTTCGCTGAAGTTGGATCGCTCACATTTCCAGCGGCATCGGTCGCTGTGACGCTGATTGGTGCGTTAGGGCCGACTGAGCCTGGAAGAGTAATGGTGTAATCTCCTACTTCATTTGCGGTTCCTGTTCCAACGGTTGCACCATTTTTATCTTTAATTGTGATGGTTGAACCTGGTTCAGCTGTACCTGTGACCGTATAACCTTTACTGCTACTTCCTAGCACGTTTTTTACTGTCGGTGCAGCTGGAGCTGCGGTATCAGATGGATCTGTAACAACTAGGGCTTGCTTAACATTTTCATAACCAGATGCTGAGTATGTCACAGTATAAGTGCCAGCTGCCAACTTACCATTAGCGACTGGGTTTCCTGAAGCATTCGTGATAACTGCTGTGACCGGAACATCAGCGCCTTCACTATCTTTCAAAGTGGTTGGAAGAGTGGCCATAGCGTCTGCGGCTCCGATTGCCGAAGTGGTTGCGGTCAAGTTACCGGTTGGAGCTACGAGAACTGGACTTACTGGATCTGCTGGAGTGGTCGCTGAGGTTGGATCACTCGCATTTCCGGCGGCATCGGTTGCTGTGACACTGATTGGGGCGTTAGGGCCGACTGAGCCTGGAAGAGTAACGGTGTAATCTCCTGCTTCATTCGCGGTTCCTGTTCCAACGGTTGCACCATTTTTATCTTTAATTGTGATACTTGAACCTGGTTCAGCTGTACCTGTGACCGTGTAACCATTTGTGCTGTTGCCTGTCACGTTGCCCACTATTGGCGCATCGGGAGCAGTGGTATCTGTTGGGTCTGTAACCACTAGGGTTTGGGTAACGCTAGAATAGCCTGCGGCCGAATATGTCACGGTATAGGTACCAGCCGACAACTGACCATTATTCACAGTTGTTCCTGAACTATCGGTAATGACTGAAGTTACCGGAATGTCTGTACCAGCATTATTTTTTAAAGTCGTTGGAAGGGTCGCTGTTGCATCTGACGCTCCAATTGCCGAAGTCGTTGCGCTCAGGTTTCCTGTAGGCGCTACCAATGTCAAATTGACATCACCCTCTAAATAAACATAGGAAATGCCATCTGCACCACTAAGAATATTGACATCCAATAAATTGGTTTGAACCGCCGATCCTACAAATTTGGCATCGATGTTACTTGCAATATTAGTTGGTGCTGTAATCTTGGTTGGAATTGTAATACTTGTATCACCCAATGCTGAAGCGTTTAAAAGGAGATCTAAAATTCCACCAGTCCCATTAACTAAGGGTACTAAAACGGCATCAATTGCTGTAATGAGTGGAGGTTTAAGCAAAGCCAAGGCAGCATTAGCCACAGGAGCCGTCAAACCGGTTGCGGTTAGGCTGTTAACAGCTGTTCGTAAATTTTGCAAAATAGCTGTGACGTTTTGGGACAAAATTGCCCCCATTCCGTCATTCAAAGGTGCACTAAGCATTGAATTTCCATTAAGAGTAGTGGGTGATGAAAATGTCCCTCCACCAATATTTTGGATACCTTTTAGTAAATTCAATTGTGTCGTTACTTGCGTCAAGTTAATACTGACCGCCGGATTTTCACTTAAAATTGTGGCAACCCCTGCAATGAGCGTATCTCCGGCACTAACAATCGCATTGATGAGGGCAATTTGATTGAAGTCAATTGTGAGATTAGTTGTCACAGAAGTATTGCCATTTGCTGTAACATAACCACGCAATTCTTGAGGAATGGCCAAAGCAGCGTATCTTGGGCCAGAAAGTAAAGAGACATTAGCTAAAGCTCCGCCTGAAATTGTAAAATCTACATTGTGGCTCCCTGAATTACTAGCCCATCGGTTAGTTGTACTTGTACCACTATTATTACTTGAAGTGATATTTTGCAATAGATCAATATTCAAGGCAGCTGCTTGTGCTGTGATCTGATTGGAAAGAAGGCTGTAAGCTGTTGGAATAACTATCGATGTCATTAATAGAGTTCCTGACATCGTTGCTGATAATACTTTACGTTTAGTAATAATTTTATTTTTCTTACGTGGTGGTTTTTGTTTTTGCATTTTGTCAAATTCCTCCTAAATCGTTTTGGAAAATATCTTATGATGATCAGGCATAAAATATTTTTAAGCAACATGCATTAAGTAATCTATTCTATACACCATTTATACATCATTTCTTTATAAAAAAACATAAAAACACTCTATTTTTGCTTGACCATTGCTGACTTACACAAGAGCTTGTGTGAAAACGGTTAAGTCTAAAATCCCCAGTTTTTTAGGACGTTTCACCAATTGTAGATGACATTTTCAAAATAAAAAAATCGCCAATGATAGCGATTTCTTTATTTCTTTATTTTTGTATTTTTATTTCATTTTTGTATTTTTATTCTATATAATTTTATTTTGTATTTTATTTATTTCTCGGAACTTTCTTCTAACATTTTCATTCTTCGTAAAAGTTGATGTTCTCCAAATAAAATTAGTAATAAAACCAAACTCCAACCTCCAATCAGTCCTGCCGAATCAATCAGTGGTCGTCCAGTTCTTGAAATGAAAATACGAGTAGGATGGTCTTTAACCACATATACTGTAATTTTTTTGCCTTCATCTCCTAATTTTCTAAAATATACATCTAAGGGTCTTTGTTGATATTCTTTTCCTTCAAAACTGTATGTTACTTCATGAATTGCTTTAACCTCTGTTCCATAAACAATTTTTCCTGAAACAGGTATTTTCTCTAAGTTTTTATTTGTTTGATGCAAGCCTAATAAAAAGAGAGCTCCTCCAAGCATTGCTACGGCAACGACAAACATGATAATCCGTAAAATACGCTCAACTATGCCGACAATTTTATTCATTTAATTATCCTATATTTTCTAATTTACTAATTTTCCTGAACTTATTTCTATTTCATTTTAACATTTTTTACTGATAAAAGTTACTTTCTCACTTATCCAAAGTTTTTTCAAAATTTTTTGAAAGAAATACAAGCCCTTCTTTAATAATAGAAGAAAAATTACTCTTTTTTTGGTAAAATTGGCTTAGAAATAATTATAAAACTTCTCATATTTACTGACAGGTTTGTCAATAAATTGAAAAGATATAATCACTCCCTAATTAACAGTTAAAACTGCTTATAAGAATTATAAAACGAAAGAGGCACCTAATGTCCTTTGATGGTATTTTTTTACACCACATGACGGCTGAACTTCAACCGCTGATTGGTGGACGTATTCAAAAAATTAATCAACCCTTCGACCAAGAACTTGTCCTAACAGTTCGGTCAGCTGGTAAATCTCATAAACTATTACTTTCAGCTCACCCTGTTTTTGGTCGTGTTCAGTTGACAAAAACTGATTTCCAAAACCCACAAAATCCAAATAATTTTGTGATGATTTTACGCAAATATTTGGCTGGCGCTTTTATTGAACAAATTGAACAAGTGGAAAATGACCGTCAGATTATTTTCCATATTTCAACCAAAGATGAAATTGGGGACAGTTTAAAAATTGCTTTAATTACGGAAATTATGGGTAAACATAGTAATATTATTTTACTAGAAAAAACCTCGCAAAAAATTATTGAATCCATTAAACATATTGGCTTTTCACAGAACCAATATCGTACAATTTTACCAGGTTCAACTTATATTGCACCGCCTATAAATACTGCTATTGACCCCTTTAAAGCTACTGACGAAGAAATTTTTGAAGCTTTACAAACTGAACAATTACAACAAAAGTTACAAGGAATTGGACGCGATTCTAAAAATGCGTTGACAGGTCTGTCAGTAAAAGAATTCAAAGAAAAATTACTGACAGTCACTCCATCAATTTATCCTAACGATACTTTTTCCAGTATCAAACTTGCTGATGAATTTGTAAGCTTTGATAGTCTCTCTGAAATGCTTGACACTTATTATGCGGATAAGGCCGAACGTGACCGTGTTAAACAGGTTGCTGCTTCTGTCATTAAAAAAATTCAAAATGAACTGAAGAAAAATCGTGACAAATTAAAAAAACAAGAACGAGAATTACTTGCGACTGACAACGCTGAAATTTTCCGTCAAAAAGGTGAACTGCTTAATACATTTTTAAATCAAGTTCCTAATGATAAAACAAGTGTAACCTTGGAAAATTACTATACTAATGAACCAATTGAAATTGCTCTAAATCCAGCTTTAAGTCCTGTTCAAAATGCTCAACGTTACTTTCATCGTTATCAAAAATTGAAACAAGCCGTCAAATTTTTAGGAGAGCAAATTGCTAAAACCAAGGAAACTATTCATTATTTAGCATCTGTTGAATCAAATCTTGAAAATGCTGACGTTGCTGAAATTGCTGATATTCGTGAAGAATTAATTCAAACAGGCTATATTAAGCAAAAATATCGTAATAAAAAGCAAAAAATGCTCCCACCAGAAAAATATCAAGCTGAAGATGGAACAATTATTTTAGTAGGTAAAAATAACTTACAAAATGAGCAAGTCAGTTTCAAACTTTCACGCCGTGGCGATCTTTGGTTTCACGTTAAGGATATTCCAGGAAGCCATGTTTTGATTACAGGAAATGCAAATCCATCTGATGAAACAATTACTTTTGCTGGAGAATTAGCAGCTTATTTCAGCAAAGCACGCTATTCCAACCTTGTTCAAGTGGATGTTTTAGATGTAAAAAAATTACACAAACCAACAGGAACAGCTCCAGGGTTTGTTACTTATGACCGTGAAAAAACGATTCGAGTGACTCCTGACGAATCTGTCATTAAATCTCGCAAAATTGCTAAGTAAATTTTACTGACAAAACTTAATTTTTATATTGGAGAACAAATGTCTGAAATCATCAGCTGCCCTGTATGCAGCCACTTGCTCATAAAGGAACAAAATACTTATAAGTGTGAAAATAACCATACTTTTGATTTAGCTAAGGAAGGTTACCTCAACCTTCTTTTAAATGCCAAAAAAACTTCTGGCGACTCAAAAGAAATGATGGCAGCCAGACGCGACTTTCTCGCCAAAGGCTATTATGAAAAACTATCAGATAGAGTTAATCATAGTCTTAAAAAATCACATTCAACTGACCAAGCTATCCTTGATATTGGTTGCGGTGAGGGCTACTACCTTTCACGTTTCCAAAAAGAAATTGCTCCGGAAGCCTCTAATTTCTATGGAATGGATATTTCTAAATTAGGAATTCGTATGGCGGCTAAAAAAAATCCGATGATTCATTGGTTAGTCGCTAATTTTGCCAAACTTCCTTTCAAGGACAAATCTGTCAGTACCGTTTTATCAATGTTTGCCGAATACTCTGTTCCAGAAATCGACCGAATTCTTACTGACGATGGAAATATTATTATTGTCAGAGCTGCAAACAATCATCTTATTGAATTAAAAAATATTATTTACCCTGAAATTCATGAAAAAATAAAAACTTCATCTATCAAAACTTTCCCCGGATTTTCCGTTGAACAAGAAAATTTTTCATATAAAGTTACCATTCAATCTACCGAAGATTTATTAAGTCTGCTGTTGATGACACCCCATTATTGGAAAATCAAACCGGAAGGAATTGAAAATTTAAAGAAATTTGAATCCTTAGAAGTAACAATCAGTATTGAAATTGATTTATTAAAGCGACAAAAATAAATTTTTTTAACTGAAAAATAACTGTATTTTAACCAAGCTTTTTTAAAAACCAATTATTAGGAAAAGCACTCTCATTATTAGAATGACGGGGCTTTCATAAATTGGACAAATTTGATATAATTAAATTTGTAATTTTTACAATTTACATTATTATATTATTTTATAAGAAGGAGCCAATATGGCAAATGAAACTGTCATTCAAATGATTGATGTCACCAAACGTTTTGGTGATTTTGTCGCTAATGACAAAGTCAATCTTGAGTTGAAGAAAGGTGAGATTCATGCTTTGCTCGGCGAAAATGGAGCCGGTAAGTCAACCTTGATGAACATTCTCTCAGGACTCCTCGAGCCTAGCGAAGGTGAAGTCCACGTTAAGGGAAAGCTCGAAAATATCGACTCTCCGTCTAAAGCAGCAAATCTTGGTATCGGAATGGTTCACCAACACTTCATGTTAGTTGACGCCTTCACAGTTACTGAAAACATCATCCTTGGTAATGAAGTTACTAAAGGAATCAATCTCGATTTAAAGACTGCTAAGAAAAAAATACTTGAACTTTCTGAGCGTTATGGTCTTTCTGTTGAACCTGATGCGCTCATCCGTGATATTTCTGTTGGTCAGCAACAAAGGGTTGAAATCTTAAAAACGCTCTATCGTGGAGCTGATATCTTAATTTTTGATGAACCAACAGCGGTTTTGACTCCAGCTGAAATTTCTGAATTGATGCAAATCATGAAGAATTTAACTAAGGAAGGTAAGTCAATCATCCTCATCACACATAAATTGGATGAAATTCGTGCGGTAGCTGACCGTATCACAGTCATTCGTCGTGGTAAATCAATTGATACTGTTGAACTTGGTGACAAAACGAACCAAGAACTTGCAGAATTAATGGTCGGACGCTCAGTTTCATTCATCACCGAGAAAGCTCCCGCTCAACCTAAAGATATTGTTCTCGAAATTAAGGACTTAAATATCAAAGAAAGTCGTGGTTCTCTAAAGGTTAAAGGATTATCACTTGATGTTCGTGCTGGTGAAATTTTAGGGGTTGCCGGAATTGATGGAAATGGTCAGACAGAATTAGTGAAAGCAATCACTGGCCTAGCCAAAGTCGATTCAGGTTCTATTAGACTCCACAACAAAGACATTACCAATCAACGTCCTCGTAAAATCACGGAACAATCTGTCGGGCATGTCCCAGAAGACAGACATCGTGACGGTCTCGTTTTAGAAATGACAGTAGCCGAAAATATTGCTTTGCAAACCTACTACAAACCACCAATGAGTAAATATGGTTTCCTTGATTATAATCAAATAAATAGCCATGCTCGCAAACTCATGGAAGAATTTGACGTTCGCGGTGCGGGTGAATGGGTTTCTGCCGCCTCTCTTTCTGGTGGTAATCAGCAAAAAGCAATTATCGCCCGGGAAATCGACCGTAATCCTGACCTCCTAATCGTATCACAGCCTACTCGTGGACTCGATGTTGGTGCAATTGAATATATTCATAAACGTTTAATACAAGCTCGTGATGAAGGAAAAGCAGTTCTTGTGATTTCTTTTGAACTCGATGAAATTCTAAATGTTTCCGATCGAATCGCTGTTATTCACGATGGTCAAATTCAGGGAATTGTAAGACCTGAAACAACCACAAAACAAGAGCTCGGTATTTTAATGGTTGGAGGAAACATAAATGAATAGTAAAACGAAAAAAGTCCTTGTTCCTCTGGTAGCCATTGTTTTTGGTTTCTTATTGGGAGCAATTATCATGCTAGCCTTTGGCTACAACCCAATTTGGGGTTATGAAGATCTCTTCATTTCTGCTTTAGGAAATGCAAGAGCAATCGGTGAAACCTTGCAAACAATGGGCCCACTAATTTTGACAGCTTTATCTTTTGCAGTTGCAATGAAAGTAGGTCTCTTCAATATCGGAATGTCTGGTCAAGCACTTGCTGGTTGGATTAGCTCAATGTGGTTTGCTTTGAGTTTCCCAGATATCCCACGTTTATTGATGATTCCTTTAGTTGTAATCATCGGAATGTTCTTCGGAGCATTTATGGGATTCATACCTGGTATTCTTCGGGCTCTACTTGGAACTTCAGAAGTTATCACAACAATCATGCTGAACTACATCATGTTGTTCTTTTCAACATTTATGATTCATAGTATGTTCCAAAAAAGTATCCTGATGGATAATACAACTGACCAAACAAAATTAATTAGTGCTAATGCGTCTTTTAGAACCAATTGGATGTCATCATTAACTGATAATTCAACCTTAAATATTGGGCTAATTATTGCATTAATTGCTCTTGTCATTATGGCAATTATCTTTACTAAAACTACTCTTGGATTTGAAATCAAAGCTGTTGGTTTAAATCCTGATGCTTCAGAATATGCTGGTATTTCAGCAAAACGTACCCTCATCTTATCTATGCTTGTCGCTGGTGCCCTAGCTGGTCTTGGTGGTGTTGTTTACGGATTTGGATACATGCAAAACTTTGTTTCTCAATCAGCATCCCTTGATATCGGATTTAACGGAATGGCTGTTGCCCTTCTTGGTGGTAACAGTCCTATCGGTATTCTCTTTGCCGCCCTTCTTTTCTCAGTTCTTCAAACAGGTGCTCCTGGTATGACAAATGATGGTATTCCACCAGAAATCGTTAAAGTCGTCACTGCCTCAATCATTTTCTTCATCGCAGTGAAATTCATTATTGAAGTGATGTTACCAAAAGCTAAAGAAATCAAAGCATCAGAAACTGCTAAGAAGAAAGGAGAAAAAGCATGAACGTTGTAAATACTTTACAAATTATTGTCGCAAATATGCTCATCTATTCAACTCCACTGATCTTTACAAGTATTGGTGGTGTCTTCTCCGAACGAGGCGGAATCGTCAATGTTGGTCTTGAAGGAATAATGACTATTGGAGCTTTTAGTTCCGTTGTATTTAACTTAACTACTGCTGGGATGTTTGGAAGCATGACGCCGTGGCTCTCAATTCTCTTCGGTGCTTTAATTGGTGCTCTCTTCTCTTCTCTTCATGCGGTTGCTACGGTAAACCTAAGAGCAGACCACATTGTATCCGGTACTGTACTTAACTTGATGGCTCCAGCACTGGGAGTTTTCCTACTTCAAGTTTTCTATCAACAAGGTCAAATTAATATCAATGAACAAATCGGCTATTGGAATGTTCCATTACTTTCTGACATTCCTATAATTGGTAAAATTTTCTTTAGTCAAACTTCTTTACCAGGATTTCTTGCAATTGTTGTAGCCATTCTTTCTTGGTACGTATTATTTAAAACACGTTTTGGTCTTCGCCTTCGTTCAGTTGGTGAAAACCCACAAGCAGCTGATACCCTTGGAATTAACGTTTATGCCTATCGTTGGGCTGGTGTGCTTCTCTCAGGTGTCCTCGGCGGTGTAGGTGGAGCAATCTATGCTCAAGCCATTTCTGGTAACTTCTCAGTTTCAACGATTGCCGGACAAGGTTTTATTTCACTTGCCGCCATGATTTTTGGTAAATGGAATCCTATTGGAGCAATGTTATCATCACTTCTCTTTGGTCTCTTTACCTCACTTGCTGTAGTAGGGGGTCAAATCCCTGGAATCAAAGAAATTCCTTCTTCATTCCTACAAATGGCTCCGTATGTATTTACAATTATTGTCTTGGCACTCTTTCTTGGTAAAGCAATTGCGCCTAAGGCTGATGGTATTAACTACATTAAATCTAAATAAATTTACAAAAATAAAAAGTCTGTTGATGAACAGACTTTTTTATTATACTTTTAGCTTAGCAAATTTAATTTAAAATAAAAAAAGAGCTAGTTGAAATCTCAACCAACTCTTTTTAGTTTTAGTTTTAGTTTTTAACTGCAGAAGCAAATTCTTCTTTAGCAAAAGCTTCGTCAATGATTGCTTTCAATTGAGCACCAGAAGCTTCCATTTTTTGCATTTCAGCATCGTTCAATGGAATATGAATTGGGTTAACAACACCTTCTGCACCAACTACAGCTGGTTGACCAAGGTAGCAGTCGCTTACGCCGTACTGTCCATCCTGGAATACTGATACAGGAAGTACCGCATGTTCATCATCAAGAATCGCTTTAGTAATACGAGCAAGGGCTACAGCGACACCGTAGAATGTTGCACCTTTTTTAGCAATAATTGAGTAAGCAGCATCACGTACAGATTCGAACAATTCAACGATTTCTTCTTCGTTAAGATAGTCATTTTCTTGGAACCATTGTTCCAATTTAACACCAGCAACGTTAGCGTGTGACCAAACGGCAAATTCTGAATCACCGTGTTCACCCATGATGTATGCGTGAATTGAACGAGCGTCAACGTCAACTTTTTCAGCCAAGGCTTGACGGAAACGTGCAGTATCAAGTGAAGTACCTGAACCTACAACACGGTTTTTAGGGAAACCAGAGAATTTCCAAGTAGCGTATGTCAAGATGTCAACTGGGTTAGCAGCAACAAGGAAGATTCCTTTGAAACCTGAATCAACAATTTTGGTTACAACATCTTTAGTGATACGAAGATTTTTTTCAACAAGGTCAAGACGAGTTTCACCTGGTTTTTGTGGAGCACCAGAAGTCAAGACAACGAGGTCAGCGTCGCTTGCATCAGAGTAGTCTGCAGAGTAAATCTTTTTAGGTGATGTAAATGCCAAGGCATGAGAAAGGTCTTCTGCATCTCCTTGAGTTTTTTCTTTAAAAAGGTCAACAATTCCTAATTCTTGTGCAATCCCTTGGTTTACAAGAGCAAAAGCATATGATGAACCTACAGCACCGTCACCTACAAGGATAACTTTTTTACGTTGTTTATCAGCCATGATTTTCTTTAATTCCTTTCAAATTATAAACGAGTATTTTATAAAATATAATCTTTTCAACAATAGGGCCTGTCGATAGCGGCAGGCATTATTGTTTTAAGATTCTTAATTGACAAATTATTTAACAGTGCGGATACGCATTGTATTTGTACGACCAGTACCAACTGGAACACCAGCAACGATGATGATATTGTCACCAGATTCAACTAAACCTGAAGCCAAAGCAACTTTTTCAGCAACTTCAAACATGTCATCTGTAGATGAAGGTTTTTCAGTCATCGTTGGGATTACACCCCAGTTAATCATCAATCCACGTTCAACTTTTTCGTCAAATGTAATAGCCAAGATGTCAGCATTAGGACGGTGTTTAGAAATCAAACGAGCAGTGTTACCTGATTCAGTCAAAGCAACAATCAATTTGATATCCATAGCTTCTGCAGCATTTTTAACTGATGCAGCAACTACTTCTGTTACAGTTGATTTGTCGTAACGTTCTGGGTGAAGACGTCCGTATTCTTTCAACATTGTTTGAGCGTTTTTGTTAACAGTAGCCATTGTACGAACTGATTCGCGTGGGTATTTACCGTTAGCAGACTCACCTGAAAGCATTGTTGCGTCAGTTCCATCAATAACAGCGTTGAATACGTCTGAAATTTCTGAACGTGTAGCACGTGGATTGTAAGTCATTGATTCAAGCATGTTTGTTGCAGTAACAACGATTTTACCTGCTTTGTTAACTTTGCTGATGATCAATTTTTGGTAAACTGGAACCATTTCAAATGGAACTTCGATACCCATGTCACCACGAGCGATCATGATACCATCAGCTGCTTCGATGATTTCATCAAGGTTTTCGATACCTTGTTGGTTTTCAATTTTAGCCAAAAGTTGTACGTGTGGATTTCCAGTTTCTTCACAAATACGACGTACTTCTTTAACGTCATTTGCAGTACGTACGAATGAGATAGCGATAAAGTTGATTCCACCAGGTTGTGAAAGTCCGAAACGGATATCCGCATCATCACGTTCAGCAAGAGCTGGGAAAGGAATTTTAGTGTTAGGAATATTAACACCTTTTTGTTTACCAATAACACCATCATTTTGTGCTTCAACTTCAAATTCACGAGTTGCTGCATCTTTACCAGTCAATGACAAACCAAGTTTACCATCGTCAATCAAAATAGTTTGACCGATTTCAACATCATCAAAGATATCAAGACCACCAGCTACGTTCAAAGCAATCAATTCAGGAGTTGATTTAAGACCTTGTTTAGTTGCAACGCGGAATTTATCTCCAGTAACAACGCTGATTGCATCAGCACCGTCAGCAAAGAGTTCTGTACGCATTTCAGGACCTTTAGTATCAAGCAAGAAACCTACTTTATGACCAGCAATTTCTTCAGCGCGGTGAACGGTTGCCATACGAGCACCTTGTTCAGGATGGTCACCGTGTGAGAAGTTGAAACGGAAGACATTTGCGCCTTCTTCAATCAAAGCTGCAATGTTTTTTGCTGATGCTTCAACGTCAAGAGATTCTCCCCAATAGCCGCTTTCACCAAATTTTTTGCCACCACGAATTTCGACAGCAGGTCCAAGAGTTGAGACGATTTTTACACGTTTATTCATTTTGTGTTTTTCTCCTATAATGATTAATTATATATCTCTGCCCTAATTATGCGTTTAACACTTAACTAGAAACAGATTTGCAGTAACTTAGTTAAGGTTAAGATTGTTGAGTGCTGAGTTAAGACGGTAAAGTTCAAGACCAGCTTTATGCGGGTTATTTACTTTGATTCCACCTTCAGTAGTCAAACTAAAGAGTGCTCCTTCTTCAGCTGTTCCGAGAATTGGACTTTCTACAAGTTCTTCATTACGAATACCAACGGCTACGCCACCGATTCCGTCACGAAGCAATTCAACGGCACGAGCACCCATACGTGAAGCAAGAACACGGTCACGAGCTGTTGGTGAACCACCACGTTGGATGTGTCCAAGAACAGAAACACGAAGGTCTCCTTTATAACCAGCTTCTTTAAGTTTTGTAGCAAATTCTTCACCAGTCATAACGCCTTCTGCAAGAACGATGATGTGGTGATTTTTACCTTTTTCGTAGCCTTTGTTAATGTTGTTAACTACATTTTCAAACTTAAATTCTTTTTCTGGAATACAAATATCATCTGCACCAGCAGCGATACCCGCATTCAAAGCGATATCTCCAGCATTTCGTCCCATTACTTCTACAACGAAAGTGCGGTTATGTGATGATGAAGTATCACGGATTTTATCCAAGGCATCTACAACTGTTGAAACAGCTGTATCAAATCCGATTGTAAAATCAGTTCCTACGATATCGTTATCGATTGTACCTGGAAGTCCAACAGCTGGGAAACCATGTTCTGTAAGACGCATAGCTCCATGATAAGAACCATCACCACCGATTACAACGACACCTTCAATACCGAATTTTTTAAGTTGCTCAATCCCAGCAAGTTGTCCTTCTACTTGAGCAAATTCTGGGTAGCGTGCTGAGTACAAGAATGTACCACCACGACCGATTTTATCACCAACTGAAGCTGACGTAAGCGGAAAAATATCTCCCGCAACCATGCCCGCATATCCGTGATTGATACCGTAAACTTCGATACCTTCAGAAATTGCTTTGCGAACAACTGCACGAATAGCCGCATTCATTCCTGGGGCATCACCACCAGAAGTCAAAACTGCAATGCGTTTCATTTAAATCTGTCCTCCGAAATTGAGATACATAGCAAAAATACGTAAACGTTATTAATATTTTTACCATGTTCATTTGTTGTCTAGTTCATTATATCACGTATTTATAAAAAAATCTCTTTACAAACTGTATGAACCGTTTTCATTGTTTCTTTTTTTCTAAGCCTTATTTTGCAAGGGTTTTCTAGCATTTTCAAATAAAATTTATAGACTTCATTTGCTCTTAATTCTTCTATAATATGACATAATAATTGTCATTCTATTCTTTTATATTTTAACAAAAAAGTAAATAATCTTTTACTTTTTTGTTTATTTTTCTAATTATTCAACTTGAAAAATGAAATATTTTCATAAAAAAAATGAATTCCTTACGAAATTCATTTTTTATATTACGCTTCGTAGCGTTTTTCACCATCAAGGTAAGTTGCAACTAGATCAAAATCATTGTCTAAAACGATGAAATCAGCTGACAAACCTGGTTTTATTTGACCGCAAACATCATCAATGTTTACAGATTTTGCTGGTGTCAATGAAGCCATCATAATTGCTTCTGCTGGTGTGGCAATCCCCCAGTCAATGACATTTTTAACAGCTGTTTTAAGTGTTAAAATTGAAGCAGCTGGGCGTCCTGTTGGAAGCCATGCGGCTCCGTCACGAACTTCTACTTCGTATTCACCAAGCATATAAGGTCCATCAGGAAGTCCTGCGGCGCGCATTGAGTCTGTAATTAAAACAACGTGGTCAGCGCCTTTCATTTTCATTACAATTTCAGCTGCTTCTGGACGAACATGGTGACCATCACAAATTAACTCAGCATAAGTGTTTGGTGTATTTAAAATTGCTCCGACCATTCCTGGTTCTTGGTGAGTCATTCCAGACATTCCGTTAAAGGTGTGAACCCAAACAGATGCTCCAGCTTGAACACCAGCAACCGCTTGTTTATAAGTCGCATTTGAATGTCCTAATGCAATAACAACGCCTGACTCAGTCGCTTTACGGATGAAGTCTTCTGAACCATCACGTTCTGGGGCAAGACCGATTTTTTTAAGCATTCCGTGTGCGGCTTCTTGCCAATCTTCAAGTTCCCACATTTTGGCATCACGCATGTACTTAGGGTTTTGAGCCCCTTTCTTTTCTTCTGTAAAGAATGGACCTTCAAAGAAAATACCACGAACTTTAGCTCCACGAGCTTCTTGATAATGTTCTCCTACAACCGTACAAACCGCTTTCAATCCTTCGTGGTCATCTGTCAAAGGACTTGGTAAAAATGAAGTGACACCTGCTGACAACAAGCCTTCTGACATTGTTCCCATAATTCCTTCAACCTCAGCATCTTGGGCATCAGCTCCACCAAAACCATGGATGTGTGTTTCAACAAGACCTGGGGCTATTGATTGACCTGAATAGTCTAAAATGTCAGCTCCTGCTGGCGCTTCTTCTGTCCATTCTCCAAATTTTCCATCAGTAATTTCTAAGAAACCACCTTTTTTTGTTTCATAAGCGTAGAAAAATTGATCTGCTTTAATATAGTAAGTCATAAATATCTCCTCTTCTTTTTCTTCAATTTTAGCACCCTTTATCTTTTTTGTCAATAAACAGTATATACCAATTTTCGGCATAAAAAATGACTGACAGATTTTACCTGAGTCTATACAAATCATTCTTTAGCAGATGAAAATAGCGCTCAATTTCTGTCAGTAATTTTTAAATTTAATTTAATTGTTTATTATTTGATAATTGTAACAATTTTTCTTTAATTTCTTCTTCCATTTTAGAAAGTTCAACCTCACCTTGTTGACGTTTTTGACGTCCTTCGGCCTGAATTCTCATGGTTTCTTGAATAGTATCAACTAAGTTTTGTTGAGTTAATTTTAATGTTTCAATATCTACTAAACCACGTTCATTTTCAGTTGCAGCCTCAATTGTTGATGCTTTAAGCATTTCTGAATTTTTACGCAACAAATCGTTGGTTGTTTCTGAAACAATACGTTGACTTGTCAAAGCATCTTTTTGTTTTAAGAGGGTCAAAGCAATCGCAACCTGATTTTTCCATAGTGGAATGGCAGTGTTAATTGAAGTTTGGATTTTCTCAGCTAATTCTTGATTGGTATTTTGAATGAGACGAATTTGTGGGGCTTGTTGAATTGTCAACTGACGAGCAAGACGCAAGTCATGAGCTCGTTTTTCTAAGCGATTTTTATATGATTCTAAATCATTCACTTTTTGAACAATCAAGGCATTGTCAGTAGAATCTTGAGCTTCTTTTCGAGCTTGCGGAATAATTTCTGTATCTAATTCTTGGACTTTTAATTCAGCACCAGCAATATAAACATTCAAAGCCTTGAAATAATTCAAGTTTTCATCATAAAGTTTATCGAGCATTTCATTATCTTGCAAAAGTCCTTGTTGCTCATTGTTCAATTTTGCAGAAATTTTGTCAATACCTGCTCCAATTTTTTGGTATTTTTGCGTCACTTCAAAAATTGAACGTTTAACTTTACCAAACATTTTGGTAAAAATCCCTTTATTTTCAGCAACCAACTCGTTTGGATTGGCTTGTTGTAAGTTAAACATCAAATCTGTCAGTGAAGAACCAACTTCGCCCAAATCTTGTGCCTGAACTTTATTTAAGACACTTTGTGAGAAAGCAGAAATTTTATCTTGGGCACTTGCTCCATAGTTAATGACAGATTGAGCACTTGATTCATCCAACTGTTTTGATAATTCTTTTGCTTTTTCTAATTCTTCAGTAGAAAGAACTTCTACTGCTGCTAAAGAGGCTTTTTCGTGCATTTTTACAATTTCTGACTTTTGTTGTTCATCTAATTGCTCTGCCTCTTTAATGACTTTATCATTGGTCATCAAATCATCTAAAATTGGATTATCCATATCTTTAATTTCCTTTGCTATACTTATATTTCTTTACTTTTAATTATAAATGATTCCTGCCAAAATTGACAGGAATATTTGTTTTTTACTGACAGAATCATCAGTTTTACTGACAAGAATTTTTAAAATGTCTGTCAGTAAAATTATTTGTCAAAATCAACTTGATGTTTGATGACATTGACATCGTCCATCAAAATTTCATGGTAGTTTTTAGAAATTGAATGTGAAAGTGTTTTTATCAAAAGTAAGGTTTCATCTAAATCACGATTGATTTCTTCTGTTCTTACTGACTGTTTCTTCATCTCAATGAATTTCTCAGACAGTTTGACCATATTTGGCAAGTCTTTATATAGAAACTCATTTTGTTTTGTGAGTTCTTGTGGATTTTGAACAATATATTTAAACGTTTGTTTGCTGGCTTCTAAACCACCTGTCACTGATTCAACAACTTGTAAATCATCTTCTTTTTTCAGTAATTTTTCCCAAGTTTTGATATTTTCTTTGGCTTCTGACAAATTTTCACGGAAAATTTTAATATCCGTATCTGAAAGTCCTGCTTCGTGGTAACGTTCAATATTTTCTTTTTTGCTCATTCCTTTATCCTTATATCCTTCTTCTCTTTCATCGGGGTTTTTTCGCATAAAACTAATTCCGATAATCATTTTTATAATTAAGAAAAAGAGAACTAATCCAAAAATCACATTCACGATTCCTAGATGACCATAACCGAACATCATATCCTGATGATTCATAAATAAACTGACTGGCATATTTTTTTCCTCCCGCTTGCGTCCTGTTCTCACAAGTTTCTAATTTTTAAATTTCATTTTTAAGAATAACCTTTCGGATATATCTCTATTTTATCATAATATTTGAACCCTAAATCATACTTAGGGCTGATTTTTATTCTTGCTTATGTTAAAATGTAAAGGAAACCAAAACGAAAGAAAGGATCATTTCTATGAATCCACAAAAAATTGCAGTTCTAGGTCCAGGTTCTTGGGGAACTGCACTTTCACAAGTTCTTAATGATAATGGTCATGAAGTTCGTATCTGGGGAAATAACCCGGAGCAAATGGCTGAAATCAATGAAAATCATACAAATACACGCTATTTTAAAGATGTTGTTCTAGATGAAAAAATAAAAGCGTTTGATCGTTTAGATTTAGCTTTAGAAGATGTTGATGCCATTTTATTTGTTGTACCAACTAAAGTGACACGCTTGGTTGCAAAGCAAGTTGCTGAAGTACTAAAGCATAAAGTGCACATCCTGCACGCTTCTAAAGGGCTTGAGCAAGGAACTCACGAGCGAATTTCTACTATTCTTGAAGAAGAAATTCCTGTTCAACTGCGAGGTGAAATTGTAGTTGTTTCTGGTCCCTCTCATGCTGAAGAAACGATTGTTCGTGATATTACTTTGATTTCTGCAGCTTCTAAAGATCATGATGAAGCGAAATACGCTCAAGCAATTTTTAGCAATGACTACTTCCGCTTATATACTAATACTGACGTTATTGGTGTTGAAACAGCTGGAGCCCTTAAAAATATTATTGCAGTAGGTGCTGGTGCTCTTCATGGTCTTGGTTTTGGTGATAATGCTAAAGCAGCAATCATTACACGTGGCCTTGCCGAAATTACTCGCTTAGGTGTGGCAATGGGAGCTGAACCTTTAACTTATAGCGGTTTGTCTGGTGTTGGTGACTTAATTGTAACAGGTACTTCCATTCACTCACGAAACTGGCGTGCCGGTGATGCTCTTGGTCGCGGCGAAAAGTTAGCTGATATTGAAAAAAATATGGGAATGGTTATTGAAGGTGTTTCAACCACTAAAGCTGCTTTTGAACTTGCTCAACAGCTAGGTATCGATATGCCGATTACCGAAACAATCTACAAAGTTCTCTATGAAAATCTAGATGCAAAAACTGGAATTCTTGATATCATGCGCCGCGAAACTCGTGCCGAAAATGAATTCATTAATAATAAATAAAAAGTAAATACGATTTATCTAAAATAAAGGAGTTATTATCCATGAAACAAAACACTATTCCATCTAAAGTCAGAAAAGTACGTAAAGCTGTTATTCCTGCCGCCGGTCTTGGAACTCGCTTTTTGCCAGCAACTAAAGCCATTGCCAAAGAAATGTTACCAATCGTCGACAAACCTACTATTCAATTTATCGTTGAAGAGGCCTTGAAATCAGGAATCGAAGATATTTTGATTGTTACTGGTAAAGCAAAACGTCCAATTGAAGACCACTTTGACTCAAACATTGAGCTTGAACAAAATTTGCTTGAAAAAGGAAAAACAGAATTACTTAAACTTGTTGAAGAAACAACAGATATTAATCTTCACTTTATCCGTCAATCTCATCCAAAAGGATTGGGGCATGCCGTTCTTCAAGCTAAAGCTTTTGTTGGAAATGAACCCTTTGTAGTCATGCTTGGTGATGACTTGATGAATATTACCGGAAATGAAACTCCTTTAACTAAAGACCTAATCAATGATTATGAAAAAACTCACGCTTCAACAATTGCAGTCATGAAAGTTCCTCACGATGATGTTGATAAATATGGTGTCATTGACCCTAACGGTGAAGTTTCTAAAGGACTTTACAATGTTGAACGTTTTGTCGAAAAACCAAATGTCGATGAAGCTCCTTCTGACCTTGCAATTATCGGTCGTTACCTCTTAACTCCTGAAATTTTTGATGTTTTAGAAACACAAGTTCCTGGTGCTGGAAATGAAATCCAATTGACTGATGCTATCGAACGTTTGAATAAAACACAACGCGTTTTTGCTCATGAATTTACTGGAAAACGTTATGATGTTGGTGATAAACTTGGTTTTGTTGAAACAACAATTGAATATGGTTTAGAACACCCACAAATCGGTGCGGATTTGAAAAATTACATCATTGGAAAAGCAAAAGAGCTTTCTAAAGATGAGTCAAAAAATGTCACTAAAAAATAAGAAAGAGCCGAAAGGCTTTTTCTTTTTGATTTCGTGAATTTTTTCATTAATTTTGCTATAATTAACCTTAATGAACTTCTTTAAAAACACGGTTAATTTTTTTAAAAGCATAAAGACAAAACCGCTTGATTTTGTTATTATTTTCCTACTGTTCATCGCTTCTTTCTCAACCTTGTTCTTCTTCGCCGCTGGTTCCAAGGGAGCTCAGGCCGAACTAAGAATTAGTGGTAAGGTGATTAAAACTTTTGATTTAAATAAAAATCAAACTTGGACCTACCGTGATAAAGATGGCGATTATAATAAAATACAAGTTAAAAATGGTGAAATTGCGGTTGTCGAAGCTAATTGTAAAGACCAAATTGACGTCCAAAGGGGCTATATTTCTAAGACTGGAGAGACTATCGTCTGTTTACCTCATAATTTAGTGATTGAAGTTATGAATGGTCAAAAGGATGAACAGGTGGATTATAAAGTATGAATATTAAAGAATACGTTTATGTTTCTCTATTAACAGCTGCTGCGGTAGTTATGGGAATTATTGAAAGCTCTTTACCTCCTTTTTTTGCTTTTGCACCTGGAGCTAAAGTTGGCCTTGCTAATTTGGTAATGATTATTGCAGTTTTTACTCTAAGATGGCGACAAGTTTGGGTCATGCAAATTCTACGTCTATTAATTACAGCACTTTTTACTGGTTTTTCCGTTTTTCTTTACTCTTTTGCAGGCGGAATCTTATCTCTATTAGCCATGTATTTGATGAAACAATTTGGTCCAAAACTGGTCTCGATGATTGGAATTTCGACTGTTGGTGGATTTTTCCATAATTTTGGACAATTGGCAATGGCTTCCCTTTTAGCTAAAACTACTTCTGTCATGCTTTATTTGCCCTGGCTTGCCTTTTTTGGAATACTAGCCGGTTTCGCAATTGGCATTGCTGGAAATCAATTAATCGAACGTGTGAAACCCATTCAGGAACTATTTATTAAAGAAAGTAAACAATGGACTTAAAAAATAACTTTTGGAAAGACTATCCAGAGCTTGAAAAAGAATTGGTTCAAGTTCAACAATTAATGAAAAGCCACGTTACCATCAAAAATTCAGATGTTAAATCGGCTATTTTTGATATATTTGATGCGGGCGGAAAAATGTTGCGTCCAGCTTATTTACTTTTATTTTCAGGATTTACTGATCTTTCTGAAAGTGAAAGGTTGGCACTTGCGGCTTCTGTCGAAATGATGCATACAGCGACTTTAGTTCATGATGATGTCATTGACCACGCAGACACACGGCGTGGCGTAGCTACTTTGTCAGCTAAATATGGACCAGAAATTGCTGTCTATGCTGGGGATTATTTATTTATTGCTGTCTTTCGTCTAATGTCTGAACACTCATTAGAATTATCAAATTTAACCAAAAATATTGGTTCAATTGAGCGTTTATTAGGTGGTGAGCTTGGTCAACTTAATCATCATTTTAATCTTCAACAAACTTTAGATGATTATATTGAAAATATTTCAGGAAAAACGGGAGAACTTTTTGCACTTTCTGCTTCTGTTGCTCCTTTAATTTCTAAAAATAATACATTGACCAAACGAGCTTATAAAATCGGAATGAATATTGGGATTTCTTTCCAAATTATGGATGATTATTTAGATTATGCATCAACTGCTCAAACGCTTGGCAAACCGGTACTTGAAGACATTAAACAAGGCATTTATTCTGCGCCTGTTCTCTTTGCTTTACAGGAAAACAATGCTCTTGTTTCTGAATTAATTAAAAATGAAAAATTTGATGAAGTTTATGATTTTATTAAAACTTCTGATGCCCTTGAAAAAACCAAAGCACTTGCAAAATCTTACACTCTTTCAGCATTAAATTTAATTGATAAATTACCAAAAGGTAAAAATCGTGAGCTGATTGCTGAAATTACTAGAAAACTTTTGGAGCGAACTTTATGACCCCTGATGAATTTTTGTCAGCACTGACAGAATTTGATATTCAACTCTCTGATAAACAAATCAAACAGTTTGAACGCTATTTTGAACTTTTGGTTGAATGGAATGAAAAAATTAATCTAACAGCAATTACTGAAAAAAATGAAGTCTATTTAAAACATTTTTATGATTCTATTGCACCAATTTTATATGGATTGATCACTGACCAACCTGTTAGCATTTTGGATATTGGTGCTGGAGCTGGTTTTCCTAGCTTACCAATGAAAATTATTTTCCCTGAATTAAAAGTGACTATCATTGATTCTCTCAATAAGCGAATTAATTTTTTAAGTTTACTGACAGAGGAATTAGGCCTCGAAAATGTGACTTTACTTCACGGACGAGCTGAAGATTTTGGTCAGGATGCTAATTATCGTGGAACTTTTGATTATGTTACCGCCCGTGCGGTTGCCAGACTTTCTGTTTTAACTGAATTTACGATTCCCTTTCTTAAGAAAAATGGCTTTTTATTGTCATTAAAAGCTGCTCAATTTGAAGAAGAATTAAATGATGCTAAAAAGGCAATTGCTACACTTGGCGGAAAATTTATAAAAGAAGTCGCTTATGAATTGCCTAACGGTGACGAGCGCCATATTGCCCTTATTGAAAAGAAAAAAGAAACTCCTAAAAAATACCCGCGTAAAGCTGGAACACCTGCGAAAAATCCAATAAAATAATTTACTAGGATCTATGAACTCCCTCGTCCTTCATTCACTTCTATCACATACTTTATAATATTAAAAAGCTATATTTATATAAATATAGCTTTTTAACTTTTAATTGGTTTATTTTGTTTCATTAAATTCAAATCCATAAACCTATTTTCTCCTTTTCATTGCTAGTAAAACTGCGCTAAGTGCTACCGCTCCTACTCCTGAGAGGAAGAGATATTTCCTTTGATTTTCTCCAGTTTTTGGTAATTTTGTTTTTTTTACTTTTTTCTTTTCTACATTATTCTGATTTTTTTCTGTCTCGACCAATTTTGATTCTGGCTCTGGCTCTGGTGTTGATACTGGTACTGGTTCTGGTTCTGGTTCTGGTTCCGGTTCCGGTTCTGGTTCCGGTTCCGGTTCTGGCTCTGGTAATGTTATTTCCATTGTAGCTATTCTTGGAATTTCAAATTCACTAATAATTGGAACATCAACAGTGAAAATTGGTACAATTTGTGGTTGAGCTTCCATTGGATCTGAGAGTGTCAAATTATCTTCCCCGACTCCTACAAGGTAAAGGAATGAATAGATTTGCCCTCTTCCTTCATAGCCTCCTGCGATAGCAGACAATACGTTTTGAATGAGCTCAATTTCATACTCAGTTAAACCACCATACTGAGGATTATGACCATTTTGTTCAATTAGCTCTAAACTACCACCTGATCCTTTTTGGATTACTTCCATTGTAAATTCATTATCTAGTAACATCCAAGTTACCATTTGTGTAACCACTCTGAATTCTCCATCTAACTGGCCATAAGTATCATAGATGTAATTGTAGGCACTAATAATACTATTGTACTGCTCTTCTGTCATATCTCTCCCACCCTGCGAAGAGAAATTATTATCAAAAGGATTGACATCCAAATGGTAGCCTATTCCAGTATTTCCAGCTCCTTCACCTGCAAAAGCATTGGAGCCAAGATAGGCACAAAAGGAGGGAAGAAATTTACCGGTTGTATCTCCTACAGGGGAGATACTCATTTCAAAAATATCTGCAAATCCTTTGGTTGACCAATCATATTCCTCACTTTCATATATTCTCCGCCAAACAGAGGGCTCATAACTATAGTTAACTTGATAGAATTGATTTGACTGATAATCGTAGCCCATCTGAGCTAGAATCCATGCTGTAATATCTCCATTCGGTCCAAAGTAGAGCTCTCTTTGTTCTTTTATGGATAGGAGGTCATTATAAACATCTAGTAATATCTGGTAAACAATTAGTAAGTCCTCATATTCTTCTTTTATTTTTTGAATATTTTCTGTGGCCTCCGCTTGGGTTATCTCGTTTTTATTCTTTTCGTAAGCGAGTTTATTTTCTACAAATTGAGCCAGTTTTTCGTTATAGACTACCAAGTCGTTATTATAGAAATTGATTGTATCCCTAAATGAAGCTTCATCTTCAAGAGTCCATTCCAGCGTACCACTCATCCTACTTGTTAAGATTTGGTTGAAATGAATGGTGTCACTTAAAAACTGAATGCCGTCCATATTTGGGGGAGGTAAATCAGCTTGATATGACGAAAAAATATTATTAGAGGTTTCATTTGCCTTAACAATAATTTTTCCAGCCCCCTTTATGTTTCCAGATAAGACTAGTCCTAGAACAGCCGCCTTAATCGTTTTTTGAAGAAAACTATTTTTGTTTTGTTTACTCTTCATGGTAAATTCCTCCTTTAATTTTAATAATACAATTATCTCATTGTTTTAATTATATACAAAACGATATAATTTTCTGTTATTTTAATAGTGCTTTTATTCACTAAAAAAGACCTTCCTAATCTCAGAAAGTCTTATGTGAGGGATTAATAAAGTAAATTTTGATTCCATTCTGCTTTTATCGCATGATAGCTAGCTACTGGATCTTTTGCTTGGGTAATTGGACGGCCGACAACAATATAATCTGAACCAATTGTTCTTGCTTCTTTAGGTGTCATTACTCGTTTTTGATCGCCTTTACTTGCACCTTCTGGGCGGATTCCTGGTGTGAGACAAATGAATTCTTTCGATGTCGCTGCTTTAATTTTTTCAACTTCATGTGCCGAACAAACGACACCGTCAAGTCCTGCTTGAGCGGTTTTTTGTGCGTAATTAATAACCGATTCTTCAAGACTAGTCATAATTTTTTGGTCATTTTGCATAATTTCCTCAGAAGTTGAGGTTAATTGTGTGACCGCAATTAATTTTGGTCTTTGCCGTCCAACTGGCGTTCCGGCCTCTAAACCACGTTTAGCTGCAACCATCATTTCAACACCACCAGCGGCGTGAACATTAACCATATCCACTCCCAAACGTGCTAAAACACGCATTGAGGATTCAACGGTGTTTGGAATATCATGGAGTTTTAAATCAAGGAATACACTGTGACCGAGCGATTTTACATAGTAAACGACTTGGGGTCCAGCCGTGTAAAAAAGTTCCATTCCTAGTTTAATATACAATTGTTCTGACGGATCAAATTTTTCGAGAAAATCTTTTACGTCTGAGAATTCAGGGAAATCAAGGGCAATGACAGGTCTATTTTCTTGCATTTTTTCTACTTCCTTTTTCTAAATATTTAATGATAGAATTATCAGCTCCGCTGACAATTCTTTTAGCTATGGATAAAATGCTCGCTTTGGTCGCTAACGAACGAGAGAATTATCAGTTCCACTGACAATTCTTTTAGCTATCGATAAAATGCTCGCTTTGGTCGCATTTTACTTACAGAATGATTAAACAGGCTGTCAGTAATTTTAGCTAATAATAAAATCATTTTTTTGAGTTTTTAACTTCTTGAATCAAGTTTTCTAAGCTATCAATTCCATATTGATCCATTACCTCTGGTAATTTTTCAATGATTTTTGGACAGACAAATGGGTCAGCAAAATTGGCAGTGCCAACGGCAACGGCTGAAGCTCCTGCCATATACATTTCTAAAACGTCTTGAGCACTTTCAACCCCGCCCATTCCAATGATTGGAATGTCAACTACTTGAGCCACTTGATGAATGAGTTTGAGTGCAACTGGTTTAATTGCAGGACCCGACAATCCACCTGTGATATTTGCTAAAACAGGTTTTCGTGTTTTCAAATCAAAACGTACACCCATCAGTGTATTTATCATTGTCAATCCATCTGCTCCAGCAGCTTCAACTGCTTTTGCAATCGGAACAATGTCGGTCACGTTGGGTGAAAGTTTCACATACAAAGGCACCTTACTGACCGCTTTACAAGCTTTGACTAGCGCAGCTGCAACATCTGGATCTGTCCCAAAAGCTTGTCCACCGTGTTTAACATTAGGGCAGGAGATATTTAATTCAATGGCTTTCACATTGGGTGCATCTCCAATTTTTGCACAAACAGCCACATAATCATCCTCCTCAGAACCAGCTACATTGGCAATAATCGGAAGGTCTGGAAAATTTTCATTGAGCCAAGGCAATTTTTCGGCCATTATCACTTCTAATCCTGGATTTTGTAGTCCAATTGCATTAAGCATGCCACTCGCTGTTTCAGCCACACGGGGTGTTGGATTGCCAAAACGAGGATGAAGGGTTGTTGCTTTGACCATGATTGACCCTAATTTGTTCAAATCATAATATTTGGCATATTCTTCACCAAAGCCAAAACAACCTGAAGCTGGAATGATTGGATTTTTTAAATCAAGTCCGGGTAATTTTACTGATAGACAATTATTTTCGGTCATTTTTTCTCCTAATTTTTTGTGACAATCATCAGCTCTACTGATGATTTTTTTATGCCGATAGAGTACTCCAATTATAGTGATAGTTGTTTTCCTAAAAATACAGGGCCATCTTCACAGACTTTAAGGGCATGATTCTCATCTTCTTTATCATGTTCAACGCAAGCATAACATGCTCCGATTCCACAAGCCATCCGGCTTTCCATTGAAATATAAAGTCGTTCCAACTGGTCATATTTTTTTGCAACAGCTTTGAGCATGGCTGGCGCACCGCAAGTATAAAGAGCATCAACTTCAAAATCAACTTCTTCCATCAGCATCCCAACATGACCTTTTGTTCCATAAGAGCCATCGTCAGTTGCAATTTTCAAGCTTACATTTTTTAGTTCAGCAAATTCCTTCTCTAAAATCTTGACCTTTTCAGAAGCGAAACCTAGCAAAATGGTCATTTGGCAGTTTTTTTCTTCAAGTTGTTTGGCCAATTCATAGAGAGGCGGAACTCCAATTCCTCCGCCGACAATTAAAATTTTATCAGTCGAAACTACTTCATCTACTGGAAAACCATTTCCCAGTGGGCCTATTACATCAATTTTTGCACCTGTTTGTAATTTTGAAATTTCATAAGTTCCACTTGTTTCGTCCCCAATTCGATAAAGAATCGTACAAGTTTTTGCGACTTTATCCCAACTGGAAATAGAGATTGGGCGACGTAAAAGCATACTAGCATT
Source organism: Lactococcus sp. NH2-7C (assembly GCF_029953655.1). Lineage (NCBI taxonomy): Bacteria > Bacillati > Bacillota > Bacilli > Lactobacillales > Streptococcaceae > Lactococcus > Lactococcus sp. NH2-7C. The sequence continues at coordinate 351,018 of NZ_CP124538.1, forward strand.
AGGCACCGCAAGATGTAAAAATTGTCCCGGCAAATCCATCTCTTCTACTAGCTCTCCTTTAAGAACCATCTCGAAAATATTAGAAGCAACCTCACGTTGGCTGACAATCGTCATCATCTCTTGTAACTTAGGCATTATTTCTCCATTCTTTATTCGGACAGAAGCTACAGCTTACTGAACCTTCTTTTATTCATCGATAAAATGCTCATGTTAATCGCATTTTACTGACAGAAAGTGCAGATTTACTGACAACTCCTTAATTGACACAAAAAAACACTTGTAAGAGAAGAACAAGTGTACTAAAAAACTGGTAATTTACTGACAGAATAAATGCGCTAAAAAAGTTCATCTTTAAGCTGTCAGTAAGCCAAATTAAATTTTCCGTATCCTTGCAAGCCTCTCTGGACTTAGTTAAAGGTTTTAAAATATTATAACGAAAAAAGTGTCATTCGTCAAAGATTTTTTTAATGATTGGCTCTAATTTTTTTCAAATTTGGGAAACTGACAATTAAACTCACGATAATCAAGATGAAAAATAGAGCTAAAATAATTGAAGTTCCATGACTTGTTCCAACTTTGAAGCCATTGAGTCCTTGGAAAATTGAAAGTGTCGTTGCGACAACTGCTGTTGCCACTGCACCAATAAATTGTTGCAAAGTATTGACCAATGCGTTTCCATCAGAAAGTTGGTCAGTAGCTAAAGTGCTCAAGCTACAAGTCATTAAGTTACTATATGAAATCCCAAGACCTAACATCAAGACAATGTGTGCCACCAAGAGTAAAGCAAGGCTTTTTGTTGGTAAAAAGACGAAGAGCAAAGCAAGACCAAGGGCTGCTAAAATCAAACCAGTCGTAATTGGTTTTCTGGCACCAATTTGGTCCAAAACTTTCCCAGAAATTGGTGCTAAAACTGCGCCAATCAAAGCTCCAGGAAACATAAAAAGTCCCGCCACTGATGAACTAAATCCAGCAGAAACTTGAATAAAACTTGGTAAAACAAAAGATAGACCTAATAGCAAAGCTTGATATACCAAAAGACTAAAAATCAGCGCCACAAATCGGCGATTTTGCAAAATCCCTAAATCAATTAAACTTTCTTTGCGGTTGAATCGAACAAACAAGAAAGCTCCAACCAATCCTACAATAAAGAGTAAGGCGAAAGTCATTAAATGCTCTGCACTTAGAGCCGAAATGAAAGCAAAGAACATGATTGATAATGCAATAACTGGACGAAGCGCCAATTTCTTGGGCGTTTTTGCCCCTTCTCTTGGAAGACAAGCCAAACCAAGCACTAAAGAAATTATCACCAAAGGTAAAAGGAAAATATATATATAACGCCAATCAAGCGAATTAGAAATAATTCCTCCATAAGTTGGACCAATAGCCGGAGCGATGGAGGTCGTTAAAGTCCCAATTCCCATCATCATTCCTCTTTTATGAAGTGGTGCTTTAGTCAAAATCAGGTGGAACATCAGAGGTAAACCAATCCCGGTTCCCACCCCTTGTAAAAGTCGGCCAAATAATAGCATGGCAAAATTTGGTGAAAAACAGTTGATCAAAACCCCAACTAAAAAGATAAGATTAGCGACCAAGAAAAGTTTTCTTGCTGAAAATCGCTCATTAAAATAAGAAGAGAGCGGAATCGTAATCGCAATCACAAGCAGATAAATCGTCGTTACCCACTGTATTTTTGAAGTAGAAAGTCCAAACTCATTAATCAGCGTTGGGAAAGTCACATTCATCGCCGTTTCAATCAAAACGCCAGAAAATGACAAAATCCCTGTAGCAATCACTGCCCCTAATAAGTGGAAATGGTTGTTTTTATTCATGCAATAAAATCTCCTAAAACTAAACAAAAAGAGACGAAATTATTATCCTAAAATAATAATTTCGCCTCTGTATAATTCAACATAATTTATGTTATCTGTACGAAAGTTATAACTTTTCTATTATATCTATAAATCTGATAAAATGCAAGCCTTAACTTGTTAATCCTATGATACAAGAATTTATTTAAAGAAACAGGAGAGAATCAATAAATTCCGACTTTAGTCTGATTTTAGTAAATTTTCAAATAATTGATAGGTTTCGTCAGAGAAATTTGATATAATTAAGTCAAATAGCTGAGCTATTCACTAAAGGAAAGGAAGGCAAATTCATTCTCTAAAATTTTGTATTGAATTGAATTTGTTTGTAAAAGAATACATGGGAATTATTAAAGCTGCAACAGGTTCACTCGGTGGGGCGTTGGCTGACCAATGGCTTGAGGTCATTGAGCCAAATGAAATGTCAGACCAAACGGTTTTCACTAAGGGAATTAAAGTAAGAAAAGATGCAAAACGTGGTTCTAATCGTAAAGGAACCGAAGACGTAATTACTGACGGTTCTATCGTTCACGTTTATGAAAATATGATGATGATTCTTGTGGATGGTGGTAAAATTATTGATTACACCGCTGAACCTGGATATTATACTGTCAAAAACGACACTGCGCCAAGTCTTTTTAATGGTGATTTGCGTGAATCAATTCAAGAAAGCTTCTTCCGTTTCAAATTTGGTGGAACAACTCCTCAAAAACAAGAAGTTTATTATGTCAATCTTCAAGAAATTAAAGGCATTAAATTTGGAACAGCGACACCTCTTCAATACTTTGATAATTTTTATAATGCAGAGCTTTTCTTGCGTACACATGGAACTTATTCAATAAAAATCACTGACCCTCTTGCTTTTTACGCAAACGTCATTCCTAAAAATGCTGACCATGTCGAAATTCAAGAAATTAATGACCAATATTTGGCTGAATTTTTAACGGCTCTAAATACGTCAATTAACCAATATTCTGCTCAGGGCGAACGAGTTTCATTTTTAACTTCAAAAAGTATGGAGCTCAGCAAATACATGGCCTCTGTTCTTGATGAAGACTGGAAACAGTTGCGAGGAATGGAAATTGTTTCCGTTGCTGTCGCTAGCATTTCTTACACTGATGATAGTCAAAAATTAATTAACATGCGTAATCAAGGCGCAATGCTTGGTGACCCTTCTATCCGTGAAGGATTTGTTCAAGGAGCTGTTGCTCGTGGTCTTGAGGCTGCCGGTTCAAACACTGGTGGTGCGACAAATGCCTTTATGGGAATGAATATGGGTGGACAAAATCTAGCTGGTTTTTCACAAACTAACCAAGCTCAAATGCAAGCCCAAGCAGAGAACAAGGCCGATACTTGGACTTGTCCTGAGTGTAATACTAAAAATACTGGTAAGTTCTGTTCAAATTGTGGACAAGCGAAACCCTCAGCAACTCCCGTTATGCCTGAATTAAATATGGCTTGTAACGAGTGTGGAGCAGTCGTTAATTTGGCGAATGGTGTTCCTAAATTCTGTCCTGAATGTGGTAAGCCTTTTGTTGCCAAAGCGCTCTAAGACATGTAAATAATGATTTAAGATAAAGTAGTTCTAAATTAGGGCTGCTTGTCTTTGCGTATTTTTAAGAATTTATTTCTGATGAAAATTCTTTTAGTTTCTAACTGAATTCCCCCTGCTAAATAAGCAGGTTTCATAACTTAAAAGTAAGGAGTAACGATGAGCGAAAGCCAAGTTCTTACACATAAATGTCCCAATTGTGGAGGCCCACTGCTTTTTGAACCCAAAAATCAAAAATTTCACTGTGAGTATTGTGGTTCAACATTTACGGAACAAGAAGTTTCTGATTTCGAGGCCAAGCAAGAGGCAGCAAAAGTTACTGACAGCCCTATCAGCTCTGTCAGTAATGCTGAAACGACTGACGAAAAAGAAAAAATTACTGACAGCGGCCAAAAAAAAGCTGACGAAAACACTGATGAAGAAATTGGACTATTTCTCTGTTCATCTTGTGGTGCAGAAATCGTCACTGATGCGACAACTGCTTCAACTTGGTGCTATTATTGTCATAATCCAGTTGTTCTGACCGAGCGTTTGTCTGGTAAATTTCTCCCCGAAAAAATTCTTCCTTTTCAAATTGAGAGAAAAGCGGCGGAAGAACAATTTTTAGACTGGGTGGGCAAGAAAAAATTTGTTCCGAAGGCTTTTTTTGACAAAAAACAAATTCAAAATCTGTCAGGAGTTTATTTTCCCTATTGGGCTGTTGATGCTGAATTATCTGGCGGTATTTCGGCCCAAGCCACTAATTTACGCGTCTGGATAGTTGGAGACACTGAATATACGGAACATTCTCAATATGAGATTCAGCGGGGTGGAGATACAAAATTTAAAGATTTAATCAAAAATGCCCTGAAAAAAAATCTGTCAGACAAAATGGTCGGCGCCGTTCAACCTTTTGATATGACTGCTGCTATTCCTTTTAAAAATCAATATCTTTCTGGCTTTTTAACTGAAAAACGAGATATTGAATTCCCTGATATGAAAGAAAATGTTGAACGGGAATTTCGTCAGTATGCTGACGGATTAATGGAATCAACAATTGTCGGTTATACTTCTGTCAGTAATTTACAAAGTAATCAGCAGATTAAAAATATCGATGAAGATTACGTTTTACTCCCAATCTGGCTGGTTACTTATAAAGAAGCTGGCAATGACCGTCTCTTTTATTACGCGATGAATGGTCAAACTGGTAAAGTAGCCGGACTTCTACCCATTGATAAGAAAAAACTTTGGACAGTTGCCATTGGAATCTTTATTCTAGTGCTTCTTCTTGGAATTATAGTGGGGTATTTGCTATCATGAGAAAAAAATTAGTCATTCTTTCTTTATTTTTCTTAAGCTTCTTCTTTTTACTCATTGCACCAAAGACATCCGCGGCGACATTCTCGTCAGGTCTTGAAGATAATCTTCAACTTTTAGGTGGAAATGTAAAACTCCTTGAACAAGAAGCTCAGAAATTGGCCAATGAAACAAAAGCAGGTGTCTATGTTGTCACGACAGATAGCTCTACCCCTGCCAGTCAAATGGCAAAAACTTATCTAGCCGATAAAGTAGGCGCTAAAAACAACGGTGTTGTTCTGGTCATTAACATGAACTTACGTAAAGTTTATATTTGGGCAACAGGAAATCTTAAATACTACCTGCCTTCAAGTCGCATTGAAAAAATCTTAGACATTGTCCAACCCGAATTGACTGACAATAATTATTATCAGGCTGTTAGCGGATTTTTTGACCAAGTTTCTAAGTATTACCAAGCAGGAATTCCAACATCAAGAAAATATTCTATCAACTCCGACACAGGAGCTGTAACTTTCCATCGCAGCTTTCAACCCTTATCAATTTTGATTGCTCTTATCATTTCTTTGATTGCAGCTGGCGGATTCGTTTGGACCATCTATCGTCGTTATCAAATGAAAGACGCTCATGCCGTATGGCGCTATGATTACGGCCGAAATGGTAATTTAGAACTCCATCAACGTGAAGATATTTTAGTCAACACCTTTGTTACTACAAGAATTATCCCTCGTCCTTCTTCTGATAACAATAATTTTAGTGATGGCTCTGGTGGCGGACGCTCTTTCTAAATAAAAAAGGAATCAAAAAAATGATTCCTTTTTTATTTTTGAATAATTTTATATTCCCCAGATTTTAGATTTCCCAGTGAATATTGACCAATTGACCAACGAATTAACCGAAGCGTTGGGAAGCCAACCGCCGCCGTCATTCTTCTAATTTGGCGATTTTTTCCTTCTTTGATTGAAATTTCAACCCAGCTTGTCGGAATTGCCTTACGTTCACGAATTGGTGGAGTCCGTTCCCAAAGCCAATCCGGCTCATCAATTAATTCTACTTTTGCAGGCAAAGTTTTTCCATCTTTTAATAAAACTCCTTTTTGCAACTTTTGCGCTGCTTCTGAAGAAAATTCTCCCTCCACTTGAACCAAATAGGTCTTGTAAGACTTTGACCTTGGGTCTGTCAGTAAATTATTAAGCTTCCCATCATCTGTCAGTAAAAGTAGGCCTTCACTATCTTTATCCAATCTTCCAGCAGCATAAACATTTGGTAGTTTAATATAATCTTTTAAAGTTTTACGACCCTCTGCGTCAGTAAATTTTGTCAGTACATCATAAGGTTTATTAAATAATATAATCATAATTTTTTTGCAAAAGTTCATCTTTCTCAAATCTATTTCTATTAATTATTTTACCAAAAAAAATAATTATTAGCTTACAAGCAAAGTTTTAGCTAGTCATTTGGCTGATATGGATGAACTTTAGTTGGTGAATTAATTTCCATACTTAATTAGACACGCGCACTTACATACAAAAACAAGAGCGCTTCAGACTGGTCTTAATAATATTTAATCTTTAATCTTTAATCTTTAATGATAGCAGACCATTGATCAAATAATAAAAACCTTCCGTTTAAAATGGAAGGTTTTTATTTTGAAGTAAATAGGGGTCACTTTTTATTCAAATCATCAATTATTTTTTCTTGGGCTTCTATTTTTTCTCTGAGTGCTTGCTTTTCTTCTTCCTCTTTTTGAGATTTTTTTCTACGTTTCCACAATAAGATAATTAAGAATAAGACAAGTAGCAATAAACCGATGACAAATAATAGCCATGTCCAGTCTTTTTCTTTTTTAACGGTTGGGTCACTATCATTCAGTTTTTGAGCTTGATTATCAGAAATTGTGAACTCTTGGTCAAATGCCCATTGATACTTATACCGTTGCGTTTTATTATCGACCTGCACCTCATATTTTCCCTGATTGTCCGTTCTGGCGTTAACGACAAGCTGAAGGCGATATTTCCCAGGTTTTAAAGGTTCTGACACCCTTGTAGCCGCACTTTGATTACTAGTTGGAACAGGTAAATCAAAACTAGTATTTGGTGCCATTTGCATCATTGAATTTGAATAAGTATATTTTATATCGGGCTCACTTATACCACTTATTGTTGTTTTTACATTCATTGTATTGATATAAGTCATCGTTGGATTTTGGAGATTTACATTAATCACATTTCTTCCATTGATTTGACTAGGATTAATTTTTTTCAATTTTACATCAGGTGATACTTCATTATCATTTTGCTTCATAAGCAGAGCAATAGTATAAGAATAAGTATTCTTTACCGTGATTCCTTCTGGATCTTCTTCTTTATCATTTTGACCCTCTTTAGAAAAAGTAATCCCACCAGCCATTTGTCCACTAAATTCTTCTTTTGGCATATTTACTTTAAGTTCAACCTTTTGACGAGAAAGAGGTGCTAATGTTAGGCCTTTGGGAACTTTAACATAATCTTTAAGATTATATTTTAAGGAAGAATCCGCTGCGATTTCGGTCGGCTCATAAACTACAAGACCATTTATATTCGTTACAGCACTAGAAAGCGAAAGATCTATCCTTATTTCTTGCTCTGTATTATTAGACAGCTCTACTTGCAAAATCTGCTCTTTACCCGCCCCTAAAATAAGATCAAAATATCCTAAATCTTTATTCGATTGATTTTCTGGAATGATTGGCTTTACAGTATAATCATCTGTCCGAGCATAGCCAGTGTGAGCCAGACCAATGCATAACATCAGAAAAAATGCTGATAAAAACAATTGTAATTTTTTCATTATAATTCCCCATAATCCCCCAATTTTATAAAAGTCGAGTCTCCTTTTGAGAGGCTCTACTATCTGAATTAACTACTAGGCATTACCTGGTGCACTGTAAAGATTCCAATTTAGAGTGGTTGTATATGTATCCACTTTAGCAGAACCTGCTGGTACACTGAGTGTAATATTTGGATCAACTTTACCAGTTGTATTTACCGAAGCATCTAAAGTTTCAGGATCAGTCACTAAACTAGAACCATCTGCCGCACCAAAACTAAGTAAGTTTGGTCCTGTACCAGTTCCAGCATCTGCTTGGAAAATATTTACGGCTGTCCCAGGAACAAGCGCATTTGTTGCAGTATTCACTGTAGAACTTGCCTTGTTTGATGATGTACTCACAACAGTATTTGTTTTATCAGTATTGAAAGTCAAAACAGCATTAGTCAAATCACCAGCCTTTGTTCCTTTAAATTGTGCTGTTTGTGTTAGAGAAACTGACCAACCTACTGGTCCAGTCGCTGTCCCTCGGTTATCTGTTACCTGCATGAATTGTGGAATAGCTTTCCCAGACCCATCATTTGCAGCCCAAGCTGACCACGTATGAGCTGTTGACGCATCTACATAGTGTGTTCCAAAGTTAAGCGCTGGAACAAAGTCTAAAGTCAATCCATCATTTGAAGCAATGGGGGTTGAAGTATTGGGAACACCTGGTGTGGTTGGTGTGATTGGTGTTTTACCATCGCCAGGAGCTACTGGATTCGTTGGTGTTTTCTTTGGTTGAAAGGCTATATTTGCTCCACTACTTGTGTTTCCTACCGTCGCAGCGCCAACTTCTAAAAAGCTCGCTGACAATAGAGACGCCGTAATTACTGCAACGCCACTAAGGCTAATTATTGTTTTTTTCATCGAAGTTCTCCTTTAAAATTATTAGTTTGTTTTTTTTCATCACTAGAACCCCACTTCCAATCATTAGAAAAGCCATTGCAATAGGCATCCATAAGTCATTTTCATCGCTCCCCACAATAGGAAGTTTTCGATTACTAGATGTCTGAATTTCATTGGTATTCGCTGTCTTAGAAGTTTCTGGTGGTTTATCGCTTGGCTCTTTTTCCAAAAATCCTACTTTTCCACTGGTACTCGTTCCGCCAATTTCTTGAGCAAAAGTAGCACTTGTATTTAAAAGTAAGAGGGCACAAATGACCCATAAAATATATTTTATTCTCATAAACCTCCTTTCTTATCTGTAAAGTGGATACTTATTTTTTGAAGTAAGCATAAATTGCTCCAGAAGAGATGAGTACCATTAGAATTAATGATATACCTATTGATTTTTTGTTTACAGCTTTTACTTCTTCTTTCTCATCCTGCAGAATTTTCAAGCTTCCAGAATCGGAAACACTCAGTTTTTTTTTGAGCGTTTGATTAGAAGACCTAATTGTCAAATCATATTTTTCTCCTTTTATCAGCTTTTTCTGATTAACTAGTTTGATATTGACCGAAGCGTATGGTACCACCGCTGTTTTAGAGTTACTGAATTCAGACATAACTTCCCCTTGTTTGTCTTTGATTACTGCCTCGACATTCATTTCTCTTAGAAGAGACGAGCTTGGGTTTTTGATTTTTATTAACTGCTCTTTTTCATTTAAATCCTCCACTCCAAAGTCTAAATTTTGCTTATTGGGTTCCGAATAGTTTTTATCTTCCATTACAAGAGCAACCGTATTACTATAAACATTTAATATCCCTTGCTGACGGTCACTCTCTTTCGGAACTTTGGTGACATTTATCCCTCCAATAACTTGACCTTTAATACCTTCTTTTGGAATTTTTAGATTAATCGTAATTTCTCTAACTTCATTAGGGACCAAAGCAAGTTTTAATTTGCCAGCTTCTTGCTCTTTATCAAAAAAAATATCTTCATAAAAATCAAAATTTATTTTTTTATGATTCAAATATTTTTTTGCTTCTTGTTTTGATAAGCTATAGTCAAGAGTAAAATTACGATTATTAACTGCTTGATTTGAGGTGATTTCAAATTCATTCGCTTCTTTACCATTCGTAATTTTTAACTTCAGCTTTATTGATTCCGCTTCTTCTACTCGCAACCACCAGTAAGAAATATTTTTATCTTTTTGATGTCCTTCGATTACTGCCGCTATACTAAAATCACTGTTTGGACTTTCAGCAAAAATAGATTTAGTTTGTAGGAGCAAAAATAAACTAAGGAGGGATAGAAAAAGTAATTTATAAACTTTTTTCATTTTTCCCCCTTAAGATGGTCCGTTTGCCACTGTGTATTGAAAAGTCCCTACATTAGTATTAGTTTGTGTTAACAAGCTGTTATTGGCTTTAATATTCAAACCAGAATCGGTTGGAAATGTCATTGTATACCAACTTCCTGCACCAGTCATTTTAATCCATGAAGGCAACGTACTATCACTTGTGATACTTGCAATTTGTAAAGCAGAATTAAGTGTTAATTGACTCGGCGTTTTAGTTGTTGGATCAACCCAATAATATTGAAGTGCATTAGAAAAATTATTCTGAGTCATTTTGACAAGGACATGTATATTGGGATTTTGTGCTCGATCATCCCCGACAACAAGTGTTGCGGTACTTGCACCATTAATTAGAGAAGACCATGAGCCGTCTACCGGTGTTCCTTGAGCTAAAGTGGGATCTAATGAAACATTAAATGTTCAATTCATACTTGATAAAGCTGCATTTAATTGAAATCCTAGGGGCTGATACCATGAAATATATTTCCCAGCTGCAATACTTGATGCGTCACTTCCATAACTATTAGGACTTAGATTTGTTACCTGTAAAGTAGGGTTAAAGGTCGTGAGTGTTCCCGTATTCATCCGATACCAGATATCTGAACTCGTTGGGGTAATTGTTCCTTTATTGGGCGTTAGCAGGTCGTAAGTCGAATCAAAAGTATAACCGGTTGATGATGAGTGGGTCCGTAAGCCACTTCCCGAAATCGTAATCGGAAATGTTAGAACGGTAGTGGAAAAGACTGAGCCACCTGCTGTATTAAAAGTTACAACTTTGGGGTCGGTCATTGTTATACTACTTCCTAACCCTGGAGCAAGTGAAACTACATTTTGATTTGGATTTAAGTTATTAAATAGAACACTTGAACCTTGTGCAAAATTCCATTTTACTGCACCCGTCAAAAACGCATCCAAACTAATTACCCCGCCTGTTGTCACTTTGAGAGTTGCATTTTGTCCAACATTTAGGTTCCAACTATTTAATGTATTTAAGGCCATAAACCAGCCTCCAGCATAGGTAGATGAGGTATTTACAGTTCCATTAATTACGAAATCTCCATTAATATTCCAATTTAATGCTCCAACTAGTAATCCATCATCATAGTACATCGTATAAGTCTTATTCAAATTCCAAACCATTGACGCTCCAGCATCAACTTGTAAAGTTGAACCACCACTTGAATAATATACGTAGAAAGGTTGGTCATTTCCCCAACTTTGATTCAAAGTCGTTGTACCAGTTACCACTTCAAGATAGGCTCCTCCTTGAATCCATTCACCTTGATTATCTGCCCCAGCTGAACTTGTATCATTGATATTGTGATTTTGTAAAATATTAAAGGTATTTGTACCTCGAAATAATACTTTTCCATTATCATTTCTAATTGGTTGTGCTCCGTAGATTGCATCACCATTGCTCACTGTCACATTTTCATATACAGCAGTAGCCTTAGCGTTTAAACCTTTCATTTGAAAAATTCCACTCGTGATATTGTTTACAATTGTTGCATTCTTAACTGTTAGGGTCGTATCCGTAGAAATCGTTCCATTTGAGCCGAAAGCTCTGGCTGTTCCATCACTTCCACCAATACTCTGAGCTGTTGTATAAGTTGTATCATTATCAAGATAGAGAGTATAATTATTTCCATTTATTGATAAAGATTTACCACTAGAAACGGTATTACCAGAGTTCAAAATACTATTTCCTGGCACATCGGCTGTCACATTAAAAAATATTGTACTCATTGATGTTGCATTTGGAGTGACTGATTTATATGTGTCAATCATGTCCTGCCAGCTATTGGTATTATAATAAGTAGCCCCGGTCACTCCAGTTACAGCCCCTGAGCTATCAACCGTTCCTGTAAGAACGGCCGCCTTAGTTTTGGGAGCTAAGCCAAATAGAATAATTAGAAATCCCAGACTTATGAGGAATATAATTTCTTTTTTTATTTTCACTTTTTCTCCCTTCTATGGTCCTGTTACAAGTGTTGAGGTAATCGTTGCTTTGTAAGAGCCTGTGACGATTACTTTAGTCGTCCCATCTACTGTCAACTGTGCTGTCACAGCACCACTATTCATCGTTCCATTCGCTCCCGTTCCGCTTCGCAAAACAACACCATTCTGTTTGAAAATGTTGACATTGGAACTTCCAATAAGTTTTCCGTCAGAACTATTTGCTACTGAAACATAAAAGGCCGTTGTGGGTAAAACGATAGTGTTAGAAACTAAAGTAAAATCTGATATTGATTGTTGGAGGGAAAAACTTGTGGATGTTCCAGATAAATTAACAATTTTAATTGCTGCATCTCCCGTTGCATTGCTATTGATTACTGACGAGCTTGCTGTTTGAGTACCAAAATTAAAATTTGGAGCAGTAAGAGACCAAGTATTCGTTGTTGGTGCAGTCACATTAATATAGGCATTCGCTACTGAATTTTGACTGTCTATAGCAGTATCCGCTAAGGTAAGTTTCCCACCAAACATCAAGAAGGTTATATTAATAAAAAAGAAACTTACAATGAATATTTTTGCTTTATTTGCTTTCTTCATTCAACAACCCTCTTTCAGTATTTTGTCGTTTATAAATTACTAAGTAGTCTATATATCTTTTATAACCTATTCCCCAACTTATGTCTAATAAAACGCTTTCTTTAATTAATGCGTACGAATATTAATACAGAATTGATGTAATTTTTGGTTTTTTTATTTAAAAATAAAAAAAGCCCCGTTTGGGACTTCTTTATTTTTTAAATATTTTTAGTTGTAAAACTACGACTTTGCATTACTTTTAAAATTGCAGCAACAGTATCTAGTGATGTGAAAAGTGGAATACCGCGACTAATTGCTTCTTGACGAATACGGAAACCATCGGTAGCCGTTGTTAATGAGGCACGAGTATTTCCCATTGTGTTCACAACTGCTTGAACGCGTCCATGACGAATATCTTCAACTAATGTTCCTTCTTCATCTTCTCCACCAGCTAGTTTTTCAACTTCACGGACATAAAGTCCATTTTCCTTAAAGAATGCAGCGGTTCCTTGAGTTGCAACTAATGAATAACCTATTTCTGCGAAATCTTTAGCAAGTGCTAGCGTTTCTTCTTTATCTTCATCAGCAACTGTGAATAAGACCGAACCATAATCTGCCATGTGCAGTTTAGCGGCTTCAAATGATTTATAAAGTGCTTTTTCAAGGGTCACATCTGAACCCATTGCTTCACCTGTTGATTTCATTTCTGGACCAAGTAAGCTATCAACTTTTGCTAGTTTTGTAAAACTAAAGACTGGTGCTTTCACGTGAACCATATCAGGAGTTTCTGCTAAGCCTTCTGTGTAGCCTAAATCCTTCAAGTTTTTCCCTAAAATCATTTGTGTCGCCAATTGGGCCATTGGAATGTTTGTCACTTTAGATAAAAAGGGAACAGTCCGTGACGCGCGTGGATTTACCTCAATGACATACACTTGTTCTTCAAAAATAACAAATTGAATGTTCATCATTCCGATGCAGTTCAAACCAATAGCTAATCGTTTAGTGTAATCAACAATTGTATCAATAATTTCTTGTGAAAAAGTTTGTGGTGGATAGACAGCCATTGAATCCCCAGAGTGAACCCCCGCTCGTTCAATATGTTCCATAATTCCTGGAAGAAGAACTTCCGTGCCATCACAGATTGCATCAACTTCACATTCACGTCCTTGTAAATAAGAATCAACGAGTACTGGATGTTCAGGTGAAGCTTTTACCGCACGATTCATGTAATCACGCAGGTCTTTTTCATTATTAATGATTTCCATTGCTCGACCGCCCAAAACAAAGGATGGGCGAATAAGGACTGGATAACCAATTTTGTTGGCGTTAGCAACGGCTTCTTCTTCATTTGTTGCTGTTGCTCCTGGTGGTTGTGGGATCTCTAAATCTTGTAATGCTTTTTCAAATAAATCTCTGTCCTCAGCACGGTCTAAATCTTCAACTTGCGTTCCTAAAATTTTAACCCCAGCTTTAGAGAGAGGTTCGGCTAAATTGATAGCCGTTTGTCCGCCAAATTGAACAATCACACCTTCTGGTTGTTCTAAGTCAATGACATTCATCACATCTTCAAAAGTTAGTGGTTCAAAATAGAGCTTATCCGAAATTGAGAAATCTGTAGAAACGGTTTCTGGATTAGAGTTGATAACAATTGCTTCTTTTCCAAGGGCTTGGAGTGCTTTTACACAGTGAACTGTCGCATAGTCAAATTCAACCCCTTGTCCAATTCGGATGGGACCTGAACCGAGAACAATTATTTTCTCTTTGCTTGAACGTTTAGACTCATTTTCCCATTCATAAGTTGAATAGAAGTAAGGCGTTGAGCTTTCAAACTCAGCTGCACAAGTATCAACCATTTTGTAAACTGGAATAATTTGATTTTCTTGTCTGCGACGTCTAACTTCTTCTGGGCTGACATTCCATAACTTGGCAATCTGACGATCTGAGAATCCATTTTTCTTTGCTGTTTTTAAAAGCTCTGGTTCAAATATATTTACCTTTAACTGGTCTTCAATTTCGACAATATGGAGGAGTTTATCAAGAAAGAAAATATCAATCTTGGTTAAATCAGCAATTTCTTCAATAGGAATTCCACGACGAATCGCTTCTGAGACATAGAAAAGTCGGTCGTCTTGTGTTTTAACCATTTTTTCATAGAGGATTTCATCATCGGCCTCTTGTGCCTCTTGTAAATCATTATGAAAAACACCAATTTCAAGTGAGCGTACAGCTTTTAGAAGACTTTCTTCGATGTTACGTCCAATTGCCATGACTTCGCCTGTCGCTTTCATTTGTGTTCCTAGGTGGCGGTCACCATTTTCAAATTTATCAAATGGGAAGCGAGCTATTTTTGCTACAACATAGTCGAGCGACGGTTCAAACATGGCATAAGTTTTATTAGTTACTGGATTGATAATTTCATCTAGTGTCATCCCAATCGCAATTTTAGCAGACATTTTTGCAATTGGATATCCTGTTGCTTTAGAGGCTAAGGCTGATGAACGGCTTACCCGTGGGTTAACTTCGATTACTCGATATTCATAAGAATGTGGGTCAAGAGCAAGTTGAACATTACATCCCCCTTCAATTTTTAGGGCACGAATAATATTTAGCGAAGCGTCACGAAGCATTTGATATTCGTTATCTGAGAGCGTTTGACTTGGTGCGAAAACGATTGAGTCACCTGTGTGAACTCCAACTGGGTCAAAATTTTCCATATTGCAGACAACAATCGCATTGTCAGCAGAATCACGCATAACTTCATATTCGATTTCTTTATAACCAGCAATTGATTCTTCAATTAGGCATTGTGTCACTGGAGAAAGTTTCAGTCCATTTGCCACAATCTCACGAAGTTCTTCTTCAGTATCACAAATTCCTCCACCTGTTCCACCCATGGTGAATGCTGGACGGACAATGATTGGATAACCAATTTTGTCAGCAATTTCAACTGCTTCATCAACTGTTGTTGCAATATCACTGGCACAGAGTGGCTCACCAATTCTTTCACATAATTCTTTAAAGAGCTCACGGTCTTCTGCTTGGTCAATGGCGCTTAATTTTGTTCCAAGAAGTTCAACATTAAGCTCTTCAAGAATTCCTGTTTTGGATAATTCCATTGCCATGTTAAGTCCTGTTTGTCCACCAAGTGTTGGTAATAAGGCATCAGGACGCTCCTTACGCAAAATTTTACTGACAAACTCTAAAGTAATTGGTTCAATATAGACAGTGTCAGTTATTTCTCTGTCAGTCATGATTGTTGCCGGATTTGAATTGACTAAAACAACTTCGTAGCCTTCTTCTTTAAGTGCAAGACAGGCTTGTGTTCCTGCATAATCAAATTCTGCGGCTTGACCAATAATGATTGGTCCAGAACCGATAATCATGATTTTTTTGATATCATTGCGTTTTGGCATTTGTTTTCTCCTTTGTAGTAAAGCATAACTTCGTTGCAAATAATTCACAACCCGCTTCGCTCCTTGCGCACTTTATTTTTAACATCAATATGTCATAAATAAAGCAAAAACATCTGCCAGAAACCTAGCAGATGTGTCCTAAAATGCCTTAGCAACTTACTGACAGTTCTGTCAGTAACTTTTAAGGATAATATTTCTTGTTCACAACCTTGCTAGCCTCTCTGGACTAGATTAAAAGTTTTATTGTTTATTAGTTTAGCAAAATAATTGAGCTTTTACAAGTTTTAAAACACTTTTCCTTAAGAAATTAATTAAAGTAATTTTTGGATTTCTTCTTCCATTTCTTTAGGTTCCGTTTTTGGCGCAAAACGTTCAATAACATTTCCTTCTCGGTCAATTAAAAATTTTGTGAAATTCCATTTAATCGTCCCGCTAAGCGCCCCTTTTGCTTCTTTTTTCAAAAATTGATAAAGGGGATGTGCTTCTTTACCATTGACTTTAATTTTTTGAAACATGGGGAAAGTGACTCCATAATTTAACTGACAGAATTCATTGATTTCCGAATTTTCGCCAGCGTCTTGATTAGCAAATTGATTACAGGGAAAGCCTAAAATTTCTAATCCTTGGTCTTTATAGTTTTCATATAGTTTTTCAAGTCCTTCAAATTGCGGTGTAAAGCCACATTTACTTGCAGTGTTGACCACAATTACAACTTTTCCTTTATAATCAGACATTGAAACAGTTTCACCGTTCATTTTAACGGCACTAAAATCATAAAAATTCATTTGATTGCCTCCGTGGCTTTTATTTAATTATTTTATTGACAACACCGATTCTGTCAGTAAAAATTTATGGCCGTCAGTAAAATTTTACTGACAGAAATTTTATCGCTTACTTCTTAACTAATTTTAGTATAACAAATATTGATTTTTAAGCCAAGAACTTGAATTTTATGTTAAACTATTTTTATGAAATATAAAACTCGACGAAGAAAACCAAATCGACGTCAATCCTTGTTAAAACAGCTCATATTTATTTTCTTAATTATTTTAGGAATCTTAGTCTATAATAAAATTTTTAATAATCAAGCACAAAAGCCATCTGAAGCACAACTTCAAGAAATTAACGAACACAAATTCATCAAAGAAATTGCTCCACTCGCTCAAAAATCACAAAAAGAAAGTCAAGTACTAGCTTCTATCACCATTGCTCAGGCTTGTCTTGAGTCTAATTTTGGCAAAAGCGAACTTGCAAGCAAATATCATAATCTTTTTGGTGTCAAAGCATCTGGTGATGTGCCAAAGGTTTCACTTGCTACGCAAGAATATGAAAACGGTCAGTGGGTCACTGTCCAAGGTGTTTTCCGTGTTTATCCTAATTTTGCTGACTCAGTTTCGGCACACACCCAGCTTTTCCTTTACGGAACAACTTGGAATTCTAAACAGTATGCTTCGGTTCTTAGTGCGACTGATTATAAAACTGCTGCTAAAGCCGTTCAAAACTCTGGCTATGCAACAGACCCCACTTATGCTGACAAACTTATCGATATGATTGAAACTTATCATTTAAATCAATATGATAAAAGTTCAAGTATTTAAAAATCACTGACAGAATTTTTGTCAGTGATTTTTTCTAAAATTTTAATGTTTTTCAAAAACGCCTTTAATTGACTTAAGAATTTCCATACAGATTACAGCAATTACTGCAAGCCCTGCTGCTACAATCCATTGAGACCAACCAAAAGCAGCTGGAATTGAGAAAATTTCTCTGAGGAATGGAAGAGTAGTCAAGCTGTATAAAACAAGACAGAAAGTCACAGCCATCAAAACGTATTTATTCGTTGTAAAACCAAGTTTTAAAATATTTTGTGAATTTGAACGTGCAGCAAAAGTTTGCAAAGTACGTGCCAAAATCAAAGTTGTAAAGGCCATAGCCACACCCATTTCAGGTGAAATTTTTTGTCCAACATATTGCGAAATAATCGCCGCAATCCCAATCAATGAACCCCGAATCAAAATAACCCGCATTAACCCATTGGCAAAGATTCCTTCATTTAACTGACGAGGAGCTTTTTCCATAACATCTGGTTCTGCTTTTTCCATCCCCAAGGCAATTGCTGGGACAGAGTCATTGACCAAGTTAATGAATAAAAGTTGCAAAGCAGTAAATGGATTCACCCAACCCACGACCAAGGCAAAGACAATCGCAATAATCGCTCCTAAGTTTCCAGAGAAAAGGTAACTAATTGATTTTTTGATATTATCATAAACCACACGACCAATTGATACAGCGGAAACAATTGATACGAAATTATCATCAGTCAAAATCATACTTGACGCATCTTTTGCTACATCTGTTCCTGAACCCATTGCAATCCCAATATTAGCTTGTTTCAGGGCAGGAGCATCATTTACACCATCACCAGTCATCGCGGTTACTTGATGCTCATTTTGCCAAGCACGAACAATCCGAATTTTATTTTCAGGAGACACACGAGCATAAACCGAAATCTTTTCTAAGTTTTCACGAAGTTCATCCTCAGTCAGCGCATCAAGTTCTTGACCAGTGAGCGCCATATCTCCTTCGTTCATCAAACCAATATCTTTGGCAATTGCTTGTGCTGTCGTTTTGTGGTCACCCGTAATCATAATCGTTTTAATGCCAGCCTTTTTAGCTTCGGCAATAGAATCATAAACAGCTTCACGAGGTGGGTCAATCATTGCTGACAGACCAATCAGAATCAAATCATTTTCGTCAGTAAGTGTGAGTTCAGTCTTATTATCACTGACAGGTTTGTAAGCATAAGCTAATACACGAAGCGCTTTTTGACTGAAAGCTTCATTTTGAGCTTGAAATTTCTCTTTCAATTCAGGAGTAAATTCTTGCACTTTTCCATCCAAGAAAACTTGATTACAGCGATTAAAGAGTACATCTGGGCCCCCTTTAACAAAAATTGTCTTCTGACCTTCAAAATCATTGATTGTACTCATTAATTTACGCTCTGAATCAAATGGAAATTCAGCCAGACGTGGTGATTTTTCTCTTAATTCTTGATATGGATAGCCGATTTTGTCACTGTAAGCAATTAAAGCCACTTCAGTTGGGTCCCCCAGTGCTTGACCTTCTTGTAAAAATGATGAATCATTACAAAGCACCATTGCATTAAGTAACAATTTTTGGTCTGCTTGTGATAAGTCCGTCAGTTTTTTACTGCCTTTCGTTGGCAAGTAAGAATCAACAACGGTCATTTTATTTTGCGTCAAAGTTCCGGTTTTGTCAGTACAAATGACTGAAGTTGAACCCAATGTTTCTACAGCTGGCAAATTACGCATAATCGCATGCTGTTTTGCCATTTTATTTGTTCCAACAGATAAAACAATTGTAACAACTGATGAAAGAGCTTCAGGAATTGCAGCAACCGCAACTGCAACTGCAAACATGAATGAATCAAGAACAGCCTTTTGCATATCAGCCGTTTGATTTGTCGTAAAGAGTCTCAGAATTTGAACAGCAAAAATTAAAGCACAGAGCGCTAAAATTGCCCAACCTAATTGTTTACCAAATTTTTCCAATTTTTGTTGAAGTGGCGTTTGTTTAGCTTCCGCAGTTTCCAACATTTGAGCAATTTTACCAATCTCGGTTTGCTCAGCAATTGCTGTTACAAGAAAATCTGCTCGTCCATAAACAACAAGGCTTGAACTGAAAACCATATTCTTACGGTCACCAAGTGCAACTTCTCCCTCAATGACATCTGAAAATTTTTCAACTGGCTCTGACTCACCTGTCAGCATACCTTCTTCAACACGTAAGTTTTGAACATCAATTAAACGTCCATCTGCCGGAATAAAATCACCGGCCTCAAGCGAAACAATATCGCCGACAACAAGCTCACGCGCAGGAATTGATGTTTTCTCTCCATTACGTAAAACTTTAGCTGAAGGTGCCGACATCTGTCTCAAAGCATCTAAAGAACTTTCTGCTCGTTTAGTTTGCACAACCGCAACCACTGAATTAATCATCAAAACAATGAAGATAACAAGTGATTCAACAAATTCCCCCAAGAAAAGTTGGACAAAGGCAACTAAAAGTAAAATGATAACCATTGGATCTTTCAAAGTATCAATGAAAAGTTCCCAAGTTGATGTTTTTTTCTTTTCTTTCAACTCATTGAAACCACCTTTAGCTTGACGATTTTCAACTTCTTTTGGACTCAAACCTTCGAATTGACTTTTTGTTTCCTCTAAAACTTCATTGACGGATTGATTGTAAGGTTGCATAATGATTCTCCTTTATTTCTAACTGATATCATGCGAGGTTTGACAAAAAAAGACCTCTGCCAGATATCAAAACTGGCAAAGGTCTTGCTAAACATACAAAGTATGTCAACAAAGCCGGTGAGAATCTCACGAATTGACGACTTTGTTTCGGTCTTACCGACGCTACTCCCCTTTGGAATATTTAAGTTACTTTCATTTTATTAAAAAAGGACTTTTTTGTCAAGTTATTTTCTTATTTTTTAAATACAAATCTATGATTATGATTGATTTCTAATAAATTTAATAGCTTCTCGATTCTGTTCTTTTAAATCAATCCCTTGGGCTTTAGCTGCAAAAATACATCCACAATAACATTGACGATAAACATCGTATTCTTTACACATCTCTATAGAACGTTTATAGCCATTATTCTTCTTAAAATCACTTGGAAGATAATTTACATCATAAATCTTTTGAATATCAAGCCCAATTTCATTAATTAATTGACTATTCTTCTTTGGTGATAAAGTCAAAGCACTACCAAAGTAGTCAAAACCAAGTTCTAAAGCCTTCTCAGCAACAATATCCAATCGCATTTCAAAACAAGAGGTGCAACGTTTTCCGCCCTCAGGTTCATTTTCTAAATGTTTTTGACGAACCATTTGTAAGAAAACATTTGGTTCATATTCGGCAGCAATAAATTGAACATTATTCCCTGTCCGTTCATTAAAATCTTTTACAAATTGTTCTTGAACCATCTTTCTTCTTGTATATTCAGTTGACGGATGAATATTTGAATTAGCAAAATAAATCGTCACATCAGCTGATTGCGTAAGGTATTCTAATGAATAAGTACTACAAGGAGCACAACAAGAATGGAGCAAAATTTTGGGACGAACAGAATCTCTTTCCCAACTTTCACGAACCTTTTGAAAAACACGATCATAATTTATTTTTTGATTAGGATTCATTTTTTCAATGATATTTAAACTATTTTCCATCATTATATCCTTAAATTCTCTCTATTTCTGTCAATTATTATATCACATTTTGAAATAAAAAATGGCCTCTTTTAAGAGGCCACTATTGGTTATTATATCTGTTAAATCAAATTCTTGGAAATTTGAAAAATCTAAGAGATATTGGATAAGATAATTCTACCCATTTTCGAGTTTGCTTTCAATACCATTTATTGGTAACTTTTGTTAATCACAAAAATAATCTACTCACTAAAAGAACTATTTTTTCTTCTTCTCACTAAACTTATTTCCAATTTTTTATTTTTACTTTTTATAAAAGCCGTAAAAGTTAAACTTGAACCCCCGGTTATTAACCAAGTTTCCCAACCATCTTTAGCTTTAAATCTGGCAAATATTGAAATTTCTTTAACTATTTCTTTCCAGAATTCCGTCACTACTTCTTCCACTTCCATGTGTGAATTTGAATAAAAATGAGCACTAATTATTAATAAAAACAAAATAGCCCAACCAATTATATAAGGCCAATTCTTTTTCATCAAAATAATCGGACGTTGATATTTATCCTCTTTTCCCTCATCTTTAAATTCAACTTTTGAAGCTTGCAGCCATCCCACGAAAAATGATAAAAAGAATAATATAATAGCCACCATTATATTTTCTTCACCCCAAGTCATCGTGATAAAAAACATCAATGTTGAATACAAAGGCAAAATAATTAATTCAAGTCTGCTAACTTTTTCAAATTCGAACGAATGTTTTGATAACCTAAAAGCCAAATAAAATAATAGGATATAAGATCCAATTTTTAACATAAATACTCTTTCAGTATTATATCCTAAAAATCAAAATGATTCTCAAACTTTTGAATGATTTTCATAAAAAATGACCTTAAACAAATTTCTGATAAGCTCAAAAATTGTTTAGATCATTTTAAAAACTGTCATTTATTGAACCATGGAAGTATCCATATAAACTTTAGATATAATTCTGTAACCAGTCTCATTATTTACATCTTTAATTTCTAAATTACCATCAGAATTAATTCTAAATTCGTTAATTAATGTTTTACTAGCATTATCGGCACCACCATTAGCAGAAGGTGTATAATCAATTTTAAAAACCTTCACATTTGCGATATTTCCATCAGCAGCTGTTTCTAAATCATAGACCACATCAATCCCTGGTTTCACCCCCTTTTGTTCAAATAAAGCATCTTGAACAGCCACCACCCACATATTTAATTGATTTGTTGTTAATTGATTTTGTTTAATCTCTGGAAAACTTTGTGATACAACTTTCATTGCCGGATAATGTTCAAAGTCAATCGCTTCAAGTTCTCCTGAACTATTAACTTTATAAGTGTTAACGGAATCAATTTGTGTCGCAGTATAATCTAATTTTGCTTGATACAAATTATTATCACTTTTAGAAACAGTAATTCGAAGAGGATGAGTATCTTGCATTTGATTGCTCTGCGTGATTGCTACCCATTGCTCAAATTGATTTTCAGTTAAATTTTTTGTATCCACACTCAACTGCCTTTGAGTGGTTTCTTCTTGACTGCTACTTGATGATTGGCTGTTTGAACTTTTCTGGCTTTCTTTTGTTTCACTAGTTTTTGAAGTCATTTCCTTTTTTGAGCTACTTTTTAAACTAGAAGCATTTGTTTTTACTCCACCAGTTTCATTATGTTTTACTAATGCAAAGCTTACTCCACCAATAAGTAAAACCGCCGCCGCTCCAATAGCAGCAAATTGCCTTTTTGTTAACTTTTTCATCTGATACTCCTCCTAAAATCATTCTAGCTTAAATTAACCTAAAAATCTATTATTTAGATGTATTTCTTTGTATTTTTTTGATACAATTCTTTTAGGAGATTATATGAAAAAATTATATCTGCATTACTTCCCTTTGTTTTTTAGCAATCTGTGGAACTAAATCAAAAGAAACTACTTCAACATCAAAGGATAGTCAATCTCTTCTAGTCCTTCAATTTCACAATCAGCGGAGAAAAAGATAGAATATCCTGCTTCATTAAGCAACTTTTCAAATGGAGATTATTCTAACTTTAATTGCCTCCATAAGAGTACTGCAATAGTTATATCCTTATTAGTGCTGACAAAATCGGTTATTACTCCTCTAAACAAGAAACAATTGGGTCAGTCATCGCAAATAAAAGTACTTATCAATCTAAAACAGAATCTGCTCCATAAAGCTAATAAACTCTTTTCTATAACAGAGTTTACTAGCTTTTTTTGCTATAATTATAAGTATGAATAAAAGCAGAATAGAGGCGCTTACCGACGGAATATTTGCCGTAGTAATGACCTTAACAGTTTTAGAATTTAAAGTTCCTAGAGATGGTAATCTTTTTTCACCGAATGTGTTGCTTATGCTTCTTATCTATATCACTACTTTTGTTGCCCTTGCTTCCATTTGGAACTCACTGCACCATGTAATGACATTTATCAAATCAAATAAAGTTGATGAGTTGATTCTCTGGTCTAATCATTGGATTCTACTTATTGTTTGTCTCTTTCCCTTTTCAACTGTTGCACACGCAGAACATCCGAACTCTTTGACTGCAAGTTTAGCCTATGTTTCAACCTATTTAATTCCTTGGATTAGTTTGATTGTTTTCAGTCAAATAATTTATAAACAATACAATGGGAGTGCTACTCTTCGAAAGAGAAATCTGGAAAGAATTAAAATCTTTCTAGTCTTTTTACTACCTGGGGCTCTGATATCACTTGTTTGGCTTTACGCTCTACCAATAGTGACTATTTTAATGGCAATCAATTGGGGAAGACATAGCAATTTTGATTAAGCGTCTAAACAGCGCTTTTTTTATTACCATTTTGCAATTTATAGATTTCTTGACTCCCAAAAATTTATTTCTGAAATATAACTGAGTATTTCCTGAAAACTGACCTTACATAAACGTAAGTCGTACGTTCTATTTTCTATATTAAAATAGATAAGTAAAATATATTTATTGTGAGGTACTTTTTTGAAACAACGTTTTGGTTTATCTGGCTATCAACTTAAAATAATAGCAATCATATTCATGCTACTTGACCATATATACCTAGAAGTTCTTATAAAACTTCCTGGGATACCCGATTTTTCTATCTTAGATATGGCATCCCGATTCGTCTCTCCTCTCTTCTTTTTTCTAATGATTGAAGGGTTCTTTTATACCCGAAGTCGCAAAAAATATCTAACACGCCTTCTAGTTGCTGGAGCAGTAATGGCCCTAGGAAATTTAGTCATACATTATCTCATGAATGTCTCCATAAGCTTTTTTACTATCCTTAATCCAAATATCTTTCTGAGCTTAGCTTGTGGTTTTGCTGCTGTATGGCTCCTTGATACTATTATAGAAAAGAAGAAAATATTGCTGATTTTTCCGCTCATTCTCGTTTCAGCTCTTTCAATATTTACAGAAGCAAGTTTAGTTGCTCTAATCCTTCCATATTTAATGTACGCATCACGTAAAAGTGGAAAAAATTGGATTCTTCATATTGGTACACTACTTCTATCAGTCTTTTTTCTTCTACAGGCTTTTTCTTTTGACACTTCAATTCCGCTCTGGCAAAGTATTTCTCTTAACCCAGAATTCCTAATCATCACCGTTCTTCCTTTTATTTACCTATACAATGGCAAAAAGGGTGGTCGCTCTTCAACCTTTGAAAAATATTTTTTCTATGGTTTTTACCCAATTCATATCTGGATTTTATTTATTATTGGTCACTTACTAAACCACTAAATAAATTTGAAATAAAAAACGCTAATCTAAGCGTTTTTTTATCTTAAAAAAGTTAATTTTAAATTCAAAGCGATAGCAAAAGAACTATTAAAGTTACAAGAGCCGGTAAAGCTTGCACAAATAATATTTTCTTCGTCACTGTCAAGGCACCATAGATTCCAACTAAGATGACAAAAAGCATCGCAATAATAAAAACGGAAGTAGCTGCATGTATTATGGCTAATACTATAATCATCAAACCAAAACCAAGATTATAAATTCCTTGGTTGAAGAGCGCAACCTGCAATGTCTTATTTTTTAATTCAGATTCATCAAAACCAAAAGCATCAGCTTGTAACTTTGTTCCCCCAAACATCTCAATAAAACCAAACAATAAATGCTCTATTCCTAAAATAATTATTAAAATAAGTGATATCATAAATTCTCCTCAATTAGATTATATCAGTATAAATTAGATATAAAAAATAAAAAGACCTATCACTGATGAAAGGTCTTTTTACTACAAACTGATTCTTATCCTTGAACAATAGTTACTCCACAAGGGGCATGATTTACAACGTAATTAGTCGTAGAACCTGCAAGTAATCTATCAAATGCTCCTGCTCCTGTAGCTCCCATAACAATCAAGTCAATATCATTATCTTTAGCATACTGAACAATTTCTCGCTTTGGAGAACCTGATAAAATTTGAGTTTTGAAATTAGATTCAGCTGGAATAATAGAGCCTACTTTGAGTAAAATATCATTTGCCAACTTATCCAATCCTGGAGTCTCAACAATACCATAGTTAGCAATACCATAATATCGCACCAAATCTTTAACAGTCAACACTATTAATTCTGCCTGGGACCATTGAGCTAACATAACTCCTTCTCGAACTGCATTGTAAGATTGGTCAGAACCATCAACAGGGACTAATATTTTTTTATACTGTTTCGCCATAACAATACCTCCACCTTTTCTTATAATTTTATTATAATACTATAGCTAACAAAATGAAAGCGATAAGCAAAGTGTTTTTATGATAGGTGAGTAACAAAGAATCTTGATAAAAATCAGTAATTACTTATTCATTTTTATACTCTTTAAGCTCTTCTTCTTTGAAATATAATTGTTGACTTGCGTTAAATCTATCTGAGTTTCGAGATTTGTTTTCAGCGACTAACATTCCGATAATTACTTTATAATTTTTTCTAGTAAACTTACTAACTGTCCAATTTTATACTTCATTTCCGCTCCTTTTAATAGCTAAAATAAATCACTTTCCAATCAGCTTAACTTGCTCTTTTATTAAATCTCTCGTTTTTCTAAACTTCTCTAAAATTTCTACTTCTGTTCCTAGAGCACGAGCTGGATCTTCTAAGTTCCAATGCTCATGATTAATCTCTTTAGGAATCATCGGACATTTATCTAAAACATCTCCACAAAGAGTAACAATTAAATCGCTCTCATTAAAATATTCAATATTAATAAATTCTGATTGCTGGCTCGAAATATCTATACCATCTTCTGCCATCACTTGAACAGCACGAGAATTTAATCCGTGCATTTCTATCCCCGCAGAACGAACTTCCCAACCCGTTAGAAATTTATGACCATAGCCTTCTGCCATCTGAGAACGACAAGAATTACCCGTACAAAGAAAATACACCTTTTTCATAATGATGCTCCACTTCCTTTTTTATTAACTTATTATATACTATTTTAGTTTCTTATGTGTAACTATTATTTGTTTTCTAATTTTAAAAAAATTAAAATGAAACCCCATTATTGGCTCGCATCTTCTGGGGAAAACGTATAGTACAATAGAAGGAAGAGGATATAAAATTCACCTCATTTTAAAATAATTAAATAAGGATACAATTCCTCAAAAAATATTAGAAATTTAAAAATTGAAAGTCTCAAGGATGATTAGTTTCTTTTTCTATTTTTATTATAATATTTACCTCAGTTCGTAAAACTATTTAGATATCTTATTAGTCCATGTTGATGTCAGTGGTTTCTTGTCGCCATTTGTTAACGACAAACTCTAATATACGGTGTTATAATAATTAAGGCCAAAGCAAACCATTTTATTGACTATATTTACAATCTATTTAGCATTTTCTTTTCATAACCAAAATCCGGCCAATTTTGAAATTATTTCTTCTACTATTTTGTTGTCTAGTAGGAGTTTTTTATTTAAATCGTAATTCATTCAATAAAAAATAAACCGCTCTATTGAGCGATTTATTAGTCGATAGGATTCTATAAAATCCGTACAATGGAGGCGAGGGGAGTTTTTAAAACACTATTATAAAAGAGCTAGCAAGATTTCTCCCTCTTTTTTTCACTCTTCGTTTATTTATGGTTCTTGCTGGACTCGAACCAGCGACCGAACGGTTAGCTACCATCTGAGCTAAAGAACCTAGTATGACAATCTGCAGCACATATCTTGGTTATTATATTAGATATATGTGGACGGAACTGCAGATTATCAAAGATACTGTAAAAGAAATCAATTTCTCATCCACTAAATATATTATAACACACTACTATAAATAATTGACAATTGTCTAAAAAATTGATAATATTTAAATTGTTAGTACCTCTTATTTTTGTATATACGAAATTTTTTCTGAATTTGTACTAACACTCATCATCCTCTAGTTGGACTCCTTGAAGTCATCCGACTAGAGTTTTTTTATTTGAAAAAAGCCACTCCGAAGAGCAGCTTAATTTTAGAAATGGGATGAAATCTCACAAACATCCCGACTATATTATAGCACAAAAAAAGCGCCCCACGATAGTGAGGCGTCTAGGCAAATATGCAGTGAGTATTTCATGGATTAAAATACTCAGTGATTATTTACGGTAACTAATTATAGCGCTATCATTATTTTTTGTCAAGAAAAAAGCGCCCCAGTTAGGAGAGGGACGCTAAAGAGTAAATTTATGAAAAATTTATTTTTGGAATAGGATAATTATATTCTTCTTTTCTTAAATGAGACAAAAAGAAAGCACTCCAATGACGGTTGGAGCGCTTATGCAAAACTATCTATATTTTTATTATACACTGTAAGCGTTTTTCATCAAAACAATACGCTCAATAAAATAAAAAAGCCCCGGAGGGCGAGAATATTATCTGGTTGATAAATAGTCAGGGTTTAAAGTTAGAAGTAATTGTTCGTTAAGCATTTCGTGATTTGGTTCAATTATCTTTTGATTAATTTCAGCAAAAAGTTCATCACATACATCAGGTCTATTTCTACATAATGAATCTTTTGATATGACCAAATCTTTTGATATATGAAATTCTTTATCCAAGTCTATCAAGGTCTTCTTAGAAAATGGGTTTCTATTTATATCAGCTTCTTCTACTATGGAATTATTCACAAGAGTTAATAATCTAGGCTTATAAGTTTGAGATTTTACAAATAAAGCTTCCTTATCATTCCCAACACAAATGTACATGTGAATTACTCTAGCTAATCCAGAGGAGATGTCAGGAAATGGGACTTTCAAATTAATTACATCTTTTTCCTTAATCAACGAGAAGACCTCCGTCTTCTTCGATTTTAATATATACTGGGTTTAGTAGATTTTTATTATTACTTAGCACTTCCATAGTATTATAATGTTCTTCCGTAAGTGATGAATAGTCTTCTTTAGATACCACAAATCTCTTATCCTGCATAACAATCACGTGGTATTTTTTAAATTCTTCTGGCCTACTAAAACTTAATTGGGATAAAATATCTAAATCTTTTTCTGTTATATCGCCTTCGTAAATAGGGATTTGTTTTATACCATTATCAATTTCATCTCTTTTAGATTTCCACATATCAAATACATGAGTCAGTTCAGAAAGTTCAGTATCTGTCATTGATTCAATCAGGAACAATGATTCTTCTGCATTTTCGCAGTCTATGTGTTTCGGATCAATTTTTTCTAATTCGTTTATAAATTCTGTTTCGTTGTGTACCATATCACCATACACTTTGCTAAAAACCGGACCATTAACATAAGCTTTTAAACTATCTAAGGTATAGTCTTTATCGGCAACTTTTTGGAACATTTCGTAAAAATAAAGAAATTTTTGGACTTGTAAATTCGTTAAAGTTTTTATATTTTTGGTACTATTCAACCAAGCTAAAGCATCTAAGTGATTTTGTGAAGTATAAAGCATATGTACCTCCTTTTTATTTAGCTATTTTATATTTAATAAGAGTATACCACATATTCATGCATTTTCAAAACATATGACAAACTTGTTTATTATACCATAAATCTTCGTAAAAAAATATGGTATTTATTAATTATAGTTTTTTTAATGTTTATGTAACAAAAAAACACCCGCCGAAGCGGGGGTTAATTCATACTTTTGTTAATTTTTTAACTTGGTCTTTTATTAAATCTCTAGTTTTTCTGAACTCTTCTAAAATTTCTTCATTTGTTCCTTTTACTCGAGCTGGGTCTTGTAAATCCCAATGTTCGTGGTTTACTCCTTTAGGAATCATTGGACATTTATCTAATGCATCTCCACATAGAGTAATAATTAAATCACAACTATTAAAGTAATCCATATCAATAAGTTCAGATTTCTGTTGAGAAATATCAATATCTTCTTCTGCCATAACTTGTACAGCTTTTGGATTTAATCCATGAGTTTCTATACCTGCAGATTTCACTTCCCAATCTTTTAATAATTTATGCCCATATCCTTCCGCAATTTGTGAGCGGCAAGAGTTCCCAGTACAAAGAAAGTAAATTTTTCTCATAATATATTCCCTTACTAAATTTTCTTAATATATTATACCTTAATTTATGATTTACCATAACAAAAAGCCCTGACCGAAGTCAGGTTTAATTTTATTTCCAAGCAACTTCTACTGTTTTTTGATTGATTGCTTGCATGAAACGGACATACCAAGGGGCATCTGTCCGCCAACTATACTGTTTCAAGTCTTTTCCTGTTGTCTCTTTATAGATTTGACGAATAATTTTAAGTTGATCTTCATGAGACAAAGCAACTACTTTATTTCCATCATAGTAATAAATAGTTCCTTGCGTTTTTCCTGTTTTTGCATCAATAATTTGATATGTAAATTTCATAAGGTCATCATCCTCCAATTGTGAATTAGTATTTGAGTTGTTGTTATTTTGTGATGTAGAACTTCCACCAGCCAGTTGCTTCCATTGATTAGCGTTGATATAAGCTAAGTTTAAATCAAGCTGTCCGTTCCAGTTCATTAAAGTTCCTGATGAACTGTACTGATGAATCGCTGCTGAACTCCAAGCGCCATATCCTTTGCCATCTGACCAAGGTTCTGATTGATAGCCTGTAGGACTTGTAGAAGCATATTGAGCAACCCACAAAGGAGTATTTCCTGAGGTAATGCTCCAATTAAACTGACGAGTAACTTCTGCAGACATGTAAATCATTGGATTGATGCCAGTTTTTTCTTTTACACGATTCAAAAATTGACGAGCGCCAACATTCCCCCATGCATTAATTGCCCCAGCTTCAAAGTCAAGATTTAGTAGTGCTTTACCAACATAGTCTTTAATAGTACTGATAAAGAAGTCTGCTTCAGAGATTGGATTTCCAATACCAGCAAAGTGATATAATCCTAGTAACTTACCAGCCTGTAAAGCTTGTTTTGCTTGTTCTTCCCACGTTGGATTTATATAATTTGTACCCTCAGTAGCCTTGATAATTACAAAATCTGAGGGGACAATGCCAGTATCAAGCTCAGCTTGGTAGCTGGAAATGTCATATCCATTCATACTAACCTCCTATTCTTCAGTGAGTCCTTCTGTTCCATTAATGATTGGTTCTACAAGATTAGCCAGTTCTTCAGCATTGGTAGAAATATTATCCGCTGTTTTAGACACTGATTGAGCAACTTCAGACGTGGCTTGCGCAACATCTTTAATTGTTTTAGCTGGGTCAGCAGTAAAGTTCTTTTTCAACTGGGCCAAAGAAGCTTCAATTTGAGCTTCAATCTGAGCTGGATTAGCCTTGATTTTAAGATTCTTAGCTTCTTCTGTCACATAGTTAATGGCTTCAGATAACTTTTCAGGATTCTCATTGAAGTTTTTCTGTGCCCAACTTACCGCTTGATTGGCCACTTTAGCCAGAGCATCCATGTCTTTTGTATTGCTATGTTTTTTAGCAGCCTGTGAAATGAAGTAAGTCACTATAGAACCAGCTAAGGTTAAAATACCGCTAAAGATTGTCATTAAATTTTGATCCATTTTATTTTTCCTCTTTTTCTTTTTTATATTTTTCATAAACACTGTGGAGGTAATGATTTCCTCCCATTTCTTCGTATTCATCAAAAATACTTCCAACAATTTGCAAACCATAATCTAAAGTTACTGCTTGCATAAATTCAATTCGTTTAATTTCTTGCCGCATGACTAGCAATTGTTCTTCTTGCGCCTTATCTCGCTCATCTTGCCTTTTATTGAGTTTTCGATAGCCTAGAGCTACAATTCCACTTGCTGAAACGATAGCTGGCCAATAATTGATAATATCTCTTATAAAATAGAGCGTATCATGAATTAGTACCTCCATAACCCCTGCTTTCTAATTCAAATATTTAGCAGAAGCTTCTAGTGCATTATCAATCAGAGTTTTTAACTCAACTGATGAATTAGTAAAGTTTTTAATTTTCCCTCCGTCAATTAATTCAATATTTATTGTTCCTCCACCAGTAGAATTGATACTAAAATTACATCTTGCAATCAATTCATCAACCTCATTATAAACTTCATAATATTGAGTATCTCCTGTATTTTTTGTTGCCATGTTTATTCCTTTCTATGTGAGTTCAAAAGTTTGTTGGAAAGTATATTTTTGATTTGCTGCTGCTCCCAATATTGTAATTAATCCACCGCCACTACCATACGTCCCATTGATTTGGATATGCTTATCATTAGTATTCGTTGTTGCGAATGCGATAGCAGTTAGCATAATACTGTTATAAGGTGCATCTTTAGCTGGAAGAGTTCCTAAAGTAATATTACCTGCTGTTGTTACCATCGCATCTACTACGGATAGTGTAATTCTATTACCTTGTCGTTTATATTTAGTATAGGTCCCAATTGAAGTCCAATCAACGTCAGTAGAAAGGGTAAGCCCTTTGGATGTTAATGTAGCAGATTCAGTAGCATTACCAACATATAATCCCATCTCATTATTACCAATTTCAATGAGTCTAATATTGGAAATAATATCTTGATTTTCACTTAAACGTTGGAAAAATAAACCCGCAATTGCATCAAATCCCATAGATTGAGTATATTGAAATACGTTATCTAAGGTCATTGTTTCAGAAATATTGATTCCTCGATAATTAATAACACTATTACCAAGATATTGATGGTTACCTTGAGCAACGAATCCATAAGAAATATCATTTGTGATACTTCCAGCTTCAACATCTCCAAGGGTTGCAGTTACAGCAGAAAGTTCTGTAATTGTCGCAGTATCAATATTTGCTAGTTTAATAGCTGCAGTATCAATCATTGCGTTTGTAATCCATGCATTTACTGCTTGTATATTCTGCGGATTTAATAACCAAATTTGCCAAGCTGTACCGTTCCATACATAGATTATATTTGATAAAACTGTGATACCTGTAGCGTTCAATGGTTCTATTCCAGTATATTGCCATAACATATTTAAAAATTTAGTTGTTGGCTCTGTATTTTGTTGTATTACTTTACCTGGGTCACCATCGCTTCCAGCAGGTCCGACTGGACCTTGCGGCCCAGTCGCTCCAGTATTCCCTTGAGGACCTTGTGGGCCTGTTGCTCCATCTTTCCCGTCATTTCCCTTAAATATAGTCCAAGGAGCATATTTAGCGGGGTCTGTGGATGCTGTAGATGTGAAATCTGAATACTGACCGATGTAGCTTGGCCAGTCAGCAGTTGTGACTTCACTAGCTGAGGGCATCCATGGAGTGGCGGTTGAGCCTTGTTCTAGTTTAATTTCACTTATAAACAAAGTACCAAGAGTTGTTGTTAATTCCCCAAATATCCCGAATGTATCGGAAGCGCCTCTGACTAATCCCTCGACTTTATAAGTTTTTGGAATGTTACTGTTGTTTGTAACAGTAACAGCTTGCGAGGTGTTGACGGAGCCCATTTTAATATTTAGAGAACTTTCTAAAGAATAGGCTTTAATATAGACTGAATATTTTTGCCCAGTTGGAATGGTAGAAATGCCTGCTGTGTAATATGTACGGTTTAGAGAACCAGCTCCATTAAATTTAACTTTAAAATAGCCGGTTATATCGTCTTTTGAAATTGTAGTGCCATCTGTATTCCATTTGGAACTTATTGGTTTCGCAAATTTCCCATCTTCTATTAAATTCAGATTCGGATAAACAGTGGTGAAACCGTCCGTGCCGTCTGCGCTGTAAGCATAAGCAGTATGAGTTATTGTCCCATCATTAACGTTACTTATAGTGAGGCTATTGCTTGCTACTATCGTCATCAGTCACCTCCGCCCAAATTTCAATAATTGGGGTGGAGATACCATAAGTCCGCCAGATTTGTTCAATCACATCACTTGCGTTT
Source organism: Lactococcus sp. NH2-7C (assembly GCF_029953655.1). Classification (NCBI taxonomy): domain Bacteria; kingdom Bacillati; phylum Bacillota; class Bacilli; order Lactobacillales; family Streptococcaceae; genus Lactococcus; species Lactococcus sp. NH2-7C. The sequence goes on from NZ_CP124538.1 coordinate 384,339, forward strand.
GTTGCTTCAAAGCTAACTTGTGTAATTTCTCCACCAAGTTCAACATTGGCATAAAATGTACTTTTCATTATTGATTCACCTCGCATGTATATTGAGCTTTGACATTGATATCAGAAGCCGCAACACTAATTGTTTTACCAGTTTTATATTGATTGCCTGTACCGCCAAAATTAGCATTTAATACGCCATTTTGGTCACGTTGAGACCATTTATAAGTATAGGTTTTTCCATCTGTATCAATTTCAGCACCAGATTGAAATACTCGGCAAGTAAGTGTTGTTGTACCAGAACCGTTTTTAAAAATGCTACCTGCTGTACTATCAATCGTACAAGTTAATGGGTCTGTATAATCAAGAAGAGTACATATACCACTAACTGACGTTCCGGCTGTACCGCCTGCTTGGTCAATGATAACTGCCTTAAAGCTTTGCGAGTTCGTAACAGCTGCTGGTATAACTGTTAATATTCCTTGAGAAGTTGTATTCGTACCCGCTGCTACATTGGGAATTTCACCAGTTGTAGATGAAGTACATAAATGCCATCCTAATCCAAGGTTTGAGTTATAACCAGTTGAACCAGTTGTAGTTACAGTACTGTCTGCATAACCGAAGAATATTTGCTTGTTTCCTGCAGAAAGTTGCCCTCCTTTATATAAATCGGCGTTAACTGTTAAGCTTGCAGGCATAGAATTGTAGAACGCTCCACCATTTCCAGCATAAACATTCGCAAGAACAGCCGATTTAGCAAGTTGTACAACAGTTAAATCTAAAACAGCTGAGAACGGAACGTTTAAACCTGTATTAGGGTCAACCCATAATCCAGAAGCAGTGAATCGTGATGCTGAGTTAGCAATTGGAACATTGACTTTTGTTGTCAACACACTATTTGCACTTCCGCTCATATATTGAGTATCAGTATTAGTGGTTGATGTGATAGTTGTTGTTGTGGCTCCATCTGATCGTGTCCAGGTAATAGTTCCTGAAATACCACTAACAACAGAAGTAGAACTTCCTGCTTTAGTAAGGTTGAGTGTTAACACTTGTGGAGTAGTTGCATAACTTGGTGACCATGTTTGAGCTGTTGCATCATAAGTTTGAGTAGTTACCCCACTTGCTGTGATGAAAGCATTAAGTTGCATCCCATCTGATAAATCTGTGATTGTGATTTGTCCACTTGAGACAATTGACATATTTTATTCCTCCTATTAATTAAGTGGCTCTGCAGTGCAATCAAATGTAGCTCTCTGCCAAACATCACTATTTGTAATTGTAATTGATTTCCGACTTGTTTGATGAGAAAGATTCCAAGCGGTATCTACTGTTCCGTCAGCGTTAGTTTTAGACCATATATAAGCAAATTTTGTCCCATCACTATCAATTTCTTTATTATTTTGATAAAGTATCGCAGTGAAAGTTGTATTAATGATATTATTTTTAAATTGATAGCCATTAGATGAATCAATAACTAGATTAATCGGGCTAGTTCCATCATCCACATTAGTGATAGTCACCGACTGACTTGCGACTACTTTACCCGCAATCGTCGCCTTAAAGCTATAAACTGCTTTATCCACCACCCCACTTGCATCAACTGTGATAGTTTGAGTTGGAGCAACAACCGTTCCATCTTTCGACCATTCGTAGCTGTCAGCGATAGTTTCAGTTGTTGCAGATCCTTTATAGATATGAGCTGATAAAGTAGTTGATCCAGTTCCGTTTTTGAACTGAACTCCATTTGAAGTTGCTATGTCAGCGAAATACGGTGTAGCATCATTGACTAACTGACTGACAATCGCTTTGATATCAGAAGAAGCCTCGCTCTTTAGCTTTTTATAATTTGAAAAAACAATTTTATTATTAGCAGGGTTTGTATCTGATGTAATGATTTCAGAGACTCTTGCAGATAAAATTAGACCAACATTGCCATCAATATCCATGTAGTTATCATCTTGGATAATAACTGTATCTCCTTTTTGGAGTGGTCTACCATCTCCAACAAGTTGATTAACTAAAGTAGATGATGGAGTAACGGTATATGTGATTTGTTTGTAGGCATATTGCTTAAATTGACTGACAATATAACCCCACATATCATTGGCGTTTTTATATTCAGTGGTTCGGTCTGAGTTTGTCCAAATGTCACCCTTGTCTGTTTTCAATTGAGAAGGGAACATTTTGGCAGATAATGGAGCATAAGCTATTTCAGAACCACTTCTTTTATAGAACTCTTCTACACCATCTGAATTTTTATAACTGAAATCATAATTTTTCCAACTAAAACCGTCAGCACCAGTCATATAAGCGGCGTTAAAAAATCCGTCATCACTCACATCTACTTCAACATCCTCGATGTTTTTACCAAATGTTAGTCTGACATCATCACGCTTTGTTCCCACACCTTGAGCATTTTGACCGTCATTTTCTTTATAGATATTTAGAACAACAGTTCCAAGAGAACCATCATTATTTAAAGTCGTCACAAAATCAAATTCAGCGTTAAAATTATTGATTACCGAAATAAGTCTTGATAATTTAGGTTCTTGCGCATCATAATTAATCACTCGTGTTAGATTTGAAACTTCGTTGATTCCAATAGTAATTTGAGTTCTAGAGATTAAGCCCATTTGGTCAAAGTACCATTGAATATTATGGCTTGCAGTATTCGTTAATGGATTTGCTTGCTCATTAATAAGTTCTCGGTCTAACGAAACGCAGAAAAAGGAAATTTCAGTACTTGTTTCATGAACTGATTGCTCGGATGAAGGAGTCATCAAATAATCTCGACCATTTTTTCTGAAGCTAAAATAACTTTGATCACTTAAGAATTGTGTATAATCCTGTAGTTGATTATTAATCACTTTAGCAACTGTAAAACTAAATGTAGTTGCTCCTTGTTCTAAATAGTCATGAAACTCATCGTTATAATAACTAGGTGCATTGGGAAGTTCATTACTTAAGATTGCTACTTTTTTTAATGAACCATTTAAAACATTAATGAGCATTACAAAATCCTTTCTTTCCATGATATTTCAACGTTTGGTGGTGTATTATTCCAAGAGGATTGAATGATTTTTATCTGACTAATTCCAGGTGGAATACTGAAAGGTTCTGTTCCATTTACTACCTCTGTAATGGCTGATATTCCATCTTTGGATACATTACCACTAGCCATATCAATTTCAACGACTGAGCCATTTTTATAGCGATTTGGTAAGTCATTCCATGTATTAACAAAGTCTTTGCGGCACCAAAAGTCACGAATAACCATATGTGTCATTGTTCCCCTTGGGTTAGTTGACCAGTTTCCGAAGAAGAACTTAACCTTGTGAATTGCGACATCTTCAAGTTCTGGAACTACAATTGTTTGATGACCGCCTTTCCAATAAAAACCTAGAGTCGCTCCTTGTTTGAAGAAATCCAATGCCCCTCGATTATCATTAAGCATCGTATTATTATCTTTTAATCCAGTTTGTTCCCCATTATTTGCGACATAAGGAATGTTTTTCCACTCTCCTTTGTTAGGCCCGCCAATCCAAAAACCAACGGTACCGATATTTCCTGTTTTATCATCCTTTAGCGTTCCATAACCAGCCACAAACTCATCATTTTCATCAGTGAATAGAATTTGCATGACTCCAGTTTGACCAAGAACAGTTGTCCATGTAAATAATCTGAACCAAGCATAGAAATTAACTGCACCAGAATCACCATTTGAATCTGGTGGTAACACAAGCTCTGTCATCCCCCCACGAAAGCCTGTCTGACTTCCAGGATCAATCAACTTAACACCCTTCATTGTTTTCTGTTGCCCATTGGAAGACTTATAATTATATTCTTGATACCCAATTGTTCCATTTGTTCCTGCACCAGCCCATTCTGGATGTGGTTGACCTGCGGCTGATACAAACTGTGAAAAAGTAGGATCAGTTTTACTATCATAAAGAACATCGCTATGCTGGATAGTAACACCATCAACTTCTTCTCGATTACCTAATTCTAAAGCTCCCTTTAATCCTATAACTGCGAAATATCCATTGTCATGATTATTGGTAAGCTTTAAATCTATCCAAGTCGGTAATGTTCCTTGATTATTAATTGTGATATCAACCGAACCATCATCATTAGGAGTGATAGAACCATCAACTCCCCCTGAATTATCTGAGTTTAAAACATTAGTATATGTCGAATAAGCATGCCCTTCTGGGACTATAAATGTAAGAGTTCCAGATTTATTTTCCGTTGAGAATGATTGTTCTCCGTCTGGCAATGCATACCAGACTTTATTTGGTTCATCTTCAAAAACTAAACCTAAGGTATTTTCCGAATTGATATAACTTGCTAACCTTTGCTTGTTTGCATTTATCTCATCAAAAAAAGTTCCTTTTATCAAATAATCAAAAGAGATGTTTCTTGGCCCACGAGATGATGTGATGACATCAACGCCTTCTTTTTTAGCTTGCGTATTATTAGTCCATCCTGAGCCGATGTCACGTTTTATGTTAGTGACACTTTCAAACAAATCTGAAAGAATGTTATCTCCATAAGTTACTTTAATAACTTTGCTCATTGGTTCCTCCTTCCGTTTACGATATTATTGATCGATTGGTTAATAGATTGTTGTTTTGTAATTGGTGCTGTTAAGGCTCTTGCAGCCTCATTTTTGTCAAATACTGCAATTGCTGGACGATTTGCTAAAGATTGAATTGCTTTAATAACATCATTATTAGTACCACTATCTAGAATAGCTTTTAAAATAGCACTCAACAGTCCAGTATTGTCAACAACTGGAGTATTAACTACTAACTGTTGTTGAACTGCTCGCATATCTCTAAATATTTTCGCATTAGCTGGAATACCACCAGTCCCATCGGCATATTTAGGGATAAGTTGAGCTGTTTTGCTAGCTTTTAAAATTTTCGTTCCTCTAGGCAGCGGCATTGTCACATCTCGCCCTTCTGGAATAAAACTTACTCCATTAGGCAAGCTGATTAACTCCTTGTAAGTTGGCCCTTTTTGGTCATTAACCATAGCAAGTCCGCCCGGATGGTATGGTGTACCTTGAGCGTTGTTTGTTTTATTTATGATTAAATCAATTGTTTTTGAAGTCGGAATATCACCTAAGAATCCACTCAATGTTTTTCTTGCTCCACTGTCATTGGCATTTAAATCGACAGTTTTCCCAAGGAAATTATTTTGTATCCATGAATTAGCTGAATTAACACCACTTGCCGTTTGGTTGCTTGCTAATAATTTTTTTGCATCTGCAGGCAAATTATTCCATTGCAGAATTGCATTAGTAGCCCCTTCTTTTTTAGCTAATACATCAAAGTTATTAGCGAGCATTTTCTTAACATTCTCAGGCATTGCATCCCATGCTTTTAACGCACTTGCGGCTGCACCTTTTTTGTTTTGGAAATCAGTATCATTACCAAGAAGCTTTTTAACATTTTCTGGCATAGAGTTCCACGTATTCAATGCTTGAGCTGCGTTTCCTTTTTTACTCAAAAAGTCGGTATCATCACCTAATAATTTTTTAGTTTGAGCAGGAAGTGTATTCCAACCAGTTAAAGCTTGTTGGGCCGTTTCTTTATTTTGTAAGAAATCTTTATTATCACCAAGAATTTTCTTTACAGAATCTGGCATTTCATTCCAAATTTTCATGTTTTGTCTACTATCAGCAATAGCAAGCAACCCCTGTTGATTATTGACAACCAAATTCTTTTGCTCAGGAGAAAGCTGGTCCCATTGGCCACTTGCAATTAAAGCTTCTGCGACTGTAATTCTGGCATTCGTTGTTAAATTAGCGTTCTTCAAGATGAACTGCATATTATCCCAACCTTCTTTAGATTTAACAGCTTCTGCTATAACTTCAGGAGCATTTGTTTTGATTTCACCAGTTTTAGGGTCAAAAATAATACTATTCCATGCATCGTTGGCTTTTTTGGCATCGTCTGACATACCCGTTGTATATTTTGCTAAGAGTTTGCCATTATCTCCTAACTTCTTGCTTGCATCTCCAGCTTTAGCCAAAGCCTCATCAAATGATTCACCATATAAACCCATTTCTGCTTCAGCATTTTCACGCCATTCTTTGTAACCAGCTTCACCTAATTTAAGGTTTCCTCTGATTACATCCTCAGCTTTAGCGACAGCTACTCCATATTTGCTTAGTTTGTCAACACGTTCTTGTTCTGCTGCAGCCATATTTTCGTTATAGGTATCTTGAGTGATAATGTGACCATCAAGCAATTTTTTCTGGTCGGCGGCTTGCTGATCGTATTCTTTATTCGCTTGTTCTCTCATCCCTCGCATGTCATTAATAACTTGTTGAGCTTGAGATTTAGACATGTTATTGAACTCGCCATTGAGAGCCTTCATTAAAGTATTCTTTTTATCACCCGTTATTTTAAGTGCGTCAGCTTCTGATTCGAAAATCACTTTCATATTCGAACTTACACGAGCTTGCTCATCAACTGTCAATGCTCTATTTTTTTCGTCACGTTTGTTGGCATTGATATAAACTTGAGAAATATCATTTGCAGCAGCTTCTACAACAGACTTAGCACTTTCACCCCTTTTTTTCATTTCAGCAATTTGGTCAGCGGTATAACCCGTTCGTTTCATTGCATCTTCAAGTTCTTTAGTTGATTTGTCAATATCACCTTTTGTTCCTTCGGAAAGTGAATTGATAGCATCTTTCACTTTTTGGGCTGAATTCTGGCTTCCGGTACCGAACTCTTCCATCGCAACTTTGGCTTTGTCAATCCTATCTCTAAAATCATCTATTTTATCAACAGTTTCTTTTGGAACTTCAACTTGGCCAAAGAACTTAACTCTATCTTTTGCTTCATCTACAGCTTTGCTTACGCCGATAATTAACCCCGCTAGACCAGCTACACCTAATGCACCTACTGCAACTGGACTTAAACCAGCTAATATTGGAGAGATTCCAGCTAAGGAAGCAGATAGTCCACTACCTCCAGCTATCGCAGCAGTTGCCCCTCCTGCTTCTGTAGCAATTCCTCTAAGTGCAAGTTCGCCTGCCCCTTTTGCTCCAATTCTAGCTAAACCTCCAGTAACTCCCGAAATAATACTTGTTAATCCACTCAAAGCTTTCGCTGTTGGAGCAACTGCGGCCGCTGCTATTGCCATTTTAATGATGAATTGTTGAGTTTCTGGGCTTAGTTTTGAAAATGAGCCTGCTAGATTATCTATTTCCTTAACAACTGGAATGATTGAAGGCAATAGTTTTTGACCTAAATCAATGGATAACACTTCCAAAGTCGCTTTAGCTTTATTAAAAGCATTCTTATCAGAATTATTCATTTGGTCTGCGAGCTTTTTAGTATAACCAGTCGCATTTTGAGTTTCTTTGGTTAAGTTGCGTAATGCATCTCCGCCTTGGTTAATTAGCACGTTCATACCTGTTTGAGCTTCTACACCAAAAGCTTTAGCAACTAATGAACTTTTTTCAGCATCTGTCATACCTTCAGTATGTTTTTTGATGGTATCGAGCATATCAGGTAAACCGATATTTCCTTTTTTCCACTCATCGATATTAATGCCAAGTTCTTCAAAAGCTGCCGACGATTGTTTAGTAGGTTTTAACAAGCGAGATAGAGCGCCACGAAGTGATGTACCAGCTTTTTCGCCTTCGATACCATTATTTGAAAGCAATCCTACTGCAGCAGCAGTTTGTTCAACATTCATACCCAAAGAGTGAGCAACGGGCCCGACATATTCCATTGCTATTCCCATGTCTTCAAATCCTGCAGATGTTTTATTAGCTACAAATGTCAAACTATCAGTTACACGTTGGGTATTTTTCATCATGGATGCTGTATCTTCAGTCTTCAAACCAAACTGTTCAAGAATGGCAGTTGACGCAGACATTACTGTTCCGAAATCTTCCCCTGAGGCTCTTGAAGCATCTAATACCGCAGGCATGGCCCCAACGGTTTGATTAAAATCATAACCGCGCTTAATCATTTCTTCCATACCATCATTGATAGATGAGGTATCGATACCGTATTGTCTAGCCCATTGTTTAGATTTATCTGATAAAGTATCCATTTGCTTAGAAAGAACACTTGCTGGTGTTCCATCTGATAACAAAGCTTGGATTTCAGTCATCTTACCATTGAAATTAGTTGCTGCTTGAATTCCTTTTGCAAATACGGCAGTGACTGCTACTGAAGCAGGAGTAGAAACAGAAGCAATCGAATTTAATCCACCACTTACTTTTTGAAATCCTGTCGATAGCTTAGGTAACAGAGATGTTTGTTTATACTGTTCCTCTGCCGCTAACTTTAACTGTGATTTAAATTGAGCCATCTGAGCGCTTGCTCGAGAAATATCAGTCGCATATTTTTGAGTACTAGAGCTTGCTTTCCCATCAACAAGTGAACCATTGTAAGATTTTTTTAGTAAATCTAATTGCCTTTTTTGTGCCTCAATAGATTTTGTTAGAACTTCCATTGGGCTTTTAACTCCGTCAACACCTTTCCCAAATGTTGAAAATGAGGTTTGAGAAGTTTTTAAATCATTTTTTAAGGCGGATAATTGCTTGCTAACCCCGGTAACACCCTTTGCAAAGCTGGAATCATCAAAGCCCATTTCAATTATCATTTTCCCTAAAGGTGTATCTGCCATGGCTTTCTCCTTGAACTTTTATTCTTAATTCAAGGATAAACAAAAAACGCCCTTAAAAAGTAGCGTTTTTTATATTAGTTATCCATTAAAAATTTGTCTTTCCATAGTTACGAGAATTTCACCATGACTGTTTCCTGTCATTATACCTTCTTGTCGCCATGTGTTTTCCACCATAGATATTACTTTCCAGCCTTGTCTAGCGAATGCGTTTAACATTTCTTCCATAGGTTTTGTTTTTGTATCTCCAATAATCATACGATCACGAAACTTCAATACCTTATATTCAAATTTAGGAAGATTGGTGTAAAATTCTTTAATTCTTTCGTTTTGTATATCTTTATCTTTTTTGGATAGTTCTATTTTTGTTAATTCTTGTAGAGCATTTCTTTGGCTCTGTAACTCTTCTAAATCTATATCTACATCTTTTAAAAAATCTAAAAAATTAATTTGAGAGTGCAAAAGAAAATTATAACTTAAAAGTTTATTTACTATTTCTTTAACTCCTTCTGGAGTTATATCTGTAGCAATTACATTTTTACTGTTTTCTATGAATTTGTCGTATAACTCTTTGTCTGCAAATATAGGTTTTTTTATATCAATTGCAGTCTCTTTAACCTCATCAAAAAAATATCTAATTTCCATATCATACTCCAGTATTTTTTATTTAATTATATCTCTTTTTTAAATAAAAAAACAGCTCATAAGAGCTATTTTTATTTTAATGACTGTCCAAATTCCCATAGTGATAACACTTTTTCTTGTTTAGGCTCATCGACGCTACCATCATTTGATATAATTTTTGCACCAACCACAGAAACAACTGTAGAAAAATCATTACTAAGGATATCTGCCAAAGTATATGAACCAGTCGATACTAGCGTTTTTACAAAGTCTAGAAATTCAGAACGAGCTTCTGAGACTGTCATTGTTCCTTTTTTTCGTCACCCGTAACTTCTTTTGAACCAGTAATCGTTTCAAAAACATCTTTAATGAAATTTTGCAGTCCCCAAGCAGGTACACTTGCCAAAATTGATTCTTCTGTTACCTTTGAACTATCGAATAAACCAGCAATGAAATTAATCCGTTTTTTATAAACGTCTGAAATAGACATCTTATCAGCGTTTTTTTCAATTTCAACTGCCATATCCCAATAATCAAGAAGTTTTTGACCGCTAACATGTTCTTGAGTAACAGTAAACTCACCATCTTTATCACGAAGAGTAATTGACAACTTAGTCATTTATTACTCACCTCCTGCAGGTGCTGCTACCATTAAAGCATCAGCTTCAATTTCTGAAATACCAGCTGCATCAGTAGAAGTTCCAGTCCCTACAAAGGTAGAGTAGTACAATCCGTTGTCATCAGAACCAATGGCAAAGCTAATAGCTTCTGATGGTAGTTCGCTTTGTTTCCCTTGTACTGTATTAAATTCAAGACCATCAGAAGAGAACATTCCGTCTACAAATGCCATTAAATAGGGATTACCTTGAGGGGTAACATCTTCCAATAGAATTGAGCAGTATGGAGAAGTACGGTCTGCAGTAGCTTTATATACACCATTAGTAGAGGCTACAATTCCAAGTACTGCGTTTTTAACTTTTTCTGGAAAGTCCATGATGTCAAAGTCGACCTTACCATCACCTACCCCTTTTCCAGAAATAGCATACACTTTATTTGAAGAGTAAGATTTTACAGCATCAACTGCTAATCCTGAGACTTTAGCGGAAACCATCCCACCATTATCTTTTTTTCCTTCAATTACAAATTTATTTGTATTAAGAACGGGATCGCTTCCGTCTTTAATACGAATTGTTAAACGTTTAAAACCAATAGGTACTGACATTATTTATTCTCCTTATTTTCAATAATTTTCATAAAGATTGCTATTGCCTTCATAAAACCGAGCATCCACATATCTTTTTGTATCGCTAAAATATTCATCTAGTCCGCCATTCATCTGGAAGAATCCTTTTGTTTTTAGAATATTTTCAACTGTATTCTGTAATTTTTTTACTGTTAATCGGTCAATTGCCTCTATGCTGACCTGATAGACAAAATGTTTAGCTAGTGAATCATTGCTACCCATAGCTGTTTGTTCTGGTGGACCAGTCGGAGTAATTGTTATACTTGTTGAGCTTTCAGATAAATTTTCATATCTTGAATAACTTTTAAGCCCACCTGTTCTTTGAATTGCTAGAATATTAGGGTCATTAGCTAAAGCTTGCATAAGTTCACTTAGCATATCATTCATTTTAGCAACTCCTTCAAATTATCTTGCGCTGTCTTAACAAATTTTTGTCCTTGAGCATTTGAAAATCTTTGTAAAGCACCAAAACTTTTATAACGATATGATTTACCATTTCTGACAAAACCATTATTTTCAAGATGAACAAGTCTCCAATGCTTACCGTTGTTACCTATCTTTATGACAGGGAATCCTGATGTTCTAGAAACATTCCCTCTAACAACACCAGCTACTGTATCACCAGAATTTGCAAATTGAGAAAGGGTACTCTTTAAATCAACTACAGCTTCATCCGCAGCTGCTTTAAGTGCATCACTTTCTATCTTCTTCACACGAGTTTCACTAAACTTTTCTCTCAATTTTGCTTCAATTTCTTCAAATCCTTTGATTGTCATTGAACTACTCATTAAGATTTGTACCTCCAAGTATTATTTTTAAGAAAGTACGATCATGAAAATCTGGCTGAATATCGATGATATTCCATACTTTATTTGCATATCTCGGATCATCAATAATCACTTTGTCATCGTTTTTAGGTTGATAACCAGTCATTGGATCACGAATTTTAAGCGTCGCACCATTCTTAACGTTTTGATTTCCCAATATCATTAAATCTTTATTACTAGGGGAATAAACATCTGCGTAGGTTTTAAAAAGAACAATAGGATCACCACCTCTCCCGTCAAATGACGTATCAAGTCCTACTCCTTGAAATGTAACTTGCGTTCGCATTGTTCCGTTATTGGTACGATTAGACGACTTAAGCATTTTCTGAGATTTAATCATGTTATTACCTCATCAACAGAAGATTGATTGGCCAAAAATACATCACGGATATTTTGCTTATAATTATCCTTAAATTCATCTAAAGCATCATTGTAAGTATAACGTGAACGCTCAAAAATTAATTCCTTAACTTCTGGATCACTTGCATCAGGCACTCCAACTAATCTAAGAATTGAGGTATAAGAGGCTATGAGCATATCTGTTAAGTTAGCAAGTTCGTCAGAATCATTAGTACTGATTCTCATTCTTTGTTTGAATGAATTAAGGTTATCATTGGCCCAAGTTTCTGCAGTACTCATATTTAACTCCTATTATTTATCTTCTTTTTCCTCCACTTTTTCAACAAAACCAGGGAGCTTTTTTTCAAGCTCCTTGAATCTTGCTACGGAAGCCTCAAAAACTTCATCAACTTCACGTCTAACATTTTCCTTTAAATCATCAAAGACAGCTTTTACTTTTAATTTCATTGACTACTCCTTACCCAGCAGGCACGGCCGCAATTGTAACAAGCGCTGAAGCGTTATTATCTTTTGGTTTGCCCCAATAGAATGATTTGGTAGTATAAAGTTGAAGATCTTCAAGAGCAAACGTTTGGTCAAATTCTTGCATTGTCATTTTTCCACGATAAGCATTATATCGATTTGCAACAAATACAATTCCTTTACCAGCAGGTACGGCCATTGATTGGACTACAGAGATGTTGAAAGGTAAGATATCAACCCATACTCCATTAGCATTCAAATATAAGAACATCGCAGTGAAATTGTAATAATCTTGAGGATTAACCAAAATTTTTGCTTGCCCAGCAATATTAAGAGGAATGCCTTTTTCGCTGAATGACAATTTTTTCATGATAGGTGCTAGAATTTTAGCAGCTTGTTTGGATACATCTTGAGAATTTTCTAAAGCAGCAAGCGGTGAAAGGTCGGCTGATACTGTTTTATCCCCATATGTAGTAGTTCCATTTACAACTGTAGCATCTTTGATTAAACCAACAGGTTTGTTATTTCCATCTCCAAGTACTAAAGCTGTTTCGAGAGCAACTGCAATTGATTCTGATAATTGCAAGACAATAAATGTTTTCAACCAATCATAACTATAGTCAAGAGCATCTTTAGGGATAACAGTAAATGCAGTAAGTTTATTTTGAGAAAAATCATGTTCTCCGAAGTTTTGGTTCAACTGACCTTGGATATCGCCAGTGAATGTCCCCCATACTGCTAATCCACCGTCATAGATTCCATCAGAAGTAATCGCTTTTGTACGAAGTCCCATATCTTGGAAATTGATAACATCAAGTAAAGGATGGGCATAAGTCAATTCGTCAAAAACTTGATTGATAATTTCAAGAGGCAAGGTTTTTTCTACATTTCCAACACCAGAAGTAATATCGTTAAAGAATTTTGTTTCTTCTGCTGACATTACTTCAGCAGAACGAGATGACATTAGAGAGTTGATTTTTTCGTTTGTTTGATCAGCAAGTTTTTCAACAATTTCAGTGCCCATAACTTCCATAGTCTGTGCAAATAATTTTTGTTGTTCTTTTTCATCTGCTCCGTTAGCAACTGCATCTGTATATTTTCCAACAGCTGCTGTGTAATTAGGTAATTTTGTGTAATCCATTATTAAATTCCTCCTAGGAAAAGTGGTTTAAATTTTTGATTTTTAAGTGGCTTTTCTGCCGAGTTATTAGATTTTTTCGCTAATGGTTCTTCATTTGGTTCTTCACTTTCAAAAGAAATAAGTTGATCTAAACGATCTGTTATCCCTTGATATTGTTCTGAATCCAACTTGAATTCTTGCGAATTATTAGTTTCATTTTTAATTTGAGCCTTCATAAAGTTTTTGAGCTTGGCAATTTTATCGCTGGAGAAAGTCTGGTCCATTGATGCCATCATTTGAAGGGGTGTTTTTACTTCTTCGAATGATTTTTCATCTGCAATTCCTGCCTCTACTGCCTGATCTGCAGAATAATAAGTTTCTTCATCCATTGCTGCTTGCGCTTCTTCCAATGTACATCCCATTCTTTTAGCGTACATTTTAGCAATGCTAGAACTCATTTCTTTCAATACATCAGATTGTTTAGCCATATCGCGATAATCGCCTTGATTAACTGACCAAACATTATGAATAACAATGGTCGCTGCCGGAGATACTGCAATGTGTTCAGCGGCCAACATAATGACACTAGCAATAGATGCGCAAAGCCCTGTTACCTCTGCAGTAATTTTTCCTTGGTAGTTCATCAATAAAGTATAGATTGAACTTCCTGTACGTACCGAACCCCCGCCTGAATCAATTGATAGTTTGATATCTTCACCGTTCGCTTCATCTAAAAATTCTTCAACTGACTTAGCGTTAATATTTTCTATTTCTAGAAGATCATAAAACCAAGAATCATCTGAGTCAATAACAGGCCCGTGTAAATTAAGAGTTTTCACTAGGTACTCCTTCCTTTTGATAATTTTTTGTCATAATGAATCTATCTCCATCAGGAATTGGAGGTAAATTAGAAGCCTCACGGACTTCATTTACTTTAACCACACCACTTGAACCAACTTTATCAATTGCATCTGCACGGTCAAGGATGTTAATTGTTTTAAATCCAGTCATTTGTAGGGTATTACCAACTGAATATCCTGATTTTTTAATTAAAATACTTGCAAATCCTTCTGATAATTTGTTCCCTAATGGAATCACTGCAGATTCAATTGCTAAATCCAAGTTTTCAGAATTATTAGCAGTTTCTCCAAGCACTAGTGCCGGAGGAATTCCCAACAATCCTGCTACTTCTCCAATAAAAACTTTTTTTAAAGACCAAAAGTCAGTAATCTGATTTTGAAGTGTTGCGGACTTGCTAGAAGAAATTTCATCATACGAAGACTTTGCTTTATCATCTGCAGGAATAAAGACAATAGGATCATTCATCATTTTTTCGTATAAGGTTGTCGCATATTGTTGCTGTAATTTTATTCTTTCATTATCATCAATCTTACTAGTAACAGGAATGCTAATTTTTGCTCTAACTTGCCCTACACGGAGCTGATTAGCAATTAAGATTCCAAATAATTTCCCATAATCATCCCATAGACTATCAACATATTTTTTTATACCAATATTGTCATTATCTAAGTGAAAACAATCCACTCCTTGAATAAAGGTTCTATTAAAATATTTTTGAGCGTATGGTCCAGAATTAGGAGCATTAGAAACTTTGCTATTGGAGAAGTTAACTGTCACTCCCGTGTATGTGTTCCCGTCAAGCGAATAGTTTGTTACAAAATTATCAGCAATATAGAACTGATCACCATCCTGTATAACTAATAACTCACCATTTAACAGCTTTTTTATCATTGAAATTTTGAATTCACTAGCTGTTTGGTTAGGATTCGGTCTCATATTTAAAGCATAATCAAATTTAGAATCTGTAATCGAGCTTTCATTCTTAAATACAAATTTACCTTTAGAAACAGTTCTTGCTAAGTAAGAAACACAAGATTCTAAAGCAGCATTCTTAATACCAAGCGTGATTTGTGCATTAAATAATGCGTCATACCCAGTTAAATCGGTTGTACTTAATTTATCTTTTACAGATGACCAAATGTCTGAAAATAGTCCCACATTTTCTCCTTTCCGTACTTTTAATTCAAGTTTAATGGAAAAGTAGAGCGAAAAAGTAGCGTTTTTATAAATAAAAGGCTGCCCATTGGACAACCTGTAATAAAATATAATAAATATAGTTGACTAATATGGGCTAAGCCAGAGCATAACCTGCAGTGCATGCATTGTTAAATACTGCTTCACGAGTAACTCCAGTAGCTTTTCCCGTATAAGTAAAGCTAAACCCTGTAGTTGTTGGTTTAAAATCAGTCACTTCAAAAAAGCGATAAGTTTGTCCGTTGTTTGTAAATACGATTAATTCCATTTTTTCTCCTTTAATTTACATAAAATATAATTCAGGATAACGGGATTGAACCGTTCTATTCTAGCTTATGAAACTAGCGTGACGCCTTGCCACCCATCCTGTTTGATACGAGGTTTTACATACTATTAAACGGAAAGCCTCGTTAACCATTTAATACTGAACTCCTAGCTTTGAAGTCCACAATAGCAAGTCAGGGAGTCGAACCCTGCGCACTCTCCAGTGGTGATTTCCTTGCTACGCTGGTTTTATCGTCCAGCAACGTCTCGCTACGTAAAGTAGCCGCTAACAATAGAAGTATATCCAACTGAACTAATTGTTATTTGTTTGCTTTCGCTGATAACTTCATAAGTAAATTATCTAATATTTTTACTCTCAAAAAGTATCGTTTATCCAATAAACCAACCCAAATTATCATAAAAATCTGTAGAATCCACTTCATTTAGTAAATCGGCCTTAAACATTGCTGCTTCAAAAGCTTTAAATCCATCTGTTTTTCGTCTGACATCTTCTTTTTTGATATATTCCACATTCCCATCTTTTTTCAAATGTCTAAGTACATTATTTGTGTACCAACGCATCATGTCATTATCACCAAAATTAATTTTTTGATTAGCGAAACTGTCCTCAATTACCGTTGATAATTGCGCATCAATGGCTCTAAAGTTACGAATGACTTCCACACGATAACCAAGCGGTTCTTCAAATTTGCCATTCCAAGAGACTTCAAACCCAGCTTCTTCAAATTTAGGTTGTAAATACTCCCTCATTTTATAGCCATCTCCACAAATAGTTTGGAATTCATAGCCTTCTTCATCACGCATACGAACGAACCAATCTACAACGTGCTGTGCATCCATTGATGGTTCATCTAATACTGTGAGCAATCCCTCATCTTCCCATTGTCTAATCGGGGCAAATCGTCGCTTACCATTAACATTTTCATTTGGTTTTGAATAGCTATATATTCTATCGACAAATTCTTTACGAACGAATGAATGAGTTTTGAAAACATAATCCCCATCAACCTTAAACAAAGCACCGACTGCAATAAAGTCACGAGTAGAAGCAAAGTCAAATCCTCCAACTGCTGGTAAATTTCGGAGTTCCGGGAACTCTTTTTTTGTTGCTTTTAATTCTTCATAGGTTGCCACGCTTCTTTCAATGTCAGTAACCGGCAGGTTCATCCGTTTAGTCATAAATTCATCACGGCCACTCGGGTTAACCTCTAGTTTTTTATATTGTTTTGTAACCTTTTTATACAATCTTTTCGCATAACTGCTCATTGGAAGAGTAAACATAGGATTAGCCATTTCCCAATTTGTTGGATTATCGACTTCTTGCTCATCGTTCAGTTTGCAAATAAAAGGAAATAATTCATCAAAATCAGCATCTCCTTTGAGTACCTTTTGAGCTAATTCCTTCATTTCATCAATAAATCCGTCCCGAACAAATCCATCTGTTCCTATGTAAAATTCTCGTGGATTAGCAACTTTACCAAGTCCCGAAACATAAACATCTGTTACTTTATGATCCTCGTATTGATGAATCTCATCAAAAATAACCGCTCCATCTCTTAGACCATCTTTTGTATTGCCATTGCTAGTTTTATAGCGAATAATTGATTGTGTATTGCGATTTCTTATTTCCTTTTTCCCCCAAATAAACATCTTTTGGAGTTTTTCATTAAGTTCGATCGTATCAAAGATTTCTTCAAAGCTCGTCTTAGCCTGTTCCTCGCTATTGGCCACTAATGATATATGATATTTTGGAATTCCATGCATGGGTGTTTGAAGATAGTTTGAAACTCCAGAAATTAATCCATTCTTACCGCCACCGCGACCCATCATGATTAGAAATTGCTCAAAAACAATATCCTCGCCGTCGCTCCAAAATAAAAAAATAAAGCTAATAATGAATTTTTGAAAGTCCTCTAGCTTAAAGTAAAAAGTCTCGATATATCTAATACATTTATTTATTTGATCCTCATTAAAGAAAATTTCTCCTTTTTCAAGTCTCGGTTCAATTTCCCTGCTGATATATGAGACGAGTTCTTCTCGCTCTTTGTTAAATTTAACCCTTTGTTCATGGTAAGAATCAATATAATCGCTGACGTATTTAATCAGCATATAAATCCTCCTCATTAAAATCATTATTTTTGCCCTTTTCGGCTCGTTTTTCCTCGAAAAATTCATCCAATTTTATAAGAGCTGTATTAATTTTTACTTTCTCAGAAATGGCAGGGTTTGGTTTCAAAAATTCTTGATTACCATTAACGACTTTTATCATTGTTCCATCTTTAGAAATAGATTTATCAAGGTTTCTGGATATTCTAACCAAACTACAATATCTCTCCACCTTTTCGATTTCTGAAGCTGATTTTTCATTAATTAGCCCTAATAATTCTATTTCAAGTTTGCTTTTTGCCATGGTTACCCCCCCTTTCAAAAAATTGGCTTTATATTTGGTTAAAAAACCCCAACCGGTCTGTGGTAAATTTGGAAATAGACCCAATTATTTTAGACCCGGGGGTATATTTTAATTATTTTTTTGTAATTTCCGAACAATAAAATCAGAATTCAAAAGTTTCATCATCAAACTGTTTGTATCTGTGTCTATCATGCCTCTTGTTGTGGCAGTCGTGACATAAGGTACGCAGGTTACTAGGCTCTAGTGCAAGCTCTGGATGATACTCAAGCTCCATAATATGATCTATCTCTAGTGTCGCAGTCTTAGCCGTTGTCACTCTGCCTTCTGCTTTGCACCATTGACATTCATTGTTATCACGCTTGAGTATCTGTTCTCTCATACGTCTCCAAGCTCCTGAGCAATAGAACCTGTGCCTTGCCTTTGGTGTGCTTACATCTATCATGATTCAATCGTAAAACAAAAACGCTACGAAAAAGTAGCGTTCTTTATATTATTCATAAAACATCTTAAGTAAATGACCACCGTCATATTTCTCAGCAAACTGTTGCGTTGCTTTATTATTTCTCGCAATGACTGCGCTCTTAGAGTAATACATATTCATTGTAATCTTAATGATTCCCCAACCATCAATGTAATAACGTTTAAATATCTTACGATCATCTTCATCTTTAATATTATCTAATGCTTCATTGATAAGCTGAGATTGCTTGGCATTCTTCTTATTGCGAATGATAATTCTTAGCGTCATTCGAACATCATGCCATTGTGCTTTCGTCAATTCTTTTGTCATATTCTAACTCCTGTTATGTTATAATAGTATTAGAATAAATCAGTTTTTAAACCCGTTCCCAGCGGGCTTTTTTGTTTATTTAATTATTTCAGTTTCATTGTCCTCTAATCTAATAATTACAACTTCTTTAATATCATTAGAATCAATAAACTCATCTGCTTGTTTCCTGGTAAAGAAATATTCTTCTTCCAGTTTCCCAATTCCAAACCATCCTTCACGCTTAAACAATACTTTATATTTATATAAAGCTTTGATACTTCCTTCAAGATAATGAATTTTTACACGAAGTGGTGCTAAATCTATTCGGTTATATAAATCTATACAACTTTCAATCTTAACTTCTAATTGAGCCAGACGTTTATTGGTAAAAACTATAAGAACCAATAAAATTATTATTGAGATAGATGTCATTATCTGTGTAATTGCTATTATCATTTTCCCTCCAGTTGAGTTTAGCGAGTTCCTAGCTCAGTATGTGATATAATATAACTGACCAAAAATATTTAAAAATATTATAATAAGTTGTTGTAAATTCGTATTTCGCTCGAGCTTGGTCAACTCGAGCTTTTTTGTTATAACTTATTTTTATTATGGTATAATGTAGTAGACCTAAATTTTAAGAATAAAATTTAAACCTAGAACATATAACTCGAACTTGGTCAGTTCGGGTTTTTTGTTATAGTTAAAGATTTTTTAATAAATCAAATTTCATAGTTATCAATTAATCAGTGGTATAATGAATGTGACCATTCAATAGTAACTAATAATTTTTACAACAATCGCTCAAGCTTGGTCAGCTTGGGCTTTTTTATATTTCCTTTTATTTAAGTCTTCTTGCTTGTACTCAATTGATAATAGTTTTAAAATAAAATTGTACAAACAATACAAACTATTTGAAGGAGGACTAACTCATGAGCTATGTCGTAGATAAAATTGGTGACTTCAGTGGTTATCATGAAGTACACAAAGGAACTTGCCCTAACCGTCCAAAAGTTAATGATTCATACCTTATTGACGGACATTTTGAAAATGATATCGAAGCGATGGAATACACTCGTAGAACTCATCCATCACTTCAAATTAGACCATGTTCATCTTGCATGGACACATCCTCACGTTAATTTTTGTTAATCCCTCGAAGCCCTCATCTTTGATTTGGGCTTTTTTTTGCGTTCAATCCGTATGTTTATCTTCGTTATTTGATAAATAATCGATAACATTAATTATGGCTACCATATAACCAATAGCAAAATCGGATTTCATTGGCTTGTTATTGCTATTTTCATTATTCAAAAGACTATTTGTAATATCATGTATTTGTTTAAGCTTAAATTGTGCTGATAGTTCTGCTCTTCCGATTTCGGAATTCATATAATTAATATCGTTTCTAACCATTCTCCACCTCAATCCATATGTTTATCAAGCCATTTTTCAGGGAACACGTTCTCCGACTCGTCAATGTATGAGCGTGGAATTCGTTTATCTCTAATGTAGCAACGACGACAAGAGCGTTCTTCATGAGTACCAAATAAATAAATTCTCCATTCCGACCACTTATGCCCGAACAGCTTACACATTAGTTTCATTGGTTGTCCTCCTCAAATACTGATTGCAAATATTCATCCGAATACGGGCACCAACCTTCGTCATCAGTCATTTCTTTTTTAAGTTGCTTCCAGTTTGAAAACTGACCAATAATAGAATCATAGTCTCCACACATCTCATAAGGAGCTTCAACTTCTCCTAATTCTTCTTCTGGAATATCTTCTGACATCAGATAAAATCCTCTGTCCAAATGATTTTCAATTACCCAATATTGTTTCATTCAATCCCTCCCCGCCAGTCATTGACCAGCGATATTAGTTTGTCGGTCATAATTACACCTCCCCAGTGCTACCAAAACCGCCTGTACGCTTTCCATTTGCGTTGTCATCGTCTGTTGTAAGGTATTTGACAAATACCCCTTGCATTATTCTTTGACCTTTAGAAATGGTTACAGGCTCTTTTGAGATGTTCATAAACAAGCCTTTAAATTCATTAGGATAGTAATCTGAATCGATAATTCCTACTGAATTAATCAATGCAATGCCACGCTTAACTGGATTACTTGAACGGTCGTATAATTTCAGTACTTCATCATGTCCGAGTTGAACAGCAAGCCCAGTACTTACCAATTTAATTTCATCAGGTTGAATCGTAACTGTTTCGCTTGCTGAAATGTCATAACCTGCGCTGTGTTTTGTCGCTCTTTCTGGAATAGTCGCATTTTTATTTAGTTTTACAAATTGTCTTTTCATTTTTATCCTTAATCTTTAACCAAAATTTTTTGTTTTTACTGCCCCACATTGAGGACACTTATAATAAAAAGTACCGCAACATCCGCAAGCATCTGGGAAGTCATCAAACCACTTCATTTCTATATCACATTTATCACATTTCATTCTCCGTCCTCCACAGGCACAAGCTCAATGAGCGGGTTAATCCATTCATATTTGTTAATGTACGGATTATAGTTCCAGTCTTGATTTTCTAATTCATTCCATTATGCTGTCGCTTCATGACATTTATAAATTGCACCGCCCATGATTTCAGCAAGCTCTAATTTTGTGAAACTATTTTGATTATAGTTCTCAGCATCAGAACCTTTGTATCTGTCAAAATAATAGTCACTTCCATTAAATCCAAGTTGTACAAGATATTTCCCGCCAGGTTGAAAAGCTTCGGCAAGCCTCACATAATATTTTTTCTCACTCATTCCGCCACCTCAATTTTTTCGTATGATCCAGTTTCCATGCTGTCGATTTCTCGCTGGGTGAATTGAAAATCTTTCTCTTTGCGAAGTTCGTACTGTTCTCCATACTTACTATAACCAAACGCTTTAAACAGATATAAACGTGTCAGCTTATTCTTCAAATAGAACAGCTGCGGTTTTTCGACTGTGTAGCCGTTGATTGCTAAATGGAAAAGGACAAATAGTTTATTGTTTAATTCTCCAAAACCAAATCTTTCATCTTTATGTTGAAATTCGTTTAACCAATCAACGCCTTCTTCCCCTAAAGAGCTATATAGTTTTGACCATGAACTTTCAGGATTATTCTTAAGAAGCTCTACAGTTTTCGCCACACACTCAGGTACGACTGGCAGGGCTTGCTGTTGGAGTTGGGATTTTAAATCAATGATTTGCGATTCTATTTTAGAACTTCTGATTACTTCCTTTTCATAGTTATCATTGAGATTACTATATTTATCCAATAACTCCTGAAATTCTTCATCAGAGTGCCAGTTTTTATAATTATCAAAAATCCAATTCGTTTCGATAAATGTTTTTCTCGTAAGCGAACATCCCTTTTGAGTGATATACATTGGTACTTTCTCTGAATTTAATTTCTCATTTAAATCTTTTTCAAATGTTTTAGTCATTTTTCGTGTCCTCCGTAAATAATTCTTGAATAATTTTTCCAATTTCTTCTTTTTCCAATTGGTTCAAATGAAATCCACATACTTCTGCTTCATATAATTCATACGCAGCAAGAGCAATACTCACATTTTTAAGCACGAATTCTTGCATTTGCTCTGCACTATAAAGCATTGTCCCTACTGGCAAATTTGATAATCCTTGGCTATCTTCTGATATAAATTCACCATATTCAAGAGAAGTTTCCTCTTTTACGACTTCCGCTACTGCTTCAATCTCGCTTAGTTTCATTTTGAATCCTCCAAGATAGCAGTAAAACTATTTCCATGCGCTTCTAAAACAAGTATTTTCCGGTTTAAGTATTCAAATGAAACTGCGTTAAGGTCATTGCCTTGACTAAATCGGAGTAATTCTTTTTCAGACTTATCTTTCAGAATTACATCTGTTCCTTTTTGCATTACTTTTAGTAAACTTTCAACTGTCATTTATACACTCCTAACCAGTACATCATCTAGCCAAACTTCTCCGATAAAGTCCTTTGATACTACAGTATTAAGAATTTAACTTGCTTTTTCAACCATTTTTTACTCCAAGTAGATGCATCAGGCAATGGGTATAAATTAGCATCATAGGCTTTAAAAAATAATTTTGTTTCATTAGAATTTTCAACATCAAGTAGAAATTCTACAGATTCAAAGTTTGAACCATTTGAAAATCCACATTTATATTTTTCAGTCCACTTCATTTCAACCCTCACTTTTTATATTTTCAATGAATTTATCTATTTGCATTAAATACTTATCAATTTTGAATTTTAATTTTGCTGAACATAGATGCAAAGATACTAGCAAAAATTGTTTTTCGTAATATAATGTATTTCGTATTTTTCTTTTCTGTGTTCTTGATATTTTTTGCATCTATTAGTTCACTTTGTCGCATTGACAGCATCGTCTGATAAGTCTTTAGTCTGTTGTGCATCAGTCACAGCTTGAGATAGCTCATCAGTCTTTTGTTGAGCGGCAATTAGCTTTGAGTTCAAATCATTAATCTGTTGCGCCATGTTCGCCTTATCTTGGTTCGCTTGATTTAATTGATTGGTAACATCAGATTTTTGCTGATTGAGTGCATTCAGTTGATTTTGATAATTAGCAGCTTGATTTTGCAAGTTTGAGTTATCTTGATTGATTTGGTCTTTCAACTGGTTAATTTGGTTGTTCAATTGATTCAGTTGCTCTGCATATTGCTGTGAGCTATTATTAGCCTGTTTAAGCTGCTCGTTTCGGTCTAGCAAGCATTGTTTCAAGATAGAAATATTCTGTTGCACAGCGACCATATTTTGATGCCCTGCCCATGCATTAGCTGCATAAGCTCCGAAAGTTGCTGAACCAAAGATTCCTGCTGCGACTACTGCTGTTGTGATTAATTTTTTATTCATTGTTTTTCCTTTATTTAAAGACACTGTCGTCTTTTCTTGAGTTTTCGATTGCCATTTGTGCTCTGATATTTCTTCGCAATCTACGTTCTTCTTTTGTTTCGTGCTTTCTTCGTTCACGATCGGTTATTTCATCAGAAGTCTTAGATTTTGAACCACCATAAGGCTTCCAACCTGGATATTTTTCCATCATCGCTTTTTCATTTACAATGGCGATTTTGACTGCATTCTTTTTCGGAGAATTAGCCATACCATTTTTAACCCAAGCAGCGACTGAATGAGGTGATACACAGAGCATTTTCGAAATCTCTTTTTTTGTACCAGTTCCCCTTTTTATCCCATTGAAATATACATCATAAATTTTTTCTAACCTTGCCATCTCCTGCCTCTTTCAATCCACTTAGTTTATTTTTCCATTGTTCGTGAAACCATTCGTCATCTTCATCAGCAACCCGATAGTTTTTTAAAACATCTTTATCTTTAAATTCCAAAACATTTTTTTCTTTTTGCGTTATCATATTAACACCTCATATTTTAGCTTTTAAGCGCTTTTAGATTGTTCGTGATAAATTATCCATTAAACGGTTTAAGCGAGCTAATTTATCTCGTAGCGCCCTAATCTTCTTTACTCTCAAGCAAACGAGCTTTGAACTGTTCAGACATTCTCTGGCGTTCCTCGTCACTTATATCTCGGGCGACGGTTAAGGAAACACTTTTATTATTTAAAGTTCCATGGATCTCAACTATTTGCCCTGAATTTTCATTTGTGACGATTCGGCCATCTTCTAAGAATTTTGAATATTTTCTTGCGAATTTCGGAATAGTACAAGAGATATTCCATTTTTCGTCATCAGCCGATTTATAAATATTAATCTCTTGACTATCTCCTGATAATGTTTGTTTCACATATTCATTTTTTATCATGTAAATTATCCATTTCTAAAGTTCAATTGCTAAACCTTGAATTAATTCTTCAAGTATTTTGTATAAATCTTTCCATTTCATTTGCTTTGAGTGGTTGTATTTATTGCAAATATCTAAGTAAAGCTGAGAAAGTTCGTGATTGTGTTTAGTTCGACCACTGATTTTCACAGACAATTCTTTGTGGTTAGCGTTGTAATTATTATTTCTTGCCAATCCATACAGCTTTTTTAAAGTGACAAAATTTGTTTTAATCATCCTCATATCTCGCTCTCCTCGAACATATTCATTCTTGCTACTTTCTTAGCAATTGTTATCGGAATTCCATATCTGTTAGCAAATAATTTTGCTTTCATTTTAAATTCAGGTAGGACCATGCCTTTTACATCAACAACTTTGATAATCTCGTTAGCTTCATTTCTGAAAACAAAGTCCGCTTTATAAGCTATTTCTCTATAAAGTTTTCCGTTCAATCTGAATTTATCCATGAGAACAAACTTCTCTTGCATGGTCATCCGTTCATCATTTTTATGTTGCAAATAGTAGATCGATTCAGCTTTGCTATCAAATACAATGCCATCTACCGTTGTTTTCTTTGCTCCATATTTTGAATTTTTAGTTTGCTGGAATTTCACTTGCTTCTCCAAATCTAGCAATTGCAGGAATTACTCCTGAATTTGTCAGTTCTTTATTTTTTTCAAAAAATATTTCGGTTGCTTTTTCATTGTCAATACCTTTAACTATTGCGATAAAAGTGATAGGACTTAATACTATTTCCTCTTCATAAGCTTTTTCAACATATCTGCAGTATTGTTTATGGGTAATCCCAGGAATAAAGCTACGAAAATACTCTGATAGCCCCTCATCAAGAGCACGTTTTTTAAGAGTCCAAGCCATTCATATATTCCTCGAATTCTTCCGCTGTCAGCGTTTCTTCGTCTTTTTCAAATCTTTGATTAGACCAGTTAGGAGCAGGTTTGATAACTTTGCTATTTTTAAATCCTTGAATAGGTGTTAAATCATAGTCATCTTCCCAACCTTTGCCGTTAAACCATGTGCTACCATGTTTTATATAGTTCTGTTGGGTATTTTTGATTCGTATTTCTGATAAATAGTTTTCAAGACCCGTTTTTATCTCTTCGTCTGTCGTTCCAGATTTTACAGCTCTTTTATAAGCTAATAGAGCTTTCGGTTTTCCTTTTTTGTTAGGATATATTTTCCAAAGATTATTAAATCTAGTTTCTAAATCAGACTCTTTATCGGACTTGTCCGATATATTATTATTTGATCTATTAATTGATTTATTAGATGATATATTATACTTACGATTCTTCGGTATACCCTCTAATGATTGTTCGGTAGGGGTATGCGGATTCTTCGGTATACCCCCTACCGATTTATCAACATAGGGATAAATATATCTCTTTTTAACTTCTCCATTTTCAAACTCATATTCTAATTTGATGTATCCTTTTTCTTCAAGACGCTTCAGATTAGCTGAAACTGTTCCTTTTGTCTTGCCGTATCTTTTGGCAAGATAAGCATTTGAAGGAAAGATACTTCCAAAAGAATTAGCCATTGTATAAATTTCACTAAAAAGAAGTTTTTCAAAATCATTTAAATCATCAGCTTCAATAATTGGTACTGGTATTTGGTTAAAAAACTTTGTGCTTTGTTCCATCACTTCGACCACCTTAGATTTCCAACATAATTATTTGATTTATTACCATCAATATGTTTAACGTTTGGCAGTCCTTCAGGGTTTGGAATGAATGATTGTGCTACCAATTGATGTATAAATGGCATTACTCGTTTTCCGTTATCGAGTGTAAAACCATATCTTGGCCGCTGGTCTGATGTGGTATTTATTTTTACTTTCTTGCGAATATTATCACTTATAACTTGTCTCAAATTTCCATGGCTGCTAATCTCATATTCACCTACTGGAATACCAACAATTTTTGGAGAGTTAATAAACTCAATTTTTTTCCACGTTTCAAATTCCATGTGTTCTTCCTTTCTTCTATATTTATTTCAAGTTTTCATTTCAAATTAAAAGCTGGCGATGAGTGGTTATGTGTAAACACTAAATACTCATTGACTTTACGGCTCGTTACGCCACCCTCCAGCTTTGACTAAATACGAAACTACCGCCCAAGGTAGCCTTGCTTAAAGTTGAATTATTTCTAATTCTACTGCTCAGGATTAGTGAGGACTGCAGTTTGCTCATAGGTTTAAATTAAATCTGAGTACGAAATTGTTTGAATATTTCGTTTTGTTGCTTTGCAATAGTTACATTGTTCGCATCTTACTGGAACTCTTCCATTCAATACTTCAATATATTTATCAGTAAATTCGCAAACCTCATCAAGCGAATCATCTAACCATTCTTGTGGAATAGTAATTCCAGCACTATCAGGAAAAGTTTCTTTAGTTACCGCATAAATAACTGGACTAATGTTCTTTCCAATTTTTTCATCGTCGGACTGTCTTAGTATTTCTTGATAGATAGCCATTTGCCATAAATATTTTCTTGCTTTAATCCAGCTCACTCTTCGGTATTCAGTTTCTGACCATTCTTTATCTCTGATAGAACCTCTGATTGTTTTGATATCAATAAATATATTTCGCTCTAGATTCAAACAATCTAGGAATCCATGAAATTCTATTCCTTGAATTTTCCCGAATATTTCAAGTTCTTTAACTCCTTGGTAGATTGTTTTAAACAACGGATCATTATCAAGCGTTTGAACCATTTTCTCAGCAATTTGAAATTGAGACTTCAGACTTCCTTTTTTAGTGAACATATCTGATTCATGCTCTAACTTAAACTCCTCTAAAGCCTTATTACTTTCGAAATATTTATGAACATAGCTTCCAGCATTCATAGCTTCAATTGTCGATGGAGAAAAAGTGGCTTGGCTATCCCATTCTCCAGCCATAACTGCAACAGCTTCGGCTTCGCAATCAGAAAATGCTTTTAAACTTGAAAAACTTAATCTTTTATTCATCAGCTTTTACCAATTGGGAACAATTCTTCCACTTCATCTTCCGGAATTTGTTCCTGACTTTCTGTAGAAGATTCGTTATGTGAAACTTCGGAAGTAACTGATTCATCAATTGAAATAACTGGCTCATCTGGCGTAACATCTTTAGCATTTTCAAAACGCTCACTATCATCTTCTGTGATTGCCGTTTGAATCATTTTTGATTCAATAGATGCTGGAGCATATTTAGTAAGCATGGCTTTTAAAACTGTTTTTTGAGCCATTGCATCAAAGTGGTCGCGCCACGGACCATTAGCTGATTTGACAAATTTTTTCTTGTGTGCCAAGACTTGCTCTTTTGACCAGTAAGTAACTTTTTTAAATCCATTAGCTAATTTCATACTTGCGAAATATCCAACTGCATCTCCGCTTGCTTGCTGACTAAAATCAAGTTCTAATTCTTCAAAAAGTGGGTCATAGCTTACAAATTGACTTTCATATACAATTCCACAGTTAAGACCAGTCAATTGGCCACTTCGTAAAGCTAATTGAATAAACCCTTTATATCCAATTTGAAATTGTGCTTCTCTCCCATAAGGAATTACATAAGCAAATCCAAGACTTGGTTCAATTGGTAAATCAAGAGTAGCTGCTTTCATTGCTGCAGTCATAACACTATTTGCATCAGCATTTTTTAAATTAGA
The DNA here is from genome assembly GCF_029953655.1 of Lactococcus sp. NH2-7C. NCBI lineage: Bacteria > Bacillati > Bacillota > Bacilli > Lactobacillales > Streptococcaceae > Lactococcus > Lactococcus sp. NH2-7C. The sequence continues at coordinate 412,622 of NZ_CP124538.1, forward strand.
ATTACCAACTACTGATAGTAAACTTGCAACGAAGCCTTCCGTTTTTTTGCCTAGCACTTCTTCAAACTTCTTTTTTACCTCTGGACTTTTAAGAGTTTGTTGTGTTTTAGTGATTTGATTTGACATTTTTATCTCCTACTATAATTTTCTTCTTCAAAAATTGACATTTGAGGATTATTTTTTTCTTCCATGCTGTCGAATGCTTGTTTAGCATCTTCAAACAATGCATCATATTCAAAATTTATATCAATTGTGATATCACCAGTTTTTTCATTTTCTTTGTATGAAAAAGAATAGCCATTTCCGATAAGATAAAGAGCAAAATCTTTTGCAGTTCCTGACTGTTTTGGCTTGAATTTACCTTTTAATTTCTTTTCGACGCTCATTTAAATTCTCCGTTTCTTATTTTTTACATTTAGCGAATAGTTCGCTTGGTTGTATATCTAAACCAATACAAATTTTTTCGATAGTATCAAACTGGATGCTTTTACTTTTCCCACTAGTAATATTAGAAAGAGTTGATTGTGCAATACCAGTTTCTTTAGCTAGATTTAAAGCTCTCATATTTTTTTCTGCCAGTAAGGTTCTTAATTTCTGACTTATCATATTTTCTTTGTCCATTTAAATTCTCCATTTCAAATTTCTAGGCATTCGTGGTATAATTTAAGTAGAAGTTTTGGCGAATTTCCTACTTGCTCTGCGTGCCATGCAGGGCTTTTTTATTTTGTCAGTTCAACCGCTGCTTTATATGCATTTGACCATTCATAAAGCTGAGGGATGAGCGAATTTTGAAGGAAATCTTTTGAGTAAACTGAGAGTTTTTCTTTATAAAATTCCACTGACTCTTGATAAACTACTTGTCCAAGATGATTAATTGTTTTTACTTGATTTTTCATTTCATCACCGCCAACTTTTGACGAAATTCATCATTCTTTCGACGAATAATTAATTCTGTTTCGGCTGATTCAAGTTTAGCCTCAATGGTTTTAGCGTAATCCATCCACTCATTGCGATTTTCTTCCATCGCTTTATCATGAGCTAGCAAATCTTTATTTTCAGCTAAAAGTCTGTCATAATCAGCTAACTTAGCTTTTTCTTCTTCTGTTTTAAATCCAAACATAGTTTTTAATCTTTTCTAGCGGAGCGCCGCATTTAATTAATTAATTTTGTATGTGGAGGCCATATTATTTACCTCGTCTTTGCAATTGCAAATTTCGTGGTTCTTTGAACCATTCAATAACTAAATCTCTTGACCATTTTGTCCCTGATTTCCCGTAATTCATTTCAGCAAATTTCAAATGTTCTTTAAATGAAATTGAGAATGTGCTTTCATCCTTACACCCAATCAGCTCCATAACTTGTTTTTGAGTTAAAGCAAGAGGATATTTTCCATCATTGGAGATATAGTCATGCATGGAATCTAAAACAATTCCTCTAACTGAATCTCTCAGCTTTTGAATCATTTCTTCAAACATGAATTTTCCTTTCTAAGCAAGATCTTGCTCAACTACTGGCAGATATCCAGCTTTTTTAAGCTTGCGATATAAGAATTCTCTACCTTTTTGAGTCCAGCAAGTATTGATTCGTGTGTGTTGCTTTTTGTCAGAACCGATATAATTAAATGTACGGCTCTTGATATACCCTTTACCTTGAAATTTTGAATAAAGAATCCATTGATTATTTTGCTTATATTGAATTCGTAGTTTATTCAAAATTTGATTAAACTTAACAGCACTGATTCCATAATCCTGAGCAATTTGTTTTACAATTAATTCGTCTGGACTATCAAGAATCAAATCAAGGTATCGAGTCTTTTCAGTTGCTTCAGCAAGATCAAGACTGAGATGACTATTTTCTTTTTCAAGTTCAAGACGTGCTTCTTGCTCGTCTTTGAGTTTAGTGGCAAGCTGAATAATGAAGTCTGGACTTGTTAAAGTTTTTTCAATGACTTCATTAGTCATATACGCTCCATGCTTACGGATTGTCGGAAGGACTTCAACAGCCAGCCAATCTGTGAATTTTTCAGATACAGCATTGTTTGCTTTGAATGCAAGTTTGTAAACCATAGGTTCACTGATAAATGAGCCTTTTTCAATTTCCCCAGAAAGTTGGGGAAGATATTTATTAATAGTTTCCCAGCGAATACTCTCGTAAATTTTTCCGCTCTTATTTTGCTTTTGAGTTAAACCTAACGATTTTGCGACTTGTTCTGCACTAAATAGAACTTCTTCTCCCTCGACTTTAACATCAAGATTGAAAATTCCATTTGTGAAATTTTGTAATTTGTTCATTTCCTAAATCCTTTCTTAGCTTACTTTTGTATTTTGTTGATTAATCCGTTTCAGAAAAACCGAAGTGTCTTCTAAAAAAATAATATCAACAGATACTCCTAATGCTTTTGCTACTTTTTCAATATTTTTGTATTGAGCATTTCGGATAAAGCTAATATCTTTTTCATAGTTACCGATTGTTTTCTGAGTCAATCCTGCCTTTTCTGCGAGTTGACTTTGCGATAAACGATTTAGTTTTCTTAAATCTGTAATTGCTGTTGCCATACTGGCTCCTTTCTGTGTTTAAAATTTCTGCATACGCAGTAAGGGAAGTTCAGGAATCGAACCTGTTCGCCAGTCTCCCCTGCTCATTGTGAGTGATATCATAACTCCGTGCTATAATGTAAGTGACTAAACTAAAATTATATTGGAGGTTTTATGAACGAACAATTAGAAAAATTAGACTATGATATCATTGAATTTATCAAAAACAATCCAAACATTCATAAAGATAAAATAAGAGAACATTTTCCAAACATTGAAAGCCTTGATGAAAGACTTATGCTACTTTCAAGAAGTGAACAGCGCCAAGATATTCAAGGTAGACCACTAAAAAGTAAAGCTGGCTACATTATTCCTCTTTCGAAACTGGATACCTCTTTTCATCCTTCTAATAATTACACTGGTGAATACAAAATATCAGGAAAAGGAAAAAGAGTTCTTCAAGATCATAAAATTAGGTTAGTAGAAGATCGAAAATCATTTTGGATGAAAAGCATACTTACTCCAATCGGGGTATCTATAGCTACCACTATCCTCGCATTAATAATTACATGGATAGTAACCAAACAAATACTAAAATAATTAAATTAGTAACTAGGCTTGATATTACAGATATTATTAATGAAAACTTATATGGATGTTCTTCTTCATAATTCATTAAAAAGTCCGTGAAATAACAAAACCATTCCAGAAGTTTATCAATCATTTAATTTCCTTTGCCCCTCTGGGGCTTTTTATTTGCCAAACTTGCTACTTACGTCGCGGTGGATACGTCGTGTACCGTCATTTGAGCCTGTTCCGTCTGCCGTACTGAATGCTCCATGATTGTTCGCTTGTTTGACTTTATGAGTTAATTATACACTTCGGTTTTTCCGAAGTCAAGAGTAAAATTCACAAAAACCGAAAAATAATATAAAAAACAAGAAATATATTTCACTTTTACCGAAATATGTGTTATTATATATCTATGAAAAAGAATAATAGTAATGAAAATTATTTTGCTATCAATTTAAAATATCTTAGACAAAAAAATAATATGGAGCAATTAGAACTTGCTAATTTACTTGGGCGAAAAAGTTCTTCATCTGTAAGTGAATGGGAAAAAGGCAAGTACACGCCAAAAGCGGGTGTCTTAAATGACATCGCAAAAATATTTTCTATTCCATTAAGTAAATTAATGAATGAAAATTTATCAGAACAGTCAATTACGATTCTGGATAAAATAAATCAAATTAGCTCTGAACTTGACGAACCTCGTCAAAAAATAGTTCTTGATACTGCTTCTTCTCAATTGGAAGAGCAAGAAGAACAGAAATCTAAAATTGTTTCTATTAAAAACGATCAAGAAAAATTTGACCTTGCAGATTTAGTGGATGATAATAAAGTTGATTGGGACAAGTGGGTTTCATTTGATGGCAGACCTCTAACTGATGAAGTAAAAGAAGCTATGAAAAAAGCTCTAGGAAAAGAGCTAGAAGACAAATAGGAGGTTTCTATGAGCAAACAGGAGCTTTTAGAATATCTCCTTAAAGAAATTGAAAAATGTGGATTCAAAATATGTGATATTAAATCTATGCCACTACTGGCAGTTGTTAATGTTGATGCTAGGGTAATGATTTATAATTCTGATGAAGCAACTCCTTTCGAAGTTGCTCATGAATTGATTCATATCATTAATAAAGATAACCATCGTGGAAAATATTTTGATGCAATCAATCCACAAGAAGTTAGAGCAAACCACGAAGCGATTCTTCTGCTTTGGGAAATATTTGAAGCCAATGGGGGAAGCTATGAATATTTCAATGTGTTTGTGAATACAACAGATGCACCTTTTGAATTGGCTGAGTCAATCATCAAAAATGAATATTTAGAGCTGCATGAAGCTATCACTGAAATATTTGAAGATGAAATAAAAGTTAGTATAAATAAGCAAGAAATGCATGATTATATCGTAGATTACATTAGTTATTTTGATGTAATTGAATCTGTTAATATTTATCAATTTCTGGATCGTTATCATCTAAGCCATAATTTCTATAATATGGCAGAAATAGAGTTTCAGCAATTATTGGGAGCTGATTAATATATAAATAATGTGCGCCATCACTAAACTGGTAAGGAGTAAAATAAATGATAGATTTTAACAATGCTAGTTTCATTAAACTGAACCCAGTAGACAACAATGCTTTTACAAACCTTATCTCACCAATATTTGTAACCGGAGAATCAATTTTAGGAACTTACAAAGGAATTCGAGATGGCGTTGTTTTTACAACACACCGTATCATTGCAATTAATGTTCAAGGAATTACAGGAAAGAAAAAAGACTTTACTTCTCTTCCTTATTCAAAAATTCAAAGTTTCTCAATCGAAACTGCTGGAACTTTTGATCTGGATAGTGAACTTGAATTATGGTTCTCTGGTCTTGGAAAAGTTAAACTTGAATTCTCAACTCGTGCGAATGTATCAGAAATTGCAAAAATAATCTCAGAGAAAATTCTATAAAAAGTAAAACTACGAGCAATGTCTTGATTCTCATAAAAAGCTAGATTAGGAACATAAACATTATGAAAAAAATAGCACTTATTGGAGTAACTATGTTTACTGCTATTTCATTAGCTGCATGTTCTCCGGGTAGTAATTCGGGGTCAAAGAATAGCGAAAAAAGCACAACCGAATCAAGTAATAAACCTACGCTTGAAATTCCTGAGTCTGTTGTCGCAGATAGTTCAAAAACTGCTGAAATTACTGGTAAAACAACACCAAATACCAAAGTACAAATTGGATATGGTATTATAGGTGATAAAGTGACCTCTGATAAAGATGGTAATTTTACTTTAAAATATGAACTAGACGAAGTAAATGATCAAGATATAGTTGAAATAACTGCAAAAAATGGTGGTGGTAAAACCACTAAAGAAATTACTATCAAACAGAATCCTGAAGTAATTAAGAAAAAAGAAGCCGATGCAAAAGCAAAAGCTGACGCAGAAGCTAAGGCTAAAGCCGATGCTGATGCTAAGGCAAAAGCCGAAGCTGATGCTAAGGCAAAAGAAGCCGCTACTCCTATTGAATATAAAAATGCTCTAAAAAAAGCACAATCTTATTCCAATATGATGCATATGTCTAAGGCGGGAATATACGACCAACTAACCTCCGATATGGGAGAAGGATTTTCAGCTGAAGCTGCTCAATACGCAGTAGATAACCTAAATGCAGATTACAATAAAAATGCTTTAGAAAAGGCAAAGTCTTATCAATCTCAAATGGCAATGTCAAAAGATTCTATTTATGATCAGCTCACTTCATCTTATGGTGAAAAATTCACTGCTGAGGAAGCACAATATGCAGTAAATAATCTTCCAGCATAAAATAAAAAATCCACCCAAACTTTGGACGGCTAGGGCGGATTTAAACTATAAAGTAGTACAAAAGCTTTTAACAAGCTTTTTACTATACCATTTTATCAGAAATGAGGTATAAAAAGCAACTTTGGAAATAAAAGCATATAAAAAGAAAAATGGCACTACTGCTTATAAATTCAAAGCTTATATTGGGAAAAAGAATGGTAAAAGCCAGTATGCTGAAAAAAGTGGCTTTAAAACCAAAGCTGATGCCCGAGCTGCTTTGCATAATATCCAAGAAGAAATTGACAATCCTACGCCAAAAAGTGCTATGACGTTTAAAGAACTTTATGATGAATGGTTATTGGTTTATGAAAAGGAAGTACAGAACAGCACTTACTACAAAACTACTAGAGCATTTGAAAAACATGTCTTACCCGTCATAGGAAGCACAAAACTATCAGATTTTACACCCATGGAGTTACAAAACTTTAGAAATGATTTATCTGAGAAGCTTAAATTTGCTCGTAAACTATTCGGAATGGTTCGCAAGGTATTTAATCACGCTGCTCTGCTAAGTTACATACAAGCCAATCCAGCGCTTCCTGTGACGTCTCAAGGTATTAAGAAAAAAGTTGAAGAAAAGAAAGATTTTTATGATACCGATGAATTAAGATATTTTATGGATTTAGTAGAAAAAACGAATGACATTAAGAAAATAGCTTTATTTCGTATCCTTGCTTTTACTGGAATTCGTAAAGGTGAACTTCTCGCTCTTGAATGGAAAGATTATAGAAAATCAACTCTTGATATCAACAAGGCTATTTCTCATTCTCCTGTAGGATATGAAATACTTCCCCCTAAAGCTAATTCAAACAGATTGTTAAGCCTTGATGAAAAAACTTGTAAAATCCTTGATGAATTGCACCAAACCTATCCTGAATCCACACGAATTTTTGAATCTGAAAATGGAGGGATGCTATCACCTTCAAAACCTAGAAAATGGCTTTTAGAGATAACCAAAGAAAAAGACATTGAACCAATCAGAATTCATGCATTTAGACATACTCATGCAAGCTTACTTTTTGAATCTGGCATGAGTTTAAAACAAGTCCAATATCGCCTAGGGCATGCAGATTTAAAAACAACAATGAACATTTATACTCATATTACTAAATTTGCAAAAGATAAAATTGGTCAACAATTTTCAGATTATATTGATTTTTAACCAGTATATTAATGCTGGTTTTTTATTTTTTCTCCCTCTTTTTCTCCCTCCCTTTTATCAGATTATATCGTATCATATCGGATTACAAAAAAAAAACCGCTCTGTTGAGCGATTTATAATGCTATAGGATTCTATAAAATCCATTCAATGGAGGCGAGGGGAGTCGAACCCCTGTCCAAACACCTTGCTACATCAACGTCTACAACCATAGGACTTTCTCAAATTTAACAAAATGCCAAAGCCAGTCTCAAACAGCGACATTTTGCGGGGCTTTAAATCTCTTTTGCTGCGTCAAGCCTCCACAACAACGTATCTGACTAAAAGTTTAGGCCATCAAATTGCCATCAGTGAGCAAAAATCAGGCACGCATGGTGCTGTTTAGGCTGCCATTGCGTAAGTTTGTGTATTATTTTTAGCAGTTATATTTATCTGCGGATGATTTTCCTGATCCCTCAGCAGTTGCAGTTCATGCGCGACAATGCCTGTCGAATCCGTAACGCCCCCAAATTTAAGGAGAGAGTTACTGATTATGCTGTCAGTAATTCTTTGAACCTTGAAGTCTAATTATAGCATATTTTAACTTTTCTGTCAGTAAAATTTCATTAATGGATGTTTTTTTATATAAAAATGGTGAGCTGACAGACTCATTTATCATTTGATTCAAAGCTGTCAGTAATAAAAAAATTTCTGTCAGTAAATTCTTTAAAACTCTTCTTCATCAATTTGTTGAATTTCTTGTAATTTAGCGATTAAATATTGGTCAGTAGAATATTTTTTCATCAGCTCTTCTAATAATTGATTACGAACCACATAATTACTAAAAAGATGTAATTTTTCTTCGTAGCTTTCAAGTACTTTTTCTGTTCTTTTGATATTGTCATAGACAGCTTGACGACTGATATTAAACTCTTCAGCAATCTCTGCCAAACTATAATCATCAGCATAATAAAGTTCAATGTAATTCATTTGTTTATCAGTCAAGAGTGTCGCATAAAACTCAAAAAGAGTATTCATTCGATTCGTTTTTTCGATTTCCATAAGCTCTATTATAACAAAATATATATCATTTTTTATGTTTATTCATTATTTTCTAATTGACGATTAAAAACAATAAAATGTAATTTTTTTATCTTTATCAAAGTCGAAATATCCATTATTTTTTTAGCTAAAAATAATAATTTATTCTATACAAAACTCCTTGTTTTCGTTATAATTAAAAGTATGAAAAAAATTTTAATTGCTGATGATGATCGGGCAATTTTGACCCTTTTATCTTATAATTTTCGGCAAAATGATTACGAAGTAACTATTGTATCAGACGGGAAAAAAGCTTATGACAAAGCTCGTAAAAATCCTTTTGATTTACTTCTTCTTGATTTAATGATGCCCGAATATTCCGGAATTGAAGTCACCCAAAAACTTCGTAAAGAAGGTAATTTTACACCAATTTTAATTTTAACTGCTCGAGATGATGATGAAATGAAACTGACAGGGCTGTCAGCAGGTTCTGATGAGTATTTAGATAAAACGACTCCAATGAAAGAAATCATTGTCAGAGCCGATGCGCTCATTCGCAGAAATCAAATGTATAACCAAGCACCATCCGAAACTGTCAGTGAATCTTTAGATGAGAGTCTTTCATCATTAGTTACTGACAGATTGGTCATTGATTTTATAAAAAAAGAAGTCACTTTTGACGAAAAAGTTTTAGATTTAACTAAACGAGAATTTGAAATTCTTGAGCTCTTAGCTAAAAGAGAGGGAAAAATTGTCAGTCGTGAAGAACTCCTACAACATTTTTGGGGAATTTCAGACACTGCTGAAACCCGCACTATTGATGTGCTCATTTCTAAAATTCGTAAAAAATTAAATAATCATTATATCAAAACAAAACGAGGATTCGGATACTATTTTGAAGAAAATGAAACTTAAACACATCATGATTATGACGGTCCTCTATATTATTGCGACCTTAAGTCTGGTGATTCTATCGAACCAAAATATCTTAGAAAATGATACAAATCGAGTATTAAAAACAATAGATAAAATACAACTCTTTTTAGAAAAACATCCTGATAATCCTCTGCCAGATAATTTCGAACATCTGCCAAAGAATACAGTAAATTCGGATACTAAAAAAATAAAAAAAGGTGCTACTTACGCACGTAGTTTGGATTCTCAAGAAATAACCGTGACCAGTCCTATATTTAGGGAGGGACAAATTAACGGCTATCTAAAGGTTACAGAAAATCGTACTTCGACTTTCTTTACAGATTTTGCCATTATCATTTTTGCAATTTTATTTTATTTAGCTGTTGCCATCCAAGTTTTACGTTCTGCTCAGAGAGCCTACGTTTTTCGGGAAAATACTGTTGCTAAAATTAAAAATATTGAACGCAGTCCATTAACTCAAAGTTATTTGATGAATGAGAACGACGATAAAATTACAACTGAGCTCAATAAACTGGGCGAAAAAATTCAAAAACAAGCACTCTCTCATACTGAAAAGAAAGAAAATCTCTACGAATTTATTGAATTTTTCCAATTTCCAATTTTCATTTATAATAATAAAGGACAAATCCGTCGTACCAATGCTTCTTTCAAAAATGAATTTTCAGATACTGAAAATCTAGATATTTTCAGCCCCTATGCTGATTTCTTAAATTTTCTTGTTGATAAAATTTTACATCCTGATATTCAAGAAAAACTTTTCTATTTTGAAAAACTTGGAGCTTATTATCAAGTCCGTATCACTCCTTTACCTGATTTAGATAGTCGATTTATGGTAACAATGATGGATGTTAGCTCTTATCGTCGAACAGTTGATGCTCATAATGCTTTTATTGCTAACGTTTCTCATGAATTAAAAACTCCCCTTGCTTCTATCAAAGGCTTTGCAGAACTTCTTGAAACAGATTCAATTTCAAGTTCCGACACAAAAAATTTCGCATCTATTATCAATAAAGAAAGTTCACGCCTGATGAATTTAGTTCAGGACACGCTGCTTTTGACCAAACAAAATCATCGAATTGATAAAAAGAAAATTAATCTTACCGCTTTGATACAAAATATTCTCCAAAGCTCAGGACCACAAATTAATGAAAAATCACTTCATTTAGAATCTCAAATTGAAGAAATCACTTTTAAAACCAATGAACCAATGGTTCACAGTATTTTTGAGAATTTGATTGAAAATGCAATTAAATACACTCCAGCAAATGGACAAATTTTTGTCAGCTTACATCTTGAACAAAATAAAGTCATCTTCAGTGTGACCGACAATGGTCCTGGTCTTAGTGAAATTCAAAAAGAGCGAATTTTCGACCGTTTCTACCGAGTTGATGAAAGTCGTGCAGAAGTTAGTGGAACAGGTTTAGGGCTTGCTATCGTAGAGAAAAATGTTCAAGAGCTCCATGGGACAATCGACGTTGTATCGATTCTTGGAAAAGGAACAACTTTCACCGTTAACCTTTAATTGAAGCCTTCAGCAAATTTACTTATCATGTTAAAATAATCTTATAACCAAAACTCTCCAATTAGTATAAAATCAATTTATCAAGATTGGAGAGTTTTTATGGCTAAAAATACTTCTCTGGGCATTCCCCGCCCACTCGTGCGTACTAATCAAACTTTCATTGTTCTTAGTATTATTGTAGCAGTTGTGACTCAGTTTTATTGGATCCTTTTGCTTCCTATTCTCGCTGGACTTTCTGGCATTCTTTTTGAGAAAAACTTTATCATTTTAATCGCCAAAAGATTTCTAAAAAAGAAAGCTTCAGAATACGTGCTCGAAGATAAATCAGACCTTCGTTTCAATCAAATTATTGCTACTGTTCTATTAAGTGCTAGTTTGATTTCCTCAATCACTAATCATCCTATCTTAGCAATAATCTTTGCAGCTTTTGTTTTTCTAGCCGCTTCTATTGCTTTAAGTGGTTTTTGTATAGGATGTTGGATTCATTTTCAACTTCGTCAGTACAAATATCGTCGGCAAGTAAAAAAAGGACTTCACTAAGTCCTTTTTATCTTTCCAAATAAAACTCAAACCGGTCACCAACGTATTGAGACAAAACATATTCAAAGGCTGTACCATCTATTAAATAAGAAACCTGTGTTAAACCAAGAATAGCAGCTCCAACTCTTGTTTTTAAATACTCTGAAACCTCTGTACTCACTCTTTTAGCTGAAACAATCTGTTCACTACGCCCAATCACATATCCGTGACTTTCCAAAGTTTTAAAAAAATTACTCGTGATTTCTTTTTTATCAAAAGACTTGACCAATTTGAAGGGAATACTTGCCACCTCATAACAAATCGGGATATTATCCGCATAACGAATCCGCTCCATTCGGATAATTGAATCCTTTTTGGTAATATTTAGCTTTTCACATTCAACCTCGTTAGGTGCAGTTCTAATATAGCTTAAAACTTCTGTTGAGGGAACTTTACCTTGTGAACTAATAATTTCTGTAAAGGAAGTTGTTCCACGCATTCTTTCACGAACACGTCGGCTAGCAACGTAAGTTCCAGAACCCACACGACGGTCAAGGATTCCTTCATCAACCAAAGCTGTCACAGCTTGTCTAGCCGTCATTCGACTAACAGCAAAACGCTCTGCCAAATCACGCTCACTTGGAAGACGTTGTCCAATTTTCCAGATGCCTTTTTCAACTTCATCTTTTAAGGCATCATGTATTTTTACATAATTTGGTACTGATTTTCTTGCCATAGTTCCCCCTAACTAAATAATAACAATATATACCACTTTAATATCTGTCTACCATTATATCATAGTTCACTTAACTTACAAATAAAGAACATTTAAAATAATCGCAAATCTTATATCCTATTGAGTGTTATGGTATCAAAAAAGAATTAGTTAATAACTAACTCTTTTTTATTTTTGATCAGTCTTTAATTATTTTGAAGGAACAGTAATTTTTCCATCAATAATATCTGTTTTTGCTTTAGCAACAGCATCTTTGATTTCTGAATTTGCACTGTCAAGTCCTAAGTTAACCCCACCATTTTTAAGGTCATAAGTAACGATTGTTCCACCAGGGAATTTACCATCTTTAGTCTTGTCAGCAATATCTTTTACAACATTCCCTACTTCCTTGATTGTTGATACAAGTACAAAGTTAGAATCTTTGCCGTCTTTAGATTTGTATTTTCCAAGATATTCTTGGTCTTGGTCAACACCGATAACCCAAACTTTATCAGCTTCATTCTTAGTTGAGTTTAATGCTTTAGCTTCACTGAATACACCAGTTCCTACACCACCAGCACATTGATAAACCACATCATCGCCAGCACCGTACATAGCTGCAGCAATTGTTTTACCTTTGGCCGCGTCAGAGAAAGATCCCGCATATTGAACATCAACTTTAATATCTGGGTTTACAGATTTAGCTCCAGCTTCATAACCTTTTTCAAAACGTGTAATAACATCTGATTGCATTCCACCGATGAAACCAATTTTGTTAGTCTTAGTTGCTTTTGCAGCAGCTACACCAGCAAGATAGGCACTTTCGTTATCCGCAAATGTTGCTGATGCTACATTTTTTTGGTCCTTGATGACTGAGTCAACGATTACAAAGTTAGATTTAGGATTGTTTTTTGCTGCAGCTGATGTTGCATCTTGTAAAGAGAATCCGATACCAAACAAAAGTTTGTAGCCTTGTTGTTCCGCAGAGTTATAGTTAGTTGTATAATCTGAAGCAGAGTTAGATTGGAAATAAGTGTATCCTGTACCTTTTTTCAGGTTATTTTCTTTCCCCCAGCTTTGAAGACCTTCCCAAGCTGATTGGTTAAATGAACGGTCATTTACACCACCAGTATCGGTGACGATTGCTGCTTTGAGGTCAGTTTTTGCTTTACCTGAACCGGCTGCGTCATGTGAACGGCATCCTGCAAGGACTGCGACTGATGCAAGTGCGAGAGCACTAACTGCGATTACACGTTTTTTCATGGAAAGGGTATCCTCCGAATTTTGTTTGGCTAAATATAGCTTAAGACTATTTTAAGATATATTTAGTCTTTTTGCAAGTCCAAATAAGCTGAATATCCCTTTTTCTCATTAAATGTTCGGAAATAACCTATCAATTACTAAGAATTATTCATATTTGTCAGTAATTACCATTTTTACATTTTTAAAAGAAAAGAGTTAAAGCGCTTACTTTAGTTACAAATTAATATGCTACCTTTTGATAGCATATCAATTTTATTTTAATCAAGATTTTTGAAAGAATATGGCAAAAGTTCCTCAACTGAAGTTTCTTTAACATTATCATTTTTAGAAATCAGAAAAACTGGCATATCTGCTGGACAGAATTCTGCTATAACTTGTCTACAAGCACCACAAGGGCTAATTGGTTCTTCTGTTTCTCCGAACACATAAAGAGCATCGAAATCTTTCACACCTTCTGAAATAGCTTTAAAAATAGCTGTCCGTTCAGCACAATTAGAGAGCCCAAAACTAGCATTCTCAATATTACAACCTGTGATAATTTGTCCCTGAGTGGTATGAAAAGCTGCTCCAACAGGAAAATGAGAGTAAGGAACGTAAGCCAAACCCGCCGCTTCGCGGGCGGCTATAATCATTTCTTTAGTAGCTGTCATTTGAAGTCAAACCTTCCATAATTGCAACACCTGCTGAAACACCAAGACGCGTTGCACCCGCATCAATCATTGCTTTTGCTTCTTCAAGATTATGAACCCCACCAGAAGCCTTAACCCCCATATCTGGGCCAACGGTTTGACGCATTAATTTTACATCATGGACAGTTGCTCCACCCGTTGAGAAACCTGTTGAAGTTTTGACAAAATCAGCACCAACTGCTTTAGCAATTTGGCAAGCTTTAATCTTTTCATCGTCAGTCAAAAGACTTGTTTCAATGATAACTTTAAGAAGTTTATCACCTTTTACTGCATTGACAGCTGCAATATCTGACTCAACAAGATCCCAAGCCTCAGATTTCGCTGCACCAATATTAATGACCATGTCAATTTCATCAGCACCATTTTCAATGGCGTTTTTAGCTTCAAATGCTTTGACTTCAGAAGTATTGGCCCCTAAAGGAAAACCAATAACTGTACATACTTTAACGTCGGAATCTTTAAGTTCTTGACTGGCATAATTTACCCATGTTGGGTTAATACAAACACTCATGAAATCATATTTTTTTGCTTCATCAATAATTTGTTGAACTTTAGATTTTGAGGCATCGGCTTTAAGAATAGTATGGTCAATATATTTATTAATTTGCATTTTATGTTCTTTCTATTTTTTTAATTTTAAATAAATCATTCCAACGATGAGGTAGACTACAACGAAGATAATGATAAAAGCAATAAGTTGAATGAGCCAACCAAAATTTTGTAAGTACAATTTGGTCGCTGCACCAGCCAAAGCCGACAAGATAACTTGCAGGGCCATGACAGGTGTTGGAATTTTTAAATCATTTTTCATCTTATCTGATAATTTCTAGAATTTCTTTTTGATGAACTTGTTGATCACTAATGACCAAGCTATCATTAAATTCAGCAACTAATTCGTCAGTAATTTCACGGTTAGAATAAAGATAAGCAATAACTTCACCAGCAACCACCTTATCTCCTACTTTTTTAGTCAGAGTAATACCTGCTTCAAAATCAATATCATCAGCCTTAGTTGCACGTCCTGCTCCTAATTTCATAGCAAGAAGACCAATTCCTAATGCTTTTTCTTCACTAATAAATCCTGATTTGTCTGCTTTAATTTCTACTTGATGTTTTACTTGAAGAGGAGCTGTCAAATGATCAAACGCAGTTGGGTCACCCCCTTGGGCCTTGACCATTTCAACAAATTTTTCATATGCTAGTCCATTAGTAAAATGCTCTAAAATTTCAGGCATTGATTTTTCAAGTCCCGCAAGTTGCAACATAATTTGGGCAAGTTCAGCAATAAATTCTTTGAATTCCTTTGGTGCTTTTCCTTGCAAAGTATTAACTGCTTCGGTCATTTCATTTCGATTTCCAATAGCAAAACCAAGAGGATGACTCATATTTGTGATGACAGCGACGGTTTCTCGTCCCACAGATTTTCCAAGTTCAACCATTGTTTGAGCAAGTAGACGCGCATCTTCAACCGACTTCATAAAAGCACCATCTCCTACCGTTACATCTAGTAAAATGGCGTCAGAGCCTGCGGCAATTTTTTTGGACATGACAGAACTAGCGATTAGAGGAATGATATCAACAGTTGCTGTGACATCTCGAAGAGCATAGAGCAATTTATCGGCTTTAACAAGTTCATCGGATTGCCCAATTATGGCAATTCCGGTTTCTTTGACCTGTTCAATAAATTCTTTTTCCGTTTTTTCAAATTTGAAGCCAGGAATAGACTCCAATTTGTCCAAAGTTCCTCCCGTATGTCCAAGGCCACGACCAGACATTTTCGCAACAGGAACCCCAAATGAAGCTACAAGCGGAGCTAAAACAAGTGTTACTTTATCACCCACTCCACCAGTAGAATGTTTATCAACCTTGATCCCGGCAAT
Source organism: Lactococcus sp. NH2-7C (assembly GCF_029953655.1). Taxonomy (NCBI): domain Bacteria; kingdom Bacillati; phylum Bacillota; class Bacilli; order Lactobacillales; family Streptococcaceae; genus Lactococcus; species Lactococcus sp. NH2-7C. Next base: position 428,287 of record NZ_CP124538.1, read on the forward strand.
ATCAGTCAAATCAAATTCTTTTCCTGAATGAACCATTGCCATCGTGAGATGAGCAGTTTCTTCTGTGGTCATCCCTTTAAAATAAATTGCCATCGCAAGTGCTGACATTTGATAGTCTGGCACAATTCCTTTGACATAATTTTCAATCATCCAATCGATTTCAGCTTGGCTAAATTCACCGCCATCTCTTTTCTTTTGAATGAGATCAACCATCCGATAGGTCATAGGCTCCTCCTAGTTTTATCTTATCAATAATTATCTATTTTTTATAACTTCTTAAAATAAAGTACCCTTTATCTCTAGCTACAAGCTGACAATTACCAAATACTTCTTCCATTTTCTTTTGAGCAGACGGAGCACCTTGTTTCTTTTGGATAACAATCGTCAAATGCCCTCCATCATTTAAGTGACCAAAAGCACCAGCTAAAATTTCATGGACCACTTCTTTACCGGCCCTAATTGGCGGATTCGAGATAATCGCATCATATTTTTCACTGACAGACTCATAAATATTTGAAAGTTCAATTATACTATTACTGACAGCATTGTCAATCGCATTTTTACGACATAAATCAAGTGCCCGACTATTGACATCAACCATTGTCACATCTAAATCAAACTTTTTAGCTAAGGTTAACCCTAATGTTCCATAACCACACCCAACATCTAAAAGACTTTTTGCACTTTCAGGTTGATAGTTTTCCAATAAAACACGAGAACCATAATCAATTCCATTTTTTGAAAAGACACCACGATCTGTTTTGAAACGCATTGACTGACCTAACAATTCAACTGTTAAGGTCTGAAAGTCATGCGACAAATCTTGATTGTCTTCATAATACATATTTGTTTTAACCATTAATTTTATTTTAACATAAAAGCCCTTTTTTATCTTAAAAAAATTTTTAGAACTTCTACTTATTTTGTAATCTCTTACACTTTTACTGACAGAAGTGTAAAAATCTTGTCAGTAACTTATTTAATACGCTTACAGATTTATTAGTTTTTTTACCTTGATACGCCAAAAATATGATAAAATATTTGTCATGAATGAATTCATTAATTTTGACGAAATTAGCCGAAAAACATGGCAAAATCTTTATAATACTTCGATTGCTCCCTTAACTCATGACGAGTTAGAATCAATCCGCTCACTCAATGATGAAATCAGCTTACAAGATGTGGAGGACGTCTATTTACCACTGATTCATCTTCTTCGCTTATATAAAAAAAATTTAGAAGACATGAGTTACTCTAAGGGACTTTTCCTACAAAAAATTGTCAAAACTCCCCCACTCATCATTGGGATTTCTGGCTCGGTCGCCGTTGGAAAATCAACTACTGCAAGGCTTCTCCAACTCCTGCTTTCACGTGCCTTTCCAAAATTAACCGTTGATTTAGTGACAACTGACGGCTTTTTGTACACGACTAATGATTTAAAAACTATGGGGATTCTCGACCGTAAAGGTTTTCCTGAAAGCTATGATATGGAAAAATTGACAAGTTTTCTTTATCACGTCAAAAATGGTGAAAAATTTGAGGTTCCGATTTACTCACATGAAACTTATGATATTTTGCCTAACCAAAGTCAAGTAATTGATAGCCCTGATATTCTCATTGTAGAAGGAATTAATGTTCTTCAAAATCCACAAAATCAACTTCTTTATATCAGTGATTTTTATGATTTTTCAATTTATGTCGATGCTGACGAAAAACTTATTGAAAAATGGTACCTCGAACGTTTTGACAGCCTTTTAAAATTAGCTAAATATGATCAGACAAACTTCTATCATCAATTTACAAAAATGCCAGAAGAAAAAGTAATCAATCTAGCCCGTGAAACATGGGCACGTGTCAATCGTGTCAATCTTAGAGAATATATTGAACCCACAAGAAATCGGGCAGAAATTATTCTTCACAAAACAGAAAATCACTATATTGACAAAATTTACCTGAAAAAATTCTAAAAAAATACTGACAAATCTGTCAGTATTTTTATTGTCTTCAATTTTACTGACAGAACTGTCAGGCAAGATTAGAAATAATCTGCTGTATCATCATTTGGAAACACAAATTTCTTTAAGACAAAGACGCCAATAATTAATATCAGAATAGCACTAGCAATCAATAAGACCCCAACCAATCGTTCATGATAGGTTAACAAAAGTCGAATCAGTGAAGTAATCCCGAGTGATAAGAGGAAAATTAATGACACATGCCCTTTATTTCTCAATGAAGTGATAATCAATGTTAAAAATTCAAAGAAGATAAAGAATGAGAGAATACTTTCCAAAATATCGTAATAATGAACCTCACTCTCAGAAAGAAAAGCAAGTAAAACAAGATTATAAACTTCTCTAAATAGAAAATAAACCATCAAAAGCCCAACTACCATAAGCAACATAAAACTAATTTTCGATAATAAATTAGCAAATTTCAGTTCAACATGATTAAAAAAATTTTTCATAGGCGCACTCCTTCTTGTCTCATCATTAAAATATTTCCTTCAGTAAATTGGGCTTATAAATCTGAAGATTGGACATATCCCTGAACGAATTCGTCAATTTCAATATAAATATAGCACTTCTTATCACTAATTTTTTTTCTAATTTCCGCTTCAATTTGATTAATGATTTCATAATCTTCTAAGACAAGCTGACTCACCAAATCAATTTTTGCAGCAATCAAAATTTCTGTTGGGCCAAGGTGAACTGTTTTAACATTAATTACTCGTTCCACTTCAGGACGATTAAAAGCTGTCAAAATCTTTTCTAAATCACTATCTGTCACACGTTCACCAACAATTAAACTATAAAATTCCCTTGTCAAGAAAATCGCTGCTGCCATAAGCAAGAAACCAATCAACAACCCACTGATTGCATCAAAAACAGGATTGCCCGTCACCATCGTCAAGATAGTTCCCAAAAGCGCTAAAAGTAAACCAATAATTGCACATAAATCCTCAGCAAATATAACTAGAATTTCACTGTGACGACTTTCATGCAAAAACTTAAAGATTGGTAACTTTTCTGTGTTCAATTCGCCAATTTCTTTAAAAGCCACCCTTAATGATGATCCTTCAATTGCCATCCCAAGCAATAAGATCCCAATAACAATCCCCGCATTTTCGACACTATGTGCTGGATGAACCAATTTATCATAGGCTTCCATTACCCCAATAACACCCCCACCGAAAAAGAGGAAAGTGGCTACTATCATACTAAAGAAATATTTTGCTCTAGCTTCACCAAATTGGTGGAGATTAGTACTTGCTTGTTTTGAGCGACGATCGCCAAACAAAAGTAAAATCTGATTCCCACAATCCACTACTGAATGAATACTTTCATTAAGCATCGCTGCTGAGCCAGATAAACCAAATCCAATAAACTTACTAATTGCAACCAGAACATTAGCCCCAAGTGCCGCAAAAACTGCAAACATTCCTGAAGTTTTTTTCTCTTCCATAACTCTCTCATTTCCTATTCAATATATTTTAATTATAACATAAGCCTTTATTTAAGATTTAATCTGTAACTTTTAAGTCAAAAATAAAGAAAAACTAAAAGGTTCTTCCTACAAAGAAAGAACCTTCAAGAGAATAAATCATCAAAACCTATCCCCTAATACTATGTAAGAAAAGAAGTCAAATGAATTTCACTGATGAACTTCATTTAACAAAGATAATAATACAACATTTACAAAAAAGTGTCAATCCATTAACATAATGTTTTTAGTGAAAAATTAGCTTCACAACTTCTCATTCTTTTTGACTTTCTAAAATCAAAATTTCAAGTTCTTTTTTCTCACGATTCAATTTTTCTAAACGATAAGCTAAACTATTTTTATTGTCTTTTTCTTCGATTCCTAACAAAAATTCAATTGATACATTAAAATAATTTGCCATTTCAAAAACACGACCAACACTCGGTTTTTTCTTATACTTATAATTTTTCAAAGTATTCCGAGGGTAGCCAAGTTCCCGCTCAACTTGATTAAAAGATTTATGAGCATCTTTAATCAACAATTTTAATCTTGAGTAAACAAACAAATATTCATGTTCCATAATAATATTCCTTTTTTATAATTTTTTATAGATAACTTTTCAATAAGTGAATAAAATAAATTCAAAGAAACATTCAAATTCATTCTTCACTAATTTCTCCATCCTCTTCCCAATTCCAAGCCCTAGAAAACTCCTGATTTTGGAAAAGTGAAGCCAAACCACTCAACTGCTTTAAACGAAGTAACTCTTCTTTATCCATTCCAATATGTTTCATAATCCACTGGTCACTCAATCCTGATTCTACCAATTGTTGAACAATATCCGTCATTAATTCGATTGAATGTGTGCCTCTGGCACGGTTATGTCGAATGGTACTAGCAATTCTATCTTCAAGTGGACGGTCAATAATCGACACAGGTAAACAATTTCCTTCTCGTTTAGCAATTTCTTCAGAATTTTTCATGACAAGATAACGATGAAAACCATCTACAATTTCATAAAAATCCTGTTCTTTATCGTAATAACAAACGATAGGCATTGTATAACCATCTTCTAAAATCGACCGTTCAAGTAGTTGAAATTCAGGAGGTGCTGTTCGATTTGGATTATAAGCATTTGCTCTAATCTTCTCAATTGGCACTCGCCTGATATCATAAGCTGGACTTATAAAAATGTCTCCCATTTTTCCATTGCCTCTTGTTTTTTCTGTAATTCATCCTTCGTTTGACCAAACCCCATATACTGACAAGAAGTATCATTCTTTAAAATCGTGATACACATTCGTTTATATGAAGGGACCAACCTAAAATTCTTAATTGGCACATCATCTGGATAATCTTTAAACCGAATAACTTCATATTTTTGTTTATATTTTCGTTTATTTGTGGGGGGACCCAAATGTTCAAAATCTAAACCAAGCAGATCCAACTCAGCAATTACATTTTCTGGTAAAGCTCCACCAGTTTTCATCCAATAATCCATCGAAGATTTAAATTTTTTACGATAAACCTTTCGGGTTTCTTCTGGCAATGTATTAAGTAAAAATTCAACGTAAGATTTCCAAGTATGACCTTTTGGTAGCACTGCTCCACGGTAACCCATCGCTGCGGTTCCACCATAGAGTGCTGCAAAATTTGCACCATTGACACGACCAACTAATTTCCCCCAAGTAGCTGGCTCTAGCGCCTGATAAAGTTTTAATGAGTGTACCCCACACTGATGGAAAGGATTGGCAACTCTCATTGATTTATACGGAACTCCCGCCTGAAAATATAAATCATAAAGATGATTATAATCAAAATCAAATTTAGCATTAGCCCGCCAGATATCTTCAAATAGCCAATCATACATTGGATAAAAATTAAAGACATTTTGACTAATACGATGACTATAATTAGTTGTTCCAAAACGAGAAAATGTTTCCTCGCGTGTCACCGCATTATAACGATTTAAACTTTCTTGAGCACGAATTCCCACCAAAACAGCTGTTCGTACAGCCTCTTTTTCTTGATGAAGCCACTGACAAAACTTACTTTGAAACTCATAATCAGACATTCCAACTTTAAAAAATGTAAATTCTTGATTTTCTAAACAAATAGCTTCTGGAGGAATTGAATTCAACCAAAGTTCTTGATGTTCTGGGTCCCAAGGCAGCCAAGTTGATTGTGACATCGAAATTCCACAAGAAGCTGACACAGGAAGACAAACATGATAATAATCAAATTCAGGGTATTTCCCCATTGAACGTTCAATATAATTTCTTGTTTCTTGATAATTTCCTTCATAATCCAAATAAAAAACAGAAACTTTTATTCCTTTTTTTATCCAATCATGACTTTCATAATAAAGATGAACTAATTCCAACATCAAACCCGAATCCTTACCACCAGAAAAAGAAATAATCAGATGGTCAAAATAACTACAAATATAATCTAGTCGATGATTAAATGCTTCATAAACATTTTCATTTTGATAAACTTTCACCTCGTCTTTCCTTTCCATTATTGATTTCATTTTTCCAAAGCGCTTCGTTAAAACTATCAACAATTATATATTACAAAAAAGCAATGACTTTGTAAAAGTTTTTATCAAACGAAAAAATAATCAAAACATTTAATTTCTTACTAAAATAATGATATACCATTTCAAATAATGAAAAAATTATCTATAATAGATTATTTTTAATAGTCGCTTATTAATTAGATAATTAAAGAAAGAAAGGATTTTATACTCCTAAAAGTATAAAATAGAAGCATCATGACAAAAGATACGAAAGAAATTATTATTCGCACTCTCTTAAATATCGCCTCAGAAAATGGAAAATTGACTATTGAGGAAATTTCAAAACGGTCGCATATTACTCGCGCCACTATCAAACGTAATTTTAAGGCGGGAGTTCCCGCTATTGTCGAATATATCTACCTAAATATTGTGGATGAAGCCAATGAACGTTTACTCCAATACAAATGTGAAGAGGTTTCTCTTGAGCTTCTTGCCGATATCTTACTACCAATCCTTTGGCAACACAAAGAGGAAGCTCATATTATCTACAGCTCTCAACTTCCTTTTCGTTTAATTGAAGGCATTAGTGATAGAACCTGGAAATGGGCTGAAAAACGTTTTAACTTTCTTATAAAAGAACATGGCCTAGCAAATTATTTTACAGCTCAAGAACTTCTAAAATATTTTAATGCCCAACTCATTACCGTTCTAACCCTTTGGCTAGAAGCAGATATTCCAATCGATATAGACAAATTCCGCCCAAAATTCATGTTTTTCATGAATTCTTCTATCAATCAACTCATTTTTAAAGGAATAAAATAAAAAACGTAAATCTGTGGATTTACGTTTTTATTATCATATTTTTTTGCTTAGGGAGCAATCCGTTTTCTAGCTGCTCGTTTTCTACCCATTTCAATTTGTTCTTCTTTTTTCTTGATAGGATTGATAACTTTTGCTTTAACGCCAATAGCAGTGGCAGCGAGCCCAGCTATCAAAAGCGCATTTCCTGCCAAAAAGCCCTTAATAAATGTACGATTCATTTTTCTCTCCTCCTAGTTCTATAGATAAATAATCAAATAAAAATACTTTAGTAAACTTTCCTTATTTGACTCTACAAAATCATTTTAACATAAATGTTATAAATCTAAAAATAATAAACTTAGAATGAAATAATAAAAAACCTTCTAACTATAATGCTAGAAAGTTTTTATTAAACTCAAATATTCGTTGATTATTTAAACCATTTATCAACTTCTTTTTGATGATCTTTAATCCAATTTTTGGCAGCTTCTTCTGGTGTTTTACCATTTTGAATATCAAGCATAACAGCTTCCATATCCTTAGTTGTCCAATTAAACTTATCTAAAACTTTATAAGCTTCTGGATTTTCTTTCTTCAAACCTTTACGAACAATCGTATTGATATTTTCTGAAGTTCCCATTGTGCCTTTTGGATCAGCCAAATATTTCAAATCATATTTGTTAAACATCCAGTGAGGAGACCAACCAGTAATAACAATATCTTTATGTTGTTTGATTGCTTCACCAAGAGCAACAGTCATTGCACCTGATGATGAAGGTACAAGTTTCCAACCTTTAAGATTATCATAACTATTAAGTGTTTTTTCACTAGCAGCCATTACACCTGCACCTGGTTCAATACCTGTAATTGTCTTATTCGCTTGATTTGTTAAATCTTCAATTGAATTAACATTCATATAGCTTGGAACAACGAAACCAACTTTAGCCCCTTTAAGGTTAGGACCTAACAAATCAACAGATTTACCATATTTTTGCCATTGTGTTTTATGCGTATTTGGGAGCCAAGCAGAAACCATTCCATCTGCTTGACCATTCGCTACTGTTTGCCAAGCCACCGCATTATCTAAAGCTGTCGTTTTAACATCAAAGCCATGTTCTTTCATCGCTTGAGTCAAAACATTAATGGATGCAACTTCTGAATCCCAGTTCATATAAACTAATTCTACTTTTTTGTCAGAGGCTGTTTTTCCAAAAGACATTCCTGAAAAAGCACCGACAATTAAAGCTAACAATGAAACTAAGGCAATTCCCCGTTTCCATTTTTTCACCGTAGGATTCCCCTGCTTTTCAAGAGGTGAAACATTCAGTTTTTGTGTAAAGCGGTCAATAATAATAGCTAAAATAACTAATGAAATCCCACTTACAAATCCTTTACCAATATCCGCTGATTGAACGGCGGCAAGAACTCCACGACCTAAGCCAGGCGCACCAATCATAGAGGCAATAACGACCATAGAAAGAGCTAACATAATCGTTTGGTTAACACCGGCCATAATTGTTCCTTTAGCTAAAGGAAATTCCAATTTAAAGAGCTTTTGACGAGCAGTTGAACCAAATGAATCTGCCGCTTCAACTAATTCCGTTGAAACTTGACGAATTCCCAAGTTAGTCATTCTGACTGTTGGTGGGAGTGCAAAGATAACAGAAGCAAATACCCCAGGAACAACTCCAATTCCAAAGAATGCAACCGCTGGAATCAAATAAACGAAACCAGGCATTGTTTGCATAAAGTCCAAAATTGGTTGAACGATCTTAGCCACTATATCAGATTTGGCCATCCAAATTCCTAAAGGAACTCCAATGATGATTGACAATAAACTAGAAAGTAAGACTAGTGTGATTGTACTCATTAAGTCTGACCACAAACCCTGATTAGCGATTAAAGAAAGACCGATGAAAGTGAATAAAGGAAAGGCAATTTTTTTACCTGAAACCAAAATGGCAAGAATTGTAACAACAGCAATCATCAACCAGAATGGAACGGCAGTTAAAACACCTGTAATGCCATTCATCAATGCCGTTCCTGATTTTTGAATCACATCAAATCCAGAACTAAAAGTACTTGTAATCCAATCTGTTGCCGATGATACCCAGTTTGCTAAGGGGACTTGTCCAATAGCTAAATCAATCATTTATTCTCCTCCTCTTTTTCAATCTCCTCTACTTCGTCTTCATCAGGAATATCAGCCAAGGCTTCTAAAACACTTCCTCGAATCAATACACCTTTAAGGAATCCATTATCATCCACAACTGCTAAAGGCGTTGGGGCATCATAGATAATTGGCAAGATATCTCTTACAAGCATTTCCTTAGAAACTGTTCCGACATCTGTAGTCATCACATCTTTTAATGGTTGATTATTTTTTCTAGCAGCAATAGCTTGTTCACTCGTAACAACCCCACGGAATTGACGTTTTTTGTCAACAGCCATTAGAGAGCTGACTTCTTCAGTCTTCATCTTCTTCAAGGCAACACTTGGCCCATCAACATCAATGTTAGTAGTTAGAGCTGGAATCATAATGTTTTCTGCTGTAATAACTTTTGCACGATCTACATCTTCTACAAAAGTTTTAACATAATCATTTGCTGGATTAGTCAAGATCTCTTCACCAGTACCAATTTGCATGATTTTACCATCTTTCATGATAGCGATCCGATCTCCGATACGGAGGGCTTCGTTCAAATCATGAGAAACAAAGATAATTGTTTTTTGAAACTTTGCTTGAAGTTCAAGTAGCTCATCTTGCATTTCACGACGAATTAAAGGATCTAGTGCAGAGAAGGCTTCATCCATGAGTAGAATCTCTGGGTCATTAGCTAAAGCGCGTGCTAGTCCAACCCGTTGTTGCATCCCACCAGATAATTGCTTAGGATACTGATCTTTAAAGTCTAACAAATTCGCATTATCCAAGGCCTTTTCTGCACGTTTGCGACGTTCTTCCTTTGGCACATTTTGAACTTCCAACCCATATTCAGTATTTTCTAGAATTGTTCTATGTGGAAATAGACCAAAATTTTGGAAAACCATACTCATTGTTTTACGGCGAACTTGAAGTAAATCTTCTTTATTTAATGTAGCAACATCTTGGTTGTCAATAAATATTTTTCCACTTGTTGGTTCAATCAATCTGTTAAGTAAACGCAACAAAGTTGATTTACCTGAACCAGATAGACCCATGATTACAAAAATTTCCCCCTCATTGATTTCAAAATTTGTATCATAAACCCCTACAGTGGCACCGGTTTTTTTCAAAATTTCATTTTTAGGCTCACCTTTTTCAACCATCGTTAATGCGGTTTTAATTCGTTTGCCAAAAATTTTAGTTAGATGTTCAATTTTTATTTTTACTGGCAAAATAACTCTCCTTTACTCTAACACAGGGAAGCTTAAAACGTTTTTTAGAAATATAAATTCTAAATAAGTTAATTAATAATTAGAAGTTTTAAGTTACACAAGTGATTTTCTTATTTAAAGTGACCACTCAATAATAACAATATGTAGTCACTATGTCAACTAACTAAACTTAAGCTTAAAAAAAGGCACCGTTTTGTAAACGATGTCTTAGTTGCAATAAAAGAAATTTTGTACAATTTGTCCCGTATCAGAAGCACCCACAAAATATAAGGTATCTCCCTGATTTAAAGTTGCGTATGGTCCTGGCGAAACAATTAATTCTGCATTTTGTAAAATAGCAACAACTGTCGCGCCTGTATTTTGCCAAAGATTCATTTCTCCTAGACTCATTCCAAATTTTTCAGAGTCTTTTTCTAGTTCGAATTCAATAGGAGTTAAAGGATTTGTTTTTTGAAAGTGTTCAGTTTGATCAACCAATTTATCTAAGATTGATGAAAAATTAGCTAATTCTCTTCTTTGACTTTCAACGCTCTGCATGATTTGTGTCCGTAAATCTTGCATAGTTTCCACTTCTTGATATTGAGTCAGATATTCCTGCGCCTTTTGCTTTGAAGCAATATTCACACCACTACCATGAACAGGGTCAACAATCCCCAGATCACTTAGAACATTGATTGCTTTACGTGCCGTTTCGGGTGAGACACCAAAAGTTGTTGCAAGAGTTGAACGAGCGTATATTTTTTGTCCAACTTTAAGTTCATTACGTACAATTCTCTCAGCAATTTGTAGGGCAATTTGCTGATATCTTGGTTGCCTCGCTATGCGCATATAATTCTCCTCATCTCAAATCATTAAAAATTTATTCTACCTGAACAAAATGAAATTATTTCATATTATAGCGCTTTATCCTTTATTTTTCAATCTATACCATTTAGTATGATTTTTCAAACCTCTAAGTAAAATATGTTTTTAATGCTCCGTTTTTAGCTGAAATCCTTAAGAAAAAGAAGCTATCACAACAATTATTTTAACTGTTTTTCTATTTAGAATTTTTTAAAGAGTAAATTCTTTGATCACCTATTCCCTCTGTAATTGGAAAACGATAATCAATATTCTTTTTGTTTGCATCTTCAATGAGACTTTGCCAAGCTTTCCAAACATTTTCTTCGGAATATCGTCCAGCGAGTTCATAAGACCGAGTAGACATTTTTTGTAGCTTATCTTCTTGAGTAAAGAGTTCCACTAAACGGTCAGCCATTTCTTGAATCCCCTCAAAAGGAACAACAAAACCATTTTCTCCATCAACTATTAACTCATTTGGACCATAATTAACATCGTAGGTAACACCAACCATACCATGGCTTATTGCTTCCATGAGCGATAAATTAAACCCCTCCATGATTGAAGCTAAGGCATAAACTTGAAAATTCTTTTGCAATTCTCCCACATTATTAGCATACTCAAATTGATGCACCGCCTCTTCCATATGGTATTCTTTTATCGCAGCATTAATGGCTTTTTGCGCCGAATCATCATCTCGATGGTCAACATAACCATAAAAATCTAGCGTAATGTCTGGAACAGTCTTCCTCGCAATCCCTATTGCCCTAATAATATGATCAATTCGTTTTTCAGGTGCAACACGTGCAGTAACTAAAACACTATGTGCTTTACGCGCCTTCATATCAATCCGCTTCTCTGAAAATACTTCATTTGGAACAACCCCAACAGGAATAGTAAATAATTTGCACTGCGGATTAAATCGTTTTGAAACATCAACTGTCTGTTTTTCTGTCGCTGATATCAGGGCATCATAACCATTCAAATTCATTAAACCAAATTCATAAAAGTTATTCATGACTGAATGCATGGGTTCTTGAGCATCTCCAGCATGAGAATTATGTAAATGAAGTACTGTATACGCTGGACGCTCCAAATTTAATAAAGCCCAATCAGCTAAATGAGTCCTGTCCATGATGAAAATATTTGCTTTATCTTTCTGCCAATATTCTTCATTTAATAAATTAAGAAAATGGAGGGTAAGTTCATCAATATTGGCAAAACTATAAATTGCTCCATCGGTACCATTCAAGCGCCATCCTGTTTTACTATATTTTTGGTTCCCGTCATACTTATTAAAAGTTTCTAGTACGGGTTTACCATTGATATCCATCCAAACCTCTGTCCCAATTTTATTATCTGGAGTATACCACTGGCTTAAGCTTAAGAAGCCACGAAAGTCATAAAAATCTACTCGATAAAGATTCCCAAAGCCATCAAAAAATTCTATTGCACTCACCCGTTCAAGAGAATCTTCTGCAAAGTATCGTACTCGAGCTATAAGCTGCTGCCCTTGAAAAACAAGATATCTCAATTGATTAGGTTCTTTATTATAAGTTAATGAATCAACTCCAAAATCTAAATCTTCTACATGAATCACCTTCTCATCTACATGTTCTGCTTTCTGAAAATAATCAAACATACATAAAGTTTCTGAATCAGAAACACCCACTTCAGATAAAAAACGATGAATATTAGGATTCCATTCTCTAAATACTAGTTTAAAAGCCTCTTTATGTTCTCGAAATAGTGCTGCACGTTTAAGTTGCGCATGCTCTATCCCAGAATTTTTTTGATTAAATGTTGAGTTAATAAAAAATAACATGATTTACCATTTCCTTTATTTGTTTATTTTATGAATAAGCTCTCAGCATTAACCTTCTCATTGAGCCACTGCGACCAAACCGCTTCTTCATTGTATTCTTTAGACTTTTCATATGAATAATTAGAAAATTTTTCCCAGTTTTCCTCTGATTCCAAAATTTCAACAATAGAATTGCTTGCTGCTTGAATTGCCCCATAAGGAACGAGATAGCCATTTTTCCCATCTTCTATTTGTTCACTCAAACCATACTTCACTTTATAAGCTACCACAGGAACACCATGATTGAGCGCTTCTAAAACATTCATCCCAAAAGCTTCTCCTTCAGAAGTATTAAGTAAAAGCCCAGCATTATCTAAAGCTTCATCTAGTGCTTTTCTCGATTGATAGCCTTTAAATTTCACCACATTTTTTAAATTATTTGCTTCTATAAGTTTTTCTAAATCTTTCTGAACATCTAGTGGAGAAGAATAACCGTAAAAATCAAGGCTTGTTTCAGGCAATCTACGATGGACTTCCGCAAAAATTTCTACAACATCAGCTGGTTTTTTCTCTACTGATAAACGTCCAACATAGACAATTTTATTTCTATCTCGCAAAAGTGATTTTTTAATTTTTTTCGAAAAAGTATCTGTTAAAGCTATAACATGTTTAAAATCATAATATTTAATAATCTCTTTCTTTTGTTGTGCTGTAGGGACTATTAAACCATCAAAACTATTTTTATAAACTGTAAATAGATTTTGCAGATAGTCAACAACCAATCTGGAAGCCCCTGCTTGTTGATTGTTTTTTGAGTGTGAATTATGTAAAAATTGCCATTTTCCCACAGCTCCTTTTATAGATGCAACCGCAGAAATAAGGGATGGACGGTCATTGATAAAGACAGAGGGCTCTTGCCCAGCTAATTCATTCATAAAGAAGGAAAAAAGCTCTTCCTCCCGATTAAAACGTCGATTTTTCCCTTTGTAGTTTAATAATTTATACATTGTTGGATTTAGAATCCCTTGAATGTTCATATGAGTAATTTCTAATTTTGGCGTTCCGTTAATATCAAAGAAAATTTGCGGACCTAGTGTACCATCTGGATGAAAGTACTGTGTAGAAGAAAGAAAACCTCGTCGATCCCAAATATCTTTAGCTATTACATGATTCATTGAATCATTAAATTCCATTGAACCAACCAATCCCACCGTAGCAGGTGCAATAAGAACTTTAGCAATAGTCTGGCCAGCATGTTTAATTAGAGACTCATTAGCATCAATTCCTTCAATATGATATTTTCTTTTATCAATCTTCTCGGTATAGCGTACATCAACATCTTTTTCAGGAACATTCATAACTTCTTGAAAATAATCGTACATATTTATGACATCATCATGAGTTAAATCTACTCTTTTTAAATCTCCAGAAAGTTGAGGATTGTAATTCTTTGTCAAAATTTTTGCCTCAACCTGATGATTTTTAAACATTTTCAAACGTTTAATAGCTGAAAATTCAGTTCCAGAGTTTAGAGTAAAGATGTTCTCATTTACAAAATAATTCATTATCAGTGCCTTTCTCTTAGGTATATTATTAAAACTGATATTAAGCAAGAGCCTTTAGCGCTTCTTTTTTCTCTATCTTTTGATGTTGCTTTTCAATTTTTTCTATTTCAACAAGATCTTCGATAAATTCGGGTTTGTCGGTAAGAGTTTCTGGTTTTTCTGGTGTTGAATAAGAAGTTTCTAACTTCTCCACCGAAGCAGGGGCCTCAATATTTTTTAATGTGGCAACTACAAGTAAAAACTCTAATTTTTTTTTATTAAAAATCATAGGAACTTCTGGAAGACTGATTGCACTTCCTCCTTCATTAACAGATAAGATATTTTGAACTCGCTTAAATTCCTTAACCTTCTTTACAATATTAATAAAAGATGAACTACCCGTAATGGTAGAAAATAACTGTTTGACATTTTCATCCAAAGCAGTTGTAAAATAGCTCTTTAAATCAAGATCCTTAGGGAGGGAACTTTCTATTACAACCTTCCTTGTTGGAATCCCCGTCAATTTTTCCATCCTATCCAGTTGTTTTCTTAAATTAGTGATACTTTGGTCATAATTAAAGCGAATTTCAGAAAAATGATTAATTGTATCTTCTAGGTTTGTATCTATCAAAGCAGAAACACGTTCAAAATAGACTCTATGAACAAGTTCTTTTAATTCATCCATTGTTCTTAAATGTGTTAAAGTGGAAATTTCTGTTCCAAGAGTGGTGGCCAACAAATGAACATCACGATAAGAAGCACTGTAAATATCCATATAATTAGGTAATGAATTAATGGCATTAACTATATCTTGCAAGCCGTTTTTAGAATCTGACATTTTAGCAATATTTTCATTTAGTTTTATCGATTCATCCAAATACTGGCGATAAGCATAAACTACTTGAGCAAAAGCCTGCTCTCTTTTGGCATACTCTGTTTGCCACTCTTTAAAATTCGTTCGTAATCTTTCCAAATATGTTTCTATATTCGTTCCACGATAAGCTAACTCACTATTTCCCAAATCAGTCAGTTTTTTACCGCCAACCTTCATGAAAACCGAAACTTGCTTTTGGTATATTGTCAGAGATTCTGTGAGTTCTTTGGCACTGGCTTCAACTTGAGCGTACAGATTTTGATAGGTTTCTGTCCATTGTGAGAGTTCAATTTTTCTGACTAATCTTGCAGATGACTCATCAACTTGAATTTCTGGAATATTAAACTCATCTATAAAATTGTAGCCTGTTGCTTCAATAATTGGAAAAGTCAATTTCTCGTTCTTAAAAACAAACTGTTTCAAATTATTCAAAGCGCCTTCAAATTCATTATCTTTTTTGAGAACATTATTTCTCAAATCTAAACAATGGTTAAATTCAAGGCTCACCTGATTATATAATTCTTGATCAGAATTATATTTTTGCATTTCTTGTTGATATTGTGTTTGAGTGGCTTTATGAGACTTCTCTAAGTTTTGATAGTCGTTATATATGACTTCGTATTGCTGATTAAGTTTTTCCAGTTGCCTACTCATCTTTGCATACTCAGGTACAAACGCCTTATAAGAATTATTATAATTAGGATATTCCTCGTGCCACACTTTTGCCTGCTCTGTCAATTGAAGGTAGAGTTTGTTGCCACTTTGATAAGTTTCTTCTAAAACGAAGAAATTATTTTCTACCTCAAACCCTAGTTCTTCTTCCGTTTCTGTCAGTCTTTTCAGTAATTTTTCAGAGACTTTATACTTCTCTAAAATTGATTCTTTATTAGCTGTCGCCACTCTAAGAAGACCAGCCACATCAGAATAAGCCTTTTGAACAATTTCAAGATTTTCTTCACTTTGAGCAAGTTTTACTTTAGCAGCTTCATATGATTCCTTAGTTGAATTATACCGGTTTTCAAAAGCAGTATAATCATCTTTTATCGTATTAAAGTACTGCTCTTCTTTTTGAAATTCTTTCTCAAGTTTATCGTATTCTTGAGAAATTGTTTTAAATGCTTCTTGTGATTGTCCACGTTGATGATTAAGAAGCCCATATTTTGATTTTAAAACTTCTAAAACCATCGTAATTTTTTTCTGAGCAGCCAATGTTTGTATTAATGATTCATTGGAAACCTTAGACTTATCTTTCTTTTCATCGACAAGCTCCTTGACTAGGGAATAACTTGCGCTGATTTGTTCAAATACACTTTTTTGCAGTTTAAATTTTTCTTCTAATGGATAGAAATCCTTTGCCAAGTTGTCAACTCTACTCTTGGCAACATCCATATCCCGTGTGATATACCCTATAACAGTTTGGCTTGGATTTTTGAGGCTTTTCATTTCCTTAAGATTCGACTTAAGTTCAGCATACTTAGCATACTCTGCATCATAACTTTTCTTTGAAATATGATAAGCTATTGATGCTGCTTCATAAGCTTTTTTATGTTCTTTATATTTATCCGTCATTGCTGTTAAAGAAGGTTCAACAAAACTAAAAATTTCCTTTGAGCTGTTCGCTTGCACCTCTGTACTTTTTATTTTTTCTTCAATTGACGAGAGATTTTGCTCAAATTTTTCCTTATTTGATTTTGTCTTTTCAAAATCCTTCATCAGCATCTCCCAATCATTTTTTATGGTATTAGCATGATGCCATTTTTTTCTAGATGCTTCAAAAGTTTCCTTCTTTTCAAGATAATTTTTCTTGAGTAACTCATAGACAGAAATAATTCCATTTAATCGGCTCTGTGTCGCCTTAAAGACTTCTCTCTCTATTACCAATTTACCTTTTAATTCTACAAAAGTATCATTCTTTTCAGATTTTTTATCAATCAGCTCTTGAACTTCTTGATTTATATTTTTTAAGGCCAAAGATTGTTCTGAAAATTTCTTTTGGGCCTCTTGTTTATCACGGATGATACTCTCATATTCTTTTGTGATTTCTTGATACTCTTTTAAACTTTTTTCATACTTTTGCTTGATTTCTTGATATTTAATCATTACAGAAGTATACTCTTGCCTTTTATCGGACATTTCCCTCGAAAGCTGATCAAAGTTTTCTAAATTGCGATTTAATTCGCGGTATCCTTTTTTATATTCAGCTAAATTTTTAAAATATTCTTCTGAATGTTGAAGGTACTTTTCAAGCAACTGTTTGTGCGTTTTTAGTCCTGAAGAATAGGCACTCCTTCCTATCATATTGCTCACTTCCTTTTGACTTAATGATGATTCCTCGCTATTCTTTAGCATAACTTGACTTTTTGAAGTCTCCCTTGATGACGCTCTTTGCTCTTGCTCTTTTCCATTTTTCAAGAACAAGCCATTCAAAATATTAAGTTGTCTGCCTTGTTTCTTCATTAACGAACCTAACCTCTCTAATAAATAAAGTTTAAAAATAATAATAAAAAATAATAACATTAAGCAGATAGATATTTTTATCTATCCGCCTAAAAATTGGAAAGGAATCGTTTCAAAAGATTAAGTTAATCTTTTAGACATCCTTTATTTACCAAGGAAGACTTTGAGCTATCCACTCTTTAAAGCCATCGGTTTTTATTCCGTGCCACTGATTATTAGGGTCGGCACTTTTTTTATCTACTTGTTTTTGAAGTTCTGGAGTCCAGCCAGAGAAAACATCTGAAACCCCCGCAATACATTTACGTTGTTCCTCCCACCACTCTTGCTCATCTATGGGAGGATACTTTTGAGATTTCAAATAGATATCTGTCAAATAATTTTCAAAATCTATCCTTAATCTTTCTGGTTTCCATTTGCTAATCATCTCAAACCAATGTCTGTTTTCCCGCGCCCAAATATGGTTCTGATAATTAAATTTATTCTCCTCGTTTCTCGTAATAGATTTAGGATTACATAGCCACATATAAACGATTTCTTCGAGATAACATTTATCAGTCGCTAATATACAAGCTAAACCAACGAAATAGGTATCTTCGTAGATGGGTAAATCTGGTAAAAATCGTAAATTTAGCATTTCTAAATAACTTCGCTTATACCATTTACCGTAGACTGCCTTTACATCCTTGTTATCATGAACTAAGTAAGTATACGGCGTTCCTTGAATTTGTTCCCAATATCCTGCTAATATCATTTGATGTCCTTGACTAGCCGCATTATAGAATGGCCACAAGGCTCCAACATAGTAGAGAACATCATCTGCATCAATGAACATGAGGTATTCACTATCGCTATGATCAATACCATACTGGCGAGCTAAACCGGGACCACCATTTGGAACTTCATGATAATGAATTTCTAAACGGTCTGCCAAAACATCAAATTTTTTGACATCAATTTTTTCTCCACCGTCGTTAACTAGATGAACATCTAGTTGAGAAAGGTCAATTCCAATTTGATTATAGATAGATGATAAAGGAAGCATTAACTCTGATTCTGTCTGTCCTTTAAAAGGAATAATAATACTTACTTTCTTCATATTTTTAATTTTTCCTTTTATATGTCTGAATAAGCGAACTCTACAATGCTGCACCTCTTCATTGTCAAAAACAAAAATATCTTCTCTTGCAATCTATCAATCATTTGCAAGAGAATCTATTTCAATACAACCTTAAAGATAAGCTAATCAATTTTCTTTCCGACGTTTCACTTCGGTAAGAGTAAATACTCCAAGTAAGGTTCCCAATCCAAGGGCCAGTGCTTCTGCACTATTTAAATCATCATCTCCTGTTTTTGGTAACGTCGCATCACCTGGATTAATGCTAACAGGATTTCCAAGCGTCATCACTGTAGAATTTTGTGTATGTTTAGAAGTGGCTCCACTGATATTTTGACCCGAGGTTGTTCCATCTGGATAAATGATTTCTCCATTTGGAAGATGAATGGTGCCATCTGGGTCAACAACTGTTCCATCAGGCACAGTAAATGTTCCTTTTGGAGTTGTCACTGTACCACCTCCTGGTAGAGTAATACTTCCTCCAGGTCCTACTTGAACTGGATCTTTACCATTTGGCGTTACTGTAACCTCATCGCCTGTATTTGGCTTACCATCATTGCCAGGCAAAGTAATTTTTCCTCCTGGGTCAACAACACTGGCACCAGGTAGATGAATCGTACCATCTGGATCTACTACTGTGCCTCCAGGAACTGTGATTGTTCCTCCGGGAGTAGTAACTGTACCACCTCCTGGTAAAGTAATACTTCCTCCAGGTCCTACTTGAACTGGATCTTTACCATTTGGCGTTACTGTAACCTCATCACCTGTATTTGGCTTACCATCATTGCCAGGCAAAGTAATTTTTCCTCCTGGGTTAACAACACTACCACCAGGTAGATGAATCGTACCGTCTGGATCTACTACTGTGCCTCCAGGAACATTATATGTGCCATCAGGGGTCTTGACTGTACCACCTCCATCAGGAAGCGTCACACTTCCATCTGCACCTGGTTGAAGTGGCTTTTTACCGTTTGAAATTACAGTTACATCATCAGGAGTTCCAAGTTTACCATCTTGCCCTGGCAAAGTAACACTACTGTTATCAGCTGGGTTTGTTGGGTTTGTTGGACTTTCTCCATTTCCTGGGGCTGTTGTAATTCCTTTAGCAATTGCTTTAGCTTTATCGGCATCATCTTTGGCTTTTGAGGCCGCACTGGAAGCAATTGAAGCCATAGATTTTGCATCATCTGCTAAACTACTAGCTACGTTTGAGGCTGATGAAGCTTGATTAGCATAGCTTTCTGCTGCTGAGTTATTTCCAGCCGCAGCGGCTGAACTGGCTTGTTGAGCATAAGAATTTGCTGCATCTGCTGCCGAATGAGCCCCTGTTGCATCAGAAGATGCTTTCACTGCTGCACTGGAAGCAATTGATTTCTCAATCTGAGCATCACTGTTAAGCGAAGCAATTGAACTGTTGTCTGAGAATTGACTTGCTAATGAGTTAGTTGTATCAGCTGCTTTACTTGCATTATCTGCTGAGTTACTTGCTTGTTGAGCATAATCATCTGCTTGTCCATCTGAAACCCCTGCACCAACTGCATAGTCAGAAGCTTTGTCTTTGGGATTAGTTACATTATTTGCTGCATTGTTTGCTTCAGAAGTTGCAAGTGAACCTGCTGTAGCAGCATCACTTTTGGCTTGTGAAGCTGCACTGCTTGCAATAGAAGCTTGTGATTTTGCATCATCTGCTAAACTTTGTACTGCATTTGATGCTGATGAAGCTTGATTGTTTAAAGTATTTGCTAAGCTTTCATTTCCAGCGGCAGCTGCTGAACTTGCACCACTTGCATAACTTGTTGCTTCGGAATCTTTATTACTTGCTTCTTTAGCATCTGATGAAGCTTTATCTGCTGCACTTGAAGAAATCGAATTCTGGGTTTGTGCATCACTATTAAGAGAAGCTATTGAGCTGTTATCTGAAAATTGGTTTGCTAATGAATCAGTTGTATTCGCTGCTTTACTCGCTTCTTTAGCTGAGTTACTTGCTTCGCTTGCATAAGAATCTGCACGGCCACTATCGATTTGTGCACCTTTAGCTGTATCAGAAGCTTGACTTGCAGCCGATGAACCTGTCGTAGTGCTTGAGGTTGGATTTGTGGTAGCGCCTGAACTTGATCCACTATCCGTACTTGAGGTTGGATTCGTTGTAGCTCCTGAACTTGATCCACTATCCGTACTTGAGGTTGGATTTGTGGTAGTGCCTGAACTTGATCCTCCACTTGTGCTTGAGGTTGGATTCGTTGTAGCTCCTGAACTTGATCCACTATCCGTACTTGAGGTTGGATTTGTGGTAGTGCCTGAACTTGATCCTCCACTTGTGCTTGAGGTTGGATTCGTTGTAGCTCCTGAGCTTGATCCACTATCCGTACTTGAGGTTGGATTTGTGGTAGTGCCTGAACTTGATCCACTATCCGTACTTGAGGTTGGATTCGTTGTAGCTCCTGAACTTGATCCACTATCCGTACTTGAGGTTGGATTTGTGGTAGCGCCTGAACTTGATCCTCCACTTGTGCTGGAGGTTGGATTCGTTGTAGCTCCTGAACTTGATCCACTATCCGTACTTGAGGTTGGATTTGTGGTAGTGCCTGAACTTGATCCTCCACTTGTGCTTGAGGTTGGATTCGTTGTAGCTCCTGAGCTTGATCCACTATCCGTACTTGAGGTTGGATTTGTGGTAGTGCCTGAACTTGATCCACTATCCGTACTTGAGGTTGGATTTGTGGTAGCTCCTGAGCTTGATCCACTATCCGTACCAGCATTTGATGAAGCAACATAGCTAGAGGCTTCTGATGCATTAGATGAAGCTTGACTTGCTGCATCACTAGCTGCTTGGGCTTCACTCAATGCTTGGGTGGCAAGACTAGATGCTGCTGTGGAGTCCTCTACAACCTCTGAGCGATAATTTTCAAAATTAGGATCACTATTAATAGCAGCAACACCCGCTTGATTTGCTTCTGAACTAGCTTTATCAACCAAAGATTGTGCTTGACTTGCATGAATACTTGCTTGACTTGCCAATGAACTTGCTGTGCTTGCTGCTGTTGATGCATCTGAAGCATAACTTTGGACAGTAGTATCATCTGGATATTGATTAGCAAGAGAATTTGCGGCTGAAGATGTCATCGAAGCAGCATCTGAAACATCAGTCGCAATACTTGTTGCTGATGATGCTGTACTTTGTGTAACATCCCAACGAGGTGAGACATAAAGACCATTTCCTGAACTACCAGTCAGAGGGTCACCAACAGTAAATGTAGAAGTTAAATATGCATTTGCATAGTTAGTTAAATCAAGTCCCGAGAAGGTAAAGAGGTTTTCAATAGATTCACCATCTTTATTAACATTGATAGATACATTGATGGTGGAAATCGCTTTACCATCGGCATACAAGGTAGCCGTTCCTTCTTGAGTAGAGTTTGGCATATCCGCACCCCAAACATCAAGAACAGAATAGATGGTTTGATTTGAACCGGCTGGAAGGATTTCTCCTTGTTCATAAGCAAGTGTATAACCGTAAGAACCAGTAAATTCTTGACCAGTTGAAGGATCTGTTGATTCGTAGGTAAAAGTAATTGGACTTCCAGCTGCATCAACTGTTGCTGAACTTGCAGTTCCCGCTACTAGTCCATAACCTGAAATTGTAGGGGCAGAAACTGTTTCGCCGGCATATTTATCATAGGTGTATGAACCGATTGTGGTACCGTCAGCTGTTACCGCATTAATGCCCCCTTGAATATCATTTGTATTTACTTGATAAACAATTGATGTGTATTGGGTTTGTCCCGGTGCTGCTGATACCCCTTGAACTGCTCCAAGTGCATTTGCTGAGATGACCGTTGTTTCTGGAATAAAAGTATTATCAAGTTGACGATCGGTTGTCGCAGCAGATTGACCCTCATAATAATAATTCGGAGTTTTCAGATTTTCTAAGATTTGGTCTGTTGGGTCATTAAAGGTCAAGCCAACCGCAACAGTTGCAAGTCCAGTTGCTGAATATCCAGAACTCGTCAAGATTTTTTGTACGGCTGAAGACATAGCAACAGACATCGCACTAGAAGCTCCTGACAAGATTCCGTTAGATTGTGTCACCACATTCATGGCCGACGTATCCGCTGCTACAGAACCGGTTGCGTTATTCGCAGTATTTAACATATTTTGGAAAATGGTATTAATATTTCCTTGAGCCGTTGCAATATAACTTCCGGCAACGGACGCCGTATTTGTACTCGTTGACAAACCGTATAAGTCAAGCGCACCTGATAATGCCAAATATTTTGCGTAAGCAAGATTGACCCCTAGATTTGACTGCAAGTCACCTGATGCGATTGCATTAGAAACTGCTCCAGACAAATTGATTGGCATTAAGCCCGCAATATTTGATGAAGATAAAGCTGCTGCAGATACTTTCGTAGAAGCTTGACTAGCTTGAGCCGTTGAAACAGCAATAGGGAGTGTAGAAACAGTATTAGCTGCTAATGTTGCTTGGCTGATCAAATTTGACATGATATTCGCAATATTTTGGCTAACTGCTGTTGTGTATGAAATCCCGTCAGCATTAATGGTTAATGTACCATCCGTATTCATTGTTACGGGTGCCAAGATAGATTGCGTATAGATGCCATTTGTCCCTTTAACTACGGCTTTAGCATTTGTCGCTAAGCCATCTAAAGTTGTTTGAGCTGCATTTACAGTTTGTTGATAAGAAAGTAAAGCATTAATTAATGCAGACAAAGGTTGTTGTGCTTGGGTTGCGGCTTGAGCAATTGAATCTCCAAGTACTGCGGTTGTAGCTTGAGTAATATCTTGCCAATTGGAAAGGCCTAGAATATCCGAAACTTGCCATGAACCAAAAGTAGGACCTGTGATAGGGATTCCCACACTCACAACATAATCCATCAAAGCGTTCAGTTGGTAGGTTTGGAGATCTTCAGAGTAGATATTATAAAGCGCACCATTTTTATATACCGTCACTTGAGTGGTTCCTGTTCCACCTGCGACTGGTGTGACATTTCCATTGATATCAAGATTAAATGTTGTTGCATTATTTACTGCACCTAACAATGAATAAGTTGGTGTACCAATCAAAGCGGCGGTTGCTTGAGATGCTGCAACAGTTGCTGCTGAATTCATCAATTGATTAGCTTGCGAAGCATTTAATTGAGTAATCAGTTGTTGAGTATTAGTCGTATCTATTAAAAGATTTGAAGCTCCAACCATTTTAAGCATATTATTTTCTGCTTGTTGAGTGGTATAGAGTTGTAAGGCAAGACTTAATAATGTAGAGTTAGTTGCAGTTGCTAAAGAGTCAACAGCCACTGCTGCGGCTGCATAAGAAGCCACTCCAGAGCTAAAAGCTGTGTTCACCAAGGAAGTTGCTGCTGAATTTCCAGTAAATTGAACAGAAACTATGGCTTGAGAGTCTTGGGTAGTTTGGTAGTTTCCGTAAGTTGTCGTTAAGGCATTGTTTGAACCCAATGATGCCATAGTTTGATTATTTGCTACTACCGCTGAAGATAATGCAAGCACATTTCCTAATTCAAGAAATTCAAGGGTAGACCCTGTTTGAGCTGAGATTAGTGCTGAAAGACTTGTTAAACTTGTATTATTATTAAGGACGGCTGTTGACGCTGTGGCTGCAGCTGCGGAAGCAATATCATAAATTGATTGAGCAGTTTGCTGAATTGTAGCCAAGCTCGAAACAATCGTACTATAAGAATTTGCAATATTAGCATAAGATGCAGCTAAGCTTGTATTTGATTGTGCTTTATATGATGATGCAATTATTGAATAAGAAGTTGCTAATGAATTTTGCATCGCAATTCCAGCACTTGCTGAAGCCGCTACAACGGATGCTGAGGAGGCTATCATATTTTCGGTATCGAAAGTGAGATTAGCTGTTGAAGCATTCGAAGCAAAAGCTGAGGCATTGGCAAAATCATCTGCTTGTGACTTTTGAAAGTCATTAAATGAAGCAACTGAGGAAGCAATTGCGGTTCCAGAGTTATTCGCTGCAATAGAATCTGTGATTGAAGTGGCAATCGAGATATATGCCGATTGAGCTTCGTCAAGTAGAACAGATTCTGAATGAATAATCACAATATAAGAATTTGCAATGCTATTAAAAGTTGATTGGGCTGCTGAAGCTGAATTCAATAATGCTGTTGCTGAAGTTGCGACCGAGGTAGCTGATGAAACTGTGGAACTCATCGCCTTCATTGTTGCATTGGCTGAAGAATAGGCATTTGAAGCCTGAACATAAGCTCCTGAAGCATTTATTGCTGCTGTACTATAAGAATTTGCTATTAGTCCGTAGGAACTTGCGAGTGCAGCATAGGAAATATTATTAGGATCCGCATCAGCAGCTGCTTGAGCAGTTTTACCTGTGTTAGCACCCGTCACAAGGTCTGTAGGATTTGGAATGTAAACCCCAGCAACAATGGTTCCTCCTGCAGCTTTGTAAGCTGAATCATAAGCGCTTTGGGCATAGGATGAAGCAACACTTGACGTATAACTTGATGCTAAACTTTCCCAAATGTAATTACTCGTTGTCGCAAGATTAGCTGCCGATTGACCTGCAGCTACTTGAGAATTGAAGGTACTCGTTGCAGAGGAAGTATAACTTGTCAATCCAGCAGAATTGGCCCCGATTGCTGCTACTGAAAAGGCCGATTGTTTATTCATTTCAGATGAATTTGAAATGGCATTTGAAGAGGCAACCGATGCTGTTGAGTTTGCTGAGGAAACAACTGAACTTGCCGAGGAAATCATTGTTGTTGCATTTGATGCAGCAATTGCATAAGAACCCGCGGATGACATATTTTGTAGTGCAAGCAGTGAACTTGCTGTATAGCTGGCTTGGATAGATGTAAGAGTTGCGCTCAATAGAGAATAAGCAGAGCTGTAGGTTAATAAATTATCAGTTGTCGCTACTGCTGAAACTAGCGCAAAAGCTGAAGAAACATTGCTAGCTAAAGATGATAATACGGTCGTTGCACCATCAGAAATTAATACTGCTGTCTCTGAGTAGTATGCAGATTCGAGAGAAGCATTTGACTTACGAAGTGCATCAATCATTGAATTATTAGCTGCTACTGAGGAAGCGGTAATCGTATTTGCTGTTGAAGTTGCTGTAAAATTGCCTGATGAGGGTTGCCCACTTGTCAGTTTTGTGTATGTCCCACCAGCAAGTTGAGCTGTTGCTCCTCCTGCAGAAGACTGTCCTGAATCCGTTCCAGGTGTAGTGATTGTAACAGCAGCCACAGAATAACCAGCTTGTGTTTGGTCAGTTGATGGCGAAATTGTCCAAGAATAAGAACCATCAGAAAGCGTTGAACCTGAGTTTGATACTGACTGGGTCGCTTTGATGTCTACCGTTGTTTGTGAAGCTGCACCAGAACCCGCTGTTACTGCTCCGTTTGAATTCAAGTTTGTTGAAGAAGTTGTATTAATAGTTCCTCCACTTGAAGCTGTAGATGAACTATTGATACCAATCGTTGTTGCGCCACCAGTACCGTTCGTGTTTTGCGAGTTACTTACTTCTGGTGCACCAATTGGATTTCCAGAATTATTATCTTGTTTAAGTACTGCACTTGAAGAATTTACCTGTGCGTCAGTATAACTACTCGGATTTGCAGAAGATTTTGCAGCTGTATTAGCTGAATTTGCTACAGAAGCATTATCAGCTCCAGCTGTAGCATTTGATCCAAGTCCACCTGTTGCAGTATTATCCGCCCCAGTTGTTTTACCTGTTGAAGTTGACAGGACTTGGTCAGCAAAAACGCCATGGGACGAGGATGCAATTGCTCCGCCTGAAACTACTAAAGCAAGAATAGACGAGGCATAAAGCCATTGTTTTCCTGATTTCCAAGTTCTGAAATTTTCATGAATCTGTGCATTTTCAGGAATTTTGAATTGATTATTTTTCATCAGTTCTCCTTTGTTTGTTATCATCGTTTGAACGTTAATAACTAATTATTATGACTAGTGAATATTCCGACAATTTGAGATGTTATAAGTGTCAAGCTAAAATATATGAAACCTATTGACTCTTTTTAAACTTTACCTGGGAAAGCCTCTAATAGTAACATTACTTCTCCTCATTCTTCAACCCTTTCTTTTTATTTTGACTCAGTCCAACCTTTTATTTAGTCCCCTGTTTTCACAACGTTTACTATCATTTTCGAGCGGAAATGAATCCCTTTTCAGAAATATTAACAAATTCCTTTTGATAAATTATACAACTTTCTTTCTTTTATTTCAATATGTTTCTTTTAATTTTTTTATTTTAAATAAAAATAATCAAAGTATTTCTTAGAATACATATAGATTTATAATGGTTTGCTCGAGATAGCTTTAATCTATAGTATTTTTTATACTTCTAAGCTTTGTTTTTTATTACAATTGTATTACTCGCTCGAAGTAATGTATAAAAAAAAGCCTCATCATATCATGAGGCTTTTTTTTATAAATTAGTACCATTTGAAGCAATTACTTCTTTATACCAATCAAATGATTTTTTCTTAGAACGTTTTTTTGTTCCATTACCTTCATCATCTAGGTCAACATAGATAAATCCATAACGCTTACTCATTTCTCCTGTAGATGCTGAGACTAAGTCAATACAACCCCAAGGCGTATAACCCATTAGGTCTACACCGTCTTCAACTGCTTCGTTCATTGATTGGATGTGTTTTTTGAGATAATCAATACGATAATCATCTTGTATCGTTCCATCCTCTTCCACTTTATCAATTGCTCCTAAGCCATTTTCGACAATGAAGAGTGGAACTTGATAGCGACCATATAAATCATTGAGGGCATAGCGAAGTCCATCAGGGTCAACTGCCCAACCCCATTCACTTTCTTTTAGGAAAGGATTTTTAACGCCTCCAAGAACCATATTTCCTGAAGCTTGAACCCCTTCTCCTGTTTTTGATTCTACAGTCGACATATAATAACTAAATCCTATATAGTCAACTGTTCCCTCCTTTATAATTTCAAGATCTTCTTCAGAAATTTCTAATGCCTGTGCGTCTACATCATACTTACGATGAAGTCTATTCGTAAATGCGGGATAGGCTCCTCGAACTTGGACATCATTACAGAAATAATTAAATTCTTGAATGCTTTCTTGTGTTGCTAATTGATTTACTGGGTTTGCATCAAACGAGTAAGTTGTCGAATAAATGCTCATACAACCAATTTGTAAATTTTTATTCAAATCATGACCGAATTTAACTGCTTGAGCACTTGCGACAAATTGATTATGCCAAGCTTTAAAGACATTTGTTTTATCATTTCCACCATTTGAAGGAACAAGACCTTGGCTTAAGGCAGAAAAGAAAGTTGCTGAATTGATTTCATTAAAAGTCATCCAATATTTTACTTTGTCTTGATAACGCTCTAATAAAACTTTTGCAAAACGGACGTAAAATTTGATAAGTTCACGATTTTTCCATCCTCCATATGTTTTAGCCAAATTAAGTGGCATTTCATAGTGAGAAATTGTAACCACTGGTTCAATTCCATATTTCAAACACTCATCAATCAGTTGATCATAAAAAAGCAAACCTTTTTCATTTGGAGTTGTTTCATCTCCCATTGGGAAAATTCTTGACCAAGCTACCGAAAAACGGTAAGCTTTAAATCCCATTTCTGCAAATAATGCAATGTCTTCTTTAAAATGGTGGAAATGATCAATTCCTTCATGATTTGGATAGGTAAAGTGTTCAGTATCAATCGTCCAATCAAATTCAGGACTTGCAAGAATTGCTAATCTTTCTTTACCTCCTGGCATTGCATCTGCTACTGAGAGCCCTTTACCATCTACATCATAAGCACCCTCTAATTGATTTGCTGCCGTTGCTCCACCCCATAAAAAGTCTGTTTTAAATGTCATTTTATAATTTTCCTATCTAATTTTTAAAGTTTTTTATCAATGTTATTTTAAACTGGATTTGCCACTAATTCAGTTGATTGTGCATTAACTGCAGTTAGTAGCACTTCATTTTGATGAATCGTCGATTGATTTGTAACTAGAATGTCCATATAATCCTGAGTATTTGTTACAATGATCGGAACTTGAGTACTGTATCCCGCATTTTGAATACGCTCAATATCAAACTTGAGGAGTAAGTCACCTTTTTTTACACTCTGTCCTTGTTTTACAAAGGTTTCAAAGTATTTTCCTTCAAGTTGGACGGTATCTATTCCGATATGAATGAGAAGTTCAGTTCCCTCGTTTGAAATTAAACCTACTGCATGTTTAGTTGGGAACAAAATCATAACCATTCCATCAAATGGTGCACGAACCTCACCAAGCGTTGGCTCAATCGCTGCACCTTTACCCATTACTCCTGCAGAAAAGGCTGCATCTTTAACTTGTGATAGTGGAATAACCTTTCCTTCAAGAGGGCTTCCAATTGTTTCTTTATTCGTTTTTTGTTTATTAAATTTTTTGTCAGGACTTGGATTTTCGATAACATCATCTTCAAATCCCACAAGATAGGTCACTATAAAGCCAGCTATAACTGCTACAGCTGATACAATCATCATTTTAATCGCGCCTGAAACTTCACCTGTAAGGGTAATATTAGATGTAAAACTGAAGACTCCCAAAGCTCCCATTGTGTAGGCTTTAATTCCTAAGGCCATGGCAACAGCTGATAAAATTCCACTTACGATACATGAAACCCAAAATGGACGCTTCTTAGGGAGGGTAATTCCGTAAATTGCTGGTTCTGTAACACCAAACCAACCAGAAATAAAGGCTGGTATTGCTAATTCACGAAGTCGTTTATCTTTTGTTTTTAACATGACTGCTCCAACAGCTCCAGTTTGCGCAAATGATGCAACACTTGCGGCAATTAAAAGCGCGGTTGGTTCTCCTTTTGCTAATGCGATAATTGCAAATGGAACAATTGCCCAATGTAGTCCAAACATTACTAAGACTTGCCAAGCAAATCCTAGCACTAGACCAAAGATAATAGGATTAAATCCTTGTAATGCTAATAAACCTTTACCTAAAGCATCTGAAGCAAGATTCATTACTGGCCCAATAACTAGGAAGCCTAGAGGAATTGAGATGATTGCCGTAAAGAATGGTGTTAAGAAAAGCTTTACTACATCAGGAATAATTTTCTTTAACTGGTGTTCTAAAAATGCTGCAAATGCTGTAATGGCAATAATTGGCATTACAGAAGACCCATAGCCGGCTGTTGGTACTGAAAAAGGAATTCCAAAGAGGCTTAGTCCACCACTTTCTGCAAATGTTTTTGCAACTGTTCCATCTACGAAGCCTGGGTAAACAAGTGCTGCGGCAATCATCATTCCAACAAATGGTGAGCCATTAAATTTTTTCATTGAAGTATAACCAATGAAAATTGGAAGGAAAAGGAATAGTCCATCACCCATCGCATTAAAAACAGCATAGGTTGCAGACGCTTGAAAACTTTGTCCCAAGGCAAAGGATAAAATTGCATTAACCCCTTTAATCATACCCGCTGCTGCTAATGGAGCTAAAATTGGTTGGAAAATTCCTGAAATCAATTCTACAAACTGATCAAAAAGATTTCCTTTTTGTGCAGAGTCTGCTGGTGAGGTATCAAGTACCCCAAGGACAGCATCTACATCTGCACGTACTTCTGGTACATGATTCCCAATAACAACTTGGTATTGGCCACCAGATTGCATGACTGTAACTACACCATCCATCTTTTTCAGGACATCGGTATTTGCTTTTTTCTCATCTCTGAGTTTAAAACGTAACCGTGTAATACAGTTAATCACTGAGATGACATTTTCTTTGCCACCTACATTTGCTACAATGTCTTTTGCAAGAGCTTCATATTTGCCCATTACAAACCTCCAAAATATTATATTTTTTAGAGGTTTCGCCAACTTAATGTCACGATCCAATTGTTACCATAGTTGATGATGACTAAAGTCATCTTAAAAATTAATCTTGTATTTTCTCTAAAATACGTGCTAGATGGACAGTCATATATATTTGTTCATTTTGAGAAACTTCGTATGACCTTGTCTGTTTAAGAAACTCACTAACTTTCTTTGTTCCTATATATGCCCTTGGGTATTTTCTGGTTATTAGAAGGAATAAATCTTCATCGGTGCTTTCATCACTTTTTGTATTAGAAAGTATTCTTTCGGTGAAAAATTTAAGGTGAGTAATGAACCTTTGAAAATAAATATCTTGCTCATTAAAGTTTACTTGTAAAGTATACTTTAGAGTTGTTAATATTTCTTCCATTAATTTTGTTAATTCCGTTGCATATTCATGACCACTTCCCAGGGTTCCATTAACAATGTGCATGGCTAGAAAACCTGCTTCATCTTCTGGAAGTGAGATATTAAGTTTTTCTTGAACTTTTTGAAGTGTTTCAAGACAAAGTGCAAATTCTTCTGGAAAAAATCTCTTAATATCCCACAAAAGAAAATTTTTAATAGTTATATTGTCTTTTTCACGAATAATTGCTGCATTCAAATGGTCAGCGAAAGCTACAAGTACGGTATCGGAAATTGTTTTATCAAATTTTGTTTTTGCTTTTGCTAAAGTTAATATCGAAAGTTCTACGATTCCGCTTGGAATTTCCGAAAGTAATTCTGAAAAATTCTGTTGCTCAGAAGTTACTTTCAATGCAAAAATTTTTTCAATTTTTTCATCTTCAACAACTTCTCCTGCTTTTTTCCCAAATCCTAAGCCTAACCCCATAAGAATGGTTTCTTCATTATCATTTTGAGCAATGACTACATTATTGTTCAGAACTTTTTTGATTTTCACATTCTTCTCCATTTCACAAAAATAGACCTTATCCCCCTATAATTATAGGTTTGATAAGGTCTAGCTTAACTTAATAATCACTATCCAATTTTTGTAACCGTTTTATTTAATAAAAGTATACCATTTGTAAAGTGGACTGTCAAGGATATATCGTTATATTAATTTTTCAATTATTTTAAAAATTGATTGCTTTTTCAATAAATTTCATAACATCATTCTCTTTGCCTTCATATAAATCACGAACTATTTTCGAGCCGACGATTACTCCCGAAGAAACTTTGTTAAATCGTTCAACATCTGCTAAAGTTGAAATTCCAAATCCTGTCAAAACAGGAATATCGGTTAATGAAGACAATGCTTCTAAATGTTGGTCAAGTTGGTTACTATAAGCATTTTCTTTTCCGGTTACTCCATTGATTGCAACAGCATAGATAAATCCTTCGGCATCAGCTACAAGTTCTTTTTGACGTGAAAGGGGTGTAGTTAATGAAACCAGAGGAACTAGGCTGATATCTTTATCATTGATGAATGGTTTAATATAGTCCTCATGCTCTTTAGGTAAATCAGGAATGATAAGGCCTTTAACTGGTGTTTCTTCAAGAGCTGCAACAAATTTTTCAATTCCAAACTGATAAACGGGATTGAAATAGGTCATAATTACTAGAGGAACTTTTGTATCAATTGTTTTTAAGGTTTGAAGAATACTTGAAAGTGATACATTTCTTGCTAAAGCACGCAAACCTGCTCGTTCGATGACTGGGCCATCAGCAACTGGATCTGAAAATGGAACGCCAATTTCAATAGCGGAACTCCCAGCTTGTTCAAGAAGTTGAATAGTTTCTTTAAGACCTTCTAAGCCTTTTTCATGGTCACCAGCCATGATATAAGGGACAAAATTATTTTTTTTATTGCTTAAAGTCATTTGTAAAGTTTTCATTTTTTCACCTCTTTTTCTGCTTCAAGTCGTTCTTTTACTTGAACCACATCTTTATCTCCACGTCCTGAAAGACAAACAATCATTGATTTATCTGGTCCTAATTCTTTTGCTAATTTGACTGCATAGGCAATAGCATGAGAACTTTCTAGTGCTGGAATAATTCCTTCAGTTCTAGATAAGATTTTAAAACCTTCAAGTGCTTCTTCATCTGTAATATCAACATATTTTGCTCGTCCAACAGCATTGAAATAAGAGTGTTCTGGCCCAATTCCTGGATAGTCTAAACCGGCTGAAATACTAAAGGCTTCTAAGATTTGACCATTTTCATCTTGAAGAACATCCATGAGTGTTCCGTGAAGAACACCGGGGCGGCCTTTAGTAATTGTCGCCGCATGATGTGGTGTATCAATCCCAAGACCAGCAGCTTCAACACCATACATGGCAACTGATTCATCATTAACGAAGGGATAAAAAAGTCCCATTGAATTTGAACCTCCACCGACACAAGCTACTAAAGCATCTGGAAGTTTATTTTCTTTTTCTAAAAATTGGACACGCGCTTCTTGTCCAATAACGGCTTGATAATCACGCACAATTTGTGGAAATGGATGTGGTCCAAGAACTGAGCCCATTACATAATGCGTATCTTCAACTTGAGCAACCCATGCTCTAAGTGCTGCATTAACTGCATCTTTGAGTACACGCGAACCATCAGTTACTGAATGAACTTTTGCCCCGAGTAACTCCATGCGAAAGACATTGAGAGATTGTCTTTTGACATCTTCTTCCCCCATATAAATCGTACATTCCATACCAAAGAGTGCTGCAGCTGTTGCGGTTGCGACACCATGTTGGCCTGCTCCTGTTTCAGCAATGACTTTATTTTTTCCCATTTTTTTGGCAAGGAAGACTTGTCCGAGGGCATTGTTAATTTTATGTGCTCCTGTATGGTTTAGATCTTCTCTTTTAAGATAAATTTTTGCTCCGCCCGCATATTCTGTTAAGCGTTTTGCATAATAGAGTGGATTTTCTCGTCCAACATAGTCTTTAAGTAATTCTTTAAGTTCTGCTTGAAATAGAGGGTCTTTTTTACTATCTTCATAGGCTTCTTCTAATTGTTTTACTGCTGTCATTAAGGTTTCAGGTACGAATTGACCTCCGAATTCGCCGTAAAATCCTTTGTTGTTGGGTTGGTTGTAGGTCATATTGTTGCTCCTTTTTATATAAGTTTCATGGTGAATCTCATTTAATATTTGCGTCATTTTCTTCAAAAAGTAATTTATTTAAAATCTTCTTATCTTTAGTTTTTTTAGCTCGCCATCTATCTATCACTGCCGCTTGGTAAATTTGAATATTTTGCTTTAAAGTAGGGAGAAAAAATTCTTGATGTAACTCAGATCTGGAATTGATTTTAGGAATATCATTATAGTCAACCCCGGCATAGTTTTTAAGGGTCTCCACACTTGCAAAACCAACATGAATGCTAGCCTTTTCAAATTTATGCTCATGTAAATCAATAAGATGATAACCTAATTCTTCCATTAAACTTGTTAATTGCTCAAAATTTTCAAAATCAGACGTTTTGAGTTGAATATCAATGTCATCAGGATTTGTTGGAAAATTGATTATTTGTTCGACTGCTAAACTTCCCATTAAATAAGGGATAATCTTATTTTCATTTAGCTTTTTTGTGATTCTTAAAAACTCTGTAAATAATTGCTTTGATGAGGCAAAGCTTGCATTTTGAACAAAGTTTTTTATCTTTTTAAGGTTTTTAATTCCGTCAGTTTCTACTCCAGAAGAAACATCCACACCATAAGTATCTGGAAAATGTTGGATAGCAGTTGCTACATTTTCTGCATTAAGTCCGCCAGCGATGAAAAATTTATTTTTCAGACCGCTGGTCACCAAAGATTCCCAATCAAATGCTTGACCACTTCCAGCTTGTGGACTATCAAATAATAAAATTACATCTTCGTACTCATTAAATTCTTCGTCTGGCCTTATTGCTTTAATAACCGGAATATCTAGCTGATTAATGTAATTCATATCTTCATTTCCGTGAAGCTGAACGAGATCGAGTTGGGCAATTTGAATGGCTTTTTTTACAAAATCAATAGGCTCATCAACAAAAACTCCTACTTTTTTGACTGTTTTTGGGACATCGTTTGTGATTTGAAGAATTTTTTCTGGTGTAACTTGGCGTTTTGAGGGACTAAGAATAAAACCGAGATGTGTTGCACCAGCTTCTACTGCTGTATCAACAGCTTCTTTTGTAGATAAACCACAGATTTTAATTTTCATTCATTTTCCTCTTGACTTTTAAATCTTTCAAAGATTTTTTGAGATTTTCTGATTGCATGAGTGCTGTTCCAACCAATATTCCATTGAAATCTTCGGAAACTTTTTGGGCCTCATTCGCGCTAAAAATGCCAGATTCGGAAATATAGACATTGTCTTCTTTAAAGTAGGGAATCAAATCTAATGAGTTCTGCAAGCTTACTTCAAAGGTTTTTAAATTACGGTTATTGACTCCAATAATTTTAGCACCAAGCTGATGAGCAATCTCAAGTTCTGCTTTATTATGCGTTTCAACAAGAACTTCAAGTCCTAGCGAAAGTGCGTAGTTGTAGAGGTTTTGTAGTTTTATATATTCATTTTCAAAAACTGCGACAATGAGTAAAATAACTGTTGCTCCTGCATTAACTGCCCTATTGATTTGTTTTTTATCAATGATAAAATCCTTGTTTAGGGTGGGAATTTGGACATTTTCTGAAATTTCTCGGAGATATTCAATATTCCCTTTAAAAAATACAGGGTCAGTTAATACGGAAATCATAGCAGCACCAGCTTGTTCGTAATTTTTAGCTTGGTCAACAATATCTACTTCCAAATTAATATTACCTAGACTGGGCGAAGCTTTTTTGACTTCGGCAATCACTTGAAGTTTGTCAGAATGTTTTTTTAAGTAGTTATAAAAATTGTAGGTTTGACGAACTTTTCCTACTTGTTCTTCTGTCATTTTAGCAATTTCAAGTCTTTTTTCTACTAAGATTGTTTCTAGAAATTTTCCTTTTTTTATATTCATATTTTTCTCTTATTCTTTCCCTATATGACAGACTGCCTCAATTCGATAGCCATCTGGATCAATTATATATGCTGCGTAATAATTGTCTTGGCGAAGGCCCGGTGCTCCGTTATCTCTTCCACCATTTTCCAGTGCTTTTTTGTAAAATTCGTCAACCTCGCTTTTTGTTTTTGCTTGAAATGCAAAATGAAAAGGATAAGGTTCTCCTATTTCAAACCAGATATATCCATTGGAATCTTCTCCTGTTTGATAAGTCAATCCTATGTTACTTTCATCAATTAAATGACAACCAAGCGTTATTAAAACAGCTGTGTAAAAATTTTTTGTTCTTGTTAAATCTTGGACATGAATATCTAAATGGTCAATCATTTTTCTCTCCATATTTTCTCAGCGAGTTTCAACTATATTTTTAGCCAATTTGTTCTGCTTGTAATTCATGCAACTTTGTAAGAGCTGCTCCTGTACTAATTACTTCTCTTGCAAGGTCAACTCCGGATTTGATGGAGTCAACTTTGCCATTGGCATAAAATCCAAGTCCGGCATTTAAAGCGGTCGTTTCTAAAAAGGCTGACGGTTGATTTTCAAGGACATTCTTTAAAATTTCAGCATTTTCTGGGGCTTCACCTCCTCGAATATCATTGAGTTGAACTTCTGAAATACCAACGTCTGAGGCTCTAAATTCATGCAAAGTCACTTTATCATTTTCTAAAAGGGCGTAATGATTAAGTCCAAAGGGGGTTGCTTCGTCCATTCCTCCTTCTCCTGTGATGACTAATGCTCGCTTACGTCCCAGACCTTTCAAAACATTTGCTGTTAATTCAAGTAAATCTGGACGTGAGGTACCAAGAAGTTGCGTATCAAGCGGAATTGGATTGATTAGTGGCCCAGTCAAATTCATAATTGTTGGAATTTCGAGTTGTCTGCGGACAGGCGTGAAGTATTTCATTGCTGGGTGAAGATTTTGAGCAAAGAGGAAAACTAATCCCACTTTATCAAAAACTTGAGCTAACTTTTCTGCTGGTAAATAAAGATTGATTCCTAAGGCCTCAAGAACGTCTGCCGAGCCGGATTTACTGGTAATGGAACGATTTCCATGTTTTGCCATATTAACTCCACCAGCTGCTAAAACGAAAGCGGCTGTGGTTGAAATATTAAAACTGAATGAGCGGTCGCCTCCTGTTCCACAATTGTCCATCGCATTTGTCAAATTTGTTGGGATAGAAATAGCTGCTTTTTGTAAAGCTCGAGCCAAACCGGTCAATTCGCTTGCTGCTTCACCTTTCATTTTTAATGCCACTAAAAAGCTGGCAATTTGGACCTCACTTAATTCACCTTGGATAATTGAATTAGCAAGCATATTCATTTCATTTTCGGTCATGTCACGACCTGACATCACTTTTTCAAGTTCATTTTTCATTTGATGACTCCTTGTTTTCATTTACTTGGTTGACAAAATTTTCAATCATGGTCATACCATCCAATGTGCCAATGGATTCGGGGTGAAATTGTAATCCATAAATCTGTTCTTTTTCATTTTCAATAGCCATAATTTCTCCATCATCTGTCGCGACTGCTGTGATTGCAAAATCTGGTAAAGCGACTGCCTCATCCATGACAATTGAATGATAGCGCATGACTAAAAATTTTGAAGAAAGTTTATTGAAGAGTAAATTTCCTGAGGTTTGCCTAACTTGTGAATTCTTGCCATGCATGACTTGATGTGCCAATCGAAGTTTGCCACCAAAAACTTCAACGATGGCTTGAAAACCTAGACATATTCCTAAAATTGGTTTTTGACCCGCAAATTGTTGAATGAGTGTTTCCATTTTTCCAGCATCTGCAGGCCAACCTGGACCTGGTGAGAATATTAAGGCATCTGCTTTTTCTGCCATATTTTCCAAAGAATCATCGTCATTTTTCACAACTGCTACATCAGTCAAAGCACCGACGTATTGCACTAAGTTGTAAGTAAAACTATCATAATTATCTATTATTAAAATCAATTTTGTCTCCTATTTTTAACGACAAGGCCTGTCAGTAATTTTTTATTTTCTATCAGTAAAAAATTACTGACAAAAATATCTGATGATGTTGAATTTTTTATCTTACATCTTTTTTGGGCCGATTTATTGACCAACTTTCAGTAAGCCTTGGGCTTTGTTTAAGGTTTCTTGGTATTCATGTTCGGGTACTGAATCGTAAACAATTCCGGCTCCTGCTTGAACATGTGCTTTCTTATCTTTCAAGACCATTGTCCGAATGGCAATTGCAAAATCGCAATTACCATTTTTCGTTAGATAACCAATAGCTCCACCATAAATTCCTCGTTTTTGTGTTTCAAATTCATAAATTCTTTGGTAGGCTCGATGCTTTGGTGCTCCTGATAGCGTCCCCGCTGGCAATGTTGCGCGTAAGGCATCCATAGCTGTAAATTCAGGACGAAGCTCGCCAGTCACTTCACTTGTAATATGCATGACGTAGCGATATTTCTCAACTTTCATGAAAATAGGAACTTCAATTGAACCATATTTGGAAATTTTACCAATGTCATTTCGTCCTAAATCAACAAGCATTTTGTGTTCAGCGACTTCTTTTGGATCACTTTCTAAATCTTCAATAAGGGCTTGGTCTTCAAATTCAGTTTGCCCTCGTTTTCTTGTTCCGGCAATTGGATTGGTTGAAACTTGATTTCCATGAACAGCAACCAAGCGCTCTGGTGAGCTGCCAATAACATGAAAATTATCGAATTCCATAAAGTACATATACGATGATGGATTTTCAACCCGAAGTTTTCTGTAATAATTAAAGGGGTTGTCAGTAAAATCTGCTGTTAAACGTTGTGATAAAACAATTTGGAACATATCCCCATTTCTGATAAGTTGCTTTGCTTTAGTAACTTTTTCTTCAAAAAGTTCTTGAGACATATTGCTGACAAAATTCAGTTTACTTAATTCTGTCAGTTCATTTTTCGCTTCTGTCAGTAAAGATAAAGACTCAATATTTACTGACAGAGCTGTAAGTAAGTCTTCTTCTGAGCGTTGACTGTAAGTATTGTCCTCAATAAAAATCAGTTTTTCTCTTTTGTGGTCAAAAACTAAGGCTGATTCGTATAACATAAAATACATATCTGGTGTTCCAATTGTATCTGTCAGTTCAGGTTGAATGCCTTCAAAAATACCATAGGTATCAAATCCAGCATATCCAATCGCACCACTTGTGAAAGGCAAGTCTATATTTTCGTCAGTACTTTCTGGCTGACAGACTAATTTTTCCAGAAATTCCATTGGATTTTCATTGTTAATGATTTCGTCATTAACGCTTAAAATTCCGTCAGTAAATTTGATGTGCTTCACAGGATTCAACGCAATAATTGAAAAACGTGATTGATCATTTTCTCTGGGAATGGATTCTAAAATTACTTTATTTTTCCCTTTCAGGCGAAGATAAACCGAAATTGGAGTCAAGGTGTCTGCTGGAATCTCTTTAATTTTTCTCATGTTTTCTCTCTATCTATAGGTTTGAGGAAGTCTTTTCCATTGATACTGATTAGTTAAAATTTAAGCTTCGCCATCGTTGGTTCATTTTAGAAATCCTTTCAAAAAAATACAAAAAAGCCCGTAGAGTATCAAATACTCTACGGGCGTATGTCACGCGGTGCCACCGTAATTTAAGAGTCACTAAAAGTATTACAAAAATACTAGAAAAACTCTTCTTTTCCTCGTCTAACAACAAGTCGCTTGGTATCGGGAGCATCCGTGATTTTTATTGTTTCAAATCAAATTGCGAAAAACAAATCTTTCTCGACTTTCAAATCAGCCCATTCGCCCTGATGAATTTATCTGCTCGCACAACCGCAGACTTCCTGAAAAATTCTTATTTAGAGTTACTTTTCTGATGTTGAAAGTAATTGTAAAACTTTTTATAAGACTTGTCAAGGATTTAAAAATATTTTTTTAAAAAAATGAAGAAATCAGAGCTAAAATGGCTAAACCACCTTGCGTGAGAATAATCTTTTTATTACTTGTCAAAGAGCCATACAAAGCCACTAAAATAATATAAATAAGCAGTAATCTAACAATTTCAAGTGGAGCTGACGAAAAGAATGTTGCATAAACTAATTCAAAGCCAACCAAACCGTTATAAATCCCTTGATTTTTAAAAAGCGTCTGAACTGAAGAACGTTCTAGCTCCTCTTTTCCCATATTAAACACACGACTGGTTGTTTTTGAGCTTGTAGCAAAGGTTTCTAAATACATAATGTAGAAAAATTCCAAAGCAACCAAAAGCGACAGAATAATTGTTAAAACGGTCAAATTACTTCTCCTTTTTATTTAAAAGTAGTGATTTTATCAGCATTCATGCGAACAGATTCATAACCTTCTTCGACTGCTTTACCAATTGATAAAATCATAACTGGGACAAAGCGTTCTTTGTCTAAATCAAAGGCTTCTGCTAATTGGTCTTTTTCAAAACCACCAATTGGATTTGTTTCATAACCGTGAGCTCTTGCCACCAACATCAATTGCATTGCTGCCAAACTTGAGTCAATTTTGACGACATCATTCATTTCTTGTTTAGAAAAGCTCTTATAATAAGGGATAATTGCTTCGATTTGTTGATCTCTTACTTCCTGAGGCATTTTTCCTTCAGCAACAGCTTGGTCATAGATTTCTTCACCTAATTCATAATTAAGCATGTCACCAAAAATTAAAATCATGGCTGATGAAGTATCATTTTGACGTGTGTTAAAGCGAATTAATGGTTTTAATTTTGCTTTTGATTCTTCTGTTTCAGCAATAATAAAACGCCAAGGTTGCATGTTTACTGATGAGGGTGCGGCTGTTGCTTTTTGAATCATTTCAAGCATTTCTTCGTGAGAAATTTTGTAGTTTTCATCATAAAGTCTGACTGATTTTCTACCAAAAGTAATATCTGCGAAATCGTTATTTTTAAAGTTCTTATTCATTTTTTTCTTCTTTCATTTTGTTAATTTCGTGAGTAGTTCTAAAAGTTGTTCTTCTTCTAAATCGCTGAGCCCAATATTTAATATTTGCTGACTTACATCAAGAGAATCATCATGTTTTTTTGCACAAAGCACTAAATCATTTTTCGCTTTGTCAGTAATTTCGACAAATACTTCTCGATTATTCTCTTTATTGCGCTCTCTTTTGACAAGATTTTTTTCTTCAAGTAGTTTTAAATGTCTTGTTACAGCAGCACTATCAATTTTTAATTCATTTTGTAATTGACTTTGAGAGCAACGACCTTTACATTTTAAAATCATCATAAGTTGATAACGAGTAATACTATAGCCCGTTGACTTCTCAAATTTTGCTGTCATTTCTTGATTTACAATTTTGAGCTGATAGAGTAACTGGCTGACTTTTTCAAGCTTCATAATTTATTTCTCCTTTCTTAATTGATTAGTCAATCATTGATTAATCAATTATAGTACTAAAATAAATAAATTACAACTAAAAGAATTGAGAAATAAAAAAACTAGGATTAAACCTAGCATTTTTCCCAATATAATAACTCAAATATCACTAATCTTTCCATTTCTCGAATTTCTGTTTCACTAAAAAATAATTGCTTCAATGCCATTATTTCTATATTTGAAAGCTCATCAGAGAAATAATCAGAGAAAAACTGTGAACTTACTTTTTCCGATAAAAAGAATCTAAATTTCTTACTTTTAAATTCCCAGCCTAATTCCTCTAACCATGCCTTATAAAGCAACATCTGCTCTTCTTTATTCTGCTCTTGATTGGGTAAATACAATTGCTCGACCTGACTAAAGAGATTATCCTCGTCAAAAATCAAGCGTAAAATTCCAACATTTCCATTGGCAATCCGATTTAATTCTACTAAGGCTTCTTTTGACTCCAACGCAGGATTCATGGCTGAAAACACAAAATCATAAGTATTTTCTTTTGTATTCTTTAAAAATTTATTTTGTTCTTGATGCGTAAAAGTAATTTTATTTGAATCAGCTGACTTATTCTTGGCAAATTCTAACATTTTTGCTGACAGATCAACAAGATGATAGCTGTCAGTAAAATTTGAAAAATGTGGAATATATTTTCCTGTCCCACCAGCTAAATCTAAAAATTGACTTGTTGGTAAAAGTTTTTCAGCTACCAAAAATCCCTGTAATCGCTGACCAATATCAACCAAGCTTTCATTTTGAATTTCTTCATATTCTTGAGAAAACTCATCCCAATATTTTTCTAATTCTTTAGTATTATCATCCATTTGTCAGCCTCTTTCTTAATAATCATAAGTCCTATCTATAATTATAACAAAAGTGTTTAACTAAGCCTAAATTCATTAACCTAAAATCCGACCAATAAAATAATGAATAAAAATTGTCAGTAAACCAATAATAATATTTCTAAGAATTGCTTTAATTACCAAACCATCAGAAAGCTTAGCGCTAATCATTCCGGTTAAGGCCATTGCAATCATTGTTGCAAAAATTGTTGCTGGAAATTGCCAAGCTCCTCTAACCAAAATCATGGTCAGTAAAGGAAAAAGTCCACCAATCGTAAATGAAATTAATGAAGAACCTGCCGCTTGCCAAGGATTCATATAATGTCCTAAAGCAATATCATATTTTACTGACAGAACTGTTTCCAAAGGTTTCCGAGCAAGTAATTCATTAGCAATTTCTGCTGAAGTTTCCGGACTAATTCCTTTTTCAATATAAAAATCTTTCACTGCTACTTTTTGATTTTTAAAATCTTTTTTCAGCAATATTTTTTCTTCTTGAACCACAACTTTCTCACTATCAGATTGTGAACTGACACTTGCATATTCACCAGAAGCCATTGAAAAAGCACCAGAAATCAAATTTGCCAAACTAGCAATCAGTAAAGCAAAGCTACTTCCAGAAGCTGCGGAAACCGAAAAGAGCACACCAACAACTGTAAGAATTCCATCATTTGAACCCAAAACTCCCGCACGAACGCTATTTAATTTTTCATCTATTGTCATTGCTTGTTTTTTCATCACAAACCTCCTTGTTTAAAGAGCAAACCCACTACATAAGTGACAAGCATCGTTAAAATTCCAGCAATAATATTTCTAAAAGTCGCATGTTTTTTATCAGCTCCATTTAAATAAGCCGCTGCATAACCCGTAAATCCTAGAGCAATTAGTACGGAAATAAATGTTGCTAAAGCACTCCAACTTTTAGGAATCAAAGAAATGGCTATCATAGGCAAAAGCGCTCCAGTTGGAAATGAGAGCATTGATGCAATTGCTGCTCCTTTGGCACTCAGTTCTTGCCCAATTGTAAAACCATGTCTTTCACGAACCGTTGTTGCCAAAGCATCCTTTTTCATCATCTCATCCGTTGCTTTATGAGCCAACTCCTTTGAAATCCCATCTGCTCTGTATTTCTGATAAACAAAATTAAATTCATTTTGATAATTAGTAGCAAGTGCTGCTTTTTGTTCTTGAATAATTTTTTCCTGAGCATCACGTTGCGAACTGACGGAAACATACTCTCCCATTGCCATACTGACCGTTCCTGCTAAGGTTCCGGCGAAACCTGCCAGCAAAATTGTACCAATATGAGAAGTTGCGCCAGAAACACCTATGACAATTCCTGCAATGGAAATAATTCCGTCGTTTGCTCCCATAATACTTGCCCGCACAATATTATTTCTTTGAATTAAGTTATTTTTTTCTCTCATTTTCTCACCTTTTTAGAATCATTCTAAATTATATTTTAGAATGATTCTAAACAAATGTCAAGTCATTGAAATGATTTTATGTTGATGATATAATGAAATAAAATACGAGAGATAGGAGTGATGATTTTGGAACAAGACTTAAAACAACTACTACAATCCCATGGTTTGAAAGCCACACCTCAACGTCTTATTGTCTTAGAATATCTAATGAACCATCAAACCCATCCCACGGCTGAACAAATTCATGAAGATTTAGAAAATATTAGCTTAGCCACTGTTTATAATACACTCGATAAATTGGTAGATAGTGAACTTGTCATTGCCATAAATGATGGTAGCAAGAGAAGATATGACTACTACGGAGAGCCGCATTATCACGTGGTCAATAAAACTACTGGTGAAATTATGAATGTCGATAATTTTGATTTTCGTCCACTACTTGAAGCTGCTCGAAAAGCAAGTGGTCTCAATATTACTGGATATAAGGTTGAAATTTATGGAGTTGAAGATTAAATTTATCAAAAATGCTAATGATAATCATTAGTATTTTTTTGTTCTATATTGTAAATTAAGTAATTTCAATCTTACAAAATAGTAAGTTTATTTTTGTAAAATATTGCTAAAATAGACTTGTTTAACAAGAAAGGAATAAGATTTTATGAAAAAAATATTAATTGGACTTGTGGCCTTAGTTTTTATTGTTGGAGGTTCTGCTTACGCTTGGTACAAGATAAATTATGGAGGAACAAGTTATTATGTCCAAATCCATAATGACGGAAAAAAACTTGAGGAAAAAACGCAAAGTGGTTCTGTTTGGCATGGCTATAGTTATAAAGAAAAAGCTTATAACAATGCAGGACAAGAAAAAACACTAGACTTTACTGCCACACATAACTTACGCCATGAAGCCTATTTGAAATTAACTTATAATAAGCAAAAAGGAGTGACAAATTGGGAAGAAGTTAAAAAGTCTGTAATCCCCAAAAAAGCTCTAGATAGATTATAAAAATTCCGTTCCTAAGTCAATTAGGAACTTTTTTATTTAAAAGGATTAATGATTCGAGAATAGTCCCACTTTCGGTAAATCTTTGATAAACATGAATCATCTATGTTAAACTATTAATAATATGAAGTATATAAAGTACTTAGAAATCGAGGATAAAATGACAAAAATAAAAAGTATCAAGTATTGGTCTGATCATGAATAAATTTAAAGGAATTATTTACGCTTCTTTGGGTGCCGCTTTTTTTGGAATTAGTAGTATTATTGCTGGACTCCTCTTTAATCGTTGTTCTATTGAACCGGGTTGGCTAGTTACCACGCGCATGCTCTTTTCAGGCTTATTGCTACTTGCTTGGTTAGCAATTACCAAGCACAACATTTTTAGTGTCTGGTCTTCTGTAAAATCAAGTCTAAGAATTGTAGCTTTTGGGATTTTCGGCGTACTTTTTGCACAATCTTCTTTTCTATTATCTGTTTATTACGGAAATGCAGCTATTGCGACTATTTTACAATC
The DNA here is from genome assembly GCF_029953655.1 of Lactococcus sp. NH2-7C. NCBI lineage: Bacteria > Bacillati > Bacillota > Bacilli > Lactobacillales > Streptococcaceae > Lactococcus > Lactococcus sp. NH2-7C. The sequence continues at coordinate 473,138 of NZ_CP124538.1, forward strand.
TCTAGGTCCCTCCATCATTATTATTATTTTAGCTATCAGAAGTAAAGCAATTCCACGTCGACTTGATATTATTGCTATTTTTCTTTCTTTAATTGGTGTTTTTCTGCTTGTGACTAATGGAAATATTGGAGAACTTAGTTTTTCAGCTTCTGCTCTTGTTTGGGGCCTTTTATCCGCCCTTGGCGTTTGTGCTTATACTCTTATTCCATGCCCCCTTATCAAAGAACACTCTCCTTTAAGTGTTGTCGCTTGGGCCTTATTAATTGGTGGTGTCATTTCTAATTTCTTACATCCAGTCACAAATTTACCTAAAAATTTTGATCAAACTGATTTACTTTTGGTCAGCCTCATTGTTATCGTTGGAACGCTCCTAGCTTACTCTCTTTATATCAATAGTCTAAAATATACAGAACCTCATATTGTTGGTATGCTTGGAATGCTTGAACCTGTCACCGCTATTTTAATTTCCACTTTATTCCTAGGCGTTTCATTTTTAGGATTCCAACAGTTAGGCATTTTTGTCGTCTTTCTGTCGCTATTTCTCATAAATTTTCCAGCTAAGAAAAAATAAAAAACAAAGCGTAAAAAATACGTTTTGTTTTTTTAATATTATTTGAAAATATCTCTTATCTCTGGTTTAACTTGTGTTGTTCCCGGAATAAAGTGGATACTTTCAGTGCCTGCTTCTGCTGCTGTTTGATAGTACCAAATTTTCCATCTTAAAAAGGCCAAATTCATTTCTAAAACTTTAATTTTTTCTTCTAATTGCTCTTCGTGCGTTTTCATAAAATCTAAACGTTCATCAAGTGTTGAGTCGCCCTTCATACACCAATCAATAAATTGAGCAATATCTTTTATGGGTATGCCTGATTTTTTTAAACAATCAATAACTTCAATATAGCCAAGGTCATCATCTGTAAATTCTCTTCGACCAGCTTTATTTCTTTTAGCAAAAGGGAGCAAACCTTCCTTATCATAATAACGTACAGCATCGTTAGAAACGTTTAATTTACGTGAAATATCTCCAATTGTATATTTTGTCATTTCTTCTCCTTGACATGGAGTTAACTCCATGTTGTATAATCAGTATATCAAAAAAATACTCTTAAGGAGAAATAAAATGTCTAAACCACTTATTGTTATAACAGGAGCAAGTTCAGGATTTGGTGCTGAAATTGCAAAATTATTTAATGCTGATGGATTCCCAATGTTGCTTTTAGGCCGTCGTACAGAAAAAATCAAAGCCTTGCCTCTTGATTTTACGAATGTTCTTGTGGATTCTGTAGATGTCACAGACAAAAAATCTTTTGAAAATGCAATTACTAAAGCTGAGGAAAAATATGGCAAAACTGATCTTCTAGTCAATAATGCAGGTGTCATGTTATTAGGAAATGTTCTTAATCAAGATCCAGCAGAATGGAAACAAATGATGGATACTAATGTTTTGGGGGTACTCAATGGAATGCAAATTGTACTTCCGCAAATGATTGAACGCCAAGGAGGAACAGTAATTAATATGTCTTCTCTTGCTGGTAAAAAAACTTTTACCAACCACGCCGCTTATGTCGCTTCAAAATTTGGTGTCCATGGTTTAAGTGAGACCGTCAGAGAGGAAGTTTCTGCTAAAAATGTTCGAATTTCACTTGTTGCACCTGGTGCTGCCGAAACAGAATTATTGACACATGTTACTGACGAAAGTGCCCTAAATGATTATAATCTTTGGAAAGAATCAATGGGTGGTACAACACTTGCTCCTGAAAGGGTTGCACAAACCGTGAAATTCATTTATGATATGCCTCAAACGGTTAACATCAGAGAAATTGATATTGCTGCAACCAATCAAAATGCTTAAAATTCAATATCTTAGCTAAAAAAGATACTAGTTAATCGCTAGTATCTTTTTTAGCTATTTATTTCATATTTTATCTAGGAGATAAGCTCTGCCCTCAAAAATTATTATTTAGAAAATATTTTCTTAAAAAAATCAGGTGCTTTAGATTCTTTGGTTGCTTCGATAATATCATTTGCCATAAGTTCTGGTCTTATGTGGTAACGATTGTAAAGTTCATCTTTTGGAACAGCATCAATAAACTCAGTATCTGCACCATATACAAGTGTTTTTATACCTTTGCTTGCCAAATAGGTGGCCACTTTTTGACCAAATCCCCCATCTTTAGTGCCATCTTCAATCGTAACAAAGAGTCCATGAGTTTCAGATAATTTGTCTAAAGCAGTTACATCCAAAAGATTAGCAAAGAATGGATTTACAACCGTTGGATTAAATCCTGATTTTTCAAGTTCTTCTGCGACATTTTCTGCTTTCTCAAGCATTGCACCAAGTCCCAAGATTGCAATTTTTTCGCCAGACTTAACGACTTCATACTGAGGTTTGCTAAAATCAGTAATTTTTGTTGGGCGATTTTCCAAAGTATGCTCTGGCAAGTGTATAAATACTGGATGTTCATGTTGATTATATGCCCAATTAAGCATTGCAAAAAGGTCTTCTTCACTTGTTGCTGCAAGGTCAATTACATTGGGAATATTTGATGTTTGACTATAAACAAAACTTCCTTGGTGAGTATCGTTTGTTCCGCCAATTTGGCTGTTACTGATAATAACAATTGCTGGTTCTTTATTCAGTGCCAAATCATGGTTAAGTTGGTCATAGGCACGTTGTAAGAAAGTTGCATTTTGGAAAATAATAGCTCGAGTTCCTGCTGCTGCGATTGCTCCACCAAGTGTCACTGTATATTGTTCAGCAATTCCTCCATCAACATAATTTTTTGGATGATTCTTAGCAAATTGTGACAGGCCAAAGAACATTGGAATTGCGGCATTAATGGCGATAAGATTGTCACCTTTGGCTAACTTTTCTTCCATAAAGTCAAGAAATACATTATTATAGCTACGAACGATATTAGTTGAGCCATTGACTGGTTGACCTGTAGCAATATCAAAGGGTGCAAAGACTTGGTGCATTCCTTCTTTATTTTCAACTGCTGGTTTATAGCCATGTCCTTTCTCTGTGTGGATATGAAGAACAATTGGCCGATTGATATCTTTTACTGATTCAAAAAGGGCAATCAAACTTTGGATATCATTTCCCTCCTCAAGGTAACGGTAATCAAGCCCAAATGATTTAAAAAGGTTATTTGCTGATGTTCCTTTACTTGCTCGAAGATCTGCAAGATGTTGATAGATTCCTCCATGATTTTCGGTGATGGCCATTTCATTGTCATTTACAATAATAATAAGATTCCCGTTAAGTGTACCTGCACCATCAAGTCCCTCAAATGCAAGTCCTCCTGAGAGCGCGCCATCACCAATGATGGCTACAATATTTTCTTTTTTTCCTTGCATATCTCGAGCCAAGGCATATCCCATTGCTGTTGCAATTGATGTTGATGTATGACCTACTCGTATAAAGTCATGTTCATTTTCTTCAGGGTCTGTATAGCCTGTTGTTCCAGAAAATTTGTCGTTGTCAGTAAAAAATTCTTTACGCCCCGTTAAAACTTTATGCGGATAGCTTTGATGACTAACATCCCAAATTAATTTATCAACAGGTGAGTTAAAGACTTTATGTAAAGCAACAGTCATTTCTACCACACCAAGATTTGGACCGAGATGGCCCCCTGGATATTGACTCACACGATTAAGAATTGCATCGCGCACATTTGTGGCGAGCTCTTCTAGTTCTAGCGGTGTAAGATTCTTGATGTCTTTGGGATCATTTACTTTGTCTAATACTGTCATAATTTTTTCTTCCTAGTTCTATTTAGATTATAAAGATGCGAGTAAAATTTAATATTATTTAAGTTTAATAAGGTCATTTTTTAATAAGCTAATATAATATCAACGTTTACGTTTGTAAACGATAAAGAAATTATACTTTTTTATATTTTACTTGTCAAGAAATCTGTCATCTTTTTTAAACAAAGTCTATAATATTATTTTGAGAAACACATTTGGTTTGAAGGAAAAAAGACTAACGTAATTATTAGTCTTTTCCTATTTCGTATAAATTGTCATCTATTTTTTCTAAGGTCCTCCAGAATTCAGCTTGTTCTTTCTCGGTCAAGGAGTCAATCAATTTCTTCTCAGAAGTTTCAAATATTTGATTAATCTGATTAATAATTTTTAGTCCTCCTGATTTAACGGTTGCTGAATAATAAAAAAACGAGGAAATTTAAGGCCTCGTTTTTTATATATTATTTCCCAGTCCAGACGAATTTATCATAATTTAAGCCTGATAAAGCTTCTATTGTTTGTTTTGTTATCAGGTCAGCTGACTCTTTAGCTTTTTTTACTGCCACTTCTCCCCCAATCGAATCAGCCTTTTGTAGACGTGAAATTTCTTCAACCAAAATAGCATGTGTTTTTGAATTAAGTTTGAAAGTAAAAGCATTCCATAAAGCAATTAGCATCAGGCCTCCAACTAAAAACGTCATCAGCATAGCAATTCCAAAGCCAGCACTTTCAATCTGATGTTCTAAAGTAGAACTTGTTACTAAATGGTGAAAAGCTTGTCTAGTCGTCACGTGGTGTACTTGTACATAATTTGACATTTTGTCTGCCACATTAGAAACATGTTGGTTATAACCAGCAACTCCCATAACCGCTCCAATGACAACATTAAAGACAATATTAGTGAATTTACGTACAAAAGTCATAGCTCCAGCAAAAACTCCTGCCCGCTGTTCTTTATGAACAATCATATCAATATCAGGAATTAAAGGAAAGACGACCCAAGGAAGTCCACCAATGATGTTACGCCCCACAGTAAAAACACAAGTTGTAAAAATGATGAGTCCCGTAATCTGAGCTTCTGATAAACTCCCTCTTGCGAAATAAACAATACCATAAGTGATACATGCTAAAATACCAATGCCAAAACCAATTAGGTAGAGTAGGCGTGGTCCAATTTTGGGGTGATTAAAAAGCCATGCTCCAAATGGTGTATATGCAATTGTCATAATCAATAAGGGTGTCGCTAAAATAAGAGCTGCTTGCGCTGGATCAAGTGTTAGAGTTGGCAAAAACGAAATCGTCGCAAAGATAACAAAAATAGCTGTAAAAGAATCAATAATCCCAAAAGTAGAGAAATAAAGAACTAGATGTTTGCGAAAAGTTTTAATCCTTAAGGTTAAAAGTAAATTAGCGATATTTTCCAAGAATAGCCTAGCAGGAGTTTTAGCTCGTTTTCTTTCTTCATCTAAATGTCGCAACATAAGTTCTGTTTTTTCTTTAGAAATAAGAATAGGGTCCCAAGAAGAAAAGTAAACAAAGAGTGTAAATATAATCCCAATCACACCCCAAACACAAGCTGTTGCAAATAAGGCTCAGGCAGAAGTTTGCATTCCATGTTCAGCAGGTAAAAGTTTCATAAAGAGAGTTGGGACAAAAGCGATTAAGGGTTGGGCTAAACCTGAAGCCCACATTCTGATTGACCCCATTTTATTACGTTGTGTATAGGTAGAGGTAATTTATGCAGGGATAGCTTCCCAAGGAATGAGAACTAAATCCAAACAAAAATCAAAAAGTATAAATGACACAAGATAATAAAGCCAAGAAAGGCCACCTGCCATTGGAATCCACATCGCTGCAAAAGCAACCGATGTTGGAATTGCAAAAATCAAAAAGAATCGTCTACGTCCATATTTTCGCCCAAGTGCAAAGCGATAAAAATTATCTGAAATAACAGCAACAGCAGGAGCCCAGAACATATCTATAACGAGTCGGGCTGAAATTAAAAGTGCAGCTAATCCAGGATTAACCCCACCAAAAGAGGTCATAAAATATAAGAGCCACGAACCAATAAGGCCACCAGTTCCTCCATTAAACATATCCCATGAACCAATTCCTAAAGCTCGATGAAACCCAATTATTCCTTCTGCTTTGTTTGTTTTGAAACTAAAAAATTCCCTAAAAAAAAATATTTTTCATTGCCAACCATAACCTTCTCCAAATTTAAATTATATTTCTTGAAAGTAAGAAGTTGTAAGTATATTATGTTGCAAATTAAAGACTTTTCACTCTTAAATATTGCAAAACATAGTTACACCTAATTAATTTCAAGCAAATAAAGTATGGCGCTTTCAAAATAATAAACTTGATTAATATTACGTTATCTTTTAGGAAATAATGCTATTGAACAATGAGTGTTAGTTTTAAAATTTATTATTAAAATAAATAAAAAAACTGATAACAGACACTGTTATCAGTTTTTTATTCTATTGCCACTCAACAGTTGCTGGTGGTTTGCTCGTAATATCGTAGACGATACGGTTGACGTGGTCCACCTCATTAACGATACGTTTTGAGATTTTTTGGAGAAGATCCCAAGGAAGTTGGGCAAAGTCAGCTGTCATTCCATCAATTGAAGTGATTGCACGAATAGCTAGTGTATAGTCATATGTTCGTTGGTCTCCCATGACACCGACTGATTTCACGTCTGTATTTACTGTGAAATATTGCCAAACATCACGCTCAAGGCCTGCAGCAGCAATTTCTTCACGAAGAATTGCATCTGATTCACGAACAGTTTCTAGTTTTTCTTCTGTTAAATCACCAAGGACACGAATGGCAAGTCCTGGTCCAGGGAAAGGTTGACGCCAAACGATTTCATCAGGCATTCCAAGTTGTGTTCCAAGCGCACGAACTTCATCTTTAAAGAGTGTGTTCAATGGTTCAATCAATTGGAATTGCATATCTTCAGGAAGACCACCAACGTTATGGTGTGATTTGATTGTTTGAGCTGTATCTGTTCCTGATTCAATGACGTCGGTGTAGAGTGTTCCTTGAGCAAGGAAGTCGACACCTTCTAATTTGTTTGCTTCATCATCAAAAACATAAACAAATTCGTTACCGATAATTTTACGTTTTGTTTCTGGGTCTGAAAGGCCAACAAGTTTGTCCATGAAACGTTTTTGAGCATCTACTTTGATGATATTAAGACCGAATTTTCCGCCCAATGTATCCATGACTTGGTCAGCTTCGCCTTTACGAAGGAAACCGTGGTCAACAAAGATTGATGTCAATTGGTCACCGATAGCACGTTGTAAAAGAACACCTACAACTGATGAATCAACACCACCTGAAAGTCCAAGAAGAACTTTTTTATCGCCAACTTTTTCACGAATATCTTTGATTTGCATGTCAATGAAATTTTCCATTGACCAGTTCCCTTTTGCTCCACAAATGTTAAGCGCAAAGTTTCTGAGCATTTCTGTCCCGTGAACTGAATGACGAACTTCTGGGTGGAATTGGATACCGTACAAGTTACGTTCTGTGTTTTCAACAGCAGCAAATGGACTATTTGGTGAAGTTCCGACAACGTGGAAACCTTCAGGAATAGCTGTTACACGGTCACCGTGGCTCATCAAAACATCTTGAACTTCGGGAGTTCCTGCAAACAATGCTGATTTTTCAGTGAGTTGAAGTGGGGCAACACCGTATTCGCGTTCGCCTGCTGCTTCTACCATACCGCCAAGCTTGTAGCTCATCAATTGCATTCCGTAGCAAATACCAAGAACTGGCAAACCAAGTTCAAAGATTTCAGGATCAATATCGAATGAGCCTTCATCATAAACTGAATTTGGACCGCCTGAAAGAATAATACCGATTGGATTAAGCTCACGAATTTCTTTGGCTGTAACTTTGTGACTCATGAGTTCTGAGAAAACACCGATTTCTCGGATACGACGCGCAATAAGTTGATTGTATTGTGAACCATAGTCGAGTACAATGATTTTTTCAAGTGTAGTGTCGGACAAGGGACCCTCCTCTAATAAGGTGCAAAAGTCCGAATTCCTGTTGGAAAGTTCGAACTTTTGTTCAATTATTTTATTAGATTTATTCTATCATAATTTATTGTTTTTTGCAGAGATATTTGTGAATAAATAAAATAAATTTTAGAAAAATCGTATGATAGTGATTACATTTATTTTTACTGACGAAAATGAAAAAATACTGACAAAGCTGTCAGTAATTTTTTTCATCTAAATCTTTTGCCAAAGCAAAATTTCCAATCGTTGCCGAACCATTATTTGCAACTGACGGAGTCATAATATAATCTGTCAGTAGATAGGGAACGTGGACATATCCTGCCATTAATTTTGTGAATTCCTTGCGCACGCGCTCAATCATGTGCGTTTGGGTCATAACTCCTCCACCAAAAACAATTTTCTCAGGTGCAAGTGCTAAGGTTGTATTAACGGCAATTTGTGCAATGTAGAATGCTTGAATATCCCAAACTTTGCTGTCAGCTGGAATATCTTCTCCGCGAATTCCTAAGCGAGCTTCAAGGGAAGGGCCTGCTGCCACTCCTTCTAGACAATCACCATGAAATGGACAAACGCCTGCGAAATTGATATCGTCTGGATGACGCTTGACATATTGATGACCCATTTCTGCATGAGAAAATCCACCAATAAATTTCCCATCTTGTACGGCTCCTCCACCGATTCCTGTTCCGATTGTGAAGTAAACCAATGATTTTCCGCCAGTCACAATCATTTCACCATAAGCCGAGCTATTGACATCGGTAGTGAAAACCATCGGAATATCAAGTGCAGCTTTGAGTTTTCCTAATAAATCAACATTTGCCCAACCAGCTTTTGGCGTGGTTGTTATATAGCCATAAGTCGCGCTTTCAGGCTTGATGTCAATAGGGCCAAAAGAACCTACTGCCAATGATTTCACGGGATTCTCTTTAAAAAATTCAATGGTTTTAGCAATTGTTTCTTCAGGGCTTGTCGTTGGAATTTGATTTGTTTTTAAAATGTTAAACTGCTCATCACCAATCGCAAGTACAAATTTTGTTCCGCCTGCTTCGATTGAGCCATAATGATTTGTCATAATTTTTTCCTATAATTTGTTACTTTTTATGTTTTATTTCGTATAGTATTAGTGAAGGAATTTTCTGTCAGTAAAAAATATTACTAACAGAAAACTTCTAGCCTATTTGTCAGTCTTATTAGCGTAAGTTTGTGAAAAATCTACTGCTGCACCAATTAAGTTGGCAGAATTTCTGAATTCACAAGTTACAATTTCTGGTATAAAAGTCGCCACTTCAATAATTTCCATGATTTTTTGAAGTTGTTTTTGCAGTTCTGGAATTAACCATTCAGCTTGGGAAACTCCTCCGCCAATAATAACTAATTCTGGATCAAAAGAATAAGTCAGATTTAAAATCCCTTTAGCGACATTGTATAGAAAAATCTCTTTTTCTTCATTAGCTATTTCATCACCATTAAAGGCTTTTTCAAAGATTTCGATGGCATCAAGAGCTTCTCCTGTGCGCTTATTATAGCGCTCGGCCATTCTAATTGTTGTTCCTAATGTTGAAAACGAATGTTCATCATCCATGAGCATAAAGCCAAATTCACCGCCAAAAAGATGTTTCCCATGATGAACTTTCCCATTCATAACAACAGAACCGCCAACACCTGTTCCAAGCACAAGGAGCAAAACATCTGACAAACCTTTTGCCGCACCAAATTTCACTTCGGCAAGCGCCGCACAATTGGCATCATTTTCGATAGAAACAGGTAAACCAAATCGTTTTTCTAGTTCAGCATGAATATCAAAATCATGAATATAAGGGAGAGCACTTGCTCCTTCAATGACACCAGTTGCTTTATTTACTGCTCCTGGGGAACTAATAGCGACACCACAAACATCAGAATTTTCCTTAAATTGTTCAACGACTGCTGTCAGTGATTGATAAAATTGATCCAGATTATCAGGAGTTCCAAAAGCACCTTCTTCTCCTAATTTTCCGTCAGCAAATCTTGCATATTTAATGCTTGTTCCACCAATATCTATTGTTAATAATGACATATTTCTCCTCCAAATTTTATTATATTTTAACAGAAATCATTGACTGTATTTTTCTAAAATCGAATCTGGAACTTGTAAAAGTGATGAGTCTGTTAAATTTTTATACCAATAAGCTGATTTTTTTAAAGTTTTCACTTGGGTATGGATATTCAAACTAATCAAACCATAACGATTTTTGTATGAATTGCGCCAACTCCAGCAATCAATTGGTGTCCAAACATGATAACCAAAACAATTGGAGCCTTCTTGAATCGCTTTATGGAGCCAGAAAAGATGTTCTGTTGTAAAAATAATTCGATAATCATCTTGGATTTGTCCATCAGCATTTTTGAAACGTTCTTCATTTTCTACGCCCATCCCATTTTCAGAAATAAACCAAGGAATATTTCCATAATCTTCTTGAATTCGCTTGGCAATTTCGTAAATGGTTTGTGGATGTATCTCCCAACCTCTGTCAGCATTCATCCGCACCCCACGTTTATTGAATGATGCGTAATATTTTTCGGGACGCCAATCTTGAGCCAAACTATCACTAGAATATTCAGGTTCTTGCACTCGGCTTGGGTGATAATAATTAACTCCTAAAATATCAATTTTATTGTCCCTTATCCGTTTCAAATCTTCTGCTTCCGACTGCCACAAAACATTTTCTTCTTGTAAAAGACTGACTAATTTTTCTGGAAATTCTCCCTTTATTGATGCATCTAAAAAGAGGCGATTTTGCCAAAGGTCTGCCATTTCTGCTGCTTTTAAATCTTCGATTTTTTCAGTTGCTGGATAGGACGGAGTCAAATTTAAAATGATTCCAATTCGTCCTTCAGGATTTTTATTAATTTTTCGGTATTGTTCAATTGCAAGAGACGAGGCGAGTTGCAAATGATAAGCCACTTGAACAGCTTTTTTTCCATCAACAATATCAGGGTAATGGAAACCTAATAGATAAGCACACTCAACGACAACCATTGGCTCATTAAAAGTAAACCAATCACTCACTCGGTCGCTGAATTCAGCAAAACATTTTGCTGCAAAACCTGCATATAAATCAACAACATGTCGGCTTTCCCAGCCTCCATATGTTTTTAAAAGTTCAACTGGTAAATCAAAATGATTTAAATTAATCATCGGACGAATCCCTTGCGCTATAAATTCATTAATTACAGCGTTATAGAAATCAACCGCTTTTTCATTTACCGTATTCTTTTCTAAATCATCTATCAAACGCGACCATTGAATACTTGTCCTTATTGATTTTAGACCAGCAGCCTTCATTAATTTTATATCTTCTCGAAAGTCATTGAAAAAATTACTGGCTGTATCAGGTCCAATTCCGCCCCAAAAACGTTCTTGATAATGGTCAAAATCATAATCAAAAACATTGTCATGCTGCTTTTTAAAACGTCCTTCAGTTTGTGGTCCACTCGTTGCTGCTCCCCACAAAAAATTTTCTTGGAATTTTAATTCCATTTTCCACCCCTCTCAGTAACTCTTCTTTTTTACTCTGCTAGCTGTTCTTCGACTTTCAAACGCCAAGTTTTTGTCACACTTAAAGAATAAACTTGTAAAAGGCCAATCAACCCAAAGAGAATCATGCCTTTAAATTGCCAAGTCAAAACAAAGATAAGGACAATCCCAAATAAAAGTTTTAGATAGGTTTTAAAACTAATAAAATTTGAAATAAAGCTCATTTTTAATAAGTTTCCAAAACTAATTTCAAATTGACTATCAAAAATCATTGTATATTCAAAAGCGGTCATAAGATAAGTTAAACCAAAGAATAGAATGAAATCAATCACCAAGAAAAGTAAACCTTGGATTTGTACTGAAAGATATAAATTATAAGCGAGTAAAAGACTCAAAGACGTATAGAGCCAAAAAATGATATTTGCTCTTAAAAAGTCTCGCTTGAAAATTTGATAAGCCTGTTTCACTGAGATTGACTTATAGTCAAAACCATGTTCCAAATACAACTCTGTTACCACTTTAAAGGCAGGACCAAGTCCTAAAACAAACAGCCCTGTGAGCGCTAAGAGCCAAAATATCAAGGTCAATTTAACAACGACCCAAATTCGAATAAAGAATTCTTCTAGTGCTTTTCCAATCATTTTTCTATAACTTTCTAACTTTTATTACTTCATTATAACACTTTTCCAATGAAATGTTAGGGTTTTCATGATAGCCTTTTCTTTGCTTTTATGGCAAGTTTTTACAGCCCTTTGTCAGCTATTTTTTTGTCCTAATACTTGTATTTCATATAAACGAACAGCAGTATCTGCTCCTTGTGTTGGTTTAATGGCTGTTATCCTAACGTACCGCGCTTCTGTCTGTTTGAAAGAATCTTTGGTTTCCCCCAATTTATTTTTCTTAACGTTGACAACTTCTGTCCAATTTTGATTATCCTTTGAAATCTCAATGGTGTAATCAGAAGTATTCATGTCAGGTGATTCTCCTCCTTTTTGCGCATGGTCAATCAGGACTTGATTGATTTTTTCTGATTTCCCAAGGTCAATTGTGATATTGTGTTTACCTGGGCCAACGGCACACCATTTGGTATTTAATTTTCCATCAACTGCTTTTGGTCCTGATTCAGATTCATTAGTGAAACTATCTACTTGAACTGATTGATTTAAGGCAAAATTTGTTAATTCTACTGGATGATCAATTACAGTAATCAATTCAGTTTGAGTGACTGAATCTTCTTCCCCTTTTTCGTTGATAGCCGTTAATTTGACGGAGTAGTTCCCCGCTTTATCAAAACTTACTTGAGGGTTCTTTTCTGTAGAAGTAGCGGGACTTGCACCGTCAATTTCCCATTTATATTTGACGGAAGCTAGATTAGATTGATTCATTAAAGTTACTTTTTCACCAATCGTAACTAGAGTTTTATCTGCTACAAATGATGCTTTAGCTAATGAATTATCTGGCCATTTAACAGAGGTCGTAACTGAATGTCCAGATTCTCCAGCCTTATTAATTGGGACAATTTCAAATTTTGTTGAATTGATATTTTTGCCACGTTTTAAGGCATTAACAAAGAAGGCATTGATATTGCTTGCTCCTAAAAATTCTTTACTTCCATCATCATTCAACTGATAGATTTCATAAGTAGAAAGATTATTTTTATTTGCATCTGATTTCCAAGAAAGTCTAAAACCGCCAACTGTGCCTTCTTCTTCAAAAGATTCATCAGTTACTTTTGCATCCGAAAGTGCGATTGGAGCGACTTTTTGACCATTGGTCAAAGTCATTTCTCCTAGATTAATGGCTTTAAAATCCATTGCTTGATCAGATTTTAAGCTTAGGCTGATTTTTTTGATTGTTTGACCTTCATATTTCTTAACATCAAAACTTATTTCTGACCAATTTTCAGTCAGGCTTTTATCACCTGCAATGCTAACTTTTTGACCATTTGCTAGTTCTAAGATTGCTGAAACTTTAATCGCTTGGTCTGAGCGCATATTAACAGAGAATTTTGCTCCCTTATCAATTTTCAAATCACTAGCAAACAATGTGATGTTCGAGCTTTTGCCTGCTTCTAAATGTTCAGCCATAAATTTCAGTGAATTACCACCATTATAAGCACTTGCAAAGTCGAAGCTTGGACTTATTTTGTTTTTTCCTTCGTTGTCAATAATCCAGCGGTAAGATGGTAAAATACCTGCTAAACTGCGGTCATTCCAATCCATTTCTGAGATCTTTTGGCCAGCTTTATAATAGTTATAACCATTTCCTAGATTAAAATTAGTATTAAATTCATTACCGCTTATTGCTGATTTTTCCAGAACATATTTGGAAAGGCCTGTCCATGATTCATTGACGGAGTGATCAACTTGACGAGGGTCTGCTTTTTGATTGACCCAAAAAGCAGATTCACGATTTTGAAAATCATCCCAATTGCTTGCGTTAGTGTAGGTAGCACTTGCTGCATAGAGTCCTATTGATGTTTGAGTGGCTTGATTTCCTTTTTCTAAAAGGTTCCATTTAACTGGAGTTTGAACGTCTTTCGCTTGCACATCTATTCCGGCATATATATTATAAGGGTCAATATTGTGATTTTTAGCATAGATATTAGATTTTTCAAGTAATTTTTGATCGGCTAAACCATTTTCTGTCCACCAAAAATTTAAAAACATTGCATCTGCTGCTTTATCTTGTAGAAATGTCGCATTTTGGTCATTTAACTGATTTTGCCAATCCACTTTTCCGTCTTTAGTCATGGCATCATACCACATGATTTGAAGACTAGGATCTTCTTTTTTTACTTGTTGAATCAAGGCTTTCATGTTAGCTGCATCATCAGCATTTAGCCCTTGGGTTTCTTCATTGATAAACCACCCTTCAAATCCATAAGTCTTGGCAACCTTAACCATTTGACTGGCAAATGGATATTGTCCTTGCTCATCTTTTTTGAGCATTGTTTTGACCCAATCTACTTTTCCACCGTATTCTTTAGGCGGTAAGAAAATTGTTCCAAGTACGGGAACGCCATTTTTGTGTGCTTCATCAATAACATCTGCTGACGGGGTTACAATTATTCCTTCACCAGATGAGCCACCCCAATAAACCAGCGTGTCAATATATTGCCAATAATCAAAAGTATAGCTATCAAATTTTGTTGTTCCTCGCGATGGATTCCCTGAAGTTGAAGAGTTCATCATAGACAAGGCGACAATTTTTGTCTTTTTTTTTGATTTGAATTAGATGGACTTAGTTTATCAGGAAAAATTCGTTTGGCAAGCGAAACTTGGGATTGATTGTAAATTAGATCTTGATCATTTTCTGCTGACCATTCTAAAAATTTATCAGGCATCCAATAAGACGAAATAGGGGAATTTTTACTTTGGTAATCTGGAATTGCTTCAGCTGTCACTTTGTAATTAGCTTTCACATGATTTGCTGTGCTTCCAAAACAAGCTGTCAACAAAGTAACGGATGCCAAAAGTCCTGTAGAGATGGACAATTTACTAAAAGTTTTTTTCGATATTTTCATAAAATCCTCCAATAAAATTTATTAATCAACATTTTTTATTTCTAAAGCAAAAGCTTGCCAAGGTTGAATTTCTATGTCTGTCAGTAAATCTGGAAAGCTGTCATTACTGATGATTTCAGTTTTTTTGACAAAAGAACTTTCAAAGCGTTGGGCTAAATTTGATAAATTGGCGACCACAAGAAAAGTTCTTGTTGTCGTTTTTCTCAAGTATGCGAAGATTTCGTCAGCACTTTCAAGTAATTCAAAATCGGCTTCTATCAACCAATTTTCTTGGTGACGAAGTTTGATTAACTTTTGATAAGTATAAAATACAGAGTTAGAATCGCTGACAGCTTGGTCAGCATTTATCATCTTAGTATTAGGATTAATAGAAAGCCAAGACTTTCCTGTTGTAAAACCAGCTTTCTCATCACCGGTCCATTGCATCGGCGTCCTAGCGTTATCACGACTCATTTCTCGTAAAACTTTGATAATTTTTTCTTCTGACTGTCCTTCTTTTTTTCTGTCAGTAAAATATTCATGTGATTCTACGTCATTTATTGCTGACAGATTTTTAAAAGGAAAATTGGTCATTCCTAATTCTTCGCCTTGATAAATGAAAGGAGTGCCACGCATCAAATGAAAGAGAATTGCAAAAGCTTTGGCTGATTTTTCTCTGTATGTCCCCTCATCTCCCCAAAAAGAGACAATGCGTGGCAAATCGTGATTACCTAGAAAAAGAGAATTCCATGCTTCATTCGGTGTCAATTTCTGCCAAGCTGTCATTGCTTCTTTTAGTTTTGGAACATTTAAGGGGAGTTTTTTCCATTTGTCCCCGTTTCCTGCTGATGTCAATAGATGCCAGAAACCAAAAACCATTGAAAGTTCATGACGATTGGCTCCACTATATAACTTTGCTAATTCTGGTGAACTTGACCAAGCTTCACCAACAGTGAGATAATCCTTTTTACCAAAAGTTGCAGAATTCATCTCTTTTAGGTAATCATGCAATTTTGGACCATTAACCGTGATTTCTTGATCTGGTTTTTTTCCAATCAGATCAATGACATCTAATCTAAAACCAGAAATTCCCTTAGCTAACCAAAAATTCATCATCTTATGAATCTCCTTGCGCACCTCTTCATTTTCCCAATTCAAGTCAGGTTGCTGTGGACTAAAAAGATGGAAATAATATTGTTCAGTGCTTGAGTCATAAGTCCAATTTTTAAATTCTCCAATTGGTTGATCCCGCCAAATATAAAAATCTCTTTTCGGATTATTTTTAGATTTTATGGCTTCTTTAAACCACAAATGTTGGTCAGAAGTATGATTGACGACCAGGTCCATAATGACACGAATGCCAAGTTTCTTTGCTTTTTCTATAAGCTCTTCAAAATCAGCCATTGTGCCAAAAAGTGGGTCAATTTTGTAATAATCACTAATGTCATAACCATTATCAACCATTGGTGATTGATAAATCGGAGATAGCCAAATGGCATCCACTCCTAGTTTTTCAAGATAAGTTAATTTCTCTATTATTCCATTGATGTCACCAATTCCATCATCATTTGAATCCTTAAATGATCGGGGATAAATTTGATAAATGACTGCTTTTTTCCACCAATTATTCATCATTTCCTCCATAAATTTTCATAAATACCGGAAGTATTTTTCTAAGATCGTTTAAAATTTCACTGACAGACTTAGCCGCAGCATTATCAGCCCAAATTGAAAAGTAAGTTCCTCTGACAGCTTTCATTTCTTCTTGATTTAAATATTGCTGACCAGAAAATTTTTGAATTTTTCCTTTCCTTTCCAGTTTTTCAGCCGTTGGATAAGAATAACCTGCTTCTTCACCCAAAACATAATAAAGGTCATTATCACAGAAATTTATTAAGGTATAACCCTTAGCTAACCACTCTTTGACTTCTGCCATCCCTTTGTCCCAGTTTGTCCAATAACAAACCTCCACATTTTTATTCAAAGGAACCAATGACTGAAGATCTTTTCGTAAAAATCCATCATTCCAAATACGAACTTGTTTCCCTTTTTCTTGTAAATGCTCAGTCAATTGATTAACATAGTCATAATAAAACTCTAAACCACTCGCCTTATTTCCGTATTTTTTCCGAGTTTTCTCCAGTAAATAAGGGTATTTTTCAATTTGACGAAAATCAATAAATTCGTCAGCCCCAATATGAAAAGTATCTGAATCTGGGAAAACATCGACTATTCTATCCATTATTCCCAAAATCCAATCAATGGCTGCTGGATTAGTAACATCTACCGCTTGTTGCTTACTGTCAGGCAGTGCAAATTCAGGATTTTTCTCTAATAAGGAGCCCATGTGGCCTGGACTATCAAAATCAGGAATCAAGGTAATTTCGTTTATTTTCGCAAATTCTTTCAATTCTTTGAGCGCTTTTTCTGAATATTTCTTACTGACAGGATTGTCAGTAAAATTTAGCGCAAAACCTTCATTTTCATTGAGATGAAGTTGTAAATGAGTCATCTTGTGCGCTTGAAGTAAAAGAACTAACCTTTTTAACTCTTCTATTGACCAATATTTTCGTCCAATATCAACTAATAATCCTTTTTCCATAATAATTCCAATAAAATAAGACCTCCAAACTAGTTTCAAAATGAATTTAGAAAGGAGATCTTGGATTTGTTTACCTCTTATTTATTTTTTAGATAAGTATCATATTGACTTTGCATTTCTTTTTGAACTTTATCATAACCTGCTTTTTTCAATTCAGCTTTGAGTTTTGGTAAAGTTTGAACCGGATCAACAGAACCTGTGTTCAATTGGTCCAAATATTGACTCATGACATTTGATAAGTTTGAAATTTCAGATTTCACTTTTGATTGGTCAAAAGTAAAGCCAAGCAATGGTGAAACTTTTGCGTCTTTAATTGATTGGTCTCGTTTAGTAATCATTTCATTGGTAACCGCATCAGTTGTATAAAGAATGGCATTATTTCCTGTATTCCAAGCAGCCATATGTTTTACCCCTTCACTGTATGAAGGAAGTAATTTAATTTTCTTATCACCAGTTTTTTCCCATTGTTGTCCTTCAACACCATAAACTAAACCATTTAAAAGTTCAGCGTCACTATTGATGATTCCAAGTGCTTTAACCGCTTCTTCTTTATGTTTAGAGGTATTTGAAACAACGAAGTTAGCCATACGAGCTTGGTCAGTTGTAATTAATGGATTAGTTACTGCTTTAGATACAAGGGGTTGTCCTGCTGCTTGAGTCAAAATAGTATCGCCATAATCGTAAGGGCCTTGTGTTTCGACGCGAGCGAACCAGTTATTTGAATTCAAGTCAAATGCAGTATTTGAAGTAGCTGCATCGGCTGGAATTAAACCTTTAGTATAGTAATCATGCATTTTCTTCAAATTATCAATATAGGCAGGAATGTCATAAACATTTTGGATTTTTTTACCATCTCCTGTTGTGTCTACAGCAAATGGCAAACCATTTCCAAGGACATAGTCAACATTACCTGGTGTTTTGAAACCTTGACCAATGGCAAAAGCTGCAACATTAGGATCTTTTTTATGGAATTCTTCAATCACTTTTTCAGCAGAGGCAAATGAATCAACGCCGTCAATTGATAAATTATATTTATCCAAATATTGCTTGTTAAAAGTAATCACTTGTTGAGCATAAATATTTCCATTTACAGGATATCCATAAAGTTTTCCATTGATTTTATTTCCCTCAATATATGCAGGATTAAGTTCATTATAAGCTGTCTTGGCATATTTAGGGGCTAAATCAGTTAAATCAGCAAAAGCACCTTTAGCGGCATTTGTTGCATAATCCTGGGCAAAAGCAATGTCATAAGCTTCACCAGATGAAACGATAACGTTCATTTTTTGAGCGTAATCTCCCCAACCAATGTAACTAATGTCCAATTTCACACCAGCTTTTTTCTCAAGAATTTTATTAGCGTTAACCATCAATTCTTTGTAATTGTCTGGCTTATCACCAATCTGGTACATGTGCAAAGTTGTTTTACCAGAACTACTTTTTGACTTCGCAGATGAACCACAAGCCACAAGAGTAAAGGCTGCAAGCACTGATACGGTACCAAGTGCAACTTTTTGATAATTTTTCATTAGAGTATGCTCCTTTAGGGTTTCCCCAAATTTTTTAACTTTATTAATGTTTACGCTTTCTTTAAGCGTCTAAATTTACTCTGCTAAATAAGCAGAGTCTTCTTATTCTTTAACGCCACCAATGGTTAAACCTTTGACAAAATAACGTTGGAAGAATGGATAACTAATTGCGATTGGTAAAGTTGAAATTATAACAATTGCCATACGTGCTGATTCACCAGGTAGAGCCGCTAAACCTCCGGCAATCTGTGAGCCTGCTCCTGCATTTTGCGTTAAGAATTGTAAGTTATTTTGAACTTTCATCAGCAAATATTGCAATGGAATCAATTTATCATTTGAGATATAAAGAAGGGCATTAAACCAGTCATTCCAATATCCTAAGGCCGCAAAGAGGGAAATGGTTGCAATCCCAGGTACTGCCAAAGGAAGAACAATTTGAGTGAAAATTCTAAGTTCACTTGCTCCGTCAATTCGGGCAGATTCAATAATTGAATCTGGAACTGAACGTTTAAAGAAAGTTCTCATAACAATGATGTTAAATGGCGAGACAGCCATTGGTAAAATCAAAGCCCAAATTGTGTCTTTCAATTGCAGAAGATTAGTCATTACCAAGTAATTCGCAATCATCCCAGGTGAGAATAACATTGTGATTAAACAAAAGATCGTAAAGAATCGACGGAAAGGAAAGTTATTTCTAGAAATTGCATAAGCATAAAGTGAAGTTGCTGTAGAATTAATTGCAGTCCCTAGAACCGTAACAAGTACTGTGACAAACAATGATTGCAACATTTTATCTTTCATTTGGTCAAATAAGAATGTATAAGCATAAAAGCTCCATTCTCGTGGCCAAAAGCTATAACCGAATTGTTGCAAAGCTGATTCTTTTGTCAGCGAAATGGCTAAGACAAAGAGGAAAGGTAAGACACAAGAGATTGCAAATAGTGCAATGACGATATTAAAAATAAAGTTAACTGGACGATTGAATCCTCGAACAGATAATGAGGCTATTTTTTTCTTTTTCATATATTATTAGCTTTCAAGTTTGATAAAAGGCTTGACCTACTAGCTTCCTCCTTTCTTAGAATAATGCTGAATCACTATCAAGTCTACGGGCAAAGAAGTTTGTAATCATTAGAAGAATAAATCCTACTACCGATTGATAAAGCGCTGCTGCCGTTGCCATTCCTAAGTCACCAGTGTTAGCCAATCCATTATAGATATAGGTATCAAGGACTTGCGTTACTGGTGTCAAAGCACCTGATTGTCGTGGAACATTATAGAAAAGACCAAAGTCAGCACGGAAAATATTCCCAACAGCTAAGATTGTCAAAATCGTCATCAGTGGAACAACTTGAGGAATGGTAATATTTTTAATTTGTTGCCATTTTGTTGCTCCATCCACCATCGCTGCTTCATAGTAGGTTGGGTTAATCCCCATCACTGTTGCGAAGTAGATAATCGAATTATAACCAATTCCCTTCCAAACACCAATGAAGAGGATAATGAAGACCCAGTATTTTGGTTCTTGATACCAATTGACTGGCATTCCTCCATTATGCATAATCATTTGGTTGAAAATTCCTTTGTTTCCTGGTGCCAAGAAGGCATAAACAAAGTAGGAAATAACAACCCATGAAAGGAAATAAGGAAGAAGTGACATCGTTTGATACACTTTTACCAACTTTTTATTCCGTAATTCACTCATGATAATTGCAAATGCAATAGAAATAATCAAGTTCAGTGTAATAAACCCAACATTATAAAGAACCGTATTTCTTGTGATATCAAAAGCAGCACCGGAAGAAAAGAGGAATTCAAAGTTTTTAAATCCTACCCAAGGACTATTGGTCAAACTAGCCAAAAATCCGTCTGGGTCAATATGGAAATCTTTAAAAGCCACCACATTTGCAAATACTGGAATATAAAAGAAGAATATCATCCAAATTGCACCCGGTAGAGCCATAATTATCAGTGCTTTATAGCGCCAAATATTCCGAAAAAATTTTTTCATTGATTTTTCTCCTTAATCAACAAAGTCCGAATTTCGTGAGCTGCAATTTGTGTTTGTGAGTCTGCTTCAATTTCATCTTCGAGTAAATTAAGTAATTTTGCTTCTTCTTCAAGCGCTAAACTTAATGACTGACCAGACATATTGTAGCCTCGTAAAACTAGACCATTATCTGATTCGCGACGTTTCAATGCCGTGATAGCAAATTTATCAGTATCAATTTCTAATATTTTCCCAACTGACGGTAAGGTTTTTTCTGCTGACGGATTTGTCAGTTCTACCGTTGAAAATGGAACTTGTGCAACATAAGCATGTTGATAAGTTTCATAACGTTCATCAGCGAGTCCATGAAATTCTAAACTATAGTTAAAAGTATGACGTCCTAAAGTTTGAGCCTCTGGTGTTGGAAAGTAACCCCAATCACCAAGTTCGCCAACTCCTCTAAGCAAGGTCAATGCAATGACAGAGCTGTCAGTAATTTCATATTCATTTAGGCCAAAATTACCAACAGTTAAACCATATTCTTCATTATGAAGATTGACGAAAGCTTGTTGATGCTGAGGATTTGTTGGATTTTCCCAAGTTTTAGGCATAACATTAGGTCTTGTCACAACTTCATAAATACTGTCAGCTTCGTGATTTTCAGCAGTGAATCCTGCTGGGAATAAAACACGAAGTCTGTGATCCTTCATTTGATTATCAATGCTTGTCTCAAAATCAACTTTTTTTGAATTTTTACGTACAGTGATCTTGCTTGTTACCTCTAAAGGCAAAAGTTTATCAGAACGACCAGCATGACGATATCGGAATTCCAAAACCTTTTTTTGTTCCTCGTCCAATAATTCGTCAGCAGATTCAGGAATCATTAGCACTTGTTTAAGCTGAACTTCGGCAATTTCTGCTCTGTCAGTAATAATTGAAAACTCAACAGGGCTGTCAGTAGAAAGAATTGGTTTGGTATTTTTAGGTTGGAAATAGATATATTCATTTCCAATATCACCAGTGTCTTCAAAGACAAGCAAATCTTTAAAAACTTTATTAAGGCTCTTATCAAAAATACTTAGGCTGCCATTATGATTAACTGTCAGTTTCAAACTTTCATTTTCAATAGTTTGACCAGAAATCATGCTTTCATTATTACTGACAGAACTGTCAGCAGCGTCAGTAAGCACCAAATCAAAGCTTTCCCAAGAAAAAGCACGCATTTCATTTAAAAATAACTTCACTTTCACAAATCGTTTCATGTAAGGAACTCGGAAACGATCTTTCGGTAAATCATAATCAAATAAGACTTCTTCTTCACTGATTTCAGCTGGAACTTCTTGACCTTCTCGATTGATTACTTTATAAGTTGCCTTTGGCTGTGCCTTAAGTTCATCATAAAGTTTTTCAGGAATTCCTTCTTTGAATAATTTACGTTCAAGAACCACTTCAATTTCAGCCTCACCTGTTTTAGAATGTCCAGCTGTATTAAAGACTACAAAAGGATGTTGGCCTTCAAAGTCAATCACTTTAGCGAGTTCAAACAATGCATCATCAGCAATATATTTCCCTACTTCATTTGCTTTTTCAAAACGTGTCATCATTTCACGATGAACTTCGTCAACAGAGCAGCCACAGATACTGTCATGTGGATGATTTTGCATCAAAGTTTTCCAAGCATAAGTCAATTTGTCATGCGGATACTCTCCTGTCACTCGATAAGCTAAACTAGCAAGAGGTTCTGTGATATTTTCTAACTGACGCTCAACTTTTGTATTCCATTGTTTGAGATAAACTCGACTTGAAGCCGTATTCGCTAAAGTATACCAGCCATCGGTTTCCTGTGAAGTTAGTTCCCCTGTAACTGTAGATAAGTTTTCAGGCAAGTCTGACCGTACAGCTTCTAAATAACTTGGCCAATTAGAATGAACAAACTCATAATCTGGGAAAAGTTCATTTGCCAAGCGAATTGCTTTGCTCAAATCTTTCTGAACTGGCTGATGATCCACGCCATTCATCATTAAGAGATGTGATGTCGAAGCAAATTTTTCAACATCTGCTAATTTTTGATTCCAAAAGTCAAGAGCTTCTGATTTTTCAGCAGGAATTTCATTTCCATTTGAGTACCAATTGGCAAATAGAATTCCAAGAATTTTTGTCCCATCAGGACCTTCCCACCACATTTCTGAAAATTGAGAACTATAAGCTTCTTCTGATTGTTCCAAGACTTGGTTATCAAACCCAATTGGCTTCACCCCTCGACCGAAAGCTGCAGCGCTAAGTCCTGCCCCCTTCATCATTTGTGGTGTTTGGCCCATATTCCCAAAAGTATCAGGAAAATACCCCAACTCAACTGGAGCACCCCAACGCTCCGATTCTTTACGCCCAACAAGCATATTACGAACGTTTGATTCAGAACTAATGAGGAAATCATCTTGTAAGATATAAAATGGACCAATTCTCAGTTTTCCAGCTGAAATCGCTGCTTGCACTTCCTCACGACGTTCGGGACGTACTTGCAAATAGTCATCTAAAATAATCGTTTGTCCATCCAAATGAAAGCTATCAAACTCAGGATCTTTCTTGAATAAATCAAGTAAATCATCCACTAAATTGACTAAACGCATATGATGTTCTTCATAAGCCATATACCATTCTCGATCCCAATGACTGTGAGAGATGATATGTACCGTTTTCTTTTTCATAAAGTTCTATCTTTCTAAAACTAATCTCATTAACTTATTTTTCAATTCGGATATCAAAATAATCCATGACTAACTCACAAAACATCATATTAGCCCAGCTAAACCATTCTCTAGTGTAATTTTGTGGATTATTGACATCAAATCCTTCATGCATCAAATGTGTTCCAGCATCTGTTTCGACCAAATGATTTAAGATTCGTTCTTTTTCAGTCTTATCATTTGTAGTCATTCCCTCCATTGCTAAGGCAATTGGCCAAACATAATTTTCTGGTGTATGACTAGAACCAATTCCTCGTGCATATTTTCCTTCATAGTAATAAGGATTTTCTTTACTCAATAAAGTTTGTCGTGTTTTCAAATAAACTTCGTCTTCAGCCTGGCAAAATCCCAAATATGGAGCTGCAATCAGATTGGGAACATTGCTATCATCCATTAAAGTTTTGTTCCCAAGCCCATCAACATCATAAGCCCAAACCTCTTCGCCTTGTTGATTTTTAGTTTTAGCAAATTTCTCAAGTCCCTCTTGAATTTCATCTCTAAGAATCCTTGCTTCATTTGCAATTTCTTCATTAGATAGAAGATCAGTAAAAATTTCCTTGATATAATCCAAAATAACGACAGCAAACATATTTGATGGAACCAAATAACCATACTCACAAGCATCATCACTTGGTCTAAATCCTGACCAAGTCATTCCAGTGTAGGCTGTCTTGGCTCCTTTTCCGTCTCTTATTAAAGTATCTTCTTGTCGCTCAGTATCTCGAACGAAATAATATGGAGAAGCTTCATGATTTTGTTCTGTTTTAAAGACATTCAAAGTGTTTTTGACCGCTTTGATAAATTCTTCATCAAAATGTTTGGTATAACCTGTATTTTTATAGACTAAGTAAGCGAGTTGAATAGGATAACAAAGGGAGTCAATCTCATACTTTCTTTCCCAAATCCAACCTTTGTGTTCATTAAAGTTGGTATGATCTGTCTGATGCCCAGCAAAATTTTCACTTTCGTTGAAAGCATTGGCATATGGATCCAGATTAATATATATCATTTGTTTTTTAACTAAACCAACAATCAAATCACGAATTTCTTCATCTTCATGTGCAAGTACCAAATAAGGTCTCATTTGAGCTGTCGAATCTCGTAACCACATTGCTGGAATATCACCTGTTAAAAGAAAGGTAGTCCTGTCATCATGCACTCTTAAAGTAGTTTCAAGTGTGTTTGAGAAAGAATGATTAAAGTTTACAGCCCACTCTTTATGTTCTTCTCCACAAAGAATTGTTATGTCATTCATAAACTTTTTAACAGATTTTGGAATATTTGCTTTCACTGCATCTCCTTTTAAAATTCATTTGATATATCATTTAAGGTTATTTTAATATAAATTTTTATATTTTGCAAGCGCTTTTTTATTAAAATAAGATTAATATTGTTATCTTTTTTTATTTTTTCTGAATATTGTAGAGGTAAAAAGCCTATTTTTATCATTTTCACCTGTAAAAGACTTGTTTTTTTATAAAAAAAGAGTAAAATATGATATATCAAATAAAACACAAAGGGATACTTCTATGAGCTTACCACTCTACCAGCAGATTTCCGATGATTTAAAGCAAAAAATTGTCACTAAAACATTTAAATCAGGAGACCAGCTTCCCACTGAAAAAGAACTCTCAGAGACTTATTCAGTTAGCCGCATTACCGCAAAAAGAGCTCTTACTGAATTAGAACAGCTTGGTCTTGTCAGTAGAACACGAGGAAAAGGAACTTTTGTTCAAGAATTAAATAAAAACCATACCAAACTATTAAAAAGAGTGCTCTTTATTATTCCTTTTGAAGGAATGTCATTTGGAGATTTCACACAAGGTTTGGTTCCTGCTTTAAAAGTTGAAAACACAACCGTATTTATCACTTATGCAAATTATCTTAAAGAAAATACAGCGGATGATATTAAAGAAAATTTTGATGGATTAATTTACTATCCAATGTATACTGAAGATTATTTAGATATCTTATTAGAACTTTCACTACAAAACTTTCCTGTCGTTCTTTTAGATAAGCAGATTTACGACCTAGGATTTCCTTGTGTTTCCTCAGATAACTTTAATGGTGGTGAGCAAGCCGCTCAAGCGCTCTTAAATTTAGGGCATAAACGAATTGCTTTTGTGGCTAGTAATGATACCCACCATCCCCAAACAACAAGAAATCGATACTTAGGATATGTCAAAGTTCTAAAAGAACAAGGAATCAAGTTTCACACTACTCTTGATGACTCACTTTACACCGAAAGTTCTGTTTTGGAACTTATCCATAACGAAAAAGTCACAGGACTCATCTGTGAAAATGACTTAGTCGCTCTTCAAACTATGAAGACTTTGCAAGATAGTCATTTTTCTGTTCCAAATGATATATCAATTATTGGTTTTGATGATATTCAAGCAGCAAGCTTATCAAATCCGCCATTAACAACCATTGCTCAAGATTTCATTGGCATGGGAAGAATCGCTGGCGAACTGCTTTTAGACTGGATTAAAAGCGGGCAAACCCCCAAAGATGTCAAAGTTCCAATCAATTTAATTAAAAGAAAAACAACTGAGGAGTTGAAATGAAGATAAACAAAATTGATACCCGTCATGGTACTGCTAACCAATCCACTTTTTCACATGGGAATTGCCTTCCTTACACTGGTTTTCCTTGGGGAATGAATTACTTTGCCCCTTCAACCGCTGCTGCTCGTGGGGCTTGGTGGTTTCATCCAGAAGACCGCACCTTTGAAGGCTACCGAATCACTCACCAACCCAGTCCTTGGATGGGAGATTTCTCACATTTGACAATGACACCTGTTGCGGGCCCTTTGCCTGAAACTTCCTTGTGGCACACAGTGAGTTCATACCGTCCAGAAGAATCAACTTTTAATCCAACGCAACTCAAAATTACTCAATTACGTTATCAGATTACATCTCAGTTAATTCCATCAATGTATGGTGGAATTCTATCAATGAATTATCAAAATTTAAGCCTTAAAGATAATGGCTTGATGCTTCATCTCCCCGGTTCTTATGAACTTCAACAACTTGATGATTACAGCTTAGAGCTTTCAATTATTAATTTTGCTGGTTGTGAAGATGAAAATTTTACTTTTTATCTCAAATTTACTGCTGACCAACCTTTTGTTTTAAGTGGAAATTTATCTGATGAAGATTCTTCTGTTCGCTTAGATTTCAAAGCATCCAAGCAGGTTCAAATACATTTTGCTACTTCTTTTATTTCCAAGGAACAAGCCGCTCTTAATCTGGAGCGTGAACTAGATAATTCAGCAGAAACATATTTGGAAAATGCTGAATCTGCTTGGAATAACCTTTTTTCACGTATCGAAATTGAGCATCATAATCAACAAGAAGTTTCCACTTTCTATCACAATCTTTATCGCTCATTTCTCTTTCCACAAACTTTTTATGAATTTGACCAAGAGTATCAAAAAATCCATTACGATACAAGCTCTAAAACTCTCAAGAAAGGCCCGCTCTATACAAACAATGGCTTCTGGGATACTTTCCGAACAGTCTATCCGCTTTATAGTCTAATAGCCGTTGACGAGTACGGTGATATGCTCGAAGGTTTCCTAAATTCTTATCGTGCGACTGGTTTTCTTCCAAAATGGCTTTCTCCTGATGAACGTGGTCTAATGCCCGGTACCTTGATAGACGCTGTCATTGCTGATGCTGCAAGCAAAAACATTCGTCCTGATTTGATGCCTGAGTTTTTGGAAGCAATGAAAAAAGGAGCCACAAGTCAATCTGAAAACTCTAACTACGGCCGTCGTGGCACAAAAGATTATCTAAAACTTGGTTATGTTCCGCTCACTCACCATGAATCTGTTAATCACACTTTAGATTACGCATTTTCTGATTATTGTATTTCTCAAGTGGCGAAACAAACTGGTGACAAAGAAACTTCAGACTTCTATGCCCATCAAGCAAAAAACTATCAAAATATTTTTGATTCTGAAACTGGTTTTATGCGAGCAAAAGATACTGACGGAAATTTCAGACCTGACTTTTTAGATATTCGTTGGGGTCGTGATTATGCAGAAGGTTCTGCTTGGCAGACTTCTTGGTCAGTTCTTCATGATTTTGCTGGACTAATTAAACTACATGGCTCAAGAGAAAATTTTGAAAACAAACTCATCGAGCTTTGTAACCAACGACCAAATTTCAATGTTGAAGGATACGGTTTTGAAATTCACGAAATGAGTGAAATGGCTGCTATCGAATTTGTACAAGTGGCTATCTCAAATCAACCAAGTTTCCATTACCCATACCTTTTTAGCTACATTGGCAAACCTTGGATGGCTACGCCTTTAATCAAAAATTTACTGACAGAAACATTTAATGATAGCCCAAAGGGCTATCCTGGTGACGAAGATAATGGAACAATGGCAGCTTGGTATATTTTTTCAAGTTTAGGATTCTATCCAGTCACGGCTGCTTCTAATCAATATGTATTAGGAATTCCACTCTGGGACAAAGCTAGAATCAACCTTTCCTCTGGTCAGCAACTTACTATTCTTGCAGAACCAAATGCTCCGCAACAAGTTTTCGTCAACCAAATCACATTTACTGACAAAAAAGTCAATGATACTTTTATCAAGCACAAAGAATTGATAAAAGGCGGAACCCTAAAATTTGATTTAGGAATCGTACCAAATCCACTTAAATATACGAACGAACAACTTCCTTATTCACTGACAGAAAATTAATTACTGACAGACCAGACCTAATCATTCTGTCAGTAAAAAAAACACGCTTGATTGATTAAAATCAGCGTGTTTTTTTATTTTATAAATTTAAGCCTATTTCTTTAAATCAGACCAAACCCATTCAGTAAACTCAGGAATATCTACTCCTTCATTTCTTGTCACTTCGAAGTGTTTAACTAGCGTCCGTTCCATTCGGTCAATGAAAGCTTTCGCTAGACCTTGATTAACTTTTCGGTTGACATAAAGAACTTGCATGGCATCAATCGCTTGGTGGAAACGGTCAAGCTCAGAGTAAACCCGCATATCATAAGTCGTCGTAATGTCACCGTCTTCACGATAACCATGAACAATCAAACCATCATGTCCTCTTTGATAGAAAATGGATTCGATTAAATCTTCATATCCATGGAATCCAAAAATTACTGGAGTGCCTGAAGGGCCAAAGTATTTTTCAAATTCTTCATCTGAGAGTTCACGTTCTTGGTTGAGCGCTCCTTTTTTCTTTTGCAACCGACCCAATTCAACCACGTTCACATAACGGAATTTTGCCTGTGGGAAAACTTCGTTTACAAGATGTAAAGCTGCCAGTGTTTCAATTGTAGGCTCAGCTCCTGCTGAGGCAAAAACTAAATCTACTGCTTCTCCATCTTTAGCCGTTGAAGCCCAATCAATTGTTGAAATTCCGTCAGTCGCCAATTTTTCAGCTTCTTCTTTAGTAAACCATTGTTGACGAGGTTGTTTAGAGGCTACAATATGATTAATTTTACTTCTATCTTGAAAAGCACGGTCAAATACGGCTAGCAAAGTATTTCCATCAGCTGGCAAATATTGTCTGATAAAATCAGATTTCTTTTCTGCCAAATGAGTCAACATTCCAGGATCTTGGTGAGTATAACCGTTATGGTCTTGTTGGAAAACAGTTGAAGTCGAAATAACATTAAGCGAAGGATAATCATGGCGCCATTTTTGGTCTGCCGCTTGACGAATCCATTTGAAATGTTGAGTTAACATTGAATCGACGACGCGCAAGAATGATTCATAACTTGCAAACACTCCTGTACGTCCAGTTAAAGTATAACCTTCAAGCCAACCTTCAGCTTGGTGTTCTGATAATTGAGAATCAATAATCCGACCCTCAGGTGAGATAAATTCATCATTTGGATTTTTTATGACTTGCATCCATTGACGATTCGTCACCTTAAACATTTCCCAAAAACGATTAGACATGGTTTCATCAGGACCAAACAAACGGAAACGCGTAGGATTAAGTTTGACTATTTCAGCAAAATATTTTGACAAAACATTCATATCCATATTGTCATTTGTATCAGGGAGCAATTTTCCGCGATTATTTTCAGAAATTGGATTTGCAAATTCTTTCCAATCTGGCAAGACCAAATTAGAAGAGTCAACTCCGCCATTAGTTACAGGGTTTGAAGCCATTCTCATATCACCTTTTGGTGCAAAATCACGCAACTCTTCTTTCAAACTTCCATCAGCATTAAATAAAGTTTCCGGTTGATAAGAAGTCATCCATTTTACAAATTCTGGTAAAGTTCCCATATTTTTAGAAGATAATGGAAGTGGAACTTGGTGCGCACGGAAACTATGTTCAATCGGCATTCCTCTTCCGTCAAATTTTGGACCTGACCAATCATTATAACGTGGACCACCCCAACCTTTTGGTAAACGTGCGATAACAATTGGCCAAGCTGGAATTTCTCCGTTTTGATAACGATTATCTTCACGCGCATCTTTCTGAATTTGATGAATATCTTCAATCGCTTTATCAAAAACTTCAGCTGCTAATTTATGATAAGCCATGTAATCATGAATATCATCATTTTCAATATAACGAGGAGAGTAACCCAGTCCTTCAAAGAACTTACGAATATCAACATCTGAAGTTCGAGCGAACAAAGTAGGATTTGAAATTTTAAAACCATTTAAATCAAGAATTGGTAAAATTGCCCCGTCATTCTTAGGATTAATGAATTTAATAGAGTGCCAACTTGTCATCAACGGTCCAGTTTCAGCTTCTCCATCCCCAACAACAGCAAAAGCAATCTGTTCAGGTTGATCAAGAATAGCCCCTGTTGCATGTGATAGCACATAACCCAACTCACCTCCTTCATGAAGTGAACCAGGGGTTTGCGCCGTCATATGTGACCCTATTCCTCCAGGAAATGAAAAACGTTTAAACAGGCGTGACATCCCTTCCAAGTCTTGAGTAATCTCTGGATAAGCTTCTGTATATGAGCCATCAAGATAAGAAGGAACAACCATAGCTTGACCTCCATGTCCGGGGCCACCCATGTAAAACATCTTTTGATTATATTTATTGATTAGACGATTGGCATGAGCATAAAGGAAAGTTTGTCCTGATACCGTCCCCCAGTGCCCAATAGGATTTGCTTTAAGGTTTTCCGCTTTAATTGGAGTACCTGTCACAGAGAACAAAGGATTTTCTTTCAAGAAGATCATTCCTGCTCCAAGATAAGTTGCTGCTCGCCACCATTTATCAAGCTTTTTCAAGTAAGCTTCTGAATTATATTCTGTCATTTTTTCCTCCTGATTTTCCTTCATTATAGGTTAATTATGCTTGATATTCTAATAATTTGTTCATATATCCGCTAGGAAACATTGCTATTTATTTTTGTTTATTAAAACTAGGGAATACGAAAAGAGAGAGAATTCTCTCTCAAATTTTTCATCCAAGATTAATATAAGTTAGTCCAAACATTGCACACAAATCAGCAATTTGTTCCGAATCAATCACAAATGATAAAACAGTGTGGTGACCTCCGCCTGTTCTTAGCCATTGCTCTGCTCCAGATTTTAATCCTTGTTTAGGTGTCCATAGCTGTTTAGCAACAGGTAAGAATGGCGTTTCTTCTTCCGGCTTATTTCCAACAACCTCATAGGAAATCAACTTAAATTCATCGCCGTAATCTGCCATAGTAATATCTACACCTTCACCAACCATCCCATTAAACACTAAACGTGCTGGATCTTCTTTCCCACCTATATCTAAAGGATGAACTTCAATGCGAGGTTTATTCGATGCAATAGAAGGATCTACTTCGAGCATATGTGACCCAAGAATCGCTTCATGCCCTTGACGCAAATCTAAGGTATAATCTTCCATAAAAACTGTTTCTTTATTATGTGACATAATCTTGAACAAACGAACCAATGCTGCTGTTTTCCAGTCCCCTTCACCAGCAAAACCATAACCATCAGCTAAAAGTAGCTGTGCTGCAAGACCAGGAAGTTGTTCTAAACCTACAAGATCTTCGAAATTGGTAGTAAAAGCGCTATAGCCTTTATCGTCCATAAATTTCTTAATTCCAAGATATTCACGTAGTTGATATTTAACATTTTTTTCAAATTTTTCCGAGCTATTATCCCCTTGAATATAATCATATTTACTTTGCAGTTCTTTATAAAGTTGGTTAATCTCATTATTTGCTACTGCATTGACGTATTCTACTAAGTCACCCACTCCCCAATAGTCAACGGTCCAACCAAATTTAATTTGTGCTTCCACCTTATCACCATCAGTTACTGCAACATCACGCATTTTATCAGCAAATGTCACAACTTTTATTTTATAGGATTCATTGTAAGCTACTGCAACATCCATCCATTTAGCAATTTGTTGACGAATTGCATCATCTTCCCAATATCCAAAAATAATTTTATTATTCTTTTTCAATCGAGCATTAATAAAAGCATACTCACGATCACCGTGCGCAGATTGATTCACATTCATATAATCAAAATCAATCGTTTTATAGGGGATATGATTCAAGAATTGAGTAGCCAAATGAAGTAAGGGTTTTGTCAAAAGTTGCGTTCCACGAATCCAGTTTTTGGCGGGTGAGAATGTATGCATCCATGTCATTACTCCCGCAACTTCATCATGATAGTTCGCTTCTTTCATAATTTCAGTAATATTCTCAGAAGTGGTTGCAACAATTTTAAACTTAATCGGGTAAGGAAGGGTCCCAGAATTATTCATTTCATCAACAATTTTTCGGGCATTTTTTTCAACTGTATCGAGAGCTTCTGGACCATATAAAAATTGAGAC
This sequence comes from Lactococcus sp. NH2-7C, assembly GCF_029953655.1. Lineage (NCBI taxonomy): Bacteria > Bacillati > Bacillota > Bacilli > Lactobacillales > Streptococcaceae > Lactococcus > Lactococcus sp. NH2-7C. The sequence goes on from NZ_CP124538.1 coordinate 505,623, forward strand.
CCTGTAATAAACCAAAATTCTTTTTGAGTATTTTCTAACATTTTCCTACCATCTTTCTTATTTTATTTATTTTTTTGGCCGTAGTATGCATTTTTACCATGCTTACGTAAGTAATGTTTATCTAAGATTCTTTGAGGTAAATCCGCCGCATAACTGTTAATTTGACGAGCAAAAATATTCATCTTACAAACATTTTCTAAAACTACTGCATTATATACAGCATCTTCAACATTTTTCCCCCATGTGAAAGGACCATGCCCATGAAGTAGAACAGCTGGTATATCTAAGATATTGATTCCTCTTTCTTCAAAAGTTTCAATAATGAGTTGACCAGTTTCATATTCATAGCCTTTATCAATTTCCTCTTGCGTCAAATAACGAGTACAAGGAACAGGACCATAAAAAGTATCTGCATGAGTTGTTCCCATAGCCGAAACATCTACACCCGATTCAGCCCAGGCTGTCGCCCAGTTAGAGTGCGTATGGACAATTCCACCTAATTCTGGATATTTTTTATATAGTACAGCATGAGTTGGAGTATCTGAGGAAGGATTTAATTCACCTTCAATCACTTTCCCCTCCAAATCAACCACCACCATATCAGAAGCTTTTAATCTCTCATAGCTTACCCCACTTGGCTTAATAACAAAATATCCCGTTTCTTTATCAAAAGCGCTCGCATTTCCCCAAGTAAACTCTACAAGCTCATGTTTAGGAAGTTCAAGATTAGCCTCTAATACTTTTTCTTTTAATTCTTCTAACATTTTCCTCTCTCTTCTTATTTCATTTTTTCAATAGCCTGGCGTTCTATATCAAGTCCCTCGTGATAACGTTTAATGAATAGGTTATAACTTTCTTCATCTTCCGGCTTGGGAATAATGGTAATACTTTTTGTGTCAACAAAAACTTTTTGTTGCAAAAATTCATTTAAATTACCGAACTCGCTTGAAAGAAAAGCTCCTAGAACAGCCATTCCCCAAGCTCCACCTTCTCCGGCCGTTTCCATAACTGTCACGGGTTTTTGAAGTGCAGCAGCTAAAATTTGCTGTCCCACTTTTGGCGTCTTGAAGATTCCACCATGCCCCACCAAGCCACTAATTTCTATTTTTTCATATTTCAGAAGATCCATACCAACTCGCATCGCTCCAAAAGCACTAGAAATATGCGTTCTCATAAAATTAGCTAAGTTGAAATTACTGTTAGGTAAGCGAACAAATAAAGGACGTCCCTCACTAACTTTCGTGATATTTTCACCAGAAAAATAGCCATAACTTAACAATCCACCTAAATCTTTATCTGCCTCTAAAGCTTTATTGAAAAGAATTGAAAATATTTTCTCACGACTGACTTCAATACCTAAACTCATCGTATATTCTTCAAATAACTTTATCCAAGCATTAATATCTGACGTAGAATTATTGGCATGAACCATACCTACAATCTCACCGTCAGGCGTAGTCACAATATCAATCTCAGGATAAACCCTGGAAAGAGGTTTTTCAAGAACAATCATTGCAAAAGCTGAGGTACCCACAGAAACGTTTCCCGTTTTTACTTCTATACTATCTGTTGCTACCATCCCTGTGCCTGCATCTCCCTCTGGTGGACAAAGTGGGATTCCTGCTTTTAGCCCCCCTGTAGGGTCAATCAAAAATGCTCCTTGTTCTGTTAGTGTCCCTGCTCTTTCCCCAGCTCTTAAAACTTTGGGAAGAATACTTTTTAAATCAACTGAAAACTGTTCTGCCTCAAGTTGTTTTTCAAACAGACTAATAAGTTTTTGATCAAATGTTTTTGTTTTACTATCAATTGGAAACATTCCAGAAGCGTCCCCAATTCCAAGAACTTTCTCACCTGTCAATTGCCAGTGGACATAACCTGCTAATGTAGTGAGGTAATCTACTTGCTTAATGTGTTTTTCCTGATTAAGAATCGCTTGATAATAATGCGCTATAGTCCATCTTTCAGGGATATTAAACTCAAAGAGTTTTGTTAAACTCTCTGCTGCTTCTAAAGTAGTTGAATTTCTCCATGTTCTGAAAGGGACTAACAGTTTATCTTTTGCATCAAAAGCCATGTAACCATGCATCATGGCACTGAAACCAATAGAAGCAACTTTTTCAAGAATCAGCCCATACTTTTCATAGACCTCCGCCGCTAGTTCTCTATAACTTCTACGCAACCCCTTCCATACTTCTTCTAATGAATAAGTCCAATAGCCATCAATCAACTTATTTTCCCATTCATAACTTCCAGAAGCGATGGTATGAAATTTTGAATCAATCAATACAGCTTTTATACGTGTTGAACCAAATTCAATCCCTATATTTGTACGGACATCAACTATATCCAACATTTCTTCTGCTTTTACAGATTCCATCTTTTCTCCTTTTCTATCAATTTAGCTTTCACATAGCGCTTACAGAACAAATAATAACACTTACATACGGACATGTCAAGGAAAAATATAGTTTTTTTATAAAAAAAGGCTTGACTTGTCCGGACATAAAGGTTATAATGAAAACGCTTATAACATAACGCTTACATTTGTATTTAATAACTCACATTATCTTATAAGGAGATTTTCAGTAACATGAAAACTAATAAAAAAATTTCTGCTTCTTTTATCTACTTTTTTGGGGCTTTTGGCGGAATATTATTTGGTTATGATATTGGTGTCATGACAGGAGCCCTTCCTTTTTTACAAACTAGTTGGGGATTAACTAACAATGCAACAATTATCGGATGGATTACTTCATCAGTGATGTTTGGGGCCATATTTGGAGGAGCGGCGGCTGGGCTCTTATCTGATCGATTAGGGCGTCGTAAAATGATCCTGATTTCCTCAGTCATTTTCATGGTAGGTTCCTTACTTTCTTCCATATCACCTCATAACGGTCAATATTATTTAATTATTGTGCGCATTATCTTAGGTCTTGCAGTAGGCGCTGCTTCTGCTCTTGTTCCGTCATATATGTCTGAAATGTCCCCTGCTAATATTAGAGGACGTCTCTCAGGAATTAATCAAGTAATGATTGTTTCTGGTATGCTTTTATCTTATATTGCTGATTATTTTTTAAAAAACTTAGCTACAGATATTGCATGGCGAGTAATGCTTGGGGCTGCCGCTATACCAGCTTTGATTCTCTTTTTTGGAGTTTTAGCTTTACCAGAATCTCCGCGTTTCCTTATTAAATCCGGAAAAATTCAAGAAGCTAAACAAGTCCTCAGTTTCATACGTCCACCCAAAGAAATTGAAAGCGAAATAAAATCAATTCAAGATACAGCTATGCAAGAGTCGTCTGCCCTATCTTCTACGAGTTGGGGTACCTTGTTCACAAGTCGTTACAGATATTTGGTTGTTGCTGGTTTAGGAGTAGCAGCTTTTCAACAATTTCAAGGAGCCAACGCTATCTTCTACTACATTCCACTAATCGTAGAGAAAGCGACTGGGCATTCTGCTAGTGAAGCCTTAATGTGGCCAATTATACAAGGAATCATACTCGTAATTGGCGCTCTTTTCTTCTTAGTTATTGCCGATCGATTTAATAGACGGACATTACTTCGATTGGGGGGCAGTATCATGGGACTCTCTTTTATCCTTCCGGCGATCATCAACTTCATCATTCCCAACTCTAGTCCAATGATGATTGTCTTCTTCTTATGTATCTATGTCGCGCTATACTCTTGCACCTGGGCCCCCTTAACATGGGTACTAGTAGGGGAAGTATTTCCGTTAGCAATTCGGGGCCGTGCTTCTGGATTAGCATCATCCTTTAATTGGATTGGTTCATTCCTTGTTGGACTTCTTTTCCCAATTATGACGGCCTCCATGAGCCAAGAAGCTGTTTTTGCTATCTTTGGTGTAATTTGTTTGCTAGGAGTACTCTTTATTCAATTCTTTGTCCCAGAAACACGTGGACGTACCCTAGAAGAAATTGAAAAACATCTTAAAAGCTAAATTCTATCATTAAGGAGTAAATGATGACCACTTACACTACCCCACTAATTATTCAAAGAGCTGACCCGTTTATTTATAAACATACGGACGGTTATTATTATTTTATCGCTTCCGTTCCATCCTATAATTTGATTGAACTTCGGCGTTCGAAGACAATTGAGGGGTTAGCCTTTGCTATGCCTAGAACAATATGGCGAAAACACCCTTCCGGAACAGGAGCTCAAAGTGAATTAATTTGGGCACCAGAAATCCATTTTATAAAGGGAAAATGGTACGTTTATTATGCCGCTTCGCATACCACTGAATTTGATGAGAATGGAATGTTCCAACACAGGATGTTTTGTCTTGAATGCGCAAGTAAAGATCCTATGGAAAATGAAGAGAATTGGATTGAAAAAGGTCAAATTTTAACACCCTTGGATTCCTTCGCTCTTGATGCAACTTCTCTACAAGTTAATGGAAAGCTTTATTATATTTGGGCTCAAAAAGATCCTGAAATTCGTGGAAATTCCAATATTTATATTTCAGAAATGACAAACCCCTGGACTTTAAAAACTGAACCTGTTTTACTCAGTAAGCCTGAGTATGACTGGGAAACAAAAATATTCTGGGTCAATGAAGGGCCAGCTGTTTTACACCGGAATGGGAAGTTCTTCCTAACTTATTCTGCAAGTGCCACTGATGAAAACTACTGTATGGGAATGCTAGTTGCTAATGAAAACTCTAATCTACTAGATCCAAACTCTTGGTCCAAATCAAGTCGACCAGTTTTTGAATCCGACATTGATAATGGACTATTCGGACCAGGACATAATTCATTTACTGTTTCAGAAGATGGACAGACCGACCTGATGGTTTACCATATTCGAAATTATACTGATATCCTAGGTGACCCCCTCTATGATCCAAATCGACATACCGTAGTCCAAGCTTTTACTTATGACAAAAAAGGTTATCCTAAATTTGATAAGCCCCAAAAATTTACTTTTCAATAATTAAAAGGAGAATTATTAATCATGCAAAATAATAAACAAAAAGGAATGTTCTGGTCATTTCCTGTCTCCCACTTTTCATACTTTTTTATATGGGCAATTGTTGCTGGTTATTTAACTTTATGGTTAGAGCAGGTTGCACACTTAAATAGTGGACAAGCTGGAATTGTCTTTTCTATGATGGCGGCCATGTCTCTCATCTTTCAACCTTTCTTTGGATTCTTTTCTGATAGGTTAGTGATGAAGAAGAAACTGGTGATTATTATCTTGCTTGCTGGTGCGCTCATTGGACCATTTTTTCAGTGGTTTTTTATTCCAGTTTTGAACGCAACTAATGGAATCACCGTTGCTATTTTTACCGGATTATATCTCTCCTTTGTTTTGAATGGTGGAGTCGGTGTGATTGAACAGTATATTCAGAGAGCCTCCATAACAAACAGATTTGAATACGGTCGTTCCCGTGTAGGTGGCTCTATTGCAGGTATGGTTGCATCTTTTGCGGGTGGGCGAATTTTCTTAATTAATCCTTATCTCATTTTTTGGATTTCTTCTGCTTCAGCCATTCTTTGTATTATCATGTTTGTTTTCTTTAATAAAATCAATTATGAAAATATAGATCAAGTCACAAACACTTCTGAAAAAATTGCATTATCAGATGTCAAGAAAATTTTCAAAATTCGTAATTTCTGGATTTTAGGCTTATTTTATATGGGCGCCTCAGCAATTTATGATGTATTTGATCAGCAATTTGTCATATTCTTTCAACAATTTTTCTCGTCTGTTTCCTCAGCTACAACTGTTTATTCTAATACGGTCACCATTCAGATGTTTATCGAAATTATCTTAATGTTGATTATGCCCAAAGTCGTCAATAAAATCGGACCTCGCAATGGCCTATTAATCTACGGTTTTGTGACAGCATTACGTATCATTGGCACAGCCCTTTCACCAAACTATGCTTTTGTGGTTGCTTTACGTTTATTGGCTGGCTTTGAAATGCCTTTGGTTCTAATTTCGATTATGAAATATATTGGTATAGCTTTTGATAACATGTACTATGCAACTATCTATGCTCTAACAGCTAATTTTATGAAACAAGTTTCTGTTTTTATCTTTTCAGCTCTAGCGGGAAATATGTATGATTCTCTTGGTTTTCAAACCACCTATCTTATCATGGGAAGTGTTGTCTTAGTCATCTCTTTTGTCGCCTTATTCTTTTTAGAAAAAACAAAATCTAATGACGATTTAAATGAATCCTCTTCAGAGATTTTAGCCAAATAGTTTAGCTAAAATAATAAAAGTCTCGAAAATGAACGAGACTTTTATTATTTTACTTTTTTGTCCGTACCTATGATATAATATAGTACATTATTAAACCTATAAGAATATTTACAGCTTTGGATACTATAAAACATAAATAAATAAGAAAGGAGGTCTTGCTATGAAACCCAAATATCAACTTATTGCTGACTCACTCCGTGATAAAATTATTTCGACTGAGTATCCTGTTGGAGGAGTGATTCCTACTGAATTACAATTGCAAGAAGAATATCATGCAAGTCGCTATACCGTTAGACAAGCTGTATCAGTATTAGTGGCCGAAGGATACCTTCGTAAAGAAAAGGGTTCTGGAACCTACGTCAATGAACTTGTTTCAGTTAGTGAAGCTTCTCCTAAGAAAACAATTGGTGTTATCACAACATATATTTCAGATTATATTTTTCCAACAATTATTCGAGGAATTGAAAAAGAACTAAAAGCTGAAGGCTATTCACTACTTCTTTCAAGTACTAATAATGATTATTTTCAAGAAAAAGAGTGCTTGGATCGAATGATTGAGTTTGGTGTAGATGGTTTAATTGTTGAACCAACTAAAAGTAATCAATATAACCCAAATTTAGCTACATATGTTACCTTACGTGAACACAATATTCCAATCGTTATGATTAATGCTACTTATGAAGAATTAAATACTCCTTCTATTCATGTTGATGATGTTGAGACTGGTTATTTAGCTACTAAGGAACTTATCGATAATAATCATCAACAGCTCTTATTAATTACTAAGATTGATGATCTACAAGGAAAATATCGTATGAAAGGATTCATAAAGGCTTGCGAAGAAAATGAAATTAAGCTTTCTTCGAACTCAATTATTACCTATACCACTGAAACAGAAGAAGCAATCTACGACAAAGTCATTGCTCATCTTGAAGTATTTTCCAATATTACTGGAATTCTTTGCTATAATGATAAAATTGCCAAAACTTTGATTGGAAAACTGTCAGCCGTTGGTTATAAGGTACCTGAAGACTTTTCAATTGTCGGAAATGATGATTCGACTTTAAGTCAAATGGGCGAAGTCAGTTTAACAACAACTGTTCATCCAAAAGAAGAGATGGGCGTGGATGCAGCAAAATGGATTGTAAACACTATTAAAAATGGAACTTTTGAGAAAGATATTATTTATCCGCCAAAATTAATTCGTAGAAACTCTGTAAAAAAACTAAACCCGGTAAAATAATGTTATCTATTATATATTATATGTAAAAAATCCTTGATTAATTTCAAGGATTTTTAAATCACTATTTTATCTCTTCATTTTCTAAATGGTGTACACGATGAAGTAATTCTGCTTCAATCTGTTCAAGGGTCTTTCCTCTAGTCTCGATAACTTTTTTGCTTGTAAACCAAATTGAAAGGAAACAACAAGCTGCATAAATCAGGAAAATTTTACCTGTTCCAAAGAATGATAATAATGGCAAGAATGTCAATGACACCACCCAGTTAGCAGCCCAGTTGACTGCTGCACCAAATGAATTTCCTAAACCACGGATTTTAAGTGGGAAAGATTCACCAATCATTACCCACATTACTGGTCCCCATGTTGCCGAGAAGAAGGCAATATATACTGTTAAAGCGATAACTGCTAAATATTTACCAAAGCCAATATGAGCATTTTCTGCTAAAATCATCCCTACTGACATTAATACGAGAGAAATCCCCATTCCCCAAGCACCAAAATTGAGCATCCACCGACGATTAACTTTATCCATTACTCTCATGGCAATATAAGTTACAATAACATTGAAAATACCAATCCCAATATGAGCTAAGAGCGCTGCGCTTGCCCCAAAGCCTACCGCAACAAAAATTGATGGTGCAAAGTATAATACTGTGTTACAGCCCATAACCTGTTGAAAAATTGCCAGACCAATTGCCATAATCAAAACTGGACGTGACATTTGACCAAATAATTCTTGCAACCCACCTTGTTTTTCTTCCTTAGCCATCAATTGAATATCAGAAATTTCTGCTTCAATCGAGTTCGGATCGTCATTTATCATTCCTAATATTTCACGGGCACCTGCTTCATTATCATGACGAACAAGAAATCTTGGAGATTCTGGCAAAAAGAGTCCACCGATGAAAAGGAGTGCTGCTGGAACAGTGGCTAAACCAAGCATCCAATGCCAATTTCCTGAAACTCCCTTTAAGGCATAGTTTGAGATATAGGCTAATAAAATCCCGGTCATAATCATCAATTGAAACATAGTTGAAACTCCACCGCGAATTTTAGCGGGTGAAAGTTCAGATAAATAGGTTGGGACCAAAGCTGAAGCTGACCCAACAGCCATCCCCAAGATAACACGAGAAATGATGAGCAACTCAGCGCTATTTGAAAGCCCTGAACCTAGAGCCCCAACAAAAAAGATGACCGCAGACAAAAGTAACAAACGTTTCCGACCAAAGCGGTCACTCATTGGTCCAATCACGACCGCGCCAATTACAGCTCCCATTAAAACTGCCGCTGTAATCCATCCTTCCATCCAAGCCCAAGAACTCACCTGCCAGCTCTCTTTTTCAATAAAAAGTAGCGCTCCTGATATAACGCCTGTGTCATAACCAAATAATAAGCCACCTAAAGCACCAAAAAAATAGATGAAAGTGGGAGAAAGTTTTCTCATGATAGTAACTCCTTAATTTTTATTTGCAAGTTTTCTTGCCTTTTTTACTACCCACAAATGATACCGCTTTCCACGCTTATTTTCTTGTAATCCTTGATATTTTAAAATGGAAATGTTGCTCATAATAAAGCTAAAAACTACTCTTATGTAAGAGTAGTTTTGATAAGTTTATTCATTTTTTTATTAAATGTGCCGGATTTCCAGCAATTATGCAGTGGCTAGGAAATGATTTGGTCACCACAGAACCAGCACCAACGACAACATCATCTCCTAAAGAAACTCCGGGCAAAAGAATCACTGACCCACCAAGCCAACAATCATTACCAATTGCTATTGGTCCATCATATTGCCAGCCTTCACGTCTTAAAATCATATCTTTGGCATGATGATTAGGTGTAAATAATTGACAATTTGGTCCGATAAAACAGTTTCCCCCTATCTTAACCTTACCCGCACTAATAATCTGAAGTCCACTATTAATAAAAGTATTTTCTCCGACTTTAAAACGATTGGGATATTCTAAAGCATTTATTGGAAAATATATTTCTGAGCTTTGAGGTAAATTTGGAAGAAAATCCTCCAAGAGTTTTCTTGCTTCATCAATATTTTCTTTTGCCTTATCATTAATTTCAGAAATTTTTTGACTATAATTTTTGACTATTTTTTGTAGTTCTACTTCTTTGCTATATTGGTACCAATCACCATTACTTATTTTCTCAAAAATGGACAACTTTGCTAAACGTAATTTTTCTGCTTCATCTAACACTCTCATCGATTTTTTCCTTTACTAAAAATCCCTTACTACAAATATGTAGGTAAGGGATTGTAGACTAATCAAACCTTGATTCACTTGCTTTCCAAGTATAAGAACCATCTGGTAAGACTTTATCTCCCAATTCTTTATAGTCAAAGTTATAAAATTCTGCAACTTTATCATATCCAGAATAATCAACGGCAGCAAGCCCGACAAATGCTCCAGTGAAGAAGCCGCCATAAGTTTGTAAAACATAGTCATCAGAAAGGACAGCCGCATCTAGGACTACAGGAATTTCTATGAATTTTTTGCCGTCAAAACTATATTCATATGAATATGATTCTTTACGTACTTTAGTGCGGAACCAAACATATTCAGTCCCGTCAGGAATCTTAATGGCATTATCTTTTAAATAAGAAGTATAGTTCCCTCGGTTATTTTCAGCCACTTCAATGACAGCTCCATTGATTTCATTCCATGTGATAAAAGCGAAGGACCAATGACGGTCATTGTAATAGTTGGTTAATCCAGCCATTTGTTGGTAAGAAAATGGGTCAAATTTTACTTTGACTTCTGCGTCAAAATAGAAAGCTTGCCAACGTCTAGCAATCAAAGATAAATCAAAATTATTTGCCAAAGAACCCTGACCAATCAATGTTAACTTGCCATTTCCAACTGAACCCATGTTCTCAGTAAATGGGACACGCAATGTGTTCCAGTTAATATCCAAAGTAGAACTTGCAAAATCATCTTTTTGACTGTTGTCAGCAGGTGCATTAGTTTGAATTGCATCTTTTGGTCCTTCGACAAATGTCGTACCGCCATGTCCTCCAACAATACGTGGCCAACCTTCTTCGTCCCATTCCACTTTTTGGATAGAAGTTTCACGACCTAAAGAACTCCAACCACGAGGGTCTGTGCTTGATTCATTTTTATGATTCCATGGTCGAGCGCATAAGGAAGCATAATACCACTCACCTTCGGGTGTAGATACAAGGCCTCCGTGTCCTTGTTTTTGAATATAATTATCAGGAGTATCGAAGTTTGTAATAAATGGGTCGCCGGGTTCTGTTTCAAAAGATAAAGTATCCAATGTTTTAGAGCGAGCCACGACTTCTTGGTGCGTAAAGACTGTTCCACCTTGAGCCGCAAAAAGATAATAGTAATCATTAATTTGGTAGAGGTGTGGACCTTCAACCAATTTGACATTTGTACCATTGTAAATCGTTTTAGCTGTTTTAGGTTGTAACTTCATTGTTGTCACATCAAACTCAGTCAATGTGATTCCGTCAAATGGATGCTTGTATTCACGATGATCCCATGTTTGTTGAACTAAGTATTTCCGTCCGTCTTTATCATGGAAAAGTGAAGCGTCAAAGCCAAGACCATTGAGCTTGATTGGGTCTGTCCATGGTCCTTTGATGTCTGTGGCAGTTGTTAAATAGTTGGTCATATCTTTGAAAGCACCTTCTGTTACTTTCACATCGGTATAAACCAACCAAAATTTACCATCAGCATAAGACAAATCGGGTGCCCAAATCCCTCCTGATGAAGGATTGCCTTTCATGTCAAGTAGCGTTCGTGTAGACAATGGACTTGGTAAGAGATTCCAATGTTTTAAGTCTTTGGATGCATGCAAACGTACACCCGGGAACCACTCAAAAGTTGAGTTCGCGATGTAATAAGTGTCCCCCACACGAATAATGCTTGGGTCAGCATTGAAACCAGGAAGGATTGGATTTTGAATTGTTGACATTTGTCAAATCTCCTTTGTTTTAATTCTGTCAGTCCTATCAGATGATCGGGACTTTGTGAAGCTGACGAAATTCTCGCCAGCTTTCAAAATCTCTATCTTGAGTTAACTTTAAAATTTTTATCCTTTTAATTCTGCACGTTTAGCATCAAGTTGAGTATTAATATCATTTATGTCTTTATCAGAAATTGGATAGAATTGCATGATAATCATTGATATAACGGCAAGGACAGCTGGAATCCAGATTGCAGTCACATTAATACCTGCAATGGCATTTGCTGTTTGAGTTGCAGCTGTTTCATTGAAATGAAAGATAGATAAAAGGGCAAGTGGCAAAGCACCGCCGAGCGTAAACCCAATCTTGAAGAAGAGTCCCATGATGGCATTTATAATAGCAGCGTTACGCTTACCGGATTTTAATTCACCATAAGACACAACTTCAGGGACAAGTGCCCACATAAATCCAGTTGCTGATGTCAAGCCCCATTGTTTAAGGAAGGTGGAAATATAAGCAAGCCAAAGTGCATCGTGCATGCCATTCATTGACCAAACCCAAGTCAAGAGTTCACCAACAATAAACATGGCAAGGAAAAAATGGAAGAATCCTTTTTTACCAAAAATTTTCTTAAGTTTAGGCCAGAAAAGCGGGAAGACGATCCCAGGAATAGATGAAATCAACCCAACTGCACCCATCCAAGGACTATGTTGAACAACAAATTGATTGAAGAAACCATTTACAGTATTCATGAAGAACATGAATGTAAAAGCCAACATGAAGAATAGACCAAGAATAACGAGCGGACGGTTGTTTTTAAGTTCTAAGAAAAGGTCCGTTGTTTTAACTTGTGCTGATTGTTCGGCAGTTGCGACCACCCGTTCTTTTGTGAACTTGTAGCAAAGAATTAAAGCGATGGCACCAAGAATAGCGTAAACCAGATAAACCGAGAACCATGCATGTTGAGCCGACGGATCTGTGTAAGTTCCCATATGGAGTTTCAAACCAAAAAGCCCAGTATCTTGAAGTTTATTATCTTTTGGCGCTGCCATTTGGACAAACATTGGGAACAAAGTATAAACCAAAAGGTTTGCGCCATTAGCTAACATCATCCGTGTAGAAGTCAATTTGTCAACTGATTCTGGATCACGTGTCAATGAAGCATTGAGTGAACCGTAAGGAATGTTAACCACAGAATATACTAAGTCCATCAAAAAGTAAGTGATAAATGCAAACGGAACATTTCCTTTGATACCGGGGAGAGGAGCAAACATCAAGAGGGCGAAAATCATCAATGGGATTCCTGCACGAAGTAACCAGGGACGATATTTACCAGCTTTGGACGTATGTTTATCAACAAACGTACCAACAAATGGATCCCAAACCACATTGATAATCCGAACAATCAGGAAAATTAATGCTGCTGTTGCTGTACCAATGGCATTGACCGTTGTCATGTAGAGTGCCAAGAATCCACCCACAGTACCGAAAGTTAAGTTTTGGGCAAAGTCACCAAGACCATACCCAATACGTTCGCCGAGGCTGAGCTTTTTGTACTCATCTTCGCGAATCTGAGTTGTTGTTTCACTCATTATTTAGTTCTCCTAACTAATTTTATATAAAATATGAATATTTTTAAGTTACGCACAAGTTCGTCAGTCACTTTTTTTATTCTATGGTAAAGACAAAAGTGTTACGATAGCTCTTTTTCTGTCCAGCAGCAAGGGTGATATTTCCCCATTCAGGATGATGAACAAGGTCAGGTATTTCTTGAAATTCAATAGCAATTCCACGATTTTTGGACATTGGTCTGCCATTAATTATTGACTCTGTTTCTGGATTTGTGGCTGTGTAAATCACGACCGCTTGTCTATCAGTTTGAGCTACTAGTTTACGACCAGATAAAGGGTCATAAAGCATTAAACTTTTATCTCCTTTGGGATTAAAAACAAAGCAATCATCTAGTCCTTCGGGATTATCTTTTAAAAGCTTTTTGATTGAAACGCTTTCTTTAATTGAATAAGAACTGTCGTCAACAGTTAGAAGACGACCAGTTGGTATATTCTCTTGATTGGTTTCAACTAGAAAGTCAACATTTGCTTGAATGAAATGCTCATGAGTCGTTGATAATTCTGCTGACAGATTAAAATAAGGATGCCAAGCCGGATTAAAGATTGTGTCAGTTACTGACAGGCCTGATATTGTCACCTCTAACATATTGTCAGTTAATTTGTAAGTGACTTCTGCTTGGATTTGACCTGGAAAACCGGACTCTTCATCCCTTAAACTTAGTTTAATGCCAAGAGATGACGCTGTTTCAAAAGTTTCATAAGACCAAAATTGTCTTTCCCAACCATGACTTCCTGAATGTAAATTATTCTTTCCTTCATTTGCCTCTAAACTGACAGAATCATAAGTAGCGCCTGAAATACGCCCGGCAACAGGGCCGCAAATTACACCATAATATCCTCCATCATTTGCATAGGTTTCGGAATTGTTTTTGGATAGGAGAATATTTTCAAATGTTCCATTTTTGTCAGGAGTGAAAAGTTGATGGACTCTTGCTCCATAATCATGGACAACGATGGTGAGTCGTTCATTTGATAATGTAATCTGACTGATTGATTTGTCAGCTCTGAAAGGCAAAGATTCTTTGGAAATAGTAAATGTCATAATTAACCCTCGTCATTGAGTTCTACTAATTGATGAGAAATTTCAGAGGTATTTTTATAAACTTGTTTCCAAATTTGATAAATTTGCTCATAACGAGCTACATTTTTCGGATTCGGTATGAAACTGGCTTCCTTGTAATGAACAAAAGATTTAGTGACCGCTTCTAAGCTATCAAAAAGTCCGCAACCAAAAGCAGCAATCATACAAGCACCAAGTCCCGGTCCCTGCTCAACCGTTAAGCGAATCATTTCTGAATTAAAAATATCTGCTTGCATTTGCATAATGTCGGGATTTTGCGCACCCCCACCTACGGAAATCAAACGTTTAAACTTCTTGTTTTTCGTTTTTTCCATGATATCTTTAGAATCACGCAATGAAAAGGTAATTCCTTCAAGCACTGCTCTTGAAAAATGTTTTTGTTCATGATGAGCAGAAATTCCTATAAAACTTCCGCGAATTTTTGAATCAAAATGTGGTGTTCTTTCACCTACAATATATGGCGTAAAGAGCAATCCTTCTGAACCAGGAGAAACTGTGTAAACTTCTGACAAAAGTTCATTGAAACTCAAGCCTTTTCCAAAAGTTTCCTTATACCAGTTTAAAGAATTTCCAGCAGCCAAGGTTACTCCCATTGAGTAATAAGCACCCGGAACCGTGTGATTAAAGAAATGAAGTTTTCCTTTATAATCTGCAATTTTAGGTTCATAAGCGGAAACGACTCCGGAGGTTCCCATTGAAATCAAGCCCACTTCTTCATTGATTAAACCAACACCCAGAGCGGCGGCAGCATTATCAGCTCCACCAGCAAATACTTTTACTTCATTTGTCAGTTTATAGCGTTCAGCTATTTCTGCTTTGACAAATCCTGTTCGGTCAGTGGATTCAATCAATTCAGGTAGAATTTCCATATCAATATTGAATGCGTCAGTAATTTCCTCTGACCATTGTTTTTTCTCAATATCTAAAAGTAAAGTTCCTGCTGCGTCAGAAAATTCGGTATAAATATTTCCTGTCAGCCAAAGGCTCAAGTAATCTTTTGGCAACATTATTTTTTTAACTCTTGACCAAACCTCTGGTTCATTTTCTTGGAGCCAAAGAATTTTTGGTAAGGTAAATCCTTCAAGAGCAATATTTTTTGTAATCTCTAAAAGTCGCTGACCAAGTCTGTCAGTAATTTCTTGACATTGTTTGCTTGTTCTCACATCATTCCAAAGAATTGCTGGATAAACTGGTTTATTATTGTCATCTAAAACGACTAATGAATGCATTTGCCCCGAAAAACTAATGCCTGCAAGTTGCTGACCAAAATCTGAAATTTCTACTGCCAAACCGGTCAGTACCGATTCAAGTGCCACAATCCAATATTCTGGACGTTGTTCAGAATAGCCTTGTTTGGGCGTATCAATTTGGTATTCAGCAGATTTTGTTGTAATTAAATTACCAACTTCATCCATCAAAATTCCTTTAAGACTTGATGTTCCTAAGTCAATTCCTAACACGTAAGTCATTATTATTCCTCATAATAAAAGAGAAGGACGAGGAGGAATTCCTCGCCCTCTTTTAAGTTCTAAATTTTAAACAAGATAGTCATTCAATACTGATTTGATGTATTCCAAGTGGTTAGAATCAAGTTCAATATCGTCACCATGTTCAAGTGCAAATGCGGCAAGACTTTCAAAAGTTGCTGTTCCATTTTCAATGGATTGACCAACTTCTGTATTTTTGTATGAACTATAACGTTCGTCAACAATATCAGACAAGAATTTGTCTTCAATAATTGCTGCTGCTCCTTTCAATGCACGCGCATAAGTATCCATCCCTGCAATATGAGCCAAAATCAAATCTTCTGCTTTGAAACTTGTACGACGTACTTTCGCATCAAAGTTAATTCCACCTTTGCCAAGTCCACCGTTCAAAAGAATTTGGTGCATCGCAAGTGTGATATCAATAACAAGTGTTGGAAATTCATCTGTATCCCAACCAAGCAAGTAATTTCCTTGATTGGCATCAATAGAACCCAAAGCATTGAAAGTACGTGCAGTATTTAATTCGTGTTCAAAAGTGTGCCCAGCCAACCAAGCATGATTTGTTTCAAGATTGAGTTTGAAGTATTTGTCCAAGTCATATTTTTGCAAGAAAGCAAGAGCTGTTGCTGAGTCAAAATCATATTGGTGAGTCATTGGTTCTTTTGGTTTTGGTTCAATCAAGAAAATAGGCAAGTGGTTGATTGATTTTGCATAATCAATTGCCAAATGGAAGAATTTTGCCATGTGATCCATTTCAAGACCCATATCTGTATTCAAAAGTGATTCATAACCTTCACGCCCACCCCAGAAGACGTAGTTTTCACCGCCAAGTTTTTTAGAAAGTTCAAGTCCTTTCTTGACCTGAGCAGCACCATAAGCAAAGACTTCAGCACGGTTAGAAGTTGAAACACCATTCATATAACGTGGGTCTGAGAACATATTTGCGGTATTCCAAAGCAATTTAATACCTGTTTCTTTTTGTTTTTTAAGAAGGTGGTCAGTAATTTCATCCAAATTAGCATAAAATTCTTTTAAAGAATTTCCAGTAGGTGCAATATCAATATCATGAAAACAATAATATTTAACACCTAATTTTTCAGCAATTTCAAAGAAAGCATCTACTCGACGATGGGCACGGTCAAGTTCAGAACCACCTTCCAAATCCCAAGGGCGTTCCATTGTTGCACTACCAAAGGGATCTGATCCATCCATTGTAATTGTATGCCAAAATGCGAGGGCAAAATGAAGGTGTTCCTCCATTGTTTTACCAGCAACTACTTCTTCTGGATTATAATGACGAAAGGCAAACATATTTTTTGTTTTTGTACCTTCGTATTTGATAGGTGCGATGTTGTTAAAGTAAGCCATTTTTATAGCTCCTCCTCTTTATGATATTAATATTATTTTCAAACTCGTAATTACTACTATACTTTTTATGTAATATATGTCATAATAGTGACTAGGAGAGAATGAACATGAAAAACGAATTAGAGAATATTTATCACTCAAAAATAAATAATCTTAATTTTTTACTTGTTGATATTACTTACAGAAAACCTCACCTTCATTTTGACATTGAATTAGCTTTTGTCTTGGAAGGGGCTGGTCAGGTAATAACACAAGAGCAATGCTTTCAAATCAAAGCTGGACAGGCAATTATCTTTAATAGTTGTCAAGTTCACGAACTATCTTCAAGCGACTCTATGAAACTTTTGATTCTACAGTTTTCATCAGAAATTTTTAAAATTATCTTCCCTCAGCTTGATAAAATTTATTTTGAAAGTCATCCTTTCAATCTAAAAAATCAACCTGAAACTTTAAAATTACTCTTACAAGCGGCTTTAAGTTATTTTGCTGATGATAAGAATAATTCCTTGCGTACTCACGGATATACTTCCCTTTTATTAGATCGCTTATTAAGTATTTCTGAATACAGTATTTTAAGCAGTTCTGAACAAAATAAATTAATGGATCTCCAGGAGCGAATGGAAAGAATTTCTTCTTACATTCATGAAAACTACGACCATAAAATTTCTTTAGAAATGATTGCTTCGCATGAAGGACTTTCCAGAACGTATTTTTCCCATTTCTTTAAAAGTAATTTTGGGATTAATTTCAACGAGTATTTAAATAAGATTCGTTCTGAAAAAGCAAGAACATTACTTTCTTCTTCTAAAGATAATTTATTAAATATTGCCTATATGTGTGGTTTCTCAGATATCAGAACACTCAACACCGCTTTTGTTAAATCTTATGGTGTTCTGCCAAAAGAATTTAGGAAAAATAATGTACTCTTCCCAAATCTCAACTATATGACTTTCAATCAAGATAAAATTGATAATCAAGTTTTTTATTCTGATAGAGGCTCTTTTGATATTTTGCAATATTATTTAGAAAAAAACTTTGAAAAAACAAGTAGTCATTTTTAGACTCTTTATTTTTAACAAGTTAATGATATCGCTTTCTAAGAATCTTATCTTACTGTTTTGTTCTATTTTTCAGGGGAAATGTTGTCATTTTATCATGCCTAAATTAAATAAAAAAAATACTTGGCTTTTACCAAGTATTTTTTATTAATCCCAAATTTTAGTTGCTTTAATTTCATTAATCGTTTGGTCAAAATCATTTGTTAAGATTGTAACATGTCCCATTTTTCGGTTATGTTTAGCATCTGCTTTTCCATAATCATGTTGATGCCAATCGGCATGCTCATGATCAAGTTTCTTAACCGCCTCAACATGTTGCCCTAAAACGTTCAACATAATAACAGGTTTCAAAAGCTTAGGTTCTGGTAGGTCTTCTCCTAAAATCCCTTTAATATGTAAATCAAATTGGCTGAAATCACAAGCCTCAATTGTAAAGTGACCACTGTTATGTGGTCTTGGTGCTAGTTCATTGACATAAATTTGACCATCTGCTGTTAAAAACATTTCCACACATAAGGTGCCAGATAGCTCTAATTTTTCCGCAATTGATATCGCAATTTTATAAGCATTCTCAGTAATTTCAGCAGATGTACGCGCCGGAGAAATTGTTTGATGTAAGATATTTTCTCTATGTTCGTTTTCAGCCAGTGGAAAAACCACATATTCGTGACCATTTCCACTAATAATAACAGAAATTTCACGTTCAAAAGAAATAAAATCTTCTAAAACACATTCTGAAAGTTCTATCAGTGATTTTGCCGCTGACAAATCTTTGTCATTTTTTAAAACCACTTGTCCATGCCCGTCATAACCTCCAGTTGTTGTTTTTAAAACTTGTTTTCTAGTTACTGTTTCTGGGAGTTTTTCCACTGAATCTATAAGTTGCCAAGGTGCAACATTAACTTTAGCTTCGTTGGTCAAAAATTCTTTTTCAAAGCGACGGTTTTGCGTAATCTCTAACAGACGTATTCCTTGAGGAATCCTTACACAGCCTTCAATTTCGTGCAAAGCTTTTGCTGATACATTTTCAAACTCATAAGTAATGACGTCACAAGCATAGGCGAGTCTTAATAAGTTTTCAACGTCATCATAAGGTGCAACAATCAGTTCATCAGATACTTTTGCCGCAGAACAGTTTGGATTTGGGTCAAGTGTAATGACTTTATGTCCCATGTATTGAGCAGCAATTGCCATCATCTGTCCAAGCTGACCTCCACCAATAATACCAATTGTTTGCTTTGTATTCTTTATCACAAGTCTTCCTACCCTTCATTATTTAAAATCCGACAACTTTTGAACTCTTTTTAAAGTAATGTTTTGTTTGATTCCTCAACCATTTCTTGTGCAGCAGCCCGATAGACCAACAATTTTTGGTATAAATTCTCGTTTGTATTCGCCAAAAGTTGCAAAGCAAATAAAGCAGCATTTTTTGCTCCAGCCTCTCCAATTGCCATTGTCGCTACAGGAACCCCTGCCGGCATTTGAACAATCGAATAAAGTGAATCCAAACCAGATAAAGCTCGCGATTTTATTGGAACGCCAATGACTGGGACGAGGGTCTGAGCAGCTACCATTCCTGGCAAATGAGCGGCTCCACCAGCACCTGCTATGATAACTTTATAACCTGCCTCATGGGCTTGGCTCGAAAATTCAGCCATTAAAGCTGGTGTTCGATGTGCTGATACGACTTTTTTTTCATAAGCTAAACCAAAGTCATCTAAAATTTTTGCTGTTTCTTTCATTGTCGCCCAATCTGAGCTCGAACCCATGATAATTGCTACTTCTGCCATTTTTCCTCTTCTTTTTTCTTAACCTAAATTTTTATATTGCTCGTGAACCGATATCATGACGATAAAAGAAACCATCATTTTTCAATTTATCAAGTTTTTCATAAAGCAATTTTTGTGTACTTTTTACATCTTCTCCCGTTTCAGAAACAAGATAAACTCGTCCTCCACTAGAGATTAATTGATTATTTTCATTTTTGGAAACTCCTGCATAATAAACATTTAAACCTTCAGGAATTTCTGGAAGAATAAGTCCCAGTTTTGCTTGACTAGGATAGCCTCCTGCGGCAACAACCACACCCAAAGTCACACCAGACTCAAGCCATTCTAATGTTGGCTCATTTCCAGCTAAAATATCAATAATTACTTGAGCTAGATCACTTTTTAAACGAGGGAGAACAACTTGGGTCTCAGGATCTCCAAATCGTGCATTAAATTCAATTGTTTTGACTCCGTCTTTTGTCAAAATTAAACCTGCATAAAGAACACCTGTAAATGACTTGTCTTCTTCTATCATTCCAGCTACTGTTGGTTTAACAACTTTTTCAAAAGCCTCATTCACAACCTCTTTAGAAATATGTAGGACCGGTGAGTAAGCCCCCATTCCCCCTGTGTTAGGACCTTTGTCACCATCGAAAGCTCGTTTGTGGTCTTGAGCAATCGGCATCGGATATATTTTTCCGTCATGGACAAAACTAAATAAAGAAAATTCTTCACCGTCAAGAAATTCCTCAATCACAACTTTTCCTTGACTGTCAGAAAAAATATCGGCCAGAGCTGACTTAGCGGTCTCAATATCAAAGGCAACCGTCACACCCTTTCCAGCAGCGAGACCATCAGCTTTAATAACAAGGGGAACTCCTTTTTCATCTAGATATGCAAGAGCAGGCTCTAAGCTATCAAAAGTAGCATAATCAGCCGTCGGAACCCCATATTTTTTCATAATTGATTTTGCAAAATCTTTAGAACCTTCCAGCTCTGCGGCTTTTTTATTTGGCCCAAAAATTGGTAATTTTGCTTTTCTAAAAGCATCGACAACGCCATTCATCAAAGCAGTTTCTGGGCCAACAAACGTTAGTCCAATGTTTTGATTTTGAGCAAATTCAACTAATTTATCATTAGATAGTTCGGAAATATCAACTGTTTGAATTCCATCTTTTTCCATTCCTGAATTGCCTGGAGCTACAAAAACTTCTTCAACTTGAGGACTTTCCATAAATTTTTTTGCTAAGGCATGTTCGCGGCCGCCAGAACCAATTACCAAAATTTTCATCATTTCTCCGATATTCCCAAACGCTTTTTATATACACAAACTTGTGTATTCAGCTATTTTATTTATTATTCAGCAGTCTTGAACGAATAATAAAAGCCAAAGTGATGATAGCTCATCTATCTTTTCTTGCTTTATAAATCTTATAATTCTATCTTAAAAGATTTATGATAAAAGAAAAAGCCTGAACAAAAATTTCAAGAAATAAGAAGAGAGATTGTTCGGTATTTACTCAATTCTAGATGAAATTTTTCCTAGCAATTTTTAAATGACAAATTTGTTTATCAGCTTTTCTATCGCAATTTTTATTAAAAACATGTAAAATAAATCTAAGTAGAAAAAGAAAGCGAAAACTTATGGCGACTCAACCAACCAAAGATAAAATTATTAGTAGCAGCTGGGAACTTTTAGAAGAACTTCCTCTCACAGAATTTTCAATGCGTAAGTTAGCTAGTCGGCTAGGAATGACAGTGTCTTCTCTTTATTACCATTTTTCAAGTAAAGAAGCACTTTTTGCAGAACTTATTGATAAAGCAAGCCTTGAAATTATTTTTCCAGAAAATGAAAAAACGTGGCAAGACCGCCTTTTCGTCTATGGTAAAAATATTTATGCTGTTTTAGAATCTTATCCAAACCTCGCACAATTGATGATGGATTATCCACCAGAATCTGAGAATTATCTTCGGCTCTTTGATAAACTTTTAATGATTGTAGATGATCTCAAGCTTTCTGATGATCACAAATTTTACACCATTAACCTTTTTCTAAATTTTATTTACACCAGTAAAATAGATAGTGATCGTTTAGTAGAGCAACCCGAAAAAACCGTTTCTACTGTCAAAATTCCTCTGGTACAACTGGCTCCTTTTCTCGATAAATATTGGCGAACTGAGAGCCTCACCAGTCTTGGCTCTTCTGAAAGTTTTGAATTTGGTTTACAGCTTATTATTTCAGGAATTGAAAAAATGCTTAAAATTAATTAATTTATAAAAAACTTCCTGAGGAAGTTTTTTTTCTTGACTTTATTTTAGAACAATGGTGTTATTTTTACCGAACGGTGTTCTATAAATATAAAAGAAGGTTCTTTATGAATAATACTAATGATTTTAATTTAAAAAAAGTCTTACCTGCGGTTTTAACAATTGCAATTGGAATGCTTTTAGTAATGATGGATACAACCATTATGAATGTCACTCTTCCGCATATCCAGTCTGCTTTCCATCAAAATCTCTCAAATAGTCAATGGGTCATTACTGCTTATACTTTGGCTATGGCCACAGTTATTCCATTTGCTGGATTTTTGGGAGACCGCTTTTCAGATAAAAAAGTTTTTGCTTTAGCAATCATTTTTTTCACTATCGCTTCATTTCTTGCAGCTAAAGCTCACTTACTGCAAAGTCTTATTATTTGGCGAATTGCTCAAGGCTTAACTGGTGGCGTTGTTGCTCCAATCGGAATTGGGATGTCTTTTAAAATTATCCCAATGGAAAAACGAGGTTCAATGATGGGCCTTCTAGGGTTACCAATGTTGCTCGCTCCAACAATAGGCCCTGCACTTTCAGGTTTCTTAGTTAAACACTTCAATTGGTCAACTGTCTTTTTGATTAATCTTCCGGTTGGAATTCTAGCCTTAATCTTTGTTCTCCTCTTTCTCCCAAATTTTCCTGCAAATAAAGCAAGTAAAATTGACTTAAAAGGGGCTCTTCTTTCTCCATTTGCCTTTCCAATTTTAATTTATGGTGTGCACCTTGGGGCAGATAAAGGCTGGTCAAATCCTACTGTCCTCTCTTTTGTAGGTCTTGGGTTAATCATGTTGCTTTTATTCATTGTTGTTGAACTACGTGTTGAGAATCCTCTTTTACACCTTCGAGCTTTTGCAATTCCTGAATTTACAAAAGGAATTTCGCTCATGTGGCTCAATCAAATCGTTGTTTTCGGGGCCATGCTTCTTGTCCCACTTTACTTACAAAATGTCGTTGGACTTTCTTCTGAAAATACAGGGCTAATCATGGTTCCACAGGCAATTGCTAGTTTTTTAGGAATGACAATCGGTGGGCGTATTTTTGATAAATTTGGGACGAAAGCCGCAGTTCTGCCGGGCTTTACTCTGGGAGCTTTAAGTCTTAGTCTTTTTAGTCAAATTAAACCTAGTTCTTCTTTGGCTTTCACACTTTGTGCTATTGTTTTACTTGGTTTAAGTCAAGGTTTAGTCAATATGCAAGTTAATAATCACGCCCTTCAATCTGTTCCAATGAAAAATATCAGTCGAGTTACTCCACTAACAAATGAAATGATGCAAGTAGTCAACTCATTTGCCATTGCCTTTTTGACAGCATTTTTAAGTGGTCAAATCAAAAAACAGACTGGGCTTTCTTCTTTACAAGCAAATCTAACTGCCTTCCATCATACTTTTTACTTACTTCTTATTTTTGTAAGCTTCGGTTTCATTTTAAGTCTATTTTTGAGAAAAAAAGTGAAAGCATAATAAAAAAACACTGTTTAAATAAACAGTGTTTTTTATTACCAATTTTTAACCAAAGCTGGAATTTCTAATAGGTCTTGGATTTGCACATCTGGTTGTGCTTCACCACTAACTTCCAATCGTTTTGGATTATACCAAATTGTCTTAATTCCAGCTCTATTCCCTCCTAAAATATCAGTTGCTAGGGAGTCGCCAACGATTGTAAATTCCTTTTGATTGGCCGCTTCAATATGGTCAAAAACGTAATCGAAGAAAGCAAGAGAAGGCTTATGATGACCCACTTCTTCACTAATAAAGATTTCTCTAAAGTGATCAGAAATTCCAGACTCAAATATTCGTGGGCGCGAAACACGTGACGTTCCATTACTAACCACATACATTTCTGCCTCTTTGGCTGACAGCTCTGTTAGTAATTCCTTGGCATGATTAATCAGTTCATGACCCTGTGATAAGTAAAGTTGATATTCATCATCAACAGCAACTGGATTATAATTTACTGACACATTTAAAGCTCTAAAAGCATGGTCAAATCGAGTAGATAGAAGTTCTTCACGTGAAAGTTTTTCTGATTCGTGTAAACGCCAAAGCGCTTTGTTTTCACGAGAGTAAGTCGCACGATTTTCCTGATTATCTTCAATTTGATAGTGGGTAAAAATTTTTCCCAAAGCATCATATTCTGCTTTATCAAAATCAAGTAAGGTGTTATCAATATCAAAAAGTAGTACAGTCATTTCTTTTCCTTTGCTTAATGTATTCTTTGCATTCCTTACATTATAACAGAAAAGGAGATAAAGATGACTGTTCTGAAACTTGAAAATTTTTTCAATAACAATAGACAGAAGATTTTACGATAAAAATTTTTATATTAAATTAGTGAAAAAAATCTACCTTAAAGGTAGACTTTTTATTAATGTCTAAAATGACGAAGTCCTGTGAAGACCATCGCAATTCCATATTTATCACAGGCATCAATCACTTCTTGGTCGCGGACAGAGCCACCTGGTTGAACGATTGCTTTAATTCCTGCTTTAGCAATTTCATCGATATTGTCAGCAAATGGGAAAAAGGCATCCGAACCAAGAACCGCATTTTCTTGGAGTTCTGCTGATTTTTCAGCGGTTGCCTCTAAAGCAATTTTTACTGAGCCCACACGGTTAGTTTGACCAGGACCAACACCAAGCGTCTGGTGGTCATTGGTCACAATAATACCATTTGATTTGACAAACTTAACTGCTTTCCAAGCAAACTTCATGGCCTCCATTTGTCTGTCAGTTGGTTGAACTTTAGTCGCCACCGTCCATTCTTTTGGATTTTCAACAATGATGTCTTGATTTTGAACAAGTAGTCCTCCAAGAACCCCTGTTACAAGCGCTTCTTTTTCTGAGGCTTCTTTTTTAGAAAAATCAACGGTTAAAAGCCGAATATTTTTCTTTTTACTTAAAACTTCCAAGGCCCCTTCGCTATAAGAGGGTGCGATAATAATTTCAAGGAAAATCTTGCTCATTTTTTGCGCAGTTGCCAAAGTTACTTCTCGATTTAAAACGATAATTCCACCGAAAATTGAAACTGGATCTGCTTCATAGGAGTAATCCCAAGCTTTTTCGATATCTGTTGCTGTTCCAATCCCACATGGATTCATATGTTTGAGTGCTACAACTGTTGGTTCTTCAAAATCTCTTGCAATTTGTAAAGCAGCATCTGCATCACGAACATTGTTATAGCTGAGTTCTTTACCATGAATTTGCTGACTTTGTGCAATTGAATAAAGCGTTGGTAAACCTGACTCATAAAAATCTGCATTTTGTTGCGGATTTTCACCATAACGCATTCCTTGTTTAAGGTCGTAAGTCAAGGTTAATTTTTCTGGTTTTACATTTTCTACTGGAAATTCTTCTGTCAAATATTGTGCAATCAAAGCATCATAACTTGCAGTGTGGCGAAATACTTTTGCTGCAAGTTGCTGACGAAAACTTAAACTTGTTTCACCTTTTGCTGACAGTTCTGTCAATACTTTTTCATAATCATTTGGGTCACAAACAACTGTGACTGACGCATGATTTTTAGCTGCTGAACGCAACATTGAAGGACCACCAATATCAATCTTCTCAATCATTTCTGCTTGACTGCCTCCAGCAAGCAAAGTTTCTTTGAAAGGATACAAATTCACAACAACCAAATCAATTGGAGAAATATGGTGTTCTGTCATTGATTTCATGTGACTTTCCAAGTCTCTACGTCCAAGAAGGGCTCCATGAATTAGTGGGTGTAATGTTTTAACACGACCATCCATCATTTCTGGAAATCCTGTTACTTCATCGATTGCAATATTCGGAATTTCTTCTTGGTCCAGAACGGCTTTCGTTCCACCCGTTGAGATAATTTCCCAACCTAATTCCTGAATTTTCTTAGCAAATTCTACAATACCTTCTTTGTCTGAAACACTGATAAGTGCACGTCTTGACATGATTTCCTCCAAGTTTTCTGCTGACAGTTCTGTCAGTAATATTTTTTTATAAAACCACTGACAGAACTGTCAGTAAATATTTATCATGTCTTTATTTTACATTTATCGTTTGGAAATAAAAAGCACCAGTTTTAAAACTGGGCTTTTTTTAATTTAATTGTTCGGAAATTACTTTTAATCTTTAATTAAAAACTCTTCATTGAAAATTCCAATATATGGCAACTGACGGTAACGTTCCGCATAATCAATTCCATAGCCCACAATAAAGGCATCCGGCACTTCAAAGCCAACATAATCAGCGTCAATATCAACTTTACGACCACTTGGTTTATCTAATAAAGAGATAATTTTTACTGAATGTGCTTGACGTCCTGTCAGCAATTTTTTAAGATAGAGCAGAGTATTTCCAGTGTCAATGATATCCTCAACAATCAAAATATCACGTCCATGAGCCACGGTTGATAAATCTTTCAAAATTCTAACTTCTCCAGAAGATGAAATCCCATAACCATAACTGGTGACATCCATAAAATCCACTTCAGCATCAATTGATAATTCTTTAAGCAAATCAACCGTAAACATGATTGACCCTTTTAATATTCCGACAACAAGTGGATTTTTTCCCTCATAATCGCGTGAAACAACTTCCGCAAGCTCTTTGACACGTTCGGCAATTTGTTCTCTGGTAAATAAAACTTCTTTTAAATGTGGATGCATTTTTCTCTCCAATTTTTTTCACAATATGTTTCTATTTTAGACTTTTTTAGAGAGAAGAAAAAGACCAGAAGTCTGACTTTGGTCTTTTTTAGCTTACAACGTTCGGAAATAGAAAATTTTCAAAACCATAATTTTCTTAATCAACTTTAATAACTCCCAAATCCAACATCGTTTGTGCCGTTTGAATAATCGCTGCTTCACCTGAACGTGGTTTCCAGCCTAAAAGTTTAACTGATTTTTCATTTGAACAAGCTGTGTTTTGCCCCAAAAATGTAGCTGGCATCGCCAAACTTTTATCAAATTGAGCTAAAATTTTAACTAAAAAGTCGGGAATTACCTGAGTAGATACTTTTTTAGCTTTTGAACCAAATTCCTTTTTCAAAAACTCTGCTTGCTTTTTGTAAGTAATATTTTGGCCTGAAGTTGCAATGAAACGCTGACCAATCGCTTCATCTTTTTCAAGAGCTAGCAAATGTAAATCAGCAACATCACGAACGTCAACATAATCAAATGCTAAATTTAAAAGTCTGGGCATTTTACCTTCAAACATATTTTTTATAGCCGCACTAGAATGTGAAAAATCATTTCCAAGAATTGGACCCATAACAGCTGTAGGTAGAACCGATGCTCCTTCAATATCATAAGCTTCTGCAAGTTTCCAAAACTCCATTTCCGCCATTGTTTTAGAACGTTGATATGCATTAATTGGAGCATCAAGATTTGTCCAATCTTTCTCTGTGAAGATTTCTGAATGATGCTTATGCCCCGCTAAAACAGCTCCCGATGCTGAGGTCAAAACCACTCTTTTAACTCCTGCTTGCTTGGCTGCTTTCATCACAAACTTCACTCCATCTATAGCCATTTTCACCATTAAATCATCAGCGTCAGGACGTTGCAAAGGTGTTGGTGAAGCCACATGAATCACAGAATCAACACCAGTCATGGCTTGACTCCATCCTTCTTCTTTTGTCAAATCAGTTTGGACAAAATCTAAATCTGTAAAATCTAAAATTCCGCCTTGTGCCATCATTTTTTTCACTTCTTCTTGTCGAGACATCGTCCGCAATGTCGCCCGTACTCGATAGCCTTTTTTCAATAAAACAATCATGATAAACATAGCAATATATCCAGAACCACCTGTTACAAGAATTGTTTTTTTATTTGTATTTGTCATTTAATTTTCTTCCTCTATTTTTCTTAATTCACATCCGTTACACTTGAAACTTATGTAAAATTATTGTACGATAGAAGTGTAAAAAATACAAGCCTTTGAAAAGCTTGTGTGACACAATCAGGAGAAGTGTAATGGCAGCGACAAACTATTCCCAAACTATCAAAAATGATACAAAAGATTTTATTACTACAGCTATTTTGCAACTATTAGGAATTCAAAAAACATCCAAAAAACCGAAAAATCTTGCTCAACTCACCGTTTCAAACGTTTGTAAAAGAGCCGGAGTTAGCAGAATGGCTTTTTACCGTAACTTTGAGTCCATTGACCAGGTCATTTATCAATACTATCAGCCACAAATTTCACAAAGTTTTGAAATCATTCGTCAGAATGTTTCTGCCAGTTCAAAAATTGAAAACCAATTAAAATTCTTTGAAGAATTCAAAAATGACCTCTTCCTTTCTGAAAGTCAAGGTTATGAACCAATTATTCGCCAGATTTATATTGAAGAAATTGAGAAATTTTATGAAAAGACAAATGACGAATATTTCATCACTTTTGTCGCAAATGGAGTTTATGCTCTTTGGCGCAAATGGTTAATGAACGGTCAAGATAGGCCAATTGAAGAAATACATGAACTCATTAGAAAAATTGTTACAATTTAAAAAGGCAGAGTAATCTGTCTTTTTTATTCATTTTCCTAAGAAAAAAACTTCATCATTGCTGATGAAGTATAATTTGGCGAACGACTTCTGGATAGAGCTTGTGCTCTGCTTCATGAACAGAACGCTCATAGACTTCTAAATCTTCGTGATAAGCTAGCGGGATTTGAGCAATCAACTCCCCAGTATCAACTCCCTCATCAACATAATGAATACTGATTCCCAATCCCTTTTTTGCCTTATGTGACTCTTCAATCGCATGAGGAGATCCGGCAAAATCTGGAAGATAAGAAGGGTGAACATTGATTATCTTTCCTTTATATTTTGCCAACATCGTCGCACTAATGATTTTCATGTAACCCGCCAAGAGAATTAAATCAATTTCTTGGTCTTCTAAAATTTCCACCAAAGCCTTTTCATAATCCACTTTTGAAGAAAATTCTTTTAATTCCAAACTCGCCTTTGCAACCCCTAATTGCTCAGCACGTTCAAGTACATAAGCATCATGGTGATCTGAAAAAACAAATTTCACTTGGTCTGGAAATTGTTCAGCTAGTGTTTGAAAGTTAGACCCATTTCCTGATGCAAATACTGCAATTTTCATTTTATCCCCTATTCTCAATGAAAAAAGATTATTTTTTGATAACTACTGCTGTATCTTGTCTTTTGACCATTTTACCAATTTCAAATGCATTCAACTCTTTTTTGAGAGCTTCAGCATTTTCAGAAGCAACAGCAATTACCATTCCAATTCCCATATTGAAAATTTCATACATTTCTTCATGTTTGATACTCCCATATTTTTCAAGAGCTTTGAAAATTGGTAAAATATTCCAAGAACCTTCGATAATTTCAGCTGACAAGCTATTTCCGAACATTCTTGGTAAATTCTCATGGAAACCACCGCCTGTAATATGAGCAATCCCTTTTATTTTATTTTGTTTAATCAAGGGCAAAAGCTCTTTGACATAGATTTTTGTCGGAGTTAAAAGAGTATCAATCAAAGATTGGTCAAGTTCAGGCAATGATTCATTCAAATCAAAGTCAGCAAAAACTTTCCGGACCAAAGAATACCCATTAGAATGAATCCCAGATGAGGCAAGACCAAGCAAAACATCGCCCGCTTCCACATCTTTTTCACCATCAATTAATTGTGATTTTTCAGCCACACCCACAGAAAAACCAGCTAAATCGTAATCTTCTTCATCATACATTCCGGGCATTTCGGCTGTTTCTCCACCAATCAGCGCTGCTCCTGCTTGCAAGCAACCTTCTGCCACTCCAGCCACAACTTGCTCCAATTTTTCAGGAATATTTTTCCCTGTGGCAATATAATCCAAAAAATACAATGGCTCAGCCCCAGCAGCAATAATATCATTGACGCACATAGCCACGCAATCAATCCCAATCGTATCATGTTTGTCTGCTTGAATGGCTAACATCAATTTAGTTCCCACACCATCTGTCCCTGAAATCAATACTGGCTCTTTGACATCAAGCACAGATAAATCAAAACTTCCACCAAAACCACCCAGTGCACCAAGCACACCCAAACGTTCGGTTTTAGCCACATGCTTCTTAATACGAGAAACCACCTCATATCCTGCTTCTACATCTACCCCAGATTTTGCATACGCATTCTTAGACACTGTCATTCTCCATTTTCTGATTTATTTTATTCTACTTCCATGTTAAATGATTTTCAAACATAAAAAAAGTTTCAGCGGGTAGTACTGAAACTTTTTGTTTAAATCGTTCGGAAATAACATTTTATTTCAACTTCAATAGCATATCAAATTAAAAAAACCGCCAGCATCAGCTAACGGTTTTTTCTATTTATTCAGCAATTGTTTGAATATCAAAGTCAATCTTGTTATCTATAAGTGTTACAATAACTTTTGATTTTGGTGGAATTTTTCCTCCGATAATCAGCTTAGCTAATGGATTTTCGATGACTTTTGTCAAATAACGTTTGAGTGGACGTGCACCATAAGCTGGTTCATAAGCATTTTCAGCAATCCAAACTTTTACTTCTTCACTCAACTCAAGTTGAACGTCCATTTCTTCAAGACGATGTGAGAGTTGACTGGTCATTTTAACGATAATATTCTTGATATCTTCAAGCGCTAATGGTTTGAAAAGAATGGTATCATCAATCCGGTTTAAAAATTCTGGTTTGAAATGTGCTCGAAGTTGAGACATCACATTTTCAGTTGTTTCTTCAGAAATTTCACCATTTTCTCCAACATTATCAAGCAAATATTGAGAACCGACATTTGAAGTCATAATCAACACTGTGTTCTTAAAGTCAACGAGAACACCTTTAGAATCAGTCAAACGACCGTCATCCAAAACTTGCAACAAAATATTGAAGACATCTGGATGTGCTTTTTCGATTTCATCAAGCAAGATGATTGTATAAGGATTACGACGAACGGCTTCAGTCAATTGGCCGCCTTCATCGTAACCGACATATCCTGGAGGTGCTCCGACTAAACGAGAGACTGAGTGTTTTTCCATATATTCACTCATGTCAATCCGAACCATATGTTCTTCTGAATCAAAGAGATTTTCAGCCAGAGCTTTCGCAAGCTCCGTCTTACCTACCCCAGTTGGACCGAGGAAGAGGAATGAGCCAAGTGGACGGTTAGGGTCTTGAATTCCTGCACGCGCACGGATAATGGCATCAGATACGGCTTCAACAGCTTCATCTTGTCCAACGACCCTTTGATGCAATGTTTCTGGTAAGTGAAGTAATTTTTCACGTTCACCTTCAACCAATTTGGTAATTGGAATACCTGTCATGCGTCCAACCACTTCGGCGATTTGTTCTTCAGTGACTGATTCTTGAACTAAAGATAAATCATCTGATTTTGCTTTTTCTTCAATAGCTTTGAGTTCTTTTTCAATTTCAGGAATTTTACCATAACGAAGAGCTGCTGCTTTTTCTAAGTTTCCTTCATTTTGAGCTTCTTCCAATTCGTGGCGAGCATGTTCTAATTCATTTCTTTTTTCAGAAATATTGCCCACTTCTTTTTTCTCAGCTTCCCATTGCGCTTTGAGTTGATTGTTTTCTTCTCGAAGTTCAGCAATTTCACCACGTATAATTTCAAGACGTTTCTTAGAAGCATCATCTCGTTCTTTTTTGAGGGCTGCTTCTTCAATTTCTAATTGCATCAAGCGACGATTGGCTTGGTCAAGTTCAGTTGGGAGTGAATTCATTTCTACACGAATTGTTGCACTGGCTTCATCAACCAAGTCAATAGCTTTATCTGGTAAAAACCGGTCAGTAATATAGCGATTTGAAAGAGTTGCTGCTGCGACTAAAGCATTATCATGAATCGTCACACCATGGTGAATTTCAAAACGTTCTTTTAGACCACGCAAGATTGAAATTGTATCTTCAACAGTAGGTTCAGTAACCAATACCTTTTGGAAACGACGTTCAAGTGCTTTGTCTGTTTCCATGTATTTACGGTATTCATCAAGGGTAGTTGCCCCAATCAAATGGAGTTCACCACGCGCAAGCATTGGTTTTAAAAGGTTTCCAGCATCCATAGATCCTTCAGTTTTACCTGCACCAACAATCGTATGAAGTTCATCAATAAAGAGGATAATTTGTCCATCTGATTTTTTCACTTCATTAAGGACTGCTTTCAAACGTTCTTCAAATTCACCACGATATTTCGCTCCTGCAATCAGAGCACCCATATCAAGTGAAAAGATTGTTTTATCTTTCAGATTTTCAGGAACGTCTTTTCTGACAATTCTTTGTGCCAATCCTTCGACAATAGCTGTTTTACCAACCCCAGGTTCACCAATAAGAACGGGGTTATTTTTTGTTTTACGAGAAAGCACTCGAATGACATCACGAATTTCTTCATCACGTCCGATAACGGGATCTTGTTTACCTGATTTAACTTGAGCAACGAGATCTACCCCATATTTTTCAAGTGCTTTGTATGTTTCTTCTGCATTTTGACTGGTCACTTTATCACCTCCGCGTAATTCTTCAATCGCAGCTTGCGCTTTTGCTTTTGTCAGTCCATGATTAACCAAATATTTAGTCAATGGATTTTGTTTTAGTTCAAAAAGGGCAAGAAGCACAATCTCGGTTGAGAGGTATTCATCGCCCATTTTTTGCGCAATTTTGTCTGCTTCAGTAAATATTTGGAACAAATCTGGACTTAGATTTTGGCCATAAGTAATATTTGATCCTTCCACTGAATTAATTTTGTCAATTTCTTTTTCAATTAAATTTGTAAAGTCATCTAGGTCAATCCCTAAATCTTTATAAAAGTTCGCCCCAAAACTATTGGGTTGAACAAAAATTCGCCATAAATGTGGAACTTCGATCACTTGGTGATGACGAACTTGCGCAATTTGTTGCGCTGAACCAAGTGCTTCTTGCATCGTTGTTGTCATTTTTTCGATGTCCATAAAAACACCTCATTTCAATTTCATAGTTAGTAGTGTTTATTATCTTTTTCTCACTACATTCTAATTATAATACTTTGGTCAGCAATGGTCAAACTTTTTGATTCGTTATTTATAAAAAATTATTTGCGCTTTTTAGATGAATTATCTGCGTACTAATCCTAGTGAAGCTGTCTTTTTAATACACTTTGCCTTATAATGGATTTAGTGTCAAAAATAGAAAAGATAGGAGAAAAATGACTCAACAACTAAATTCTTTGGGAAAGTCTGCCCTCTTAATATTAAGTAATACAATTATTGTCCTTCCATTCATGATTTTTATTCAAATTGCAAAAGGAACCTCGCTTCTTGCCCTACTTCCTTTTTTGCTCTTTTATACTTTCAGAATGACTGGTGTATTCTTTATTAGGGGAATAAAAACAAGAATCAACAGCTATAGTCTTTTAAAAATTTCATTGTATGCCGGTTTACTTGGTTGCTTGCTTGGATTTATTGGTTCTTTCTACTTTCCTTTCTACACTTTATCCGGTATTCTTTTAGGAGTGAGTGCAGCTTGGTTGCCGATGTCAAACACTTCGGTAAATTATTATCTAAAAAATACTAACCAGCTCATCAAAGGAAAAACCTTAGTTAGCTTACTTTTGTTTTTAGTCCTTGGCTTTTCTTTTGTCTTATCCCCCTCTCTAAAATATCCCCTGTTTTTTGTCTTCTATGGAATAGTTTATCTTCTCTCTTTCCAATTAGTTGGAAATTTGGATAATTACAAAGTTGATCCAAATGATTTAGAAAAAGCTTCATATAAATATCTTATTTTATTTGCTTTATTTTTTGTTTGCCTCTTTCTATTACGCTCAAGTCGATTACTTGCCAATAGTTTAGAATTTGATTATTTTATTTTCGGATTTTTCTTTTTGGTCACCCTCTATATTGTCGCTATGAATTTTTTCAAAAATAAAATTCAAAGAAATATTCCTCGTAAATTATCATATTTGACAGTTATTAATGGGGCAGTGGGAAATTATTTATTTCTTTTTTGTTCTTTGTATGTCGCTGGTTTTTATGGTCATCAGCATTTATTTTTACAGTTTTATCTCCCTTATGTTTTAGGAATTGTCTTTGCTTCTAAGGTCAAAAATTTACTTGGAAAGAATGTCAAAACCTATTCTTTAATCGGAATTTTTCTGGGGTTACTTTTGATTGTTTTTAGTCCTCTATTTGCTCTAGGTTTATTTCTTACTAGCTTGTTTAAAGGAAGTTTAAATTCAAGATTAACTCAAGACTATGAGAGCACTGTTAATATCGTTGAAGATAAACGTATCTGGGTAAAATATACCATTCAAAATATCGGAAGTATTCTTCACCAATTTTTGTTAATGCTTTTAGGTTCACTTATCATCATGAAAAATGGCTTATCTATCAAGACTTTGTTCGTTATTACTTCAATTCCTATTCCAACAGCTCGAAGTATTGAACTGATGAAATCATGGAATCTTATTGCGACGTCATTGATTATCTTAATTATCATCGCCTATCTTATTTATCCAAAAATAGTTCCACTTCTTAAAAAATCAAAGTAAATTAGAAAAACTCATGTCTAAACATGAGTTTTTTATTTAATACGAGTGGTCAGTGAACTTTCTTTTCCTTCGATAATTTTATGAATCTCTTTAGCAAATTGACTTCGTTTAATTGGACGATAACTTTTTAAGAAAGAAAAAAACGGAATTTTTATGAGTGGTTCCAATAGGCGTGCTGGAAAATAACTGCTTTTTCGTGAAGCATCATAGACAATTCCTGGAAAAACAGAAACAAATCTTGATTTCAAACGTTTTTGACCATAAGTTTCCACTTCTTTTTTAGCATTCATATAGTCATTCATAAAAAAAGGACCATCGTTTGCTGAAATAAAAAGGCATTGATTTTCTGAGTTAACTAATGTATCAATAATTATTTTTGCTGGTTGAATACTATTTTTTTCATAAGTTGTTCCCTTTGATTTGCTAGGAAATAGAATTCCTACCGCATCAATCACCCAATCTGATTTTTGTAAAAGTTCTTGCCAATCCCCAGCTTCATTTAGATTGGCAGCATGATAAATGACTGGCTCAACTAGATTATCTTTAGATTTACCATGTCTTGATAAACCATGTAATTCATAGTCTACAACTTGAGCAAGTTCCTTAAAGATGCCTTGACCAACAAGTCCAGTTCCTCCAACAATCGTAATAATCATTTGCTCACCTCACTTGCTTTTATTTCTTATCCTAACATATTAGTGATAAAAAAATAAATAATAAATTCGATTATTTTTTAAAATACAAATAAATTTATGATTTAAGCTTTTCTAATTAAACAAGAATTTTTTAACGGCTGAAGAAACTCCTGAATGATCATTTGACTGTGAAATATAATCTGCAATATTTTTTACTTCTTGAGGAGAGTTGCCCATCGCTACACCTAATCCTGCACTTTCTAACATTGGAACATCATTGAAGTTATCACCAATTGCCATTGTAGAAAATAAAGGTACGCCGTAATACTTTGCAATTTCTTTTAAAGCGTGCTCTTTTGAAACTTTGTTGGATGTAATTTCTAAATAATTATCTTTTGATAAATAAAAGTCTACCTCGTTAAACTGACTTCTTTTTAGTTTTTTTAATAATTGATAGATGTCTTCGTTCTCTCCAATTACCAATAATTTATGAGCGCTTTTTCCTTCAAAATTTGTAATTTGAGGATTAGTCCCAACAATTTCTGCCTCAATTTTAGTCCACTTATTTTCTTCTTCTACTAACCATAAGGTTTTCGAATAAAGATTTACTGAAATTTGAGGAAAATTTTCTGATAAAATTTTTAAAATTTTCCTAAGTTCAACTTTACTTATGGTCTCTTCACTTATGATTCTAAATATTTTATTTTTATCAAAATAACCAATTAATGCTCCGTTATAACATGCTAACGGGGTATGATATAATCCTAATTTGTCAGCTATTTCTAACATTCCAATTGGAGAGCGTGCTGATGCTAATACCAATGGGATATCTCTATTTTTCATTTTTTTCATTATCTCAGGTAGCTGCGAATCAATCTGATGGTTAGAGTCTAATATTGTTCCATCAATATCACTAATTATTAATTTTATATTTTCCATCTTTAACTTTCCCCATTTTTCTCATCTATGATTTGGTCAAAACTTTCTAAACGACTCAAAGTATATTTTGCCTTCAGATTTATTTTACCGGTTTGGGCAAGCAAAATTTTTTGACAAGATTGTTTCATTGCAATTTTTTTAACGAAAACATCTTTCTCATCATCAAAACTAACTTCACCATCTCTTAAACCCGCGGCTCCAAAAAAACCTGCATCAAAATTAACATTTTTAAGTAATTCTATTTCATTTAGAGAGAAGAAAAATCTATTTTTAGAATAAAATTTGCCCCCTAAAAGATGGAACTCTATATTTGGTTTATCAGACATAAGAATTGCCAAATCCAAAGCG
The DNA here is from genome assembly GCF_029953655.1 of Lactococcus sp. NH2-7C. Taxonomy (NCBI): domain Bacteria; kingdom Bacillati; phylum Bacillota; class Bacilli; order Lactobacillales; family Streptococcaceae; genus Lactococcus; species Lactococcus sp. NH2-7C. The sequence continues at coordinate 542,157 of NZ_CP124538.1, forward strand.
TGTGAATAAATCGTTATTTTCATCTCCGGATTCAAAATTTGTCCTAAGGCCAATACTATTGTTGAAACATCAAAGAAATAGATTCCGTTATTCCTTATCAATTTTTTAGCCTGTTTCGCAATATTTATTTTTTCTTCTGACATTTCAATCAAGCGTTCATTAAATGAAAGAATGTCTGAACTTGATTTTATTGAGATTAGTCCCCCATGAGTCCTCTTAGCTAGTTTTTTTTCTGATAAAATTGTAAAGTCTCTTCTGATAGTATCTCGTGAAACATTAAATTTTTTCATTGCTTTTACAACAGATAATTCCCCATTTACTGATAACTCAGCTATTATTGCATTTAAGCGCTGTTCTTGGTACATTTCTCACCTCTCTTATAATTATATTATAGAATTATTTTTTCCAATAAGCAATAATGCTTTTTTGTAATCATTTATAAGTGATATTTTCAAACTAAAAAACCATGAAAATTCTCATGGCTATATTATTTTCTATTTCAAGCTATTTTTTTCCAAAGACTCCAAATAGTCTGCTTCATAATCATAAAGCGGTGTTGGATATTCGCCATCAAAATATGACAAGCAAAGTTTATCATGACCAATCGCCTCGACAAGTCCTGATTGGCTGAGATAGGTTAGACTATCCGCTCCGATAACTACTCTGATTTCATCTGTAGTGTGTGTGGCTGCGATGAGTTCGTCACGGTCTTGGATGTCAATGCCGTAAAAACAAGGATATTTTAGGGCGGGACTGGCGATTGCCACATGGACTTCAGCAGCTCCCGCGTCTTTGAGTAGTCTGACAATGCGTTTACTAGTCGTTCCCCGAACAATACTATCATCCACCATAATGACGCGTTTTCCTTCTACAACACCTCGAACAGCACTCAATTTCATGCGAACGCCTTGTTCACGAAGTTCTTGAGTCGGTTGAATAAATGTTCTTGCCACATACTGATTTTTAATCAGCCCCATTTCGTAAGGCAAGCCAGATTCTTCAGCGTAGCCTGAAGCGGCACTGAGTGATGAATTAGGCACACCAATGACAATGTCAGCGTCAATTTGAGCTTCTTGGGCTAAAATTTTTCCTGAACGTTTTCTGGCAGTATGAACATTAACTCCAGCGATATTACTATCAGGACGGGCAAAATAGATGTATTCCATTGAACAAATGGTCATGTTGGTGCTGTCAGTAAATTGGTCCACATGAATGCCGTCGTCATTAATTTCAATGATTTCACCGGGTTGAACATCTTGAATCCAAGTGGCGCCAACGACATCAAAAGCACAAGTTTCTGAGGCCACAACAAGTGCACCGTTGCTCATTTTACCGATTGAAAGTGGCCGAAATCCATTAGGGTCAAGGGCTGCGACAATTGAATTTTCAGTCATAATGAGATATGCAAAGCCACCTTTGACCGTATTGAGCGCTTCTTTGACTCTGCCCATAAATTCTGGATGATGACTACGGCGAATCAAATGCATGAGGATTTCTGTGTCTGAATTACTGGAGAAGATTGCCCCAGATTTTTCAAGTTCACAACGCAAGGATTGGGCGTTGGTTAAATTTCCATTGTGGGCAAGTCCAAGTGCTCCGTCATGAAATTCAAACTGGAAAGGCTGAATATTATTGATATTTGCTGAGCCAGCCGTGGCATAACGAACATGTCCAATGGCTGCTGACCCTGTCAGTTCTTCCAAATCTTTTTCGTCACGGAAAACTTCAGTGACTAGACCCAAACCACGATGACGATTGAGTTTTCCATTATTATTGACCAAAATCCCTGCACCTTCTTGCCCGCGATGTTGGAGAGCATGAAGTCCAAAATAGGTCAGGCGAGCGGCATCAGGATGTCCCCAAACACCGAAAAGTCCACATTCTTCATTTATTGTCTTCGCTTCAAAGTGCGACCACTCTTGCTCAGTAAATGTTGCGCTTGTCATTTCATCAGACATGGGAGGGCTCCTTCATAAATGCTGACAGCTTCGTCAGTAGAAATAGAAAGTTCATTCATCTTCAAAATTCCGCTGTTAGTAACTTTTCCGATTACTTCGCCACTGACAGAAAGTTCTGTCAGTAATTTTTCAAAATCAGCTTGATTTTCTGGTGAAATTGAGAGTACAAAGCGACCTTGCGTTTCTGAGAATAATTGGGCATTGGTTAAATCAACTTTCACATCAACGCCTAAGCCATTTGCAAAAGCAGATTCAGCCAAGGCAACCGCTAATCCACCCTCTGCCAAGTCATGTGCTGAGCTGACCAATCCGTCATTAATTGCTTTTAAAACAAAGTCTTGATTGATTTTTTCAGTTTCTAAATCAAAATCAATTCTTCCAGAAATTTCTCCTGTCAACATTTTTTGCAGCTCAGAACCTGAAAAATCATCAAAGGTTTGACCAACCAAAACAATCAAATCACCTGCTTTTTTAAATTCTTGAGTCGTAATATTTTTTACATCCTCAATCAAACCAACCATTCCAATCATTGGGGTAGGTAAAATAGCTGAACCGTTTGTCTCATTGTAAAGACTGACATTTCCTGAAATAACTGGTGTATCAAGGGCCAAACAAGAACGTGAGATTCCATCAGCCGCTGTTGTTAATTCCCAAAATTGTTCTGGTTTTTCCGGATTTCCAAAGTTCAAACAGTCAGTAATCGCGAGCGGTTTTCCACCAGAGGCCACGATATTACGAGCCGCTTCAGCAACTGCGATTGCTCCTCCTTTTTCTGGATCAAGATAGAGATAGCGAGCGTTACAGTCCGTTGTCATCGTAAGTGCCTTGTTAGTGCCACGCACTCGTAAAACTGCGCTATCTGAGCCTGGTGCAACAACAGTGTTGGTCATCACGCGCGAATCATAAGTTTCATAAATTGATTTCTTGCTAGCAATTGTCGGTTGAGCCAAAAGTTTTTTGAAAATTTCACTGACCGCGCTGTCAGTAATTTCTGGAAGATATTTTTCGCTGTCAGTAAATTTTTGAATTCGCTCAGGAACTTTTGCCTCACGGTAATAAGTTGGAGCATCTTCCGCCAATGAATCAACTGGAACATGAGCAACCATTTGCCCTTTATGATAAAGCGTATAAAAACCATCATCAGTCACTTGCCCAATATTCACAGCATCAAGGTCGTATTTTTTAAATAAATCAATAACTTCTTGTTCATGTCCTTTTTTGACACAAAGCACCATGCGTTCTTGTGACTCAGACAACATCATTTCATAAGGAATCATATCTGTTTCACGCTGAGGCACATTATCCAAGTTAAGACGCAGACCCGACCCGGCTTTTGAAGCCATTTCTGATGTGGATGAAACCAATCCGGCAGCACCCATATCTTGAATTCCAACTAAAATATCGCCATGATTTTGGATGACTTCAATACAAGCTTCAAGCAATAGTTTTTCCATAAATGGATCTCCGACTTGAACCGCTGAACGTTGTGTTTCTGAGCCAGAACCAAATTCTTTAGAAGCAAAAGATGCTCCATGTATGCCGTCACGTCCTGTTTTCGCTCCGACATAAAAAATAGAATTTCCCACACCTTTAGCTTGTCCCTTTTGAATATGTTTATGTTCAATCAAGCCCACACACATGACATTCACCAAAGGATTTCCAGCGTATGATTCATCAAAGGCTACTTCGCCACCAACCGTCGGAATTCCAATACAGTTTCCATATCCCGCAATCCCGGCTGTTACTTGGTCCACAATATGACGCGTTTTACCATTATCAATTGGTCCAAAACGTAAACTATCCAAAATTGCAATTGGACGAGCTCCCATTGAAAAAATATCCCGAATAATACCACCAGAACCTGTTGCTGCACCTTCATAAGGTTCAACATAAGATGGATGATTATGAGATTCAGCCTTGAAAACAACCGCCAAATCATCACCAATATCCACAACCCCAGCCCCTTCACCAGGCCCCATCAAGACTTGTGGACCAGTCGTCGGAAATTTTTTTAAGACAGGTTTTGAATTTTTGTAACAGCAATGTTCTGACCACATCACGGCATACATCCCAGTTTCCGTAAAGTTTGGCAAACGGCCATTAAGAATCTCATCTTTGATTTTCAAATATTCTTCATCCGTCAGTCCCCACTCACGGTAAATTTTGCTTTCTTGAATCTGTTCTGGTGACATCTCCAAAGTCATGTTATTCTCCTATAAGATATGAGAAACGCTTGCTTAAAAACGTAGAAACTACAGTCCAATTTACTGCATTAGTAGTCTAAAGAGTATACGTTTCAATAGAAATGCAACTTGTATATTCTCTAGTTTAAAAACTTTCAGCGCTCTGAATTCAATTATTTCAAATTACAAATTTACTGACAGATTCGTTTTAAAAATCTAAATTCTGTCAGTATTTTTTTCATTTCCCAACAAAGTTTTTCAAGACAGAAGCAAACAAATATACTCCGTCAGCGCCACCAAGCAGTTCTTCCATGGCCCGCTCAGGGTGAGGCATCATCCCAAGCACATTTCCTTCTTTATTGACAATTCCAGCAATATTTTCAACTGACCCATTAGGATTTTCGTCAGCATAGGTGAAAATAATTTGCCCATTTGCTTTAAGTTCAGCAAGCGTTGCTTCGTCAGCAACATATTGACCCTCACCGTGAGCAATTGGTAAATTAATCAAAGCATCCTTAGCATATTCGGTCGTAAAATTACTTTGATTATTTTCAACTTTAAGAGCTTGCCATTTGGAAACAAATTTCAAACCCTCATTGCGAATCAATACACCCGGTAAAAGTCCAGATTCAACCAAAATTTGAAATCCATTGCAAGTACCAAAAACAGGTTTTCCTTCTTTAGCTAAACGTTTGATTTCCGGCATAATATTTGCAAATGACGCAATCGCACCACAGCGTAAATAATCACCATAAGAAAATCCGCCTGGAATCAATACTCCGTCAAAACCTGCAAGCGACTTCTCATCATGCCAGACAAATTCTGCCTCAGCTCCCATGACATCACGAATTGCCCAAAGTAAATCAAAATCACAATTTGACCCAGGAAATTGAATGACTGCAAATTTCATTAATTAGCTCCTTCGCTTTGTTCATTCAAAAGTTCAACTTTATAAGTTTCCATATTTGGATTTGCCAACAATTCATTGGCAATTTCAATTGCTTTTGCGCGAGCAATCTCAGCTTCTGCATCAAATTCAAAATCGAAAAATTTTCCAACATTTAATTCTGTAACTTCTTGATAACCCATTTTATGAGTTGCCGCTTTAATCGCTTGAGCTTGAGGGTCGAGAATTGAGGCTTTGTAAGCCACGTAAACACGTACTTTAGTCATTTTAAAATTCTTTCTATATAAGATGTGAGGAACTGTCCTAAAAACTAGAACTCATTTATTTCGCATTTTCTAACAAATTCAAAACTTCAGTATAAGTTTCAATTAAATCGCCAATATTACGTCTGAAAACATCTTTATCCATATGCTGACCATTCGCATCCCAGAGACGTGAAGTATCAGGTGAAATTTCATCAGCAAGAATAATTCTTCCGTCAGCAAGACGGCCAAATTCAAGTTTGAAATCAACCAAAGTTAAGCCAATTCCAGCCCATATTTTTTTCAAAATCTCGTTGATTTTACGCGTTTCACTCTTTAAAAATTCAATCTCTGAATAAGTTGCAATGTTCAGGAATCTAACATGTTCATCATTAATAAATGGGTCATCTAAAGCATCATCCTTATAGTAAAACTCAACAATTGGTTCTTTTAAAACAATTCCTTCTTCAAGACCAAATCGTTTGGCAAAAGAACCAGCAACAACATTTCTTAAAACAACTTCTAAAGGAATTATTGAGACTCTTTTATTCAATTGTTCGGTTTTTGATAACTTTTCTATGAAATGCGTTTCTAAACCTTCAGCATTTAATCTTTCAAAAATTAATGAAGTAATTTGATTATTTAGAGCGCCTTTCCCCGTAATCTGTTCTTTACGAGCACCATTTAATGCAGTCGCTTGATCACAGTATTCCACCCAGAGCACCTCAGAATCATCAGTAAAATATAGTTTCTTAGCTTTTCCTTCATAGAGCAACTTTTCTTTTTTCACAATATCCTCCATCCATTTAAGGAATCCTTTATGCTTCTTATTCTATTCTAATGAGCCAAATAAAAAAAGCTCTAGCGGATAAAACTAGAACTTTTTCAATTTATTGTTCGGTTTTGCTGAATGTTCGGAAATAACGCTTATTCCTTTTCCAAATACATGATTTCTTTCCCTTTTGATTCAGCATAAATGATTTCTTTGTATGTAGATTCGCCAATATATCCGTTCTTATTAACTACAAAAATTGCATCAGACAAATCAATTTTTTTAAAATGTGCACTTGAAAAAGCGGTAATTTCAGTAGGTTTGTAATCAATAATCTTTTTCGTTGGATATATTACACCCAGCACACAATTTCCCGCCAGTTCCAAAAGTTCAGCTTGAACTTTCATCTCTTCAGTGAATTTTAAACTACCACAAATTGTAATTATTTTCATCTTGTTTCCTCTTAGAGAGTATTATACCACTCATCAGAAACTTCTTCTAACCAAACTGCTTCTCCCGCGGTAATGGCCACATGACTGAACCAGCTATCTTTTGTCGCTCCATGCCAATGTTTAACTCCTGCATGAGTAACAATCGTATCGCCCGCATGTAAAAGTTGGGCCTCCTTACCCTCTTCTTGATACCATCCCTCACCTGCTGTAACCAATAAAACTTGATAACCATCTTTATGAATATGCCAATGATTACGACACCCCGGCTCAAAAGTCACGTTTCCTACACCAAAGGGCAAGTCCTTATCCGAAATCATTCCTTCTAAATAAGATTGGCCAGTAAAATAGGCACCATAAGGATTTTTTTCTCCTTGAGGAGAAATAAGAGCATTGTCTAATTCTTTTTTATTCATTTCGTTCTCTCTTTTCTAACTCTCTTTTCTAATCAATCTGCTGATAACGCGTTACCTTTAGGCGCAGTTGATATTTTTCTCTCAATTCAGCAATTTTTGGCATCATCGGACTTTTATGATGAATGTCAATTGCTTCTTGGTTTTCCCATTCATCAATCAATAGAATTGCTTGTTCATTATCCAAGGGAACAAAATATTCATAACGTAAATTTCCACTTTGTTGACGTATTTTATCGACGAGACCCGAACTTACCATTTCATCAGCAAAGAGGCGGGCATTATCACCTTCACCTTGGTACAAAATGTTGACCGTAATTGTCATATCTTTCCCTCCTATTCCCAAATTTTTTTTGCAATATTAAAAGCCGACCAAGCCTTTGGCCATCCCACATAAAAACTCAGATGTGTAATTATTTCTGAAATTTCTTCCTGACTGATTCCATTTTCTTTTCCTTTTGCCATATGAAAATTTAATTGTTCAAAATTTCCACCAGCAATCAAAGCAGTAATCGTAATGACGCTACGTTCATGTGCTGAAAGTTCTTTTTCACGACTCCAGACTTCTCCAAAAAGAATATCGTCATTTAATTCAGCAAATTTTGGCGCAAATTCTCCAAGTTGTTCATGTCCTGCGGTTTGTTTTTCCATTTTAACCTCCAATTTTTTTAATTATCAAGGCACTTTATCTTGTGCTTTTTCCAAGTTCTTCCAAGAATTTTAGGCGTATCACTGTCGGTCTAAAATTATTCTCCCAAGCAGGGTCCCAGCTATAGCCTGAACGTTGTCGATAAGAATCAATAAACTTATCGATATTTTCTTTATCTGTCACAGGTTCAAATTCCACTTGATAGACTTTCCCGTCAATGTGAATTTGACCCTTACGTGAAATCATTGCCGAATTCCACCAACTTGATGCCGTTCCGCGACCTGCTGCTACCGCTAAATCATCATCAATATAAGCAAACCAAATCCAAGCAGGACGATGTTCTTGCGGGTCTGGGCTAATATAAATATCTTGTATCTTAGAAAACTTTTTTACATCAATTTTCATTTTTTCTCCTTTTCTTACCAAGGTTGTGTTGTAGGTCCAACAGTAAACTCGCTGACGTTAACATCTTCAGGTTGTTCAAGAGCAAAAGCAACAATGCGAGCAATTGCCTCTGGACTAATCCCATATTGTTCATAAAGAGCTGTCATTCCTTCTGCTGCTTCTTTGTCAGTGATTGTATTCAGTAACTCAGTATTTATAGCAGCCGGATAAATAGTAGCTGTCCGAATATGAGTTCCTTCTTGAGCAGATTCCATTCGGAGTACCTCCATTAATTCACGAACCGCCCATTTTGTTGCCCCATAAACACCACCATTGGGATATGCTTTTAGGCCAGCAACTGAACTCGTTGTGATAACATGTCCTGATTTTTGAGCTGTAAATTCAGGAAGTACAGCAGCGAGCCCATTAAGTACACCTTTTAAATTAATATCAACCATATTTTCCCATTCTTCAACATGCAGAGCTGATAAAGGGGAACTTGGCATGATTCCTGCATTCAAGAAAATAGCATCAATTTTGCCAAAATTTCCTTTCGCATATTGTACCAACTTTTTATTATCTTCTGGATTAGTTACATCTGTAACTTGATAGATTGCTTGTCCACCAGCCTTTTTAATTTTATCAGCCAGTTCCTGCAAACGATTTTCACGTCTTGCTGCTAAGACAATTTTTGCTCCTTTTTTAGCAAGTAATTCAGCAGTTGCTTGGCCAATACCGCTTGATGCTCCTGTGATTAAGACGACTTTGTTTTCAATATTGTTTGACATTTTTTCTCCATTCATTTTTAACTTCTATTTTTATTATATTCCTTGAAGTTCACTTCAAGTCAACTCAAAAGCTTCATATCACTTTATCTTTTCGATGATTTATTATAAAATATTTTTTACCTGCCGTGAAATGCTTTTTACATCAATAATTATGCTTTTTAAGCATACTATATTAAATTAAAAAAGCTTCGTTTAATTACGAAACTTTTTTAATCAAATTTATTTTACCTTCTTGTTCAAAATCAAAGTATAGAAGACAAAATTAAGCAAAGCAAGACAAAGGAAAAACATAAATACATGTTGAGTTCCTGTTGTTAAATTACTTGATTTTGTTGCAATAAGACTAGCTGTAGCCGTTCCTGCTGACGCTGCAAATTGAGAAGTTGTAGTAAACCAAGCATTACCAGAGGCAGCTTTATCATGAGGAAGTTGAGCTAAACTATTGGTCATGGTTGTTGCAAAACTTGAAGAACGACCAATAGTGAAAATAACATAAAGTCCCATCACACCTAGTAAAGTCAGATTCTTTGTAAAAATCGTTAATAAAACAAGAGCGATAAAGAATACAGTATTTCCACTATATAAAATCCCCTTGGCCCCTTTGCGGTCATAAAGCGCACCAATTGGACCTTGAGCTGCTGAACCAATTAATGAACCAGGCAATAAAGCAAAACCTGCTAATGTACTTGTAGCTCCTAGTGAAACCTGTAAGAAGTTAGGAATGATAAAGTTAATTCCCAAATTGACAAATTGTAAAATACAATAAACAAGGACAGATAAAGTGAAAGTTGGGCTCTTAAAAACATTGATATCAATAAAATTCAATGGACTTGTTTTTGAACGCCAAATGAAAGCAATTAACCCCAAGATAAAGACTACTAACCAGATCCATGAAAAATGATCACTTGAAAGTGAATCTAAAGCTAAAAGAGCGCTGGTCATTACTAGTGACAAGAATATAAAAGCAATAAAATCAAATTTTCCTGGACGTATTTTTTCACTTTTCTCAATGGCCCAAGCCCCTAAAGGAAAGAGACAGATTGGGATAATCAAAATAATTGCAAAAATCATTCGCCAACCTAAAGTTCCTGTTAAAAGTCCACCATAAGTTGGTCCAAGTGCTGGGGCAATACTCAAAATCATCCCAGCAAAACCCATCCAAAGTCCTACTCTCTCACGTGGAATTTTAGTTAAGACAAGATTAAACATCAATGGAATTGCAATACCAGTTCCGATTCCTTGTATTAACCGTCCCGCCATTAAAATAGTAAAATTCGGAGAAATTAAACTCAGTAAATCTCCAAGGGTAAAAAATATTAATCCTGAAAAAAATAAAGTCCTATTTTGAAAACGTTGACTAATATATGAACTTGTCGGCATAACAATCGCAACAACTAATAAATAAGCGGTTGTTACCCACTGAACCGTACTCAGCGGGAGACCGAAGGTCTTTTCAAGAGTTGGAAACGTAACATTCAAACTTGTTTCTGCTAGTATCCCCATAAAGGCCACAAGGGCCACGGCGACAATTGAAAAGCGCGTTTTCGCGCTAATTTTATGATTGCCTGTATTTGTTTCTAATTCTGTGTTCATTCTTTTCCTTTCTGCATGCTAAAATTATTAAAAAATTTTTCAACTGCAGCAATCTCTTCTGCTGACAAACCCGCCAAAGCTTTTTGATTATGACCTTGGATATATGTTCTAATTTCAGGTAAATATTGTTTGCCTTGTTCAGTTAATTCAACCGATTTTTGACGAGCATCTGTTGGGCTCGCTTTTCTCTTAATCAACTGACGTTTTTCCATACGTTGCAAAATTTCCGTTGTTGTAGAACGTCGGATATTAAATTCTAATTCAATCATTGTCTGACTGATTTCTTTTCCTGAGTCTTCTTCACTCTGGTTGCCAAGAAAATCTAATATTGACATTTGCTGACCGGTCAAATCAAATTGAATTGCAAAATTATCAAATTCTCGTGACATTTGATTGCTGGCAACTTTTAAAAGTCGACCAATTGCTTCTTTTTTCGTTCGCATACGAATTATTATAACACAATCTTTTTTGTTCGTCAACGAACTATATATGAATTTTTATCAATCAAAAAATTACTGACAGCTCTGTCAGTAACTTTTTGATTAATCTAAATTGCCAAATCAAATTTTAATTGAGGTTTTACTGGTTCATAGTCCACTAGCTCAAAATCTTCAGGTTTGATGTCGAAAAAGTTTGTTCCGTCAGGAACATTAAGCACCAAACGGGGCTCTTTTTCAGAAGCTGTTCGCTTAACTAACTCATTTGCTTGTTCAAACTGATTATCATAAATATGCAAATTATTTACGAAATAGAAAAATTTTCCAACTTTCCAAGAAAAATGTTTGGCAATCATCATTTGCAAAGCAACATATTGCATGGCATTGATGTGATGAGCCACAAGCATATCATTTGAACGTTGGATGAGTGTTGCATCCAAATAAATCTGACCATCTTTTTCTCGTCGGACATCAAACATTGTTTGGAAAGCACAAGGTAAAAGTCCTTCGGTTTCCTCAAAATCGTCATATTGCCAAAGATTGATGATATTGCGACGATTCCAAGGATTTTTAGCTAGCCCATCCAATATTTTTCCAATAATATTATATTTTTTGACCGTTGCCCCATAGCGTTGTCCAATCGTACCGTCGCCAATTCCCCATTCGCCCCAGTATTTGACTCCATATTTTTCTTCAAGAACAGCAAGTTCACTTGTTTGATCTTGATAAATCCACATCAATTCTTTAATTGCCGATTTAATTGGAATTGGACGCAAAGTAGTAATTGGAAACTCACCTTTTTGCAAATCATAAGTAACGAAAGAGCCTGTAATATATTTGCTATTCGCCGTTTGACCATCCTTATACTTAGGACGTGCATTTTCTGATAAAACACCATTATCAAGGATATTTTGGATATTTTGTTTAAAAATCTTGTCTGCGTAAGTCATGAATCTTCCTATCTTTTTATTCCTTTCATTATAACACAGTCTGCTATTTTGATTCAATAGCATTTATCAAATATTTACTTGTAAAAAATAAGATACTAATTTGTATTCTTTCTTCTATTATCAAGAATATCAGGATAGAGTTTTCGCAATTTTCTCGCTGACAATAGTGCAAAAATAGCAGCTAAAAATTGTAAGATAAGCGTCACCAATCCCAATAAGACTCCCACCGCTAACTCCAAAAGATTATGCGCCTGATTTGCAAAAATAATCAAAACAACACCAATAACACTCAAGATATTAAGACCATATACTAAAATCGAAGCAATACTTTTTATTTTTAATTTATGATTTTGGGTATGAAGCGCAATCGCATAAATTAAAATAATTAAACCAAAACCTAAAGTTAAATATTGGTCTGTAATAATTTTTGTTATTAGTAGCAAAAAAATGATGAATACAGCGATAATCCAGATTCCAAGAAAGATATTATATTTATATGCTTTTTGAATCACTTCTTTTTCTTTATTTTCGTCAATCTCTTCTTTCATTTTTCAATTTCCTTTCTCTTTTCTAATTCTTTAATCGCTAGACTTCTAAATTTTCTTGCTCTACTGATATAAAACCAATAAATATAGACAAGCATATTGACAAGAATTAAATCACTAATATAGATTAACCAAAGTTCTATATCTCCTGATTCAGTATAAGTTCCACCTAATGTTATACCTATTCCTCCAAAAATCAGAACACAGATTATGAGGATATTTCCAAATACCTTGTCCTTGATTTTATAAAGTTTTTCTAGTCTTTTTATATCTTCTACTTTTTCAAAATTTCGATAATTAGTAAATTTTTCTGAAAGATATAAGCTCAACCATGCTATAACAAAAGATAGAAGTAATAAAATAGTCGTCGTCAAAATTGCCCATTTTACAGGAGAAATCTTGGGAGAATGGCTTTCTACAAAATTTACCGTGGAAGACTGAAAAACTGATGATAAGATTGCAAAAGTTACTTTGCCCATGCCTGTTATTTTTTTATTACTCTTTATAAATAGTTCTTTATTTTTATAATTATAGCCATATCGCTCATCCGAATTTCCACCAATATCAACAATAATTTTATTTCTATGTTCTTCTTTCATTTTATTTCTCCATAGATATCAATGTCCAGAGTCAAAAGATTCCTTCTTTTTTCATCTTCCTAAGTAGTTTGTAACGCTTAGGAATTGTTATGATGAATGTTGTTGAAATTGAACTTAAAATCATCATTACGACAAGGGCAACTAAAAACATGACATTAGTATAATCAATAAAATAAATTGACATAACTACCATTACCAGAGGCGCAATCCAAGCAACTACGTAAAATATTGATGCCCTATAAATCCTATTGAACAGATAAGCATCATATGATTTATCAATCTTTTTGACAATTAGTCTACCACTAGAGATTATCCTTTTGCTTCTTTTAATTTGATAAATTGGCAGAAAAATGGAGGAAATAATGATGATAAGCCACATTAATAGTACAACTATAAATTTATTTTCAGGGTTAATCATAAGAATATTTCCTTTAAAAATTATTCCCAAAACAGTGGCTATCGCCCCAGATACACCCACCAACTGAGGAACATTAATTGTTTTTTGTTCTGAATCGGTAAATAATCGGTAGGTTTCAGTATCAATAAAATAATCAACACCCTCATTTGTCAGTAGAAATATTTTTTCTGAATTTTCCATTACCATTTTCTCCGTTTAAACCAATATCAACCATATTTTTATTTCTGTATTCCTCTTTCATTTTTTTCCATAGACATCATGTTCAGAGTTAAAAGATTCCTTCTTTCTTCATTTTTCTAAGAAGTTTGTAGCTTTGTGGAATATTCAGAGCAAAAGGAACCGCCAATGAGCTGAGCATTGTTGCGAGTATCATACAGACGAAGAACAACATATTACCATTTCCTACAAAATAGAAAGAACCCATAATCATTCCTATAGGGGCAAGAAAAGTGATCGATAATAGATAGCTCGCCTTATAACTTCTGTCCAATAGCCCCTTATCCTCTTTATTTCTCTTTTTTAAAATTAACTTTTCGCCCATATTTATCTTTTTCTTCTCTCTTATCACTAAAATTGATAATAATATGGCCGAGGGTATTGCAATTCCCCACATAATGGCGAGAATTATTAGATTGTTTCTTGGATTTTCAAAAATATTATTTCCCTTGGATACAATCCCCAAAATTGTCGCAATACTTCCAGAGAATGAAACAAGTTGTACCCCAGCGGCTGATTTGCTATTAGGCGAAGAACGGGTATATAACTGATAATTTTCTACATTGATATAGTAATTAACCATATTTTCAGTACGAAGATATATTATTTTAGTTTTTTCCATTACCATTTTCTCTTGTTTTTTTCTCCCATTTATCAACAATCCTTTCTTTTTTAATTGCCAAAATTAAATATGGAAAGAGTAAAGTGAACAGAAAAAATACAATACCATATAGAATAAACAGTCTAGGTTCTGAAGTTGTAACATATAGTCCTCCAAATATTGGAGTTAAGATTAAGAAAAACAAACAGATTAATATAACTATCCTAATATGCTTTTTCACTTCTCTAAGTATCCTCAACTTTTTTTCGGGCACCAACACAATAGCTTTGTATTTCCAAGCTTTTAATCCTCTATCCAAGTCTTTAAATCTTGGATAATCAAACATTCTCTCAACAAAATATAAAAGAGAAGTGATAAGAACTGTTAAAATAACCATTCCTAAAACTAAAGATATTTTTACCAGATAAGTTGGTGAAGAAATAATCGATTGTGCTAACACTCCAAGAACAGTTGCTAGAATCCCTGAAAATTGAGCAAAATTTTTCCTCTGATTTGAAGAAGAATTATTAATCTCAGTTTTTATATAAAAAAGCTGAAAGGTCTGTGTATCAATGTAATATCTCTTCCCAACTTCTTCATATAAAAATTGTTTATGAGAATCAAAGATAGAACTTTTCTTTTCTATATTTACCATTATCTACCTCCTTCTTTTTTTAATTTTATCGTAAATAAAATCAAAACCAACACCAAGAGCCGCACCTATTCCAATTCCAATAATTGTACCAACCCCAGGAGCAAGAGCAGTCCCAAGCATTCCTCCAATTTCTTCTGCAACATATTCACCTGCTACATCTCCCACCGCACTCAGTCCAGCATGAACAGCCGTTTTATTTAGAGCATCATTTGCATCCTCTCCCGATACAATCTGTGTCCCATAGTCCACAAAACTACTTATTTGCCAAGGAGCAAATCGTGTCACATTTTTTAGGCTTTCTCCCAAACTAGAAGACCATACACTTTCTCCAAAATTCAAAAGTGAGTTATCTTCTTTATCCGTGGAATAATTTACTTTAGATGAATTATTCCCACCTTCTTCTGCTACAAGTTGAGCTTCTTTAGAATAATAAGCAGATTGTGGGACATAATTTGGATAGTAAGCTCCGCTAGAACTACTATATCCACCTGATGAATAAGCATAACCTCCAGAGTAAGAGTAGCCTCCACCATAGCCATAACTATCATAAGTTGGTGCATAATAAACAACTGGCGGAATATAATTCGGCACATACTCGTAACCATTGGCATAATAAGTCGTCGCATAAGGATTGCTCGTGTTGTAATAAACAATCGGTGGAACATATTTGTAGTAAACGTTTAGCGTTTCATCAGTTTTCGGATAAAGTCCAGACCGCGTCGTGCTTCCTTCGATATAGTAATTGCCAAAGTTATAAGGCACATTGACCGAATAAGAATGTCCATAAAGCCCCGTGGTGGATTCTTGACCGAGATAAACCCCGTCCATACCATAGTAATCATAAGTGACGGTACTTTGGATATGATAATAATCACTAACATTTATCGTGTTTCCTTTGGTCGTTTGGTTTTGCCAACCGTATTGATAATGCGGAAAATTACTTACTGGAACATTCCAAGAAACATTTGGAAACCAGATAAATTGATGTTGGGGAACGATAAGCTGATTGTTTTCGTCCGCATCATAATAGTTGAGATAAACAATATCACGAACTTGGGTCACCAAATGTGCTTGAAGCGCTGAACCAAAGAGGTCATAGCGAACCCCTTGCGAATATTGATAAGAATCTCCACTACGAGCGGGTGCTGGACTATAAAAATCATAGTCAAAGTTTGACAGAAAACCGACACCCAGATAACCGCCATAAGGGAGACTAGCTTGACCGTTCAAGTCGGTATCAGGAATTGTTGTATCATAAATAATACTAGAACTATCTGTCGCAAGGTTAGTGGTCTTTGGAATGACCGTTAAAAGGTTGGCAAGATTGGTTTTGACTCCTTGTGCCATATCAATATCCGTTGTGATAAAAGAGGCGAGAACAGGGATTTGAAAATTCGTATGATGTACGACGATTTGATAATTCAGATTGACATTATTTGCCCCGTAGTAGAGGGCGACAATCGAGTTTCCGTCAGAGTTGGCAATATTTTGTTCGCCTGTAAAAGCGAGGCCAATCGGACAATCGGACGTACTTTCTGCGGGGGCTTGCCAGCTTGATTCATCTGTTGAGATGACTTTGTAGATCAAATCTAGATTGGTTCCGGCTAGGGTCCTTCCAACATTAGTAATTCGTCCAGAATCCCCGGCGTTCATAGTATAGCTCGTTGCCGGCGTCGTTGGACCGTCAGTTAAACCAAAGTTTTCGGAGCTTATTTGACCCGTTGCTTGACCTTTGACTGGAATAACCTGCGTATTGTCCGACCAATGGAGTCCGTCTGGGGTCAGAAAATTATTGGGAACAAGATTATTAGCCTTGATTGTAATATTGATACCATCTAGCGTGGATGGTCCTGTAATGTCATTGGCGACTGAACCGGTCGCAGAAATCGAGCTTATGACAGGGTCTTGACCATTGGCTTGGCTGGCAATTGAACCATTTGTGAGAGCAGGATTTATGATTGTTCCGCTCGCCGATAGGCTTGAAGCAATTGTGACATTTGCTTTTGGTGAATCAAGAGGAACACTTGGGGCTTTTGAAGTTGAGGCCTTTGAACTCAATGAAGCTGAAACCTCTGAAGAATTAGAGCTTGCTTCTACACTTGAAGTCTGAGCCGAACTGGTTGAAGATGATGAAACTGAACTGGCGCTTAGGGTTGTGCTTGCCTGCGAAGTTAGTGAGTTTGCCTCTTTAGTTCGCGTTTCTGCCTGTGAACTCCCTGTATTTCCTTCGGTTGTCGAATCAGACGCGGCAAGAGAAGAATTTACAGTTGGATTGGTGACAGCTTCTGTTTGGTTTGGTGGGGTAACAGCCGAATTTTCATCAGCCTTTACTGCTAAAGGGTGACTAGTCACTAACAAACTTAAAAGAATTCCAGTGCTAAGTAACCAAAATTTACTTGATGACTTCATCTGAAAGTGCTTTTTCTGATTTTCCAATGCAAAACCTCCTTTTAGTGAATATTTTTTGTTTTCTGATTATTTAATATTATACGCTTAATTAGAAACTTTGGTAAAAATAAAGTAACCGTTTTAACTTAATTTAAAAACAAGACTTTTAGAATACAAAAAAGCCCACCAACTTTGGTAGACTTTTGATTTATTTACTATTTTCTTATTTATCCCTCTGAAATTCTCAATAGAGATTTAATTGCTGTACGTTGATCCATTGCTTCATATGCTTTTTGAATTTCATCTAAGCTAAATTCTGCTGTAAAGACACGGCCTGGATTAATCTCCCCACTTAAAACTGCTTCAAGTAAGATTTCCTTATCCCAGCGTGCGACAGAGGCTACTCCCCCTCCAAGTTGGATATTTTTCCAAAAAAGAGAATCAATCCATTCATTGTAATCAACATCATGAGGAACTCCCACACGACCTACTCGCCCTCCTGCTCTTACCGCTTGAAAAGCAGATTCAATTGCTTGTTTTGTTCCGACACATTCTAAGGCAGCATCTGCACCATAACCATTGGTTAAGGACATAATTTTTTGAATCGCTTCTTCACCACGTTCAGCAATAATATCTGTTGCACCAAAGTCACGCGCAAGTGCTGCACGGTCTTCATGGCGACTCATGGCAATAATCCGTTTTGCTCCTAAAAGTTTAGCTGAAATCACTGCACAAAGTCCAACCGCTCCATCACCAAAGACAACCACTGTATCACCTTCATGGACATCTGCTGCTTTAGCTGCATGAAAACCTGTAGGCATGACATCAGCTAAAGCCGTCAATGAAGCCAACTGGTCATCAGAATAATCACTTGGTTGGCCCGGGATTTTGACAAGTGCACCATCAGCATTAATCGCCCGATAGAATTCTCCTTGATAGCCGCCATTCACACCATCTTTTGCATTTGGACAATTGGCTTCAAAGCCAGCCAAACAAATTGGACAGTGTCCACAACCGTGCGTAAAGGGAACAATGACAAAATCTCCTACTTTAAAGTTTTTAACTCCGGTGCCTACTTCTTCAATCAGACCAATAGCTTCATGCCCTACCGGTCCAGGTTGACGTTCAGAAATCCCACGGAACCACCATAAATCGGAACCACATACGCAGGCACGAACAATTTTTATGATAGCATCTGTTTCTTTTATAAGTTGCGCTTTAGGAAATTCTCTAACTTCCATTTTATTTTTTTCGACAAAATAAGATGATTTCATTTTTTACTTCCTTTTCTTTTATTGAATTCATTATAAAATGAATTTTACTTTTTTTAAAATACTTTTTTAAAAACTCCTTATGCTCTTAAAGCATAAGGAGAACTAAGGGCTTATATAATGCCACCAACTCCTCGACCAAAGAGTTTGCTGTTGGAAATTTTTTGATAAAATTCAGCAACCTTTGGTGTAAGATTATAACGTAATGCCAGTGGTCTTAAAGTGGCTTCTAATTTTGCTAATTCGTCTGCAAGTTGACCTTGATTCTCTAATTGAACTTTCGTATGAAGCAAACACTGGCGTTCCCAGTCACGAATATTTCGGTCTAATATAAGATTATAGAGTTCATTTAAAATTTCTTCTTTTTCAAATGTTTTATTCATGACCTCATTATGCCACGAATTTATTTCTAAGGCTACTAAAAACGCTTACGATTTATAAATTATCGTTTTTTAGTCAAATTCATATTTGGGTAGTTTTTGAGAATTCTGCGTAAATTATAATGTTTTAATTTTAGAGGTTTATTTTTAAGTAATTCTAATACTTTTATCCGATTTGCTGCTGTTTCATGGTTTGTAAAGAGATGTTTAAGACGAAATTCTTTGATTGTTGCATTTTCTTTGTCAGAATCATCAATCATAGCCAAGACTTCTTTCTTGGTTGAAATCGTAAAAATAAATGTTGAAATAAGGTCAGCCAGAAAGATAATTAATATCAAAATCACGCCCCAACTGTGGGTTAATTCATTAAAATCATGAATCCAATTTTGAACAGGCGGATTAACTAGTTTAATTAAAATAATACAACCTACACCCCAAAATAATGAAACGGGAACAGCTACTCTTCCTTCAATATTGAAAGGAAGGGTTGAGTAGTCCCATAACTTCATATTAAAGAATTTCTCTAAAATCCAACTTCCAATGAATTCAACTACTGTCACAATCACAATCGTATTAAGATAAAGGCTGAATAAATTTCCGGTATCTGGAACTAAAAGTAAAACGGCAGAGACGCCAAAACCATAAACAGGGCAATAAGGGCCTAATAAAAAACCTCTAAAAACAAAATGCCTGTCTTTAAATGAGCAATAAAATGTCTCCCATATCCAACCAATAAAAGAATAAACGATAAAAGTCATAAAAATTTCCATATATTTCTCCTTGTTTGTTTAATCTTTTACATTATATCATCTCTTTTAGTAATTTTTAAATTTCATTTATAAGATAAGAAAAAAGCTGTTTAAATTCAGCTTTTTATGATAATTTTTTATAATGATTTTAATTTTCCATGGAAATCGGCAATTGATTGATAGCCTTTTTTATCCATAATTTCTTCTAATTCTTTAATGATTCTATCAAAAATTGTAGGGCCTTCTTTGTGTAAAGCTGTACCAATTTGAAGCATTGTAGCTCCACATAAGAGGTGTTCAAAGGCATCTTGTCCTGTTTCAATACCACCTGTTCCAATGATTTGAATTTCAGGTTTGAGTCGAGTATAGAAAGCACGAACATTTGCAAGCGCTGTTGGTTTGATGTATGCTCCACCAATTCCACCAAAACCGTCTTTAGGCTTAATAACTACGCTTTCTGCTTCTGAATCAATAAAAAGTCCATTCCCAATACTATTGACTGAGTTAACATAAGTCAACGGAAATTGATTGAGGATTTCTGCCATGATATCAAAATGAACGAGGTCAAAATAAGGAGGAAGTTTTACACCTAAAGGCTTTGTGAAGAAGGTAAAAACTTCTTTTAGGAGTTTTTCAGTGGCTTCAAAATCATAAGCAAGCTGTGGTTTCCCAGGGACATTTGGACAAGAAAGGTTCAATTCTGTAATTCCTGAAAAATTACTTTCTTGAATTTTCTTAAGCATAGCGATATTTTCGGCTGCGCTCATACCAGCAATGGAAAAGAAGATTGGCGCTTCTTGAGTCTTTTCTTTTTGATTTTTTAAAACGTAATCTAAGTAGTAATCAAAACCTAGATTGGGCAAGCCCATAGAATTAATTGAACCTAATTCTAAATCAACATAACGTGGGAGTGGATTACCTTCTCTTTTTTCTAATGTGGAACTTTTGGTGATATAAGCCCCTGCTTGAGAGGCTTTTAATTCTTCTAAATCCTCAGTCGTCATACAATGCACTCCTGAAGCGTTCATGAATGGATTAGCGAATTCCGCATTTGCAAAAGTTGTTTTTAGCATTAAAAAATCGTTCCCCTTTTCTATTTTTAACTATTCTATCACAAAAAAGTCAAATTCAAAATTTTTAAAGTTCGAGTCAAATGATGAGGTGGCATTTTTTTCACATGATATAATTAAATTAGAGCAAATGGAGGTGTAAAATGAGTACAGAACGAGCTATTTTTGCTGGTGGTTGTTTTTGGTGTATGGTTGAACCTTTTGAAGAACGTCCAGGTATTTTGGCTGTAACTAGTGGTTATACTGGTGGACATATCGAATACCCTACTTATGACCAAGTCCTCTCAAAAGCTTCTGGCCATACGGAAGCAGTTGAAATTTTATTTGATAATGAATTGATTTCTTATGATGAACTATTAGATATTTATTGGTCATTGATTGACCCCACTGATGCTGACGGACAAATTTATGACCGAGGGGCAAATTATCGTCCAGTGATTTTTGTTGAAAGTGAAGAACAAAAAATTGCTGCTCAAAAAAGTAAAATTGCCTTAGAGAAATCTGGAATTTGGGATAAACCAATTGTTGTTCCGATTGAAGAGGCAAAAACCTTTTGGCCAGCCGAAGAATATCATCAACAATACTATAAAAAAGATCCTAAACGTTACCAAGCGATGCACAAAGCGCGTGAACGTTATTTAGCCTTACAACGTTTTAAAGGAAAATTTAAATTTTTAAGAAAAAACACTAGATAACTAGTGTTTTTATTTTATATTTGGCCAATCTTTACCAAACCATTCTTGGTATAGGTCTTCCACAATTTTGACAGTCTTCATTGTCATTTCTGGGGAAAGTTTTTCACTTTTTTTCTTGCCCTTACTGATGAGTTCAGCAATTTCATCAATCTCATAGCTAAATTCACTTGGCATTGGATGAGAAAATTCTTCAACCGTTCCATCCTTTTTAATAAGACTGGCTTGGTTTGATTTCCAATAATTTGGAACAGAAATTTCTCCTTTTTCACCATAAATAATAAATGTATTTGCTTTATCTAAGCGCGTGCTAAGTGAGATATTAATCATAATTTCTGCTTTTTTCAAGAGAATTTCGTAATCTAAATCTGCTTTATTTTCTTCAGGAGACCAATAAATTCCTTTTGCTGCATCAAAACCTGTTCCAAATAAGAATTGTAGGACAGAGAGTGGATAGCTGGCATGCATGATAAAAGCGCCACCGCCTTCTTTTAAATCTAAGGCCCAACTCTCACGATTAGTGTGAGGTCTGAAATCATTAATTGCAAGACGAGATATTTTACCAATTTCATTGGTATCAAGCCATTTTTTGATTTGGGACACCACAGGTAGAAAAACAGATTTTTGAGCTTCCATCAAAAAAAGATTTTTTTCATTTGCTATCTTGAATAATTCCTGACTTTCTTCAAGAGTCAAGGTAAATGGTTTTTCTAGAAGTACATTTTTACCTGCTTCTAAAGCCATTTTTGCTTGAGGATAATGTTGTTTATTGATGAGAGGAATATAGATTAAATCAATTTTTGCTGCATTTACTAAGCTTGTATAATCATCATAAACTTCTGGAATTCCTAATTCCAAAGCGGCTTTTTGTGCTTTTTCTTTATTTCTGGCAGCAATCCCAATAACTTTAGCTTGACCA
Source organism: Lactococcus sp. NH2-7C (assembly GCF_029953655.1). NCBI lineage: Bacteria > Bacillati > Bacillota > Bacilli > Lactobacillales > Streptococcaceae > Lactococcus > Lactococcus sp. NH2-7C. The sequence goes on from NZ_CP124538.1 coordinate 564,385, forward strand.
CTCTCTTTTACACCTGCTACAAATCTTGGAACAATTTTTGCAGCACCCATAATTCCGATTTTTAACATTTGGCTTCCTCTTTCGTCTCTAGGTTTAAATACCAATAATCACGGTATCTACGGTTTCAACTCCTGCAGTGGTAACACGGACTCTGGCCAGATTTTCTACTGTATTAACATCAAAAAATCGTTCCCCACTGATATCGTTTTGAATGATTTTTACAGTTGCTTCAGCCGGAAATTTTTGTAAGGTTTCAATAAGTTCTTGTGTTGTCATAATGTTCTAGTCGGCCCTTTCTGATAGATATTCCCAACGTTCATATTTTTCTTCAAGTTCTTTTGTTTTGTTGTCTAGTTCTTTTTGTAAGTCCAGTAGGAGTTCCGTATTAGAACCATTTTCATTCATTTCTGTGTCAATCTCAGAAATTCGCTCTTCGATTTCAGCAATTTGACTTTCAATGGTTTCCCATTCTTTCTTTTCCATATAGGTCAGTTTCGTTTTGTCAGTATTTTCAGTTTTGTCAGTACTTATTGGACTTTCAATTTTACTGACAGCTTTGTCAGCAGATTTTTCTTCCGTTTTGACAGCTAAATAGTCACTGTAAGCCCCAAAATAATGATTAATTTGTCCATCTTCAAAGGCAAGTAATTCGTTGCTCACTTTATCTTGAAAATAGCGGTCATGAGAAACTGTCAAAACAGCACCCGGAAAAGAGCCTAGGAAATTTTCAAGTACAGTTAAGGTTGCAATATCCAAGTCATTGGTTGGTTCGTCAAGCAAAAGCACATTGGGTTGTAATAATAAAATTTTAAGTAAATAGAGTCGTTTTTTCTCACCACCTGAAAGTTTAGAAATCAGTGTTCCATGACTACTTCTTGGGAATAGAAACTGCTCTAATAAATTTACAATTGAAATATTTTCACCGCTGCTGTTATGTGCAGCAGATGCAACTTCTTCAAGAAAGTTAATCATGCGTTTATTTTCATCAAGTCCACGAATTTCTTGACTGAAATAACCAATTTTTACTGTTTCACCAATTTCCAAAATCCCGTCAGTTAGTGCTAGCTCACCGTCAATGATGTTGAGTAAGGTCGATTTTCCGACGCCGTTATCACCAACGATCCCCAAGCGCGCGTGCCCTTGAACGACTAATTCAAAATCTTTAAAAATTGGTCGGTCAGGATAAGAAAAAGCTGCATTTTTAAAATTAATTACTTTTTTTCCTAGACGACTGCTCGCAATGTTGAGTTCTAAATCTCCTAGATTTTTACTAGTTTTCATAGAATCTTTAAGGTCTTCAAAGCGATCAATCCGTGCTTGTTGTTTTGTAGCACGCGCTTGAGGTGATTTACGAATCCAAGTTAATTCAGATTGATAAAGTTGTTTTGCCTTGTGACTTGCTGCGGCTTCTCTTTCCTCATCTTCAGCTTTTTTCGCAAGATAATCTTGATAATTTCCTTGGTATTCTTTAAGTCCCGCATCTTCCAGTTCAAAAATTCGTGTTGCAACATTATCTAAGAAATAGCGGTCGTGCGTGACAAAAAGAACGGTTCTTCGAGAATTTTTTAGATAATTTTGCAACCAAGCGATGGTTTCAACATCGAGGTGGTTGGTTGGTTCATCAAGTAATAATAAATCGGAATCATTGACTAAAGCTTGAGCCAATTGAACCCGTCTTTTTTGCCCACCTGAAAGGCTTCCGATTAGAGTGGCAGGGTCAGGAAGTTGAAGTTTAGTCAAAATTGTTTTGACATCTGCTTCTACTTGCCAAGCATTCAAAGCATCCATTTCTGATTGGGCACGTTCTAACTTAGCTAAATTTTCATAGTCTAAAAGAGCTGCTTCGTAATTTTTTATTGCTCGCATTTGCGGAAGCGAATCATCTAAGACTGTATCTAAAATTGTAGCATTTGGATTAAAATCAGGTTCCTGAGTAAGATATGTAATTTTATAATTTTGTGGATGATCAAAGGGCGTGCGGTCTCCATCAAATCCTGAAAGTCCTGAAATAACATTCAAGAGCGTTGTTTTACCCGTGCCATTAACTCCCAAAAGACCAATTCGGTCAAGGTCGTAAATGATAAAGTTGATTTTGTTGAAAACCGTTTTTTCTCCAACTGATTTACTTAAATTTTGTGCGATGAAGTCTGCCATTTTTCGTCCTAATTTCTCTTATATTACCTTTGATTATACCACAAAAAAGCCTGTCAGTAATGACGGCTTTAATTTTTTACTGATAAAAAGCTGGATAGTAAACTACTTATTTCTGTCAGTATTTTTTTACTGACAGATTTCATTTGATGAGCTGTCAGTATTTTTTTTACCTTCACGAACATCAAAAGGATGTACAATTTTTTCCAGTTCTTTTAAATAAAGTTCAGCCTGATTGGTCAATTGAAGTTCACTTAGTGAGATCCAACCAATCTCAATATTATCTTCCACTGCTAAGGGAATAGCTACAATATTGTCACCATTCAAGTCTTGACTGACAATTCCAGTTGAAATTGTATATCCATTTAATCCAATCATCAAATTGAAAATGGTGGCTCGGTCTCCTACTTTAATGTCTTTTTTAGCATAAACCGTAGATAAAATTTCTTCTGAAAAATAGAAAGAATTGTGTTCTCCTTGTTCATAGGATAGGCGAGGAAATTCTTCTAAATCTTCTAATGTTACAAATTTTTTATGAGCTAAAGGATTTGTTGAACTGACAAAGATATGAGGCTCCGCCAAAAAAAGTGGATGAAAAGTTAATCGATTTTCTTTTAAAATCTTATCCATAACATTTGCATTGTATGAATTTTTATAAAGAATTCCTAACTCACTGCGCAGTGACTTTACATCTTCAATAATTTCATAAGTTCTAGCTTCTCTCAGAGTATATTCGTATTCTCCAATCCCCTGACTTTCTGTTTTTTTGACCATATTGACAAATGCATTCACCGCAAAAGCATAATGCTGGGTCGAAATCGCACAAAGTTTTCGAGAGGGCTTTCGGTCCAACCACCGTGTTTCCAATAAATCAGATTGTTCTACAACTTGTCGTGCATATCCCAAAAACTCTGCACCATCAGCTGTCAGCGAAATTCCTTTACTTGACCGTTGAAAAAGGGACAAATCAACTTCCGCTTCAACATCTTTAATCGCCTTCGACAATGAAGGTTGTGTAATAAAAAGAATTTCAGCAGCTTGATTAATTGAACCAACTCTGGCTACTTCAATAAAATATTTGAGTTGTTGTAAACTTATCGTCATTCCTTTTTCCTTATTTCATTTTTGACCTTGAAACTTTGATTCTATTTTTCAAAATTTCTGTCAGTAACTTTTAGATTCAATGACAGAATGTCAAACCTTATTTTTTACTGACAAGAGCTTCTAAGGCTTTGATGGCACTTATGATTTTTTCGTCAGTAACTTTTGAATCAATCAAATGATAAGATTCTACAGGACTTGCTGCAAATTTTGCTACTGCTTGCAATTTTTCTAAATCAAATTGTAAATTAATTTCTGCTAGAGAAGCAGGTAAATTATTTTCCTTGTAAAATGGCAAGAGTCTTTCAATTTCTGAAATATCTCCCGTATAAGCCAATTGTACCAAGATACCATAAGCGACTTTTGAGCCATGCAAAATAGGATGTGTTTCTGAGCAAAGTGATAGGCCATTATGAAGCGCATGAGCTCCTGACATCCGTCCATAAGTCCCGGCGAAACCTCCAACCGTTCCCGAAAGTTCAATGATTGTATCAACAATTCGCCCAAAAGCTGGCGTCACTTTCTGTTCAGCCAAATCATTAAGTGCTACTTTAGAATCAGCAAATAATATTTTAAAAATTTCCTTTGCACTCGCAAATCCCAAACGAACTGAAGCTGAAAGTTCTTCCTGTGAAACCTGACGAACGATTCCTTCCATTTCATACCATTTGGCGAGAGTATCCCCGATTCCAGCAACAAAATAATCATGAGGCGTTGCCAATAAAAAATCGTAATCAACTAATGTCAAATAGCTCACTTTATTTAAATAACCAACTTTATCAAAAGTATGGTCAGGGTGATAAAGAGCTGCAACCGGTGTGTAAGGAGCACAATTAGAAACCAACGTCGGAATAATAATTAACTCACAGTTTAGCTCCTGGGCTACAACTTTACAAGTATCAATCAAACGCCCTCCGCCAATTGCAAGAAGGCCATCGGATTGACCAATTTCTTTGGCCAGTTTTTTCCCATTTTCGATAGAGGCCGAGCCATCATAATGAAAAACAGGATAACTTAAGTCTTTAGGATAAAAATCTTGAAAAACCTGAAAAGATTTTTCCCCAGTAATTATCGCAAGTTTATTAAAAGGCGCAAGATAGCTTTCTAAATCTTGCAAAATTCCTTGACCACTCACATATCTATTGGCTCCGGGACGTACTTCTTCTGAGATATTCATAATTTTCCTCCTAATTAAGTAATTATTAGAATATTCTATCACTTAAGAATCAAAAAAACAACATTTAACTGAATAAATGTTGTTTTTCTTGTAAAATATAATTTTAGGCACTATAATTCAACGTTTTGATGACATTCCCCTTATCATCAGCCAAATCAACTTGCAATTTAGGTTGAGCAACCCCAGCTTTTTTCATTGAATCTAACACCTTATCCGCTACTTCTTCAACTTGGTCACCACTTGCTAATAAAAGGGCGCCAACGGTTGCTTTATTGAGTTTAGAGGATTCCAATGTGTAAGTCACTTTAGAGTCGGTGCTCGTTGCTTTTGCTGAACTTATCATTCCTTGTGATTGACTCTTAATTACATCTGCATTTTCATTTAATTTTGTGGCAATAGCTGATGGTGTTGCCGATCCCATTTGGCTCACTGCATCGGTCACACTAGCTGAGTCTTCTGAACTTCCTGAGCTTGGTAAAAATTTAGCAGCAATATTATCGGTTTGACTTGAAATGACTTGCCGACCAATCATGACTACTCCAAAAATAATTAAAGCAAAAAATATAACAATGGATAATAAAATCGCAAAAATTTTACCTCCTCGGCCTTTTCTCACTTTTTTACTTTTTCTAGAATTCATTTCTTTCCCTTTTCTATTTTTGAGACTTATTTAGTATTATACCATTTTGTACTTTAAAGAAAACTAAAAAAAGTAGTTTTTCAACTACTTTTTTACAATTATTTTTAAACTAAATTAGTCATTAAAATCAAAACGTAATTTCATATTAGCTGAACCAAGAACGACCATACGTCCCAAAAGTTCCGTTTGTGCTTTAAACGCCGTCTCTGCTAATTTTTCATTTGCCTGAGTCAAATAAGCAATTTTATCTTCAGCTGTTTCAAAATTCTTATCTGTTTCATTTTGAATTTCATGGAATTTTGCCATGGTATTTAATTCAAAAGTATTTCGTAAATCAACAAATAAATCATAATTAGAATCACCAAGAACAGCTGTTGTTGCGCTCAACCAGTACATATTTGTTGGGTCATATTCTCCCTTAGCATCACGATAAGAAGCTGGCGTATCATTAATTGCAGTGTAGAATGGTACAACATGATTGAAAGTGTTTGCTCCAAATGCAAGCCATTGAACTCCTGCTAATTCATCAGGAACATTATTTCTAACTTGCAAAATATGAACACTATGATTACGATTTATTCCGATTGGACGGAAAAGTTTTCTTTCCTCTGGACTATTTGTTGTGCCGTAAGGGTCATATTTTGTATTTTCAAAATGACTTGATAAAACAAATTTCACATCTTCAACAGTAATTTTTCGACTGGCTTCACAAATGAATGGAAGTTCTTGATTTTGTGGATTTTCAGATGGATTTCCTAAGAAGTTTTGACCATACCAAGTCCGTGGATTATTATACACAGAATCCTTGATTGAAGATGAACCAAAGATATGACGTAAATTATAATGACTTTCATAACCTTCAAAATCAGGATTTAGATGATTTTCGTCAATTAATTGTTTCAAATCACTTGAACACATATAATCATCATTATCAAATTTGAATTCATCAATATTCATTCGGTTTGGCGCTACAACATAAGAATCATCAGGAATACGAACTGCTGCCCAATGATGCCCACCGATAGTTTCTAACCACCAAACTTCTTCGTTGTCAGCAAAAGCAATCCCATTTGGCTCATAAGTTCCATAAGTCTTAAGTAATTGTCCCAAACGCTCAACTCCCTCGCGAGCACTTTTAATGTATGGCAAAACAAGTGTTACAAGGTCTTCTTCACCCATCCCATTTTCCACATAAGGGTCAAGACCCAAGATTCTTGGATTAGTAGTAATCGTTTCTGTTGCAGACATCGCAACATTGGCACTATTAATCCCAGCTGCTGGCCAAATTCCTTCTTTCAAAACCGCATTTGGTGTTGAAGTATAACGTAATGGATTTTCAGGTAAATCTAATTCTAAACCAGATAAAACAGCTTTATAATGACGAGGTTGTTCTTCAGGTTGAATCACAATAAAGCGTTGTGGATCCAAAGCTTCGTGTCCGTCATCATTACGAGCAATCATGGTTGAACCATCAATTGACGCTTTTCTTCCCACAAGAACTGTTGTACATGAGCCTTTACGGCGATTTTCAATTTTCATTTATTTCTCCTTTATAATCTATAGAATACATTACTTAGAAACCAAGAAATTGTATTTATTCTAAATACTAAACTTCACTTGGTTCTCTGTCAAAATTTCTGTCAGTAAAATTTAATCAGAGCATTTTTTTTACTTCTGCAAAAATAGCAGCCTGATCATTTTTCAATTCATTTTTGACAATTTTTTCTTCAATAATTTTTAATATTTTGCCAAGTTCTGGACCAGGTTTAAGCGAAAATTCTTCCATTAAATCTTTTCCAGCAATGACAATCTCTGATTTATCATGAATTTGAAGTTGGTTATTGATAGCCACAGCTTGATTTCTATCAATCTTCAAACCATAAGCCACTTTCAATTCATCAACCAAAAGTACTTTTTCTAAACCGAAATGATAAAGACTCATCAAATCCCAAGAGTCAAATTCATAAGCTGATACAAGGTCTGCCACAAATTTTGCAAATTCATTGGACACTTTCCATTTTCGTAAAAATGTTTTCACATCAACATTTGAAAATCTGGTCAGTAAAGCTGCCCAGGCTTGCTCAGAATTCTGAAAATGGAAATCTACTGACAAGTCTGTCAGTACTTTTTCCAAGGCCGAATCTTGCAAATCTGGTAAATATTTATAAGCCCCTGATTTAAGCAGCAAGGTCAAACCATTTCGCCAATCCTGACCTAATAACAACTTATCAAATTCAATAAAAATTCGTTCAACTGAGATTTTTTCCAGTAAGTGAGCCGACTCACACATGGCTAAAAAAGTTTTATTTTCAATTTCAAAATCTAAAGTTGCTGCGAATCGCATGGCCCGCATAATCCGTAAAGCATCTTCATTAAAACGTTCCAAAGCACTGCCAACCGCTGTTAACCTGCGTTCCTTCAAATCCGTTAGTCCATCAAACAAATCAATAATTTGCCCATTAACATCACAAGCAAAGGCATTGACCGTGAAGTCACGACGTTTTAAATCCTCTCGTAAATCTCTGACGAAATCCACATGATCTGGTCGTCTGTAATCTGTATATTTTGATTCTGTCCGAAAAGTAGTAATTTCATAATGTTCAGCTTCTGATTTTCCAGCTAAAACAAGTACTGTCCCATGTTCGATTCCCACATCAATGGTATAAGGAAAAACATCCTTAATTTCCTCTGGATATGCGCTTGTTGCAATATCCACATCGTGAATCTCTCGCCCAAGCAATATATCACGTACAGAACCTCCCACAAAATAAGCTTCAAACCCATGATCGATTATTTTTTCTAAAACCGGCTTGGCCTGTACAAACTCCTCGGGTAATTTTTCTAATTTCATATCTATTATTTTATCATTTTTTAAACAAAAACGGGGCATAGCCCCATTGTACACCTTAAAATTTTACTGACAGAAAGTTTAAGCAGAGCTGTCAGCACTTTTAGCTCTCATTAATTACTGTCATAAGCTAGTTCTTAAGCTTTGCCCTTTATCATTCACCTGTGAATTTGTCTGACGCTCTGCCAGATTAACCCAAGCAATCCATCAGTAATTTTATCCTATTGTTCTTCTAAATTAATCCAGTAACGACAAATTTCATCACCATCAATATCTACAATATTTTCCAAAATTCCCCCATTTGCTTCAATACTTTTACGGCTCGCCAAATTTTCTTTGTCAGCAGAAATCATTACCTGAGAAATTTTACGTTTCCGGTATTTAGGAAGAGCGAATCTGACCATTTCTTCAGCATAATGATGTCCTCTAAAATCAGGAGCCACACCATAACCAATATGACCTCCCCATTCTAACAAAATCCCCTTTTCAATTTGCCAACGACAAGAAATTTCACCAACGATTTGCCCATTAATAAAGGCAAAATATTTAGTTGCTGTTGACCAGTCGGGATTTTCAGCGAAAGTTTCTTCTCTATAAATTTTTTCCACATAGTCCGAAAAATTTTCCAAAGAAAGCTCCGCATAAGCTTTAACGGCATCGATTTTAAAAGGGCTTGTATCTGTTGCCCAATTGGCAATATAAACCATAAAAGCTTCTGCATCGCTTAATTCTAATCTACGAATCTCTAATTCACTCATAAAATTCCCCACTAATCATCCAGTCACAATCTATTCCGTCAGTAAATATTATAAATCCAAAAAGTGTTCCAAACCATATTTTAACTCAGATACCGTCATTACCTTACGAATTCCTAAAGCAATACCAGTCATGAAACTTGAACGGTCATAAGAATCATGGCGTAAAGTCAGCCCCTCACCTTTTGAACCAAAAATAACTTCTTGGTGAGCCACCAAACCAGGTAAACGAACCGAATGGATTCTCATTCCTTCAAGATCGGCACCACGAGCACCAGCTAAAGCTTCCTTTTCATCCACTGCCCCTTGATGATGAGCCAAACGTTCCTCAGCCATCAATTCTGCCGTCTTCACAGCGGTCCCAGAAGGAGCATCTTTTTTTCCGTCATGGTGTAATTCAATAATTTCCACATCTGGGAAATATTTGACAGCCTGCTTAGAAAATTGCATCAATAAAACCGCACCCAAGGCAAAATTCGGTGCAATAAGACCACCCAATTCTTTTTCTCTAGAGAACTTAATTAAATCTACCACTTCATCCTCAGTAAATCCAGTCGTTCCAACTACTGGTCTAAAGCCATTTTCTAAAGCAAAATGCGTGTTCTCATAAGCCACTTCAGGAGCTGTTAAATCTAGCCAAATATCAGCATCAAATCCAATCAAATCCTCTTTTCGATTAAAAACAGGAACTCCAAACGCTTCAGAGACTTCTTCTTTCTTTCCCAATAAAGCCACAAGTTCAAAATTTTGAGCATTAAGAATCATTTGTACCGCAGTAGCTCCCATTTTCCCACGAAATCCAGCAACAATCACTTTAATTTTATTCAATTTCATCCCCCATTCATTTATAAAGAAATTAGTATTTTATAGAAGTAGCTATTATTTTTATTATTCAGAATATTCATTTTCAGACAAAAGCACGCAAAAACGTGCTTTATTTTTTAGGTGAAATACCATAAGCCACTGTATTCAAGCCCAAATGAGTTGCGATAACAGGCCCAAAAGTGACGATTTCAACATCATCAAAACCTTGAGATAAAGCATAATCGTATAATTCTTGTGCTCGTTCTTCAGCTCTAGTATGAATAACATAAACTTTGTATGCCAAAGGATCTTTGGCGTCTTTTAACAAAAGTTCCTTCATCCGGCTCATCGTTTTTTTCACAGTCCGAACTTTTTCAAAAACTTCTACCTTACCTTCAGTACTAAAAGTTAGCACAGGCTTAATATTTAATAAAGTTCCGAGCACAGCCGCACCATTAGACAAACGTCCACCTTTTGCTAACCAATGCAAATCATCAACAAGCATATAGGCACGGTCACCATCTCTTTGTTCTTCAAACTTTGCGATAATTTCTTCAAATTCGACATCAGCTTCTGCCAAATCCAATACTGTTTCCACCATATACCCCAAAGGACTTGAGGTAATAAAAGTTTCAGGAAAGACTACTTTCATTTGCTCATATTCACTTTGTAAGTAAAAGATATTTTGGTAAAAACCAGAAATTGCTGCTGGTAAGAATAGGCCTAAAACATGAGTATATCCTTGTTTTTCTAAGTCTTTTAAAAGGCTATCAAGTTCAGCGACACTAGGTTGTGATGTTTTAGGTACTTCTTGGGCCTCCGCCATAAGGTCGTACCATTCTTCATGAGAAATTTTTTGCAAATCATAATCCACTCCATCAATGGAAATTGGAATATCTAAGACAAAAAGATTTTCGTAAGTTTTATATTTTTCAGCAAAATCCGCCGAAGAGTCAGTAATAACAGCTAATTTCATAAATTCTATTCTATTAATTAAAATTCCAAGTTTATTCCAGGCTGGTCTAAAGCAACCTCAGTTGTTTCATAGACCAAACGTTTAAGAAGTTCAAACAAAGGCGCCGCAAGTTGAGCTAATTCCTCTTGTTCAAGTTCTTCTTGTTCTTTAATAATTTGTCCACGTACATAGTTCAATTGACTCACAAAACCAGAAAGTACAATATTATCCAGTACAATCAAGTAAGTCAAAACAGCGTGAATACCAGTATCACCTTCACCAAGTTTTTCAAGTTGTTCTTTTGGAACAAGTTGAAATTGAACATTTAGATTAGTCTCAGGTGTTCCATTTTCTTTTTCCCATTCATAATTACGAGCATCATAATGAAATTGGTTGACAAATTCTTGTTCTCGTTCAATCGTTAAAGCCATTTTAAAATCCCCTATTTTTTATTATAAATTTAGTCATATCCAGATATGAACAATAAGAACAAAGATTTCATCATTCAACTTTAAAGGATATTCCCCAATATTCAACTAAAATCTTAACACTACTTCATTCTACCACATCTTGAACATTTTCATGCAATAATTGTAGCATTTTTAGTTCCTCATCATTGGCCTCATATTTATCTAATAAATCTGGACGACGTTCTAAGGTCTTTTTCAAAGATTCTTTTAACCGACATTTTCGGATATTTTCATGATGACCACTCAATAACACTTCTGGAACTTTCATTCCTCTGAAATCTTCTGGGCGAGTATATTGCGGATATTCTAAAAGTCCACTAGAAAAAGAATCATCTTCATGACTAGCCGCTTTTCCTAAAACACCCGGTATTAAACGCACAACCGCATCAACCATTACTGTTGCTGCAACTTCTCCACCAGTTAAAACAAAATCTCCCAATGAAATTTCATCCGTCACCAATGTTTTAATACGTTCATCGTAGCCTTCATAATGTCCGCAAATAAAAATTAATTGCTTTTCTTGAGATAATTCTTCGGCCATTTTTTGGTCAAATTTTTTCCCAGCTGGGTCTAAAAGAATAACACGCGCAGGTTTTTCAGACTTCTGAGGTATTTTATCCATTGTGTCAAAGATTGGCTGTGGCATTAATAACATCCCTTGACCACCACCATAAGGCATATCATCAACATGACGTTGTTTATTCGTTGCATTTTCCCGAAAATCATGTGTATGTAGCTCCAAAATACCTTTATCTTGAGCTTTACCTACGATTGACTGATTAAGTGGGCCAAACATTTCCGGAAAGATACTTAAGATATCAATTCTCATATTTCTAGTCATCCAATCCTTCCATAATAGATACGTCCACTCGGTGTTGACTCACATCTACATTTAAGATAACTGGCGGAATATAAGGCAATAATAAATCACGTTTTCCTTTACGTTTAACAACCCAAACATCATTAGCCCCTGGTTGAAGTATTTCAGAAATTTGACCAATTAGGACATCATTTTCATAAACATCACTGCCAATGATTTCATGATAGTAAAATTCGCCATCATCTAAATCCTCTTGGTTTTCTTCTGCAATTTTGACAATATATCCCTTATACTTTTCAACATCATTAATATGATAAAATCCTTCAAATTTAACGACATAAAAATTCTTTTGTGGGCGACCAGACTTCACCTTTAAATCTTGAATATAATTATCCTTATCATCGAAAAGTGCCAAAACTGAACCTTTTGAGAAGCGTTCTTGAGCAAAATCTGTCGATGGCATCACACGAACCTCTCCTTGAAGTCCTTGTGTGTTAACAATTGTTCCTACCTTGTAAAATTTTTCCATTCTACAATTATACCATACCTAATAACCCCTGATTTAAATGAAACTATTTTTAAGTAAATTTTATAATTAGAATTTCTTTTTATAAAAAAATAAAGCAAGAAAACTCTCTCTTGCTTTTTAATAACATAAATTATTTATCATATAAATCAGACTATTTACTATTAAGTTCGATGTCTTTAATGATAGTTGCATCAATTCCTTTAACAACAGTTGAAATAAATCCCTCATCTTCTAGAGCAATCAAACCAGCAACTGTTGTTCCTCCTGGAGAAGAAACTCTATCAATCAAGGTCCATGGATTTTCAGCACTCTCAAGAATCATCGCTGCACTCTCTAAGACAGCTTGAGCAGCAATTTGAGTTGCTAGATCTTTTGGAAGTCCATTTTTTACACCTGCACGAGCGATACTATCAATGAAAAGATAAGCATAGGCAGGAGAGCTTCCAGCTAGAGCAGTAAAGTTTGAAAAATCCTTTTCCGGTAAAATCCAAGCCATACCGAGGGATTGAAACATATTTTGAACATAACTTACTTGCTCTTTACTTGCAAATTCATTTCCACAAACCGCAGCAGCCCCTTTACCAATCATGGCATTAACGTTTGGCATAACTCGGACGATGGAAACTTCTTCTTTACTTCTTAAATTGGAAAAAAATGTATAAAGTATCTAGAGAACAATTTACCCATTTTTGGGACTTTTTAAAGACACTTGATTGCTATATAAAAAGTGAATCAGGAATGATTGAAGAACTAGAAGAATTTGCGAATAATCCAAATCGAGAAATTGCAGCTTTAGTTTGTCAAAATACTTCAGGTTTATTAACCTATTCTGCTCCTTACATTAGAATTATTTATGTTCTGTCAGGCAAAATATCCCTTTACCTAGATAACAAGAAATCAATTTATCAAGAAGGAAGTCTTATTCTGGCTAATAAATGGACAAAAATTGATTATCAAGAATTATCAGATGAGACAGTCATCATTGGTTTTTATTTTAAACCTGAATATTTTGATGATTCTCTCCTCAGTCAAATCATTGAAGAACCGATGCTTTATCGCTTCTTTGTTGAAAGTATTGAAAAAGATAGTGAGCAAATAAGTCACTTCTGTATCTATCAATTCACAATCCTTGAGGATACACACTTTTACGCCTTACTCCTTTTAAAACAAGTTGTAAAAATGTGTTACTTTAATAATAAAGTTACAAAAGCTGCCTTTATTTTATTGATTGTTGAATTAAGTCATCACTCTGAAGAGTATTTAATCCTTAAAGATTCCAATATTTCCTCTAGTGTACTTATAAAAGAAATTCTTTCCTACATTGAAAATAATATTCGTACAGCAAGCTTAGAGGAATTATCTACCAAATTTTATTTTCATCCCAATTATCTTTCTTCACTTATCAAGCATCAAACTGGTTTAAGCTATTCCACTTGGCTTACCACTTATCGAATTAAGCACGCTAAAAATTATCTTACTCAAACTAATTTATCTATCCAGGAAATTCTCGGAAAAATCGGATATTCAGACAAGACCTATTTTTTTAAACTTTTTAAAACACAAGTTGGAATGACTCCTGGAGAATATCGAAAACAAAATAAAATTATTTTCTGATTTTATTAAAAAAAGAGCCATTCAAATCGAATGACTCTTTTACTATATTTACTTCAATTCTAATTAAACCTAATTAAAAATTTTCTTCTAGAAAAAAACTTTTAATTTTTTCAATGAACTTGTCTGCTTCAGTATCTAAATGGAGTGCATGGTAACCGTCTGCAATCTCTATTAATTCTAAATTTTCTCCAGCATTATTTGCAAATGAGCGAATGGCCACAGGCGAACAAATCTGATCTGATTCACCACAAAATAGTAAAGTTGGTATTTTCAATTTCCCAGCCTGACTTTGCACAAAACGCCCCGCTTCCATAATCTGTGAAAAGAGTCGCAAAGAAAGAAGTTCGTGGTATATTCCATCTTTAGTTACTAAATCTACTAAATCGTTTCGGTGAGAAATTGCTTCAACTTTTAAACCTGTACGAACTCGAATTTTTGGACTTATTTTTCCTAAAAAGCCTGCCAGTCTTTGAAGCGGCACGGCTGGTGGATTTGTCAGCGCTAGCCAAGGAGATTCAATTACTGCTTTTTGGTAAAGTTTTTGATTTTCAATATTTCTTAGAAGAACATTGAGTGAAATATTTCCCCCCATACTATGTCCAAACAGATAAACCGGTAGTTTTGGATACTTTTTACCAATTATCTTCCTCACTTCTAAGACATCACTAATTAGGCTCTCGTAAGCTCTAGCTCGTCCTTGAAGTTTTGGGTTAGCAGCTGCTAAAACACCATGCCCTCTCTGATCATGCATTAGGCAAATAAAACCAGCATTGACTAATTCATTAATTAAATAGAGATAATGACCTGTGTATTCACCAAATCCATGAACTAATTGTACTACCGCTTTTGCTTTTTGGTCTGGCTCAAAAATTCCAAGGCGAATTCGGTAATGGTCTTTCATTGAAATAATTTCATACTGTTTTTTCATTGGATTTCCTTACTATTTTTAGCATCTTTTGAACCATTATAACAAATCCTATTTCTCTTTAGTAATGTTATAAAATTTAAAGGCCAAAACTAATAAAATAATGATTTTATTTCTCAGAGTCTATTTTGGTCAACTACTTCACTTAATACTCTAGTAAAGTCTAAAGAGTCATTAAAAGGATGAACAAAATCAAATGTTTCTCCGCCATTTTCAACAAATACTTCTTTATTTTCAATTTCTAATTCAAATAAAGTTTCTAAACAATCTGCAACAAAGGCTGGTGAACAGATCAATACTTTTTTAGCATTTTCTTTGGGAAGTTCAGCAACTCTATCAATAGTCGCAGGTTCTAACCATTTTTCAGGACCAAATTTTGATTGATAAGTATGCTCGTATTCTTCTTCCCTCAAACCAAGTTTACTTACTACCAAACGTGTTGTTTCTTTACATTGCTCTTCATAAGCATCTTTTTTCTTGGTCACGTAGGACAAGGGAATTCCATGATAGCTAAGGACCAATTTATCATAGTCATTTGCTTGCCACTTTTCTCTAATAGACTCTGCAAGTAAATCGCTATAAGATTCTACTTTGTGGAAATCTCTAATTACTTTTATCTTATCATCAATTTTTTTAACTTGTTGAATTACAGGTTCAACTGTTGTTAAAGAATATTGGGGGTAAAGTGGAAGAACAGTAATTTCTTCAACACCAGATTCTTTCATCTCAGCGATTACTTTATCAATGCGTGGCTCTCCGTAAGTCATGGCAAAACGAACATCAAAATCTTCGCGCATATCCTGTAGTTGCTTTGCTTGTGCTACTGTGTAAATCATCAAAGGGGAACCTTCATCTGTCCAGATTTTTTTATACATCTCTGCTGATTTTTGCGGTCTAACTTTTAAAATAATTCCATTTAAAATCGGCAACCAAAGCCATCTTGGTTTTTGTATAACAAGAGGGTCACCCAAAAATTCTTTTAAATAATCCCTCACATCATCTGCTTCACATGAGCGCGGAGTTCCCAAAGCTACTAATAAGATTCCTTTTTTCTTATCCATTATTCCACCTATATAAAAAATCAGTTTATTTATATTTATAACCGATTGTATCTACATTTGTTAATCAATATTTTTCATTCTAGCATAATTTTTCATACAATTAAAGTGAATCTTAAAGAAGTCTTTGATTATTATTAGGAATATTCGTCTAATCTAAAAAAAGGCCTCGCTCTTCCAACTCTTTTAATATTTAATTTACTTTAAAATAAGTAAAATCCGAATCAGTAGCAAAAATAAAAGACCCACTAAGTGAGCCTTTAGTTCTTATTGATCAACAAGAAGTCGAACTTTTTTTCCTTCTACAGGAACAAAGTAAACCACTGTGCGAATTGCTTGAATAATCCGACCTTGACGTCCGATAATTCGACCGATATCAGCCTCCGCAACTTTAAGGTGATATTCCATAAATTCCTCACCCTCAATGAGTTCCAAAGAGACTTCATCTGGTTGAGTAACCAATGGTTTAACAATTGTTAGAACTAATTCTTTCACATCTTTTTGCATTTCTTACCTCTACTCTAACTTGAAAAATCTTCAAGTTCAATATATGGATTCCTTTATTCACGAAAAGCTGCTAAAAAGCAGCTTATCTCAAAAATTATTTAGAAAGTTTTGATTCGTGGAATTTTTTCATAACGCCAGCTTTTGAAAGAAGGTTACGAACTGTATCTGAAGGTTGTGCTCCTTTGCTCAACCATTCCAATACGCGTTCTTCTTTAAGAGTTACTTGCTCTTCAGTTACAAGTGGGTTATAAGTCCCAACTGTTTCGATGAATTTACCATCACGTGGAGCACGTGAATCAGCAACATTGATACGGTAGAAAGGTTTTTTCTTAGAACCCATACGAGTCAAACGAATTTTTACAGACATTTTATATTTCCTATTTCTATTTTTATTATATTTAATATTATAGCAGACTAATTTCGCCCTGTCAAGAAAAAATCTTGACAGCTCTTTTTTAGTTTCTGAGACTATTTAATAAACGGCGAGCTACTTCTTGATTCATCACTTTTTCCTGCCGAAGTTGTTGACTTATGACTGCTATCTCATCTGCTTTTGCACCCACGGATAATGCCAAAGAGCGAGCCTGTAAGCTCATATGTCCTTGTTGAATTCCTTCTGAAACAAGTGCGCGCAAAGCTGCTAAATTTTGTGCTAAGCCAACTGCGGCGATAACTTTGGCCAGTTCTCTAGCATCTGTGATTCCTAAAATTTCCATTGCCGCTTGTGCTTTGGGTAAGACTTTCACCCCACCACCAACGGTCGCCACAGGTAAAGGAATTTCTAACTCTCCAAATAACTTTTCAGCATGAACTTCCCATTTAGCCAAACCTTGATACGTTCCTTCTTTTGCTGCATAAGCATGAATTGCTGCTGAAATAGCTCGCGTATCATTTCCTGTTGCAAGAATTACAGCATTAATCCCATTCATAATTCCTTTATTATGCGTGCTAGCACGGTAAGGGTCAAGTTTTGAGTATTGTGAAGCAACTGCAATTTTTTGAGCAATTTCTAAACCATTTGATTTTTTTGAAAGAGCATCAACTGGAATTTCACAGCTCACCTTTACTAAAGATTCAGTTGCATAGTTTGAAAGGATGCTAAACAGAATTTTTTCCTCAGAAAACCAGCCACGAAAAAGTTCTGCTACACCTTCTAATATAGAATTAATAATATTGGCACCCATTGCATCTTTGACATCCACTTTGAAATCAACTGAAATAAATTTCTCACTTGAAAAAAGTCTGCTCGAAATTTCTCTCAAACCGCCCCCACGCTTATTAATTGAAGGATACGAAAGCTTAGCTTGTTCAAATATTTCATTTTTGCATTCAGATATTTTCTTAATAATTTCTTCTGGTTTCTTTACGTCATAAAATACAATTTGCCCACGCATTAACCGTTCATCTATTTTAGCCGTAAAACTTTCCGCTATTTTTGCTCCATTACTCGCAGCAGCTATAACTGATGGTTCTTCTGTAACCATCGGAACTATGTATTCTTTTCCATTAATGACAAAATTTTGAGCAAGTCCCATTGGCAATTCAAATTCGGAAATTTGATTTTCAATTAGATTGTTTAAAATATTTGTATCTAAAGCCATTTCACTCAAAATTTCCTGAGTATCTTCTGACAGATTCAATGAATCTAATCGCTCTTTAGGCGACATTTGATAAAATTTTTTTCTCATATTTTCCAAAAATGCCCAGATAAGCTGGGCAATTCCTCCATTAATTTCTTAAAAATTACTTGTTTAAACCACAATAATTTTTAAAGGTTAGGATTTTTTAAAAGAACAGCCAAACCTAGGCCTCCACCGATACAAAGACTGGCAATTCCGTAGCGTTTTTGCTCACGTTTTAAGGCATAAGACAAAGTTGTGAGAATTTTAGAACCGCTTGAACCGATAGCATGACCTAATGCAATTGCACCACCATAAATGTTGACTTGTGACTCATTTAAACCAAGTTCACGATTGACAGCAAGACTTGATGCTGCAAATGCTTCATTAATTTCAAACAGGTCAATATCCGAAAGTTCAAGCTCTGAACGATTAATTAACTTTTTGATAGCTTCAATTGGTGAAACTCCCATAATAGCAGGGTCAATTCCAACTTCTGTACTATCAACTAGTTCTGCTAGGTATGGAATCTCATGTTTTTCAGCATAGTCTTTCGTTGCAAGAATGACAGCTGAAGCTCCATCATTAACAGGAGAAGAATTACCTGCTGTCACTGTTCCGTTTTCTTTAAAAGCTGTCCTTAAAGTGGATAATTTTTCTAAACTAGAAGATGGACGTGGTGTTTCGTCGACTGCGACTTCTCCAATCGCAACAATTTCTTCTTTAAAAATTCCAGCTTGACTTGCAGCAACTGCTTTTTCTTGGGAGTTTTGTGCAAAAGCGTCTTGGTCTGCTCGACTTATATCAAATTGTTCAGCAATAGTTTCACCAATAATCCCCATGGAAATTCCTGAGAAGGCATCAACTAAGCCATCATTTAACATACTTAATGTTTCTTCTTGAGTTTTGCGATTTTTTATAATTGGGGCATTAGACATAGATTCAGTCCCACCAGCGATTACAACTTCTGCTTCACCAAGCTGTAAAAGTTGTTTGGCTAAAATCACTGCTTTCATTCCTGAACCACAAACTTCGTTGATTGTTGAAGCGGGCACTGTATTAGATAGACCACTATGAATCGCAATTTGACGTGCTATATTTTGACCATTACCAGATTGAAGAACATTTCCAAAAATAACTTGTTCAACATCTGATTTTATATTTTCATGTTTTGACAATAAGTTTGAAACAACGTGTGTTCCAAGTTCTACTGCTGAATATTCAGCAAGAGCACCGTCGTATCTTCCAACTGGTGTTCTTAAGGCGTCAATGATTACAATTTCTTTCACGAATGAACCTCCGAAAGCCATTATAGCATATTTCAAACTACTTTTGTCAAAGTCTCTTTACATCAAATTAATAAACAATATCTAATCAATGACTGAGTTCAAGTTTTCTTGTAATTTAAATCGAACATCTTTTGGAGTAGCTAATTCATAAATCTATTTACTTAATTCACATTTTTATTAATAAACAAAAAAATAAATGTGTGTATTTTATAGAAAGAAAATATCTTAGCAAAGAATTTAGCGTATTTTTATGATAAAATTAAAGCATTCCAAAGACATTGAAAGGAGTTCCTTTCTTTTATAATAATAAGTGAGGAAATTTTTAAAATATGAAAGTCGGTATAGATAAACTTGGATTTTTTGTCCCAAATACTTTTGTTGATATGAGGGATTTAGCAAATGCTCGTAATGTTGACCCTGCAAAATTCCAAATTGGTATTGGGCAAGATGAAATGGCAGTCAATCCTGCTACTCAAGATATTATTACTTTTGCAGCTAATGCAGGCGCAAGTATTTTGACTGAGGAAGATAAAAAAGACATTGATATGGTCATTGTTGGTACTGAATCAAGTCTTGATGAATCAAAAGCTTCTGCTATTGTCGTTCATGATTTGCTTGGCATCCAACCTTTTGCTCGAAGTATTGAGATGAAAGAAGCATGCTATGCAACAACTGCTGGCCTTGCTCTCGCTCGTGACCACGTTCTCTTAAATCCTGAATCTAAGGTTTTAGTTATTGCTTCTGATATTGCCAAATATGGACTAAATACTGGTGGAGAGCCTACTCAGGGGGCTGGAAGTGTCGCAATGCTTATCACAGCTAATCCTAGAATTATGTCATTAAATAATGATAATGTTGCTTTGACTCAAGATATCTACGATTTTTGGCGTCCTTTTGGTCAGTCATATCCCTCAGTTGATGGTAAATTTTCAAATGAAACATATATCAATGCTTTTGCTAAAATCTGGAAAGAGTATACCAGAAGAACAAATTTAAAATTTGAAGACTTTGCAGCTATTGCTTTTCATACCCCTTATACTAAAATGGGTAAAAAAGCTTTATTACCAATGCTTGAATCAGAAAAGCCAGCTAATGCTGAAGAATTAATGGAACAATTTGAACGTGGTATCGTTTATAATCGTCGTGTGGGTAATCTATATACTGGTTCTCTTTATTTGAGTTTAATTTCACTTTTGGAAAACTCTGAAAAATTGAGTGCCGGTCAACGTATTGGACTTTTTAGTTATGGTTCTGGTACCGTTGCTGAATTTTTCTCTGGGGATCTCGTTGAAGGCTATGAAAATCATTTGCTAAAAATTGAACATCAATCAATGTTAGATGCAAGAACTCGTCTATCAATTCCTGAATACGAAAACATGTTCAATCAATATTTAGATTTGAATCATAATATTTCTTTCAATGATGAGACAGATTACTCAGTTTCAGAAGTCGTTGATAATCATCGTAAGTATAAAAAAATATAAAAAAATACTGACAGAATTTCTGTCAGTAAATGAAAAGTCCTGTCAGGACTTTTTTTTATTTTATTTGTTCAACAATGATACAGCTGCTTCATCAGCAATAACAGTAACATTAGCGTGGTTTTGAAGAATTGATGCTGGAAGCTCTGTTGTCACTTCTCCTTCAACCATTCCTTTGATTGCTTCAGCTTTTTCTTTACCATAAGCCATCAAAACAATATTTTTTGATTTCATAATTGAAGCAAGTCCCATTGAAATTGCTTTACGTGGTACATCTGCTTCTGATTCAAAGAAACGTGCGTTGGCTTTGATTGTGCTTTCTTGAAGGTCAACAACATGAGTTGTAATTTCAGCAGGTGTTCCTGGTTCATTAAAACCAATGTGTCCATTTTGACCAATTCCAAGAATTTGCCAGTCAATTGGATTTTCTTCAATAATTTGGTCGTAATGTTTTGCTTCAGCTTCAAGATCAGCCGCTTTACCATTTGGTAAGAAATTTTCTTTAAATGGTTTTTCTTCAAACAAATGTTTGTTCATGAAGTAACGGTAAGATTGATCATTTGAACCGTCAAGTCCAACATATTCATCCAAGTTTACTGAAACCATGTCTGTAAAATCAAGGTCTGAGTTAACAATTTGGTTATAAAATTCTACCGGTGTTGAACCTGTTGCAAGTCCCAATGTTTTAGCTCCATTAGCCATTGATTCTTTAAGAAGATCAAGTCCGATTTTTCCACCTTCAAGTTGATTTTTTACTACAATAACTTTCATTTTATATGCTCCATTTCTAAATTGGTATATATCAATTTTTCTACACTTTCATTATATCATAAATTATCTCCATGTCAACTAAAAATTGTCTTCAAAAAATACATTAGCAAAAATAAAAAGTCCTTTTAAAAAAGGACTTTTTTGTAATCAATTAAGACATATATTTTCCAACAAAATTCCAAATATGGCTCCAATATAAGTCTGGGTTAACTTTTTCTGATTCTCCATGACCCGCCCCATAAACAATCAGCTTTTCTTTATCAACTTTTGCTGCATCATAGAGAGGATTTAACATTTTAAATGGAACGAAAGTATCTTTATCACCATGAATGAACAAAATTGGTGTTTTGCTTTGAGCTACTTGTTTAATTGCCGGAGATTTAAAGATATCATAGCCAGCTCTCATTTTAACAACGGTATTTGCCGCATAAAGAACTGGAAATTTTGGTAATCCATATAATTGTTTTAATTGATAGGCAAAAACATCACCTGTTGATGTGAACCCACAATCTTCCACAATTGCTTTGACATTAGAGGGGAGCTTTTCGCCTGAAGTATTCATCACTGTTGCTCCTCCCATAGAAACGCCCAATAGGACAATTTCTGCCTGTGGATCTTTTTGAATAATTTTGGCAATCCAAAGCAACATATCTTCACGGTCAGCCCAGCCCATACCGATGTAATCCCCCTGACTTTTACCATGCCCTCTTAAATCTGGTGTAACAACATTATAACCCTTATTGTAAAAATGACGTGTCCAACTTGCCATATCGGTCGATTGCCCACCATAACCATGAACAACAATAGCCCATTTATTTGTTTTAGTTGGTTGCTTATAATCCGCAGCATAGAGTTTCAACTTCAACTTATCAGAGGAGATAACATACCAATCGTCGGATTTTGCGTCCTCTAAAAATGCTTTATTTTCCTTTTTTCTTTCTTCTTCTTTTTTAGAAAGATGTTTCTGTTTGCTCCCGGCACTTAGAAAAGATTTATTGGTATGTGCGTTAACAGCTAAGTCATAAAAATAGTTTCCTATTGCAAAATAACCACCGACCAAAACAACGGATAAAACTGCTAAAATCCAAGCAATCATTTTTTTCCTTTTTTTCATAAAATTCCTTTTAATTTTTATTTTACTATTGTAATATTAAAGCTTCTTTTTTGCAACTTCTTATATTCTTTAGTAATAACCTTACAAAAACGGTGTTTTTGTCATACAATAATTCTCGTTCTTCCTAAAGCTAGTCTATCCAAAAAATGATATAATAAAACAATATGCATTGCTTTTTTATCAACCAATTGATTTAGTGATTTGGAATAAAAATTGCCTTTAGATCAACTAAACTAGTTTAAAATAAATGTATTTTAGAATCCTTTTACGGAATGGAGTAAAATAAAAAGAACTTATGAATATAAATGATTTTGATTTTGATTTGCCAGAAGAATTGATTGCCCAAACGCCTTTGGAAAAACGTTCTGAATCACGTTTGTTGATTCTTGATCCTAAAACTGAAGAGCTTGAAGATAGACATTTCTATAATATTATTGACGAACTTGAAGCTGGCGATGCTCTTGTCCTAAATAACACAAGAGTACTCCCGGCTCGTCTCCACGGTGAACGCGCTGAAACAGGTGGACATATTGAACTCCTCTTGCTTAAAGATATGGGGCAAAATCGCTGGGAAACATTGGCAAAACCCGCTCGCAAAATGAAAGTTGGGGAAGAAGTCGTTTTTGGTGATGGTCGTTTGAAAGCTGTCGTTGTAGAAGTTCTTGATCACGGTGGACGAATTGTTGAATTCAAATACGATGGAATTTTCCTTGAAATCTTGGAAAGCTTAGGCGAAATGCCACTACCACCATACATTCATGAACAACTTGAAGATCAAGAACGTTATCAAACAGTTTTTGCAAAAGAGAATGGTTCTGCTGCTGCTCCAACTGCTGGCCTACATTATACACCTGAATTGTTAGAAAAAATTGCTGACAAAGGAGTCAAAATTGTTGAATTAACACTTCATGTTGGTTTGGGAACATTTCGTCCTGTCAGTGTGGATAATGTTGATGAGCATCAAATGCACAGCGAATTTTATCGTCTAACTGAAGAGGCGGCTGCACAATTGAGAGCTGTTAAGGCTAGTGGACATAAAATTGTTGCTTCTGGAACAACATCAATCCGTACTTTGGAAACCATCGGTAGTAAATTTGATGGGGATATCCAAGCCGATTCTGGCTGGACTGACATTTTCATTAAACCTGGCTATGAATGGAAAGTTGTTGATGCTTTTAACACCAATTTCCATTTACCAAAATCAACTTTGGTCATGTTAGTCGCTGCTTTTGCTGGCCGTGATTTTGTTCTTGACGCTTACCAACATGCAATTGATGAAAAATATCGTTTCTTCAGTTTTGGGGATGCAATGTTCGTTCGTCCCAAAAAATAATTAAATTCTAATTAATTTTTATAAATAAAAAAGCCTTATAAGGCTTTTTTTATTTATAGTTTATACTCTCTTTAATCTATTTTGAAGACAACAACCATTCTTGACAAATAATGCATAAATCTTTTTTCTGATAATCATTAAGACTTTCAAAAATAATTCTAGTTCCATTATTTTTTGGGTCATTGTTTATTCCTAGCAAATACTCAGGTGTTACTCCGAAATAATGTGCCAATTCAATCAATCGAATTCCCGAAGGTTCCACACCGTTTTTATAATTATGAAGCGCATTTCTAGGATATCCTAGATCTCTTTCAACTTGATTAAAAGACTTTTTTGATATTCTTATTAATTCTTCTAACCGTGGGTAGAATAGCTGATTCTCGGCCATAAAAAACCTCCTGCAATTTGTTTTACTTTTACTTAACTTTAATAAATGTAAATAATCATGATTCAAAAATCTAAGTAGAACCTAAACATCTATCTCATCAGAATTATCTTCTTTACTTATTTGCTCTCTCATTTCTTCAAGTTGAGCTTTTAATTTTTCTTTTTCTAAATCTTGCTCCTCTTCTTCTTTTTTACGTCTCTTCCATAAAATAAAGAACAAGAAGAAAAGAGCTAAAAGAATTAATAATAAACCTAACCAGATAAGCCAATTTTCATACCAAGGAGTCTTTTTAACAGTTACATCTTTTGAATTTAATTTACTTGCTGTTTTACCTAATATTGTAAAGTCTTTTGTAAATTTCCATTGATAATCAAATTTTTGTTCTTTTCCTTTTGAATCAACATAAGTGAACTTTCCGTCATTATTTTTTTGCCCATATACTGTCATCGATAGACGATACTTACCCGCTTCAAGCTTATTTCCATCACCAATAGAAACAGGATAATCAAAATTACTATTTGGTGCCATTTGCAGCATCTCTTTGTTTGCCTTATAAGATAATTTAGAATTACTTAAACCTTTGACCTCTGCTTGAACATACATTTGATTTAGATATCCAGCCATTGGATTTTGTAAATTGGCATTAATTACATTTCTATAATTAACCTGACTAGGCTCTACACTATTTAATTTCAAGTCAGGCGCAACAGTATTTTTATTTTGTTGCATCAGTAAAGCAACAACGTAAGCATATTTATTTTGAATACTTAATCCCTTAGAATTAGAATTTGTTTTCTCTGAGTCCTTCTCTTTAAAAGTAATTCCACCAGCAATTACACCATTAAAATTTTCCTTTGGCATAGTAACACTCACTTTTACTTGCTGTGAAGAGTTTGGTTGTAGTGATACTTCTTTTGGAATTGAGGCATAGTCTACTAGATTATACTTTAGTGTTGAATCTGCTTTAATTTTATTTGGTGAGTATTCAACCACACCGTTAATATTTGTTGTCGCACTAGCTATTTCTTCTTCAACCACTACTGTTTTGTCAGTAGTATTTTTTAGAGTAATCGTCAAAGTTTGCGATTGCCCTGGACTCATTTGTAAATTAAAGTATCCGCTCTCGCCAATTTGGTTTTCTGGAAGAACCGGGTTCACAGAAAAATTAAATTCATTTGCATGAACTTCTTTACTGACACTCCCTAAAGTAAAGATAGTGGCAATGAACAGTAAAACTTTTTGATAAATTTTCATTATGTTCTCTTTCTAGAACTACATCTCTGTAGTATTTTGATTAAAATCTTATAATAAAATTAAAATAAGTCCGTTATACAAAGTAGGGCTAATCCCACTTTGTATAAAATTGCTATACGCAACTAATTAGAAGGTACATTATTTAAAGACCAAGTTAATTCTCCCTCATAGGTTCCCTTCTCTTGATGATCAACCGGAATATTCAATTGGATTCCTTCACCAGAGGTTGAATTCCAGTTTTGATTTAACTTAAAAGTACCAGTAGTTGGTGAAGTATTGGCATAAATCTGTAAGGCATCACTTGTAATTACTTTACTTCCTGTACTATCTTTGAAGAAAAGATATGAAGCCAAATTATTATTATTTGTCAAACCTTTTAAATCTTGAGTTTGTGCGACACTCACATACCATGGCTTCAAGGCAGAACCTGTCCGTGTGTCAGTAACAACCACATCACTGGCAGGACTTGTGGCCCATGAAATTAATGGTTTAGGACTTACGTCTAATGTACCAAAGTCGTAAGAATTTGGTGTAGAAAGACTTATAGAGCCAAAAGTTAAATTAAGTGTAATATCTTTTGATAATCCATTATAAGTATAAGTAACAGGACGAATATTACCATCTCCATCAATGATTGGATTATTGGCTTGTATAGTTTGCAAGGTTGTAACCAAATTTGACGGACTGCTAATCACTGGTTCTTCTATCGTTCCATCCGCTTTAAAAGCTAAAGCATAGGTCCAATTACCATCCAGATCTTTTTGATCTTTTAAATCGTGTGCATCATCACTTGTCATACTTGCATCATAAACATTAAGAGCTGTCTGACTATCTGATGAAATAACTGCTGCCTGTGGTACAACAACAATGTTACTATTAGTAGAACTTTTTCCCAAAGTCCAGCTCACAGGTATTTCTGCATATGATTTATCTTTTACATTAGTATCACTAGTTGTAGGATCTTGAATCGTATTACCTGCATTATTTATTGAACTTAATGGATCACCACTCGTCGTAATATCTGTCATTACACCCACTCCTTTTAAACCAACAATTTTTTGGAGTTGTGCTTGAGTCAATGATGATGCATTTATTGCCGAACCTTTATTCGGTAGGATATAGTTTCCAGCACTTAGACTAGTGGTGTTATTAGTAGCCACATTTTGTACAATATAACTTCCATATATTGCTTGATCGTTTGTGCCATCTTGTTGATTTCCTACAAAATAGTCTCTCGTACCAAAGTTACGTGTAGCACCAGTAGTTCCAGCATTGACATCAAAATTAGGATTAGTTGATGGATAATTATTTAAAACCTTTCCATCAAATGCCGTGGCTGTTCTAGATTTTATGTAATATGGTGCTTTAGCGGTGAAGCTAAAGGGAGCTGTTGTGCTATCACTATATCCCATCACATACATTACTTTGATCGAACTTGCATCAGTATCAGATGCTACCGAGGCCCATGCTTGCATCGTTTGACCAGCAACGGGATTCCCTGTTGTAACATTAGATTTTAAATGATGTTGCCAATTTCCTGAATCTGCATCACCAGTTGTATTATATACACGTACCTGCCCTGGAACAACATAACCAATCCAAGTTGGATTACTTGGGGTGGAGAGGGAAGACATTGTATAATCCCCTAAAAATGCATAATTTTTTACTGAATCTACACCAGAAAAATTATTAGGAGTAATATTTACTGCACCAGATTTTGTAGAAGTATCTCCACCATTAAACGTCAAAATTGGGAATGCCGCTTGTGTTCCCCAATAGGCTCCATTATAAGTATTACTAATACTTGCTGGTGGATTACCAATAGGCTTCCAAAATAGATTACCCTTATTGGTTGAAAGATCTAAATCGGATAAATTAATCAATCCAGATGTTTGGACATAGGGTGTAGAAAGTGTTGCATTTGGATAGGCAACCAATTGGCTTGCTGATACAACTGATGATGTTGAAGTAACTCCAAGAGTAGAATCAGTATCCATTTGAATCGAACCATGTTTGGAGTACGTTGCAGCGTGGTTTGCTGCTGTAGCTCCACCTCCATTTTTAAAGGAACCTACTACATTCACTACTGCTTTTTCGGTAATTTCTGCACTATTAAAATTGATCAGTGAGCCATTAATGGTAATTGGATTATGTGAAGTACCATTTCCTAATGTAATAGTCGATTTATTGTTATTAGCTGCGGCAATCACATCAGTTAGGTTATCACTACTTCCTCCGGATGTTATCGTACCGGAAATGGTAGTGCCATCCCCAATTTTTATATTCGTATTGTATCTTTGACCTGAAGCTGGCATGGCTACATAATTAGTTGCATAAACAGAACCTACAGTGTTGCCATCTGCGTTAATGGTCATGTTGATCGTACCAACATTTGTATATGTACTATTTGAACCTGTTGACTGCCCGTCGCCGTAAATAACAGCACCATTTAAAACATTCCCAGATGTAGCATTTGCTGATATATTGACACTAATACTGTTATTTGCTCCAGAACCAACGTGAGTCACAGTATTGTTATAACCTGCTCCTCCAGATAAATATGTACCAGAAGGAAGTTGGAAGCTTGAGCCAGTTGAACCTGTCAAATCGACATTTAAGGCTGTATTTCCTAAAATCGAGGATGCCCCATTAAAGAACGGACCTCCGCAAAGTTGCTTAGTTCCTGTTCTTGGCGAACCTGAGAAATCACCCCCATAAACATTGACTGTAGAATCACCAGCAATTGTCTCTACTCCAGCTTGGCCATAGTTTCCACCAGTAATAGCGTTGATATATCCGTTATAAACGTTTACTGTTGCACTCCCAGTATTATATAAATCTCCCCAAGAACCGCCTGACAAGAACCAATTTACTTGACCTTGATTGACTTGTGCTGTAGTATTTCCCCATTTTGTAGTTGCGGTATAACCACCGCCTTCAAGAGTATCAACAATAGCCCCATTCAAAATATTGTATGAATTTCCGACCTGACTACCATTAGATTGACCTCCATAGGTCCAACGGGCAATATCATTATTGTGAATAAGATAGGAATTACCGTTTTGTAAAAAGGCTTGACGATAGGTCCATACCGTCCCTCCGCCTCCCCATAAATCCCAGCCGGAATTAATGGCAGAACTTGTATCAGTTTTACCATAAGCAACTGTTCCTTGGGCTGCCAGAGTTGTTTCTGCGGTACCTCCCATGGCACTACAATATACTACTCCGGCACCTCCAACAGAATTATCAGCATTTGCCGTTCCAGCTTCTAAAACTGATTGTCCTTGAAGATACCCATTTGAACTTGCACCATATGAATAACCTGTCCAATCGTTTGCTCCACCACCCGATGTTGTTGACATAACACCTGATTGTAACCAAGTATAAACATCGCCATAAATTGCATTACTAGTAATTTTTTGGGCATTTGAAACTACAGTAGTAGATGGAATCTGTCCATAAGCTTTAGCATCTGTTACACCAACTGCACTATCAAGACCAGTCTGACTTCCAAGTCCCCATTGTGATGGAGAAATTTTTAGAGAATCATGACCATTACCACCAACTATTCCATAAACTGCCCCAGCTGTTCCAGTTGTAAAAGCAGATTTAATATAGTTAGTAATATTAGCATATAATATCCCTTGAGCCGCGGTAGTGGAGTTGGTTGCCTGAGCATATGAAGCGCCTGTTCCAGCATTACCACCTGTAAATAAAGCTTGACCTGTTGTGAAGGATGATGTATTGTAACTATTTGAGATAACATTTCCGGCACCAGATGTCCCTATATTCCCTTGGAATGAACCTCCGTTAAAAGTTGATGCTGGACCACCAGCACCATTTATATTACTAGTTGCGCCAGTCCATCCTCCTGCCCCACTTAAAGTATTATAGATTGAACCACCTATATTTCCATAAACTGTTCCACCTTGATAAAGTTGGTATCTTGCACTTCCATTTGTTGAGTTAACATAAGTTGTGACATTCCCATTCACATTAACAGGAGAATTAGAAGTACCAATTCCACCACCGTAGATATTTGTTATCTGAGAAGCAATAGCTCCACTTATATCAAGGTTTGTATTCCCTGAAATTGTTGCTCCTGATGCACTTCCACCAGTTACACTATTTATAGTAGATGATGACTGTGCAATCGTAACATGAGTATTGCCAGATATTGTTCCAGCTGATGCATTACCACCATAAATATTCCAGCCTGCAGTACTTCCGGTTGCTCCAATATATAAGTTTGTATTCCCAGATATATCACTATTGTCAGTTCCACCATAAATGTTAGGAGCACCAGTTATCCATGATCCATTCGTTGTTGCAAATGCATTTCCTTGGGCAAAAATATTATCTCCACTTGCAGCTACGGTTACATTACGAAAAACAGTTGGAACTCCAAAATAGACATTTGAAGGTAGGGTCACAGTATAATTTATTCCTGTGGGCTGAGAACTATTTGAGCTCGTAAGTAGATCAGCTGGATTTGAAATCCAGGTTAAACTTTTAGCATGCCCTTTTAGTGTGCTAAATGTCATATTAGTCGCACTTGGATTAGAAACTACTACTTTTAGAACTGAATTACTTAGTGTTGTATTGGCTCCATAGTATAAGACAAAATCTGAAGCGTTGGCATTAGTTGCGCTATACATGGCATAAAGTGCTTGTTGAACACCAGCATCTGTAGTTGGATAACTTCCTATAATTGTTCCATTTTGTACAGCAGTAACTTGATTAGTTGGTAACGTTAGATTAGCAATAGTTTGTTGCCATCCAAAGCTATTAGGCATTATTGCATCTTCAACTGAATTTTGTGGAAGTGGGGTACGACTTGGTTGTGAAACTGAATTTCCATTGAAAGTAGTGCCACTGGGACTCACGCTTTGACTATTTATAAGTGTCTGAGTTGCTGCTGACACCCCTTGAGAAGAAAGCATCTTTTCAAGAGAATTTATCTTAACATTTACTTTATTCTTCTCTGGATAAAATCCGTTAAAATTTATAGTCGGTAACAGTGATAGCAACATTATAAAAGTCACAAGTTTAAATTTATATTTTCTTTGCATGAAATCTCCCTTGCTTGTTTCTCACCACTAAAAATATTAATTAGATGGTGTATCGTCAAGTGTCCAGGTTAAATCTGCTGTATACTTGGCTGCACCTGCCACACCTGCTGGAACAGAAAGTTTGATGGCTGTGTCTTTTGTGGCTCCATCTTTCCCCCCAAAGTCAAGCAAACTATTACCAGAGCCGTGACCAGCCGTTGCTCCCAATATTGTTGCCGATTGTACCCCAGGTGTCAAAACTGTAGTAGCTGAAGAAATATCTGCTGGGTTTGCTGTACCAGCTCCTTGAATCTCAGCATCACCTAGAGTCACTGTTGCTCCTGTTAATGTACCGTGACCGTTTGCTACTAAATTACTATCTGCTGTTGTGAAGTCGGTCATTTGAACTTTTAAATTCCAACCTGAGAAAGTCCCACGATTATCTGCTACTTGAACATAGTTAGTACGTGTCGTATTATCATCTAATTTTTGTGCAGCAGCGTTGTAAACTTCTGCTTTATTGCTTACAGGATGACTTCCAAAATCAAAACTTGAGGCATAGACAATGGTTAAACCACTATCAGGCATTGTCGGTCCTCCTGGATTTACACCATCTGGCTCAGTTGGTTTTACTGGAACGGTTGGGTCTTGCGGGTCAACTGGACCTGTGGTATCTGTTCCAGCGGTAAAAGTCACTTCTCCTTGCGTACCATATGATTGTGTTGTTGCTGCGCTGGCAAGTTGTGGGGTTACTGATACTGCTAATATCCCTAATGTTGCTAGAGAGATATATTTTGTTACTGATTTAGACATATAATGTCCTCTTTTCTATAATAATGTGTTTTACAAATTAATTTGGTACGTTTGTCGGTAAATCAGACAATATCCAATTCAAAGTTGTAGTATAAGCAGTCGCATCCTTGGGGGTATCTCCAGGAACAAATAATGAAACTGCTGTTGTTAAGCCATCTTCAGTGACCATTGAATCGTTCCCCCATCGAATTACCCAAGTTCCAGCTCCTTCGCCAGTTGAGGCAAGAGCTACTTGAGTTTCAACACCGGGAATAAGTCCCAAAATTGTTTGTGTTTTGGGAGATTTTTCATTGGTAAAAGAAGCTGTTTCTGAACTTTTTAAATTTATCGTTGCTCCTTTAAGTACTTTGTACTTCTGAGGGCCTGAGTCAATTTGAGTAAATTGTGTTTTCTCGACTACTTTTAAGTTCCAACCGGCAAATGTTCCTCGACGATCGGTTACTTGAACATAATTCGGTGTTAAAACTTCAGAATCAAAATACTTTTGGGCTTTAGCTAAGTATGTTTGATCTTTATTAGAAATTTTATGATTCCCAAAGTCAAAACTTGAAGCAAAATCAATAGTCAGTGAGCCATTTCCCCCTGGATTAGGCTTTGAACCATCTGGATTTTGTGGAAATACAGGTAAAGTTGGATCAGGTTTGTTAGGATCAACAGGAGGTTGAATTCCGTTACCTGGCCCAAAACCAACTATTCCTTGCGAATTATAGCTTTGGACTTCTGCTGCATTAACTCGAATTTCCAATCCTAATGTCATTAATATGAGAGGTACACTTAACCATCTTATTTTTTTCATAGTACCCTCCTTTTCATAGTTTAGAAATTATAGACATTTAATTTCCTGGGGTATTCGTTAAGGACCAAATTAATTGTGTCGTATATGAAGTCGCCTTATTTGTACCAGCAATAACTTTAAGACTGATTGGTGATGCTGTAGAAACTGCTTCATTACCCAGATGCGCTCCACCATTTTCTTGATAATCTGCGTTAGCTCCTAGGCCATATACCCAAGTTCCCATCCCTTGATTTGAACCAGCTCCTAAAATTTTGCTAGCAGCTGTACTAACAACAAAACTAGTGCTATTGATGTAACCGGGTTTTGCAGCAGTGGTTCCATCGGTATAACCTTTACTAAAAGATAGTTCTGCTCCGGTTAGCTTGTCTCCTGAAGCATTTTGAAATTGATCGGATTCTGCAACAGTCAAGGTCCACCCATCCCAGGTTCCACGTGTATCAGTAACTTGAACATAATTAGGACGTGTAATATCAACTGCACTTCCATCTTTATCTTTGCTAATCCACTGTGCATGAGCATAGTATGTGGCATCATTTGAAGAAATTTTTTGTGTTCCAAAACTTAGACTTGAAGCAAAATCGATTGAAAGTGCTCCTCCTGTTCCGGGTGTTGGGTCAGTACCATCAGGATTTGTTGGTCCTACAGGGACAGAGGGGTCTAAAGGATCAACAGGGTTAATTCCAGTATTATCTCCTTCAGCAAAGTTAACATATCCATTTGATGTATAATCTCCACCGGTGCTTGCGGCATCAGCTTCACTGGCAATTATTGGTCCCACGATTAATGCAGTAGTTACTAGTACCGTTGATTTTAATAAAATTTTATTCATTTAATCTCTCCTTTTATCAAAATCAGACTTATGGTGCCGGTGTAACCGCAGATGTATTTCCATCCCAATCATTTCCTGGAACGGCTTGCAAGCTCCAATACAAATCTGTAGTATATGGTGCCGCTTTCTCAATCAAACCTGCAGGAACAGCCAAACTAATTGCTGATTTTGTCGCCACTTTAGTATGATCTGTGGTATTGGCTGTATCAACTGAACTTGCATCATAGGCATCTACATCACCAAAATTATACAACCAAGTTCCTGCTCCTTCATTTTTTGCAGCTGAAACTAGTTTTGTTGCTACTCCTGGTGTGAGCGTTCCTGAAGCGACAACATCACTTGGCTTCCCAGCGGTAATACCATTTCCTCCAATGAGAGTACCACCGGTAAAGCTAATTTGTGCACCACTAAGTGCATATCCAGGATCTGTTGAAGTTCCAGTAGCCATATGAAGATCTGAAGCTTGTGTTAAACTTAATGTCCAACCTGATAGCTCACCTGATTGGTCTGTTACTTGAGCATAGTTAGGCACTACTTTTACAGCGTTAGATTGATCTTTTACCATATCAGGATGTGCATAATAAGTTTTAGATTGAGTGGAAATTGATTGGGTTCCGAAGTAAAGGGTTGAACCATAATCGACAGTAAGATTTCCAGAAGCACCTGGAGTACCTGGGTCGACTGGTGTTACAGGATTGGTTGGGTCTGTTGGATCAAGAGGGTCGACTGGACCAGTTCCTGCTTGCAAAGTCAAATTTGCACTTGAAGTGTAATCCCCACCTGTAGTCGCCGCACTAGCGGTTGTGATTATCATAGGGGCAGAAATCAGTATGCCGGCAAGAAGTGTTGTTGATTTTAAAATTAGTTTATCCATTAAGTTTCTCCATTTGTTTTATCCTTAAAAAAGGTGCAGTAATCGACTATTATTTATTTTCTATAAAGTTAACCTCCCTCTTTCTTTTTTATAAACTATTATGCTTGCCAAAATTAATAAGCCAACATAACTAGTTACCATTGATGAGAATTCCATATCTCCTGTTTTTGGGAGTATGGTCTGAGTAATTGGAAGGTCTTTTTTAGGATTTTCTTTACTACTTGAACTTGATTCTGGTCCTACCCAATTTCCCGTAAATCCGACTTGACCTTTTGTATCATAACTTGTTGTATCTGCTGAAGCCATGCTCGTCAATAAATTTGACGATGAGAATAGCAATAAAATAATTAATACTAATTTTTTCAATATTCTTTCCTTTCTTAATCTTTACATTTACAAACTTTTATCTTTGTAATCAATAAAAGACCTCTCTTTCTCTATAAATTCTAATGTAATTTTCAGAAAAACTTCAATTTTTCGGAAATTTTTTCATTGTATTGCAATGTTTTTGCTCAATTTTAGGTCTTGATTTGTTTAGGTAATTGAGTAATGTGTAATTTTACAGATATATTTTTTAATAATCGTGTAGTTAATCTTGTACAAAATAATTAATTATTATATAATATAGTTGTATGTATCTAATTTTTTTAGTTACAAAGTAATTCTAGAGTGAAAATTTGATAAGTTAACTAGTGTTCTTTCCGAAAAATTGAAGTTTTTCGTAAAGAACACCAATAATTAGAGTTTTTTTTCTGCTATTTTTTCTAATTCATCTTTATATTTACTAAAAAACAATTTATTACTTCATAAATTGTTTTTTAGTATCATTTAATTGTTTTTTAATATGAAAAAAAATAGTATAAAATTTCCCAAAAGTGATACAATGATAAGAAACATTTGAAAATCAACCACTTCTTCTGTCAGTAAAATTTACTAAATACTTTGCTGACAGAATTTTTAAGGATTTTATACCATGAGTTTTATAAATATTGTTATGTTGCCGGATTTCATCAGTATTATTTCAGATGGACAAATTACAACCAACGAAGTTCTTACCCAAAGTCATTTTAAAAAATTTGAAAGTAATCCAAATGGGTTCGTTGTTGGAATTACCGGATTTGAATTGATTACCAATAATATTCGCAAGAAATTTTATTATCAACCTAATTTAAATTTTGAGGAAGCTGAGCTTTTGCTTAGAGCTGAACTTGAAAAATATAAAAGTAAGCAAGTTAATTTTGGTCAACATATTTCTTTTAATGCTGTTATTGCTGGATTTCCTATTGATAACCCCAAAGTACCTAAAGCTTTAAGTTTTCATGTCGCAAATCAAAACATCTCTGAACGCTACTATGAAAAATCGGCAATTCTTTCTTTGATTCCCGATGATATTTCTTTTAACCCCAATCAAATTATTACTGATAATCTGAATAAATCTTTGAATATCACTCCTACTTTTCAAGTTCAAACCCTTCAACGTAATGCGCTCTATAAAGTTGCTGACCAATCCCAAACGGTCAATAAAGTTATTTTTCAAGAAATAATTGAACCTAAAATTACTGACAGAAATCACTATTCTAGCTGTCAGTGAAAATATTTGTTCTGTCAGTAAAAAAAAGACTGAATTAATCAGTCTTTTTTTCATCATTTTTCTTTTGATTAGCCTTTGATAAAGTCAATTTACCATGAGGATTGTATTTTTTTAACAATTCGTCAATCCGTTCATCGGTCCAATAATCGGCTGAGGCAATAAAATTTCCGTCTTTGTCACGGTCACCAATAATTTTAAATCCCATTTTTAATCTCCGAAAATATTGAAATTTTTAATCTACAAATTCAAATTCAAATTTTTGAATTCTAACATAGTCGCCATCCTTGGCTCCCATTGAACGAAGCGTTTCATCAACGCCCATTGCACGCATTTGACGAGCAAATTTCATAACTGATTCATCATGATCAAAATTAGTCATGATAAAGAGCCTTTCAATCTTATCACCAGATAAGCGCCATCCACCATCATCATCACGAGAAACTTTAAATGGTTTTTCTTCTTCTTCAAAGCCGTAATAAGCCGTTTCATCAGCCATTTCATCTTCGTCATAAAGTAAGAATTCTGGTGTTTGTGCAAGTAATTCACTTGTGCGTGCAAGCAAACCTTGAAGGCCTGTTTTAGTCAAACCAGAAACTTCGAAAATTTCAGGCATTTCTTTATCTGGACCTAAATCAGCAGCCAATTTTTCTTTAAATTCTGCTAAACGCTCTGCGGCTTCGGGCATATCCATCTTATTGGCAACAATAATTTGTGGACGCTCCATCAAACGTAAATTGTAAGATTCTAATTCATCATTGATTGTTTTGTAATCTTCGTATGGATCTCGCCCTTCAAGTTCCGACATATCGAGGATATGAAGTAGGACACGTGTACGCTCAATATGACGCAAGAATTGAATTCCAAGTCCTGCACCAGAGTGTGCTCCTTCAATCAATCCTGGCATATCTGCCATAACAAAACTATCTCCATAGCCTACTTGAACCATTCCGATATTAGGAGTAATCGTTGTGAAATGGTAAGCACCAATTTTAGGACGCGCATTTGAAACAACGGATAATAATGTTGATTTACCAACAGATGGGAAACCAACTAAACCAACATCTGCTAATACACGAAGTTCCAAAAGTAGAATTTTATCTTCACCTGGTTCTCCATTTTCTGCTACCTCAGGTGCTGGGTTACGTGGTGTGGCAAAACGAATATTTCCACGTCCACCACGTCCACCTTTAGCAACCACAAATTCTTGATCTTTTTCGATTAAGTCAACTAAAACGTCACCAGTTTCGTTATCTTTAACAGTCGTTCCTTGAGGCACATGAACAATCAAATCTTCGGCTCCACGACCGTGCATTCCTTTGTTCATCCCTTTTTCACCTGGTTTACCACGGAAAATACGGTTATAACGGAAATCCATCAAAGTTGACATTCCTTCATCAACTTTAAAGATTACAGAACCGCCTTTACCTCCATCACCACCGGCAGGTCCACCATCTGGAACATATTTTTCACGGCGAAAAGCAACTGCACCATCGCCACCTTTACCAGCTTTTACTTCAATTCGTGCTGTATCTAAAAACAAAGACATACAGTTTCTCCTCTAAATTTTCTTTATATAGTTTATTTATTATTTTTCCACAAAAATGCGTGCTATCTATTATAGCATTTTATCGGCTATTTTTATAGCTTGCTCTGTGCTAAAAAAGTGACAATCCTAAATTATCACTTTTTTTATTTTTAATTTGAACTTGTTGTTGTGCTTTGGGCAGTATTTTCACTACTTGCATCAGTCTTTTTCGCATTTTGGGCAGAAATAGATGCTGATTTTGAGGTAGATAATTGTGAAAGATAAGCATCATAAGCAGCTTTTGGCTTCGTATAAATACCTGCTTCCATATCTACAACTTGCGGTGCTTGAACTTGCTTAGCAACGCTTGGATAATATGGCAGGCGGTCAGCTAATTGACTCAATGAAACTCGAACCTGATTTCCGTCACTCATATCAATGGCAATGAAATCTTTCGTCGCATCTGTAGGAGTTTTAGTAACATTAGTCATCAGTGATTTTATTGCTGGTTTAAGCGTTTCATAAGCATTTACAAAAGTTTTAACTTCTTCATCATTAAAATTTTGTAAAACTGGCAATTTTTCAAGCTTAGTTGCATCAACTGGTGTTGTAATAACATAACCGTTATTTAAGACAAGGTAAGTTTGGTTGTTACGTTTGACATAGACACTGTTTGTATGTTCTTTTACAATGGCCTCAAAACGATTAGGAAAATGGTAATTGATTGTAACGGCAGAAATTCTAGGAAATTTTTGTTCGATTGTTGCTTCTATTTTTTCCTTATTATTTAGGATATTAAAAATACTATCACTTGTTTGAATTCCTGAAGCTAATGCAACTTGTTCGCTACTTTCATTCGCATTTCCGGAAACACTAAAAGTTGATATTTTGCTTAGAGGTGAAATCAAATAAAGAGAGCCAACGAATACCAGAACAACAATTGCTAAGGCTGGCCACATTTTCTTTAAAAGTGGAGCTGAACCTTTAAATAAAGAAGAAAATCTCGAAAGTCTTTTGATTTGCTCTTCTTCGTACTCATATTCATTCTCTTGAGAAAGTTGTTCTAACTGAGCAATAATTTTTTCGTTTTCAATCGGAGCTTCTCTTGATTGACTTTCTTCGTTATTAGTTTCAAAGTCTTCGTCTAACAACTCAGCTGACTCAGCTTCGTCTCTAGTGTCATCAAAGTTATTTTCAGTTTTTGGGAGACTTTTAAGAAAAGGTGAAGAAAAATGAACCTTTTTAGGTTGATTTGCTTTCTTTTCTTTTTTGGCTTCTTCTGCTTTTCTTTTCTGATATTCAAGATGTTTTTGCTGCCAAGGGGTTAAGTTATTATCTTTTTCACTCATTTATTTACTAATTTCTTTCACTAGATTGTAAAGGCGTTGGCTAGCATCTGGAACGCCCGCTTTTAGACTAGCTGCTTGCATTTCTTGATACTTCTCATTATTTTCAAGTATATTTGAAATAGCTTCAACCAAAGTTTGACCCGTTAGGTCTTCATCTTTGATGATAATAGCTGCACCTTGGTCAACGTATTCTTGAGCATTTTTAGTCTGTTGGTCAGCTGTCACATTTGGACTTGGGACATAAACGGCTGGTAAGCCCAAAGCTGTAACTTCAGCAATGGTTGTTGACCCAGACCGTCCTAAAAAGAGCTGACTTTTTGCTAAAAGTTCTGTCATATTATTAATATAAGGACGAATATCTAAATTAGAATTTTCTTTATATTGATTAAAAGTTTCCTTGTAATCATCATAATAAATATCTCCTGAAGCATAAACGGTTTTAAATGAACGTTGTGCTAATTCAGGAAGGGCTTCAATAAAGGCATTATTAAGTTTTAAAGCGCCACGTGAGCCACCAAAAATAACAACCGTTGGCTCTTCAAATTTTTCTACTTGAGCCGCTGCATCTGCAACTTCTTGTGCCCTTGGATTTCCAGTAAAAGTCGTTTTACTCGCTGGAAAATATTGTTCTGCCGCATGAAAACCTACTGCAATTCGGTCAACTTTTTTAGCAAGGAAACGATTAGTTATTCCTGGGAAAGAATTTCCTTCATGTATAATTGTTGGAA
Organism: Lactococcus sp. NH2-7C; assembly: GCF_029953655.1. NCBI lineage: Bacteria > Bacillati > Bacillota > Bacilli > Lactobacillales > Streptococcaceae > Lactococcus > Lactococcus sp. NH2-7C. The sequence continues at coordinate 603,544 of NZ_CP124538.1, forward strand.
TTTTTAATTGCGCAGCAGCATAAACAACTGGTCCTGCCACATATCCACCAGTTCCCAAAACAACATCTGGTTTAAATTCTTTCATAATTTTTTTTGCATCTGAGACAGATTTAAAAAACTTATAAGCTGTTTTTAAATTTTGAGGACTAAGCGAACGACGTAATCCTTGGATATCAACTGTTTTTAATTTAATTCCTGCTTGAGGGACAATTTTTGCCTCCAAGCCTTTTTTCGTTCCAATATAAAGAACTTCTGTATCTGGTTCTACTTTTTCCAAATACTTAAGGAAAGCTAGCGCTGGATAAATATGACCGCCTGTGCCGCCACCTGTAATGATAATTCGCATGTTTGTTTTTCTCCAATAGTTTGGGGATTCTCTGACAAATATTTTTGTACCTAAGGTTCATTAAGTCCTTGTTCTCCATGAGGATAACCCAAAAAATAATGATAGAAATAAAGTACAAATTAAATCTGATAGCTGTCAGCAAGATGAATCGTAATTATTCTTTCTGTCAGTAAAATTAATTTTAACATAAATTAATTCAATAGTTGTCAGTACTTTTATTTTTTCAAATTTTCAAAGGCTTGGATGAATAAATCGCCGCGTTCTTCAAAAGTTTTATATTGGTCCCAACTTGCGCAAGCTGGACTAAGTAAAATTGTATCTCCTGCTTGCGTTTGAGGTAGAATTTCTTCGAGGGCTTTTGCAACATTTTCACTATCAAAAACGGGAATATTCAATTTTTCTGCAGTCAAACGTAATTTATTTGCTGTTTGACCAAAAACAACCATTCCTTTCAAATCTTGCAAGTCTTTTTCTAACTCTTCAAAACCATTTCCACGATCAAGTCCACCAGCTAAAAGCCAAAGTTTACTATTATCAAAACCAGAAAGTGCTTTTTGAGTAGCCAAAATATTGGTTGCCTTGCTGTCGTTATAGACTTTACGACCATCAATTTCGCCAAGATATTGCAAACGATGTTTTACGCCAGCAAAACTCGTCAGCACTTCTACAATCGCTTCATTTTTTGTCCCTTGTAATTTTGAAGCTACAATAGCAGCTAAAGCATTTTCTAGATTATGCTCACCAGGAAGTGAAAGTTCAGAAACTTCCATGATATATTCATCATTAAAATAAATTTTTCCATCTTTAGAATAGGCACCATTAACTTTTTCTTTTGTTGAAAAAGCAAAAACAGTCGCTTTCGTTTTGTCAGCCAAATTACGGCACTTTTCTTGATTAAAATTGAGAATCAAAAAATCATCTGAAGTCATATTTTCTTGAATTCGCCATTTTGCAGCTTCATATGCCTTTTGCGAACCATGATAGTCTAAATGAGCTGAAAATAAATTTGTAATTAAGGCAATTTTAGGGTGGAAGGTATCAATGCCCATCAATTGAAAACTTGAAAGTTCCATCACTAATGTATCAGAAGCACTCGCTTTTTCGGCTACTTCTGAAGCTGGAAAACCAATATTCCCTGACAATTTTGCTGACTGACCATCGGCATTTAAAATATCAGCAATCAATGTTGTCGTCGTTGTTTTCCCATTGGTTCCGGTAATTCCAATAATTGGAGCCTCACTAATGAGATAAGCAAGTTCAACCTCAGTAATTACGGGAATCTTCAATGCTTCAGCTCGTTCAACCATTGGATTATCATAACGAATTCCTGGATTTTTTACCATTAGTGCAAAATCTTCATCCAATAAATCAATAGGATGACTCCCTGTGATGACTTTAATCCCTTCTTCTAAAAGTAATTGCGCTTCTTTATTTTCTTCAAAAGGTTTGCCATCATTGACCGTAACAATCGCACCCAACTCATTGAGCACAAGGGCGGCAGCCATTCCAGAACGGGCAAGTCCAAGAACTAAGATTTTTTGATCTTTAAATTTCGTTATTTTTTTCATTTTCTATTCCTTTTTAAGTTGTCAGTAAAATATTTCACTGACGACTTTATCTAATCTATTTTACCCCTAATCGGGCTTTTTTTCAACAGTCTTATTTACTGACAAGTCTGTCAGTAATTTTTTCAAAAAAATACAAAAAGCTGACCTATTTGTCAGCTTAATTTTTAATAAGATAGAACTCATCAAGAAGAATCATTTCCAACCTAGAAAAGTCGTTGTTAGCTTTGCTGACTTACAAATATGCTAGTTATTACACTGAGAGTCAGCAGTAGTGAATCTGGAAAGGGCTTTCTAAGAATTTACACTTTATCCTGTTATAAAGTATGATACTTAGAGCGCTTGAGCATCTTCTTCTAAGGTTCTAATTCGAATTACACGCTCAACAGGTTGAATGAAGATTTTCCCATCTCCCACTTCACCCGTTTGGACTGCTTTAATAATCACATTAACAATGTCATCAACTTTTTCATCGATTGATACAATTTCTATTTTTAACTTAGAAAGTAAAGTAGTTTCAATTCGTTGACCACGAACATATTCTGTAAATCCTTTTTGTTCACCATAACCCAAAACTTGAGAAACTGTCATCCCATGCACTAAGCCATTGTCTGATAAGGCCGCTTTCAAATCTTCTAATTTATCTGTCCGAATAATCGCTTCAATTTTTTTCATATTTTTTCTCTCTTTGTATCTTACATTTTTACTGACAGACTTGTCAGTATACTTCAAAAACATCACTCAAAATTGATTTTACTGACAAACTCACAATTTTATATAAGAAATATCTGTCAGTAAAATTAAACTTAAGAATCCAAACCTAAGAAGGTTGGATAAGCAGTTTCTTCGTGCTCACTGTCGTCAAGTCCAATAGCTTCAGCACGGTCAGACACACGAATTGGCATAAACAAGGCAATTACTTTAATAATGACCCAGCTTACAAGAGCAGTAAAAATAACTGTGAAGATAACCGCAGATACATTAGCCAAAAGTAATTTCCCAGAACCATAGATTAAACCAGCATAACCTTTTTCTGGTGCCAAAGCTGGCGTTGCAAAAATTCCTGTCATAATTCCGCCAAACATCCCGCCAATGCCGTGACAACCAAAAGCATCTAAAGCATCATCATATCCCAATTTCTTTTTAACTACAGAAATCATAAAGTATGACAAAGGACTGACCAAAAGACCAATAATTAATGATGACCATAGAGAAACAAAACCTGCACCTGGAGTAATCGCAACCAATCCAACTACCGCACCAGAACAAGCACCAACAATTGAAGGTTTACCAATCAATATTTTTTCTACAATCATCCATGAAAACATTGCTGCCGCTGCCGCCGTATTAGTCGTCATAAAAGCGTTAATTGCCACACCATTAGCAGTAAGTGCTGACCCAGCATTAAAGCCGAACCAACCAAACCATAGGAGGCCAGCGCCCAAAACAACAAAAGGAATATTATGTGGACGATAATCTAAACGCTCATAATCTCGACGTTTTCCAAGCACTAAAGCGAGTACAAGTCCTGTCACCCCACTGGAAATATGAACAACATCTCCACCTGCAAAGTCAATCGCATGAATCTGAGCCAAAAATCCACCGCCCCAAACCATATGAGCCAAAGGATAATAAACTAAAATTAACCAAGCAGTCATAAAAATCAAAATTGGTGTAAATCTCATTCTTCCAACAACAGATCCCGTAATTAGAGCTACTGTGATAATCGAGAACATCATTTGAAAACCAGAAAAAAGGCCATCTGGAATATGATTAGCAGGAAAAAGTGAATTTTTAGCCATGTCCACGCCATTCATAAACAAATGGTTGAAATCACCAATCCAACTATTGCTTCCTGAAAATGAAAATGAGAAGCCAATAATTACCCATAAAATAGAAGCCAGGGCCATTGGTGCCAGAGACATCATCATTGTGTTTAACACATTTTTTCGGCGTCCAAGTCCCCCATAAAAAAATGCTAATGCAGGCGTCATCAAAAATACCAATGCCGCACAAATTAAAATAAATGCAATTGAGCCTGTGTCCATAAAATTTCTCCTTTAAAAGTTCGAGATTAAAACAGAATATTATCAATATTTTCTGATAATTTAATCATGTAATAAAATATAACACAATTTTCCAAACAAGTCAATTATTTTTGCATTTGATGTTACAAAATATAACATGCACCACAAAAAAAGAACTGCCCTTTAGCAATTCTCTTATTCTTTATTTTATTTTCGGGAATTTTAGAGTAAAAGTTGAACCAAGACCCAGTTCTGAATTTACCTCAATTTCCCCTTGATAATTTTCGGCCAATCGAGCTAAAATTGGTAAACCTAAACCAGTTCCACCAATTTCTCGATTGCGAGCCTTGTCCGCTCTAAAGAAACGTTCAAAAAGATGATTAATATCCTCTTCTGAAATTCCAATTCCTTTGTCAGACACACTCGTAATCACAAACTGTTCATCCTCGGAAACAGTAATCACGATTTCTTTACGATCATCAGGAGAATATTTAGCAGCATTATCTAACAGAATTCGTAAGCCTTGTTCAAAATGATTTTCTGAAATTCGCGCATGAGTTGGATAAATAAGACGGTTATCAAGCACTATTTCAAAATCATCATGCAAAAGCTGAAAATTCTTAAGTGCCCGATTACAAACTTTTCCAACATCACAATCCAGTTCTTCACTTGATAAGTCAACATTTTCAAGACGAGCAAGAGCCAACATCTCCTCAAGCATTTTCTTCATTCGATCAACTTCATCTAAACTTGCCTGCAAAGATTCATCTAATACTTCTGGATCATTTTTCCCCCATCGATTCAACAAGTTAATATGTCCATCCAAGACAGCTAAGGGTGTTCTTAATTCATGAGAAACATCAGAAACAAATCGATTTTGCTGTTCGAGATATGCCTTCATCTTCAACATCATATCGTTGTAAACGTGAGCCAACTCTTCGATTTCATCTCCACTTTGAATTTCAATCGGTTCAAAATCATTTGTTGGATCATTTGCCATTTCTTGCATACCCTGATAAAGTTTTTCCAATGGTTTCATAAAATAATTAGCCATGAAATAACCAATCATCTGAGCGACTATCAAGGCAACAATTTCTAAAATTAACAAGACAATCAAAAGAAGATTAGAAATTCGATGATAAGTCGTCGTATCATAAAAAGCCTGTAAGTATCCCACAACTTGTCCTGTTGATTTAGAAATAATTTTTCTCTGAACTAAATAACCCGGATTTTCTCCCCGAATCTCTTTCATTTCATTATTAGCCTGATTCTGAAAGCCAAAAGTATGTCGATTCGTTGAATACAATAATTTATGATTTAAATCATAAATATAAAAAGCTTTCCGTGTGCCAATAATACTCCCCAAACTCATTCCTTCAGACTCACCGTTTTGAATCTTTGATGTCGCTTCAATATATGTGTTCAAATTCGATGAATTCAAAGGAGCATCTGCTTTTTCTAAGACTTCCTCAACACTATCCATAGAGCGAGTTAATAATTGTTGTTCTTCTTTAATAAAAGAACTGATTGTCAATTGATAAGTCAAAGTAGCAAACAAAGTAAAAGTAATAAAACAAAAAACGGTGTTAGCAAAAGCCCACCTAAGCATGATAGACCGCTTAGTTGAACTTTCCCCTACCGTCTCTTTTTTCTTATTGAAAGTAAATAATTTTTTCATCTTATTTTTTATTTGCGTTCACGCATTACATAACCTAAGCCACGAACAGTTTGAATATAGCTATCTTGACCCTCAACATCAATTTTATTTCTAAGATAACGAATATAAACATCTACAACATTTGTTTCTGTTCCTTCTTCATATCCCCAAACTTGTGAAACTAAATGTTCACGAGTCACAACATCACCAACATTTTGCATCAATGTCAAAAGAAGGTCATACTCACGACGCGTTAAATCAATTACTTTTTTACCACGATGAACCGTACGATTCGTTTTATCAATCACAAGATCACGGAAAGAAGTATTTTCAGCACGTTCAATGGCGTGACCATGCTCTTCACGACGGAAGAAAGCACGAACACGCGCCAAAAGTTCCTCTATGGCAAAAGGTTTAGTGATATAATCATCAGCACCAATATCAAGACCAGCAACACGGTCCATCGTTGAATCACGTGCCGTCATCATAATAATTGGTGTATCTTTTTCTTTTCGTAAACGACGAGCTACCTCAAAGCCGTCGAGTTCAGGAAGCATCAAATCAAGCAAGATTAAATCATAATCTTTTGAAGTTGCTTCTTCAAGACCAGAGCGACCGTTATCTTTAATCTCAGTCGCATAGCCTTCATGCTCTAATTCCAATGAGACGAATCGCGCTAAATTCTTTTCATCCTCAATAATCAAAATTTTCTTTGAAGTCATATTATTCTCCTTTGTTAAAAAAACTGTATAATTCGATTTCTTATAATACTATTATAAGATAAATTTAATTTATGTACAAACTATTTGACGCTTTTTTTAAATTGTTTTCGCTTTCTTATGCTTTAAGGCTGAAATCCTTTGAAAATGAGAGCCGTCTAATCAAATAATCCATTCAAACCGTCAAAAGGAGATTTCTTTTCTTCCAATTTTTCTTCTTGTTGTTTGGCATAATCTTCTTCACTTAAAACAGACCAGAATTTACCAGACGGCAACTCTTCGGCCTCTTCATCTTCAGCAAAAATTTGTAAAGGAATTTCCAATAAAAGGTTATCAGTGATTGATTCATCTAAACTAATTAAATCTTTATCCAAAACAATAATCAAATCATTGTCTAATAATTCTTGATTTCCTCTCAAACTCTCTTCAGTCGCAAAAATTTCATTGACAAGAAGATCAATAGGATACTCAACTGGTTTTAAACTTCTTGACGAAGGCAATGTCAATACTGTTTTTATTTGATAATCTAAATAAAATAAATCATCATCATAAGCAATTTCACCTTTAACCTCAATTGGTTGACAGTTCAAAATTTCTTGTGAACGTTTGAGCAACTCTTCACGTAAATCTAATTCTTCATTGAAACTAATCTGTTTTTTTTTCGTTAATTCATTTAGAGACCATTTCATCTTTTAATATTCTCCCACAATTTAATTATTTTTCTTTATTTTATCTTATTTCTATATTTTTTCATAATAAAAAGCTGTCAAATGACAACTTTTAAAAGTAAAAATAAAAATGGTCGAGTGACCATTTCTATTATTGTTTGCCGTATTTCTTTTCGAAACGAGCGATACGTCCGTCCGCTGCTTGGAATTTTTGACGACCTGTATAGAATGGATGTGAATCTGAAGAGATTTCAACACGAATCAATGGATAAGTGTTTCCGTCTTCCCATTCAACAGTTTCTTTAGAACCTTTAGTTGAACCAGTCAAAAATTTGTAACCAGTTGTAGTGTCCATGAAGACCACTGGTTGGTAATTTGGATGGATATTTTGTTTCATCGTTAGAATTTCCTTTCTGCCTTGGACTGTTTGCCAGACCAAAGTTGTACGAATACTTAAACATTCTATCAAATTTATAGATAAATTTCAAGTTAAAATTTTCTTTTGTCAAGAAAAAAACTTTACAAACTTTACAATTCTTAAAAAAAGTAAACCTACTCCAATAAAAATTTTCTATAATAATATTTTCCGGTAGTATCTCTAGCATAAAGACCAATCTTACGTTGATTAATTCCAAGTTCTTTTATTTTAGTTATACACTCATTTTTGGCTATGAAATAAGTTGCGTCTTCTTGCGGATTAAGTAAAATTGGTAGTTTGGCACTTTCATACTCGAAATCTCTAGGCATCATAAAAATTATTTTCTTTCGTCTTTTTCTTAGCCAATTTTTTCGATAAATACCCACTTCATAAATTTTTACGGGAACAGAGCCAATATTTACAAGATCAATAGACCACAAAGATACTTTTTCTCCAGAAAATATTTTATAAGAAATCCAATAGTCAACTTCTAATTTTTTCCGATAGTCTTTTCTTGCCAAATAAAGTGAAACAATAACTACACCTATAGTTCCAATCGCACTCAAGGCATCCCAGATATTTCCTAAATCGACAATCATGAGTCACTCTCTTTCTCATTTTATACTCATGATTTTATCATATCATTTAAGCCTTTTCAAAGGAAATCCTCTTTTTATTTTCTAGATTATTATTCCCTTTTCTCTTAAATTTTCTTTACATTCTTCAAGATAATCATTATTATGTTCAGGATAGATTGGAAAGGTTTGGACAACTTCTTCTAGTTCTAAATATACTTTAGAAGTTTGTCCCCGATATAAAGGATTTAGCCATTTTTCATCCGGATGATAACCTCTTTTTCTCATTTCAGCCATTACTTGTAAATGATATTGAAAAAGTTTATAGGGCGAATAATTAAAAACATAATTTACTGTTGAATGTGGCTTGCCCCAGCCTTTTCCTCGAAGGGCACAACATTCACGATGCTGTCCCAAAAGTTGCTGTCTTGGAAGCTTTTTGATTAAAGATTCATGCCAAAGTCTCATATTCTCCCCTTACATACTTAGAATAGAAAAATTTCTTTATTAAAAAATCCTCCCGAAGGAGAACTCTCTTTTCCCTATTTGAATCAGATATTAATTGTTGATTTCCGATTGTTCAACCGATGAGTTCTAGAATTAACAATTAATATCTGAAATAAAGATATATCTATTATACCTTGATAAAAGGATGCCCTCAAGTAATTTGATTAGCTGATTTTTTAAAGAACCTATTTTCAAATTACATAACGTAAAAGACTGGCTTAAGCTTTGCTTAAAACTTGAGTTCCATTAGCGATATTCCAAACACCCACTGCTTTTATAATACTAAGTAGCAAATAAACCTTTTCCCCTGCATCCAAATACCCCATTTTAGCCTAGCCTTATGCTATTTAAGCTAATATATTCTATTTAAACTCTATAATAGGTCACCTAAAATGTCAAGCGATTTCATTTAGTAATCTAGATATCTAAAAAGTTAAAACGGCAATTTCAGGAGCTACACCAAATCTGGCTGATAAATGAGTCGTTCCTATCCCCGTATTAACATAAAGTTTTTCATTTTTCCCTAACTGATAGAGTCCACCAGTATAGTTATTCGCATGACTCATCAATGACGTAGCTTTTTTTTGAATTTGAGGAATGAGTGGGATGTTTATTTGACCTCCATGGCTATGACCAGAAAGAATTAATTCATAACCCTTATTTTGATATTGGCTAACTTCATCCGGTTCATGAGTCAATAATATATCATAACACGTTTCAGCCATTTGATTTGGCGAGGGAAATTGCGGATTCCCTAACAAAGCATCATCCAAACCTGTGAATAAAATTTTCTTACCATTATCCAAAGTAAAAACTTGATTTTCATTTCTTAAAAGATAGAAGTCAGATTCAGCCATAATATTTGCATATTCCCTGACAGCTCCCCCACCATAATCTCGATTGCCCCAAATTGCAATTTTTCCATATTTTGCTTTCAGGCTTTTTAACTTAGAAATAACCGCTTCATTTTCATTGTATTGCGAATAATTATCATATAAATCTCCCGAGAAAATAATAAAATCAGGATTTTGTTCATTTGTTTTTTGAATCACTTTATCTAATCGATCAGCATTAAAATCCTTTTTAATATGTAAATCAGACAACTGAACAATTTTCAAATTTTCTTTAGAATTTGTATTATTCACTTGATGCTCGTTGACTACTAAACGATAAGGTTCAACTTTAAAAGCGTAGTAAAAGACTCCTATAACAGTACATATTATAAGAATAATAAGTGAAAATACTATTTTTTTAATTTTCATATCTCTAGATTATAACATATTGCGTATTTTTTAAACTTACAAAAAGAATTCACTTTTTTATAAGGGCATGCTACATATAATTATTGAAATATGTACTCAATAGATTGGATAAAATTTAAAGTTTATAAAAAAATTCATGAGGAAATTTGATTATTTTACAAGTAAATATGTGAGGAGCATATTCTTCTCAATAACAAATAACTTAGAAATAAGCCTATCATTATGCTTTTTATTGTTAATATTTTGAAACTCACTTTTAAATTCAACTTCAAAAGTTACTTTGTATGCTTGATAAAGCCTCTAAAAACATTATATTAACCTTCTGAAGTGATAAAGCTTGTACGCGAGACGATAAAAAACGCCTAGATTAGTAGGCGCTTTAGGAGTATTTATGAAAAAGTTTATTTTTTGGAATAAAGTTATTATAGAACACATTTCTTAAATGAATAATAAAAAATTTTTTCGACTTCTATTTTATCTGAATTTGCAGGAGAAGGAACCACCCACGTTATAATTTGTAGCGATGCAACGCCCAATCCCATAATAGGAAAAAAATAAATTTCTATTATACCTGTGGCCAGTAACAAAATATTGATAAGTTGATGAATCTTTCTATGAACAGTATTAAATGATAGTGCATTAAATCCATCAAATTGAAGATTATCAAGATATAATATCCAATTTAATAAATAATAAGCTACTGCCCACAATATATAAACTATAAAATAAAAATACTCTACTCTGGTACACGTGCTAAAGGTTATTGGTCCAAAAGTCTCTACGTGAAAACCACTTTATCTTTGCTAACAAATAATGGCGATAGTACCAACCGGCGCAAATAAATATAAAACTTATTATAAATGCGATAAAGTAATGCGAAACAATTACAATACAGAATGTAATTAAAAAACACCTAATAAATATTAGGCATTTTGCTACACACTAGAATACTTTATAGAATAGAAAGCATATAGAATAGCTACTCGTGCATAGATAATTTAATTATATGAAGTTTAGAAATCCTTTTCAAGTGAAATGATCTTTGTGAGAAAAGAATCTCATGTACTCTGCCATTTTCCGGTATGTTACAAAACTAATGAGCTATACATATAACTGGTGTATTTTTTATATAAAAAATATCAGAGTCTTGCTGACACTCATTTTTAAGCCCTTCATTATATCTAATTTTTTAAACTATCAGTTTAAGAGCTTAGAGCATGCTTTGTGTTTTAAAAACATAATTATGTTAAAATTTATTTTATGTTATTTGTAATTCTTAAAGGTATGCTTATTGGATTTGCAGCAATTGCTCCAATAGGGATGCAAAATATTTATGTTTTCAATAACGCACTTACTAATACTCTCAAAAAAGCACTCATTTATGCTTTTTTTATATGGCTTTCTGATGCTATTTTCGAAATTGCCGCCTTCTATGGAATGGGGGCTTTAATTTCTACAAACGAAATCTTTAAGCTTATAGTGATGGCAGTAGGTGGAATGTTATTGATCTATATCGCATGGGGGATTCTGAAAGATTCTCGAGCAGCTCATTTTGATGAAAATTCACCTGTTTCTGCTTCCCAAACTCTAGGTAAAGTAATTTTGTCTTCTTTACTGCTTGTTTGGGCCAATCCGCAAGCTCTCATAGATGGATCTTTAATGCTAGGTGCCTTACATGGTACACTATCCGGGATAGAATCTTTCTACTTCATAATTGGCGTTCTCTTAGCAACAGTTTTTTGGTTCTACGGTATTACGCTATTCGTAGGATTACTGAAAGAAAAGTTACCAAAATTATTCTTAGTGTGGGTCAATGTTATCTCTGGAATCATTGTTCTTGTCTATGGGATATATTTAGTAATACATGTTTTAACAACAGTATTTTAATAGAACATAAAAAGACTCGGTAATTTACCGGTTTTTTTATATAAAAAGCACCTAAAGTAGGATGCTAAACTGAAATTATTAAGAGCTTGGAACTCTTAGATTAAGAGATATCAAGAATAAATCTTGATTTTCTTAGTTTACTCTTATGTTCTTCTTTTGCTATGAATTATATAGACTATTCAATAAAATAAAAAGTATCAGCATTTACTGGCACCTAAGTTTGAAACTTTTACTATATTATAAAAGATTTTCATTCTTACTGATCGATAATTTTCCCTTTAAGTTCCGATAAATTATTATACTCACTAATCCTCGTTTATTTGGATTGAAAATTTCAACATTGCTGCAGCAGTTCATAAATTTCATACCTACAACTACTTGTTGAGCAGCACAAATCAAGGGAGCAATAACCTGCACGTCCAAATAGTGGTAAAATGGATGCTGCTCTCCGGAAATACGAACTAGTTAATCCAACTATATTCCATCCTTTATCCATATCTTCACACTCTGTAATAATCTCTTTAATTGAATCAGATAAATCCCCTGTTTTTATTTTTCTGTTGGAAGTTGAATATGAACATCAATTTCAACCAATGATTTTCATTGAGAACAATTCATGATGATTTTTAAAGCGATGAACTTACAATTGTTTCCATGAACAACTTGTGTTCACACTAAAATTAATGCTTTATAAGCCGATCTAAACAATCCACTATTCTTCCTTTTTTGTTAGTATTAAAAGCTTATACTTCTTTAAGCAAAACTTGAAAACCATCTACTTTTAAACTATTTAAGTATTATGATTAAGTTGACTAGTTCAATAATACAAGTTATTACACTCACATTTACCATAGCCTGGCCCTTGCCAGTTCGGGTCTTTTGCGTTTTAGGAGTAGCTGTTTAAGACTTTTTTGCATAGCGTATTCGTTGTGTCTTAGTTTACTATTCTTTGTCTGTTTGTCTGAAATAGTAGTCAAAGACATCACTCGCTTCTAATAAGATATATTTTCTGAGTGTGATTTTTTGTCATACCAGAATCCTTATGTGCATGAGAAATGCTTTGTGTTTATTAAATATGACTTGTGGCATCTCCTCCTGCTCTCATTACAAGGACCATCCTCAGTTATGCCAACACTCTCATCGCCCATTAAGTCAAGCTATGTTTGTAGCTTCCCTTGACAACTCCGACCCCACTTGCCTAATTTTATAGGTACATTGACCGCTCTGATATTCTTTTTCGATTATCATTGACAGTTTTTAGGTGTCTCCTATACTCCGGGTTCAGCTCCACCATCTGTAGTAGAGTTAGGAATTACTTTATTGGGAGTAATTTCATCATTTTGAACATAATATTTTGCATTTCAAAACCCATTTCTAAGTCTTAAGCTTTCAAAGCCGTATATTTGTAGATTACTCAGTGTTGAAACTTCTCACCTTGGAGACCGACTCATACTTATCTAGTTCCATTTGGCTTATTATTTCTGATGGTTTTTGACAGTCTGACCTTTTCGGAGGTATCTTTTAGCATATGTTACCCAGATATTGTTTCCCATATACCCTTGGGACGGCATAAGATATTGGAGGTGGCATTTCAACCGCTATTTTATATCACTTATGTCTCCAACTTTATCATAAGCAAATCAAACTTGTTTCACTCCTTGCAGTACTGATTTTTCCAATTCAATCATCGTAGCGAGTGCTTACTTTGCAAATATTGGTTCAACACTCGACTTTGAAGAAGTGTGAACATCATCTATTGGTACTTCCGCGATCCCATCTGATGTTTCTGTCAGTTACTCTTCACATCTGTCAGAGCGTTCTTGGCATTTTACAACTGAAATCTTTCCATTTTCAATCGCTTACTCAATTTAAGTTTTTTCTGCTGAAAATGATGACTATATTTTCTTATTTAGTAGAGGTAACTCATAAGTGTTAAACTCTTTTAATTTAAGTTTAAAAGAAGCTACCAAAACTAATCGTATTCCCACAAAAATTTCCTCTCATATTTTTAGACATTCTCATGTTTAACTTCTCTCAGAACTCGTTATATCATTAAAATCAATTATGGAAAGAGTAGGATATTCTGATACAAAAGTAACCCTTAAAATATATAATCATTTTACTAAAAAGGCAAAAATGATATTGTTGATGCACTTATTAATTTATAAAAAAAGAACCTGCTATAAAAACAGGCTTTCTATTTTTTGTTACTTTTGTCAGTTTTATTAAGAACCAATATTTGTAAATTCATTTATACCAACACTTTTTTTAAAATTATCCATGAGATCCATAAAATCATCAAAAAGATAGCTAGCATCGTGAGGTCCAGGAGCTGCGTCTGGGTGAAATTGTACCGAAAATGCTGGGAAGTGTTTGTGACGCACTCCTTCAACTGAGTCGTCATTGATTTCAACATGGGTAATCATTAGGTCTTCAGGTAAATTTTCTGATGAAACAGCATAGCCATGATTTTGCGAGGTGAAGTCAATTCGTCCTGTTGCAATTTCACGAACGGCATGGTTAAATCCACGGTGTCCAAATTTCATTTTGTAGGTTGTCGCTCCATTTGCAAGGCTAAATAATTGATGACCTAGGCAAATACCGAAAATTGGAATTTTACCTTGAATTTCTTTAATCATTTCAATTGCTTCTGGAACATCTGTTGGGTCTCCTGGTCCATTAGTTAGCATGACACCATCAGGTTCCATTTCCAAAATTTCTTGAGCACTGGTGTTGTATGGTACAACGGTGAGATTACATTCTCGTTTTGAAAGTTCCCGTAGAATGCTATGTTTCAATCCGAAGTCAACAACGACAACTTTTCTGCCTGTATTTGGTGATGGATAAGCGGTTGTTGTACTACTTGTTTCGACTTGATTTGTTGGTAATACTGTGGCTTGAAGTTGGCTCATTTGATGTTCTACCTCATCTCTTGCTTGTACAAGTGAAGCCTTCATCGTGCCGTGTTCTCGAACAATTTTGGTAATCGCTCGAGTATCCACACCTGTAATTCCAGGAATATTTTTTGTTTTTAAAAATTCATCAAAAGACATTTGCATCCGCCAGTTTGAAGGACGGCGCGCTGCTTCATGAACAACTACGGCTTTACAGGTTGGATGAATTGATTCATAATCATCTCGGTTGACGCCATAATTTCCAACAATTGGATAAGTGAAGGTCAAAATTTGTCCGTTATATGATTGGTCAGTGATTGATTCTTGATAGCCTGTCATTCCTGTATTAAAGACAAGTTCACCTGTAACATCCAAGTTTGCCCCAAGGGATTCTCCCTCAAAAATGGTTCCGTCTTCTAAAATTAAAAGTCTTTTGCTCATAATAAATATTTCCTTTGAATTTGCTTTAGCAATTATTTTTTCTTGTGGTTAGCTCTTTGAATTATTTAGCTTTTTTTCCAGCAAGAATTGCTTCAAGAATTGCCATTCGAGTATAAACGCCATTGCTCATTTGTTGAACAATCCGACTTTGTGGACTCTCAACAAGGCTGTCAGCAATTTCAACATCCCGATTGACTGGAGCTGGGTGCATAATAATAGCTGTTGGTTTCAACATTTTTGCTCGTTCTTCTGTCAGTCCAAAATGATTATGGTAGCCTTCTTTAGAAAAACTTTCACCACTATCATGACGTTCGTGTTGAACGCGTAAGAGCATATGAACGTCAAGTTCTGGCAAAATTCGGTCTAGGTTGGCATAATGCCCGTAATCATCGAATTCTTCACTATACCATGCTGCTGGGCCTGTAAAGTAAAGTCTAGCTCCTAATTTTTGAAGCATCATCATATTAGATTTAGCAACACGTGAATGAGTTAAATCTCCAGAAATTGCAATTTTTAAACCTTCAAATTTTCCAAATTCTTCATAAATGGTCATCAAGTCAAGTAAACATTGACTTGGATGTTGCCCTGAACCATCTCCACCGTTAACAATCGCACAATGAATATTATCTGAATTCACTAATTCTTCATAGTAATGTTCTACTCCTGAACGAATAACGCAAATATCAACTCCAAGTGCATCAAGTGTTAAGACGGTGTCATATAAAGTTTCGCCTTTACTAATTGAACTCGCTTGTGCATCAAATTCAAGAACATCCAAGCCTAATTTACGCTCAGCAATATGGAAACTATGGTGCGTTCTTGTAGAATTTTCAAAGAAAAGATTTGAAGCAAAAGTTTGTTTTTCTAAATCAAATTCTGCTGTTCCTGCTTTGAAAGCTGAAGCTCTTTTGATAAGTCCCATGACTTCATCAACACTCAAGTTTTCCATACTTGTGAGGTTTTCGATTTGAACTAATCCATTTTTTACTGACATGAGGTCTCCTTTACCCTGACTGTGTGCTCTCTGTCACAACAGTTTTATTGACAATATATTTGATTGTTTTGTCAGTAAACTGACAAAATTTTTATCTACTGATGGAAATCTTATCAAGATTTTATCAGTTATAAGTTCACTTTTTTTATTACTGACAATTCTGTCAGTAAACTGACTGACTGACGGTTCTGTCAGTAATTTTGAGGATTTTAAATTTCGCTAGGATCTTTCGGCAAGACAAGATTTAAAATAATTCCGAGAATTGTTGCAATGGCTACTGATGAAATTTGTAGATTTTGAGTGATATTAATAATCATTCCACCAATCCCAATAACAAGGACAACTGAGCTGATTAATAAGTTTCTTTTTATATCAAAATTAACTTTATTTTCAACCAAAATTTTCAAACCAGAAGCTGCAATTACTCCAAAAAGGGCAATTGATGCTCCCCCGATGACGGGTGCTGGAATTGATTGCAAGAGTGCTGTAATTTTCCCAATGAATGAGACAACGATAGCAAGAACGGCAGCTCCAGCAATAACATAAATCGAATGAATTTTTGTAATTGCCATAACTCCAATATTTTCACCGTAAGAGGTCACCGGCGGTGCACCAATAAATCCGGCGATGATTTGAGCTAGACCATCACCAGTTAATGTTTTTTCTAATCCTGGTTCTTTAAAGTAATCTTTTTTAGTTAATGAATTCAAAACCATAATGTGGCCAAAATGCTCAGTCATTGTGACAAAAGCAATGGGTGCCATTGTCAAAATTGCTGACGGATAGAAGGCCCATTTGTAATTGGCAAACGGAATTTCCATTGGCGGAATGGTCAGCCATTTAGCATGTGAGATTCCAGTGAATGAAACAATGTTCATCCCTGTAATCTTACCAATAATTATTGCTGCAACATAACCTGTGATGATTCCAAGTAAAATTGGAACAACTGACAGAAATCCTTTGCCATAGATGCTGTAAACAACAATAGATAACACAGTGATGAGGGCAATAATGATATAAGCTAAACTGTATCCTTTTAGATTTGCAACATCCGTGTACATGGCATCATTAATTGCTGTTGGAGCCAGCGATAATCCAATGACCATAACGATTGGGCCAACGACGATTGGCGGTAAAACTTTGTCAATCCAACCTTTACCTGCAAATTTTACAATTAAAGCGACAATCAGATAAACCAATCCACCAGTCATTGCCCCTTGAGCAATGGCTGGCATTCCACCGTTTTTCATCAGTAAAGTCATCGCACCTATATAGGCAAAGCTTGATCCCATGTAAGCTGGAACTTTAAATTTTGTAACACTCATGTGTGCAAGCGTACCAAGTCCAGAACTCAAGAGGGCAATCGCTGGGTTAATCCCAACTAAAATTGGCACCAAAACCGTTGAGCCAAACATGGCAAACAAATGTTGAAACGAGAGACCAAACCACTGACTTGCGGCTGGTTTCTCATCAACTTTTAAGATAATATCATTATCGTGCACTTTTTTCTCCTAAAACTCTAAGTTGAATATTTGTTAATTATTTCGTCAGTAACTGACAGCATATTTTTTACTTTAAATTAATGACAGAAATTTTTTAATCTTCACGTTTAATTAAAATACTGTCATTGCCATCGTGTTCAGACATTTGAACAATGATTTCTTCATCACGACCTGTTGGAATATTTTTCCCAACGTAGTCTGCACGAATTGGCAATTCACGATGTCCACGGTCAACTAATACAGCCAATTGAACACGAGCTGGACGACCGAGTTTTACAATTCCATCAATTGCCGCACGGATTGTCCGACCTGTGTAGAGAACATCATCGACAAGAATGACATCTTTTCCTGTAATATCGATGTCAATTTCTGTAGTGTCTTCTTGAGCTTGTTTGTCATCACGAAATGGACGCGTATCCAACTCACCAAAAGGAATTTCTAAACCTTCTAATTGTTGCAAACGTTCTTGGATTCTTTTTGCTAAATAAACACCACGTGTTTTAATCCCAATCAAAACCAATTTGTCCAGCTCTTTATTACGTTCAATAATCTCGTAAGTGATACGTGTAATTGCACGTTTCATTGTGATTTCGTCAATAATTTCTTTTCTAGCCATTGTGGCTCCTTTCATTCTTGATGATCAATCGGTCAGTAAACTAACAAATCTTTCATTTAGCGATTTAGCTTCCATTTCTAAGTTGTCCATTAACATACAAAAAACCTGCACTCAAAAGAGAATGCAGGTAGGTATCAGAAAATGGACAGTATCCATCATATTATTACATTATTAATTTCTGACCTTGCCTGCCTCTCTGGACAATCTTAAAGGTTAGATAGATTATAGCAAAGTTCTCGCCACTTGTCAAAAATTATTTTTTATTTAGAGAATAAAATCTTGAAAGTGATTATAATCAAAAATAGACAAGATGACATCATTAAAAGAAAAATTAGTTTCCAAATAAAAGCAGGAATTATTTGAAATTTCTCATGGAGTAAATCTGCATCAGAAAGTTCTTCATTTCTATGAAAAATTACTCTAAGGTCAATGAATGCCCCTAAAATCAGAAAGCCAATTAAAGCCCCACCAATAAAATTAAAAATCTGAATTTGACCAAAATAAAGCAAAGCCCCTGTAATTAAAATTCCTAGCAAACAAATCAAAAAGCCATACCAATTTTTAATGACGATGAGAACAGAAAGGCTGACTATCAACAGACTTATAAGAATGAATTCTGGATGATTAATAATCAAAAACCAGCTAAAGAGACAGCCAAAAAGCAATGGCATTGGATAGCCCATCAATAAAACAAAGAAGCTTCTCCCACCACCGCTTGTTTGGGTGAGGCCGGAACTATCATGATTAAGATGAATTCTATAAACTTTACCAAAAGTAATTTTCGCCGCCAGAGCATGACCAAATTCATGTAAAAGCGTCACTAAAATTCTTAATAATGGATAAAGAAAGATCGCTATTAAAAGCCCACAAATCAAGCCTAATAAAATTATTTTTTGCTGGTCACTAAAGTCTGCGATTCTTTCAAAAGCAGAATAAATATATTGGATAAAATCTTGCAAAACTTCTCCTTTCAGTTTATCATAACAAAAATAACTTAAAATAAAATATTTAAAGAAAGCTTGACAAACATATTATAAAATTATAATATAATAATATGATTAACGAAAAAGATATTGCTGAATTTTTTAAACTTTTCTCTAACGACGGACGTTTAAAAATTATTTCCAGCCTAGCCACTGATAACCTAACCGTAAATGAGATTGTTGAAAAAACACAACTTTCTCAATCTCTTGTCAGTCAACAACTAAAACTTTTAAAAAATGCACGGATTTTAACGAATGAAAAAATTGGAAAAACGGTCACTTACAGTATCTATGACCGCCATATTTTGCATCTTTTGAAAGATGTTGCTGAACATTTGGATGAACAAGAGGGAGGAAATCATGAGCCTTAAAAATAAACAAATAAAAAGTGAGCATGACCATAATCATCTAGATAAACTTGTCTCACAAAACGTCACAATTGTTTTTGCTTTAAACCTCTTCTTTGCGA
This sequence comes from Lactococcus sp. NH2-7C, assembly GCF_029953655.1. NCBI lineage: Bacteria > Bacillati > Bacillota > Bacilli > Lactobacillales > Streptococcaceae > Lactococcus > Lactococcus sp. NH2-7C. Next base: position 623,074 of record NZ_CP124538.1, read on the forward strand.
TTTTAGAATTTATTTTTGGGGTGCTCTTTAATTCTACGGCCATTTTATCTGATGCCGTCCATGACACAGGAGATGCCGTTGCTATCGGCTTAGCCTGGTTTTTCCAAAAATTCTCTAAAAAACAAGAAGACAAACACTTTTCTTTTGGTTATCAACGTTTTAGTTTACTTGGCGCCTCACTCACAAGTGTCATATTAATTACGGGGAGTTTCATTGTTCTTTTCGAAGCGGTTCCTAGATTTTTCAACCCTCAACCTGTAGAGGCAACAGGCATGCTCGGTTTGGCTATTTTTGCAATTGTCGCTAATGGTTTTGGTGCATGGCTTTTGGCTCGAGGTTCCTCACGAAATGAAAGTATTTTAAATCTCCACGCGCTCGAAGACGTTTTAGGTTGGCTGGGGGTTCTAATTGTTTCAATCGTCCTTCATTTTGTAAAATGGTACTGGCTCGATCCACTTCTCTCTATTCTAATTGCTTTGTTCATCTTATCCAAGGCCATGCCAAAATTCTGGGGAACTTTACGTATTCTTCTTGAATCAGTCCCCGAAGATATTGATTACAAAAATCTTCTAAGAGCCCTTGAACAACTTCCTGAAGTACTTGCTGTCACACAACTTATCATTTGGTCAATTGACGGTGAGCAAAATGCGGCAATGATTCACATTGTGATTCCCGAAAATCAAGATTTTTCTGATGCAAAAATCGCTGTTCGTAAGCTTTTAGAAAGTGGGAAAGTTTGTCGCTCAGCCATTGAACTTGATGAAACTACTGACGAACATAAAAAACACGTTCAATATGAAATTTAATTACTGACAGAACTTGTCAATTTATAAAATTACTGATGAATTAAAAGACTCGGCTTATAAAAAGTCGAGTATTTTACTATTTTTAACGAATTTGTCCTGTGCCATCAATCAAATATTTAGTTGAGGTTAGAGCCTCTAAGCCCATTGGCCCTCTGGCGTGAAGTTTTTGAGTTGAAATACCAATTTCAGCACCTAAGCCAAATACAAAACCGTCAGTAAATCTTGTAGACGCATTAACATAAACGGCTGCCGCATCAATCTCATCTTGAAATTTTTGCGCATTGAAATAATCATGAGTGACAATGCTTTCTGAATGACGACTTGAATAAGTATTAATGTGCTCAATTGCTTCATCCAAATTATCAACCGTTTTTACTGACAGAATATAATCTAAAAATTCTGTCCCAAAATCATCCTCAGTTGCAGGAATTCCAGCTGACAGAACATTCAGCGCACGCTCGTCAGCACGAAATTCAATTTCATGAACTTTATTGATTTCATTTTCCAATTTAGGTAAAAATTCGTCAGCAATTTTTGCGTGAACCACTAGACTTTCGGCTGCATTGCAAACACTAGGACGCTGTGTTTTGGCATTTATCACAATTTTGGTCGCCATTTCTAAATCAGCAGATTCATCAACAAAAATTGTACAATTACCCACCCCAGTTTCAATGACAGGAACCGTTGCTTTTTCCTTGACACGATTAATCAAGCGCGCTGACCCTCGCGGAATCAAAACATCTAAAAATTCATCCGCCTGCATCATTTTTTCCGCTTCAGCATGACTTGTGTCAAATAACAATTCAACTGCTCCGTCAGTAATTTTTGCTGACAGCAAATTTTCCTTAATAATTTCAACTAAAACCATATTAGAATAAATCGCGTCAGACCCACCGCGTAACAAAACAGAATTTCCTGTTTTAAAACAAAGAGAAAAAGCATCGATAGTCACATTTGGACGACTTTCAAAAATCATTCCAACAGTGCCAAGTGGCACTCTTTTTTGCAAAATCTTAAGTCCATCAAGATTAGTGAAACCTTGCAATACTTGCCCAATTGGGTCAGGAAGTTCTGCAACTTGTCTCAACCCTGTTGCCATATCAGAAATTCTTTGCGCATTTAGACGCAAACGGTCAACCATAATCTCAGAAATTCCATGTTCCAGAGCGTTAGCCAAATCTTTTTCATTCTCAGAAATAATTCTGTCAGTATTTTCGATAAGGCTGTCAGCTAATTTTTGCAAAAAAACATTTTTGTCAGCAGTTGATAGCTTTGCCACTTCTTTGCTCGCCTTTTTAACCTTTAATCCAAGTTCTTCAATCATCGTTTTATCCTTCTTTCTCAAGATTTTTGATGAAAATAAGTCCCAATCTCACGTCCTTCGATAATTTCTTTAATCTCTCGAATCCGTTCGCCATTGGTCAGAACCATTTCTTGACCATTTTCAAATAAAATCTGTGCAGCCGCCAATTTTGAAGTCATCCCGCCAGTTCCAAAACGCGAACCGGCACCACCAGCCATTTGACGTAATTCATCAGTAATTTCATGAATTTCATTAAAAATTTTCGCATCATCATAAATTGTTGGATTTTTATCAAAAAGTCCATCAATATCTGACAGCATAATCAATAAATCAGCATTCACTAATTTAGAAACAATCGCTCCCAATTTATCATTATCACCAAATTTTGTTTGATGATCCATTTCATCAACCGCAATAGCATCATTTTCATTAATAATTGGAATAATCCCAAGCCCAAGTAACGCATTTAGTGCATTTTCAGCATTCTCACGACTCGTTGGAAAATCAGTCACATCACGTGTCAAAAGTAACTGAGAAACTTTTTGCGAATAACGACGAAACATTTGCGTATAAAGACTCATCAATTCAACCTGACCGATTGAAGCCAAAGCCTGCTGGTCAGCAATTCCTTTGGGCCGTTTATCCATACCAAGCACATTCAAGCCAACACCAATCGCTCCAGAAGTCACCAAAATCACTTCATAACCTTTATTATTCAAATCAGATAAAACAAAAGCTAACTCGTCAATATTTGATAAATTTATTTTTCCATTTGGCAAAATCAACGAACTCGTTCCAATCTTCACCACAATTCGTTGAACTTTCAAAATATTTTTTCTTGTCATAATCATTTATTATAGCATATCTTATCAATAGGGTTCAATACATCATTAATTACTATTCTCTAATCCTTTGTATGGGCACGTTAAAAGCTCAACTTTATAAAATTATGCCTTTAAACCAAAGCATCGGGTCTGGGAAGTTGAGTCCTTTCTCTTTCCAAGCTAATCGCCGTTATCATTATCTCACATTTCGGTCTTTAAGCGGCCATAGTAATTCAAATTCCATTTCGATGACAGTAGACAATAGTCTCAGCCCCTAAAGTAGCTCAAATATAGCCCCTATTTTTATAACTCTATTAATCCACAGAACTGGAAATTGATTGTATCTCCTTTAAAACTACCTGATTTAAAAATAAAAAAGCATTAATTAATGCTTTTTTATTTTTAGAATGCTAATTGAATAAGCGCAAGAGAGAGCACTCCAACAATGACAATGATTAACAAATTTTTAGTTAAAATGGCAGCAATAATCGTTGGAATTGAAGCAAATAAATTATTCCAGTTAACTGATGGCAAATGACCTAAATGCTGAATAAAAAGATTTGAAATCCATAGGGCTGACATAATAACTACCGGTACAAAACTTAAATATTCCACAACTATTTGAGGCAAACTCATTTTTTTTAATAAAATAAAAGGTAGAACTCTTGAAATCCAAGTTACAATAGCGCATCCAATAATTGTTAATGATATAAATTCAAAAGAAGACACGTTTTACCCCCACACCTAAAGCACAAGCAATCAAAGTAACAAATAAAACTAACAAGTTGCTTGGCAAAAATATCAAACCAAAATAAAATAGAACCAAGGTAATTCCAACCATGACTAACTGTAGCATTAAACCCAAAGTTTTATCACTAATAAGTTGCAAATAAAGTAAGCCAATAAACATTGCGATAACTGCGAATCCCAAACCTAATTTTTCTGGATTTGCGAGTAAATTCCCTAATAGAGCTCCAATAGCACTGGCTAATGCCCAAACTAAATAGGCTAGTAAATTTGATGCATTAAACCAAGAAAAATTCAGTTTACCCTCAGTATAATTTTGTTTATTCATTCCTAAAGCAAAACTTTCATCGGTCAATAATGTCCCAAGTAAAATATTTTTCAGTAAACTTTCATTTTTAAAATATGAAGCCGTCGTCATGCTCATTAAAATAATTCGTGAATTAACTAAAAATACACTTAATACTATTGACATAATAGGACTATGAGTTGCTAGCATACTAACCATGATAAATTGTGCTGAACCAGCGTAAACAATCAATGAGAGTAATAAAATTACCCAAACGCTAAACCCCTCGCTGTGCCCTATCATCCCAAACGCAATTCCTATCCCAATATATCCAAAAACTGTCGGCATTGTATCTTTCAAGCCTTGTTTAAAAGTTAATTCCGAATTCATATTCCCCTCACTCCCTAAAAGATTATATCTAACCATTATCACATAAATATTAACTAACTGTCAATAAAAATTTATTAATCACTTGATTTTTGCAAGGTATGTTGCTATAGATTTCATTTTTTCAATGATATAATCAAATTAATAACAATATCAACCTTAGAAGAGGAAGACTATGGTAACAATTAGTATTTTTGGTAAAGGAAAGATGGGAAAAGCAATTGGTGATAATTTTAGTTCATCTGGTAATGAAGTCAACTATATCTTATCAAACTCAGCTAAAACAGAATTGGGTGAAATTATTGTTTTAGCTGTTCCCTATGTCGCAATTGCTGGAATCATCAAAGAATATTCAACTGATTTACAAGGAAAAATAATTATCGATATTACAAACCCCGTTGATTTCACAACATTTGATAGTCTATTAGTTCCTTCGGATACTTCTGCAGCGGCTCTCATTGCTAAACAACTCCCAAATTCAATGATTGTTAAGGCTTTTAATACGACTTTTTCCGATACATTGGCAACAAAAAAAATGGCAAATGAACATCAAACAACAGTTTTGCTTGCTAGCGATAGCCAGGAGGCAAAAAAGACTATTATCAAGGCTCTTGAAAATAGTGGTTTGAGTCTATTAGACGCTGGTTCACTAAAAAGAGCTCGCGAACTAGAAGCTATTGGTTTTCTGCAAATTACTTTAGCTGCTTCTGAAAAAATTTCTTGGGACGGTGGTTTTGGTATTTTCAAATAGTCGCTTAAAAAATAAAGTCTTGTTATAATTAAATAACAAGGCTTTTTACTTTATAAAGAAATATAATCAAGGAGTAGTATAATGACTACATTAACAAATGAACCAACAATGAAAATCAGAGCATTGGAACGGACAGATTTAAAAAATATTCATATCATAAATAATAAAGCTGAAACAATGCGGCTATGGTTTGAAGAACCTTATGAATCACTAGACGAGTTAACCAGTCTTTATGATAAACATATCCATGATAATACTGAACGTCGCTTTGTAATTGAAGCCAATGACACTTTTATTGGAATTGTGGAACTTATGTCTATTGATTACATTCATCGTACCTGCGAAATTCAAATCATTATCATTTCTGGTTTTTCCGGGAAAGGCTACGCTCAAAAAGCATTGAAAACAGGTGTTGACTATGCTTTCAATACTTTAAATATGCATAAAGTTTATTTATGGGTAGATATTGATAATGCTCCTGCTGTTCATATCTATAAAAAGTTAGGTTTCAAAATTGAAGGAACAATTAAGGAACAATTCTTTGCTGGCGGTAGATATCATGATAGCTACTTTATGGGGATTCTTAAATCTGAATATACTCAAAGAGAAAAATCAGTTAAATAAAAAAACAGGAGTTCTCCTATTTTTTTATTTAACGTTTTTTCTTACCTTTTTTCATTTTCTTTTGAGCACGTTTCATGGCTTGTTTCATAGCAAACTCAGTTGCTTTACCTTTTAAGCCACCACCAAACATAGAACTCATATCGGGCATCCCATTTGCTGAACCATTACCCATCATCCCTTGTAAATCACCCAAAGATGACATATCGGGCATTCCAGAACCCGCAGGCATATTCGGCATTTGTCCACCGGCTCCACCCATCATTTTTTGCATCATGGCATTCATATCACCGTTCATGATTCCTTGCATCATTTCTTTGGACTGATTAAATTGTTTAATAAATTTATTTACTTCAATAAATGAATTTCCAGAACCTGCAGCAATCCGACGACGGCGAGCGGGCGATAGTTCAGCCTCTAAATGACGCTCTGCTGGAGTCATTGACAAAACCATTGCTCGTTTTCTGGCAATATCTTTAGGGTCAACTTTAACCTTATCTAAACCAGGCATTTGTGACATTCCTGGAATCATTTTCATGATATCTTCCATTGGACCCATATTTGTCACTTGATCAAGTTGTTCAACAAAGTCTTCATAATCAAAACGATTTTCAGCCATTTTTTCGGCTAGTTTCGCTGATTGCTCTTCATCATAATTTGCTTGAGCCTTCTCAATCAAGGTGAGCATATCACCCATTCCAAGAATTCGTGAACTCATTCGATCAGGATAGAAAACTTCAAGGTCTGTTAATTTTTCACCAGTCCCTGTAAATTTAATTGGTTTTCCTGTAATTTCACGGATTGATAATGCTGCACCACCACGTGTATCCCCATCAAGTTTAGTGATAATCACACCTGTAATGTCCAATTTTTCATCAAAAGTCTTAGCAACTTGTGCTGCAACTTGACCAGTCATTGCATCAACAACAAGCAAAATTTCAGTTGGTTCAGCAAGTGCTTTAATCTCTTGCAATTCGTTCATTAGAGTGTCGTCAATTTCCAGACGACCTGCAGTATCAATCAAAACATAATCTTTACGTTCTTCTTGAGCTTTTAAAAGACCATTACGAACAATATTAACTGGTTTTTCAGCAGTTCCTTCATCATAGACAGGAATTTCAAGCTGTTCACCTAAGGTTTTTAATTGGTCAATCGCTGCTGGACGATAAACGTCGGCTGCGATCATCAAAGGGCGAGCATTTTGCTCTTCTTTGAGTTTTTTGGCAAGTTTACCAGCAAAAGTTGTTTTACCTGCCCCTTGCAACCCAACCATCATGATAATTGTTGGAATTTTAGGAGATTTAAGTAATTCAGCCTCGCCACCACCCAAAATAGCTGTTAATTCTTCATCAACAATTTTAATTACTTGTTGAGCTGGGTTTAATGCTTCTGATACTTCAACACCCACAGCTCGCTCACGGATTGCCTTAATAAACTTCTTGACAACTGGGAGAGCAACGTCGGCTTCAAGAAGAGCAACTCGGATTTCTTTTGTAATTTCTGTGACGTCTGTTTCAGTAATTTTTTTCTTTCCACGTAGATTTTTAAAAACGTTTTGTAAGCGTTCAGTTAAGTTTTCAAATGCCATATTTTATAATCCAATTCTATTTTTTACAATTACTTCATTATAACATTTCTTTAGCTAAAATTGAATACATCAAAAGTTCTAGTCTATATCTTTTTTCACTCTTTTCTTCTTTTTTAAAAATATAAATATGAAAGTAAAGCAAACTCCTAAAATTGTTATTAAGATAATGAAAAAATTATTGCTTATCGGATTATTGTTTTTTAAAAGCTTAGTTTTCTGTAAAATATCATTATCACTATCAAGTATTTTAGAATTAATTTCCGTTCTTTTAAAAAATCCCTTATCTATACTATCCGTTTTAAAATTTTGACTATGGTCAATATCTTTATTATCAGAGTCTTTAGTCACACCTGTTTTAGAATCTTCCGATACTTCTACTTCCTTGTCTAAAAATAAGCCTAAATCAGTTATTTGTCCTAAATTTTGACTTTCATCATTTTTTTGAGAAACTCTAATGAGTTTCTCACTTATTGTATCAGAATTTTTATTTTTTTCATTTGTTGCTTTTGATTTACTAGGTAAGCTGTAAATTACTAATAATTTTTGGCTAGTCAAAGAATTCACAAGAGTTCTATCACTTATGGAATTCAATTGTTCTGAAGCTCTCTCCATATTATCATTTGATTCTACTTCATCAAAGAAACTTGATTGAGCGTCTTCTTTATGTGGACGAGAATTTGAGTTCATAATTGATAAGTGTGAACTTAAGCTGTTTGTTGAGCTTTTAGAACTTTCCGAAATTGCTTGTATTGAAGACAAATTATATCCAATTGAATTTGGAGATGACGAACTATGTGAAACTTCTGAATAATTGTCTCTTTGTGCCTCGTTAACTATATTTGAATATCCTGTTTCTGATAATGCTGGGTTATTATTTGAACAACTACTTAGATTAGAAGTAGGGGAATTTTCTGATGATGAATTATTAAAAGTTATTGGATTGTTGATTCCTACTGTTGAATTAAGTAGATTCGATTGACTATCTTTTGGTTGTGAGTTAGAAACTGTGCTGATAGGTGAACTTATGCTACCTTTTGAGTTAGTAGACATCTCCTGGTCTGACTGAATTAAACTTAAGTTTTCCTGAACTGAATTTGAAGAGGAAACGTACTTAGGGTTTTCTGATATATTATTTACTTCACTTGGTCTGGACGAAATAGTTTGATTCGTTTCCAAATTAGGGCTACTACTAAGATTTGAAGAATCTGAACCTAAACTATCATTTGAACCACTATTTAAAATATCTGAGGAGTGAGTTGATGAATTATTATCTACTTCTGTTGCTTTAGAAGAATTAGACTGATTAATTGCTGATTCTGAGTTAAAATTTATACTTATACTTGATGATGATAAAATTATACTACTATTTGAATTGTTCGTAGCCTCAGAACTTGTTTGATTTGAAGTTGAAACAGCTTCTGAAGTAGATATTTCCGTGCTAGCCTTGGTGTCTATAAGATTATCAGAACCAGATTGATTTATTTCTAAATTATCAGCTGTGCTCGTACTGGATAAAACTGAACTTGAACTATTGTTTGCGGAAGCTAAGGAATTATTAGCTACTTCTGCTACATTAGAGAAATCAGACGAATTAGTTGCTGATTCTGAATCAGAAGTCGAACTCATGTTTGAGGGGGATAAACTGATACTACTATTTGAATTGACTGTAGCCTCAGAACTTGCTTGATCTGATACTGAATTACTTTCTGTCAGAATTGATGATGATAAAATATTGGTTATTTCTGAACTATTATTCGTTTCGTTGATATCAGAAGAATTAGAATGCTCACTTTCTTCGTTAGAGGACATACTTGAACCTAATGAGGATTGGTTTGAATCATTTTCACTACTTGAATTAGAATTAAGTTGGTTTGATGAAGACAAAATATTAGGTTTTTCTGAATCATAACTACTTTCTACTGTACTGGAAGCTCCTGACCGACTATTTTCTGTTTGTGAGCTAGAAATACTACTGTTTAAAGAAGCGGTTGAATTTAAAGTATTATCTGTAATACTACTCGCTTCAGATATTGGATAGAGTGAAGCCGAATTTGTCTCTTGTGTTGATTCTGAACTGGCAACATCAGCTTGCTCTACTGAATTGGAAGAAGAGACAGGGGCTGTATCTGCATTTTCTATACTCACAGAAGCCGACTGTGAACTGTCAGAATTTATCCAACTTTTATCCAAAAGCCCACTAGAATTGACAGAAATTGTCCTAATTCCATCTGACGGTAAATCTGATAACTGACCAAATAAAGGACTGATTTTATTGAATACGTCATCAGCCAAAGTCACTCCAATTCCCAAAGTCAAGCTATGAACTGGACTCCCAGAAAAGGCCGCTGAATCTACTATTGTCAATGATTCATCAGCAAATTCTATTGTAGTGATTTGGTTACTTTGAAAGGCTTTGGCCATAATTTCTGTGATATTTGGACCAAAGGAAAGTTCCGTTAAATTATTATTTGCAAATGCTCTTGTCGCAATCTTTAGAACAGAATTTGGAAATTCAATATTACTTATGGCGTTTCCAGCAAAAGCATCTGTTTTTATATTTTGGACTTTTGCTCCTAAAACTACTTCTGTCAGTGATTTTTTATAATAGTCAGGAAAAGCTGTTGTTGTTTGAAAAGCACTCGTATTAATATCTACAACATTATTCCCTATGACAACTGAATGAATCCCGCTATTTGAAAATGCATAGGTCCCAATTGATGTCACAGCATAAGTTTTTCCACCAACTGTGAGGGTATCTGTAATAATAATATCAGCCCCTGCTGAACCGGAATAGGAGGCAACTTCTGCTGTCATTGAATTATTATCAAGATTATAAGTGATCTTTTGCTCATCTGTATATGTAATTTTACTTGTTGCGGCTTCAACCGGCAATTCTGTCAGCAACTGATGATTCAAGAATGTGGGATTAAGAATGGCTGTCATTAATCCCACTCCAACAGTCATCGTTATTTTCTTTATTGATTTTTGAGACATAAAAAACCTCCTAACTTTCTATACGAAAAAATGGAGGTTTTGTAACTTTTATTTTTTATTATGATTTTTTTTAGTGTAACGTTTATTTAAATCTTGAGGTTGACGTGCTTCCATCACTACCGGAAGAATTACTGGTTTACGTTTTGTTTGCTCATATAAAAATTTTCCAAGGGCATCACGGATAGAACCTTTGATTTCTGCCCAATCAAATTCTTTTCCAGAAAGATATTTATCAACAGTTTCATTGACTAACTCGCCAGCCTCACGCATCAAATCACGTGAAGTTTTAACATAAACAAAGCCACGAGTGTGAACACGAGATTTGCTGACGATTTTACGTTCAGTCTTAGAAATTGTGATAACGGCAATGAAAATACCATCTTCTGATAACACTTTACGGTCACGTAAAACAACTGAACCGATATCTCCAACTCCTGAACCGTCAATCATAACATTTTCAGCTTGAATAACACCAGAAGGAATCATGTCTCCATTTTCTAAACTGACTGTTTCACCACGCTTAGCGATAAAGATATGTTCTGGTAAAATGTCCATTTCCATTGCTAAATCAGCATGGGCACTAAGTTCACGATACTCACCTTGGATTGGAATCAAATTTTTTGGACGGAAGATATCAAGTAAGAATTGCAAATCACGAGCATTCGCGTGACCAGATATTTTCAAATCTGAAGCCAACATTTTCATGACTCCGCCAGCTTTATAGATTTCATTTTCAATACGAGCAATTGTTGTTTCATAAGAGACAGATGGACTTGTAACAGCAAGTACTAAATCTCCATCTTTAATTTTAACGTATTTATGACGACGATGAGCCATATCTCCAAGAGATTTGAGGGGTTCACCCATTCGTCCTGTTTCTAAAATAACTAATTCATTGTCAGCATATTTTTTGATTTCTGTTGGTTTAATAATTGATTTTTTATCAACAATTTGTAATTTGTTAAGACGAGTTGCTGTTTCGATGATTTGGTCCATATCTTCGCCTGTAAAGGCAACACGACGACCAAGTTTAATGGCAGCATCAATCGTTTGTTGAATTCGTCCTAAATTACCCGCGTTACAAGCAATAATGACCCGTCCTTCATTGTCATCAATATAGTCATAAATTTTTTCATAAATTTCATGCTCACTCGCTGATTGCATTGTTGACAAAGCGTTTGGTGATGATGAAAGTAAAGCAAGGACGCCACTATTTCCAATTTCAGCCAATCGGCGCATATTGGTACGATAGCCTTTTGCAACAGCTGGATCAAAACGGAAATCACCTGTATAAACAATGTTTCCGTCATTTGTAGAAATAACAATTCCTAAACTTTCTGGAATTGTATGTGTTGTTGAGAAGAATGAAATGACGGCTTTACCAAAATCAATTTCTGTATCTTCAGTTACAACATGAAAATCGTTGAATTTGCGACTGTCAGCATAATTTTTGACATTAATTTTTGCAAGTTCGATTGTTAATTCTGAACCAAAAACAGGAACTTTTAATTCAGAAACGATATAAGGCAAAGCCCCAATTGAATCAGCATGTCCGTGAGTCAAGAAAATTCCTGCGACACGATCCGCATTTTCTAAAAGATATGTAATATCAGGAATAACAAAGTCAACACCAAGTTGATCCATTTCAGCATATTTAAGTCCTGCATCAAGCACAAAAATTTGCTCTTCAACCTCAACTAAATACATGTTCTTACCAAATTCACGCACACCACCTAATGGAGTGATTTTAATATTAGACATAAAAACCTTTCTTGTCAGTGTAATTTATAATTTTTTCGATATAAAAAGAATCTGTAAGTTATTGACAAATTCTGTCAGTAAATTTACAGTCCTGTTTTTAGCAATTTCCTTGCCATATTCACTCTCGAAGTCGGTCGAGTGGGACAAGCGATATTGAAAAGATAATTCTACTTAGAATTAAAATAAAAGAGATTGGCATTCCAATCTCTACCGAGAATACACTAATATAAGTTTAACCCAAAGCAAGTAAAAAAGCAAGTCAGTTTCATTTTTTATGGGTCTTACTTTTTTTCTAATCAAAATAGCGATATAATGGAAGGTAAGTTTTAAATGACAAGGAGGAAATTTTATGCAGATTACTTTCTTAACACAACTTGATTGGTTAATTCGATTAATATTAGCTGGGGTATGTGGATATGCCATTGGTTATGAAAGAAATAGTCGTTCCAAAAACGCTGGCACACGTACGCATTTAATTGTTGCTTTGAGTGCTGCTTTAATGATTATTGTCTCAAAATATGGTTTTATGGACATTATCAGTACTCATGGAGTCAATCTAGACCCTTCCAGAATAGCAGCTCAAATTGTAAGTGGTATTGGCTTTTTAGGAGCTGGAATGATTTTTGTTCATAATCAATCTGTTAATGGATTAACTACTGCGGCTGGAATTTGGGCAACGTCTGGTATTGGGATGGCTATCGGTTCTGGATTATATTTTATAGGTATTGTAGCTACTTTACTTATTTTACTTTTTCAAATTATTTTACACCAAAATTATCGATGGATAAAATCAGCGACAAGCGATCATCTTATTCTTCAATTAGAAGATTTTGAAGGGCTTCAACTGTTGCAACAACAGCTGAAAGAGGAAAATGTCAAAATTCTTAGTATAAAAGTTGAAAAAAAATCAAATAATTCTTTGAAAATAGATCTATATTTGAACTTACCAAATGCTTATGAAGTCGCTTCGTTAATGAGTCTTTTGGAATTGAATGATAAGATTAAATCAATTGAATATTAAGCTACTTTTATAAAGAAAAATACCCTTTTAGGGTATTTTTTAATTTTCTATTTTTTCAAGAATTGTTTTACTTTCCTCAGCAGTACAAGCTACAAGTGGTAAACGTAAGCCACCAACTTCATATCCTTTAGCATTCAAAACCGTTTTGATTGGGGCTGGACTTGTGACACTAAAAAGTGCATTTATTTTGGGTAACATTTTTCTTTGAATTGCCGCTGCTTTTTGAATAGAACCCTGGTCTATTTCAGCAAACATTTCAAAAAATTCTTGACCTAGGATATGACTAGCAACCGAAATTACACCCTGACCTCCTAAAGCTTTAGCATGAAAAGCTAACCCATCTTCTCCAGTATAAACTAAAAAATCTTTGGGTAACTTTTCAATTAGATAAGCCAGATTATCAGTATTTGTGCATTCTTTGATGGCAATTACATTTTCCAGTTCTGCTAAACGTAAAATGGTCTCCACCTGAATTTCAGTAACCACTCTTCCTGGAATATTATACAAAATAATTGGCAAATCACTAGCAGTAGCAATCGCTTTAAAATGTTGATAAATTCCTTCTTGGGAGGGTTTGTTGTAATAAGGAGTAACTGCAAGTCCCGCATCGATATATCTAAGTTCAGCAACTTCTTTGACAAATTCAACCGAGTCACGTGTGTCGTTAGTCCCAACACCGGCAATCAATGGAATACGTCCAGCCACTATTTTATTAACCGCAGCAAAAATTGCCAATTCTTCATCATGAGTAAGAGTAGGCGATTCAGCCGTTGTTCCAGCTAAGATAAGGCCTTCCGTATGATTAGCAAGTAAATCCTCAATTAGCTTAGGAAATGCTTCAAAATTAATTTGACCATTTTCTTTAAAGGGGGTCACTAGGGCCGTGATGATACGTGCATTTTGTAATTTTTCAATTGTTTCTTTTGCTGACATATTTTCTCCTTATGTGTGAGCTTACTGACAAGCTCTTGTCAAGAGGTCAAAAAGAACCTCTTTTTATGCAAAAGAGGTTCTCAAAAGTTCGTCAAAAATGATTTTGATTAGCTCCCCTTTCTGTCAGTACTGACAGAAAGACAGTCTGTGGGATTTAACCACACAGCCCAAGAAAAATTCTGTGACAATTTTTCTTTCGGCAAAGAACGCCGCCATCAGCTTCAATGCGTTCACCGCTCCACTAACTTCTTCGTCTTCGCAACCTCTAATTTTGTTTGACCCATTATAGCATATTTTAGTAAATGAGGTCAAAAATTTTATTTTTATACAGTCTAATTTATTATTATTCTTTCGCAATTAATTGGATGAAATCTTCGATAACACGCCGATTTGGCTCATGAATATTTTTAGGAATTTCTTTAAATTTAAACCATTTCAGCTCTTCAACTTCACTCATTTGTGAACTTAAACTTCCTGTGAAATCTCGACAAATATAATAAACGCCTGGCATATAAACTTGGTCCATATTGGGATAAGTCATAAAACGGTCTTGTCCTGAATAAATTCCTAAAAGCTCAAGTTTACCTGCTTTTAGACCCGTTTCTTCAAATAATTCTCGCCGAGCAGTTTCCTCAAGTTCTTCACCAACTTCTATGCCACCCGCATGTAAAGCCCAAGTTCCATTATCTTTACGTTTTTGTAAGAGAATTTTTTCATCAGAATAAACAATAACGCCAGCTCCAAGATAGATCAAAAGCTCATGACCAATTTTTTCACGAATTTTACTGATATAACTCATTTACCAAACCTTATTTCAGTTCAAATTTTAACTCATGAGTTGGTCTAACTAATCCACGTTCATGTAGTGTTTCAGCAATTTGAACAGAATTCCAAGCTGCTCCTTTGAGTAGATTGTCAGAAACTACCCAAAGATGAATCCCATTTGCCGCATCCAAATCGCGGCGAATACGACCCACAAAAGTTTCACGACGACCGACTGAATTAATGGCTTGTGGATAAATTTGATGAGCAACATCATCTTCTAAAACAGCTCCTGGGAATTCAGAAATCAAACGTTTAACCTCAGCAATATCTGCTACTTTCTTTGTTTCAACATATACTGACTCAGAATGACCATAAAGAACTGGAATTCTGACACAAGTTGCCGAAACCGCAATTGAATCATCTTCCATGATTTTTTTGGTTTCATTTGTCATTTTCATTTCTTCATAAGTATAATCGTTGTCAGTAAATACATCAATTTGTGCAAGCGCATTGTAAGCAATTGGATAATGTTTTTTATCTCCAGCAGACGGTAATATTTCTGCTGACAATTCTGTCAGCGCTTTTCCATCAAGTGCTTCTTGGAGTTCACGATTTGTTTCATTAATTGCTGATTGACCTGCACCCGAGACTGCTTGATAAGTGCTAACTATTACTCGCTCAAGCCCATAAGCTTGCCGAATCGGCTCTAAAGCAACCATCATTTGAATCGTTGAGCAATTAGGACAGGCAATTATCCCATTATGTTTTTCCAAAGCATGTGCATTAACTTCTGGAACAACCAATGGAACATTAGGATTTTGACGGAAAAATGAGGTATTATCTACGACAACAGCTCCAGCTTTCACAGCATAAGGGGCATATTTTTCTGATACTGATCCTCCAGCTGAAAAAAGTGCAATATCAATGCCTTCAAAACTATCCTCAGTCAATTCTTCTACAACTAGCTCTTGACCCTTAAATTCAACAATTTTTCCTGCCGAACGTTTACTTGCAAGCGCACGTACGGTTTCTATAGGAAGTGTAGATTCTTCTAATTGTTCAAGCATACGTGTACCCACGGCACCAGTAACACCAACGACGGCGATATTATATTGTGTCATAATTGTCTGTCCTTTTCAGTAAATTATAATTATTATAGCGCTTTTAAGTTGTAAGGGCAAGAAAAAATCTGCCTTTCGACAGAAATTTTTGTTTTTATTTAAACATAAGTTTAAAGACTGTAGCTGCAATTACTGCACCAACGATTGTGGCAACAACTGGAACCCAAGCGTACCACCATTTAGCGTCTTTATTTTCACCAACAACTGATTGTGGCAAGAAGCTATAAACGATACGAGGACCAAGGTCACGTGCTGGATTCAATGCTGCACCAGTTGGTCCACCAAATGCTGTAACCAAACCAACAAACATCAAACCAATAGCAAGCGCACCAATCATTTTAGATGATGAAGCGCCTGAAACAGAAGCCCAAATTTGGCTTACTGTTGCATTTGCTGTAACATCAGCTCCTTGTTGTTGAGCGTAGCTTGTCATCCATTTGATTGATTCTGCACCAAAGAAGTTCGTTGTAAAACTGAGAATTCCGAAAACAAATACAAACATTCCGATTACTTCATTGATAAATCCGTTGAAAATTGCTTTTCCACGATTTGAACCATTATCCAAAGCGTTAGTTGTTGAAAAAGCGCCTAAAGAAATTGCTCCGTCATTAGTTTTAGCGAAGTATTCTTTATAAATCGCTACAACAAGTAATTGACCAATAATTGCACCAATAAGTTGTGCCAAAATATATTGTGCAACATGTGCCCAAGGGAAATAGCCAGCTGAAGCGAGTCCAATTGTAATTGCTGGATTAATATGTGCACCTGACACATTTGCAAAAGCAAGTACAGGAACTAAAATCGCAATTCCGTATCCCCATGCAATTGCAAGACCACCCATGCCCTCATTTTTAGAGCCTTTGAGGGTTACCCCAGCAATTGTACCATTACCAAGCAAGACGAGAAGCATAGTTCCCAATCCCTCAGCAATATATTTTGTCATCCATGAAACATCCATGATAATTTCCTTTCTATTTTAAAAAATATATAAAGATGTTGACACTTCAATTTTATCATATTTTTCTTAACTCTTGCTAATAATAACATTGAAAATATGATTAACTCCTACAATAGATTGTTTTGAAGTTTCTTCGGCATTGTATTCATCTGATTATAACAAGATTTTTTTATTAATTATTTTAATCGTTACGTAAAAAAGCCCCCTTTCGAGGGCTTTTAAAGGCACTAAAAGTGTGTCAAAAAGGTTCACACAATTTGACAAATACTCACGCTTCCTGCGCGGAAAACCCAATTTCCCAGTATTCCTTAGCTTCGAAATTCTACAAAGTAGAATTATTCGACTCATCGCATAGTTAAATTTTAACATATTATGCTAAATGAAACAAGAAGCCAATCAAAATTCCTACCGTTCCCACAAAACTAAGGATACAAATAGTAAATCCTATCGTAAAATAATTCTGACCATATCCATTATAATGAACCCTTTTAGTTCTTTTCCCACGATAAATGATTAAAGATATTACTGACAGAACCGTCAGTAAATATTGGATTGGCTGATTTTGTCCATACATTAAGTTCAAAATTGAAGCTACTCCCACAACAATTGCAAGTAAAATCCCCATCTTATTTCCTTTCTATTTTTTTATTAAAATTTACTGACAGACTTGTTTGTAATCAAAAGAGCTCTGACAAAAAATCAGAACTCCTTTTTCAATATTAGTCAAGCTCTTTGTATGCTTTAACTACATTTTCAGCAGTAAATCCGTAAGCTGGAAGAACGATGTTTGCTGGTGCCGAAGCTCCCCAAGTATCTACTGTAACTGTTGCACCATCAAGTCCAACATATTTACCCCATCCGTAACTTGTACCAGCTTCAATCGCTAAACGACGTCTTACAGCTTTTGGTAAAATTTCTTCGCGATAAGCTGCGTCTTGTTCGTCAAAAATATTCATTGAAGGCATTGAAACGACACGAATGCCAGAACCCAAAGTCTTCTTAGCTTCAAGAGCTAATGCTACTTCTGAACCAGTCGCAATGATGATTCCTTCAAGTTTTCCTTCTTCTTTTGAAAGAATATAAGCTCCACGATTCAGACCTTCTTCAGCCAATTCATAAGTATCAGGTAAAACTGGAAGATTTTGACGAGTCAAAATAAGTGCGGTTGGGCGGATTTTACTTGATGCAGCACGACGCCATGCAGCCACTACTTCATTTCCATCAGCTGGACGAATTACATCCAAATTAGGAATTGAGCGAACAGAAGCTAATTGTTCAACAGGTTCGTGAGTTGGACCATCTTCCCCAACAGCAATGGAATCATGTGTCCAAACATAAGTGACTGGCAAGCTTTGTAGAGCAGCCATCCGAACAGAAGGAAGCATGTAGTTTGAGAAGACGAAGAATGTTCCACCATAGACACGAGTTCCACCATGCAAAGCAATCCCATTCATAATGGCTCCCATCGCAAATTCACGTACACCAAACCAAATATTACGTCCAGCATAGTTATCTGGCATGAAGTCTTCTTCAACTTTAACCATTGTATTATTTGAAGCCGAAAGGTCAGCAGACCCACCCCAAAGATTTGGCATTTGAGCTGATAATTCTTGGATAGCTTCTTGTGAAGTTACACGGCTGGCCTTGCTTGTTTCCATTTCATGCTTGGTCAAAGTAAGATCTGGCGTTTCATTTTCAAAAGCTTTTGCGTATTGCTCAGCAAGCTCAGGGTATTTTTCAGAATAATCATCAAAAGTACTGCGCCATACTTGCTCCATTGCTTCACCACGCGCAACTACTGTTTCTAAAAAGCGTTTTGAAACTTCTTCAGGAACTGTAAATTCAGGGTAATCCCAACCATATGCTTTCTTGGCAAATGCAACACCTTCAGCTCCAAGAGGAGCTCCATGAACTGCTGAAGTTCCTTGTTTTTCAGCACCAAAACCAATGACTGTTTTAACTTCAATGATTGTTGGTTTAGATTTTTCAGCTTTAGCCACTTCAACAGCTGCTGCGATTTCTTCTAAATCATTTCCATCTTTTACCAATAAATGTTGCCATCCATATGATTCAAAACGTTTTTGAACATCATCAATAAATGACATAGATAAGTCACCATCTAGAGAAATATTATTTGAATCATAGAAAAGAATCAATTTACCAAGTTTCAATTTACCTGCAAGTGAAGCTGCTTCTTGTGAAACACCTTCCATCAAATCACCATCACCATTTAAGGCGTATGTGTAATGGTCAACAATATCAAAACCAGGTTTATTGTATTGTGCAGCTAAATGTGCTTCAGCCATTGCCATTCCGACAGCATTGGCAATTCCTTGTCCTAAAGGACCTGTTGTTGCTTCAACACCGTCTGTATGATTAACTTCTGGATGCCCTGGTGTTTTTGATTGCCATTGACGGAAACCTTTTAAATCATCAGTCGTTACATTATACCCCGCCAAATGTAACAAACTATATAACATTGCAGAACCATGACCAGCAGACAAGACAAAACGGTCACGATTTGACCATTTACGACTTGTCTTAGGGTTCACATTAAGAAATTTGCTCCAAAGTACATAAGCCATTGGTGCAGAGCCCATTGGAAGTCCAGGATGTCCTGAATTTGCTTTTTGAATCGCATCTAATGATAGAGTACGAATCGTATTTACAGCCAATTGATCAGTAGTATCAAACATAAGATTTCTCCATATTTTTTATTTATACTCACATTATAACACAAGTTAGAAACGGTTTTCATTCTCTGAAATTAAAATCTTTTTCTTTTTTTATGTTTTTATATGAAAATCTTTTTAATTTTGGTAGGAAAGGTTGCGGTTGACCTGTTTTATAAATCTTCAAATAATTTATTTTTTTCAATTATAATTCTTTACTTTTTGAATTAATTTTATCTCTTCTATTCAAAATTAAACTCGTCATTAATACAATCAAAAGAAAAATTAATATAAAGGAAATTAATGCTATGGATCCTGCTTTGCCAATTACCCCAAGCAATCCTCCTGAAACAATATAATCTGAATCTGCAAAGGTCGATGCAGAATTCGCTCCAAACGAACCTAAGGCAGGCAGAATTAAAAGTGGACCCCAAGCTAACAGTATTCCATTCGCCGTTGAGCCGATAATCGCCCCACGCAAACCTCCAAAAGCATTGCCATAAACTCCTGCTGCTCCTCCACAAAAGAAGATACCAACAACACCAGGAATAATCACAGTTGTTCCTAAGCCAAGCATTATTAGCATAGAAATAACTCCAACAATAAATGAGACAAAAAATCCAATTAAAACAGCATTTGGCGCATAAGGAAATACTATCGGAACATCTAATGCTGGTTTTGAGTTAGGAACAAGCTTTTTAGCAATCCCTTGAAAAGCTGGTATAATTTCTGACAAAATCATACGAACACCTTGAAGAACAACCACAAAGCCTGCTGCAAAAGTCCCTGCTTGAATAACCGCATAGACAATATAATTAGTCCCAGCAGATAATGCTGGACTTTCAACAAAATGAGGACCTGCAATTAAAGCTAAAACAACATAGACAACCATCATTACTAGAGAAATAGAAACAGTAGAATCTCTCAAAAATCCAAGGTTTTTAGGGATATTTAATTTTTCAGTTGATTTTTCTGGGTCCTTATTTCCAAATTTTTCTCCAAGCCAACCGGCTAGAGCATAGCCCATATTACCAGTATGGCCCATTGCAACTCCATCGTTACTAGTGATTTTTCGCATATAGCGTTGAGTTAGAGCGGGTGTGATTGTCAGTAATGTTCCTTCAAATATTCCTCCTAACAAGATTGTCAACCAACCATTTCCTAATCCAGCCGAAATGAGGACAACAGCTGACATTGTTGATACATAGAGCATTGCTTGCCCAGTCAAGAAAATATATTTAAATCTTGTAAAACGTGCAAGTATTACATTGACAATAAATCCCACAATCATAATTAAGGCTGCGGGTGTTCCATACTTCACTAATGCTAAAGCAACCACTGCTTCATTGGATGGTACAACTCCCTTAGCATTAAAGACATGTTGAAACATCGTTGCAAAGGGATTCAATGAGGTAACTAATATCCCCGCACCCCCGGTCAAAACCAAAAAACCTGCAAATGTTTTAATTGAACCTTGGATAACAGTACTTGCTGTTTTTTTCTGCAAAATCAATCCCAACATTGCAATTAATCCAACTAAAAGCGCTGGAGTAGTTGCGACTGATACAATAAAGTTTAAAATACCATTCATTTTATTTTTCCTCTCTAGTCTAGAAAAATTTTGTATTTTATAGATTCGATTTATTTTTTCCTTATTGATGACTTATATTATTTTCATCAAGCACTTTATAAAGTGCTTCACGCGCAACTTCTTTATCAATAATTGACTGAAGTGACATAATTTTTTCTCTGGGAATATTAGGAAGAGCAGATACTAATGTTGCCTCAACGAAAAAATAATCCGCTGCATTCGGTGTTGCTGACCCCACATCCATATGCTCCAATTCGAACTTATCAATATTTACTCCTGATTCTTCTAATAATGACTGAATGTTCATTTGAACCATAAAACTCGTTCCTAACCCAGATTGACATACACATGCAAATTTCATATTATTTTTCTCCTTCTTCTTTTAAAAGTATTTGTTCAACTTCTGCTGCATTTGTTGCTACAAGTAACTGCCCCAAGCGTTCTTTATTTGATAATATCTTAGTAAGTGTTGATAAAGCTCTAAGATGGGTCTCATTATCAATAGCTGCTAAAACAATAAAAAGTTTAATTTCATGCTTATCATCGTTCATTAACTTTACTGGATGCTCGCATCTTAAAAATGACATTCCTAATTTTTTGACCCCCTCTTCTGGTCGAGCATGAGGAAGGGCAATTCCCAATCCTAAATCAATATAAGGGCCGAAAGCTTCTACTTTATCAATAATAGCTTTGATATAACGCTCTTCAATTTCATGTTTATCAAGAAGGGGTTGTGCAGCTAATTCAATTGCTTCTTGCCAGGTCAATTCTCTATTGGTAAAATTTATTTTTTCTTTTGTAAGTAAATCTGTTAGCATAACTCCTGATAGTTTCCCTTCTTTTCTAGTACGATTTAATTTTTTTTCAATAATTTTTATTAAATCCAGTTTACTTGCTGGTTTTTTTATAATAATGTAAGGTTCTATTGAATCTAAAATAGTTTGAGCAGATGGTTTTATAAAACCTGGGAGCTGAAAATCTTGTAAAACTTGATTATAGAGCTTATTTTCTTCACGCTGCTCTGGAAAAGCTGACATAAGATAAACTTTTTTGTCTGACTTTACAGGAACCGTTGAAAAAATAATATCATATGAATTTATAGGTAGTTTTTCAAAATGAGAGACTCGAGCACTCAAAATAAATTCCATTGTCGGGAATAAACTCTCTAGTCTTTTTTGCATTATTAAACTCGAACTGATTCCATTTACACAGAGTACAATTGCTTTTAATGATTTACCTGAGTACTTATTTTTATAGATCTCTCCACCAAATAAAATGACAAAATAAGCTTTTTCAGATTCTGAAATTTTACCGACCTCTTCTTTTAATGGTTGAAGGACGTTATCCATCAGTAAAAACAAGGAGTGGTACTCTTTTTTTATCCGTTCAAGCAGGACATTTTTTAATTCAAAATGATTTTTTAATCGATAGTATGCAGGAGTTAGGTGAGCTAATAGCGCCATAAAGGTCTTTGTGAAATCATCGAATTCAATTGCTGCTAGTTTCATAACATTTTCCATAATGTTAAAGGCCATTCGATATAAACCATTGTCTTGCTCAATTGTATTTTTCCCATCGGACATCCCAATAATTAATGATTTGAGTAGCTCATTAATATTTTCACTCCCCTTTTCAAAACCTCTACACTTGAGCAGACTTGCAAACAGTAATGTCGAAAGATATCGACTATAAACAACCTCAATCTGTAGTTCTTGCATTATCTTTTTCAATAATTGATTATTCTTAAAAATAGTTAATGGATCTTTATCATTTAAAACTTTTGATAAGATATAAAATCCTGCGTCCTCAGATAAATTTTGTAAATAATACCAAGCCTTCTCCTGTAAAATTTTCTCCTCAAAATTGAGGGAAAATCCTTTTTTTCTTGAATATTCAATCTGAACATTTTTGCTCATAAGCTCCTCTCTAAGTTTTTTTAAATCACTTAAAACCGTATTTTTACTTACTTGAAGATATTTTTGAAAAAGAGCTATTGAGAAGGAAGATTCATTTGTAAAAATAAGTAAATAAATAAGGGAGCGCCTTTCAACTTCTGATAAAATAAATGTCTTTTGATTGATAGAATAACGAGTTTCTTCAAAATTTTCTATTTTATTAGAAATTGCTAAGCATTCATTTTTATATTCCAATTTTTTTAAACCTTGATTTTCTAATTTTTTATTAAATTCCTCCAATATTCGATAAAATTTTTCTTTATCTAGATTAGTGACCTCCAATATTCGCTCTAATTTCCATAATTTATGTTTTGAAAAAAAGAGAATGTCTAAATCATAATTAATCATAAAAACGCTCCCTTGTATTTTTTATTATAACTCAATTATTTTACCAAAATATAGCGCTTACAGCCCAAATTACTTTTACTAAATAAAAATAATTGGACTGAACTTTAGAAAATAAAAAAACTCCAAAAAATGAAGTTTTTTATTATTCAAAAGGGAACATTAATAGCTAATTCTTATTTCTTAGCTGCATTAAAAGCTGCCATAAATTTTTTGGCATTTTCAGTAACCGCACTATAGTTGTTGTTGGTTGCTGGAGCTGTGACCCCACCTCCAGCACTTACAGCTACTGCCCCTGCTGCAAACCATTCAGCAACATTATCAACATTTACCCCTCCTGATGGAAGGATATTAATATATGGAAATGGTCCTTTTAAGTCTTTTATCATTTTGGGACCTGTAATATCACCTGGGAAGAGTTTGATTAACTCTGACCCGTACTCTAAAGCTTTTTGAGCTTCAAGTGGAGTTAAAATTCCCGGAACATAAGGAATCTGATAAAGATTACATATCTTTGCGACTTCTTTGTTAAAACTGGGACTGACAATAAATTGAGCCCCTGCAACAATGGCCAAACGAGCAGAGGTCGGATCTAAAACTGTTCCTGCTCCAATCACTACATCTGTTCCTAGATACTTGGCTACCAAATCAGAAATAACTTCGTTAGCTCGCGGGACTGAATAGGTCAATTCGATAGAAGTGATTCCTCCTAAGACGACAGCTTCTACAATTTTTAATGCTTTTTCGCCACTTTCAGCTCGGACGACCGAGACGACTCCTGATTGAATCACTTTATTTAATAATTCTGCTCTTTGCATGACTACATCTCCTTGTAAAATGCTTTTAGTTCTTCTTTTGTGGGATAACCTTCACTATCTCCTGAGCTTTGAACTGCTAATGCTCCAACGGCACAGGCGCGCTTGACGGCTTCTTTTAAGGTTTTTCCTTCAAGTAAGGCGGACTCCAGACCAACGGCGAATCCATCTCCTGCTCCAACCGTATCAACAACTTTTGCTACTTTAAATCCAGAAACAAAATATTGTTCACCATTTTTTAATTTTACAAAAGCACCGTCAGCGCCTAATTTGACAACTACAATCTTTGTGAGAGGGCTTTGCTCAAGGTAAAAATCAGCAATTTTTTCTGGTTCAGATGAACCAGTCAAGATTTCGCCTTCATTTATTCCTGGCAGAATGATTTGACTTTGCTTTGCTAAATCATTGATTATTCTTATCATTTTTTCTTGATTATCCCAAAGTACAGGTCGTAAATTTGGATCAAAAATGGATATAATATTTGCTTCATTTAATTTTTGATTGAACGCTTGAAAAGTTTTTAAACTAGTTTCTGAAAGGGCTGGAAAAATTCCTGAGAGATGAGCAATTTTTATCCCTGATAAATCTAGAGCTTTTAGTTCAGCAATGGATAAATTGGCCGCTGCAGAATTTTTGCGATAATAATCAACTTTTGGGTCACCCTGACTTACTTTTTGTTTTAAATAAAAGCCTGTTGAATAGTTTTTATCTTTGGTGAGATAGTCCGTTTCAATCTCCGCTTTTTTGACTGATTCAATAATAAAATTACCAAATGAATCATCTCCGACTTTAGAAAGGTAAATTCCTTTATGTCCTAGACGACTCAAACCAATCGCAACATTTAGCTCCGCACCAGCTAAATATTTGGTGAAATGCTGAGCTGCATCTAAACTTATATCTTGATTTTCCGAGGCAAGAACGACTAAAGGTTCGCCAATTGTTATAAATTCAGTCATTGCTTAGAGTCCTCATCTTTGAAAAACCCAAAATAATCATGCACATTATTATAACTAATATCTTCAATCATTTTTCCAACAAGTGCTTCATTATCAGGAATTCTACCGTTTTCAATCAATTGTCCAACAAAATTACAGAGGACGCGACGGAAATATTCATGACGTGGATAACTTAAAAAGCTCCGTGAATCTGTCAACATTCCGACAAAATTGGACAATAAACTTTGTGAAGCAAAAATCTCTAATTGGTTTTCCATTCCTTTTTTGGTGTCATTGAACCACCAACCAGCTCCAAGTTGTAATTGTTGCACTCCTTCACCTTGAAAACAGCCAATCAATGTGGCTAACTCAAGCCAATCATTTTGATTAAGGGAGTAGAGAATAGTTTTTGGTATCGTTTCAAGTTCTGCTGCTTTGCTAAAGAGTTTGGTTAATTCCTCAGAAATATTAGCTTGAGTTCCCATGCTATCGAATCCAGTATTTTCACCAATTTTACTTAAGGCTGGACCGTTGATAGAACGGTTGACGTTAACATGGAGTTGCATTGTCCATTCAAATTTTTTATTTAATTTCATAATTTCAAGGATTAATGCTGTAATGTATTGATTGTATTCTAGGTCTGTTAAAGTTTGATTTTCTTTGGCTTTCTGAAGGATAGAATCTAAATCCGCATTTTTAGTTTCTGCAAAAGTATATGTAGATAAGGAGTGGTCAGACAAACGTCCACCAAGGCTTGTGAAAAATTCAAATCTTTGTTCAAGTGCCTTAATCATCGTCTTAAAACCTTTTATTTCAATTCCAGAAACTGCTGACAGCTCTGTCAAATAGGCTGCAAAATGTCCATCAGTAATCGAAATTAAATGGTCTGGCCTTAAAGCTGGCAAAACTTTGAAATCTTTTTCCTCTTTAGCTAATAATTTATGATAAGAAAGCGTTGAAATAGGGTCATCTGTTGTACAAACGACTTTTACCTGTGAATTTTTAATCAATGCGCGTGGTCTGAAATCATCTGTGGCAAGCATTTGGTTCGCTTCATCCCAAATTTCTTTGGCTGTCTCGCTTGAAATAATCTTATCAATATGGAAAAATCGTTTTAATTCCAGATGAGTCCATTCATAAATTGGATTACCAAATGATTTTTCAAGTGTTTTAGCAAATGCTAAAAACTTTTCATAGTCATCTCCATCTCCAGTAATTAAGTTTTCAGGAATGCCATTCGCACGGAGCAAACGCCATTTATAATGATCCCCACCTAGCCAAATTTGTGTTAAATTTTCATATTTTTTATTTTCATAAATTTCTGCGGGTTCAAGATGGCAATGATAATCAATAATTGGCATTTTTTCTGCATGTTTGTGAAAGAGTATCTTGGCACTTTCACAAGTTAGTAAAAAATCTTCTGATAAAAATTTCATGATTCTCCTTTATTACTATTAAAAGTTAATTCAACTTCGTAAGTTTTTGATTCATTTGATTTTAAGCTGATATTTCCCTCTTTTTGCAAGAGTTCTTGTTTTTGATTGAGAATATCAGGCAGTCCTTGGAAGGGTTCAATACAGAGGTAAGAAAGATTTTCGCCTTCTTTTGTCCACAAGCAAAGATAAGGAAAATCCGCCATTTTCATGGTCATTTGATAGTCTTTCTCTTGTGAAAAAAGTTTCACCTCTTCAATTTTATTGTCAAAAATGACGAGCCCTTTTTCAAAGAATTCTCTTTCAAGTGGAAAGTTAGTGACAGGTCTGTTAATTTCTATGATTTTTCCGGAGCGATAGGGAAATGGATTTTTGACAATTTCAAATTGTTTTAAAGACCTATCTTTAGTTTCAAAGGAAATCTGGTAATCTTCAAAATTTGCTGACAGGTTAAAAGCTGGATGAAATCCTAAGGCAAAAGTCAATTTTTTTACTGACAGATTTTTTATTTCAAATTGAATCTTCAATTTTTTACTGACCAGTTGATAAGTGACTTTTAATTCAAATTGAAAAGGGTAGGATTGATAAGTTTCCTCGTTATCTTTTAATAACAAACTTATCTGGTCTTCTTTCTGGTCAATCATTTCAAAGAAATAATCTGAAGCAAAACCATGTTGTTGCATCGGATAAATTTTCTGGTTCAGCAAATATTCATCATCAGTTGAGCGTCCAATAGCCGGAAATAAAATAGGGGCATGTTTTGGCCACTCAGAACCATTCCAAATAAAATCAAATTTATTTTTAGTATCAATTACATGAGTTAATTCGGCCCCTTTTGGATTAATCTGAACAATAAGCTCATTATTTTTTAGTGTTATCAATTGATTTTCCATCGTTTTTCTCCGATAAATTTACTGACAGAATCTGCCAGTAAGCTTTTAAGCTTTTGTCATTAAATATCTGCTTGGTCAGGCCAACATTTTTCATAAGGATGACCTGTCAGTAATTCAACGACCTGACGTGTTTCAAGAGTGACATCAGCTTTTGAGCCTCCTTCTTCAAGGCGTTGCAATTCTGCTTTTAAAATATCATGATTGGCCCGATTAAGTTTGAAGGTGCGAGCTGCAATCAATGCGGCTGCTAACAAGCCAATTGGAACAAAGATGAAAATCAACATAATTCCGTGTTGAATACCTAATGGCGTATTTGCATGAGTCGTCATTGTTGTGGAATTAAATCCAATTTCTTCAAGGGCCCAACCAGCAATATATGTTGCAAGTGCCCCTGTTGATTTACGAAAGAAAGTCATGACAGAAGCATATACGCCCGCTTTATCACCATGTGTAAAAATTCGGTCAACATCGGGTATAAAAGGGAAAACATTCCAAGGGGTAAATTCTAAGATCCCTCTTCCAAGTTGATAAATAATGGAAACAATCACAAGCATCCACATTGGATTATTGATTCCTGTCAAATAGATAACAAAATAACCTAACATGGCTACAATAATTGCCAAATAACTCAAAGTAAATAAATATTTTGGACCTCGTGTGACCATTAATTTTACTGCGGCAATGGTCGATAGAATACCAAATACTGAGAGTGCTTGGAGAACCCACGGAGCATTGGCAGATGTTCCAGACAATCCAATCACGATAAAAGTTGGGAGCAGTGTAGAATAGAAATCTTTTCCTGTAAATGAGAGGAGATAAACCAATAAATGTTTTCTGAATGATTTATTTTTAAAAGTGCCAAAGTAATCTGTCACTGTTTTTTTCATAAATCCGCTAAATCCCAATCGTGGTTGAGCCTCTAATTCTGCTAGAAATTCTGGAGTTAAAGGTCGTTCCCAGCTTGCTCGCCAAGAAGTGAAAATGGCAATGACAAAGATAACTGTCCAAGTAATTCCCGTATAAAGATAAGCATTAGGATTATTAAATGATTTAAGTACAGCTAAGGTAAAGAAGACAATTGCCGTTCCAGTTGCTGAAATAAACATTCGACTTCCTGAAAGAGTGGTTCGTTTTTTATAATCAGGCGTCATTTCCGTAGGCAAGGTTTCCCAGGGAATTAATATCATGGAAATCGCTACCTCAATAGCAACATAAACCCAAAGATAATATTGCCAACTGCTAGTTGAAATCCAAAACATTGGAAATAAAATCGCAAACAATATTCCGCCAAGTGCAATAAAGAAATGACGTCGTCCATATTTTCGTCCTAATTTTGTGCGATAAAACCGGTCCGTAATTGCCCCAAAAAAGAGGGACCAGATAGCATCAATAATTCGGCCAATCCCCAAAACTGCTCCTGTAAAAAGAGGACTAATTCCTTGTGAAAGGACAAAGACAAAGATGACTCCTGAAACAATGTTATTCCAGCCTCCGCCCATTAAATCAGTCAAACCATAAAGAAGTCCACGCCTTGTATTGATTTCTTTTGGGGTATAAACCCATGAAGTTTTTTGTTTTTCTGCCATTTTAAACAGATTCTCCTATTTTTATATTTTTGTCAGTAAAAATTGACAAATTTTTCCATAAACTTTGTTAATTTGTGAACTTTGTGAAACGCTTACTCCAACGTTTTAATTTTAGCGGAGAGTATTCTCCGCACATTTTTTCACAAAAAGTTCTTTAAAACAGATTTCTTCATATCATTTTTATTTACTGATTCGTTTTCTCAAGAGCCTCCCAAAGCCCATTAAGATAACTTGCTCCAAGTGCTCGGTCATATAAGCCGTAGCCTGGGCGTCCTGTTTCTCCCCAAATCATTCGCCCATGGTCTGGACGAATATATCCATCAAAACCATTATCATACATGGCTTTCATTATTTTATACATATCAAGCGAACCATACTCCGACATATGAGGAGCTTCGTAAAAATCTTTTTCACCACTTGGCAAAAATTTAATATTTCGTACATGTGCAAAAGGAATTCGGTCTCTTTTGACAAATTCAGCCATAATTTCATAGACATTATTAGCTGGATCTTCAGCAATTGACCCCGTACAAAGTGTAATCGCGTTTGACGGACTATCTACAACATTACATATCCAATCTAAATCTTCCCGATTTTTAACCACCCGAGGAAGCCCAAACATTGGATACGGGGGATCATCAGGGTGAACAGCCATTTTAATTCCAACTTCTTCACAAGTAGGAATGATTGCTTTTAGAAAATAGGCAAAGTTTTCACGCAATTTATGCTCATCGACATTTTTATAGGCTTCAAAGAGTCCTCTGACTTCTGATAATCTTTCAGGTTCCCAACCTGGGAGTGAAAAGCCACCATCCGCAGCTTGAACGCGGTCAATGATATCCTGAGGGTTTGCTGGGATATCCCCCGCAATAAAAGCCATTGTTTGTGAATTATCAGCTAAGCGATAATCCAAATCTGACTTTAGCCAGTCAAAAACGGGCATAAAATTATAACAAATCACTTCAATCCCAAACTCAGCAAGATTTCGAATCGTTTCTTTATAATTCTCAATATATTTATCACGAGTTGGCAAGCCAATCTTAATATCATCATGAATATTGACAGATTCAATTACTTTTAAACTTAAACCTACGGCTTCAATTTCTTCTTTAAGTGCTTTGATTCTCTCCTTTGGCCAAATTTCTCCCGCTGGAATATCCATAATCATTCCAACAACTCCTTTAACACCTGGAACTTGGGCAATTTCAGAAAGTTTTATCTTATCTGCATTTGAACCAAACCAACGCATTGTCATTTCCATTTTTTATTCCTTTACTTTTTTTATATAAAATCAAATAGCGTGCTGTAGCTTCCCAACAAGTGGTAAGACCAGTTGAAAGTTGTACGTCAATGATTTCGTAATTTTGATTTTGCAAATCTGCCAAAACTTTATTTAAAGCTTGATTAAAAAGTTGTTCAGTTTTTTCCCAATTTGGCAGAAATGGAAAACTGATGCTATGAATTTTCCATTTTTTTCTTAAAAATCCATTCTTTTTATCTCTTTCTCTTAGCTCAATAATGACTGATAGCAGTATTTTTACTGACAGCTCAAAATTAAACATTCTGTCAGTAAATTTTAAGATATTTTTTTACTGACAGGTCTAAATAATTAGTCTGTCAGTAACTTTTACCGTGTTCTTTTAGGGCATTTTGTAGCGTCTTAAGCACTGCTCCTTTGCCTTGAAGCATTTGCTCAAAGTAATTTTCAATCTTTTGAGCTAGTCCTGCTTGGTACATATCATTTGGAAAAATTTGGTGATTAGATAAGATAGGTTTTAGAATTTCATGAATTTCTTGCTGACTACCATCTAATTTTACATCGGCAACAAAAGCTTGCAACTCTTCAAGAAGAGGGTCGGGGCTTGGAGTAAAACTGTCTAAATCATCATTAATTCCGATTAAATAACGGCACCAAGCAGCAATGACTAATGGAACAAATTCCAATTCTTTAACAGAAAATCTTGGATTGGCAATATAGTGCCCAATTGTTACGCCATAGCGAACAGGAATTTTTTGTGACGTATCTGCCGCAATTCTTTGTGGTGTGTCTGGAATATTTTTATTTGGTAAACGTTTAGTCAGTAACTGGTCAATAAAATCTTTCGGATTGATAATTTTCGGATTCTTAACCACAGGCAAAGCCTCGCCATAACTCAAATTCTTAATAAGTGCTAACAAATCTGGATTGGCAACTTCTTCCCAAATTGAATGATAATCTAATAAACTTCCAAAAATAGCTAAAGCGGTATGCAAGGGGTTCAAACAAGCTGTGACTTTCAACTGATCAGCGTCATTGACTGTTTCACGATCAGTCAAGATAACTCCAGCTTTTTCTAATGCCGGCCTGCCGTTTGGAAAAGCATCTTCAATCACTAAATAATGAACTTCTTCCGTATTACCAAAAGGGGCAATATTTGTATGTTTTTGACTATGTAAAATTTCTGTGTCCTGAAATCCATCAGCTGTCAGTAATTTTGCAACTTTTTCAGACGGATTGGGTGTAATTCGGTCAATCATTGACCAGGGAAAACTAACTTTTTTAGGATTGATAAGGTAATCATAAAAATCTTGTTCTACGATTTCATTTTCCACCCAAGCTTTAGCAATTGTCAGAATTGCTTCCTGCAACTTCAAACCATTCTCTGAAAAATTATCTGTGCTCACCATGGCAATCGGAAATTTACCGGCTTTAAATCTTGTATAAAGAAGATAAGTAACTGCCCCTATATTGGTTTTGGGCTTGCTTCTTCCTTGCATATCTTCAAGGGATAAAGGCGTCAATTGGTCTTTTGAATCCCGCAGTGAATAACCTTTCTCCGTAATTGAAAAAGTTGTAAACTGTAAAGACGGGTTTTCAAAGACTTTTGTTAAATGAGCCCATCCCTCGGTATTTTCTGCATTAAAATAAAAACTTTCAGCAACGCTCGCAATTAATTCTTTGTCAAAAGTTCCATCTGTTTTCATTGTCACTGACAGAAAACGATTATTATAGGCACGATAGATTTTATCAATTACCTCATCATCATAAGTTTCGGCCACAATAAGACCTGAGTTGAGTTCTCCTTGATTGAGTAAGTCTTGGGCGACAACCGCATGGAAACATCTAAAAAGATTTCCTCCACCAAAGTGGACCCAGACTGGATTATCAGCTGTTGACTCTATAACTTTGCCTTGATTAAAGTTAGGAATTTTAATTTTTGCCTTTTTAAATTCCTCAGCTTTTACCAAATAATCATCAAGCAATTTCACCATGATTTCTCCTTTAAATCTCAAAAGTGATATATCAGTTTTTCTTCTACGAAAACTAGTATATCACTTTTGAGAAACCGTTGTCAAGAATATATTAAAAAAAGACATTATTTTAAAAGAATACCTTTATTATTTGACTTTACCGCCCCTCTGCTCTATAATTACAGAATGAATGAATTGAATTTTAATCTACAGAATCAGGCCTACAAACAAATTACAGGAAAAATTCTCAGGAATGAATATCGTCCTGGACAAAAAATTTCACAAAAAAATATCGAAATTGATTTGCAATTAGGCCGAACTCCTGTCAGAGAGGCACTTCTTCGTTTACGTCGTGATGGACTCATATACAGCATCCCTCAATCAGGGACCTACGTCACAAAAATTGATTTAGATGCTGCCATCAATGCTCGATTCATTCGAGAAAATTTAGAAGCTAAAATCGTTTCCGAGGCCGCGGCTTTAGAAAATAATAATCTTTTACTCAATCAAGCACGTGATGCAATTGAGCTTCAAGAACAATACGCCGCTAAAGCTGAATATCACAATTTTTTTAATGCCGATGAAGAATTTCATAAAACTTTTTATCTAATGACTAACCATGCCCAAGTTTGGGACTGGCTTCAAACCATTAATATTCAGTTCAATCGTTTCCGTTGGTTACGCCTTGCGATTTCTGATTTACCGTGGAATACCTTGATTGAGCAGCACAAGGAAATACTCTCCGCTGTTGAAAATCATGATGGAGAAAAAGCTGTCACTGCAGCTGCTAAACATTTGCACTTGATGTTTGACGAAGAAATGGCAGTCTTACAAGCTTTTCCTGAATACTTTGATAATTTACCCGAATAAAAAAACTCTGACGGAATTCCGACAGAGTTTTTTTATTAAGTAACTAATTTATTTTACATTTTTAGAATCTGGAATTAAAAATGAAGTAAAGAAAGCAATAATAACAAGAATCAATCCTGTGACAATTCCAGAAATATAACCAGAACTACTTCCACCAACACTGGTGTGTAAAAGCGTTGGCACTGCGTACAAGATAATGAAACTGATACCAGCTCCTAGATTAAACATTCCTGCATTTAGGCCTGGAAGATAACCTGGATTATCCTCTGGTGAAAGCACGATTCCTAGACCATTTAACATAATATTTGTTATTCCAGCATAGGTAATCCCAATGAAGGTAGATACCAACAATAAAAGCCAGATTGAAGGTTGTAGCACTCCAGCAACGGCTAAACCAATGCCGATAATCGTCGTTAAAAGTCCAACTCGAAGGACTTTTGTAAAACCAAAGCGAGCAGCCAAGAATCCTGAAACAGGTCCAAAGAATAAGCCAGCAAGCGCATAAGGAGTAAGGGTAACAAGAGAAACCATATCTGCCCCAAGCCCCAAACCAATCTTACCATCTTGCCCCAAAGCTGGAATAATACCATTCATAATTGCAAAGACACCGGTCATCGTTAGGAGAGTTGTAATCAATAATCCCCAAGTTCTTCTTTGTTTCAAATAATGAATAGGAACCATTGGATGATTCACTCGTTTTTCAACTTGCCAAAATCCAACAAAACAAATCAAACCTAAAAGAGCCAAGACTGAGGCTAAAAGCCAATTGGGAAGTCCAAGACTTCCAAAACTTCCTTGCAAGGCATTCACCGCGCTCAAGAGCGCACCCATTGCCACTACTAAAAGAATGACTCCGCTCCAATCCATTTTTGGTGTATCTTTTGCAGTTGACTCTTGCGTTCCGAAACTTATCAAAAGAATAGCAAGTGCCGCAGTAATTCCCATAACAAAAAATACAGATCGGAAACCACCATGGCTTACTAGCCAACCACCTGCTAGCGCATCAACCCCAGCAATTCCCCCATTAATTGAAGTAAGTATGGCCATTAATTTTGCATATCTCTTCTCATTACGTACTTTCACATGCAAAATAATTAAACAAAGTGGAACCACAGGGCCAGCAGCACCTTGTAAAATACGACCAATCATCAAAATTCCCACATTTGTAGCAAATCCTGAGATAAGACAACCAATCATTGTCAAGGTAAGCATTCCAATTAGAACTTTTTTTCGTCCAATCAAATCCGCCAAACGAGGCAAAAATAGAGCAAATAAGGCCGCAGCTGTAAAAAAGATGGTTTGTGTTAGTGCTATAGACGAAGCTGTTGTGTGTAATTGGGTCTGCATGATAACCAAAGCAGGCGAGAGCATTGAAGCATTGAGCTGAAAAGCAAAGATTGCTACCAATAGGGCCACCATTAAAGCCACTATTGAACCCGCATTATCACTAGATTTTTGAGGAACAGTATTTTCTCCCATTTTTTCTCCTTTTTTTAGAGGATAAACTCTTATTTTGTTTCGCAACCTTAAAAGAGCCCCAGCTATCTATTATATTATAAATTTTACTTTTTGCGAAGTTTAAATATGTCACTTGGACAAATTTATATTTTTATTCATTATTCATCTTCTTTATTAAAAATAAAAAAACTCTGTCCTAACGACAGAATTTTTATTTTTATACTACCATTGATGTTGATCAACATTATCTTTGTCCACAAGATAGATGGGTGAATTAATCATATGCGCTATTTTTTTACCTTGATAATAATCATAGGTAGCTTGCAAAGCCATTTCACCAATTTTAGCTGGTTGTTGAGCAATTGTTGCGGTCATTGTTCCTGATTTTATGGCATCATGTGTTTCAGACTCACCATCAATTCCAAAAATGGCTATTTTTTGTCCGGTCGCTTGTACAGCTTTAGCTGCTCCCAGTGCCATTTCATCATTTTGAGCAAAGATTGCTTGAACCTCTTTATGAGATTGAAGCATATTTTGAGTAGTGTTCAAACCAGTTGTTCGGTCAAAATTAGCTGATTGACTGGATAGAATATTTAAACCTAAGGTCTTAGCTTCACTATTAAATCCTTTACCACGGTCTATTGTTGCCGAAGCTCCTGGCGTTCCAGAAAGTTCCAGAACTTTTACGTTTTTCCCAACCAATTTTTCAACGGCTTGAGCTGCCATTTTTCCGGCTGCCACATTATCAGAGGCAACGGTTGTTAAAACTGTTCCACCATTTGATCCTCTATCCATTGCAATCACTGGGATATGCGCATTGTTGGCTGCTTTAATGGCCGGAACAATGGCATCAGAATCTACAGGATTAATTAAAATCGCATCCACATTTTGGCTGATGAAATTTTGAACATTATTTAATTGTGTTGCAGAATCATTTTGGGCATCAGAAACCGTTAATTTTGTATTTTTTTCTTTGGCCATTGATTTAATCGCATTGTTCATTGAAACAAAATAAGGATTGTTTGTTGTCGAAATAGAAACACCAATATTTAATTCATTTGGTTTCTTATGCGTTACCTCTTCTACTTTTTCTTTTCCATCACGGCCTGGAATGCCGGTATAAAGACTACATGCGGTCAAAGTTGAGACTGCTAAAGTAGCTACAAAAGCAAAAGTTAATTTTTTTACTAATTTCATGTTCAACTCTCCTATTTCCGTTTGCTACGAATGACATCGATAAGAACTGCAACGAGAATAACTAATCCTTGGATGACTTGTTGCCAAAAGGCTGACACACCAATTATATTTAAGCCATTATTTAGAACACCAATGATTAATACCCCAATCATTGTTCCAAACATTCGCCCTTTCCCTCCCATTAGAGAGGTTCCCCCAAGGACAACGGCAGCAATTGCATACATTTCATAGCCAGAACCTGCTTGTGGCGTTGCTGATGACAAACGAGAACTGATGATTAAACCAGAAATTGCGGACATTCCTCCAGATAAAGTGTAAATGGCAATTTTTACTTTATTTAGTTTAATTCCTGAAATATAAGCAGCTTTTTCATTACCACCCAAAGCATAAACTGATTTACCAAAGGCTGTTTTATGAAGCAAAATCCATAAAATAATGAAAACAAGAATCATTAAAATAACAGGGAAAGGAATACCCAGTAAATAACCTTGTCCAATATAGGCTAAGAAATAGCCATCCATGTGTTTAGTAATTGGATTACCATCAGTAAAAACAAGGGTTGCTCCGCGGTAAACCATTTGAGTAGCTAAAGTTACAATGAAAGGGGCCAATTTCCCATAGGCAATAAGTGCACCATTGATCGCTCCAAGAAAAGCACCAATGATTAACGCACAGACTACTGCTAGCGGTAAAGGCATTCCTTGGGCTATAAAACCTGCGGACACTGCACTTGAAAGGGCTAAAATTGCGCCAACTGACAGGTCAATTCCTGAAGTTAGAATTACGAAGGTCATCCCAAAGGCAATAAATCCATTAGCCGTGACTTGTAAGAGTAAATTTAGCAAATTATTTGCCGTCATAAAGTTGGGATTGATACATGTAATGATAATCATCAAAACAATCAGAGCAATCATTGTCGTTAAAGAACTGAATTTTTGAGATAGAGCTTTCACACTTATTGTCCTCCTGTTGCGAGCTGCATCACATTTTCTTGTGTTGCTTCTTTTTTGGCTAAAATTCCTGCTATTTCTCCTTCATGCATCACTGCAATTCGGTCTGCAACACCAAGAATTTCGGGTAAATCACTTGAAATCATAATAATTGGAACACCACGTTCAGCAAGTTCATTCATTAATTGATAAATTTCACGCTTGGCTCCCACGTCGACTCCTCGTGTTGGTTCATCTAAGATTAAAACTTTTGGCGCAATGCCAATCCATTTGGCAAGGACAATTTTTTGTTGATTTCCTCCAGATAGAGAACCAACTATTTGTTCTTCATCTGTCGCTTTAACATTAAGACGCTCAGAGAGTTGCTTAACAAAAGTTGTTGCTGTTTTATCGTCAAAGAGGCCATGATGAATAAAATCCTTTGTACTCGGAAGAGTAATATTATCTTTTATTGAGAAATCAAGAACAAGTCCTTCATCTTTTCGGTCTTCTGTTAAAAAGCCAATTCCTTCTTTGATTGCTTGTGCCGGGTTATTGATAGTTAGACTCTTTCCATTAATTTTTATCGTGCCTGATTTTAGCTTATCAATTCCAAAAATTGCTCGCATGACCTCAGTTCTACCAGCTCCCATGAGTCCTGCAAATCCGAGAATTTCACCTGAACGAACTGAAAATGAAATGTCTTTAAAAGATTCTGCCGATAAATGGTCGGCTTCAAATACAATTTCTCGAATTTCAGCATTTTTTTGGGGATAGTAATCTGTAATTGACCGACCAACCATTTTTCTAACTAATTCATCAACGTTGGTTTCTTTCGTCTTTTGCGTATCAATGACTAGACCATCACGCATGACAGTTACACAATCTGTGATTTTAAAAATTTCTTCCATTCGATGAGAAATATAAATAATTCCAACCCCTTGATTTTTTAGACCAGCAATAACTGAAAACAATCTTTCTGTTTCTCTTTCGGTCAATGCTGCTGTTGGTTCATCCATAATCAAAATTTTTAAATCAGACAAAAAACTTTTAGCTATTTCAACCATTTGTTGCTGACCAACTGATAAATTACCAATTTCTTTGTCTAAATCAATTTTTACTCCCAGCTGTTCAAAAGCAAAATTTGCTTTTTTTTGCATGGCCTTCGTATCTAAAATACCAAATTTATTTTTTATCTCTCGTCCTAAAAAAAGATTCTCTAAGACTGTTAAATCAGGCCAAGTATTCATTTCCTGATGAATAAAACTAATTCCAAATCCTTCTGCTTCCTGAGGATTTTTAAAAATTTTCTTTTCACTGTCAATCTCAATTTCCCCACCAGAAGCTGGAAATAGACCAGTTAGAATATTCATCAAAGTAGATTTCCCAGCCCCATTTTCTCCCATTAAGGCATGAACTTCTCCTGAATTAATCGTTAAATCAATTGCTTCAAGAACTTTATTCGTTCCAAATGATTTAGAAATGTTCTTCATTTCTATTTTCAAAATTGACCTCCTCCTTTTTCACAAAGCGACACCTGATTGTAAAATAATATTTGAATAAGGTGTATTTTCTCCTGTTCTCACCACTGCTTTGACCTCATGATTCATTAATTTTAAGGTTTCATGACTGACAAAAACTATTTCAACATCTGCTGATAATTTTGTCAGTAAAATCGCTAACTGTTCAGGATTATTTTCTTTTATTTCCTCAGCAAGATAGACTTTTTCAACTAAAATATTTTCCAAATAGATGTCCAGCACTTCTTGAAAACTGGGTTTTCCTCTGGTCAGGGCTAAATCAATTTTTTTGACACCTGATGGTACTGGTAAGCCTAAATCTCCAATACAAACTTGGTCAGTATGGCCCAAATCGTCAGCAATTTTTGCTAATTCACTATTAAGTATTCCTTCTTTTTTCATAAATTTAACTCTCTTTCTTTTTTAGTAGAGATTAATTTCAAGTTCTTTTAATTTTGCTTTAACTTCTGATAGCTTTGGCATCCCGCCTTGTGCGCCAAATTTTTGAATAGATAAATGAGAAGCAACGACAGCTAATCTGATGGAATCACTAATTGATAAGTTCTCAGTCAAACCAAAGGCAAAGGCTCCGTTGAATGTATCTCCTGCACCAGTTGTATCTACAACCTTAGCTTTTATGGCAGGAATTTTTTGAAGAGTCTCTCCATCGTGGAAAATGACTCCTTCACTTCCTAAGGTGACAATCAGACGATTTGAATATTTTTTGAGAATTTCTCCAAGTGCTAAATTCGGAAAAAGTTCCTTACATTCGTGTTCATTCGGTGTGATATAATCAACAAAATCAATCATTTCCAAATCTGTTTTTCTTGCTGGAGCTGGATTATAAAGAACT
This sequence comes from Lactococcus sp. NH2-7C, assembly GCF_029953655.1. Taxonomy (NCBI): domain Bacteria; kingdom Bacillati; phylum Bacillota; class Bacilli; order Lactobacillales; family Streptococcaceae; genus Lactococcus; species Lactococcus sp. NH2-7C. The sequence continues at coordinate 662,223 of NZ_CP124538.1, forward strand.
TTTATCGCATTTTCTTTACAGAATTTAGCAATCGCTAGATTTGTTTCATGTGGAATTTCATTTTGTAGAATAACAAGTTGGCTTTCTTTAATTTTATCCCAAAGGTCTGCTAGATAACTTGGTAGAACTTCATTATTAGCACCTGGAATAATAATAATACGATTATCGTCATCATAGAGAGTAATTTGAGCAATCCCTGTTGTTTGTGGTACCGTTCCCACATTTTCAAAAAGAACTGCATTTTCTTTGAAGTTTTGCAAAATACTCTCACCAAAAGCATCCTTGCCTACTGCTCCAATCATACTTACTTCATTGGGAGAAAGTCTGGCAAAAGCAACGGCTTGGTTCGCTCCTTTTCCACCGGGAACCATAGCGAAATCTTCACCAAATACTGTTTCTCCAGCATTTGGCACTCGGTTAGTCCTTGTGACTAAATCCATTGAAATGCTTCCTATAACACTTACTTTTGTCATTAATTTTTCCTCATTCTTTTCTCTTTTGTCGAATTGTTTCACGCGCTACATAATGAACAGGGAGTTCAATTTTAGACTTCTCAATTACTTGGTCAGTCGCGATTTTATAAATAAGTTGAGCAGCTTCAAGCCCCATCTGATAAGCAGATTGATGAATGGTTGAGAGTGCTGGATAAATGAATTGGCTCATTTGAATATCGTCATAACCAATAATTTGAATATCCTCAGGAATTTTCTTATTTAAACGATGAATTTCGTGGATATAAGCCATGGCATGAATATCCGATGGTGCAATGATACTATCAAAGTTTTCTTCATTGGCAAGCACTTCTCTCGCCTCTTTCTGAATTTCTTCAAAATCATAACTTTGACTGTAAAAAGCTTTAAAATCAACTTGTTTTTCTTTTAAATAAGCAATACTTGCTTTAAAACGATTATTGATATTTGTGGCATTTAAAGGACCGCTGACTACAGCAACTTTTTTTGCTCCTGCTTTTACAATCACTTTTGCTGCTAATCGTCCGCCTGACTCATTGTCCGAAAAAACACCATAGTTACTTTTATGACCTACTCGGTCCACAATTACAGTTGGAATATCCAAATCAGGAAAGTCTTCTTTAAAATCATGGGTTGAAATGATACCTGCTGCATTACTTTGAATCAAAACTTTCAAATAATCTTGCTCAGATTGATTCTCTTCACCAATATTTCCGAGCATCACACGATAACCTTTTTCTTTTAAAAATTCCTCTGCTCCTTTTGCTAGCATTGGGAAAAAAGGATTGGAAATATCTGGCAATAATAGTCCAACAAGCTGATTCTTTTTAGTTTTTAAAGATTGGGCAGAAAGATTGGGTCTGAAATTTAGTTTTTTAATTGCTCGTTCAATTTTTTCTCTGGCATCATCACTTACATAACCATTCTGAGCAATAAAACGGGAAACAGTGGACTTTGAAACTCCTGCTTCAAGTGCAACTTGTTTGATTGTTGTCATTACTTCCTCCTTTCACATGTGGGAACGTTCTCATATTTACATTTATAATTGTATCCGTTTTCATTAAATTTGTCAATCCTTTTTATATTTCGTTTTAATAACAAAAAAACCTACTTTTTAGTAGGCTTTCTTATTAATCAAAGACACGTTCAAAAATTTCATCGACTCTTGTTAAATGATAATTGTAATCAAAAGCTTTATCAATATCTTCATCATTCAAATATTGACGAATTTGTTCATTTTCTTCAAGCAATGGTCTAAACATCACTTGTTCATCCCAAGATTTTGCAGTCAAAGGCTGAACTAAATCGTAAGCTGCTTCACGCGTCATTCCTTTTTCAATCAACATTAACATGACATGTTGGCTGTAAATCAAACCAAAAGTCGCATCCATATTTCGTTTCATATTTTCTGGGAAAACAGTCAAATTTTTAACGATATTCCCAAAACGGTTCAACATGTAATCCAATAATTCTGTTGTATCTGGTGCAATGATGCGTTCAGCAGAACTGTGTGAAATGTCACGTTCATGCCAAAGGCTAACATCTTCAAGAGCTGTAATTGCATGTCCACGAATGACGCGGGCTAAACCTGTCATATTTTCAGAACCAATTGGATTGCGTTTGTGTGGCATTGCTGATGAGCCTTTTTGACCTTTAGCAAAGAATTCTTCAACTTCACGTTGTTCAGATTTTTGTAATCCACGGATTTCTGTGGCCATGCGTTCAATTGATGTCGCAATGAGCGCCAACGTTTGGAAGTATTCTGCATGTAAATCACGTGGTAAGACTTGTGTTGAAATCTCTTGCGGACGAGTCCCTAATTTTTCACAAACATAGGCTTCAACAAATGGAGGAATATTAGCAAATGTTCCAACAGCACCAGAAATTTTCCCAGCTTCAACAGCTTTCGCAGCATGTTCAAAACGTTCAATATTTCGTTTCATTTCGCTGTACCAAGTCGCTAATTTCAAGCCAAAAGTTGTTGGTTCAGCGTGAACGCCGTGAGTTCGACCCATCATTACTGTGTATTTATGCTCTAAAGCTTTATTTTTAACAATTTCTGCAAAGTTTTTTAGGTCATTGCGCAAAATATCATTAGCTTGTTTATAAAGATAACCATAAGCTGTATCAACGACATCTGTTGATGTAAGACCATAATGCACCCATTTGCGTTCTTCACCCAATGATTCACTAACAGAACGTGTGAAAGCTACCACATCATGACGTGTTTCTTTTTCAATTTCAAGAATGCGTTCAACATTAAAAGTTGCATTTTCGCGAATTTTTTTCACATCTGCTACCGGGATTTCCCCAAGCTCTGCCCAAGCTTCATCTGCAAGAATTTCGACTTCAAGCCATGCTTTATACTTGTTTTCTTCTGACCAAATCTCTGCCATTTCTGGACGTGAATAACGGCTAATAACCACTTTTTTCTCCTTTTTTACTGACAGAATTGCTGTCAGTAAATTAATCCTATTTTTAATTTCTAATGAACAAAGCGTCCTTTTCATTATCTATTATAACATTTTCACTTATAAAGCTTTTGGTCCATTCTACTTGTCCTAATAAAAGTAAAAAATTATCTGTCATAACCGAACAATATCTCTGACCCTATCATTTTCTATTTTTCTAAGATATCCAAAATATACTCTGTTTCTTTTAGAGAAATTTGTCCAGGCGCACTGGAATTTTCTAAACTTGCAAAAGTCCAACAAGAACCAGTCAAATAGCCAGATATTCTTGAAAGTCGTCCTAAGTCACCCATTGCCATGCTGATAAAATGGTCACCGTATTCTAAAGTCATATCACGAGTAATTTGTAATAAATCTAGAACATCACACTCACGTTCTGGCATCACAGCAACTTTAACAAAAGCAGTTCCTTCTTCATGCATTTTAATCAAACGATTGGTTAAATCGGTTGGAACTTCATCAAAATTATGATAAGAGAGGACCATCTTATCCCGAAAATCTTTCAAAGCGGCAAATGAAGGACCATGCGTAAAGAATTCGACATCGATATATGCGGGATTGTAAGTCAAAATTTCTTGTAAAATCTGTAAATATTTTTTTTCAGAAACTTGAATATTTCCGCCTTCTCTGACTGTTCTTAAAGTAAATAAAATCTTACTTTCTTTAAATTTTTCAAAGAATTTAGGAGCTATCTCTAAAATTTCATCTGCTGACAAAAAATCGGCACGCCATTCAACAATATCTGCTGCTCGATAATCACTGACAGAAACTTTCTCAAGCTCTGCTAATTCTGTCAGCATGATTGGAACAACAATTTTTGTTTTTCTCATAAACTTCTCCTTACATTTTCATAAATGCTTTCCCCTATTCTAGCATATTTTCGCAAAAAGAAAAAAGGAAACAGCGTTTCCTTTTACGTTTTTTTTACTGGGGTAGCTGGATTCGAACCAACGCATGAGGGAGTCAAAGTCCCTTGCCTTACCGCTTGGCTATACCCCAAGATTGCTTTATGACGACAAGAAACATTTTAACAAATTATCTTATTAATTTCAAGTTATAACTTATAAATTTCAAATCAATCACAAATAAATCTTTAAATCGAAAGATTATAGGCCATAATCGCTTCTTCAAGAGCTGCTTCAAAAGAAGTGACTGTAGCAATTTCTTTACCTGAAAAAACAATGACAAAATTTCCTGATTTTTCTTTAATTTCGGCGATTGTTTTTTTCCCACTTTTAATGACAGCTCCGTCAGCTGTATCAATAATTTCAAGTTCAGTATCTTTTTTCTTTGACATATTAAACTCCTCAAAATTCGAAAAGTCATTTTGACCTTCCAAATCCCTATTTTCTTTGAAATTTTTCTTTCTCAATCATATCATTTTAAAAACCTTTTGTCACGCTCATTTTACTGACAAACTTGTCAGTATGTGCCATACATTCACTCTCTTTTACTGACAGAACTTTTCACTAGAATTGAAAATAAAAAAATACTGACAGACTTTATTTCAAGAAGAAAAAAGTTCTGTCAGTAATTTTTATTATGATAATTCAGCAATAACGGCTTTAAGTTGTGCTTTTGTTTGAACACCAACAATGCGTTTTACTTCTTCACCATCTTTTTTGAACATCAATGTGGGGATAGACATAATGCCAAATCCTTGAGCTGTTGCTGGGTTTTCATCAACATCCATTTTGCAAATCTTAAGTTCTGATTCGTCAAGTTCTTCTGAAAGTTGTTCCAAAATTGGCGCTTGCATGCGACATGGACCACACCAAGTTGCCCAAAAGTCAATTAAAACAAGCCCTTCTTTTGTTTCTTCATCAAACGTTGCATCAGTAATATTATATTCCATTTTATCTCCTTCATTGAAATAATTTTCTTCAGTAAGACTATTCTAGTGTAATTCACTTAAAATTTCAAGAAAATAGATTTTGAGAAATTTATTATTTTACTTCAAAATAGCAATCGTTGCCCCAGAGCCCCCAGCATTAATTGGTGCATATTCATAAGATTTAATATGACGGTGTTTTTGAAGTTTTTTCTGTACCATTTCTCTAATAACACCCGTTCCAATCCCATGAACAATCGTAATTTGAATCAAATTTGCAAGTAGAGCTTGGTCAATATAATTATCCAATTCCAGTTCTGCTTCTTCATAACGCATCCCGCGTAAATCAAGTTGAGCTTTGACTTTAGAAGTCACCTTCTTGCTGACATTTTTAGTTTTGGCTTGAATTTGTTCTGGACTTTCAATCACTTCAAATTCATCTTCATTTAAACGAGTTGTAATTGAACCCATTTGAACTGTCCAACGTCCATCTTTTTCTAAACGAATCAATTTACCACGCTGTCCATAAGAAGTGACATTAACTTCAGCCCCTTGCTTAAGTCCTCTTTGAGCTTTCGCTTTTTTCAAAACCTTATTTTTAGAAAAATCAATGGTTGGAGCCAATCCTTCAAGTTCTTTTCTAGCAGCAATAATTTCATGTGGTTTCAATGCTGCTTTATCATTGAGATTCTTCAAAATTTCTTGTGCTTCAAGACTAGCTTTTTTAACTACTTCTTGAGCTTCTTTTTGTGCTTTTTCTAATTCAAACTCGCGCTCACGATTAATTTGATTATAGACTTTTGTCAAATCTTTATGCAAACCTTGATTTTCTCGTTCAATTTTTTTAATATTTCTTGAACTTTCAATCACTTCACGCGTTTTTTCTTCCAACTTTTCAATCATCTGATTGACATCATGCTCACTGTCAGAAATTTGTTGACTGGCTACTGAAATAATGGTTTCTGGCAAACCTAATCTTCTAGAAATCTCCAAGGCATTTGAACGTCCAGGCACTCCCAGTTGCAAATGATAGGTGGGTTGCATTTTATCAATGTTAAATTCCATACTTGCATTGATCACTTGTTGCGTTTCGACCCCATAAGCTTTTAACTCTGGGTAATGAGTACTTGCCATGGTTTTCACATTTCGTTCACGTAAATTTTCCAGTATAGCAATAGCGAGAGCTGCTCCTTCTTTCGGATCAGTTCCTGCCCCAAGTTCATCAAATAAGACCAAACTATTTTCATCTGCTTGAGCTAAAATATGAACGATATTAGTCATATGACTTGAGAAAGTTGATAAACTTTGCTCAATAGATTGCTCATCCCCGATATCGGCAAAAATATCATCAAAAAGATGAATTCGACTGCCATCAGCTGCTAAAATTGGCAGACCTGATTGAGCCAATATTGTCAACAAACCAACTGTTTTCAAAGTAATGGTCTTCCCACCCGTATTAGGACCGGTAATAACAATCGTATTGAGCCCTGCATCAAATTTAATATCATTTGCCACAACTATTTTTGCTTCAATCAAAGGATGACGAGCTGCAAAAAGGGTAATATCTTTATCGGTTGTTAATTCTGGAAGTGTCGCTTTATTCGCTGCTAAATAAAGATACTTGGCACGAACAAAATCAATATGACCAATCAACCAAGCATTTTGCCTTATATCAAAGCTATAAGGTTTTAATTGACTAGCAAGCTCACGATAAATTCTTGTGATTTCTTGGCGTTCTTCAATTCTTTTTTGATTAAGTTTGTTATTTAATGAAACAACCGCATTGGGTTCAATATAAAGAGTTTGACCTGAAGCGGACATATCATGGACTACACCAGGAATTTTATTTTTATTTTCTGCTTTTACAGGAAGAACTTGTCGGTCATTTCGGATAGTGATGACATTTTCACTCAAAGATGAAAGATTTTTGGTCAGCATTTCCTGCATGATTTTACGAATTTCTGATTGATTGCTCTTGATTGAAGCACGGATATGCATCAATTCGAGGCTGGCATTATCATAAAGACTTCCCGCATTATCAAAAATTTCTAATTTTTTGACTAATGCTGATAAATCAACCAATTTTTCTAAAGTAATAGCTAGTGAAGGTGTTTCAACATTTTCAGCTTCATCAAAAAAGCGTTGAATATTAATTCCTAATTGAATCACTTTTTTTATTTCAACGAATTCCTTGCCTGAAAGACTAGCTTCAAGCTCTAGACGTCTGAGTATTTCTGTTAAATCATTTGTTTTTCCTAAATTTAATAGGCCGTTTTCTTGGGTCAATAAGCGAAAATCAGCAACTTCATCAAAAAGGAGCTGAATTTTTTCCTTATCTGTCAAAGGTTTTAAATCTTTTAATTCTCGTTGACCCTGCGCTGTCGTCAAAGCATTCATAAACTGTTCTTTAACTTTATCATATTCCAATATTTGGAGAATTTTTTTATTCATTCTATTTAAATTTCAAGTTGTATCTTTAAATCTCTCCCCTAGTACTATCCTAGAGGATTAATGTGGACAATGTTTTCAATAAAAAGGTTTTGTAAGATTCCTGATGAAATCGGTGTATGTAAAACCATAAACCGAGCTAGAAAACTAGCATCAAGTTGACTTTGAACCGCTGCAATAGGAACTAAACTCAAGACCATCAGGACCATTTGTAAACCAAAATAAGTCGCCGCAAATCCTAAAATTCCAGCAATGATTTTTCCATTTCTTCCCAGAGGGCTAAGTGCAAAATGTAAAAATAAACCGATAAGACGGATAATAGCATAAACGACAATAAAAATTGCTAAAAACGAAATGCTCGCATAAAAAGCATCATCAAGTTGAAAAAGAAGTTTATCACTAAAAAGTAAGAGATGTGAGTTTTCTGTGGCATTTGAAAAAGGAACCCAAATACTCAATTTTTGTGCTAATTCTTTATAATTATTGGCTGCAATGAAGGCCGCAATAATCGTACCAAAACTGTAGATGACTTGTAAAATCAAGCCTCGTGAGTAACCAACCATGAAAGCCCAAACCAAGGCTACTAAAATAATCAAATTTAATATCATCAAACATTCCCAATTTACTTTTATTTTGCTTTTTAAACAAAGCACTCATAAAACTTGGCTCATTTTTATTAATGAAGCTAAGTTCAAGTCATTTTTCTTTCTCTATTATACCGTATTTCATAAAAAAAACGTACCCCTATTTAGAATACGCTTTTTATTTTAAAAAATGGATGAAGAATGTCCCCCTCTAAGTGGGTGGTCAAATTCAAGTTTTTTCGTCATGGCATTAATCGCATGGACTGCTTCACCAAAACCAACGGACATCAAGGGCATTTTTCCCAGATAATCACTTGCGTCTCCTGCGACATAAAGTCCATCAATATTGGATTGCATCATTGAATCGGCCTTAACGCGACCATTACGACTAACTTCTAAGTTTTCAGCTAAAGTCACTTGATTTGTTAAAAAACCATAATTAACCAAAATTTTATCAATCGAAAAGTTCAAGCTTTCTTCTGATTTTACTTTTTTTAATTCTAATTCATTTTCAATCAAATTTGAAAAAGTATAAGGCGTATGAACTTGAACATTAGAATTCATCACTCGGTCAACTGTAATTTCATGACCACGAAAAGCAGTTCTTCTATGAACCAAATGAACATTTTTAGCTACTTTTTCAAGCATTAATGACCAATCTAAAGCCGAATCTCCTCCACCAAAAACCGCAACATTTTTTCCCTCAAACTCTTTTAGAGAAGTGATAAAGTAAGATATTTTTCCTTCATTAGCTAAAGTTTCTTCGTTATCAATTCCTAACTTTCGAGGTTTCAAAAGGCCGGCACCAGTCGTCAGCAAAACGCCTTTGGCTCTTCTGGTTGATTTATCAGTCGTTACAGAAAAAATCCCCTCTTCTTTTTCAATTTTTTGAACGCTCTCCCCAAGAAATAATCGATGAGAGATTTGTGCTAGTTGTTCTAAAAGATTTTTTGTCAAATCTGCCCCTGTCACTGCTGGTAGGCCAGCAATATCGTAGATTAATTTTTCAGGGTAGAGATTTTGGGGTTGACCACCTGGAACTTGCGCTGATTCAATTATTGCAACTGATAAACCGCGCATTCCTGCGTAAAAAGCCGCATATAGACCAACAGGACCTGCTCCAACAATAATTAAATCTAATTCTTGCATATCAAACTCCTTAACAATTTATTCATTTAATCTATTGAATAAATTCTTTTTATCATCTCTCTATTATTGCGACTTTTCTCTCAAATGTCAAATACTTTTTACTTTAAATAAAAAAAGCCCTCAAAAGGGCTTAATTTTTATTTAGTAGAACGACGTGAAAAGATTTCATGATCCAAAACTAATTGATTTTGTTCAACATCTTCTTTAAGCATTAATTTTGTCAAAAGACGCATTGCTACTGCTCCCAAATCGTAAAGAGGTTGGTTAACAGAAGTTAAAGTTGGATATGTATATTGAGTAATTGGTGAATTTGCACCTGAGATAATTTCGAAATCTTCAGGAACTTTCACTCCCTTATCCATCATTGCAGACAAGAGTCCAACTGCTACTGTATCATGTGATACTACTGCAGAAGTTGCTCCTCGCTCAAGTAAACGTTCAGCAAGTGCTTTTCCTTGTTCATAGCTATAATTACCTTCAAAAACGAGGTTTTCATCAAATTCAATATTTGCTTCAAGCAAAGCTTCTTGATAACCAACCATGCGTTCTGTATTTTCAACGTCTTTCAATGAACCCATGATATAAGCGATTTTTTTATTTCCGCTATCAATCAATTTTTTAGTTGATTGATAAGCAGCCAAATGGTAATCAATATTAACAGATGGAATTTCTTTATCTCCATCAATTGTTCCAACTAAAACGACAGGTGTTCTTGAATTTTTGAGGGAAGTTCTAATTTTTTCATCTAAAGATGAACCCATATAGACGATTCCGTCAACTTGTTTTGATAAGAAAGTTTCTAAAACTTTTTCTTCTTTTTCAACATCATTATCACTATTAGCTAAAATCATGTTGTATTTATACATGGAAGCGATATCATCAACCCCGCGAGTAATCGCTGCGAAGTAAGTTGAAGTGATGGTTGGCAAGATAACACCAACTGTTGTTGTACGTTTACTTGCGAGTCCGCGCGCAACTGCATTAGGACGATAGTCAAGCTCAGCAATAGCTTCTAAGACCTTTTGGCGCGTCTTTTCCTTTACATTTGCATTTCCATTTACAACACGACTAACGGTTGCCATTGACACTCCGGCGACACGTGCCACATCATAAATTGTTGTTGTTGATTCTACCATAATTGGCTATCCTCTTTCTTTTCTTTTTATTCATAGTATTTATGAAAACCATTTTCATTTACAAATTATATCATTAACTGTAAACCTTTTCAACCTTCAGCTATGTTTTTTTACGTGATTTTTTAATAAAAATAGCGTAGAATAGGGGATATAGTGTTTTTTATTTTCATAAGAATTTAAGAAACTCATTTTCATAAATATTGGAGGAACCATTTTGAGCAAAATTGAACGTATTTCAGCTTTTCTGAATGACAAGGAAGTCGATATGACTTTCATTACTAATCCGACAACTCTAAATTATCTAACAGGGCTAGCAATTGATCCCCATGAACGAATTGCTGGGCTGATGATTTTTAGAGATTCAACTCCAATGTTATTTACTCCTGCTTTGGAAGTTGAAAAAGCTAAAGAACACACAAGTGGTCTGGATATTTTCGGATATGAAGATTCTCAAAACCCTTGGGAAGTTGTTAAAAATCATGTAAAATCAGATGTTAAATCAATAGCTGTTGAATTTTCAGATATTCCTTTAGCTAAAACTGAAGGCTTGAAAGCACAATTTGGTGATATTAATTTTGTGAATTTGACTCCTTTGATTGAACGGATGCGTTTGATTAAGTCAGCAGATGAAATTGAAAAAATGAAAGTTGCTGGTGATTTTGCTGACAAGTGTTTTGAAATTGGTTTTGCCACTGCTGCTGAACGTAATGGTGTGACTGAATCTGATATCGTTGCAAAAATTGAATATGAAATGAAACGTATGGGTGTTCCACAGATGTCATTTGACACGCTTGTTTTATCAGGAGCTCGCGCTGCTAATCCACATGGTGCACCTGAAAATGTTGAAATTCAAGAAAATAAACTTTTGCTCTTTGACTTGGGTGTGATGAGTGGCGGATATGCTTCTGATGCGACACGTACAATCGCTATTGGTCAACCTAATGACTTTGATGCTGAGATCCATAAAATCGTTAAGGAAGCTCAACAAGCAGCCATGGACTTCATTAAACCTGGTGTAACTGCACATGAAGTTGATGCTGTTGCTCGTGATTTAATTACTAAAGCAGGATATGGTGAATATTTCAATCACCGCCTTGGACATGGTATCGGAATGGACGTTCACGAATATCCATCTATTGTTGCTGGAAATGACCTCGTAATTCAAGAAGGGATGTGCTTCTCTAACGAACCTGGAATTTATATTCCTGGTAAAGTAGGTGTGCGTATTGAAGACTGTCTTTACGTAACAGAAAATGGTTGTGAAAGCTTCACTCATACTGACCATGACTTATTAATTTTCTAATCGATTAATTGATAAAAGTAAAAAACTAATCATCATTTTGATGATTAGTTTTTATTTTCTAAGCGTCATAGTCTAAGTTGTCAGCATGGCCAGAACCATTACCAACAAAGAAACCTGTTTTAGCATTGATTGATACTAAATACCGACCATCTGGTGCATAAAGATTGTAATAACCACTAACAATTCCGGCTGGGAAACCTTGGGAACCATTGGTTGTATGAATCGCTGTTGGAACTAAAATATAATTATCTCCTGTAATATAGCCGCGTTCACGGGCTTTATTCAGAACCATTTCTTTAATTCCAGCTCCCCATGTGAAAGCAGGATCATTCGTGTTGACTCCAGCTTGAGGTTGGACACGTGCTGCTGATACTTCTAAATTAACTCCGTTGCTACTCAAACCATTAGTATTACTACTTGTGCTGGCATTTGTACTTGAACCTGCTGAAGCTGCTGACGAAGGAGTCGTCGTAGAATTGCTTTGACTAGCTGTACTTGATGTAGAACTTTGGCTAGTAGCTCCTTGATTCGCTTTGGCTTCTGCTGCACTTGCAGACGCTTTAGCTGAACTTTCCTTGGCAACTTGGCTCTTAGCTAAATCAATGGCTTGTGTCAGTAATTTATTCAGGGTTTCATTGGTTGTTTTAGGAGTTTCTGGAAATTTTACATTTGCCACTACTTTAGCTGATGAATCAAGTTTTCCGTCAGTAATTGCTGCGCTAGTAAAGAGAGCATTCACTTTCTTAATCGCATTAATTTGGTCTTTTAGGCTTTCTGTATCAGAGACTGCATTTGACCATGCCATGGAATTTTTGTGAGCATCAACTAAAGTTTCAAGAGCTGATAACTTGCTAAATTGACTATTTCTCAAAATAGTATGTGATTTGTCAGTGAAAAAAGCATCGTATTGTTTCTGATATTTATCTAAATCACTCTGACTGCTTTGAGAAGTTTGAACCGTTTTCCCTTTTTGATGACTATTATATTGGGCAAATCCAATCGCTCCAGCTGCAATTAAAACAATTGCACATAGACCAATAATGATTGGTTTTTTACGATTTTTTGACTTTTCGTCAGTAATTTTTGCCGCATTTTCTTCTACTTTATCTGCTTTAAAGGATGTTGTTTCAGCTAGTAAGTGAGGTGAAACTGATTCAGCAGTAATAACTTTATCAGGAATATCACTTTTTGTCTCTTTTGGTGAATCTGTCACTTTTTCCTCAGCTCCCGATTCAAGAGACTCATTATTTTCAGTAGAATCTTCTTTTGAATCAGATTTAATTTCTTCTGCTGGTTCTTCTGTTACTTTTGGTTCAACTTCTGATTTTTCGTCAATTATTGAATCAGTTTTAGTGTCAGCGTCAGTTTCAGAAATTTCTGGTTCACTTGGCTCGTCCATTGGAACTTCGTTTGCTGACATCATAACTGGTGCAGCAACTGCCTTCTCATCTTGTGGACTTTCGGCTTTTTCTTCTTCGTCAGTTGGTTCAGTTTTCTTGACTTCTTCAACTTGCGGAGCTTCTTTTTGCTCTGGCAAAGTACTGACAGGGGCGTCGACCATCACAACTGGATCTAAAACTAAATCATTTTTTGATTTTTTAGTTCCTTCACTTTCCTTGTCAGCAACTTCTAAGTCTTTATTCTCTGCTGACAAATCAGAATCAGAACTGTCAGTAACTTTTTCAGTTTCAATTTTTGAAGCTGCTAACCCATCATTCTCGTCGTCTTCCACATTGGAAACTTCTTGAATTTTTTCTGACTTAGTTTCTTTTTCTTCTTTAACCGGAACTTCTATATTCGTACGTTCTGCCTGAATGAATTCATCCAAATTTTTACTTTTAGCTTCTTCAATTTCTCCACGATGCTGACGAATATATTTATCTAAAACAGACTCATTTTCTTCATTTTCTTTATCAACACGTTTTGATTCTTCAACAATTTGCCCTACAGTAAAATCTTGTAAATCTTGAAGTTTCAAAGTTTTTTCACCAATTTGTTGCTCGTTTTTTGGCTTATTGTTGTTTTTGTTATTTTTGTTTTTGTTTCTATTTTTTTTATTTTTGTTTGACATTTTTCCTCCGAATAAGATTCCCACAATTCCAATAAAATGGTGAATCAGACAACGAGAGTTGCTCAAACTCGTCTGAATTTTACTGACAGCCGTCATCACTAAAATTTATAGTTCTAGTAATAGCTTTTGTTCTGTCAGTAAAATTTATTTCATACGTTTTCCGAAATACATATACAAATCTGTTCTAAGTGTTCCGTTATATAGTTTGCGTTTTTTAGTTGCTTTTGCCCCATAATGCTTTTCAAAAGCGACATCACTCGTCAAAATGTATTTACTCCAAGTTTCTAGTGGCGCAAAAGTTTTACCCATTTCACCATAAAGAGCTGCTACAGCTTCTTCATCTTCCAAACGCACCCCATAAGGCGGGTTAGAAACTAAGACACCGTCAAGCTTATCAGTTCTAAAATCTTGAAGTCGCATTTGCTTATATTTTATCACATCTGAAAGGCCTGCCGCAAGTGCATTATGTTTTGCAATTTCAATCATTTTTCCATCAATGTCAAAACCTTGAATATCCAATTCTAAATCTGTACGAACTTGTTTTTTTGCTAAAGCTTTTTCTTGCTTCAAAATTTCTTTATCAAACCAAGGCCATGCAGTAAAAGCAAAAGGACGATTCATTCCTGGCGCCATATTTAAAGCCAGCATTGCTGCTTCAATTGTAAATGTTCCAGAACCACAAGTAGGGTCAACAAAAGCACGACGGGGATTTGCTAACCAATTGGTTAATAAAATAATCGAAGCTGCCATATTTTCTTTCAAAGGAGCTTCTCCTTTTTCTGAACGATAGCCCCGTTTAAATAAAGAATCGCCAGTCGTATCAATCAATACAGTTGCCATATCTTTGTGTAAAGCAATCTCAATTGAAAATTTAGCTCCATTTTCAGGAATCGGAACACCTTCAGGACGATGATAAGTCGTCTGTAATTTTTTTACAATCGCTTTTTTAGTGATACTTTGAATTGACGGCTCATTATGTAAAGTTGATTTCACTGCTTTAGCTTTGCTGACAGGAAATTGGCTTCCAAAAGGAATAAGCTCTGCCCAGGGAAGAGCATAAACATTTTCAAACAATTCATCAAATGTTCTAGCTTTAAATTCCCCAACCACAATTTTTACACGGTCAGCCGTTCTTAACCAAAGATTCGCCTTAGCAATTGTTGCCAAATTTCCCTCAAAGAAGACACGTGAACGGTCGTCAATTGAAACATTTTCAATTTCCAGATTACGAAGTTCGCGAGCAACTAAACTCTCTAAACCACTTGAAGAAGTTGCTAATAACTTGAATTTCTTTTGCATTTTTTAACTTTCCATTCTCTGCATGATATGAGCAGAGATAATTCTATCTATTTCAATTAAACATTATTTATCAAAAAAAGCCGAGGCTAAAAGCCCCAGCCTGTGTCATACAGTTTTCTATAAGCCATGTTTTGTTCCAGTTCAATTCACATTCGTGAATCTCCCCTTCGATAATCATCTGTCTGCCAAAATTCTTAATTTCAGCCTCGACCACGCCTTCATTTTGGCTAGTCAAGTGCCCCGACCATAAGTTTGGGTTGCTCGCTTGAGGGGTTTACCACGTTCCATTCTTAGCGTTTCCTCTAAGACTCGTCTCTATGGCACTTTTACAGGCTACTCACGCATATCAAAAGACTTAGCGTTTTGGCCAGCCGTTAGGCATGACGCTCCTACCTAGGTTTATTGTTTGACCTAGCACAATCACTGCGTGCATCTCAGCAACGCGCGAGCATGGACTTTCCTCACGATTTACAAAAAATCGCGCGATTATCCGAAAACTGTTTTTATCAAAAATTAAGCAGAACAATAAAGTTCATTTACCAAAATCTTTGCCTTCACATCTTGTGAAGTTTGCAAATAGGCTCATTTCTAAACCTAATGCAGAACATAAAACATTTCAATTTTATATTTTCTTAGTTGTTGTCACTAGCAATGCCATTAGGACCAAATACAGCTTGTTCTAAACGATTAATTCGTTTGAGTAAATCAAAATTACTTGGATTACGCATTTCCACTTTTGGTTTACTTGAACGCGCTTGAAGAATTTGGTTAGGGTCAAAGCGTTGTGTATCATCAAGATTTGCTTGATTTGGCTTAGAAACTTGCATTTCTAATTCAGCAATCTTTTTCTTCAAAAACTCATTTTCCTCTTGAAGACGCAAGTTTTCAGTCTGATAAGTTTCATAATCAGCAATAACGTCATCAAGGAGTTCATCGACTTCTTCTTTATCGTAACCACGCATCTTTGTAGAGAAGTCTGCTTCATAGATATCTTTAGGCGTAAATTTAAATGTCGGCATTTTTACCTCTTCATCATCATTATAAAATGTCCATTATTTATGATAACAGATTTTCAGTTTTTTTTCAAGGTCAACCTGATTAAAGTGATATCAAAAAGATAGGATTTATCAGCTGCACTTGTTTTTATATCAAAATCAAGTTTAATTAAATCAGAAAGTCCATTTTTTAGGGATCTAACATTTAATTTTCTAACCAATTGATTGGCCAATTTTACAGGATAAGGGTGCATTTTTAAAAAGGCAACTTGTTGATTTTCTTGCCAACCTTTGTTTTGGAAAAGTTTGACTTGTAAATACAAACGATAAGAATTTGTCAAAATAGCTAATATTTTAATTAAATCTTCCCCTTGCAAGGTCAAATCATGGACTAAACCACGCGCCTCATCAATTTTCCCTTTAAAAATTAAATCAGTTAAGGCAAAGATATTGTCTTGTAGCGATTTTGGGACGACTCTTTCCACATCATCAAGCGTCACTTCTCGCCCTAGTGCATAAGTTTGAACTAGGTCAATATTTTGCTTCATTACTGAAAAATTATCATTTGATTTGGCGGCAATTAAACTCAAAACTGCCTTTGGTAACGGACTTATCCGACTAAAATATTGAATTAATTCTTGACTCTTTAATTCTTGTGCTTCAAGTAAAGTTGCTTTAGCTTTTAATTTTTTAACAACTTTAAGACGACTGTCCAATTTTCCATAAAGAATTAAAACAAGTTGTGTAGTTTCTGGCGGATCATCTAAAAAATTTTCAAAGCGCTTCAACTGCTTTTCATCTAAAACACTTTTTTTAGCCGTTGTTAAATTAACCAAGTTTTCTAGGATTACCAACCGAGAATCTGAGAAAAAAGGTAGAGATTCCAAATCTTCAAGGGCTAAATCACTATTACTAGGAGTTAAGTCATAATAAGCCTGGCTCAAATCCGTTGGCTCGAAATTAACCTCTGTTAAGAGTTGATTTTTCAATTCTCCAACTAGTTCCCTTGACTCACCAAAAATTACTAAAATTTGAGGGAGTCCTTTTCTTTTGACTTCGTTAAATTCATCAAATACTGTCATTTTTAACTACCTCGTTACCATTTTTAAAGCAAGCCCCAAGAGAACAAGGAGCAGGATGAGCAAAGCAAAACCTAAACAACCAACTTGAAAGAGTTTAGCAAAACTTGATTTTGCATTTCTAACAATTTCATTATCCGGTACGGCTATTTTCTCCTCCATTGATTTATATTTTTCATTAGAGTCAAAAGTGACATAACCCCCACCAATAAAGCCAACATCGTCCGTCATTTTATTTCCGTACAAAGCATCATTCCATGTAATCGGTCGATAAGCTTGAACTCCTGCAATAAATTTTTGTGAAGAAGTGATATTTTTATCTGTCTTTAATTCTTCATAAAGTGCTTTGACTGGGGCTTTCATGCCGCCTTTTAAAATCTCATCATCAGCAGGCCGATTCCAAAATTCTAAGCGCATATAAAGCTGTCCTAAAATTTGTAAAACTGGTTCTTTGCGTTCATTTAAAACCAAAGCATCAGCTAAAACATTTTTTTCCTTGGTTGAAAGTTCTTTATTTTGCTCATCTTCTCGTAAGATTTCATAGATTTGGAGAAAATAGTGACGATAATATAGTTCTTCACTCACTCTTCTCCCCCTCCAATAAACTCTCCATCCGGACTAACAAGGACTTTACGAGGAGTCGTTCCTTTAGCCGGACCAACAATTCCTTGCGCTTCCAACTCATTCATCAAATCAGAGGCGCGATTAAATCCAACTTTTAAAGCCCGTTGCAATTGAGCCGTTGAAGCTTTTTGAGCTATAATAACCATATTTCGTGCTTCTTCAAATAAGGGGTCACCAGAACCTGCATTTGAAGCTCCCGTACCAACTTGGCTCTCATCTACATCACCCGGGTCAAAGCTTTCGTCATATTGAGCTTCTGATTGGTCTTTAATAAAGGTTACAACAGATTCGACATCATCGTCGGATAAGAAGGCCCCTTGCAAACGAATCGGATGATTTTCATCAATAGGTTTAAAGAGCATATCCCCACGACCTAGTAATTTTTCAGCCCCATTAGTATCTAAAATTGTTCGTGAATCTGTTCCAGATGAAACAGCAAAAGCAATTCTTGACGGAACATTTGCTTTAATTAGTCCAGAAATGACATCAACAGATGGACGCTGCGTCGCAAGAATCATATGAATCCCTGCGGCCCGAGCTTTTTGTCCCAAACGAATAATTGCATCTTCCACTTCTTTACTGGCAACCATCATCAAATCGGCCAATTCATCAACAATGACCACAATCAAAGGAAGCTCAATCATTTTTTCATCTGATTCTGCATTATATCTTTGAACTTTTTCATTATATCCCGCAATGTTTCGGACGCCATAACGACTAAAGAGTTCATAGCGTTCTTCCATTTGGTCGACAACTTTTTGAAGGGCACGTGAAGCTTTACGTGGATTTGTTACGACTGGAATCAATAGATGAGGAATATCATTGTAAACAGAAAGTTCGACCATTTTAGGGTCAACCATCAGAAACTTCACTTGACTAGGCAAAGCCTTCATCAAAATTGAAGTAATAATACCATTTACCGCTACTGATTTACCTGAACCAGTTGAACCTGCAACCAATAAGTGAGGCATTCTTGTTAAATCAAATGTGCGAATTCCACCATCTAATGATTTACCAAGAGGAATTTCTAACAATTTGCTTGGATTAGTTTTGCCAGCCTCCCACATTTCGCGGAAACCAACCATTGCAACTTCGGCATTAGGAATTTCGACGCCGACTAAAGATTTCCCAGGAATTGGCGCTTCAATTCGTATATCTTTGGCAGCTAAGGCTAAGGCTAAATCATCTGATAAATTAACAACCCGTGAAACTTTAGTTCCGGTCGCTAATTTGATTTCATATTTTGTAATTGATGGACCGACGACTGCCGATTCAACATTGGCACCAATTCCAAAAGATTTGAAAGTTTCTTCTAAAATACCAATATTTTTACGAACATTCTCACGTTCGCCTGATTGATTTTTGACAGGAACTTCTGCCAGTAAATCAATGGTTGGTAATTTATAGTTACCGTTGTAGTTATTAGTATTTGAAAAATTGACAGGTTCATCATCAAGAGGAACTTCTGCTAAAACTGGACTTTCATTTTCATTTTCTTCAAAAGGCGCTTCCGGGATATTAATTGGAATTTCAGTAGGTGCTGTGGTAAATAATGAATTTTCTGCTGCCTCTGGAAGCTCTTCTCTTTCTGCTACGGCTTGTTTTTCTTCTAGCTCAGCAAGTGCTTTCGCTGCTTTTTTAGCTTCTGCTTTTTCGGCATGTTTTTCTTTCCATTTCGCTAAACGTTGATGTAAATCTTCACGCATTTTAGGGAAAAGTCCTGGAATCATGAGATAAATAGCAACTAACCAAAGTACCGCAGCAATAATATAGACACCAATGACTGAAAACAAGGCTTTAGCAGGCTCGGTGATTAATGCTCCAATGACACCTGAGCCGACAAAATGAATGACACGGCCAGCCATTAAATCAGACCAGATAAGATGAAAAGTTTCATTAAATCCTTGATGAAGTCGAATTTGAAAGACAAACATTAGGCCGATAAAAGTTAAAATAATGGCTGGAATAATTCTTTTATTTTCTTTTAAAACTTGCTTACGAAAGACGGAAATAATCATTAGTCCAGCAAGCAAGAGAAGAAAAACAATCGCAAGAGAACCAACAAACAAGCGGACAATGTTATAAAGTAAGACTCCGACAATTCCTAGGCGAGCAAGCGCAAATAAGATTAAAAGAAGCCCAACAAAAAAAGCAATCATTTTGCGTGTTGCGGCCTTTTTCTGTTGTTCTTTTTTAGTATTTTTTCTGGTTGTTTTTTTCTTTGCAGGCATTTTTTTACTTTCACTCATTTTTAATAATATTGACAGGTTTGTCAGTAAAATAATATTAATTATATTTATTTATTTTTATAGTTAACACAAACTGACAGTTCTGTCAGTCATTTAAATTCTTCATAAAAGAATAGATAATTCCACTTACAATTATATCATAAATTTGATACAATAAAATTATGGAAAATATCAATGATTATAAGGCTTTAGCCTTCTTCGATTTAGACGGAACGTTACTTAACAGTCAAAGTAAACTTGACCAAGAAGTTATTGAAGGAATTCATCGGATTCGCGAAAATGGTGTTTTACCTTTCATTGCTACTGGCCGTGGACATTTTGAACTTGATGAAATCATGAGTTTAACTGGGATTAGTGGAGCGGTTGCCATGAACGGACAGTATATTGTTTTAGATGGTGAAACAATATATAAAGAAGAAATTCCGACAAGTAGTGTTGAAAAATTACTTGAGGCAGCAAGTCCTCACTCAGAAGCTCTTTCTTTTTATGACAGTCAAGGTTATTGGGTGAGTGAATTAACTGACTTAGCTAAAACCGCTTATGCTTACACTCATATGCCAATGCCTCAGGCAGATGCCAAACGTTATCTCTCTCAAGAAGTTAATATGCTTTTGGTTTTGACCAATCAACTCAGTCAAGTTGATTATTATAAAGAACAAGTTCCTGAACTTAACTTTTTCATGAACTCTCCAAGTTCAATTGATGTGACAAATAGTACAACTAACAAAGGGACAGGAATTAATCATGTCAAAGAAGTGCTAAATTTCACTGGTCAAACTTTCGCCTTTGGTGATGGTCGTAATGACTTAGATTTATTCAAAGCAGCTGACCACAGAACGGCAATGGGAAATGCTGTTCCTGAATTAAAAGAGTTAGCCGATTTTATCTCTACAGAAAATACTAACCACGGAATCATCAATGCTTTTAATCATTGGGGCATCATGTAAAGTATAATCAAAAAATTACTGACAGAAAGTTTGTCAGTAATTTTTTTATTTATTTTCAAGCATTTCTCGTCTTCGATAGACATAAGCAAGAATGAAACAGAGGGCAACTGGTAAGGTCAAAATTAAGCCAACACCGTTAAAAACAGAGGCTACACAATAAAAGATACCAACAACTAAGAAATAAATTCCCCAACCTTTTTCTTTTGTCAATCTTGCAAAAGCCACCCAATTTAAAGCTAGTAAAGCGATTAAAATCAGAGCTGCAATCATTGCTGCGGTAGACAATAATTGCTTATCAAATCCTGAATCTTGAAGTTCTGTCATAATTTCTGAATTCTCTGGCATATAAATAATGGCCCAAAAACTAATTAGCCCAACAAGTGCCAAAATTGAAAAAATAATCGACCCTACTAGAGCAAAAATTTTTGATTTTCTCATTTTTTCTCATTTCCTTTTTGATTCTTTAATTATAACATTTTTAGACCAACAAAAAAATCCGCCTCAAATGGCGGATTAATGACAGACTTGTCAGTAATTATTGATTTACGAATTTACTGACAGAGTATCATTATTTATTTTAAAGCTTGGGCAGCTGTGATAATTGCAAGTTTATAGACATCTTCTTCGTTACTTCCACGAGAGAGATCAGAAACAGGTGCGTTCAAACCTTGCAAAATTGGCCCAATGGCTTCAAAATTACCCAATCGTTGAGCAATTTTATAACCAATATTCCCTGACTGAATATCTGGGAAGATAAAGACATTCGCACGTCCCGCAACTTTTGATTCTGGGGCTTTTTGACGAGCAACAGCTGGGACAAAAGCAGCATCAAACTGCAGTTCACCATCAATTTCCAATTCTGGGTAACCTTCTTTAACAAGTTTTGTTGCTTCTACTACTTTATCAACATCTTCTGATTTTCCAGAACCTTTAGTTGAGAATGAAAGCATAGCAACTTTAGGATCAATATCAAAGAGTGCAGCAGTTTCAGCTGAGGCCACAGCTATGTCAGCAAGAGTTGATGCATCTGGATTGATATTAATCGCACAGTCACCAAAAATATATTTTTCATTGTCATCACGACCACGAACCATGATAAAAGCACCAGAAACAGATTTTACTCCTGGTTTGGTTTTAATAATTTGAAGTGCCGGACGAACAGTATCAGCAGTTGAATGAATTGCGCCAGAAACCATTCCGTCAGCAATTTTCATATAAACAAGCATCGTTCCAAAATAATTTGGGTCTTTCAAGAGCTCTTTTGCTTGTTCTTCTGTAACTTTACCTTTACGACGTTCCACAAAAGTTTCCGTCATCGTTTCAAAACGTCCACAATTTTCTGGGTCATAAATCTCAAAACCTTCAGGATTAATTCCACGTGAAATCAATGTTTCAGTGACTTCTTTTACATTTCCAATAAAGACAGGTGTAATTAGTCCATCAGCGTTAAGACGATTTGCAGCACCTAAAATACGTGCATCAGTTCCTTCAGGAAAGACAATTTTTAAGCCTTTTCCACTAATTTTTTGTTTCAGTGATTCAAAAAGTTCCATTTTGACAAAATCCTTTGGTTACAAATTTCTCATAACCCACCGCTTTAAGTTGCGGATTTCCTTTCTGCAATTGTTACGAATTAAGTATATCATACTTTCACAAAAAAAGTAAGCATTACCATTATTGCTATTTAAGGACAATTAGCCTTTTTATTTTTCCAATTTTTCACGAGATTCACTAGCTAAAAACAAAAAAACTGTCGTAAACAGCTTTTTTAGTCATTTAAAATGCTAGCGATTTTCGTTGTAATAATATCCACCCCAACAGTATTTGATACACCTTCAGGAATGATCACATCTGCATATCTTTTCGTTGGTTCAATAAATTGATGATACATTGGTTTAACGGCATCTAAATACTGTGTAATCACTGAATCGAGAGTTCTTCCTCTTTCTTCAATATCTCTGCGAATTCGACGGATAATCCGCACATCGTCATCTGTATCAACAAATATTTTGATATCCATTAAATCACGCAAACGTTCATCTTCTAAAACCAAAATTCCCTCCACGATTAAAACATCAACAGGTTCTTGACGATAAGTTTCTTGTGAACGCGTATGTTTTGCATAATCATAAATTGGAATATCAACTGCTCGTCCATATTGAAGCTCTTTTAATTGAGCAATTAAATAATCTGTATCAAAGGCTAATGGATGGTCGTAGTTCGTTTTTGTCCGTTCTTCAAAAGTTAAATGCGATTGATCTTTATAGTAACTATCATGTTCAATCATTGCAATTCGTTCATTTGAAAAAGTTTCTAAAATAGCATGTGAAACACTTGTCTTTCCACTTGCTGACCCACCAGTGACACCAATAATCAACGTTTTCTTCAAAATTAATTCTCCAAATTTTCTTCTATATATTCTACCACAATTTTTCGGCTTTTGGTCATCAACTGACAATTTTTTACTTTTTAAGCGTTCACATCAAAAACTCTTAATTTTACTGACAAAAGCCCTTAATAAGTGACATGGAATCTTTGGAATTCTTATTTTTATAATTTATTCACTGAAAATTTAATTGTAGAGCAATGACCTTTAAGAAAAAATTTGATATAATAGAACAAGCTTTTAACAGGAATTTAGAATCTTCTAACGAATGATTTCATCCACCTATAAAGGAGAATTTGATGCTAAAACTTGGAGTAATTGGTACGAGCTGGATTGCTCGCTCATTTATTGATGCTGCCCATATGACTGAAAAATTTCAGTTTTCTGCTGTCTATTCACGTCGACTAGAATCTGCTGCTCAGTTTTCTGCCGATTTTAAAGACATCCAAAAATTCGATAATCTTGATGATTTTTGTGAATCTTCACTTGATATTATCTATATTGCTAGTCCAAATGCCCTCCACTTTGAGCAAGCTAAAGTCGCAATTTTAGCAGGGCATAATGTCATTGTTGAAAAGCCTGCTTTTTCAAATCCTAAGGAACTGACAGAAATTATTAAGCTTGCTAAAGAAAATGAGGTTTTCTTCTTTGAAGCAGCCAGAAATATTCATGAACATTCATTTTCAATTATTAAAGATTTTATTGCTGACAAAACAGTCAAAGGGGCAGATTTTACTTATTCAAAATATTCATCAAAAATGCCTGCTCTTTTAAACGGTGAAATCCCTAATAAATTTAATGCAAAATTCTCTGGTGGACTTTTAGCCGATCTTGGCGTATATCTTTTGTACGCTGCAATCTTTTGGTTTGGCAAACCACAAAAAGCAACTTATGATGCAGTCTTACTTCCGTCAGGCGTTGATTTAGCGGGTGTTGGAATTCTTGACTATCAAGATTACAAAGTTTCGATTAAATGCGCAGGAAATGTGAATTCATATCTTCCTAGTGAAATCTATACCACAGATGGAACCTTAATTTTGGATGGTGTTAATGCGATTACTTCTGCCAAATTCATTACTATGGATGGTTCAGAAACTATAATCGACATTGAAGCTCCAAAACACTCTCTATATGATGAAGCTGTTGACTTTGCCCAAATCTTAGAAAATAATGATTTTGCTGCAAGTCATGACTTACATCAATTTGCCCAAGAAGTTTCAGAAACTTCATACCAAATGCGTCAAAGTGCTGGCATCATTTTTGATGCTGACAATAAATAAAGCTCATTAAAAATTACTGACAGAAATTATTTTGTAAGTCTGTCAGTAATTTATCTCTGGTCTCTTAGTTAAATTGGATATAACTACTGCCTCCTAAGCAGTGATTGCCAGTTCGATTCTGGCAGGGGCCATACAATAAAAGAACACCGAATTCGGTGTTCTTTTTTATACTCAATCAATCCCAAACGAACTTGAGAGTTGATTGCTATGAGCCACTAAGTTTGATTTATTATCAAAGATTTTTAAGACGAGTTTTAATCAATGCTTAGTTATAAACAACCCAGCTACCAGCAGGAAGTTTACTTGCCATCGCAATTTGTTCTGCCAAAGTCATTCCAGCATATTCGCCATGACCTAGCAATTGGAAAGCACCATAAGCACCTGAACTTGAATTCACACTATCAATCCCACCATTTGATTCGTGAGTAATGATATAAGCCCATTCGCTAGCAGAATAGCCCGCTGCATTAGCTGTATTCGATGCCATATAATTAGCAAGAGCTTGGATGTCAACTTGTCCAGAAGTTTGGCTCATATTAAGCCCACCAGAAACACTTTGTGTTGCTTGAGTTGGTGCAACTGATGTAACTTTAGTAGGTTGTTCTTCAGCAGTTTTAGTTGTTGCAGAAACTTGAGTTGTTGTTCCTGTCAGAATGTTATTAACTTCTGTTTGGATTGCTTTCACATCAAAACCTTTACTTTGAAGGTTAGTGACACGAGTATCTCCATTTCCGTAGTTTCCGTTAATTACTTCTATAGCAACTTCATGAGTTGATTTAGGTGTATCCGCATGAGCGATTCCGCCCCCAATAAACATGAATGATGCAACTAATCCCGTTGAAATAGCAACTTTACTTAATTTCATTTAGACCTTTCGATTTCGCCACTAAGAACATTCCATAGGATTCAAACTGAATCCAGTCTATCTTCTATTAACATGGTTACTTCCCATACACATCATAAAGTCCGAACGCTTGTGTAGGATTACCGTAAGCAGTTTAACGTCATTGCACGCTATGGACGTTTAAAAATTCATTTCTCACAACTTATTGTGAGTTAAAAAACGATTTAACATCAGTGGTAAATTTTCTCCACCACTCATGAGAAATGATTATATTATCCATTACTTAACCGAACCTTAAAATAAATGCTAAGAATCCCTCACAAAACTGATTATAAAGCCTTTTCCTTCAAATCTTATTCTCATATTGTAGTATCTTTAGTACGACCTATTGGAGGCTTAAACCGTTCCCAAATCAATTAAAATTAGCATATTTTATATTTATCTTAACAAAGATTACTAAATATAATCTTCAAGTCTATGTTGATTCTTAACCTATAATCAGTTATAATTACAATAGAAATGAAAGCACTTCAGTAAAATGAGTAACATTTGTTAACGTTTTTACTTAAACTTTTTTAATATGATTAAAAAATAGAGAATTATTTTCTCAAAAAATAAATAAGTAAAAGCCGTAAAATAACGGCTGTTTTTATTCAAATTATATTTTCAGGAGTAGTTATGTCCCTCAAAAATTTTTTAGAACTCGTCGAAATTAAAACTAAAATCGCCAGTATTTTCCCTTACATTATTGGTTTGCTTTTTAGTTTAAGCTATTTTAAAATGATAAATATTGGTCTTTCTCTCTTATTTTTAATAGCTATGCTCCTTTTTGATATGACCGTAACTGCTATTAACAATTATCAAGATTTCAAAAAAGCCAAAGATGAAGATTATAAAAAGCAAGAAAATATCATTGGTCAAGCCAATCTTTCCACCCGATTGGTAGCTTCAATTATCTTGTTTATGCTTATTTTGAGCCTTTTTTTAGGATTTCTCCTCGCTTATTTTGTTGGCTGGCTTTTCTTTATTCTTGGTGGAATCGTCTTCTTTATTGGCGTTTTTTATACTTATGGTCCTATTCCACTTTCACGTATGCCCTTGGGAGAAATTTTTTCTGGTGGGACAATGGGCTTTGGAATTTTTGCAATGGTCATCTTGATCAACAGTGCTCAATCACCTATTTTTAATCTAAATCTCGATTTCACAAACGGCTCTTTTAGCTTTACTGGTAGTATTTTTGCAGCCATCGCCATGATTATTGCAAGTTTACCACTCATTTTTACCATTGCAAACATCATGCTGGCCAATAATTTACGTGATTTAGATAGCGATATTAAAAATCATCGCTACACATTAGTTTATTACATTGGTCGTCCAAACGGAATCAAACTTTTTCAACTTTTAATGTATTCTTCCTATTTGGCTATTATTATTGGATTTATTTTTAGAATTTTTGAATGGCCAACTTTACTTAGTTTACTCACTTTTCCGATTATCAGAAAGAATCTAAAATCTCATGCTAGTCAAGTCCCAAGTCCTCGCAGCTTTGTTTATTCACTGAGAAATATGGTTCTATTTAACAGCGCTTATGCTGTGAGTCTTTTTTTATCAATCATTTGGCAATATTTAATCAAATAAAAAAGTGATAGAATATCACTTTTTTATTTTTCATTTAAAACCTGACGAAGCTGTTCTCTAGCAATCACTTCATCTTCTCGTCTAATCAAAAATGTCAAATAATCTCCTGCTTGTAATTCAGTATTCCCGTGTGGAATAATATCCTTACCTGAACGATGAACCGAAACAAGCAAACATCCTTCTGGTAAATGTATCTCTGACAACTTCTTACGATCCGCAACTGAATCAAATTGAACAATTGTTTCAAACATCATCTGCTTATCCGAATCATCAACATCAATTTCTTTTTCTTTCAACATGTTCTCTAATAAAGAATCATAAATTGGCTCAGATTGTAATAAATCAGCAACGACATAAGCAATTAAAGAGACAAGAGCCAAAGGAAGTAAATGATCAAATGAACCAGTCATTTCCACCAAAAGAAGTATTCCAGTCATCGGTGCTCGAACAATTGCTGTAAAGGTTCCAGCCATCGCTAAAATTACTAGATTGGCAAACAAATGGCTTGGAAGATGAAAAAGTGAAATGACAATTGTCGCAAAAACAGCTCCAAGACTAGCACCCAAAACTAACAAAGGAAAGAAAATTCCTCCTGGCACACCCGAAGCATAAGATACCATTGAAATCAGATATTTCCCAATGAGAATCAAACATAGAAAGGCTAATCCCATTCCTAAACTAAAGGAATCCATTAAACGATGGCCACTCCCAATTATATTAGGAAACAATAAACCAGTTGCCCCAACCACTAAAAAAGTAAGTAAAACACGAAGAAATGGACTCTTTATTTTCTTCATCAAATTTTGACTTGTGAGGAGTGTCCAGTTATAAAAAGCACCGAAAAATCCTAAAATAATTCCTAAAATAATAAGTAGCCAATAATTTGAGAGTTCAATTGAACCAACAATTTGGAAATGAAAAACTGGACCACTCCCAAACATTATTCGTGCAACCATATCAGCAACCATTGCTGAGGTCATACAAGTTAATAAAATCAATGGAGAAAAGTATTTAAATACTTCTTCCAAAGTAAACATGACACCTGACAAAGGTGCATTGAAAGCAGCAGATAAGCCAGCAGATGCTCCAGAAGCAATTAGAATTCTTTTATGACGTTCAGTTTCAGCCAACCGGCTAGAAACCATCTGACCCATTGAAGCCCCAAGTTGAACTGAGGGACCCTCACGCCCCAGTGATAGACCTGCAAACATTGCTAAAGTCCCAGCGATAAATTTAGCAAAAGCCGTCGTGAACCAATTATTTTTAAAATAACCCTGTAATTGTCCTTTAACTTGTGGTATCCCAGAACCTGAACTCATCGGATATTTCTTCATAAAGAAAGTAACCACAAAAGCTAAGAAAGCCAAACCCAAAATAAGGAGGGGAATAAAAATAAGGTGTGAGCTAACAAAGCGATAAATACTCAAGCCCCAAGTTTCAGCTTTTTCCAGTGCCAACCGATAAAGACTGGCCAAAAAACCCGCAGTCAAGCCCACGAGTACACTTAGAAAAAGCAGATAAAGATTTTTATTTGTTGATTTCTCTATATCTTTTAATTTCATTACTACTTCCCTACTAACGCTTATTTTAATAAATTTTTAAGCAAGATTATTATACCATAAAATAGATTTCTTATGTTTTGTACTTTTAATAATATACACATCACCTGTATAAATTTACTCAAAAAGGCACTCAATCGAGTACCTTTAATTTTTTAACTACAGATTTACTTAAAGTTTTCTATCTTTCCAAAAAAGAAAGAGCCCGAAAAACATCATCAAATAAAATGGAAGTGTCAATGCAGTAATTTCTAGTGGTATTCTTACAACAAAAATAAGAATAATGAGAGAGAGATAAGACTAAACCTCTATACTTAAAAATTGATTTTGGAATTCGTGGCCAAACATAGATTTGTAAAAGAAATCCAATGAAAATCATCACCGAACATAAAACTAAAAACATCACTCTACCTCCTTGTTAAGTTTAATTCTCTTTTTTCCCCTCAGAATCTCGTTTACTATCGTGTATTAAATAATAGATACCTAAGCCAATTAAAAAAATAGAGAATAAAACTACTGGGAACAAACTATCATTTTTTACGAAAACAAAGAAACTAAGCAGTAATAACGACGAAACAATGATAATCAATCCTCTTTTGCTTCGGCCATAGCTGATTAAAAAAGAATCTTTATATTTTTTCCTATTAAATAACGCCCCAGATTATCAATAGTATAGCGATACTAAGTAACATTTTAATACCTCTTTTCTAAAATAATCAGATTATACAGACGAAATAAAATTATTTATCTGAGTTTTGCTCTAATAATTTGCATCACTTTCTTTTTTGTGGAAATTGAGAAATTCCTGTCAACAAAGAACTTCCTTCCCCCCAAGCTACTTTTCTTTCAGCTCGAAGTTCCTTATAAAAACTCAAGACTTCTTGAGAAAGTTGAGAACTAATAACTAAGGGAAGTAAAGCATTTCTGAAATGAACTAATTCAAATTCAAGGTTTTTACTTTTGTCAATTCGTTCGCGATAATCCAATAATATTTCTTCCTCAGATGATTTGAGTTCTGACTTACTTTTCAGAAGTTCATCAATTCGTTTTAGGATTTTTTCTTTATTTTCTTTTTTAAACATGTTATATTTTCTCCCTTCTGCCAGTTTACTCCTTGAGCATTAAATACGTAAATTGCGGCTCCCATTGGACCTCTCGTTTGAGCAAAAACATACTTATGATTTACTTGATCATAATAAAGTACTCCAGAAGCAGTATTTTGAATAAATGTTAGATTAGAAGTATTGGTCCAATATCCACTATCTGAACTACCACCTTCAAATTCCACATTCATTCGTGGTAGTATTCTTAAAGGAGTTATTACATCTTGAGAATTCGAAACAATGGAGTCAGCAGATACTGATATTGAGTAAAATCTGAAAAAAATGCTAAAGCTATTAGGCTTACATAAATTTGTTTTGCTTTCATAAGAATTCCCTTCTTTATATTATATTTTTGTAAATATTTGTTCGTTTTATTAATTTTTTTAATATATTTCTCCTTTCTATTAATTTTTCGAGCGCGCTTTCTTTTATCTTTAACTTCATTTTAGCAGAAAAAAACTCCTTTTTAAATCATTGCAGAAATGCAACGAAGTAATCTGGAGATTTTTTTATGTTAATAATTTTCCTAAAAGCTTTTGATACCGCTTTTGATAATAATCTGCTAAATCTTCATACCCAACTTGTCGAAAAATTTCAATAGCATTTTTGATTTGCTTTTCACCACTTACCTTGTCTTTGAAACAATAGCTATAAAAGCCATGTGCCAGATTTCTTAGATTTTCAACATAGAGGTCGTAGAAATCATCTTTAGGATAACTTTCTTGCAAGATACTTCTAGCTGAGTCACGAGCTCCTTTTGAGGAAAGCAAAACGACCGCTCGATACGAAGATTGAAGAACTATTCTGCGATATTTAAAAACACCATATAAGTGTTTACTCTTCTCCCAGAGTTCTTTCATCAAATACATAATTTCTCGTTCACTGAAACTATCCAAAGTCAGATAAAAAATCGAAAGTTCAAAATAACCCCATTCTCCAACATCATAGAGATATTCAACCACATCATCAGCTTCCATTTGTGTCAGTATTTCATAACGACTTTTAGCACAATAAGCTAGCATTTTTGAATCATATTCCATAGCTTCTAGATAGAGATTGTGAAGTTTATCAAGGTCATCTGCAATATCCGCAAGAATTATATCTTCTAAAAATTCTTCTTTATAATCCATTGAAAAATTGTTGATAAAATGTTCATACTCAGCTAAAGTCACATTCATCTCTTGCAGCGCACTATCCAAGCGTTCAAAGCTTATCATGGTTTGACCTAATTCAAATCTTGATAAACTCGCTTTTGAAATACCTATTTCTGAAAAATGAGAAAGCGAAAAATTCTTTTGTTCTCGTAGTTTTTTAAAAATTTCCCCATAACGTTTATAAGGCATATTTTTTCCTCGAAATTTTTATTTTTTATTGTCCGATTACTTTTTACCAATACGAATATTTGATTTAGGTTTTTTAGACTTAGTAGCAAAATGACTTGCGATTGCTCCACCACCATGTTTTTGATACTCTACGGCAACAAAGCCAGCTTTTCTAAAAAGTTCTTCAAGCGTCTTGGCATCTGGAAAATCTTCTGCTGATTTTTGAAGCCATTGATATTCTTTTAAAGATTTGGCAAAAACTTTACCAAAAAAGGGCATGACATTTTTAAAATAAAGTTCAAAAGCTTGTTTATAAATCGGCAAAGTTGGATGTGAAGTTTCGATACAAACTACTCTGCCCCCTGGTTTTAAGACACGAAAAATTTCTTTTAATACAGTAAGATAGTCAGGCGTGTTTCTTAGACCATAACCAATCGTAACTACATCAAAACTTTCATTTTCAAAAGGTAAAGCCATCGCATTCCCTTGAAGAAATTCAATATTTTTCCTTGCTTCTTGCTCAAGTTTTGCTTTTGCAATTTCGAGCATATTTTCTGAAAAATCAAGACCAATTACTTTACCAGAAGGGCCGACACTTTCAGATAAATCAAAAGTCCAGTCTCCAGTTCCACAACACAAATCAAGAATTGTCAGACCTGTTAGATCTCCCATTCTTTTCATTGTTTTAGCACGCCATAAATCATGTTGTTTAAAACTGATAATGGCGTTCATTTTATCATAATCTGATGAAATACTATTAAAAATTTCTTGTACACGTTCTTCGTTTACTTTTGTCATAGACATATTATAGCACAAGTTCTCCCTTACTATTTGCTCATTATGATTATAAATAATAGAAAAACTACTGAACAGTCTGTCAGTAGTTTTCTTAACATTAGTGGAAGAAATGACTCTTGCTTCCAATTTCGGAAATTTTCTTCGTTTTATCTTCAAAGTGTGGGAAGAGGAAGGCACCTATTGCAACAAACACAATTGATACTGCCACAAGGATAATTATCGCAAACCAAGCGTTTGGCCAGTAAATTCCTCCCGCTGATTCTCGTAAAAGGTTGACAGCGTGGGTAAATGGTAAATAAGGATTAATGGCTTGGAAGAATTTTCCAGAAACTTGGATTGGATAGTTCCCACCACCACCAGAAATGGAAAGAACCAGAATGATAATCGCTATTCCTTTACCTACATTGCCAAACAGGGCGACCAGAACATAAACCATTATCATAAAGGCTATGGATATTAGTAAGGCAAAGAGAACACTGTAGAATGGATCTCTTACATCTACTCCTAAACCAAAATAATTTCCAAGCGTTACAATCAAGGCTTGAGCAAGTCCAATGGCTACGAAGCTTCCCATCCGAGCAAAGAATTGTTCACGTTTAGAATAACGTTTTTTATCTTTATCTGATAAGTGAACATCAGTTGTTGCCAAACTTGAAAGTAAGACTGCACCAACCCATAAACAAAGCGCGGTATAGAAAGGTGTACTTGCTGAACCATTGTTGGCAATCGGATAGATTTGATTTTCTTGGACTTCAACCGGTTGTGTCAGAAAGTCACTTTCTTTGGTCGCATCTAATTTTAGGAGTTTGACGATTTCACCTAAGTCAACTTCTTTTTCACCCTTTTGAATAGCTGCGGCTGCTTTTTGAATTCCTGATTTGATTTCAGGCCAATCATTTTGAATTAAATCGTTGGCTTGATTCAAAGCAGACTCAACATCAGGCATTTTCTCATTTGCCATTGTTAAGGTATCTGTCAAATCCTTACGAACACCAGCATAATCATTTTTAAAGAAATCAGAAGCAGTCCCTAATTTAGTTTTAAGAGTAGGAAACTCATTTTTATAGAGATTAGCTCCCTCATTGATTGCATTAACAATCGTTGTCATATTGCCATTTAACATCACATTCGCATCATGAATTTCTTGTTTAATGGCTGGCATTTCGCCTTGATATTTTTCTAAGATAGTAATAGCATTAGAAACTGTTTGACTTGTTGAATTTAGTAAGGCATCAAAGTCGATTTGTTGGGCTTGATTTAGTAAACCTTTAGCATTTGTTATGGTATTAATCAATGTTGTTAGAGCTTTGCTTATAGTTGAATTAATTTCGTCTACATTGATTTGGTCTGCTAAATTAGAAATATCAGTGACAACACCATCTAGTTTGTCTAAATAATCTTCTACTTCAGATACACTAGCATTTTGAACGAGATCATTAAGATGATTCATTCTATTACTGAGGTCTCCCAATAACGAATCTAATGCGCTTAAGTTTTTAATAGCTGAATCTAAATCATGACTCCCATTACTTGCTTCGATTTTCTTGAGATAGTCAATTGTTGTTTCAATTGAAGCTCTTTGTTGAGCAATTTTAGTGACAAAATTAGTAATTAAGACATTAATTTGATTTTTTTCTGCGGGGCTTATTTGATCTCGATTTATTGCATCCTTTATTGTCTTGATAATTGTCGAAGTATCATTAGAAAAATCTTTAATAGATTCTAATGCAACCTTAGAACTACTTGTAATTGCTGGCAGTGCTGTTTGTAATTTATTAGCCGCATCCAAGGTTATAGTCCCCAAACTATCAGCATCTTGTCCCAATTTTTTAATGTCTGGCATTGATTTTTGGACTTGATTGATAATTTGTAAACCTTGTTTGGCTTCTTGAATGCCTTGAGTCATGGTACTTTCTACTGACGCAAAGTCATCATCAATCATCGAGATTTGTTTCCCAGCATTTTGAATCTCAGGTATTTTCTCTTGAAGAGTCAAAACGAGTGAAAAACTTTTATCAATTTCTGGCATCTTATCATTTAATTTAATGACTTTTTGACCTAAAGCATCTACTTCTGGTAAATAAGTGATAAATTCATTAGCTTTTGCCAGTTTTTCTTTAATTTCTGGCATTTTTCCATGAAGATCAACAACTTGTTGAGTATATTTATCAATGGTTCCTAAATTATCATTAGTTGATAAAATCGCTGATTTAACCTTCTGAATACTTACCATATTTTTATCAATATCGTAACCAATTGTATTGAAGGTTTTTAAAAGGGTACTACTTGCCGTTTTGATAAACTCTTCAGAAATTTGCGATTGTAGAGAAGAGGCTCCTTTTGACGTTATTTTGGGAGCAATGGCATTTATTTTTTCATTGATTGAATAAACAATTTGTGGTTTTTTGATATCACCGGTGGTGAAACTTAAGAGGTCTTTTGAAAAATCCTTTGGTAAATAGATTCCAGCATAGTATTTTCCAGATTTCACACCTTTATCTAAATCTGCTTTGGAATCAACAAATTTCCAGCCTAATTGGTGATTTTTCTTTAAATTTTTCAGTACTTCATCACCAATATTGATGGTTTTATCTTGAAAACTTGCCGATTTATCTGCACTATAGACCGCAATTGGCAGTTGCGAAGTATTGGCATAGGGATCCCACAAGGCTTTAATATTAAACCAAGCATATAAAGAGGGAATTATCATTAGGGCAACAATTAAAAAGGTCGCCACAGGATTTTTAAATATTCGCTTCCAGTCTAGGGCAAACAACTTCCATGTATTTTTAATACTTTTCACTTCTTATCCTCATCATTCTTATCTCACTTGTAACTTTTTAAATTTCTTAAATATCATCGAGGCTTTTTCATACTTCATGACTGCGGATTTAAAAATTACGCAATACACGATTTTATCATATTTCATAAAAAAGTTCTAGCACTGTTTCCTTTTAATGGACACTTGCTTAACTATTGTAAATTTTTCTTGCTAGATAAAAATATTAAATCAAAGAAATGTTTTATTTGATAAAAAAAGGAGGAAAGCCCCCTTTTTTACTTATTCATTTGTTAAATCTTCACCGTTGCTTGCGATAACTTTTTTGTACCAGTCAAATGATTTCTTAGGTGTCCGTTTCAAACTTCCTTTACCACAGTCATCTCGATCAACATAGATGAATCCGTAACGTTTGCTCATCTCACCCGTTCCAGCTGATACTAAGTCAATACATCCCCAAGAAGTATAACCTAATAGTTCAACGCCATCAAGTTCAACCGCTTTTTTCATTTCTTTGATGTGTGCAGCCATGTAATCAATTCGATAATCATCAGCTACAAATCCATTTTCATCAGGTTTATCTACTGCTCCTAAACCATTTTCTACAATAAATAATGGTTTTTGATAGCGGTCATAAATAGAATTCATTGTGATTCTTAAACCAAGTGGGTCAATCTGCCACCCCCATTCACTGGCTTTTAAATAGGGATTTTTTACAGATTCAAAGATATTTCCAGCTGATTTATCTGCATCCTCATCCTTGACTTTAGCGACTCGACTTGCATAGTAACTAAATGAAATAAAGTCAACTGTGTTTTCAGCAAGGATTTCTAAGTCGCCTTTTTCAATTGGAAGTGTAATTTCTTCACGCTCTAATCTCTTTAAAAGGTAGTTTGGATATTTTCCGCGAGATTGAACATCAATGAAAAAGAGATTATCATGATTTTGTTTTTGAGCTTCAAAAACATTTTCTGGATTACAATCAAATGGATAGTAATCTCCAGCAGCTAACATACAGCCTATCTTATTTTCTGGGTCAACTTCATGTCCAATTTTTGTTGCTAAAGCCGATGCTAGTAGTTCATGATGAGCAGCTAAGTATTTGGCTTGTTCTTTATTTTCTCCTTCTTCAAAAACAAGGCCTGCTCCCATAAACGGAGCATGGAGGAGCATATTAATTTCATTAAATGTCAACCAATAGCGAACTAATCCTTTATAACGTGTAAAAATTGCTCTAGCTAAATTTTCATAGAAACCAACCATTTTTCGATTACGCCAACCACCGTATTCTTTAATTAGGTGGACAGGGCAATCAAAGTGAGTGATGGTTACTAAGGGTTCAATTCCTAAACGTTTGCATTCTCTAAAAATGTCTTCATAAAATTGCAAACCTTCTTCATTTGGCTCTTGTTCATCACCTTTTGGAAAAATTCTTGTCCAAGCAATAGACATTCGATAGGTTTTAAATCCCATTTCAGCAAAAAGTGCGAGGTCTTCTTTCCAATGATGATACATATCAATCGCTTCTTTTGCGGGATAAAAATGGTCTTCATCGAATTCAAGGTGCTTCATTTCCCCTGTAATAATTGGAAGACGGTCTTTCCCGTGTGGAACAAGGTCAACATTGGCAAGTCCACGTCCTCCCTGATTATAGCCGCCTTCACATTGATTAGCTGCAGTTGCTCCGCCCCAGAGAAAATCTTTACTAAATGGCATAATAGATGACACTCCTTTTTTTATTCTTTTTTTCATTTTAACATTTTTTTATAACATTTGATAGCGATTTCATCTATTTTTTCGAAGCGTTTTCTATAATTTTATAAATAGAAAAGACTCAAATTAATTTGAGTCTTCTTCTTTTTCTGGTTCTTCCCAATTTCTTCGCAAACTAAAATGGTCTGGAACTAAATCATATCCTGGCTGGCAAAATGGGTGGCAACGTAAAATACGTGCTGTCCCCATTGCCAAACCTTTGGCTGGTCCATGTTTTTCGATGGCCTGAATCATGTAATTGGAGCAGGTAGGATAATAGCGACAGGCTGGTGGCAAGGCTGGAGAAATCCAGCGTTGGTAGCCATGTACTGCTTTTACTAATACTTTTTTCATCTATTTCACTTTATTAAGTAAGAACTTATCATCATTCTTGCTAGTTTTACTGACAGACATTATCAGTTCTTTATTTTTACTGACAGAAATATTTTGGACCATCTGTCAGTAAATTTTTATTTCAAAAGACTAAGAATATCAGCAACCATGAGTTCTGGTGTCAAATGATAACGATTGTAAAGTTCTGTCACTGGAACAGAATCATTAAATTCACGTTTCGCACCAAAGTTCAAAACTTTAACATCATACTTACCAAGGAAGGAAGCAACTTTTTGACCAAATCCTCCGTCAAGAATTCCATCTTCTATCGTCGCAATAACTTGATGATTTTCAACTAAGTTTTCAAGGAAAGCTTGGTCCAAATCGTTGATGAAAAGTGGATTTACTAAGGTTGCATTAATTCCATTTTCAGCCAAAACTTTAGCTACTTTTTCACCATGTGAATAAAGACCGCCAAGTGCCAATAGGGCAACTTTTTCACCTGATTTTGTCATTTGATATAAAGGGGTTGAATAATCTGTGAGAACAGTAGGACGTGATTCTAAGCCGTGTTCTGGCATTTGAATCACAACTGGTTCTTCATGTTGATCAAGGGCCCAATCAAGAATTGAAATAAATTCTTCTTCAGAAGTTGGAGCAAGATATTTGATATTTGGAATGTTTGAAATCCAAGTCATAGCTGATGAGCCTTGGTGTGTTTCATCTGAACCTGAAATAACTCCACCTTTAACAATAACAATTGCTGGTTCTTCATTAATTGCTAAGTCATGCCAAAATTGGTCATAAGCACGTTGTACAAAAGTAGAATTGTGGAAAATAATTGGACGAGCGCCAGCCGCAGCCATTGCACCACCAAAAGTAATGGTAAATTGCTCAGCAATTCCTGCATCAATATAACGGTCAGGGTATTTAGCTGCAAATTGTTTCAGTCCAAAGATTCCTGGAATTGCTGCATTGATTGCAACAAGAGGTAGCGCTTCCGAAACTTTTTTATCCATGTAATCCAAGATAACTGAACTATAAGATTTACCAGAATCAATCACTTTTGATTGACCAGTTTCTAAATCGAAAGGCATGTGCCAGTGAAAAGCTTCTTTATTTTCAAGAGCTGGTTGATAACCACGTCCTTTTTCAGTATGAATATGAAGGACAATTGGATGGTCGATATCTTTTACTTCTTCAAATAGGTTAATTAAAGATTCAATATCATTTCCATTCTCAAGATATTTATAATCTAAACCAAAAGTTTTAAAGAAGTTATTTTCGGCCTGACCATTTGTCGCCCGAAGTTCTGCAAGGTTACGGTAAAGTCCTCCATGATTTTCAGCAATTGACATTTGATTATCATTAACTAAAATAATGAGGTTTCCTTTGAAATCTCCTGCATTATTGAGGGCTTCCATAGCAAGTCCCCCAGAAAGTGAACCGTCACCAATGACCGCAATAATGTTGCCTTTGCCATTTGTCAAATCACGCGCTTTGGCATAACCTAAGGCATTAGCAATTGAAGTTGAGGTATGGCCAACTGTGAAAAAGTCGTGTTTTGATTCTCTTTGACTAGTGTAAGGTGTGATGTCATGGAAATGTCCATCAGTAAATCCATTTTTACGTCCAGTTAAAATTTTATGTGGATAAGTTTGGTGAGAAACATCCCAAATAAACTTATCAATTGGTGAATTGAAAACTTTATGAAGGGCAATTGTTAATTCAGTCGCACCCAAGTTTGGGCCAACGTGTCCACCAATGTTTGATACTTTATGAAGAACCGCTGCTCTAATTTCTGAAGCTAATTCTTCTAGTTCTTGATTTGATATCTTTTTTAAATCCGCTGGGCTGTCTATTTTGTCTAACACTGACATCTCTGATTTTCTCCTTTTTAATTTTACTTTGTCATTTATTGACAGAAACTCTTCTTAAAAAACTAGTAAATCAACTGACAAATTTGTCATAAATTAGATGCTACTATTATCTTATCATAATTTGTCAGTAATTTTTCTCTATCATATTTTACAACTTTTGGAAAATTTTTGCAGGATTTGAAATTGTGCTATCCACACGAATTCTAATAATGAATTTTGTACCTTTAGGTTTATTATCTTCAACTGTAATTTTTCCATTGTAGGCTTCAACAATTTGTTTGGCCAGAGAAAGACCCAAACCTAAGCCACCTTTTTGACGTGTCCTTGCTTTATCTACTCGGAAGAAGCGGTCAAAGATTTTTTTCTTATCTTCATCAGAAATTCCTTCACCATTGTCAGCGACAGCAAAAACTAAGAAGCCTCCATTTTTTTGAACATCTACAGAAATTTCACCCTCATCACCCGTGTATTTAAGGGCATTATCAAATAAGATGGTTAGCAATTGTTTAATCAAGGCTTGGTCCAAATTAATCGTTCCATCTAATTTCAAATGGCCTGAAAACTTCTTACCTGCGTTTTCAGCAAGCATTTCATAGCTATTAAAAATATTCTCAAAATAAGTTGCCGTAGTCGCCTCTGGCTCAATTCTGATTCCAGAATCTCGACGGGCCAAGTTCAGTAAGTTACTTGTTAATAAACGCATATTGCGAACTTCTGATAAACTTTCAGAAATATTTTCTGATTCATCAATAATTGTTGCTGTCGGCTTTTGGAAAAGTAATTCTAGACGATTTTGCAAGATTGCCAGAGGTGTTCTCAATTCATGTGAGGCATTTTCGACAAATTCTTTTTGCTTTTCATAAGCTGCCAAAATAGGTTTTAATGTCCAGTTTGCAAGATAAAGACTGATAATTACTGACAGAAGCCAGAAAGTAATCATCGTTGTCACAATGACCCACATAGCACGGCTCATGGCATCTTGAATTTGGTCAACATTTGAAAAAATTTGTACATAAACTGGAGTTACGGTTCCATCAGTGTTTGTAATAATAAATTGTGATGTTGTCAGATAACGATAGTGCCAATTATCTCCATAAGGATTTTTTACAGAAACTGCTTGAATTTGATTAATTTGATTTTCATTGAATTTCATTACTTTTTGCAAACGACTCATCACGAAATTTGTATTAACACGACCATTAGTTTCAGATGATGGCATGAAACTTTTACCCTCTGAATCATAAAAAATTACACTATTATTAGGGCCGTAAATACCACTATCCTGTGAATCATTCACACCAAATTGATTATTAGCCGCTTCTTCCAAAAACACTCGATTTTGAGCCAAATTACGTAAATTTTGGTCGGTCGCTCGGTACATTCCCAATTGCATGACTTGAATAATAATTACGGCTAAAGCAACAAAAATGACTGTAAAAGCTAGAAAAAAATGAAGGAAGTTTTTCCCATCATTTTTTACAATAGCTGAAGATTTAACTTTTTTAATTATTTTCTTCAAAGTGGTCTCATTTCTAGATAGGTTTACTGACAGAACTCATCGAAGGAGTATATGAGTTACTTTTCGATTTTTCAATAAGCTGTCAGCAAAATTTTATCTCAGGATATAGCCAACATTTCGCAAGGTTGAAAGATTGTTGACAAATTCTGTATCTTTCAATTTTTTCCGAATCTTACTCATATAAACTTCAACAACTGTTACTGTTGTATCACTGTCATATCCCCAAATCCGGTCAAAAATTTGCTCTTTTGGCAAAATAACATTTTGATTTTGCATTAAATAAACGACTAAATCAAATTCTTTTCCGATTAAATCAACAGGTTGATCATCAACTAAAGTTGATTTATTTGATAAATTCAAACGAATATTTCCATAAGTTAAACCGTTTGAATCTTCTAATTTACCTGTCCGTTTCAAAAGTGCTTGAATACGTGCTTTTAGTTCATCCAAATAGAAAGGTTTTGTTAAATAATCATCTGCTCCAATGTCGAATCCGTGCATTTTATCATCCAAAGATTCCTTAGCAGTCATGATTAAAACTGGCGTATCTACATTTTGCTCGCGTAATTCCTTTAAGACTTCAAAACCATTCTTCTCTGGAAGCATTAAATCAAGCAAAATTAAATCATAGATCCCCAATTCTGCCTCGTAGAGTCCTTCAACTCCATCATAAACCTGTTTGACTTGCGCAAAAGATTTTAAGAAATCGTAAACAGATTTTGAGAGTGATAAATCATCCTCCACTAATAAAATTTTAATCATTGAATCCATCCCTTTTCACATTTTTTAGGGCTCATAATTTATAAATTATTTTTAGTTAAATTGCTTGAAAAGTCAATAAAACTGCGCCCATCCCTTTCTATTATTTTACACTATTATCATATTTTTGTCTTGTACTGGGCTTAACTCTATCTTAAGCAAAACTAAAAAAACTAGAACTTAAGTTCTAGCTTTTGTTGATTCTCTAATGATTAATTCAAAAGGAATAATTGATTTCTCTGGCAAATTCTCTTTCTTATCTCGCAAATCTAAGATTTTCTTAATTGCACTTGCCCCTAACTGTTCAATATGAATATCAAAAGTTGTTAAATAAGGATGAATCATTGCTCCAAAGATAGAATTGTTGTAAGTAATTAAACTCACATCTTCTGGAACATTTAAACCCTGGCTTCTTAGACGTTCCACAACTTTTAAAGACAAGACATCATCCATAACCACAAGAGCGGTTTCGTTTCGCAAGGAAAAATTAGCATCCATAAATAATAGGTCATGATTGAGTCCAAGTTTCTCGGCTTCATCTTTAAAACCCTGATAGCGTTCTTCAAAAACTTCTGTTTCTTTCGTATCAGTCACAAATGAAATATTTTGATGATTTAATTGTGCTAAATGACGAATAGCCTCGCGTCCAAGCAGCATATTATCATTATCCACATGGGTAATTTCATTTTTCCCTTCAGCTGGAGTTCCAACTAAAACAAAAGGAACTTTATTTTCTAATAAATAATCGCGAACTTCATCATTTTTTCCAGCGTAAAGCACAATAAATCCATCGACACGCTTTTCTGAATATTGAAGTTCAATCTGTTTTTTCAACTCTTTGGCTGAATGCCCCGTCGCAATAGCGATTGAAACATCGTAATCACGAGCTGTTTCATTGATTGAGGTCAATATTTTCATAAAGAAAGGTTGGCTAGCTTTGTCAGCTACTGGTGGAAAAACAACACCAATTGTATTTGTTTTTCCAGAAGCTAGAATCTGAGCCGCTGCATTCCTTCGATAACCTAATTCATGCATGGCTTTGCGAACTTTTACTTTTGTTTTATCCGAAATCTCTGAACTATCTTTAATGACTCGACTGACCGTTGAGGCATTAACACCAGCTTTTTTTGCAACATCTTTAATTGTAACTGCCATATTTTCACTTGAGACTAGCTAAACCCAGCTCAACTCAGCGCTCCTTTCTCTTTCTTTTATTTGATATTCTGAAATTTTATTTTGCCAAAATTTCGATTAATTTTCAACTATTTTTTAGATTTTTGATAAAAAAGTCATTTAAAGACATCAATTCACCTTGTTTTTGTAATATAAAAATCCCTTAACTCAATTTTTTCACCATAAATTTCAAGATTTAAGGCTTGCCCACGTAATAATTCAAGCTTTACTTCTTGATCAACAGAAATTTTTAATAAACGTCCACGATAGTTAATGTGGAAGGCATAACCCGTCCATGCTTCTGGTAAAAATGGTGCGAAACTCAATTGGCCGTCCCAAGTTTTCATTTGGGCAAAACCATGAACAATCGCCAACCATGAGCCAGTCATTGATGTGATGTGAAGTCCATCTTCTGTGTCGTTATTATAATTGTCTAAGTCAAGCCGAGCTGTTCTTCCATACATTTCAACAGCCTTGTCTTCCATGCCAAGCTCTGCTGCTAAAATCGCATGAATGGATGGAGAAAGTGAGCTTTCATGAACAGTTAATGGTTCATAAAAATCAAAATTTCGTTGTTTTTCGGCTAATGAAAATTGATTCCCGAAGAAATATATTCCTTGAAGTACATCTGCCTGCTTAATATATGGACTACGTAACACTCGATCCCAAGACCAATTTTGGTTCAATGGAAGATTTTTAGGGTCAAGTTGAGCCACTGGAGTCAAATCTTTATCTAAATAACCATCATGTTGAACAAAGATACCCAATTCTTCATCTTCTGGATAATACATTTTATCCACAATTTCTGACCAGTGAGCAATTTCAGCTCCTTCAATTAAATCTGGGCGTGGATATTTCGCTAAACTTTCAGCAGTATAAGTCAAAACCCAAGCTGCCAATTTATTAGTGTACCAATTGTTATTGATATTATTTTCATACTCATTTGGGCCTGTGACTCCATGAATCATGTATTTATCATTTCGTTTACTATAATGCACACGGTCTGCCCAAAAACGAGCAATTTCAATCAAAACTTCTAAGCCTTCATGAGCAAGATAAGTTTCATCTCCCGTGTAGTTGCTATAGTTATAAATCGCATAAGCCATTGCTCCATTACGGTGAATTTCTTCAAATGTAATTTCCCACTCATTATGACATTCAACACCTGTAAAAGTAACCATTGGATACAAAGCACCTTTAAGCCCTTGTTGACGGGCATTATGTTGTGCTTGTGGCAATTGATTATGACGATATTTTAAAAGATTCTTAGCAACTTTTTCATCAGAAAGCGCCAAGTATAATGGAACGGCATAGGCTTCTGTATCCCAATAAGTTGCTCCGCCATATTTTTCTCCAGTAAATCCTTTAGGGCCAATATTTAAACGTTCATCTTCGCCGTAGTATGTAGAGAAAAGTTGGAAAAGATTAAAGCGAATCCCTTGTTGAGCTTCTGCTGAACCGTCAATTTGTACATCAGCAATTTCCCAACGTTTTTTCCAGGCAATTTCTTGTTCTTTATAAAATTCATTATATGTTTTCTTAGAAATTTCAAGGGTCAAATTTGATAGCACCTTTGTTAAATTCGAGGGTTCAATATCACGACTTGTGACAACCAAAACATTTTTAATAAAGGTGAGTGGTACATTTTCCACTAATTTTGCTTCGTAAACATCTAAAACAGAACTTTCTCTTGTTTCTTGCTTAACTCGAGTAAAATCGCCTGCAAAGCTTTGTTTAGCGGCAACCGTAAATTGTTCAACTCCAAATGGATTAGGAATTGTTTCGGTGACTATA
Organism: Lactococcus sp. NH2-7C; assembly: GCF_029953655.1. Classification (NCBI taxonomy): domain Bacteria; kingdom Bacillati; phylum Bacillota; class Bacilli; order Lactobacillales; family Streptococcaceae; genus Lactococcus; species Lactococcus sp. NH2-7C. Next base: position 705,798 of record NZ_CP124538.1, read on the forward strand.
AATGAGCCCGTAGCTGTGTTATCAAGGTTTTTTACTGACCAAAATTTTTCATCGTAATTGGAATCTTCATTACGAACATTTGCATCAATGATTGAGGCTGTACGAATTTGGTGAATTTCACCATCTAAGCTTTCAAACATGAAAGCAAAGACTGCAAGCTCTTGTTGAGCAATTGAGAAAAATCTTTCGGCAGTCACACGTACTCCATAAGCTACATAAGTATAGGTGAGTACACCTTTTTGCATATCAAGCGACAGATTGAAATCAGTCACGTGACTTGCAGCTAAATCAACTTCTTTGTCATCAATAAAAACTCTGACAGAAGCAAAATTGAGAGCATTGATTGCTTTACCAAAATATTCAGGATAACCATTTTTCCACCAACCTACACGGGTTTTATCTGGAAACCAAACCCCTGCAATGTAAGTTCCTTGGTGACTGTCGCCACTATAAGTTTCACTAAAATTTCCGCGCATTCCCATGTAGCCATTCCCAATGGAAGTAAGCGATTCTTGCAAACGACGGTCTTCTTTTTCAATCTGATTTGATGTAATTTTCCAAGGGTCAATGCCCATAATTCTTTTGATTTGTTTCATAGTGTTATCTTGTTCTCACCTTCTATTTTTTATAAACCCGATATTCCCAGGCTGACAGAACCATTTTTTCTTGAAATTTTTGATTTGAACTGCCCAAGACTTGTTGATAATTAATGACAGAACTTTCAGCAGAGCTGTCAGTAAAATTGTCAATTTTTGTAAAATCTAAATGAGCTTTTTTATCAGCCAAATTGACAATAATTAAAAATTCTGCTCGTTCATAAACTAAAACTTGAGGATGTCTTTTAAAATGAAATTTAATTGAACCCTCTGAAATCGCTGGTTCTTGATGCCGTAATTCAATCAATTTTTTATAAAGTTCAATGAGTTCTTGATTAGCTTGACTATTAATAACAGAAAAATTTGGATTAATTTCCATCCAAGCTTGTCCACTTGTAAATCCTGCATTTTTAGAATTGTCCCACTGCATTGGTGTTCTTGAGTGCTCACGACTATTTTGGGTGACTTCTGCTAGTGCTTGATTTGCTGACAGTTCTGTCAGTAACATTTCATACTTCTTTTTAATCTCGTCAGCTCGCAATTGCTTTGCGTCAGTAAATGGAAAATTAGTCATTCCAAATTCCTGCCCTTGATATATGAAAGGCGTCCCTCTTAAGAGCATATAACTGACAGCCAACGCTTTAGCTGATTCTATTGAGCCATTGCCATAAGTATCAATACTTCTTGGTTGGTCATGATTTTCAAGATACAAAGCATTCCAACCTCGTTCAAGCAAATCTTCTTGCCAGCGCATAATGACTTTTTTATAGCCATAAATATCTCCTTGGCTGTTGTCAGTTGCTTTTCTAAGGTTATGCTCTAATTCAAAAATCATATTGATATAGCCAGATTCATCGGTCCAGTCGGGTGCTTGCTTGGAGCGAACCCCTGAAGCTTCCCCAACAGTCAAAGCACCATATTCATCAAAAATAGCTTTCAAATCTGACATATATGTTTCAATCCCAGCAACATTCATAAAGGGCACCCACGGGCCGTCCCCTTTCCAAGACTTAATTTTATAGTTCCATGGCATTTTTTGAATGTGTGAAATCGCGTCTAATCTGAAGCCATCTATTCCCAAATCTAACCACCAACGAATCATGTCATAAATTTCTTGCCGAACTTTGGGATTTTTCCAATTTAAATCAGGCTGCTCTTTGGCAAAAACGTGAAAATAAGCTTGTTTTGTTTTTTCATCATAAGCCCAAGTTGAACCACCAAAAAAGGAAATCCAATCATTTGGCATTTGGTTAGGGCTAGCGTCTTCCCACAAATAATAATCACGGTAAGGATTATCTTTTGATTTTTGACTTTCTAAAAACCAAGGATGTTGGTCTGATGTATGATTGACTACCAAATCCATGATGACTTTCAAGCCATTTTCATGCGCTTTATCTAGTAATTTTTTAAAATCTTCAAGTGAGCCAAACATTTCATCAATGACTTGATAATCAGAAATATCATAGCCCCCGTCAACTTGTGGACTCTTGTAAATTGGATTTATCCAGATAAAATCAATCCCCAATTCACGTAGATAAGGAATTTTTTCAATGATGCCATTGATGTCGCCAATGCCATCTCCATTGGTATCTTTGAAAGATTTTGGATAAATCTGATAACCTACCATCTTGTGAAAATCATTTGTTTTTATTTTTTTCATAGTTTTACATTTTCATTTTTAAAGTCCCTAAACTGAACTTATTTATTTTTTCAAAATAACGGTGCTATAAGCTGGAATTGTCAATTTTCCATCAGTTAATTTTGCTTGAGAACTACTGACAGAAAGTTGGTCAGTGATTTTTGTCCCAACAACGCTTTTTGGGAGTTTCATTGTCACATTTTCTGTATCGGAAAAATTATTGATAATAGTCAAATCCTTTCCATAATTAATGACAGACAAGCTCTCTTCACTGACAGAAATATTTTTCAATCTGTCAGTCGCAATTTCAGGATATTTTGCTTTGACCCGTAAAATTTTTTTGTACCAATTGAGCAGTGAGTTCGGATTGGCTTCTTGTTGAGCTACTGAGCCTCCGTCAGTTGTGGCAATTTCTGTCGCACCTGGCACAGAAATGTCTGCTTTGGGAGAATCTGTCCCGGCAGCATTCCAAGGCATTGGCAAACGTTTATTTTGGTCAATGCCAGAACCGGTCAGCCCCAATTCCTCACCGTAGTAAATAAATGGATTTCCCAGCATCAAAAGATAAGTTTGAGCAGCCATTTTCTGCATGGATAAAGAACTTAAAAGGGTTGCAGATCGGTCTGTGTCATGATTACTCAAGAAAGGAGCGTCAATGGCTTTCGGGTTATCCGCATGAATTTCTTGGTCCCATGCTTCAATTTGTTGACCAAATAAAGAGCCTTCACCTAAGACTAAAGCTGAATTAATTGGACTTGAACTCGATTGCAAAGCATTCGGAAAGTCAAATAATGAATCAATACCTGATGGATAAATATCATCAATTGCCGAAGCCGTTGAAAAAACTTCGCCCACTAAATAAGCTTTTGGATTTTGCTTTTTGACCGTGTCTGTCAGCCATTTGGTAAAGGCCGTCGTTTTTTTGTCATCATTTGAGAAATAAAAACCGACAGCGTCCAAACGAAAACCAGAAACACCTTTGTCTAACCAAAATTTCGTAATTTTTGCAATTTCTTTTTTGACCTCAGGATTGGCAAGATTGAGGTCTGGCATAGATTTATCAAACTCTGACTCATAGTATTTGCCGTTGCTGGCTAAACTATAACCCTCTTTAGCTGTATCTGACCAATTATAATAAGCCACATATTTTTTGTCGCCAGCTAGTGCTTTTTGAAACCAAACATTATCAGTCGCCGTGTGGTTAAATGGCATATCTAAAATCACAGCAATACCTCGTTTTTTAGCTTGAGCAATCAGATTTTCAAAATCAGCCATTGTCCCAAATTTAGGATTAATTTCTTCGTAATTAGTGACATCATAGCCATGATAACTAGGACTAGCAAAAATCGGTGTCATCCAAAGTCCTTGCACTTTCAAATCCGTTGTAGAATTGGATTTTCCAGTATTCAAGTAGTCTAAATGTTGCGTGACCCCATTTAAATCACCTTCGCCATCATGATTTGAATCGGCAAATGAACTCGTAAATATTTCATAAAAATTACGATACAAACTCCTATCAACCTTTTGGCTGACAGCCGCTTTTTTTACTGATGAATCTTTTGAATTTGCTTTTTGACAAGCACTTAAAGCACACGTCGCCAGTAAAGTTACTGACAGAAGTAAAAGCTTATTTTTCATAATATTCGTTCTCTTTTTCTTCCCAGTAAAGTCGGTCAGAATCAGTAATTTCGCGGAGAATTCGTGCTGGATTACCTACTGCAATCACATTTGCTGGCAAATTTTTTGTCACTACCGTTCCTGAACCCACAATTGTATTTTCGCCAATCGTAACGCCCGGATTAACAATTACTCCTGCACCGAGCCAAACTCGATTACCAATCGTAATCGCTTTTCCATATTCTAGTCCACGCTGTCGAACTCCGGCATCAATTGGATGAGAAGCCGTAATCAGACTGACGCGAGGTCCAAACATCACATCATCGCCAATCGTAATCGGTGCAACATCCAGAAAAATACAGTCCATATTGGCATAAAAGCGCTGACCAATTCTTGTTTTTTTACCATAGTCGATGTAAAGCGGTGGATTTACAAATAACTCATCACCAGTTTGACCAAAAAGTTCTTTTTCAAGTGCCACAATTTTTTCTGTATCAAGTAGATTGAGTTGGTTAATTTCTTGATTTAATGCTCGATTATTATCAGGTTTGTATTCTGGTTCAACTTTACTTGCTTTATAGAGTTCGCCAGCAACCCTTCTTTTAAATTCGCTCATTTTCACCTCACCCTTTTGCGCTTTAACTATTCCACTTCGCAAGCAAAGGCTTCCCAAGCTTTTAATTTAATCTGAGAAAGTTCAGGCAGGAAATTTTCATTGTGAATCAATAAGTCACGACAGACAAATCCTGTTTTAAATTGATTTTCTTCATCAGATAAATTGGCAACGACCAAATATTTCTTGCCCTTATAAGTCCGCAAATATGCAAAAACATCAGCCTCAGAATCAATCAACTTGAAGTCCCCATAAATGACCCAATCATGTTGTTTACGAAGTTCAATCAACTTTTGATAAGTATAAAAAACAGAATCAGGATCACTTATGGCTTGATCAGCATTAATTTCTTCATGATTAGGATTGACAGCGAGCCAAGGTTTTCCATCAGTAAAACCTGCATTTTCTCCAGCCGTCCATTGCATCGGTGTTCTTGCATTATCACGACCAACACGACGAATTGAATCCATGATTTCATTTTCAGAATGACCAGCAGCTAAGCGTTCAGCAAACATATTCCGTGACTCGATATCATTGACTTCTTCAATTGATTCAAAAGGATAATTCGTCATTCCAAGCTCTTCACCTTGATAAATATAAGGCGTTCCTTTCATCAAATGCAATAAAATCGCAAAAGCTTTAGCTGATTTCAAACGATATTTTCCATCATTTCCCCAATTTGAGACAATCCGTGGTAAATCATGATTATTCCAAAAAAGTGAATTCCAACCTTTTTCTAAAGCTTGCCATTTGGCTAAAATTTCTTTAAGTTTTGAAACTGAAAATTCCTTTTTATCCCATTTTTCGCCCTCATCAAGATAAGCATTTGTGATGTGTTCAAATTGGAAAACCATTGATAACTCTTGACGTTTAGGGTCAGAATAAAGTTCCGCAATCTCTGGTGTTGCTCCCCAAGTTTCACCCACAGTCAACAAATTTTTCTGACCAAAAGTTTCCTGATTCATTTCATGCAAATACTCATGTAATTTAGGCCCATTTCCTGTGATTTCTTGGTCAATTTCTTTCCCAATCAAATCAATCACATCCATGCGAAAACCGCCGATTCCCTTATCAATCCAGAAATTCATCATGTCATAAACTTCTTGATGAACCTGAGGATTTTCCCAGTTTAAGTCTGGCTGACGCTTGCTAAAAAGATGAAGGAAATATTGGCCCGATTTCTCATCAAATTCCCAAGCAGAACCAGAAAAGGTAGATTGCAAACCATTGGCTTCATCAGCCCAAATATAATAATCACGATAAGCATTATCTTTTGATTTTCTAGCTTCCACAAACCACTTATGTTCATCGGAAGTATGATTAACTACCAAATCCATAACAATTTGAATGTTTCGCTTTTTAGCTTCCATGAGCAATTCATCCATATCCGCCATCGTTCCAAAAACATCAGCAATTGCTTGATAATCAGAAATATCATAACCATTATCATCCATTGGCGATTGATAAACTGGACTCAACCAAATTGCACCAATCCCAAGTTTTTCAAGATAATCTAATTTAGAGATAATTCCTTGCAAATCACCAACACCATCACCATTAGCATCCATAAAAGAACGCGGATAAATCTGATAAACGACTGTTTTTTGCCACCAATTTTCTTTCATATTAACTACTCCATTAAGATGTGAGTTCATTCTCCTATTTTCCTAGGATATAGGAGAATGAACTCAATTAAAATTTTACTGACAGCTTTATAAGTTAATCCCGTCAGTAAAATACTCACTAAACCAAAGATTCTGTCAGCAATTTTTACTGACAAAACTATCAGCAAAGCCGATAGTTTCTTTATTTACCGATTCAATGACTCCCTCGGTTGCAGTGAACTGACAGAATCCGTTTTCTATTTATAGATTACAAAACCATATTGTAAAATATTATTTTGGTCAACCAAATTAGAGAAAACCACTTCATCAGCTGAAAAATAAGCCGGTTTTTCGCCAATATTGAAAATAGCTTTCAAAGTTCCACGTTCAAATTTCACAATGCCATTTTCTGAATCTACGATTTTCCATTCTACTTCTGAATCACTTAAAATTCCTTGATATTGTTTGCGTAAAGCAATCAGATTTTTAAAGAATTCAAACATCTCTAAATCTTGATCTTTTTCTTCCCAAGGCATCACCTTACGACACTCAGGGTCCATCCCACCTGTCACCGCATACTCATCCCCATAATAAATACAAGGCACACCTGGTTGCATGAAGGTGAACGTCTCAACCAATTTCATCAAATTTTTATTATTTTTTGCAACAGTCAAAATTCTGGGTGTATCATGAGAATCTAAAACATTAAACATCATTTGATTCACTTGCTTACGGTATAATGTCAGTTGCGTATTAATATTAGAAACCATTTGTTCCAAAGAAATCTTCTTTGTAATCAAACCATCTTTAATCGCATCGGTATAAGCATAGTTCATAACGGCAGAAAACTCATCGCCAACTAACCAAGGTTGTGCAGAATGCCAAACCTCACCTAAAATATAAAAATCATCTTTTGCCGCGTCACAAGTTGTGCGGAATTTTTTCCAGAAAGTGTGATCCACTTCATCCGCCACATCCAAACGCCAAGCATCAATATCAAACTCAGAAATCCAATAATCAGCTACTTTCAAAAGATAAGCTTCAACCTCTGGGTTAGCCGTATTCAGTTTTGGCATGTGTGGAGTAAAGGCAAAAGTATCATAAGTTGCATTCTCAGCATTTTCAAAATCATCAGTCGGAGTATAAGTTGCTGGCCAACTATTAACATGGAACCAATCCGCAAATTTTGATTTTTCTTGATTTTTCAATACATCTTGCCATTGAGCAGACGTATCTCCGATGTGATTAAAGACCGCATCTAACATGACTTTAATACCACGCGCATGTGCTTCTTTCACCAAAGTTTTAAACAATTCCTTATCCCCAAATTGCTTATCAATTTCCATATAATCTTCTGTATCATATTTATGATTAGAAAAAGCTTGGAAAATAGGAGTAAAGTATATGCCATTCACACCGAGTTCAGTCAAATGTTCCAAATGATCAATCACCCCTTGCAAATCTCCCCCATAAAAATCTTGACGGTCAGGAACATCTTGTGGATTCCAAGCTTTTGTTCCCTCAGGATCATTGCTCTTATCCCCATTGGCAAAACGTTCAGGGAAAATTTGATACCAAACCGTTTCTTTGACCCATTCAGGTGCTTTAAAACGATCACTTTCATGGAAATAAGGCAAACGGAAAGCCCCATATTTTTTAGTCACCAAGCTCTCATCATAATCAAACATTCCTTGGTCTGTGTAAACTACTTTTTCTCCATCCAAACCTGTAACGACAAATAAGTAATCTACTCGTTTCGTTGCAACAGTAATTTCGGCCTCAAAATAATCGCTAATATTAGTAGAAAGATACTTTTTCATCTCTACTTTTTGACTAGCCCAATACTGTGTTTCAGGGTTATCAAGCCCTTCCCACGAATAAGGATCGCCATAAAATAATTCGACTTTTTCCACATCAGATTTTTGTGTTTGCAGACGAACATGCATCAGATTCTTTGCATAAAGATAAGCAAATTCCGACTCAGGACGATGATAAATTGCAGCTTTGTTCATAATAGAACCTCCAAATTTTTTTGATGGCTGTACTGTCTTAAACTATTTTTAATTAATCTCAAGGACAGCGAAAAGCACCTTTTCCGTCGCTTTTCGATAGTGTCATTTCCACCACATCTGGAGAAGATAAATCTCACATTAATCATATTTTATCATAACGCTTTCATTGACGCAATCGTTTGCGACAATTTTCGTATATTATTTTTTAAAACATTTATTTTTCATTCTAAAGAATACGCTGAAAAGTCGGTATAAAACAATTTCTAAGTAATCAAAATGTAATATTTTTTCCCTTGACAAAAAGCAAACGGTTGCGTAAAATGAGGAGTGTATAAAATAAACCGTTTTCATTAGGAGGAAACACAAAATGAAATCATGGAAAAAAGTTGCTCTTGGTGGAGCATCTGTACTCGCCCTCGCAACCCTCGCAGCTTGCGGTTCATCAGCAAGTTCTAACAAATCATCATCTTCTAGCTCAGACAGCATTAAAGGAACAGTTCGTGTTTATGTAGATACACAACAAAAAGCAACATATACAGACGTTGCTAAAGGGTTGGCTTCAAAATATCCAGACCTTAAAGTTCAAATTATTGCCAATGCATCTGGTTCAGCAAATGCTAAAACAGATATCGCAAAAGACCCATCAAAATATGCTGATGTCTTTGCCGTTCCAAATGACCAACTTGGTGATATGGCAGATAAAGGATTTATCAGTCCAGTTGCAACTAAATTTGCTGATGAAATCAAAAATGATAACTCAAAAATTACAGTTGCAGGTGTGACATATAAAGATAAAGTTTATGCTTTTCCTAAATCCACTGAAGCTCAAGTTCTTTTTTATAACAAATCAAAATTATCAGCAGATGACGTTAAATCTTGGGATACAATGACATCAAAAGCTGTATTTGCTACTGACTTTACTAATGCTTATAACTTCTATCCTGTCTTCTTCTCAGCTGGTACACAATTATTTGGTGCTTCTGGCGAAGATGTAACTGGTACTGACGTAGCTTCTGATAAAGGCATTACTGCCATGAAATGGTTTGCTGAACAAAAAGCAAACAAAAATGTTATGCAAACATCAAATGCTTTAAACCAACTCCAATCTGGAAAAGCTGACGCTATTATTGATGGACCTTGGGATACTGCAAATATCAAAAAGATTTTAGGTGATAATTTTGCAGTTGCTCCTTATCCTACAATTACTTTAAATGGAGAACAAAAACAATTAGAAGCATTCCAAGGAATCAAAGGATTCGCAGTAAATTCAGCGACTAAAGACCAAGCAGCATCTCAAACTGTTGCTCAATATTTGACAACTAAAGCAGCTCAATTGAAACTCTTCAATTCTCAAGGAGATGTTCCAACTAATCTTGATGCACAAAAAGATGACGCTGTTAAAAATTCAGATGCCACTAAAGCTGTAATTACAATGGCAAAAGAAGGAAATTCTGTTGTAATGCCTAAACTTCCACAAATGGCAACTTTCTGGAACAACGCTGCTCCACTTATCAATGGTGCTTATACTGGATCAATTAAAGCAACTGACTATCAAGCTCAATTACAAAAATTCCAAGATTCTATCTCAAAATAAGAGCTAATCTAATGGTTATATGTGAATAAGAGGTTGGGCTCCTTCAGCCTGACCTCTTAATTTTTAAAAGGAAATATTATGACTAAAAAGAAAAAAAGAAAACAAACCGAAAGTAATGTTTCTCCTGAAGAAAAATCTATCAAAATTGGTGAAGTTTTCCAAAAAGGTGATACTGCTACAAAATTAACTTTCTTTGTGATGGGCTTGAACCAAATTAAAAATAAACAATGGGTAAAGGGATTTACTTTCTTAATTCTTGAAATTGCATTTATTGGTTGGCTTCTTTTCTCTGGACTTAGCGCTTTTTCTCTTTTGAGTAGCTTAGGCCCTAATAAAACACTTAAAGAAACAACTGACGCCAATGGTTTCCCAGTTATTATTCAGCCCGATCACTCCGTTTTAATTTTACTTTGGGGGCTCATTGCTTGTCTTGTCGTTGTCCTATTTATCTTGCTTTACTGGTTCAACTACCGCTCAAATAAGCATCTTTATTATTTAAAACGAGAGGGTAAACATATCCCAACAAATAAAGAAGAACTCGCTTCTTTACTTGACGAAAAACTTTATGCAACTTTGATGGCTGTTCCATTGATTGGTGTATTAGCTTTTACCATATTACCTACTGTATATATGATTTCAATGGCGTTCACAAACTATGACCGCCTTCATGCTACCGCTTTCTCATGGACTGGCTTTCAAGCCTTTGGCAATGTCTTGACAGGGGACTTAGCAGGAACCTTCTTCCCAGTCCTAGGCTGGACATTAGTTTGGGCAATTGTTGCAACAGCAACCACATTTCTCGGTGGTGTTTTACTCGCCTTACTTATTGAGTCAACTGGAATTAAATTTAAAGGTTTCTGGAGAACAATTTTTGTTATTGTCTTTGCAGTACCCCAATTCGTAACCTTATTGATGATGGCACAATTTTTGGACCAACAAGGAGCCTTTAACGGAATTTTGATGAATCTTCATCTGATTTCTAATCCAATAAACTTTATTGGTGCAGCTTCTGACCCAATGGTCGCACGTATTACAGTTATTTTTGTTAATATGTGGATTGGTATTCCTGTTTCAATGCTCGTATCTACCGCAATTATCCAAAATCTGCCACAAGATCAAATCGAAGCGGCAAGAATTGACGGAGCAAATAGTCTAAATATTTTCCGCTCAATCACTTTCCCTCAAATTCTCTTTGTTATGACTCCTGCATTGATTCAACAATTTATTGGAAACATCAACAACTTCAATGTTATTTATCTATTAACACAAGGTTGGCCAATGAATCCAAACTACCAAGGAGCAGGTTCAACCGATCTTCTTGTTACTTGGCTCTATAACCTCGTATTCGGTCAAACTCAGCGTTATAACGCAGCCGCTGTTCTTGGTATCTTAATTTTCATTGTTAATGCATCAATTTCATTAGTAGCATACCGTCGTACAAATGCATTTAAGGAGGGCTAATTGAAATGAAATCTTATAAAACGCAACGCCGTATCTCATTAAGTTTGAGATATATTCTACTCGCTCTCTTAGCAATTGTTTGGATTTTCCCTATTATTTGGATTGTCTTAGCCAGTCTGACTCAAAACAATACAGGGTTTGTCTCAACAATCATCCCCAAAACATTTACCTTTGAGAATTATATCCAACTTTTCCAAAATAAAAGTGGTAGTTTCCCCTTCGTTTCATGGATTATTAACACCTTTATTGTAGCCGTTATCTCTGCTACACTTTCTACATTTATTACGATTATCATGTCGTATACACTCTCCCGTTTACGTTTTGCTTTCCGTAAACCATTCTTGCAAATCGCCCTCGTTCTTGGAATGTTCCCTGGATTCATGTCAATGATTGCTCTTTATTATATTTTAAAAGCAATGAACATGTTAAACCTCGGTGGTTTGATATTGGTATATGTTGGTGGAGCTGGATTAGGTTTCTACATCGCTAAAGGCTTCTTTGACACCATCCCACGTTCAATTGATGAAGCTGCAACAATTGATGGAGCAAACAAGTGGCAAGTTTTCACGCATATCACCTTGCCTCTCTCTCGCCCAATCATTGTTTATACTGCTTTAATGGCATTCATCGCCCCATGGACAGACTTCATCTTTTCTGGAATCATTTTAGGAAATAATCAAGCTCATCCAGAAACCTTTACAATTGCTTATGGTTTATATAGCATGGTTCACTCGCAAAAAGGAGCTGCCACAGCCTTCTTCACACAATTTATTGCAGGCTGTGTTATCATTGCCATCCCAATCACAATCCTATTTGTCATCATGCAAAAATTCTACGTCAATGGAATCACAGCTGGTGCAGATAAAGGATAAAAAAGTAAATATTTCATTAACAAGATAAAAAGGGCACTGATAATAATAATTATCGGCGCCCTTTTTTATCTCTTCTTTATATTCTAATTATATTCATAAATAAAAATTTTATATGCTATAATTAAGCCGTAATGTCACCAAAATTGGAGTATATAAATTTATGAAAAAATTTTTTATTATCATCTTTGCTATTTTTTCTATTGGAATTTTAAGCAGCTGTAAAACTTCTTCTGCCTATAGAGCTACAGTTTCATCAAATATCACTCATTTTGATGAGTGTACTATCATAACAAGAGACAGCTCCACAGATCACGAATTTAAAGCTTATTTAAGCCCCGTAGAAACCACAAATTAATATGAATCTATTTTCCCTGAAACTACTTCTAATCCCTATTCTAGTTTTATCACCACTTGCCTTATTGTTAATTGAAAAATTAACTAAAAAAAAATATATTACCGCTAAAAATATCTCAGAAGACGTAATTAAGGCTGATGAGATTGAAGCTCTTGTTTTAGCTGTTCTTAGCTCATGGAATCAGTCAAAACTATATCAAAACAGTCAATTTTACAGTAAAAATTTACTAAAAAAACAGGACAAACATATTGTTCACAATGATATGTATGGAAAAAAAGAATCCATTTTTGATATTCAGATTGAAGGAATAAACAACCTACACCAATTCAAGAATAAAATTACTGTGGAAATTTCCCTTAAAGCGAAATATTCTCTATCTTTTGATGAAAATGATAGCCTTATGTACCTTGTCACCTCAAGGTCAATGTCCAGATATAATGAAATGCTAAAAGATCCCCTGCCTGATAGACAAACATATCAAAAAGACGTACAAAAGTGGGAATTTGTTATTGAAGAAAATCTCTTTAAAGTGAATAAATTCTCATCAAATCTGAAATAAAAAAAGCCCTCTTAAGAATGGCTCTTTTTATTTTAGAAAAGTGAAAGAACATCTGAATAGTGAGTAGCAATCATATAAAAACTCACAGCAGCTATTGACCAAGCCCAGACGATGTGTCCAAAAAATTCTGAAAAGTGTTCTGAAAAAGGTTGTTTCCAAGGTTGTGGTACCGTTCTAGTAATAGGCATTAACAGAATATGCCATAAAAACCAGATAATAATACCGTAAAGAGCCCCCTCGCCTAAGCTTATACCACTCCATATTTGTGATAAGACAACAAAAATAAATGAAAAAACAATTGAAAAACTGAAATGAAGAATCAAGGCAAACCAATACACTTTTTGGTCTTTAGAATACAAAAAGTAAGCATGAGTAATTTTTTGGGGAAAGCCAATTTGTTGCATAAGTTTTTGAGGAGGGTTTGTTTCATCTCGCTCTTTTGTACGAGGAGGAAGAATGGCTTCCCAACCAATTTTTACCATTCCAGAAATTAGTCCAGAAACAATACCAATCCATAAGCAAGGCAATAAAATTTCCAAAAACCAATCCAACGATATATTTTTTACCATTTCAAAATCTCCTTATAATATATAAAATAAAAACTACTCTTATTTTATAAAAAATTTATTATAAAGTGTATTGAATTGTTTACTCATTCTAAAGGAAAGATTTATTATCATTAAAGCGAAAGCCAACTTCCACGTTGACCTCTTTCAATAAATTGTTGCGACAACTGAAGATAAAACCTCACAACTTCACTAGATAATTCCTGTTTTCTAGCAAGAGGCGCTAGAGAATGTTGAAGATCGTTGATTACCTTCGGAGTATAATTTCCCTTTTCTAAATTATTCTTACTCTGCACTAAAACTTCACGTTCTTTGCTATTCAATGTTTTACTAAGAATTAAATCATAAAGTTCTTCTAAGATTTCTGCTTCACTCGCTTTTTTGACCATTTGTTCACTCCTCTAACCTTTCAGATAGCTTATTTTATAATTTTCTGATAATATAGTCAATTTCTTCCGAATCTATTTTATTTATTTCTAAATCTTTAGTCAATACTCTCTCTAGTATTTTAGTCATTTTTAAATTAGAATAGATATATAAATAGATTTTGTGTCAAAAAAATCTACCATACTTTATCAAAAAATATTCATTAACCTCTAAATAAGAAAGATGATATCAATGGATCAAAAAACTAAAATTATAAATTTCACCGCTCGTACTTTTCGTGTTTTAGTAGCAGTTGTCTTTGGATATACCATTTATGATTTATTTTTCAGAGAGTTATTAACTCGTAAAATTCATATTTTTTTATATATTGTCACATGGCTAATTTTGTCCTATCTGATTATCCCCAATATCACAAAAATCATCACAAAAATTTATCTACCGGAATATTTTATTGGAAGGTCCAGAACTTCTGATGGTGTATTAGGTGATTCGGTAAATTTATTAATTGATGGTTCAAAAGAAGATATAGAATCTGCTTTTTTAAAAATGGGTTGGACAAAATCAGATAAAATTACTTTAAGGTCCTCTCTCAAAATTATAAAATCAAGCTTATTACATCAAAGCTATCCCACTGCACCCGTTAGCTCTCTCTTTTTATTTTCTAAAAAACAAGACCTCGCCTTTGAAAAAGAAATTGCTGGAAGTCCTAAACAAAGGCATCATATCAGATTATGGGAAACTCCACAAGATTATTACCTCCCTGGGGGAGTAAAGTCTGATTGGGTCTGTGCTGCTTCCTTAGATATTGGAATTAGATTTTCTTTATTTACAGGACAAATTACTCATCGTATTGATGAGAATATAGATCAAGAAAGAAATCTTATCACAAATGAACTCATCGAGCATGGACTAGTTGAAGAAAGGAAGCTATATACTCATTTCACAAATCCTTATCGAAGTAGAAATGGTGGGGGAGATAAGATTTCTACAGATGGTTCTTTAGTTTATTTGAAATTAAGAAAAAAACCCAACAAACGATAGGTATTTAACTTACTCCCAAAATCTTTTATATTGACATATCGTATTTTTTCGATATAATAGATTTATGGAAAATGTGGAAACTTTTAAAACCCTATCAAATGAATATCGATTGAAGATTCTTACTTTACTCAAAGAACCAAAAAAACATTTCTACAACGAAACTAAAGTAGATGAAGTTGAAACGGGTGTTTGTGTAGGTGAAATCCAAAAATTACTGAACTTAACTCAGTCTACTACTTCTCATTATTTATCTATGTTAGAAAAAGACAATTTATTAATTGCTACTCGCATTGGTAAATGGACCTATTATCGTCGAAATGAGGAGATGATTTCCGATTTTAAAAATTTCATATTAGAAGAGTTATAATTAACTTTCTTTTTACTTCTTCATATCGACATTTCTCGAATTATAGTTTTAATAATCTACTTTCCAAATATAATAATAACAGGATAAAAATATGCCAAATCAACTAACTGATCATGTTACCTTACGCCATGGGGCAACTTTAAACAACCGTATTGTAATGTCTCCAATGCAAACTCATTCTGGTTTAAAAGGTGGTTTCGCTTCTGATGATACTATTCAATATTACTCTGCCCGTTCACAAGCGGCAGGTATGTTAATTACAGAATTCCATTATGTAAGTGAAAATGGTGGACCAGCATATGTGCCAGGATATCCTGAACAATTAGGAGCTTATTCTGACGCTCATCTTGAAGGACTACGAAAAACTGCACAGGCTCTAAAAAAAGATGGAAATAAAGCTATTCTTCAAATTCATCATGCTGGGCGAGCCGCTGTAGGACGTCATGTTAATGGATTAGATGTGGTGGCTCCTTCTGCTATCGATTTTTCTTTCTTAGATTACCCTGTTCGTGAACTCACACTAACAGAGATTGATGATATTATTCTTGATTTTGGTAAAGCCACAAAACGGGCAATTGATGCCGGCTTTGACGGTGTTGAAATTCATGGTGCCAATCATTATTTAATTCAACAATTTTTCTCAAAACTTTCTAATCTTCGCACAGATAAATGGGGTGGTTCACTGGAAAATCGAATGGCCTTTCCGCTAGCTGTTGTTAAAGAAGTAAAAGCAATCGTTGATGAATATGCTCCTAAAGACTTTATCATTGGTTACCGTATTTCTCCTGAAGAACTTCATGGAAAAAATGTTGGCTATGATTATAAAGAAGCTCTCTCACTTATCTCTGAAGTAATTAAATATGAACTTGATTATATCCATCTTTCATTATGGGCAGGATACAATTCTAAACCTGAAAATAGCGAAAAATCTTATGCTGAACTTTTTAGAGAAATCTTAGATGATAAAACAAAACTTCTTATTGTCGGTGGTATTTTTGGGGAGGATACAGCGACTGATGCGATTGAAAACTATGCTGATTTAATTGCTGTTGCTCGTGGAACTTTGATTGACCCTAACTTTGCTAAAAAAGTTACTGAAGGAAAAGGGGACACAATTCTTTATAAGATTAGTCCGGAAACAGTTGAGTATTCTCACTTAACTCCTGGATTACTTGAAGCCTTTAGCCGTGAAGATTCTCTTGGCTTACCACCTTTACCCGGAGGCGAATCAATCAGGACTTTGCATACAGGAAAGTACGATATATAATTATTTCCTCACAGAAATTTCTGTGGGGATTTTTAAATATCTAGTAGCAATTTTTTTACTTCCTTTGTTTACAATTTTTGGAAGATAACATCAAAAACACTGAATCCTCCGGTATTTTTGAATTACAATTAACTTTTTGTTAGAATAGAGGACATAAGAAAGGAGTATTATTATGTTCTCATTAAGAAAACCAATTGCTTCTCTAAAAGAAATTATTCTCAAAAGCATTTGGTTCGGATTTATTTCAGGTATGATTTCTGGAATGGTTAAAATTGGTTGGGAAGCAATTCTTCCGCCACGAACTATTGCTCGTAATTTAACCAACCCTCCACAACATATGATGGAACAGTTTGGTGTGCCATCTTCTCTCACCCACTCATACATTTTATATTCTCAAGATCAAAAAGTATTTTGGTTCTCTTTGATTCTTCACTTTAGTTTTTCAATTTTCTTTGCTGCATTATTTATTTTTATAGCGCAATACTGGAAAGCTATCACTTTATGGCAAGGGGCTGCTTATGGTATTGTAATATGGATTATCTGGCATATTATCTTAATGCCAGCTATGGGAACAGTTCCTGCTCCTTGGAACCAACCTTTCGACGAACACTTTTCTGAGTTCTTTGGACATATTGTTTGGGCCTGGGCCATTGCAGCGTGCGCCTACTACTTAATAGCTAAAGATAAAAAAGGGCACTTAGAAAATATTTAATATAGTAGAAGGATTATTCCTTCTTTTTTATTTTTTTCAGTTCTTTTTCGAAAAAATATTGCCCTGTTTATCTCTAAAAGGATTGGATTAACAGATATTTTATCAAAATATCATAAACCTGATTTTAAATTTCAATCTAAGGGCAAATACTTTATTACCTATTAATTTTCTCGTATATTGCAAATACTTTGTTTTTGTGTTAAACTGAACTTGGAATTTCGTTGTGATTGTTATAGTCCCTTTCGTTAAAAAAAGAAAGGAGAATGTATTATGATGACATACACTAACAAAAATAAATTTTTTGAGTATAGTATTCAACTTGATACTTCAAAAAATGTGTTTCGAGCTTTTTTGGCTAACGAACCTCAAATTTTTGGTATTGGTAATACAATTGAAGAAGCAACACACAATTTAGAAAAAATAGTATAGGAGAATAAGTCAATGGATGAACATCCCTCACCGTAAAAGTATCTACTTTAGGATATAGAGTAGGTGCTTTTTTTGTTGTCAAATTTTTTCAAATACCCTTTTAAGCTACCTATTTTTATCCACTGTTTATATTCCTTAAAAATTGTTTTATTCATGTTATACTTATTTAAATAGCTTTATTAGGCTTGTCAATCTATCTAAATTTTGGAGGTTTCTCTTTTGAAAAAACTTTTTACCGCACCTATGAGCAAATCAGCAGTTCCTCTATCACTGATTTTACTATTAGCTGGGTTTTTAGCATTATCTTTTGGGCTGCCAGTTATTGCTCCTTTTTCCTTAGCTATTGCTGGCTTTATCAGCCTTTACATTCTTTTTGGGAAAAAGGGAATTTCTTACACTTTTTCTAAACCTCAAAAAATAGTGAGTACTTATTTTGCTGGACTTATAGGTGCTTATATTTTTGCTGGAGTTGGCATTCTAATTACTAAAATACTATTAGGAAATTCTCCAAATTCTAATCCAGTAGCAGATGGAATGACTCTTTTTGGACTTCTTAAGACAATTCCTATGCTTTTAGGGGAAGAGTTAATTACTATAATTTTACTTATAATTATCGCAAACTTATTAGGTGGAACACGCAAAGCCTTAATTGTTGGGTTTATCATATCCACTTTAATATTCGGATTTCTACATTTACCTACTTACGACTGGAATTTTGCCCAAGTTATTTTTATTATTGCAGCCGCGAGAATTCCCTTTACTCTTGCCTCTTTAAGGAGCGACTCCTTGTATGCAGGTTTACTTATTCATATTACCTATGATTGGATTATTTTTATCCTTGTAATCCTATCACATCACTAATTCATTCTGTTATTGCCCTTCTAATTACTTAATAAAACCATTTGAAGTCTTAATATTAGGCAGAGGACCAGTAGTTGTATTACCGCTTGTCCCAATATATGTATTTCCATTCGTTGAAGTATCTTCTTGGGCTTCAGCTTCTGGATTCTGGACAGTATAGTCACTTTGATAAAGATAGTCACCATTTGTATGGAAGGAATATCCCTTGTTATCAGTCTCATTTTTACGATCTAATTCGAGAGAGACTCTTAATTTATGACTGACAAATTTGATACTATCTTTATAGAGTTCTACCATACTTCTTCCTTGGTTACTAAAAGTTCTCCAATCAAAAGTTAATTGTTGTTTAGAGTAATTACTAAAAGTTAAAGCATTAGAAATAAGCTCTTTAAGATCTTTTGGTGTGATATCAGTCTGAATATTATCATCTAAAGAATCAATAATAGAATATAAATTAGTGAAAGAAGTCATTGATTTTAACTTTTCCTCAACTGCTGAAATTACCTTTTGTTGCCTGAAACCTCTCATAATATCTGTATCTATATGTCGTTCTCTAGCATACGAAAGAGCCTTGGCACCATCTAAGTGTTGCTTACCTGAATTAAATTTTATAGACTCATTACCACTTTCATCAGTACCCATAAAGGACTTTTCAACATCAATATCAATTCCACCTATAGCATCAATAAACTTAATGAATGAATTGAAATTAAAAACACAATAATGATCAATAGGAATATTAAAAGTTTTTTCAACCGTGTTAACTGAAGCCGAAGGTCCTCCATAAGTATAGGCTGCTTCTATCCGTTGCATACCTTTGTATGATTTTGAATCAATTTGAACAAAACTATCGCGAGGGATACTACAAAAAGTTGTCGTTTTTGTTTTTTTGTTAATTGTAATAATCATCATCGCATCCGTTCGCGTCGTTCCCAAATTTCTCTCTTGAGTATTATCTAAACCCATGATCAAAAATGACTCTGTATCTTTATGTTTCTCAGATTTATAGTTGTTATCAACTTTATGATAACCTTTCTCTAATATATTATTTAAGCGATGATTGGCCATCGCGATATACCCGAATACTCCAACTCCTATTATTATTACTAGAGATACGATAAATCCGGCTATTTTTTTTATTTTATTATTTCTTTTTCTCCTATGTGGAATCATATTAATTTTTCTTCCTTTCTTTTACCTACTAAAAATTTTTATTAACCTTAATTTCTGTCATGACTACCATTTCATTAGTAATTTCTTCAACAATACTTGAGATACTACTTATAGTTCTTTGATTTCTTGGGATATCAATATTGTAAACTTTCGCAATCCTCCCCGGATTTGAATCTAACAATATAATCCTATCAGACATTTGCACTGCTTGTTCTATATCGTGCGTAATCATTACAATTGATTTTGTGACAATTTGTTGACTTAACCACATACTTATAAGTTGATCTGACAGCTGTTTGGATGTTACAACATCTAAAGCAGAAAAAGGTTCATCAAGTAATAACAATGTAGGTTCTGCGGCTAAAGCTCTAGCAAATCCTACTCTTTGTTTCATTCCGCCAGAAATTTCTCTTGGATATGATTTTTCATTACCCTCTAGCCCAATCATTTTTATTAGGTTTTTTACTCTATCATTAATTTCATTTTTAGACATTTTCAAATTATTATCTATGCCAAACGAAACATTTTTATAAACATTTAACCATGGAAATAGAGCAAAATTCTGAAAAACCATACTAATGTTTGGATCCGGTTCTTTGATCTTTTTTCCTTCAAAGATGATTTCTCCATGACTTGGATGAACAAGACCAGCTAAACTTCTCAATAATGTCGATTTTCCTGCTCCTGATTGTCCAATAAGACTTACAAATTCCCCTTCCTTTACGGTAAAGTTTATATCTTTCAGAACTTGTATATATTTCTTTGATCTTTCTACTCCATAATCTTTGCAGAGTGAAGTGACTTTTATTAAATTTTTCTTTTCCATTCTTATTTCCTCCCTTTTTAATAATGGAATTTTTCTCTAGCATATTTGTAAAGTGGTTGCCAAACGAATATAATACACAATCCTACTACAGCACACATCGCCAAGGTACCAAGTGCTGATTTATCCTTAATCCCATCATTCACAGCAATATATTGCCCTAAACCGGTAACATTTATTGTTTCCTTACCCCACTGCAGGCTTTCCGCTGCTATATCTGCATTCCATGCTGCTCCCGCCGCATTTATGATAGCTGTTATCAAGTATGGAAACATTGATGGAATGAGATAGCGAGTCCACCACTTAAACTTGGATAATGGGAAAATTTTTGTGACTTCTTTTATATCATCTGGTATTGCTAAATACCCAGCAATAACATTGAAAAAGTAATACCATTGACAACCAACCATGATTAGCGGCAAAATCCACCACTCAAGTTGCTTATACCCTAAACTAATAAAAATTACTATGAATGGAGTATATACGTTTGAAGGAATTGACCCAATAACTTGTCCAATTGGTTGGATAAAGCTTAAGCGTATTTTGTTACTTGCAACCCACACCCCGAGAGGTGTAAAAATCGCTGCTGCTATAAGCATTGCTAATACTACCCTCAATGTAGTTAAAATCATTAAGTGAGGGATCATTGAAAAATCTTCATGGGGTAGGAATCTATAAAGTTTAATAGCAGAGATAACAACCGCATATCCTAACAGGATATACCAAATAATTGAAATATATTTTTTTACTTTCCCTAGATATTTAAAAATAAGATTTATCCTAAGAATATACCAAGCTCTAGGTAACTTAAAAATCCAGAAATCTTTTATTTTTTGAATCCATTTCACTAATATTTTTCCAAAATTAGATGGTTTTACTAAATTGTATACAATTGATTTTGGAGGATTACCTTGAGTTGTTCCTTCATCATAACGATAATAATAAGTAGCTTTAACCAAAGGTTGAAAAACTAAGAAATTTAGTATGACGACATTAATAATTAAAGCAATAACAGCGAAACCACAAGCTTTAAAGTCTGCACGATCTAATGCAACTTGAATATAAGAGCCAATTCCTGGCAAAATTAAAGTTTCAGACTTAGGGATTGCGACGGTAACCTGTTCACTTGCAACAATAGCAAACCATGCTGCTGACTGAGATATGACAAGATTCCATAATAGGCCCGGAATTGAATATACAAATTCAAGACGCCAAAATTTTTCCCAAGCATTATATCGAAATTGTGATGTTACTTCTTTCAAATCTTTGGGAACTACTTCCATTATTTGGTAAAGTGACAACATGATGTTCCATGCTTGTCCAGTAAATACTGCAAAAATGGCAAGCGCTTCAGCTCCCATTACATTACCTGGATATAATCCAAGTAAAAATGCAGTAGTAAATGTCATGAACCCTAATAAAGGAACTGATTCTAAGAAATTGACCATCGGCAAAATAATTCTTCTTGCAGTTTTAAACTTAACTGCCAATACACCACAAATAACAGAGAATAAAATTGACCACATCATTCCCACAATCATGCGAAACATTGTTCGCATTGAAAAATAAGCAAGGTTTCCAATAGATAAAAAATCGTGCATTTTCTTGACATCATCCACTGAACTTTGAGACGGTAACGATGAAAGGGGTTGGTTAATTGTTATTTGCGTCACAATAAGAATAAATGCAAACAAACAAATAATACCAATTAAAATAAAATCACCCATAATAGATTTTACTTTTGGTTGTTTTGTATCAAGATATTTTCTTCTTGACATAAAAAGCCTCCTTTTCATATAAAGGGAGGCTCTCAAAATCAATAGATTATTAGTCTATTTAATCACGACATTTGAGTTTTGGCTTTCTGAGACGTAAGAAATGATATTTCTAGTTATCTTGGAAAAGCCTTGATTCGACTAGTCCTGCTTTACCCATTATTGTCTCTCGACAGTTTTGAGCGATAACCTATGTTCTTCAGAGTAACCTCACCTAATATGATTAGTTTTTATTTACTACAAAAAAAGTATAGCACTAGCTATACTTTTTGTCAAATTAAAATGGGCATCCTATGTAAATTTCTTTTTATTTCAAATTTGAAATAAATTATTTTGAAAAAAATTTTAAAATTAAATCGGGGACAATCCGTGTTCCTGCTCCAGTTTTGACAAAGTTTTCCACATTTTCAAGTGAAGTAATCGTGGCTTGTTTACCAGTATTTTCGACAAAAGCGACAGCTGCTGCCACTTTTGGTTTCATAGAACCTGGCGCAAAATAACCTTCTTCTAGATATTGATGCATTTCGCTAACTGGTACTATTCCTAGAGCTTTTTGATTGGGTTTACCAAAATTTAAAAAGACATCACCGACAGAGGTAAAAATAACTAGTTCATCAGCATCAACAAGTTCTGCTAATTTTGCTGCCGAAAAATCTTTATCAATTACCGCTTCGACTCCTTGATATCCCTTATTTTTTTCAATAACAGGAATCCCTCCGCCACCAGATACCGTGACCAAAGC
This sequence comes from Lactococcus sp. NH2-7C, assembly GCF_029953655.1. NCBI lineage: Bacteria > Bacillati > Bacillota > Bacilli > Lactobacillales > Streptococcaceae > Lactococcus > Lactococcus sp. NH2-7C. Next base: position 728,863 of record NZ_CP124538.1, read on the forward strand.
TGATGATTCTAACAATGGTTTAATTGCGTTAGCCTCAACAATTTTGAGAGGTAAAGGTGAAGGAACTACTCTTCGGTAACCTCGTCCAGAATCCTCAATCAATTTCCAATCTGGATATTGAGTCTGAATATTTTTAGCCTCTTCTTGGCTATAAAAGGGCCCAATAGGTTTTGTCGGATTTTTAAAAGCCTCATCATTAGCATCTACTACTGTCCTTGTCACTACAGAAACAAAAGGAACTTCAGACATTCCATTATTCGCAAGAGCCTCTGTAAAAGCTTGGGCCATCCAATAACCAATTTGTCCTTGAGTCATAGCAACAGCTGTATCAAGTGGCATTGCCGGATTTTTAACTGAATTACTTTCAAGTTGTTGCAAAAGCAAATTACCAACTTGAGGTCCATTTCCATGAATGATAACCATTTCAACATCATTGTCTTTTATTAAAGGCATCAATTGTTCGGCAGTCTTATTAAGTGCCATAGATTGTGCTTGCGCTGTAGGGTCGCTAGTTAAAATAGCATTCCCCCCTAGAGCAACTACAATACGTTTTGCCATCTTCTGTTAAATCCTCTCTACACCTTATTTGGCTTTAGGCTGTTGTTGAGTAATACAATGGATATTTCCTCCACCATAAACTACTTCAACAGTGTTTACACCAACTATTTCACGGTCTGGAAACATCTCTTGAACTTGTTTTAATGCTAGAGCATCATTTTCATCACCATATTGTGGTACGATAACTCCTTTGTTTGTAATTAAAAAGTTCATATAAGAAGCAATACAAATATCTCCATCTTCACGTGGCATGGTTCCTTCAACTGTATCAATTCTAAATTGTTTTTTAATCGTTACATTTTTAGCTGGACAAGTCAATTTATGAACTTTAAGTTGGCGTCCTTTAGCATCTTTCATTTGGCTCAAGCGTTTATAGGCATCTTGGGCAGCTTCATAAAAAGGTGATTTCTCATCATCAGTATAAATACATGCAACTTCCCCTGGTGCTACGAAGCAAGCAACATCGTCTACGTGACCATTTGTTTCTTCTGGGTCAATTCCATCCCCAAGCCAAAGAATTTTTTCAGCATTCAGATGTTCTTTAAGTTTATTTTCAATGTGCTCTTTGCTCATGTGAGGATTGCGTCCTTCAGACAAAAGGCACATCTCAGTGGTCAAAACTGTTCCTTGACCGTCAACATGGAATGAACCTCCTTCAAGAACAAAGTCATCGGTCCGATAAGAGTCAACACGTTCTAATTCACAAACTTTTTGTGCCACTAGATCATCTTGGTCCCAAGGAAAATATAGACCATCAACAAGTCCACCCCAAGCATTAAAAGTCCAATCATTTGCTCGAAGTTCACCCTTATCATTAATAACAAAACTTGGCCCACAGTCACGGACCCAAGAATCGTTGTTAGAGACTTCAAGCACACGTACATCAGCGGGTAATTGATAACGAGCATTTTGATATTGCGCTTGTGAAACTAACATTGTTACTGGTGTAAATCTACTGATTGCTTTAGCGACATTAGTAAAGGCAACCTGAACAGGTTTCGCTCCATCACGCCAGTTATCTGGACGTTCGGGCCAAATCATAAAAATTTGATCTTGAGCTTCAAATTCACCAGGCATCCGAAAACCATCTTCTTTTGGTGTTGTACCAATAATACGTTTTGCCATTTTTTCTCTCCTATTTTTTTATTTTTTTAAATTTAATAATTAATTCACCAATCACAATAAAAATAATTGCGCCAATTGTAATCGGTAATTGTTCTATCAATGATGCCTTATCATATTGTAAGGGGATGGCTGTAAAAATTAGTGATATGATAATAATAATCATTGGTAAGGCCATGTATCCTTTCAAGATTCCGTCACTACCACTCACTCTAAATGGACGTGGAGTGTCAGGGTCAATCTTACGTAATTTATAAAATGCGGGGAAAACCGGAATATAACTCAATAAAAATAGAACCAAATTTAATGAGAAGAATGACCAGAACAAATCTTGATTGGGTAATAAAGGCGCAATCACTACAATAAGTGTAGCTACAATCCCATTCATCAAAGCTGCACCCCAAGAAATTCCATTAGAAGCACGTCTTTTCGAAAAGAATTTAGGCATGTCACCATTATCAGCGGCATAACTAGCAATATTATTAACTCCTTGCGACCAAGAAACCATATTACCCACTAAAGTCAGCATAAACAAGAAAGCAATTAAACTAATGAACCAACCTGTTGGTGTACCTAGCATCACTTGGAAACTATCTACTAATCCCGAACTTGTTGATAATTTATCGGTTGGAATGGCAACACCGATTCCAAAGGCCGAAAACATATAAATCGCTGCAATTACAATACCACCAATGATGATTGATTGTGGGATTTGTTTCTTAGGATTTTCCATACTGTCAGCAAAAGTACAAATGACTTCAAACCCCAGTAAGTTAAAAATGATTACTGAGATAAATGATAGACTATGCAAATCAAAACTTGGAAGTAATGATGCTAAAGTATAATGGTTTGCTACTCCCTTAGTCAAAGCTGAATAAACTCCTAAGGCTCCTAATGCTAATGCTAAGAATACCTTAATTACCGCGCCGCCATTTAAAATCCAAACGCTATCACTTACTGGATATAAACTAATCAAAACAATAACCCAGATGAAAATTAATTCAATTAATAGCGAAATACCTGTGTTTAATTGAAAACCAAATATTGTATGCAATAAATCAGGACAAAGTACAGCAAGTGAAGCCATCCATAATGGGAAGTTTACCCAATAAAACCATGAAGCACGCGCTCCCCAACGATGTCCAAAGGCTTTTGTAATCCAATCATAAAGTCCTCCTTCACCAGTATAAGTTGTTCCGAGTTCAGATGTAATTAGACCATAAGGTAAGAGAAAAGCAATGATGAGAACAATCCACCAAAAGAACTGCGAGTTACCAATAGCAGCAACCGGTGCTGCTGCTTCGGCAACAAAAACAACACAAATGACAGAAAGAATAGCACTAAAGAGACTAAATTTTTTCTTTCCATTTTCCATAAATGATACACTTTCTTATTTGGCTAAGTAAGCCTCTAACTCAGCCTTAGCTTTCGCTTGTGCTTTCAAATCATAAGGATTTTTTTCAGCATAATCAGACATCAACCAAACAAGGAGGGCACGAATTGAAGTCAAGCGATTTTCGGCTTCGTCAAAACAAATTGAGTTTGGACCATCGATAACCGCATCAACAACTTCTTCCCCTCTTGAAGCTGGAAGACAATGCATAAATTTTGTATGTACTCCCGCTTTTGCCATCATCTCAGGTGTCACTTGATATTTAGGGAAGAAAATTGCTAGACGTTCTTCTTCTGATAGTTCTGCATCATACAAACCGTACCAAACATCTGTATAAAGGAAATCTGCACCGACAATTGATTCTTCATCGTCTGTTACTTCATAGGTACCACCAGAAACCTCACAATTTGCAGCTAATTTTGCTTGATGTTCTTCATTAAGTTGGTAGCCTTTAGGTCCAAAATGAACAAAGTGCATTCCCATTTTAGTTGCGATTAGACCTAATGAGAAACAAACTTGAGTCGCATCCCCGACAAAGACAACTTTACAATCTTCTAATTTTTTACCGGCTGGTAAATGTTCAATCATTGTAGTCAAATCACCGACTTCTTGTGTTGGGTGATTATAGTCTGACATCCCATTAAGAACTGGAATTGTTGTATGTTTTGCAAGGTTATTAACTGATTCATGACGATCAACACGTGCCATGATGACATCAAGCAATCTAGAAAGAACTGTGCTTGTATCTTCTATTGTTTCATGACCACCGAGTTGAATTTGACCAGGTGCTAAATATTCTGCATGGCCTCCTAATTGAGTCATAGCTGTTTCAAAGGAAACACGAGTACGAGTTGATGTTTGTTGGAAAATCATTCCTAATGATTTGTTTTTAAGAAGTGGTGGATAGTAGCCATTTTTAATCGCTGCTTTGATTTTTAAGCCTAGTGTTACAATATCAAGAATTTCTTCTTTAGTGTAATCTTCTGTTGTGATGAAATCACGTTTGTTTGTTGTTACCATTTCTTTATTCCTCCTGAATAAAATAGTTATTTGACTCCCCTCTTGGGAACGTTTTCAGTATATCAAGAGCAAAAATATAAAACAATCAACTCTAGGATTTAATCTTTTATAAAAGCCGAAAACCCTTTGATAGCAAAGGGTTGAGTAAAAAGGTTTAGGAAGGTTTAGAACTATTTTAACCGCTTTCTTAATCAAAATAAAAATAAACTCCATTAAAAATGGAGTTTTAGGATTATTGAGTAAGCTCTGATTTTTCAAACGCTTCCCAGACTTCGCAAACTTCTGAACGTTTTTCAACTTGTAGTTTTATAAAAATATTGTGAGTGTGGGTTTTGACTGTTCCTAGAGAAAGATATAATTGATTGGCTATTTCTTGATTGTGTTTACGTTGAAGGAGAAGTTCAAGAATTTCTCCTTCCCGTTGAGTGATTCCATATTTATCCATAAATCTCTCAAAGTAATATTCATCTTTTTCAAAATTACTTACAGAATCATTAGTCTCATTTTTTTCATTTCTGATATCAATGACAGCTACTTCTTCGTTGCCTTTTTGATAATTGGTTAGAAAAAATTTAATGGCAATAAGGCAAAGTGCAATATGAAAAATGTCTTCTGAAACATTTCTATTATGGATTTTAAGCATATTTGTATGATAAATATCTCTATAATAAATAATAAAGGTATCTTCCACTACTATAGCTAATCCCAAAGTTATTGCTAGGATCCCAATTAATTTCGTATATTTTCCTAAACTGCTTTTAGGAATCATTTTTCGATTATGGCTTAATAAATAAATTCCAAGATAGACCGTTAGTAACTGACTTGGAAAATAATAGAGCCAGACCTTTAGTGCTGAATTTGCCATAAAAGGAACAACAATAAGCCATAAAGCAAAAGCAATATAAATACCATATTGATAAGTTTTTATTTTTTCTTCAAATAATTCGGTCACTAATTTTAAGGCAATACCAAAAGTTGCCAAGTAGTAAATTGTTTCAATAATGGGATTAACCATAAATTGCCGATTATAGTCATTGGCAAATATTTGAAAAGTTTCGGACATGGTCACTATTAAACCATTTAAAATAAGGAGCAAAAAATAAAGACTTACCAATAAATAATTCTTTTTTCGTTCTTTTAGATACAAACTTAGAGAAAGTGACATCAAGATTGTGTATAAAATTGTCAAAAAAGTAGTATAAATATAATTAAACATCATTGGATTAGACCTACTTATCTTATTATCATACTCATATCATATCATAAAAATACAAATTTATAATTTATTTATAAGGCATTAATCTATAACTAAGGAGAGAAAATTGTCATTATTTTTCTCATATGAATATTTAAAATTAAAAATTACTAACAAAACTGTTAGTAATTTTCTTTTTACTGACCAAGAAGTTCTTGAGCTTTCGCTTTATATTTTGTCATATCAATTGAGAGTCCTAAACCACCATACATATCATAAGCATTCTCCCAGTCATTATTAGCCGGAATAGTTGTTGACTTTATGCCATTTTTCATATCTAGAAGAGCTGTAATTCCTTTAGTTAAGAAAAATGAATTTGGAATATTCGTCATTGTAACTGCTCTTGTTGTTCCCAAGGCACTTGAAGCAGTAAACAATGAGAGCGGATTTTTCATTTTAGACATTACTGTTTCTAAAACTTGTTGTTGACGTTTTACTCGTCCATAATCTCCCTCGTCATCATGACGGAATCGGGCATAATTCAAGAGCATTCGTCCATCCATTTTCTGAGTCCCTGGTTTAATCATCATGAATGTCCCACCACCATCAGGATAACCTAAAGCGGCTGCTTCTTCAGCTGTCAAGTCTTTGTCACTTGAAACTTTTCCTTCAGTTGCAGCTAAATCATCAGGAACAGGTACCGCAGCAAGATTCTCACCATTCACAGTCGAAAATTTTGCATCAATTTTTAGGCCAGTTGGGAACAATGAATCAATAATCGTTGCAAAACTTGAAAAATCAACGACTGCATAATATTGACAGTTAATGCCAAAGTTATTTTTCAATGTCTCACTCATCAAATTCACACCCTGTTTATTGTATTGTTCTCCAATTGTAAAGGCAGAATTTATTTTTGAATCTGGTGTATTACTTGAGCCGACATCAGGAATATTGACAAGGGTATCACGCATAAAGCTCACGATTTGTATTTGATGATTCTTACCATTAACATGTAAAACCATAATAGTATCAGTATGAGCAACTCCTGATGATTGCCATGGTCTTTGGTCTGCTCCTAACAAAAGAATATTTACAGAACCGTCCGTATTTTTTAAACTTGTGAACTTTTCTTGTTTAGCGACGCTTCCCTCATGTTTAACGCCCCTTTGATATCCATATACAAAGAAACCAATCATGACGGCAATAATCAAAACAATAATTGTTAATATTGTTCTTAACCAATGACGTTTTTTCTTCTTGCCAGATTTAGCTTTTTTAGAAGATTTGTTTTCTTTTTTTAATGATTTATTTCTGTTGTTTTCCTGATTTGAAAAACTTTCTCGCGTATTTCTTCGACTAGCATTCCTACCGTTAGAAGAGGAAGTACTTTTTTGAATGCTTTCTGGTTCGTAATCGGAATATTCATATTCTGGCTCGACGTATTCTTCAAATTCCTCGAAATTTTCGGGTTCAGATTGATTTCCAGCTTTTTTTAGTTCATTGAGTAAGTCATAGTACTCTTGACGCTCTCGGATTGTGAGATAATTGATGTTATGTCTCAAATATTCTAAGCGTTTATACTTTTTTTCATTCATTGTTATATTATTATATCAAAGTTTGATAATTCCTGCAAAATCTTACCAATCTTTAGACTATCTAATAATTAAAAAGAACTCATTTACATGAGTTCTTTAGCCTTATCTTCAATAAATTGAACAATTTCATTAATTGTTTTTCCAGTACTATCAAGTAATATTGCATCTTCTGCTTGTTTCAAAGGAGAAATTGCTCTTGTGCTATCTTTTCGGTCTCTTTCCGAAATTTCAATTTTCAAACGCTCAAGATCGGTTGGAATTCCTTTAGACAGATTTTCTTTATAACGTCTTTCAGCTCGTTCATCAACTGAAGCAACAAGGAAAATTTTCAAATCTGCCTTTGGCAAAACAACTGTTCCAATATCACGTCCATCCATGATAATTCCACCGTTTTTAGCAATTCTTTGTTGTTCTGCAACCATGAATTCACGAATTTCGGTCATAGCTGATATTTTAGAAACGGCATTTGTTACTTCATTCGTTCTAATCACTTCTGTAACATTTTCAGAGCCCATTAAAACTTCTTGACCTTTTTGACCATTCATAAAAGAAATTGGATTTCTTTTAATAAATTCAATGATTTCTTTTGCATCATTTGTTTCATTTTGCAAGGAAACAAAAGTAGCTACTCGATACATAGCACCCGTGTCCAAATAAATTAAGTCAAGATTTCGTGCAATAATTTTAGCAACTGTTGATTTTCCACTTGACGCTGGACCGTCAATTGCAATTTGAATCTTTTTCATAGAATCTCTTTATTTACCTTATTTCCTATTTTAGTTCAATTTTTACTGACAGAATTATGTAAAAAGGCCTGTCAGTGATTTTTTTATTTTAATTTTAAAACTTGTCCAGCATGGATAGCTGATCCATCAGCATTATATCCATCAGCTGTAATTCCATTCAAACTAGCAATCGTTGCCCAGGGAATCCCTGTCTTAGCTGCAATTGTACTTGGATAATCTCCGGTAGCAATTGTATAAGTTGTTCCAGACTCAGCGCTACTGCTAGATGAAGAGGCAACTGTACTGCTACTAGCAGGGGGAGTCGCTTCTGTTGAAGAAGAGGCCGCGGCTTGACTGGTTGATTCTTCGGTTTTAGCTACTGATGAAGATTGATGAAAACTTTTTGCGATACTAGCTGTATTTCGTACTTGATTATTCCATAAAATAAAACCAATAGCTAGCCCAACAAGAATAAACATGAGGATAACGAGAAAAGTCAAAAAACGCGTCGTCAACGGGCGCTTACTTTCATCCTTGCCTCTATCATGTCTTTTCATTTCAGTCGATTCTTCTTTCATCGCACGATAAATTTCATTATTCCAGGGTTCTTTTGTTGACACGACCTTTTCCTTTCAATTTTACTATTTTTTTATTATCATTTCCTATATGAAGATAAAAATAATTCCCGATAAATGTATCGCATGTGGTTTATGTAATCTCCATGCGCCAAAAGTGTTTGATTATCACGATAATGGAATCGTTAAATTTTATGATACGGATAAAGTTCAAAAAGAATTTTCTGATGATAGTTCACTTCTTTTAGCTATAAAATCCTGTCCTACAGGAGCACTTAAAATCGAGAGAGATTAGTGTATTATTTTATCAACTACTATTCTACCATAAGTTTTTCAATTCCTGTCATTTTTCAAAAAGATTTATCTTACTTTGATAATCTTTTTTTATTTACGACCCAAAAAACGCTTTATAAAGCTATCTATACAAATTATTTATAAAGGGTTTCCATTCCTTAAAAAACAAGTGTAATATTTTTATGAAAACATTTGCAAATATTGATTTGAAGTAGTATAATAACTAAGTAATAATTTTTATTATAATCTTATATAGGAGGTTACTCACATTGAGTATCGGAATTGTTATTGCGAGCCATGGTGAATTCGCCGCAGGCATCAAACAATCTGGTTCTATGATTTTCGGAGAGCAAGAAAAAGTACAAGTTGTTACTTTTATGCCTAGCGAAGGACCAACTGATTTGCATGCTAAAATCGAAGCTGCCATCGCAACATTTGATGCTGAAGATGAAGTACTTGTCCTTGCTGACTTATGGAGCGGTTCTCCATTTAATCAAGCAAGTGCAGTGATGGGTGAAAATCCAGAGCGCAAGATTGCTATCATCACAGGCCTCAACCTGCCTATGCTTATCCAAGCCTACACAGAACGCATGATGGATGCGTCTGCCGGGGTGGATAAAGTCGTAGCAAATATTATGAAAGAAGCCAAAGGCGGTATTAAAGTACTACCTGAAGAACTTCAACCTGCTGAAGAAACTGCTGTTGCAGCTGCTCCGGCTGCTGTTCAAGGTGCGATTCCTGAAGGAACAGTCATCGGTGATGGTAAAATTAAAATTAACCTCGCTCGTATTGACTCACGTTTGCTTCACGGACAAGTTGCAACTGCTTGGACTCCAGACTCAAGAGCAAACCGCATCATCGTCGTTTCTGACACCGTTTCTAAAGATGAACTTCGTAAGAAACTCATTGAACAAGCGGCTCCAACTGGTGTAAAAGCTAACGTTATACCAATTAAGAAAATGATTGAAGTTGCTAAAGACCCACGTTTTGGTGACACTAAAGCCCTTCTTCTTTTCGAAACTCCACAAGACGCTCTTGCAACAATCGAAGGTGGCGTACCAATTGAAACATTGAACGTTGGTTCTATGGCTCACTCAACTGGTAAAACAATGCTCAACAAAGTTCTTTCTATGGACAAAGATGACGTTGCTACTTTTGAAAAATTGCGTGACCTCGGAGTTAAATTCGACGTACGTAAAGTTCCAGCTGACTCTAAATCTGACCTCTTTGGTTTGATTAACAAAGCTGACGTACAATAATCAGAATATGCTCGTCTGATATTCTGATTACTAAAATTGAATATTAGGCAGCCAAATAATTAAGGAGATATAAAAAACATGGAATACGGTGTTTTATCTGTAATCTTGGTCATTGTTGTTGCCTTCCTTGCTGGTCTTGAAGGTATCCTTGACCAATGGCAATTCCACCAACCAATTATCGCCTGCTCGCTCATCGGTATTGTTACCGGTCATGCTTCTGCAGGGATTATCCTCGGTGGTTCACTTCAATTGATCGCTCTTGGTTGGGCTAACGTTGGTGCCGCTGTCGCACCCGATGCTGCCCTTGCCTCTGTCGCATCATCTATCTTGATGGTTCAATCAAATAACTTTGACTTGACTCACATCATGGGTACTATCGTTCCTGCTGCTATCTTGCTTGCAACTGCTGGTCTTGTATTGACTACTCTTGTACGTATGCTTTCAGTTGTGCTCGTTCACCAAGCTGACCGTGCTGCTGAAAAAGGTTCATACTCAGGTGTTGAAATGTGGCACTTCATCGCGCTTATCTGTCAAGGTTTGCGTATTGCTATCCCTGCTGGACTTCTTTTGGTTATCTCACCAGATGCTATCCAAAAAGCACTTGCTGCTATTCCTCCAGTTATCTCTGGCGGTCTTGCTGTCGGTGGTGGGATGGTTGTTGCCGTTGGTTATGCAATGGTTATCAACCTTATGGCTACTCGTGAAGTATGGCCATTCTTCTTCCTTGGTTTCGCTCTCGCACCAATCTCTGAATTAACATTGATTGCAACTGGTGTCCTCGGTGTTGTTATCGCTATTGTTTACCTTAACCTCCAAGCTTCTGGTGGTTCTGGAAATGGTACTGCATCTTCATCAGGTGACCCAATTGGCGACATCTTGAACGACTACTAAGAAAGGAGGATCTAAAAAATGTCTGAAAATAAAGTAACTCTTGATAAGAAAATCCGTCGTAGCGTTATGTGGCGTTCAATGTTCCTCCAAGGTTCTTGGAACTACGAACGTATGCAAAATGGTGGTTGGGCTTACTCGCTCATTCCAGCATTGAAAAAACTCTACCCTTCTGGCGAAGAAGCTAAAGAAGCTTTGAAACGTCACTTGGAATTCTTTAATACTCACCCATACGTTGCCGCTCCTATCATCGGTGTAACTCTTGCCCTTGAAGAAGAACGTGCTAACGGTGCTGATATCGATGATGCCGCTATTCAAGGGGTTAAAGTTGGTATGATGGGTCCTCTTGCAGGTATCGGTGACCCTGTCTTCTGGTTTACAGTACGTCCTATCGTTGGTGCGATTGCAGCTTCATTGGCTACTGGTGGATCAATTATCGCTCCACTCTTCTTCTTCATCGTGTGGAACGCTATCCGTATCGCTTTCTTGTGGTACACTCAAGAATTTGGTTATAAATCAGGTTCTGCAATCACTAAAGACCTTGGTGGAGGACTTCTCCAAACTGTTACTAAAGGTGCATCTATCCTTGGTATGTTCGTCCTTGGTGTATTGATTCAACGTTGGGTAACAATTAACTTTAATGGTCCTAACGCCGTTGTTTCAAAAATTCCTTTACAAAAAGGTGCTTATGTAGAATTCCCTAAAGGTTCTGTATCTGGTACACAACTTCATGATATTCTTGGTCAAGTTGGTAACAAACTTTCTCTTGATCCTACAAAAGTAACTTATCTTCAAGATAACTTGAATCAATTGATTCCTGGCCTTGCTGGTTTGCTTATCACATTCCTTTGCATGTGGTTGCTTAAGAAAAAAGTTTCTCCAATCGTTATCATCTTTGGTCTCTTCATCGTGGGTATCCTCGGTCGTTGGGCTCAAATCATGTAATCGATTTGGTAAAAAAATCAATCTTTGGATTGGTTTTTTTTATTTTATTTTTCTCTAATAAATTGAAGTATTTAAGGCAAGTAAAGCGTTTTTATGGTATAATGGTTTTTAGATTATTAATCTAGGAAATGGAGAGAATCTGTGGCTCAATCACTAAATACTAAGGCTGATTATTCAACAGAAGGAATTGCTTATTTAGGTTTTGCTGAATATGGAAAAATTCTGATTGGTGATGTTGCTTTTGAGTTTTATAATGACCGAAATGTTGAAAAAAATATGACTTTTCCTTGGACGGCAGTGGCTCGTGTTGAGGGTGACGTTTCAAAATCCCTCAAAGGTGAGGTAAAAGTTGGTCGACAATTTTCAATCGTTTTACAAAATGGCTCTAAGGTTCGATTCTCATCGAAAAACTCAGGAACTGTTTTAAAATGGATTCGTCATTATTTAGGAAACGATAAAGTGGTTAAATCCCCTAGTTTCCTCGGAACTTTTAAAAATGCTTTTAAGAGAAAGAAGAAAAAATAAAAATCCCAATTTGGGATTTTTTTGTTAGTTAGAGCAAGAGCATTCATTAGTTTTGCAAGAACAGCTTGGCTCATTTTTTATTAATCTAACTTTTTGTAAAATTTGTTGGCGGTATGAGGGTCGTCCTATGAAACGTGTGACTTTACTGAAGATGTAACAAGATAAGAGTGTGACGAAAAAATTGGGAAGGGAAAGATAAGTCATGACTGCTAATAGCATAACTACAATATCAATACCAAAGAGCGTTTTATCAATTGGCACTTTCCACTTATTTTCAAAAAGTCGCGCAAGTAGAATAGAGCCTCCAAATGTTCCTTGTGATAGAACAACTAAACCTGCACCAATTCCTGAGAGGATTCCGTCTATAATCCCCACAGTAATCAATGAGTCCATTTGAAAGCCAGTAATTCCTACGGCTTCATAAATCATCATCAACCCGCTCATGGCCAGCGCTCCAGGAATAGTCAGTAACAATTCCCGCTGCACAAGTAGTTTCCAACTTAAAAGAAAGAGTGGAATATTGACTGCAAAAAAAGTCAAAGCTGGATTCATTCCGAAAACAAAGTGAATAAATACTGAAAATCCTGCGATTCCATTGCTAGCCATCGCGTTAGGAACGACAAAAAGTTGAATAGAGAGAATATAAAGGCCTACACCAACTAGTAGTATGAATAGATCTCTAAGAAATAGTCTATCAATTTTTACTCCGATTAAAGTCATTTTACCTCCTTTATTAGTTTTTTCTTATAATCTAATGATAACATTTTTATATTTATTCTTTAAACCATATCCCTCGTTGGGCCTATTTTTATTATCTTCTTTAGTTCTTGATATAATATAGATATGTTATAATACAGGTATAAACGGAAACGAGGGCGATTTTGGCAACTAATAATTCTGAAATTTTTTATGAAACAAAAGGAACAGCCTATTTAGGTGTGGTTGAAAATGGAAAAATTATCTTGGGTGATTCTGGTTTTGAATTTGAATATAAAAAACCACGTCGAGGACAAAACATTTTCTTTACTTGGTCAAGTATTAAAAGCGCCGAAGTTGATGTTTCAATCAGTGGAAAACTTGGTCAGCAGTTTTCTTTGATTTTAGACACTCAAGCTAAGGTACGATTTTCTTCTAAAGATTCCAGATCTATTTTAAAAAAAGTTGCTGAATATGTGGGTAAAGAAAATATTGTCAGAGCACCTAGTTTGCTTGACCCTTTCCGTCGCGCTTTCAAAAAGTAATGATTGATTTTAAAATGATGATTTTAAAAATTTTTGACAAAGTAATTCACAAAATGGTAAAATAAATCTAGAAATGGGTCTTATTAAATTTTTTTAGAGAGCTTGTGGTGCTGAAAACAAGTAAAATGAAATAATGACTTTCTACTTCTGTTAATTTTCTCATGAAAATGAGAACGTCTGCTTACGTTACAAGCGACTTGAGTTCTATTTTTACTGACAGCTTGAATATCAGTTTTCGTCAGTAAATAAATAGATAATTTAGGTGGAACCGTGCGATTACCGCGCCCTAATTCTTTTTGAATTTGGGCGCTTTTTTTCTACTGACAGAACTTTTTCTAAAATATTCTTGTCAGTAAGTTTTATATAAAAATAAAGGAGAGCTTATGCTTGATATTAAAAAAATTCGTGCTGATTTTGACGGTGTTGCTGCAAAATTAGCCACTCGTGGTGTTGAAAAAGAGAAACTTGAAAAACTTCATGACTTAGACATTAAACGTCGTGAACTCATTGTAAAATCTGAGGCTTTGAAAGCTGAACGTAATAGCGTTTCTGATGAAATTTCTCAAGTAAAACGTGCAAAAGGCGATGCCAGCGCACAAATTGCTGCAATGCAAAAAGTTTCTGCTGAAATCAAAGCCATTGATGCTGAACTTGCTGAAATCGAAGAAAACTTGAATGAAATCATTATCATGTTGCCAAATCTTCCTCATGAAAGTACACCAATTGGTGCTGATGAAGATGATAATGTTGAGGTTCGTCGTGTTGGTCAAACTCCAACTTTCAATTTTGAACCTAAAGCTCACTGGGATTTGGGTGAAGATTTAGGAATTTTGGATTGGGAACGTGGTGGTAAAGTCACTGGTTCACGCTTCCTTTTCTACAAAGGTGCTGGCGCAAGACTTGAACGTGCACTTTATAACTTCATGCTTGATGAGCACGGTAAAGAAGGTTATACTGAAATGATCACTCCTTATATGGTTAATCAAGAGTCAATGTTTGGAACTGGTCAATATCCTAAATTTAAAGAAGACACTTTTGAATTGAAAGATGACCGTGGTTTTGTTTTAATTCCAACTGCTGAAGTTCCTTTGACTAACTACTATCGTGGGGAAATTTTGGATGGCGCAGAATTGCCAATCAAATTCACAGCAATGAGTCCTTCTTTCCGTTCTGAAGCTGGTTCTGCTGGTCGTGATACTCGTGGTTTGATTCGTTTGCACCAATTCCATAAAGTTGAAATGGTTAAATTTACTAAACCTGACCAATCTTATGATGAACTTGAAAAAATGACAGCAAACGCTGAAAATATTCTGCAAAAATTGGGTCTTGCTTACCGTGTTGTGGCTTTGTCAACTGGTGACATGGGATTCTCTGCTGCTAAAACTTATGATTTAGAAGTTTGGATTCCTGCGCAAAATACTTACCGTGAAATTTCTTCATGTTCAAACTGTGAAGATTTCCAAGCACGCCGTGCCCAAATTCGTTATCGTGACGAAGATGGTAAAGTTCAACTTCTTCACACTTTGAATGGTTCTGGACTTGCCGTTGGACGTACTGTGGCTGCTATCCTTGAAAATTATCAAAATGAAGATGGCTCAATCACTGTCCCTGAAGTTCTTCGCCCATATATGGGTGGACTTGAAGTAATTAAATAATAAAAAAATCTACTGACAGAAATTTTTTGGACTTGTCAGTAGATTTTTTTGTTGAAGATTACTGATGGGACTACTAGCATATTCGTAATGTACTATCTACGTGCTGCGCACTACGCTGTCCATTCCAACTAAGCGCTGAAGCGCTTGCTGTCAGGGCAAAGTACAAACGAATATCCTATGACAGAATTTCTATCAGTAAACTTGTGATTCAACTATTGCTAATAAATATTCTTAAGTTTGAAATAATAGTATTTATCTAAAACTTTGAAACCCTGAGAGAAATATAAATTATTAGCAGAAATATTTTCACGCCAAGTTTGAATAAAGACTTGATGTGTTTGACTACTACTACCTTTATCTAATAAGGAACTAAAGAACTGCTTAGCGTATCCTTTATTTCTAAATGGAGGATAAATTTCAAAATCGTAAATTCCAATGATATCATCTAAAAATACTAGACAAATTTTCCCTATCCTATCACTTCCCCAACAAATCGTATAAGGAACAATAGTTTTTGAAAATAATCTTTCTTGTGGAAATATGACCGCCCACTTTTTTTCTGAGGATATATACAAATTATCACTCTTTTTCATTAGAAAATCTAAAGCTTCTCTATTATAATTTGCGACATAGTTAATGTCTTCAGTCCGCTCTTTAATAAAATTCGTATATGATACAATCTTCTCAGCAACTTTTAAAAATTGTAAATGGTGATTTTTCATTATTTTTATTATTTTTATCTCAGGAATTATTCTTTTCAATAATAAGAAATTAAAATCCTCTGTTTTAATCAGTTTATTTTTCACGATAATATAAGAATCAGTTTCAATAATTTCACAGCCTATAGAAGCTAGCCAAATTAACTCGTTTTTTAGGAACTTTTTATTCAGATTCATTATTTGCCTCTAAATCAATATTTCGATAAATTTTTGTCTGAACTAGTATCAGGTAGGTCAGTAAAAATACAGTCGCTATTGCAGCTCCAAGTGGAATCAAACCAAAATGGCTAACTGCATTTCCAAGAATCATTCCAATAGGGGCTGCAATATAGACGACACAATCAATGACCCCAATAATTCGCCCACGAACCGAGGAATCAATAGAACTTACAAAATAGCTAAATAAGGGTTGAGTAAAGGTATCAAAAAATCCATAAAAAAGGAGAACAAGAAAGATAACAAATATAAATTTATTAATCATTGGCAAAAAAATAAAACAAAAAGCTGAACCTAAAAGACCAATTTTCGTCATTTGTGAGACTTTTTTACTAAAGCGAATAATGACGATAGATGCCAAACTTTCGCCTATATTAGTGGAAGACTTTAATAATGATAAAAACAGAGGAGAAAGACTTTTTGTACTTTGCAACATGAAGAACGGTAGGATATTTGGAATATATCCATAATCTAAATTTAAAAAAAATAGAAGAATCATGAAAATGATTATTTTCTTATCTGACAAAATTTTTTCTTTAATAAACGAAAGAGGAAAAGTATTTTCCTTTTTCTTTATCTCCTGTTTTCTTTCATTAGGAATAAGGAAATAAGTCACAAAGAAGGACAAAATAAATAGTAAAAGCACTAAAAGATAAATATAATTGAGCCCAAGAAAAGTAATAATAAGACCTGCTAAAATATTGTTTAAAACTGCTGTGACCTGTGTGGATAAAACGCTGATGGAGTCATATTTTATATATTCATTTGTTGACAAAGTTGAGGCAACAAGTGTGATAATTCCGCGTTGAAACAGGGTGCTAATTGCCGTAAATAGGAGATAAAAAATAATTCGAGCATTATCAATCTTTATGAAATAAACTCCAATAATAACCAAAATAAAACTGACAATACTTATCAATAATAATCTCTTTTTAGGATAGGAGTCAGCAATTACACCAGCTACAAGTGAAAAAATGGATTGAAGAATAAAAGATGAGCTTAAAACAAGAACAATGGTCTGAAGTTGCTCATGATTGGTAAAAATTCTCCAAAGAATATTCATCTGAAACAAAGTGCCAGCAAATGATACTAGAAGATTTATTCCAAGAAATAAAGACATTTTTTTATACATTGATATGCTCCATGAAATAGGCTATGACGTTTCATTGTCAATACCTTGAATTAATTCCCTTCTTTTTTGCACGATTATAGACATAAGTAAAAGTGGCTGTTCCTATAATCATATAGATAATCATTTGTAGAATAAGGAGTAGAAAAGTAAGAAAATTAAACGAATTTTGGCTTACCTTTAAACCAAGATTAATAGGTAAAATTTTGGTTAGTACAACTAAAATTTGTGGCATTTTATCCAAAGAAATTAGTGTTCCTGATGCAAAAAGTAAGAGGTACTGGATAATTCCGACAAAAGAAGCGATTTTAGTAAATTTCAAAGTCAGTCCTGAGAATATCATGGAAAATCCAACAATTGCAAAAAAATTAATGACTAAAGCGGTTAAAGAAAACCAACTTAACTTTATATGAATTTGATAAAAAAGGCAGACAATGATCGTTGCAATCATTATTCTAATAAAATTAAAAATTCCCCAAACAATTGATTTAATAAACAAGATATAAATCAATCGGATGGGTTTTAGAATCAATTGTTCAAAAGTTCCCACTTGTTTTTCATAAGAAATTGATTCTGACGCAACAGTCAAAACACCGCTGAGCAAAAACCAAAAAGCATAACCAATATAGCTCGAACTTGTAAAATGCTGTCCCAGAATCATAAATACAGATAAAAGAATAACCATCATCACTAAACTTGAGATAAAATCTGGATAAAAGACTAAAGTTTCTCTTAGTTCTCGTTTAAATTCTGCTCTAAACATTTTACTCTCCTTTATAATAATCAATTAAAATTTCTTCTATTGATCGGTCATGTTTTTTGTAAGAGAGAATTTTTTCGCCCTCTTCTATCAATTTTTTTAATTTTTCTTCTGCCAACTTTTCATCTGTAAGTTGATAGCTGTCAGTACTTGTTCTAATAAGGTAATAGGCAAGAGAATTTTCTAAAATAAAAGATTCATATTTTCCTAAAAATGAAATTTCTCCTTTGTTTAATAAGAGAACTCTATCGGCAAGGGCTTTGATGACATCGGTTTGATGTGTGGTTAGGATAATTGTTTTATTATGTTCTTTTGACATTTTCTTGACCATATCCAGTAAGTCACGATTGGCTTTAAAATCCAGTCCCAAAGTCGGCTCATCTAAGAACAAAATTTTTGCATCATTGAGTAAGCTACAAATAATAGATAATTTTTGTTTCATTCCTCTTGAAAAGTTGAAAAGGCGTTTATTCGCTGCTTCTTTCAGGTCAAATTGTTCTAAAAGTTGTAAGATTTCTTGCTTTTTGATTTTTCGTTTGTAAAGTGCTGCGAAATATTCGATATTTTCAATCGCTGTTAGATAACCATAAGTATTTTCTGCATTTTCTAAGACCGCTGAGGTCATTTCATAAATTTTTTGACCATAAGTGTCGATAGATTTCCCGTAGTAATCGATTTCTCCGGAATCCTGTGCAAGAATACGGAGCAACATCTTAATCAATGTCGTTTTTCCTGCACCATTTTTCCCTAAGATAATAAAAATTTCTCCTTCATTGACAGAAAAAGAGATGTCTTTGATAATCGGATTATCTTCAAATGATTTTGAGAGATGAGTGACTTTTATGACTTCTTTCATGATTTTACCTCACTACACTCATAATACCCAGTGCATTAATAAACTTTATATGGGTCATGCCAATAATACAAAATTTTTATATAAAATAAACTTACTATTATCATTAAGCTTCCCGTTATTAAAAAAATTTCGCTGAAATTGGCTCTATCGTAAAGATAACCAAACAAAATGATGCTTAATGATCTGAAAAGTTGGTCATAATTTTTTTGCCTTGTTAAAATATTATTTAATGCACTTTCTGAAAAATAGTTCAAAGTATTTACAGATAGGCTCACTCGGTATCTAACAATAATTGCTGAGAAAAATAAATTAAATAGACTGATACTTAAAAACGGTGAAGTATATTTGGTATAAAGTAATACCGAAAAAAGAACTACTATACTTCCCATTAAAAATATTGATTTTGGTAAATCTGCTAATTTTGCCTCTTTTTCCAAACTTTTGATTAAAAATAATCCTGATATTAACATTCCAACAGCCCACAAAATTTTTGTGAAAGCATATTGGAAAGTGGATAATGATAATTTGTTAATTTGAACAAATGGTAATCCTACGTTTATTGATGAAAAACTAATAGATATAATGCTTGGTAAGATAACAAAAAGAAGAGTTTGTATATGTGAAGAAAAATTTTTACTTTTATTAACATTTGCTGAAAGGGCAGAATCACTTCTTTTATCTCTTCGCTCATATCTCTTGTTAAAAAATATTAAACGTGAAATCATAAAAAGGGTAATAAAATCAATAGTCGTACTAAGAACAATATATGTTGTAGAATTTAATATCGTAAAAAGTGCCGCAGCTAAAAGAGGGCTGAGAATGAGGGCAATGGCACCTATGATTTCTTCTAGTGATTTTAATCTTTTAAGTTCTTCTTCAGACTTCACAATAAATTGGCAAGAAACATTGTATGAAATGGAAAATATTTGACCGAAAATCGAATTAATTGTTAATAATATAATTATTGAAATGAATAGAAAAGCTGAACTAGAAATAAGCCATAAAGCTACTCCTATCAATAATGAAATAATTATTGTAGAAAAAAGTGATATTTTTAAAATTGAAGAAATTTTATATTTTTCCAAAACTTGTTTCATTTGCTTTGTAAAAATAAAGCAGACAACTGGTCCTAAAAATTGTGATATCCCAAAAATAAGCGCTGATTTGGATTTTAATAAAATAATTAAACCAATGCCAAAACTCAAAAATTGTCCCGAAAAACTTCCAAAAAAGCAAGCTGTTAGCGCCCAAAGTATGTTTTTATTTTTTGTTTTCATATAATAAACGGCTCTGATATTATTTGGGATAAGAGTGGATAAATTTCACGCGCATAAAATTCTACAAGTTTACAAGTTAATTCAGAGTAACTATATAAATCATTACTATCGTAGTAACTATCTGCTCGACACCCCCCACCACAATGTTTCAATAAATCACAGTTTTGACATTTTTGTGGGAGTTGACGTGGAGTAAAATTATAGACTCTCAACCATTCTGGATTATTCAAAATTTTATCTATAGGATCTTTTAAAATATTCCCATAGGACATATCCAAAGAAGGACAATAAGTTACATCCCCATTAGGACGAACAGTAAGTGCTCCTTGATAAGAACATGGACGACTATCTAAGTTATATTGAACAAGATGCGCCCCTTCAAAAATTCCAGACCGATAGAGCTTACTGACATCTAATTCAAAAACTTCTGGTTCCTTCATGTGTTTAACGATAAGCTCTTTAATTTTAAAAAATTGTTCCTCCGTTCCCTCGAATTTCAAACTATTCTTACTTGCATTTCCTTGTCCAAAAATAAACCCAAGCCGCCACCTATCAACACCCATATTTTTGAATAATTCATACATTTCCATAAGTTCATCAATATTTTCGTTAGTAATCATAGTATTTACTGTGGTGACATATCCATTATCCAATAATCGCTTTACTCCATTTAGTGCATATTTATAAGGGACACCACGAATATTTTTATAGCTTTCTAATCCGTCGATACTTATTCTAAACTCAATAAGTAAGTCTTTAATTGCATTAAGCTGATTAATTACTTTTTGTGATATAAGCATCCCATTTGTTAAAATATGTATTGGATGGTCTTTGGCGTATGTAATCAGTTCTAAAATATCTTTTCTCATAAATGGTTCCCCACCTGAAAATCCGATATCTCTACAACCAATTTCTAACGACTTATCAATGATTCTTTTTATAGTTTCAACATCGATATCATCATCAGAAGAATCTAAATAGTCAATATTATAGCAATGCGTACATCTTAAATTACATTGATTTGTAAGTTCAAAATGTAATCCTGTAAAAGGTTTCTTCATAACTTTTCCTTTCATAAAAGGTCAAAGAAATCTTTGACCTTTATTTTTTAGATAGAATCTTTAGTCAGCTTCTTACTTAGTTTCAAGAAGAGGAAGGCAAGCAGAATCATTATTCCAACTAGACTCGTTTGAAACAATGCGTGTTTCACTCTTGCCAAAGAGTATAATACGTTTTTGTTCTTTTGACATTCTAAACTCCTTTCTCCTGAATACTTTTTGCGCTTAAAAGTAGCTAGGGATTTCTAATTTTACTTTATTTCAACTCCGTTATTTGCAACTAATGAAGCTAAAATAATCAATCAAATCCACTATTTCAATTGATAAAACCATTATAGCACTCTGAAAATTCTGTGAAAAAGTTTTGGAATATATGCCAAAAGATGATTTTATTGCTCGAAAGCCTTGGATTATAACGTCTTCTTAGTTTTTTATTTTCTTATATTATCGTCAGTTCTTACACAGTATCTTTGGTTAACGACTTAAAAAAATTAATTTTATTTTTCTTTTGTCATATATTCCAAAAGTTAATCGAACATAAAAAATACTGACAGAAATTTCTGTCAGCAACTTTCAAAATATAATCCTAAATTAAAATCTTTAAATATTTTTGATGACAATGCTGTCAGTAAATGCTATAATTAGTTCAATTTACTGACGGAGGGCTTTGATGAATGAATAAAATATTTCCTGAAAAATTACAAAAAGGGGATGAAATCCGTGTGATTTCACCTAGTTCTTCTTTGACTCGGACTGGAAAATTTGAAGATAAATAAAAGCAAAAGCTCGTCTTGAAGCACTTGGTTATCAGGTTACTTTTGGTCAGCATATTTTAGAAAATGATTTGCTTGAATCAAGTTCGATTAATTCACGACTTGCAGATTTCCATGCAGCATTTTCAGACCCTAATGTCAAAGCTGTTTTATGTACCATTGGTGGCTTTAACTCTAATGAACTTCTTCCTTATATTGATTGGAACATTGTAAAAAATAATCCTAAAATTTTCTGTGGATTTTCTGATATCACTGTTCTTCACCAAGCTATTTTCGCTAAAACTGGCTTGGTCACTTACTATGGTCCAGGTTATATAGCCTTTTTAATGGATGAATTACAAGACTTTCAAACTAATTCTTGGCAAAATGCAGTCGCTGGTCAGTCAACTTATTCTTTAAATGCCAGCGATTTCTACACGAGTGATGCTTGGTATGACCCCACTCAAGCTCGTCATCTTCTGCCTGCTGCCTGGAAAATATATAATCATGGCAAAGCGACAGGGGAAATTATTGGCGGAAATCTAAATACCTTGATGCTTGTGACAGGAACCAGTGCTCAGGTCAAATCCAATCAACCAATTGCTTTTTTAGAAAATGCTGAAGGTGAAGATTTTTATGATTGGGACCGAGAATTAGCTCATTTTCTGCAAATTTATCCAGATATTGCTGGGCTTGTCATTGGTCGTTTTCCTAAGGAAGAGGGGATGACCGAGGAAATTTTACACTTTATTTTAGATAAATATCCTCACTTAAAAACAATTCCAGTCGTCTATGATGTCGATTTTGGACATACTCAACCGATTTTTACTTTTCCTCTGGGAGGGCAAGCAGAAATTTCCACACAGCCTTTAAAAATTGAAATCTTAGAAGGCTAGAACATCAAAAAGGAGAGTCACATGACTGAAGTTTATTTTATTCGACATTCTCTTAGAGATAATGCAGCCTATGACGATATGGATGTTCCGCTGACTGCCGAAGGTGAAAAACGCGCACTTATCTTGGCTGATGCTTTTGCAAATGTATCAATCGAGCAAATTTTTTCCAGTCCATTTCAACGTTCTGTTCGTACCCTGAATCCTCTTGCTCACTCTAAAAATCTTGAAATTCAACTCATTTCTGATTTGAGAGAAAGAAATGTTGGTCATGAAATAGCTGATTTTTGGCCCTTTGCTAAGCGACAATGGAATGATTTTGATTATAAATTTGCTGACGGAGAATCCTTACGTGAAGTCCAAAATCGCAATATTTCAGCCCTTGAACAGATTTTAGCAACTTCTAAAAATCAAAAAGTTGCCATCGGAACACATGGTACTTCTCTTTCTACCATTTTAAATTTTTATCGACCAGACTTTCAGTTTCAAGATTTTCAATCTTTAGCTGGAAAAATGCCTTATGTCATCAAAATGGACTTTGCTGAAAATAATTATCTGACCCACCAAGTCATTGAAATTGATTATGACAATAAAAAAAGTTACTGATAGAACTACTGTCAGTAACTTTTTATTTTATAGTTCAATAATGTTTCCAGAATTCAAGTAAACAATCCACTCACAGAGATTGACCGCATAACCGGTAATTCGTTCTAAGTAAACTAGTGTCAACAAGTATTCTTTACCTGTTGTTACTGTTTCAGAGTTTTCTTTCATTCCGTCAAGAATTTTTTCTTGAATTTCATGACTCATACTTTTGATGACATATTGTTGTTCAGCAATTTCATGAGCCCGTTTATCATTACCTTGAATATAAGCATTGAGTGAAGCATCAACGATAGATTTAACTTTTTCACCGAGTAAGCTAATATCTTCTTCAACTACATGAATTCTTTCTTCACCTTTAAGTGAAATGGTTGCCTTAGCAATAGATGCAACATGGTCACCCATTCTCTCAAGGTCAGATGAAGCTTTTAGAACGGTGATGATTGTTCTTAAATCGCTAGAAACCGGTTGTTGAAGTGCAATCATTTCTAATGATTGATTTTCAAGACTTTTTTCTTGGTCATTAATGGCATGGTCGCCTTCAATGACTTGTTCAGCCAAATCACGATCATGGCTAACAAAGGCACGAACGGCCTTATTCAATTGAGCAGAAACTTGCGTGCCCATTGAGTAAAATTGATTATGAAGTTTATTAAGATCTTCTTCAAATTGTGTACGCAACATAATTACCCCTCTTTGTTTTTATAGTAATGTTATTATGATACATTCATTAAATCAACGCTATTTCGCTTTCTTTAATGAATGCTAATGAAATATCTCGCTTCGCCTTTTGGCTAGACGTTCCATTCTAAAGTCAGCATCAAAGCCTGTCAGTAAAATTTATCCAAATTTACCAGAAATATAATCAGAAGTTTCTTGTTTTTCTGGATTTAAGAAAATACTTTTCGTATCATTATACTCAATCAGATTTCCGTCTAACATAAAGGCGGTACGGTCTGAAATTCGTGATGCTTGTTGCATACTATGTGTAACAATGGCGATTGTATAATCTTTTTTAAGTTCAAGCATGGTTTCTTCGACACGAGCCGCTGAAATTGGGTCAAGGGCTGATGTTGGTTCGTCCATTAGGATAATTTCGGGATTGACAGCAAGGACACGTGCGATACAAACCCTTTGTTGTTGCCCACCTGAAAGTCCAAGTGCTGAACTGTGCAAAATATCCTTAACTTCATCCCAAATATTTGCTGCTTTGAGTGAATTTTCCACCACTTCATCAAGAAGTGCCTTATCTTTCACTCCTTTTAAACGCAATCCATAAACCACATTTTCATAAATTGAAAATGGAAATGGATTGGGTTGTTGGAAAACCATGCCAATTTCTTTACGTAAATCAACAGTATCAACTTTAGGACTGTAAATATTTTTACCTTTATAATCAATGGCTCCAGTAATTGTTACTGTTGGAATCAAATCATTCATTCGATTGATTGAACGTAAAAGCGTTGATTTTCCACATCCTGATGGACCAATGAGCGCTGTAATTTCATTCTTATAGAATGTCATGTTTATCGTATTCAACGCTTTTTTCTTGCTGTAATAAAGCGATAAGTCGCTGACGGTTAAAACTGCTTCTTTTTCCATATTTTACCTTTTTATAATTTACTGATAGAACTACTAGCACCTTCGTAATGCACTATCTACGTGCGGCGCACTACGCTGTCCATTCCAACTAAGCGCTGAAGCACTTGCTGGTAGGGCAAAGTACAAACGACTGTTCTATGACAAAAAATTTTTCAACTTTCTGTCAGTATTTTTTTGCTGACAGAAAAGATTTAATCAATTTGTAGTCTTGTCAGTAATTTTTATCAAATATTGATGACAAATTTGTGATTTATTTAGCTCTTAACCAAAGTGACCAGAAACATAATCTTCTGTTGATTGCAAACTAGGTTGAGTAAAAATTGTGCTTGTTTTATCATACTCAATCAAATCTCCTGAATAGAAGAAAGCTGTATTGTCAGAGGCCCGAGAAGCCTGAGCCATATTATGAGTCACAATGATAATCGTATAATTTTCTTTAAGCTCCATCATTGTTTCTTCAATTTGCATCGTTGAAATTGGGTCAAGAGCTGATGCTGGTTCATCCATCAAAATAATTTCTGGTTTGACCGACAATGCTCTTGCAATACATAAGCGCTGTGCTTGTCCACCAGACATGGCAAGGGCTGATTGATTTAGATTATCTTTTACTTGATCCCACAAAGCAGCTTGCTTCAATGAAGTTTCAACAATCTCATCCAGTTTTTTCTTGTCTCTCACGCCATCACGACGATGAATGAAGGCAATATTTTCATAAATTGATTTTGGAAATGGATTAGGTCTTTGGAAAACCATCCCAATTTGCTTACGAACTTCGAAAACATTTACTTTATTTTCGTTAATATTGACCCCTTCATAATTGATTTCGCCAGTCACCCGAGCGCCATCAATTGTATCATTCATGCGATTCAAAGCACGTAAATAGGTTGATTTACCAGAACCTGAAGGACCAATAAGTGCAGTGATTTCATTCTTAGGAAAAGACATTGTTACACCATGGATTGCTTCTTTTGTTCCATTATAGAAAACACGCAAATCATTTGTTGATAATGCAATTTCTTCTTTCTCAGGCACCATAATTTTGCGCTGAGACCAGTCATATGTTGTTGCCATAATTATTCTTTCTCTATAAAATCTTTGATTTTCTTAGTTAGAAGATGTTAACTTCTTGTGAATTCGATTTCCAAGGAAACGTGCCCCCAAGTTAAAGAGGAGAACAAAGATAATCAATACTGCTGAAGCTCCTGCAGAAATTTGTTGTGCTGTTGAAATCGTTCCCTCGGTGTTAAGTGCCCAGATATGAACAGCCAAAGTTTCAGCTGGTCTGAAAAGTGAGAGCGGCGAAGTCAAGCTCATCGGATTCCAGTTTGCCCAGTTAATTGGTAAGTTCGTTTGTCCAGCAGTGTAAATCAAAGCCGCAGCTTCACCAAAGACACGTCCTGAAGATAAGATAACCCCAGTAATGATTCCGGGAACAGCAGCTGGTAAAATTACTTGTGTTGCCGTTTCCCAACGTGACATTCCGAGTGCCAAACCACCTTCACGCTGTGAAGTTGGAATTGCTCGAAGTGATTCTTCAACATTCCTAGTCATCAATGGTAAGTTGAAAACAGTCAGTGCCAAGGCACCTGATAAAACTGAAAATCCAAGACCAAATTGTAATACGAAAATTAACATCCCGAAAAGTCCAACAACGATTGAAGGAAGTGAAGATAAAACTTCAATAGCTGAGCGAACAACACCAGTTAACCAATGTTTTTGATTCGCATACTCAGACAGATAAATCCCTGCACCAAGTGATAAAGGAACAGAAATAATCAAAGTTACAATCAAAAGATAAACAGAGTTAAAAAGTTGTACGGCAATCCCACCACCTGTCAATGGATTTGACGCAGTGATGATGAATTTAGGATCTTTAAAGATAACTGGCAAACCTTTAATTAAAATATAAGCCAGTAAAAAAGCGAGGATAAGAACAATGATGCCAGAAAGGACGTAAAGGACACCAGTGGCAATCTTGTCAGAGCGTTTAGCGTTCATTATTTAAGACTTCCTTTCTTAGCAATAGCACGCATTGCGAGGTTGAAAAAGAGTGACATAATCAAAAGGAGTAAAGCAAGTGACCAAAGTGCATTCAATTGAATACCAGGTGTTGCATTTGGAATTCCTGATGTCAAGATTGAAGTCAAGGTTGAAGCTGGTGAAATCAAATCTTTTGGCATTGTCACTGCATTACCAACCACCATTTGAATAGCAAGAGCTTCACCAAAAGCACGCGCCATACCAAAGATAACAGCAGTCAAAATTCCTGGTGTTGCCGCTCTTAGAAGAACACGCCAAATTGTTTGCCAACGCGTTGCACCAAGCCCGAGTGATGCTTCTTTATAATAAGAAGGAACAGCTTTCATAGCATCCACAGTCATTGAAGTTACGGTTGGTAAAATCATGACAAAGAGTACAAACACACCTGACAAGAGACCCAAACCAGTTCCGCCAAAAACATTACGAATGGCTGGAACAACAACAGTTAAACCAATGAAACCATAAACAACTGATGGGATACCAACAAGGAGTTCAATGACAGGTTGTAAAATCTTTTTACCATATTTCGGTGAAATTTCTGTCATATAAATTCCCGCACCAATAGCAAATGGAGTGGCAACGAGGGCTGAAAGTACAGTAACAATCAATGACCCCGTGAACATCGGCAATGCACCAACTGCAGGTTTACCGTCAGGGCCAAGATTACCTGGTGACCAATTCGTTCCAAAAAGGAAACGGAAAGGATTAACACCATCTGAATAGAAAGTTGACAGACCTTTTTGAGCAATGAAGACGAGAATTGCACCTACAACAAAGACAATGAGGGCAATACATAAGAAAGTTAAACTCTTACCAAATTTTTCAAGTCTTGAATTTTTATTGCTTGAAAGCAATTTTTCTTTGATTTTTGAATTTTCCATAGGGACCTAACTATTTTTGTTAATTTGCATCTATCTGATTAATGCAAATGAAGTTATTGATTAAACTTATTTTGACTAATTTTTACTGACGGAGGATAAGTTTAATTTCCATCAGTAATTATTTAATTTTTTCAACATTTCCTTTCGCATCACGGTCAACCTTCATTTCAGAAACCCGGATATAACCAAGATGCTCTAGGGTTTTCTTATCATTTTGAACATATTCGATAAATTTATTTTCGATTGTATTCTTACGAGATTTGTTGGTGTACATATGCTCATATGACCAAATTTTCCATGCATTAGTTTTTACATTGTCATAAGTTGGCTCAACACCATCAACATTAACCGCCTTTACACCGGGTTTGTTGGTGTAACTGAAAGCAACATACGAAATAGCCCCTGGCGTTTGCCCAACTAATTGGACAACAGAACCTGAAGCATCTTGGGTTGGACCATTCACTTCTGTGGCACCATTCAAAGCATATTTATCAAAATTTACTCGCGTTCCTGAACCAGCAGTACGACCAATGACCGTAATTTTTTGGTCTTGACCTCCTACTTCTTTCCAGTTGGTAATTTTACCAGTGAAAATATCAATCAGTTCTTGTTGAGTCAAATTTGAAACTTTTAACTTTTTGTTGATAATTGGTGCAAAACCAATGACAGCAACTTTATGGTCAATAATTTTATCAGCTGCTATTCCTGATTTTTCTTCAGCGAAAATATCAGAATTCCCAATTTGGAAAGAACCAGCCGCAACTTGAGCCAATCCGACACCAGAACCACCACCTTGAACCATAATAATTTCATCAGGATTTTGCTTCATATATGCCATAGAAGCATGTTCAACCATGGGTTGCAAGGCAGTTGAGCCACCCGCTGTGACCTGTTTATTTCCAGAACCACAAGCTGCCAATGTAAATAAACTCACACTGGCCATCAAAGCAATAAAAATTTTCTTCTTCATAGCTTAATTATACCATAATGGCCTATCAATGAGCGGTTGATGATAGCGTTCTTATGTAAATGTTTTGTAAATAATACGGGAAAATGCCCAACTCTAAAAAAGAGTGAGCAATTTCCTGTCTTTTAGGGAAAGAATAATGAAGAAAAATTTAAAGATAGGCTCTCATCAGTTCATCCTGTTTATGTTAACTGATAAAATTTTTATAAAAAAGGAGTCAAACTTTAAAATTTTAATTTATGAAGAAGAAAATTTTTATTGCTTTGAATCCTATGGTTATAAACTAATTTATTAATTGTTAAATTTACTGACAGACTTAAATTATTTTGAAATTGACTTACTGTCAGTATTATTTCTTAGTGATATTTCCGTCAGCATCACGTTCAACTTTCATGTCACTGATTGGAATGTATCCCAATTTTTTGATGTCTTTTTTGTTTTCTGCCACATATTTAATGAAAGCTTTATCTGCTGCAGTTTCTTTCTTAGTATTGGTGTACATATGTTCGTAAGACCAAACTTTGTAGTCATTAGTTACAACATTTGCTTCTGTTGGCTCAACACCATCAATTGAAATATCTTTGATGTCTTTACTTGTATCAACATAAGAAAGTGCCACATATGAAATCGCTCCTGGCGTTTGACCTACCATTTGAACAACTGATCCTGAAGCATCTTGTGTTGGACCTTTAACCTCTGTTGCTCCACCAAGTGCGAATTTATCAAAGTTTACGCGAGTTCCAGAACCCTCAGTCCGTCCGATAACCGTAATTTTTTGGTCTGAACCGCCCACATCTTTCCAGTTTGTCACCTTCCCAGTGAAAACATCTTGCAATTGTTGAGAAGTTAAATTTTTAACATCAATTTTTGCGTTAACAATCGGTGCAAAACCAACAACCGCTACTTTATGGTCAGTAATTGTAGAAGCATCAATTCCTGATTTTTCTTCAGCAAAAATATCAGAGTTCCCAATTTGGAAAGAACCAGCTGCAACTTGTGTCAAACCAACACCAGAACCTCCACCTTGCACAGTCACTTGAACCCCAGTATTTTTTGCCATAAATTCTGTTGACGATTGTTGTGCTAATGGTTGAAGAGCAGTTGAACCTCCAGCAATAATTTTTCCTGACAGAGCTTTGTCAGAAGAACTTGAGCTACTTGATGATGAGCCGTTTGATGAACCACAAGCTGCCAAAGTTAACAATGCACCAGCAGTAATAAGACCAACAAGAATTTTCTTTTTCATGAGAAGTTTCTCCAATTAATTTCTAAATAAGTTGTTAAGCGTTTTTGCTTACAAAACTATTCTATCATCGAAAGAAGGCACTGGGTGTAAACACATAGTAAATACAAGGTAAATGGATTGTAAACGAGATTTTTATCTAGAAAACTTTTTTACTGACGACAATTCTGTCAGTAAAAAAACACTGACAGATTTATCAGTGATTTTTTAACGGTTGTAAGCTTTGATTTGTCTTGCGATATCCCGATTTTGTTCTTTACGTTTGAGCGTTTCGCGTTTATCGTAATCTTTTTTACCACGAGCCAGTCCCATCAAGACCTTAGCAAAACCGTTTTTTAAATAAACTTTTAAAGGAATAAAAGTAATTCCTGTTCCTGATAATTCCTTATCAATCTTAGCAATTTCTTTTTTATTTAGTAATAGTTTTCGCGTACGCAATTCTTCAACATTAAAAATATTTCCCTGCTCAAAAGGAGCAATATGAACATTTGATAACCAAACTTCTCCATTACGAACTCTGGCAAATCCATCTTTTAATTGAATTTTTGCTTGACGAACAGACTTAATCTCCGTTCCTGTCAGCACAATTCCTGCTTCAAAAGTTTCGTAAATTTCATAATCATGCCGAGCCTTTTTGTTCTGAGCTAAAGGCTTATCTTCTGTATTTTTTACCATGCCCTCATTTTACCACAAAAAGAACATTTATTTAAGGATTTTTAATGACAGATAAAATCTCTCTGACCAACAACTCATAAGCTCTTAAGGTAAAATGTAAACCATCAGCTCTCAACAAATTTTTAGGATTTTCAGACCTCTTCATTATCTGAAAAATATCAATCACCTTAAGTGATTTTTCTTTGCCTAAATTTAATGTGACTTCTCTAAAAAGTTCAACCTCGGAAAGCTTACTATAATGTGTCGGTTCATCATCATTATAAAAAGGAGGAGTAATTAGAACCGTTCTTTCTACCCCCAACTGTGAAATCATTTTTAATAAATTTTCGCGAAATTCTGCCGGTCGAATCAAATGATAAGGTGAAGCATCATTTGCCCCAAAAAAAATAAAATTTAAGTCCGCTTCTTCCTCTAGAACATATTTTAGACGTAGAAGTCCACCATAAGTATCATCTCCATTAATTCCATGAAGTAACACTTTCAGCCTGGGCTCTTTTTCCTCGATTAATCTTGCAATAATATTTGACGACCCCCCTTCATCCATTCCAAAACTATTGGTAATTGAATCTCCAAAAATTGTGATCTTCATTTTAAGCATCTCTTTCAAGTATTTTTATCATTTTACCATAAATATTTATTGACACATATCAAAAAAAATAAAAAAATATCGTAGAAAATCTACGATATTTATCTTTTTAAGCTAATTTTTCAGCGACTGCGGCCAAAAGTTCAGGAATTCCTGCTGCTTTTGAACCACCAGCCATTGCCATATCTGGTTTTCCACCACCACGACCATCAACAAAAGGTGCTAATTCTTTAACTAAATTACCTGCTTTTACATCTGATGATTTAGAAGCCACTAAAAGGCTTACTTTTTCACCAATTTTGGCAACTAAAACAAGAACATCTGAAAGCTCTTTTTGTTTCCAAATATCTGCCAAATTACGCAAACCATTAGCGTCAGGAACAGTTACTTCACTGGCGATAAAGTTTAGAGAGCCAGTTGTTTGCACATTTTTGAAAATTTCATCTGATTGACTTGCTGCAAGTTTTCCAGCCAAAGCATCATTTTCTTTTTGAGCTGTTTTAAGCTCATCTTGTAAGCTAGTAACTTTTGCTAAAACTTGTGAAGTTTGGGGCGCTTTAACCATTGTTGCTACTTCATTCAAAGTATTTTCAGCATCTTTAAAAGCTTCATAAGCTTTTTGACCTGTCACAGCAATAATCCGGCGAACACCAGAACCAATTCCTTCTTCTTTAACAATCTTGAATAAACCAATTTCAGAAGTTGTTTGTGTATGTGTTCCACCACAAAGTTCGATAGAGTAGTCACCAATTTTTACAACGCGAACGTTTTTCCCATATTTCTCACCAAAGAGGGCCATAGCTCCCATTTCTTTGGCTGTAGCAATATCAGTTTCAACGGTTTCAACCTTTAATGATTGCCAAATTACTTCATTAACTTGACGTTCAATCTCAGCCAATTCTTCTTTAGTCACTTGTGCAAAGTGAGTAAAGTCAAAACGTAAGAATTCAACCTCATTAAGTGAACCAGCTTGTAGTGCATGATTCCCAACAATATTATGCAAAGCAGCATGAAGTAAGTGAGTCGCTGTATGGTTTTTTACAACAGCAGAACGACGTTCTTTGTCAATCTCTAAAGTATAGTTTTCGCCAACTTTAAGTGGTGAAAGAGTTTCAACAGAATGAAGATTTTGACCATGAGGCGCATGTTGTACATCTAATACATTCGCCACAACTTGACCCTCAGCATCTTTAATTACTCCATGGTCAGCCACTTGACCACCCATTTCAGCATAAAAAGGAGTCACATCAAAAACAAGTTGAGCTTTACCAGAAACTTCATCAACAATTTCATCGTCTTGTATAGCAACAAGTAATTTTCCTTGAGCAGTCTTATCTTCATAAAGGAATTCTGATTCTACTTCAATAGATGACAATGTCTCATTTTGAGCGCCCATTGAACCACCTTTGACAACAGCAGCACGTGCACGCTCTTGTTGAGCTTTCATGGCTACTTTGAATCCTTCGTGGTCAATTTTGAATCCTTCATCTTCTGCCAATTCTTCTGTCAATTCCACAGGGAAACCATAAGTATCGTAGAGGCGGAAAATATCTGCCCCTTCAAGTCTATCTCTTCCTTCAGCTTTAAGATTTACCAAAAGTTCATCAATCAATTTTTGACCGGCATCAATCGTGCGGTTGAAAGTTTCCTCTTCACGATCAATAATTTGCATGATGAAGTCTTCTTTTTCAAGCACTTCTGGATAGTAAGATTGCATGATTTTACCAACAGTTGGAACAAGTGAAGCTAAGAATTTTCCTTGAATTCCCAATTTTTTACCATGCATAACCGCGCGACGAAGTAAGCGACGTAAAACATAACCACGTCCTTCATTTCCTGGCAAAGCACCATCACCGATAGCAAATGAGAGTGAGCGAATATGGTCAGCAATTACTTTGAAACTCATATTTTCGCTGTCTGGACTATATGTTTTTCCAGATAGTTTTTCAATTTCACGAATGATTGGTAAGAATAAGTCTGTATCAAAGTTTGTTTTTCCACCTTGAATAATGCAAACCATTCGTTCGAGTCCCATCCCCGTATCAATATTTTTTTGTGGCAATTCAGGATATTCTGAACGAGGGATTGATGGATCTGCATTAAATTGTGAAAGAACAATGTTCCAGATTTCAATATAACGGTCATTTTCAATGTCTTCTGCCAACAATTTTAAGCCCACATGTTCTGGGTCATAAACTTCTCCACGGTCAAAGAAAATTTCTGTATCTGGACCAGAAGGACCAGCACCAATTTCCCAGAAGTTGTCTTCAATTGGAACAAGGTGTGCTGGGTCTACCCCAACTTCAACCCAACGATTATAAGTATCCTTATCAGCTGGGTAATAAGTGATATAAAGTTTTTCTGCTGGGAATTCAAACCATTCAGAACTTGTCAATAATTCCCAAGCAAAAGCAATCGCTTCTTTAC
Source organism: Lactococcus sp. NH2-7C (assembly GCF_029953655.1). NCBI lineage: Bacteria > Bacillati > Bacillota > Bacilli > Lactobacillales > Streptococcaceae > Lactococcus > Lactococcus sp. NH2-7C. The sequence goes on from NZ_CP124538.1 coordinate 762,537, forward strand.
GGAAGTAATCACCAATTGAGAAGTTACCAAGCATTTCAAACATGGTATGGTGACGTGCTGTTTTACCAACATTCTCAATATCATTTGTCCGAATAGCCTTTTGAGCATTAGTCAATCTAGGATTTTCTGGCACTACTGAACCATCAAAATATTTTTTTAGTGTTGCTACTCCTGAATTTATCCAAAGCAAAGTCGGGTCATTTACAGGAACAAGACTTTGAGAAGGTTCAACAGTGTGACCTTTTGATTTGAAAAAGTCGAGGAACATTTGGCGAACTTCTGCCGAAGTCATGGTTTTCATTATTTTCTCCTTTTATATAAAGTTTAAAGTCTAACGATAAACTTATTTCATATACTTTGTTAATGTTTTCACAATAAAACAATAAAATTCTACCGTAAACAAAGGGGCGTATACAGTTATACCGCGGTACCACCCTTATTCACGATAGAATTTCTATCATCTTAGTTCGGTTGTTAAAGCAGTTATCGCTGCTATAAGCACTTTTTTTAACTTGCTCATTCTCACCGTTTAGAGCTCTCTTTAAAGTTAATTTCTATTATCTAAATTATTTAGATGATGAAGAACTTGATGTTTGTGTAAATTGTGAGAAGAGTGATGCAAATGCAGATTCTTTCACAGTTACGTTATTCTTTTTGAGGTATTTAGCAATAACACCACTTACAAATGTTGTATCTTGTTCTTTTTCAGTTTTAATGACATTTTGAAGTTCTTTTTTGTACTTGTTCATGTCAGTTCCTTTTTCAGATGTTTTTACCATTTCAACAATATAGTAAGAAGTAGCACCTGTTGATGAACTTGTAGATTCAATGACATCTGAAAACTCGCCATTTTTTAATTTGAAAGCAGCTGTTTGAACTTCTGTTGGAACACTTGTTGAAGTTGAATTAAATGTTACTTTGCTTTCAGCATTTGTTTTTTCAAAGCTTGCTTTACCAGCATCATCTTTTTTAGCGGCATCCAATGCTTTTGTTGCTGCATCTTTTGATGTTTCAGAAACAACATAAGCCGTTACATCTGGATGATAAGATTCCCAAGCTTTTTTGAGGTTAGCATCTGTATATTGAGTTTCTTTGATTTCGTGGTCAATCGCTGCTTGTTCAAGCATTTGTGTACGCATGTATGGTGTGAAACTTGCTTCAGTCAATCCTTGTTGTTGCAAAGCAGATGAAAATTGGCTACCATATTGGTCTTTGATTGACTTAACTTTTTTGCTAACATCTTTATCAGTGACTTCTTTTCCAAAGTCTTTAGCAAAAATTTTGTCAAAAGTTAAATTTTGAAGTAAAGTATTTGTCGGTTGTGATGGAAATTGTTTGGCTTCCTTGTATAAATCAGAAACGCGAATGGTATCACCTTTCATTGTGATGATATCCTTGCTTGCTGAATCGCTACTTGAGCAACCAGATAAGGTTACCAGTGCGGCTCCGGCAAAGACAGTAGTCATAACTAATCCGAGTTTTTTGAATTTCAAGATATTCTCCTTCGCATGATTCGATGTTTCTAGTTAATGTATCCTAAAACATCCTTTTATTTTTAACTTGTTGCAATTATATCATAAAAAATTAAATAAAGCTTTAAATACACCAAATATAAATCAGTGAATTGGTAACCTAAAAGTTTAATTTATGCTTTCTTTATCATCAATAAGCCATCTCCAAGTGGGAGAATACTTGTTAAATATTTAGGATTATCTAGGACCTCATCAAAAAGCTTACGTAAGCCCCGCTCTAGCGCCCGTTGATTTCTTTTGATTTCCATGATTGGGGTCAATATTTCTCCACCTTGAAAAATATCATCCATTAAAATCACTCCATTTTCAGATAGTAAATCTAGAGCAATTGGTAGGAATTCGATATATTTTGATTTAGCTGAGTCCATAAAGATTACATCGAATGAGCCCGATAATTCTTTCAAAATATCTGCAGCATCGCCCTCTTTAAGAATAATTTGATTTCGATGGTCATACTTGTCCAGATTTTTTTTAGCTAACCCAATCATTTCAGGATTACGGTCAATTGTTACAATCTCTGCATTTGGAACCTCTTGAGCCATTACGAGAGCCGAAAAACCAATTGCTGTTCCGATTTCGAGAATTCTTTTTGGTTGCAACAAGCTTAATAGCATTTGAAAATAAATAACTGTCTCATGCGGGATAACTGGAATATTATTTTCTTTAGCAAATTTCAGTACTTCTGCAAGTTCTCCGGTTATTTGTGTTTGACTTGAACGCATCCATTCTACTAATTCTGCTTTGACAACTGGTCGATTCATCATGGGGTTACTTGTACGTTTATATGTTTCAACCATTTTTAAAGATGGACTCCTTTTTCAACTAATTTTTCTAATTCACTCAATCGATTTTCAAAAAGCTCAAAGGCGGCATCTAAATAATCGGTAGATTCCATATCTACTCCAGCTTTGGCAATTACTTCTAAAGGATAAGCTGAGGAACCTGCCTTCAAATATTCAAGATATTTTTGACGATCCTCATCTGAACCATGAACAACTTTTTCAGCTAAGAAAGTTGCCGCAGCAAAACCTGTTGCGTATTGAAAAACATAGAAATTATAATAAAAATGCGGAATTCTAGCCCATTCATATTGAATTTCTGGATTTTCTTTGGCTGTTAAATTATAGTATTTTTCATTTATTTCGCCATAAAGTGAGTTTAAGTACTCACTTGTTAAAACTTCGCCGGCAGCATCTGCTTCATGAATTTTTTGTTCAAATTCGGCAAATTGACTCTGACGGAAAACAGTTCCACGGAAACTATCAAGCCAGTGGTTCAAAAGGGCGAAGCGCTCTTTATCATTTTTACTTTCCTTTAATAAAGTCTCAGTTAAAATATTTTCATTTGTGGTTGAGGCAATTTCAGCTAAAAAGATTGGATAATCCCCATAAACATATGGTTGGTTTTCACGCGTGAAAGCACTATGCATTGAGTGCCCCATTTCATGAACTAAAGTAAAAAGATCATCTAACGTTTCTTGCCAATTGAGAAGCATAAAAGCATTGGTATCATAAGATCCACCTGAATAAGCACCCGAACGTTTTCCGATATTTTCTTCGACATCAATCCATCTTTGTTCAAAAGCTGCTTTAACTTTTTCTTTATATTCTTTACCAAATATCGCTAAAACTTCTTCTGCTTTTTTCACTCCATCTTCATAGTTAAATTTATAATCTAAATTAGATAATGGAGTATAGATATCATACATCTTGAAATCAGAAATTCCTAAAATTTTCTTGCGTAGTTCAATATAGCGATGTAAAAGTGGTAAATGTTGATGAACAGCTTCCATCAAAACATCATAAACTTTTTCTGGAACAAAGTTATTAGCTAAAGCAGCTTCACGAGCTGAATCATAAGAACGGATTTGGGCATTAAAATTATGAACTTTCACATTGGTCTGCAAAGTTTTTGCATAAGTATGTTGATATTGTTCATAATTACTGTAAAGTGCTTTGTAAGCTGCTTTTCGCACTTCTCTATTTTTACTTTCCATGAGAGAGGAGTAATTTCCGTGTGTGAGTTGAATCATCTCATTCGATTCATTTTTGACCATAGGCAACTTAATATCTGCATTGTCAAAAATTTCAAAAATTTCTGATGGACTTTCAAAAATTTCACCAGCGGAAGCCACTATTTTTTCTTCTTTTTGGCTAAGGATATGCTCTTTTTTAGCAAATAATCGTTCAAACATATGGTCATATTTTTTCAATTTTTGAAGTGATTTCAGCCATTTGTTATATGATTCTTTTGTGATTTTCAAAAATTCAGGTTCATAAAAGGCATATGTTTCTCCAAATTTTACATAAAGAGCAGTCGCTTTTGATTGATATTCTTGATATTTAGCTTCTCGTGTATCTTGATCATTTTTCATTGAAGCATAAACATATAGTTTTTCAACTTGTTGAGAAATAGATAACATTTTTTCAGTAATTGTCAGAAGACTTTCAGCTGAATCAAGTAAATGCCCACGATCTGCTTCTCCAACGAGTGAAAGTTCACTTTTTATTTTTACTAGATCTGCTTCCCATTCTTTATCCGTTTTATAAATTGTCGTCAAATCCCAAGTTAATTTTTCAGGAATTTCATTTCTGTTCTTAGCCATAAAGGTCACTCCTTTTTATTCAAAATAATTTTGTATTTTCTTTAAAGATTTATAAGTAAAATTTCATTTATACTTATTTTTATCCTTATTCTGCTTTTTCATTATAGCATAGAAACGTGGAGGATAGACTGCCTCAGAGCTATTTTGTTGAAAATTTATTAAAAAATTTTCATAATAAAGATTAATGTTCTGCTTAATCTGTGTAAATTTATGTAATGGAATTTCTTCATCAAAAACTTCAAGTAAATTTAAACCTAAAGGAGCAATAAATGAACGCTCAAATGTCAAATTCAATAAATTTTTACCTCTTTGATAATATTTTTCCTGAAGTTTTAGCCATTTTGGGGAACAATAATAAAGTTGCTGACGAATAAAATCTGGTAGTTTATCATCAACAATAAGTGGTATTGTTAGTAACTTTTGTGATAAAAAAGGGAGTCTTAAACATTCAATAAGTCGTCCTTGCCCAAAAGAAATTTCTTCTTGTAAATAAATAATTTTCCCACGCAAATCTTCATGAATTAGTGATTTCAATCTCAGCTTCTGAGCTTTGAAATCTAACTCCCAGTAATAGAAACCTCTATTTTCTGAAAAATAGACTAAATGCCTTTGAAGTTTCGTTATTTGATCTTTTAGCCATAAGTCCTTGCCCATTAGCCAAATCACTACATAACCATGACTTTGGTAGTTTTCTGTTCTTTCTTTTAGACGTTTTATCGGAAGATGGGAGCATTGGATTTCAATAGCTATTTTGTCATTTACTAATAAATCTGGTCTTTGATTGAGCTCAGGAAGGTATCTTTCAATTTCAACCCTGTCAGTTTTTTTAAACCATTGATAAAATATTTTTTTTAATCCCAAATGTTGTTCAGATTCGTTTTCAGTCCATAAGTCACAACTTTTTAAAGATTTATGAGCAAAGTGAGGAATTTTTATTTCACCATTTTTTATAAATAATTCTGATTTACAGAAGGGACAAAAATATTTCCCTGTCAGTTTTTTTACATCTATTTCTAATAAGTTTACTATTTTTTTATTTTCGTCAATTGCTGTCAGCATACTTTTTTATACGAAAAAAATAACTGTTTGTAACTAAAAAAGTTACTGGCATTTTTGTCAGTAACTTTTTACTATCAATGATTCCAAAAATAACCAATCTGAGAAACAATAGCAATAACCAAAAAGAATGTTACAATAATCCCCACCCGTATCATATGTTTTTTCTTTTCATAATTCAAGACAGCTATAAATTCGCGGATAAAAGCCGGAACACGGTAATACATGGCTGTTTTTCCACCTCTTCCGCCTTGAGCATCAATCTTTAACATTGCCGCAAAGAGTGCCGCTCGAAATACATGATAATCGGACGTAAAGAACATGAATTTTTCTTTGATTAGCTGCGAAGAATAAACCAAATTTTCATAAGTCGTTCTTGATTGTTCTTCGAGCATTGTTCGTTCAATTGGAAATCCGAGAACTTCTACCGCATATCTTCGCATTGCTCTCGCTTCAGAAATCTTTTCGTCAGGACCTTGTCCACCTGAAAAAACTAAAATCGTTTCATTATCTTTCACAGCTTTAACTGCTGCCAAAATCCGATTCCCCAATAATTTACCCACGTGTTCTCCCTGAATTAAACCGGCTCCCAACACAACATGGTATGCCGCTTTTTGTTTTCGAACACGACGTCCATACACCCAACTTGATAAAAAGAAAATACCAAATTGCCAAGCAATATAAATTGAAAGAACTGGATAAACTATTCCTAGTATTTTTAACCAAATCCAACTATCTGGTAGTCTGCCCATTGAAAGATGAATCCAGTCAACTACTAAAAAAGTCAACACAACAATAGGCAACAAGAGGTTCCCTATAGATTTTGATTCTCTACGCCACATTTTTATTGTCAACACAACAATACTTATTGGTACTACTATCCCAATAATCATCGGTATAATTAAAAACATCCCAACTAATTCAGCAATGAGTAGAAATAAGAGTACATTTTGATGCAATTCAGTTAAGACTAAACCCGAACCAATAATTCCGTTAATCGTGATCCACAAAAAGAGTAAGGCAAAAAAAGATAAACGCCCTAATCGCAAAGTTCTTAAATCCTTCAGTTTCCTAATTTTCCACCAAAAAATAAATGTTAATACTGCAAAAAGTATTGTTGGGATTACCCCAATAATAAATAAACCATTCTTTATATCCATGCTGTTATTATACCTTGACTTGAAGCAAACTGTCAATCAATTGCGCCAAGCCTTCTTTTGAATAAATTTTGTAAACTATAACTTGTATTTAGCCTAGATTTAATAATAAAAAATGACCTTTATGAAAAGTCATTTCAATTTAAAATTTTTTAACGTTCTTTTTACTCATAAAAGAACACTTTAATATAATTGATTGCTTGTTTATTATGAGGCATTTCAGCATGTGATGTATCTTTGCCCTTAATAAGATAATGAACTACAGAATTTCCATTTTTCATCAGTAAACGATAGATTGAAAAACTATCCGCCCAAGGAACTGTACCATCGGTTTGCTTTTCACTATCGTAATCTCCCGCAAGCAACACCGCTTGAATACTTTTATCAACTCGTTCATAATTTTGCAACCAATAATCATAATATTTCGTCTTAACTTTAGGACCATCCGTCAAAACTTGGGCTAGCGTTTGATCCGGTTGTGGAGTACTGGCATTAAATTGACCATCAAGAGAGACCCATTTTTTTATTGGAGGAAGGCTACGGTCATATCCATATTCAATTAAATAACGGTAAACACCTGAACCTCCGGCAGAATATCCTAAAACATTCGCATAAGGAATATTATAATGCTTCCCAAGATAAGACATAATTGCTTTTAAAGAGCCTTCATACTTCAAAGAATTATTTGTCCCTTTGACCATCCCCACTTCTATTGTTGGATATGTGTTTCGTTTATCAATTTTACCAGTCACTTTAAGCGAATAATTATTATCTGTATCAACGACGATTGTCAGCCCCTTCCTAGCCCGAGTATCTCGATCAGAAGTTACATCATTAACCATAGTATTCATAGTTGATGCTTTGCCATCAGATCCAGTAATATAAATAGTAGGATATACTGGTCGATTATCATCCGCTAAAGGCGGGTGCGGAGCTAAAACAAACCGCCCAATAATAACACCAATTATAAATACACCAATAAAACTCACAATAAGAGAAATATTTTTTTTCATACTTTGCTTCTCACATATTTCTTTAGATTACTCACATTTTTTACATTCAATACTCTACCATTTGATTTTAGCATAAAATAGCTAAAGCAGTAATTTTTTTATTTTTAGATATACATTATATTAGTTTCATTGGCTTGTGACTATACCTGTCAGTAAAAAAAAGATCCATCATTTACTGACGGATCTTAATTTTTTAAAGCACTGCCAAAACAGCGAAGTTAATCAAGAATAAAAGTGCAACCACCCAAATGACAGGTTTTACTTCTTTCACTTTTCCTGTGAAAAGTTTTACCAGAATATAAGTGATAAAACCAGCTGCGATCCCATAAGAGATTGAGTAAGCGAGTCCCATAAATACTGAGGCAAAGAAAGCAGGAATCGCTTCAGTCAAATCACCCCATTTAATTTCTTTAAATGAACCAAGCATCATCATCCCAACAATAATCAAGATTGGTGCTGTTGCTTGTGTTGGAACAATTGCTAGAAGTGGCAAGAATAAACTTGAGATGGCAAACATAATTGCTGTTACCACAGATGCAAGACCAGTACGTCCCCCTGCACCAATTCCGGCTGCAGATTCCACATAAACAGTTGTATTTGATGTTCCGAAAATTGCTCCGATTGGAGTGGCAATCATGTCAGCAAACAAAGCTTTATCCATTTTAGAAGAGAAACCATGACTTGTTTCCATATCTTTCAAATCTTCATCTGTAAAGATTCCTGTTGCGCGACCTGTTCCAATAAAGGTACCAATTGGGTCAAAGATAGATGTCAATGAGAAAGCAAGGACTGTCATCAAAACTTCAATATAACGTGATGAGTCTGAGAATAAAGAGCCAAAACCTTTTGGACCAAAAGCAGCACCAAAGGTTGTTCCCATTTGATTGATAGCTGTTCCTAAGTTGTTTTCAGCAAATAAAGTATTCACATCAACTTTAACTACACCAGTCAAAAGAGCTAAGATAGTTGTTACTAAGATTGAAAGTAAAATTCCTGCACGCCATTTACGAATAACAAAGAACATTGTCACTACAATCCCAACAAGTGCGACTAATACGCCTGGGTTATTAAAAGTTACAAGTTCTGGAACAATTGATGAATTTGCTGTAATAGTTCCATGGTTGTTCAAATAAGTTCCTGGGTCAGCGATAAAACGCAAAATTCCTGCATTTTTAATCCCAATATAGGCAATGAAAATACCGATACCACCACCAATTGCGTGTTGTAAACTTTCAGGAATTCCAAGAATGATTGCTTTACGAATGGAAGTAAAAGTAATAATAATATTGATAATCCCACAAATGAAAACCATTGCCAAAGCTTCTTGCCAAGTATAACCAAGCGATAATACAACAGTGTAAGCAAAGAATGCATTTAGACCCATTCCGGGTGCCAAAGCGTAGGGAACATTAGCGATTAAGGCAATTGCAAGTGTCCCAACAATAGAGGCCAAAATAGTTGCTAAGAAAACTGCTTGGACAGGCATTCCTGTTGTACCCAAAACTTGTGGGTTAACAAAGAGGATATAACTCATAGCAAAGAATGTAGTCAAACCAGCCATTATTTCACGGCCAACTGTTGTGCCGTTTTCTTCAAGTTTAAAGAACTTGTTCACGAATAATTTCTCCTTTTAGGGTCTGTGATTAAAATTTCAACCCTTTGATAAAAAGTTGTCTTTGCTTTTTAAGCAAACACGTCATAAAATAAAAAACATTATATTATTATTCTAATCAGTTTTAGTTAAGGAAACAAGAAATTTAGCATAAAAACTACTCTAAATCCTTTAATTGTTCGGTAATGACGAACAAGTTTTTTAAAAAGTGCTTTCTTGTTCGTAGAACATGGTAGAGTTCCGCTCCTGCTTCTAACTATGATATAATGAATGAATTGACAAATAAATTTTAGAATAAGGGGAGTTTGAATGGAGAACTACAAAGAACGTAAACTGATTGCAATTGATTTAGATGGTACTACTTTGCAGTCTGATGGACGTTCAATCAGCCGTTATACCAAATATATTTTTAAACAGGTAGAATCACTCGGACATATTATCTGTATCACAACCGGACGCCCTTTTAGAATGTCTTTAGATGTCTATCGCGAGCTTGAGTTGACAAGTCCAGTCATTAACTTTAATGGGGCTTTGATTTCAATGCCTAATGATAAAAACTGGGAACATACAAAATCTTATTATATTGATCGTTCCTTCATTTTTGACCTTTTGAGGCACCAACAAAATTTTAATCTCCATTTCTTTGCCGTTGAATATCGTCGAAAGTTCTTTCTAAACACTTTCCGTAATGTCGAGCCCAAGCTCTTTGGTGTAGAAAAATTTCAACCCTATAATCGACTTCGTACAGACCGAGTTACTGAAAATCCTCATGCAGTACTCCTTTCCACTCGCCAAAAAGATAAATTAGCATTGGCAGAGGAAATGAAACGTCATTATAATGGCAAGATTGATGTCGGCGTTTGGGGTGGACCGAATGGCATATTAGAAGTTGTTCCTAAAGGAATTTCCAAAGCTTCTGGTCTTAATCATCTACTTAAAGTGCTTGATATTCCTTTAGAGAATCTTATTGCTTTTGGAGATGAACATAATGATATCGAAATGTTTAAATTAGCCCCTCAAGCCTATGCTATGAAAAATGCCTCTGCTAGGCTCACTCCTTATGCCAGTGAAATTCTTCCTTGGACAAATGATGAGGATGGTGTAGCTAGACAGCTTGAAAAACTTTTTTTAAACCCAAATAAATAAATACCAATCATTGATTGGTATTTTTATTTTACAAAATAATTTTTATACAACAGTCTGTCAAATTCTTTTGACAGCTCCTTTTTTTGAAAATGTAAATAAATCGGCTTATAATGAAAGAGCATACATCTCTAGGAGATGTCTAGTTTTTAACAAAGATTTCAAAATACTAAGGAGTGCTTATGAAAGTTTCAATATTCTCCACTTGTGTGATGGACCTGATGTTTCCACAAGTTGGAATTGCCATGGTTGAAGTCCTTGAACGTTTGGGGATTGAAACAGATTTGCCAGAAGAACAAATTTGTTGTGGACAACCTACTTATAACTCGGGATTAGTTAAAGAATCCATGCCAACAATCAAAAATCAGATTGATGCTTTTGAATCTTCTGATTATGTCGTTGGGATTGCTGGTTCTTGCTCAGGGATGTTTACAGAATATCCCCATATGTTCGATGAAGGTGACCTATATAAACAAAAAGCAATTGATTTAGCAAATAAATCCTATGAATTCACCCAATTTCTTTATCGGGTTTTAGGTCTTGAAGATCTTGGTGCCACATTTAATGGTGAAAAAGCAACTTATCATCGTTCTTGCCACATGACTAGAATTCTAGGTGAACGAGAAGCTCCATTCATTTTATTGGATAATGTCAAAGGGCTTGAAGTTCTTCCTCTTCCTCATTTGGAAAATTGTTGTGGCTTTGGCGGAACTTTTTCAGTTAAATCTCCTGAGATTTCAGAGATGATGGTCACTGAAAAAACAAACGATATTCTATCAACTGGTGCTGAAATCTTAATTTCTGCTGACTTAGGCTGCTTGATGAATATTGGTGGAAAATTGAATCGCGAAGGTAAAAAAATAAAAGTGATGCACATTGCCGAAATTTTAAACACCAATGTCGATTTAGAAAGAATAGATGCTGTGAAAAACCCAGCGTTTATCAAAGCATAGGGGGAGAAAATGGGACTTTCAACAAGTACAAAAACTTTCGCTGAACGATTAGAAGAGAGTAAAAAAGACCAATTTGCTAAAGCTGCGGTAGCCAAAGCGCAGGATGCCCAATGGGAAAAAAGAGAATCTGCGCGTGATGAGCTTGGAAATTGGCAAGAATGGCGTGATATTGCTGAATCTATCCGTCAACACACCTTAAAATATTTACCCCATTATCTGACAGAGTTTTCAGATAATGTAGCGGCTCGTGGCGGTCATGTCTTCTTTGCGGCTGATGCTAAAGAAGCCAATGATTATGTTAAACGGATTGTTCTTGAGAAAAACGCGAAAAAGATTGTCAAATCAAAATCAATGGTAACCACGGAAGTTGACATTGACCCAATGCTCGTTTCTCTTGCAGATGATATGGATATTTTGGAAACAGACTTGGCTGAATTTATTTTGCAAGTTGCTGATTGGGATGAGCCTTCACATATTGTTTTTCCAGCTTTACACAAAAATCGTGACCAAATTCGTGAAATATTTGCTAAAAAATTAGGCTATGAAGGTGATAATAATCCAGTTAATTTGGCTCGCTGTGCTAGGGATACCATGCGTAAGCTTTTCTTAAAATCTGAAGTCGGAATTACGGGCTGTAACTTTGCGATTGCTAACACTGGTGACATTAATTTATCTACCAATGAAGGAAATGCTGATTTAACGATTTCAATTCCTAAGACACAAATTGTTCTGATGGGAATGGAACGAATTGTTCCATCAATCAAAGAAGCTGAAATTTTAGATAATATGCTTGCTCGTTCGGCCGTTGGTCAAAAGCTGACAACTTATGTCACTTTTGCTGGTCAGCAGGCCGACGACGAATCCGATGGTCCTGAAGATTTTCATGTTGTCATTGTTGATAATGGACGTTCAAATGCGATTGGAACTGCTTTTGAAGCTGTTTTACAATGTATTCGTTGTGGCGCTTGTTTGAATGTTTGCCCAGTTTATCGTCAAATTGGTGGACATGCTTATGGTTCAATTTATCCTGGACCAATTGGTTCGGTTCTCTCTCCCGTATTAGGAGGTTATGAACAATATGGTGATTTACCTTATGCTTCAACCTTATGTGGCGCATGTACTGAAACTTGTCCGGTAAAAATTCCTTTGCATGAACTTTTGATTGAACATCGCAAAGTGATGGAAGATGATCTTTCCATGCATCATGATGGCTCTTTTGTCAATTTTGAAATGAATACGATTGGGAAGGGAACTAGTAGCCCAGCACTATTTGGAATGGCAATAAATATGGCTCACACTGGTCTTAATATGTTACCAAAAGCTAAGGAAGTCAGCGTTGAGGGTTCTTTATTTAACTATGGTGCCGTTAGAAAAGCTCCCGCTCTAGCTAAAGGTTGGACAGATGTCCGAGATTTGCCAATTGCTCCGCCACATAAAGAACAATTTCGGCAGTGGTATAAAAAACATAAGGCAGGTAAATAAATATGACAGGAACTATTGAAAATCGAACTAAATTTTTAGAAACTTTATTTGAAAAACGGGGTGGCGTTGAACTTCCTTTTGAACCTTATGTTTCAAATTCGGATTTGCCTGAGACCCATTTGGCTCATTTGACTACTGAGGAATTATTGGATATTGCCAAGGAGCAAGCCAGTCGAGTTTCTGCTAATTTAATCGAAACCTCTTCTCCTGAAATGAATGAAGTGATTCGCCAATTAATTGAAAAGTCTGGTGGCGGGCAAGTCATGATTCCTACGACAGATGAGTTTGAAAAATTAGGAGTGAATGTTATTTCGGACCAATTGGTGAAGTGGAAAATTGGTAAAGAAAATCGGGATGAAAATATTAATGCTGCTCAAAATTCTAATGTTGTCGTGGCCGTTCCTAAATTTTTCCTTGCTGAATCAGCAACGATTGTAGTCGAATCAGAAGCTGGCCAAGGTCGTTCTCTCCACTTCTTACCTACTCATTATATTTCTGTAATTCCACTAAGTCGTATGGTTCCCCGTTCTACCCAAGCTGCTGCTTGGTTTGATGAACATAAGAAGCCTGGTTCAACCCTTCATTTTATTTCTGGGCCCTCAAATTCTGGTGATATTGAAATGCAACTTGTGGTTGGACTTCATGGTCCTTTGGAAATTAATTATGTGATCGTCAAAGATTTATAAGATGAAAAAACTCTGCTGACAGCAGAGTTTTTATTATTATTTTCACTGACAGATGTGTTGTCAGTAATTTTTGCTTAATCACGATTTCCGCCTGCTATACCGAAGATACGGAGCAAGAAGAGGAATAAGTTTAAGAAGTCTAAGTAAAGTGACAAAGCCATTGAGATTGCCCAACCGTCATTTACTTGACCGTTATTTGCATTATAAACATTAACGATTTTTTGGTTATCCCAAGCAATCAATCCAGAGAAAATAACAACACCGGCAATACTTGTTAGGAACATCAAGCCTGTGCTTGCAAAGAACCAGTTAAGAAGTGTTGCCACAATCAAGCCCCAAACTGCCACTCCCATTACTTTACCCATTGCAGAGAGATTACGTTTTGTCACTCGACCATAAATTGCTAGTCCTAGGAACATCGCTGCTGCTGTAACAAAAGCAAGAGTGATATTAGTTGCCGTATACATAATCAATGTAAAGCTAAGTAAGAATCCAAAGAATGCTGCAAATCCAATAAAAAGCGGTAGTGCTGCTGGAGAATTTTTGAGTGCTGCTCGTTGCATAGGAAATACTAAGAACAATGGAACCAACCATAAGAGTAAGAATCCAAAGCCTCCTCTTTCTAACATTGCTACCATATTATCTGCGAAAAATGCAATCATTATCCAAGAAACAACTGCAGAAATCAATACTCCTACACCCATTAATGCATAAATTTTACTGAAAAATGCATTCAATCCATCACTTCTTTGGTCAAAGATAACATCATTATCATTCATATTTTTCATTATATTTGGCCTCCCTTTTTAATTTAATTCTAAGACCATTCTACCAAAATTTGGGAGTTTTGTCATCAGTCTTAAGTCCTATTTTTTAATAATATATAGTTATTTATTCTGATTTAATAAACCAAAATACTATATTATCAACATTCTATTAATCTAACTATATTTTAACAGATTTTGGAACGTAACATAAAACGTAACACTTAGAAAATGTTACGTTCGCTATAACTTGCACCGCCGTGCGTAAAATTGAGAATCATGACTAGGCACTTGTTTAGTGCTTTTTTATTATGCTCAAAGAGGGACTTGAACCCTCACGGTTTAATAACCAACGGATTTTAAGTCCGCAGCGTCTGCCAATTCCGCCATTCGAGCAAAGCTCCGCCTAGACACTAAACGGAGACACTATTATTATAGCATAGTATGAACTTAATACATTATAAGTAAACGTATACAAAAAACTTGACTATGATTAATTTTTCTGATATTATTACTTTCGTAGGTAAAAGATTTGGCTTATCCATTTCTTGGAATACGTTTACATTCCGCTAGCGCTGGGTTAGCGGTCTTTTTATATTTTAAAAGCCGCTCCGAAGAGCAGCTAATGAGGAGAGTAAAACTCTTCATCGATGTCCAATAATATTATAGCACAAAAAACGCCCCACGAGAGTGAGGCGTTTAGCAAAATAATCACTGAGTATTTCATGGATTAAAATACTCAGTGATTATTTATGATAACTAATTATAGCGCTATCATTATTTTTTGTCAAGAAAAAAGCGCCCCAGTTAGGAGAGGGACGCTTACGATAAACTTATGAAAAATTATATATTTTTGGGTAAATATAGTATATATCTACTTCCTTAACTAGAACAAAAAGCCCTGTTTAAGGGCAGACGTCATCTTATATAGGTAAGATGAATTCATTCTACTACTTTTTGTATTCGTTTTCAAATAAAAAACACCGTCACTTAGTCAAAACGATGTTCTCCGAGTTATTTATAACCTTATGTAAAAGGATAAAATTATTATACAATTTACTGTTTCCGTTGTAAAGAAAAACGCCCTTACCTTGAAAAGGACGCTCACTGTGCTTCTAAATATTTCAGCTATTTGTATTTGGAAGGACAACTATGATGATTGAATTATACCAACATTTATAAAGTTATACAGTAACATTTGTTAACAAAAAGGACCCCCAATTAAGGGGTGTCAGTGTTAGAAACTTAATTATAGCAAACTTCTTAACGAGAACAAAGAAAAATGCCCCGGAGGGCGAAGAGTTGCTTACAGTCCTTTTTTTAGACTTCTTACAGTAACTTTATCTTTATCTTTTATCATATCTACCACGTTTACTGGAGGTAATATAAATGTCGGAAATTTATTCGTTCTTAAAGTCATGTCAGCAATAAATGAACGAAGATAAGGGAATAACATGGTAATTGTATTTTGTGATAAAAAATCATTTGCTAACTTTGTATCATCACCATTATTTTTATCAAATTCTACTTCGAAAATTCCTGTAATAGTTACATCTCCAGTAAATGGGCAATCTATTTTTTTTGCATCTCCCAGATTACAGCTAAGGGTAACTAGAGCCATGCTTGCATCTTCAACAATATTCACTTCTGCTTTTGGTTCAAAGTCTACATCCAAGCTTTTTGATTCAATATCAAAATCAACGTTTTCTCTAAAACTAAATGTATCAATGAAATAATTTTTAAATTTTAAAGTTGCCATTATGCTGCAAAAGCTCCTATATTTTTTTGGATTACATAGAAGTCTGTAATATCTTTACTTACAACTTCTTCATTTATTTTAGTATACTCTTTTTTCTCATATGAGTCATTGTCTTCTTTGCAATAGAAATAGGCTTGATTTTTACTTACTAATCTATTAAACATCTTAAAGTCATCATAAGAATCTTGATCTATCAATTCAGCCATCAATGCTGCTTCAAGAATCTGACTTTCAGTAGGTAAATAATTTTCAAAATTTATTTCATCCCATCTTAATTCTTTAGCCATAGCATTACCTAACCTTTCCAATTTTCTACATTTTTGATAATAGATTGATCTCTAACTGTAAATTCTACTCCATTAGGTGCATATGAAGTATATGATGAATCTTCATCTTCATCTAAATGAGTATATGTAGCCATTTTTACAGCTTTTATAGTCTTAATACCTTTTAAATTATCAAAAAACATTTCTAATAATATTCCATCAAAAGTATGTTGTTTTTTATCATTAGTTCCTAATTTGGTACCTGTTATCATCTTTTCTATTAGTTTTCTAGAAGATTTACAATGATTTTTAAATATCTTTATATATTTGGTCTGAGTAAGATCAAATATATATTCATCATCTAATTCATCAAACTCAAATTTCAATACCTTCACATTATCAGCGTTAAATTTTTTAGAAAATTCAAGAGCTAACACCGGATCATCCAAAAATGTATATAGACCATATCCCAAACTTCCCGGTATTTTATAATGTTCTTTTTGTTTGCATTTATCAATTTCATCTCTTATGGAAGGAATTCTTTTATATCCTCCTTCCATAATCCTAATAGAACCTTGTTCATTGGTACCGTGATATCCTAAAAGTTCTTTCTCCACAAAATGGGCCTTTACTTAAAAATAATAATAATTTATTATTATTAGTGATTATTATTTATATTCACTATACATAGTATATCATTTTTTAGTCGATGTCAACACTAAAAAGACCAGTTGATTATTATACCATAAATTTTTATAAAAAAATATGGAATTTATTAATTATAGTTTTTTTAATATATATGTAACAAAAAATACCCGCCGAAGCGGGGTTAATTCATACTTTTGTTAATTTTTTAACTCGCTCTTTTATTAAATCTCTAGTTTTTCTGAACTCTTCTAAAATTTCTTCATTTGTTCCTTTTGCTCGAGCTGGATCTTGTAAATCCCAATGTTCGTGGTTTACTCCTTTAGGAATCATTGGACATTTATCTAATGCATCTCCACATAGAGTAATAATTAAATCACAACTATTAAAGTAATCTATATCAATAAGTTCAGATTTCTGTTGAGAAATATCAATATCTTCTTCTGCCATAACTTGTACAGCTTTTGGATTTAATCCATGAGTTTCTATACCTGCAGATTTCACTTCCCAATCTTTTAATAATTTATGCCCATATCCTTCCGCAATTTGTGAGCGGCAAGAATTCCCAGTACAAAGAAAGTAAATTTTTCTCATAATATATTCCCTTACTAAATTTTCTTAATATATTATACCTTAATTTATGATTTACCATAACAAAAAGCCCTGACCGAAATCAGGGTTAATTTACTTTCTACTATTTAATTCTTCCAAAGCTGCTACTGGTACTTCTAATTTTTTTACTTCCTTCCAGCTGATCACATTTTCCTTCTTACTGTACGCTACTTTTAGATATGCATCATGCTTTAGGATTCGGGATTCTATCAATTTTACCTGTTGGCTTTTTCCACTTTTGTCGTAACCTGTTAAATTATAACGATAGAGAGTTCCTGAAGTTCCGTCATTGTAGGTTATTTTCTCGCTCTCACCATCTTGTGTTAGTTGAACATAATATGGAGTAGTCCCATAATTTACTTTATACCAAACACAACCAACCCCAATAATTATTACTAATACAGCAACTAAACCCCAAAATATTTTTTTCATTATTTTATCCCTCTAAATGTTTCGATACTTAAAGTATAACATTTTATAAGTGTTTCACTAAAAAAAGCCTGACCGAAGTCAGAGGTTTATTTTATAATTTATCTGCATTCAGTTATCATGACCGTAAGTAGTAATCCTAAATTTTAGGAATAAAAGAAAGTACCTCCACGTTAGAGTACATTCTTACAACATTTTTCATCTCTTTCTCCTTTTTTCCAATAACTGCCAATTATCCGCAATCCATTTAATGATTGGATCTCGTGGAAAAGCTTCTTCAACATCTCCGTTTTTCACAACTGGGAAATTATGTTCATAGCGATAATACTTATCAAAAGTGTTCCCACTTACTCCGATAAATTCGGCTGCTAATTCTCGAGTCATAATCAGCGGATAATCAGTATCATTTTTTAGATTTTTTCTTTGCATAATTGTCAGCTTTCCTTAATGATAATTTTATTATCTCATACTATATTAAGAATCAAAAGGTTAATCAAACATTAATATCACAAAAAAAGCCCACGGCAATGGGCTTAAAAAACAGATTTCTTAACTACTATTATATCATAGCCCTTTAGGGGACTTTTTATTTTGTACTACAATTAAACTAAACTTGCGAGATTATTTTTCACGATATTCTCGCATATAATTTTTCATATATTCAGGATTCTTTTTCTCCCATTTTTCACGAACTTTCTTACGAGCTTCTTTTCTACATTCTTCGCTACAATATCTTTCTTGCTTGGCAGTATTGAACAAATTTTTGCAAGTTTTGCACCGAATAACGCTCATTTTTATCCCCCCCTTTCTGCTTGTTAAACACATACACGAGAAAAAATGTACAGTGACGGCGTGAAGTACGGAGTGACCCAGAGGGAGGGGGCTATGCCCCCATAGTTTCTTTAAAAATATTTTCAGATTTAAAAAATAAAATTAATAAATAATAAATTAATATAAATATTTTTTTATTATTTATTTTAAACTACTATGTTAATAAATAATAATTAACATAGTTTCATCTGGTTATCTTTTAAAGATACGAGCCAAGCACTGGACGCCAATCTCAGTGACCTCAGTAACTTACTAATGTTACTTGATGATTGGTTGTTTCGTTTCATCATCATAGTATAGAATATTCTTTGAATACTCACCAATAATAATGTCACTCTCATCAAGTCTAATCCTATACCTTACATCATGGATATAACCATATTGGACTTGACTTCTGCCTATGATTGTTCCGGGCATTCCGGCATAAGGTCCTGATATATCTCTGACAACTCTGTCACCACTGTTGAAGCTTTTCTTCCGTCCTCTTCGTTGTTCCTTATTACTCAATCATCAAGCCCCCTAAGATTTCTCAACGTTGATCGATAGGCGTTCTCTAATTTTTCTGTCTTACTTGATTTTACTCCATGCTTCTCATACTCTTCTTCGACTTTATCCAAGGCTCTTGCCTTTGCTTTTTCTAATTCTACGGCTCGTTTTTTCTCCTCTTCTTTACGTGTCTTTGATATAGCTTTATAAAAAAGTTCTTGATTTGCAGCACGTTCACGTTCTGCTTTCTCTGTCAATGCCTGTAAAGACGCTCGACTTTCCTCAGCCCGTTTGAGGTCATTCTCTTTGATAGTTTTTTTCCACTGCTTAGAATCAGTTAGAAAGCCATTGTCAAAACCATTTTCCTTTGTCATGTTAATTTCTCCATTTTCTATTGGTAAATATATATTATAATCGGAACACTTGATAGCCCCTGTAATTCCCTATGTTTATTGGGTTGATAGCTGTTTTTATAAATTAGTTAAAACAATTGATTTTGGTGGGTATCTTGCCCTCATTATTTCTCCTTTATTATTCTGGTACTGTACCAAGTGGCCCACGTTTTGCAACTTTAATCGCCACAACATGACTTCCATTAAATACGGTAGTTCCTAGTCTAAATAACTGGTCAGGGTTATCTTGCCATTTGCCAATGACTTTCATATTATCCAGTGTCTGATTAAAGACAAATGCTGATGAATCATTGACTGTGTAAACCATAATTACTTTATCGCTCATTTTTTTATCTCCCTATGTTTAAACTCGTTTTATTGAAACAATATTTTTTATGTTAAATAAGTAGCCGCTTAGCCACTCCGCATTTTTATCGACTAAAAGTGCATGACTAAATTTCTCAAATTCCTCTTCATCATAAGGAATATTAAATGGCATTTTTTCATTGACTGTAAAGACTACTGTCTTTGTAAAATTAAAGCTCATTATCAAACCTCTTTTTCTAAATTGGTATAGCTTTTTTCATTTGATGACTATAGGTTTCTAAAATCGTTCTCTAGACCACACTTTTTTTGCGTGGTCAACCACGTTTTTACCACGCTTATAATTCGCTCTACTAAGCCATTGACACGCAAAATACGCTTTTTTATAAAATCTCTATAATATAATATTAAAAACAATAAACTGCTCTATAATTGGTATACTTAAAATGTTAATATACAATCAATAAAATATTATTTCTTAAAATAAAAAGTGTTTTTTGCGTTTTTTGCGTGGTCATTCCTTTAATACCGCTATTTATAGCCCTTATTATTCCGTGGTAAAATCGTGGTCAAAGTGTGGTCATTATGGTGGCTCATACATTGTTTCAAGAAATGCGGCGACTGCTTTTGATGCTCGACGTGGATTTCCTATTGCAATTACTCTAAAAGTACGACGCTCACCCTCAAAAGTTGGTAATTTCCTTGTAGTTTCAAAATATCCAATGATATCTAGAGCTTCTTTTCTTCGCTTAGGACTTCCAGCACCGTAATAGGTTTCTTTCAATAGCTTCTGAACCTCATCCGTTTTGATTATTGTCTTGTTACCTTTGATATGCTCCTCGATAATATAAATTTGTACATCATCAAAATCGAAGTGATCACTGCTGAAATTGTCCATTTCCACTTGCTTAAAATTGAACTTAAATTTATTTTGTCTCCAATAAACAAATGAAGAGTATAAAGCAGCCACTCCTGCAAGCGCCGTTGCTTCTCTACTGGTCTCAGATACTCGCTGTTCAGTAAATGCTTCCCAGTAGGGCGAAAAGATTGATTCACGTTCGCTATCAGTTTCCCCTTTAGGACGATTCTTAAAAGCAATGTTCACAGCCCTGCTATTCATCTCAGAAGAAAACAGAACTTTTTCATTTGAATCAATAGACAGCACACCAGTCAGATTAATATCCGCATAGTTTTGGCCAATACCTCTACCACGATATGTACTTTCAGTAGCCAGTATTTTCAAATAACGTTCTAAACTCTTTCCGATTTCTCCTGATTCAGTCACCAGTAACATTTCTCCGCCATCAAATCCAGCCCAAGCCATTGCAGCCGTCGCTTTATTTGAAAGTTCATCTAGGTTGACATGTTTTGTATCAAAAATGGATGAAATTAATTTATGACGTAATCCTTTACCAGTACGTGTGCCAGATTTACTCACAAAGAACCTTGTCTTAGTAATCTCACGACATGCCACCAGCATTTGATAGATTGGCTGTAGTTGCGCATTATGCAAACTGTCTGCATCGTCTATCACCATTCCTAAGTAATTAGCGTTCAAGATTGACATCTCAATTACATCAGAGAGCTGACAATCAAACACTTTAAAGTAACATTCATTGTCTTTGATAGAACAATCTTTTAAAATTTTCTTTTGATGTAGATCCATTTGAAAGTCATGACAAGCAATAATGGATGCTTTAATTTCCTTAAGAGGTTTTATCTTTATCTGTTCATCTATAAAAGATATAATTTCTACAACCTCACTAGCTGTAAAGTCAGACCGTTTCCCTAATTTATATTCATGAGCAATATCCATCTCTGACAATCGTTTGAATTGTGAGGTTGAAATATCATATAAATATCCATGATGCAAAGCAAGCTTTCCAAATAGATAATCTAGGATCACATTGACAAAACGAGGTATACTTTTACTTGATTTTAATGTAACTACTTCTTTATCTTCTCCATCGTCAGTTTTTTCAGCTTTTTTATTAACTCCACCGTAGAAAATAGATACAGTATTTTGACCATTGTTTAAATGCAAACTAGGTCTTTTGATTCTTTTATTTTCTCCTGTAGACTTTACTGACAGATAAGGATATTCATAAATATCACGATGCAAGATATGGACTAAATCAAGACTTTGAGGAATCTTAGCGCCATCAATGTTTCCAAATTTTTCCCAGGGAAGATTAATCACCTTTTTTAGATTATTTTCTAACCGTTCCCATGCTTTGCGTTGTTTTTCCAAATCTCCGTAATCAGTTTTAACTTCTGTCACTTCTTCCCCCTATTCAGCCAATGAATCCATCAAGGATTCCAATTGACTTTTTTTATACCAAACAGTACGATCTCCATCTTCTAAAATCACCTGCTTTAATCCGTGTGCCCGAAGTTTAGCTAAATATGTGGTTGAAATGTTCAGTTCTTTCAATAATTCAGCTTGTTGCACATATGGGAACTCACGACTTTGTTCAATTCTTGCCTCAACTAATTTATCAACACGATTTAATACTGATTGAGTCAGTTCCTGCTCTGCTTCAAATGATAAGATGCTCATGATTTCCCTCCTCGTTTAAGTCTTATATGCAACTTTGGGGCTTTAGATTCATTGACAATTAATAATTTTCTAACTTCAACACGACTGAATTTAACCCACCAAATAGGCAGTATTTCTGTGCTTATAACGTCCATTTTTATAAATTTCATACTTTATCTCTTTTCTTAGTTTCAGCTTGTTTTTTCAGTTTCCAACTTTGTGCAAACTCATGGGATACTTTGATACAAAGAGGTGCTTTATTTTTATTGAAAATAATTACTGTTTTTTTGTTTTTTACGCTTTTTAAAAAAACTTGATGTCCAATTTCAGAATTCATTTTTACAGAGAGAATTAGAAAATGTTTATTTTCAAAAGTTCGTGCTTTCTCTAAATCTTCTATTTTAAAAGTAGATGATTGCATTTTAAGCCTCCAATTCCACTTGATAGCCATTCCCCATAAAAGTAAAGGTGGCTACGCTTTTACCATCAAAAAGTTTGTCAGTGACATCATCCACTTCAATATGGTGTCTTGCTCTAGCTAGGCACTCTGTGAATAATAGCTTCGCTTCATCAATACTTATAAATTCTGTCATTTGTGTTTCTCCTCAAATATGTTATAATTTGAGTAAAGCAAAACTCGTAAAGAGCTTGCCTTACAATAGTTTAAAAGTCGTTTATTGATGGGGATCGTTCACGGCTTTTTTGTTGTCAAAAATTCTAGTTTTTCTTTAATGTCGTGGTAATCCATTGCTTTTTCTCCACTTTTGGAAAGCATTGGAATTACTAAAGATTTCATATAATTATATTCCTCCATTTCGTCAGAAGTTAATAAATCAACCATAGATGTTTTATTACTTGAGTCCCGATTCTTAACATAAGTGTGTGATTCTCCAGTAGCAACTTTCACTAATAGATTTCTGATGTGAATATAACTATGTTTAGATTTATTATCCCAATCATGAACGGCATCAGTTAGGCTACGAGTGGTTACTTTCTCTGTAGCACGTTCGATTTTTCGTGCTTGCAGTTCATTTTTCATCGCTACAAAAGCAGCAGCTAAATCAAATTTGAATTGTACAACTGCTGGTGTATTTCCTAATAATGGAATAAAGAATAAAGTTTGCTGTTCGTTCAATTTATATATTTTCCTTGAACGTCCTACATCATTTACATTTAGCTTTTTGAAAAAGCTATTTAGAGGTGCAATCTTTTCAAGTTCAAAACGATACTTACGAACTAAATCAGATACAACTTTGTAAGAATTATCTGATCGTTGAGCAATAATCTCGGTAGTCGTATAAAAATTTTCATTGCTTGCTTTTGACAAGTCTAGGCTGTCAAATAATACTAACGGGGTCATTTATCCTCATTTCTACGTAGTTTATCGACAATCGCGGTCTTTTTCTTGCTTTCAATTTTGCGCTGGCGGTGCGTTCTAGTTTTTCTTAATTTATAATTTTAGTAATCTTTAGCAAGCCAATTTGTTATTTTTTGATATACACTACTTTTGACTTTAGAACCACTGGTTTCAATTTTTTTATAAGTTTTAAAAGAAATATTTAATTGAGTATAGACTTGCTTTTTTGTCAATCCCAAATCCGCACGCTTTCTGCGTATAGCTTTTGCAATATCCGTCGTAATATAGTTCATGGATCCTCCCTCTCAAACTCCAATTTTTTTGGATAAGTTCATTTTATTCCAATTTTTTTGGAATGTCAAGCATTAAACTCCAAAAAAATTGGAATAAAATTTTTAATTATGGTACAATCATTGAAAAGGAGGAGTTTTCCATGAATATCACTGCTGAAAGAATTAAACAAGAACGTATAAATAAAGGTTTAAATAGAAAAGAACTTGCTTCAAAGGTGGGGGTGAAATCTCAATCAACAATTACTAACTGGGAGAAGGGAACAGTGGTTCCAAAGGCTGATAAATTACAAAAGCTGTCAGAAATTTTTGAAGTTTCAATACCATATTTAATTGGCTATACCACTAATAAAAATGAAGAACTTTTAGGCTTTGATTCTCCAGGATACTTTGAAAAACGACGTCAACAAATTTTCAACGAATATAGATATAATCCAAATATAGGCTCTACCCTCAAACAATCTTTTGGATCTGGGAAAAAATTAAATAACATAGAACTCATAAAAATAGATATGCATGAACGATATAAGGAAGTAGCAAACAATTTGGCTACAGATCTCTCAGATGAAAACAACGAAAAATGGCTCGAGTATGGGCGATTACTTATTCAAGAGCAAAATAGAAATGAAGATTTAAAATAATATTTCATCTTATTTTTGTAAAAAATTTCATGTTTTGACTTTTGCGCTTGGCGGTGCTAGAAGGACAAATCAACATGAACAAATTAAATATAAAAGAATACAAAACAAAAAGCGGAGAAGTACGCTATATTCTCCGTGGCGCTTATATAGGTACTGATGTGCTGACAAGTAAGCAAGTGCGGACTTCCATTACTGGGCGTACAAAAAAAGACATAAAAGTTAAACTTTCACGTCTTCAAAATGAGTTCATAAAAAATGGTTGTACTAAAAAAATTAAAGTCTTAAAAACTTTTGATGAAGTTGCAGCAGCATGGTTTGATTTTTATAAAATAAATAGAAAATCAGCAACTGTCAAGCAAACAGAAAAAAATTTAAGATTATATCTTATCCCAGCATTTGGGAACTATAAGATAGATAGACTCACAACTGCCATTTTACAACACCAAATTAATATTTGGGCAACAATAGCTAGTAAACCTTTAAACGGTCGTCAGGCACGAAAAAAAGGCGAAATGAGCGATTATAAGAGATTATATACTATAATCAATAGAATTATGAAGTATGCTATTTCAAATGGCCTTATTTCATCCAATCCATGTTTAACTGTTCTGATGCCTAATGTCAAAGTAGAATCTACAAAAAAAGAGATCAAGTTTTTTACTAAATCTCAACTTCAAAGTTTATTTGATTATTTAGATAATCAGGCTTCCCCTCAATGGAAAATGCGGCTATTAAGAAATCTTTTACCTTTTCTAGCTTCAACCGGTCTCAGAATTGGCGAAGCAGTTGCATTGAGCTGGTCTGATATTGATTTCAAACAGGGAACTGTTACGGTATCAAAAACGGTAAATGACAGCAATCAAATTCAATTTTCTACCAAAACAGAAACAAGTAACCGAACAATAGATATAGATAAATCTACACTAAATCTTTTATCTAAATGGCAGCTTGAAATAAAAAAAGAGTTCCTCAAATATGGAAATCCTAATCAGCCTTTGCTTTTTCCAAATATCAATGGCTCTGTGCTTAATAGTCGACTACTTAGAAATACTTTACTTGATTGTTTTGAGAATGTGGGCCTACCAAATATCGGCTTTCACGGCTTTAGACATACCCATGCTACGCTCTGTTTAAGCGCAGGAATGAGTTATAAAGCTATCCAAACTAGGCTAGGACATTCAACGTTACAAATGACTATGGATATTTATGCTCATCTTGAACCTGAAACAGCTAAAAATGAACTCAGCTTATTTGAGAAATACCTTAATCATTCAAACCAAGCGTAGCAAAAAACGTAACATTATTTCATAAGAAGCTCTCAAACCCCTTTTATAATCAGGATCACACAGACTTTATATCATAAGTCTTAAGTCTGATTTTTATTTCTATTATTTACTGACAGTCTTTTATTCACTTTTAGGAACAAGGGTTGTCAGTGCTTTTCGATAAACTTTGATGTCTAATGGAAGTGGGTCACTTTTATCCCCATCAATTCTTGAATATGGATTATCTTTCTTTTTCTTTGAATGTGTGAGAATCTCTAAATGGTCAGTATCAAAATGAGTCATTTCAAGAAAATCATCAAATTTTCCTCGGCGAAGTTTATTCAAATGAAAAAGGATATTAAATAAATTGATTTCTTTTAATGAATAAACACGGATAAGTCCATCATCAACTTTAGCTTTTGGAGCCAACGCTTGCATTCCCCCAATAGTATCTGTCATTGTAATCAATAGTAGTTTTGTTCTTAATGACTTGGTTTTACCATTATATTTTACTTTAATTCGATAGGTTTTATTATAGCGGATAACCTTATAAGCATCTTTCAGATAAGCTAAAGGTCCAAATTTTTTCTTCTCAGAGCCGCTAACATTTTGGGCAATATCTGCTAAAATACCTAGTGTTAAGCTTGATGTCATATAATCATTATTGACTTTGGCAATATCAAATTTTTGAATTTCGCCTTGCCTTAAATTATTAAGTGCTTCTTCTAATTTTTGCGGAATATGAAGTGATTTTGATAAATTATTAACCGTACCATTAGGAACAATGCCTAGAATCGGTTTTGCTCCTCCTTCAAATACTCCTCCACAAATTTTATTGATGGTTCCATCGCCACCTAAAGCAACCACAAGGTCTGTTTGGTCTTGACTGGCTTTTTTAGCAAGACGGATTGCATCCTCTGGGCTTTCTGGATTGATAAATTCAAGTTTAGAGGCTGAATTTTCTGGTCTTGCAAAAAAGTCCTTAATTGTTTTCAAAACTTTGTCTTCATCATTATTACCAGATTTTTCATTATAAAATACTTTTACATTTTTCATAAAATACCTCCTTATTTTAGTGCAATGGAATTTATTGCTTACATACTAATTTTATCATATTATGAAAAATCTCTGACAAGACTTGCTTTATTTTACTGACAGACTTATTTCTAAATAAAAAAACCTATCAATGGATAGGTTTTATTTTTTACTTTTTTAATCAATACTGAAATAAGGTAAACGTTTAAAATGCTTACGGCGATTCCATTTGTACTTGAGGTTAACTGACCCTTCAAGGGTAGCTACATATTTATCAACAGCAGTAACAATCCAACTTTCTTTATAGCGTGGCGGATTGATTGTCGCACCGAACATATGTTTGATGATTATGTCTTTTTCAAGAGCTGACAAGGTTGTCAGTTTGCGCGCATTACGGTAGGCGATATGAGGATGCACATAGGCATGGCTCTTAGCAAATTTTGTATTACGCCAATCATAATAGAAAAGGTCATGCAAAAGTCCAGCTCTAGCTGTAGCTTTAGCATTGAGGCCACGTTTTTTCGCAATGAGATAGCTGACATAACTTACTCTTAAGCAATGTTGCAAGCGTGTTGAAGTATAGTGATGTGTAATCCCATCAAGTTTTTTAAGCTCATCCATTTCTAATAGATGACCGACATAACTCATATATTCTGCGTCGTTAAACCACGGCTTTTCTTCTAAATTCATGACTTGATTATAACACGATAATTCTCTTTGTCAATACAATATACTTAGTTTTTAGATTAAATTTTTCTTTTTAAATGCTTAGAAATTTATTTTTAATGCTTGTAAAATTTTGAAAATTTGCTATTTTACTTGATTTCCATTTTTATTTATTTATTATTTTAGCAAAAAATATTTTTCCTATTTTTTCTAAAAAAGTAAGGCCGATAGTTTACAAAAACTCAAATTTCCTGTATAATTGATAGGTATTAGAAAAATCTTGGAGGGTGTAGTGTGCCCACCTGGGACATCACATCAACCGCTTTTCTATGAAAAGTAATAAAAGGAGACAAAAATGGCAAACATTAAATCTGCAATCAAACGTGCTGAATTGAATAAAGTAGCAAACGAACGCAACGCACAACAAAAATCTGCAATGCGTACTCTTATCAAAAAATTTGAAGCTGCACCTACTGAAGAACTTTACAGAGCTGCTTCTTCATCAATTGATAAAGCTGCTTCAAAAGGCCTTATCCATGCTAACAAAGCATCACGTGATAAAGCACGTCTTGCTGCTAAACTTGGCTAATTAAAAATGTCTGTCTCTTTGGCAGATTTTTTTATATCAAAAAGTACTGATAGAAACAAAAAAATACTGACAGCAATTTCTGTCAGTATTTTTTATTTATTAAAGATTGCAAAGTCTTGTTGCGTTAAACCAATTAATGGATCAAAATTTCCTGACAAAATAAGCGCTTCTGTCAAGCTTCCCTTATCAAGTGTTTCAATTTCTTCATTTTCAAATAAAGAAATTTCTTCTACTTTTGCTGGCATTTTTTTACTGACAGAATGATTTTCCCCTTGTAATTCTACTGGTGATGCAGGCATCTTCTCTTTGTCAGTTATATCTTTTCTGTCAGTAACTTTTTCACTCACAATTTCTACTGACAGATTTTTAGCCGCTGGATTTTCTCCCATAAATCGCTCAATCAGATAGGTCTTTCGATTTGCACCTTCACGCGCTACCGCTTGTGCAAAAGCTCGTTCTTCGCCAAGTAAAATCAGACTTTGTTTGGCCCTTGTAATTGCCGTATAAAGCAAATTTCGCTCTAACATCCGTGAATACGAAGAAACCATCGGTACAATAACTGTGGAAAACTCCGAACCTTGAGATTTATGAATGGACATGGCATAAGCCAGAGTAATTTTATACCACTCCGCTCTTGGATAAGTCAATTCTTGACCATCAAAATCCATCACCAACTCATCTTGTTTACTGTCAGTATATTTTGCTGCAATCAATTCTACGATTTGTCCCAAATCTCCGTTAAATACATTGGCCTCAGCATCATTTACTAAATGAAGAACTTTATCTCCTTCACGAAATTTCATATCACCCAAAGCAAATTCAAGGCGGTCATTAAGCGGGTTAAAGAGATTTTGCAAAAGAACATTCATTGCATTAATCCCCGCCACGCCTTTATACATAGGTGCTAAGATTTGTAATTCAAAAGGATTATTTCCTCTTTTTTGCCATGCACTTGCGATTTGTTCAACCATCTGAGGAACAAAATTAGCACTGACCTCAAAATAAGAACGGTCAGGCTTTTTCGCCGTGAAATCACTTGGCAATTGGCCATCTTTGATATGGTGAGCTAAATCAGTAATGGTAGAATCATCCCCTTGACGAAAAATCTTATCCAATTTTACTGACGGGATTTCTGGAATTTTTAGTAAATCCGCAAAAATTTGCCCTGGGCCCACAGAAGGAAGTTGGTCAGCATCTCCAACAAGGAGAACTTTCATTGACCCGGGAATCGCTTGAAAAAGTTTGTTAGCCAACCAAGTATCAACCATAGAAAATTCGTCAACAATCAAAAGAGAACCAGACAATTCATTTCCAAGAGCATCTTCTGCTTCATCTTGTCCCAAGCCTAAATGGCGGTGAATCGTCGCTGCTGGAAGTCCAGTCAACTCATTCATCCGTCTAGAAGCTCGACCAGTCGGTGCAGCCAATAATATAGGAAAGACGTCATCATTATAATGGTCTGGGTCCAAGTCTAGCTGATGAAGACGGGCATAAGTTTCAATAAAACCATTAATAATTGTTGTTTTCCCAGTTCCTGGTCCACCAGTCAAAATGAAAAATTGCTGATTCATTGCACCAATAATGGCTTGCTTTTGCAAATCATCATAAGTAATTTCTAAATCTTTTTCAACTTCCGCCAAAACTGTCAGTAACTTTTCATCAGAAAAATCTTTACCAGAACGATTAGTTAATGCTGTCAGTGATTTCCGAATCCCGTCCTCAGCAAAGTACAAGGAATTCTCAAATATTTTTGTTCCTTCTTGTTGCACTTTTCCATCAACAATTAAACCATTAATTTCCTCCGCAACAGCAGATGGATTGACCTCGACATTACGAGCTTCTTCAAGTAAGTCTATCGTCATCTCAAGTAAATTTTTGGCTTCAATGTAAGTATCACCTGTTGATTGCGAATGCGTATTGACCTCATGCATCAATGCCGCTCGAAATCGATTAGGGCTATCCGCTTCAATTCCTAAACTACTTGCAATCTTATCGGCTGTTTTAAAACCAACTCCCTTAACATCTTCCACAAGCTGATAAGGATTTTCCTCAATTTTTTCAATCGTTTCTTCTTTATAAAGTTCATAAATTTGAAAAGTGATTTTACTTGGTAAGCCATATTCTGCAAGCTTGGTCAGCACTTTTTCCATTCCATGATTCTCACGTAATCGTTTAATAAATGAATTTTTTCTGGCTAGGGTCAATAGGCCATCCAATTTTTCCGGAGCTTCTAAAATTGAATCTACTGTATTTTCAGGAAAAGTTTCAACAATTTTTTCTGCCGTTTTCTTACCAATTCCAGGAAATTTATCTGAAGAAAAATATTTAACTAAACCAGCACCAGAAGTCGGCACTGCTTTTTCATATTGACTGACCTGTAATTGTTCCCCATACTTAGGATGCTGCGTCAATTGACCATAAAATGTATAAGAATCTCCTTCAACCACATCCCCAATTGTCCCGTTAACCACAATTTCAAAATCATCATATTCAGCATTAGTTTCATCAATTTCAATGAGTAGAACTTTATAAAAATTACTGGGATTGGAGAAAAATATTGCCTCAATCGAACCAGTAAAATAAGTTTTTTCAATCATAGCTGTTTATCCCAAATTTTTAAGTCAAAATGGCCAGCATTTGATTCTAAAACAGTGACCGTATTATTGGCTAAACCACCAACTGAACGTAATTCAGCAATTGGAAAGCCAGCTAAATGACGCATTCCAGCCGTTCCAGAAGCCCCGTGACCAACTAAAAGTACATTGTCCATTTTAGAATTCAACAAATCCTGAGCCAAAGAATCAAAGCGATTCAAGACAGAACTCACAGATTCAGCTCCAAAAGCACTTCCATCAAATTGATCCAACTCAAAGCGTGAATCATGCATTTCTTTAGGATATTTAGCAATTGCATCGCTAATGAACCAACCCTCTAATTCCCCGAAATTCCATTCTGACAATCGTTTGTCAGTGCTCACACTTTGATTTGTCAGTAAATCTGCTGTAATCAAAGCTCTTTTTTGTGGACTCGACAAAACTTTGTCAAATTCAATTGGTTCTAAAAACTTATGAACTCGTTCAATCGCTTCATAAGATTCTGGCAATAAAGGTGAATCTCCTTTTTGTCCTTGCAAACGTCGCGCCAAGTTCCACTCCGTCTTACCATGTCGTACAAAATAAATTCTCACCTTTACACCTCTCCCAATGAATAGACTGCATAATTTCCTAATAAACGAACCTTTACTCCCAAACCTGATAGTTCTTCAAGAGCATAAGGAATTTTTAAATTATTTTTTTCATTATTTACCAAATCAATATTAAAAAAGTACTGACCTAGCCTTGTTCTTAAAGGACGTGATTCAATTTTTGTCATATCAATATCACGCCAAGCAAATACAGAAATCGCTTTATGAAGCGCTCCTGGCAGGTTATCAGGTAGAGTCAAAGCCAAACTCACCTTCTCACCTGTTTTTAGTAAATCAAATGATTTTTTCTCTTTCCCCAATAACCAAAACCGAGTAGAATTTCCTGCTAAATCCTGAATATTTTTGGCAACGATCTCTAAATCATACATTTTAGCCGCGTAAGAATTAGCAACAGCTGCAATTGGCAAATCTGGATGATTTTTCACAAATTCAGCTGCTGCTGAAGTAGAATCCGTAATTTCAACCTTTGCCTGTGGATAATGCTCTCGTAAATAATTTCGTGTTTGTGCAAGCGCTTGAGGGTGTGAATAAATATGTTCAATTTTTCCCTCTTTTGAAAGAGCCAGCAAATTTTGTGAAATTGGCAAAACAAATTCAGCCACAACTGTCGCCTTAGAATCATGAAAAATTTTATCAATACTCATATTCACAGTTCCTTCAGTCGAATTTTCAATAGGAACAAGAGCAAAATCACATTTTCCTTCATCATAAGCTTCAATAACATCCAGAATACTATCATAAGCAAATAATTCTTCTGATACAAATGCTGTCTCAGCCACCACCGAACAAAAAGAGCCCCGAGGTCCTAAATACGCAATTTTCATCTTACTTTATCCCCCATTTTTCACGAATCTCTTCTACAATTTGCTCTGGACTCTTATCAGTAACATCAATCGTTAAATCAGCCACTTTTGCATAGTCTTTTTTTCTTTTCTCAAATAAAAATTGAGCGGCCTTTTTATCCTGCGCTAGAGGACGAACATTCTGCAAATCCATCGAAATTCGTTCCCAAAGCGTTTCAAAATCAGCTGTTAAAAAGACAACTCCAGTTTCTCTATCAAGAGCCTCTAAATTCTTTGGATTTTCAATTATTCCACCGCCCGTTGCAATAATTATATTCTTTTGAAGCGCAAGTTCAAAAACCTCATTTTCAATTTTACGAAAATCAGCTTCCCCAAATAATTCAAAAAATTCAGCAATTGGCATCTCAATTTCTTCTTCAATTAATTGATCCAAATCAGTAAAATTTTCTGTTAAAAGTTTTGCTACTGTGGACTTTCCCGCACCCATAAATCCAATTAAAATGATACTCATTTTTTCTTCCAATCACTTAAGCTCAAATATTTTTCGACAATTGTTCTAAATCGTCAAAGAAACTTGGATAACTTGTTTGAATTGCTTCAGCACGTTCAAGTTCAACTTCCCCATTTTCAACCAAAAGTGCTGCAATTGCAACCATCATTCCAATTCTATGGTCACCTAAAGTATTAATTGAATTTTCTGGAGCATGGAGTTTCGTTCCACCTTGAATAATCATTCCATCATCAGTTGGTTGAATTTTGGCCCCCATACTATTAAGAGCATCCGCGACAACAGCAATTCGGTCAGTTTCTTTTACTTTTAGCTCAGCCGCATCTCGAATAATTGTTTCGCCTTGAGCTTGCGTTGCTAAGAGAGCAATGATTGGCAATTCATCAATTAATCTAGGAATTAAATCACCTGAAATTTCAGTTCCTGTCAATTGGCTAGCTTTTACTTTTAGAGTTGCAGCCTTTGCCACATTATCTTGCTCTAAAATTTCCAACTGTCCACCCATTGCTTGAATGACTTCGATAATTCCAGTTCTCGTTTCATTAACTCCAACATTTTCTAGAATAAGTTCTGAATTATCAACAACCAAGGCCGCAACCAGCCAAAAAGCTGCCGAACTAATATCTCCAGGAACTACTACTTTTTGCCCCACAAGTTTTTGTCCACCAGGTACAAGAATTGTTTTATCAGAAACCTTAAGTTCTCCACCAAATTGAACTAACATTTCTTCCGTATGTGAGCGTGTTTTTTCCTTTTCCACAACTTTCGTCAACCCTTCTGCCTGCAAAGCAGCAAAAATTAAAGCTGATTTTACCTGAGCCGAAGCCACCGGAAGTACATAGTCAATTGCCTTCAAATGCGTGCTTCCTTTAATTGTCATCGGTAATCTAACCTTATCGGTTTGACCAGTAATTTCTGCCCCCATCAATTGTAAAGGAGTTGCTACACGATCCATTGGTCTTTTTGATAAACTGTCATCACCAAACAAAGTAGTTTCAAAAGGAAGGCCTGCTAAAATCCCCGATAAAAGACGAGTTGAAGTTCCGGAATTTCCCATATCCAGTGCTTTTTCAGGAGCCTTAAGTTCTGAAATTCCTTTACCGTGGACAGTAATCACCTCACCCTTATCCTCAATCTCAACTCCCATCGCACGAAAAGCTTCAATAGTAGATAAGACATCTTCTCCACGTAAAATATCATAAATAACAGTTTTTCCTTTAGCAATAGAGCCAAACATAATACTACGATGTGAGATTGATTTATCTCCTGGAACTTTTAAACGTCCTCTTAAACCCTGCGAATTTATCTTTAATTTCATTATATTATCCTAAACATTTTTTAGTATTTATTATAGCATAAAAGGGCGCTTAGAGCCCTTTTATTTTCAATAATTTTTCCTAAGATTTTAAGACTAAGAAAGTCCTATCTTTAATCTTTATCAAACAACTGTAAAATCAGTTGCTTTTTTAATAATTTCTCGTGCTTCTTTTAAATCTTCCGCTCTCTTGAATGAAATTTGAAGTTGACCATGAATATCTTCGCGATTTTCTTCATTAATTTTTACATTTGTTATTGAGAAATCTTCTAGTAAGCCTAAAACCCTTAAAACAACCCCTTTTTCATCGGGAACCGAAATAAATAAATCATAAAAGTTTGGCAAAGCCCCTTTATGAATTTCCATGACTTGACGAATTTTTTTACCTTGTTCAAAAAAGTGTTCTATAGCTGCAGAATCCCTATTAGCAATTTTTAGAGCAATTTCATCTAATTGTTTTTTGAAATTTTCTATTCTATCAATCGTAATTTCTGGATTTGATAATAAGACACTTGTCCACATCAAACTGTCAGCCTCGGCAATTCTAGTTAAATCTCTAAAACCACCAGCCGCTAAATGTTTCACTAAAGGATGTTCTTTTGAAAAATCATCTGACTGCCAAACGAGGGCCGAAGCTAAAATATGCGGGAAATGAGAAACCTGCCCAGTGACACGGTCGTGCTCTTCTGCATCTAAGATAATAAATTTGGCATGAAGTCCTTTAAGTAAATCACGTAATTCTTGATTTTCTTTGGTCAAAACATAATAAGCATTTTCAAATAAATTAATATCTGCCGCCATAACTCCTGATTTATGAGAGCCAGCCATCGGATGTCCACCGATAAATCGTACTTTGCCTTCATCAAAAAGTTGATTTGCGAGTTCAACAATTTCACTCTTAGTTGAACCTGTATCTGTAATCAAAAGACCTTTTTTTAAATCCAAAGTTGCTAGCTTTTTCAAAAGCTCCAAAGTGGTTGTAATTGGAACAGCCAAAATAATAATATCTGCTTTTTCAGCTCCTTCAACTAAGCTAACTTTAGAATCAATAATTCCGCGCTTTTGAGCAATTTCTTGAATTTCCTCACGATCAGAGCCAAGAATTTCAAAATGAGGATGAGCTCTTTTTATTCCTAAGGCAATTGAACTTCCAATCAGACCAAGCCCAATGATTAATATTTTTTTCATTTTTATTCTTTCGTTATTGTCACAGACGTCCCATTTCCAATTTCAGAAGTAATTGAAATTTCAAATTCTAATTTATCTAAAATCAATTTAGATAAATAAAGTCCAAGACCTGTTGATTTTTGTTGAATCCGACCATTATATCCAGTAAATCCATGTTCAAAAAGGC
This sequence comes from Lactococcus sp. NH2-7C, assembly GCF_029953655.1. Classification (NCBI taxonomy): domain Bacteria; kingdom Bacillati; phylum Bacillota; class Bacilli; order Lactobacillales; family Streptococcaceae; genus Lactococcus; species Lactococcus sp. NH2-7C. Next base: position 797,851 of record NZ_CP124538.1, read on the forward strand.
GAGGAAGGTCTTCTTTTAATATCCCAATTCCACTATCTTGAATGATTAATTCACCAGTTTTAATTTTAATTAGAATCCCACCTTCCTTGGTGTACTTTACAGCATTATTTAGCAGTTGCTCAACAGCCAAACTTAACCATCTTTGGTCACTATTAACTAACCATTCTCCTTCAATTTGGATTGAAAGATTTTTCTGAATAAAAAAGCTACTGTATTTTTTGACTAATTCTTTCACAAGTAAAGCCATGCTCACTTTTTCAAATCTGAAATCAGTAGCTAAATTGTTAATTCTTTGATACTCAAGGAGAATTTTTAGATAATTTTCTAGAGAAAAAACCTGATTCTTCAACTCCTCCCTATTAACTTGAGTTTGAGTCATTAAATCAATAGCTGCCAAAGGGACTTTCATCTGGTGCGACCAGACTCTAATAATATCTTCCATTTCACGCTCGGCAAGATTTTGTTGTTCCAACTTTTTTTGCAACTCTTCATTGTCTTTCACTACTCTCTCAATAGCTTCGCAGTTTGCTTTCCAACGAAAATAGGATGAAATAAGATAAATGACAAAAATGATTATTGCAAACAAGGTACTATTAGCAAATGCCATCATTGGTAAATGCCAAAGCCAAAATGTCACAATATAAATAGCCGACATAAGCAAGAAGACACCAATTTGTGGAATCTTAGACTTAAAAAATTTAAACCAGAGCATAGCCACTTCCTCTTTTAGTCATAATATGCTTGTCAAAGCCAATTTCACCAAGCTTTTTGCGTAAACGAGTCATTTTTACATTCAATGTATTTGCATCAATAAATTCATCTGTTTGCCACAACTCTTGTAGAATTTTTTCCTTAGTCACAACCTCGCCATTTGCTCGAAAGAGTAAAGTTAAAATTTTATTTTCAGAATTTGTCAACTCAATTTCTTCACGAACAGCTTCATGAGTCGAGATCAGGGTATTTTCAGATAAAATATAACCAGCAAATTCTAATTTTTCAATACCAGCAAAAGAATAACTCCTACGTAAAAGGGCTTTTATTTTTGCATTTAAAATTTCTAATGAAAATGGTTTCGTTACAAAATCATCAGCTCCTTGATTCATTGCAGTTACTTGATTCATATCATCTGAAGCTGAGGAAATAAAGATAATGGGAATTTGAGATAGTTTTCTCAATTCATTTGTCCAATAAAAACCGCTATAAAATGGTAGCCCGATATCCATTAATACTAAATCTGCTTCAAATTCCATAATTTCTTGTTTCACTGCTCGAAAATTGGAAACACTTCTGACTTGAAATTCTTTTTCCAAGGCTATCTTAATTGCTTTTACAATAATTTCGTCATCTTCTACAATAAATATTTTAGTCATGTTTACTCCCCATTTGTTTTCAATCTTGCTATTATTTGTGTATCACTGACTCTTTCATACCAAAGCTTTCTTGTTTTCGAAAGAAAAGCAATTAAAACATCCAGTAAAGGTAAAAGGCTTAATCCTAAAAAGAGTAGAATAAGTAAAAAGTTTTGTCCCAATTGATCCTGAGCTATTGTAGCTGAACGTTGAAGAAAATAATCTGCTGCGATAATCAAAGCAAAGTTTCCAAAAGATAAAAATTGTCTTAAAGCAATTCTAAAACGATTTTTGGCTTTGATTTCGATTCTCAATAATAATTGACCTGGAGTTGCCTTGAGAACTATCGGAACAATTCCTAAAATTATTAATTCTGAATAATAGCCTGTCGGAAGGAATAAACTTCCAATGATAGAGACCAGAATCATATCAACTAAAAATGCAATAAACCGTCTTGAAAGGCTAACTCTTGAACTTTCAACCTTAGTTGCATCCAAATCTGGTAAAAATCGACTAAAAAAGACCGCAATTCCATAACCAATTAAACTTCCAAGCGTATTAATCATTAAATCATCAACATCAAATAAACGATAAGGGCGAGGATACAGTCCAAACAGAGCTGACCTTTGGATAAGTTCAAAAGATAGAGTCAGCAAAAAACTTGAAATAAAAGTTTGTTTAAATGAACGTTTAAAAAGATATTTTAAATAAAAACCAAATGGCAATGTCAACAGTAGATTAAAGAAAGGCTGGATAAATGTTGAATCTTTTAGGGCTGAAATCCAAGTTGAAGGTTCATTTAGACTAAAAGGGCTATACAAAATAAATTGTCGAACAAACTCAAATGGAACTAGGTTTTGTTCTGGGCCTGTCATTTTTGCCACTTCACTTACAGGAGGAAGAGGAAAAATAGTCATGGCATAGGCACAAATCAGATAAAGAATAAATGAAAAATTGACAAAGAAACGCCAAAAATTAATCCGACCATAGCGACGATATTGAACAATCAAATATGGAATTAAAGATATAAATAAAAATATAAAGAAGAGAAGAACTCCAATTTGAATTGAATGAAGATAGATCGTCATATTTTCCTTTCCTTGAAAGTATCACTTTTTCCTCTAACAATATACTTCTCGTGTAGAGAAAAATCATTGTTTTCGTTCCTTTTATTATATCAAAAGTAGCTCTCTTTTGTAGCATTTTCCTTTCCTTGATTCTTCTATAATTATTCTAAATAAAAAAGAGGCATATTTATGCCTTCTTTTTTATCTTTCAACAATTTTGTAGTAAACACGACTCGTTGCCTTATAAATGAGATAATAAATAAGGGCAAGAATTGCAATAGTGACTAAAGAAATTATTAAAATAATGGAACGATCAGTAATATCAAACAGCATTATTATTTTTTCAATCATAAGATAAGCACCAGCAAAGTGGCAGATGGTGATAACCAATGGCAAGAAGAATATCATACGAACTTGAGATTTGATTGTTTTTTGTACTTCTTCTTTTGAAAGCCCTACCTCTTGTAAAATCTTAAATGAGCGTTTATCTTGAGCTCCCTCAGAAAGTTGTTTGTAATAGATAATCAAAGCTGCTCCAAGAATGAAGCTGATTCCTAAAACAAATCCAACAAATACAAGTCCACCAATTTCAGCACGTTGGTCTTGCAAAGCTTCACTACGATAAGAAATTGTTAAATCTTTATTATTTTTAAATTCTTCTTTGAAAGCTTTTGTAAATCTCTTTTCATCAACTGGTTTAATGTCAAAAAGAATCGTTGTATTTGCTAGATTTTCAAAACCTTGTTGACCACTTATAGCCTTATTAAAATTAGCAAGTGCTTTTTCAAAAGCTTGGTCATTAGCGAAAATAATCATCATATTCTTAGATGAAATTGTAGATGTACTACTTGAAGGGAAATCTTTAACAGACTTGAGATTTTCCTTAACCTCATATGTTTGACCATACCAAGTTACTTCTTTAGGATTAATTGCTGAAGAATTTTTCTTAGATAAATCTATGAGTAAAACTTGATTATCTTTTAAAGATGGAATTTTTTTATTTCCTAAGGATTGTAAACTTTGAATAGTTGTCATTGTCGCATAATAAGAATCCTTATCAAACATGGCTCCTAATTTATTCGACGTGATAAATTTTTCTTTAGAAGAAGGCGTTCTGTCAACTTGCAAGTCTTGAACATAGTATAAATCTGCAATATTATCAATATCTATTTTTTTACTATCAGCAACACTTTTAATTCTATCAATAGTTTCTTCTCTATTCTCATTAGGAGAGGTTGAGAAAACTTGGGCTTCTCTTGTATAGAATGTTTTAACCATGTTTTCAGTGCCGAGGAAAACTCCTAAACTAACTACCACCGTCACGATAGTCATTGATAACAAAATTGTGATATTTCCTAGACCAACAGCATTTGCTTTCATTCGATAAAGCATAGAACTAGTTGTAATGAAATTATTTGGTTTATAATAACTTGGGCGTTTCTTTTTGAGTTTAAGGTACCAAACAGTAAAACTAATATAAAAGAGATAGGTTCCAAAGATAACCAACAAAACAGCAATAAAGAATTTCACCAAAGCTGATATAGGGTTATCCACAGTTAGAGCAATATAATAACCTGCTCCAAGAAGAATAACAGCAGCAATTGCAAAAAACAAATTTGATTTTGGTTCTTTTTCGCCTTTTGATTCCTCCCTTAGAAGGTCAAGGCTTGAAGAACGCCAGATAATCCAGACTCCAATCATCATTAATATTAAAAAGAAAATAAAGAAGAGAATGGCAAGTATAATAATGGCACCAGGGCTAATAACTAAATTAAAGTAATTTCCCCCAATCATATTTACAAAAACCAAGAAGAGGAATTTTGAAAAGGCAATTCCACAAATTGTTCCAACAATTACAGTGATGATATAGCTTAAAAGTAACTCTAAAAATGCTACTCCAACAATTCTTGTTTTACCAAAGCCAAGAATATCATAGAGTCCAAATTCTTTAGAACGTTGGGTTTGTAAAAAGCGATAACTGTAGATTAGTATAAGAACTGCAAAAATAGATAACACAATTAATGCAAAACTCATAATTTGTGAAAGAGAACTTCCTCCTTTTAATTTATCAATTGAGGGGGATAAGGCGATCGATGCAGTAACAAAAATCATTACGAACATCGTAACTGAGGCCATTAAAAAAGGAGCAAAACTTTTAAATCCTTTTTTGATGTTATTGGCCGCAAGTTTTAAACTAAGCATTTAAGGACACCTCCTCATCCTCTGGCGCTCCCAAGAAAGCGGTCATTGAAAGAGTGATTTCTTTTGCAAATTCAGTTGAGCTTTTTTCACCACGATAAAGTTGGTGATAAAGAACACCGTCTTTTATAAAAAGAACACGTTTCGCATGGCTAGCAGCTAAACTTGAGTGAGTAACCATGATAATGGTTTGACCGCTATCATTAATCTCCTCAAAAAGATTGAGCAAGTCTTCTGAATTTTTAAAGTCCAAGGCAGCTGTGGGTTCATCGGCAAGGACTAAATCAGGTTGGCTAATCAATGCGCGAGCCACTGCAACCCGCTGTTTTTGTCCCCCTGAAAGTTCAAAAGGTTGTTTTTCTAAGAGTTTTTCAATGTTGAGTTTAGGTGCGAGAATTTTTAGTCTGCTCTTCATTAATTCTACACTTGATTTTGATAAAACGAGCGGAAGATAAATATTGTCTCTGACGTTAAGTGTATCAAGTAAATTGAAATCTTGGAATACAAAACCAAGATGATCACGTCTGAAAGCAGAAATTTCTTTGTCTTTAATAGCTGTGATATCTTCTTTATTTAAGAGTACTTGTCCAGAAGTTGGTTTTTCAAGAGTTGACAAGATGTTCAAAAGGGTTGTTTTTCCTGAACCAGATTCCCCCATAATGGCAATATATTCGCCTTCTTCTACACCAAAATCAATATCAACAAGGGCAGTGGTTTCTTCTTTTGAAAATCTTGTTTTAAAAACTTTCTTGAGATGTTTTACTTCGAGTAACATATTTTTCTCCTATCTTTCGATTTCGTTCTTTTTATTTATTTTAGCTAAACGTGTTCGCATTGTCTTCATGGAATAAAGGAGGCAAGCGCCCATTAGTGAAGCCAAAATAACTGTAATGGTCATTAGCATAATATTAATTTGCAAAAATGTCATCTTCTTTCCTCTTTCTTTCTGAGACTATTTTTATGAGTTATTATTTAATTTCTTAAGGGCTTCTTTGGGAACCTCTGCTTTTTTTACTTCTTCCCAAGAGGTTACGCCTTTGACGGAATTAACTGTTAATTTCAGGTAAGCTTCTTTCCGGAGATTATGGTCCGCCATAAAGTTAACTTTTTTCTCCTTACCATCTTTTTGATAAGAATTTATATCATAAATATATTCCGTATATTTATCGCCTGAATCTGTTCTTCCACTTTTTTCTTTGCCATCTTTGGTAATTTGAACGTAGTAAGCCCCTCCGCCATAAGTTACTTTGTACCATGCAAAACCAGCTCCTCCAATTATTAAAATAAGGGCTGCTATTCCAAAAAATATTTTTTTCATTTTGTTCTCCTTAACTTTTCTTGATAAGTTTATTGTAACAAGAAATATTCGTCTGAAAACTTACAAATTCGTAAGTTATTTATTTATATAAAAAAAGCCAGAGACTGGCTTATTTTTTAATATTTTGATAAACGTTTTTTGTAGTTATCTACAGCAATTTTCAGCTCATTCATTGTATCCGAATTAAATTTATCACAAATTTCTTGAGCAACAACTGTTGCCACTACATTTTCCATCACAACTCCTGCAGCTGGAAGAGCAGTTGGATCAGAGCGTTCTACACTTGCTTTATAGGGTTCGTGACTTTCTGTATCAATAGACATCAAGGGTTTATAAAGTGTTGGGATAGGTTTCATGACACCACGGATGATGAGTTGTTCTCCATTTGTCATACCTCCTTCAAAACCACCTAATTGATTACTTGAACGACTATAACCTTTGTCCTCAGACCATATGATTTCATCCATCACTCGACTGCCTAGTCGTTTTCCTGCTTCAAAACCAAGTCCAAATTCAACTCCCTTGAATGCGTTGATAGAAACAACGGCAGCAGCGAGTTTTGCATCCAGTTTCCTGTCATATTGGACATAGGAACCGAGACCAGCCGGAACTCCTTCCACTCTGGTTTCAATGATTCCACCAATTGTATCGCCAGCTTTTTTAATTTGGTCAATGTAAGTGCGTAATTCTTCTGCTTGGCTATCATCAAAAATAGATAAATCGCTGAGACCAGCCGTCTGACGGATTTCTTGAACACTTAAATTTTCTGGACTCGTAATTTCTCGTCCGCCAAAATTTACGACATGATTAGCTACTTCAATCTCTAACTCGTGAAGAAGTTTTTTTGCCACAGCTCCAACTGCAACACGCATTGTTGTCTCACGCGCTGATGAACGTTCTAAAACATTTCGTAAATCTTCAAATTCATATTTCATTCCACCAACTAAATCGGCATGTCCTGGGCGTGGTTTGGTCAAACGACGTTGTTTTTTTATTTTATCTTCAACATCTTGAGCTGCCATAATCTGTTCCCAATTCTTGAAGTCACGGTTTGTAACATTAAGCGTAATTGGGCTACCAATTGTTTTTCCGTGTCGAACTCCTGAAGTAATTTCAACTTGATCGGATTCAATTTTCATCCGACCGCCACGGCCATAACCGCCTTGACGACGTTTAAGTTCAATATTAATATCTTCTGCTGATATTGAGAGACCAGCCGGCACACCTTCAATAATTGCTGTAAGTCTTGGGCCGTGAGATTCTCCCGCTGTAAAATAACGCATTTTATACCTCCATTTTTTAGTAACCTTTTACTTATTTTATTTCAAAAATTTGAATAATATCTTTTAATTTATTGATTTGCTGTGAATTTTTTGCTGAAAGAAAATTGATTGATTGAATGCCACCGTTATGGGCTGCTTCAATATCAAGGCTTCGGTCACCAATATAATAGGTTTCTTCAGGCTTTAAGTTATACTTTTCAAGTAAATAATTGATTGCTTCAGGATGAGGTTTTCTTTTAAATCCATTTTCAGAAGTGACAACTTCTAAAAAATAGGGTGAAATTTCTAGCTGATTAAGTAAATCATAAGCATTTTTTCCCTTGTGAGTATAAATGAAATTTTGAATATTTTCTTTTTGAGTCCATTCTAAAACCTCTTTTGCACCAGCCATTAATTTAATTTTGTCATTTTTAGCTGTCGAATTTGCCGTGAAATCTTCTTTTATTTCTTGAAAAGGAACGGTTTGTTCTTTTAGTAAAGCATTGACTGATTGCCCCTTTATAAAATTATATACTGTTTCTCGGTCAAATGGTAGGTTGAAGTTTGCAAATGATTCGGACAAGGCTTCTAAAAACACCTCATAGCTATCAATTAGTGTCCCGTCTAAATCCCAAATAAATGTCTTCATTAGATTAGACCTCCATTAACTTTTGATAAATCGGTAAGAGTTGGTCAATTGTTTCTACCATTTCCGCTATAATTATTGAATCCTCTTTGCCGTTAAATCTTTCTTTAGGCCAAATCCGTCCAATTTCCAATTCAGATTTTTTTACTTTTCCTAATCGTTCAGCGGCTTCCCTAAATGCTGACAGGGGATAAGTTTCTGCTTTTGTGTGGTCTTTTGAGATTACAAAATTTTCTGTCAGTAACTTTTCTACTGACAGATTTGTCAGTAAGTTAGCGTATTCTTTTTGCTTTTTAGGCTGGTCTATCATTGATAAATAAATAAAAACGTAATCTTCCCAAATTCCTAATTGAAAATGGGCTTCCATTTTATAACCACGGGCTTTTGTGGAAATTGCTGACCAAGTATTTTCAGGCGCATTTGCTGTTCTTCTGCGATGTTGAGCGATGTGAAAGTAAAATTCTTGATTTGGAATTTTTACTGACAGCTCTGTCAGTAACTTTTGACCAATTTCAGAAAAAACAGGTTGAATTTCAGAACGAATCTCGGCCATTCTTGGTTCTAAACCTTCTATTTTAAAAATTTCAAATGATTTTTGAGTAAACATTTTAGAGTGATTATCCTCAATTTTCTAAGTTCTTTTATATCTATCATTGCTTGTATCACGCTAGCTATGCTGTCCATTCTCGCTATGCGAATAAAGTCGCAAGTCGAGTCGCACTCACTCAGCGGAAAAATTATCGTTTCTAGGTAAAACTACTAGCATATCTGTAGGTCAGTAAACTGACAACAGCTATCCTCCGCTTCATTCGGTCATAATAGGAGTAGGAAGTTAGTGAGCGTGAAGCCCTGTTCCATATTACTAGCTACATTATAAAAATTTAATGAATATTATTCCGGTCAGCATAATTAGAATCCCAACAATTTGCCATATTTGAATTCCATATTTACTTGAGCGCCACCAACCAAATTGCTGAACCAGCATACTGCCTAAAATTTGTCCAATCAAGCCCATCATAATCGTCAGCCCCGCCCCAATTTGCGGAACAGCAACAACTGTTGCAAAAACGAATGAGGCTCCTAAGAATCCACCAATTCCATTCCAAGGTCTTGCTTTTTTTAATTCTGAAATTTTTGGCAAACGGCGGTCAATAAAAAGTGACACGATAAAAATAGCTAAAAATCCAATGAAGAACGAAACAAAGGCTGCTTGTGCAGTATTTTCAAGTAAAACTCCCAATCGGCCATTAATTGCTTGTTGAGCAGCTGACATTGCCCCAACGATGACCGCCCAAATTCGCCAGCCCAGTAAGTTAGTTTGGTGCGTTTCTGCTTCTTTTTCTTTTAAATTAGGAAGAACAACCGCAACAATAACCCCAGCTAAAGTAATGATAATTCCTAAAAAACGCATCAGAGTCATCGGAAGTTGCATGGCATGAAACCAGCCAAACGAATCGATAAGTGTCCCCATCAATATTTGACCCAAAATAGGTAAAATCACCGTTTGGACGGCTCCTAATCTTGGAAAAAGTAAAACATTAGATGTTAAGAAAATCCCACCAAGAATTCCACCAATCCATATCCATGCCGGGTGTGAGCCAACAAATTGAAAACTAGGAAAAAGTGTTTGACTTGTCACTAAAGTGATGATTCCTAAAAAAATCGAACCAACAAAGTTGGAAATTCCAGAGGCTAAAAATGGTGAGCCAACAATTTTTCGTAAATCCGCATTGATTGGATTTTGATTAGCAAGTAAAAAACCGCCAACTAAAGCAAAAGCTAGGTAAAGATACATCGTTTCTCCTTTAAATAAGTGTTTTTACAGCTTTTATAAAAGCTGGGAGTTTTTTAATGCTACCACATTTTTGTAATTTTTAGATAAGGTTCCTCTCAGAATAACTCAAATTATTTTTTGAGATAGTCTTTCATTTCTTCAAAGGTCACTTCATTAATGTTAGCGGTGCCAATTTCAGGAACAATGACGGTTTTGATGATTCTTCCACGTGCTTTTTTATCATGAGTTAAGGCTTTAAACAAAAGCTCTTCATCCCAAGGTTGATATTCGTCAGGTAAACCATATTTTTTGACCATCTTTCGGATTTGGTCAGTAATTCCTTTGGGCATAAGGCCTTTGAGTTCGGCAATTTTACTGATTTGAACCATTCCAATAGCAACTGCTTCTCCATGCATCACTTTGCCATAGCCTGCAGTATTTTCGACAGCATGGCCAATCGTATGACCAAAGTTCAGATAGAGCCGTACGCCATTGTCTAACTCATCATCAACAACCACTTTTCGTTTTACTTCACAAGACCGATAGATAATTTCTTCAATCTTATCAAGATTTTCGACCAAATCATCCGCTGACAAGTCTGTCAGTAAATTCCAGAGGTCTTTGTCAGCAATTAGGGCGCACTTGATGACCTCTCCCAATCCTTCGCGGAATTCTCTTTGACCGAGCGTTTGCAGAACCTCAGGGTCAATTAAAACCCCGTCAGGTTGTGTAAAAGTCCCAATCATATTCTTAGCCATTTTGGAATTAATTCCTGTTTTCCCACCAATAGAACTATCCACTTGAGCGGTCAAACTTGTTGGAATTTGCAAGAAATGAATGCCACGCATATAAGTAGAAGCTACAAAACCAGCTAAATCACCTGTCACTCCACCACCGAGTGCAATAATTCCATCAGAACGTGTCATTCCAAATTCGGCGCAAAAATTCCATGCATTTTCGGCTGTTAGTAAATTTTTACTGGCTTCTCCTTCGGGAAATTCAAAAGTTGCGACTTCAAAACCTGCTTTTTCAAGTTGGTCAACAACTTTCTGACCATAAAGTCCGTTAACATGATTATCAGAAATCAAAACAATTTTTTGCTTCTTCCACAATGAAGAAACCCATGTTCCCATATTAGCCAAGGCCCCATTTTCGATGATGACATCATAGGGATGTTCTGGTAAATTCACATTTAATTTCATGCTTCTTTCTCCATTTCTAATGTAATTTTTACAACAGGCATTTCTTTACCTGTCCATAAATAAAAGCTTTCGGCCGCCTGCCCAATGAGCATGCCAAGTCCATTTTCAGTTTGAGCGCCTTGCTCTTTTGCCCAACGTAAAAATGGTGTTTCTCTTACTTTATAAATAGCATCTACCACCAAAAGTTTTTCAGGAAGAACTAAGCTCTTTTCTAGCGGCAAAGATTCTCCGTCCATTCCGACTGAGGTTGCATTTACTAATAAGTCGGTCTGTTTCAACTCTTTTTGTAATCTATCAACTTCAGATAAGTCTGTCAGTAAAATTTCAATCCCTGTTTTTACTGACAGCTTTTCCAATTTTTCTTTTAGCGGAATATATGAGGCCGATTTTCTTGCTGCGACCACAATTTTTTTAGCTTCAGACAAAGCCGCCTGAGCAATAATCGCAATTGCTGCACCGCCTCCACCAAGAATAAGCATTTGTTTATCTTTGATATTGAAATGATATTTTTCTAAACTATTGAAGAATCCAATACCATCTGTGTTATGTCCAATTAATTTACCTGATTGATTGACTACTGTATTAACAGCACCAATTAATTCAGCGACCGGACTCAATTCATCCATAAATGGAATAATTTCTGTTTTATAGGGCATTGAAATATTAAGCCCATACATATCCAAAGTACGAACATTATCCACAATAGCTGGCAATTTTTCAGCCTCAACTTCCCAGGCTAAATAAACACCATTTTCATCAGTTAAATCAAAAGCCAGATTATGAATAAAAGGTGACAAGCTGTGTTTAATTGGGTTTGCTACAACAGCAGCCATACGAGTGTAGCCGTTAATGTTCATAAAAATTCTCCAAAATTACTGATGAAACTACTAACATATTCATAAGTGCGCAAGACGCAACCGGCTATGCTAGTGTCTTTGTCAGTAAATTCTATTGTCATTGACATATCAATCAACAAAAAAAGGACTGACAGTTTTGTAAGTCCTATTTTATCATAAAGTTAAGCTTCCTTGCGACTTCCAAGAACGCGTTTCAAAACCCCAATAATCGCCGGTAATAATGAAACAAAGACAATGGCAATCATGATGATTTCAAAATGTTTTTTAACAAAAGGAATTCCACCAAATAAATAACCTGCACCTAAGGCAACAATAACCCAAGCAAAACCACCAATGAAGTTAAAGAAAATAAACTTTTTATGTGGCATTTTACCAGCACCAGCTGTAAATGGAACAATTGTCCGAATGATTGGCATGAATCGCCCTAAGAAAATGGCCCAAGAACCCCATTTTTCAAAAAATTGATGAGCTTCTTCCATATATTCTGGTTTTAAGAAGCGAGAAAGCCATTTATGTTTTGGAATGACATCCCCAAATCTTCGACCAATTTCATAATTCAACAGATTAGCAATGAAAGCAATAATCCCCATCACCAAAATCAATAAGCCAATAGATAATTTTCCGTTTGACATTGCTGCCAAAGAACCAACAAAAAATAAAATTGAATCCCCAGGCAAGAATGGGAAAATCACTAATCCTGTTTCAATAAAAATAATCGCCCCTAAAACAACATATATCCAAATATGACCATTAGGCATCTGGGCAAAATTAGCCATCCAGTCATTAAAGAAACCAAAAATCGAAAGTTGTACAAACATAATATTCCTTTTCAAAAGTTAAAAATTCTTACAATAGTTCTGTTTACTTAAATAGAATACATAAAGAATTCATTCAAGCACTCGTTCAATTTTACAACAAAAAGCCCTTTTTGACAATAACAACTTTCTTATATTTTATCAGAGAAATCTCAAATTTAATGGTCAAACAATGTCAGAAAACCTGACATCAGCTTGCTTATGAGCAACATTTGTGGTATAATTTTCCCAGAATAAAATAAACTGAGCTTAGCTCCTAAAATATAGGAAACTAAAAGAATGTTATTCCAACACTTATTTTGAAGAACATTTTTTTAATTTTCATTTTTTTATATTTAAAAGAAGACAAGCTCAAATCTCATATTCGAGGAGACAAAATGAAGAAATTATTTTTCGCTCTGGCAATGATGCTTGCCACTGTTACAGCTTTCCTAGTCGCACCTTCGGTTAAGGCCGAGACAACTGTAAAAATTGCATCCGATAGCTCATACGCACCATTTGAATTTCAAAATGGTCAGAAAAAATGGGTAGGGATTGATGTTGATATAATGCAAGAAGTTGCTAAAATCAATGACTGGAAATTAGAAATGTCATATCCAGGTTTTGATGCAGCTCTTCAAAACCTTAAAGCTGGGCAAGTAGATGGTGTAATTGCCGGTATGACAATCACCGACGAACGTAAACAAACTTTTGATTTTTCTAATCCTTACTATACATCAGCTTTGACCATTGCTACTACTAAAGACTCTAAACTTACTAATTACAGTGATCTTAAAGATAAAGCAGTCGGAGCAAAGAATGGGACTGCTGCTCAAACGTGGCTTCAAGAAAATCAAAAGAAATATGGTTACACAATCAAAACCTATTCTGACGGTGTTCATATGTTTGCCGCTCTAAGCTCTGGTAATATTGCTGGAGCAATGGACGAAGTTCCAGTTATTTCTTACGCTATGAAACAAGGGCAAGATTTAGCAATGAACTTCCCATCAATCTCCCTTCCAGGAGGCTATGGTTTTGCCGTAATGAAAGGCAAAAATTCAACGCTCGTTGATGGTTTCAATAAAGCACTCGCTGAAATGAAATCAAACGGAGATTATGATAAAATCCTAAAAAAATATGGGATTACTGCCACTAAAAAAGCAACACCTAAAAAAGATGTTTATACCATTGCTTCAGACAATAGCTTCGCTCCATTTGAATTCCAAAATGATAATAAACAATTCACTGGTATAGACGTTGACTTGCTTAACGCTATTGCTAAGAACCAAGGTTTCAAACTGAAATGGAATTTCATTGGTTTCCAAGCAGCTGTTGACTCTGTTCAATCTGGACATGCTGACGGAATGATGTCAGGAATGTCAATTACTGATGCTCGTAAACAAGTTTTCGACTATGGTAATCCTTACTATTCTTCAAACTTGACTATTGCCACATCAAGTACAGATGACTCTATCAAGTCATGGAAAGACCTTAAAGGTAAAACACTTGGCGCTAAGAACGGAACTGCCTCTTTTGATTATCTTAACGCCCATGCAAAAGAATATGGCTACACCGTAAAAACTTTCTCTGATGCGACAACCATGTATTCATCATTGAATAACGGTTCTATCAATGCTCTAATGGATGATGAACCCGTCATTAAATACGCCATTAAACAAGGGCAAAAATTTGCCACACCAATTAAACCAATTCCTGATGGTCAATATGGATTCGCTGTTAAAAAAGGAAGCAATCCAGAATTGATTGAAATGTTTAACAATGGTTTAGCAAATCTCCGCGCCAATGGTGAATATGATAAAATCATCGATAAATATTTAGCTACTGGTGCTAAAACAGTCCAATCAAGTACAAAAGAAAATACTTTCTTTGGTATTTTAAAAAATAACTGGGAACAAATTGGCCGTGGTTTACTCGTTACACTTGAACTTGCTATTCTATCATTTATCTTAGCAATGATTGTCGGAATTATCTTTGGACTTTTCTCAGTAGCTCCAAGCAAGATTCTTCGTACAATTGCCCGCATTTATGTTGACCTTAACCGTTCAATTCCGCTTTTAGTGTTAACAATCTTTATCTTCTACGGAATTCCTAACTTGTTACAAATCATTACGGGTCATCAATCACCACTTAATGAATTTACAGCGGGTGTTATCGCCCTTACTTTGAACTCTTCTGCTTATATTGCAGAAATCGTTCGTTCTGGTGTTCAAGCTGTACCTTCTGGACAAATGGAAGCTAGTCGCTCACTCGGTGTGACTTACCTGACATCAATGCGCAAGGTTATCTTACCTCAAGCTATTAAAATTACAATTCCTAGTTTGATTAACCAATTCATCATTACATTGAAAGATACAACATTAGTTTCAGTTATCGGACTTGTTGAATTGCTCCAAACAGGTCAAATTATCGTGGCACGTAACTTCCAAGCCTTCCGTGTTTATGGATTAATTGGTTTAGTTTACATGATTGTCCTCCTCTTCTTAATGTGGATTGGACGTCGTGTTGAAAAAAGAATGAAATAAGGAGAACATACTAATATGGGAATCAATACTCAAATCGAAGTCACTGATCTTCACAAATCTTTTGGAAAAAACGAAGTTCTAAAAGGAATTACAACAAAATTTGAAAAAGGTGATGTAGTCTGCATCATTGGTCCTTCAGGTTCTGGGAAATCAACTTTTCTTAGAGCTTTAAACGGGCTCGAAACAGCTACTTCTGGCGATATTATTATTGACGGATTTAACCTTACTGATAAAAATACAAATCTTAATCTTGTTCGTCAAAACGTTGGAATGGTTTTCCAACATTTCAATCTTTTCCCAAATATGACTGTGATGCAAAATATTACATATGCTCCAGTTGAATTGAAAAAGATGTCAAAAGATGATGCAGATAAAAAAGCGATTCAACTTCTTGAAACAGTTGGCTTGTTAGATAAGAAAGATGCAATGCCTGAAATGCTTTCAGGAGGTCAAAAACAACGTGTTGCCATCGCCCGTGCCCTGGCAATGAATCCTGACGTTATGCTCTTTGACGAGCCAACCTCAGCGCTTGACCCTGAAATGGTTGGTGACGTTCTAGCCGTTATGCAAAAATTGGCCGAAGAAGGAATGACAATGCTGATTGTTACTCACGAAATGGGCTTTGCACGTAAAGTTGCTAACCGCGTAATCTTTACGGATGGTGGAGTTATCTTGGAAGATGGTACACCAGAAGAACTCTTTGATAGCCCAAAACATCCCCGTTTACAAGATTTCTTATCAAAAGTTTTGAACGCATAAAATAGAAAAATTCCCATTAAAATTTAAATGGGAATTTTTTTATTTATTATTTTATTTATTAATAGTCTATTTTATTATAAATACAAGTGTTTTTGATAAAATAAAAACCAGAGCTCTGGTTTTTTATTTTTTTACTATTTTCCAAAATTTATAAAACTTATTAAATAATGTAATTGTTCCAATAGCAACTACACCGCCAGCAAACATTCCAACTGTTCCTGCCACTTGCATTTCCAAATTGTGAGCTGACACGTTTGGAGATTTAGATTGCTCGTTATTTAATGCTACACCAGATGATTGAGGCATTTGGTAAATCTCTGTAGGCACTTTTAACGACGGTTTAAGTGATGAATTAATCTCCTTGTTTACTTCTTTGAAGGTATCATTCAATCCACTATTAGGTTTTTCGTTTTCATGAATTACTTCTTTTTTTACAGTCTCTTGTTCCTGTGGTTGATCTACTGTTGTCGAATCTTTGCTAGTTTGTTTACCTTGTTCATTTTTTCTTTCTGCTGTAGAACTCTGCTTACTTGAATTGTTATCACTTGTGGTAGGTACAATAACTTTTGAAACGATGATTGTAAAGTACAACTCTTGATTTTTATATTTCGCACCTGAGATAGCATCTTTTAAAGTAGCATATTGCTGACCATCAGTTGTTACTACTTTCGAAATATAGTAATTCTCCGGTAAATTAGGGAGTTCAGGCATAATAACTGCTTCATTTAGCTCACCTTCAGTATCATTAATTGCTGGCAGTGAAATCGACTGGTCTACCACATCAGCACTATATTGATAATTAAAATGTGCTTTTCCAATAGGAAGCTTCTTATAACTAACATTAATTACATTATTTTCCGCATCATTATTTGCCACAACTAAAGGAGCGGCTGACACAAAAATATACCCGGGTATTTCTGGTGTAAGGAAAGAAAAGGTATTTATATCAACAATATCTCTGAGCTGTTTACCTAACAACTTAATTGTATCTCCCACATTAGCTTTTATTGTGGAAGGGGGAAAATTTGCTATTGGTTGGTTGGTATCTTGATCAAGATAGTTCACCTGAACGCTCTGCGTTCCTTTATAAGCATTAAACACATCTTCTGTACTCGAATAGGTCAAACGTCCAAAATTACCTCCAGTCGAGCCAATTATCCCCAGTGACATTGAACGAGCAACTGTTATTTTTTCCGAAAGAGTTGTAGCTTTTTCCCCATTTTCTGACGATATTGTATATGTTAACTCCCCTGTTACATTCTTATCATTAGTAGATGTGCTACTTGGCTGCCAGTCTATTTTCATATTTTCAGTAATTGGACTGCCAGTATTTGGAACTGAAGTAGTTGGATAACCCTGTTTAATTAACTCCCCTAAATTATTTGTCTGACGAATTGAAATATTATTGGATGGCGCGTTTTCTGTACCAGAACCGTCTAAATCTACATCAGAGTTTTGATATAGATCTCTACCCATGAAGATTGAATCAGACAGGCCACCAATACCCAAATACTTTCCAACAACCTTTGAAGTCCCATCGGCAGCTAAATTTAATTCTAAGTTATTTGCAATAAAATCTGTAGATTTTGGTGTTAAGATAAATCCTAGAGAATCACCAGCAGCAAAAGGGTCTGTACTAGAATTTGCTTGTAATGAGAAATTACCCGAAAAGCTCACTTTCTGAGTCATATCAATAGCACCATTAAATAAAGCATATCCAGCAGATTTAGACTTATTATTTACTAAATTCACTGAAAAGGGAGAAGTTGCTACAGTCTCAGCTGACCCAGTATTTGTCCATAATGCCGAATTCTGATTCGCCTCTAACGGATATATATGATTTCCGGTATCAAAACTTTGACCTGGAACTAGCTGAGAAATTGTAGTATCTGCCTGAACTACTCTATAGAAAGCATCATTCAAAAAATGGAATGACAGTGTATAAGTGAAAATGATCATAAAGAGAATCAATTTTGAACAAAAATTGATTTTCTTTATAAAATAAGAAGTTGTTAACTTAAAATATTTGTCGTTATTGTTCAAACTTAATTCCTTTCTTATAAATTATTCTAATTGACTTTCACTCACTAACTGCCTTGATTTAAGAAGAGCACTCTTTTCATTCATAATTAAATCACGAACTTGCAAATCTTGAGATTCTAATTCTAATAAGTTAATCGCTTCTGATAAATTCTTAACTTCTTTAGCTTCTATGCATCCGATGATATAATTCACGCTTCTAGAATTAAGATATTTTTCTGGTAGTTGAGGCACCTCTAAAATTTCTTCTTTTAGAACCTGCTTTATTTCTTTTATAATTTCATTTTCTTTTTTTTGATATTTTTTCAAAAATAATCTTTTAACCATTCTTTTCCCTAAAGGAAAATAGTCTCTCATCCATAACCATTGGGAGCCTATACGTATACCATTACCTAATATCAGGGCAACAAAACTGATTGAGAACATTCTTACAAAAACTTCTGTGGCACCTGTTTCTGCTGCTACTCTCCCAAACATACCAGATTTTTCATTCATAAACCAAACAATTAAAATCAAAGAAATGATAAATCCTAGAAAAATTGCTTGCCACTCAATCTGACGGGCGACTCGTCGTTCATAATTCTGTTTCAACTCATCTGAACTTTGTAAAAGTTCTTCTAGCTTTGTTAATACATCCAATAGCTGATGACAATAATCAAGAATCACGTTGCCCCTCTCTAATTTACATGTTTTATTTAACGAACTCCATCAATTTTAACATGTTTGTCTTTATTTTGCAATCTTATTCCTTTGAAATTAAAAAACACCCGTAGGTGCTTTTTTATCTATGAGATGAAACGTTCAATCGGTTAAGCGCTCGGTGGAGTGCCACTTCCGCTCTTTTTATTTCATCTGATTTTTTCTCAGCTTTCGCAACTTCAAGTGCTTTTTCAGCTCGAATTTTTGCACGTTCCGCACGTGATACATCAATATCACGATTACGTTCGGCAGAGTCTGCAACAATTGTTACAAGACTATCTTTTATTTCGATAATTCCACCATTAACTGCAATATAATCAACATGCGTTTCATCATCTGGACGACGAACTTTAAGTTCATCAATTTCAAGTCCAGCGATTGTTGAAATCATATTTGGTAAAATACCAATTTCACCATTCGTAGTCCGAGCAGTAATATAATTTGCATGGTGATCATAAATCATACCAGCAGGGGTAATTACTTGAAGTGTCATGACGTTTTCAGACATTCGATCCCTCCAATTTTTTCTATGAAAATTTAAATTACAAAGTTAAAAATACTTTTCTATAACCAAAACTCTAACAGTCACTCAAATTTTACAATTTAATCAACTTTTACTGACAGAATTTTTGTCAGTAAATTTTTTAGTCAATAGAGGATTTTCACTTTCTCAATTTATCAGAAATCGAATTAATAGCCCATTGATTTTGCTTTTTTGAGTACATCCTCAATTGGACCTACACCACGGAAAGCATCTTCAGGAACTTCGTCATATTTACCCTCCAAAATTTCTTTGAAGTCATGAACAGTTTTATCAATTGGTACATATGAACCAGGTTGACCAGTAAACTGTTCCGCCACGTGGAAGTTTTGTGAAAGGAAGAATTGGATACGACGTGCACGTCCAACGAGAACTTTTTCATCATCAGACAATTCGTCCATACCAAGAATAGCAATAATATCTTGCAATTCCTTGTAACGTTGGAGAACACGTTGAACTTCCATTGCCACTTTATAGTGTTCTTCACCAACAATTTCAGGTGTAAGCGCACGTGATGATGAAGCAAGTGGGTCAACGGCTGGATAAATCCCCATTTGTGTCAAGCGACGTTCCAAGTTAGTTGTTGCATCCAAGTGAGCGAAGGCTGTAGCTGGCGCTGGGTCAGTATAGTCATCGGCAGGGACATAAATCGCTTGGATAGATGTAACAGAACCCTTCTTAGTAGAAGTGATACGTTCTTGCAATTGCCCCATTTCAGTAGCAAGTGTTGGTTGGTAACCAACGGCAGAAGGCATACGTCCCAAAAGGGCAGAAACTTCTGAACCAGCTTGTGTGAAGCGGAAGATGTTGTCAATGAAAAGCAATACGTCTTGGCCTTGGACATCTCGGAAATATTCCGCAATTGTCAAACCAGTAAGGGCAACACGCATACGTGCTCCTGGTGGTTCATTCATTTGACCAAAGACCATGGCAGTTTTTTCAATAACGCCTGATTCTTTCATTTCCCAGTAAAGGTCGTTCCCTTCACGAGTACGTTCCCCAACACCAGTAAACACAGAAATACCTCCGTGTTCTTGGGCGATGTTGTGAATCAATTCTTGAATAAGGACAGTTTTACCAACACCGGCACCACCGAAAAGTCCAACTTTACCACCTTTAAGATAAGGTGCAAGCAAATCGACAACTTTAATCCCAGTTACAAGAACTTCATTTGCAGTTGACAATTCGTCAAATGTTGGGGCTTTTTTATGGATAGGATTACGTTCTGCATCAGCAGCAAATTCTTCCCCGCCGTCAATAACATCACCAAGGACGTTAAAAACACGACCAAGAGTAGCTTCCCCAACAGGAACGCTGACTGCTTTACCAGTATCAAGGACTTCAAGTCCACGAGTCAAGCCATCAGTAGATTCCATAGCGATTGTACGAACTGCACCATCACCAAGTTCCAAAGCAACTTCAAGAGTAATTTTTGTTTTTAGGCCGTTGACATCTTTGTAGACAATCAAGGCATTGTTAATCTCAGGCAATTTGGCATCAGAACCAAATTCCACGTCAACGACGGGACCGATAACCTGAGTAATTTTACCAGAACTCAATGTTTTTCCTCCTGTTTTTATTTTCTGTCAAAGAACAGAATTTCTATCAGTAAATTAAAGAGCTGAGGCTCCTGCAACGATTTCCGTAATTTCTTGCGTAATCGATGCTTGACGAGCACGGTTGTATTGAATGGTCAAATCATTGATAACAGAGTGAGCATTGTCAGTTGCAGTACGCATTGCTGTCATACCTGCAGCGTGTTCTGCTGTCTTAGCATCAACGATTGAACCGTAAATCATACTTTCAGCGTATTGTGGCAACAATTGATTTAGGATTGTTTCACGATCTGGTTCTAATTCAAATGTTTCAAGAGATGGTTTTTGTTGACCTGATTCTTCAAAAGAAATAGGCAACATTTTTTCCATGCGTGCATCACTTACCAATGAGTTCACATGGTGATTATAGCAAACATAGAGTTCATCGAATTCTTCTGCTTGATATTCAGTTACAGCTTCTGTAACAATCGCTCTAACTTCTTCAAAAGTAGGTTGGTCTGAAAGACCGCGAAGGACATAAGAAACTTTAACATTACGCGCTTTGAAGAAATCTGCCCCAGTACCACCAAGTGCAAGAATAGTATATTCACTTTCATTTGCATGACGTTTACGGATAGTATTCATGACAGATTTTAAAATATTTGAATTATAGCCACCGACAAGTCCACGATCCGATGTGATTACAAGATAGCCAGTTTTTTTAACTTCTCGCTTTATCATCATCGGATTTTTTGCTGGCTCATTGTCAGAGGAAACCAAGTCAGTCGTAATTTTACGAACTTTTTCAGCATAAATTTGAAATGCTTTGGCATGAGATTCAGCTTTTTGAAGTTTCGCAGCGGAAACCATTTGCATGGCTCCAGTTATTTGACTTGTTTTCTTTGTTGAGGCAATCTTAGTTTTTATTTCATTAAGTGAAGCTCCCATTAGTTAGCCTCCTTATTAATAATTGGTTGTATTTTTGAATGCTTTAATTGCTTCGTCGAGTTTTGCTTCTTCTGGCAAATCTTTAGTTTCAGTAATCACGTTCAAGAGTTCTGCATAATTTGCATCGAAGAAATCGAACATTTTAGTTTCAAAATCAAGAACATCATCAACTGGAACATCATCAAGATGACCATGAGTCAATGCATAAAGAATTAAAACTTGTTTTTCAACAGCCAATGGTTTGTGCAATGGTTGTTTCAAAACTTCAACGGTACGACGACCACGATTCAATTTTGCTTGAGTCGCTTCATCAAGGTCAGAACCAAATTGAGTAAAGGCTTCAAGTTCACGGAATGACGCAAGGTCAAGACGCAAAGTACCAGCAACTTTCTTCATGGCTTTGATTTGTGCAGCACCACCAACCCGAGAAACTGAAGAACCAGCATCGATGGCAGGGCGTACACCTGAATAGAATAAGTCATTTTCAAGGAAAATTTGACCGTCAGTAATAGAGATAACGTTTGTTGCAATATAAGCTGAGATATCTCCGGCTTGTGTTTCAATGAATGGCAATGCAGTCATTGAACCACCACCAAGATCGTCAGATAATTTGGCAGCACGTTCCAAAAGACGTGAATGTAAGTAGAATACATCACCTGGGTATGCTTCACGACCTGGTGGACGGCGGAGCAAGAGTGAAAGTTCACGATAAGCAACCGCTTGTTTTGATAAATCATCATAAACAACTAAGACATGTTTACCATTGTACATGAATTCTTCACCCATTGCTGCTCCAGCATAAGGAGCGATGTAAAGAAGTGGTGAAGGTTGAGAAGCTGACGCAGTTACGACGATTGTATAATCCATCGCACCGAGTTTACGGAGCGTTTCAACTTGTGTACGAACAGTTGATTCTTTTTGTCCAATCGCAACGTAGATACAGATCATATCTTGACCCTTTTGGTTCAAGATTGCATCAATAGCGACTGATGTTTTACCTGTTTGACGGTCTCCGATAATCAATTCACGTTGTCCACGTCCAATTGGAACAAGGGCATCAATCGCTTTAAGACCAGTTTGCAATGGTTCAGAGACTGATTTACGTTGCATAACACCAGGAGCTTTTGCTTCAACTGGACGAGTTTTACCTGTATTGATTTCTCCAAGTCCATCAACAGGTTGTCCAAGTGGATTTACAACACGTCCGATGAGTTCTTCACCAACTTGGATTTCCATGATTTTACCTGTACGTTTTACAGTGTCACCTTCACGAATTGAGAGGAAATCACCAAGTACGATAATACCAACGTCTGTCGCATCCAAGTTTTGCGCCATACCAAGGACACCATTTGAAAACTCAACAAGCTCACCGCTCATCGCATTTTCAAGGCCATAGGCACGGGCGATACCGTCACCAACATAGGTAACGACACCAGTTTCAGCAACTTCAAAATCTGGTGTGAAATTTTCAATTTGTTTTTTAATCAGTGAGCTGATTTCATTAGCTTTAATTGCCAAAAATATGCTCCCTTCTAGAAATTTTTACTAGTTCAAGGCTATTTAGCTTTAAACTGCAGTTATACTGTTTGAGCATATAATAGGTAAGATTTAAAATTACCTTTGCATGTTCTCAAAAGTTTAACAGTGTGAGTTTGAAAAATTTTCTACTGAGTTTTGAGCAGAGAAAGAAAATTTTTCTATCCTGACTAAAGGATTTCAGCGGCGATTTTAGCCAATTGTGTTTTTAGTGAGGCGTCAATAATTTTTCCACGAGAATTCACAATGAATCCACCGAGAATTTTTTCATTGACTGTGTTAATTACTGTTACTTCATTTAGGTCAAATTTTGCTTTCGCCATAGCTGTAAATTTTTCAATTTGAGCATTTGTCAAAGCAATGCTTGAAACCACCTCAACGTCAGCAATCTTAAACATATCATCTGCTGCATTTTTAGTTTCATCAAGTATTTCACCCAAATCTCCTAAACGGCCATTTGAACGAACAGTATTAAGGAAATTTGACATTACTTCTGAGGATGTTTGAAGTAAAGTATCAATCAATTCAGATTTTGCAGAGAATGAATAAACTTCGCTACTTAAAAAAGAAGCCAAGTTATCTTCTTTGAAAAGTTGAATCATTTCGCGAACTTCAGCAAGAATTGCTTCAAGTTGCCCTTTTTCTTGGGCAACTTCTAGTAGCGCTTTACTGTATTTTTGTGAATTTACTTTTGTCATCTTATTCTCCTAACTTAGCGAGATAAGAGTCGATTAATTCCTGTTGCGCAGAAGCATCTAATGATTGTCCAATAAGCTTTTCAGCAATTTGAACTGAGATGTCCGCAACATCGCCTTTAACTGTGTTAAGAGCTTCTTTGCGTTCTTGCTCGATATCTTCTTGCGCACGCTTTTTCAAACTAGTTGCTTCTTCATTTGCTGTTGCAAGTACTTTCGCACGGTTTTGTGAGGCAGTATCATTTGCAACTTGAATGATGTTAGCAGCTTCTTCTTTTGAACCTGCAAGTTCTGCTTGACGTTGTTTAACCAAGTCAGCAGCTTGTTTGTTGTTCGCTTCTGCTGCATCGATATCATCAGATATTTTTTTCGCACGACTTGCAAAAACACTAGTAATTGCATTCCATGCAAAGAGGCGCAACAATACCAATAAGATAATAAATGCACCAGATACAACGATGATGTTACCGAGAACGGTATTCGGAGCAGCTTCTAATAATAATGTTGACAATTTCTACTCCTTTCTTAATGTTCTGCTATAATTTTGTGGCTAATGTACAAGTTTGTCAAAAGGACAAAGACATAAGCTTGGAGGGCTGAAATGAAAAGTGAAAAGCCAATCCATGCAACTTCAAGAATCCACGCAACTGGGAGCATCCACATGGTTGATTGAATCATACCGGCGATAAGACCAAGCATGATTTCACCCGCGAAGATATTCCCATAAAGCCGTAAACCAAGTGAAAGTGCATTTGTAAATTCTTCCAGAATATTCATTGGAAGAAGACCTTTCGGATCTTTCCAGAAGGCAACTTTGAGGTAACCTTTAAAACCGAATTTTTGTACACCCAGTGTATTTGACATTACAACAACAAGTAGTGCAAGTGTCAAATCGACTGTTGGATTTGCAGTTGGTGATTTCCAAAGAGAAACATCACCTGGCGTACTAATTTTAGTTACTAGCCCAATGCAGTTGGCAATAAGAAGGAAAGAAAAGAGGGTAAAGTTCATGAGCGTAAAGCGGGGTGCTTCATGAGGGCCGACGTTATCTTTGGAAACTCCATTGACAAAATCAACAACCCACTCAAGAACATTTTGTTTACCTTTGGGTTTGAGCTGCATATTGCGGCTCGCCCAGAATACCAGACCGAACACAATGAGGACAGTCACAAAAGTCATTACTGTGATTGTTCCATCAAATGGAATTGGCCCAATATTAAAGGTCCATGTTGATTCCATACCTGTTCTTCCTTTCTGTTTTTAAAATTTTGTTGAGAAAAATTTTAACGGAAAAGGAATGCCATAGCAAGGGCGATGAAGAATGTACCTTCGACAAAGGCGATACCCATGAACATCGAACCACGAAGTTTTCCTTCAAGTTCTGGTTGGCGTGCAACGGCTTGGAGGAAGTTTGAAACGATAAGTCCATCACCGATAGCGGCTCCGAGTGCTGCAAGACCGATAGCAATTGCTCCAAGAGCGGCAAGTGTAATTGTCATTATAGACCTCTTTCTATATTGCGATTTCGCAAATTTATTTTACTAAGAAATTCTACTACTATTCGTAGTTTTTGTCAAAGACAAGCATGAGAATTTCATCATTTCTCTCATTTTTGTCTTTGTAAGCGTTTGATAGACAAAAAATTGAAATTTTGTACCGAATAAACAGAGAAAATTTTTAGATTAAATCAAGCGTCCTTCTTGTTTATAATTTATTGGGAGCCATTTTAATACAGATTCGATTTTTTTGGTCCAATAATACCATTCGTGGACGCCATCGGAGTTTTCATAAGTGATATCGAAACCTAATTTTTTCAATTGGGCTGTCGCGTATTCATTTCCCGGAAAAAGAAAATCTTGTTTCCCACACCAAGCGTAAAGTTTGGGTTTGTTTTCTTGTTTTCTTTCTGCTAAAGATAAAATTTCATTATCTGACCCTTTAAAAGTTTCCCAATTTCCAAAAATCCCTCCCCAGTAAGCTGGATTTTCTTTGAAATTTTCTTCCATTCCGTCAAAAGTCAAAACGCCAGACAAACTAGCCGCATAACTAAAATGTTCAGTTCCTAATGCGAGACGATAAGCTCCATATCCTCCCATTGATAAACCAGCGATAAAGTTTTTTTCTCTTTTTGTGGATAGATTTGGGAAAAAATTGTTAATTACTTTGGGAAGTTCATGAGCAATCGCATCAAAATAATTCATACCATATGTGGTGTTCACATAAAAACCAAGATCTGTTGAGGGCATGACAATTGCCAAATTAGTATGCCGAATTAATCGTTCAATTCCTGAACGAATCATCCAAGAATTCTCGTTACCACTCATTCCATGCAAAAGATAAAGCACAGGAATATCTGTTTGGGTAAAACCTTCCACTTTACTTGATTCAGGATAAATAACATTAACTTTTCGATTCATCCCAAGAACTTCTGAGTAGTATTCGATATTAATTACTGCCATAAAATATCTCCTTAATAAATTTATGTTGTTATCATTTGTTGATAACTTTCTACCTATTAAAAGTGGATTTTCTTAAATCCCTTAATTTTGAAATTTCCTTTCTCTTTTATTCTGACCTTCTTTCACTTTTTCAAAGTGTGCGCTGTGAAGTCATTACTCCATTTTATTTTTGGGGTACATTAGAAATCAAATAATGGTAGTATTTTTACGTTTCTAGAGGCCTCCAACGTCTTCTTTATTGTAACATTTTATAGATGTCTTTTGCTCACTTTTTCCTTTCATTTATCTAACTGTTTGGATTCGCCACTGTTGATTAATTTGCGTCAGTTTAAGCGCTCCCTTTTGGTCAGTCCTAAGTATTTTTATTTGGTATTTTTTTAATGTTTCTAGAGTTTCTTGGTTGGGATGACCATAGCGATTTTTCTCTCCAACCGAAATGAGTGCAAGTTTGGGATTAATTTCTTTAATAAATTCGGGGTTTGAACTTGTTTTACTGCCATGATGACCTACTTTTAAAACATCAACTTTTAACTTAGGGTAATTTTTAAGAAGTTCTTTTTCTCCTTCTTGTCCTAAATCGCCCGTAAATAGAAATTTTGTCTGATAAAAATTTCCATAGGTCACGATAGAGTCATTATTAACCCCTTTTCCTGTGTACCCATTTGATATGACTCGTAATACGCTATCAAAGATTGGAATTGCGTCTCCAACTTTACTGACGTGAATCGCAACTTTTGATTTCTTCAATTTTTTTACAAAATGATTATTTGTCAATTCACCTGGACTAACCCAAATTTCTTTTATTTTTATTTTATCGGCTAAATACAAAAAATCTCCAACATGGTCAGCGTCCGTGTGCGTCAAAATGAGCTGGTCGATTTTACTCACCCCAACAGATTCAAGATATGGAATGAGTGTTTTTTCGGCATTTGTTTGAGTTTGGGACTTTTGCCAATTTTCTTGCGGAAGAGCTAATCGTCCGCCTGTATCAATCAAGATTGTTTTTTTATTAAATTTATCTTGCAAAAAAATACTATCCCCTTGGCCAATATCTACTGCTGTGATACTGGGGGAAATTGGATTTTTACAAATAAAAAAGCTACAAACAATTAAGGCAGCAAAAATTATTTGCCTTCTCTTCTTAAAGAGACTATCAATTAACAAACCGATAAGACAAAATAAGATTATCAATTCAATTGAGTTTGGATTCCCTAAAACTAAGGGATAGTGCAAGGGTAAATCAATCTTATAAATCAGCCACTCTAAAATTTGAAAAATTATATTTAAATTAAAACTATAGCCAATTAGAGACAAGAAAAAGACTCCCAGTAGCAAAGGTAGTAAAATTACGTCAAATAAAAATCCAAATCCAATCGTTAGTAGAATTGAAAAAGGTTGAAAAATATGAAAATCTAAAATGAGTAAAGGTAGAACACACAAGGAAATCACTGATGATTCTGTCAATAATTTTCTTATTCTTTTTAGTTCTGAAAATCTATGACTAATCATTGAAATAACAAAAGCATAAAATAAAGTTAATTGTCCTCCCGTTGTCAGTAAAAATTTAGGACTCACAATCATCAAAAGAAAGGTTGTCACTGCTAGATTATCTAATGCATTTAGACGGATATTTTTTTGAAATAAAGCTCGTAATACTGAAACCGAAAACCCTGTCATAAATGCATAAAAAATTGAAAATGGAATTTGCCAAATATTTAATTTTTCTCTTGTCATTCCTAGTCGCAGAACAATTCTACGAAACCAATCAATGAAAAAATTAACTTGCATTCCGGATAAGGCAAAAAGATGAATGATTCCTAACGAGCTGTAAATGTCTCCCATTTGATTAAAATCTTTACTTAAAAATCCAAAAAGTAAGCCAGTCATATAGTCATTCATTGGCTTTGGAAAATGAGTTTGTGACCAGACAATTGCTTTTCGTCTTAAAACGTGGAGGTCAAAAGTGTCGTTTAAAACTATTTTATTAATTTTATCAATCGTAATTTGCCGATATATATTCTGGCTTGCTAAATATTTTTGGTCATCAAATCCATTAAAATTTCTTTGTTTTTCCGGAATTTGGAGGTTTCCTGTGAAACTCAACTGACAATTTTGACTTAGATTTTGATAAAATTTCTGTTCTTTTTTACTTTTTAGAGTCTCGTAAACTTGATAATTTTGGCCTCTTTCTTTTCCTTGAAAACTTAATAAATCACCATTAACTTGGATCGTGTCGGGAATAATTGTAATTTTGGAAAGAGTGGTTGGCTGATTTTCACTATTATTAATCGTATCCATTTTTACTACTAAGAAAAAACTTCCCATCACTAATAAAACAGGAATGACTAAATAATATTTTCTATATAAGGCAAGTAAACTTGAAAAAATGAACAAAATGAGACAAAGTAAATTAAAATTAAAAATTAAAAAATACAAGATAACAGAAAGATAAGCTAAAAATATCAAAGGCATTTTATTCAAAACATAGCTCATCTTTCAATTTTTCTAGTGTTTTATCTCCAAAACCAGAAACTTTTCCCAAGTCTTCAAGTGATTTGAAATCACCATTTTTCGTCCGAAAATCGATGATGTCCTGAGCTTTTTTCTGACCAACACCTGTTAATTTTTGTAATTCTGTCACATCCGCTTCATTGATATTTATTTTTGAAGTGGTTGTAGAGGTTTGACTATTGACAGAGTTATTAGGACTGTCAGTATTTTCTGAGCTTGAACTTTCACCAATTTTTGGGACATATATTACTTCTTCATCTTTTAATTTCGCTGACAGATTAATTGATTTCTGGTCAGCTTAGTCAGTAAAACCACCGGCTTCTTTAATTAAATCAACTAAACGTTCATCTGACGAAATTTGATAGACATTAGGTTTTGTCACCGCACCTTTTAAATCAACCATAATTTTACTGACAGATTTTTCATTAGGTCCACTAAATTTACTGACAGACTTTTGGCTGCTGACGGGACTTAAATTTTCTACTGACAGATTTGTAGTTGGCTTTTGACCGTTGGTTAAAACGTAAAAAATTCCACCAGCAATGAGTCCACAAACAACTAAAATAATCATTTTCCAATATTCTTTTACTTTTTCTAAAATCTTATCCATACTTTTATATACGAAAAAACTCTTGGAAAGTTTCCAAGAGTTGAATTATAAAATATTTTTTATTTAAAGATGAATCGATAAGCCAAAATTATTAGAATGATAATGACGATAAGAGCCAAACGCAATGGAGAATTTCTCCGCCATGGATTTTTCTTTTCACCATTTTCACTAACCAGTCTGTCAGTTGTTTTTTTCTTCGAATTTTGACCTGTCAGTCCTTTAAAAAGTTGACTCATAATTTTTTCATCGCTGTAAGAAAGAACGTTTCGCGCATAAATTTTCTCACCCGCTTTTGCTATGGCAAGTGTTGCTAAAAGTTGTAATCCAAGAGCAATCCAAGCTTCTGTCGTTGTTGAATATTGAATAGCCAATCGGCTAGTCATCAATGTTGGACTGATAAATGGAATAAAACTAAGAACTTTCAAAACAATATTCCCCGGAACAGTCGAGCCAGCAATTCCCCCAATATAACCAATCATCGCTAAAAAGGCAATTGGCTGAGTAGCTTGTTGCACCTGGGCTTGCTCATTAACCAGAGATGCCACAATTGATGCGAGAATTAAATAGCCCAAAATCCCAATCAAAGACATGGCTACCAAATAAATTCCGAAACCGAAGGTAATCCCAGAAAGCATGGCCCCAATCGCTTTAATTTGATCTAAATTTTTGATAAAAGGATAAGCAATCCCGAAACCAAGCACATAAATTCCAAGCTGAGTCGCTAATAGTAGAATTACACCAATAATTTTCCCATAATACTGCACGTTTGAGCTAGTGGCCGCGAGTAACGTCTCCATAATACGACTGGATTTCTCGTTACCAATTTCCTGACCAATGATTCCCACATACATCATCATCAATGTAAAAATTAAAATCGAAGCAATGGAGCCAATTGCAATATTCGCGCCAGTCTGTCCATCACCTGTTGACTTTTGTCCAGAACTTGTTTGTGTTTTCATTGTAAACTTAGCTGGACTAAGAAGTTCTTGAACATCAGCGGCTGACAGATTGAGACGTTGTGCTGTTTTTGAAATATTAACTTGAGTCAACGCAGTTTGAAAACTTGATTGGTCAAATTTAACACTTGATTTATTATCAGTGACAATGGTATAAGCTCCATTATCTTCGGTTAAAAATCCATCAATTTTTCCGGAAGAAAGGTCTTTTTTAGCGCCTTCTAAAGAAGACTCATTACGAATGTCTGCTTTTAAAGTGTCGTTTTTAGAAAGAATCTGAGTTAGAGCAGGATTATCGACTACAGCAATTTTTGGACTTTGATTAGCCCCACTACTGATGACTAAACCGATAATTAAATAAATCGCTCCTAGCAAAAATGGTGAAAGGACTAGTGCCCAAAAGCCCACTCCTTTGACACGACTCCGGTAAATATTTTTTGCAACAAGCCAAGTTTGATTTTTCATTTTATTTCCTCACTTCTTGCACTTAAATTTTCTTGATTGTTCTCAGCTACTTCCATTCGGAAAATTTCATCCAGTGACGGTGGAGATTGAACAAATGCTTGAACATAGCCCTCTTTAGATACTTTTTGGAAAATTTCACGCCCAACTTCTGCCTCAGATATTTTTATTGAACGACCGCTTCCTCTTTTTTCAATTGATTCAACTCCTGTGATTACAGAAAGTTCTTCATTTGGTAGATCAGACTCCAAATAAATGCGGGTACGACCATAAGAAGCTCGTATGGCTTCAACCGTTCCATTTAAAATTGTTTGACCACCTTTTAACATTAACAAATGATCAGATAAAAGCTCAACATCACTCATATTATGATTAGAGAAAATAACCGCCGCTCCATTATCACGACTCCGTTTAATCTCATTTCGCAAGAGTTCTGTATTCACTGGGTCAAGACCTGTAAATGGCTCATCCAAAATCAAAAATTCAGGCTCATGAATTAAAGTGGCAATGAATTGAATTTTTTGGGCATTCCCTTTAGAGAGGGTTTGCACTTTATCAGTTGGTTTACCAACGACCTCTAAGCGTTTCATCCAGTCTTGTAGCTTTATCCGGGCATCTGCTCGTTTCATTCCATGGAGTTCCGCAAAGTAAAGAATTTGGTCTTCAACCGTCATCTTTTGATAGAGTCCACGTTCTTCAGGTAAGAAACCAATTTTTTGTTTAATTTCTTGGGTAATCGGTCCATCTTGCCAAGTAATTTTTCCTTGGTCAGCTGATATAAAATTAAGAATCATCCGAAAAGTCGTTGTTTTCCCAGCACCATTTTGACCAATTAAGCCCATAACTTCACCTGGTTTAACAAGCATATTGAGATTATCAACAGCGATTTTATCACCAAAGCTTTTTCGAACTTTGTCAATCTTTAATGTCATAATTTTCCTTACTCTTCCTTTTTTTCTAATTATATCATTTTATTTTCACTTTTAACCTCCTTTTCCCTCTTAAGTAAGACAAAAATGTCTTAATTTTGTCATTTTAATTTTCTTTCTTCATTTGATCTCTAAAACCTAAAAAACTTAGGATCAAAAGTAGCATGCTTGCAAAAAATGCAGGTCCAGCAGAACTAAAACTACTCATGCCCCACAGCCATCCTTGACCCTGAGCTAAATAAACTCCTGTGTTGATTAAGTCAATTAGAAAAACTAAACTCATGATGAGCCATAAAACTTTTAAGCTTTTCATTTTCCGAGATTTTATCCCCAGATGCCAAATCCAAAAAGCAGCAAAAGTAAAGATTAAACTTCCAAAAAGATAAATTAGCTCGACGGATTGAAGCCAGTAAAAATGCTGACTCTCAAGGGCAAAACCAATAACTGTCAATAGTCCTGCAAAAATCAGGACAGGGATAAAAATGGACCAGATAAATTTGTTCATTTTTTCTTCCTTTCTACTTTTAATTTATTTAATTTTATTTTAATATTTTTCTTACCAAACACAAAATGTTTTACTTTTTAATAAAATAATAAAAAATCTTGACTAATTGGCCAAGATTTTTTCTAGTTCATTCTCTGACAAATCTGTCAGTAATTTTATTGCAGTAACTTTGTCAGTATTTTGAAGAGAGCGTTCTAACCAAACAATACCATACCATTTTTCAAACTTATAACCCGCTTTTGGAAAAAGTCCAATTTTCTCAAAACCAAATTTTTTATGAAATGCAACACTTGCCAGATTTGGATAGGTAATACAAGCATAAGCACGCTGATAATTAAGTGCCGACAAAGCTGTCAGTAACTTTTGATAAAGGGCACTACCAGCGCCATGTTGCCGTTCATTTTCATCTAAATAAATTGATAATTCAACCACCCAATTATAAGCCGCCCGTTCTCGATAAGCGCCAGCATAAGCATAACCAATGATTTTGTCATTTTCAATCGCCACAATATAAGGATAGCGACTTCCTATTTTTTTCAATTCGCTTTTCAAATTCTGCAATCGTTGGGACTTCATACTCAAAAGTAATGGCTGTTTTTTCAACATAAGGTTTATAAATTTCTAAAAGTCTTTTAGCATCAGACTTTTTCGCTAATCTAAACTCCATTTCCTTCTCCTTTACATTTTTAACTATTATACACCATTTATTAATTACTGACAGAAATTTCTACACATTTTTAATTAACAAATTTCTATCAGAGGTAAATAAAAAATTACTGACAGCTCTGTCAGTAAAAATTTTCCATAATAAAAAAGCTGGATGCTCCAACTTTTACATCTTAACCAACGATTGTCACAATGACTAAACCAATTAAAGTTAGAATCACAACAAATCCTGCATTTACAATTGTAAAATATTTTACAAATCCTCGCGTTTCTCCACGCGCATTCATTCGAATAACTTTGTAAGCAATCAGCGTTGCCATTGACGAAACAATTGTACCAATTCCCCCAATATCAGCTCCCAGCACCAAAGAAACAGCATGAGGAGTGAACGGAGAAATCAAAATTGGGGCCGCGATATTAGAGATAAATTGACTCATAATCACAGTTCCTAAAAAAGAAGCTTGCGGTCCAACTAAAGTATCACTGATAAAATCAGTTAACACACTGATATTAGCAATATTTCCTACAATCAAAAAGAAAAAGATAAATGTAAATAAAAGGTGATAATCAATTCCTTTAAAAAGTCTCGGACGATAAATCAACACAACTAAAGCAACAATTGCTCCAGCAAGATAAAAATTCACATAACCAAAAACAGAAGCTGCCATCAATAACATCAAAACAACAAAAATAGAAGTTTCGACTTTATTAAATTGCGTCACTTTAGTTTCAATCACCAAAGGCTCATTATCAATGAATTGACAAGCAATCATCAAAATTAATAGTCCTAAAATCCATAGAGCCCCAGTTCCTTTAAAAAAGTCCAAATTAGTTAAAGCGACACCACCATGATGTGCAGCCACTTTATAAAAAGAATACAAATAAAGATTATGTGGATTGCCCTGTGGAAGTAAGGCAGAACCAATGTGACAGGCTGGAACAATCAATGCTGCTCCAATATAAACTGACTTTCGATTTTTAATTTCTTTAGTAATCGCTAAATAGAGCGGTAAGACCGTCAAGATTGTTAAATCATTTGTAAAAAAAACGGCTAAAAAGAAGGTAAGTAGCGTCGTAAATCGAACGAGCTGACGCGTTGTTGTACTTCTTTTGACTAAGGATTGTCCCAAATACTGTAACAAACCTGTTTCTTTAAATCCACCAATCACAAGCATCAAACCTGAAACCGTAACGATGACGTGATAATTAAAGAAACGCGTTGTCACTCCACCCAAACTAATGGCAATAATTGCAATAATAAACGAAATCAGAAAAACTTTGTCCACTAGAAACCAATTTTTAATGGCCGTCCATACTTTTTGGGATTCGCGCTGAGTAGCTGAATGTTCCACTACTTCTCCTAACTAGCATATAAAATTTTGCACCACAATAAATTATAACATCTAAAGATGGCAGTGACAAGCTTTTTCTCATTTAAAAGTAAATTAATTTCAAAGGAACATTTTCAGGTTGATAATCCATTTATTATCAATTCTTTCAATCTAAAATTCCATAAAAAAATCCCTCTGACTAGGAGGGATTTGAAAGAAATTAAGCTACTCGCTATAGCTTATTAACGTAACCATGACTTTTAGGTAAACGCTTTCCTATAAGGATAATTATATTCTATCATTTTGTGTATCCGTTTGCAAGAATTAACTGAAATACATTTAATCTTTTTTTATATTAGAAGTCATATAAGACTTTTTAACTTTTACAGAAAAATTTCAACTACCATTTTTCTAAGACCATAGCCATTTCCCAAAAATCGGCCTCCATTTTACTACTAATCAGAAAAGCCTCAAGCATCTGTTCTTGCTCTTGTTCATCACTATCCTGGTAAAGCCGATTGATAATATCGCACTCTTTTACTATTTGGAGGGTAGCTTCTTCACTACCATAGGTCTCAATCCATTTTTGGTACAACGGATTGGGCGACCCGACCTCAATTAATTGCATACCAATTTCATGATAAAGCCAAGCACAAGGTAGCATTCCTGCAATAGCACTATTGACAGTCCCATCAATAAGCTGTCGATACATATGAGAAACATAATGATAAGCAGTAGGAGCAATAGGCGTTTCTAAAACTTCTTGTTCACCAATCTCTAATTCTTTAAAAAATCCTTCACGAACAAAAATTTCTCCATTTTTTAGTTCTTCTGCATTTAATCTTAAATGTGCTTGAACCTCTTCACTAGTAGACTTCTCGGCAATAAGGAAATATAACTTGCTAAAATGTTCAAGATAATAACGATCCTGCAACAAATAATAGCGAAAAACCTCAGGAGCTAATTCTCCGCTCACTAACCCCTGAATAAAAGGATGATTAAAACTTCTTTCCCAAAACACTGATGATTTTTTTCTTGCTAATTCAGTAAATAACATTTAATTTTTTCCTTCATAATATCAACACTCAAGCCTATGCTTTAAAATAAACATGCCAATGTCGATGACAATTTGGATTAAAAGCAAAGTCACACTTCACACAATGCCCCTTTGAATAATTATTAAAATTCATTTTTGTTCCACAATGACCACAAAGGACTGGAAAATCATCTTTATCTGTAGCCATAAACTGATGATTTTCTAGCTCGTCATGACAATGATAACATGAAAAATATTTTTCACAATATCCACATTTTAGGGCGACAATATCATTTTCTTGACGATAATGAATACATCTGCCTTCCTCATCTATCGCTTTGCCCCAGATTTTTTCTCGCAATTAAGCTCACCTCTCACTACCAATCAACTTTCACAACTTCGCCACTTTTAAAAGTTTGTAATTCACCTGACTCTGCTTTTAAAATCAAGCTTCCATCATCAGAAAATCCTTCTACTCGCCCTTTAACAGCTTTTGCTCCCAATTTCAAAGTCACATTTTTACCAAACAACAATGACCTCTTTCGATACTCATCAATTAAATCTGGCTGTCTATAATTTGCGAAATTATTTATCACTTCTTTAGCCATTTCCGCTAATAACTGATTTCTGTCTATCTCATACTCAGGGTTTATTCCCTGAGCCTTTTCAGATAAATCCGCTGGAAAATCTTTTGTTGAAAGATTTAAGCCAATTCCCATAATGAAATTTCCAGCGGAGCTTGATTCTAAATCTAAAGCAGCTTCAGTGATAATTCCGCCAACTTTATAGGTCCCCAAATAAATATCATTAACCCATTTAAGTTGAAAGTTTTTATCTTTATAAAATTGCTCAAGGACCTTGACAACAGCCACAGCCGTACTTGTCGTCAATAATCCTATTTCCAAAACATCATGACTTGGGTTCGGTAAAATAAGACTAAAATATAATCCAGTATCACTTGGAGAATAGAAATTTCGGCCACGCCGACCGTGACCCTCCGTTTGATTATTTGCAACAAAAATAAGAGGTTGTTTGACCTCATGTGAAGACAAATATTGCTTCGCTAACTCTTGCGTAGAAGTCACCTCATCAAAAACAAAAATTTTATCTTCAAATTTCATTCCGCTATAAAAATTTATCGTATCTTCATCTAATGAATCATTTCCAACATACTTATAGCCCAAATTTTTACGGCTTTCGATTTGATTGCCCTTGCGCTTTAAAGTATTAATTGCTTTCCAGATACTTTCTCGACTAAGCTTTAGTTCCTCAGCTAATTCATCACCCGAAACCCAGTTTCCTTTTTGTTGAAGAAGTTTTAACAAGACAAATTGCTTTGTTGTTCGCATAATTATCACTTTCTAAAATACATTTCAAAGCCCCCTTCTTTTCTAAGACGTCGCACGATAAAAACAGTCAAAATGGCTTTGATACAATCACCAGGAATAAAAACTAAATTAGAAATCAACGAAGTAATTAATGGAATATTAGATTGAATAGATAGCCAGATTGCTCCGACTAGATCAACAAAAATAACTCCAAACACTAAAACAATGATTAATTCTCCAATCCAATTCTTGGAATTTGTAATTTGCAATTTCTTAATAAAAAAACCTATTAAAAATGGTGTAAAAAGCCAAGCTATTCGGTAGCCTCCCGAAGGTCCTAAAAAACTCGCTGCTCCCCCATTTCCACCCGTTAAAACAGGTAAGCCAATTAAAGCTAAGGTAAGAAATGCTCCTACCGAAATTGTACCATATTTGGGTCCAAGAAGTCCCCCAGCCATCATTATTCCCATATTTTGCAAGATAATTGGGATAGGAATAAAACCAATTGGTATTCCTGGTAAAAATCCTAGAAGAATAATAAATGCAGTCATAAAGGCTGAATACGTTAATGTTTTGACTTTTTGATTCTTAGTCATATTTGCTACTCCTGATTTTATATTTTACAATAAAAGAATTTTTTATTATACTGATATCATATCAAACAGTAACCCTAAAATCAAATTTAGGTTAACTATTAATTTTATTGTTTGCTTTTTTATTCATACAAAGGAAAATTTTAGATGGAAAAAAATAAATTTAATTTTTCAAAACTGGCCGCACTTTTTACTGATTATCCAGCTCTTAAAATAGATGAAACTTCCTATAACTACCAACAAATCAATGATTTAGTACAAAAAAAAATAGCAGATTATAGCAACTCCTCCAAAACTGTTATTACTCTAATAAATGATAGTCCCTTTAATTTTATTATTGATTTTCTCGCAATTATCGAAAGTGGAAATTATCCACTTGTCGTGGATAAATCTTTTAAGAAAAAGTCTCTTGAATTCGGACTTATTCCTGAGGATACTTTGTTTTTAGCAAGCACATCTGGGACAACTGGACAGCCCAAAATCTATTATCGTAACTGGGAGTCTTGGAAAATTGGCTTTGAAGTTTGCAATAATCTATTTCATTTGAACAAATTACAGGCTCTTGCAACTACAAGTCCTCTCACCACCTCTTTAGGACTTCACACACTAATGTGCGCTTTATATTTAGGGAAAACCTTCCTAGCAATTACAAAACCTTCTCAATTTACAAACATTAAGGAAAGTTATGCTCTCTTCACCGTCCCAACCTTTCTCTTAAATAACCTCAATGAATTATTTCCCTTAACTTCTCCAGAGATTATTTTTTTAGGTGGAGGAACACTGAGTCCAGAGGCAATTAATAAAGTAAGAAAAAAACTTCCACAAACTCAAATGATTGAATTTTATGGAAGCTCTGAAACAAGTTTTATTTCATGGCAAGCAGTTAATGATGGTAAAAAAGCATCCTCTGTAGGAAAACTCTTTCCATACGTAGAGCTCACTTTAGGACCACAATATCGTCTTACAGTTAAAAGTCCTTATTTATTTTCTGGTTATCTTAATCA
Source organism: Lactococcus sp. NH2-7C (assembly GCF_029953655.1). NCBI lineage: Bacteria > Bacillati > Bacillota > Bacilli > Lactobacillales > Streptococcaceae > Lactococcus > Lactococcus sp. NH2-7C. Next base: position 836,005 of record NZ_CP124538.1, read on the forward strand.
ACCTTATCCACAATCATGGACAACTGATGATTTAGGAACTTTAAAAAAAAATCATCTGTATTTATTTGGACGCCGGTCTGACATTATCGAGCACGGTGCAAATAAAATTTTTCCAGAAGAAATTGAGCGTATGGCAAAAGATTTATGTGAAGACTGCATCGCTTTTGGAGTTTTTGATGAAAGATATAGTCAAAAAATTGCTCTACTCCTCTTAAATCCTATCGAGAAAGAGAAATTAATCAGAATACTAGCTCAAAGACTTCCTAAATACAAACTTCCTCAAATATATTTAGAAACTCCTACTCTTAATTTTACTAAAAATCAAAAAATATCCAGAAAAGAATTAGAAAAAGAATATTTTAGAGGTGTCTATCATGAGCTTTAAAAATCCCGTCGGTATAATAGCAGCAAACCGTTTACCTATAGGAAAAATCAATGGTTTTTATAAAAAAACTTCTCCTGAAACTTTATATCAAAATCTAATTAAACAACAGTTTAATAAAAATACACTTCTCAAAAAAGCTGATATTGACTATATTATTTTGGGAAATGTGACTAATCAAGGAGGAAATTTGGCTCGACGTTGCGCCTTAAAAGCAGGATTTTCTAGCAAAGTCCCAGCTTTTACTATTGACCAGCAGTGCGGTTCTGGACTGACAGCTATGATTAGCTCTGCAAATTACATTATTTCTGGTGAAGCTTCCATTATTTGCACAGGTGGGATAGAAAGCACATCTCAAGCCAATATTGTGCTTGATTCAGAGAGTCATCAGCCGATTAACCGATTTAAAATGGCTCCTGAACCCTATGAAGATTTTGACATGGGAACAATTGCCGATATGACAGCCCTAAAATACAATATTTCTCGTAGTATTCAAGACCTTTACGCTCTAAATAGTCATAAAAAAGCGACTCAAGCCATTGAAGGAAAACTTTTAGAAAACGAAATTTTTCCCTATCAAGATGAAGAATTTACAATAAGTAATGATCAAACTGTTCGCCCTAATTGCTCAATAGACGCTTTGAGCAAATTAACCCCTGCTTTTACCACTAACGGAACAGCCACTGCTGGAAACTCTTGCCCAATAAACGACGGTGCTTCTTCAATCATATTGTCATCCACTAATAAACCTTTTGATTTTCAGGGATATTATCTAGGACAAACAACTATTGCTTTATCTCCATCAGATTTCTTATTAGGCCCAATAAAAGCAACTGAAAAACTTTTACAGAAATTTAGCCTTAAACTTAATGATATTGAGGCTATCGAATTAAATGAAGCCTTTGCCAGTCAGGCCATTTTATTCCAAAATTATTTTAAGCTTGATGATATAAAATTAAATGCTTATGGTGGTGCCCTTGCATTTGGTCATCCTTACGGTGCAACTGGTGGCATTCTAATTTCTCGACTCTTAAATCGCCTAAACCAAGTGCAAAAACCATGTCTTGGCATCGCAACTTTGTGCGTAGCTGGAGGTATGGGAATCAGTGTACTGATAGGTAACCACTGGTATCAAAAATGATTTTAATCGCTCAAACAAGTCTTCCAAGACATTTTAAATTAGAGGGCCAAAAAAATTTTCTCTCCTTACTTCCACAATTGTGGCAAGAATTAGAAGGAATTCCCCACAGTCTTAAAAATGGAGAAAATTGGTTACTATCCGAAGAAATTATTCGATATTCATCTTCTAATTATTCATTTGATAAACTGAAACTTTATTTACTAAGTGAACACATCACTCGTCATTCAAAAAAATATATAATCAATCTAAGTCTTGAAATAACTAGCAATACAAAGTTATTGGCACAAATTAACCTAAGTCTATTATCTGAGGATTCCTGGAATGAAATTATACAAAAAAATCAATAAGGCTGATTTAATTGATTATCTTCAATCAGTTAAAGATACCAATTCTTTACACTACGGTAAAAATCCTATTATACCTGGAAATTTTTTATTATTTATTTTAGAAGAGATGTATCAAGAGTTCTATTCTGTGCCTTTATCATATCTAAAAGCAAATTTCTGCTCACCAGCTTATTTGAATGAACGCTTTTGTTTTATATTTAATCAAAACGCTTTTCAAATTACTGACAGAAATCAAACATTAATCCTAAAAGGAGAATGGAAGCAATGAACAAACGAACAATTTTGATTACTGGTGCAACAAGGGGAATCGGCTGGGCAATTGCTCAGAAGGCTGCTCAATCCAATCACAAAGTCATTTTAACTGGCCGTGACCCACTAAGTTTAAAAAGTAGGGCTGAAGAATTACAAAAAAAATTTCCCGAAACAGAAATCCAAGCTATTCCACTAGATGTTTCTAATCGCTCTAGCGTTGCTAATGCAGCCAAATTAATAAAGGATATTGATATTCTAATTAATAATGCTGGAATTACTGCTGATAGTACTTTTAAGAAAATGAGTCCAGAAATTTGGGATGAAGTCATTTCTGTCAATTTGACCGGTGTCTTTAATAGTACTCACGCTTTGCTTGATAAAATCAATCAAGGTGGACAAATCATTACACTAACTTCAAAATCAGCTTTATTTGGTAACTTCGGGCAAGCAAACTATGCAGCGTCCAAAGCTGGCATCATTGCCTTTACGAAAACATTAGCTAAAGAATTGCAAAAAAATAAGATACGAGTAAATTCTGTTTCCCCTGCTGCCGTAACTGATATGACTCTACCAGTATTAAAAAGTTTAAAAGAAACTTATGGTCAGAATATCCCTGATGAATGGAAAATGGGTTCAAGCTCCGATGTCGCTAATTTTATTATTAATGATTTAATCGAAAGCGAAATGACAGGTAAAATTTTTTCCGTTAATGGCCCTGAAATTGGCTATTGGCAGGAACCCACATTTCATAAACTTTAATATGGCATAGAAAGAGAATTAAATGACTTGGTATCACGAATTAGGAATAAAATACCCTCTTTTTCAAGGCGGAATGGCTTGGGCTTCTAATGCCGAATTAGTAGCTGCTGTTTCAAACAATGGAGCTTTGGGAATTATTGGTAGTGGCGGACGGACAGCAAATGAATTGAGAAGAATGATAAGAAAAACAAAAACTCTCACTTCACAGCCTTTTGGTGTTAATTTAATGCTACTCGATAAAAATATCAAGCAACTTTTAGAAGTGATTTGTGAAGAAAAAATATCAGTAGTGACAACTGGTGCAGGGAGTCCTAAAGAAATTATTGATACTATTATTGCTAATAATATCAAACTTTTCCCTGTGGTTCCCAATAAAGAAATTGCCCTAAAAATGTTAAAACTTCCTATCTCCGGAATCATTGTAGAAGGAAATGAAGCAGGAGGTCACGTGGGTAGCCAAAACTTGGCCTCACTTCTCAAAGAAATTGCTCCAATCTGTCCCTTACCGCTCATCGCTGCTGGTGGAATTTATGATCACCATACTGCTTCTTTGGCTAATATTTTAGGTGCAAACGGGGTACAAGTTGGTACCGCCTTTTTATTGGCAAAAGAATGTCATATTTCACCAATTTACCAAGAATTAATCTGCAAAAGTGAAGAAAATGGCACAAGTTTAATCTCAGATAAGAATGGCCATCTGACAAGATTATTAAAGCCTTCGTCAGAACCTTCTTCTAATAAATCTTTGAGAGCCGCAGTAGAAACAGGCGATTTAATCAATGGTGCATTTATGGCTGGTAGCTCTTCTGCTTATCTTGAAAAAATTGAGCCTGTTGAAACTATTATTCAACGAATTATGAAAAAATAAAATTTAGATTAATCCTCTTTATTATTTCAAGTGATTCTATCAGAGTTTTCATTGTACCTCTTTTCTCTAATATCACAAACTAAGTAAGATATAAATCATAAAAAAATACTCCCCAAAATCAAGGGAGCAGATTTTTTATTTTACCCGATAGAACCCTCCATTGAATAAGAAATCAAGCGATTTAATTCAACAGCGTATTCCATTGGCAATTCTTTGGTAAAGGGTTCAATGAAGCCCATGACAATCATGTCAGTTGCTTCTTTTTCTGTAAGTCCACGACTCATCAAATAATAGAGTTGTTCTTCCGAGATTTTTGACACTTTTGCCTCGTGTTCCAAGGCAACTTGCGAATTATGAATTTCATTGAATGGTACGGTATCTGATTTTGATAAATCATCCATCAAAATTGTGTCACATTCAATATGAGAAGCAGATTTTTTAGAATTTTTTCCAAAAGTAACTTGCCCACGGTAATTGACTGCTCCACCATTTTTGGCAATAGACTTAGAAATGATTGAACTTGAAGTATTTGGTGCGTTATGAATCATTTTAGCACCTGTGTCTTGATTTTGGTTTGCTCCAGCAAAAGCGATTGAGAGCATTGTTCCACGCGCTCCTGGTCCATTCAAATGAACGGCTGGGTATTTCATGGATACTTTTGAACCCAAGTTTCCGTCAATCCATTCAACGGTTGCATTTTTTTCTGCAGCAGCACGCTTGGTAACCAGATTATAAACATTATCTGACCAGTTTTGAATAGTAGAGTAGCGCATGTAACCACCCTCTTCAACAAAGATTTCAACCACTGCTGCATGAAGTGAACTTGCAGAGTAAGTTGGTGCAGTGCATCCCTCAACATATTGAATAGATGCACCTTCTTCAACAATAATCAAAGTCCGTTCAAACTGTCCTGATTTTTCGTTGTTAATACGGAAATAGGCTTGAATAGGAATCTCACATTTGACTCCTTTAGGAACATAGACGAATGACCCACCAGACCAAACGGCAGAATTTAATGCTGCCAATTTGTTATCCGTTGGTGGAACCAGTTTACTGAAATATTTTTTGAAAATTTCTGGATAGTCACGTAATCCTGAATCCGTATCAGTGAAAATAATTCCTAATTTTTCAAATTCATCTTTCATATTATGGTAAACAACTTCTGATTCATATTGAGCAGAAGCTCCTGCCAAATATGAACGTTCAGCTTCTGGAATACCAATTTTTTCAAAAGTGTCTTTGATTTCTTGAGGAACATCTTCCCAAGAACGCGCAGCTTTTGCTGATGGTTTTTGATAATAGACAATGTCATTAAAATCAATACCAGAAAGATCTGGGCCCCATTTTGGCATGTCCAATTTTTTAAAAGCTTCAAAAGATTTCAGACGAAATTCTAACATCCACTCAGGTTCATTTTTTGTTTCAGAAATTTCGCGAATGACTTCTTCGGTCAAACCTAAACCTGTTGTGAATTCAAGTTCTGCATTATCGTGAAATCCAAATTTATATTCTTCGAGGTCTTTGACGACTTCTTGTGTACTATTTTCTGTCATTTTTCTTCCTCTTTGGCATATTTATTACTGACAGACTTGTCAGCTTTGCTGACAAATCCTTCATCCATTGATAAAAAGCTCAATTCAATCGCTTTTTACTGACAGACTAGACTCCTCAGTTTTACTGACGAGCCTTTATTTACTGATAAAAAATCTGTCAGTAACTTTTAGCTATTCGCCATGAATTACTGTTTCTTGTGCTTCACCAACATCAATGGCCTTTTTTAAGGCATTCCAAGCCAGAGTGGAACATTTTACTCGAGCTGGAAATTTGCTAACCCCTGCAAGAAACTGAGCATCACCAAGTTCTTCTTGTCGTTCGTCAGTTTCACCAGTCACCATTGCTGAAAAAATTGTTGCCAACTCTTTAGCTTCTTCTTTTGTTTTTCCAAGAACAGCAACGGTCATCATTGAAGCTGAAGCTGTTGAGATTGTGCAGCCATGACCACTAAAAGCAATGTTTGAAATGACATCATTTTCAAATTCAACGGTCAAGCGAATCACATCACCACAGGTTGGATTGTTGAGGTCAACCATACATCCTGTCTGTAACTCTCCAGCATGACGTGGATTTGATGAGTGGTCAAGAATTACTGCACGATATAGATTATCTAATTTAGATAAAGCCACATTTTCACACTTTCTTTATTTTAATATTGATAAAAATAAATTCTAAAAGTTACTGACAGCCTTCTTTAATGACTTATAAAATTTCTGTCAGTAACTTGTTGATTATTCTTTTTCTCTAATCATCAGTTTTTATTCCATTTTTACGAATATAACTAAGGACAAGGTTTGCTGCAATTACCATGGCTAAAATGATGATGACAAATAGAATAAGTAAGCCAATCGAACCCTGAACGAGTGAACGAAATAGGCTTAGTCCTCCTGAGGCATAGATAAATCCCCAAGCTAAATAACCTGGAATTGCAGCCAAGGTGTATTTATACCAAGACCAATTTGTTAATCCAGCGCCAAATTGCACAGCAGTTTGAAAACCGACTGTTAAAAAGGAGAGAGGAATAATTGGCCAACCTATTTTTTGAATGGCCAAAATTCCAGAGGAGGTCTCTGAATTTTTTTCAAGCTTTTTGCCCCACTTCGTTTTTAAAATTCCATGGTAACTCAATTTCCCTAACCAAAAAGTACATTGAGCTCTAAAGAAAACAACAACAAATAGAAATGTGGTTGCCAACCAAAGTGGGAGGGAGGCGACCCAATTAAGCATATTAATCAAGGTTGAAAAACTCCTTTGTTTTTTTAAGTGCTTCAACTAATTTATCACAATCTGCTTTTGTATTATAAAGATAAAAGCTTGCTCTAGCAGTTGCCGGAGTTTCGAGATAATTCAATAAAGGTTGAGCACAATGGTGACCAGCTCTTACAGCTACCCCCTCCATATCAAGGGCAGTTGCGACATCATGTGGATGAAGTCCTTCAATATTAAAAGCAATTAGACCGCCTCTTTTTACATTATCTTTCGGTCCATAAATCTTTAAGCCTTCAATTTCTTGAAGTTTTGGCATTAGGTAATCAATCAATTCAATTTCGTGCTGATGAATTTGGTCAATTCCAAGCTCTTGAATATAATCAATCGCAGCTCCTAAAGCAATAGCACCCGCAATATTAGGTGTGCCAGCTTCAAATTTCCAAGGAAGTTCTGTCCATGTTGAATGACTTTCATAAACAAAATCAATCATTTCTCCCCCAAATTCGACAGGTTCAAATTGATTTAGAAGTTCTTCTTTGCCATAAAGCACGCCAATTCCGGTTGGTCCCATCATTTTATGACCTGAGAAAGCAAAGAAATCGACATCCATTTTTTGAAGGTCAATCGCCATATGTGGTGTAGATTGTGCACCATCAACCACCATGTAGGCACCGTGCTCATGAGCAATTTTGGTAATTTCTTCTACTGGATTAATTGTCCCTAATACATTAGAAACATGAGCAATCGATACAAACTTAGTTTGATTAGTGATTTTTTTGCGTAAATCATCCATATCTAGCTGACCATCTTTAAGATAGACAAACTTTAAGATTGCTCCTGTTTTCTTAGCAACTTCTTGCCAGGGAACAATATTAGAATGGTGTTCCATAACCGAAATGACAATTTCATCCCCTGTTTTTAAGATTTGCCCTGCAAATTGAGCAACCCAGTTGATTGAAGTCGTTGTTCCTCTAGTAAACAAAACCTCTTTTGTTGATTTAGCATTGATAAACTGACGGACTTTTTCACGCGCCGCCTCATATTTTTCAGTTGCTCGCTCTGCCAAAGTATGAACACCGCGGTGGACATTAGCATTATCATTTTCATAATAATCTTTTATCGCAGCCAAAACCTCCAAAGGTTTTTGAGTCGTTGCCGCATTGTCCAAATAGACCAAAGGTTCATCATTAACAATTTGATTCAATACTGGAAAATCTTTTTTTACGCCTTCAAGCATTACATGCCCAGCTTTCTTTCAATAGTTTCAATAAATTCTGCTTGAACTGATTTGACAGGAATTTCACTGACAACCGATCCGAGAAATCCTCGAATAACAAGTCGTTTAGCAGTTTCTTCATCAAGCCCACGAGACTGAAGATAGAATAAATCTTCCTCATCTACCTGACCAACAGAAGCTGCGTGCCCCGCAGTTACTTCATTTTCATCAATCAAGAGAATTGGATTGGCATCTCCTCGTCCTTTATCAGAAAGCATTAAAACATGAGAAGATTGTTGGGCATCCGCATTTTTAGCCCCTTTGATAATATGACCAATGGCATTAAATGTCAAAGTTCCTTTATCAAGAATAACACCATTTTGCAAGATATGACCAACAGAATTTAGACCAAAATTTGTAACTCTTGTATCAATTCCTTGCGTTTGATGACCTGTTGAAATCCCAACCACTTTAATCTGTGAATGTGAACCATTCCCTTTGAGGTCACTATCAAAGTCAGCAACAACATTTCCGTCATTCATGACACCAACGGACCAATCAACTGTTGCATTATCACCAATCAATCCGCGACGAACAACTGAAGCTGTAACATTTTTGCCTAAACGGTCAATGGCTGCAAATTTGACTTGAGCACCTGCTTTTGCAATCACTTCAACGACAATATTTGCTTTTGCTTTTGAGCTTTGCTCACCACTTGTTTCCAAACGTTCAAGGTAATCAACTTTGGCATTTTTTCCAACGATAATTAAAATTCGTTTATTAAATGGAACTTCTGATGAGCCCTCTTGCATCAAAATTGATTCAATGGGTTCAAGGACTTCCACACCATCTGGAACATAAAGAACTAATCCAGAATTAAATGTCGCAGTATTTGCTGCTGTTAAACGACTTTCATTAAATGGAACCACAGAACCAAAGTTTTCTTCAAGTAGTTCAGGAATTTCGGTTAAAGCTGAATTGAAATCTGTAAAAATTACGCCTTGTTCAGCCAGCGTTTTCGTCATTTGTTCCATAACCGTTTGACTTCCGACTTGAACAAGCAAGGGATGATTTGGAATTTCTGTAAAAGTAGGGACAGATCCAATTTCTTCGTTTTCAGAAATTGTTAAATGGTCTAAGCCCCAACGATTAATTTTTACTCGTTCAATATTAGGTAATTCTAGATTTTCAAATTCAAGTGCAGCTTTTTGACGCAAATCTGATAACCAAGCTGGTTCAGCATGCATTTGTGAAAAGTTTAAGATTTCTTGATTCATAATTAATATTAGCAAGTTTGCATTTTCTTAACTGAATTCATTAATTTGCTGACAAATCATTCTGTCAGTAAATTAATGAGCTTTAAACTTACTGACAGCTATGTCAGTAAGCAAAAATAACTTACTATCTCCTTTCCTTAAACTTCTTCTTTATATTCTAATCCAAGTTCCTCAGCGATATTGACATATCCTTCAGTTTCCAGACGTTTAGCTAGTTCTGCGCCGCCCGTTTTCACCACACGACCATCCATCATAATGTGGACAACATCTGGTGTAATATAATCAAGCAAACGTTGATAGTGGGTAATAATAAATGCCCCAAACTTTTCACCACGCATTGAATTAACACCTTTAGCAACAACTTTTAAAGCATCAATATCAAGTCCTGAGTCAATTTCATCAAGGATGGCAAAAGTTGGTTCTAACATCAAAAGTTGAAGGATTTCATTACGTTTCTTTTCACCACCAGAAAAGCCTTCATTGAGATAGCGCTCAGCCATTTCTTCTTTCATGCTCAAAACTTCCATATTTTTATCCAATTTTTTGATAAATTCCATAACAGAAACTTTGTCATCCTCAGCACGTTTAGCATTCATTGCTGCTCGCAAAAATTCTGCGTTCGTAATACCTGGAATTTCAGATGGATATTGCATTGCTAGGAAAAGTCCTAGGCGGGCTCTTTCATCAACGCTCATTTCTAAAACGTTTTGTCCGTCAAAAAGAACTTCTCCTTGTGTAACGCTATAATTAGGATTCCCCATAATTGCGGCAGATAATGTTGATTTACCAGTCCCATTAGGTCCCATAATCGCATGGATTTCATTGGTGTTGATGACTAGATTGACTCCTTTGAGAATCTCTTTATCTTCAATCGCCACATGAAGATTTTTAATTTCAAGTGTAGCCATTTTTTCGCTCCTTTGAATTGTCAATTGTATTTGACATTTATAGTCTCTATTCTAACAAAAAATTGACAAAATTTGTTATTTTCGCATACATTATTTTTATTAATCGCAATATAAATAATAAATGACTACAGGAATTTTTAGATATCAAAAAACCTCTAAAATTAGAGGTTATTCTTATTTTTTATTTCGACTTCTACGATAATTTTGAATTGGGAATTCTTGTGTTGGTTCATCAATTTCCTCATCTATCATTGAAAGATTTTTAATATCTTCTTCATCTACATCTGCATCTGCATCTTCATCAGAATGGAGAACTTTATCACGATAACTAGAATTTCCAACAAATTTCAATGCTTTTAAGACTGGCTGTCGATTTTCGCCTAGAATTCCAACAAGTTCAATAAATATTTCCAATCCAAAGAGACAAGCAATCACTAAGAGAATCCCACCGATACGACTTGAAAATTGCAAAAGAATGGAGATAAATGCAAATATCGATGCAATTCCATAAATGACCAGAACAGCTCCACGATGAGTAAAACCAAGTGCCATTAGGCGATGGTGAAGATGCCGTTTATCAGCCGTTGCAATTGATTGACGATTAAGTTTACGACGAACCATTGCCATGACTGTATCCGTAATCGGTACTCCTAAAATTAATAGAGGAGTCAAGACGGCTACAGCCGTTGCGTTTTTCAAACCTTGTAACGAAGCAACCGAGATGATAAATCCAAGGAACAAGGCTCCTGTATCTCCCAGATAAATAATCGCTGGATGATAATTATAAGGAAAGAATCCCATAATTGCAGCAACGATTGTAAAAATGGTAATCGGTAAAAATACATTCGGACTTGGTAAGAAAAAGTAAGAGACAATTCCCATTGTTGTCAGTGAAATAATTGATACTCCACTTGCTAGTCCGTCCAACCCGTCAATTAAATTTATTGCATTAGTAATAGCAAGTATCCAAAAAACGGTAAAAATAAAGGATAGCCAAGCGGGGAAGATTAGTAAAGGCCCCCCAAACGGGATTTTTAAATTATCAAAACGGGCATTAGTAAAAAACCAAATAAAGCTCGCAGCAATAGTCAATCCTAAAAGTTTCATTTTAGGTGAAATTTCTTTTATATCATCAATCAAACCAGTCAAAACAACAATTCCAGCACCAACAATAAAGGGCCAAATGTAATTGAAATAGCTGACTAGCTGAATTGGCTGATGACTTTCACCGTGTACTGGAGGTTCTGAATGAATAGGAGGCTGACTATGAACAATGTGTGGCAGAATAAACAAGGTTGCAATCGTAAAAGCAATGAAAATGACCAAACCTCCAGCAGAGGGCATTGGCTTTTTATTCACACGACGCTCATTAGGTTTATCCACCGCACCAATTGCCTTGGACACAAAAGTCATAATTGGCGTTAGAATCACAGAGATACCAAAAGTGATAATAATAACGATTAGGAACTTAAGTGCAAAGGGGATTTCTTTTAATGTATCAACCATATTTAGATTTTTCTAAGAACATCTAAAGCACGTGTCGCAATAAGACATTCACCATACTCCTGCAAAAATTCTCGACTCATTTTTGTTGCTTCCCCATATTCCATCATTCGTGAACGGGTGCTTTCAACATGCATCTTGCCTTTTTCTTTTTGATTATCCAAGACAACAAGATAAAAATTACCATCATAACGATAAAACTCTGATTCTTCGTCAGCAAACTTTACATTCTTTATTCCTGTTAAGACAGACATAATATCTTCATAACGAATAGAGTAATAAATAAAATCTGGCTCTTGTTCAGCTTCGTCTTTTTTTGTTCCTGGTAAACCAAGCCCAGGTTTAAAATCAGTAATTCCTCGCTCGCGCGCCATATCTGCCCCTATTTCATTTAATTTATTATAAAAACCAGTCATCAATTCTTCAAACTCTTCTGGGTCATCTGGTATTTCTCCACCTTCCCCTAACATCGCTTCTTCATGAACAATCATGTGAACCCCTTGAGGAAAAGGTTGAATTTGGAAAGTTAACATTCCAACATTTCCAAAACGATTTTCTAAACCAAGTTCATCGACCAATTCATAGAAAAATTGCTCAATCACTTCTTGGTTACCGAAAAAGTCTGATAATTTGATGTCATAATCTGTCAAATCATCAAAAGACAAGGTGATTTTTATAGTGTTTTCGTTAATATCTTCATACTTCATTGTATTTTCTCTTTTCTATAATTTTTCTTCCATCACTTTACTAGTCTTACTAGTATTATACCACAGACCAGAAAAAAAACAGCAGACATGCCGTTTTTTTGATATTCTCTTTAACTATAGTCTCTTCTTATTATAAAACTTTTGCTAAAAAGTCTTGTGTTCGTTTTTCTTTTGGAGAATCAAAAATTTGTGTAGGTTTTCCTTGTTCAACAATTGTTCCATCAGCCATAAACAAGACTCTGTCAGCAACTGTTTTAGCAAATCCCATTTCATGGGTTACAACGACCATTGTCATACCTTCTTTGGCAAGTTCTTGCATCACGGCTAAAACTTCTCCAACCATTTCAGGGTCAAGTGCTGACGTTGGTTCATCAAAAAGCATCACATCTGGGTTCATAGCCAAAGCACGAGCAATAGCTACCCTTTGTTGTTGCCCACCTGACAAGGCTTGTGGATAAGCTTCTGCTTTATCTGAGAGCCCAACTCTTTGAAGTAAATTTTCCGCAGTTTTTTTAGCTTCTTCTTTGGTCATTTTACCCGTTTTTACTGGAGCCAAACATAGATTTTCAAGGACTGTCATATTAGGAAATAGATTAAATTGTTGAAAAACCATCCCCATTTTTTCTCGGTGTTTGAAGACATCCACTGATTTATCAGCGATATTAACTCCTTCAAAATAAACTTGACCATCTGTTGGTTTTTCTAATAAGTTCATCGTTCTTAAAAAAGTTGATTTTCCAGAACCAGAGGGTCCAATCATCACAACGACTTCACCTTTTTTTATTTGGATATCAAGTCCTTTTAAGACTTCATTTTTTCCAAAATATTTATGCAGATTTTTTATTTCGATTAAATATTCATTCATTATTTTGCATATCCTTTCCCGAGTTTCTTTTCAAATAAAACAAGTAAGCGACTGACAACAAAAGTGACTACAAAATAGTAAAGAGCTACAAATAACATCGGGCTAATGGTTTGATAAGTCAAATTTGCTACTGTTTGTGCACCATTGAAAACTTCCATTACTCCTATAGTATAAAGAAGCGAGCTATCTTTGATAATTGTCACAAATTCATTGCCGACGGCTGGTAAAATATTTCTTAAAGCCTGAGGTAAAATAACGGTTGCCATCGCTTGTCTTGGGCGAATTCCTAATGAATAGGCTGCTTCTTTTTGACCAAGAGGAACAGCTTCAATTCCAGCCCGAACAATTTCCGCCATATAAGCCCCCGAATTCAATGAGATTACAATAATCCCTGGAATCAAGCGCCCCAAATCTTGTTGTAAAATCCCAACTTGAAAGGTTGGTAAAGATAGACTTCCCATTAAGCCAAAACCAAGCATAATTTGAACGAGCATTGGTGTTCCACGGAAAATTTCAATATAGATATTTGCCAACCAGCGCAAAGGAGCAATTTTAGAAATCTTTGCAAGGGCAGTAACAATCCCTAAGAGTGTTCCAATCAAAACCACGAAAGCTGAAATCAAAATTGTGACAATCATCCCGTCATTAAAATAGGGCAGATATTTCGGTAAAAAATCAAAGTTCATATTTTCTCTTTTCTGTTTTATAATTTCTATTTTTATAAAAAAGCAATAGCATAATTATAATATAAAAAGTATAAAAATACAACAATTAATGTATAATAATTAATTGAAAATAAATAAAAACTCCATAATTGGAGTTTTTTTATTCTGTCAGTAAATAATCATTCTTCTTTCAGTACTGATTGAAAGTCTGTCAGCAGCAACTAACTCATGAATTTCTCCATCAATTTGGACTGGTTGACTTTCTGCTAATTCTACAGAAAATCGAGGACTCACTCGATGTAAAAATAAGGGATGTTTTAAATGCATTCCACGAAGAACACTTGGAATTAATGAAAAAGTCCGTAATAAATGATGTTTATTATATTCAACAAGGTGAATATCTGCATTTTCATTGGTGGCCTCAGGAGAAATTTTTACTCCGCCCCCAAAGTATGGATGTTTGGTAAAAGTCATCAGAAAGGCATTTTCTAGTGAAATTCCTTGATTTTCTACTTCAATTAAAGCTGGAAATGGTTTTTTAGTTATCAAAACGTGCAAAGCAGTCAAAATATATGAAAAACTTCCTAATTTCAATTTGTTAAGCACTTGTTTAAGCTTTCCTTCATTGGCAGATTTCACGATAGTTGCATCTAAACCAATTCCAATGTTATTTAGAGCATAGCCACTCAATCCTTTAGATTGGTAATTCATGATAAAAATCTCATGATTAATTCCTCTACGAGCAGCTTCAAAAGATTCAATTGGATCAAGTTTTAACTTTAAACTTCTAGCGAAATCATTGCCAGAACCTGAAGGAATATAAGAAAAGGCCTCTTCTTCTGGAAGTTCATTAATGACAAGTGAAATGGTACCATCCCCACCAATAATAACTAAGTGGTCATCCGGATTTTTAAGGTTTAATATTTGTCTGACCAAAGTGCCTTCTTCTCCAGCAGCTTTAGTTTTAAAAAGTCGATATTCATAATTATTTTTTTCCAAATATGGAATCAAAGTCTCCAAAGTCCGAGCACCTTTACCTGCACCAGAATTGGGATTTGCAAGGAGATAATAAGTCATAGAATTATTTTACCAAAAATGACAGAGATTTTATGTTTTTAATGATTTTGTCAGTAAATTTAATAAAAAAAGTTACTGACAAAAATAAAAAAATTACTGACAGAAATTCTGTCAGTAATTTTTATTTATTTTCTAGATTTAAAATTAGTTTTCCACAGTTTCTGTTTCAACTTCTTCTACTTCTGGAGCATTTGTTAAATCAGCTAAAGGTTCAATGTTACGGTAACGGAACATACCTGTACCAGCAGGAATAATCTTACCGATAATAACATTTTCTTTCAAACCAAGCAAGTGATCTTCTTTACCACGAATTGCAGCATCAGTAAGGACACGAGTAGTTTCTTGGAATGATGCAGCTGACAAGAATGAATTTGTTTCAAGAGAGGCTTTAGTAATCCCCATCAAGACTGGGCGACCAGTTGCAGGCATTTCACCATTCAAGAGCGCAGTTTCATTCAAAGCTTCAAAGTCAGAAATATCCATCAAAGTACCTGGAAGAACATCAGTTGATCCGTTGTCCATAATACGAACTTTACGAAGCATTTGGCGAACCATTACCTCAATGTGTTTATCACCAATTTCAACCCCTTGTGAACGGTAAGTTTTTTGTACTTCACCAAGCAAGTAAGTTTCAACTGACAATGCATCACGGACTTGAAGCAAGTGTTTAGGTTCGATAGAACCTTGAATCAAAGGTGCACCACGGTGAATAAACTCACCTTCTTCAACCATCAAGACATCAGCCATACCTACAGTGTAGCTACGAGTATCTGTTTTACCTTTAACAGTAATTTCACGAGTACGTGTAGCAGGATCTTCAACGATTGATTCAACTGTACCAGTTACTTCAGTGATGATTGCTTCCCCTTTAGGGTTACGTGCTTCAAAGATTTCTTGAACACGAGGCAAACCTTGAGTGATATCTGAACTTGACGCAACACCACCCGTGTGGAATGTACGCATTGTCAACTGAGTACCAGGTTCACCGATTGATTGAGCGGCGATTGTACCAACAGCTTCACCAACTTCAACAGCATCACCTGTTGCCAAGTTGATACCATAACAATGTTTACATACACCATGTGGAGTTTTACATGTAAATACCGAACGGATAGTTACTTCTTTAACACCAGCATCAATAATTTTACGGGCAACATCTTCAGAAATCAAAGTATCGTCAGCAATAATCATTTCACCGGTTTCTGGATGAAGTACTGATTTACGAGTATAACGACCTACCAAACGTTCAAAGAGTGGTTCAACCATTTCTTTACCAGTAGCAATATCAGAAATTACAAGTCCACGGTCAGTTCCACAGTCGTCTTCACGAATGATAACATCTTGGGCAACGTCAACCAAACGACGAGTAAGATAACCAGAGTCAGCTGTCTTAAGGGCCGTATCGGTCATCCCTTTACGGGCACCGTGAGTTGAGAAGAACATTTCCAAGACAGAAAGACCTTCACGGAAGTTTGAGATGATAGGCAATTCCATGATTTTACCATTAGGAGCGGCCATCAAACCACGCATACCAGCAAGTTGAGAGAAGTTAGAGATATTACCACGGGCTCCAGAGTCCATCATCATAACGATTGGGTTTGTCAAATCTTGTTCATCAATCAATCGTTTTTCAAGAGCTTCTTTTGCATCACGCCAAACACCTGTAACAGCGTTATAACGTTCATCATCAGTAATCAAACCACGACGGAATTGTTTAGTAATTTGTTCCACACGTTTGTGTGCAGCATCGATGATTTTATGTTTATCTTCAACAACAGGAATATCGGCGATACCCACAGTCAAACCAGCCAAAGTAGATTGGTGGTAACCAAGATCTTTCAAACGGTCAAGGTACTCAGATGTAGCTGTCGTACGGTAACGTTTGAAGACTTCAGCGATGATATTTCCAAGATATCCTTTTTTGAATGGACGAACAGTATCAATCCCAGCCAAAACTTCTTTGATATCTTGACCAGCTTCCATAAAGAAGCGATCATCAGTTGAAGTTGTCAAGTTAACATCAGTTGGTTCGTTCAAGTAAGGCATTCCTTCAGGAATGATTGAGTTGAAAATAACTTTACCAACAGTAGTTACTAAGATTTTATCTTTTTGGTTTTCAGTCCAAGGTTTGTTGAGTGATTTTGTTGCGATACCGATACGAGTATGTAAATGTACATAACCATTACGCATTGCAATTTCAACTTCTTCAGGAGTTGCAAAAATCATTCCTTCGCCTTCACGACCTTTTTCTTCCATAGTAAGGTAGTAGTTACCAAGGACCATATCTTGAGATGGTGTAACGACTGGTTTACCATCTTTAGGGTTCAAGATATGTTCAGCAGCAAGCATCAAAAGACGTGCTTCAGCTTGTGCTTCTTCAGACAATGGCAAGTGAATGGCCATTTGGTCACCGTCAAAGTCGGCGTTGTAGGCTTCACAAGCAAGCGGGTGAAGACGGATGGCTTTACCATCAATTAAGACTGGTTCAAAAGCTTGAATACCTAAACGGTGAAGCGTAGGTGCGCGGTTAAGAAGAACAGGGTGTTCTTTAACAACTGTTTCAAGTACATCCCAAACATCAGAGTCTTGACGTTCAACTTTACGTTTAGCCGCACGAATATTAGCAGCCAATTCTTTCTTAACAAGTTGAGCCATTACGAATGGTTTGAACAACTCAATCGCCATTTCACGTGGAACACCACATTGGTACATTTTGAGTGTTGGACCTACAGCGATAACTGAACGTCCAGAATAGTCAACACGTTTACCAAGCAAGTTTTGACGGAAACGTCCTTGTTTCCCTTTCAACATGTGTGAAAGAGATTTCAATGGACGGTTACCAGCACCAGTGATTGGACGACCACGACGACCATTGTCAATCAAAGTATCAACAGCTTCTTGAAGCATCCGTTTTTCATTTTGAACGATAATATTTGGAGCATTAAGTTCCATCAAACGTTTCAAACGGTTATTACGGTTAATAACACGACGGTATAAGTCATTCAAGTCAGATGTGGCAAAACGTCCACCATCTAATTGAACCATTGGACGCAAATCTGGTGGAATAACTGGCAATACGTTTAAGACCATCCAAGATAAAGCATTTCCTGATTTTCTGAAAGCTGACAAAACGTCCAAACGACGAATAATTTTTACACGACGTTGTCCAGTAACTGTTTTAAGCTCTTCTTTGAGTTCAGAAACTTCTTTATCAATATCAACGTCATTCAACAAATCTTGAATCGCTTCAGCACCCATTTTTGCAACGAATGAACCAAAACCATTTTTCAAAAGTTGTTCACGATATTCACGTTCAGTCAAGAGTTGTTTCTTCTCAAGATCAGTTTCTTTAGGATCTATCACTACATAACTTGCAAAGTATATTACTTCCTCAAGTGCACGTGGACTCATATCAAGAGCAAGTCCCATACGTGATGGAATTCCTTTGAAGTACCAAATGTGTGAAATTGGAGCAGCAAGCTCAATATGACCCATACGTTCACGGCGTGATTTTGCAGTTGTTACTTGAACACCACAAAGTTCACAGACTTGATTTTTGTAGAAAACACCTTTAAGTTTTCCACAAGCACATTCCCAGTCTTTTTGAGGACCGAAAATACGTTCATCAAAGAGTCCTTCACGTTCAGGTTTTTGTGTACGATAGTTAATTGTTTCTGGTTTTTTAACTTCACCGAATGACCAGTAACGAATTTTTTGTGGAGATGCGATACCAATACGCATACTCTCAAATTTATTTACATCAACCAATTCTTTCTCCACTTCTAATAAATTTAACGCTAGACGATTATGAGATTAGAGATTTACTGACAGAAATTTTTGTCAGTAAATAAATCTCAAAATATTAATTACAAAATCTTATTTTTCAGTATCAGCGTTAATCAAAGCTTCTTCTTCAGCTTCTGCTTGTGCAACAATAGCTTCCTGTGCTTCAAGCATTTCAGGAGTAATTTCTGTATTATCTGGACGAGTCATTACTTCATCTTCATCCAGTTCACGTAAGTCAAGAACATTACGGTCAGCATCAAGGACTTTCATATCAAGACCAAGTGATTGCAATTCTTTAACCAATACGCGGAATGATTCAGGAAGACCTGGTTTAGGAATACGTTCACCTTTAACAATTGCTTCATAAGCGCGCGTACGTCCAATCACGTCATCTGATTTGTAAGTCAAGATTTCTTGAAGAACATTGGCAGCACCATAGGCTTCAAGCGCCCAAACTTCCATTTCCCCAAAACGTTGTCCACCGAACTGTGCTTTACCACCGAGCGGTTGTTGGGTAACGAGTGAGTAAGGACCAACTGAACGAGCATGGAGTTTGTCATCAACCATGTGGTGAAGTTTAATCATGTACATGACACCGACTGAAATTCGGTTATCAAATGGTTCACCAGTACGTCCGTCATAAAGGACTGTTTTCGCATCATCAGCCATTCCAGCTTCTTTAACAGTATCCCAGATATCTTCATCAGATGCTCCATCAAACACTGGAGTTGCAATGTGAATTCCAAGTGTACGAGCAGCCATACCTAAATGGAGCTCCATAACTTGTCCGATATTCATACGTGATGGTACCCCAAGTGGGTTCAACATGATATCAATAGGTGTTCCATCTGGTAAGTAAGGCATATCTTCCATTGGAACGATATTTGAAACGACCCCTTTATTACCATGACGTCCGGCCATTTTATCCCCAACGTGAATCTTACGTTTTTGAGCGATGAAGACACGAACAAGTTTATTCACACCTGATGGCAATTCATCGCCATTTTCGCGTGTAAACACACGAACGTCATGGACGATACCGCCACCTCCGTGAGGAACACGAAGTGATGTATCACGAACTTCACGAGCTTTTTCACCGAAGATTGCACGAAGCAAACGTTCTTCCGGTGTTGGATCAGTTTCACCTTTAGGAGTTACTTTACCAACAAGCAAGTCGCCATCTTTAACTTCAGCACCAATACGGATAATTCCTGATTCATCAAGGTTTTTGAGTGCTTCATCCCCAACGTTTGGAATTTCACGAGTAATTTCTTCAGGGCCAAGTTTTGTATCGCGTGTTTCTGATTCATATTCTTCGATGGCAATTGATGTATAAACGTCGTCTTTAATCAAACGTTCTGACATGATTACCGCATCCTCGAAGTTATAACCTTCCCAAGTCATATAAGCAACAAGTGGATTTTGACCAAGGGCCATTTCTCCATTTTCCATAGAAGGTCCATCAGCAATGATGTCCCCTTTCTCAACTTTTTCTCCAAGTCGAGCCAATGGGCGTTGGTTATAAGAAGTTCCTGAGTTTGAACGACGATATTTTGTAATATTGTAAATATCAAGTTCACCAGAAGTACGACGAACACGAATTTCATTACCATCAACATACTCAACAACACCAGCATGTTTTGCAAGAAGTGCAGCACCTGAGTCACGAGCAGTTTGATGTTCCATACCAGTACCAATCCAAGGTGCATGTGGGTCAATCAACGGAACTGCTTGACGTTGCATGTTGGCACCCATGAGGGCACGGTTGGAGTCATCGTTTTCCAAGAATGGAATACATGCAGCAGCAACGGCGATAACCTGTTTAGGTGAAACGTCCATATAGTCTGCTGTTGAAGCTTCAACTTCAATATTGTTACCAGTATGACGAGCCATAACTGTTTCGTTAGCAAAGTGGCTATCTTCAGTCAATGGTGAGTTTGCTTGGGCAACAGTATAGTTGTCTTCTTCATCGGCGGTTAAATATTCAACCTCGTCAGTAACCACACCGTTCACACGGTCAACACGACGGTATGGAGACATGATGAAACCATATTCGTTTACTTTGGCATATGATGACAAGTTGTTAATCAAACCGATGTTTGGTCCTTCAGGTGTTTCAATAGGACACATACGTCCATAGTGAGTATAGTGAACGTCACGTACTTCATATGAAGCACGGTCACGTGAGATACCACCAGGTCCTAAGGCAGAAAAACGACGTTTGTGTGAAAGCTCAGATAAAGGATTGTGTTGGTCCATAAATTGTGACAATTGTGATGAACCAAAGAATTCTTTAATTGAAGCTGTTACAGGACGAATGTTAATCAAACCTTGTGGTGTGATATTTTCATTTTCTGAAGATGACATACGCTCGCGAATAACACGTTCCATACGTGAAAGTCCGATACGTACTTGGTTTTGAAGCAATTCACCTACTGAACGGATACGACGGTTACCTAAGTGGTCAATATCGTCTACTTTACCAATTCCTTCAGCAAGACCGAGCCAGTAGCTGATATTTGAAATCACATCGGCTGGTGTCAAGACGCGGCATTCTGCATCAGGGTTACCATTTGAAAGCAATGTAACAACACGTTCTGGATCTTTTGGTGAGTAAACTTTGATACTTTGCAAAGTAATTGGTTCAGGAATTACAGCGTCGTCAGATGGTTCAACAACAAAGTTTCCAAGACCGTTATCAAGCAATGGTTCGATTAAATCAAGCACATCACGAGTAACAAGAGTATCTGTATTAACGAGAATTTCACCAGTTTCTGGGTCAACAATTGGTTCAGCCAAAGTCAAACCAAGCAAACGATTTTTAAGTGCTAATTTCTTGTTAAATTTGTAACGTCCAACAGGCGCGAAATCATAACGTTTTGGATCGAAGAAACGAGCAACAAGCAAGCCACGTGAGCTATCTGCTGTTTTAGGTTCTCCTGGACGCAAGCGGTCATAGATGTCTTTGAGCGCTTCTTCTACACGAGTGTCAGCTGGGTTTTTATGAACATCTTTTGCAATAGTGTCTGTTAAAAGTTGAGTTTCTCCCAACAATTCAAGGATTTCTTCATCTGAACCAAATCCAAGAGCACGAAGCATTGTTGTAAAAGTTAATTTACGTGTACGGTCAATACGAACATACCCAATGCCTTTAGCATCTGTATCTAACTCGAACCAAGCTCCACGGTTAGGAATTGTTGTATGTCCAAAACTTTCAAGACCGTTTTTATCAGCTTTAAGATGGAAGTATGAACCAGGACTACGTACCAATTGGCTAACGATCAAACGTTCTGAACCGTTATTGATAAATGTCCCCATTTCAGTCATGAGTGGGAAGTCACCAAAGAAGACTTCTTGTGTTTTTAATTCACCAGTTTCTTTATTTACAAGACGGAAGGTTACATAGATAGGTGCTGAATAGTTTGCGTCATGTGCGCGAGCTTCTTCAACAGTGTATTTTGGGGTTTTCATTTCATAACCAACAAATTCGAGTTCCATTGTACCCGCAAAGTTGTCGATTGGAAACATTTCTTTGAAGACATTTGCAAGACCTTCATCGAGGAAGTTTTTATAACTTAATGTTTGAACTTCGATGAGGTTTGGCAAACCGATTACTTCTTTAATACGTGAAAAACTGCGTCTTGTACGGTGTTTACCGTATTTTACGTCATGTCCTGCCAAGTGTTTTCTCCTCTATTTTTTAGATTTGATTAAAAAAGTCTGTGTTTTTGATGAATTTTTGATTAAAAAAACCGAAAAGTCTGTAGTTTGTCTTTTTTATAACTTTTCTGGTTTATTCAATATAAAAGACGCCAAAAAAGCAACGAAAACAGTAGTGTTTCGTTGCTTACAAAGCCTATGGGGACAATATATCCCACAGATTTTGCTGACAAACCATTATTTCTATTATACTATTTTATATGAAAATTTTCAAGCTTTTTCTAGTTTAACGGTCTATTTTTTCAATGATGCTTTTAAATGCTTCTAATTCTGAACGAGATAATGATTGAACTAAAGAAACAAAGGTTTCATTTCGTCTTTTCCCTTCCAATTCTGCCAACATAATATAAGACATTTGATTCCCTATAAATGTTGATAAAAAATCTACCAATATTCTCTTTTCTTCTTCCAGAGGAGAATCTGTCAGTAGAAAAAGAGTTCCCAATCTCAAATGATTTCCTTCTATAGGTAAGAAAGTAAGAAATTTATTTGGAAATTTGTTCGAAATTTCTTTCACTGGTTTTAAAATTGATTGGGCCATTGGCAGGCTTGCGCTCATTTCGTAGTGATTTAATAGTTGGCTAGAGATATCTTTTGATATTTTTTGATAAATGAAAAAATTTTGGAGGTTTATATCATCCTGATAAGAACTATCAGAATCAGTAAAACCATAACCTAAACAATTTCGTTTGGTATCTATGATAAAAAGGCTAGAATCTAAAACTTTGGCACTTTTCTCTACCACCTCTTGATAAGCTAGTGGTTTTCCAAGATCAATAAATGATCTTTTCAAAATAATATTTATGTCTTGGATTTTGTCATAAATTTCTTTCAATTTTTCCCTTTCTCTTCTTAAAAAGCATATTAGTATTCCTATGATTACTTTTATAATACCATATAACGCTATAGATGTCAATTTTGCTAAAGAATTTTCAACAATTAAGTTTTTAACTTAAATATTGCTATTTTTTTAAGTTTTAGGTGTTTTATATCTAATAACTATATGCTATAATGTATTTGTTACAAATATTAAAAATATTTATTCAATACATGTTGAGGTGATTTTAATGTTCTATGACCGTCTAAAAACTTTAGTTATTGATTCTCAGAAATCTTTCAACCAGGTCGAAAGAGAGTTGAGATATCCCAGAAATGCCCTTGCTAATTATCGCTTGGGAAAAGAACCTTCTGCCAAAAGATTGACAGAAATTGCTGATTATTTTAATGTCACAACTGAATACCTTCTTGGTAAAGATGACAAGTACAGTTATAATAAGGCAAAGCTTTTGTTTGAATATCTTACATTAGATAATAAACAAAACTTGCTAAATTATATTCAAAATCGAATTGATGAGCTTGAACTTCTTGAAAGAGAGCCCATTTCTTTGAGTACTGAACAATTTGTATTTTGTGGTGACAATACTTGGGCGCTACAAGAAAGCCGCAAAACAATCAAACTGCTCACAAAGCAACTTCCTGATGATTACGATGCAGTTTTTGAACTCGTTGGGGGTCCTTTAGATGCGGAAGCTCCTGGTAATGGAGATTTACTTTTTGTAAAATTTACTGACGCAAATTTTGCAGAGCTAGTTCATAATTTCTTGTTGCAACATGACCATTTTGCCAAGCTTTCAGTAAAAGATGAAAAGCTTACTTGTCTAAGTCGTGATGGTGGAAGCCTTGCCGAAGTTCCTGAACTTTTTGGCAAAATTGCTAAAATTTATCGTTTCAGAACTATTTAATTATGAGTTTACATTAATTTTCAAATGTTGTTAAAAAGTGCTGATGGAATTCGTCAGCGCTTTTTTATAAGTGTGATATAATATAAAAAATATCCATAATAGGAGGTCGATATGACAAGGATTCAAGATGATTTATTCGCTACTGTTAATGCTGAATGGTTAGAAAGTGCAGAAATTCCTGCTGACAAACCAAGAATTTCAGCTTTTGATGAATTAGTACTAAAAAATGAGAAAAATTTGGCTAAAGATTTAGCTGATTTATCACAAAACCTACCTACTGATAATCCAGAATTGCTCGAAGCAATCAAATTTTATAATAAAGCAGGAGATTGGCAAGTGAGAGAAAAAGCGGATTTTTCTGCCGTAAAAAATGAACTTGCTAAAGTTGAAACTTTAAATACTTTTGAAGATTTTAAAAATAATTTGACTCAACTCGTTTTCCATTCACAGGCTCCTCTTCCATTTTCTTTTAGTGTTGAACCTGATATGAAAGATGCTATTCACTATTCTCTTGGATTCTCTGGCCCAGGCTTGATTTTACCTGATACCACTTATTATAATGATGAACACCCTAGAAAAAAAGAATTACTTGATTTTTGGGCTAAAAATACAAGCGAAATTTTAAAGACATTTGATGTTGAAAATGCAGAAGAGATTGCAAAGTCTGCCCTTAAATTCGATGCTCTTTTAGTTCCGTCAGCAAATACTTCTGAAGAGTGGGCAAAATATGCTGAACTTTATCATCCAATTTCTACTGACAGCTTTGTCAGTAAAGTTAAAAACCTAGATTTAAAATCTTTAATTAAAGATTTAGTAAAAACTGAGCCTGATAAAGTCATTGTTTATGAAGATCGTTTTTATGAATCATTTGATTCACTTATCAATGAAGAAAATTGGTCGCTCATTAAAGCTTGGATGCTGACAAAAATTGCACGTGGCGCTACTTCTTTCTTCAATGAAGACCTTAGAATTCTTGGTGGAGCTTACGGACGTTTCCTTTCAAACGTTCAGGAAGCAAGAAGTCAAGAAAAACATCAACTTGATTTGACTGAGTCTTATTTTAGCCAAGTAATTGGTTTATTCTATGGTAAAAAATATTTTGGTGAAGCTGCTAAGGCCGATGTCAAACGGATGGTCACTGCAATGATTAAGGTTTACCAAGCGCGTTTGTCTAAAAATGAGTGGCTCAGTCAAGAAACAGCTGAAAAAGCCATTGAAAAATTGGATGCTATCACTCCTTTTATTGGTTTCCCAGATAAATTGCCTGAAATTTATAGTCGTTTAAAAACAACTTCTGGCTCTCTCTATGAAGATGCCCTTAAATTCGATGAAATTTTGACTGCTCGAACTTTTGAAAAATTCTCAGAAGATGTTGATAAAACAAGCTGGCATATGCCTGCTCATATGGTCAATGCTTATTATAGTCCTGATAGTAATACAATTGTTTTTCCGGCCGCAATTTTGCAAGCTCCTTTTTACTCTCTCGAACAATCTTCCTCACAAAATTACGGTGGAATCGGCGCTGTCATTGCTCATGAAATTTCACATGCTTTCGATAACAACGGTGCCCAATTCGATAAAGAAGGAAATTTAAACAAATGGTGGCTGGATAAAGATTATGAGGCTTTTGAAGAAAAGCAAAAAGAAATGATTGCACTCTTTGACGGTGTGGAAACCGAAGCTGGTCCAGCAAATGGAAAACTCATTGTGTCAGAAAATATTGCTGACCAAGGAGGAATTACGGCAGCACTGACAGCAGCTAAAGATGAGAAAGACGTTGATTTGAAAGCTTTCTTTAGTCAGTGGGCTAAGATTTGGCGCATGAAAGCAAGTAAAGAATTCCAACAAATGCTTTTGTCAATGGATGTTCATGCACCCGCTAAACTTCGTGCCAATATTCCCCCAACAAATCTCGAAGAATTTTACGAAACTTTTGATGTTAAAGAAACAGATAAGATGTATCGCGCACCAGAAAATCGTCTTAAAATTTGGTAATAGATAATTGGATATAAAAAGTACTTCTAAAATATAGAAGTACTTTTTATTTATTGGAGCAATTCATCTTCAATAATTATTTTCCCTTGAGCTGTAAAAGAAATTCCCTCTTTTTTTAGAAGTTCCATTTGCTCACTTTTAGCAGGCTCTGGCAATCCAATTGTTCTGTCGGAACGAACTACACGCCACCATGGCAGTTCATATTTTTTGGACATCGAATGCAAAATTCTAGAAACCTGCCGCGCACCATTTGGCAATCCAGCTAAAGCTCCCACATCTCGATAACTCATGACCTGCCCTTCTTTTAAATTTAGAATAACTTCTAAAATCTTTTTTGTATTTTCGGTAATTTCTGCCATTTATTATCCTTTTTAGCTCTTATAAATAAGTCTGTCAGTAACTTTTTTACTGACAGACTTATTTTTTATTAGATATGCAATTTTCGACGAAGTGACAAGCCTCTTGGTCCAAACCATTTTTCTAGAAGTCCAAGTTTAGCAGCAAACCAGAGATAAGTATAAAAACCTGCACCACCGGCAATGGCAGCAATAAATACTGAAGCAATTCGACCTGGGCTCTTACCGAAAATAAAACCTAAAATGATTTCAACGATAATTACCACGATAGCCATAAATCCTGTCAGTAAAGTTGCTCCTTGAATTCCGCGAACAGTATTCTTAATTGAAAAATGAGTTAACTCATGTAGTTTTCTAATGAATAAGAAAACACCAACTAAGAATGAAACAGTCGTTGCAAGTAAAGGTCCATAAGTATGGAAAATAAGAATCATTGGAACTTGCAAAACTAATTTAATGACAAGAGTCAGGATGAAAATTCGCATTGCCAAACGTTTATGGTCCATTACTGTCAGTGGAGGATAGACAATCATATAAAGTCCTAACAAGAAAGTTTGTAAAATAGCAAAGACAAACAAACTACTTTGTAATCCAGAAGGAATTTGGTAGAAAATTGTATAAATAGGTTTTGTCAATAGTGACATTCCAATCACCGCCGGAAGCATAAAACCAACGTATAATTGGAAATTATAACCCACTAATGTTGCAAGTTCACGCCGATTCCCTTGAACATAATGCTCTGTAATCAAAGGGTCTGAAACAGAACCAAGCGTCAAAGCGACACCCAACAAAACCATAGTTAATTTATCAGTATTTGCTGAGAAATAACTCATCAGAACAAGCAATTCATTATGACTATAGTTTGTTACCCAAGGCATCATATTCATAAAGGTTGAGTTATCAATAATTTTAAAAATTTGAATAGCTGAACCAATGACAATAAATGGAATGGCTGTGTGTAATGTTGATCTAAAAATTTCTAAAGCATTAATTTTAGATTTTACAGGACCAGGATTGATTAATTTATTAAGATTTCCTGATTTCTGTAAGTAATAGAATAATACAGCGTAGGAACCTAACATCCCAATAAAGGCAGCCAAGGTAGATTGTGTCACGGCATTTTGCCAATTGTGCGAACCTAGCTTCATGATAGCAAAGGTTGCCGCTAGCATCCAAATGACCCGAACAATTTGTTCCAAAAGCTGACTCATAGCATAAGCTTTAACCTGATTCAGACCTTGGAAATATCCTCGAATAACTGACATTGATGGGAAAATCAAGACAGCCAATGCTAAACTTTTCATGACTGGAATTAAATCTGCGCTATCCTTACCGCCAACAAGGGCTGAGAGTGGTCCTGCAAGAAAGAACATGAGCCCTGACGCAACAATTCCAAGAACCAGCATCACTCCGAGCATTTGCCGAACGAGCCGGTAAGCCATGTTAGGGTCATCTAATGTATTATAGCGAGCCACTTCACGCGCAATTGCCGCCGGAATCCCCACTGTTGAAATCAATAGGAAAAGAGCATAGATATTATAACCCATACTAAAGAGGGAGTTAGCCTCATTACCAAAACGCCCCATCCAAGCATACCAAGGAATAATATAAATTACCCCTAGTATTTTCCCAATCATATCCGCACCAGTCCGCCAAGCAGCGCCAGAGAGCATCTGATCTTTTGATTTTGCAGCCGTTTTTGGTGACTGCTGACCTGTATTCATTATTTTTTCTGAATCTTCCATTGTTCCATTTTACCCTAAGTTCTGTATTTTGACAATAAAAGAATGGTTTTAGATCATTAATTCACGATGTCATCTATTACCATCTATAAACAAATGGGACATGCACCAGCTCTTGGCTTGTGCTATAATATAGGGTAATGGGATTTTTTCCCTTAGTTTCCTTGTTTTAGAAAGGTATCGCGAATTTAGCGATAAATAGGCATTCCTCACATGATTAGGCTTGAACAAGTTATAGAAATACTAAAAAAAGATAATAATTTTCGTGAGATTTCTTCTGCTGGCGAATATTATTTCAACTGGCCAAAGGAAGTAAACTTTGACCAACTCTCTTATGATTCACGAAAATCGACAGAAAATACCCTTTTCTTTGCCAAGGGTTTGAATTTTAAAAAAGAATATTTAACAAACTTAGAAGCTGCTTTTTATGTTTCAGAATTTGATTACGAAGTAGCTCTTCCAGCAATTATTGTCTCTGATGTTAAACGTGCAATGGCTCTAATCGCTGCAAGCTTTTATGATTTTCCACAAAATAAACTCAAAACCTTAGCTTTGACTGGTACAAAAGGAAAAACCACTTCTGCTTATTTTGCTAAAGCAATCCTTGACAAAATGAACGGTGGCAAAACTGCACTTTTATCTACTGCCCAAACAACTTTGGATGGAAAAAATTATTTTAAATCAGAATTGACAACTCCTGAAAGTCTTGATTTACTAGAAATGATGGCAAAAGCGGCTACAAATGGAATGACACATTTGGTCATGGAAGTTTCAAGCCAAGCTTACAAAACAGAACGAGTTTACGGTTTAACATTTGATGTTGGGGTTTTCTTAAACATTTCTCCTGACCACATTGGCCCAGTTGAACATCCAACGCTAGAAGATTATTTTTACTGCAAACGTCAACTTCTCAAAAATTCACGTTATTTTGTTGCTAATTCCGAAATGAATCACTTTGCCATTATTAAAGAGGAACTTAAGGAACGTAAAATTCCACATGCTTTCTATGGTGCTGATTCTGAAAATAAAATTATTGAATCAAAAGGACTTCATTTTGTTACTGACGGTTCTGTCAGTGGAGCATTTGACATTCGCTTATTAGGACGCTTCAATCAAGAAAATGCCCTAGCTACAGCATTAGCAACTAAAGCTTTAGGAGCTTCATTAGAAAATATCCATGATGGTTTAGCTCTTGCTGTTGTTCCAGGACGTATGGAACTTCTTACTGCTCAAAATGGCGCTCACATCTATATTGACTATGCTCACAACGGTCTGTCATTAGAAAATCTTGTTGAAGTTGTTGAAGAACACCATGCTGGTCAGCTTGTTCTAGTCCTTGGTTCAACCGGAAATAAAGGCGAAAGTCGCCGGAAAGATTTCGGACAAGTGATTGAAAAACATCCGCGACTTGATGTCATTTTAACTACTGATGATTCAAATCGAGAAGACCCTAAAATAATTGCTGACGAGATTGCTTCTTTTGTCAGTCGCACACTTGATTTTGAACTTGACCGTGAATTGGCAATAAAAAAAGCTGTCAGTAAAACAAAAAGTACTGACGATGCTGTGATTATCGCCGGAAAAGGTACTGATATGTTCCAATTAAAAGACGGAAAACGCCAACCTTATATTGGAGATACAGCTGCTGCTCAAAAATATCTCTAATTTACTGACAAAAATTCTGTCAGTAAATTAATCATAAAAAAACGACTCAAATAGAGTCGTTTTTTCTTTTTCTTCTGACTAGGCAAAAGAATTAACAACAGCAAGAATTCTTTGTAATTCCGCATGAGTTTCATAACTTACAGTATCTGAATAAAGTAATGCTGAAAGATTCCGTGAAGAATAGCCAGCTTTTTCACTTACCTCATCAATATGCAAATTTTTTTCTTTCATTTTGTACAAAATAGCTTCTTTAAAATTGTTTGTAATTTCTTCTTGTTGAAATTGCGAAAGATTGTTAAATTCATCACTTGAATAATTGACCAAATTTTTTGAATTCATCTGCATCGCCTCTTTTATATTTATTTAGTAAAATCAATGACCATTCGGCCTTCAATTTTTCCTGCCTTCATTTCATCAATAATATCATTGATTTCTTCCAGTTTGCGTGTCGCAACAATTGGTTTTACCTTACCTTCTGCTCCAAATTGAAACGCTTCTGCCAAGTCAAGTCTTGTTCCGACAAGTGAACCTGCAACCTCCACCCCATCAAAAACAACTGTTGGAACTGATAAAGTCATCTCAGTATTAGGAAGTGCCACAGCAACCATTTTGCCCATTGGTTTCAAAGAAGCAACCGCTTGTTCAAAAGCAATCCTTGCAACAGCACAAACTATTGCACTTTGTGCTCCTAAGCCACCAGTTATTTTTTTAATTTCATCAACTGGATTTACATCACCAGAATTGATAATCACATCAGCCCCAATTTTTTTAGCTAAATTTAATTTATCTTGATTAATATCAACAGCAATTACTTTTGCTCCAAAAACATTTTTAGCATATTGAATCGCTAAATTTCCAAGTCCTCCAGCCCCAAAAATTACTTGCCAATCACCAGGTTTTACCCCTGATACTTTGATTGCTTTGTAAGTTGTTACTCCAGCACAAGTAATTGAGCTAGCTTCAATCGGATCAAGTCCGTTAGGAACTTTGACAGCATAATCGGCAACAACAATCGCTTCTTCAGCCATCCCGCCATCAACAGAATATCCTGCATTCTTAACTTCTCGGCAAAAAGTTTCATTACCAGATACACAGTATTCACAGTGACCGCATCCCTCAAAGAACCAAGCTACTGAAACCCGGTCACCAACTTGAAGTGAGCTTACATCAGCTCCAATTTCTTTGACAATTCCAATTCCTTCATGACCAAGAACAGTCCCTGCTTTGTTGCCATAATCCCCCGCTGCCACATGCAAATCGGTATGACAAACCCCACAATACTCCATTTCGAGCAAGGCCTCATTGCTTCTAATCGGCCGAAGTTCTTTTTCAACAACATCTGCATAACCATCTGGATTGTGTCTTACTACTGCTGCTTTCATAAGAAAGTCTCCTCTATATATAAAATTTTGTAAACGCATTCTTTTGTTTTATTATATCACTTTTCACCTCATTTTGTATCATTTGAAGTAACAAAAACATCTTGGTTCTTTTAATGTAATCTTTGAACCATTCATTATCAATTTTTATGAGTCATTTGTGATTTTTCTTCTTCTTTTACGTATAATATAGTAAGAATGAATTTAGAAGCAAAATTAAAAGAAATTTTTGGGTATGACAATTTCCGAAATGGTCAGAAACAAATTATCGAACAAGTCCTAGAGGGACAAGCCACTCTTGGTATTTTACCTACAGGAGCTGGAAAATCAATCTGCTATCAATTACCAGCTCTTATTCAACCAGGGCTTACTCTCGTAATCTCCCCACTTATCAGCTTGATGAAAGATCAGGTAGACCAGCTGAATATTGCCGGAATCCCAGCAACATTTATTAACTCTACCTTGAAGGATTCCGAATCTTATCAAAGAATGCGACAGGTGGAAAATGGTGAAATCAAGCTTCTATTTGTGGCACCAGAGCGTTTTTCATTAGACTATTTCAATGCCTTTTTACAAAAACTTCCAATTGATTTAGTTGCCATAGACGAGGCACACTGCATTTCACAATGGGGACATGATTTTAGACCCAGTTATGTCGATTTTGCCTCTCATCTCCAATATTTACCAACAAATCCTACCGTATTAGCCCTTACCGCCACTGCGACACCAAAAGTTGCAGATGATATTCAAAAACTTCTTTCAATTTCCCCCAGTCATACTATTAAAACTGGTTTTCTTAGAGAAAATTTACGTTTTGAAGTAGTCAAAGGGACGGATAAGAGAACTTTTCTTAAAAATTATCTTAAAAACCAAGAGAGTGAGGCTGCTGGAATTATCTATGCCAGCACTCGTAAAGAAGTTGAAGAAATTTGTGAATGGCTCAACCATAATCATTTAAAAGCCGTTCGTTACCATGCTGGCCTGAGCGAACACGAACGTCAAATGAATCAAGAACTTTTTCTCTTTGACGAAGTGCCAATAATGGTTGCCACTAATGCTTTTGGCATGGGAATCAATAAACCAAATGTTCGATTTGTGATTCATTATGCCCTTCCCGCAACAATTGAAAGTTATTATCAAGAAGCAGGGCGAGCAGGACGAGACGGCCTTGAATCTGATGCTATACTTCTTTTTTCACCAAATGATTTACGAATTCGTAATTTTTTGATTGAGCAAAGTGAAGGCGATGAAGCGCACAAGGAACATGAATACGAAAAGCTTCGGCAAATGCAAGCATATACAAGTGCCGAAACCTGTTTGCAACGCTATATCTTGCAATATTTTGGTGATGAAGGTGAAGATTGTAAAAAGTGTAGTAATTGTCTTGATGAAAGAGAACTTCTCGATATCACAATTGATGCTCAAAAAGTTCTATCTTGCATCGTCCGAATGGGCGAACGTTTTGGTAAGACAGCCGTAGCACAAGTTTTGATCGGTTCTAAAAATAAAAACATTGCCAAATGGAATTTTGAATCTCTATCAACTTTTGGAATCATGAAAAACTATTCGCAAAAGACCGTAGGTGAATTAATCGATTTTCTATCTGCTGAAGGTTATTTAAACATCACATCAGGTAAATTCCCTCTCCTGCTTCTTTCAGCCCAAGGATTAAAGGTCCTCAAAGGACAAATCAATGTTTATCGCAAAGCTAGCTTGATTATTGAATCGAAAACAAGACCTTCTCATCATTTTGATGAAGAATGTTTTGCAAGTATTCGTGCACTCCGACTTGAATTAGCCAAGGAAGAAGGCGTTCCTCCTTTCATGATTTTTTCTGATAGTGCGCTTAAAGAAATGGCTCAAGTTCTGCCAGATAATCCAAGTCAATTTTTACAAATTTCTGGTGTTGGTCCAGTTAAACTAGAAAAATATGGAGCACTTTTTATTGATAAAATATCTGAATATAAAAAAAGCTGAGTTTACTCAGCTTTTTTAATAACGTTATCACAAGTTATTTTTCTTTCTATAGTTGTGCATCATGAAGTAGGCAATTACACCAAAGATAAGTGGACCACCAATCATTGAAATAAATGATGTCAACATTTCAGATAATGCTTTCCCAGTTTGGTCAACAGCTGGTAATTGAACGTAATTCACAATTGGTTGAATAATGGTAAAGAAGTTAGCCCCACCAACAACAACCAAAACCAAAATTGTCAAGAAGTTCACAACAAAGTTTGATTTAAAGAATTCAATTGGTTTAGCAATATTTTTATTCTTCTTGAAGTACCAGAAAGCAATAACGATGAAAAGATAAGGCAACGTCATAGAAACATTAGCCATATAAGTCAAAATGAGGAAGAATTGACTTGCTCCACCTTGTGAAGTCAAGAAATTCAAAACAATAATTAAGGTAACAATCGCAAATTGAATCCACATTGCAAATTTTGGCATTCCTTCTTCATCAAGTCTTCCTAATTTACCAGGCCAAAGTTTTTCTGGTGTACCAGTAATCAACTGTTTGATTGGACTATAAGTCAAGGTAAAGAAAGCGCCCATGTAAGCAAGAAGCATAGAAAGACCAATATAGCGGGCGAAAATACCACCAAGAATATCTGCTCCAGAAGTAGAAAGTCCAAGTGCATGACCAACCGCTTCACCAAGGTTTTGCAAAAGCATGTAAGGAACAGTCCCCAGGTTCATTGATCCATCTTTAATGGCTGGAATCCATTGTGAATAATCAACAAAGAAACCAACACTAAGAATAGCGATAGCATAACCAACAGCAATAATAAGTGCTGATGTGATAATTCCACGTGGGAAATTTTTCTCAGGTTCATGAGTTTGGTCAACTAAACCAGCAATTGATTCAACCCCACCATAGGCAAAAATGGCAAAAACAAGAAAGGCAATAAAGGCAACAATACTACCATCAAAAGTTGGGTTAGGAGATGAAGTAAAAGCAGCAAGGTTAATTGGTGTTGCTGGATGACCATTAACAATAAGTACAAGAACGGCACCAAGAATTAAAATAACATTAAGTGAAAGAACGGCAATTCCCGCAATAGAGGTGAATTTTTTAATTGTTTCTACACCTTTTGAGACCATAAAGGTAATCAATGCCATCCAAACTACAGCTGCAATGGAAATCCAAAGTAATGAAGGAGTGTGAGTGGAGTTACCAAAAATCAAATTGACCATTGGAATCAAAATTTTGTTAGCAACACTTACCATCCAGATGACATAAGAAGCATACCACATGAATGTTCCGACGAAGGCGAAGGTAGGATTAACCGCCTCACTCATCCATGAATAAATTCCTCCTTTTTCATCTTTAAATGCTGAACCCATTTCCGTTACCATAAAGGCAAAAGGGAGGAAAAAGAGCAGAGCTCCAATAATATACCAAGGAATGGCGCCGTAGCCCATTTGATAGAAAGCGACAGGGATATTCCCAAAACCGAAGACAGTCGTAAATATCATCAACGAGAGTCCTACGAGTGAGAGTTTACCTTTTGTGTTTTGTGACATAATCTTTCCTTTTACATTAATTGACTTATAATCAGTCAATTTTTATTTTTAAAGCGTTGAATAATAACTCATTTTACTAACAAAGTTGTTAGTAAAATATTTAGAAACAGAATAATATTTTATACAGTAACAGAAAGTTATCGAAAAGTAGCAATTAGTCTGAAAATTACATGATAAGCGCAAAGCAAGCCGCTCATGAAGATTTTTAATCAAAAACCTTCTTGGGCGACTTGTTCTTTTATTATTGAGCTTAAAAACTAATTACTCTCTCTTTTTCTTTTATTTTGCTACTTCATTGTTCAAACGAATGATTTCAAGCAAAGTATCTACTGCTTTTTCCATTGTTTGTACAGAAACAAATTCAAAACGTCCGTGCATGTTTTCACCACCTGCAAAAAGGTTTGGTGTTGGAAGTCCCATAAATGAAATTTTAGAGCCATCAGTTCCACCACGGATTGGTTCAATAATTGGGACAATATCAAGATTTTCCATTGCTTTTTTAGCAATATCAATAATTGACATATCTTTTTCAATAATTTGAGCCATGTTGTAGTATTGGTCTTTAATAACTGGTTTCACACGGTTTTGACCAAGATCAGCATTCATTTTATCTGCAATCTCTTGCATCAAGGCTTTACGTTCGTTGAATTTACCTTCTTCATGGTCACGAATGATATATTGAGCTCGTGCTTCTTCTGGTGTACCATCAAGTTTCAAAAGATGGAAGAAACCTTCACGACCTTCGGTTTTTTCAGGACGGTCAAATTCTGGAAGTGCATTGTGGTAGTCAATTGCTAATTGTAATGCATTAACCATTGTATTTTTTGCTGTACCTGGGTGAACATTTTTTCCTTGGAACTCAATCACTGCACCAGCTGCTGAGAAAGTTTCATATTGAAGTTCTCCAAGTGGTCCTCCATCTACAGTGTAAGCAAAGTCAACATCAAAGTCAGCTACGTCGAATTTATCAGCACCTACACCAATTTCTTCATCAGGACCAAATCCAACACGAATTTCACCATGTTCAAAATCAGGATTAATATTCAAAAGATAGTCAGCCAAAGTCATGATTTCAGCTACACCTGATTTATCATCTGAACCAAGCAAAGTTGTTCCATCAGTATGAACCAAAGTTTGCCCTTTGTAGTTTTTAAGATTTGGAAAATCTTTTGGATCAAGTGTAAACTCAGTATCACCAAGTTTAATCACAGATTCACCATCATAATTTTCCAAAATTTGTGGGTTAACACCCTCTGCGTTGAAATCAGCGGTATCCAAGTGAGCTAAAAGTCCAATTTTGCGCACTTTTTTATCTGTATTCGCAGGAATTGTACCGATAACATAACCATTTGATTCAAGATAATGAACATCTTTGAGACCAAGTGCTTTCATATCTTCACCCATTTTGTGGGCAAATTCTACGAGCGCTTGAGTTGAAGGTGTTGTTGTGCTGTTTTCATCTGAACGTGTGTTTACTTTAACATATTCAAGAAAACGGGGTAACAGTTTTTCGTACTTCATTGGTTCTCCTTAAATTTATTCTAATAGTCTATTTGTCTCCAAGTGAGATGAATGACTCAATAGCTGTGGTTTGTTGAATTTGAGCAATAATGAAAGATTTAGCATCAGCATATTTCTGCTCTGGAATCACTTGTTCTGAAAATTTCAAAAGACATTTGTATTCTTTTTCCGAAATTTTTTCAATATACTTATATTTTTCTAGCACATCGACAAAAATATCCGGTTTAGATTTGACAACTTCTTTACGCATAAATTTCAAAAGAAAAGTAGTCATATACTTAAGCGCATATTCTGGGTCAACATCGCCAATCATTTGATAAACCTCTGTTTCAAGCGGAGTCAAAGGTAAATTCTTGGCCACTTTATCAAAATAATTGGCAAGTGATTGTGGAATTTCAGTATTCTGTGGATATTCTTTGTAAGAAAAAGATGTCATGAAATTCAAGATAACTTGATTCGTTTGATTAGCCAAAGATTGATAAAGCATACTTTGGGATAATAGCTTTTCAATCCGTGACTCCTTTTCAATAAAAATTGGAGGTTCGTAGATATTTTTCTGCGGTTCAGCAATTTTGTCTTTTAAAGTTTCCCAATCAAACTCACTGTCATTAAAAACATGAAAGCCAAGCGAGTAACGTTTATCAGAACGTAAGATTAACCCAGCAGCAATAAATGAGTCAATTTGCCGGTCAATATTTTTTACGTCAGCAAAATCTTTATGAATCTGTCTGAGCATAACTTCATCATGTTGTGCTAAATATTCTATCAAATCTTTAAAAAAGGGCTGACTTGTCAGCCGATTTTCATTATAGATTTTAATAGTCATTATTTATTGAAGCTTTCAGTCAATTGTGGAACAACTTGTTTTTTACGCGAAACAGCACCAGCAAGGAAGGCGTGGTCATCTGCAAGTGTAAAGTTGAAAGCTGCTTCTGATTTTTCTGGGTGTGCACCCAAAGCAATGATTTCAGAGTTTGAGTTAACGATGTCAGTAATCATAAAGACAAAGTCATCATATCCATTTGCTGTCATTGAAGCATTGATAGCTGCTTTAATATCTGACAGACGTTCTAAAACTTCTGGAATATCAACTGTATTAACTTGTGCAATACGCACATTTGAACCATTCAATTCAAAAGTTTTTGCATCAATATCAATCAATTCTTCTGCTGTTTTAGTTGATAAATTTGTTCCAGCTTTAAGCATTGCAAGTCCATACTCTTCAAGGTTAACACCAGCAATTTCAGCAAGTTCTTTAGCAACTTTGTGGTCTGTTACATGAGTCGTTGGTGATTTCAAAAGCAAAGTATCTGAAATCAAACCTGAAAGTAAAAGTCCAGCAACTTCTTTAGGAATTTCAACATTTGCTTCAAGGAATTTACGGTAAACAATTGATGACGCAGAACCAACAGGTTCAACAGTCATAAACAAAGGAGCTGCTGTATTAAAATTAGCCACACGGTGATGG
Organism: Lactococcus sp. NH2-7C; assembly: GCF_029953655.1. Taxonomy (NCBI): domain Bacteria; kingdom Bacillati; phylum Bacillota; class Bacilli; order Lactobacillales; family Streptococcaceae; genus Lactococcus; species Lactococcus sp. NH2-7C. Next base: position 873,640 of record NZ_CP124538.1, read on the forward strand.
TCAACTACTCCATAAATTGTTAAATCTTCAATATCAGAAATTGATTGTTGGAACTCATTGTGGTCAGTCAAAATTACTGTATCCACACCCTCTTCTTTTGCTGATTTTACTACACGTGGAGCTTTCACGCCAAAGTAATCCAATACGAATTGTGTTTCTTCATTTGGAGTTCCAAGGGCAACTACTTCAGTGTTAAGGGCACCATTTGGACGGTGGTTGCTCAAATATGAAAATCCATATGATGAGCCGATAGCGTCAGTATCAGGTTTTTGATGACCAAAAACAAGTATTTTATCAGACATTTTTTTACCTCATTTTAAAAATTTTAATTCCCATTTCAACTTCTAGTTTTGGCTAAAAATTGTTTGGGTTATCATCCCTTAAATTATACCAAAAAATGGCTGATTAAGCACATTTTCATTTTCATTTAGGACTGATTTTATCCGATTGTTCATTTTGTAAAATAAAAATGAATCTGAATAACTTCAAATTCATTTTTTATTCTTTTATCTTATACGTTCTAAGTAATCTTGATAAGATTCTGTATTCATGATTTCTTTAGCATTATGAACACGATCTTTTGTTGGAGGTTTCACACCTTCAAGCGGATATTTCCAACCTAATTCACGCCATTTAAATTCACCCATTGTATGGTAAGGTAAAATTTCAAATTTCAAGACATTTTTTAAGGTTTTTACAAATTCACCTAATTGAACCAAATCTTCATCAAAATCACTTTCACCAGGAACAAGAACGTGACGAACCCACATTGCATTACCACGGTCTGATAAATACTGTGCAAAAGCTAAAATATTATCATTTTTATTAGCTGTCAATTCTTTGTGACGTTCAGGATTCATTTCTTTAATGTCTAATAATACTAAATCGGTATAATCTAGTAATTCATCAATTTTTTCAGTTACATATTTGTCAGTCAAATAAGGTTGAGCAGCTGTATCAAGTGTTGTATGAATACCGAGAGATTTTGCATATTTGAAAAGAGCTAATACAAAGTCAATTTGAAGGAGCGCCTCACCACCAGAAACAGTAATTCCACCTTTTTCTCCCCAAAAACCTCTAAAACGAAGCGCCTCATCCATAACATCTTCTACGGTACGCTCTGTCGCTTTATCTGACTTTAATGCCCAAGTATCAGGGTTGTGACAATACTTGCAACGCATCCGACAGCCTTGCATGAAAATAATAAAACGGACCCCAGGACCATCAACAGAACCAAAAGATTCAGTTGAATGAATCAGTCCAGTAACTTTTTTAAGTTCATCTATATTCTCTGACATCATCTTCTCCAATTCAAAACACTATTTTACACCCCTATCATACCGCAATTCATTGATTTTATCAAATCAAATTCTGTCAGTAAAAGTTACGAATAAGGGCTCTGTCAGTAAAAATTTTTAGTAAATTATTTCTTGTCAGCACCTAAATGTAAGGGCTTATCTAAATAATTATCAGTTTTATTCTATAAAAAAACTGACAGAATTTCTGTCAGTAATTTTTTAAATTTCTGTTTCTTCTGGTTCGACATCAAATTCAACACGAAGTTTAACCACGCGTTTTCCAGAGACTTCTAAACTTGTCAGTGAAAAATGGTCTTCATCATTGTCTACTTTGCAGACAATTTGTTGTCCTTTGGCTGGAATTTTACCAGTTGTCGCTAAGAAATAACCCGCAATTGTATCGACGTCATTGCTTTCAAGATGTGTATCAAATTCTTCATTGAAGTCATTCAAGGTCATTTTCCCTTGAACAACATAGAGATTTTCACCGATTTTGAAGACTTCTTCTTCAGCAATATCGGTTTCGTCATCAATTTCCCCAACGATTTCTTCTAGTAAATCTTCTAAGGTAACTACACCTTCAACACCACCGTATTCGTTTAACAATACAGCCATTTGATTTTGAGTTTTACGCATTTGACGCATCAAGTCATCAACAAAGATTGTTTCAGGAACGAACAAAGGTTCTTGAAGAATTTCTCGTAAGTCAATATCATCAAAACCATGGTCAAAAGAATATCTTAAAAGTTTTTTCACATGTAAAATTCCCAGAATATTATCTTTGTCATCATCATAAACTGGCACCCGTGAATAAGTTTCATTTAGGATAGCGGTAATATTTTCACGTGAATCATCATTAATATCAATCATGAAAGCATCCGTTCTTGGAACCATGATTTCACGTGCAACCAACTCGTCTAAGCTGAACACGCCAGTAATCATTTCGCGCTCATTAGCGTCAAGTGCTTCATCATTTGTATTAAGTAAATACTCAATTTCATCTCGAGTCATCCCTTCATCCAAATCATCAAATTTCATTGGAGTCAATCGGCTTAAGACATTTGTTGAACTTGCCAAAAGCCAAACGAAAGGTTTCATCACTTTTCCCAAAAATTGGATAGGTGGTGCAACTCTAAGAGCCATCTTTTCTTTAAGATTTTGGGCAATTCGTTTTGGATAAAGTTCACCAAACACGAGTGAGACATAAGTTAAGACAGCTAAAACAATAATTTGAGCCAAAGTTTTAGCTAGAGTTGTTCCACCTAACAGTGGAGCTAAACGAGAAGATAAGGCTTCGGCCAAACTAGCCCCCGCTAAAATATTAATCAAAGTAATCCCAATTTGAATCGTTGAGAGGAAATTACTTGGTTGATTAAGGATATTAACAAGGTTGATATATTTCTTATCACCTTCGCTAGCCTTTTGTTCTACTTTCGTCCGGCTGAGACTGACCATGGCCATCTCACTGGCTGAAAAGAAGGCATTTAAAGCTGTTAAAAAAATAAGTAAAAGAATCTGCAAGAGTATCGATACACTCTCGGGATCAGGGTTTGACATTAGTGCTCCTTGAGAAAAATATTATAGTGTTTATTTTTAACACTCAAAACTTTGCCAACTCAAATTTAATGAAAATGAGAGTTAACAATTTAGATAGAATTATTATATCATATTTTTGTTCTCATTTTGAAATAATTTTTCTTTGTTCGGCTTTATGATTATTATAAAGGCTATTGGCAAATTTAACAATCTCTTTGACTAAGCAATAAGCAGGAACGGCGATAATCATCCCAAGAATTCCATATAGACTTCCAGAAATTAACATTAAAATCATAACAGTTACAGGATGAACTTTAACGGCTGAGCCCACTATTTTAGGATAAACTAGATTACCGTCAAGCTGTTGCAAGACAAGCACATAGATAACGGCAATGAGTGCTGTTATTGGTCGATTAAAGGCCACCGTTACTATCATCGGTAAAACACCAATATATGGTCCCGCATAAGGAATGAGATTCGTTACTCCAGCAAAGAGTGCGAAAAGAAAGGCATAAGGAATCCCAAGAACCATGTAACCAATAAATACAACAATAAAGACAAGCAAGGCATCAAGCGCAACTCCTGAAATATAACGTGAAATCGTATGATTCATATTTTCAAGAAGTTCAAAGATATTCAATCTATCTTCGGTCAAAACATTTTCCTTCAAAAACGGAATAATCTTTTCACCATCTTTAAGCATATAGTAAAGTAAGATTGGTACCAAAATCATTACCATAACAATACTTGTAATGATACCAACGATACTTCCAACACTAACCGTGATACTATTAAGCAAATTGTGCAAAATATCAGTGTACGAAATATTTAACTTTTCAACAAGACTATTAACATCAAGTTGGTCGTAGATTTGAGCGAATCGTGGATTATGTTGAAGCCCTTCGATCCAATCCTTAACTTGGGGATAAGCTTTTCCAGTTGCATTAATTAGACTTGTCAACTGTGAAATTAAACTTGGAATGACTGAGGCAATTGCAAAAATAATCATTCCTAAGATTAATAAAAGAACAATAAAAATTCCTAATACCTTTTTTATTCTTAACTTTTCTTCCATGAAAGTAACGACAGGATTAAAAACATAATATAAAAATCCTGCAATAATAAACGGAACAAATAAGAGCGTCAACAATGTTTTAATGGGTTGAAATACAAAATCAATCTGAGACAAAAGAAAGATTAACAAGGTTACTGCTAATATCTCCACTGTCCAGAAGAATAATTTACTATTTTTGAACATAAATTTCCTTTATTTAATTTATTTTTGTCTTTCTTAAAATAAATGATTGAATAATTGTTATTTTAAATAACTTATTTCTGCTATTTTTAGAATATTTATATTATAATAAATCCAAGGCTTTTAAGCAAACTAATCTTTAGGAGAAATTATGGAAATTAGAGTAACTCGTGATACTATGTCTGATATTTATTTTGATGCTTTACGGATTCGTAATCAAGTTTTTGTAAAAGAACAAGGTGTTCCTTATGAACTTGAAGTTGGAAATGCTCTTGAAGAGGCCTCTTCTGTTCATTTCGTTCTTTATGACAATGGTCTTGCCAAAGGAACTGTTCGTTTGCTTGCTGATTTGGATGAAAAAACAGCGCTAATTCAACGAATGGCTATTTTAAAAGAAGCAAGAGGTCATGGTTATGCAAAACTTTTAATTGATCGTCTAATTGAATTTGCTAAAGAAAGCAAATTAAATAAATTAGAACTTCATGCACAGCTTTCTGCCAAAGGTTTGTACAGCAAATATCAATTTAAAGAAGTTGGAGAAATTTTTGAAGAAGCTGGTATTCAACATATTCAAATGGAAAGAACTAACTTTGATAAATAATACTTAAAGACGCTTATTATTATTTATTTTGATAGCTGATTTTGTATGCGCAATATATCTTTACTTAAGGAATAATAAAAGCCTGATTAATGTCAGGTTTTATTTTATAATTTATTTTTGTTTAATCAAATTGGTAAGTTACTCACAAAAGTTTTCAAACGAAAGAATAAATAATTAATGACAATATAGAAAAGTAAATCTTTAAAATTCTATTCTTTAAAGGATTATAAAATTTCAGTAAATAATCATTCATCGAGCTCAATTAATGTAGAAATCGAAAATGATAATACCCTTTCAATAAACGGTAACATCAGTGTTTTTTTTTACCCTCGTAAATAAGTTCTAAGTTTATTATGAATGAGGAGACTTGTAATTATACTTTGTTTAAGTCTATTAGTACTTGTAATTTTATTATCAAAAATCTCATAAAAAGTTAAAGTATTGACTAATCATTTAGTTTATATACACTTTTATATTGTTTTATCGTATAATGTAAATAAATAATAAACGGAGAATTTATATGTTTGTATCTCACTTTAGTAAGTGGACGTGGTTCAAGATTTATCTCACTTTTTATCATTCTGCATATTGGAAATATTTTCTTCCTCGGAAAAATAAGCAACTTATGATTTTTGGTCTTTTACTTGCATTTCCAATATCTCTATTCTTGTTAAAAGATTATTTCTCTTTTGTAGCTTGTTTTTGGGTTCTTATGTTATTGATTCCTTTAATTTCTCCTGCTATGTTCCTATTTTTATATTCTCCTAAGACACTTATCTGTTATAAAGAATATCCTTCAGAAGATTTCCAGCAAAAGATTAAAAACTCTTTTGCTGATAAGAGTAATACTTCACTTAATTTTTACAGAAATACTTTAGACAAAACTTATGACCTATTACTTGAGACTCCAAAGTACTATTTTATCTATAAAAATTATAAAAAATCATTAGTCCCAGAACCTTCTGTCATTTTAGTGATTAATAAAAATGAGAATCAATCAGAATTAGATAATAGAAATCAAAATTTTTTAAAATTTATCCAACCCAAATGTAAAAAATATATAAAAAAATGACATCATTTCTGATGTCATTTTCTTTAGACTGTTATTGCCTTAGTAATGAATGTAAGTAAGAAAGCTGCTACTGCCCCTACAACATCTACTGGGGCTGTAGCCCCAATAACCAGAACTGCAACAATAATCAGTGCTGCAACCCCAATTACTTCCAAAAATTTTGGTACGAGTGCCAATACATCAGAAGCGAGCCCTGATACCTTTTCGGTTACAAAAGCAAGAGGGTCAAATTCGATTTCTAATGTCATTGAGAGCTCTCCGCTCAAAGGTTTTTCATTTACTTTTTGAACATTGTAAGTAAGAGTCAACTTAAATATATTTTGATCACTTGTGCTCAATTTAAAGCTTAAATTACCAGCGTTAAATGACGAAGAAATCGTTGAATTACCAAGTTTATCAATAACCAAGTCGGCACCAACTGATGGAAGATGGAAAGTTTTTGCTAGGTAGTCTTTCAAACTTACGGAATCATCTGATACAATTTTTCCATTTTTAATATTAAATGAGGGACCATTGCCTTCTTTTTTAAATACAGTTGCTGCAGAAGTAGTTATTTTTAAATAAGGTTCATCCAAGACAACAACTGATTTATCGAATTTAACTTTTCCTTGAAATAATTTACCAGAGGTAATGGAGTCAAGTGCATCTTGTGGCATAATTGTCCTATCAGGATTTTGATCAAATTTGGTATATCCTTTATCCTTCCCAGAAGAGGCACCTTGATCAATAGGCGTTCCCCCAATTGGGTATTCAATAAATTGATCAAAAGCCCAATTATCAGGCATTTTATATCCTAGATTTCCACTCCAACCATAAGACATATTAGAAACAAAACTATACTTCATTCCTAACTTTTCACCATGTAAACAAACATTACGCGTCCCGTAAATTCCAGGGTAAAATTCTGTTGCGGCTAATCCATTAACAACACCAATCATATATTGTCCGGCTGTCCCGTCAATATCGCCTTCTTGTAGATCAACATCAACTGCAAAATAGATCGTTGCACCTTCTGGAAAGCCTAAGTCTCTTGCTGCTTTCGATGCAAGAAAGGCATCTTTATAGCCTTGATAGATTGTAAAGTAGTCCTCCTCATAACCTCCATCTTCATAAATAGGAAAAGTACTGAGACCAGCAGATACAATTTTATTTATTTCATCTGTTGTTAATTTTTTATCACGTTTATCTGAACCTGTTCCAACAGAACCTGTTAAATAACGACCGATAATTTGGAAACCAAACTGCTTGAAATTCAAAATATCTTGATTGGACAATTGGGTAGAGGTATCTAACGCGTTTGAATTACGATTTGTATTCCCATTACTCGTCAATAAACCTTTAATAATGGTTAGATTAGCAACTCCCGTTGAATAGTCGGTAGAATCATAATTCATAAATGAAGCAAATTTTGTTACTTCTGAAGCGACTTTATCAGAGTAATTGCCATCAAAAACACCTGATTGATAAAATCCATTGACATATAGACCATATTGCAAAATCTCTACAAAGCTTCCTGAATCACCACTTTGTAAAGTGGGAGTTAATTCAACTGTCTTATTTCCATAGTTTCCATTTGCGAATGGTTTTCCCTCTATTGCTTCAGATTCTGGAGGTAGCCCTTCTTCTGATTGCAGTGCATAAATTAAAGCAGTATTTGTTGCACGTTGATAAATACCATCGCAAGGTAAAATACCAAAATAACTATTATAATTCACATTCAACCATTGTTGCATTCCGCGAATTTTTTCATCTCCCCCTTCAACAATTACAAAAGCGCTCATATCAAACAAAGCTTTTGCCCATTTAGAATTAAAGTCTCCATCTCCATTTGGAAACCCTGCCTCATTCTGAAGCTTTGTCAGTGCTTCTTGAGTATAATTAGAAAATTCACCATTTAAACCTCCTGGGCCAATACCTTTACACCAAAACGCCCCTTGAAGGAGATAAACAATATTTCCTTTGTAACCTTCTTTGAGTTTAGGGACGACTTTTTCATCATAACGCTTACTTGTTTCCTCACCAAAGTTATCGGAGAGTTCTGTGATGCCTAACTCATGTTGCAAACCACGTATGAGCGCGTAGATTGTTGTCCAGCCTGTTTTCCCATCCTCAGTAACTTTCTTAAAGCCCGAAACGTTTCCATAGGCTTTATTCAACCATTGTTGTGTCTCCAGTACCATTTCATCTGCCATTTACTTTACCTCTAAATTAAGTAATTTACTTAATCCTTTCTTTTTAATGGTTACATTATGACATGAAAAAGCGGAAAAAAACGGGAAAATTATGGGAAATTATTTTTCAATGAGCGAAGCCTTTAAATTTTTCCTAAGGTCTTTTTTGAATTTCACATATTGCTTACGAGCAGTACTTTCTTCGACACAAACTCGATTGCCAACATTTATCCAAGTCAAGTGGTATTTAAAACGGGCAATAATAATCTGTTTAATCAGTAAGCCATCAATTGAAACCATCATCCCGTCTAATACCGCTTTTTGAACACATTTTTTTTGATAATCAAGATCACTTTCAAGTATGCGTTCGTTACCTATCGATTCATTTGCTTCTTTTCTACAATTAATCTTCACCTCCAACATACCAGTTATATAATCACTCATCAATTCATCAAGCGAATCTCCCATAGCTTCCTCCTTCAATTTTTTATTAACATGCCCTAAAAATCTTTTTATTTTGTGTCAGGCTCTTATTCAGCTTTCTCTCTAATAAGTGTCACACGCGCTAGATACCTTTTTCATATCGTCCTTATCATGGAAGCTTGATTTTATAAATTCCTTTTATTTTCCTTAACTATCCGGCAACTTCCTATTCTGGAAAGCTCTCTTCTCCTCCAGAAATAATTGATTAAGACTATACTATTTGGAACTAGTCCATCCCATATTATTGGTATTCTCCATTTCCTTTATTAATATTTTGATAAAAAATACTTTTTAACCAGTGTGTTATTGTTAAAATCTTGGTGATAATATTTCTGACACACCAACTTATCCCTATTTATTTTTTCTTAACTTTAATGTCTTTAAGCTTTTCTAATACAGATATAAATAAATAATTTACTAAAATTAGACGATTATTTATAATCTCTATCATCTAATTCTTAAATTTATTATAATACTGTTTAAACAGTATGTCAAGAGAGATTATATGCAATTTATTAACCCCATTGATTTATACTGTTTAATTCGTTATAATAACGGTAGAATAAATTTCAAGAAAGTGATGAAATAATGGGAAGAGGAACTTTAACACCTCAAGAAGAGGAATTAAAAAAACTTATTTCTAATAATATTAGACAAAAAATAAAAGAAAAAGGAGTTTCGCAAGCTGAATTTGCTAGAAAAGCTGGAATTCCTCCAACAACATTATCCGGCTATATAAAAGGAGTCACAAGACCTAATGCGGGTAATCTTCAAAAAATTTCTGATAGCTTAGGAATATTAAAATCTGATATTGATCCTTCATATAAAAAAGGCTACTCTTTAGAGGAATGGCAAAGTAAGCAAGAACAAACTTCAACTGTGGCCGAAATAGTGGAAGTCAGCAAGTCCCTAAATGATATACGGCAGGAAAAAGTTCTTAGTTTTGCTAAAAATGAAAAAAAAGATCAAGAAAAAGAAAGTACAAAAATTGTTGCTTTGAAAAATGGAGAACAAAACCAAACTGTTGATCTAGCTGATTTAGTAGATGATAGCAAAGTTGATTGGGATAAATGGGTTTCATTTGACGGCAAACCTTTGACTGATGAAATAAAAAATGCCATGAAACTTGCTCTTGGAAAACGTTTGGAAGATAAGGATAAATAAGGAGGTTTTCTATGGGCAGACAGGAGCTTTTAGACTATCTCCTCAAAGAAATTGAAAAATGTGGCTTTGAGATTTTTGCAGTAGATACTTTTCCAATGGCTGCGGTGGTTAATGTGGATAACAAAATAATGGTATATAATTTCAAGGATGCTTCTCCTTTTGAAGTCGCTCATGAACTGATCCATATTCTTAATAAAGACAATCATCGTGGAGAATACTTCGACGCAATAAACCCGCAAGAGGTAAGAGCAAACCATGAAGCGATTCTTCTTCTCTGGGAGATATTTGAAGCTAATGGCGGAAGTTATGAATATTTTAATGTCTTTGTTGATACGACAGATGCACCTTTTGAATTAGCTTATTCAATTATCAGCAAAGAATATTCGGAAATGCACCAAGCAATTACTGAAATATTTGAGGATGAAATCAAAGTCACTATTAATAAACAGGAAATGCATGACTATATTGTTGATTATATTAGCTATTTTGATGTGATTGAATCGGTTAATATTTATCAATTTTTGGACCATTACCATCTGAATCATTGTTTGTATGAATTAGCGGAAAAAGAATTTCAGAAGATATCCTATGGATAGAACTGGCATAATTTGAATACATTTGCTTGAAATCTGAAAATAGTGATGTCAGAAAAATATATTGAGTAATTGGACATAAAAAAAGTTACTAACATACTGTCAGTAACTTTTTTTTATTACTGACAGCCTGTCAGTAATTTATTTCATTAATTGAGCAACTCTTTTTTTTAGTTCTGGTAAAAGTTCAGGCTCAAACCACGGATTTTTAGCTAACCAAATATTATTTCGTGGACTAGGATGAACAAGTGGAAAATATTTTGGTAAGTAGGCTTCAAAATCACGAATGACTTCTGTGGTTTTTGCTGATGATTTTAAATTTAAATAATATTTTATGGCATAAGAACCTACTAAAATAAAAAGTTCAATCTCAGGCATTTCTTCTAAGAGTACTTTATGCCATTTTTGTGCAAAACCTGCCCGAGGTGGCAGATCACCTGATTTTCCTTTTCCAGGAAAATAAAAATCTAAAGGCAAAATAGATATTTTGTTTGACTCATAAAAAGTGGTTCGGTCAATTCCAAGCCAATCACGCAGGCGGTCACCTGACGGATCATTCCAAAAGAGTCGTGATTCTTGTGCTCGAATGCCTGGCGCCTGACCAATAATACAAATTTTTGCCTCTTTATGGACAGAATAAAGAGGCTCTATCCCTTCTTTTGTATATTTTTCGTTTTGTGGGTCAGCTTTAATCGCCTCAAAAATTTCTTTAAATTTATCCATTTTCTTTCCTTAAAAGCGTAATCTAAGTTTATAGATTACGCTTTTTATTGTAAAATTTACTGACAGAAATCTTATCTGATAAATATTTCTAACATGATTCCTGTCAGTAAAATGCGAAGCATTTTATCGGTGAATAAAGGAATTGTCAGCTATGCTAGCAGTTCTATCAAATGCGACCAAAGGTGAACATTTTATGGGCACTTCTGTCAATTCGATTATCGAACTAAGTATTTTAATTACAGATGAACAAGCTGACAGTTCTATCAACCATAAGCACTTACTGATAAGTCTTTTAATTACAAGTCTAAATTTCCATCAGTCTTATTTTTCCAATTTTTCTTTCAAATACTGACCAGTATAGCTGTCAGCAACTTCTGCTACCTCTTCGGGTCTTCCTTTGGCAATAATTGTTCCACCACCAGCACCACCTTCTGGTCCTAAATCGATGATATAATCTGCTGTTTTAATGACATCCAAATTATGCTCAATGACGACAATTGTATTTCCTTGTTCAACCAAACGATCTAAGACTTGAATCAGGGTCGCAATATCTTCACTGTGCAAACCAGTTGTTGGTTCATCCAGGATATAAAAAGCTTTACCATTTGAACGTTTTTGTAATTCAGAAGCTAATTTCATCCGTTGAGCTTCCCCACCTGATAAAGTAGTCGCTGGTTGTCCAAGCGTCACATATCCCAAACCTACATCAACAATCGTTTGAAGTTTTCGTTCAATTTTTGGAATATGACGGAAGAATTCCAAACCATCAGACACGCGCATATCGAGTACTTCTGAAATATTTTTTCCTTTATAATGAACTTCTAAAGTTTCTGAATTGTAGCGTCTGCCGTGGCAAACTTCACATGGAACATAAACATCCGGCAAGAAATGCATTTCAATTTTGATGATTCCGTCCCCAGAACAGGCTTCACAACGTCCACCTTTAACATTGAATGAGAAACGTCCTTTTTTATAACCACGAATTTTTGCTTCATTTGTATTGGCAAATAAATCACGGATGTCATCAAAGACGCTGGTATAAGTAGCCGGATTTGAACGTGGAGTTCGACCAATTGGACTTTGGTCAATATCAATCAAACGCTCAATTCCTTCATAACCGGTAATTTTTTTATGCTTACCAGGTTTATCTGAGTTGTGATTCAATTTTTGAGCTAATGATTTCTTTAAAATACTGTTAACTAAAGTTGATTTACCAGAACCAGAAACCCCAGTTACAGCCGTCATAACTCCCATTGGAAACTCAACGTCAAGATTTTGCAAGTTGTTCTCGCTTGCACCTGTAATCTTGACCATTTTTTTCTTATCAATGGCTCGACGTTTTTCAGGAACTGGAATGGCTCTTTTCCCTGACAAGTATTGCCCTGTCAGTGATTTTTTATTTTTCATGACTTGTTTTGGTGTTCCAGAGGCAATAATTTCGCCTCCTAAATCACCTGCCCCAGGGCCAACATCAATAAGCCAATCGGCTGCCATCATCGTGTCTTCATCATGTTCAACGACAATTAAGGTATTTCCTAAATCACGCATCTTTTGTAAAGACTCAATCAGTCTGTCATTATCTCTTTGATGTAAACCAATGGAAGGTTCATCCAAAATATACAAAACACCTGATAAATTTGAACCAATCTGTGTCGCTAAACGAATACGTTGTGACTCTCCACCAGAAAGTGTTCCGCTTGAACGCGATAGCGTGAGATAATCCAAACCAACATTTTTCAAGAAAGTCAAACGATCTTTAATTTCTTTCAAAATAGGTTTTGCGATAATTTCATTATTTGCAGAAAGAACCAAACTATTCACATAATCAAGCGTATCGCCAATTGACAGAATTGAAAACTCAGCAATATTTTTCTCTCCCACTTTAACAGAAAGTGCTTGATCATTTAAACGATAACCATGGCAAGTCGTACAAGTCAATTCGGTCATGTAAGAACGCGCCATTTCTCTAGCTGACTCGCTCATTCCTGAACGATAACGACGCCAAAGATTAGGAATGACCCCAACAAAGGTCATATCTTGGTCACGTAATCCAAAATCTCCTTCGTGAAGAAAATGGAAAAGTTTATCTCCGTTTCCATATAAAACAATTTGTTGTTCTTTTTCTGACAGTTTTTCCCAAGGCGTATCTAAATCAATGCCGAACTGCTCCATTGCTTGCTCTAAAAGAGCAGGGTAATAAGTTGAGGCTTTCCCATACCAATAGACAATTGCTCCTTCACGGAGGGTTTTGCTTGTATCAGGAATCAATAAATCGACATCGGGTTCCAATTTGACCCCTAAACCATCACAATCTGGACATGAGCCAAAAGGAGCATTGAATGAGAAGAGACGTGGTTCTAATTCCGGAACAGTAAAGCCGCAAACTGGACAGGCATAAAATTCACTAAATAAAAGCTCTGAACCATCCATTTTATCAACAATAACATAACCCTCAGCCTGATGAAGCGCAGCCTCTACAGAGTCAAACAGACGTGAACGAATTCCTTCTTTTACAACAATACGGTCAATGACAATTTCAATGTTGTGCTTTTTATTTTTATCAAGTTCTGGAACTTCTGAAATATCATAAACTTCACCGTCAACACGAACACGAACATAACCATCTTTTTGGATACGCTCAAACATTTTGACATGAGTCCCTTTTTTGGTACGCACGACAGGAGCGAGAATTTGCAAACGAGTTCTTTCAGGAAGTTCAAGAATTTGTTCAACAATTTCTTCAACTGACTGTGCCGAAATTTTTCCATGACCATTCACACAATATGGCGTCCCAACACGGGCGTATAATAGACGCAAATAGTCATTAATTTCCGTAACCGTTCCGACTGTTGAACGAGGATTTTTAGAAGTTGTTTTTTGGTCAATAGAAATTGCTGGCGACAAACCATCAATTGAATCAACATCTGGCTTATCCATATTTCCTAAAAACTGTCTGGCATAAGCTGACAAAGATTCGACATATCGGCGTTGTCCTTCTGCATATAAAGTTTCAAAGGCAAGAGATGATTTCCCAGACCCTGAAACCCCAGTAACAACAACTAATTTATCTCTTGGAATTTCGACATCTATATTTTTTAAATTGTGCTCACGTGCACCGTGAATAACGATTTTATCTTGTGGCATTTATTTTTCCTTTATTACTTCATGCTAGGTTTAGAGTTGGGTCCCCTATTTCTCATTTTAACTCCCCTAAAAAAATTAGCTGAAAAGCAAAATGGTTCTTGTTAAGTGAGCAAAGCTCACAAATAAATTTGGACACGTTCTCTAAACAATTAGTTTATGAGTCTAAAATGATTTTCCTTTTTATTTAAATTTATATCCTTCAAATGATAAACATTTGTTATATTAATTGATGGGCTATAAATTATAAGTGACTATCTCTATTATACCACGAATGGAAGCTAGCTCTTAACTTTGGCTACACGAAATGTTATAATCATTTTATAAGCATTTACCATTTTAGAAATCTAGGATAATTTTCATGGGTACTCATTTTACATATGTTTTACAGTGTGCCGACCAAACACTTTACTGTGGCTATACCACTGATTTAGAAAAAAGACTTGCCACTCATAACTCTGGTAAAGGGGCGAAATACACAAAAACAAGATTGCCAGTTAAGCTGCTTGCCTCTGTTGATTTTGATAATAAAAATGATGCCATGTCTTGTGAATGGTGGTTTAAACATAAACTTGTTCGCAAGCAAAAATTGTCACTTATCAAAAATGATTTAATCAAAGAAAAGTTTATTGAATACCTAGAGCTCAAACAAAAGAAAAACATTCATTTAAAATGAATGTTTTTTATTATTATGCTTTTTTCTTTCGGTAAGTAAAGTAAGAAAGGAGGCAAATCACTAGAGCAAAGACTGACAAAGTCCATGGATTAGTGACAATTTGCATGATGAAGATAATCGTTAAAGCAATAAGCACAACAAGTGTTGCCAACTTAACAAACCAATTCGTTACTTCTTTATGTTTAAAATATAAAACAAGAGCAGCGACTAAAAGCAGAATCCAAACAATTGAAATCGTAAATGAAATCGAACCAGCCACAAATTGCCAGAATCCATCACCCAAAATTGCTGACAAAAGTACACCAATAAACAAAACAAATGATGAAACTAAAATCGCATTCGTTGGGACTTGGTTTTTAGATAATTTGCCCAATCTTTGACCTACATAAGAATTTGAACCTTGAATGCGTGAATAGAGTGAGCGAGAAGTGGCATAAATTGCTGAGTTAACAGCTGAGAAGATCGCGATGACAATGATTACGAGAACGATTTTATCAGCATGTGGAATTCCTACTCGAGCAAAAATTGTAGCAAATGGACTTGCTGCATCTGGATTTGAAACTTCGCTCCATGGCAATAATTGCAAGAATAAAAAGATTGGAATAACATAAAAACTAATAATCCGAATTAAAACACCTCGAATAGCTCTCGGAATCGCTACTTTTGGATTTTCCGTTTCAGCAACTGTAATTGCTGCCAATTCAGAACCACCAAATGAGAAAATAACAACCAATAATGAAGTTAAAAATCCTGAAAAACCATTAGGAGCGAAGCTTGGTGCTGTACTTTTAGTTGATCCTTTTTGAGCAGTATCAGCAACAAAACCAAGATGAGCATCATTAATAACTAATAAATAAATTCCGAGTGCAATTAAAATTAAAATAACAGCGACTTTAATAAAGGCAAGCCAATATTCCGTTTCGGCAAAAGCTCTAACTGACCAGAGATTGATTGCGGTTCCAAGAACTGCTACAATCAGGGCGAAAACCCATAATGGTACTCCAGGAATTAACATGGCAAGGAAAGTCGATACCCCTGCTTCTTCTGCAATTAGGACGGCCATCCAAGTTGCCCAGTAAACCCAGTCCGCAAAATGCGCCCAGTGGTCTCCAATAAAAGGAGCAACAACTCCGGCCATTCCAGCCTTATGTTCATCTTGATGGATAACCATTTTCCCAACACCATACATGACAACATAAAGTGTCAGTCCAGCTAAGATGTATGAGAGTAATACACTTGGCCCAGCCTGTGCGATGACTTTTCCAGAACCCAAAAATAGTCCTGAACCAATCGCTCCCCCAAGTGAGAGCATAACAATGTGGCGAGTCTTTAAAGCAGACTTCAAGCCTGTAGAATTTTCCATAAAATTCCTCTTTTCTAATGTGTGAAAGCAAAGCTTTCTTTTATAAGTTCCCTTCCATTCATCTAGCAAAACCCTGCTTGGAGTCGGTCTTTACGATTAATTTTACTTTAGAGTCGAATGAAAGGGTAAAAAAAATTAAAAAAGAAAGACCAGATAGTTTTTACTATCCGGTCTTCTTTGAATCCCGGCGCAGAAACTTGAGTATACTCAAAAGTTGTATCTACGCCAATTGCATAAACACAAACTATCTGCACCAAAAATAAAAGACTGTAGATTGTTGTGTTTTCATGCGGACTCCTTTTCTTAATTTTTTAATAATTATACTTTTTTATTGACAATAATGCAAGGCTCAGACTAAAAAAATGCTGACAGAAATTTTTTTAACTCTGTCAGCCATTTTAAGATAGGCTAATATTTCTGTCAGAGGATAGCTGTTACTGCTTTGCCCTTTTATCATTCATTTGCGACTTGCGTTGGTGCTTTAGCACCCTACAACAAGTGGGCATTCGAGCGCAGCGAAGATTAGCGGATAAAGAAAATGGATAGCTCAGTGCAAAGCCCGTAGATAGTTGTTTACAGATACGTTAGTATTTCTGTCAGTAACTTTTCATTTTAACATTTGGTCAATGATTTCGTGGGATTTTAGAATATTTTCTTGTTTAAGTTCTGTCAGTAATTCCTGACGATTTTGACCATCAAATTTTTCAACCGCTAGAACCATGGCAGAAATGATTTCATCAAAACCACGATTGTATGTCGCACTTTGCCAACCACTTATTCCAAATTTTTGACGGTCAATTCCTGTAAATTTTTCAAGTTCGCACAGTTCTGACAAGCGAAGGCTTTCTCTAGGACTTTCTACTGTAAATTCTTCAGTAAAGGCGCCAGCTTCTAAGTTCATTGTGGCAATTCCACTCGTTGTCGCTGTTTCTAGCATAACAATTGCTCTTGTTAATTGCCCGTCTTGATTCTTCTTTAATGAATAATTGACTTCTAAAATCTCATCATCTAGCAAATAAATCAAGGTGTCCAGAGGGTGAATAAAAATATCGTACATTGAAAATGTAATTTTTTCACTGGCAGAATTTGCTAAATTTTTACTTACTTTCACCATATTTTTATCTGGGAGAGCTTTTAATTTAGCTGTTTGTGGTGCAAATCTGCGATTAAAAGCGACGACAAATAAAGTATTATTTTGGTCAGCAATTTTTTGCAATTCTTTTACTTCGGCTAATTTTTCTGAAACAGGTTTATCCATTAAAACAGGAACTCCCGCTGACAAATATCTTTTAGCTAACTCAAAATGTTGGGAAGTTGCCGCATGAATAATAACCAAATCCACAGTTTCTAGTGCTGACAAGTCCTCTGTCGCATATTCAAATTTATAATGTTTGCGAACTTCTTCAGCTTTTTCCCACTGACGAGAATACAAAATAAAACGATGGTCCGCCTGCATTTTCGCATAAACTGGTAAATAAGCCTTACTTGCAATATTTGATGTTGCCCCAATGACTCCAATAATCATACTTTTTCCGTTCTCCTTAACCTCTTATTATTTATTTTTTATGCGAATCGCCTGAATAAATTACAATGACCATTCCCTGATTGAATGAAACTTTCATTTGGTCACTGATAAATTCATTACTAGCATAGATTTGACTAAAATTATCCTCTGCTTTCAAAGGATATTTTGCTTCTTCAATGGCTAAACTATCCTTTGTTTCTACTTGAACAAATCCAACATATTGGTAAGTTAGCTTTCTCTTTAGTAAATGCTGACCAGGCAACAAATAGGTCACCAAATTTTGTCGGTCAACTAAAGTCATTTTTGGAGCGAGGGCTTGATATTTTGGTCGTGTTGCTAAATAAGCATTGGTCAGTAAATGGTCCAAACGTCCACCTAAAGCACCAGCAATTACAATTTCCGCATCAGCAAAATACTCTAAAACAAAATCTAAAGCCGCTTCTAAATCTGTCAAATCTTTTTCAGCAGGCAATTTAATCAATCTGTCAGTACTGACAGAAATTTTTTCAAGTTCAATTTTACTGACAGAATCAAAATCACCAATTGCTAGAGCCAATTGATAACCTTTTTCCACTAAAAATAGTGACCCTCTATCCACACCAATATATTTATCAAAACTTTCATTAGGTATAAAATCTGGCAAACCAGCCACAATCAATATTTTCATCTCTCATCCCCTGAGCCTGAAATTTTGCCACGACTCAATCGACTCTCTAATTTTTCAATATTTTCGCTCGCAATTTGTTCAAGAGAAATTCCTAGATAACGCGCACTCGTTGCTACATACCAAAGAACATCACCAAGCTCTTGACCGATGGCCTTTTTATCATTGAATGACAGCTTTCCCTCTTGGTCACGGATGACTTTTTTTACCTTGTCAGCAACTTCACCTGCTTCACCAGATAATCCCAAAATTTTATCCACAAATGCAAAATCTATTTCATTTTGACTCTCTATTTTTTCATTCAAATCAAATTTGATAATTGCTTTTTGGTAAGCATCTAAATCCATTTTCTCCCCTTTAAGATTACAAAATTACTTTTTAAATTTTTTTCTCATTTTCACTTCCATAAAAATATCAGCTAAAATTGCCAAAACCATTTCCTGATAGTCCGCTTCGTCAACCAAAGCATGACGTAAACAACCTTGTTCATAATAAAGGTCACAAAGTTGTCTAAAAAGTCTGTGGTATTGTGCCACTTCATCTGGCAATCCCCGCATATTTTCATAAGCCATATTGACAAATAATAAAAGCATCACCTCTTCATCAAGATTTTCTGGCTTGATCAAATATGAACTGTAGGAACTAATAACAAACTCTGCAATAAAATCGGCCACAAACTGCGAATCAAGATAATCATATTCATAAATCTCGTAAGTCATCAAAGCTCTTTCAGCCATTCGCTCAGCCAACTGTCTTGTTGCCAAATCTATCATCGCTTCATATTCGTCATCCGACCACTTCATCCGAGGTTCTTCTTTATTTTTCATAAGTTTATTATATCACAGTCTTGCAAAGGCTATCATTATCCAAATTTATTAATCATTTCATACAATATTCTTTTAAAGTTGGCATTGAAACTCTTAATAATAAAAATAAAAAAACCTTAAAATAGGTTTTTTTATTTTTATTAAGGTTGGATACGGTTAATCATCCGTGGGAATGGAATTGCTTCGCGAATGTGTTCTGTACCAGCGACAAAAGTGACCATACGTTCAAGACCAAGTCCGAAACCAGCATGAGGAACTGAACCAAATTTACGAAGTTCTAAATACCAATCATAATCTTTAGGATCTAAACCGAAATCAGCAATTTTCTTAAGTAATAAATCGTAATCTGTTTCACGTTCTGAACCACCGATGATTTCACCATAACCTTCTGGAGCCAAAAGGTCAGCACACAAAACTCGTTCTGGATTGCCAGGTACTGGTTTCATGTAGAAAGCTTTGAAACTTGCAGGATAGTTGACGATAAATGTTGGAACTCCATAGTAATTTGAAATCCATGTTTCATGAGGCGATCCGAAGTCATCCCCATGTTCTACATGTTCATAATCTGTATCTTCATCATTTTCGTGTGCTTGCAACAAATCAATAGCATCATCATAAGAAACACGTTTGAAAGGTGTATCAATATACTTTTGCAACATGCTTGTATCACGTTCAAGTGTTTCAAGAGCATAAGCAGCATTATCCAAAACACCTTGAATCAAAGCTTTCACATAAGCTTCTTGAATATCTAATGATTCATCATGAGTAACAAAAGGATATTCTGCATCCATCATCCAAAATTCTGTTAAATGACGACGAGTTTTTGATTTTTCAGCACGGAATACTGGTCCAAAGTCGAAAACACGTCCAAGAGCCATCGCTCCGGCTTCAAGATAAAGTTGTCCTGATTGTGACAAGAAAGCAGGATTACCGAAATAATCTGTTTCAAAGAGTTCTGTTGTATTTTCAGCAGCATTTCCTGAAAGAATTGGACTATCAAACTTAATGAAGCCATTTTTCGCAAAGAAATCATAACTTGCATAGATAATTGCATTACGCACTTGCATCATTGCCATTTGGCGTTTTGAACGCAACCATAAATGACGGTTATCAAGGAGGAATTCAACGCCGTGTTCTTTTGGCGTAATTGGATAATCATGTGATTGACCAATCACTTCCAAATCAGTCACATCAAGTTCATAACCAAATTTTGAACGTGAATCTTCTTTAACGACACCTGTCACATAAACTGAAGTTTCTTGTGAGAGATGTTTAATTTCATCAAATTTAGCTGTTCCTTCTTCTTCACCATATTTTTCAATCATATTTGGTTTGAAAACAACAGCTTGGAAAAATGCTGTTCCATCGCGAAGTTGAAGAAATTGAAGTTTCCCTTTACCTGATTTGTCAGCAACCCAAGCGCCGATTTTTACTGTTTCACCAACGTGGTTTTTGACGTCGATGATTGAAATTAAGTCTTTCATAAATAAGTCCTTCTATCTATATTTCTATTTTTTAATTTTTTTAGAATACCTCTAAAAACTGCTTTTTGATTTGTGAGCGGATTTTTTATCTGCTAGGAAATCAGACGAAGGCGGTGCGGGCACCGTCTAGGAGGATTGATAACGCAGACAGAAAAATCTGACACAAAGCGGAAATTTGAATTTTTAGTGGTGTCCTTACTAATACTTTTATAACTTTTCAAGCCAGATTTCTTTTAAAGTTTTTAAATCTTCTTTGAATTCTTTAGTGGTTTGGAGCTCATCTTTTTCTAATTCTTCAAGAACTTCCAATTCAAAATCAGCTGTTTTCGCTGCTTTTTCAATGGCATAAGGTAAGCCAATTCCCGTTTTTTTGGCAAATTCAAAACGATTTTTTACACCTGCTAAATCTGGTGCTATATCAATATAGCGTTCATTCGTTTCGAGATTCTTATAAGCAACAACTGCTCCAACTTTTTTTGAAAGTTTATAGGCCGATTTTGCTTCTTTCTTATCGATCATTCATTCATCCAATCTTTTAAACGTGCCACTGCAACTTCTAAATTTTCAAGACTGGTTGCATAGCTCAAGCGCACATTTTCTGACGAACCAAAACCCGCTCCTGTAACCAAGGCTACACCTGCTTCTTCAAGAATAGCAGTTGTAAAATCAGTCACATCTGTATAACCCTTCATCGCCATTGCCTTAGTCACTTTCGGGAATAAATAGAAAGCACCATTTGGTTTTACAAGTTCAAACCCCGGAACCTCAGAAAGTTGACCATAAATGATATTTAAACGTTCTTCAAATGCTGCATGCATTATCTCAAAACTATTATCTCTTTCTTCAAAAGCTTCTATTGCTGCGTATTGAGCAACAGCAGTTGGATTTGAAGTCGTTTGGCTTGCAATCTTAGTCATCGCAGAAATAATTTCTGGATCACCTACAGCTAGCCCAATCCGCCAACCAGTCATTGCAAATGTTTTAGAAACACCATTAATCACTGTCGTTCTTTTCTGAATTTCATCAGATAGACTTGAAATTGCTGTAAATTTCGCTCCATTATAAACTAAGCGATGATAAATATCATCTGCCAAAATTAATAAATCATGGGCAACTGCCCACTCTCCAATGGCTGTCAATTCTTCTTTGGAATAAATCATTCCTGTTGGATTAGAAGGTGAATTGAGTAATAAAATTTTACTTTTACTTGTTCTTGCTTCTTCTAATTGCTCAACCGTAACTTTGAAATTATTTTCTTGCTTGGCTTCTACAATTACCAGATTTCCTCCAGCCATTTTCACTTGGTCAACATAAGAAACCCAGTAAGGAGCAGGAATGATCACCTCATCGTCAGGGTCAACAGTTGCCATAAAGTAAGCATAAAGGGCAAACTTTGCTCCAGCTGTAATCAATATTTCATTTGGTTGAACTTCATAATTATAAAAACGCGTCCAATAATGTTGAACTGCATTTTTTAATTCTGGAAGTCCACCAGCTTGTGTATAGAAGCTCGCCTTGCCATTATCGATTGCTTCAATGGCTGCTTGACCAATTATTTTTGGTGTTGGAAAGTCTGGCTGACCAAGTGTCAGGTCAATAATATCTCGCCCTTGTGCTTTTAATGCTTTTGCGCGATTTGCCGCAGCAAGAGTTACGGACTCATCCATTTTTAATACAAAATCAGAATTTTTTTTCATATCAACTCTTTTCCTGACTCAAAGTCATAAACTTTAAAACCATTGCTATTATTTACTTCCCAAGCCGGTTTCCCTTTGTAAAGTGCCAAGACAACTGATTTAGTATCTTTTGTCGTTAGACTTGCTGGTGAAATCCCTTGCGATAATTTAACTTCTTTAATTTTACCAGATTTTTTTGGAATTAGAATTCCAATTTCTTGATTCGCTTTATTAAGGCCAACAATTGAATAAGTCACGGTGTCAGTTGTAGCAATATCAAACCCTGTTGCTTTAACTAAATCTGTTTTTTCTGTGGCAATGTCAATCGCTTGCGCTCGAACGGAATGATAGGGACTTAGACTCTTCCAAAAGAAAAGACTGATAGACAAATAAATGGCTAAAATTATCACTAAAATTCCAATTATAATTTGCGAATGTCGAGTCATTTTTCGCTTTTTCATATTTTTCTTCTTTCAAAATTTGAGAAAATCTTTTTTTCAAAGATTATTTGAAGGCTTATTAGTAAAATTTCTCATGATTAGGAAAAAATAATTTGTCCAATTTCCCATTTTAAGTTTTTGCTTAAACATGTTTTATTATATCAAAAAATTCTTGATTTCGCTGATTGTGTCTAGTAAATTCAGCATTTTTACAGGTAAAGTTTCTGAAAGATTTTTTCGCATTCTTTTGGCGTAAGATTTTCCTGCAAGTCTTTTATCTAATACGACAATACTTGAGTACTGATTTTTACGACGGTTTACCTGACCAATGGCCTGACGTAATTTTAAAGTTGCCATTGGAACATTAAAATCATAGAAAGGATTTTCAAACTTTTTGGCATATTTTTTAGTTAAAATATCATCAGGCGTTGCAAATGGAAGTCTTGGAATAACAAGAATGACTTGATTTTGCTTATCAAAATCGACTCCCTCCCAAAAAGAACCCAAACCTAATAAAATTTTTCCTTCACCTTTATCAAACTTTTTCTTGATTTGGGCTGGACTACCATTAATATCTTGTGCTAAAATATCAAAGCCTTCAGCAGATAATTTCTCAGCAACAAAAGTCAAAGCCATTTTTGAAGTAAATAAGACCACCATTGGTAAATTCAATTTTGAAAGTTCTCCAATTGAATTTGCTGTGTAATCTGCATAATCGATTAAACTTAGATTTTTGATATTAGGCGCATCTGTCACCGTCAATAATTGCTGATTAGTGGCTTGATTTCCTTCAATTTTGAAAAAGCGATAGTCTGTAAAACCAAGTAAGTCAGGGAATGACGGCTTGTCTTTAGATAATGATAGTGTCGCACCCAACATAAAAAGTTTGGTATTTTTAGGAATCAATCGTTCAAAATTATAGAAATCTTTGTCACTCGCATAAAGCATCCCATTTTCACGCCAGATAATTTGATTATCAGCTTCTAAAAGTGCTGACAGATTTCTTAATCCAAGTTCGTCAGCATCTATCTTTATTTTATTTAAATCAAGTTCTTTTTTATTAAGCTGAAAAACAAGACTTTCTTGAAGCCTTTTGGTCAGCTGGGGATTTTCACTTGTTTCAGCATCAATTTTTATTAGTTCGTCAGTAATTTTTAAAGATTTTTGACCCGCATTTTCCATGATAGGAAATAACTGTTGAGCCTCATCAACAACAAGAACACGATTTTCCAAAAAAGTTTCAGGATAGTCAGCTAAACGTTCAATCAAATAGGCATGATTTACCACTTTAATTTCAGCCTGTTCAGCTTCTTTTTGGGCTTTCAACCAAAAATCTTGTTCATAATGAAGCTGTTTTGTATTGACATAGCCATCATGGCGAATGACTTCAAAATAGTCATCATTAGTCATGACTTTTGAAACTTCATCCAATTCGCCTGTCCTTGTTTCTGTCAGCCAAATTAAAATTTTCATTTTAAAAATTTCAAAATTTTTGCCGTCAGTATTATTTAATAAAAGCTCAGAAAATTTTCTCAGAGAAATGTAATTTTTAGTCCCAACAATCTTGGCCATTTTTAAACCAAATGTTTTCCCAAGTTTTGGTGCCACATCATTTACTAATTGCTTTTGGAGAACTTTGGTTGCTGTCGAAACGACAAGTCCTTTTCCTGAGGCCAAAATTGGCAGTAAGTATCCATAAGTTTTTCCAAGTCCTGTCGGTGCCTCAATAAAACTTGCTTGTAAATGCCTAAGCTCTGTTTCCATTAAATGAGCTAATTTTTCTTGTTTTGAGCGAGAAGCCAAGCCCAATCTACTGATATTTTCTGAAAAATTTGCTGACAAGTCTGTCAGTGGACTTTTTTTACTGACAGAAGCCCTAAACTTACGCGTCGCAATATTATGAACCACTTTAAAGCCAGCTGGTCGAATTTTTGTTTTATCCAACTGCTCTTGTAAAAAAGTTTTACTTTCAAAAAGTAAATTGTCCGAATGTCTAAGCAACTCTTCCAAAACGCTTCTTGGTAACTTTTGGATTTTTGCTTCTATTTTCAGCAATAATTCAGCTGTAGCATACGCATCCGAAACTGCGGCATGCGGATGGTCATGCGCTAAATCTAACTTTTCACTCAATGATTCTAAACCATATTTTTCAAAAGTTGGGTAAAAAACACGCGCCAAATCGACTGTATCGACACGCAACATTTCATTAAATTCCAAGCCAGCATTAAGAAAACTTTTTTCTAAAAGTCCATAATCAAACCTAGCATTATGAGCAACAAAAACACTGTCTGTCAGTAATTCTCGCACTTTTGTAGCAACTTCTGAAAACTCAGGAGCTGTCTTTAACTGTTTATCTGACAAACCTGTCAGTTCACTAATCCTTGGAAGCAAAGGTTCATGTGGATTGACTTCAGTGGAAAAAGTTTCAACAATTTTTCCATTTTCAACAAGAACAATCCCAATCTGTATAATTTTATTTTCACTACTATGAGCATCGGTCGCTTCCAGATCCACCACAGCATATCGAGTCATATTTTTCACCTATTTCTTACAGTTTTCTTTAAGTTCATAAGTCATCAAAATTTACTGACAGACTTTCAATAGAGAACTTCTATTTCTGTCAGTAATTTTTTCCACTATTTTAAAGAAATTCACTTCATCAATTATACCATAAACCATTTTTTAACAGTTTTCTTTTTACAAATTGACAAAATAAGAGTAAAATTAAAATATAGATAAAAACTTATGAAGGAGTCGCCTATGTTAGATAACTATAAGAAAATCCTTGTTGGTATTGATGGTTCGGTAGAAGCTACTAAAGCTTTTGACAAAGCAGTTGCAACAGCACTTCGTAACGATGCTGAACTCGTTATCGCTAACGTCATTGACCTTCGTGCCTTCCAATCTATCTCAGCCTATGATTCAGTTGTTGCTGATGATACACACAAAGGTGCTGAAAACCTCATTAATGACTTTGCTGACGAAGCAAAAAAAGCTGGCGTTAAAAAAGTCAAAACTCGTGTTGAATTTGGTTCTCCAAAAGTCATGCTTGGTCAAACTCTTCCAAAAGAAGAAGAAATTAGCCTCATTGTTCTTGGAGCAACTGGTCTTTCTTACATTGAACGTATCTTTATCGGTTCAGTGGCGGATTACATTATCAAAAATGCACCATGCGATGTCCTCGTCGTTCGTCAATAAAATAAAAAAGCGGAGCCTCTTAAAGCTCCGTTTTTTTATACCTCAAAGACACTCTACACTCGTTTAACTTCTAAAATATGAGGAGTAATTTTATCCATTTCAATAATAGTAATTTTTAAATTATCAATTTCGAAAGTTTGTCCCACCTTGAGTGGCTCATTTTTCTCTAGTGAATAATTTGTAATAAAACCACTAATCGTTTTACTCAAATTATTTTGAGCTAAATCAACATTAAAAAGCTCGTCGAATTCAGACAAAAGCAATTTACCATCTACTTGATAAGTAGTTGGAGAAAGCTTTATTACCAACTCTTTCTCATGATCTTCTTCATCCTGAATATCACCCACTAACTCTTCAAGAATGTCCTCAATTGTCACAAGACCACTAGTTCCACCATACTCATCCAATAGAATAGCAAAATGTTTATGCTCTTTTTGCATCTCTGAGAGTAATAACTTTACAGGAATAGTATCAATAAATATAATGGGTTCTTGCATGATTTTCTTTATTTCTTGATCAGGAGCAGTTAAATACTCTTTAATCAAATTTTGGAGCGTAACATAGCCAAGAATATCATCTTTAGTTTTAGCAATAATAGGGAAACGAGTGTGCCCTTTTTTAATCGCAAATTTTAAAGCTTCTTCAATCGAAACATCAACGGGAATCGTCTCCATATCTAATCTCGACACCATGATATCCTTAGCTATCAAATCATCAAATTCAAAGACATTATTGAGATATTCGTACTCTTTTTCGTTGATTTCTCCCTTAATGAAACTTTGATTAGCAATTAAGATTAACTCTTCTTCTGAATGAATCTCTTCACCTTCAGTTGCCAAACTTAAATTAAACAATTTACCAATTGAATTCGCCGAAGCATTCAATAACCAAACGAAAGGATAAGTCAATTTATAGAAAAAATGTAAAGGAGCGGCGACAGTCAAAACAACCCCCTCAGTTTTCGTAATACTTAATGATTTTGGAATAAGTTCCCCTATTACCACATGAACAAAAGTGATTAATAAAAAGGCTAAAATAATAGACAGGCTATCTAATAATGCAGAAGGTAAAGGAATATAAGACAATAGAGGAACCAAAATACTATGCATTGTACTCTCACCAACCCAACCAATTGCCAATGAAGTTAAAGTAATTCCAAGTTGACAAGCACTTAAGTAAGAGTCTAAATGGTTCACTATTTTAAGCGCTAATTTCGCTCTTTTATTATTTTCTTTCTCTAATGTCTCTAAACGACTCTTACGTATTTTAACCAGCGAAAATTCAGCTGCAACAAAAAATGCCGTAAGAAAAATCATCAAGACTATTATTATTAAATTTATAATCACAATTTTTTCCTTAATTTTTATTTATAATCTTTAACCTTAGCTTTGCTCACACTACTCAAAGCTTGATGTCTTTTAGACCCTACTTTGAGAGAATTGTGGCCGTCAATATCAAATTTTTCTCATCTTTTAGAATACACCAGTATTTAAACATCTTTGAGAATCCCCCAATATTGCAATAATTTAATTATACCTTAGTTAGTAAAAGACTTCAAATCACTATTTTTCTAAAATGATTATGATTAAATTTATAATTTATAGTTGAAATAAAGTCTTTGAAAATGTTCAATATAGTCTTTCTCCAATGAGAGTCCTTCTCTTAAATATCCCTCAAAAGATCCAAAATTTTCTTTCATAATTTCTCTTGCGTGAAGCAAATAAATCTTATCAACACTAAGAGCAATCTGTAGTCCCTCAATTTGCTCTTTAGTGAGCGTTTCTTTCAAAGAATTAATAATTTCTTGATTCACCTCTTTGCGAGCAACATTCGTTTTAAGATAATCCTTCATAATTTCCTCATCAGAAGCTCCTGACAGTTTTAAAAGTAAGGCGGCAGCAAACCCAGTTCTATCTTTTCCAGCAAAACAATGAAAATAAACAGCTTGTTTTTGCTCCAAAAGATCTAGTAAAAAAGCTCGATATCCTTCTAAAGCAGACTTACTGATGACAATACTTTCATAAGTTTTCATCATCGCTCCACTAATATCTGTGGCATTAATAATCATATCCTGTAAAGAGCCATTATTTCCTGAAGTTTCAGAAGCTAGAATATCTATATTTTCATATTTAATTCCTTCGAGTTCAACATCTGGTTGACTAGTAACCTCTTCTTTCCCCCTAAAATCATAAATTTTCCCAATTTGTAATTTATTCGTAAGAATTTTTTTATCTTCAGCTGTTAAATCAGTCAACTGACCTCCTCTAAAAAATATATTCTTTTTTAGTCTGGATTCTTTTGAATTTTGTGCCTGAATATCTCTAAAATTTACTAGCATATTGTTCCCTCAATTAATTATTAGTTAGGCTCATTATAGCATTTTTAAATGAATTAATTTTTAAATTCTTAAGTTCAAATATTAAAAATTGCTAAACAAAAGAAGCTCAAATCATAAATTTGAGCTTCTTTGACTTTAGAATTGCGAAACTAAAGTGAGGATATTTTTACAAAAAACTTGTAAACATAAGTTAAGTAAAACTATTTGGTTGCCATCTTATCAGAAGAAACACCAATTTCTGACCAAGTATTCATTGCGCCATAATCAAGCGTCATCCCAACCACACGTTTATTAACTGGTGTGTAACTTAGTGAAAAGTTTGTTGGAACAACATAAGCTTTTTTATTCATATCTTCTTGATATTTAACGAAAGCTGCTTTACGGTAAGTTGGATTTTCAGACTTGGCAGAATCAATATCATTTAAATCCTTAGTGATTTCTGAATCATTAAAGTGACCAAAGTTATAAGGTGCTGCTGCTGAGAACAAATCTTGTTGCGAAGGTTCAGATGACAATGACCAAGCACCGTCAGTGATATCCCAGTCATTTGCTCCTGGAGGAGTCGTCATATGATCAACCCAAGAATTAAATTCCATTAATTTACCATTGTAAAGGCTAACTTTTACCCCAATCTTCTTCCATTGTTGGATGTAGTTTTGAGCAATGGTTTCGGAGTTTGCATCACCTACACGAGCCGCATAAACAAGCGATAATTCTTTCCCGTCTTTTTCACGGTAGCCTGTAGATTTATTGAGTTTCCAACCGTCTTCATCTAAAAGTTTATCCGCTTTATCAAGGTCTTGTTTTTCATACCCTTTGACTGATGGACTCGTAAATTGTTTAAAGATAGGTGGAATTAAGCCATTTGCGGGAGTTGAAAGCCCGTTTGAGAACTTATTATCCACTTCTGCGACATTTCGCGCATAACCAATGGCTTGACGAACATTTTGATCTTGCAATGGCGTTTTACGGTCTTGGACACTAATTGAATTTTTAGTATCATAATGTCCAAGATTATAGTACATCAAGGAAATATATAGTGCTTGTTGTCCTAAAACCTTGTATCCCTTTAAGTTTTTTACTTGTTTATACTGACTATTAGCCATCGAATTGATAACGTCGTATTTATGCGCAGAAAGGGCTGCGACTGATTTTGCGGTTGATACAATTTCATAAGTAATTGAATTTAGTTTTGGTTTTTCACCCCAATAGTAAGGATTTGGGACATATTTAATAGATTCACCAGCAACCACATTTTTCGGTTTAAAAGGGCCTGTAACCAATGGTTTCGTTGTTGTTTTTGGACTAGAAGCCAAATCTTTAGGGGCAACATCTTTCAAATATTGATAAGGCGCTACCGTTTCAAGGAAGTAACCATTTCCTGATTGAGTCATCCCCGGTTTCATTTCTTTAAATTGAACCTTGATGACTTTTCCGTTTTCACCATCAGGGAAAGTAATTCCTGAGATTGTTTTAGCTTTACCCGCATGATAATCACTCAAGCCAACAATATTTGCCAGAGAATCAGTCCAACGGTCGGAACCATAAGCAGGATTAGCAATTGTTTCATAGGTAAATTCATAATCTTTAGCCGTTACTTCTGAACCATCAGACCATTTCAAATCTTTACGAAGGGTAATCGTTGCCGTTTTAGCTTTTGGGTCAAGACTGACATTTGCAGGTCCCCCATTGATAAATTTAAAGGAACTGTTAGTAAAGAAGAGAGCATCTTGACCTCCTCCAGGACCCGACATCGCACCAAAAGTGGCATCATCAGAAAGTCCTGCCAACCATTCAGCTTTCATCGGTGAGTTACTTTGATAAGCAATCTTTAAATCCCCACCTTTGATTGCCTTGTCCGGGTTTTGATAAGCAACATCAAAATTCCCCGCTTTTAATTTTTTTGTACTTGTACCTGAGCTTGAGCTTTGGTTAGAGCCACAAGCACTTAGGAGTGCAGCTGCTAAAACTACACTGCTTGCCAATAAAGTTACTTTTAATTTTTTCATCTTAGTTTCTCCAATAATTTCTTTTTATTTTTTGCTTCAATATAATATTTAATTTATCATATCCATTTTTAATAGATAAACATTTTTATCACTCTTGAATGTTGTTTATCTTGTAGCTTGTCTTTGGTCAGCCACTCGTCTTAGC
The DNA here is from genome assembly GCF_029953655.1 of Lactococcus sp. NH2-7C. NCBI lineage: Bacteria > Bacillati > Bacillota > Bacilli > Lactobacillales > Streptococcaceae > Lactococcus > Lactococcus sp. NH2-7C. The sequence goes on from NZ_CP124538.1 coordinate 904,022, forward strand.
GCATTTCCGATAAAGATAATGGCAAGCACCACAATTAGGATGACCACTGTTGCTGGAACCCAAGTCCAAGGCTTATCAGTCATTGTTTCTGGATTAGTCGCTTCATTTATCATTGTCCCCAAAGATGGTGTCCCTGCTGGAAGTCCAAAACCTAAGAAAGAAAGCCCTGTTTCTAAACCAATATTTCCAGCAAAAACAAGCGTTGCTTCAGCAATGACTAAGGTGGACAAGTTGGGCCATATTTCCCGAAACATAATTTTAAAATCAGAGGTTCCCGAAGTTTTTGATGCTCGAACATAATCTCGATTGACTTCTGTCATTGTTCTTGCCCGAATCAGACGCGTTGTCCCTATCCAACTAAAGATACTGATAATCCCAATTAAAGACCAAGAATTAAAGTGTGGAATAATCGTCACGAAGATGATGATAATCATCAGATAAGGTAGTATCATAACAAAATCAGTGAAACGCATGAAGATTAAATCAAATCTCCCACCAAAGTAGCCCGTAATTACACCTAAGATATTCCCTACAACTAAAGTAATAAGTGTAACTGCAAAAGCGATATTGAAAGAGTTTCGTGCAGAAATCATCAGCATCATGATGATATCTCGACCACCATTATCAGTTCCCAGTAAATGTCCATTTGTCAGTGGTGCCAGATATTGGTCCATGATATTCACATCAACATAAGTTGATTGTTTTAAAAACATCGAGTAAATATAAACGATTAGAAAGACAGCAACTAGGAAAAATGTTGAAATCATTGCTAATTTATCATTCTTTAGTTCTTCTTTGATTGAGTGAACTAATGATAAAGAATTTTGTGTTTTTTTTCTGTCATTTTCACTCCTTATTGAATCCGAATTCGTGGGTCAACCATTGCCATGATAATATCCGACAGAAGGGCTCCAAGAAGTCCCAAAAAACCATTTAATAAAATCAAAGCCGTAATCATTGAATAATCTCGCCCAGTGATTGAAGTAATAAAAAGTTGTCCTAAGCCAGGATAGCCAAAAATTGTTTCAGCAAAGATTGCTCCTCCCAAGAGTCCAGTAATCACAAATCCAAAATTAGAAGCAATTGGTAATGAGGCATTTCTCAAAATATGACATCTAAAAATCACTCTTTCCTTGACCCCTTTGGCTCGAGCCGTTCGTACATAATCTTGTGTTTGTTCATCTAAAATTCCTGAGCGGAAGTAAGTAAAAATTCCAACTGTTCCAAAGACCGCCAAACTAAATGCTGGAAGAATCATGTGATAAATCTTACTAAAGAAAACAGGAATTGTTCCCATCGCATTTGGACTTACCGTCCCACCTGTCGGAAACCAATTAAGACTATAACCAAAGATAAAGATAATCAAGAGATAGAATACGTAAGGTGGAATACCAAAAGTAATTGAATTATAGGTCAACCACAATTGGTCTTGCCATTTTCCTTCATTTCGAGCTGCAACTATCGACATCGGAATAGCAAATAAGTAAGTTAAAATAACTGACAAAAGTGACATCCAAAAAGTGTTAATTGCTCTTTGACCAATAACTGTCGTTACTGGTTCTTTAAGATTATAGGACATTCCTAAGTTACCATGAATAGCATGCCCTAACCACCTGAGATACTGCTCCCACCAAGGGTCATATAAACCTGCTGCCCGTCTTAATGCCTCAACTTCATGTGGGTCAGTATGAGGACCAATTAAACCCGAAAATGGATCACCAGGCATCAATTTAGCAAAGAAGAAAACAAGGATACTCAAGATAAATAATTGAGGAATCATCAATAAAACACGTCTAATAATTACTTTCCACATTTTCCCCTCCTTTTGGCAAAGCTGCCCAATGGCTCTCACTTAATTTTTGCAAGGGCAAAGCGTGTCCGTCTTTGTCGTAAAAGTTTGCTTTTTTATCCTCAAAGTCTTGTTCAACTTTTAGACGGTTTTCCCGATTTTCCGCTCTTCTTGTAACATCAATCGAAGGGATAGCAGATAAGAGTCGTTTAGTATAAATGTGCTGTGGCTCATCAAAAATATCTCTTCGTGTTCCTTTTTCGACAATTCGACCGTTGTGCATGACCGCAATATTATCGGTCATATGGCGGACAACTCCTAAATCATGAGAAATAAAAAGAAATGCAATTCCCAAGTTCTTTTGAATGAGCTTCATGAAATTCAAAACTTGAGCTTGAACAGATAAGTCTAATGCTGAAACTGGTTCATCCGCCACAATTAACTTAGGATTAGTAGCAACTGCCCGTGCGATTCCAATTCTTTGTTGTTGACCTCCAGAAAATTGGAAAGGATACTGCTCTAAAGCTTGTTGAGGTAGTCCAACAATATCCAATAATTCATGAATCCGTTTATTTTCTGTATTAGCATCTAATTTTTCAAAATTTCGAATAGGCTCCGCGATGATATCGTAAATAGTTTTCCGTGGATTCAAACTCGAAAAAGCATCTTGAAAAATCATTTGAACATCTTTATTGTATTTGAGCTGGTTTCTTATCCTTTTTTTGCTGACATCTTGTCCTTTATAAATCAATTGTCCTGATGTCATTTGTTCTAAACCAACAATTGTTTTGCCAATCGTTGATTTTCCGGAACTAGATTCACCAACTAAACCGACAGTTTCTCCTTCATGAATCGTTAAATCTACTCCATCAACAGCTAAAACATTATCTGTCACTCGATTAAAGAAACCAGATCGAATAGGATAATAAACTTTTAAGTCCTTTAAATTAAGAATTTCGCTCACTTTTCACCCCCTTTCAATTTTTGATCTGGAAATTCAAATTTTTCCCAAGCCTGACCTCGAACAAAATGATTTGGAGAAATTTCAGTCATTTTTTCCGAAATTACTTTTTGAGCTTCTTCTTTCATCCAAGGTACTCGAGCTAGAAATAAATCTTTGTCATACTCAATTTCTGACAGAGAAGGCACGGACCCTGGAATCACATATAAATCATCCGAAACTGTTTCGGCAGATGGATTTGAACGCAAAAGTGACCGGGTGTATGGATGTTTAGGATTTTGAAAAAGCTCTTCAACAGAAGCTTTTTCGACGAGTTGTCCGGCATACATCACCGCCACTGTATCGGCAACTTCAGCAACAACTCCTAAATCATGAGTAATTAGGATAACCCCAGCATTTTTCTTTTTTTGTATTTCTAAAATCAAGTCTAAAATCTGAGCTTGAATGGTAACATCTAAAGCAGTCGTTGGCTCATCAGCAATAATCAAATCTGGGTCATTGGCAATGGCTATTGCAATCATTACCCTTTGTCTCATCCCGCCTGAAAGTTGGTGGGGAAATTGATTAACGACTCTTTTAGGATTTGGAATTCCTACTTGTTCTAAAAGTTGAAAGATTCTACTTTCATACTGATTTTCTGGATAAACATCATGCACGGCCAACATTTCCTTGATTTGCTGCCCAATTTTCATCAATGGATTAAGCGCAGTGAGTGGATTTTGAAAAATCATTCCAACTTTACTTCCTCGAATACTTGCCATGGAATCACCCGTTTTACCAATCACTTCTTCATCATCCAATAAAATGGAGCCTGTAATTTGAGTTTGATTTGGGTTATGTAATCCCATAATAGCAGTTGCAAAAGTTGACTTCCCAGAACCTGATTCCCCAACAATGGCTAAAACTTCACCACGTCTAAGACTTAAATCAATATCATAAATTGCTTTTTGAAATTTACCAGCAATCCGAAAAGCAACACTCACTTGTTTTGCTTCCAAAATATTTTCACTTTCCACATTTACCTCCATCCTGTATTCTTATTTATACTAAATGTCTTTTATTGAAAACAAATTACTTTTGTTTCAAAACAAGGACTTATGGTATTATATTCTTTTTTATTAATTTTTGCAACAATTTAGTATATTCGGAATAAAAAAACACTCTCCTAATGTCATAATTAAGAGAGTGTCTGCTTAAAATATAAAAAATCTGCTAGAAAACCAGCAGATTTTTTAAGATATTTATTTAGCCAAAGCTTTTTTTGCTTCTTCAGCAAGTGCAGTAAATGCAGCAGCATCAGCGATTGCGATGTCAGCAAGCATTTTACGGTTTACTTCGATATCAGCTAATTTCAAACCGTGCATCAATTTGCTGTATGAAAGACCGTTCATACGTGCAGCTGCATTGATACGTGCAATCCACAATTTACGGAAGTCGCGTTTCTTTTGACGACGATCGCGGAATGCGTAGTAGTATGAATTCATGACTTGCTCTTTAGCAGTCTTGAAGAGTTTATGTTTAGCTCCGTAGTAACCTTTAGCGAGTTTTAAAATACGTTTACGGCGTTTGCGAGTTGCAACGCTAACTTTAACACGTGCCATGTGTGTTCTCCTTTAATTCTTAGTAGATTTCAATTTTGTCATAATGACAAATTTATTTTTTATTGAGTTGAAGCAAGAAAATTCAGTTCTACCTATTTAGAGATTTCTCTAAAATTAGATGACTTATTTCATAGTCCGCCTATCAAAGCAGTGCTTCAATGTACGACGATTGCAGCAATGACGTTTATCCTTACGGATTAACGCATTGTCGCAACCATGCGACGGATACGTTTGAAGTCACCTTTAGAAACCATAGAAGATTTACGAAGTTGACGACGTTGTTTCACAGTTTTACCGTGGAAACGGTGAGAAGTGTAAGCACGGAAGCGTTTAAGACCGCCGTTACCTGTACGTTTGAAACGTTTAGCAGATGCGCGGTGAGTTTTTTGTTTTGGCATTGTAATTCTCCTTAATTTATATCAGTTGGCAGAAAAAATATTCTGCACCTCTATTCATTTTAAACGTTCGTTTTCAACGAATAGAGAGGTGAAAGGTTAACCTTTCAGATGGTTGTCTTGTTAAGACCTATTTTTTGATAGGTGCAAGTTGCAAGAACATTTGACGACCATCCATTTTGGCTCTTTGTTCAACAACAGCAACATCTTTTGTTGCTTGCGCGAACTTGTCCATTACTTGACGACCCACATCTTGGTGAGTAATCATCCGACCTTTAAATCGGATTGAAACCTTAACTTTATCGCCTTTTTCAAGAAACTTGATGGCTTGACGAAGCTTTGTATCAAAGTCGTTTTGGTCAATTACTGGTGACAAACGGACTTCTTTTACAGAAACAACAGCTTGTTTTTTCTTTGCTTCTTTTTGTTTTTTCTTTTGCTCAAACATGAATTTTGTATAATCCATGATTTTTGCAACAGGTGGTTCTTGGTTTGAAATTAAAACCAAGTCCATGTTAAGATTTTCAGCTTGCATTAGCGCCTCAGACGTTGGTGTGACACCTAATTGTTCACCCTCAGCGCCAATGAGACGAACCTCACGAGCACGGATTGCACCGTTCATCATAGGTTTTCTATTGTCTTGTTTAGCTATGTTCGTTCTCCTTCTAATATGATGTGAAAGTTGACTAAGATTTAGGCAACTTCTTTTTTAAAGAAAAACAAAAGCGGAACGACAATCTCGCCCCGCTCATGAAAACATTCGTTTTTGAATAATTCCATTCGTTTGCCCAGGGCTATAACCTCTAAGGCGAGAAGCGGGTGCTTCTGCTTTTCAACTCTATTATTCTATCAATTATTTAAAGACTTGTCAAGTCCCAATTCTTTTTAGTATGTGTCCGTATTTTGGTTAAAGCCTGTTTTGCTCAATAATCAACTGAAAAAGAATAGAAAAATTTGAGTTTCATCATTAACGACTTGCCTCAACCTTGACTATTCTTCTTTTCTTTGTTAGAATATTCTAAGTTGAGTAAAACAAGTTCGGTTTGGTTTACTCACAGAGGTCGTTCCTGCGACCTCTTTTTTAATTCTAATTTTTAATTGACTTAATCATACCATAATATCGGGTAATATACAAGAAAAATTATGAAATTTAAACATGCAAAAATTCCGCACTTTACTGCGGTTTTTTTATCTTTTATTTAGAGCAATGGGTTCCTGTTGATTTTTCTACGAGCTGTGATATTATTCGTAGTTTTTCTATTCATTTCGTTAATAGAAGAAGTTTTATCTTGTCTAAAAAACTCTCCAACAGGGATATCTATTTTCTGGTAATAAGCATACTCCTCTCGCCAAGCTCCAAAAAATAATTCTCGTAGAGAGTCATTATAGACTGCGAGAATCATCTTACTCATAGTATTTGCACCTTTCTCTGACCAATACATTCCTCGACGTTTCATACGATACGTAAGCTTACGATGCTGGGTCTCCATAACCCCAATCCCCCGATGGCTAAACCCTCTAAGTTCTGCAGGCTTAGTATATTGAAAATTTTGAAGTAACTTTGTTTTAAATTTGTTAAAAAGTTCAAGCTCCTCTTCATTATTAATTAAAGATTCAGCCGTATCCAGTATTACTCTTGTTGATTTTTTACTATGCAACTGAATTGCTGAAAATAAGCCTTGCTCCAGTTCGTAAGGCAACTTACGGAATCGCTCTTTAATTTTCATATTAAGATGCTGAGCATCCCAAAAATGTTCATGGCGACACTGAAAAAGAGAAGCGATCTCTTTAAATATATAAGGTGTATAACCTTTTCCCATATCTGAATTTGTAATAAGCACCGTATCAGATGTAATGTCATAGCGATTCGTCAAGAGGTCCTCTAGCTGGTCTAGAGCCACGGCATGTTGACTTGAAATAACCTCTGACTTATTCTTCAGTCGATAACGATTCCCTGAAATTTGCTCACTCCCAGTGTGCACCAAAAAGTGAGCCATATCAACTCGCTCTTTTTCTTGTGTTTTAAGCATGATGCCATCCCCTTCAATGTAAACGGCTTGTGCTTTAATCTTATCAATCATTTCGTTTTCTTCAAAGTAACGATATTCTTCTCGATCATCAAACAATTTTGAAACTTTATTAGTCGTACTATGCACCGTTGATTTCCCAATGTAGAGCTGCGCTGAAACTTCAAATTTGGTTGAAACTTGTCTCAAAGGCATACTCGTCGCATAATCCGCAATCTGATAGAGAAGTTCAGGAGAGTATCTTCCATATTTAACAATACCCAGTTCTTCATCCACAGGGTAACGCCACACGCCATCTTTAGAATAGCTACGTCGTCTATATGTCACTACACCGAGTGAAAATGTCACCGTCTTTTCTGCTCTTTTACGATATTTCCATCCTTGAAGTTTCATCTGAGGCATTAGCTCATCATCCAATTTCTCAATCATCTTCAAAAAATTTTTTATATTATTTTTTCTTAATTCGCTGTAGTATGCTCTCTCATCAAATGTCATAACTGTCTCTCATTCTTTATCAAAGATAATTATAAGAAATATTCCATAATATGACAAATAGATTTTTATTTTAGACTTTTCTAAGATTCTTTTTTATATATTCTTTTTTTCATATTTAGTCATTAAAGTGTTTCGTTAATAAAGTATTTCGTATATGCCTTTCTGAAACAGTCCCATTTTGATTGTTCCATTTGAACTGTTTCATTCGTATTGTTCAAATTCAACATTCCAACGGATCCTATGGTTGAGCAATTGTTGCTTTTTAACAATGCAAAATACATAAAAAAAAATACCACCTGTTTCCCACAAGCGGTACAATTTCAAAAGTATTAGGGCAATAATTCTTTTACTTCTATTTTTATAAAAAATCAAAGATATCTGTTTGTTTTGAATTAAACTCTGGATCACATGCAGCTTTATAAGCACGCATAATTAATTTTCCTAAAACTTCAGAATCGCTCTTTTCATCAAGTATTTCTGTTAAATCTGCCAATGCCTCACGTTCGTTAACCCTTAAAGAAAAATTATAGCGTTCTTTTTGAGGACGTGCTTTTCGCTTCCTTTGAGATGTATGATTAATTATTGTTCGTTTAGTTATCTCTTGTGCACCAGCTTCCTGTCTAGTTGCACGAATTGCTTCTGCACGACGTTTATCTCCTAATGCCATGATAATTCCTCAACTTTCTTATCCATTGCCAACATCACTCCTTCCAATTGATACTTAAAAGTTTGATTGGATTTTTCCTTCACAACACTGTCTTTTTCAAGTTGTGTCCAAATAGATTGCTTTTCATCAGAAAAAGCTTGTGCAAATAATTCCTTATGAGGAATATATCCCACAAATCGATTGTCATCCGAAATAAGCGAAAGCAATTGTCGAGACAACTTTGTATAATGTTTTCCGATTTTTTCAATATCTGTCCCCATTAAAAGCAACTCACAGGTCACTCTATCTTCCTTATGACGCTTATCATAAGTATCTACTTTTAAATCTGATAGTGCCTGTTCCGCTTTAGGAATTGCATTCGTTGATTTTTCCGTAGGCATAACCACACCAATCTGAGCCGTTGAAACGGCTAAAGCATTTTTTGTCAAAGTATCTGTGTCAGGATGTGTATCAATGAGTAAATAATCGAACCTCTTGATTAACTCTTCATGTTCATACAACCAATCTTCTAATAAAAAGTAGATGTTTTGAGTACCTTCTGCTCTAAGACGAGCAGGTTCGTACTGCAAATTAGGGTGAGCGGGTAACAGCCAGATGTTTTCTTCAACTGGAATAAAATTTACTTCTCCACCTTTGAAAAGATTCAATGAAGTATTTTCTATTTCATAAACATCGTAAAGTTCCGACAAAGAGCACTGATGATCCAAATCAATTAAAGCGACTTTGTAACCTTGTCTGGCTTTCCACTCACCGTAAACTCGAATAAAAGGTGTTTTACCTGTGCCTCCTGCAGGAAGTGCAGCGGTTAAAACAATTGGGAATTTTTCTTCTTCCATTGTGAAATTTCTCCTTCAAATAATTGATGAAAAATACACAAGTTTTGCGCAATAACTTACATACTTTCGTGTGTAACTTTATAGTACTATTATACCAAAAGAAAAGAGACAAAAACGTCTCAAATCCCTTTATATCAAGTTTGTTAGTTCGCAACCATCTTGTAATATTTCCAATCTAAAGAAAGAAATGTGTGTCCCAAAAACTGTCATCTGAAAAAAGAGAAGCTGATAATTCTTGAGTTTGAATTTCTTCTAAGTCTTCCATCCAGTTCTCTTCTTGTGATGTTTTTTTAGAATCATAGTGCGGTAAACAAATTTCTTTCCTTTGATAACTGGGAAAATCCCAGCTTTGATTATACATATCCTTTTTCTTAGAAAACCAGACATCGATGTTTTTAAGATAAAACCAGTTTGGTTCTGTGCCACTATTAGATGTAAAATCGGGTCTGATGATGGTTTTTGCACCATACACAAAGCTCTCATCCTCTTTCAAGCGAACCGTCCCGGAAAACTCTATTTCGTGACAAGTTTTTCTTAATTCAGCGATAGAATCAAAGACAAAAACTTGACCCATTCGACATACTTTATTCCCACTTTTCATTGAACACTGTGCATAATTTTTATTCGGATAAGGATTTCTAATTTTGGTTTTTTCCAGAAGTATGGAATGTCGCTCATTTTTATCATCTTTAACTACAAGAGAAACCTTACATTCCAAATAAATATTAGAAAAGACTTCTTCTTGAAAGAAAATAGGGTTCAAAATCAAAAGTGTTTTGTCACTGGTAATAGCCATTTTATCTAGTTCATACTTAATAAATTCATGCGTACTATTGACAATACCAGCTGAAACATTATGCCAACGTTTACCATCAGATAAAAGGAACGCTGTCTTATAATCTTCTTGGCTAATTTTGTCTTTTTATATATATTGATAAGCCATTATTTTCCAACCTTTCCAAGCTCTGTCACAGTTGTGATTTTCCTCGAACTTACATCATAGGTTACCTCGAAAATATAATGAGGGACATTTGATTTTAAATCTCCCGCACTTGCAGTATAGTCACAATCTATGAATGCTGTTATGTTTGTTCCTGCTTGTGGCTGAGCATAAACCTGTAAGCTATTTAATTGACTTTGAATCGCCCCATAGTCTGAAGTCCCCTTATCCGCAGACAAGGGAAAAAGTTTTTGTGAAACTTCTGGTATAACCCAGTCAGAAACTTCTTTTTGTCGCTCACTATTTGTAGTTTTACTTTGATCATAGTTGTAATACACCTTAAAAAGTGATTGAGTTAAAGTTTCTAAATCTGCCACATTTTGGTTGTTTTTTCCTGTTTTTGCATTTTGTAAAGCATCTTCAGCTCCCTGAAGTTGTAATTTTAAGTTTGAAATTTCTTTTTTATTTTTTGATGCAGCTTGCGTTGTGCCCTGTTCTTGTTTTACTCCTTCATTTTTACTTGCTGGAAAGATAAAAACAAACAATCCTGCAATAATAATCCCACAGACAACCCCTGTAATTAAAATAATTATTTTTTGTTTATTTTTCATTTGCTTCTCCTAACTTTTTTTAATCCGCTGGAGCTACCTATCACCTTAAACTTCTTCAATGGCCAATTAGGTTCTTTTATATCTTGCAAGTCTATCGATCGCCCTTGATCCCAATTTCTTTCAATCCAAATATTCGAGTATTTAAACTTTATTTTGGTTTTACGTTGAGTTCCTGTTTGATACCCACTTTCAATCCAGTTTTCAGATCTAAACGGGTTCCCTGTAAACATATATTCAAAACTTTGTACTTCTTCTTGAATTGAAATTGCTTTAGAAATATATGGTTGCCACTTTTTAAATTCTTCCTGTTCATCTATTTTATGAAAAGTTGCCAAATATAGGAGTTTTTTTGAAAAAAATATCCCAAAATAAAGAATTAAAGTACTCACAGCCCAATTACTTAGGCTATCTATCAGGGTAATTGTGATCCTTCTGTTCAAAAAACCAATTCCTAGGGCAAACATCAGATATAGAAACCATTTTGAAGTGAAAAACTTCCCTTTTTCCCCATTTGTTCCCATAAAAATTACAAGCGGAAGTAAAACCGACCCTATAAACAAAAGTATGAGCACAAAGCACATAAGATTTAAAACTGCTGTCCTCATCTCTACATTATTGAATGGCTTCATTGCAAGCACAAAAGCCATAAATAAGAGCGTTACAAGTACAATCGTAACATATAAAAGAATCCGCTCAGCTACAGTAAGCAAATTTAACCCCTGGAGGTTCCAAAATTTTCCTTGCTTAAGTAACGCCTTCACATCCAATAAAACCTTTTTTATATTTTTTTGTAAAATTTTCATTTTCATCCTTTCCCTTTAGGGTAAACATACGTAAGTATTTTAGCATCAGCTGCCGAAATGGTCGCATAACTTTCCTCAGGCTGTGTTGCTGAAGCTCGATCCATTCCAGAGTGCCCAGATACTACGTTACATTCAGAAATAATTAATGATCCATCTGGATTAACATATTCTACAAACGCAGTATGTCCTGCCTCAGAAGTTCCACGTCCTCCTTGTCCCTGTTTAAAATCAACTGCCGAATGTGCTACAGGTTTACCAACTTCACTGATAAAATTGGGATCACTTTGTCCCCAGACTGCCCCATTTCCTTCCGCAGTGGTAGACTCGTTGAATCCCATTTCTTTTGCACGATAGGTCACGTACCAAGCGCATTGATGCCCCCAAGGAGCACTTGTCATATCATCGGGATAACTTTTGAAATCGGGTCGTTTACCAATAGCTTTTTTCACTTCAGGACTCAATTGCTTGTAATATGTTCCCATAGGAATATTGCCTTTGATTTGTTCTCCAGTTCCAGATCCTGCATCACAGCCGCTATTTGCTTCTTGATAGCTATTATCCGTGTTATTATTTGCACCGTCGTTAACTGCGTCTTTAATACTTGAAGGGATATTTTTACCATCAAAGCTGGTGTACCACTTGAGCGCATTAGCTTTAATCTCTGATTCCTTAGTCTGCCCATCAGCAAGCGAAACCCCTTCATAGAGTACTGACCAATCAAGAGCAGCTTGTTGTGGATCTGTAGCTTTTCCTACACTCATTCGTGTTGAATTCTTAGATCCATTTAACTCGTAATCTAATAGCTTAAATTCATTAACAGCCGTCAACGTGGATATATCACCTGACTTAATTGAACCTTCAGAACTAATTCGATTACCGTTAATCGTGTTTCCCCAACCTGACCATTGAAACCAACCTGCGACACCTCCGCTTGGGTTGATTGCTTGTGGATTAAACCCAGATTCTCTCTCGGCAACCGCAACCGCTCCTGCAGCTCCTGCTCCTGAAAAGCCATTTGCTTTGGTTAAATGGTCAAAAATAGATTTTGCATTGGTATTTGTTGTATCCTTATTATCAGATGGATTCACACTTTCATTTTGAACGTCACTACAGCTTTGTGCTGAAGCAGCTGCTTCTCCTGCTCCAAGAGAGGCAGTCATCATTAAAAGCCCACCAAAACTGCTTCCTATCAATAAAAAGAGGATCACAAAACCAGCTAACCATTTTTTCATCAGTGCCATCCTCCATATTCTGCTAAATCTGAGGAATCATAATCTTGTGAAAAAATAATGCTTTGTCTACCTGCAATGTTCAAATAAAGCTGCCCTTGTTCAAGAGTTGTGATAGCATCTAATTCATAGGGGCTAATTTCTTCTTGTAAAATGTCTGCCAATAATTGCTTATCTGCACTTGATGTTTGACCAAAGACTCTATAGTTCATCATCCCGAAAATAGATTTCATAGCCGCTTGATACCGTTCTGCCTTGAATCCAGAGCCTCCAGAATTTAAAATCGTTTGAAAACTTCCTGCTTGGACAATAATGCCTGCATAGTTTTGTGAAAGTGCATCAATCATCTGAAGGGTGAGTTCGCTTGACGATGGTGTCCTAGGGTTAAGCATTTTACCTATATCCGTGATATTAACAATATAGTGTTCTACCTCAGATTCTAATAAGCGTGGATTTGTTTTCAAGCGTTGTCTCTGTTTTTTCCCATTTCGGATGACATCATAAGAAATCAAAGCCATGACCGAAAAGAGTTGAACGTTAAGATAGTCAGGTGTCCCAATCAATCCCGATAAATCAAAGGTCACTAAATGTTCTTCAGATAAGTCCGTAAAGTTCGTTGTTCCTTCAAATACATCAGGTTTTGTGTTCAATAGTTTTACAAAAGTAGAGAGAATACGTCGGTAAGAACGTTCCATTTCAGCTGTTTTTGCTAATACAAGTTGTCCTTCAATATACCCTACAAAATCTTTTAAGGTGGGATATTCACTCGCAGGAACTTTTGTTGCTTTTAATTCCTTCACGTGGAGTAGAGGATTACGATACCATAAGGGGTTATTTTCAGAGGGATACTGACAATAAAAAGCAGTGGCTAAATCTTCAAAAACATCGCAATCATCCGCAGTCGCATCAGGCTTTAAAACTTCAAACATATTTTTTAACTTTGCAATATGAAGACTAAATGACTTAATTTCATCTGTTTCTCCTTTTTCATTGGTTGCGCCTTGAAAGACTTGGAAAATATTGATTTTATTACGGTTTCCTGCCATATCTATTAAGATGCCTAGATTGTTTTCCGTATAGTTGTTAAGAAAAGGTGATTGATCCAGATTGATATTTCTAATAAAGTGATTCTGAGCAAAATTGTCATCAATCAAGGCAATTGAGAACGTTCCTTGTCCCATATTAGGTGTTCCAGAAATTAGCATAAAGGGACGTGTCCGAAATTGGTTTTTTAAGAGCCAGTCTAATTGAATGACACCATCGGTTTTCGTTTTACCGAAGTAGCTCCCAGTTTTATCTTCTAATTTGGTATGATCTAAAAAATAACCTCCTGCTAAATCACGGCTTTTAATGGGCCGATGACTCGGAGCATTCAATAATTCATCATGAGACTCAGGACTTGTAAAAAGAGCTTCTTGTTCAAAGTATAATTCATCAAGCATCACCGTACTTTTGAATTGACTAGCTTCATCTCGAATCTTTTTGACACGTGTCATCAATTTATCTTCTGTCAAATCATAAACAGCTAAACGAATGGAAATCCCTTTCATCTTTTCGTGTTTACGTGTCATATCATCAATCAAGTCTAACAAATCTCCAACTTCCTGAGCTTCACGGTTGTTATCTGTTGTTTTTCCATTAATGTCAATGCGACTTTCTTTTTCATTGATTGATTTAGCGGCTTTTTCTTCAACTTTTTTAGTGTCTAGAGACTCCACAGCAAGAAAAGAAACAACGTGATCTTGTTGAAGTAATTCTTTCAACCACATTCTCCCCAAGCCCTCTCTTGGATAATCATAAATACGTAGGTAAGTCACACACCCATCTCCGTACTGAATGTAGTGTGAGAAATATTTGGATCCTCCTTGTGGCTGAACTCGCATTAAAAAATCAATATCATAACCTTTTTTTTCATATTTTTTGAAGCTTCCCATTTATTATTCCTTTCCTAATTTTTTGTATAAATTCTTGTGTACAAATAAACGCAAGAATTTACACAACTTTTATAATTTCGTATTTATGTTATTGAGTTGAAAGAGCACTAGTTCTTTTTCCTTAGGTGTGAGCATTGAAAGGTTAAAGCGGTAAGATCGTGCCAAGCTGACAAGTTGCTCACTTTTTTTATGCAATTCCTTTGAACTTTCCCCATAGAGGAAAAGCAAGTACTCAATGTTGCTTAGACGTTCTTCCAAATCCTTTTGCTTCTCGATTTTTGCACGAATCATATTTTTTTTAATTTCTAATTGTAAGCTTCCACGTTCACTTGTGATTTTGGAAGAAGAAAGAATTTGAAGTTTTTGACGTAAGTGTACGACTTGAGAAGCTGTAGAAACAGGAAGTTTTGTCGTTTCAATAGTAAAGTGCTCATTTGTTTTGGATAAAAAGGTGTAAAAATATGATAAAATCATTCGCTGCTCTTCATAACTCACACTGGATGCACCCGTTCCTTCGATACGAAAAATCTGAAGCTCAGTGTCATCCACTAAGACCAATTCAGCTCCTTTAGTTTTGTTTAAACGTTTATAAAAAGTTTGTTCCAAAAAATTAGTTAAATTTTCCTTTTTTTCTTTGCGAACAGTTTTATCCTCTTTTTGTGATAATTTAGAAATTGGCATCTGTTTCTATTTCCTTTCCTTGGGATTTTTTCAGTGGTTTGAACTGCCTCTTGATCCGTCCTGTCTTAGTTCGCAAGAACAACAATAAGACTGTATAATTTCGTTTTCCTCCATTGGTATGTATGATAAGAAAAATAACAATGATTGCTGTAATCACATCAAAAATGAGCATATTCAGCCATTGACTCACAGGAAAGAAACGATTAAACCACCAAGTAACCCCTCCGCCTACAGCCATGATTCCAAAATCTACACCATAAAAAATCCCCATCTTAAATTTCGCAAAAATATCACGCGGGACACCGTAGTTATCACTCCCTTGATTCATTAAACTACCTACTTTCATATTATTTTCTTTGATTTTAACTTGTATCCAAATTTTCTGCTTTATCCCCCCACTTCACTTCCAAAAATCGCTCAAATATAAAAAAGTTGCCAAATATGACAACTTTTTTATTGATTAATATGGTGTTTTTATTTTGAATTAATATTCTATTTATCCTAAACTGATAGTTTCTTTGAGAATATTATTGTCAGAAAAAATATAAATACTGCTTTGTATTCTTTTCTCTATTTCTCCAATGATTATTAAAATCGGAGTATCACAGTTATATTTTAATGAGTTCTTTATATCAAGCATTTGTCTTTTGTCCTGTAAACTCATTTCGGGCAATGACATCGGATGAGTATGCCACTCCCCTAAATAGAACTTTTTTTGTTTCCACATTTTTTCAGAAAATTTATTAAATCCCCTTGTTCCTCTTTTAAAGCTTCTAGAATGGGATTGGGAATCAGGAATACCATAGAAAGCATCCGTAACAACTGCCGTTTCAAAATTATTAGAATAATACCCAAACAAAATGCCACCCGTTTCAAAAGGCAAGGATTTCAAATATTCTGATATAAACAATTCTTTAATCTCAGTATTAATTTCTACTTTCACAATACTTGTTCTCTCATAACTTCCTTTACTAATCCGAGTTTTCCTAGCTCAATAACAGTAATATAATTCTTATTTTTATTGAGATCTTCTTCAAGAATATTGATAGCAATACCTGATAAAATTTCTATATGATCAATCCTCGCAGGAAAAAGGGGATGCCAGCACCCTATCCCATCTCTTGGGAAAGATTCTGCGGGGAAATCTTCAGAGTCTAACTTTAGAAATGGCTGGATTTTTTTAGAAAACATTTCTTCATCAATTTTTTCTAAACTTGTGGAATATACATACAGATGTTTCGCACCTAACCCTATAGAAATTGAAAAAAACAAAGATTTTAAATCTACATTAGACAATACATTCAATAATTTATCATCTCCTGTTGTTTCTATTATTACATCATATTCTTGTAAAGCACTAAGATCACGTTTGATAAACTCTTCAAGACTTTCCGCAAAGTAATTCCCAATATAGTGGATATTACTACCAGACAAGCGCTTATGCACTCGTATAGCTTTTGCTTTATCTATATCGGATGCCAATAATCTATGACGAACTAAATTTCCCATCTTGAGTATATCAGAGTCAATCACATCAATATTAGTAACACCAAGTCTAACCAAAAGCTCTGCAATAGTAGAGCCTAATGCACCAACTCCTATAATGAGATATTTCAGTTGTCCAATTTTAGGCGTAATAGCCCCTCTGCTTGTCAAACTATTTTCTGACCAGTTCTCACTTTTTACCCAAGTTATTTCATTTGTTTTCGAAAAAAGATTATTCATATCAACATATTCATATCCAACTTTATTTTTTCTAAAACCTTTAAAATAACTATTTGTAGACTGATGATTTGATAATTTTGGTAATGAAATACCTTGCCAAAAGTACTCATGGTTCACATCTCCAAATTTCATAGGTATTGGGAACCCTAATACCATAAAATGATATAAACCGTCTCTTATCTCATTTAATAACGGCATAACATCTTTTTTAAAATCAATACCACTTTCTTTCAATAAAATTATTAAATCATGCCATGTTTTTGGAGCTTGCCACGGTTCAAGTTTAGGCATATTTTTCAACCTCAACCAGACACCTTTTTGCTCACCACTTTTTTCACCTGCAACATAGTTTCCCCATTTATATGACATTATTCTTTTATCTGCCTTTTTATAACTAGTTGAGCCTGCAAAAAAATCTGTAATATAAAATAATTTTTGATGCTGATTCTGTTCAATACTGCCTACTTTTATATTGCAGAATCCTTTATTCTGTGTTAACTTTTCCCACTGCAAAAATTGTTCCCTCTGCTCCGCAAAAACAATTTTTTTACGGTTATCATTCGGATAGGCTACCAGTTCAAATGCTTCTCCATCTCTCACTAATTCATTTAAAGAAGCTCTTCTAATCCATTCCAACGCCTGTACCACATAATGATATAATCTGTTAGAATCATTGCTTTCAGCTTTCAATCCTGGTTCATATTGCTCTAAGCAAAGATTACTTGCGAAGAATAACGAAGTTTCATTCTGTGGTGTGTGCGGAGATTGATGAGGATATATTTTGGATATTCCTCCCTTTTTAGCAGGATAAAACGTAATGCCCCCTTCTGGATATTCTATGCTTATCCTAATATACCAAGAAGTCATTAATGGGAAATCTGAGGTAACTTTTCCTCTATTTTTCAAATCTACTAAAAGAAGCCAATCCCCTTGAAAGAACGACACATCTTCAATTATTTTACAGTCATTTCCCAATTCATCAAGTATTCTCCTAGCTTTAATAATTCTTTGATAACTTTCTTCCTTATCCAAACCTAGCACTCCCGATATTTTTAGTGGCAGCACTTCTTTCTGAAAAGTTAGATTTTTGATTTGATAGATTTTGGGGTTCTGGAAATTCATTGCCAAATAACTCACGCCAATACTCTATACTGGTAGAAAACTCTTCCTCGTTAAGAGCTTTTCGTGCTTGCTTTGCCGCCTTCTCCACTAATTTATAAAATTCATTATAATCTTCATCACTTATTCTTTCAAAGACATCATGATCTGGAACACCGTGATCTTTCAATATAGGTTTCTGACTATAGTCATTAACAATATTTTCTAAAACCGATACAACTCCTTCTGCAACACTTTCAATACCATCTGGGCAGGTCACACCAATCAAATGTTCCAACGGATAACCTTTGGGATATTTAGGACTTGTATTTAACTTTTTCCACCATTTCAATGCCTTCACCACATTTACATAGTGCTTATTACAAGCACTATTTTTATCAATTGTCCAGTTAATTTGAGCCAGTGGGTTAGTTTCTTCCCACGTTTTAGTTTCTCTATCTGGAATCAATAAAACATCTGGATTTGCTTTTTTATTAGCATTTAAAAATATCGAATCAAAGATGTTAAAATAATCAACTGAAATAAGATTATTCTCTAAAGCTTTACTAATACTACCAGTAGTAATCCCTTCCTCACGCTGCATAAAATTTAGAGCCTCATCATCTTTTATCTCTGCAGTTACTACTAAGTCCAAATCCACATATGAGAGTTTAATACCTATAGATCTAGAATTAAATTCCCATTTATCTTTATAATGTTTATTTAAAAACGGAACAAACAAATTCATTGCTTCTTGTGGTGTTACTTTCTCAGCGTCAATATTTGTTACCACAATTATATCCACATCAGATCTTTTCCCATTTTTAGGTTTAACTGCCGTACTACGCTTATAGCTTCCTTGTAAAAATGTTGTTTGTACAATTTTTGATAATTCATCATCTGATTTCAATCTATCACGTAACGTATTGTATCCTCTTGCCAGATCTTCCATTTGATATTTAGATAATCTAATATTAGATAAAAAATCTTTAAAATATTGTTTTGCTTCTGCCATAAAATTCTCCTTTAACTTAATACTATTGAGTCCTGATACTTAAATGTTTTACGATTATGATGAAGTAGAGTCACCTTACCATACTGAGTTGCATGTTGTCCTAAAATAAAAACAAAGGCATTAGGAGCCGCGATAGCGAATTTCCACCTTTTTGACTTAATTTGTAGCCCTAGTGCCTGCAGTTTTCCATCTATTTCATAAAGAAGTTTAGCACAATGTTCTGCATCTATAACGTATCTTCTATCAGGTTTTTTTGGTTTTATTTTGAAAATACTATCTTTTTCAATGGAATAACTCTCTTCAATACTTTCACTTAGACCTATATTCATCAAATCTATAGTAATTATAAGATTTTCCCCTGTGTTTTCTATTAATTCATAATTTAGTTCCTCTTCACTAGCAGTATCTCTTTGGTAAGTGGACCAATCCCATACCTCATGATTTTGAACTGGAAATACAGTCTTATTAGATTTAGAGTGAGTATAATATCCAATAGTAAAAGCAACAGACTGAACAGAACTAATATTTAAAGAGTAGTCAATATTCGATTCTAGTTTATTCTGGGAAAACTCTCTAATTTCTGCTATTATTTCTGAATTCCATGCATCCTCAACAATGATATTTCCATCCGAAAAATAATCTGATAAATCCAGAAAATGTGAACATTCTTCAGACAATTTTTCTGTACCATCTATATATGTTCTTATCCCAATCTGCTCATATTCTTTTTCAACTTTACTTACTGAAACAAGATTATTTTCTTCCTTAATTACTGCTCGAAAATCTTCTTTCATTTGAGAAGCTAGTAACTGATTATCGAGACTCAGGTAACTTGTTCTTTTTAATTTTATTTGACTTCTTATTTCTAAAAAGTATTCTTCTAGTAAATCACGGTTATCAAGGATGGATAACCCTTTACTTTTTCTATCCTCACTAAGAAGCTCCTCTGCTTTACTAACCAAGAATTGGAGCTTCTCTTCTGAATCTGCACTTTCTCCGTTCCAAAAAAGCTCTTTATAATAGTTTTTCACTCTAAAATTTTCGTTCAGAAATTCGGAAAATACCCGTGTATCAATTGAAGAATCATCATATTTCTTTTTAAAACCACTTGTCGTTAAGTGGATGTCTTTTTTTATTCTCTTTATTTTTCTTCTATCTTTTAGACTGTCAAGTTTTTCACTGACTGCATCTTCAAATAGAATATCTCCTACTTTTATAATTATTGAAGTAGCTCCATTCCAAAGTATACCCATAAAATCTTTTTGTCCCTTTTTTCAATTCTAATTTGTCATTTTATCCTTAAAAGTTTATATCCCATTTTAAATTATTAAAGCTGTAAGATCAATCACCTATCCATATCACCTTCAAGCTTGAAGTTAACTTTCTCGTTCATAACTAAATTGTAGCATATTTTACAAATAAAAAACTTGCCAAATTTGACAAGTTTCATAAATTTTCTATTCTTCACTTTCAATCGAGTTAATATGTGGTTCAAATTGTTGCATGGTTTGCCCCGCTTGACTAAGGTTTTGAGAAGCTTTTTGAAGGCGAGCAGATTGCTTTTGTTTACGAACCTGCTTTGCCTGAGCTTTTGCCTCTTTTTGCCTTTGTTCATCCGATTGGTTCATCCGATTTTCAAGCAGATCAATGCGATTGGGTGTAGCTAGCAGCTCTTCAGCTGTTTCTTTTTCATTAGAATGCCCTGAAGGGTGAGGTGATTCTTGTGTCAAATCATTTTGAGTTTGGGTAGAATCACTAGAATTTGAACTTGAACCCGTTGCTTGCCCTGTTTTATTTTGTCTCATTTTTTCTTGAGCCTTTTCTCGACGTGATTTTTCAGGTTGAATGGGACTGCTGCTGGCATTTCCAGCAGGTTCAAACGGTTGTGCTTGTTGAGGTTTTTGCTCTTCATCTTGTGTAGTTGATTGTGTAGGCTGTTGAATATTTCTTTGTTGTTCTTTCTTAAGCGCTTCTTGTGCCTCTTTTTGTCGTTGACTTTCACTTTGTTTACCTGTAGAGTTTTGTGATTGGGCGCCATTAGTTGGCTGTCTCAAATCTGCTCCTGATGTTTTATCATCTTTTCCTGAAATTCCAGGCATCATAGTCAATCCTCTCATCCAATTTGCAAACCCGTTTACTTCTCCAGGTGTATTCTTGGTGGAATTCCAGCCAGCTTTAGCTGCCGCAGCTCCTGCTGGAGCAAGCATACCAGCAGCAAATTGTCCTCCTGAGAATGCAGCACGAGCAACCATAGCGCCTGCCATGACTTGTTTCAAAGCATTGCCGTGTCCTGAAGAAACACCCAAGAAGCTTTCCACAGCGCCTATTCCTGCAAATACACCAAAGAATACAACAACATAGAGGACAGCTTTCAAAATCGCTACAATCAATGATGGTAAACCTGCATCAAAGAAAGCTGTGGTCGATGTTATCCAATAAATAATGCCGACTGCAATCGCAACAATCAGGAAATCAAAGTATATTCCTAAAACTCCATGAAAGATATTCGCAATTAATTCTTTTACTTTTTTCGTATGACTTGCTTTTATCGCAGCTAAAACAGGTCCAGAAATCGTTGTGATTGTAATCTGTGTTACTGAAAGACCTACTTTAATGGTCATAGTTAAAAAGAGAAGACAAATGGCGACTAATGAGATAATGAGCGCTAACCAATTTACCTTATATCTTAAATAATTAGATTGGAACCAACTTTGAATATCCCCTGTCACTTTCGGACGTGGTATCAAACCAATATGACTGTTAGATGATAATTTAGAACTTCCTGAAGCAACAATCGGTGTGTTCGTAATAAGTTTATGTTCAAAAATAACAGTTGCTGGGGTTGCTCCACCACCACCGTCTTTATTTCCTAAGCTCTGTAATGTGTCATCTGACATTACACCTGCAATTTCGCCAGGAGCCCAGCCATCAATGGATTTAATAACATTATATTTAGAAGGATCTGCCACTGTACCATCTGATTGAAGGGGCACCTGCCAACCGTATGCATTTAAAGCATATTTATCAACCACATTGTTTTGAATTAAAGAAAGAGCAATGGATTTTTCACCTGAAGCTGCAGCTGTTTCTGTTACCGCATCTTGTGTAAGAGTTAACGTTTGTCCCACTGCCCAAGGAATAAAGCTAAACACTAAAGTTGCTAAAAAAACTGTTTGTAAGATATTTCTAAAAATTTTACTTTTTCCATTGAAAATAACAAAAACAGCGTAAATGACAATACTTAGACCAAAAACGATTATTCCCAATTTTTGCATAAGCGAATAAAGCTTACCAATTGTTGTATTTTGATTGCCTAAATCATTAAGAATAGTCATGAATTTGATAGAAGCATAGAAAACTTGTTGCAGAACATCTGCTAAATGAGCGAATCCTTGAACAATCCAACCTCCAAATGTTGCTATAGCTGTGGCCATAAATCCTGGCCACGCATACAAATAGTTTTGGAAATGTTGATAAAAGGCGATGGATTCTGCTTCATTAGCCACTGTTCCCCCTCCATTAGCTGTGGTCATCCAATCTCCGCCACCCTGAGGTATTGCCCAATTTTGAGCATTATCTGCACTTACTGCTAAAGGAATAATCATCAAAATCAAAAACGTCAGCATCATCACTCGTTGTGGTGTTATACATTTCTTGAATTTTAGCCATCTTTGTTTTATTAAAATCATGCGACCGCCTTTCTTGCTAATACTTGTGGATTAGGATTATTTCCAGCTGCTAATTGTTGTTCATATGTTTTCAGCTGTTCCAATTGTTCCGACCAGTCAATTGCAATACTCGATAATTTCAAATTGCGATGCTTGGTTTTGATTGGAATGTCTGCCAGTGTTTTCTTCTGATCAAATTCTTCAAATAAAAACATATACCGTGAAGGAAATTCAAACTTTCCTGTGACTAGAATTGGATAATTTGACGTCTTTTGACCTGCTTTTGTCTCTGCTTTTACTCCAATAGAAATAAAGGCTTCCCCCGATTGCAATTTTTGCAACTGGTTCTTTGTAACAACAGGTTGTTTGACAGGATCATACGACACTGAAACGTGATCTCCTTTTTCACCTGAGACAGCTTTTTTACGTGCCATCACTGTTTTTTCTCCTGAAAGTTCTTCAAATTTTTTCATGGTCTGTGTGGAAACAGATTTAATATATTCATTAATCGAGCAGTTAGATAGGATTGTTTCTGCTACTTTTTCACCATATACAGTACCAATTTGTTCTAAATTTTGCACTACTAAATCAAAGAGAAGTCCAAAACCAGCACCAATAGAAAGTTTTGTATCTAGTGCAGGAATCATCGGCAAGTTCCCAAACTCATCCAATAAGAAGTGAATACGAGTATAAAGACGTCTATCATTATCTAGTCCCATATCATAATTGGCATTGAAAACCTGATCCACAAAAAGACTCACCATCGCCCCAAACGCTTTTTTATTCGGGGGCATTACCAAAAAAACTGCCGTCGGTTGTTCTGAATATTTAATTTCCACATCTTTTTCATCAATGGTAATCCCATCAGTTGTCTGCGCTTTTGTTTTCTTAACCGCTCCAGATTTTGTACTTGTCAGCACCTCTAAACTTCGCCGATCAATCTCAATAGATTTTATTTTTTTAAATTGCTTCTTGACGTTAATGGTTACTTTTTCATCAAATTTTTCCAATTTAATTTGAATGACAAAGTCATTAGGAAGGGTCGGTTCAATGGCAAAATTCAAGTAACCCGCCACGTCCACAATAACCTTTTTATTGTTGATTATTGGCTTCCCTTTTTTATCTAAAATAGAAAGTGATGCAATTTGATTGGCATACGGATTATCTTCCTCTAAGTTTGTGCTTTTCCTTAACTTCACAGAGAGTTGTCGTGGGAAACCGAGTGTTGTAATATCCAAATTATTTTCACTTGTCATCCTGGCAATGGAATCATTGGCAAATAGTTTCAAGCCTTGCAACATACTTGAGAAAATAGAACCTTTGGTTTCTTCTCCTGCAAAGTTAGATTGTCTAAATGAATTATCTGCCATCGTCAAAAATGGTGAAGCTTTCAATTTATTTGTTCTTCTCAAGTCATCAAAGTAAACCGTAATCTTGCTCTTCTTCTCTAGGCTACCATCTTCCAATTGACTATCATAAATTGTTCCCTCACTATCCACCCAGACAAATTCCGATCCCAGTTGATTTAACAGGCTCATCATATTGGGAACAGTTACAGTTTCCCATTCTTTGGTCATTTTTGCCCGCCAAATCATTGCCATAAATAAAGCTGAAAAAAGAAACATTGAGGAATCTTCCCAGAACTTAGCGTTTCCACCTGCTTCTGCTTTAGCTTGTCTATAAAGGGATTCTGCGACAACGTCAACTTCTGTTTGTACTTTTTCGTAGTAACCTTTTTGGGCATAAGCTTTTGCTAACTGTAAAGGGTTATTACTCATAGAAAAGTCAACGTTTTGATAATTCAATACTTGAACGTTATAGCCACGTTTCCTGAGTGTTCCTGAAGCCATTTGGAAGAGTTCACCTTTAGGGTCTCCGATAACCATTGAAGCTTGGAGCTGTGCTCTAGACAATATATCGACCATCACATTGACAAAGGTTTCCCCTTTGCCTGAACGTGTCATTCCTGTAAGCAAAGTATTGACTGTTGTTTGATCAATATAATAAGAACCGCTGGGATTTTTCACAAGACGTAAAACTTGCTCACACTGTGAAATTCGTTTTCCTATCTTAGCAAGTTTTTTGATGTGCCATTTATCATTATCATTGACAAATTCATCCGCATTTTCTTTGGTTTTATTTTCAAAATCAACACGTGGAAAGTGACAAATCATTTTGCTTTTCAAAGCAAATTTACTTAAATCAAATCCTGGTTTTAATTCATGTGCAACGGGCACGCCTCCATATCCTGCAAAACGTTTCCCTCGGTTAGGAATTTTAGTGTATGTTTTTTTGAGTTCACGTTCAGTAATGAGGCGATCATCTCCTTGCTCATTTCCGTTATAATCACGATGAACAGCATAATATTTTTTCACAAGTTGGTAAAATACAAGTCCAAATACAACCCAAATGGGGATTGTCAAGATTGGCGCTCTAAAAAGTAAGCTAAAATCAAGACTATTTGCAAGATTAACCACTTGCCAATCAAAGGTTGGGAAACTACCAGATCCTCCTGCTGTCAAGAAACCAATAGTGTATCGAATAAAAGAAACGAGCCAGTTGGTTACCATTCCTGCCACAATAACACTTCCAAAACTTAAAAGTGGCAATATCAACCTACTTCGGATTTGAAAAAGTGGTTTAATTTCTTTCTTAAATCGCTCATCTGAAGTAAGACGGCTATAAAGGCTCCAAAAGCCAATAAAGAGAGGTGTCGTCACCCCCAAATAAAAAATAGCTCGAATTTTAGTGAATCTTTGATTATTTTTTAATTCTTTGGGTTTAATCATCTCTCTCATCCATATCTCGTCCTACAGGAGGATAAACCTGTGTATCATCTTCGATTCTTTGGTTCCGATTTTTTCTAGATAATGCCATTTCAAGACTTTCACCGTAATCGTATTTATCTACTTGAAGAAAAGTATAATATCTCTTTTCTCCATTTTCATCTGCATAGATTCGTGTTCCTAAATCTCCAGACAATGTCAAAGGACTTCCTTTAGATAAGGTGTCATAAAGTGTCTCTGCTGGTTTCCCATAAATGACCGCAGAAACAGTGAAGTTCAAATACTCATTGCCTTCTTTGATACGACTTCCTGAGATAAATGTGAAAGTCAGTTTAGATTTTCCACTTTGTGTTTTTCCAAATATAGGTTCATTTGCCACACGACCAGTTGCTATGTAATTATTCATAGTATTTTCCTCATTTTTTCTTTCTATGATTTTTTATTTTGTGAAATTATTAAAGAGTACCCAACCCCCTGAAAAACTTAACAAGCCAATAGCAATAACAACAACAAAGGCTACTAGAGTTAAAAGTCGATTTTGCTTATATTGATATTGCAAGAATGAGAGAACTGCCCCTTTAGATGTTGTATGTCCAGGTGTTTCATTTAAGTTTTCTTGAATTTGAGTATTTTCGTATGCTTTTTCTTGTGTATCTATATGTGTATTTTGTTGTGTAACTTCTTGCACGTGTTCTTGAGCTACCTTATTCTTAATTTCTCCTTGAGATGGAGGAGAAATTCCGGCTTTCGGATCAAGTGAAGTGGCCTTCGGTAAGTCGCCCAACTCATCTAATAAAAAATGAGAATGAGAGAAATTAGGTGTATGGAACTGCTCTACACCTGAGTTAACTTCTTCTAGATTCAACAAAGGTTGAAGTTGAATATTTAAGGGCAATGCCAAGTTCTGTTTGTAATAAACTTCAAGTGCTTTTTGTTGCACTTCTGACAGATGATAAAGTTCTTCTCGAACATTATCTGCTTCTTTCTTCCTTTCAATTTGCAAATCTAAAAGTGCCTCTCCTAAAAATGCTCTGAGTTGCGCTGTTTCATTAGAAAGTACGTTTGAGAGTTCATTGTGCACTTGATTTTTTGATTCATTTTTAATTTGCTTCAATTTTTCTTCTAAGGCAAGCGAAGCTTCATGCTTGATGGTTTCAACACGCAACTCATATGCTTTTCTTTCTTCAAGTAAAGCTAACTTTTCTTTATCTTTAGCACGCTTTGATTCAAAGTCCAGAGCTTCTTGTAATTTTTGAGCTGCAGTATACACCAATTTGTTTTTTAATTGAACACGTTTATCTTGTTTTTTTAAGCTTATTGCCAGTTGATTTTTCTTTTCTACCTCAAAATAGGCCATTTTTCGCTCAAAAATTGATTTTTGTAATGTTTTACTTTCTTGATTAAATTGATCAATTTCTTTGTTTATAGTTTCTATTTTTTCTGAAATTGGAATTGGAACAAAGAAATCAGGTGAAGTAGTTTTCAATTGGAAATAAGTGAAAGAGTATGGTTTAAAATCTATTTGTTCTTCCCTTGAAATGAGTGGGGGTGAAACTTTTTTTACAATTTCTTCTTTCTCTATATTTTCATGGTTATGGGCTTTATTAATTTGTTTTTCAGCAATTTCTGTAATATTTTTAGAAGTCTCTTTTTCTTCTACCTCTTGGGTTTCTGGTGCCCCTCCTTTCTCAACTAAAACTTCAGCAGCACCAGTTTCTTCTTTTTCTACTTCTTCTAATTCTTGATTTTCTTCCTTAGTATTTTTTTGATTTTGATAAAACGGAATAATGAATTCCACATACTCTTCATCATCCCACTCAAAATCTGGCAATAACGGTAAATGCTCATTACCTAACCCACTACTCTCCTGCCAAGCTTCAAAAATTTCTTTTAGGTAATTCAATTTTTCTTCAAAAGGCACTGCCGAAAAGGGCATTAAGTTGAACATTGCCTCAGAAAGTGGTTTTAATGCATTTTCATAGTCATTTGCAATTTCAAAATCCGTTAGAAATAGTTCATCTTCTGTAGAGGTAACTCCCTCCTGATTCAAAACCAATTCCATTTTTGAAATCAGAAACGTCTCTTCAGCATCCAGCTTTTTCGCTAATTCATTAAAAATTTTCTCTGCATTTTCAAAAGTAATTTGAGGAAAAAACCTCTTATCTTCCTCATCATCTAAAAAAGACTGGATTTTTGACTTCTCTAGTTTTGAAAGTGACAGCTTGAGAAAATAATGATCTTTAAGTGTTGTTTTTTTCTTAAATAATTGCATAGTTTACCTTTCATTTTGTTCTTTTCTTGATTTTATCCTGCATTCAAAAATCTTGCTTTATGCCCCCACTTCACTTCCGAAAATTTTTAAAATAATAAAAAAAGAACCACCTTTACAGTGATTCTTTTGTAATTATTTAAGATTCAAGTAGTTCATGTACCAAGCAATAAATTGTCCAGCTCCAAAGATAATCACAATGGCAACAAGAATCCCCCACCAATAACTTCGTACCCATTTTTTGACTGCTTTACCGCCTAAAGCATAAGCAACAGCCGTTGCGACAACCACTAGAATGATAATAATAACAGACCAGGTTTGAATTTTAGTTGTTAAATTTGCCGCATCTGTTTGTGTTTTCGCAAAGGGATCAGTCGCAGATGCAGCAAAAGTAACATTTGCTTTCAAAATAAAGCCTACCATTAGTGTACTAATTGCCGTCCAAAGTGCAACTGTCTTATGTTTCAATAACATCATTAAAAATTTCCTCCATTTCTGATACTCAGTTTACTGTATTTTAAGTTTTTCAGCTTTATTGTGCCAATTCACTTCCAGAATTAGAGTTTTCTTGTGTTCGCTTCTGACGTTCTATCAATTTTTTTCGTTTTTCTACAATCATTTCATCAAACATCTGTTTTTGTTTTTCAGCAATGTAGAGTGCTTGATAGTGTGCTAGAATTTGTTTTGGATCTTCTTCAAAAGCCTCTGCAACTTCTTTGAAGTAACGCGAAATCTCTGTAATTTCTGCTGTCTTATATTTTTTTCGTTTTGTACTTATTGCCATATCTAATTGCCCTTTCTACTGACGGATAATATTGATTTGAGTATTCGGATCTTGAGCTTGAATACTCTCAATAGTTTTTTCTAGTTCTTGTTGTTGAACACTTTCTTGTGCATTTTGTTGTGTAGACTGTTGTGTAACTTTTTGCGCACTTTCTGTTGTGGTCATCTCGTTTTCTGCTAAACTTTTGGCAATTGCTAAAGCTTCATCATAAGAAACCGTGGAGTATCCTGTGAACCCGTTGTATACTGCACTATAAGTAAGAGGCGTTATAACACTGTTTACTTGTGCTGTAGTAGAAGCAGTTAGATTTTTTTGTTTTAATTCTTTAGCTTGTTCTGTTTGTTTAAAAGAACTTGAAAAACTGCTTGAACTCTCCACTTTTTTCTTGCTTGCTTTTTTTTCAGAAGCCTGAGTTTTAGATGTTTTGACTTTTGATTTTGAACTTTGTCTACTAGAAGAGGAAACAGTCGCTTTCAAATGTCCTTGTGCCGTTTGGAGTTGTGATTTTGTTCCTATTCCTGACAAATAAGCAACTCCAGCACCTAGTGCTCCAAGAGAACAAACTCCTACAAAGATGATTATCAACAATAATGAATTTTTTCGATTAAAGAGGTCTTTTTTCATATTCCTCAACTTTCACTATAAAGAATGAGTTGTGCTCATCTCTACTTATTATTTATCTTCAGCATTTTCAGCTGATTTTTTTGGAAAATAACGACGTTTAATGATATCTGCTCCACCTACAAAGAGTGAAATTCCAAGTAATATCATACCTAAACGTGCTAGATAATGCTGTGTCGCTTCACCAGTCTTTGGTAAGAAAATATTGGCAATCTTTTGGAGAGTATCTTGTAATTTGGCATAGAAAGTATCTGAATCACCTACTTTTTTGCCTGAATTCTCACCAATAGCTGTCACCGTGGCTTTGTCTCCATGAAGTTGACCATTTGGCAATTTAGGAAGTTCTCCATTTCCAAGGATTACTTCACCAGGCTTCAGTGTCAAAGCCTTCCCATCTGCTGTTTCAAGAGCTCCTCCAGAGGCTATTTTAAGGGGCTTGCCATTAAAAGTCCATGTAATATTTTCCACCTTGACATCTCCCTCAATCGTTTGATCTCCAGGCGTCACTTTGTTTAAGTTCTCAGAACCATTATTAGTGACTTTGAAGAAGATTGGGATTTTGGTATTACCAATCGTCGCAAACGTTTCCTTAGTGTCGTGGTCATTTGGTCCTGCATTGTTATCCTTGTCGGTATTATTTCCTTGCCCTGCGGTCGGATATGCGACATTAGATTTTTCAATATCAATACTTGGTTTTTCTTCTGGAGTTTTGGCATACCACTTGTCCTTATCTCCCACGGTTTCGTTAGAAGTCACCCCTACTGCAGTAACTGTAAATTCATCTCCGTGTGTTTCTCCTACAGGAAGGGCAGGGAGAAGTCCATGAATTTCTATGGTTTCTTTGGGTTGAAGCACTAAAAGCTTACCGTCCAGTAAAAATTCACCCTTATCATTAACAGTCAACGCTTTGCCTTTGTAAGTGACTTTAATCTCCCCTACATTGACTTTACCCACCAGTGTTTTATCTCCAAAGAGGATATGGCTAAGTGCCTCTTTTCCGTTGTTGGTAATCAAGCCAGAAATATCCGTTGTTTTATCCTTTTGAACAATTAATGCGCTCTTTTCCGTATCATGATCATTCTCTCCAACGTTATTGTCCTTGTCAAAGTAGTTCCCGTTTCCTGCTTGCGGCACTTCTTTACCATTTGTTTTCTCAATATCAATACTTGGTTTTGGTACTTCTGGTTGAGTTTCTGGCTTATTCGTTAAACTCATCTTAGATAAGGCTACAAAAGGATTATCTTCTGTGGTATCTCCCACCACAATATTTCCTTCGTCGTTGGGGTTCTTGCCGCTTGAATTATCAGTCACATTATAGGTACGTGTAGAAAAAGGTTTTGAGCCATCTTCATTGGTTGAAGCCGTAATCGTAAGTAAGTCGGTTTTCGTATCATGACTCATATGGATATAAATATCTGGAATCTTATCGTAACCATCAATTCCTTTGGTTTCAGACATTTTCCAATCCCCGTAAACCAGTTGGGTTGCTCCATAACCGTCTTCATCAGTCGCAGGATTCACCCCTGTAGTGACTTTAATTGGTTCAGCCGTTGTCCCTTTCTCTGGGGTAAATGTAAATTCAACTCCATTGTAACCTGAACCATTGGAGGTCGCACCAGCAGTTTCAGCCAATTTTTGGAAAGAAATTTTTGCTTTAATGATTTGTTCTTTTGAAGTTAAACCAGGAACGACAATGTTTGCGGTTTGATCATCTTTTTTAGTGATTTCAAACTCGTGTTTGGTTGAATCAACAGTATATCCTTCTCCTGCATCTACTTCTTGGACATAGTATTTTCCTTCAGCTAAATTCCCAGCTCCAATTTGGAGCTTGTTGTCCTCCATGTCAATAACAACATCGTCTCCTGTTTTGACCACATTCCCATTGATCACCATCTCCGTAACCTTATCCCCTATTTGGAGTTGAGCTTTGGGCGTATCGCCCCATTTTACGGAATCACCTTTCTTGTGAGGACTTGACCCAGTCGAATTATCATTATAGAAGAGTTGATATTTGGCATCTTTCATCACGGCTTTACCGTCTTGATTTTTACCTGTTTCTTTATCTTCTTTGCTTAAGCTAAACTGACCTTTCACTTCCTGATTGGTTCCCGCTGCTTCATCAAAAACCAGCTGTGTCTTATTGTCTTTATAAGTCAACTCAACATCCACTGGTTTGAAGGTTAAGACAAATCCATTGGAAGCTTTAATTTCTTCCACGTGGTATTTGCCTAGTGGAATTTTATCACTTTTTGCTTTCCCATTGGCATCCGTTGTTATGGTATAGCTTGTCCCTTTATCTGCACCATCGAGCTTAGTAATCTTGAATTGATTTCCTGCCAGAGAATAATTACCATTCCACAGGTCAGTTCCTGATTCAACTCCTTTTTTGACGATAGAGATTTGACCTTGAACGGCATCATTTGTCAAATCATTGCCAGAAATCATTGTGGTTTTTCCACCCGAAACATGTACTTTCACATCTGGACGTTGAGTTTGACCAGTTGAAGACCACTTATCTGAAATTTCATGAAGGGTATAATCACCTGGTGGTAATGGTTTTGATTTTGGAGATTTCCCTGACCCATCAAGTGTAAGCGTATCTACCACTTTCTCGTTTTTGTCGACGACTTGGAACTTCAAATCTGTGAAGCCATAGTTACCATTAGGAAGATTGTCCCCATATTGTGCGGTTGTTTTATCCAGCTGTAAATAACCTGAAGGGTTTAAGGTTGGACCTTGAGTCCCAAAGAGAGATTGGATAATTGAACCTTGAAGCTTGTTTCCTAATGTATCTTTAAAACTTAATGAAATATTATTGTTTGGTTGCAAAGATACATAAGAATTTGGAGACAACGTCGATTTGTCCTGTGAAATCGTATCATCCGTTGAAGCTGTTAAGACATTGTCCTTCAATATCAAATTTGTCGGATCAGAAATAAAATAACCTAAACTTGTGTTGGAAACATTTGCGGCTTGTCCTGCATCAATATCTGCCACCTTGACCACAGATAATGAGTTTGTGGGTAAAGCTTGCCCTGTATCCTCATTTACATATGTAATTGTTGCATTTATAGAATCTGGAATTCCAAGCGTACAACCACCATAGGTTGCTCCAGATCCTCCGCCTGAGCCGCCTCCTTCAGATCCTCCACCATTATCTACAGCTTTCACACCTGTCATGACCACTACATATCCTAATGTGATATTACCTGAACCATCGTTACGAGCCGCAACCATAAGTTTGTATCCATCCCCAAAAACATCCCTAGGTGTTGTGCTATCAGAGGAGTCGTAGTAAGTGGCATCTTGTATCGTAACCTTTATACCAATCGGAACATACTTGCCAGACGAAACTTCAAAGGCCTGACCGACATTATGAATCCCTACATATTGTCCTGGACCATCTACATAGTTAAAATTGTCTGAATCCTGGAATCCATCACTTGACATAATAGCGTTCTTGACAAAATTGTAGTTTGGAATTGACAAGTCTGCAGGATTTGCGGAGGCAAGTGACCCTAAACTTGTTCCTGCATAAGATGTTTGTCCATTGTACCATCCAACTTTCTGTCCACTGCCATCTGAGTCAACTGCGCCAACATAATAATCAGGATTCGATCCCTCTGTTAAAGCATCTACCCCTTTTTGAATATTTGACCATGCCGTATTGGGAGTTTTGTAAACAGGACTTGAACCAATTGAACCCATTTGAGTGAAATCAGATGGAAGTGTTGCCGCATGTGTAATAGTTTGAATGAGTGAGGGGTTGATAAGCCCTGCCGTTACAACACCACCTACTAGGAGTGTTAAAACAGAAGCTCCGTAAAGCCATTTTTTTCCTGACTTCCATTGGCGGAAACGAGAGTTTTTGGATTCTGTTTGAGCCGTTTCCAATTTGTTTTTCTTCATGTAGAAAAATCTCCTTATTATTAGTTTAAGCCATGAGATTCATTCTCGAGCGGTGAATCTCAAAACTTAGTTTGAGTTTATCTTGTATTCAAAAATTTTGCTTTATCCCCCCACTTCACTTCCAAAAATTGCAAAATAAAAAACGGATAACTGATATCCGCTTTAATTCTTTTATTCCATTCAGGACTTTTTACCATTTAGCTCCTGGTTGTTTGTTATTTGCATTTCCTGTTCCCGCATTTTGTGCTGCTTCTTCTTGTTTTGCCAATGAATCAGCATCTGTGCCAGATTGCCAACCAGCAGGTGCATTTCCACCACCTTTATTAGATGGATTTGACTGTGCTGGAGTTTGCGCTGCTGGCGCAGTGTAATTTGGTGCACTTGCTTGTCCTGTTGCAGCCTGTGATTGACTGTAGTAAGTGTTATTATCTTGTGCAGGAACTTTCGAACCTTGAGTTACTTGCGGCTCAGAAATTTGTGCTGTATTATCTTTTTGTACTTGTTGTGTGGCTTGAGTTTGTGCATCAGTTTCTTTTTTATCTTGCGCTGCTTGATCCGCTTTGGCTTTAGTAACTGCTGCCTCTCTTGCTTTCACACTTGCATTGATTTTATTTTTTAAATCTGTTTTAAGCGCTTTGCTCTCAGAACTCAGATTATTGACAGCAGTTTGAGCGTTTTCTTGTTTTTTGGCATTGCCATTATCTGATTGGAAAGTTGATACAGCTGATTTAGCCATATTTTCCAATTTCACTCGTGCTCTGATAGCTCCAATATTGTTTAATAATCCTTCTTTTGTTTTTTCATTTGTTACTTTAGCTACCGCTTCATCTGCGGCTTTAAGATTTTGATCAGTTGGATTCTTTTCAGCAGTTTCTATAGCTTTTATCGCCGTTGCTTCAACCGCTTTCTCAGCTTTAATTTTAGCATCTCTAGCCTTTTGTTCCTGAACTTGTTTGGCTTGTACAGTATTATTGTGGTTCACAACACCTACTGTTACACCACCTCCCGCAAGAACAAGGACTATAGCTGCAGTAATTCCAATTTGTTTTTTTGTAACTTTCATCCAATTTCTCCCAATTTATTTCTTTGTATATGTAATCCCGTCAATAGTGATAGAATTATCTGTTTTTGAAAAACTTTTTTCTCTTGTATTTCCTTTATCATAACCATTAGTCATTGTAATCTTAATTTTATCCTTATCAATTTTATAGTTGGCAGTCCAAGCAGGGTCAGGATTTTGACTTTTATCTGGATCCCCTCCATTCATCAGCATTTTATCTTTATCAAATGTCACAATATCAGTATATCCACCAGTTCTTTGATACGTTCCATTCAATTGATTGGTATTTCCACAAGCTGCTAATGCCATCATTGCTCCAAAAGTCAATACTACAAGTGATACTTTCTTCATTGTTCAATTCCTTTATTTTAATATTTCATTTATGCTACCATTATCTCTTAATCTTAAGTGATTTTCAAGGACAATAAGGTAAAATATCTTTATTTTACGTTTTTGTTGTGTCGCAACCATATTGCAATATTCTCTGCTTTTTAAGTTGCTCACTTTCTACAGAAAATATTAATGTTCGTCGTTCCAAGGCTTCTGTCAGTGAAGGCGCCTCTCCTTTGACTCGAACAGTAATGAAAAGCGCTTCTTCGTTTCCTCGATGTTCTAGAAGAATTTTGGATACCTCAGCCGTCAATTTCTTGGTAATAAATCGCTCAATTGGACGTGCCCCATTACTTTTATCTGAGCCATTATCTACAAGATAATCCAACAACTTATCATCATATAAGAGATAAGCTTTTTGTTTTTTCATGCGTTTCTGAAGAATTTCAATATTTTTAATTGCAATTTCACGTATCGTTTCTTTATCCAGCATATTAAAAATAATTTTATCACCAATACGATTCAAAAATTCAGGACGAAAATCTGTCATCAAAGCATTTGTGATGCGTTGTAAAAATTGCATTTGATCACGTTCAGAAAGTTCTGTTCCCATAATCTCCGCATTATTTTTTATCATCTCCGCTCCAGAGTTAGTGGTCATGATAATAATTGTGTTCTTAAAAGAAATCAATCGTCCTCTTCCGTCTGTCAAACGTCCATCATCCAAAATTTGAAGTAGTAAATCATGAACTTCACGATTTCCTTTCTCAATTTCATCAAGTAAAATGACAGAGTAGGGTTTCATTTTGACTGCTTCCGTCAATATTCCTTTTGTTTTTCGTGAACCTAGCATTTTTTCAGAAGAGCCTTCCTGAGAATATTCACTCATATCTAATCGGATCATACTATGTTCATCATCAAACATAGCTTCTGTAAGTGCTTTAGCAAGTTCTGTCTTTCCTACTCCTGTCGGACCTAAAAACATGAAAGAAGCTAAGGGACGATTGTTATTCTGCATTCCTGCTCTTGCAATAGTTACTGCGTTTGCCACATCACGAACAGCTTGATTTTGTCCTTTAACACGCAATTTTAAAACATCTTCTACTTCGTCTAAGCGTGTACTTTCCTCTTTTAAAATAGTTGTAACAGGGATTCCTTTCAATCCTTGAATCATTAAAGCAATCGCTTTTTCAGTAATTATTTTTTGTCCTCTAAGTCTTGCTCTAGCACAAGCACCATCAATAAGATCAAGAGCTTTATCAGGGAAGTTCAATTCAGGAATATAACGTTCTGCAAGTAAAACGCTACTTTTTATCGCAGAGTTTTTGATTTTGACATTATGAAATTTTTCGTATTTTTCTCGAATTCCTTCTAAAATTTCTACGGTTTCTTCGGCACTAGGTTCATTGACAATAATTTTCTGAAATCGTCGCTCCATTGCTTCGTCTTCTTCAATATAATCATGAAATTCATCTGCTGTGGTAGCACCAATTAACTGAATCTCCCCACGAGAAAGGACAGGCTTAATAACATTTGCAGCATCAAGAGCACCTTGAATACGTCCAGCTCCCATTATTGTATGGATTTCATCAATGAAAAGTAAATTATCTGCTTTATTTTCTTTCAATTCTTTAATGATACTCTTGAATTTGATAATAAATCCGCCACCTTCATCACTCATCAGCGTCGCAAGTTCTAAATTTCGGACAACTACATCCAAAAATTGTGAATTAATTTCACCACGAACAATTCTTGCCGCAATCCCTTCAGCAATCGCTGTTTTTCCAACCCCTGCATCACCCACTAAAATGGGACTATTTTTTGTCATGCAGGATAATGCTGCAAAAACATCGTCAACTTCTTTATCACGACCAACAAGCTTAAAGCTATCAATTTTTCGTAACACTTTTTCTGTTAGATTTTCTGTGTATTTGTCTAAGAATGGTGTATCACTCATCGTCATCCTCTTCCAGTTCTTCAGCTTCAGCCAAGGCTTGTGCCCTTGCTTCTGCTAAAAGTTGTGCCTTTTTAAGTTTTTCTTGTTCCTCTGAATCCACCGTAACGTCAACTTTCTGCGTTTCCTCTATAACAGATCGAGGTTCAGCAGTAAACTCTGCCTCAATGATATTGGAAATAGAATCAGATACTTCCTGTGCTTTATCAAAAGTGAAATTTTCTTTTATAATCTCTTCAGTTTTACTAGTCGCTTCTGACTCTTCTGTGCCTTGTGGTTCTGACCATCCTTTGAATGTAGGAGGTTCATTGATTGAAGGAGTTTTTTCATTACTCTTAGAATTAAACATTAATTCTTCATCAGAAATAGTGCTAGAAATATCTGGTATCTCCAAGTCAATACTTTCTGGAATCGGAGCATCTATCAATTCTTGAGCCAATTGTTTTAGTTCAGAAAAATCAGGTGGAAGTATTGAAGAGGACGCTCGCTCTTTTTCTTCAAAAGTTTCCACTTTATCTTTTTGTGTATTTTCTTGTGTAAGTTCTTGTGTAGAATTCTCTAACACAATGAATTCTTCCATTTCATCCAACAGGTCTAGTGCATCATTCACACCTGCCTGATAAGTAAAATCATTTTTAGATTTTAGTTTTTTTAAAGCTGCTTTTAATTCTTGTTTATAGTACATTATTTTACTTGCCCTTTCACCGTTTCTCTAATTTCTTCTCGAATACCTTCTAAAAAATCGTGAGCTTCAAGTTTGCCTTCACCAATGAGCTTTAAAGTCATTTCCCACTCCGATGTTTTTTCTGGATTGGCAAACTGACTGCCTAGCTCTTCTAAGGCACGAATTGTTTTTCTTGCTTTTTCCAAGGGTATATATTGCCCCGTTTTCTTATCCAGTTCCACAAACCCATCTCGCACCAACCCAGCAAGTATAGAAGCACGTGTGGCACTCGTACCAATACCATATTTGACAAGCACTGTCTTCAACATCGTGCTTTCTGTTAGTCTTGCAGGTGGTTGTGTTTTTCCTGCTTTAATTCGGTTTTCTACCTTAAGAATTTGTCCTTTCTCATAATTAGGGAGTGGCTCTTTTTCTTTTTTAGATTTTAAAGCCATGCTGTGCCATCCTTCTTCTAAGATAACCGTTCCAGACACAGAAAATTCTTTTCCATTGT
This sequence comes from Lactococcus sp. NH2-7C, assembly GCF_029953655.1. Lineage (NCBI taxonomy): Bacteria > Bacillati > Bacillota > Bacilli > Lactobacillales > Streptococcaceae > Lactococcus > Lactococcus sp. NH2-7C. Next base: position 941,388 of record NZ_CP124538.1, read on the forward strand.
CAATAGTAACTTTTGTAACAGCTAATTTTTGATCTTTTTCAAACATCATAAGCATACGAGTGGTCACTGTTTCATAAACCAAACGTTCATCATGTGATAATTCTGATAAAACGGGGAGCGTTTCTGTTGGAATCAAAGCATAGTGCTCTTTTACTTTATCTGTATTCACATATTTTTTTCGTGCTTCTGTGTAAGCTGGAGAGAAATCTCTCCCTAAAAGTTCCTGGTACTTTTTAAGATTTACTTTCAAATAGGCAAACTCATATTCTGTGATGAGCTTGCTGTCTGTTCTTGGATAACTCATCACTTTCTTTTGATACAAACTTTCTGCCACCGAGAGTGTTTGTGCTGAAGAAAAATGATGATGTTGACTCATATAAGCTTGAAGTTGTGTCAAATTAAAAAGAAAAGGAGCTTTTTTATCTTCAACTTCTTTGATAACATCTATCACTTTTGCATTTTTAGATAGACTTACTAACACTTGTTTTGCATCCGATTCAGACAGAGAATTTTTATCTCCACCAAATACTTGTTCATTGGTAAAAATAACACCATTTTCATCTTGAACTTCTATTTTCCAAAAATCTTTCGGTACATGCGCTGCAATTTTATTATCATTTTCAATAATTAAATTCATTATTGGTGCCTTCACACGTCCCACTGATAATTTTTCATAGCCCTTTTTATTAGCTGTTTTCTTGATTTCTTGAAGTTGTCCTTTGGTTTTCAAAACACTTCTGACAAGTGGTGTGAGATTAGCCACACCTACTAACCAATCCGCAGTACGTCTCGCATCAGCTTCTACAAAAAAGTTATAAGTTTCATGTGCGGGTCGAAGATGATTATAAGCTTTTTGAATTCCATCTTTTGTCAATGAGTTCGCCCATAGGCGATATTTAACCTTTTTTCGATACTCTGGAAATTGATTAAGCAATGTATAAAAAATGCTTTCCCCTTCACGATCTGGATCTGTTCCAATAATAATTTCATCCGCCCACGCTATTTCTTTTTTTAGGTTGTTGTATAAAAATTTAATAGTCTTCAAATGATTATCACGGTCTGACTTTTTTGCGCCTTGTGGCTTAAAACCATACAATATTTCTTTTGGGAAATAGGGTAAGGGTTCTTTGTAAGCTGGTTCAATATCATTCACAATATCAAGGAGATGTCCTGCAGCTGGTGCAATATGTAAGTTAAGTTTTGAAACAATGTAACTTGCTCCAGATTTGCTGAATTTTCCTAAAGCTTGAGCATAGCTACTTGCCTGAGAATTTTTCTCTGCCACAATTAAACGTTTAATCATACTCGCCACCTATTTCCATTTCTAAAACAGGTTCATCTGTTTTTTGAATACGTCCCAAATGAAGGATGGTTTGTACCTGTCTCTCCCATGCTTCATAAGTTTCTAATCGATCCACACAATTCACACTACCATCAACACTTTCATAAAAGATAGCTAAATCAATTTGTGAAATAGATTTTACAATCACTTTTATCATATCGTCTTCCTTTATTTTATTTTTGATGATTGTAGCATGTTAATGAAAATTTTCGCTTCACACCCCCACTTCACTTCCAAATTTAAATCAAAAAGCACTCAAAGTTGAGTACTTCTTTGAACTTCTTTATTTTGCTGGTGCCCTCGACTCTCAGACTTTACGTACTGTAATTGCTCATTCCAATCTTTTCCAATACTTGGCTTGTCTCGTTTAACCTTACCACCTTTTTCTTGATACTCTTTGATTCGCTTATCTGACATTACTTTTTTAACAAATAATTCTCCTGCTTCATCGTTATCGACTGACAAAATAATCTCTTCAGGCATTCTGCCATACCGCTTTTCATATCTCTCCATACTTTTATGAAGAATATTATCCTTTAATCCTTCCAGAGATTGATATTGAACTCTGGTATCTTTGTTAAATTGGTGTCCCTTTAGTTCAAAATAAGAAAGTGCGTCAATTGCGGCTTCAGTAAAAACCATTTTCCCTTGAACTTCTAAATTTGTTGGCCCACTTCTAAAATTAAAACCGTGGCCTGTTGTTGAGTTTCTCCAAATTTGCTTTTTATATAGTCGTTGCTCTTTGATAAACTTTTGAGCAGCCTCTTCAGCTAAGGCTTTGGTTTCTGTTTTTCCTGTTTCAAGTGGCTGTTCTAATCCTCTAGTACCAATTCCTACTTTCCACGTGAACTCTTTGATAAAATCACCCAAACCTGTTTCTTTTATATCTGAGCGGTAATCTAGTGGTTTTGTGCCTTGAAGAGTTATTCCAACATCTTCAGATCCATCCGCCCAAATAAAAGCAACCTCTTTGTTTTTAGTTTGCTTAATTAAACCACTCTCAGCAACCTTCTTAACTGTGGAAGATTCAAGTTTTCGTTCATTAACCAGATAAACCATAACCTCATTTAAACGGCTCCCTTCTTCAAAGATTTGTGGCATCACAAAAGGTTGAGATTGAACACTAGAAAAGTCAAACGATCCACTGCCATCTACCATCACATTTTTTTGAATAGCTTGATGAAAATTAACGCCATCAATATATTTTGCGAAATCAATTATATCTCCACCAGCATCACTTGAAGGGTTATAGTCTTTGAAAAGGTTTTTTCTGATATCAAATTTCACATTTTTTTGATCCACCAGCTCATATTCTGAACCCGATGTTTTTCTTACTGGGATACCATAATATTTTACATAATCCAGAATACTTGTATTCTTGGCTTGTTGCTTCATTTTATCTGTAATTTGAACAGAATGATTTGCATGTTTTTTACTTATTTGTTGTGTAGGTTTGTGTGTAAACTCTTGTGTATTTTTTAACTGTTGGCTTGCCTCTATTCCAAGTTCTTTATGAAAATATTGTAACGTAGAATAAGTATATATTTTGGGATTAAACCCTAGATTCTCTTTTGCTTTATCTTTTAACGGTGTAGAAATATATTTTTCATAATCTCTAACATATTTTGAAAACTTATTAACGATTTCTGTTTCTTTATTTTTAACAAAAAATTTTTGATCTGGAAATACAGACTGGTTTGCTAAAATAAACCCCGCTTCAGTGTCAGACTGTACAATTGGAATAGCATGTTGAAAGTCTAAACCAGCAGTACTATACCCCAATTGTTCACTAGGAACTTGGTAGCTTGCATCCTTTAAAAACGGAAAGCGATTAATTCTCAAATCGTGAGTAAAAGGGACATAAAAATCAATTTTCCCAACTTCCATAATCAATCCATAGGGTCTTTTTTCATTTTTATTCCACAAAATTTCTCCATTTGTCTTTTTTTGTAAATATTTGAAGTATTCTTCTGTTAATGTAAAATAGTTAATCATTTGATTTTTTCTCCAAGTCTTGATAAAATAAGAATTAAGGAAATTAGAAGAATTGGGTACTCTTCTAATTTTACAGTGTTGTGATGTTTGAAGAAGCAATATTCCTCACGCTAATTTATTAAATAATTGCTTCAACCACCTACGAACCTACGGGTTCGTTTTTTTATATTTCTTCAAAATGTGTGTAATTTATACACACATTTTTATGTATTCATCTACCAATTTTTTGTGCAGTTTTGTGCACATTATTGTTTTTAGATATTGGATGTTCCGTATGATACCCTTTGATAAATTCACCTAAATTTTCTTTTTGTCTCAAACCAAATTCCTTAATATTTGCTTTTTGGAAATCATCAGGCTTAGGATTAATAAAAAATTTTTTAGGGAGAACTGCTTTATCTCCTGATTTAGTGTAATCAACCATAATCTCAAGTTCTTTCTCAAGAGGATCTTTACTGATTGATTTTTCTTCATTCAGTTCAATCATTCCATCTGAACCAGCCTCTGAAATCATATTTTGAAGTTCCTTTATTCTGTCACCTACGTTTCCAGCATGCCAAGGTTTCGTCCAAGGTACACCTTCTTCAGTGTCTTTTGGATCATAAATCCAAACTTCATCTTTTTCTCGAATTACTTCTTCGCTTAAACTTTTACCGTCTATTTTCTCAATATAAGGTTCAAGTTCAAGATAATCTTCAACAAAATAGTCCATGAAAGCATCTAAATCTTCACCAGGAATATAAGGCCCCTCTGTTTTAAAATAAGATTGCTCTGCAGCAAATTGGAATAAGCTAGGGTTAATTCCTTCAGCTTCCTGCAAATCAATCATTGCTGCAAATTGTTTGCCTTGAGTGTATTCTGGATTTTCATACTCTTGATAATTAAAACCTTCAAAAGTAATCTCCAGCTCTCCCAGAGCACCTTCAACGTAAGTAATTTTATCTGAGGCTTCATAGATATTTTCAGCACCTTGAGACAAAACTTCTGCTTTGAATCTTTCTTGGGCTTGAGCAATTGCATTTTCTACCTGTGCTTTAGATACTTCAAATTTAGCTTCAGACGATTCTGGTGCTTGAAATTTTTTATTTTCTTTAACTACATCACGACACTCCTCTTGTAAGGGCCGCAACATCTTATCCAACTCCAAAAGTTCTGATTCATCACGACCTGTAATGAAAGGAATTGTCGGTGTAAGCACATTACGATTGAGAAGTTCTTTGGATAGTTCAGAGAAAGAAAAACTTCCAGCTTCAAAATAAGCTTTCCATGTAAAATAATCGCTTTCCTCTTCGTCACGACTTGAATAATAACTTTTTACCTCTTCAGCCGAACTTTTCAGCTGGTTTAACTGATTATAGGTTAGTGCTGAAAGCTCCTGATCACTCAAGATTGACAAGTCAAATTCCTTAATCCACTTGTCGTGAGAATATTCCACATCGTCGCCAATATCAATCCCTTGAATGGCTCCCGTTATTTGATTGGTTTGTTGATTAAATCTTAATTCCTTGTCAGTCACATACTCTTTTTCAGCTATTAATTGAGCCATTTTTTCAATGACTTCACCCTTGGTTATATTTGTCATCCTCTCAATATCATATGGATAATGAATCTCATTTCCAACCATTTCAATGGCTGTGATAGGCTTATTTTCTGTACCCATAAACCGATTTAACCGAACACCCAATCCTTTTTCACTATCTTGAAAACTTTGAACTTCAAAGAGATCATACAGTCCTAACTCTTCTTGGAGTTTTTGTAAAATTTCTTGATTTTCTTCCATCGTACGTTCTAATTTTTGAGTATCAATAAAATCAATTTTTACTTCGTTTTCCATATTCCTTGTCGCTTCCTTTTCTAAAAATTTTTTTTGATGATTTTCAATCCACTCGCTAAGACTATTATCTGGAAGATATTCTTCAAAATAATCTTCGAAGGCGGGATGATTTCCCAAAGTCTCTAAAAATTTTTCTGGATTCTTGCCTAGATATAAAGTTTGTTCGGCATTACTATCCACGAGTTTGAACTGCAAATCAGAAATCTCAACGTATAGCTCCATAGGTTCAAGTGCCGACTCCAAATTGACACCATTTGGAAGTTTGAGATTATTTAACTTTTCAAGTGTTCCCTTTGCTCTAATTTCATAATTGTTCACTTGCTCTTTGTATAGCGGTTGACTTTCTTTCATTTTCTATCTTCCAATCTCTTGTTTTTCAGGCTTAGATTTCTGAACCGTATTTTCTGACTTGTTTTGAGCACGTTGATGGGCTTGTTCCATCTTCTGAGCTTTTTTCAACTCGGGAACTAGACTTGCATCAATCGTTTTAATCATTTTTCCAGCTGTTCGTTGAATTTTTCCTAGACTTTGACTCATTTCCTTATCATCGTCAAAAATCTTGGCGTTTTTTGTCCATTGTGCAATGTAAGGAACGGAACGTTCTTGAGTATCTATACCATAGTGCTTAGAAACCACAAATGCGGTCATTTCAGCTTCTAACTCTTGTTTAGCATACTCTTCTGATTTTTTTTGAGTTGAGCCTTTCTGGTGAAGTGTTGCGTGGGTCAGCTCGTGTATTAAAGTTGCAACATTTTCTCCTGGAGTATTCAAATGATTCATAATAATCTTATTAGCTTCAGGATAAAATGCCCCACCTGCATTCCCTAATCGGTTAACTTCTCCAGACTTTGTCCATTCAATAGGTACGGATTGTTCCAGTGACTTTGCATAAACCTCAAGGCCAGTTTTTATGCTATTGGCTAACTTTTCATCATGCTCAAAGTTAATATGACGATTAGGCATTACTTTGGGCATTGCTTCAGGTTTTAAGTTGGTTTGAGATATTTCAAAAACTTTATATCCATAAAACTTGTTATAAGTAGAAACCTGAACCTCATGATTGTCTACTTTCCGCTTTTCTTCTTCGGTCCAATATTTCTCATAATGATGTTGGAGTTTTCCATTACGTTCTTTCTCAAAATAACGCTGCTGATTGATTCCAATAAGTGTTATTTGAGATTTTTCACCTGATCGAACAGATAAAGTATCCATTTTAAGAGTTTTTGATTCGCCTGTTTTTTTATCCGTAATGGTGCGGGTAATTCCCTCTACATCATTTGATTTAATTCCCAAAACTTTTGCCATATTTTTTCGACTATCTGTTGTTTTTCCATTCCATTGGTCAAATGTTGCGACTGCATTTGCTCCACGCCACTGTGAGTGGATGAGAGCCACGTTTCTTGGACTCAAATCAGGAAACTTACTCATAAACTCTAAATATTCAGCCATGGATTTAGGGTCTTTTGACCAGTTTTTAACAAGATCAAGGGCATGTTGAGAGAGCTCCATAGGATCTTTAGGTAAGTCTTGTGTAGTTTCTTGCGCAACTTCTTGTGTATGCTTTTCCATATTGTTTTTTTCTCTCCTATAATTTTCTGGATTTTCAAATAACGGTGTTATTTCAAAACTCCCATTTGAAAAAATACTAGCGACTTTGAGATATTCACCTTTTCCTGTTGCAGAGCGGACTATCTGTCCTGTCGAGGCATTATAAAAAATATCAAAAGTATTGTCTTTGAAATTAGCTCTTGCATAGCTCCGTGCATCATTCGCAATCATTTCAAGTTCATCCACAGATGCTTGTGTTATTAGATAGTTTTTCCTATCTTCTGGATACATAGGTACCACATTGATATTTTTTTCTGGAAATAGTTCCCCTCGCAGTCCCTTCTCAATATAATTATTTCCACCCCGAATAGATTTATAAAATTCCTTCTTTTCTCCTTCACTCAACGCATCATAATCTGTCTTTGAATGCTTAATATTTAAAATGAGCCACGCTAACCGATTTGCCTCTATGTTGACACGATATTTTTCGGGATTAGTTCTTTTTAAAGTGGGACTATCATTGAATTTAGCTTCACTATATTTGGCGTAATCTTCACGAAAATGAGGTGTTAATTCTGGAATCTCAGTTTGTGTTCTTTTTTCTACCATTTTTTCTCTTTCACTTTCGTTTGGAATATTTTTAATATCTGGAGTCTCCAAATTGTTTAACGCTATTTCATAATTTTTTTGAGCTTGTTTTCGCTTTTCTAGCTCTATTTCTATACGTTTTTGATTTTCAAGTTGGAGTCTCTCTTCTTTTTCTGAAACAATGGCTTGGATTTGTTTATTTTCTTGTTGAGCTACATACAGAATTTCTTCTAAAGTGTCAAAATTTTCAATGAGATATTTTCCAAAATCATACTCCGTTTTCATCACAGTTCTACCGTTGATAATATACTCAGCTTTAGGCTTGGTTAGAGGTTCACCCGTTTTCAAGCTATAATCTCGTTGACTTACGGCAAACCTTGGATCAGAAATGGATTCAGAATTATATTCATCTGTAAATAACATACGAACCACATGTTCTTTTACCTTAAAAATTGCTTGAGAAGGTTCTGTTTTTTCTTCAAACCAAGAGTAGTAATCCTTAATATCTTCAAGCGTACTTACCTGCCGCTGTTCCACCACTTTACGTTTCTCAGTTAAATTGGGAAGATAACCCAACAAGCTGTCTCCAAGTTCAATTTTCCGCATAAAAAAATCCTTTCTTAATGTCTAAGAAAAGGATATTATGGATCTGATTTTCTTGCCCTATGCCCCCACTTCACTTCTGTTTTTGTGTGCATATAATTGTGTATCTTCGTGTGTACAAAAAATAAGCCATTTTTACTGACTTACTTTTCTTTAGCTGAGGTAACTGAAATATTTACGGCTATTTCTAACCAATTTTCTTCTTGTTTGATAGCTGTCAGTAATTGATGGTTCTCTAATATTAGTTCCGTTAAATTCATTGCCCCTAACATTTCTGCCATTGTCAATTTTTAAAATCCATTTTCTTAACTTATTTCTTTGGATATATACTATAAATATGGACATAAGAAATTTGTTTATCTCTGTGCTATTCTCGCTTTATTTTCGCGTAAAGTGATTGCTTGGAGAATTGGAGATAAAATTGATGGACAACTTGCCAGCGATACACTTATACATACCATTATCAATTCCACTCTTTAATATTTCTTTTTTTAATTTTATCATTAGTTATTAAACTAACATGATAAGAATCTCTATTAAAGAGCACTTTTATTATCACCCTTACAGCATTTCTCATCGTTTTTGGGGTTACAAAATTTATGTGTTCATCATAATAAGAACGTCCATGAGAAAACGAATTTATCAAATTGACTGCTTCACTAAATTTATCTTGGAGTTCCTCGTCAACTTTATAATATTCAATCAAAGTTGGCACTACTTTGCTCGTTACATTTTCAATATTATAATTTGAACGAGCATTTGACTCCAAAACCACTCGCATTTTATTACCATAATGATAAGCATTCAATTTTTCTGACAGTTCTGAATTTGTCAATAGAGCAAAATCAGCGAGTTCTAAGAATGCTGATTTATAATAATCACTGAAATTCTTGAGCTCTTCCTCAGATATAGGGGTAATCTTACTTTCACCTTGTAGATTTTTGTTAATTCTCCAACGTTTTTTATTATTTCCAACATTATATCCAAAACTGTGAAAATCAAATGAAGAATGAGTGAAAATAAAAATTTGAATATTTTCATTATTTATTCTTTTAATCACTGAATTAATTCGTTCAATCAAAAGAATTCTATTGTCCGCATCAAAACTTGTAATTGGATCATCAATTACTATTGCTTCTATTATCGGATCAAGTTTTCCTGAATTTTCGGTAATATTTTCAAATAAATCATAGTAAAAGTGAATAAAAGCCAGCAACCTTCTTTCTCCCTCACTCAAATCTTCAACCGTCATATCAATTTCTGTGTTAAGATGTTCAATTCTATATCCTTGTCCAGATTCTAAAAGTTGAAGTTTAAACTCAAGTCCTAGCTGTGCCAATTCTTGATTGACAATCTCTTTAAAAGGAGCATAATCATCTGTTTGCTCACTCCAAGTTCTTATTTGCTGTTTATTATCGGATACAGCTACTTTTTCTTTGTTTATTCGAGTATCATATTTTGGAATCAAAGTCTCTAACTCCAAAACTCTTGGGATATTTTGTAAATTTTGAGCGACTTGATGTTTTGCTAAATTTTCTTGATTAGATAAGTCTTTTTCCACTTCCCCAAGTTCATCTATAAGTTCACGTTTTCTATCTTGAATTGCAATATCTAATGCAAACAAATTATTCAAGGTTTGTTCATCAATGCAAATGTTTAACATTGGATTTGAACGCTTCTCACTTAAAAATTTTTTGATCACTTTGATTGCATCATTGAAATGATCTAAAATTTTTTTATCCAACTTTGTTTTTATATTGACTAAAACCTCTGACAGAGGTAATTGTTGTTCAAATCTGTCAATAGCTTGAATAAGTTTAGAATATTCCGTGTTTATTTTTTTATCAACAATAGATTTAACAAAAGATGAATCAAAAGAGTTACCACAAAACTCACAAGTTTTCTCATGATTCTCCTCTTCTTGTTCTAGCTTATGTAGCTCTACCCCTTCCTCAAGCCATCTCAAAAGTTCAGAAGTAAATTCTTCATCTGGAATTGTAACTGATTTAGATAAAGCCAGATTTAGTTTCTCAAATCTCTCTAATGTCATATTATTACTCAAAACAGAAGTCAAATTTGATATCTCATTAGTTAAAGAGCTTTTCTTTGCATTTAATTCTGTCAGTGACGTATTCGCTGATGATGTTAAATTTGGCTTAATATCTTGCCTCCAAGATTTAAGTGCTGAAATTGGATCAGTTTTTGCGTAATTTTTTTGATTTATACGAATTCCTTTAAAACTCTCTTTTGCTCTTTTTAACTCGGTTTCAATTAAATTGAAGAGTTCACCTTTCAAATCTTCTTGTTGGGAACCTAACTCAACAATAGTTTGTTCTATATTTTTATTAGCACTCTCTATATCTTCAACTTGTAAAGCAAAATTAACTTTTTGTTCACCAATAGTGATTTTGACACCATTAATTCCTGCCAACTCATCTACCTTTATGTTTTGAATAACATATTCCGTACTAAATACTCTAGTACTAACTGGGTCTTTACTTTCAATCCATTGAGTAAGACCACTTTTGCCACTACCATTCATACCAAAGAAAATATTAATTTTGGCTAGCGATTCATGGCAATAATAATTAACAAAAGACTTTGAATTAACATCCGAAAACTTATCAATCATATAAATACTCCCAACTGTTCAATATACTACATACTCCTATTTTATCACATTAGAAATCCCTTTCTTACTTTAGAATATACAGAAATAATCTATTAATGTTCAATGCCTACAGTTTAAAATTCTCCAGGTTATTCTTTACACTATCAGAGTAGATTTGTATAACGCAATAAATATAGTTCTGATTCGCTCCTATGCTAAGTTTTTTTGCTCCTTATTAATCAAAGATTTCTTTCCTCGTCAATCATAAAACCACAAAATAAGACTAGAATTTATATTCGATGAGTACATTACAAGTTCTATTTTCTAATTATTATGCTTGTTCTAACGCTCATTTTTGTATTTTTTGGGTTCTTTCCAACCGTTAATTATTTCCGTGAAAAACTCATCTTTTTGTATATCAAAACATAAGTACCTTCGAAAATTCTTCAATGACTTTATTGATTATCTTTCCATCTCCTCTTCTTCATCCGACTGTCGTTTCTTCCGCTCAGCTCGCTTAAGTTCATTATTATTGAGTGACATCATATTTTGAAAAGCTTCATGACCATTTTTCAATACCTTTTTAAATGAACGTTTCTTCTTAAATCCAGGTAACTGGCGTTTTTTTATATACTTTTTATTTTTTCTATAAAATTGTCGATGCTTCTGTGTACGTTTTAATTTGAATTTTTTCTTTGAAAATTGCTTAATTTTATTTTTGAAACGCTTTTCACTTTCCTCTTCTCCATAAATCTTCTTCAGCTCTTGCAATAAAGGAATGTTGTCTTTTTTATTTTTTGCAAGATTATTATGATAAATTTTATTTTTTATTTGTAAAATTTTCTTTTCTTTTTCTATAGAAGCAAGAACTTGGTTTCTGTCTGTATCATAAATAAATTGAATTAAAGTTTTATCCCTGGTATTTTTTACCAGATACTCCTCCTCTTCTAATTTTTGTAATCTCTTCTCAACCTGCTGATCCGTGGATTGATCAATAGAAACTTGTCGTGCTGTTTCAACTTCTGATTTTAAATGTCTCTTCTTTTCTTTTTCAAAATCTGATAAATCCTTACTCGAAATTTGTTTGAGTTGTGCTAGCTGAATATGTTGTTCAAATTTTCTTTTAGAAAAGTTTTTTAAGCCAACATTGCTTTGCATGTCCTCAAATTGATCCAATGCCCGAATTTTTTTCCTAAAATATTGCTCTTTTGCTTCCGCATAAGATTTTTCTACTAATCCTTTGTACCTCCCAAGTTCTTTTGATGAAATTTTAGTTTTCTTCAAATCTTCAACCACTTGTTCTAATTCTTTAGAATTTAAGAAATCTGAAGTTATAGCTTCTGAATGATTCAAGGAATGTTTTTTTAGTTCTTTTAGCATACGATTCGCCAATGCTATTTTCAAAGTTTTCTGACGTTTTTCAACTTGTTTTTCTAAATCAAATTGTTCCGCCTTAGAATAAACTTTATGATAATCTTTCAGTTGTTCACTAGTAGCTCGTGCAAAAGCTTCATATTCTGATTTGCCAACCGTTCGAATATACTCTTCTACAAATGCCGCCAAATATGCTTTGGATTCTCGAAATTCCTTTCTATTAGAAGAGTAATTCAATTTTCCTTCTTTGGGAAAATGTCTTACCGTTTCTTCTAAATAGAAGTTCAATAGTGTAGAATCATAGCTATCTGTAACTTGATCCAAAATCAAATGGCGATGTTTCCCTACTTCAACTTCTTTTAGAATTTTTAACTCTTTTTCTTCATCAATTTCAAGAAAATAGAAAAGATTACTTTTAAATCGTGTAATATTTTTTTCTTTGAGCTTGCCTCGAGGTTCTTTGATTGTAATAGTTTTTCCATTAATTTCTTTTTGAACTTCCAAAATTTTACGGCTAGTTTTTGTTTCAGAAAACGAAAAATGTACATGGATATGCTTTGTATTAAGATGTACACTTCCCCACCAAAATGTATTTTCATCAAAACCTTCAGATTTTAAAAATTTGCCCATATTTTCTTGCATGGCTGCTTTTAGTTTATCTTGATTCACGACACGTTTTTTTGTCTCAAGTTCCAAAGCTTTTTTTGCCTGATATATTTTCTTCGGGTTTTTGGGTTTCTCTTTTTCAGCTGCCTTGAAAACTTTGTCTAACCGATCAATTCTTGCTTCAAGTTCTGGATTATATTCCAAAACACCAACTCTAATCATGTAAGCCACATCAAAAGAAACCACAGGATTCCATAAGTTGTTACCAAGAAGTTGTGCTTCATTCAATTTTTCTTTTAACTCTTCCATTTCATTCACAGAAATATTATTGCTCATTTCAGTAAATAGGCCTGTACGACGATCGTCTTTATTTACAACTGCAGTGTCCCGCTTCATATAGCTAACCATTTTCTCAAAGTCACTTGAAACTTCCAAATGATTTTCAAAAGCTTCTTCCACATGATCAATTAAAACTGCGGACTCTCGATCACTATAATCTACGTAGCGTGCGAATTTTTCAACTGATGTTGCTGTTTCAAATTTGAAAGTCACAATAATATCGGGAGAATCTGAACCAACTTTTTTATTTCTCATCTCTTATCTTTCCCACTTTCTGCCACTCGGAATAGCCATGTCTCCTGATTGTTCCTCTATCAATATGCATTATTTTTTCTATTTCACGCATCGAAAAACCAAGTGCAGCTAGCTTTCTTTCTTGCTCCATATGTTTTTCATCTAATCCTCGATTCCGCTCACGAGTGATTCCTTCATTATAGAATGCACTAAGCTTACGAAATTGTTTGAAATACATCCTAGCAACAACTATCATTTCTATTTCATTGGAAGTATAAAAAGTTTTTGTTCTAGGATTTTTCAAATTTGTAGCTGCTTCTAACCACCGTTGTGTCCGATCATCATATTCTCCCAAATCATCTAAATCTAATCCAATGCCTAGCAATACTGATTCTGCTTGATGAAAATAATCTAATGATTTCATTTGCACGTCCTCTCTTCTTGATTATTTTTCCTGTGAATTTTTAAGACTATCCAAAATATGCTCCACTTCTTTTTGGATTTTTTCAAAGAAATTTGTCGACTCATGTTTAACTTTTTTCTGAGTCCCTTGCTTCACTCCAGCTTGTGTTGCAACATCATTTTTAGTGAAAAAATGATACACACTCATCCGTACAGGAGTCTGTAAAGCCAGAATAAGGATTATCACAATTCCAAAAATTAATTTACCATTTTTCTTTTCTTTCATTTGAGTACCTACTCTTTTCCAATTTGCTTTTTAAAATTCTAAGCTACTTATTTTGAAATCAAAAATATCTTCTTCTATTATTTTTATACAACCAAGACTCATAATCTAATTCCGTTTCGCCTGTATAATAAAGTTTTTCCCATTCCTCATGCTCCTCTCTTTCAAACAATTTAATTTGATCATCACGATTTTCTTGAATATTTTCCGTATTTTTTAGAGCTTGACCTGTATATTTTTTATAGTACTCCGCAAATTTTAAAGACTCTTCAGGAGAATAACCAAACATCATTTGCTGCATCCCTCTTAGAATTTCAACTTCTTCTTTTAACTCAATCACTTGTTTTGTTAGAGTAGAAAAAGATTTTCCAAAAGCTTTCGTGTTTTCTATTTGCACCTCTGCTAAAATTTTTTGAGCATTGGTACTTGCGTTATAACTATCGATCACTTGTTGCCAACGGTTATCAAAATAATTTTTATTTTGTCCAAGTTCTAAATCAAAAAGATAATCATTTAGAATCTCAGCCACTTTTTCATTAGCATTGATTTTTTCTTTTTTTGCTTGTTCTTGAATTCTTTTTTTTATTTCTTTTGGAAAATTTTTCAACTGCCATAGTTCTTTTTCCATTTTTATTTCTCTTTTCTATGCTGATTTATTCAGCTTTATTAATAGTGCTTTGCACGAGAAAGTTCAGATATACCGAAATTATTGGTATATCCAAGAAACCCTTGCACTGCAAGGTATAGACGCCTGCGGATATACTGTTTCTCTTATGCTCCTTGGACTAATAACATAGAAATTTACAATTTCGTAATGTTACTTGTCCCAAGTGGGTCTGGGCAAAGCCCAGCTGTTTTTCCGTCTCTATTTGTATCTACGTTACAATTACGATATAATTTATTTAAAAAACCGAGGTAAATTTTATGTCAGAAGTCGCCTTTAGTCTGGAAAGAAAACTTGAAATCAATAAAGCTCAAGTTCGATCTTGGCAACATCAATCCCTTGTTACTGATAAAACAAAATTTGAATGTCTAGACCCAAAATGTAAAATTCCAATGAGCTGTGCTTGTTGGGAAGAAGGAACTCATAAACGTGAGCCTTATTTTTATCCGACCTTTAAAAAAGAACATCCTCATGTTTTTGGCTGCAATTATGCTTCTCCAAAAGAAATTAAAGAAGCTATCACTAAAGAAGTAGAACAAGCATTTGAATCTCAACAAAAACGTACCGAGATTGTGCTTGGAAATCCTAAATCTTTTTCAACAACTACTGGCACTTCTACCACCGCTTCTGACTCTACAGCTTCTGATGGTAACGATGATAAATCTAAAACGAAAAGCATTCGAACACAAGTTACTGAGATGGAACATATGGAACAATCCACTTGGTATCGTAACCTTGCTTCATTTGTTTCTATGTACTACGATGAAAAAATCAATAATTTATCTCCTATCACTCTAAGACTTTCATTTGATAAACGGGATAACTTTGATGTGAGTCAGCTCACTGGTGCACGAACCCAATCAAGTTTTTCTCGTTTTTTTCATGAAATTACCACTTCCAATGTTCCATTAGATGAACTTCATATCTTCTTTGGAAAAGCTAAAATTATTAAGTTAAACAATAATGGTTTATGTAAAATTATTTTTACTAACAAACCATTTATTAAACTTTTATTTAATGTTAAGCATATCCCTAGCAATATTAATATAAAAAAATATATTGGTACAAAAAACAATTTGGAAAAGTTGCCTGAATTGGTCGTATATTTCGAAGGTGCTTTATCTTTTATTGACCAATTCAAGAAAGATGGAACAACATATCCTCAACTTACAGCTATTCCTCTGACTAAAGAATTTTATCGTTCACTTTACTTTGAAAAAATCTAACTTATGATTTTCATTTTTTGAAGCAAACTCAGAAAATTCTTGATAGGACATTCGGCATATCTTTTTTGTATAAATTCGATATTTATAATAAAAATCAAATTGATATTTAGTCTCAAACCAAAGTTCATCGATTGTATTTTCGAATTGACTTTCATCTTTATCTCGTGAGAATCTCAAAGTCATTGAGTAGTTTTCATCAAAAAACCAGTAAGCATAAATTAAAAACTGCTCTATTTTATCCTGATCAGTTAATTCACTTTTTTCAAAAACTTCCATTTTGTTTTCTGCTTCTGGAAATTTTTCTATATATTCTCGAGTCATTTTGAAAAAAATTTTTCTATTCTCGTCATAAATTTCATGTGCCATTTTCGTATTACCAACTCCTTGCTGTCCAGAAAATAGCAAGGAGTTTAATATTCTTCTGTTCTTTGACATTAACTTCTCCTTAAATCTTTCTCTTCGCTTTGATTAGATTTATTACCTCCAAGGATAGAATCTATTTCTTCTAGATGGTTGTCGATAAAGAAGGACCAGTCCAAGTTATGATGCGTTTTTATGATTTTTAATGCTGACAATGCTACTTCGAGTGCCATTTTTTCGCTGCTAGCTGTCTTTTCTCCACCAGTTGAGTCATTAATAAACAGATTGATAATCTCATCACCACTCATCCATCGTTCATTTTCAAAATCATACCCTCCTTGCTGCTCTGGAACCGAATCATCTGTATAATCCAAAAATTTTCGCAATAAAAATATCACTGACTCACGAGAATATACCTCATCTGCCCACCCTTTAGGACGTTCTTTATACAAAAAGGCCCTCTCATCTTTCCGCCACATCTGCTCCCCATTTCCATCAAGTCTTTGATATCCTACAGGAGATATTCCATGAATACTCATAATTATTTTTCCTTTCTTACGCAATTCTATGAAGAGTTAAATCTGTTTTTGACGCTTGATTACGTCCTTCTTCAAAAGCAACAACCACATCTATAGGAGGAAGGTCTGTAGAGACCTCACCCATCTCTTGAGAATATTCCTCCCATGCTTCGACAACCACTTGAGGGATCTCAGTTAGAATCATCAATTCATTGCTCATTTGTTTAAATTGAGCTTTTTGTTTTTCAAACGCTTGATTAAGACCAAAGATAAAACCTTGTAAATAACTATTTTTCACATCAGCAATTTTATATATTCCATATTCTTTTTTATATAATTCAATGAAATCTTTATAAAAAAACATCATGGCATCATTCGCAAGAATGAACATTTCCTTGGCAAGTTCCATATCAGATCCCATCCCATAGAACTTGATACAACTCTTTCTTTGTCCATCCTCTTCATTCACATACTTAGAGGAATAAAAGTGCTTTACGCGAAAGTTTCTTGAGATTACTCCAGCGAGTTCTTTTTCCCACCAAAACAGTTTTTTATATACAGTAACCGCCTGATGTGAAATAGTATCAGGCATCTCGTCTGCTACTTCAGACTGATCAATATGATATTGAATCATCAACTTTTGTGCCAATAAGAATGCAGACTGACATTCTTCATCATTTGCTTCATCTTTTGCAATGGCGAGCAAGCCTTTTATTTTTTTTATAATTTTAGCTTTTACACTTTTTTCACCCATTTTCATCCTCCAATGCTATTTTAATAATTAATTTTATTGGTTTAATTTTTCTGTTAATCTTGTTTAGTTCACTACCACCCTATGAAAAAATTTTTTTGATTATTCACTTTACTCCATTTTTTTTGATTTTACATCATCCGTAAATTTGAATTTCCCTAATTGAATATCTGAAATTTGTTTTTTCATTTTAGTGATAGCTTGTGTAATTGATTTTTTATTTTGTTGTGCTTCTTGAATTTGTTGAGCATATCCTGCTATGTCTGCCTGCAAGCTTGAAATTTTAGATTGGTTGTTACTTAAATTATTTCCTGTTAGATATTGATTTTTCAACTGAAGTTCTGCTATTTTTTGAGTGGTTGTGCTCTGATTTTTCTTCAAATCATCAATTGCAGTATCCATTTTTTTCATTTGGGAATTTTGAAAATCAATTTCCGTTTCAATTGCATCCACAGCATAAGCAGCTTGTGACTCAATTTTGATTGGTGTTTTTGATTGCTTTAGATAGTGACTATTACTTGAAATGAAGAAATAAATTAAGTCAGGTTGCTGTTTATCTGATGAGTTTGTTTGGGCACTATTTGCTGCCTGAGCTTCTTGTGAATTATCAAAAATTGTTGTATCTACTGATTGATTTGATAAATCAGTGTTTTGAAAGCTGAGTGACAAAGCTTCAAACTTGGAAGAAATATTTTTAATAAAAATTTCAGCCTTGTTGTCAACTGTTGGAATATATTGCATACTACCATTTCCATTTTTTACAAAAAGTTTTGGCGTTAATTGATTCATAGAAATATCTTCGGTAGCTTGCAAATCTATTTTCATGATCTTGTTTTTAACATCATATTCTTGGTGAGTAATTTCAATCGTCCCTGAGCCATCAGAAAAGCTTTGAGAGGTGACTAATTGACTTGGGGGTATAATTTGTTTATCATGAGCAAAAAATGTTCCTAGGAGCAATAATGCCTGCAAAGCTATCAAGCTCATAAAAATCAAAAACTTCGTTGCAGCAACATTCTCTTTCATCTTCTGTCTAATTTTTTTCATTTATGTTTTTTCTTTCATTATCAAATTATTTATGATATTTAACGACTATTTCTGTAAAATTTTTCATGAATTTCGTGAAATGTTCTATATCCGCTTCTTTATTGCTTTCTTTTTTTGTCATCAAAGTCAAAGCGTAGGTTGCTTCACCAAGCATAAACATCATTTTTTCAATGTCACTTGGGCCACTATCTTTCAACTTTGTTTTTATCTCCACGCCTGCCTCTGGCAATTTATTAATCAAAAAATACTCTTCTTCAAAAGTTTTTTTCTTCATCAGTTTTTCTTCATTTTTTATTAATTGAACATCTAATTCTTTAATTGTTCCTGACTGTGTAATGCCTGTGACGGATATTTGTGTTTCTTTTTTATTTTTTATATTCACTATTCTTCTCCTAATCTTCAATTCCTTTATAAATTTTCAAATGCTTTTTGGATATTTTCGGTCAAAGGAACATACTGACCTCTGATTTTGTCCCCATAAGCAACAACAACTTCAGTGGTAACGGTATTTTTTTGTTTTTGGATAATCACTAAAGAGCTGGCATACTGCAGTTTATACTTTTGTTTCAGTTGCTGCCCTTCCCTACTCTCGGTATTGACATATAGTACTGGAAAATTAGCTTGAATTTTAGCTTTTTCAATCTCAGTTTTGGCAGCTTCACAGTAAGGACATCCATCCTTAAAAAAAACCAAGATAATTTTTTGATTCTTCTTTTCACTTTCATTTAGCCTCTGCATCACATTTGGAGTCTCTACAAGGTCTTTAGGACCATTTTGAGTCTTGACATAGTAAATTATTCCACCTGTACCACCAAGCATGACAGCAGCCAAAACAAGTCCCAAAAACACCCTTTGAAAAAATTTTTTCTTATTCTTAATGTAAATCTTCATAATTTCAGCTCATCTCCATTCCTTCTAGTAAGTCTAATATCTCTTCCTCCGTCAATTGAAAAGTTTTCATGGCTTGAGGAATTTTTTTCTTTTGACTTGTAATTGCCTTTATCTGCTTAGTGTTACAAATCACACCTACAATTCTTCCGAAAGTCGCAAAATTATTTTTAAGATTAGAAGAGAGTAAAACAAATTGTCCCGGTTCAACATGGTAGAAATCAGGCTGATGAGGTTCAATCTTAAAATAATGTTCTTCTTGATCTATACCATTAGATAAAACAAATTTAACTCGAAGCAGCTTATACCTTGGAATATTTATAGTTGTCATATTTTTACTCCTTATCACTTGTTGCAATCTTGTCCCATTTCCCATTTTCTCTTAAATAGTAACGACGGTTGGCAATCGCACTCATTGAGCGACCCATCGAGCGCCCCATCAACTGAGAAATTTTGGAATCTGACAAACCTTGTTCAGAAAAATCATAAAGCATCTTTTCTTCGGATTCTCCCCAATTTCTATATGTCAAGCCAGTTTCCGTTTTACGTCGTGTTCTACTTGCCATTTACATCACTCCTTTTTCTTAATTAAATTTTTTAGGCAATAAATAGTCTTTTAGACGTACTTCTATACCTTTTTTAAAATATCCTACCCAGTCATATTGACAGTAAAGTTCATTTGCCAAAAATTGGTCGTCAAAAATACTTTCAAAAGCAGCAATACGCATTCGATTATCATCAAATTTCAAATCAATATCGACACCAACGTTATAAAGTGTTTCTACAATATTCTCAAGATCTGATTTCTTCATTCCCTTTTCTTCTAACCGTTTCAGAGATGATAGATACTCAGGGAAATCATGAACAAAGTTCTCAATATGACTTAAAGCTGCAGTTTTTTCGTGACTTTCAACAACTTCTTCATCCATTTCTTCTTTTTCAAAGGCTTGTTCCTCAAATGTTTGACTAGGATAAATTTCTTGCGTTCCCCCTTTTTCATTTGGCAATCTATCAAAAACAAATTGAGCTAATGATTTCCTCAACTTGTCTAACCTCTCTTTATCCTCTGTATCTGAATCTTCTTTAGGGTAAAGAAATTGGGGTAATGCTGCTTCAATATTTTCTATAGTACGATTGGCAACCTGATAAAGCGTTTTATCATAAAATAGATATCCAGCTGCCCATTTTTCTTCAAAGTAAGCCATTAAATCAAAATCAAAGAATTTAAATTCGTCAAACGTATAGTTATATGAATCTTGAGTGCTGTTTGTGGAGTAATTTTTGAAAGCAATAATATAACCTGCTTTAGTTGCTTTCTTCCATGCTTTTTCAACAGTTGCTCGTCCCCATTCTCTATGCAAGACAGATTTATAGACATCAAAAGTTTTTGAATAGTGTAAAAGGTGGGTCATTAGCCCAATCCCTTCAAGTCCTAAACTTTTATCAGTCAATAATTTATTATCAATTTGTGTAAATCCTGGTGTCCGCTCGACACGTTCCACTTTTCCAGATGGCATATTTTTCTCTCCTTCTATTCTTCTAAATCAGCATTCCTTCTGAAAATTTGCGATTTTCATTGCGCCAATATCTATCAATGGCATCTCTTGCCTCAGAAACAATCTCGAAAGATTCTTCAAACTCATATGGAAACCGATTTAGAAATTGTGAATCAAAAGTAATAATAAATTTTCTTGAGTCGTTCATTTTGATATCAAATGTTCTGTATCTGGTAATCATTTTTATATTTTCCAATAACTCCTCCTACTGTGTCTTAAGACACATTTTCTACATTTCCTATTTACTTTAAAAAACAGAACTAAAAAAGAGAATAGATTTCTCTATTCTCTTCATCTGTTGATATTATTGAGTTTTCTGGGTTCTAACCAAATTTAGGACACTTAGTTCTTTTTATTATTTATCGTAAAATTTATCTCTCATCCTGATTACAATTCTCGGCACTTATAGAATACAATTTTAGAATATGTCTTCAATCTTGTCAATTCAGCATTTTATCTATACTTTCTAATACCATATCATTCAATAAAATGAAAATAAAATGATAAAATAATTATAACAAACTAAAATTATCGAAAGGAGAATATAATGTCAGATATTCAACTCATTACAATTTTTAATACCAGTGCTACAGGAACTCCCAATCAATTCAAAACCTATCAAGTGATGGATGACAATTCTCTACGACTTTTTCAAGTGTCATCAGCATCAAATTAAAAATAGAAAGGATTATCTATGACTCCACTAGATTTAACTCATCTTACTGAAGATATCAAAAAAACAAAAAACTGGTCAATTCATCGTAAAAGAATGTATGCCATGGGATTAATGCATAACCTTTATATTACTGATGGTTCAAATAATGAAAATGAACACTCAATTATTCCTGCAAGTGACCGTTTGTTAACTGCGCAATTGGTCAGCGAAGTTCTTGACCAGCTGATTGAATATGATGAAATTACGATTTTTGAGGAAATGGTCGAAAATCATAAAACAACTTGTCCCTCTATTCAATTTTCACATATTTTATCTTTTGATGACGAAGCAGGAATACAGTATATTTTGAATTCTAATAGCTGGCTAAAGGTTTTACGTGGTTCAAATGACATAGCTCTTGTTATTACTGGTAATCTTGTTGGGGCATTTACTTTTTACCTTGAAAGTTCTAACGGAACTTTTGAAGAAAAAAAGATTACTTTTAACAAAAATGGAATTTATAGGCTATCTAACAAGCCTATTGACAGACTTTATTTAACTGCTGACTCTTTAAAACTAGTCCAATAATAAAAAACGGTTAATCACCGTTCTTTTCTATAAATGAATCAAAAAAATCTTGAATGTTTGTAAATTCATAATCAGCAATCGTTTCTTTTTCAGGACCAATATATGCTGTCTTCATCCCCAACTCTTGGGCGGGTTTGATGTCATGTTCGATAAGATCTCCAACCATTAAAGTCTCAGACGCTTGGAAATTTTCTTTGCTGAGCACATTTTTAAAGGCACGCGCATCTGGTTTCAGATAGCCTGTTTCACCAGAGATGTAAACAGAAAATAATTTTTCAACTTGAGAACGACGTAATTTTTCTCTCTGCTCCACATGACCTCCATTACTTAAAAGGGCAAGTTTATAGTTTTTTGAAAGACTTTTTAAATTTTGGATGAGTTGTTCATCAGGCTCTATCAATTCAAACAATCTATTCAAGAATTTTTTGAAAAAGCCTTTAAGATAATTTTCATCAACTTTCAAATCAAAATATTCGATAGTCAAGCTTAATCTTTCTTCTCTTAGCTCTTCAATCGTCATTTTTCTTTGGTGGACTTGTGGCCAAAGCAATTCATCAAATTCATGGTATTTCTCCATGAAACGGTTGAGCTCTTGGTCAGTAAATGGTCCTAATTGTTCTGAAAAAAGTTGGCGGTGAGCTAATTCCCAATATTTTTCTTTAAAAGGGAAAAGTGTATTGTCCCAATCAAAAATAATATTTTTTATTTCTGTCATCTATTTCCCTCATTCCTTGTTTAAGCCTATTTTATCAACTTTTAAAGTATTCCACAAGAAAAAAAGTTACTGACGAAAATTTTAAGTTGCTTCCTCAGTGCCAAAGCACAAGGACTCTCCCCAAAATTTTCTGTCAGTAACTTTTTGTCAGTAAAATTTTAATTTTTAATTATTTTCCTTCAAGATAAACCATGAGGATACTTATGTCAGCAGGATTTACACCTGAAATCCGACTCGCTTGTCCCAGCGTTTCTGGATTTATTTTTTTGAATTTTTGACGGGCTTCAGTAGCAATTGAGTCAAGCTTATCCCAATCCATATTTTTAGGAATTCTTTTCGCTTCCAAGCGATGCATTTTGTCCACTTGATCCATTGCTTTTTTGATGTAACCTTCATAAGTAATTTCAGTTTCAATCAATTCAATGACGGTACGATCAATCTTTTCTGGTGCTTGTCCGATAAAGTCGATGACTTCATTGTAGTGAACTTCAGGTCGTTTCAAAAATTCTGCACCTGTCAGCGCATCTTTAATTGGTCCAAAGCCCAATTTTCCTAATTTTTCTTGTGTGTCAGGCAAAGGTTTGAGTTTTTCTGAATTTAATCGTTTCATTTCACGGTCAAATTGAGCCATTTTTGCTTGGTAATGTTCCCATTGCTCATCTGAAACAAGGCCCACTTGACGGCCAATTTCAGTCAAACGGCGGTCAGCATTATCATGACGAAGAATCAAACGGTATTCTGCACGTGATGTCAAAAGACGATATGGTTCCAGCGTTCCCTTAGTTACCAAATCATCAATCATTACCCCAATATAAGCTTCACTACGTTTTAAGATAAATTCAGGCTTGCCTTGAACTTTAAGTGCTGCATTTATTCCAGCTACTAATCCTTGCCCTGCTGCTTCTTCATAGCCTGAGGTTCCGTTGGTTTGTCCCGCTGTAAATAGTCCAGAAACCAATTTTGTTTCAAGTGTTGGACGGAGTTGATGAGGCATCACTACGTCGTATTCTATAGCATAACCCGGACGCATCATTTGAGCATTTTCAAGTCCTGGAATTGATTTAACTAAATCAAATTGGACATCTTCAGGCATTGAAGTTGAAAGTCCACCGATATAGACTTCTTCTGTGTTCCGTCCTTCTGGTTCAAGGAAGAGTTGATGACGAGGTTTGTCAGCAAAGCGAGTGATTTTGTCTTCTATTGAAGGACAGTAGCGTGGCCCTACTCCTTTAACAATTCCTGAAAAAAGTGGTGCTCGGTGTAAATTATCACGCAAAATGGTATGACTATTCTCAGTAGTATAAGTGAGCCAGCATGGAATTTGATCTTTTAGATAATTTTCATCAGAGCTCATAAAACTAAAATGATTAGGCGCTTCATCACCTGGTTGAATTTCTGTTTTGTCGTAATCAATAGAACTTGCCAAAACGCGTGGAGGCGTTCCGGTTTTAAAACGACCAATTTCAAATCCAATTTCACGTAAATTATCTGCTAGACCAATTGATGAAAGAGAGTTATTAGGTCCTGAAGAATATTTAAGTTCTCCAATAATAATTTCACCACGCAAAGCAGTACCTGTAGTTATAATTACTGCCTTAGCACCATATTTAGTTCCTGTCGAAGTCTTGATTCCGATGACTTTTTTCTTTTCTTCATCAAGAATAAGTTCTTCAACCATTCCTTGACGGAGTGTCAAATTTTCTTGGTCAGAAACTGTATTCTTCATCGAAGCGGCATATTCATCTTTATCGGCTTGAGCGCGAAGAGCTCGAACTGCTGGACCTTTACCGGTATTAAGCATCTTCATTTGAATATAAGTCTTATCAATGTTGCGACCCATTTCACCACCGAGCGCATCAATTTCTCTGACAACAATTCCTTTAGCTGAACCACCAATTGATGGATTACATGGCATAAAGGCAACCATATTAAGATTAATAGTCATGAGCAGTGTTTTAGAGCCCATCCGTGCAGCTGCTAGTGAAGCTTCAACCCCTGCATGTCCTCCTCCGATGACAACGACGTCATAATTTTCTTGAAAATCCATTTTTTACTACGAATTTATTAAATTCGCCTTTCTTTATATTTTGATAAAAGTTCTTGCAAAAATACTGACAGAATTATTAATCCTTCTTTTACTGACAGCTTTTATAGTCCTTAATTAGCCTTATTAAAAGCTGTCAGTAAATATTTTGCAAATAAAAAAGCCAAAGCTGTGAAAAATATGTCAAAAAATCCTCTCATCAGTTACTGACAGAAAATAATCAAAATTGATCTTTCTGTCAGTAACTTTTAAAAGTTTCTTGTCATATTTTCCCGAGCTTTGACCATCGAGTTCTTATCTAAGATAATGATATTTTAACTCATTTTAAGCATTTTTTCAAGACTATTTTCTTATCATTTTAAATCTTAGACTGTTTTTAAAAAATTTCTTCCAATTCACGGTATAAAACTTGCTCAATGATATCTTGAGCAGACATATAATCATTAAAAAGAATGATACGATCTTTCTTCTTATTAGTAGGATCATATTGACCTGCGTAATCAATTTTGCCATCAGCTAATCTTACTGGAATAGCACTCCCTTGGGGATAGATGCCTAAAAACTTCCCTGAGTTAATTCCGTCGCCTATCAACTTCAAATAAGGTAGCTCATTTTCAGAACTTACCCCTTCCAAAGTTAAGTCATATTGTTGACCCTCAAAAGTTGCCGAAGGACCTGAAATAACAAGAGTTTTAGTTTTCTTAGCGATTGAGTTATTCTTCCAAAGCCCTGATAGTGTTAAAAAATTTTCTTTTTTGATTTCTTTGGTGTTTATTTTGATTCCCGTATTATTTGATTCTGTTTTATTTTCAGTTTTATTTTCAGTCGAATTTTGTGTGCTTGCTGTTGAATTCGAGAATGAATGCTCTTTAGATTGTTCTTGAACATTATGAAATAATGCCAGTCCAAGAACTGCGATAAGTAATATTAAAAATCCATCTAATATAATTAACGGTTTCTTCATAGCGCCTCCTAACATTAGATTTATATTATAAAATAATTATAATATAATTTCAAGTTTCTTACCAATGAAATGCTTACGATTATTTTATCAGAACAAAAGAAAGCTTACTCAATCAGTAAACTTTCTCATTTTTTAATTCTCAGTTCTCATTGAACAGAAACGTTCTGGCAGTTCTCCAGATTTTTTACTATAACCTGAGCGTTTTTTCTCAAGAGGAACCGCATGCCAGTCTTCCAGCAAAGCAATGCTGTGATAGCGTTGTAAATAACCTACACAGTCTTCACACCATTCTTCATCACCGTTTTTCCAAAATGCTGTTTGCAAACCAGACTTGCTAGTGAATTCTTTAAAATTCTTAGCCATTTCAAACCATTCTTTTTTATAACATTTTAAAGCTTTATAAAAATCATCAAACTCATCTACTGAAACTATGTCTTCTTTCCAGCCGTCGAAGAACCACCATGGTTCATCGGTGCCGTACATTGTAACTACTCTATACATCTCTTCTTCTTTCCGCTGATTTTTTCTTTGTATCTTTGCATACCTATTCTAGCGGATTTTTTTCTTTTTTTAAAATAATTTGCTTAATACTTTGATCTTTGTAATTAATAAACTTTAAATCAGATCTACTTCAATTGTTTTAAGACAAAAATCCCAAAATTCTTGAAGTCGCTCTTTTTGTTGCGTTAAATGGAGAATTCCAACAACAGCTTCAAAACCTGTTGATATTCTGTAAGTAACAACGTCGGTATTTTTGGCCGTCGTTTTAGAATGAGCATTACGCCCTCTTTTAAAATAGGTCAATTCATAGTCAGTCAAAAAATCAACTTCATCCATTGCGGAAATAATTTTTGCTTGCGCTTTGGCTGACACAAATCTCGTTGCATTTTTTTGAAGCATGGCTGGCTTTGTCAGGCCTTTGTCTAATAAGTACTCACGCACAAAGATCTCATAAATCGCATCCCCAATGTAGGCCAATGCAATTCCATTCAAAAGTTCTGCTTGTTGCTTATTCACGATGCCACCGTACCCCGTCTTTTGTATCTTCAAGAACAATACCTTGGGCTTTCAAAGCGTCACGAATTTCATCTGACTTCGCAAAATCACGGACTTCTCGTGCCAATTGTCTTGCTTCAATCATAGCTTCAATTTCGCTATCCAAACTTTGCTCAAATTCAAACTTAATCCCTAAAATTTCTAAAACTTGGTCAAAAAATTCTTTGACCTCAGGCCCACCGTTTCCTTTATTAACCCAAGAAACAAAGTCATAAAAAACAGTCATTCCATTGGCAATATTGAAATCTTCATCCATGGCAGCAACGAAATCATTTCTAAAAGTCGTGAGAGCTGACAAATTAGACTCAGCTTGTTCATCCAAATGACGATAAGCATTTTCAATTTTTTTGATATTATTTTCAGCTTCTGTTAGTGCATCATCAGTAAAATTGACTGGTTTTCTATAATGAGTAGTTGCTAAAAAGAAACGCAAAATTTGTGGGTTAACTACTTGAAGGAGTTCATGAACCGTTGTGAAATTGCCTAGTGATTTAGACATTTTTTCACCGTCAACATTTACGAATCCATTGTGCATCCAATAATTAACAAACTTCTGTCCGGTTTTTGCTTCAGATTGTGCAATTTCATTTGTATGGTGTGGAAATTCTAAATCTGCTCCTCCACCATGAATGTCAATTGTTTCACCTAATAGTGAAGTTGACATGACTGAACATTCAATATGCCAGCCTGGACGACCAGCTCCCCAAGGCGCTTGCCAAGAAACTTCATCAGCTTTTGCAGATTTCCAAAGAGCAAAATCGGCTGGTGATTCTTTAAGTTTTGTTTCTTCATCCGTACGTCCAGAAGCCCCTGCAAGTAAATCTGCAAGATTTTTATTCGCTAATTTAGCGTAATCTTTAGATTTAGACACACGGAAATATACGTCTCCTTGAGAAACATAAGCAAATTCTTTATCCACAAGTTCTTGAATAAACTCAATCATCGCTTCGATGAATTCTGTTGCTCTCGGATTTTGACTGGCTCTTTTAACATTTAAAGCATCAGTATCTTCATAAAAAGCAGCAATATAACGTTCAGAAAAATCTGTCGTAGTCATGTTTGCAGCTTTTGCACCGTTGATAATTTTATCATCAACATCTGTGAAATTAGAGATATATTGAACTTCAAATCCTCGAAATTCCAAATATTTTCTAACCAAATCAAAAGCAACAACAGAACGAGCATTTCCCACATGGATGTAATTATAAACAGTCGGTCCGCAGACATACATTTTTACTTTTCCAGGTTCAATCGGCTGAAAATCTTCTAGCTGTCGACTATAGGTATTATATATTTTCATTCTATTTCCTTCTTAATCTTCATCATAAACAATAGAGGTGATAAGAGAACGTATTGGTAAATAAAGCAATGGAATCCCCGTATAAGCAGGGTATCCAATACTCGAAATCACAATAGCAAGAGCAGACATCACAATCAAATCCCAAGGTTTTCGTGACTGATGTCTGCTGATTATTATTTCATTCAGGCGGTAAGTATATTTGATAATCAAAGAAGCAAACCGTGAGGTCACAATAATATATAAAACATATATGATTGTGAAGTATGCGGGATGAATTCCATTATCAATTTGAGTCATAAAGGGAAAAAGTGAGACAAGCATGAGAAAAATTGTATAAGCAAAAATCTGCCAACCACTAATTTTCTTTATGCGTCCAAAGAACTTACTAAATTGAAAATAATAAGAAACAACAACCAGAAAACTCACAAAGAAAATAATGAGTGAGCTGCTTGTTTCACGAAAATCATACTGATTATTGCCAATAAGTTTTGGTAAAGGAATTTCTAAAACCATAATCGTTGCAATGATAGACATAACAGCATCCGTAAATGATTTTAAAGTTGCAAGTAAATTTCCCTCATAAATAGCTACTTTTCTCTTTTTCACTTCTCATTTCTCCTCACAGATGTGATGAATGATAGCTTGCTTCTCGTTTTTCTTCAAGGCTTGTGATGCGCTCGACATCTTTTTTACCTTTAACTCGAACAACTTTTGCGGGTATTCCAACAACAGTTACTTCTGGCGGAACATCTGTTACCACAACAGCACTTGCCCCTACTTTTGCATTTCTTCCAACTTCAATAGGGCCTAAAAGTTGTGAATGGGCAGAAATTAATGCCCCTTGTCTAATTGTTGGATGACGTTTCCCTTTATCTTTTCCTGTACCGCCCAAGGTAACTCCATGATAAAGTTTGACATCCTTTTCAACGATGGCAGTTTCGCCAATCACTAATCCTGAACCATGGTCAATAAAGACGCCGTGAGCAATTTCTGCTCCTGGATGAATTTCAATTTGAGTCCAAAACCGCCAAAATTGTGAGTGCATCCGCGCCAAAAGTTTCAAATGATGATGCCAAAGAAAATGTGAAATTCGGTGAGCTGCAAGAGCTTTTACTCCCGGATAGGTCAATAAGACTTCCAGGGCAGTTCTAGCTGCTGGATCATTTTCTTTGGTCACTCGAATTGCTTCAGACCAAAAACCTTTCTTTTTTTCGTTCATTTTTTCCTACTTCGTTAAAAAATACTTATAGTAAATTATACCATAAGCATTGTGGGCCTTGTTGATTCAAAAACGTTGAATTGACTAAATCAATCTTTCAATTCATTTAATCTCTTGTTAATTCTTCCCAAGTGACCATTGAATTTTGAACTTCTTCTTGTGAGTAGTCCAAAGGATTTACCGTAATTCCAAGGCTTTTACCTATGTCATTTATGGCCTCGTCTTCTCCATTTAATAATTCATCAATTTTTAAAAGTAGAACTTGTCCATTATTTTCCTTAAAGGCTTGACTAAAGTAATCTTCATTGTGCCACTTAGCCAAACTATCTAAGTTATCAAATAAAGGAAGGTATTCTTCATTGTCCTGATTGATTAGATTAGGGAAAGTTCTTTGACCACTTGTTGTGACGAAAGCTGGGACGAAATAATATTTTTCTCTTTGTTCAGCCTCAAGATTTTCCGGGCTAAAAACTTTATTCAAAATTTCAGTATAATGAACTAAAAATTGCATTAATTCTGGTGTCCCAAAATAGACGGTGTTGCCTTTGTCCTCATCTTGAGGCAATTTAGGATTGATTGCTAAAATATCAATATCCGTTTCCATTAATTGGTCTAAAATTTCAATTAATGAGTGCAATTCCCATTCCGTCTCAAAGTCTGTCAGTTCTGACAGGAAAACTTCAAGTTCTTCTTCTGTTGTAAAAACAGGTAGAGCCTTGTGGTCTTCAATCGGAACGAAGAAAACTGATTTTGGTGCCAATACTGGAAATTGATGAAAAGCATAGACCAATGAGAGGTCTTCCATAAATGAGCCTGGATTTGCTAATGAAACTCGCAAACGTTCATCTAATTCTGGATTGAGATTATAATTTGACATATTTTTTGCTGACAGACCTGTCAGTAATTATTTACAAGCTAAGTAAACAAATAGTTTACTGACAGAAATCCAAGCATGAATAATCACATTTCGGTTATAGTCTATCCATTAGCCCTCTAAGACTTCTGAATAGACTAGCATTTTCATCAGCAAATTTTATTTTATTTCAAGGTCTATTTTTACAGCTTTTCCATTTTATAATTGAGCTTATTCTGGTTTTTTAGTTGAAAGTTCTGGAAACTCTTCATCAATATGTGATTTACGTTCCCGGCGCTCAAAACTGTGATTCCCAACTTTATTTCCTTGGTTATTACGGTCATTATTGCGACGGTCAAAACTATTACCACGGTTATTTCCGTTACCTTTACGACGGTCACCATTTTCACGGCGCTCTCTTGGTTTACGCTCAGGTTCAACATAATCTTCTGGCTTTTCAACTAAAGCACGCATTGATGCATCCACGCGACCTTTGTCATCAATTTTCATGATTTTAACTTTGACAGTGTCACCTAATTTCACAAGATCTTCAACATTTTCTGTCCGAGCCCAAGCCATTTCAGAAATATGAACCATTGCATCTTGCTTACCAAATAGATTTACAAAAGCACCAAAACTTTCGATACGAACCACTTTTGCATCGTAAATTTCACCAACTTTTGCTTCACGAACAAGTTCAGTAATAATTTCTTTAGCACGATCAATCGCTGCTTGGTCAGAAGAGAAAATTGAACAAAGTCCTTCGTCATCAATATCAATTTTTACGCCTGTTTCAGCAATAATTTTATCGATTTGCTCACCACCTTTACCGATGACAACTTTAATCTTATCGACAGGAATTGTAATTGTATCAATTTTAGGTGCTGACGGTGCTAACTCTTCACGAGGTTGTGCAATTGTTGCTTCAATTACATCAAGAATTTGGAAACGTGCAGTTTTTGCTTGTGCAAGAGCTTCGGCAAGAATTTCTGGTGTAATTCCTGAAATTTTAATATCCATTTGCAGCGCAGTAATCCCGTCACGAGTTCCCGCAACCTTAAAGTCCATATCACCAAAATGGTCTTCAAGCCCTTGAATATCTGTCAAAACAGTATAATTTGTTCCGTCAGAAATCAAGCCCATCGCAATCCCAGCAACTGGTGCTTTGATTGGCACACCACCAGCCATAAGAGCAAGTGTTCCTGCACAGATTGAGGCTTGTGATGACGAACCATTTGATTCTAAAACTTCAGCAACCAAACGAATGGCATAAGGGAATTCTTCCAATGATGGCAATACTTGTTCTAAAGCACGTTCTCCGAGCGCTCCGTGACCAATTTCACGACGACCAGGTGCCCCGTAACGCCCTGTTTCGCCAACAGAATACTGTGGGAAATTATAATGATGCATAAAACGTTTTTTATATTCATCATTTAAGCCATCAATGATTTGTGCTTCATTCATTGGTGCCAAAGTCAATGTTGATAAAGCTTGGGTTTGACCACGAGTAAATAAACCTGTCCCATGTGTAATATTACGGGGGGTAAAGTCAATTTCAGCATCAAGCGGACGAATTTCATCAATCTTACGTCCATCAGGACGGATTTTATCTTCGGTAATCAAGCGACGAACTTCCGTATGTTCCATTCCTTCAAGAATTTCAGCAAGATCACGCAAAATGATTGATAGATTTTCATCGTTCTCATATTTTGCACTATAAACAGAAATTATCGCCTCTTTAACTGCTTTTGTCGCAGATTCACGCGCTAATTTTTCTTCAATTTGAACTGCTTTTTGTAAATCTGAATTGTATGCTGCAATAACTTCGGCTTTTAAATCTTCATCAACATGCAGAAGTTCAACTTCAGCTTTTTCTTTTCCAACTTTTGCAACAATTTCATTTTGAAATTCAATTAATTTTTTAACAGCATTATGTCCTGCCAAAAGTGCACCCAGCATCACTTCTTCTGAAAGCTCCTTGGCCCCAGATTCAACCATATTGATTGCGTTGATATTTCCTGCAACAGAGAGTTCCAAACTTGAAACCTCTTTTTCTGCAACAGTTGGATTGATGATATATTTTCCATCAATATAAGCTACTTCAACCCCTGCAATTGGTCCATCAAATGGAATATCAGAAATTGCAAGCGCTAAAGAAGAGCCAAACATTGCTGCCACACGGCCTGAAGCATTTTCATCATGAGAAAGGACAGTATTAATGACTTGAACTTCATTACGAAAACCTTCAGCAAACATTGGACGAATGGGGCGGTCAATTAAACGAGCAGTCAAAGTTGCATCAGTTGAAGGGCGTGCTTCACGTTTGTTGAACCCCCCTGGGAATTTACCAGCAGCATACATTTTTTCTTCATAGTTCACTTGAAGTGGGAAGAAATCACCTGTAGCCATTTTACCCATTGTAGCGGCTGTTAAGACAGTTGTATCTCCATAACGTACAACAACAGCACCATTTGCTTGTTTTGCAACTTGACCTGTTTCAACAGTTAATGTCCGACCTGCAAATTCGATTGAAAATGTTTCTTTTGTCAATGTTTTTCTCCTTGACTTGAAATGCTATGAACTTTCTCTAACAGTCCAGTCTCCTGCTTTTGTAATATATTTTAGCTTTATGTTTTTCTAAACAAAAATCAATCTGTCATTCATAAACCTCTTGTCAGTAATTTTTCACTGACGAAATTTTTTTATTTTCTGTCAGTAACTTTTTTACTGACAGATTCACTTTTGTATAGAGCTACACGTATGTCCCATTATACTATATTTTAAGTAAGAAAAAAAGGCTCATAGAGAGCCTTTCAGACAATTTTTAGTTTATTAGTTAGCGGCTTTTACAGCAATTTCGCCAGATACTTTAAATTGGTTTGCAGCTGGAAGAGCTTTGTAAGTGTCAAGTTGTTCTTGAGTTGCAAAGTAAAGATTTCCAGTGATTTCAGATTGGATTGATTGACCATCGGTCCCTTTCATGTCGCGTGCCATAATTGAAGCATCTTTACCAACATAAACGTCACCTTTGATATTACCACCTTCAAGATCGAAAGCAGGTGAGTTAACAATCAAGCGTCCAACTGTCAAAGTATAAGATTTAGTGACTTGATGTTGATCATTTTGTTTAATCATTGCAAGTGTACGTTGAACGGCTGATTTTTCATTGAGGAAAGTGCCATCAATTGTAAGGTCTTTACCTGAAGCGTCAACATCAGCGTTAGTAGCTACAAGCCAAGCCCCATTTTTTCCGAGTGCTTTTTTCAATACTGAAACATCAGCAGTACCAGTTGTTGCCCCAGTTTCTGTATCTGTTCCATTTCCTTCAAATGAATAAGTTACATTTCCGTGAGCGCCCGCTGTAATTCCACCAGGTTTGAATGAAACGACATCGCCTTTAACAACTGAAGTTGTACCAGTTACTTTAACTTTTTGAGCATCTGGTAATTTATTGTAAGCATCAAGAAGATCTTGGCTAGCAAAAGTCAAGTTACCATCAATTGTTGCTTGTCCTTCAACACCTGTACCAGTTTGTCCGTGGAAGCCAGCTGCAAACACATCAACATTTCCTTTAACAGTACCATTTGAAATATAGAAACCAGGAGATTTCACTTCAATTTTATCGACTGTTAAAGTATAGCGGTCAGTAATTTTGTGGCTGCTATCTTGATTATAGATTGCCAATTTACGAGCAACTTGTCCGTCACCTAAGAAAAGACCTTCAACAGTCAAAGTTTTCCCAGAAGCATCCATATCACCTTTAGTTGCATTCAACCAAGCTCCGTTTTTAGCAAAGCCTTTTTGCAAATCAGAGAAGTTATTTGTTCCTTGAGTTGCACCAGCAAAAACTTCTGCTTTAGATGATTGTTCTGTTTTTTTATCAGAGCTACTTGAAGAGTTATTGCTTCCACAAGCGGCAAGTAAAGAAACTGAGAGTACTGAAACTGCAAGAAGTGAAATCACTTTTGTTTTTTTCATTTTTAATTCCCCTAAAAATAAATAATTTGTTCGTAACACTTAGCTTTCACGAACCTTACAGAACCATTGTAACACCTCGCTTTTGTAAACGCAAGACTTTGCACGAACTTTCACAAACTTTGTATTCTAGTTTTATTGAAAATGTTTTCAATCACTTATATACCATACTTTAAAGCTTTTTTTAATTTATCAGAATTTTAAGTTTGTGAAATTATTTTTTACTTCAAAAAATTATTCTAAATACTCTCAAATTTTATTTTCTGATTAATTCACAAAGATATTTACAGATATAGACTAGGAAAATCACCATTATTTTGATAAAATAGAACTATATTATTTCATAAAAGAAAATGGAGAGAAATCGTGGTTTACTCTGATTCACACTTAAAGCTTTTTGCCTTAAACTCAAACCCTGGTCTTGCTGAGAAAATTAGCCAGTTTACAGGAGTTCCTCTAGGAAAACTTTCTTCAAAACAGTTTTCTGATGGTGAAATTATGATTAACATGGAAGAAAGTGTCCGTAGTCAAGACATCTTTATTGTTCAGTCGACGAGCTGCCCTGTTAATGATCACCTTTGGGAATTATTAATCATGATTGACGCATGTAAACGCGCTTCTGCTCGTACAATTAACGTTGTTATTCCTTATTTTGGATATGCTCGTCAAGACCGTACTGCGACTTCTCGTGAACCAATCACAGCTAAATTAGTTGCTGATATGATTGTCAAAGCTGGAGCTGACCGCCTACTAACTCTTGATATTCATGCTGTCCAAGTTCAAGGTTTCTTCGATATCCCTGTAGACAACTTGTTCACTGTCCCACTTTTTGCTGACTACTATCGTAAGAATGGATTGTTTGGTGATGACGTTATCGTTGTAGCACCAAAAAATTCTGGGATTAAACGTGCACGCTCACTTGCTGAATACTTAGAATCTGCAATTGCTATCGTTGACTATGAAGATGATGACAAAAACCGTGAAAACGGATATGTTATCGGTAACGTTGCAGGTAAAAAAGTAATTCTTATCGATGATATTTTGAATACTGGGGTCACCTTTGCCAATGCTGCAAATGTTGTGCGAGAAGCTGGAGCAAGTGAAATTTATGCGGTTGCCAGCCACGGATTATTTACTAGCGGAGCAGCTGATATTCTTGAAAAAGCTGATATCAAAGAAATTTTGGTCACAGATTCTGTTGTAACAAACCATCGCAAACCTTTAAATGTAAAATATTTGAGTGCAGCTGAGTACTTAGCCAGTGCTATTCTTCGTATCCACGAAGGACGCCCAGTTTCTCCACTTTTTGAACATGAAAAACCACAAGACTAAAGTAATTCTTACTGAGTCACTTCTGATAATTAAAAATGCCAACTTAAAGTTGGTATTTTATTTTTGATGCATCAATTTATAAAATAAAAGTCATCTCATTGATGACTTTTTTTATTTTCATTATTTGATAACCATTACATTACAAGGAGCATGATTAACTATATATTGTGTTGTAGAACCAATGATGAAACGGTCAATTGCATCAAGTCCAGTTGAACCAATCACAACTAAATCAATGTTATTTTCTTTTACAAAATTAATAATTTCTCTTTTAGGACTACCAGTTAGACGTACAATCTCAAAATCAACTTCTGTTCCTTTAAGATATTCTTGGACTTGCTCTGCAACGTAATCGGAATGCTCTTGTACACTTTTATATAAGGTCATCGTATCTAAATGTACTGGGATATTTGCTAACTTATCATTTAAAACATACACTACTTTCAGATGTGAATGATTTAATTTTGCCGTGTCAATCGCCTCACGAAGTGCATCGTAAGCCTGTTCTGAACCATCTACTGCAACTAAGATATTTTTATATTCTTCAACCATGATAAAACCTCCCTAAGAATATTATATAATTAAAATTAGAAATATACCATCAATAAATAACATCCTCGCAAATAGATATTTATTGAACAATCTGTATTGCTTTTCAGATAAAAAGAATAAAAAAATGGTAAAATAGAGCTTACAGATAGGGAATTATCTAGTTCTGATTGAATTAAATAATTTCCATATAAAATATCCAGCAATTACTACGAAAGGTAGGAAAATAAAATTATATATTTAGATAACGCTGCTACTACTCCTTTACTTCCTGATGTTATTACCGCAATCTCAGAAAGTTTATTCGCTAATTTTGGAAATCCCTCTAGCATTCACAGTCTCGGACGTTCTTCAAGTCAGATTGTTCGTAAAGCCCGTGAAACTGTGGCAAATGCTCTGGAAGTTCCAAGTCGTAATATCATTTTCACCTCAGGTGCTAGCGAAGCTAATAACCAAGCCTTGATTGGTTATGCACTAGCTAATAGGGATAAAGGAAATCATATTATCACAACAGCTATTGAACATCCTTCTGTACTCAATACTGTTCGATATCTTCACGATCGCTATGGATTTGATGTTAGCTTTGTAAAACCAAAAGCAGATGGAACATTTCCAGCTTCACTTATTGAGGAAAATCTACGTCCTGATACAATCTTAGTCAGCATGATGTGGGCTAATAATGAAACGGGCCAACTTCTTCCAGTAAAGGAAGTCGGAAAGCTCTTGAAGCAACATCAAGCCGTTTTCCATGTTGATGCTACTCAAGTAATGGGAAAAATTTCCGTGCATCCTTTGGATGTTTCAGCTGATTTTCTCTCAGCATCAGCGCACAAATTTCATGGCCCAAAAGGGGTCGGCTTCTTGTATTATAACGAAAAGCTACATTTTGATGCTTTGATTCATGGAGGAGAACAAGAAGAAAAAAGACGGGCTGGTACAGAAAATCTCCATTCTCTTGTTGGTTTAGCTAAAGCCTTAGAACTTGCACTTGAAAATATTGAATCAAATTATAAAGCAGTTGAAAAACTTAATGAAACCTTACTAACTAAACTAGGAGAACAAAAGATTTCATTTTATAAAAATAATTTTGGTCCAAGTATGCCTCATGTTCTAAATCTTGCTTTTCCAAATGAAAATCATGATTTACTCTTGACCAAACTTGATTTAGCTGGTTTCGCAATCTCAACTGGTTCTGCTTGTACGGCCGGTACAATTGAACCCTCCCATGTTCTTGAAGCTGTTTACGGGAAAAATTCTGAAAAACTAAAAGAAAACATACGTATTTCTTTTTCAGAAATGAATACAATTGATGAAGTTAATCTCTTCGTTGAAAAGCTTAGTTCTATTTTGAAAAAATAAACAATTTATTTAGGAGACTCACAATGGCATTTATCACTGAAAAACATTTGGAAGGTAGCAAATATATTTATCAACTTGCGCCCACTGTTAAAAAATTCACTCTAAAAGATACAACTTTTATTCAAACTAAAATTGGTAATTTTGAATTTAAAAGACTTCTTGAAGAGGTTCCAAATTCAAACGAAGGATTTTTATTAAAAATTATTGTTAATCCAGATTTAAGTGGTTTTAAACTTTCAGTTACTGACAAATCCGGTTTACGAAATGTTGATATTTTTAAAAATGCGAGTGAAATGATTCAAAATAAATTTTACTTTCAAATGGATGCACTTGTTGACCGAGGTGTATTTACAAAATCAGAAATTTAAAAAACTCCCTTTGGGGAGTTTTTATTTTAAGCAAAATTTTAAATAAAAAAAGAACTGCCATAAATGACAGCTCCAATTTGCTTAGATTTATAATTAAGCTTTGATTTCAGCAACGATACCTGAACCAACAGTACGTCCACCTTCACGGATAGAGAAAGTAGTACCTTGTTCGATCGCAACTGGGTGGATCAATTCAACGTCGATA
This sequence comes from Lactococcus sp. NH2-7C, assembly GCF_029953655.1. Classification (NCBI taxonomy): domain Bacteria; kingdom Bacillati; phylum Bacillota; class Bacilli; order Lactobacillales; family Streptococcaceae; genus Lactococcus; species Lactococcus sp. NH2-7C. The sequence continues at coordinate 979,339 of NZ_CP124538.1, forward strand.
TGCACGTTGTCACCAGGCATTACCATTTCAGTTCCTTCTGGAAGTTTAACTGAACCAGTAACGTCAGTTGTGTGGAAGTAGAATTGAGGACGGTAGTTGTCGAAGAATGGAGTGTGACGTCCGCCTTCTTCTTTGCTCAATACATAAACTTCACCTTCGAAGAGTTTGTGTGGAGTGATTGAACCTGGTTTAGCAATAACTTGACCACGTTCGATTTCGTCACGTTGGATACCACGGAGAAGTGCACCGACGTTATCACCAGCAAGACCTTCAGTAAGTGTTTTACGGAACATTTCGATACCAGTAACAACAGCTTTTTTAGTTTCTTCTTTGATACCAACGATTTCAACTTCGTCACCAACTTTAACAGTACCACGTTCGATACGTCCTGAAGCAACTGTACCACGACCAGTGATAGAGAATACGTCTTCGACTGGAAGAAGGAGTGGTTTGTCAGTGTCGCGTTCTGGAGTTGGGATGTATTCATCAACGATATCCATCAATTCTTCAACTTTAGCAACCCATTGTGGTTCACCGTTCAAAGCACCAAGTGCTGAACCAGCGATTACAGGAATATCGTCACCTGGGAAGTCGTATTCGCTCAAGAGGTCACGAACTTCCATTTCAACGAGTTCCATCAATTCTTCATCATCAACAAGGTCAGCTTTGTTAAGGAAGACGATAAGGTATTTAACACCAACTTGACGTGAAAGCAAAATGTGTTCACGAGTTTGTGGCATTGGTCCATCAGTTGCAGCAACAACGAGGATTGCACCGTCCATTTGGGCAGCACCAGTGATCATATTTTTAACGTAGTCCGCGTGACCTGGAGCGTCGATGTGGGCATAGTGACGTTTTTCAGTTTCGTACTCGATGTGAGCAGTGTTGATTGTAATACCACGTTCGCGTTCTTCTGGAGCAGCATCGATAGATGCGAAGTCAGTCGCTTTAGAGTAACCTTTGTCAGACAATACTTTAGAGATTGCAGCTGAGAGGGTAGTTTTACCATGGTCAACGTGTCCGATAGTACCAATATTAACGTGTGGTTTGCTACGGTCGTATACTTCTTTAGCCATTTTAAAAATGTCTCCTTTGGGGAATTTGTTTTATTATAGGTAGTCTGCATAAAGCAAACTACCGTTCTTTATCATTATACTTAAAATAGTTTTGAAATGCAAGTCTTATCAGCTTTTAATCGCATTTTTTCAAGAAGTTTTTTTATATATCTAGCTTTTTTATCTATGAAGTAGTAAAATGGTTCTAGTATTGCTCTTCTCTTTTTGAGCACTGTTAAATATTTTATTTTAAGGAGACCACAATGGGTTTAACTTTTAGAAAACGTGATGATTTTGATAAAATGATGGATGATTTAGGTGTATCAACTGTTGATTTAGTGACTGATGATGATAAAAAAACCGTTCCCTCTCCTGAAAAGAAGGAAGATCCATTTGCTAAATTTTTGAGTCAAAAAGAAAATAATAAGGATAAAGACCCAAACTAATTGAAAAGTCTTCTTTTTCTTGTTACAATTAATTAAAAATATTTTTATTGAGGAACTCATGGCATATAAAAAACCACAAAAAAGTACTTTCCAAAAAGTAACCATGGTCGTTGTAATTATCATGGTTGTTCTTACGCTTTTCAGCGTACTTGCATCAATGCTTGCGGTATTGTAATTATTAATTTTAAAATAAAAAGTTACTGACAGTTTTGTCAGTAACTTTTTTTATTTATTAATCTTCAAAACCTTCTTCAAGGATTTCAGGGAATTCTGTTTCAACGATGTGTGCACAATTTTCACAAAGCATTTTGAGATGTTCATTAACACTGTGTCCAACTGTTTCATCAGTTCTACGGCAACGATCACAAACTTCTCCAGCCGCATGTTCAACAAGAACAGCAAGGTCATCAAATTTCATTGCAGACTCTGGGGCATTGTTTACTGATTCGTTGGCAACTACAAAGTTTGATACAATCAAAAGTTGAGCAACATTTTCATCAATTGCAGTCAATAAAGTACGTACAACTTCATTTGGATAAATAGTTACTGTTGCTTCCAATGATTTACCAATCAGTTTTGCTTCACGAGCACTTTCCAAGGCTTTCAAAATCTTATCACGGAAATCAAGAAATTCTTGCCAGTTTCCTAACAATTCTTCACTTCCAGGAATTTCTGCTGCTTCTGGCATTTCTGCAAGATAAGCAAAATTTTCTGATTCATGTTCCAAGTAGGTCCATGCTTCTTCTGCTGTATGTGGCAAAATTGGTACAAGAATTTTCACTAAATCTTTCAAAATAACATACATAACTGTTTGCATTGAGCGGCGTTCTGGTGAATTTGCTGCTTCAATATAAACAACATCTTTAGCAAAATCAAGATAGAAAGATGACAAATCATTTGTGATGAAATTAATGATTGATTTGTAAACAGTCATAAAGCTATAGTTATCATAAGCTGTACGAATTTGTTTTACAAGTTCATTAAATTTCACAAGCATATATTTATCTACTGGACGAAGTTCTGCGAAATCAATCGCATCTTCTTTTGGATTAAAATCAGATGTATTAGCGATTAAGAAACGCAATGTATTCCGGATTTTACGGTAAACTTCAGAAACTTGACTTAGAATATCCATTGATACACGAACATCTGATTCAGTATCAATTGATGCCACCCAAAGACGGAGGATGTCAGCACCAAATTTCTTAGTGACATCTTTTGGCACGATTGTATTTCCAATTGATTTAGACATCTTACGCCCTTTACCGTCTAAAACAAATCCTTGCGAAAGAACTGCTTTATATGATGCAACGCCATTTACCGCAACTGAGGTTGTAATTGATGAATTAAACCAACCACGGTACTGGTCTGAACCTTCAAGGTAAAGATCCGCTGGGAAGCTAAGGTAGTCACGTTCGTTAAGGACACCATTCCAAGAAGAACCTGAATCAAACCAAACGTCCATGATATCTTTTTCTTTTGTAAATTCACCAGTTGGTGAAGCTGGATGAGTGAATCCTTCTGGTAAAAGGTCTTTTGCTTCACGTTCAAACCAAACTTTTGAACCAAATTCAGCAAAAAGTTTGGCTACATGTTCAGTTGTTTCTGGTGTGATAATTGGTTCTCCATTTTCACCATAGAAAATTGGCAATGGAACTCCCCAAGCACGTTGACGTGAGATAACCCAATCGCCACGATCACGAACCATATTGAATAAACGAGTTTTACCCCATGGAATTACCCAATCTACTCTTTCAACTTCATCTAAAATATTTTGACGGAAGTCATCGATTGAAGCAAACCATTGTGGTGTTGCACGGAAAATTACTGGTTTTTTAGTACGCCAGTCATGTGGATATGAGTGAGTGAAGAACTCGAGTTTCAATAAAGCATCTTTTTCTTCAAGCCATTTACTGACAACTTTATTTCCTTCATCGTAGAAAAGTCCTTCAAGTCCAGGAGCTTCATCTGTATAGTAACCACGATTATCAATTGGTGATAGAACAGGCAATTTATACTTACGACTTGCGAAGTAGTCATCTTCACCATGTCCTGGGGCAACGTGTACAAGACCAGTACCAGAATCAAGAGTAACATAATCCGCATTCATGATTAAAGTTTCACGGTCATAGAACGGGTGTTGTGCTACCATATATTCTAATTCAGAACCTTTAATTGTTTGAAGAACTTCTGGATTTTCCCATTCTAATTTTTCTACAACAGCTTCAAGCATTTCTGATGCAATAACAAATTTACGACCATTTACTGCTACAACTGAATAATCATAGTCAGGATGAGCAAAGATTCCCAAATTTGATGGAATTGTCCATGGTGTTGTTGTCCAGATCACAAATTCTACATCTTCTGGTAGTTTACCTTTAGTATCTTTAGCTTTGAATGCAACAAAAATTGATGCTGAACGAACATCTTGATATTCGATTTCAGCTTCAGCAAGTGAACTTTCTGATGAAGGTGACCAATAAATTGGTTTTTGGCCTTTGTAGATATATCCTTTTTCAGCCATTTTACCAAAAACGCGAATTTGAGCTGCCTCATATTCTGGCAATAATGTCAAATATGGACGGTCCCAATCAGCAAGAACACCAAGAGATTTAAAATCGGAACGTTGCATATCTACTTGTTTCATCGCATATTTACGACATTCCTCAAGATAATCAAGCAAGTCCATTTCTTTACGCTTCATACCCGCTTTAGCAAGTTGCTGTTCAATTGGTAAACCATGAGTATCCCACCCCGGAACGTAAGGGGCACGAAAGCCTGCCATTGATTTATAACGAACAATAATATCTTTTGAAATTTTGTTCAAAGAGTGGCCGAGGTGAATATTTCCGTTCGCATAAGGAGGGCCATCATGGAGCATAAAGGAAGGTTTTCCCTCATTTAATTCTTGACGTTTTTCATAAAGGGACGCATCTGCCCAATCTTTTTGCCAGTTTGGTTCTTTATTTGGCAAGCCTGCACGCATTGGGAAAGCTGTTTTTCCCAAATTCAAAGTATCTTTGATTTTCATATTTTCTTCTTTCTTTCGATTTTGTTTTTATTGAATAAAAAAAACGATTTTTCGTAAAGGACGAAAAACCGTGGTACCACCTTCATTTTTTCTGTCAGTAAAATTTACTGACAGAAACTCTTTTGCGTAACGTGCAAGACGCTTGAACTTACTTTTAGTTCAGTCCAAGATTTTTCTAAAGATTGTTTGAGAAAATAAATTCTGTCAGTAACTTTAGAAATCCAATCAGCTGATAATAAGAAAAATAGGGAATACGAGTCTTCCATCATCACTCGCTTGCTTGAATTATATTTTTTCTTATCTTGATCTGATTTTTAATTTTTTAATTCGCTTAAATCAATTGTTTCTTGATTATCTTTTTCAATAACTTCAGCTGTTTCAACTGGTGCTTTTGAATCTAATTCTGGGAAAATTTCTGAATCATCTGCTTTTGGAGCTTCAACTTCTGACTCTTCGTTAGAATCGTCAGTAATTTCTACTTCTTCTTTTACTTCGTCAGGTACTTCAGTTTCAACAACAATCTCCTCTGAAACATTTGTTTCTGTTTCTGTTTCAGGTTCATCAGATGTTTCACTTGCTTGTGCAATATCTTCATCTGTTAAAGGTTTAATTGCTTGGGTTTTTGCCAAAGTAGTTTCAGCATTTTCCAAATGTTCTTCAATAATTGATTGCAATTTTTCTTCAGGATTAATTGCATAATCTTGCGTAGGTCTAAAGATTTCAGCCCAGTCATCCGATTGAATAGACGCAAGTTGATTTTCAATAATTGAAGTCATTCGTTGGTGATAGAGACGCATTTTACGTTTCAAATCATCAGTATCACGTACCAATTTACGAGCATCATCAGAAGCGGCATTCAAAATAAATCCAGCTTCTTTTTTAGCCGCTTCAATAATTAAAGAACTCTTTTGTCCTGCATTTGCAATAATATCAGCAGATTCTTTTTCAGAATTAATTCTAAGCGTATCAGCTTCACTTTTGGCTTGTTCCCGAAGATTATCAGCAGCATCTTGAGCAACAACAATTGACTTGTTCAGTGAATCTTTCATGTCATCAAAATATTTCACGCGTTCGCGTAATGCTTTTAACTCACGTTCTTGATCTTTAATTGTTTGAGCGAATTCATCATAATCTCGAACAACGATATCCAAAAATTCGTCAACTTCATGTTTACTGAAGCCGCGAAATTGTGGATTAAAAGTTTTGTTTTGAACATCTAAACTATTTAATGTCATCAATCACTCCTCTTTATCCTTAGAAAATCCTATAAATCTGATTTTCATATTAGAATCTATTTTTTCCGATTTCTTATAAGTTCTATTTCAACTCTCTGTTTTCCTTTTTTAGTAAAATCTAAAATCCTTAAAATTTTGATACGTCCAAATCCGCGGACACTAATCAAATCATCAAGACCAACAGAGAAATCTTTTTTATCAATTTCTAGGTAATTAACCTTAACCTTCTTTGATTCTAACATATTTGTAGCAATATTGCGAGAAATTTTGAAAGCGACTGCAATCATTTTATCAACTCTTAAGTTATCCACAAGGACAACTTCTCTGACAGCTTTATCTGTTTCTTCAACCAAATCTGACAAAGAAATTTCTTTGATTTCGACTGCCGCTCGTCCAATTTTTTCAATAGCTTTAAAACTTTCAACAAGATGTTTACTGACAAAAACTTGTATCTTGCTGTCAGTAACAATTATATCTCCCAATTCCTGCCGCTTAACACCAGCCTGTCCTAGAAAAGTTCCTAAAACTTGAGCATGTGAAATTTGTATAAACTTTGAAGCATAAGCTATTTCAAGTAATGAAATATCAAAATCATCACTATCTATAACATAAAAATCTGGAGCCAAAATAATTTTGACTAATTCGGTTTTTGCAAGTTCTTTACTCGAAAAAATTTGTACTTCTCGTTTGTTTGCTAATGTTTTTAAAATTTCTACTTCTCGGGGATTTAGAAAAAATGTACTAATCACCGAGTAAGTTTCTTCAACACGATCAATCCATTCTAAGCAACGATCAATAAAATGACGTTCCTTCTCATGAAAGTGTTGATAAACATTTTCAGTAATCAATAGAATACACCGTTAAATACAATAACAATAAATTGTTGAATAAATTTTAAGACAATAAAAGCAATAACAATTGAAAAATCTAATCCCCAAAACTGTAAAGGTAGGTTTTCAAATAAACTCAAATAAGGGCGGGAAACTTTAACAATTATACGTCCAAACCAAGTTCCATAAAGAGTTGGCACCCAACTCATTAAGGCATAAATTATCAGAATAACTGAATAAACATCCAGCAAGCGTAAAATCCAATTTATTATTGTAAATGTAATAAGCATTAGTAAATATCGTAACTTTCAAAGTTTTGACCAGCTAAGATAGACATTTCTTTCGCTGCGTCGACTGTGATATTTGCCGGAGTCATTAAGAAAATTTGACCCCCTACATTTTGAATATCACCATCAAGTGTAAAGACCACCCCGGTCATGAAGTCAATAGAACGACGCGCTTGGGCGTCACCCATAAATTTAAAATTGACAAGAACACACTCACCGTTTTTCACGATGCGTGCTGATTCCATGATGTCTGCATAGGCACGTGGTTCTTTAATTGCGATTGTAGAAACCGTTGCAGCCACGGATTGTGATTGTGAAACGGTTTGTTGTTGTACGATTTTTTCAGGCATAGGTTTAGTAAAAGTTGAAGCAGCACGTTTTGGCGCTGTTGTTTGTGTTTGTGCTTTTGAAGTTGATTGTGTGGGACGACGCGTTTGATAATCTGGCTGCGCTTTACGTTCCTCAACCTTAGGTTTTGGCGTAGAAGTCACCGTTGGCCTAGATTCTTGCACAGGACGTGTAGGTTCATTGAACTCTTCATCATCCTCTACAAAATAATCACGTAGATTATTCATCCAATCTTTAAATGCCATATTTTCCTCCGTTGTTTACGTTAATCTTAAGACTTATAGATTTTTAAAAAATTCTGTACCGATTCGAACAAAAGTTGCACCATTTTTAATGGCAATCTCATAATCTCTACTCATTCCCATACTTAATTCAGTACAAGGAATTCTAGAAAGATTCATTTCAGATATTTCAACTTGTAATTTTTTCATTCGTCCAAAAATGTCATTACATTCACTTTCAGTCGCATCAAACGGAGCCATTGTCATCAAACCAACAATCTCAATGTTTTCCAATTCAGAAAACTCAGGTAATATTTCCATAAGTTCATTGACAGAAAATCCATGTTTACTTTCCTCACCAGAAATGTTAAGTTCAATAAAACATTTAATGGTGTGTTCAGCACGTTTATTTATTTCCTGAGCTAATTTCAGAGAATCTAGAGCGTGGAAATAATCAACATAATTAATAACTTGTTTAACCTTACGTCTTTGTAAATTACCAATCAAATGCCAAGTAATTTCTAAATCCTTAAGAGCTTCGTATTTTTCCAAAAAAAGTTCTGTTCGATTTTCCGCTAAATGTGAAACTCCATTTTCAAAAATTTCACGTGCAAGATTAGCATCAACAGATTTGGTCACAGCAACGACTGAAACTGACTGATTAGAATAAGAAGACGCAGCCTTTGCCGCATCTACATTACTCAGTATTCTTTTAACATTCTCTTTAATCGTCATTGGTTAGTTTTTACGGAAGAATGGTGGTGTGTCAAGATCTTCATCTGTTGTTGGAACTCCGCCGAAACTTGTTACTGAAGAAGTATCACGTGTGTTACTTACATTTTGACGTGTTGAAGTTTCACGACGAATATCCCAATCTCCAAATGCAGAAGATTGATTTTGCCCTTGTGGAGCCGCTTGCGTTTGTTGTTGACTTTGCATTGGACGGCTTGTCTGAGCATGTTGCATATTAGAATTGTGAGTCAAGTTAGGTTGACGACGTGGTTCTGGTTGCAAGCCCAACGCTTCGTCAGCATCTTCCTTAGCAACACCAGTTGCAACAACTGTTACACGGATTTCGTCTTTAAGATTAGGGTCAATCGCTGTACCCAACATAATATTAACATCATTACCAGCTGCTTGGATAACAATTTCTGAAGCATCTTGTGCTTCAATCAAACTCATATCCATGCCACCAGTGACATTCAAAAGAACATTTTCTGCGCCTTCGATTGTAGTTTCAAGAAGTGGTGAGTAAATTGCTTTACGAGTTGCTTCAATAACGCGTTCTTCACCAGTCGCAACACCAATACCCATAAGGGCATCACCTTTGTTTTCCATTACTGTTTTAACATCGGCAAAGTCAAGGTTAATCATTCCTGGGTTAGTAATCAAGTCAGTTACCCCTTGAACACCTTGACGTAAAACATTATCAGCTTCACGCAAAGCTTCAGTTAAAGGAGTTTTCTTATCAACAATTTCAAGCAAGTTATTGTTTGAAATAATGAGAAGTGTATCAACATTTGCACGAAGGGCTTCAATTCCTTCAGTTGCAAAGTATGAACGTTTTGATCCTTCAAAACCAAATGGACGAGTAACAACACCCACAGTCAAAGCGCCAAGTTCTTTAGCAATTTGTGCGATGACTGGTGCAGCACCTGTACCAGTTCCACCACCCATACCAGCAGTGATGAAAATCATATCTGAGCCTTCAAGAGCTTGTGAAACTGTTTCAGCTGATTCTTCAGCTGCGCGTTTACCAACTTCAGGTTGTGCTCCAGCACCCAAACCACGAGTCAATTTTGGTCCGAGTTGAATAACTGTGTCTGCTTTTGAGCTACGTAATGCTTGTACATCTGTGTTTGCAGCGATAAATTCAACGCCTGAAACACCTTCTTCAATCATACGATTGATGGCATTACCACCACCGCCACCAACACCGATAACTTTAATTACAGCACCAGAAGTTAAGTCTGTATCAAATGAAAATTCCATGTTTTTATTTCTCCGTTTTTACTTTCAGATTAATCAAAGAGGTTGCCAAAGAAATTTTTGGCACGGTCAACGAGACCTTCTTTTTCTTCTTCAGGCTCAGAAGCTTTTTGAGTTACAACTGGGCGAGCCTGAGGTTCAGCGTAGAAATCATTTTCTACGTCTGCTACTGATGTTGTCGCTTGCGGCGTAATTGTTTGAACAGGAGCAACATATGTTTCTTCTGCTGTCGTATAAGCATAATCACCAGAAAATGCTTGTGACACTAAAATATCAATGTCGCTACGGCTTCCAATGTAATTAACAACACTAATCACTTGCGCAAATGCAGGATTACGTAAGCCCATTTCTCCTGGGACAAAAAGGCGTGCGTTCATTCCCAAGACTTTCGTGGCTAAATCAACGACACCAGGCATTGCAGCGGTACCACCGACTAAAATTAATCCGCCAGGTGTTTCTGAAGTATGTCCATGTTCCAAATCTTGACGCACACGACTGAAAACTTGAGTCATTCTCGCTTCAATAATTTGTGAAAGATAATATTCTGTGATCTGTTCTGGTTCATCTTTGCCGACAACATCAACAAGAAAGTATTCATCTTGGCTAGCACGATCTGTACTTGCTTCACCATAATTAACTTTCAAGTCTTCTGCTGCAGAAACAGAGGTGTTAAGAACTGTTGAAATATCTTTCGTTACATAATCGCCACCTTCGGGGCTAGTATGTGTAAATCTTAATGATTGTTCTTTAACGATGCTAACTGTTGTTTGCCCAGCACCCAAATCAACCATGATTGTTCCAAACTCTCGTTCACCTTCTGTAAGCACGTATTGTGCCATTGCCAAAGGAGCAATTACAATGTTGTCAACGAGTAACCCTGCGCGTTCAACAACTTTACGAACATTATGAACAAGAGTCTTAGGTCCAGTATAAACAACTCCACGAATTTCAAGGCGTACACCAAACATTCCGCGTGGGTCTGAAATTCCTGTAAATCCATCAACTGTAAACTCTTTTGTTTCAACAGCAATAATTTCTCTCTCAGGAACAATTCCACGCATCAAAGCATTTTGAACAACTTGGATAACGTCATTGTCGGTAATTTCTTTTGTATCACTGACAATAGGAACCATTCCTTGGCAAGGTTCCATTTCGAGGGAATTCGCTGGAATGCTTACGTTAATTCTATCAATCGTGATTCCTGCGCGTTCTTCGGCAGCATTTACAGCTTTACGCAATGCTTGTGCCACCTTCTCAATATCTACAATAATTCCATTTTTAAGGCCATCGGATTTTGCATTTCCGACACCGATTATATTCATTTCACCTGAGACGTATTCAGCAACAAGCACTTTGATTGTGTTTGTCCCGATATCTACGCCTGTATAAAGTCCACTTTTGGCCATAAAAGCGACTCCTTTCCCTCACACATCACGATTCATATTTTTTTAATAAATTAGGTAAGTGTACAGATAATTTTGTATACAATTACACTCATTAATTATTTTAACATAAAATCACAGTAAAACAAGAGTTTAGCTGTGATTTTTTTCGTTTTTTATTGAATTATTCTCTACTTTTTCTACTTATTGAAAAAATTGCGATTGTCCCGTCCCCTGTATGGGTTACAATTGTTGAACTGAGCGGGCGAACATCAACATCACTAATTTCTTTTTTTTGCATGGCCTGCTTTTTGATTTCTTGTGCTATTTCATCTGTTCCAGAGTAAGAAATAACTAAGCGAGGATAGGCTGTATCCATTTCATCAAGGCTTTTTTCAAGGAGTTGATTAATCGCTTTTTTCTTACCGCGAACTTTTGTAACTTGACGAAGTCTACCTTCAGGGTCAACATCAAGAAGAGGTTTTATATTTGCCATCGTTCCAACGAGAGCAACAGCTTTAGGAATTCTTCCTCCTCTTGCTAAATGGTTCAAGTCGTCAACCATGAAACGGCTTTGTAAACGTGGAATGATATCTGATAATACTTCTAGGGTTTCTGCCAGTGATTTTCCAGAGTCACGTAATTTTACCGCTTCTTCAACAATAAAACCTTCTCCAGAAGCCGCCGCAAGGGTATCAATAACTGTAATTTTTGCTGAAGGAAATTCTTCTAAAACCATGTTTTGAGCAATAAGAGCTGATTGATAAGTGCCAGAAAGTCCTGACGAAAAAGCAAGATAGAGAAGTTCTTCACCTGCTACTGCAAACTCTTTAAACACTTCTAAAAATTGTCCTGAATTAATTTGGGAAGTGTGGACTGTAGCTCCTTTTTTTATTGCTGCAAGAAGTGTGGAATTATCTAAGGCTGCTTCACCTATGGTTTCATAAGTTTCTTCTCCAACAGTTACAGTCATTCCCAAAACTGTAAGATGATGTTTTTTAATATAATACGGACTCAGATCTGCCGTTGAGTCTGTCATGATTTGAAAAGTCATAATAATCCTTTCTGCTTTTATACTGGCTGATAATCTGTTGAATTTACTGACAGTTGAGTCATACCTTTGGACTTAGATGATTCCAAGTGCTTTAAAGTTTTCATCCGAAATTTTTAAAGTCGATTTCTAAAAATTTCGTACATCAAAATACTCGCTGCTACTGATGCATTTAAACTTTGAACGTGCCCTGTCATTGGAATTGCAATCATTTCGTCAACTTGTTTTTTGAGATTTTGACCAATTCCATGCCCCTCGTTTCCGATAATCAAGGCAACTTTACCTTTGGTATTCCACTTACTGTAAACTGTGCCGTCCATATCCGTTCCAAAAACCCAGAAGTTAGCAGCTTTAAGTTTATCCAAGGTCTGTGAAAGATTAGTAACACGGACAACAGGAACATGTTGTAAAGCACCCGTTGAAGCTTTGACAGCCGTTGGGGTAATTCCAACTGCTCGGTGTTTAGGAATAATAATTGCATCTACTCCTGTAGCATCAGCTGTACGAGCAATTGAACCTAAATTATGAGGATCTGTTAACTCATCTAAGATTAAAATGGTGGTATCAGATTTTTCTGCTAATGCTGAAAGTATTTTTTCTAAATCAGCATAAGCAAATTCAGATACTCTTGCCATAAAGCCTTGGTGAACACCGTTTTCTGTTAATTTATTTAATTCCGTTTTTGGCGTCCATGAAATATTAACTTTTTTAAGGCGGGCTAATTCTTTTATTTTTTCAACATTTTTACCACGCAAATCTTCTTGAACGTAAAGTTTGTTGACAAGGTCTCCATTTAAAGCTTCCGTGACTGCATGTAGTCCGTAAATCAAATCTGTATTTTCCATGAAATCATTATATCATTTTTAGACAAAAAAACCCGACTCAATTCGTCACTTTGGCTCATTATGTATCTGACAAAAAAATTATGTAAAACACCAAAAGTTCTTCTTCCGATGATTTACATAATTTTTTGTGCGATAATAAGCTTTTTAATCGCCCGTTTTTTCCATATTAATGTAATTTTTTATGTCTTTTTGATAATTTGAACTATCCCAAGAAATTTCTGGATGATTAAAATATTGAGCAAGTAAATATGCGATATAAGGACCGGTAGTTAATCCAGATGACCCCAAAGCACTAGCAAAGGCTAACGATGGAAAGTCAGGGTGCGGACCAAAAAAAGGAGAAAAATCAGAAGAATAAGCACGTGTTCCCACACGATAATGATATGGAAAGTCAATTAGTTTTTTATCCGATAAGTAAACTTTGACCCCTTCTGTCAAACTTTCAAAAGCTTCCCGACTCTCTGACAAATCCCAGCCTTCTTCATTTTCATGAGTTGCTCCCAAAAGAACTTGACCATTTTGGAAGGGAATGATATCTGCAGCACCTTCTAAAAATAAAACTGGCCAATTTTTTGTTTCAAAATCCGTTTGAAACGAAAGTAATTGTCCTTTTTGAGGTTTGACATCCACTTGTGTGCTAATTGATTTTAAAAGTTCTTTTAAAGCTGGCCCCGGGCATAAAGCTAAATTATCTACAACTTCGGTCACACCTTCATGAATAACTTGCCATTTATCTAACACTTGAGCAATCGTTGCCCGCTCTGAATAAAATTTGACCCCTCTTTTTTGAGCTCGCTTTTTTAATGACGATAAGTAAGCTTTTCCATCTAATCTTGCACCTCCTGAAAGATACAAACTTTCTCTTGGTTTTAATAATGGAAATAAAGCAACAGTTTCTTCCTCCGAGAGCCTCTTAATTTCCCCCATCTCAGGAGCTTCTTTTTTTCTTTCAATTGCCAACTTTTCTAGTTCAATTAAGTCTGACTTTTGTCGCAAAAAAAGAGTGCCACATTTTTCATAAACTTCTTCAGTTAACTCAAAGTCATTTTTTAATGTTTCAAAAAAGGCTGCGCCATCTTTTGCCAATTGATACCACTTTTTGTTTCTTCTTTTAGAAAGCCAAGGAGAAATAATCCCAGCACTTGCTTTAGTTGCCTGATTCTTCTCATCATCAAAAAGGCTAATATCAAATTTATCAGTATCCAAATAATTGGCTAAGGTCATACCGATTATCCCACCACCAATAATTGCAATTTTTTTCATCACATCTCCTTTTTTCAATGTATATAGAAAAATCAAGACAATCTAGGCTTGATTTTATTTTTATTTAAAAAGTTCTAACTCTCTAAAGTATATCACTTTTGCATAAAAGCATGAAAATCTGTGCTTTAATCCTCTAGTTTCCATAACAAAAAGTTTTTTTCCTGTTCAGCATAACTCATCGTAAAATATGGTTGCTTTTTATTTAATTTGCGAATTTCTTTTATTTCGGTACAGGATAATTTAAAATCAAAAATATTTATATTTTCTGCTAAGTATTCTTTTTGCTCTGAGCTTGGAAATACAATGATTCCCTCTTGAATATACCAACGTAAAATGATTTGTGCGACCGTTTTATTATATTTTTTGGCCATTTTTTTAAATATTTTTTCTTCAAATAAGTTTTTATCGCCATGTCCTAGAGGATACCGGCTTTCAATTTTTGTGCCATAAGGCTTCAAAAATTCTCGTAATTCTACTTGTTGATGATAAGGATGAGTTTCTACTTGAATGACACTCGGTTTGATATCAGCAAAATTAAATAAATCAACTAATCTTTCTCCATCAAAATTTGAAATTCCAATTGATTTTACCTTTCCCACTTTTACAGCATTTTCTAAAGCAATCCATGCTTTTCGATAATTTCCAACCTGTTGATGCAATAAGAGTAAATCAATTTGTTCAACTTTTAGACGTTTTAGCATTCGCTCGATTGCTTCTGGAGCTTGCTCATAATCAGAAGGCCAAAGCTTGCTTGTAATCCAGATTTCAGAATTTGAAATTTCTGAGTCCTGGATTGCTTGACCGACAGAAGTTTCATTTTGATAAGCGTGTGCCGTATCCAGATGACGATAGCCTAATTCCAAGGCTTTTTTTACAATATTTTCAGTTTCTGTTCCTTCTGGGAGCTTATAAAGTCCCAAACCGAATTGAGGAATGACATTACCATCATTTAATGTTAATTTTGTTTGCATTTTTTCCCCTTTTATTTTTTATTATTGTCTGGTCTAGTAAAAATTAAGACAAGAAGGCCTACTGATAGAAAAGCGGTAATGAATCCCATGACCAAATGATAATAAGCACTTAAGTCAACAATATTTGAGCTAAATAACACAACAATAGATAAACCAACAGGCCCTCCAAGTTGATGCATCATATTTGTCAAACCTGATGCAGCTCCTGATAATTCTGGACTGACCTCTTCTACTCCCGCTGCCGTCAGCGGAGCAAGAAGCCAACCTTGCCCTAATCCAATAATCATCATTTGAAAAATCATCGCATAGAAGTATCCCCATTCTGGTTGCGAAACTAATGACAAAATCATTCCTGTCAGTAAAATCACTTGTCCTAGGATCATTACTTTACTATTTCCTAATCCTCTAGTTAATCTAGGAAGAAAAAGAGCTGCGATAAAATTTATGATTGTTAAAGGAAGAAAAGCAAGTCCAGATTGCAGTGGTGAAAAATGATACATTTTTTGCATAATCTGCGGCAGAATAAACCAGTAGGTCAGCATTGCCATCATAAAAGCAAAGCGTGCAACATAAGAACCCGTCCTTACTTTATTTTTAAATAGTTCTAAAGGAATTAATGCATAAGTTAACTTTTTTTCCCAAAGTATAAATAAGATAATTAAAAAGAATGAGAGGATAATGATGAACAAATTACTTACCGTAATTCCGAAAACAAATAGGACTGAGATAAGGACTGACAGAAAGCTTCCCAAAAAATCTATTTTGCTAGCTTTAACTTCACTTTGATGAACATTAACAAGAGTTAGGATAATTAATAATAAACTAAAAGGAACATTTAACAAAAAGCCAACACGCCATGAAAGAGCCGAAGTGAGCCAGCCGCCTAGAATAAGTCCAAAACTTGAGCCAATTCCCGCGGTTGCTCCATAATATGAGATAGCTCTAACCCTTAAATCCCCTTTATATGTATCCATTAATAAAGCTAAACTTGTTGGAGCAAGGATAGCCGAACCAATTCCTTGAACCGCTCTGGCTATAATCATCATTTCAGAAGAAGTTGACAAACCGACAACTAAACTAGAAAGTCCAAAAATGAAAAGTCCTAGAAGGAAAATTATTTTTCGCCCTAATAAATCACCCAGACGTCCTGCTAATAAAAGAAACCCACCGAATGTAATCGTATAAGCATTAGAAACCCAAGATAAGGTTGATTCATTCATTTTTAAATCTTGAGAAATTTTTAAGCTACTTGTAAATATTATCGAGTTATCCATTAAAATAAGGAAATAGGAAAACAAGTTAATAAAAAGGATAAGACCAAATGTTTTTTTATTTTTCATAGATTTATTTTAAAATAAAAATTTACTGATTAGAAATGCTTATTTTAGTTCTTATTATGCTTTGTAAGCATAATACTGACAAAAAAGTTACTGACAGAGCTGTCAGAGAATAGCTGTTGACGCTTTAGTCTTTACAGATATACTCGAAATTTCTGTCAGTAACTTTTTATTCATTTTCTTGAAGATATTGCTTAATAAATGCTCTTGTAAGAGGAGTCAGTGGAATATTTTTCTTCCAAGCAAGTACGCTTAAAGTTTTCACTTCTGGACTCAATGGTATAGCTTTTAAATCAGGGTAGTCTCGAATAAGCGCCCCTTCTGTAACAACTGCTTCGCCAATTCCTGCACGAGCAATTTCAAAAAGATGAAAACCGAGATTAAAGCCGCCAATAATTTCTAAATCACTCACTTGGCAGCCTGCCCAATCGGCTATAAATTGACGAACTTCTGGTCGTTCTGAAATTAATATTCTTTGCTTTCTAAATATTTCTGGACTTACTTCATCTAATTCTGCAAGTTCTGAATCGGATTGAGTGAGCATCATCCAACGTTCAGGAAAACCAATTTTTTCAACATTATATTTTTCAGTTGATGTTGGTTCTAACAAAAAACCAACATCAACTAGTCCGTTGTCAATCTTCCATTTGATGTCATCTGCATTTCCTGACAAGATTGTAAAGGTAATTGACGGATACTTATTTGTCAGCCTTTGGAGTGTTTTAGCGATACTGGAAGTTGTCCAGCCTTCTAAAGCACCAATCGTCAGATGCCCTGATAATTCTGCATTTTTTCGGTCTTCAAAAACTTGTACTGTTTTACTAGTCAACTGTAAAATTTCCTCAGCTTTAATTTTAAGAAATTGTCCATCTTCAGTTAAGATAAGTTTTTTTCCATCACGCATAAAAAGCTGTGTATCTAGTTCGCGTTCAAGTTCTTTAATTTGTCTAGATAATGTTGGCTGCGTAATATATAACAGTTCAGCAGCTTTGGATACCGTTCCAGCAGTTGCAACTGTCCAAAAATATTTTAATAATCGAAGTTCCATTTATTCTTTTCCTATTTAAATCTTGATTGTTTCTTTTGAACTTTGGTTCAAATTAATTTCATTTGGCAACATCACTTCATCATAATTTTCAATTTTGAATGTCAAATAATCCAAGGCAGATTGCTTTTCACTAATTTCTGTTCTCAATTGTTCAACTTGGTTCTTCAAAATTTCAATTCTTTCTTCTTTCGTTTCAGGATTTCCCTCATTCACTAATGCCATATAACGGGTCAAAGGTTCAACTTGCACACCTGCATCTCGCATGTGTTTGACAAATTTCAAAGTTCTAATATTAGCTTCTGTAAAATTTCTTATTCCAGATTCTGTCCGTGTAATTTTAGGAATCAGCCCAATTCTTTCATAATACCTTATATTATCTGTTTTCATCCCTGATAATTCAGCAGCTTTTTTTATATTCATTCTTTTATTTTAACACTTGAAGTGAACTTTAAGTCAATAAAAAAACATTTAACCTAAAGTTAAATGTTCTTTGTTTGCAAATTAAGCTAAAGCACCCATTGGGTCCCATGGTAGAAGTACTTGAGGTTTCTCTTCGTAAGCAGCCAATTCCTCTTCAGTTAAAAGATCTTTACGGACAACAATTTGATAAGTATATTCATCCATCCACTCATCAGAGGCAACAAAATATCCTTTTTGACCCGCATCTTTACCCCATGAATTTTCAACTTTCCATTTAGTTGAATTCCCATCAGCATCTAAATCAACACCCGCTAAAACCATGGCATGCGTCATCAACGACTCACCATAATCAAGACGTCCTGCTTTGCTTTGAGTAAATTCAATATCCAATGAAGATTTAAAATCATAAGAATCCATTGTCAAAAGTCCTGCTGAACGATTTGATTCTTGACCCACGTCACATCCGAACCAAACTGTTTCACCAGCTTGCATTTGGGCAATGGCCAATTTTTTAAAGCGATCCATTTCAACATTCAAATGTTTCACTTCTTTACCACCGACAACATTTCCCAGAAATTCAACTGTGTAGCTCTTATTATAAGGTTTGTCAGCAGTTGGAGCATTGATTACTGACACATAATTATTCAAATCAATTCCAACATATTCATTGTAAAATTCTTTTGGACTACCAACAAATTTTTTATATTCATTATCTTTATTACGGAAAGCAAATTCAAAATTTTGTGGTGGCAAACCTAAAGTTACCGCTAGGAAATTAAAGACTTCTTGTAAAAGTTCTTCTTTAACTGCTTCTACATCTCCACCTTGCTCAATTGTATAACGTAAGATTTCTGCATCTTGACGGAGTAGTTTATTCAAGTATTGATTCAATTCACGTGAGCTACTTGAAGCTTGTGATTCAGGATAAACAGCTTTGGGAACAATTCCATATTTTTCAAAAATTGCAACCATCATATCCCATTGGCCGCCATCTTGTTGTGGTGTTTGTAAAAGGAATTTCAAACGACGATCATCCATTTCAATATCACCAATAATTTGTTCCATGAACCAGTTTGATTTTTCATATTTATCCCAGAAGAAAGTGTAAGCTTGTGAAAACTCAAAATCCTCTGTTTTAAATTCATTGATAAATTTATGACGGAAAGTGTTCAAAGCGGCAAACATCCAGCAACGACCAGATTGTTTTTGATTCGTTACAGGGTCTTTTGTCAAGTCAATTGAAAACTCAGGCAAATTTGCTGCATGCGAACCACGGACTTCGAGTGATGAAAGCAAACCATTTTTAGTCACGGCATTTTCCACCGCACGCAATTTTGTATTTTCTGCAAAATTTTCGTAGAGTTTTTGTGCGAAATCTGATGTTACTGTCATAATACCTCCCAATAAATCGAAACTTCTGACAAAAGTTTCGATAAAAATAATCATTATCAATTTTGAATAATGATATTCTATTATTTTTTACATTCTTCTATTATAATCTAAATTATCAAAAAAATCAGCTAGGAAAGCTGATTTTCTAAATCTTTCTTTGCTTCTAAAAGCCATGGATGTGCAACTTTCAATCCATCATCAATAATGAAATTAATATAATAAAGTGCCGCACTTTGCAAATTTACTGACAGAGCTGTCAGTAATCCCTGCCTAAATGGCGCATTATCTCCACCATCCCAGCTAATTTTGTCAGCAAGAAAAACAATCAAGTCCAATTCTGTAAAATTTTTTCTTAACGTAGTATGACATTCAATTGCTGACAGAACTTGTTCGTCAGTAATTTTAAAATGTTGGCTCGCCAAATACTTAGAAAGTTTCTGATGAATAATTAATGGAAATTCACGCTCTTCTGTCAGTAATTCGATATTAAAAATTTCTGCTTTTTCTACTCTTTGATCATTTGGATAAATTCCACCAATATCATGTAAAAGTCCTGCTATAAAAGCTTGCGAACTTCTTTCATTAGAATCAGTTAATTCTTCTGTCAGTGCCTCAGCCGTCTTTGCCACTGCCAAACAGTGCTCAAACAATTGGTCATTATTCAAAAAAATATTAACTTCCTCAATTAAGAGTTCTAATCTTTTATCCTTGATTTCTCCCATTTCACTTCCTCTTAGTTCTCATAAAAAGAAAAATCTATCAAAAGATAGATTCCAATTTTATACCATTTCTTCGAGTAAACGAATCAAGCCCTCAGCTGATTTTTTTCCTGCTTCAATAATAAATTTATCAAAATTAACATTAGCATCATGGTCAGCAGTATCAGACATCGCACGAATAATTACAAATGGTTTTCCAAGTGCTGTTGCTGCCTGAGCAATAGAAGCCCCTTCCATTTCAACGGCTAAAACATCCGGAAAATGCTCTTTAATCTCAGCAATTTTACTAGAGCTACTGATAAAACTATCCGAACTAGTAATCAATCCAACATGCACATTTTCTAAAACTTTTTTCAACTCAGAAACAAAATATTTACTTGATTCAAAATACAAAGGTTGTTGAGCCATTTGGCCATAAGCATAACCAAAAGCAGTAACATCAACATCATGATAAGCAAGTTTATCAGCAACTACAACATCACCAATTGCTAAACCTTGAGCAACTGCTCCCGCTGAGCCAGTATTGATAATGGCGTCGACATCAAAAATGTCAACCAAAAATCCAACTGCCAAAGCAGACATCACTTTACCAATTCCAGATTGGACAAGGACCACTTCATGCCGGCCAATTGAACCTGTATGAAAAACTAAACCATGACGAGTATGTTTTTCTGCATTTTCTAAGTTTTCAACAAGTATGCGAATTTCTTCATCCATCGCACAAATAATTCCTATTTTCATTTTTTACCTTTTTTCTAATCTTTTTACTCTCTAAAAGTAGTATAAAAAGAAAGCTACTGCCAATAGAACAACAATTAATGTAACGATGAAAAGCCATTTATTAATTGCTTTCCCACGTTTTTGAGCCTTGGCATTTTCAATTCTTCGACTTTTATAAACAGCATTTTTGCTTAAATTTTTCTCAATACTATCGTATTTTTCAGCGATTTCAGTATCTTCTTCAAGCTCTCTTTGCAATCTGCGTTCAAGATTTTTCTTATCCTGTTTTGCTTGTTCAATTACTTCGTCTGTTAAAAGAGGTTTAGGCATTATTTTCAAGCTCCTTTTTCAAATATTGCATTTCCCAATACCAAATAGCCATAATTGTTTTTGCATCCGCAATTTGTTCAAGCTCAATCATTTTTTTTGCTTCGCTTAAAGTGACTTCAATTTGTTCCAAAAATTCACCGTCATCAGCGGGTTTTGGATGTTCCACTTTTGTTAAATTTGATGAGAAATAGACATATGTTTTCTCTGATGAAAAACCGGGTGTCCCATAAAAAGCTGTAATTTCTGTCAAATCTTTCGCCAGATATCCCGTCTCTTCTTCGAGCTCTCTTAAGGCTGCAGCTTTGGGATCTTTTTCTTCACCTTTTTCAAGTTTTCCTGCCGGAATTTCAAAAATAAATTTTTCCAATGCTTTACGATATTGACCAACTAAAATCATCTTATTGTTGTGAACAGGTGCAATCGCTGTTCCTCCATTATGAAAAACAAGTTCTCTAAAACTCTCTTGTCCATCATGCAAAGAAACTACGTCTTTTACAACATGAAAAATCTTCCCACTAAAAATTTCTTCTCTAGCTAAAGTTTTTTCTTCAAATTTTTTATCATCAAAATTTAACATTGTGTCCTTTCTTCCGAAAACTTTTTAAAATAATTTAAAGAATAGTTTTCTCATCAAAATCGAAGGAAAGAGCTTCAGGAGAAACTCTTTCTTTTATTTGTTAATTATTGACCACGATAATGTGGCATTTTTTTAGCACGTCCAAGTTTATTCACTTGTTTTCCACGTCCAATTTCTACTGCTTCATCTGGTACATCCTCAGTTACAACAGAACCTGCTGCTGTTAAGGCATTTTTACCGATATGCAATGGAGCAATAATTGTTGAATTCGAACCAATAAAGGCAAAGTCATCAATTTCAGTATTGAATTTATTTTTACCATCAAAGTTTGCTGTAATTGTTCCAGCACCAAAGTTCACTTTCTCACCAACCGTTGCATTTCCAATATAAGTCAAGTGACCAGCTTTTGTACCTTTACCAAGCGTTGAACCTTTAATTTCGACAAAGTTTCCAACATGAACTTCTTCGCTCAAAACAGTTCCGGGACGCAAGTGAGCATAAGGCCCTACATTACTTCCAACACTCATTCTGCTTTCTTCAACCGTTGAATTACGAATCTCACAGTTTGAATGAATTTCTGAATTTTCAATTCGGCTACCATTTGTAATCAAAACATTTTTACCAATAAAGGTATTTCCTTTTATTGTTACACTTGCTTCAATCACAGTTTCTTCACCAATCGTAACCTCACTGTCAATATAAGTTGTCGCAGGATCGATAAGGGTTACACCATTCACCATATGTTGATGATTGATTCGTTTGCGCATCGTCAACTCAGCTTGTGAAAGGGCAACACGGTCATTAACACCCAAACTTTCGTCAAAATCATCAAGAATATGAGCCGCTACCGTTTGACCAGCTTTTTTGAAAATTTCAATGACATCTGTCAAATAATATTCTCCTTGGGCATTATCAGTTGTGATTTCATTTAATGCTTTGAAAAGTGACTTATTATCAAAAATGTAAGTCCCAGTATTAATTTCGGTAATTGATTTTTCAAAATCATTCGCATCTTTTTGCTCAACAATCTTTTCTACTGAGCCATTTTCATCACGAATAATTCGTCCATATCCTGTTGGATTTGGTGCAATGGCTGTCAAGATAGTTGCTGTTGCATTTTGTGCAAAGTGATAATCAAAAAGTGCTTCTAAAGTTTGTCCAGTAATTAGTGGTGTATCACCAGCAATTACGAGAGTTGCCCCATCTTCATTTGCCAATAAATCCGCAGCAATTCGAACGGCATGACCCGTTCCCAATTGCTCAACTTGTTTCACAAATTGAGTCCCTTTAGGCAAGGTTGCAATCACGCGATCTGCTTCATGCCCAACAATCACTACATTCTTAGTAGTTTCTACTCCAGAAACACTACTGAGGACATGAGCAAGCATTGATTTCCCAGCCACTTGATGTAACACTTTAGGAAGCGCAGACTTCATACGTGTTCCTTTACCAGCCGCCAGGACAATTGCGAATTTATTCATAGATTTCTCCTTTATTATTACAAATAAAATAAAATGTTTACCTAATTATACCATAATCAAAGTGCATTTTCGTTATCTTTTTAATGCAAATTTTCTTAGTACTTGTGGATTCCAAATGCTTATTCTATCCTTTTCCAAAATAGTTGATTTATTTTACGATGCTACTAAAGTGATTTATTTTTACTTTTTATGATAAAATGGACGAAAAGAAAAGAAGGGATTTTATTTATGAAAACAATAGGTTTTATTGGAGTCGGAAAAATGGCAACAGCAATCATTTCTGGACTTGACAAAAATAAATTCAAAATTATTATTTCTGGTCATAATTTATCAAAGACTCAGAATCAGGCGGAAACTCTTAATGTTACGGCCGCAATTAATCACGAAGAACTTGTTCAAGAATCCGATTTTATCATTCTATCAGTTAAACCTCAAGTACTTCCTTCTGTTTTAAGTAAATTAATCAATCATTTAACTAAAGACAAAACATTAATCTCAATTGCTGCGGGACTCACTTTATCAGATTTGAAACATCTGGCTGATTCAGAAAATCAACCGATCATCCGAGTGATGCCAAATATAAATGCACAAATTGGTCAATCAACATCAGCCATTGTCAAAAATGAATTTGTTGATGATTCTGCTTATGCTACAGTTCAAGAAATTTTTAAATCAACTGGTTCTGTCCATGAAATTTCTGAAAAAGATTTTTCAACATTTGCAGCAATTGCCGGTTCAAGCCCTGCCTTTATTTATATGTTCATTGATGCCATGGCACGTGCTGGTGTATTACATGGTATTCCTAAAGATCAAGCCACAGCAATTGTTGCCGAAACGGTTCGCGCTTCAGCTGAAATGATTCTCCAAAGTGGTGAAAATCCTTGGTCATTAGTTGATAAAGTATCAAGTCCTGGTGGAACTACTGTTGCTGGCGTAGTCAGCTTGGAACAAAATCATTTTATTGGAACAGTCATTGATGCTATTAGTGCTACTATCGAAAAAGAAAAAAATCTTTGAAAAGAAAAAAACTAGAAGGATAATGCTCCTTTTAGTTTTTAATTTATAAAATAAAAAATGCCATATGGCATTTTTTATTAACGACGAAGTCCCAATGAAGCGATAAGTTCACGGTAACGTTGAACGTCTTTTTCACGAAGATATCCAAGAAGGTTACGACGGTGACCGATTTTTTTCATCAAACCACGTTGAGTTGCGTGGTCTTTTTTATGAGATTTAATATGGTCGTTAAGGTGGTTGATTTCCCAAGTCAATACAGCGATTTGTACTTCTGGTGAACCAGTATCGCCTTCTTTACGAGCGTATTGAGCGATGATTTCTTGTTTTTTTTCTTTTGAAATTGCCATGAGTTTTTCTCCTTTATTTGTATTGCCCAGTCCGAGTGACAGCTTGGCAAGCATGAAACCAAGAATGGGTTGTAAAAAACTACTCTACCATGATACACTTTTTTGCCTAATTTTGCAAGTCTCTTGCAGTTAACTCGTTTATCAAAAAAACTAGGAATACATGATTCCTAGTTTAATTTTCTTAACTATTTGAAGTTGTTGTTGAAGATTCTTTGGCACTACTACTGCTACTAGGATTAGTATTCTCTGATGACTGAGTTGTCGTAGTAGAGCTTGAAGTACTTGAAGAAGTTTCGGACGTTGTTGTCGATTCAGAGGTCGTTGAACTTGAACTTGGAGCAGTATAAACGCTATAAGTTACTACAATTTCTTGATTTGGATCGACAGATGTTCCTACATTTGGATATACTGAGTAAACATAACCATCAGCTTGTTGACTTGTTGTTGCTTGAGGATCTAATGTAATATTAGTAAATCCTGCGGATTTCAAGGCAGCTTGATATTGTGAATAAGTCATATATTGCCCATCGGGTTTATAATCAGGAACTTTAACTTGTTTTCCACTTGAAACTTCAAAAGTAATCTTTTCACTTCCGGAGATATCAAAACTAGAACCTTTTTTAGGTGTTTGTTTAATAATCGTACCTGCTGGATAAGAATCACTAGGAACAGAAGTTTGAGTGACTTTACTTTCATCTATTCCATAATCTTTAAGTAGAGTGGCCATGGCTTCATCAATTTTTTCACCAACAAAATCCTTCATTTTAATGATATTTTCATTTCCTGTAGAAACATAAATATCAACAGAACTATTGGATCTTACAGTTGTTCCTTTGTCTGGGTCAGTCTTTATGACTTTCCCTTCATCAATTGTTGAACTTTGCTGCTTATGAACCGTCCCTACTTTAAGTTTTGCGGCTTTAATTTTACTTTCAGCTTGACTAAGTGTAGAATTTGTCACATTTGGTACTTTAACATTACTTGGTGTTGAAGCAACCCAAGCTAAAGCACCTCCACCAATAACTAAAAGGAGAATAATAAGGCCAATAATCAAACCTTTTTTAGATTTTTTAGTTTTATTTCCTTTTTCTAAGCTCGCAGATTTTTCACCTGTTGGCGAATCCTCTTCTTCTTTTTTATCAATCAGAGGCTTAGTATCATAAGGATTGATTAAATTAGCAGGCATGATTTTAGTTTCATCATGGTCCTTATTAAAAACTAATTTTTCTTCCCCACGGCGGTCAAGACTTGTTGAAGTTGCGACATCAGTCATCATTTCTTCCACATCAGTATAGCGATTTTTAATATCTTTTGCTGTGGCTTTAATGACAACATTTTCCAAAGCTTGTGGGACTTCTGGGTTGAGGTTAATGATGCTTGGAATACTCTCTTGGAAATGTTTTAGGGCAATAGCAACTGCAGAATCCCCATCAAATGGAATTTGACCAGTTAAAAGTTCAAATAAAATGATTCCAATCGCATAAATATCTGACTGTACAGTCGCATTTGAACCACGCGCTTGTTCAGGTGATAAATAATGAACTGAACCAAACATTGTGTTTGTTTGAGTTAATGAAGTTTCAGAAAGTGCTTTAGCAATCCCAAAATCTGTTACTTTTACAGTTCCACTACTGGAAACCAAAACATTTTGAGGTTTTAAGTCACGATGAATAATACCGTGTGAATGAGCCATATCCATTGCTGACAAAATTTCAGTAATGATTTCAATCGCTTCATCGTTTGCTAAAGGAGCATTTTGATTAATATATTGTTTAAGAGTCATTCCGTCAACAAATTCCATGACAATGTATTGTTGACTTTCAAACTCACCGACGTCAGAAATACCTACGATATTTGGATGTGAAAGCTCTGCCATTGCAAAAGCTTCTCGCTGAAAGCGAGCAATTGCGATGTCATCATTTTCAAAATTTGAACGTAGGACTTTTATTGCAACTAAGCGATCGCCAAGAAAAGTATCCTCTCCTTGATAAACGTTCGCCATCCCGCCCCGTCCGATTTCTTTGATAATCCGATAACGATCGGCAAAGATTTTACCGATTTGAATCATCAACTAACCTCCTGCGTTGGTGTCTCGTTTTCTGACGTTTCATCATACTTAATCAAAACGACGGTAATATTATCCAAACCTCCATGTTCATTGGCTAAACGAACTAATGCCTCAGATTTATTGTCTAAAGTTAAGTCTTCTCGTTCCAAAATTTCCATAATTTCAGCCGTTGAAACCATATTAGTCAAGCCATCTGAGTTCATTAAAATGACGTCTCCAACTTGAAGTTCTAAAACTTGAATATCAGCCTGAACTTCATTAGTTTGTCCAAGTGAACGAGTGATAATGTTTTTGTTTGGATGAACCTCAGCTTCTTCTTCAGTAATTTGGCCTGCATCTACAAGTTCTTGAACTAAAGAATGGTCTGTGGTTATTTTATTTAATTCACCATCTCGCATTAAATACGTCCGGCTATCCCCAACATGGGCAGAAACAAGCATTCCTGCTTTAATGACCAAAGCTTCAAGGGTTGTTCCCATTCCTTGGTACTCGTCAAGTTTTCCAAGACTGGCAATATTTTCGTTTTCATTACGTATTTGATTTTTAAGCCAAATCTCAAGAGTTGCTTCTGGTGTTCCCGCATCAAAAAATGTCTCTGACCACAGTTTGCCGAGATCTTCTACGGTAAGTTTACTTGCGACATTACCTGCTTTGTGTCCGCCCATGCCATCAGCCAATAAGAAAAGCTGATAACCTGCACGATTAACATAAGTACCGGCATAGTCTTGATTAGTACTACGTTTTGAACCGATATCTGATAAAATACTGTATTCCACTTTTTCTCCTTAACAAGAATAAAGTTTTATTCTAGGTCTAAAAATTACTAACAGAATTAAAAAAAATATTTGTCAGCAATTATTCGCCTATTTTCTTAAATTTCGCGATGAAAAAGCCGTCTGTATGATACATTTCTGGAGTGATGAAAATACACCCCTCTTTAATCATCTCTGACTTATCACTAGAAATTTCAACTTGTTCAAAATTAGGATGATTTTTCAGAAATTGACGAACAACATCAAAGTTCTCTTCATCAAAAATTGTACAAGTACTGTATACCATTATACCACTTTTTTTCAGGCTTTTCGAGGCGCTGTTTAGAATTTCTAGCTGAATTTTTTGTAAATCAACAAAATCCGAACTTTCTTTTCTATAGCGAATATCTGGTTTGCGTCGAATTAATCCAATGCCTGAACAGGGAGCGTCCACAAGAATTCGGTCAAATTTCTCTGGACCAAATTCTTCAAAAATCATTGTTGCATCTGCTTTTCGAGTAGTTATTTTATCTGCAACATGTTGACGTTGCGCATTTTGATTAATTAAATCAAGTTTATGCTCATATAGGTCTAGTGCTGTGATATGGCCACTTGTTAAATAATGAGCCATATGAGTACTTTTACCACCAGGAGCTGCACAAGCGTCAAGAATTTCTTCTGTTCCTTCTAAATCAAGTTGAGGAGCAACTAATTGACTTGTTTCGTCTTGAATTGTAATTTTTCCAGATTGAAATTCATCTGTCATTGAAAAATTTCCGCTGTCAGCAATTAAAGCTGTTTCTGTCAGTAGAGATGGACGTGTTCCCGCCAATTCAACAGTGGGGTCAATTTTACGTAGGCTAACATGGCTTGGCTTTTCAAGACTTTCTAGAATTTCTCCTGTTCTTTTTCCACCAAATTGACGGACCATTTTGTCCAATAAAAGTTTGGGCATTGAATATTTTGTTTCCCAGTCCTTCGGTTCTTCATTTTGACGTTCAGAACGCATGAAATTACGTAACACAGCGTTAATAAAATTAGCTGTCGCTTGTCCGTCATGTCGTTTAGCGATTTTTACTGCTTCATCTACTGCTGCCGAAGTTGGAACCTTATCCATAAATAAGATTTGGTAAACTGTAATTAATAGAAGGATTTTTGCCCAAGGTTTTGGTTCTTTTTTCAAGAAAGGGGCAATGTACCACTCTAATAAAACTTTTTTAGAAACCACCCCATATACAAGGGCAGTCACAAAAGCTTTATCAACTGTGGATAGTTCAGAATCTCGCAAATTTCGATCTAATGAGATATTGGCGTACGCATCATTACCAAAAATATCATTCAAAATATCGAGTGCGGTTTGTCTTGCATTTTTTGTCATAGAGCTATTATGGCATACTGTGTCAATAAATGTCAATAGATACCGCCAAACCCTGTTTTGTGGGATTTATAAAAATTATTGTACTAATGAATACCTATGAGTTACTTCTAAAACGTAACTAAAAACGTAACTAATTTTTGTCGGGCAAGAGGCTGTATATCTTAGATATACAGTTTTTTATTTTAATTAACGTAACTAAAAAAACTCCTTTTAGAAGTTTCTACTATTTTAATATACATTTATTTATGGTTCTTGCTGGACTCGAACCAGCGACCGAACGGTTAACTACCAACTGAGCTAAAGAACCAAATAATAATCTGCAGCACTTATAAATTTATAAGTGTGGACGGAACTGCCGATTACTAGATTATACACTATAAGAGTACTTTTCTCGTCCACTGGTTATATATTATAGCATATCTCACCTTAATGTGTATATTATTAATAAATAATTGACAATTGTCTGAAAAATTGTTAATATTTAAATTGTTAGTACCTCCTATGTTTTGTATATAGTAAACTTTTTCTGAATTTGTACTAACACACATCATCCTCTAGTTGGACTCCTTGAAGTCATCCAGCTAGAGCTTTTTTATTTGAAAAAAGCCACTCCGAAGAGCAGCTTAACTCTAGAAATAGGATGAAATCCCACAATCATCCCGAATATATTATAGCACAAAAAAAGCGCCCCAGTTAGGAGAGGGACGCTTAGGAGTCTTTATGAAAAAGTTTTTTTGGAATAAGAACATTATATAACTTTCCGTTTTCTTTGTAAAGAAAAACGCCATCGCTTTGGAAAAGGCGCTTTATCTCTTCATAAACACTTAGCTATTTGTATTTGTAATTGGAATAGCATTCATGATTCCATCATTATAACAACATCAATAAAATGACGAAGTAACATTTATTAACAAAAAAAACCCTGACCGAAGTCAGGGTTAATTTTATTTCCAAGCAATTTCCACTGCTTTTTGATTGATCGCTTGCATGAAACGGACATACCAAGGGGCATCTGTCCGCCAACTATACTGTTTCAAGTCTTTTCCTGTTGTCTCTTTATAGATTTGACGAATAATTTTAAGTTGATCTTCATGAGACAAAGCAACTACTTTATTTCCATCATAGTAATAAATAGTTCCTTGCGTTTTTCCTGTTTTTGCATCAATAATTTGATATGTAAATTTCATAAGGTCATCATCCTCCAATTGTGAATTAGTATTTGAGTTGTTGTTATTTTGTGATGTAGAACTTCCACCAGCCAGTTGCTTCCATTGATTAGCGTTGATATAAGCTAAGTTTAAATCAAGCTGTCCGTTCCAGTTCATTAAAGTTCCTGATGAACTGTACTGATGAATCGCTGCTGAACTCCAAGCGCCATATCCTTTGCCATCTGACCAAGGTTCTGATTGATAGCCTGTAGGACTTGTAGAAGCATATTGAGCAACCCACAAAGGAGTATTTCCTGAGGTAATACTCCAGTTAAACTGACGAGTAACCTCTGATGACATGTAAATCATTGGATTGATGCCAGTTTTTTCTTTTACACGATTCAAAAATTGACGAGCGCCAACAGTTCCCCATGCATTGATTGCCCCAGCTTCAAAGTCTAAGACTAGAACTGCTTTACCAATATAGTCTTTAACAACGCTGATAAAGAAATCAGCTTCTGCGATTGGGTTTTCTACACTAGAAAAATGGTAGAAACCTAGAAGTTTATTTGTTTGAATCACTTGTCCAGCTTGCTCTTCCCAAGTTGGATTAATATATTTTGTTCCCTCAGTAGCTTTAATAAATACAAAGTCAGAAGGAACAATTCCAGCATTCAATTCTGCTTGATAACTGGAAATGTCAATTCCATTCATAATAGCCTCCTATTCTTCAGTGAGTCCTTCTGTTCCATTAATAATTGGTTCCACAAGATTAGCCAGTTCTTCAGCATTGATAGAAATAGTATCTGCTGTTTTAGATACTGATTGAGCAACTTCAGATGTAGCTTGCGCAACATCTTTAATTGTTTTAGCTGGGTCAGCAGTAAAGTTCTTTTTCAACTGAGCCAAAGAAGCTTCAATTTGAGCTTCAATCTGAGCTGGATTAGTCTTGATTTTAAGATTCTTAGCTTCTTCCGTCACATAGTTAATCGCTTCAGATAACTTTTCGGGATTCTCATTGAAGTTTTTCTGTGCCCAACTTACCGCCTGATTAGCCACTTTAGCCAGAGCATCCATATCTTTTGTATTGCTATGTTTTTTAGCAGCCTGTGAAATGAAGTAAGATACTACAGAGCCGACTACTGTTAAAATACCACTAAAGATTGTCATTAAATTTTGATCCATTTTATTTTTCCTCTTTTATCTAATTAATTTTATAATTTCCATGATAATCGTATATATGGCAGCCGACGCTCCGCCAATTCCGAAAATCAATTTCCAAAAGTTTGTTTTATCAAGCAACTTCAACTGAAATTGTCGTTCATCTGAACTTTCATTGCCTTTAATGACGGCTTGCAAAATTTGCGCATTCTGTTCTGATTGACGAGTATTCTGTTCCCTTAAAAAACGGTTTGATTCATCTACACGAGCAAGTCCTTCGCTCATTTGTTTTTGCATTTCAACCGACATGTCGTTAAGTCGAGACAGTTCCTTGTCATGTTGTTTGAGTTTAGTCTCATGCTGCTCTACGAGCTGTTTTAATTCCATAACCCCTGCTTTCTAATTCAAGTATTTAGCGGACATTGCCAGCACATCATCAATAAAAGTTTTTAAATCTTCTGCAATTGTTTCTGAATCTTTTATTTTTTGAGCATCTAATAACGTAAAGGTCATTGTTCCGATAGTATTTACTCCAACATTGGCTGATGATGAAACAATTACTTCTCCATTTTCATTTGTAAATTCGCGATTCATAGATTCGCCCGTTGCTTTTACTCCCATTTTTTAATTCCTTTCTTTTTTATGATGGATAAACATCATTAGTGATATAAAGTCTTGTTCCCCTAATATAATAACCGCTAGTAATAGTGGTCATAATCGCAATTGAGCCATCTGGATTAAAATAGATATAACTGTTATCTGCTATGTGACCAGGTATCATGTAATCTATTGAGTATGGATTAATTGGTCTGAACCCAACAGGAAGCATATTATTAATTGTCTGGTTACTAATCGTTGAAGAGGCTTGTCCAAAAAAAGTAACTGCAACAAATGACATCAATCGGTCTAAACGGATTCCCATCCCACTCACGGTAAACTGAGTTGACTTAACAATTGTGTTTGGAGCTTGAATAGGCATAGAACTTGATAAATTGGTACCGTCAAAACTCAATCCTGCGGCAACTCCATTTCTATCAAAAGATAAGTTTCCATAATCAAGTAAAACCGATCTTGATTGATTTGAAGTTGGGTCACTCCAACGCATTCCCAAACCTTGTTGGACATCCAGTCCTAAACTATTTGTCGCTTTGCTTGTTGAATCTGTTGCACTCATGTTAATATGACTGTTTTCGATTTCAGTCGAACCTGAGGCAGCACTAGAAGACCAAGTGCTTTCTATTTTCCCGTCGGTAAAAGTTCCGTTTGTAACACTTAGATTATCACCATTGATATTATGTGCATTTATTTCGCTTAATATCCAGTTAGTTCCCGACCAATAATATTCGGTTCCAGATAATATCACTGTTCCATCACTAGCTGTAAGGTCTGCGGTACCTGAATATTTCCAAGTTAAACCTTTGAATCGAGTAGTTGGTTCAGTATCAGAAACAACTTTACCAGGGGCACCAGTACTTCCAGGGGCACCGTCATTTCCCATTTTAGCAATTGAATATCCTGTGCTACTACTATTATCTGTGTAAGTCCAGACTGTTTTCGTCCACAGATAGCTACCTGCTGCAACTGTCGGAATTGTGGAAGTCCAACCACTAGTTGGCACTGTTGTACCACTTGTTGAGCCTACATAAGTGATAGTCGTAGTTTTTATACCAACACCGTCCTTACCTGCTATTCCATCCTTTCCATCATTTCCCTTAAATATAATCCAAGGAGCATACTTAGCAGGGTCTGTTGATGCTGTAGATGAGAAATCTGAATATTGACCAATATAGTTTGGCCAGTCAGCACTTGTGACTTCACTTAATGAAGGTATATATGGAGTTGCATTTGAGCCACTATCTAATTTAAAATCCCAAAACTTACGAGATACATTAGTCGTTCCATCAGAATATAAATTGACCCTGATGCAATATATTCCATCTTTTGGAACATTAATAGTTTGAGGGACCGTATTTCCAAGTGCAATATTGACATCATTTTCAGTACCTACAAGCCATAAACACACACCATTAACGCTTGGGTCTGTCGTTGACAAATGATTAACCCATACTCCGTCAGTTTGCGCATTTAATGTGTAATTTCCAGCTTTCAAATTAGCAGTTACATCTCTCAGATGGGTATATGTGTCAACACTATTACCTGTAAGTACATATGGATTAGACTTACTATAAGTTCTACTACCATTCAATAGATTTACTTGTGGGTAAACAGTTGTAAATCTATCTGTTCCATCAGCACTATAAGCATAGGCATAATGAGTTATTGACCCATCGTAAACGTTACTTATGGTGAGGCTATTGCTTGCTACTATCGTCATCAGTCACCTCCGCCCAAATTTCAATAATTGGGGTGGAGATACCATAAGTCCGCCAGATTTGTTCAATCACATCACTTGCGCTTGTTGCTTCAAAGCTAACTTGTGTGATTTCTCCCCCAAGTTCGATATTGGCATAAAATGTACTTTTCATTATTGATTCACCTCGCATGTATATTGAGCTTTGACATTGATATCAGTCGCCGCAACACTAATTGTTTTACCAGTTTTATATTGATTGCCTGTACCGCCAAAATTAGCATTTAATACGCCATTTTGGTCACGTTGAGACCATTTATAAGTATAGGTTGTTCCAGCTGTATCAATTTCAGCACCAGATTGAAATACTCGACAAGTAAGTGTTGTTGTACCAGAACCGTTTTTAAAAATGCTACCTGCTGTGCTATCAATCGTACAAGTTAATGGGTCTGTATAATCAAGGAGAGTACATATACCACTAACTGCAGTTCCTGCTGTACCGCCTGCTTGGTCAATGATAACTGCCTTATAACTTTGCGAATTTGTAATAGCCGCTGGTGTAACTGTTAGTATCCCTTGAGAAGTTGTATTTGTACCAGCAGTTACATTTGGTGTTTGACCAGTTGTAGATGAAGAACATAAATGCCAACCTAATCCAAGGTTTGAGCTATAGCCAGTTGAACCAGTTGTAGTTACAGTACTATCTGCATAACCGAAGAATATTTGCTTGTTTCCTGCAGAAAGTTGCCCTCCTTTATATAAATCGGCGTTAACTGTTAAGCTTGCAGGCATAGAATTGTAGAACGCTCCACCATTTCCAGCATAAACATTCGCAAGAACAGCTGATTTAGCAAGTTGTACAACAGTCAAATCTAAAACAGCTGAGAACGGAACGTTTAAACCTGTATTAGGGTCAACCCATAATCCAGAAGCAGTGAATCGTGATGCTGAGTTAGCAATTGGAACATTGACTTTTGTTGTCAACACACTATTTGCACTTCCGCTCATATATTGAGTATCAGTATTAGTGGTTGATGTGATAGTTGTTGTTGTGGCTCCATCTGATCGTGTCCAGGTAATAGTTCCTGAAATACCACTAACAACAGAAGTAGAACTTCCTGCTTTAGTAAGGTTGAGTGTTAACACTTGTGGAGTAGTTGCATAACTTGGTGACCATGTTTGAGCTGTTGCATCATAAGTTTGAGTAGTTACCCCACTTGCTGTGATGAAAGCATTGAGTTGCATCCCATCTGATAAATCTGTGATTGTGATTTGTCCACTTGAGACAATTGACATATTTTATTCCTCCTATTAATTAAGTGGTTCCGCAGTGCAATCAAATGTAGCTCTCTGCCAAACATCACGATTTGTGATTGTAATTGATTTCTGACTTGTTTGATGAGCAAGATTCCAAGCAGTATCTACTGTTCCGTCAGAGTTAGTTTTAGACCATATATAAGCAAATTTTGTTCCATCACTATCAATTTCTTTATTATTTTGATAAAGTATCGCAGTGAAAGTTGTATTAATGATATTATTTTTAAATTGATAGCCATTAGATGAATCAATTACTAGATTAATCGGGCTAGTTCCATCATCTACATTAGTGATAGTAACCGACTGACTTGCAACTACTTTTCCGCCAACTGTCGCTTTAAAGCTATAAACTGCTTTATCCGCAACTCCGCTAGCATCAACTGTAATAACCTGAGCATTCGCAACTACCGTTCCATCTTTCGACCATTCGTAGTTGTCAGCGATTGTTTCAGTCGTCGCAGAGCCTTTATAGATGTGTGCTGATAAAGTTGTTGAACCAGTACTGTTTTTGAACTGTGTACCGTTTGTGGTTGTAAGCTCTGCTTGAAATGGAGTAGCTGCATCGACTAACTGATTGACAATCGCTTTAATATCAGAAGAAGCCTCGCTCTTTAGCTTTTTATAATTTGAAAAAACAATTTTATTATTAGCAGGGTTTGTATCTGATGTAATGATTTCAGAGACTCTTGCAGATAAAATTAGACCAACATTGCCATCAATATCCATGTAGTTATCATCTTGGATAATAACTGTATCTCCTTTTTGGAGTGGTCTACCATCTCCAACAAGTTGATTAACTAAAGTAGATGATGGAGTAACGGTATATGTGATTTGTTTGTAGGCAAATTGCTTAAATTGACTGACAATATAACCCCACATATCATTGGCGTTTTTATATTCAGTGGTTCGGTCTGAGTTTGTCCAAATGTCACCCTTGTCTGTTTTCAATTGAGAAGGGAACATTTTGGCAGATAATGGAGCATAAGCTATTTCAGAACCACTTCTTTTATAGAATTCTTCTACACCATCTGAATTTTTATAACTGAAATCATAATTTTTCCAACTAAAACCGTCAGCACCAGTCATATAGGCGGCGTTAAAAAAACCGTCATCACTAACATCTACTTCAACATCCTCGATGTTTTTACCAAATGTTAGTCTGACATCATCACGTTTTGTTCCCACACCTTGAGAATTTTGACCGTCATTTTCTTTATAGATATTTAGAACAACAGTTCCAAGGGAACCATCATTATTTAAAGTCGTCACAAAATCAAATTCAGCGTTAAAATTATTGATTACCGAAATAAGTCTTGATAATTTAGATTCTTGTGCATCATAATTAATCACTCGTGTTAGATTTGAAACTTCGTTAATTCCAATAGTAATTTGAGTTCTAGAGATTAAGCCCATTTGGTCAAAATACCATTGAATATTATGGCTTGCAGTATTCGTTAATGAATTAGCTTGCTCGTTAATAAGTTCTCTGTCTAACGAAACACAGAAAAAAGAAATTTCAGTACTTGTTTCATGAACCGATTGCTCGGATGAAGGAGTCATCAAATAATCTCGGCCATTTTTTCTGAAGCTAAAATAACTTTGATCACTTAAGAATTGTGTATAATCCTGTAGCTGATTATTAATCACTTTAGCAACTGTAAAACTAAATGTAGTTGCTCCTTGTTCTAAATAGTCATGAAACTCATCGTTATAATAACTAGGTGCATTGGGAAGTTCATTACTCAACATGGCTACTTTTTTTAATGAACCATTTAAAACATTAATGATCATTATAAAATCCTTTCTTTCCATGATATTTCAACGTCTGGTGGTGTATTATTCCAAGAGGATTGAATGATTTTTATCTGACTAATTCCAGGTGGAATACTGAAAGGTTCTGTTCCATTTACTATCTCTGTAATTGCTGATATTCCATCTTTGGATACATTACCACTAGCCATATCAATTTCAACGACTGAGCCATTTTTATAGCGATTTGGTAAGTCATTCCATGTATTAACAAAGTCTTTGCGGCACCAAAAGTCACGAATAACCATATGTGTCATTGTTCCCCTTGGGTTAGTTGACCAGTTTCCGAAGAAGAACTTAACCTTGTGAATTGCGACATCTTCAAGTTCTGGAACTACAATTGTTTGATGACCGCCTTTCCAATAAAAACCAAGAGTTGCTCCTTGTTTAGCGAAGTCTAATTGCCCTCGATTATCATTAAGCATCGTATTATTGTCTTTTAATCCAGTTTGTTCTCCATTATTTGCGACATAAGGAATATGTTTCCATTGTCCTTTGTTAGGTCCGCCAATCCAAAATCCAACAGTCCCAATATTTCCTGTTTTATCATCCTTTAACGTCCCATAACCAGCTACAAATTCATCATTTTCATCAGTGAATAGAATTTGCATCACCCCAGTTTGGCCAAGAGCAGTTGTCCATGTAAATAATCTGAACCAAGCATAGAAATCAACTGCACCAGAATCACCATTTGAATCTGGAGGTAACACAAGCTCAGTCATCCCCCCACGAAAGCCTGTCTGACTTCCAGGGTCAATCAACTTAACACCCTTCATTGTTTTCTGTTGCCCACTGGAAGACTTATAATTATATTCTTGATACCCAATTGTTCCATTTGTTCCTGCACCAGTCCATTCTGGATGAGGTTGACCTGCGGCTGATACAAATTTGGAAAATTTAGGATCTGTTTTACTATCATAAAGAACATCGCTATGCTGGATAGTAACGCCATCAACTTCTTCTCGATTACCTAGTTCTAAGCTTCCGTTAACCCCAGCAATACCAAAATACCCATTGTCATGATTATTGGTAAGCTTTAAATCTATCCAAGTCGGTAATGTTCCTTGATTATTAATTGTGATATCAACCGAACCATCAGCGTTAGGAGTGATAGAACCATTGACTCCTCCTGAATTATCTGAGTTTAAAACATTAGTATATGTCGAATAAGCGTGACCTTCTGGGACTATAAATGTAAGAGTTCCAGTAGCAACTAAGTTAGAGATATCTTCTGATAAAGCTTGAGTTCCATCTGCTACTGCATACCAAACTTTATTAGGCTCATCACCAAAAATTAAAGGCGCTGGTTCATTGACATCCAGCACCTTTGCTAATTCTTTTCTTAAGGCTATCCAATCACTTGGAATCCCACTTTTTCTAATGGTAATAGTAATTGTTTTTGCGCTTAATGTATTCTTTACAAATGATTGACCATATCTAGCTACTTGATTTGATAGTGTATTATTCCAAACTGAACCAAACCCTCTATCAATTGCTGTGAATCCACTTACTAATTCAGATAGTTCAACACCATTGTAATTAACTGAAAATGTCATTATGTTGTCCTTCCTGCATTTATTATTTTATTACGGCTATTTAAAACACTTAATTGTTTGTTCATAGGCTCTACCAATTCTTGTGCAAAACTGTTTTTATCTAACATAAGTTGGATAATGGTAGGGTCTGCTTGTCCATTTTTTAATAGTGTTAAAATACTTGAAACTAAAACAACTAACTGTCCACCATCTCCTAAGTAATTGCTTTGCTGTGATGAATTTGCATTAATTGTTTGTTTAGCTTGATTCAATAATTGTGTAGCTCTTGATTTCTTCTGCGGATCAAGCGGAATAACCATCTCAGGACGATTTCCTTCAGCAATTTCATAGAAACCATGAGCATTTATGATTCCACCGTTTTCATAACCATGTCCATTTCCAAGGAATGACAAACTTGGACCATAGGTTTTTTTAGCATAATTAAGAGCAGCTAATAAGTTATCGTAACCGTTAAAAATATCCCCATGACCGGGGAATTTATTAGCATTGAAAGTTGAGGAAATTGTTTGCATCAACCCTTTAGCAAGGTCACCAGTGATATTGTTAATATCTCCGATGTTTCCTTGGACCGCTTTTTCATTCCCGCTTGATTCAGTTGCAATTTGGCGAAGTACACGGTCAATCATGTCTTGGCTAGTACTCAAGCCGTTAGCTGCAAGCGCCTGTTTAACTTGCCCAGCCCAACGTTGAACACCAGAACCAGATGGCG
Source organism: Lactococcus sp. NH2-7C (assembly GCF_029953655.1). Classification (NCBI taxonomy): domain Bacteria; kingdom Bacillati; phylum Bacillota; class Bacilli; order Lactobacillales; family Streptococcaceae; genus Lactococcus; species Lactococcus sp. NH2-7C. The sequence goes on from NZ_CP124538.1 coordinate 1,017,890, forward strand.
AACCTTGTGAAACTCCTGCATCTGATTCAGCTTTTTTGAAGAATGATTGTAAGAATTTAATAAAATTATCCTCAGCAGTTTGAGCAGAACCTTTTGCCATCCTAGTTACAACTGGCGGAAAGTCATTTTCTAAATTATCTAGTCCTAAGCCATTATAAATAGCTTCTACAACCCCTTTGGGCCCTTTCGAAATAACACTTGTAACATCTTTATAGGTTGATTTAACCCATCCAAGCGCATCTGACAAGAAACCAGATACACCGTCAGCATGAGCTGGCAAATTAGCTGTTAATGATAGGAACTCTTTTGACATTGAGTGAGGAAGAATTGAAGTTCCAGCTTTCAGATTACGAATTTCAGGACCTTGTTGACCAACCGCAAAAATACCACGGTTTGGATGGTGAGCAAGTTCAAATCCTTCTTCACCAACTAAAGCTGTTTCATCTTGAGCTAATCCACGAGTACCTACAGCATATCCTTTAAGGCTAACGTGACCGATATTCCCCCAACCTTTATGTAAGAAGTTAAGGACTCCGTTAATCCCGTCAACAAATGAGTTAATTAAGTCTCTTGAATCTCTAAATCCTTTTGTATACTGTTCTACCGTTTGTTTTTGTTCTCCTGCAGCAGCTTTTACATTTTTGTCAGCCTTATCATTAGCAAAGTCAATTGTTTCTTTATGAGTTTTTTGTGCCTTATCTACTACGCCTTTATATTGTTCATTAGCGTGACCAATTGAATCATCACGTTGCTTTTTAGCAGTTTTTATCATTTCATCATATTGAGCTTTTGTTATAGAACTGTTTTCTGCACGTTGTTTATCAATTGCTGCAACGGATTTTTTATATTGTTCATTTGCTGCTTTTACAACATCATCTTTTTGTTTTTGAGCCTTATCCTTAACTCCTTTATATTCATCGTCAGCCTTTTCGAGCGTATCAATTAATTGTTTTTGATTTAATTTTCCTTTTTTATTTTTTAAATCGTCAAGTAAATCAAGCTGTTTATTTTGAGCAATTTTAGTAGCAGTATTGATTTGATTATTCATCTGCTCTTCGGCTTTGGTTTGCGTTTTTGCATAATCTTTTTCAAGCTTATTCATCGCTTCATTATGTTTCTTTTTTGCAGCCTGTTGAGCTTTATTGAAATCACTATTTTCTTTAGCAATTTCTTTATTCATTTCTTGTTGATATTCAGGAGAATTTTTGCCATAAGTTTTTTCTATTTTAAGAAGTTCAGAAGTATTACCAGATTTAATTTTTTTCATCAGGTTAGCGTGATTACTAGCATCTTTTTGAGATTGTATATCATAGTTTTTTTGCTCTTTAGAAACACTAGCATAGTAATTATCAGTATTCTTCTTCATCTCATCAAGATTCTTTTTCTGAGCTGCCTTCTGCTTATCGTCTGAATCTTTTTGGCCTTTGGTCATTTTGTCTGCTTGAGCTTGAGTAATTACACCATTTTTAACTAGAATATCTACTTGCTTTTTAGAATCTTTTTCTTGATTCTGATAAAACTTATCAATATCTTTAGACATTTTCGTATAAGCATCAGCAGTTGCTTTCTTAGCTTTTTCAAGTGACTTTTCATCAATAATATCAACATTTGATGCCTTGTTAATTTTATCCAAGAAACCTTGGTAGTCCTTGGAGAATTCTTTCATATCTTTAGTTGGTGCTTTAGGATCGAACTTAACAACTGGTAGTTTTTCACTTTTTAGTGAAGATTCTTTTAATCCGTCATTAATCAAATCCCCAAGTTTTTTACCTAAGTTTTTACCACCCATTCCGCCAATCGCTGCACCAATTGCTGTACCGATACCAGGAGCGATAAGAGATCCAATAGCTGCACCTGCCGCTGCTCCACCGAGTGAGCCAGCAACTCCGCCAGTTTTCTGAGCGGTAGTATCTTTACTGAGTAATTCAGCTCCTGCATTTATTCCACCAGACAAGACTGTACTTCCACCAACAGAGCCAATAATTCCTAATAATCTTGGAATTAAGGAAGTAGCTTTTGATAAACTGCCAGAGGCAACTAACGCTTCACCTTCTTTAGCAATTCCGCCTTTAGTTAGTGTTGAAGCAACCGTTTCACCTTCAGTAGCAATCTCTTTTCCTACAGAAGTTTTAATATTTCCTGTTCCTAAACCTCCTGATAATGCATCAATGGCTTGAATTTCAAGTAAAGATTTTTTCAATTTTTCAAGCCATACAATAACATCTCCAATTTTTTTAGTAGCCCAAATCCCAGCAAAGATTTTACCAAAGGTTACTACTTCATCTTTATGAGTTCCGATAAATTTGACAGTATCAACGATACCTTGGAAAATCTTAGCAATCCAACTAGCTATTTCTTCAAGTCCTTGTTTACCTTCTTTAGAATTAAATGCCTTAGCCATTGACGTTGCTGCATCAGATAGAACTGGCAAGAACTTTTGTCCAATCATAATTAAAACAGCCTCTCCGGCTGCTTTAAATTGTTTTATCTCCGACTTAACCGATCCCATATTTTTCTTGGCAAGATTCGCAACATATCCTTGACCATCAGCAGAGTTTTTCACTTTATTATTTAGTTCTTCAAGTTCTTTATTATTTTGAGCGAGAATAATACCAGCTTGTTGCCCTGTTGTTCCAAATAATTGTTGGAAAACAGAGTTTTTTTCAGCAGTCCCCATATTTTTTGTATGATCATTTACTATGGACATAATAGTTGTTAAATCCCGTAGGTTACCATTAGCATCTACTAAATCACTATTTTTAATTCCTAGCTTAGAAAGCATATCTTTGGCAGCACCACCAGATTGCAATTGGTCTACTTTATCTTGAAGCTTCCCTATTGCTTCTTTTTGCTTTTCAATCGCTTTAGTTGCAGCTTTAGTGTTCCCTGTGCCAGAGTTAACAACTGCTTGAGCTTCTTCTAGTTTCTTTTGGTGCTCTGCAATTTTTTCATTAAGTGCAGCCTCTGATTTAGCAGCATCTTCTTGGCTAGCTGACTGATCACTTAATGCACCAGTAATTGAGTTAATTACTTTACGAAGTCCAGTACCTGCTTTATCAGCTTCTAAACCGTGGTTCGAAAGAATACCAATTGCTGAAGATGTCTCTGATAGTTGGAAACCTGCTGAATGAGCTGAGTCACCAACATACTCCATAGATTTACCCATGCTTGCAAAATCTGTTGCTGTCATATCTGCTGCATAAGCTAATTGATTAACTACATCTTTTGTATTCTTAGTCATTTTTGCTGCATTATCAGTACGCATACCATAAGCATCAACAACTTGGGAGGTTACGCTCAATACATTATTAAAATCATCGCCAGAAGCAACAGAGGCTTGTAATTCTGAACGCATAGCACCTAAAGCTTCAGTAGATGTGTATCCGCGTTTAATAAGTTCTTGATATCCTTCTGCAATTTCTGCTTGAGATTTACCATATTCAACAGAGTATTTAGCGCCATCTTTTTGCATTTGAGCAACATTTTTCGTTACTTCTTCTACCTTCTCTCCTCCAGTTACTGCAAGATTTGCTGTTCTAATATAACTGTCTTGTAAATCAGCAGCCATTTGAGAACCTTTGATAGCTGCTGCCCCAATTGCTGCAATGCCAAAAGCACTCTGATAGGCTGCATTTTTTACTTTTTGATATCCTGCTGCCATTGCATCGGTAGCTTTCTCAGTTGTTTTGTAAACGGTATTTAAACCTTTACCAATGATAGACTCGGAATTAAACGGCTGCATTTTTGTAACTGCCAAGTTAGCTTCTAAAAGTTTATTTCTGTAGTTCAATACTGACGAAGCAGCTTCATTTACCCTTGTTTTTTGCTTAACAAGCGTTTCTGAACTTGTACCCTCGGCAGCTTCTAACCGTTTAAGCTCAGTTACTTGGGCTCTATAAATCTCGGTTTGCTTTGCGTATGAAGAAGATAGACCAGAAACTTCGGCTTTGGCAGCTCCCATTTTATTACGAGTTTTCTCATATAAATCAATTTGAGACTGCATGAGTTTATCGTTAGCACTTAAAGATTTATTTAAATCTTCAATACCGGTTTGTTGATACTCATAAGCTGATTTTGCACGGTTTAATTGCCCTGTCATTGAGGCAAGAGAACGTTCTGCTGTGGTTAACTGAGCATTATATTTTTGATAAGCCTTTTCACCAGCATCAGTATCTCTATTGATTGTCTTCATACCTTCTGAAAGGTTAGCAATATAAGCTTTTTGCTTTTCCATTGCTTCGCTAAGACCTTCATAGCGATATTTTGATGCAGAAACAGCATCTCCAGCAGATTTAGCCTGTGCTTCATTAATCTGCCATTCACGAGTACTATCTTTAACTGCTGATTTTAAGCGGTTGATAGCCTCAACAGCCTTTGTCTCATTCAAGTCAATCCCTGTGGTGACTGAATCAACCATTATATCTGCCATTTTTACTCCTTTCTAATTTTTGAGTATAAAAAAACGCCTAATTTATTTAGACGTTTTATTTTTATTGAATTGAGTTTTTTATCACTTTAAAATATTTTGCTTTATTCCGTATGCTAAAGTTGCACTTAGGACAGCCGATGCTCCATATGGTACTACTATCAATATTAAAGCAAAATAGAACATGAGCCCAAGAGATAGAAACCCTGAGAAAAATATTGAAAATATACTAAAAATATAAATAATAATTGAAGCTGTACAAGTTAATTTCAACTTTTTATTAATAACATTTGCATAGATAGCACAAGCTAAAATTATTAATGGGAAAATTTTCAAGTTAATAGTATATGTTCCAAAAATTTGTAAAAATTTTAAAACAACGTAAATACCAGTTATTACAGCTAAAATAATATTAGCTAAATAAGCATTTTTGAATTCTTCAACACTTTTTTTAGGTACATTAATAGCACCAGATTCTTGTTTAATATCATTTTTATGGTTAAAATCAAAACCACAATTTGAGCAAAAATTAGATGAACTTATAATTTCTTTTCCACAATTAGGGCAATATTTCATGAATTTCTCCTGACTTTTAATAAGTAAATTATAACCCTATAAACTGTATATTACAAGAGAACAATTATTATTGCCCAAACATTTTTTTCAAATCATCAAATGAAGCCATCTTATTATCTTCATTAGCTTTAAATACATCAATTAAGTCATAATAATCATGGTTATCTACTTGCTCTAATGTCCAGTGCCAATTTTCGATAATATTTTTTTCAAATAATTGTAAATCTATTAATTGGTTGTGGTGGTAGACTTTTCGTTCTTCAATGCTTGAACTTTTTTTTCGGCAGAGTCAACCTCCTCAGTAAACATAGTATCGATTTGATCATCATCGTACCCTTGAAGTGAAAGAACAAGTTTAGATTGCAAATTCATAAATTGGCCACGGTCAAATTCTTCTAATTTATCTACTTCTTTTTTATTTAAACCTAGAATTTCAGTAATAAATTTTTCAGCATTATTAATTACTGACATATCATCAAGAGCGATTGCTTTTGTTAATTCTTCTAGTGTTCCATCCTGAACTGAAGCAAGTTTTTCTTGGCTTTTTGCTAGTTCCAATTGGTAGGCATGCATTTTTTTAATGTTCTTAATTGAAGTTTTAACTTCAAATGATTCTTCTCTAATTTCTGGTAATGATAATTTCATTGTATATCTCCTCTATTTTACTTTTTGTAAAGGAATAGTCAGGTATCGAACCTAATTTAATAGACCATCTATCTATCCCATATAAAAAGCGGATTTCTCCGCCCTTTAATCATTAGCTTCCACTCCCTGAACCGCCAGTAGTCGGAGCTGTATAACCGTTAAATACATCAGCCATCATAGTTGCTTCAGTAAAGTTTGCATCTCCACCATCATAGAATTTGATAGCTTCTCCCCCCCAACGGCTTACAGAGAATGCAGTAAATGTCAATGCATCATCAACACGAACAACTGCATTAGTATTTGTTTGCAAGTTCAATGCTGTTTCGTTCATTTTACCAGCAGCAAAACCAACATATTGAGGTGTTGAAGTACCAATTGTTGTCGTTTGAATCAAAGCTGCTACTTTTGGAACAGGACCTTGAGTATAACCGCCTTTAGTATCGTTTACACGACCAAGCAATTTATTTTTAATTGCTACTGGTAGACCATTAAAGTCAAAAGCTACTGAAGGAGTACCTTTTGCAATATCTGCATCTACTTGACCATCATTACCATAAATCATTGTTGGAGCACTTGATACATTGGTGATATTTGCAGTTTTTGTACCCAACATTTCATCAGTGATTGGAAATGTACCGTCTGTAGAAAGACCTGCTGTTCCTTTAACAATAGCTCCACTATCATCCAATAGAGCGAGCGTAACCATTTTTAAACCTTTTGTTGCCATTTTAAATTCCTTTCTTAAATAAAAAATGAGTTAGCTATTTGCTATCTCACTTAATGTCATGATGCGTTGCACCGTTAAATTTTTGATAATTTGCCCTGTATTAGGGTCTATATAGTGACTTTTTGATTGTGCAATAAGCCAATCATTATTTATAAATGATTTCATCAGATTAATTTCGCTTTGAACAATATTTATATCCGAATCTTCAGCGTTCGAGTAAAAAATTTGAATATAAACACCATACATAAGTGAAATAAAATCTGAGTTACCATAATCATTAGGACCATTATCTGATTCTGTAAGTAAAACCTGAGTTTCATTAATAGAATCTTCTTTTTCTTTAGGGATAGAATCAAGAAAGATTTCATCATGCGGAAAGTCACTAGCTGCAATTATATCTTGAACAATTTCAACTGGTCTTTTCATAAGTTACTCTCCTTCTTTTTTCTATTAATTATTTTTCTCATTGCTTCAGCTTCAGCTTTTAATATTCCTTGCTGAACAATAGGATTTTTTCTTGTTTCTTCAATAAAATGATCTGCATGAACTGCAACTTCACCAGGTTTTTTATATTTTCTTCCGGAACGTGTTGTGAACTGAGGAAAGCGGCTACCATTATTAATGATATTGGCAATATATCCTTTAGCATTAGAACCTTTGGCTGTGCTTCTTTCCCATCCTACAACACTTTGGCCATCTTTAACACCGTCAATATTCTTATTTTTCATAACAATACTATCCGCTAAATGTGGATCTTCTCCAGTATCACGATGGCGGTAATGCCTATTTCTAACTTCATAAGCCAACGCTTGTTCAAAAACTTTAGCGCCCGCCTTTGTAACTTCGGCTTTATCTTCTACAGTCATCTTTGTACTTAACGATTCTGCTTGATTAACGATTAGTTGCATTGCTTCCTCAAAAGTAGCCATATTAAGCCCCCTTCTTCTTCGCTTGGAGAGTCAAAATATCAAATTTAATAAGCTTTGCAGATTCATCTGAAGAAATATTAATAATGTTGTAAAGAACATCATCTATTTGAACACACATTTTCTTTGTAACCAGCTTATTGTGTCTGATTGCAATATCAAATGTATCGGCTGTAGTTGTACCAATTATCTGAAATTGAAGCGCAAGTGATCTCATTTTAGCTGCAAATCGGACATTTAAAACAGTTGCTGGGTCAATTTTTTCAACCTTACCTCCAGTAGGAGTAGTTACTGTTTTAGTAACTCCAATCTGACATTTTCTGTTAAAATCATTCGGTTTGTAAGTTTTGACCATCCTGCGTCTCCTTCCATGAAGAATAAAGGCCTCTCAACTGCCCAACCATATGATCTACAGCCGTAGTAGGCGGCATAGTTGTAGAACGATTAATCCATAAATCCATCGAATAGCTAAGAACAGCTATATCATAAATTGGAGAAACGTTTTCTACACTGAAAAATGGAGCGTCAACTGTATCAGAACTCACTGCATTTTTCACATATGCTGTTGCTGTATCAAAATAAATTTGAAGTTGTGGTTTGCGATCATCATCTTCTGATAACTGATCTAGTAAGTCATCAACAGTTACACTCATTTAAATACCTCCTGATTATCCGGCAGTAGTCGTTGTAGTTTTGAAGTTACCTTCTTGGTCTGCAATTGCAGTAAATGAACCAGCAACTAAAGCTTCTGAGTCAGTAGCTTTAACATCGAAGCGATCAATTACACGAATTTTAGTAGTATCAGTTTCAAATGCACCAGCACCAATATTTGTTGGAAGTAATGACATGTTTTCACGGTCAAACAATGTAATAGCTTGTGACATATCTCCATAATAAAGTGGATAAACTGGAGCATTTGTTGTTCCACCATTTGGAAGCCAGCGATCTGCAACAACAATAACTTGTTTTCCTTTAACTAGATATGAATTAGGTTTAGTTGGGTCTGATTCAAGTAAATATTTACCCTCTGCAGTTTTAACCAAAGCAAGTTTATTCAACCCTGACTGGTTAGTCAAAAGACTTGAAGTAGCGATAATCGCAGGGTCAACAGATGTATTAATCATAGTAATAACATCATCAAAATTAGCGATTGTTGGTTTTTTAGGTACTGCTTGCATTACCGCAATAATCGCTTGGTTACGAGTTACAACGACTTTTTTAGCAATCCAGCTTGATAACCATGCAAGGATATTTTCTGCTGTATCTTTAAGCAATGTATTAGTTGCAGTGATGATTCCCGCATAACGTTTAATCAAGTATTTAATAATTGTCAAACGTGGATTATCAAGATCAGGAATTTCTCCATCTTCTGTATCCATTACTGTCAACGGAGTAACATCAGTCCATTTTTCATATACACGACTACCGTTTGAAGTAGAAACACTCTCAACACGTACATATTGTTGTAGTGAGTCATATTGGCGAACCAATGTATTAATCATAGTACGGATATCTTGCGGAATAGTAAGCCCAGCAGCGCTATCATTGCCATTATCTCCGTTTGTATCATTAGATGAAACAGTATTGAGAAATGCCATAGGATTGCGAACCATGTTTACGAAATCTGAAACAAATTGTTCTTTAAGATTATTTTCTTTTTTAGTAAGTGGCGCTTTATCTTCTTCACGCATATTAACCACTTGCTCAGCTTGAGCTTCAATAAGTTGTTCTCTCAATGCATCACGGCGAACTTTTTCATTATCACGTTTATTTTTTAATTCTGACATGGCCTCTGCTGAAAAATTATCATCGTTAAGAGCCATGTTGATTTGGTCATTAAAGTCTGTGACTTTATCTCCTGAAGCAATCCATGCTTCGTTCAATTGATTTACTGTTAATTTAACTCCCATTTGAGTCTCCTTTATTTTTCTAATAAAATAGCCAACTTACGAGAACGTAAATCGGCTTGTTTGTTTTCTATAATTGGTTCTTCTTTCGGAGGGTTATTCCGATTTTTGAAATTCATGAAATTCATAAATTCATTAAGTTTATCAGCAGTTGGAATATTGCCGATTGAGTTAGAAAATACTGGTTTATTAGCATCTACAAACATAATGTTGTCTGCAAATCCTTTATCCACTGCATCTTGAGCTGTCATCCATGTTTCATTAGACATCAACTGCAATAAGTCAGATTGTTTCATACCAGTTTTTAATTCATAAGCTGCAGCAATAGATTGGTCAACACCATTTAAAACTTTAGCTTCATGCTCAAAGTCATCAGCGTTCCCTTGACCGCCACTACTAGCTTTATGAATCATCAATTGGGCTGTAGGAGAGATATTTACCGTATCTCCGGCCATTGCAATTACTGAAGCTGCAGATGCTGCCAACCCTTGAATATTTACAGTTACAGGTTTACCATTCATCTTAATAGCAGTATAAATCTCAGAAGCTGCAAATACATCTCCGCCATTAGAAGCGATATTTAAAACAATTTCTTCATCATCAGCATTTACTAAGGCATCATTAACTTTAGATGGACTTGTATAATCGATTCCAAACCAGTCATACATCATTCCGTAACTATTATCAACTACATCTCCTTTAATGTCGATTACTGTCATCATTTACCTCCTTTCTAAGAATAATCACCATGACCACCTCCTTTCCTATGGTACTGGCTCATTACTTTGGCCAGTTGTCTTTTTATTTGTATTTTCAGGGGCTGGTAGGTCTTTAGGAATATATCCTGCTTCTTGCAAGATATATGTAGCTTGATTTTCAGCAACAGCACCCCATCTTGTAGCAGTACTAATAGTAGATAAGTAATTATCACCAAGAGGGTCAATAGCTGGTCTCATGTTAACGCTTATGTGGTCGCTTAACTTATACTCCAATTCACTTATAGCTGGTCTTAAATAGCGATTTAATGCACTTGCGTACATTCCACTTATTTGTTGGATTGATGATTGTTGGTCACCTTGTCCGCCAATATAGCTGTCAGGAAGCCCATATACTTTGGCATATTGCTTAGAAGTCCAATCAGTTTGTGATAATAATTGAGCTACATTTGATTTAATTTCTAGTGCAGTAAATTCTTCAAGGTCATCTAATACTACAGGACCACCACTTCTTGAACGTTTCATAAACGAACGAGAACGAGATGCTTTATCTTTATCACTAAGAAGTCCACCACCTTTAACAGTAAGTACACCAGGAACATTTAATGAACTATTCAATGAACTAATTGTTAATCTATCAGAGGCTCTTTGGATTTTTGATTCACGTCTCAAAGAATAAAGTGGACTAATTCCAGTTTTACCACCATCGATTGATAGTAGTTTCATATGAATCAAATCGCTCTGTGGAGCTTGTAAAATAGGCTCTATTTTAGGGTCATCAAAAGTGATGTTATAATACATTCCATTTTCATACTCGAAATAATAAGTATTTACTTGAGATGGCCTTAAATATTCCCATTTCATATCAGCGCCATTAGCATTTCTCCAACGATAAGCGAACGCTTCACCTCCTAAAAGCAACTGTGCAAACATTGATTGCCAAAACCCATGTTTATTAGCATTGGTGCTTGGATTATCAATGATTCCTTGATTCTTTTTCTTTTCAGCATTGATTTTAACTATTGCTAAATCACTAGATAGTTGCAAGATAATAGAAAATAAGTCTGAATTTCTTAATGCTGCACGAGCTGAAACCCATTCATTATTATCACCAAGCAAACTTTCCATTATTTGAGCATCATTTCCATCTGGAAAATAGCTTTGAATACTACCAACTTCCGGCGGATCATTTGTTTGGTTGATAAAGTTTAATATTGGCAAAATCAATCACCTCCCTTCGTAATTTTGGAACTAATAAACCAAGAACCAACTCCAAAAACAATAAATGTTACTGTTAATGTAATTCCACCAGCAAATAAGTTCATTAGAAAAACTGTGATATTTAACGTAATAGCTGCTAAAGAGAAGCATAGAACATCAAAAACATCCCATATTTTTTTAAAAAACGTTTTAAAAATCTTCATCAAATCCCCAATCATCATCTATTTCGTCATCAAGGTCTAATAAGCCAGATTCTTGGCTAGTAACCCATTCTTTTACTTGTTCTGGTGTCATATGCTCAACTTGCCAGCTTCTATCATTTGCCATTCCATAATCTTCAAAATGATTCATACCTTGATATAGGGCATCTATAATTGCATCGACAACGTCAATTTTAAGTGTAGCTTTTCGCTTATCTACTTGAATCCCAACTGAGTCTGAGCGTAGAACGGCATTTAATAATGCTTTTTCCATTATTTTGTCATCTAGTCGGCTAACTGTCCCTTCCACAAATATCTTTTGCAAAAATTTAGTAGGGTTCATCAATTCACTAGTCCATTGCTTTATAGGTTGTAGATTGAAACCAGTATTATTTAGCAACATTTGAATAACTTTAGTCACTCCCATAGAATCATAACCAAAAAACAAGACATCAAGAGCATTTTCCTCAACATATCTTGTTATCCATTCATAAACCTCATCATCGTTGATTAATCCTTGTTGATGGCTTGTAATTGTACAGAAACCTTTAGTTTCAAGTTCTCTATAGTTAATACCATCTTGTTTTTCTTTGGCTTCAATTGAGCCTGCAGCTTGAAAAGGAATAAATGAATGTTGTTCAACATGCCATTTTGCCTGCCCTTCTTCACTTACGTAAGGATAAACAAAAGCAACTGCTGTATTATCTGATGACATAGAATAGTCAACACCAACATAACAGCGTTGCCCATAGATATTAAATTCAGGAACAATCGCTTTTTCAACATCTGCTAGGTTTAAATAACTATCTATATCTGATGAAAGCCACATGTTAAGATTCTTACATTGGAAGTCATGAACAGCACCAGTAAGTATATCGTTATCACGCTTATCAAGCAGTCCTTGCATGAGATTATCATGTTCTGAAGCTAAATCTAATAAAGGGTTTGATTTAACCCAAGTTTCTGGCTTATAAGTTTCGTCTAGACTATCATTACTCCAAATTAAACACAGATATGTATCAGCATCTCTTAAAAAGTCTTGTTCCATAGCCTGTTGCAGCATCTTCTCATCTTCATGAAAAGGAACGGTAGGATCAGGATATGCTGTTGAAATTTGAACAAATTGACGGTTAGGAACTTTAACTTGCCCTGATACAATCTTAGAAATTTTTTCACGGCTTTTTACTTCACCTATTTCATCAAAGATAGCGGTTGTAAAGTGATATGAATCATATTGCCCAGCTTCATGAGAGATTGGACGAATGACGTTATTATGATTCCTCATAATAATTTTGTCAGCTTGTAAGCTTAGGTCAGTTTTATCAGCTATTTTTTTCCATGGATTAATTGTTCTAAGAACATTAATCATCGATTTTAAATAGCCATATAATTTACCTGTTTGTTTCGCATTAATCGATGAAACTAAAAAGTCCTGGTTACTTAAACCACGACTTTCTACAAAAAATGAATAGGCCATTAATATGGCTAACATATAAGTTTTCCCTTGACCACGTCCTACAGATATAATTGCACGACTGAAACGTTTCCCACCTTCTTTATTTCTCCAACCTATTAATAAAGACAGCATAAACTTCTGCCACTCCATTAATTTAGTCGGTTCCATAGTATCGACGTTTGGAGCCATTTTAGAGAACTTCATTAACCTTTTTACATGTTTTACTTCATAATTAAAAGGAAAATCTTCATTTCCTATCCTTTTTAAGTCCTGTAAATGCCTAAAACATGCTAATTTCATTAAATATCCTGTTGTGTACTTTTCATCTAAGACATCAAAAGCATATTTTGTAGCAGGGTCTTGATATTCTTCTCTAATATCTTCATAATTTAGCGAATGATATGTACCGATAACATCATGGGTTTGAGTTAAATCAATCTTCATCGAAGAAATCCCCCATTCCATCATCTTCATTTTCGTTTGTTTGCATATTAAGTTGCATCAATTCAGAACGTGATTTTGGAGATAAACCTAACTCAGAACCAATCTTTGTAAGATTTTTTATTGCATCTGAGTAAATTTGAGTCATTGGATTACGTTTGAAACCTTGAAACTGTCTATCAATAATTGCACCAGTCATATCTTGAACAGGTTTAAAAATTTCTTGAACCTCACCATGTTTTTTGAGATGTTCGTATGAATTTCTATAAATTTCATACTGAGTACAGTACATTTCGACTAAAAATGAATCAATCTTATCAACTGGTTTTTGTTCCTCAAGAAAGGGAACAGTTTTACGCCAACAAGCACTTGCGAGAGGAGAAAGGTGTTTAGGAGCGCGATAAGACAACTTCCCTTCATTACTATCTTTGAACTTCTTAGCTGTCATTTTTTCTCCTTTCTTTTAGTGTTTTGACCCCCCCTATATAAAAATTTTCAAAATTGGGTTTTGATATAAGATGAGACCTATGTGTGTGGTTTCCCTAGTATAAGTATAGGGGGGAGGGTTATTAAAAATTATCGATTATTTTTTTGAAAATCTGGCAGGTCTTTTACATTTCTGATAGGGATAGCATTCTTTAGCTTATTCCCCATTCCAGTTCCATAATAAAGTTGTTCCCATTTTGTCTTGGCCGTATGGCATTTACTGCAAGCTATTGCAATGTTAGCTAAGTTAGTCCGATTCTCAGGCTCTACCTCATAAGGCACGATGTGGTCTCCTATGTTACCAGTTCTAACTCGCTTATGATTCAAACAATACTGACATAAATAGTTATCACGCCTGAGTGAAATCTCTCTTATCGAGCGCCATTGTTTGCCTTGATAGAACTTATGTTGCTCTGCTTTAAATGGATCTTTATTTCTCATTCGATCATAGTCCTTATATCGTTTACTATTATCAGTACGATTAGTCCATCGTTCTCTGCTTGCTTGATATGCTGCTTCTTTATCCGCATGCTTAGTACAATAGTGTAGTGGTCTAATAACTACAGCGTGGCAGTTAGGCTCACGACAACGTCCAGTCATTGGCAAGATAGCATCTCCTCTCATCAACAATAAAAGGCTGCCCAATGGACAACCTGTAATAAAATATAATAGCAAGTCAGGGAGTCGAACCCTGACAAGCTTAGAAGTATATCCAACCGAACGAATTACATTTTGTTTGCTTTCGCTGATAACTTCATGCTACCATTATCGCACTTAAATTAGGATATAAACGTGAATAAAACGTGAATAAAAAGGAAAGTGAAATTAGTCTAAAGTTTCTCTCCATAATCCATCTCTCAAAGTTTTTTTAAATGAATCATACTGCTTTCTAGCTGTACTCTCTTCTAAGCAAACTCTGATAGCCACGTTATGCCAAGACATTCTGTGCTTAAATCTAGCAATAATAATATCTTTTGCAATTGTTCCTTGTATAACTTCCATTAATTCATCAAGCGTTTGTTTCTGGTCATTAAGTTTACCAAGTTCTTTATCAGCTTCTTTAATCAAATAGTTGCGCTCTTGTGGTGCAGTGTTTGAACTACTGCCACCACTTCCGATTCTTTCCTCGTGTTTCTCACGAGTGATCCAGCGTTCTCTTGAATTAATTTTAACTTGAAGCATTCCAGTCATGTAGTCACTTAATAACAAATCTAATCTATCCGCCATTTAAAAGATTCCTCCGTCTATGGTATAATAGTATTAGATACAATCATGCCGAAGCCCATTGCCGTGGGCTTTTTTGTTTTATAGCAATGTTATAATTATCCAAATTAATAGTTCGATAAATCCCATTACTAATAAGCCTATACCTCCTCCAAGAAGAAGACTATCTTCGATATCATTGCCATTAAACTTACTAAATAACGTTCCTATAACAGCCGAAATTATTAATAGAAGAAGCATTAAGGCCAATATCTTTTCATCATTAACTGACATTTTATCTGATGAATTAATGGGAAGATATATTGGAACGAAGCTCGTTAAAAAATTAAACATTCTATTCAACCTCGATTCCCAGTTCTTTAGCCAACTCATTAATAAGAGCCGTATTATCTTCGATATTTTGTTCCAACAAAGGGATGAGTGTGTCAACTCTAGTGTTAAAAGAACATTGTGTAAATCCGGTTAACCTTAATCCGACTTTATCAGTCAAAAGAATATCACTCTTTTTATAATGTTCTAAAGCATTTTTCTGGCTTTCAACATAATGAATTAAGCTTTCAAGTCTTTCAATTTTAATTTTGGTTTCGACAATTTGTTCTGAAAAATCAACAGTAATTTCTTGTGGCATTTTTCTCCTCCAGTTGAGTTTAGCGAGTTCCTAGCTCAGTATGTGATATAATATAAATGACCAAAAATATTTAAAAATATTATAATAAGTTGTTGTAAATTCGTATTTCGCTCAAGTTTGGTCAGCTTGGGCTTTTTTATATTTCCTTTTATTTAAGTCTTCTTGCTTGTACTCAATTGATAATAGTTTTAAAATAAAATTGTACAAACAATACAAACTATTTGAAGGAGGACTAACTCATGAGCTATGTCGTAGATAAAATTGGTGACTTCAGTGGTTATCATGAAGTACACAAAGGAACTTGCCCTAACCGTCCAAAAGTTAATGATTCATACCTTATTGACGGACATTTTGAAAATGATATCGAAGCGATGGAATACACTCGTAGAACTCATCCATCACTTCAAATTAGACCATGTTCATCTTGCATGGACACATCCTCACGTTAATTTTTGTTAATCCCTCGAGGCCCTCATCTTTGATTTGGGCTTTTTTTTGCGTTCAATCCGTATGTTTATCTTCGTTATTTGATAAATAATCGATAACATTAATTATGGCTACCATATAACCAATAGCAAAATCGGATTTCATTGGCTTGTTATTGCTATTTTCATTATTCAAAAGACTATTTGTAATATCATGTATTTGTTTAAGCTTAAATTGTGCTGATAGTTCTGCTCTTCCGATTTCGGAATTCATATAATTAATATCGTTTCTAACCATTCTCCACCTCAATCCATGTGTTTATCAAGCCATTTTTCAGGGAACACGTTCTCTGACTCGTCAAAGTCTGAGCGGTTTAAGCGTTTATCTGTAATGTAGCAACGCCGACAAAAGCGTTCTTCATGAGCGCCAAATAAATATACACTCCATTCCGACCACTTATGCCCGAACAGCTTACACATTAATTTCATTTATATACCCCCAATCCTTTTATAATTTCATCAGCGATCATACTAGCCCAAGGTTCTGGAATCTGTGGGTTGAGTGCATTACTGATTTTCTTTATAAAATCACGTCTAATTACTATCTGATATCTTTTGAAATGTGCTTGGTGAAACATATCATGTTTTGAATAATAGTCTAATTCTTCTTCCAATTCATCTATTTCTTCAAATAGTTTGCTTATTATCGGTTTCATTATCCAACTCCTATCAATTTCAAAATCAGAGCAATCCATACTATTAATTCAACTACAATATAAATGCTCACATCTATTGGCTTTATTATTCTTTGCTTGCCAATGTTATAAATTACCATTCCTGCGCCAATAACATCTCCTACCAGGAATACCCATAAAATTATATTAATCATTCAATTCCTCCCCACCAGTCATTGACCAGCGATATTAGTTTGTCGCTCATTCTGATACCTCGTTTTTCGCAACATCAAGAAATTCAATCTGATTAATTCGTACTTCTGACATTTTTCCATTTATTTCTACAATAGCAATAGGATAAGCGACAGTGCCTGCTTTAAATCCACCAGCCATTAATGAATCTCCATGAGTATGTGAATGCTGAAATAATCCCAGAAAAGTTCCTTCGACCTGCTTTTTATTACTAAAAGTTACCAAGCAAGGTCTTGTTTCTAATTCAATTTTCATCCCTCCACCACTTTCACTAAATCAACTCCGATGGCTTTGCCTGCGAGGTAGGCGAACACTATTCGATAATTACCAGCAATAGTTTGAACAATTAACTGTGGTATTTCATCATATGTTACTCTGGAAAACTCTACCAATGTACCACCCATATTTCTGTACATAAGACCCTTACTAGTAAGTTCAAAATCATATTTTTCCAACTCATCCGCAATGCTTTTAGGAATCGTGAGCTGGGGTTGTGCAAAATAATATGGTTGAGCATCTTCATCCCAAAGTTTATGAAATCTTAATTCTTGCTCATGATTATGAACTAGTATTTCAAACGCTGCTTCTTTACTGCTAAATGCAGTTCCATGAAGTAAATATCCACTTGGTTCACTCATCGCCGCTCCCTTAAAGTTTTTTAACAGCTTCAATAATTTCATTCAAACTTTGATATGAAATATATCCATCTTCGCCATGCTCAGTCATATTGAACTTTTTATATGAACCTTCATGACCTAAAGTATTTTCGTTTAATTCAGGGAAACAATCGCCATTGTGACATAAATCTCTTCCCCAACCTAAAGGCTCAACCAATTTATCAACTTCTTCAATTTTCATCATCCCCTCCAATCGCTGCGAGTGCTTGTTTATAATATTTGATAGTATCATCACTACCATTTAGTTGTTCAATATCTTCTATAGCTTCTGTCAGTGCCTTTTTCGCAGTGTTAAGCTGTTCTTGTAGTTTTTCAACCGTTTTTTCGTCAGTGCTGACAGGTTGTTGATTTGCTTCTGCAAAAAATGCCTTGTTTGCAATATCCATTAATTTTCCACAATCAACTGAATCAATTCCAGTTTCTTCAAAATCCATGGCCACATCAATTGCTAAATTATTTATTTCATCCAGCGCTTCACGATAGATACGCTCTTTTGCTGTTTCTTGTGTCATTCTCACACCTCCCCAGTGCTACCAAATCCGCCTGTACGCTCTCCGTTTGCATTGTCATCGTCTGTTGTAAGGTATTTGACAAATACACCTTGCATAATTCGTTGTCCTTTAGCAATCGTTACAGGCTCTTTTGAGATGTTCATAAACAATCCTTTAAATTCATTAGGATAATAATCTGAATCGATAATTCCTACTGAATTAATCAATGCAATGCCACGCTTAACTGGATTGCTTGAGCGGTCATATAATTTCAGCACTTCGTCATGTCCAAGTTGAACAGCTAGACCTGTACTTACCATTTTTATTTCATCAGGTTGAATCGTAACTGTTTCGCTTGCTGAAATATCATAACCTGCGCTGTGTTCTGTCGCTCTTTCTGGAAGTGTCGCATTTTTATTTAGTTTTTTAAATTGTCTAGTCATTTTATTCTCTCCATTTTAAATACTGGCTTAGTTTCATATTTTTTATAAATATTTTTCCGTCTAATTTCATATTCTTTTTCCAAAGCTTTAAGCTCATCTTCTAAAAGATTATGCTCTTTGTGAATCATCCATTTACCACAGCGAGGACACCTTGAATCATCAATCCATGCTGTGGGTTCATTGCTAATATAACCACAATAAGGACAAGTTATATCTTTGTAGCAAGGATCGTTCATTCTCCGTCCTCCACAGGAACAAGCTCAATGAGCGGGTTAATCCATGGCTTACAATCCGAACCAAACTCATGCCCGTCTGGCAAAATACACCCTTTATAAATCGCACCGCCCATGATTTTACCAAGTTCTGATTTTGTGAAAGATGGTATGAATTCAGAAACTTTCCAACCGATTACTTCTCGCTCTCCCCAATCATCCAACTCTTCTCCATATACAGGGTCATAACTATACGGTTGCCATTCGCCTCTATCTCCGCACCACCAAATTCCACGATGATTATTAGGAGATTTCAATTTCACATAATATTTTTTCTCGCTCATTCCGCCACCTCAATCTGTTCATAGCTCCCAATTTCCATGCTTTCGATTTCGGATTGGGTGAATGATGATTTATACCGACCTGTCGCTTCGGTACTACCCCAGTGTTCAAAATATCCAGTGCTTGTGTCTAATATCAAGTAACTTGTTGTCAGTTTATTCTTCAAATAGAACAGCTGCGGTTTTTCGACTTCATATTTGCCAGTGATAAATGCTAGAGCGAAAATGTCTTGGTTTTCAATACCCTCACAAAGCCAATTGAAAACAGGTAGCCAATCTTTATTTTCTTCAGGTAGGGTTTCGACTTTTGATTTAATTAAGTCAAGAGCTTCAAACGCTGAGTAATGGTTCGGTATACTTTCAATAGCTCCTGCCACATACTCAGGCACGACTGGCAGGGCTTGCTGTTGGAGTTGGGGTTCAACTGCCATACCGTTTGAATCGAATGTAGTACGCTCATCTCGCATGAATGAGTTTTCATTTTCGAGTTTTAGAATACGTTCGTCTTTCTGTTTCGAATCATATTCAAGATAGTCAGCATACTCACGCATTTTACGGTACTGACTTAATACAGACTGCATAGAATTGTTTAGTTCAGTGATTGGGCCATTATCTGGTCTTTTAAATTCTTCTTCAAACTTAGTCATTTTTCGTTTCTCCATTTCCCTGGACAGCATTGACTGCAAAAACAGTTATCATGATTCCATTTATATTTCTTAGCTCTTAATGGAACTATCAGAGGAATTAACTTAATTTTATTAGTCATTTTTCGTGTCCTCCTCGAAAATAATTTTTAGTACAAATTCTTTAATGAAATCAACTGGAACTGTACTGCCATCTTTAGCATATAATTCGACTGTTTCAAGCACTTTCGATTTTGCGTACTCTTGCATTTGCTCTGCTGTGTAAAGTTTAGGAAAATCGTCAACTTCTATAGCGTTTTCCTTGCCCCCTCTATCAATGACATAGCTGTATGGCATCTCATCCTCAAAGACTACAAAGTCTTCTGGACTTACCGCTTCAATCTCGCTTAGCTTCATCTAACTGCTCCTATAATCCTAATTCATCTTTTCTTGAATTTTCGATTGCCATTTGTGCTCTGATATTTCTTCGCAATCTACGTTCTTCTTTTGTTTCGTGCTTTCTACGGTCACGATCGGTTATTTCATCAGAGATTTTAGACTTTGAACCACCATAAGGTTTCCAACCGGGATATTTTTCCATCATCGCTTTTTCATTTACAATGGCGATTTTGACTGCATTCTTTTTCGGAGAATTAGCCATACCATTTTTAACCCAAGCAGCGACTGAATGAGGTGAAACAAGAAGCATTTTTGAAAGCTCTTTTTTCGTACCAGTTCCCATTTTTATCCCATTGAAATAAACATCATAAATTTTTTCTAACCTTGCCATCTCCTGCCTCTTTCAATCCACTTAGTTTACTTTTCCATTGTTCATGAAACCATTCGTCATCTTCATCAGCGACTCTATAGTTTTTTAAAACATCTTTATCTTTAAATTCCAAAACATTCTTCTCTTTTTGCGTTGTCATAATAACACCTCATATTTTAGCTTTTAAGCGCTTTTAGATTTTTCGTGATAAATTATCCATGAAATGGTTTAAGCGCTCAATGTAACCGTAATTTTCATGAATTAAAGCTATTCTACTTCTGTAACTTCAATTTCTATCCGTGGTCGCAAGCTATAACGCTTCTTAGCGTAGATATCACTGATTTGGTTGTCATCTGGCCATGCATGTTTGTTTAGTGCATCTAGTACAGATTTTTGCAAATTATCAATATCTGGCTTTTTGACCACTGGCATTGTTTCTGCTTCAAGCGCTGCTTGATTCTTTTTTATTTTTGATACTGCTATTGGTGGCTCAAGATAGAAACCCAATTTAACAAATAGTGGCTTTCCTGAAACTTCCTGTTTTAATTTCAGCAATTTCCATTTGAATAAGAGTTGAGCTTTCCAAGCCATGTATTCCTTAGGCATATAAGCTTTTACAAATTCGCCTTTACTGCTAAATCTAGGTCTTGGGCTTGCCATTGGCTCCATTGCTATTTCAAACTTCACTTGATTCTCCTTGCTATCTCGTAAATAACTGGTACTGTCACGCTGTTCCCAGCTTGCTTGTATAACTGACTGTTTGAGTTTACTTCTTGCGCCTTGTCAAAAGCCCAATCAGGGAAGCCTTGCAATCGCCAGCATTCACGAGGTGTTAGCTTTCTAATTCTGATTCCAGATTTCAGCAAATTATTTTCGTGCCAAGAATTAGATGATAATGTTGGTACAACTTCATGCTCTCCGCCTTTATTAAAACCTCTTGGCTTTTGAACAATTTTAGGAATATTTCCACTTCCACCACCAGCTTTTAATGTTCTTGCTAATCCTTCAACATCAAAAATATTTTGTTCAAAATGCCAGCCATTTTTTGTTTTACCTTTTAATGGGTTTTGAACAGCTACACCATGACTATCTTGAGCAGTTAAAGTAAACATTGGCTCACCATTTTCTTTAAATCTCCTGCCATTTTGTCTTTTTTCTGCTCGATCAGGAGTTAAAACTGGTATTGCAATCTTAGGTTCTCTTCCTCCGCCTTGCATTGTATTTAAAGTTGGGCTTAATCCTTCTGAAGAGTAAACACGATTAGTTTCACGAGGCATACCGTTTTCTTTGTTTAAAACAACGATTTTTATTTTAAATTCATCGTTAGTTTCGATGTTGCTTTCTCCGATAGGAAATACTTCTCGTCCACGTTCTCCTCTAAGATGTCCGATAATGAACACCCTCTCTCGGTTTTGTGGAACTCCGAAATTTTTGCTGTTAAGTATCTGCCATTCTGCATCGTACCCCAATTCATCAAGGGTGGATATGATAGTTCTAAAAGTTCGCCCTTTGTTGTGAGATAAAAGCCCTCTAACGTTTTCAAGGAATAAAGTCCGTGGTTTGATTTGTTCAGCCGCTCTGGCAATCTCGAAGAATAACGTTCCACGAGTTTCATCAAGGAATCCTTTTCTTTTACCTGCGATGGAGAAAGCTTGGCAAGGGAATCCTCCACAAATAAGCTCAACTGTTCCACGTAAGGCTCTCCATTCTTCATTGCTGACTGTTGTAATGTCATGATATTCTCGTTCTCCTTCTGTATTATGAATGGCTTTATAACTCTGCCTGGCAAACTTATCGATTTCACAAAAGCCTACGCATTCATGTCCAGCTTGTTCAAGTCCAAGTCTAAATCCACCAATGCCGGCAAATAAATCAAGAAATTTCATTTTCTTCTCCAAATCTAGCAATTGCAGGAATTACTCCTGAATCTGTCAGTTCTTTATTTTTTTCAAAAAATATTTCGGTTGCTTTTTCATTATCAATACCTTTAACTATTGCGATAAAAGTGATAGGACTTAATACTATTTCCTCTTCATAAGCTTTTTCAACATATCTGCAGTATTGTTTATGGGTAATCCCAGGAATAAAGCTACGAAAATACTCTGATAGCCCCTCATCAAGAGCCCGTTTTTTAAGAGTCCAAGCCATTCATATATTCCTCGAATTCTTCCGCTGTCAGTGTTTCTTCGTCTTTTTCAAATCTTTGATTAGACCAGTTAGGCGCAGATTTGACAACTTTGCTATTTTTAAATCCTTGAATAGGCGTTAAATCATAGTCATCTTCCCAACCTTTACCGTTAAACCATGTGCTGCCATGTTTTATATAGTTTTGTTGGGTATTTTTAACTCTTATTTCTTCCAAATAATTTTCAAGACCCGTTTTTATCTCTTCGTCTGTCGTTCCAGATTTTACAGCTCTTTTATAAGCTAATAGAGCTTTCGGTTTTCCTTTTTTGTTAGGATATATTTTCCAAAGATTGTTAAATCTAGTTTCTAAATCAGACTCTTTATCGGACTTGTCCGATATATTATTATTTGATATATTAATTGATTTATTAGATGATATATTATCTTTAAAGTTTTCTTTAATACCCCCATAAAGATTTCTTTTAGGGGTATTAAAATTTTCTTTAATACCCCCATTAAGTTTATTTAAAGAGGGGTAAATAAATCTTTTTTCTATTTCTTTACCAGAATATTGATATTCGAGGTTTATATATCCTTTATCCTGCAACTTACTCAGGGTATTTGAAATTGTAACTTTTGTTTTCCCGTATCTTTTAGCAAGATATCCATTTGATGGAAAAATACTTCCATAAGAATTTGCCATCGTGTATATTTCACTAAAAAGAAGTTTTTCAAAATCATTTAAATCATCAGCTTCAATAATCGGCACTGGGATTTGATTGAAGAATTTTGTACTTTGTTCCAAACTTTCTCCTTTCTTCTATATTTATTTCAAGTTTTATTTTTCAAATTAAAGGCTGGGGAATGTTGCGCATTGCCTATCCCCTCGAATTTAAGCATTTGTTACGCACGCTGCACCTGGATGTTAATTAAAATGGTAGGTCATCATCTGAAATTTCCATTGGATTACTTCCAAATGCATCAGGATATTGAGGTTTTTTATTTTGTGTCTGTGGTTTATTGTCTTGTTGAGCTTGAGATTTATTGCTTTCAAGCATTTGAAAATTATCTGCAACAACTTCAGTCACATAGACTTTTTGACCTTGTTGATTCTCATAATTTCTTGTTTGAATCCGTCCAGTTATTCCAATCAAAGCTCCTTTTTTTGCAAAGTTGGACAAATTTTCAGCCTGTTGTCGCCAAATAACACAATTGATAAAGTCGGCTTCTCGCTCTCCGTTTGCGTTTTTAAATGGGCGATTGACCGCTAAGCTAAATGTTCCTACCGCTTGGTTCTGTGGTGTATATTTAAGTTCTGGGTCACGAGTTAAACGCCCCACTAATACAACATTGTTAATCATTTTGTTCTTCCTTTTTTTATATCTACGAATTTTTCGATATCATTGTAAGCTTCATCAAGTGGCATTTTTAGCCAATATTGTTGTTCATCAATACTTGCCCCATAGTCTTTTCCAGCAATACTTACCATCTTGTTAACTACAGATTGAAGCTTTCCCTCATCAAATTCTTTTTTATCTTTACCAACAACATATAATTTAGGTGGAGTTGGTACATCTTCTTCAGTAAAGTCAGCTTTTGTATTTTGAACCTTTGAATTCTGAGGTAAAGCCCAACTTGGAAGTTGTGGATTATTCCACCAAAAGTTCTTTCCTGCTTTTTTATCAAAAACTTTGTTCCAACCATCAGTCTTTTCGAGTGATGTTTGAGCAAAACTGGTAGGTAAGTCATATAAATATCTACCTACTCCCCATTGGACAGCTGCTCTCTTCATTGAGCCGGATAACCCACCTTTAACTGCTTCAACCTGCGTGTTTTCTGCTCCATCCCACTTGGTAACCCATTCATCTCCAAACTTAACGGATATACCACATAACGTCCCGCCATCTGGAGCTGTTTTGAATTCGTTCTTCCATCCAGCAATTCCAAAAACTTCATCAAAACGTTCTTGGACTGCCCGATTATCCATATAAGCAAGAACCATAGCCCAAGGTTTCCCTTGCTTAGAAAATCCTGATTGTTGAACTCTCCAAACTACTCGGTCTGGTTGTAAAGGTTTTTGTAAGGCAAGCATTTGTTCTTCATAATCTGCCATGATTTACCTCACGCATCCCATTTAAGAGGTGCTTTCTTATCTTTATAAACAATGGATTGCTCAAGCTCTTGTTCTATTCCATCTCCAAACTTGCTCTTGAGTTTAGTTAAAGTAATTGGCTCTACACAATCCCAACCATGAGCCTTAACTAAGTCATATTTCTGTTTATTAGTCATGGTTAAAACCTTTTGTTGTGCTGCTTTACCATAACTCAAACGATTGAATTGTTGACCTTCATCAAGCCGTTTTTTAGCCTCAGTTTCGCCCTTTTTATAAAGGTCAGCTATAATCTTCGCCTGAGCTAAGAACTCTGTGAGTGTGATATTATCCATATCTTTTATAGCTGATGGATTCAAGTCAACCCTTTGACCATCTCCATCTACTGGTATAAGTTGTAAGTCCATAATGTTCTCCATTTCTATCTAATGCATGCTTTCATTTCTTCGAAAATCTCTCTAGCAGTATCGACATCCTGATTTGTGTACCATCTTGTATATGAACCAGAATGAAGAGTTACCATTGTCCGCCAAGTTTTATAAAGGCTTGTACAAGATAGACCAGTTACGATTGCATTTAAGCATTTAAGATGCATGCGGCCAGTTGGTGAGGTAAAGAATTCTTGAACTTCTTCATCCAACTCTTCCCAAGGAGTTTTTTCTCTAGCTACTTTTTTAGGATTAATAAAAGACTTGCGTTCAATCAGTCCTTTATATTCTTCAATTGGGATTGTCACTGTTTTAGTTAAATTAGTATTTTCATCAACGCTCATTTAAATTCTCCATTTCAAATTTCTAGGCATTCGTGGTATAATTTAAGTAGAAGTTTTGGCGAATTTCCTACTTGCTCTGCGTGCCATGCAGGGCTTTTTTATTTTGCTACAGTAATTAAATCAATATTGTCAAAACGATGTTCTCTTTCCCACGCTTCACGATAAACTTCGTTTTCCATTGCACGTTGGTACCAGTAACGTTTTTCAGCAGTTTCATCACAATATTCTTGTGAGAATCGTGATGCTTGAGCTACTGCTTGCTCATATAATTTTTTATAATCTACATCAATATCTTGCAGTTTATGACCAACTGGTGTTGGAATTAGTCGAACAGTTCGACCGTTTCTAGTTGCTGTTTGCATTAATTTCCTTTCTATGTATGCGTTTTAATCCTCCGAGTGCTATAATTACTGTGAGCAGATATTTGCGGTATTTGCTTAGTTTTATGGAAAGGAGGAATAAGCGATGAAAAGTATTATTATTTCGTATGATTTAAATAATTCTGGGAAAAACTATGATGGTTTAATCCAAAAAATTAAATCATATCCTAATTGGGGTAAAATAAATGAATCTGTTTGGCATATAAACACTGATGATTCATGTAAACAAGTTAGAGATAATTTGTTATCTGCAATTGATAATGATGATAGTTTATTTGTCGGTGGGCTTACTGGCGAAGGAGCATGGCACAATGTAAAATGTGGTGATGACTATCTCAAGAAAAGTCTCTAGAGTCAAATTCGTCACTTTTGTGGCGTTTTTTTATTTCTACTGAAATAACACTATCATCAATATTTTTTACTACTTGTTTAATAAGTTGTTCTGTGTTCAAGTTCACAATTTTTTCTCCTTGAACTTCTTCGTCAATAATTAGTACTTTAGATTTCATAAATTTCTCTTTTCTAGCGGAGCACCGCATTTAATGAATTAATTTTGTGTGTGTGGAGGTAGTCGTTTTCTCCTTAATCATGTCTTGCCCGACATTTTAGTAATAAAAATCATGTAAATCTTCCAAGAGATAGAAGACTGAACTGCCTCTATTTATTGAAGGTAATCCGTTTTCTCTCCACTTTTTCAACGTATCTGATGACATGTGGAATTCTTTCAACAAATCAACCTGCCTGATTTCTCCGGTCTTACTTTCATATTTGAACAGCTCCTTTTGGAATTTCAGCCATTCATTCGTCATCTTACGAAACTCTTCCAGGACGCCATTGGCTAGATACGCAGCCATTGGATCATATCGTTCTCCCATAGATTCTCCTTTCTAACTAGCTAAATCTTGTAAAAATTTGTTTACAAAATAGATTTGACCTTTGCCTGTTACTTTAGGTGTTTTGGTTACGGTGATCTTCCCACTATTATGAACGTGAGTGTTTTCGGTAAACTCTAAAATACCTAAGTTCATTGAACGTTGAGTTGGTGAGTTATAATCGCTACCAATTTTTTTAACGAGGTATCCGTTATCTCTAAGCCAAGTAAATAATCGTTTCTCTCCGATATCAATTCCATTTTGTTTCAGGATTTTCGCTAAATCTCGAATGAGAATCGTGTTTTCGGAAGCTGAAACACTATCAGCGAATAACGCTTTTGGTTTCATTTGGCTTTTTTCAAGTTCAAGTTGCTTAATCTGATTACCTGCTTGAAGTAGTAAATCTGCCAAACCGTTACCAGAAATAACGTCTTGAGCCTTTGCATCAGTCATGTAAGCCCCGTGCTTGCGGATTGTTGGGAGGACTTCAACAGCTAACCAATCTGTGAATTTTTCAGATACAGCATTGTTCGCTTTGAATGCTAACTTGTAAACCATAGGTTCGCTGATGAATGAGCCTTTCCCCACTTCTGGGGAATTTGGCAGATAACTATTTACTCGTTCCCACTTAACATATTCTTTTCCATTTTTTACTTGAGTAATACCCATAGCCTTTGCGGTTTGTTCTGCACTAAATAGAACTTCTTCTCCCTCGACTTTAACATCAAGATTGAAAATTCCATTTGTAAAATTTTGTAATTTGTTCATATTTTGCCTTTCTAACTAGCAATATTCTGTCCAGTTCGTTTTAAACCGATGTTTTTCCCTAAAAAAATATAATTAAAGGGATAGTCATAAATTTTTGACAATTCTTTTCCAAAATCTAGAGGGATATTAGAACTATCTTGCTCATATTTCAGAATGGTTTGATAGTTTTTTCCGACTATTTCTCCAACTTCTTTAGCTGTTAATCCAGCGTTGACTCGTGCTGCTTTTAATGTAATTTTGGGTGGTGTTTTCTCTGCCATACTGGCTCCTTTCTGTGTTTTAAATTTCTGCATACGCAGTAAGGGAAGTTCAGGAATCGAACCTGTTCGCCAGTCTCCCCTGCTCATTGTGAGCGATATCATAACTCCGTGATATAATGTAAGTGACTAAACTAAAATTATATTGGAGGCTTTATGAACAAAATTAATTTTTTCTACCCGGTAACTAGAGGAGGACTTATTCCATCAGCTACTATTAGAGTACCAAATAATCATGCTGATAATTTTCATATTTCAGTAAATTCGGGATTTATCCTTGAGAAGCATCCTTTTCAATATTATTATGATATTGATGTTAATGGGTTCAATTTTGTATCACGCAGAGTAATAAATGGATTCATAGAAGATAACACAATGAATAATTTCATTGTAAATATGACAAGTAATTTTACATTTAATGATGTTTACCCGAATAATCAATATACTTTTCGTATACGAATATTTGATAGTATGAATAATGAATTAGATCATTCAGAAACAACAGTATACTTAGTAGGAGATAAACATGCCTAAAGAAACTCTAAAACCAAAAGGACAATTTGATGATTCTGAAGGATATGCAACTCCAGAATATGTAAAAGATATTACTCACGCTGCAGAACTAGATATAAGAACTTTGAAAGAAAAAGTATCAAATCTAGACAGTCGTATTAATTTCGAAATAACTTCCAGAAACAAAATTATGGAATCTAACAAAAA
The DNA here is from genome assembly GCF_029953655.1 of Lactococcus sp. NH2-7C. Taxonomy (NCBI): domain Bacteria; kingdom Bacillati; phylum Bacillota; class Bacilli; order Lactobacillales; family Streptococcaceae; genus Lactococcus; species Lactococcus sp. NH2-7C. The sequence continues at coordinate 1,046,382 of NZ_CP124538.1, forward strand.
GGATACTCAGTGGAAAATTACATTATTTGTTACAATAGCTTTAGCTATATTGGCATTGATATTTAAAAAATAAAACTATTTTATTAAAAATTTTATTATAATAATGGGTATCATTATAATACACCCTGATAACATTCCGTGAATCATGGGGAATCTATGGTAAAACTTACCCCCAATTTTTATATAGTCCCATACTTTTTTTATCATTCTTCTCCTTTCTGCCCCTATGGGGCTTTTTATTTTGTCAGTTCAACTGCTGCTTTATAAGCGTTTGACCATTTAAACAGCTGAGGCAATAAAGAGTCTTTGATAAATTGAACAGAAAAATCTTTTAACAGTTGTTTTTTGTACCACTCAACACTGTGCTGCTGAATAGTTTTTCCGTAATGCGTAACTACTTTTTCCATTAGAACCTCCATTCTCCTGCAAGGGCTTTTTATTTGCCAAACTTGCTACTTACGTCGCGGTGGATACGTCGTGTACCGTCATTTGAGCCTGTTCCGTCCGCCGTACTGAATGCTCCATGATTGTTCGCTTGTTTGACTTTATGAATTAATTATAACATCGGTTTAAAGCAATGTCAACTATAAAAACGGAAAAAACCGATATTTTTATGTGTTTTTTATTGATTATTTCGTTTTATTCCGATATAATGTTTATAAATTAACGAAAGAGGACAGTAGCATATGGGACGTGGGAAATTAACTCCGCAAGATGAAGCAATGCGAACAATAGTTTCTTCTAATATAAAAAAATATTTAGATATAAAAAATAAGAAAGCAGTTGACTTACAAAAGAATACAGGCATATCTCAAAGCTCAATTAGTGAATATATAAATGGTAAATCCCTACCTAATCCTGGTAATCTTCAAAAAATAGCTGATTTCTTCGGTGTTCTTAGAGAGGATATTGACCCTAGACATTCTGAAGATTGGGAAGAACCTGGAGAATTGCCGGATGTTATCCAACGAATAACTGATATATCTATGCAACTCGAAGAGCCTCGTCAAAAAATAGTACTTGATACAGCTTCTTCTCAATTGGAAGAGCAAGAAAAGGCTAAAAAAGCTATTAAATCAAAACCAAAAATAACTCCTCTGTTCGATATAAATTCTCCGCTTACTGACGAAGAACTTCAAGTGGCTGTTGACGAAGCTGTAGCTTTTGATGGTGTCCCTCTGACAGATAGAGAAAAAGAACTCTACAAGCATTTGCTCCGTGAAGCATGGGAAGAAGACCATGGCAGGGGGTGAAATATATGTCAGTTATAAAGGAGTTATTGTTAGGACTCTCAGTAAAAATAAAATACTATAATCCTTCTGATTATCCGCATCTTAAAGATGGTATGAAATTTAATATTAGAGGACTAACATATATTTTTATTGATATCTTTAATAGTGAAATGGTCACTCAGAATATATTACTTCACGAAATGGGTCATGTTTCTTTTGGGCATAGGCATCTCGATTGTCGTTCCTCTGGTTGGGATAGAAAGCAAGAAAGAGAAGCTGACCGCTATATGATTGAATATAGAGCCGATGAGTGGTTAGCTCAATTCGACTGGGAACCAGACATTATTGATTATGATGCATTTATTGAGCATTTTGAGTTAGAAAAGCGTCATTATGGGTTAGTTGTTGAGGTGTTTGATGAAATGATCGGTCATGCTCAACTACATAGCCACTGTTTATAGTAAGGGGTGAAAAATGGATTACACAGAATTTAGAAAATATGTTGAAGAAAACACTCGTGCCCAAGGTAAGTTTTTGGAAAAAGCTACAGTTTACTTGCTAGATAAAAACGTTAGTAGAAAACCAGCTGCTAAATGGACTGATTCCCGCATCGAAAAAGAAGCTAACAAGATGTGGGACATGAACATAAGCGGTGCTTTTACCAACGTGGCAGAAGGAATTAAAAACGCAGAAGGTAAGCCTCGCTTTCATAATCACGAGGAACAAGTTACTTACTGGATACAATTTATGAATGAGTATGAGTTTTTAGAAAACTTCACTGAAGGTATCGATGATATGGAATTTGAATAAATAAAACTTTGATACTATTGCTTTCTCCTTAATCATGTCTTGCCCGACAATAGAACAGGAGAAAAAAATGAATATTAAAGAAGTCAAAAAAAAAGACGGTACAACCGTCTATAAAGTAAATGTTTATCTTGGTGTAGATAGCCTAACAGGTAAGCAAGTACGTACCACGGTTACAGCCAAGAACCGTAAAACGTGCGAGAACAAAGCTCACCAAGCTATGAATAAGTTTATCAAAAATGGGTCTACTGTTGCAAGAGAAAAAGTTTCATTTGACAATTTTAATGCCTTAGCCGCTAGTTGGTTTGATTCTTATAAATTGACAGTAAAAGCAAATACAATCAGAATCAATAGTAATTTTTTAAAAAATTATATTTTGCCAGCGATCGGAAACTATAAAGTTGAGAAAATTACAACTATACTATTGCAAAATATTGTTAATGACTGGGCTAGAAATGCCAATACTGCTGAAATAGTTAACGGTAATCGTGAAAAGGGAAAAAGCAAAGATTATAAGCTATTACTCAATATCATCAAACGCATTCTTGATTATGGTATGCAATTAGGTGTTATCTCAGACAATCCAGCTATAAAAGTATTTTCCCCAAAACTCAAGACAAGAACAGTCAAAAAAATAAAGTATTTTAATAATGATGAACTTAAACGTTTCTTAGCTTACCTTGACTCGTTACAATCAACCACAACAAATAAAAAGAGCGCTACTCTATACAAGCTTTTACTTGCTACTGGTTTGCGTATCTGTGAGGCTTTAGCCTTATCATGGTCTGATATTGATTTTGTCAATAATACCGTTAGTGTATCTAAGACACTCATACAATACAGCAATGAGATACAAGACAGTGCAAAAACAAAAGAAAGCAATCGTTTAGTTTCTGTAGATAGCGAGACAATTTCAATGTTGAAAGAGTGGAGAAAACAACAAAATGACGGCGCTATATCTTTGCATGATTCTTTAGTTTTCTCATATCATCAAAAAATGAGAACTTACGAACTCGAAAGACAGCACTTAGTTCGACACTTTAAAAACGCAAAAGTTCCTAACATTGGATTTCATGGTTTTCGTCACACTCACGCAAGCCTACTAATGAACAATGATGTAAATCCTAAAGAAATTCAAATGAGATTAGGACATGCAGACTATTCAATCACAATGAATTTGTACAGTCATCTTGCTAAAGAGAAAAAGAAAGAAACTGCTGAAAAGTTCGCTAATATACTTAAAGCACTATGATTTTTTTGAGTTTTTCCCGAACGTAACTAAAAACGTAACTAACTAATATAATGACAACTTAAATCCCTTTATATAAAGGATTCTAGGCATTTGTTGTGATACAGAGCTATTATACCTTTAGTAGTCAATGACTGTCAATGACTTTTGTCAGATGATTGTCCTTAAATTTTTTAAAGTTGCTCTCTTTCCATGATTCATTTGTACTAAATATACTACTTAACCGTTTTCTATTTAAAGCAAAACTTTCTTGAAAGTAACAAAAAAAACTGACAAAATTGTCAGTTTTTTGTTAAATTGATTCTTATTTTACACGAGAGTCGTCACCCATATCATCAACTTTTTCTTTTACTTTATCTACTTGATCAGATGTAAATTTCCCTGTTGTTTGAGCTGCGCCAACCACACGATCTTGTAAACTTTTTTCATCTTCTTTTTGTTGTTCTTTTGTTTTAATATCAACAACTGTTACATTAACTTCAACAACTTCTAAATCAGTCATATCAGAAACTTCTTTACGAATGACTTCCTTAATTTTTTGATAAATATCAGGAACATTCTTCTTGTATTCTGTGACTACTTTTAGGTCCACAGCAACTTGTTTTTTACCAACTTCTACGCCAACTCCTGCTGTAACATCATCTGTATTTACTAGTTTCCCTGTCAAATTTGAGAAAAATCCTCCATCGACAGACAATAGTCCATTGACAGATTCAAGGGCAAGTCCAACAATTTTTTGAATCACTTTATCTTCGTAAGTCAAGCTACCTTTAACTTCAGTTACTTCAGTTTTTGTATTTTCTTGTACCATAATTTCCTCCTATTATTTTCTCATTTTTTCTTTAATAGTTGTTCAATGATTCCCGTACGTTGAAGATAAAGGCCAACAAAAATTCCTAAGCCAATAAGCAAGAAGAGAAGAATCATTTTCCAAAATCCAATCGTGAAGATACAAATAGCTATAATTAAGCCTACTATTCCTCCAATTATCGGATAGCGATATCTTTCTAAAAGATTCATTTCCACCTCCTTATTCTACACGTCGACTTGTCGAATTTTTATTTTCAGCAAGTGAGCTGACTTTTATTTTTAATTTTAAGTCGTAATTTATACCAAAGAAATTTTGGATACTTTCTTTAATTTCTTGCTCAATTTCTTTTGCTTTTTCGACAATCTCAACTCTGGGAATAATTTCTCCTTTAACATCAATTTTTATTTTGGCTTGATATAAAGTTACATTGATTTTGGGATTTCTGATATAACCGTTGTTACTAACAGTTTCTCTGACCAATCCTTCGATTGCTGAAACTTTTAAAGTTAGATGTCCTGTTTTATCATCTAGTAGAACTTCCTGATAAGTTTTTGGATAAAAAATAAGAATCAGCAAACAAATTAACAATAATGCTCCTAAAATTGAAGAGCTGATAAATATATATTGGGAAAGATGATTCCCAATGTAAGGAATTTCTGATGAGGGCATAAGCTCCCAACGAAAATTCATATAATTAAAGTAATCCCATAGTATGGGGATAAGAATGGTGAGAAAGAATAAATCAGCCAAAATAAATATAAATTTTTTTCCTTTTGACACGATACCTCCTCTCTTTTGTTGCTTTACCTAGTTGTTAGCTCTACCTAAGAAGAATGAAACAACAGCAACAACGATAACAGCACCGACAATAGAAGGGATAAGTGCCATACCAGCTAAACTTGGGCCCCAAGAGCCTAAAAGTGCTTGTCCTACAGCAGAACCAACAAGACCCGCTAAAATATTAGCAATCCATCCCATTGATTTGCCTTTATTTGTAATTGCTCCTGCAATTACACCAATGATAGCTCCAACAATTAATGACCAAATCATAAATACCTCTTTCTAGTACAGTTCCTGTACATTTTTAATATATCAAACTTCAGGAAACTTTTAAAGTAATTCGCTTTCTTTTTATTACACCTTAATCATTTGATAAAATCATTTGATAAAAATTAGCGAATAAAAAGTTCTATCAATTTTAACGATAGAACTTTTTATTTATTATTGTGAATAAATTTATTCGCCAAACTTATCCCCAACTTGTATTTTTTGACCTAGACCGTTAAGAAAGCTAACGATATCCATCTTAGGTTTACCTGCTGGTTGAACAAAAAGAAGTTCAAGAAGCCCCTCGCCTGTGGCAACTTTTAATGATTTCTTCGTTTTTTCCACAATTTCACCAGCTTGTAAGTTACTGACAGAATCATCAGCAACTTTTGTTTCATAAATTTTGAAACGCTCGCCATTCCATGTGGTATGAGCAACTGGGAATGGATTCATTCCACGGACTTTATTGAAAATTTCACGTGCAGATTTATTCCAGTCGATTTTTTCTTCTTCTGCCGAAATATTAGGGCTAAAGGTTACCTCATCTTCATTTTGAGTTTGGGGTTCTAATTGACCAGTTAGATATTTTGGCAATGTTTCAAGTAGCAAATCGCGTCCAACAAGTGCCAATTTTTCAAACATGGTTCCGACATTATCCTCCTCAAGAATTGGAGTGGAATCTTGAGCAATCATGTCACCGGCATCCATTTTACGAATCATTTCCATGATGGTTACACCAGCTTCTTTTTCGCCATTCATAATAGCATAATGAATAGGTGCCCCACCGCGATATTTTGGTAGTAAAGAAGCATGAGTATTAACCGCAAATTGAGCAGAATCTAACAATTTACCTGGCAAAAATTGTCCAAAGGCGGCAGTCACAATTCCAACTTCTCCTGATTCAAGGAGCGTCATGATTTGAGTCATTTCTACTGAGCCAGAAAGTTTTTCCGGTTGAAGAACAGGCAAGTTAACCGTTAAGGCAAGTTCTTTAACTGGTGTCATTCTTAATTCCTGTTTCCGACCAACCTTACGGTCTGGTTGAGTCACTACTGCTAGAATTTCATATTGATTAGAATCAATCAAACCTTTTAAAACAGTCGCAGCAAATTGTGGTGTCCCCATAAAGATAATTTTTGTTTTTGTCATAAGTTTTCAAACTCCTCGATAATAATTTTCTTTTGTTTCATTAACACTTGAACAGCTTTATCGCCTTTTGCCATCAATTGTCCAAGATTTTCTGGAATAATTTGCCAAGAAATACCAAATTTATCTTTGCACCAACCGCACTGTTCGGCTTCTTTAACATGAGAAAGCTTTGACCAATAATCATCAATTTCGGCTTGATTTTTACAAGTTACAGTAAAACTAACTGCTTCATTAAATTTGAAAATTGGCCCGCCATCAAGGCAGATAAAGTTAAGGCCATTCAGACTAAATTCACCATTTAATACTTTTCCAGACATTCCCACGAAATGCTCATCTAACTTTTCATCAGGATAATATTCGATGTTTTTGATTTTTGAATTTGGAAATACAGATACATAATAGTTCATTGCTTCTTTGGCATTGTTATCAAACCAAAGGCTTGGGATAATTTTTGCTTCCATAGTTGACCTTCCAATCTCTGTAAATTTCGGCTTTATCCACATGGGGATAATTATTGATTTCGGCGATTACTTTTAGGACAAGTGGAGATGAATTTTCAACTGACAAGTTTTTAAGCGCCTTCCAGACTGCTCTGTCAGAATCATTTTTTCCGTCAGCGACAACCTGTGGTAATTTTTTGGCTACACTATTTAATTTTACATCAAAAAGATTGAAAATGTGATGACTGACGACTCGACGGTCATTTTCATAAATCCAAGCGGAATACAGGCGATTATTAGTACTTGAAAGAACCGTAAACCCTGTTTCTTCAAGAACTTCTCGCTCTAATGTATCAACCATTGATTCACCAACTTCTTGCGAACCACCAGGTAAATCATAGCGATTTTGATAGGGGCCTGAATTTTTTTCAATGACAAGTAATTTCTCATTGTCAGTTGCCACACCATAGACTCCAAAATGCTTCAATAAATCAAATTTATCAACCATATTTACCTCATTTTATTTCAAAAATGGACGGAATTTTTCATGTTTTTGTTCAAATTCTTGAATTTCACAAATTTTATTCCCAGAAAATTTGACCAGAGAAATGCCATCAAAAATATTTTCTTCACCTTTATAGACATAGTGGAAAGTCCATGTGAAAAAACCCGTTTCATTATCTACATAAGACTTATTCACAAACCATGATTTGACTTTGTTTTCCACAGGGTTATTCCACTGACGGAACCACTTTTCAATCTCCATTTTTCCTTGATACTGAGCGCCGTAGCATTCGGTATAAATAATATCGTCTGACAGAGCTGTCAGTAACTTTTGGAGGTCTTTATTTAGCCATGCGTCAATCGTTTGTTGAAAAAGTTCTATTTTTTGCATTTTCCACACCCCTTTCAGACGTTTTCAAATGTTTAGCTTTCCCCATGTGGAAATCTTTACACAAAACTTTGTGGTTCGCTATCAATCATCACCCGTAAATTTTTGTTATCCCTAAATTGGGTCAATTCGAGCACTTGATTCAAAGCAGGCTCTAATTCTTCTTCAAAACGATATTTAATTAATATTTGATAATGATAAAGGTTATGTGTTCTGGCAATTGGTCTGGCAGTTGGCCCTAAAATTTTAGCTTTTTCTGTCAAATTTTGCTTGAGTAACCGAGCAATTTCATAAGATTTTTGGATGGCAACTTCTTCCTCTTGATGAGAAACAAGCACTTGAACAGTGAAATAGTAGGGAGGGTAGGAAAGTTCACGACGAAATCTCATTTCCATTTCATAAAATTTTTCGTAATCTTGCGCTTTAGTCATTTCAATCGCATAGTGATGTGGATTGAAAGTTTGAATTAATACTTCCCCTTTTTTATCTGCTCGTCCAGCTCGTCCAGCCACCTGCATCAACAATTCAAAGGAACGCTCACTCGCTCTAAAATCAGGAAGATTTAGACCTGTATCTGCGTTAATGACACCCACTAAGGTTACATTTGGAAAATCTAAACCTTTGGCAATCATCTGAGTTCCTAAGAGGATATCAGCTTCATGATTACCAAATTTTTCAAGAATTTTTTCGTGAGCATTTTTTGTCCGAGTCGTATCTACATCCATTCGCAAAACTCGTGCTTCAGGCATAATTTCCCGAAGTTCTTCTTCGACTTTTTGCGTTCCTGATCCGTAATAACGAATTTTTCGTGAATGACAATTAGGACAAGTTTGCGGAATTCCTTCAACGTGACCACAATAATGACAATTCAAAGTTCGGGTATCCATGTGAAGGGTCAAAGAAATATCACAGTTGGGACAATCAACAACGAAACCACATTCTCGACACATGACAAATGAAGAATAACCACGACGATTCAACATCAAAATGACTTGTTCATCTTTGTCAATTTTTTCTTTTATTTTTGTCAGTAAAGATTGTGAGAAATTGGCAGATTGGTCAGAAATTTCACTGCGCATATCAATGATTTTTATGTCTGGCAGGTTTGCTGCTTCATTTGCCCTTTTTGTCAGTAATAAAAGTTCATAAACTCCACGCATGGCACGTGCTCGCGTTTCCAAACTTGGCGTTGCAGAACCTAAAACAAGTCTTGCACCATGCCATTTTGCACGCAAAAGCGCAATATCTCTTGCATGATAACGGGGACTTGAATCTTGCTTATATGAAGTTTCATGTTCTTCATCAATGATGATAATTCCCAAATTTTCAACAGGTGCAAAAATAGCTGAACGTGCACCGACAACTACTTGAGCTTCGCCAGATTTAATTTTTCGCCATTCATCATATTTTTCACCATCAGACAAACCAGAGTGCATAATCGCCACTTTATCCCCAAAGCGGGCAATAAATCGATTAGTAATCTGTGGCGTCAAAGAAATTTCTGGCACAAGCATAATTGCTGTTTTACCGAGTTTAAGAAAATGGTCAATGGTCTGTAAGTAAACTTCTGTTTTACCTGAACCAGTAATTCCTTCCAACAAAAATGGTTTGTCAGAAGATGCAATTATTTTTTCGTAAGCTGCATTTTGTTCGGAGTTGAGGATTTTGGCATTGTCATTTTCCACAGCTTCAAATTTTTCTTTCGTCCTAGAAATTTCAACTTCTTCAATTTTGACTAAATCATGCTCAACGAAAAATTTAATGATTTGTGAAGAAAAATTTAATGATTTGACAGCAATTTTTTCTTCTTGAAGTCGTAATAGAAAATATTTCAACTCTAAGCGTTTTTTAGCTCTCTTTTCAATTTCAAACTCAGCTAGTTTTTCGATATCTGGAATAGACAGGAATTTTTCTGTTTTTCTATTTTCCTTAGATTTTGCTAAATATTCTACTGACAACTGACCCAAACGTACAGCTTTTGCTGATGAGATTTTTTCTGCTTCTGTCAGTTGTGACCATTTGACAGAAGTTCCGTCAGTAGATTTTAGGAGCTTGTCATAATTAGAATTCAAAAGATTAGGTAACATGGCTTTTAGACATGAAATTTTATAAGAAAATACTGAATGACGCATTTCATCTGCCACCCAAAGCTGTTCCTCCGTTAGGACTGGCTCAACGTCAAGTAGTTCAGAAATTCCTTTCAAATTTACTGACGGCTCAAGCTCTTCATCTTCAAATCCAATGACAATTCCTTGAACAAGCCGGTTTCCACTTCCAAAAGGAACATGGACCCGCATTCCCACTTCAAGCAAGCTTTCAAATTCAGCTGAAACACTGTAAGAAAAGGGTTTATCTGTCTGCATTAGAGGCACATCAACGATGATTTTAGCAATTTTCATTTATTTTTGACCTCCGTTTTCTTATCTTTAATTATAACAGAAAATCTACAAGATTTTCGGCCGCCGATATATTACGACCTGATGAGAATACAAGCTTATCTGTAAAGCGCAAACAGCTACGCTTTACCGTTTAGAAAGTAAGGGCGATGTTATCTTCGTTTCGCTACGTTGTCAATGTTTGCTAAGCCAGAAAGCTGTTCAATCACACTCGCAACAAATGCATCATAGTGATTTGCGTTCAGCAATTGCAGGTTTACTTGTTACGAATGTTGCACATTATAACAGAAAAAAATTTTCCCGCTTTTGACTTGTACCCTTCTTATTGATAAACCTATTAGTAAATTTTAGAAATAAAAAAAGCGCCAATTGACGCTTAAAAAATTATTCTGCCGCAGCTGCTTTAGCGGCACGGCTATTTTTTTGTTTTGCTTCTTCTTCAGCTTCTTCTTTAGCAATTTGCTCTTTGATGAGTTGTTCTTTCATCTTAGCTTGCAAACGTTCCAATTCGCGTTTTTCAACTAAAGTTTCACGTTTCAATTCCGGTGATGGGTGAATTTTAACTGTTCCATCAGCAATTTCTTCCAAAGCACGCAAAGTATTTTTTACAGCTTTGAATTCTTTTGTTGGACGTTCTCCATCACGCAATTCATGTGCACGTTTTGCTTCCAAAACTACTAAAGAATATTTTGAATCGACTTGGTCCAATAACTTATCAATTGAAGGTTCTAACATCATAATTCATTACCTCATTTTCTAAACTTTTCACTCTATTTTACTGACAGAATTCTATTTTAGCGATAACAAGTCTGTCAGTATAATTCATCAACTTAATCGTTTCTGACAGAACAATCAGAAAAATTAATTGTTCCTTTATTTGCATATTTAATGCTCTTTATTCAATCGCATTAAACTAACAAAACTGTCAGTATTTTTTTCCAATAAAATCAAACTTTCACATCATCAATCATATGGACGTAACGTTCAATCACGCGGTCCACTCGGTAATGTTCAGCTTCAATAATTTTCTTAACACGTTCGGCAGCAAGTTCAACTTTGTCATTAACGACTGCATAATCATATTCACTCATCAAGCGAATTTCTTCTTTTGCTTTTTCAAGTCGTGAAGCAATGACTTCAGCCGAGTCTGTCCCACGTCCAACTAAACGTCCACGCAATTCTTCCAAATCTGGGGGAGTCAAGAAGACAAAAACACCATCTGGAACTTTTTCCTTCACTTGAAGCGCACCCTGCACTTCAATTTCTAGAAAAACATCTTTTCCTTCGTCCAATGTCTGATTGACATAAGTTAAAGGTGTACCATAATAATTTCCAACATATTCAGCATATTCCAGCATCTGACCATTACGAATCATTTCTTCAAATTCATCACGTGTCCGGAAATAATAATCTTTTCCATCTACTTCGCCAGGACGTTGCTTACGCGTTGTCATTGACACTGAATATTCAAAGTTGTTTTCACTCTCAAAAATTTTAGCACGAACTGTTCCTTTTCCAACACCAGAAGGTCCAGAAAAAACAATTAATAAACCACGCTCACGCATTTTTTCCTCCGATATATCTTTAATTCCATCTCTTAATCAACGATTAAACTCATTCTATCAAAAGCTAGCTCTTAAAACTAGCTTTTGTAACAAAAAAGAAATATATTTTTGTAATAAGACACAAAAAAACTGTCAAAAGACAGTTTTTTATTTTGCATAGTCAATCGCTCGAGTTTCACGGATAACAGTAATCTTGATATTACCAGGATAATCCATTTCATCCTCAATTCGATTTTTCACATCACGCGCCAAAATCACAATTTGGTCATCCGTTAATTTCTCCGGTTTAACCATTACACGAATTTCGCGTCCAGCTTGCAAGGCAAAGGCTGTTTCCACACCCTCAAAGCTTGTTGAAATTGCTTCAAGATCTTTCAAACGTTTGATGTAATTTTCAATTGATTCACGACGAGCTCCAGGACGTGCTGCTGACAAAGCATCAGCTGCTGCAACAAGTACCGCTATGTTACTCAAAGGTTCTGTATCACCATGGTGACTCGCAATTGTATTGATGACAATTGGATTTTCCTTGTACTTACGTGCAAGTTCTGTACCAATCTCAACGTGACTTCCCTCAACTTCATGGTCAAGTGCTTTACCAATATCATGCAAGAAACCTGCACGTTTAGCAAGTGCCACATTTTCTCCCATTTCGCCAGCCAAATTACCAGCAATATGAGCAACTTCAACTGAGTGATCAAGTACGTTTTGTCCATATGAAGTACGGAAATGCAAACGTCCCATAATCTTCATCAAGTCAGGATGCAAGTTATGCGCCCCAACTTCAAAGGCTGCTTGTTCACCATATTCACGCATTTTATGATCAAGTGCTTTGCGGTTTTTCTCAACCAACTCTTCAATTCGCGCTGGATGAATTCGACCATCTTGAACTAATTGTTCAAGAGTCATACGAGCAATTTCACGACGAATTGGGTCAAATCCTGAAAGTACAACTGCTTCTGGCGTATCATCAATGATGACATCAATCCCAGTCAATGCTTCAAAAGTACGAATATTACGACCTTCACGACCGATAATTCGACCTTTCATACCATCGTCTGGTAAATTGACAACCGAAACAGTTTGTTCCGCTACAGAATCAGATGAAACGCGTTGAATAGCAAGTGAGATAATATTTTTAGCTCGCTTATCTGCTTCAACTTGAGCTTTTTCTTCGCTTTGACGAATAATTTGAGCCATTTCTTTTGTCAAACCATCACGAGTTTCACTCAAAATAATTTCACGAGCATCATATGTGCTCAAATTTGAAATACGCTCCAATTCTAGTCGTTTCTTTTCTTCAATATGCGCTAATTGTTCTTCTCGCTTACTGAGCGTATCAGTTTTTCTAACGAGGTTCTCCTCTTTAGAATCTAAGTTTTCTTCTTTTTTCGTTAAGGTATCATCCTTACGGTCTAAGATTTCTTCACGTTGTTTTAGGCGCTTTTCAGTCTCCTTTAACTCCTGACGTTCTTGCTTAAATTCATCTTCGATTTCACGACGTTGCTTTTGTTCTTCTTCACGAAGGGTGTAACGGGCTTCTTTTTTGAAGGCTTCAGCCTCCATTTTCAAAGACTCCGCCTCACGTTTAGCATTCGCCATCACCTCATTTGCTTTATTTTCAGCTTCATTAAAAAGAGATTCAGCATCCTGCTTATTTTTCTTTATATTTTGAGCGTAAAAAATAAATGCGACAACTAATACAACCAATAAGACCAAGAGAACGATAGAAATAATGTCCATTAGTCTCCTCTAAAGTCAGTAGTAATTCCAATAAATTCTACTCACAGTTTGATTATAAATTAATGTATTTTACATAGTAAAACACTCATTTATTATATCATTTTAAGGCTCATTATTCAATGAAAGATAGTGTAACGCTTTCAGAATATTTTAGAGTCAATTATGTCATCATAAATTGACATCCCTCACGAATAAATAAAAACAGTTATTTTAATAACTGTCTTCATCAACTAATTTTCAAGTAAAGCGGCGGCTTCTTCATCCAAAATAAAAGTAATATTTGGATGCGTCCGTAAAATAGAAGCTGGAATTTCTTCTGTGATTGGGCCCTCAAGAACTTTTTTCATAATCTCTGCTTTCTTTTTTCCGTCAGCAAAAACTAAAAGTTGCTTGCTTGCTAGAACAGTTCGTGGACCAAAAGTGATATAAGGAGAAGCCGGTTCTTTATCTGTCAAATTTTTGATTGACTGATAAATTTCATCCCCTTCTTCAAAGGGAACAGCAAAAATTTCTCGCTCAAAGCTTGTATGTCCTGGCATATTTGCACAAAAATGACCATCTTCTCCTATCCCCATAACAATCAAATCAATCCCACCATCCTGTAAGATCTTTTGGTCAAAAACTTGATTATTTTGGGCATTTAATTCATGAAGATTACCATCATCAATATGTACTCGATCATAGAAAGCTGTCTTTAAAGCACTCATTGTTAAACCATAGCGTTCACCAGCAAGTGGCACTTCATCAAAATTGTAATAATGGATATTTGAGCGATCAAAATTCATTTTTTGGAGTTTATCAATAAGAATTTCATACATCCCAAGAGGGGTATTTCCCGCTGTAAGTGAAAGATTTACCCTTTTTGAAAGCATCATCTTATCAATAACAATCGCTGCTGCAAGTTCACTCATTGTGGCGTAATCTTTAGTGATTATTTTTTTCATAGAAGCTCCTTTTTTTCTTGTTACTTCTATTTTACAGGATTGAGTATTCTATTTAAAGCAACTCTACTCGTTGAAAATAAAAAAAAGCGAAAATCCGCTTTTTTTATTATTTTTTAAGAGCTGTTTTAAGCTCTTCAAGCTTATCTGTTTGTTCCCACGGTAATTCTACATCTGTGCGGCCGAAGTGCCTTTCGACTTTGGGCTTTAGCCCTTTAGCGAGAAAGGACAGCGGAGGAGACAATGGCGACGTAGACCGAACGAAGGTCGGCGAGGCCGATTATTTACCTAAAACGGATTTAAGTTCTTCAACCTTATCTGTTTGTTCCCATGGTAATTCTACATCTGTACGGCCGAAGTGCCCGTAAGCTGCTGTTTGTCCGTAAATGGGACGGAGTAAGTCAAGCATTTGAATAATTCCTGCTGGGCGAAGATCAAATACTTTACGAATTGCTGCTAAAAGTTCATCATCTGAGACTTTACCTGTGCCAAAAGTATCAACATTGATTGATGTTGGTGTCGCAACACCAATGGCGTATGAAAGTTGAATTTGTGCTTTTTCTGCAAGCCCAGCTGCCACAATATTTTTGGCTACATAACGTGCTGCGTAAGAAGCTGAACGGTCAACTTTTGTTGCATCCTTACCAGAGAAAGCTCCACCACCGTGTGGGGCATATCCACCATAAGTATCAACAATAATTTTACGTCCAGTCAAGCCTGAATCCCCTTGAGGGCCACCAATAACAAAACGTCCTGTTGGATTGATGAAGTATTTAGTTTCATCATCCAAAAGTTCAGCTGGAATAACAGCTTTGATGACTTTGTTAATCACATCATCGTGAATTTCTTCGTTTGTTGCTGATGCAGCATGTTGAGTAGAAATAACGACTGTGTCAATACGTTTTGCTTTGCCATTATCATCATATTCTACAGTTACTTGTGATTTTGCATCAGGACGCAAGTATGAAATTTCACCTGATTTACGTAAATCAGCTAATTTTTTAACTAATTTATGTGAAAGTGAGATGGCGAGTGGCATAAATTCGGCAGTTTCGTTAGTTGCAAAACCAAACATCATTCCTTGGTCACCAGCACCAATCAAGTCAAGCGGGTCAACTAATTCACCATTTTTATCGCGAACTTCTTCGGCTTCATTTACCCCTTGGGCAATATCGCTTGATTGCTCAACAAGTGAGACGTGAACGCCCACTGATTTATAATCGAATCCATTTTCGCTATCTGTATAGCCAATTTTTTTGATTGTTTCACGAACGACATGAGCAATATCAACATAAGCTGATGTTGAGATTTCACCAAAGACATTGACTGTCCCTGTATATACGACCGTTTCACAAGCAACGTGTGCATGTGGGTCTTGTGCGAGAATGGCATCAAGAATGGCATCTGAGATTTGGTCTGCAACCTTATCTGGATGGCCTTCTGATACTGATTCTGATGTAAATAAATGTTTTTCTGACATTAAAAATGTCCCCCAATCTAAATTTTGGTTACAAGGCGTCTTTAAACTTATCTAATATTTGCTGACGAAAAACCTGTCATAGGATAGCCGTTGGCGCTTCAGCGCTTACGGATATGCTAGTATTTTCATCAGTAATTTTTAAAATATGTTAAATCCTTTCGGGACTCGTAACTCTCTTATTTTACCTCTTTTTTGGAAAAAATGCACTCTTTCCTTTACATGTTTCTAAAATAAATCTACTGATAAATTTTAAATAAGTTGACCTTATGATAATTCAAACCCGAAATGCTGAATGGTCTTCTTTTTCAACTTATCAATTGTCAAACTTAATGTTTTTTAAACATGTATTCGCGGGTCATTGGCAAACCTTGACCTGAAGCACCCTTAGTCAAAAGATATTGAACAACATCAATATTTCCAGCTTCAAAACTTGCAGCGCAGGCTTGAAGATAAAGCGTCCACATCCTTGCAAATGGCCTACCCATTTCTTTTTCTACTTCATCAAAAACTTTGAGATAATTTTCATTCCAAATTTCAAGCGTTTTTTGATAATGACGACGAAGGGGTTCAAGATCATCCATTTGCAAACCAGCAGTCATAATATGTTCAACATTTTCAGCAATGTTTGGAATATAACCTCCAGGGAAAATGTATTTTTCAATAAATGGATCCACACCAGCACCGCGATGTTGTCCAGTAATACCATGAATCAAGGCACGACCGTTTGGTTTGAGATAATCAGAAACTTTTTGGAAATACATTTCCAAATTTTCTTTCCCAACATGTTCAAACATTCCTACAGAAGTAATGTAATCAAAAGGTTCTTCTTTGAGGTCACGATAATCGACCAGATAAACTTTCACTTTATCAGAAAGTCCCAAATCATCCGCTTTTTTACGAACATAATAATATTGTTCTTCTGAAAGTGTCACTCCGACTGCTGAAAGACCATATTCTTGAACAGCCTTAAACATCAGAGTTCCCCAACCACAACCAATATCAAGCAAACGTCCCCCAGGTTTACTATTGAGTTTATCCAAAATATGATGAACTTTAGCAATTTGTGCATCTTCCAAAGTCATTTCTTCATGTTCAAAATAAGCACATGAATAAGTCATCGTCGGGTCAAGCCATTTGTTATAAAAGTCATTACCAATATCATAATGACTATGAATATCTTCACGAGATTGTTTTTGAGAATGATTTCCCAAAAGTTTTATCATTGATTTCCCAAAACCAGATTGGTCTGTTAAAAAGCTACCAGCCTTACGATATGCTGATGTAACAAGCTCTTGAATGCTCCCCTCAATTTCAATTTCTTCATTCATGTAAGCTTCAGCCAATACTAAGGTTGGCATTGAGCTCAATTCACTAAATGAGAATTTTTTATTAAAAGTAATGTGAACTTGCGTTTCTCCTTCACCATACTTTTCTGTTTTTCCATCCCAATAAGTTACTGCAATGGGGATATCGAAAGCAACTGCAAGTGCTTTGTTCAAAACTGTTTTTTCAAATACCAAGTTATTCTTCCCTTTCCTAACATTGTTCTAATAAAACTATACTCCGTAGATTATTGAAAGTCAAATACTTACTATCGTTAGATTTTTCTGAAAATTTTCATTGTCAGTAAATTGTTAAAGATTTGGCTTATAACCGAGGTCAGCCTCCTAGACTCTAGAAAATAAATATATTTGATTTTGCTTAAGTGTAGAAACGTAATTCCCTAATTTTCCATCTCACTTGCAGCCGACCTCACATGGTATAATAAAAAAATGAACGACAAACTTGAAAAAAATATTATTTTACAAAAAAATCCTTGGCTGACTGATGTAAAAATTGTCGCTGAATCTGAATCAACTCAAAAAGATGCTAAATTAGACGGACAAGAAAATTGTCTTTATTTAACTGAAAGACAAAATAAAACTTATGGTCGTTTTGGCCGTCAGTATTTTGCTGCGCCATCTGGCGGAATTTATATGAGTCTGTCACTCAAGCCCAAAGTTGAACTAGAAAAACTTCCAGAGTTCACTCTGCTGACAGGAGCTGCCATTGTGTCAGCAATCGAAAAATTAACTGACAAAAAGCCTCAAATTAAATGGGTTAATGATATTTATCTAGACGATAAAAAATTTGTTGGTATTCTTGCCGAAACTTCACTTAATCCAAGTCAAGAAGCTCAAGTTATCATTGGTGTCGGAATTAATTTTTCTATTTCCCAATTTCCAACTGAAATCAAAGAAAGAGCCACTTCTTTATTTTATAATGAACAAGCAAGCATCAGTCGTTCGGAATTAATTGCCGAAATCTGGTCTGAATTTCATCGTTTATCAGAAGGTTCATTTTTTGAAATTTATAAATCCCACTCATTCATTCTTGGCAAACAAGTTGAATTTGTTCAATCTGGGCAAACTTTTTCTGGAAGAGCAACAGATTTAACCTCTAAAGGTGAGCTTATCGTAAATTTAGATAATGGTCAGCAAAAAATACTTTCCAGTGGCGAAATCTCACTAAAAAAATGGACTTAATTAGTCCATTTTTTCAGTTATTATTATTATATTATATAGGAGGCCAGTTTTAGGTCATGGTGGACCAGAATTATTTTACTGACAGAACTTTCTGTCAGTAACTTTTTTAGAAATCTGACCAGTCATCTTCTTTTTCTTTTTCAACTGGTTGTGCTTCCTTAGTCTTACGACTTTTTGGTTCATCCCATGGATTTCCCCATTGGTTTGAATCTTGTTGATTTTGACGTCCTTTATCTTCGTAACGACGTGCCCAATTATTCATTTTATCTGAATAACGTTCTGACCAACGATCCATTTTTTCATCAAAATGTTGCGCTTTACGATTCCATTTTTCTTGATAATCATCTTCTGAATCATCATAGTAATTTCTTGGTCTAGCACTTGGAATAATCCAACTTGCTACGAAATACAATGGAATCAATCCACCCCAGCTTCCAAAAGCCAGAACAACAAATAGGATACGCAGAATCGTCACAACATCACGACCCAGACCAAAATATTCTGCAATCCCTGCAATGACACCACTGACTCTACGATTTGTCACTGATTTTGTTAATTGTCTTTGAGACATAATTTATCCTTTCTTCATAATCGTTGAATTAACCTTGTGATGGTGTCATCAATAGACTCGCAATCACATAAACAATGAGTAATGTTCCCCAACTTCCGAAAGTACCAAGCACAATCAGAACCCGAATTACATTAATTACTGTACGGCTCAAGCCAAAGTATTCACCAAGTCCCCCGACGGTTCCTGCGATGACTCGATTGCTACTTGATCTTTTCAGAGTTTTCTTAGCCATTTCTCACCTTTCTTTTCAAATTTACTGACAGAACTCTTATAAAATTTCTGTCAGTAAAATTTTATTCATTTTCTTCTTTGTCAGTAGTTTCAGTATCTTTAAGCCAAATCGTTCCTGATTTTGTTTCAAATTCAAAGGTTAATGACTCAGCACCTTGACGGACAATCGCTGCTCCATTACGGCCAGCTTCAAAAGGACTATCAAGATTTAAACGTGTCTTATATCCGCCAAAGATTGTGCGAACATGACCAACCAAGCCCAAACTTTCTGGTACAGAAACTTTGATATCGCCATTCACATTTTTAAGATTTAATTTGTGAGCCGTTCCTGTTTTTTCGGTCAGCAAAATATTTCCGTTTACGAGTGAGACATCACCAGATTCAAAAGCAGTTGTAATTCTGATATTACCATTAACACCGGTTAATTCTAAATCTGAATTTGTGCCATCAAGCACTTTGATTTCACCATTCTTATTATTAATCTTCAACTCATCGCTGTTTACTTCAAGCACCTCAGCATTTCCGTTCATAAGATTAATATTCATTTTTTGACTGGAAATTTTTTCAACTTTAAGTTCTGCATGAGGTGTATTGATCTCAATATTTCCATATTCTTTTACTGGTAAATAAAGTTCAATATCTGCAGAAATTCGACCATTTGCTTCAATTTCAAGCACATCATCTTCAACTTCAAGTTTAGTTTTTTCAGCAATATAAGCTTCTACATTACCATCTTCAACTGCCCCGTAAATTTTATATTCTACTTTTACATGAGCATTTTCACCAGGTAAAATATTTACTTTACCACTCTTAAGATTAAGATTAACATTTTTGAAATCTTCGTTGATATCTTTTTCTACAGTGTGAGAAATTGATTTAACCTTAGGAAATCCTTTTGAAAAATCAATATTATCATCAACAGATTTTGCAACCCCTTGGAAAATTTCTTTACCTCTAGCAAACAAACTTTCTGCAACATTTTTCATTGCATCAGGAAAATCTACATCGTGATTAACATATCCTTCTTTATCTGTATATGTGAATTCTTTGTTCTCGGTTTTATCATCAGAAGCTTCTCCATTCACTGAACCATTTTTTTCAAGTAATTCTAAAGCTTCATCTTCCGTGATAATTCCACGACGCATCAAATCCATAATTCTATCTTTTTTATTAGCCATTTTTTTAGATCCTTTCTCTGCTCATTCAAGCATTCAATATCTTAAAAATTTTTTTTATTGAGATTATCTTTATCTCGTACACTTATTATCTCAAACTTTTACCAAATAAAAATCAGCCTTTGGGCTGATTTTTAACATCTTATTTTTTTTAACTAAATAAAAGATTCAATACTCCTATTTTACTGACAGAACTACTAATTAGTTTTGTTAGTAATTATTTAGGTTGAATATAAGTCGCCAAAGCTGCCACACCAGCAGAAATATGGCGTTCGCTGACAATATTATTTCCTTTAACATTCATCTCTGAAACGAGAATAGAGTTATCTGAATAAACCTTTTCAACAAAAGCTACGTGCCCATATTCAGAACTTGAACCAGCTACTCCTGGTGGGAAGCTGACAGCATAACCCTCAGTTGGAACAGTTGTTGTGAAATAACCTTGAGCTTGGGCATTAATTCCCCATTCGCCACCATTTCCCATATGTTTTCCAACGAGCCCACCTAATTGAATGATACGGTTATAAACATACTGTGTACAATTTCCAAAAGCATAACTATCAGCACCTGGATATTCTACCCCATTATATTCTGGATAAGCTGAATTATCTAATTTTGATGCCACCAGTGGACTTTCAGGAATTTTACTATCTACGACTTGTGTAGTACTATCAACATTATCATAAGCATCTAATTTATATTCTTGAATAATTTCAATTAATTTTTGTGCATATGCTGGGTCAGTAGCAAAAATTCCCTGCAAGGCTTGAGCCGACTCTTGGTAAGTCTTAGCATGTGATTTCCATGCGCCAGCATAAATTTCTGAGTTCCAAGTTGTCCCTTTAATCATTAAATTAATATAGTCATCCAATGCTTGGTCATAATTACTATACACTCTAAAACTTTGTTCAATATAATAAGGATTATTTCCTGAAAATTCTTCCGTCTTAAATGAAATTGATTTTCCTAAATAAGCACCTGTAATATTGAAAATATTAAAATACTGCTGACTCATATTACTTTGACCAGAACCCGATTCTAAAATCGCCTGTGCCAAGATAATTGATGCATACAAATTATTCTTACCAGCTAAAATTCTCACGCGGTCCGCAATACTTTTAATAAAGGCTTCCGTACTAGAAATATCAATTTTATCAATTGACTTAGCTGCTTCAATTGTTTTCAAAACAGGGCCAGCGTAAATAGAAGGAGCTGAATCTGCTGAAGAATTAGGAATTTGTGCTGCAGTTGATGTTTGATAGTAGGCATTATCCTGTGAATAATTAGAGGGTGCAGCTGTAGAAGTTGATGCTGAAGGAGCTGTGGTAGAAACTGAAGTTGATGGTGCTTGAGTAGTTGTAGACGAGTTATTAGTTGATGATGAACTTGGTTTACTTGGTTTTGAGGTTGAACCTGAAGTACTTGGTTTTGATGATGAACCTGAATTACCTGTACTTGATGATGAACTTGTGCTACCTGTACCTGATGCATCATCTAAACTTTTTACATTTGATGGTAATGTTACATTTGAACTACTTCCATCAGTCACTCCATCAGCATATCCAGCCACACCAAAAGTCGTCATTCCTAGAATCAAAGCCGTCCCTGCAATAAATTTTTCCTTTTTTAAACGCTTTACTTTATCATTATTAATCAATTTTAGCTTATCCCTCCATAATATGTATTATAATTTCAACATCATTTCCTTCAAGACATTTACTTTTACACAATTGTAACATTTAAGAGCAAGCAAGTCAAACTAATCACGTTTATTTTTTAAGAGAAATAAACCAAATTTATCCCCATTTCATGACCATATGTACACCTCAAAGTATCAATATCAACACACCATTTACCTTTATAATTTTACAAAATTAACTATTTTAGCTACTCAGCAACAGATAAAGTATAAAAAAACATCTATCATAAATGACAAATGTTTTTCTAATAATGTTTTAAAAGTTGATTAAGCTTTGTTTGCTGAACCGAATACGTCAATACGTTCTTCAACAGACGCAGTAATTGCATCGAAACCAGGTTTCAAGAATTTACGTGGGTCAAAAAGTTTTTTCTTCATGTATTCTGCTTCATTAGCATCAAATTCATTAACGAATTTACGAGTAGCAGCTGCGAAAGCAAGTTGGCATTCAGTATTAACGTTAACTTTAGCTACACCATTAGCAATAGCTTCTTTGATTTGATCATCAGGGATACCAGAACCACCGTGAAGTACGATTGGCACATTATGTCCCATAGCTTCAACAAGCGCTTTGTTCAATTTCTCAAGGTGATCAATGTGAAGACCTTTCCAGTTTTCTGGGTAAGGACCGTGAATGTTACCGATACCCGCTGCAAGGAAGTCAACACCAAGTTTAGCCATTGCAACTGCGTCATCGATAGGAGCAAGTTCACCTTCACCGATGATACCATCTTCTTCACCACCAATTGAACCAACTTCACATTCAACTGAGATGCCTTTAGCATGAGCTTTAGCAATTACTTCTTCAGCAAGTTTAAGGTTTTCTTCAATTGGAAGATGTGAACCGTCAAACATCAATGATGAGTAACCAACTTCGATACATTCCAAAGCATCATCAAAATGACCGTGGTCAAGGTGAATAGCAACTGGAACTGTGATTCCCATTGATTCTACGAGAGTTTCAATGAGGAGTTTACACATTTTGTAACCACCCATGTATTTAGCCGCACCCATAGAAGTTTGGATCAATACTGGAGTCTTTTTAGCTTCTGCTGCACGCAAGATAGCTTGAGTCCATTCAAGGTTGTTTGTGTTGAAACCACCGATAGCGTATCCGTTATCACGAGCGGCTTGTACGAATTTTTCTGCTGAAACGATTGCCATTTCAAAATTCCTCCGAATATTTTATTACTTACCTAGTATAGCATTTTGTGAAGTATTTTTCTAGTCCAAGCTTGCAAAAATCCAAAGTAACCGCTTTATTAAGCCATTCTTAAAGAAAGATAAAAAAAAGGTTAATAGTTTAATAACTATTAACCTTAGCATATCCCGAGGACCGGTTTCGAACCGGTACGAAGGTTACCCCTCGCAGGATTTTAAGTCCTGTGCGTCTGCCAGTTCCGCCACCCCGGGTATTATACAAAAACTCCCGCTTGTGAGAATTATCAAGCGAACGACGAGATTCGAACTCGCGACCCCAACCATGGCAAGGTTGTGTTCTACCCCTGAACTACGTTCGCACTTAAACTTTGTGTCTTAACGACAATGCCGACTACATGATTCGAACACGCGACCCTCTGATTACAAATCAGATGCTCTACCAACTGAGCTAAGTCGGCTAATACCTAGTATGCGGATGAAGGGACTTGAACCCCCACGCCGTTAAGCGCTAGATCCTAAATCTAGTGCGTCTGCCAATTCCGCCACATCCGCTAGGATTATGACCCGTGCTGGGCTCGAACCAGCGACCCTTTGATTAAAAGTCAAATGCTCTACCAACTGAGCTAACGAGTCATTAGTATTTCTACTAACGGTTCTGACGGGAATCGAACCCGCGATCTTCGCCGTGACAGGGCGACGTGATAACCGCTACACTACAGAACCTTTATTCACTTAATGGCTGAAACAACCAATGGGAGTTAACGGGATCGAACCGCTGACCCTCTGCTTGTAAGGCAGATGCTCTCCCAGCTGAGCTAAACTCCCAAAACTTGGCCACTTGCCTATCTCCCAGGGGGCAACCCCCAAGTACTTCCGCCGTAGATGGACTTAACTTCTGTGTTCGACATGGGAACAGGTGTATCTCCATCGCAATGATGACCAAATCATTAAATGTTACCTTGAACATTCAAAACTAAATAACAATTCTTCTAACTTCTAAACCTTAAGCTTTTTATATTTGACTCTTTTGGTAAAGTCCTCGAGCGATTAGTACTGGTCCGCTCCAAGTCTCGCAACTCTTCCACTTCCAGCCTATCTACCAGATCATCTCTCTGGGCTCTTAATTCTTACGAATGGGTAATCTCATCTTGAGGTGGGCTTCGCACTTAGATGCTTTCAGCGCTTATCCCTTCCCTACATAGCTATCCAGCCGTGCTCCTGGCGGAACAACTGGTACACCAGCGGTAAGTCCATCCCGGTCCTCTCGTACTAAGGACAGATCCTCTCAAATTACCTACGCCCGCGACGGATAGGGACCGAACTGTCTCACGACGTTCTGAACCCAGCTCGCGTGCCGCTTTAATGGGCGAACAGCCCAACCCTTGGGACCGACTACAGCCCCAGGATGCGACGAGCCGACATCGAGGTGCCAAACCTCCCCGTCGATGTGAACTCTTGGGGGAGATAAGCCTGTTATCCCCAGGGTAGCTTTTATCCGTTGAGCGATGGCCCTTCCATGCGGTACCACCGGATCACTAAGTCCTAGTTTCCTACCTGCTCGAGTTGTAGCTCTCGCAGTCAAGCTGGCTTTTACCTTTACACTCTACGATTGATTTCCAACCAATCTGAGCCAACCTTTGAGCGCCTCCGTTACTCTTTAGGAGGCGACCGCCCCAGTCAAACTGTCCGTCAGACACTGTCTCCCTGGCCGATTATGCCAGCGGGTTAGAGTAACCATAAGTCAAGGGTAGTATCCCAACAACGCCTCAATAGAAACTAGCGTCCCTATTTCAATGGCTCCTACCTATCCTGTACATGACTTACAGGTACTCAATATCAAACTACAGTAAAGCTCCATGGGGTCTTTCCGTCCTGTCGCGGGTAACCTGCATCTTCACAGGTACTAAAATTTCACCGAGTCTCTCGTTGAGACAGTGCCCAAATCATTACGCCTTTCGTGCGGGTCGGAACTTACCCGACAAGGAATTTCGCTACCTTAGGACCGTTATAGTTACGGCCGCCGTTTACTGGGGCTTCAATTCATACCTTCGACTTACGTCTAAGCACTCCTCTTAACCTTCCAGCACCGGGCAGGCGTCACCCCCTATACATCACCTTGCGGTTTAGCAGAGAGCTGTGTTTTTGATAAACAGTTGCTTGGGCCTATTCACTGCGGCTGGCTTTTACACCAGCACCCCTTCTCCCGAAGTTACGGGGCTATTTTGCCGAGTTCCTTAACGAGAGTTCTCTCGATCACCTGAGGCTACTCGCCTCGACTACCTGTGTCGGTTTGCGGTACGGGTAGATATGACTTTACGCTAGAAGCTTTTCTTGGCAGTGTGACATCAGAGAGTTCGCAACCGTAGTTGCTTCCCCATCACAGCTCAATGTTAGAGAGAAATGCATTTGACACATCTCACACCTCACTGCTTAGACCAGAATCCATTAACTGGCATCTCTTAGCCTACTGCGTCCCTCCATCACGATCATATCTAGTACTGGAATATCAACCAGTTGTCCATCGACTACGCCTTTCGGCCTCGCCTTAGGTCCCGACTAACCCAGGGCGGACGAGCCTTCCCCTGGAAACCTTAGTCTTACGGTGGATAAGATTCTCACTTATCTTGCGCTACTCATACCGGCATTCTCACTTCTTAACGCTCCAGCACTCCTCACGGTATACCTTCTTCGCGGTTAAGAACGCTCTCCTACCATTGATAAAATATCAATCCAAAGCTTCGGTAATATGTTTAGCCCCGGTACATTTTCGGCGCAGGGTCACTCGACTAGTGAGCTATTACGCACTCTTTGAATGATAGCTGCTTCTGAGCTAACATCCTAGTTGTCTGTGCAACCCCACATCCTTTTCCACTTAACATATATTTTGGGACCTTAGCTGTTGGTCTGGGCTGTTTCCCTTTCGACTACGGATCTTAGCACTCGCAGTCTGACTGCCGAACATGTGTATTAGCATTCGGAGTTTATCTGAGATTGGTAATCCTAGACGGACCCCTCACCCAAACAGTGCTCTACCTCCAATACACTTACATTTCGACGCTAGCCCTAAAGCTATTTCGGAGAGAACCAGCTATCTCCCAGTTCGTTTGGAATTTCTCCGCTATCCACAAGTCATCCAAACACTTTTCAACGTGTCCTGGTTCGGGCCTCCAGTGCGTCTTACCACACCTTCACCCTGCTCATGGATAGGTCACTAGGTTTCGGGTCTACATCATGATACTAAGTCGCCCTATTCAGACTCGGTTTCCCTACGGCTCCGTCTCTTCAACTTAACCTCGCATCATAACGTAACTCGCCGGTTCATTCTACAAAAGGCACGCTCTCACCCATTAACGGGCTCGAACTTCTTGTAGGCACACGGTTTCAGGTGCTATTTCACTCCCCTCTCGGGGTTCTTTTCACCTTTCCCTCACGGTACTGGTTCACTATCGGTCACTAAGGAGTATTTAGGGTTGGGAGATGGTCCTCCCGGATTCAAACTGGATTTCGCGTGTCCAGCCCTACTCAGGATACTGCTAGGTATAAGCGCTATTTCGTCTACGGGATTATTACCCTCTTTGATTAACCTTCCCAGGTTATTCGACTATAATGCTTAAGTCCACGTTGCAGTCCTACAACCCCAAGAAGCAAGCTTCTTGGTTTGCCCTTCTTCGCGTTCGCTCGCCGCTACTTACGAAATCGTTTTTACTTTCTCTTCCTGCAGGTACTTAGATGTTTCAGTTCTCTGCGTTACCTTTACATGAGCTATGTATTCACTCATGAATAACTGCTAGTAGCAGCTGGGTTTCCCCATTCGGAGACCTAGGGATCAATGCGTACTTACTGCTCCCCCTAGAATATCGTCGTTAGTCACGTCCTTCTTCGGCTCTTAGTGCCAAGGCATCCACCGTGCGCCCTTATTAACTTTGCCATGATGATTTAAAATCATCGTTTTTCAAGTATAAGTTTGTAAATTCTTTAAAATTCACAGCTTTTGGTTTATTTATCGTTATTAGATATTGTTATTTAGTTTTCAATGTTCAAGTGATTTTAACGTCTTGTCTGACAATGGAGCCTAGCGGGATCGAACCGCTGACCTCCTGCGTGCAAAGCAGGCGCTCTCCCAGCTGAGCTAAGGCCCCACAATCAAGAAGTTGATTCTTGCTTAGGTTTATGACTAAACCCCTCAAAACTGAATAAAGTTGAATGCTCACGTCTTTGTATATATTCCTTAGAAAGGAGGTGATCCAGCCGCACCTTCCGATACGGCTACCTTGTTACGACTTCACCCCAGTCATCGGTCTTACCTTAGGAAGCGCCCTCCTTGCGGTTAGGCAACCTACTTCGGGTACTCCCAACTCCCGTGGTGTGACGGGCGGTGTGTACAAGGCCCGGGAACGTATTCACCGCGGCGTGCTGATCCGCGATTACTAGCGATTCCGACTTCATGTAGGCGAGTTGCAGCCTACAATCCGAACTGAGAATGGTTTTAAGAGATTAGCTAAACATCACTGTCTCGCGACTCGTTGTACCATCCATTGTAGCACGTGTGTAGCCCAGGTCATAAGGGGCATGATGATTTGACGTCATCCCCACCTTCCTCCGGTTTATCACCGGCAGTCTCGTTAGAGTGCCCAACTTAATGATGGCAACTAACAATAGGGGTTGCGCTCGTTGCGGGACTTAACCCAACATCTCACGACACGAGCTGACGACAACCATGCACCACCTGTATCCCGTGTCCCGAAGGAACTTCCTATCTCTAGGAATAGCACGAGTATGTCAAGACCTGGTAAGGTTCTTCGCGTTGCTTCGAATTAAACCACATGCTCCACCGCTTGTGCGGGCCCCCGTCAATTCCTTTGAGTTTCAACCTTGCGGTCGTACTCCCCAGGCGGAGTGCTTATTGCGTTAGCTGCGATACAGAGAACTTATAGCTCCCTACATCTAGCACTCATCGTTTACGGCGTGGACTACCAGGGTATCTAATCCTGTTTGCTCCCCACGCTTTCGAGCCTCAGTGTCAGTTACAGGCCAGAGAGCCGCTTTCGCCACCGGTGTTCCTCCATATATCTACGCATTTCACCGCTACACATGGAATTCCACTCTCCTCTCCTGCACTCAAGTCTACCAGTTTCCAATGCATACAATGGTTGAGCCACTGCCTTTTACACCAGACTTAATAAACCACCTGCGCTCGCTTTACGCCCAATAAATCCGGACAACGCTCGGGACCTACGTATTACCGCGGCTGCTGGCACGTAGTTAGCCGTCCCTTTCTGGGTAGTTACCGTCACTTGATGAGCTTTCCACTCTCACCAACGTTCTTCTCTACCAACAGAGTTTTACGATCCGAAAACCTTCTTCACTCACGCGGCGTTGCTCGGTCAGACTTTCGTCCATTGCCGAAGATTCCCTACTGCTGCCTCCCGTAGGAGTTTGGGCCGTGTCTCAGTCCCAATGTGGCCGATCACCCTCTCAGGTCGGCTATGTATCATCGCCTTGGTGAGCCTTTACCTCACCAACTAGCTAATACAACGCGGGATCATCTCTGAGTGATGCAATTGCATCTTTCAAACTTAAAACTTGTGTTTAAAGTTTTTATGCGGTATTAGCATTCGTTTCCAAATGTTGTCCCCCGCTCAAAGGCAGATTCCCCACGCGTTACTCACCCGTTCGCTGCTCATCCAGTCGGTACAAGTACCTTCCTTCAGCGCTCAACTTGCATGTATTAGGCACGCCGCCAGCGTTCGTCCTGAGCCAGGATCAAACTCTCAAATAAAGTATTTAAGTCACCGTAGTGACTGGCTTGTCTTTCATTATTGATTGACAGATTTTTGATGTCCTTAGACATCACATGAGTCATTCTTCTTTATTCAGTTTTCAATGGTCTAGCTTGTCGCTCTTCGACTCACGTCTCTCGCGACAACTATTATATTCTATCAAACCTACTCCGACTTGTCAACAATTAACTGTCCCTTTTACGGTTTTTTTTAGCTTACATCCGTTAAACCCCGCTGTTATCATGTTTTATTAAATACATTAATATTCAATTCTTGGTAAATTTAGTTTTCTTTGTTCTGAAATGATTCTGATGAGAACGATAAAGATGACAGAAATAAATAAAGCTAGGTTATGGCTGATTACCGATTGAAGGTAAACATATAGAATTCCGCCAATAATACATGGTAAGGCATAGATATTTTCTCTGAAAATCATTGGAACTTGGTTTGCAATCACATCGCGAATCATTCCACCACCAACACCTGTCAATACTCCTAAGAATACAATGAAGAAGATATTTTGTGAATAACCATGTGCTATTCCAGCATCAATCCCTAATACTGTAAAAATTCCTAGACCTATGGCGTCAGAAACTAAGAGAAGATTATTATAGAAACGTGCTGCTTTAAAAATACTCAATGCTTCTCTTCTTGATTTAATTATTAGCGCTACAAGCATAGCTACTATTGATGCAATAATCGAAATAACTATAAAAAATGGCGATTTTAATGCTGTAGGCGGTGTTGCTCCTAAGAGTAAATCTCGAAATATCCCACCACCTACAGCTGTTATTACTGACATCACAAGAATACCAAAAATATCTAGTTTATGATTGATCCCCACCACGGTCCCCGAAATAGCGAATGCTACGGTTCCTAAAATTTCCAAAAATAAATAAAAACTGCTAATCACTTCCATATCCCTTTATACTTCACCTTAATATTAATAATCTTTTTAATACAATTTATTATACCCTATAATCCTCCAATATAAATAAAAAAGAGACTGATTTTCAACAGTCTCTTTTTCATTAATCAACGCGGCTAAAATTAGCAACATCTGCACTGATATTTTCAATAAATTCTTCAAGCGGAATAACTTTTGTTTCTTTTGAGCCATAACGACGAATGTTTACAGTTCCATCAGCTTGCTCTTGGTCTCCAATAACGATTTGATATGGAATTTTGTGTGTTTGTGATTGACGAATCTTCCAGCCCATTTTTTCATTGGCTTCATCAACAACAACGCGGAATCCTTTGTCTTGGAGTTCACGTTGAATTTTCCAAGCGTAATCGGCATGAATTTCATTATTTACTGGGATAATAGTTGCTTGAGTTGGAGCGAGCCATGTTGGGAAAGCTCCTTTATAAACTTCGATAAGGTAGGCAATGAAACGTTCAAGTGTTGAGATTACGCCACGGTGAATCATTACTGGGCGATGTTTTTCCCCGTCAGGACCAATATATGAAATGTCAAAGTTTTCAGGATTAAGGAAGTCTAACTGAATAGTTGAAAGCGTTTCTTCATTACCAAGTGCAGTTTTAACTTGAATATCAAGTTTAGGACCGTAAAATGCCGCTTCTCCTTCTGCTTCAACGTAGTCAAGATTCATGTCATCCATTGTTGCTTTGAGCATGGCTTGAGATTTTTCCCACATTTCATCGTCTGGGAAATATTTCACTGTATCTTTAGGGTCACGGTAGCTGAGTCGGAAGCTGTAATCATTGATTCCAAAGTCACGGTACATGTCCATAATCAATTGAAGAATTTTACTAAATTCTTCTTGAACTTGTTCTAACATGACGAAAGTATGACCATCATTCAAAGTCATTTCGCGGACACGTTGAAGTCCTGAGAGTGCTCCTGATTTTTCATAACGGTGCATCATCCCAAATTCGGCAATACGAATTGGGAGTTCACGATAAGAGTGAACATGATGTTTATAGATAGCAATATGGCTTGGACAGTTCATTGGACGAAGTTCCATTTCTTCGCCATCACCCATATCCATTGGTGGATACATATCTTCATGGTAATGTTGCCAGTGACCTGATTGTTTATAAGTATTAAGGTTCATCATGACTGGTGTGATAACGTGTTGATAACCATTTTTCACTTCTTGGTCAACGACAAAACGTTCAATAATTCGACGAATTGTTGCTCCAGCTGGGAGCCAGTAAGCAGTTCCTGCACCAAGTTCTGCGTCATTAAAGAACAGGTCAAGTTCACGACCAAGTTTACGATGGTCACGTTCTTTTGCTTCTTCACGAAGTTTAAGATTTTCTTCTAATTCTTCTTTTGTGAACCAAGCTGTACCGTAAATACGTTGCATCATCTTGTTATCAGAATTACCACGCCAGTAAGCACCTGCAACATTGAGAAGATGGAAAAATTTGATGACACCAGTTGATGGAACGTGTGGGCCACGACAAAGGTCAGTATATTCACCTTGGGTATAGATAGTAAGTCCACCTTCATCTTCATTGTGTTCTTCAATGAGTTCGAGTTTGTATGGATCATTTGCAAAAATTTCTTTTGCTTCTTCTTTGCTTACTTCTTTACGTTCTGATTTGAAGTTTTCTTTGACAATTTTCTTCATTTCAGCTTCGATTGTTGCCAAATCATCATTTGAAATTTGACCGGCTTCGTTATCTGTATCGTAATAGAAACCATCTTGAATAGCTGGTCCAACACCCAAGTGAATATCAGGGAAATGGCGTTTTGCTGCTTGAGCAAAGAGGTGAGCAGCTGAATGTCGTAAAATTCCGAGTGCATCTTCATGGTCTGGTGTTACAATTTCAAAGTTGCTATCTTCATTGATTGCTCGAGTGGCATCAATTAATTTTCCGTTGATCTTACCTGCAAGTGTTTTTTTGGCAAGACTGGGTGAGATTGATTTAGCGATTTCAAATGTTGTTACGCCCGCCTCAAATTCTTTTACGTTACCGTCTGGAAATGTTATTTTGATCATTTTATGTGCCTTTCTTTAATCTTTTTTAGTTTGAAATTACTGACAGGATAAACTGATTGCTTGGAAGCAATGAATTACTTATTAAAAGTCTTGTCAATAATTTATGGAAATAAAAAAACGCAAATCTAATCCTATAAAGGACGCGATCTGCGTGTTACCACCTTTGTTCTATTTACTGACAAAATTTGTTAGGCTCCTTCTAGCAATTATTGCTTACAGAAATGCTCAATTTTTAGCTATAAAATTTCTGTCAGTAAATTTCTCTTCTTTGACGTAACGTGTCAGAGACGCTTTTCTGTTGTCCAAAAAAGAATTTAACTTACAAAAGGTCTGCAAGTAATGAGTGGTATTTTTAGCTGCCATTTTCAGGCTCGCATCAACCGCCTGATTTCTTAGAAATTTTCACTAAAAACATGTCTCTTCTTATATTGTAAAGCTTGACCTAAAATTTGTCAAGAAGGAATTATACTAAATAAAATTACTGACAGACCAAGATTAAAAGTTCTGTCAGTAATTTTTACTGACGAGTAAAAAAAGAACTCAAAGAGTTCTTTTTATATTAATGTCTTTGCTCAATATTTTGCTTTGTTTTGTAAGCAAGAAAATCGCGTGCCACATCTTTATCAAAATCATTGAGTTGTTTTATCACTTGGTTTTGAATCGTTTCAATCTCAATTTTTTCAAAAGAGAGCTCAGCAATTACTTTTTCAACGACTTTTGTTACATTATTAGCAATCATATTGGCGTGGAGCGGTTTATCTTTGTATTTACCATTGATTGCAGCTTTGAATACTGCCGTTTGAATGCGGAAGCTATCCCAGTCAACGACATGTCCATTACGTTTGATAACTACTTTATTAACTAATTTTGCTTGCATCAATTTCTCCTTATTTTTTAATCTTCTTACAATACTATTATACCAAATTTTTCGGAATTATTTAAAAGTTTCGACGATTAATACGATATTGAGTAGAGTTACAAAAGCTCCTGTTGCTAATAAGAGCCACTTTGTAAACCAAACATTTTTATATTTACCCATTACTCTTTTAGAACTTGTTAAATAAATTTGCAAAAAGATAGTAATTGGTAATTGGATACTTAAGAAAACCTGTGAATAAATTAAAATATTAAAGGGCGAAGTCACAAAACTTAAAGCGCAAATGGCAATCGTTGCTCCAATTATTGTGATTAAAACACCTAATTTACTATGTGGGTCTTGTGCATCATAAGGTTCTGCAAAGATTCCTGCAAAAATTGATCCACCTGCCATTCCTGCTGTTACCGATGAGGCTACTCCTGCAAAAAGAAAAGCAATCGCAAAAATAATTGCAGCCACTGGACCAAGGAGAGGAACGAGCATTTCTTGTGCTTGATTAATTTCTGTTACAATTCGAGGGAAAAATAAAGCCGCAGCAATGATAATAATTGCAGAATTAATCACCCAGCCTAGAAACATTGAAAAAATTGTATCAAAGAACTCGAAACGTAATTGTCTTTCCATCACCGCTTCATCTTTTAAATTCCACTGACGACTTTGAATAACTTCCGAGTGTAAAAATAGATTATGTGGCATGACAACGGCCCCTAGAGCTGACATGATGATTGGCATTGATTTTGCATCAACGAAAGGTATAACCATTCCTTTTGCTGCTTGTCCCCAATTAATATGTGGAATAATAAAAATTTCTAGTAAAAGTGCAATCCCAATCAAACTTACAAAACCAATAATAACTTTTTCAATCTTAGGATATGAATTGCTAAACAAAAACCAGATAACCAAGCCAGCCGTTAAAATCGCTCCTACAACAATAGGTAATTTAAAGAGCATTTGCAAAGCTATTGCTCCACCCAAAATTTCAGCAACTGCTGTCGAAATAGAAGCTAAAACTCCCGTTCCCAAAACCGCTCGACTGAGCCAGGGCCTAAGGTATTGGGTCGCATTTTCTGACAAACACTTTCCTGTGACAATCCCTAAGTGGGCCACATTATGCTGGAGAAAAGCCAACATAATTGTTGATAGCGTAATTACCCAAAGTAATTTATAACCAAATTGAGAACCCGCAGCAAGATTGGCCGCCCAATTTCCTGGATCTATAAATCCCACCGCAACAATCAATCCTGGTCCAACATACTTCAAAAAATCAAGGGCTGGATATTTTTTATCTTGTAAAAATCGCCTCATTTTTATCCTTTTCATTTTCACTTCCTTTTGGACAATTATAGCATGCAGCTTTTAAGAGTTCAACTTTACAAAATAAAAAACCGTCAGTAAATTTTACTGACGGTCATTAAAAATAATTGATTATTTGGCAACGATGAAACGGTCTGCATCATCCATGAAAGTTTTTTCGCCAGCAGGTGCTTCGATTGAACCAAATACAAGTTGTCCACGAAGTTTCCAGCTTTCTGGAAGATTCCATTCTTTAGCAACGGCTTCGCCAATCAATGGATTGTAGTGTTGCAAGTTAGCGCCTAAACCAAGTTCAGCAAGAGCAGTCCATACATTTACAGAAATAATTCCTGAACCTTGTTCTGACCAAACTGGGAAGTTATCTGCATAAAGAGCAAATTGTTCTTGAAGATTTTTAACAACTGCTTGGTCTTCAAAGAAAAGAATTGTACCAAAAGCCGCTTTAAATCCATCAAGTTTTGCACGTGTGTTATCCCAAGCTGATTCAGGAACACCTTGTGCTTCCATCGCTGCTTTAAGTTCTGGGGCAACAATTTCATCCCAAAGTTTATCTTGGGCATCACCTGTGAGAATCAAAAGACGTCCAGTTTGTGAATTGAAAGCTGTTGGTGAAAAACGTACAGCTTCTTTAATTGTTTCAATCACTTTTTCTTCATCTTGAACGTTTCTTCCAAGAGCGTAGATTGTGCGACGGTTTTCTAATGATTTAATGAATGACATAATAATTACTTCCTTTTTTGTTTTTATTGTTTACATATGTAATCTTATCAAATAAATTTACACTTGTAAACTATTTTGATTTAAAAAATTACTTTTTTTATAAAATAAAAAAAATCCCTATTTGAAATAGGGATAAATTTATTATTTAGTACCGAACAAACGGTCTCCAGCATCACCAAGACCTGGGACAATATAACCATGTTCATTAAGTTTTTCATCCAAAGCTGCGGTATAAATTTCAATATCTGGATGTGCTTCTTGGAGAGCTTTCACTCCTTCTGGTGCAGCAACAAGACAAACAAATTTAATATTTTCTGCTTTAGCATTTCGTTTTTTAAGAGAATCAACTGCTAAAATTGCTGAACCACCAGTTGCAAGCATTGGGTCAACAAGGAAAATTTGACGGTCAGCAATATCGGTTGGAAGTTTCACTAAATATTCAACTGGTTTAAGTGTTTCTTCATCACGATACATTCCGATATGCCCTACACGAGCAGCTGGAATCAATTTCAAAATTCCGTCTACCATCCCAATACCAGCACGTAAGATTGGTACAATCGCTAATTTTTTACCTGCGATTTGTTTAACCGTCGTTTTTTGAACGGGTGTTTCGATTTCAACATCTTCAAGAGGTAAATCTCTTGATACTTCGTAGGCCATGAGCATTCCAATTTCATCAACAAGTTCACGGAATTCTTTTGTCGATGCCTCTTTACGACGCAAGATTGAGAGTTTGTGTTGAATCAATGGATGTTCTACGACTTGAAATTTTGACATTTTGATTTTCCTTTCGCTAGATCCCTTTGCTAAGCAAAGTTCAGATTTGTAAACTGCCTTTAAAAGGCAATTTTGCTAATTTTAGGCAAAATTTTTTAGAGCCTAGCAAGTTCGCTATTCTCTAAAAGCATTTTTTCTATTTTACCACTTTTTTGGTCTTTTTGGGAGGAATAAGATGAAATTTAAAAAAATTTAAATTTTTCGTCTTTTATTCTTTATTTTTTCTTAATTATCATATTTTTTCAAGACCATTTTAATTAAAAATGGTGCTAATACAGTTGCTAAAATAATCACGATAACCAGCTCCGAATAAACTTCATCTGTGATAATGGCACTCGTCAGACCAATTTGAGCCACAATCAGGGCCATTTCCCCACGTGAAATCATTCCTGTTCCAATCAACATACTCTCACCAGTGCTTAATTTACTTGCTTTTCCAACAAAATAGGCGGGAAGAAATTTTGTCAAAATTGCTAAAAGGGTAAAGAGTAAAATTATCCAAGGATGATGAATTAAACTATCGAATTGAACAGATATGGCGATAAGAACAAAGAATACTGGGATAAAAATAACATAACCGATTGCTGAGGTATATTCTTCAATCTTATGACTTACCTCTGTTTGTGAAATAGCAAGTCCTGCAAAGAAACTACCTATCACCGCTGACATTCCTACGCTATCAGCAAGTAGACTTAAGCCCAAACAAATAATCAAGGCAACAATCGTATTTTTGTTGGCAATGGGTAGTTTTTGGACGAATTTCCAAAATCTTGGAATAAGCTTATGCACAAGAAATAAAAAGGCAAAAAAGAGAAGTTCAAGCAAAAATTGGAAGAAAAGATGAGAACCAGAACCACCATTTTTAAAACTAGTAAAAATTGATAAAATCAATACAGCTAAAATATCATCAACAACTGCAGCTCCTAGAATAATCGAACCTGCACGTGTGCTGAGCTTGCCATATTCTTGCAAGACTTCAACCGTAATTGACACTGAGGTCGCGGCAAAAACAATCCCATAAAAGAAACTGGTCGATATTCCGTAACCAAAACCAAAAGCAACAAGTCCAAAAGCAATTAATGGCACAATCACACCACCAACTGCAACTAGCATTGATGCTTTAAAATTTTTCTTTAGAACAGTTAAATCACTCTCAATTCCCGCTAAGAACATAAGTAAGATAACTCCAATCTCAGACATTACTTCTAGGACATGACCACTATGAACCAAGCCTAAAACTGATGGAGCAATCAAAATCCCAACAAGCATTTGTCCAACGACAGCCGGAATTTTAAGACGTCTTGAAACAAGGGTAGCAATTAAAGAGGCAATTAAAACAATTGTGAGTTGTAAAATATCATTCATAAGTTGATTTTAACATATTTTTCATTCTTAAAAACACATTTTCGACTAAAATCCTTAAATTTTAAATGTTTCTACAAGTCGTTTGCTTGCTTCTTCAATCAATGAGAATGGTGCTGCAGCATTTAATCTGGCATGAGCTTGTCCGGCTTTTCCAAAACTTATTCCTTTATTTAAAATCACACCTGCCTCTTCTGCTAATTTTTCATCCAATACCTTATCTTCTAATTGATATTCAGAAAAATCAAGCCAAATCAAATAGGTTCCTTGAGGTTTCATTACTTTGATTTTTGTTTTTTGATGAAGTTCTGACTCAATATAAGTGATATTTTTTTCAAGCACATTTTTGAGTTCATTTAACCATTCACTTCCATTTTCATAAGCAACTTTGGTCGCTAGCATTCCTAAAGTGCTAATTTCTTGTTGATTATTTGCTAGTCTTCTTTGTAAGTATTTTTCACGTAAATCTTGGTTTTCAATAATTGCATAAGCGCATTTCACGCCAGCAATGTTAAAACTTTTAGTGGCAGAAGATAAAACAACTGAAAAATCTTTGAAGTCTTCTGAAAGAGTGTTAAAGGTCTGGTGCTTATGACCAAACAACGTTAAATCTTGATGAATTTCATCAGAAACAACAATCATATTATGCTTTTTACAAATTTGGCCAAGTTTTATCAGTTCTTCTTTCGTCCACACGCGCCCGCCAGGATTGTGAGGGTTACAAAGAATATATAATTTCACGGAATTTTCAACAATTTCTTTTTCAAGAGCTTCAAAATCAATTAAAAATTCCCCATTTTTTTCAATCAGTTTATTTTCAATGAGCTTTCGATTATTTAGCTTAACTGTTCTGGCAAATGGTGGATAAACAGGTGTGTTTATTAAAATAGCATCATTTTCTTTGGTCAATGCTTGAATGGCCAGGCCAATTCCTGGAACAACTCCTTCAACCAAAATTAAAGCTTCTTTAGAAAAGTCATACTGATGTTGATTTTTTTCCCAATTTTGAATGCTTTTAATTAAATCTTCTTCAACATAAGCGTATCCATAAACTCCATAGTCTGCGTAATCATGGATACTTTGTTTTATTTCTGGTAAGGCAAGAAAGTCCATATCAGCCACCCACAATGGAAGTTTATGAGGATTCTCTTTTATTTCTTGCCATTTTACAGAATTGTGGTCAAGTCGATTTGGAATGGTTGTAAAATCATATTTTGTCATTTTTATACTCTCTTTTTTCTTTTTGTCATAGGATAGCTGTCACTGCTTTAGCAGTTTACAGATCTGCTAGTAGTTCCATCAGTAAAAAATTTACTGACAGAACATATTTTAGCACTTATGGATATTCTAATCGTTTCATCATAGGATAGCCGTTGGCGCTTCGCCCTGTCGACAAGTGCTTTAGCACTTAGTTGGAATGGACAGCGTAGTGCGTAGCATGTAGATAGCACTTACAGATATGCTAGCTTGTTCATCAGTAATTTTTTAATTTTCTAAAGCTTCTTTGAGATCTTCTATTAAATCGCGAACATCTTCTATCCCGATTGAAAGACGAAGCAAATCATCTGTTAAACCATAACTTTCTCTAATCTCAAGTGGAATATCATGGTGAGTTTGCGCTGTTGGATAAGTGATTAAAGATTCAACACCTCCTAAGCTTTCAGCAAAGGTAAAAACGCTCAAGTGATTTAAAATATCAGGAATTTTGTTTTTGTCAATAACTTTTAGAGAAATCATGCCACCTAATCCTGGGTAAAGTACTTCTTTTACTGACGGAAGTTTTTTTAGGAAAGTCACAATTTTTTGGGCATTTTTAGTTGCCCTCTCCATTCTGAGACTTAAAGTTTTCAAACCTCGCATGACAAGATAACTGTCAAAAGGAGAAAGAACTGCTCCTGTGGTATTGAGCTGATATAATAACTTTTCATAAAGTTCTTCATCATAAACAATGACCGCTCCAGCCAAGACATCATTATGTCCTGATAAATATTTTGTCGCCGAATGAATCACTAGATCCGCACCCAATTCTAATGGTTTTTGATAAATTGGGGTATAAAAAGTATTGTCAACAATCACTTTTGCATGATATGCCTGTGCTTTATTGGCTATTTTTTCAATATTATATTTAACCATCATTGGATTTGTCGGTGTTTCAATATAAACAATATCAGTATTTTCATCTATTAGCTCAAGCATTTCTTTTTCGCTTTTAGCATAGGAAAAGCAAAATCGTCCCTCTTTTTCTTGTTCATCAAACCACCGAAATGAACCACCATACAAATCTCGACTGGCAACGATTTTTGAACCGATTGGAAAAACTGAAAAGGCCAAGACAACTGCAGCCATTCCTGACGAAGTTGCCAGAGCAAATTGTCCTGATTCAATTGAGGCAAGTGCTTCTTCCAACGTTGCTCTTGTTGGGTTTTTGGTTCTGGTGTAATCAAAGCCAGTCGATTGACCAAATTGTGGATGTTGATAGGTCGTTGAAAAATGCAAAGGACTGACTAAAGCTCCCGTTGCCTCATCTTGATGAATTCCGACTTGTGCCAATAAAGTATCTAATCTTTTATCCATAAATTTCCTCATTTTTTAACTCATTATTTTTTCTTTTGCTCTTTTTGATTAAAATCATAATTTTCTTCATTCAAGTGTTGACTCAGACGTTCTCCTAGATAAGGCGTTCCTTGATAAACCGCATAATTCAACCAATTTGAAAAAAAGAGGGAAGCTGCTGAAGCCCAGGTGATTTTTGGCTTGTTTCTATCATTATTTTCTGGAAAATAATTTTGTGGAAGATTGGGTTTCAATCCTTCATCTTTATCTCTTTCATATTCCCAAGCCAAAGTTTCACGGTCATATTCTAAGTGGCCAAAAAGATAGATTTCACGTAAATTTTTCTTCGCTAAAATTGAAAATCCAGTTTCTTTGGATGTTGACAAGACTTCTAAATCAGGAATCTTTTTTATTTCTGATGGATTCGATTGGGTATATCGCGACTGTGGATAATAAAAAGACTCATCAAATCCTCTAAATAATGGATTTCTAGGTTGCTCTACCGAGCTTTTGTAAATACCACACAATTTTTGCGGAAGATTTTCTTTAGTTACACCATAGCGAGCATAAAGTGCCGCTTGTGCCCCCCAACAAATATGCAGACTTGAATAGACATGACTTTTAGACCAGTCAATAATTTTCAAAAGCTCACTCCAATAGTCTACTTCTTCAAAGTTTAACTGTTCAACTGGAGCTCCTGTTACAATTAATCCATCGTAATATTGGCTTTTAATCTCAGAAAAAGATTTATAGAACGCTTCTAAATGTGCTTGTTTCGTATTTTTAAAATCATGAGAGGTCATATATAAAAAGTCAACATTAATTTGCAGTGGAGTGTTTGATAATAATCGTAAGATTTGTCTTTCAGTAATTAATTTACGCGGCATGAGATTGACCACTAGCAAATTTAAAGGACGAATATTTTGATTCTTCGCTCGCTCACTGTCCATAACAAAAATATTATCCGCCCGCAAATCCTCAATCGCGGGCAGACCTTTAATCACTTTTACCGGCATAAATTACTCAACTTTCAAATAGAATTAGACTCAATTATAGCCCTTCGTGTTTTTTTTGCAATAGTCTCGTATTTTAATTCTGTGATGGTCTAATTTAAAATTTTTAATCTTATAATAAAACTTGCCTAAGGCAAGTCTCAATTTGTATTTTATTTATTTATAATTCGAGCGATTATTTTATCATAGATCACTCTCATTTCTTTTTCTGAGGACATTTCAGAAAATTTTTCTAGAGGAATCCAGGCTAATCCTTCTGTTTCAGCTGTATTCTTCTGAAGCGAATCACTTTCATTTGCTTCAAATAAAAAAGTAACATTAAGATGAATATGGGCACTGACATAACCATATTTTCTGTGATGATGTCCAAAAACAGGCAAAGCTTCAATTGAAATTGGCTTTTCTGAAAGTTTTTTAAAAGTTTGCAGTCCCGTTTCTTCTTGGACCTCTTTTACCGCTACAGCTAATAAGTCAGCATTGCCATCAGCATGACCGCCTACCCAACCCCAACTTTGATAAATCTTATGATAAATCCCTAAAATTTTATCATGACTTTCATTCAAAACAAATGCACTTGCCGTAAAATGTGCAATAGAAGACCGATTCAAATTTTTTTCATCAGCTGCAAAATCTCGAAAAACTTTATAATCTGTTTCTTCTTGCTGCCCTTCTGGTACAAAATCCTCTAATAATTTTTCTATTTGATTTTTCATTTTTCACCTCACAAAATTATTACAATGATACTCATTAAAATTAAAGAAATAAACATAGATAAACTTATTGTTAATCCAGCTAAGGCCTTATCATTTCCAAGTTCTATAGCCTGAATCATATGCAAAAAGGACATTGGGCAAAAGAAGATTAATAAAAGAATTTCTTTTATTATGGCTGGAAATGGAAGGAAAAAATAGA
Organism: Lactococcus sp. NH2-7C; assembly: GCF_029953655.1. Taxonomy (NCBI): domain Bacteria; kingdom Bacillati; phylum Bacillota; class Bacilli; order Lactobacillales; family Streptococcaceae; genus Lactococcus; species Lactococcus sp. NH2-7C. The sequence continues at coordinate 1,087,776 of NZ_CP124538.1, forward strand.
CCAAACTAGCTAAAATAAAAGCTAATAAATAGCGCCAAGTCAATATTTTTATGACAAGTTTTAATTTTCCCTTTGGCAGACGAAATTCCATAAAAAGCCCAATCGTAAAGATAGATAAAAGGGTATTAGCATTTGCTAAGGGGCGAATTGGAATCAGCCATCCATCCGGAAAAGATAGGCCGAAAATAGCTAAAATAAACATAAAAATATAAACAACAAAGGGCGGATTACGAAATAAAACACCGAATATTTCTTGTAAGATAAAGCCGTGTTTCTTTCTACCACTTGAAAGTTCAACAATTGCTTGAGTTGTTCCTGTCACCATTAATGAATTTCCCATGTCAAACATGGCAAGAAATGGAATTGCCGCTGGGAAAAAACTAGAAACAAAAGGAATTGAAAAATTTCCGATATTATAACCTGACAAATCAAACATATAAAGCCCACGCTCTTCAACAGTAGCTTTTCGTCCAATTAATTTTCCTAGAAAAACTAAAAGAAGATTAGAAAAAAGTCCCATAAACATCAAAATAAAAAAAATATTAGAGAGTTTCGTATGATTGACCCCAATTAAAATTGTTGCTGGCAAGGTCAGATAAACAACCATTTTTGAAGTCAATGCTCCGTCTTTTTGATGAAGAATTCCAATTTTCTTTAGTAGGAGAGCTAAAAATAAAACAAGCATGATACTCAAGGCGTTGAGAAGAATTGTGGTCATTATTTTGCTTTCTGTCAGTTGTTTTTTATTCTGTCAGTAATTTTGTAACTCCTAATTTTACTGACAGTCTGTCTCAATTAATTCTAGCATTTTTTTAAGCAAAAACTCCCGTAAAAATACGAGAGTCTTGTTTGATTATTTAATTTCAATGCTATATTCACAAGAAAATTTTCCTTCTGGTGCCAATTGATTAATTCCAAATTTGTTGGTAATATCTCCATCAGTATTTTCATCATCAGCAATTCCACACCAAGGTTCGATACAAACAAAGGGTGCTTCATTTGGATAAGGTGACCATAAACCAAAATAGGGCATATTTTTCCATGTTAGGCTGACTCCGTGGTCATCCAATTTATTGGTCAATGAAACTTTCATCTCCTTTGATGAAGTATAAACCAAAGCATCTTTATCAAAAAGTGCTCTTGTTAATGGGAGTTGACTGACTTGACTTTCAACTCTTTCATCTAATTTCAAAGTTCCTGACGGTGGATCAAGTGGAATAAATGTCCGTTTTTCATCTGGTGAAATTGTCAATTGGTAATCTTCAAAAGTTCCATTTTTTAAAGGAACATTGAAAGCTGGGTGAGCCCCGACGCCAAAAGACATAAATTTTTCGTCTTCATTTTTCACTTCATAACGAACTCTAATTTTATTGTCTACTAGCTTATAAGAAACACGGAAAACAAAATGAAAGGGGTAGTGATTCAAGCTATCTTCGTTGTCACGAAGTTCAAAAACAAGTTCATCAGCTGATTTCTTAATTAATTCAAAGTCATTATCACGTGCAAAACCGTGTCCACCCATTTTATAAGTTTTGTCATTATAACGATATTCCCCATTTTTCAATTTTCCTACGATTGGAAAAAGAACAGGAGCATGACGTCCCCAAAATTTTGCATCTGCTTGCCACAAATATTCAATATTATCATGTTGAATAGAATGCATTTCTGCTCCAAAAGTATCCACAACAACATTTAAGTGGTCATTTTTCAAAGTGTAATTCATAAAAAACTCCTTATATTTTTTTAACTTCCTCTATTTTACCATTTTTACTGACAAAAATTTCTGTCAGAAAAAAAACCGTGCAAGCACGGTTTAATCTTTTCTTGGTTTATAAAAATTACGATTAGACAAAGCCCAAACGCGTTGGCTAAATTGGCCTGGGTCAAGCGTTTGAGTCGCCGTAGTCATCATCATCATATTGGCATCCATAACATCAATTTGATGAATCATTTCTGCTTCCATAATTTGCGGACGGACAGGGCTACCATATTCCAACTCCCCATGATGGCTCAACAAACAATGACGAAGCATTAATAAATCTTCATTGTCATCATCAAATCCAAGTTCAATGGCGGCTTTACTTACTTCTTCATCAATCAAAACAATGTGCCCCAGTAAATTTCCACGCAAAGTATAAGAAGTATTTTCCGCACCTGTAAACTCTAAACATTTTGCCATATCATGCAGTAAAACACCGGCAAACATCAAATTTTCGTTGAGTTGTGGGTAAACTTCGCAAACTTTTTCCGCTAAATGAAGCATGGTGGTTGTATGGAAAGCAAGACCTCCTTCAAAAGCATGGTGATTAGTTTTTGCGGCAGGAAATTCATAAAATTCTTTATCAAATTTTTTCAAAATCGTACGTACAATTCGATTTAAGGTCGCATTTTCAATACGAAAAACGATTGACTGAACATATTCACGTAAATCTTTTTCTTGAACAGGAGAACTTTCTCGGTAATCATGAGGTTGATTGGGTTCACTATCTGTTGCCAAACGTAATTGTATTTTATTGACTTGAGGCATTCCATTATAAAGTTCTTTGAGGGCCTTCATATGTACGACACGTCCTGCTCTAAATTGTTCAACCGCCTTAGGATTTGCATCCCAAATATTTCCGTTGATTGTTCCTGTCCGGTCTTGAAAACTTAAAGCCAAAAAGTCTTTTCCTGCACGAGTTTGACGCAATTCAACTGATTTAATCAGATAAAATCCTTCAAAATATTCGCCAATTTCTAAGTTTTTAATGAGCACCATGTTTTCTCCTTTAAGATGTGAGAACGAACATTAAGAAGTGATGAAAATTTTGGTTCTGAATACAATCCAGCTTCTATTTCACGCGCTTCTACGAGTCCAAACTCAGTTAAATAAATTTGCAGGGGCGCTTCATTTCACCAAAGAAATAAATGTTTTTCTTTCTTACGTCCCACTTTTATATATTAATTTCTTATCACTTTTTAAGAGCGACTTCTTTAGTTATCGAACTTAAAATAGAAAGAGTAGTTTATTCATTATCTATTCCTAGAAGTTCACTACTTTTACTATTATCAATTTCGTTGATATTCCGTAATTTACGATTCATCACATTTGTTCTTGTGGTGATTAGATTGCTAATCTCTTTTTCAGATTGTTGCAGACGTTCTTGAACTTTTTTCAGTGAACCTTCAAACTTACCAAATTCTGTTTTGACAGCACCTAGTAGCTCATAAACTTCAGCTGATTTTTGTTCGATTTGCAAAGTTTTAAAGCCCATTTGCAAACTGTTCAAGACGGCTGTCATTGTCGTTGGCCCTGTCACATTGACTTTATAGTCGCGACTGATTTGTTCATAAAGTTCAGGATTATTGACCACTTCCATAAAAAGCCCTTCAGTTGGTAAAAACATGATGGCAAAATCTGTTGTTTTTGGTGGAACAATATATTTTTCACTGATTGATTTGGCTTGAGCTTTGACGGCATTAAACAATGCTTTTCTTGTCTTATCAATTTCCAGACTGTCATTAGATTCTAAAGCCATTTGCAAGCGTTGGTAATCTTCCATTGGGAATTTTGAGTCAATTGGCAATAAAAGCTCTGAATCATCGGATTTTCCAGGTAAAATCAAAGCATAATCAACTGCATTGCCCCCTTGAATATTAACTTGTTCGCGGTACTGACTACTTGTAAACATTTGCTCTAAAATTCGACCTAACTGAATTTCACCAACAATCCCACGTGTTTTAACACCTGTCATTACCTTTTGTAAGCTGTCCACATCGCTGGCAAGATTTCTCATTTCGCCCAAGCCCTCTTCCACATTTTTCAAATGTAAAGTAACCTGTTCAAAGGATTGCGAAATTCTGCGATTCAATGTTTCTTGCAACTTTTCATCGACCGTTTCTTGAATCTGACTCAATCTTTTATCATTTGAATCTTGTAATTCTTTAAATTTATGGTCAAATTTGGCAGTAATTGACTCTGTCAGCTCTGACAGTTTACTAACCGTCCTATCAGTAGATTCTATCAAACTTACAGAAATTTTTTCTAATTTTTGCTCATTTGAGTTTTGTAAATCTTTAAACTGCCAATCAAACTTACTATTGATATTTTCTGTCAGCGCCGAAAAATCATTATTGACCGAACGTAAACTACTAGAAAGTTCCTGTCTATTTTGCGCAAGTTGCTGATTAATGTCTGAGCGCATTTCCGATAAATTTTGATTAAGATAATTTAACTGATGACTCGTATTTCCTTTGTCAGTCTTTTTGAAAAAATTGGCAAGGGACAGTAAAATCAAAAGTATAAGTAATATAATAATTATGACTTCCATCTTGATTTTTTATTTTCCTACATTTCTAAAAACTTTAAACCAATTCCCAAATGTTACTGACAGAAAAGCTGTCAGTAACATTTTGAGAATTTTATAAATTTACACGAAGTTTTTCGATATTTTTCTCAACTTCACCATTAAAAATAAATGACCCTGCAACAAAAACATTGGCTCCGGCAGCTTTAGCGACTTTAATTGTTTGATCATCAATTCCACCATCGACTTCGATTTCAAAATTAAGCTTTTTGTCAGTTCGAATTTGAGCGAGCTCCCGCACTTTATCCATCATTTCAGGAATAAATTTTTGACCCCCAAAACCAGGATTGACTGTCATTACTAAGACCATATCCACAAGTGGTAAAACAGTTTTAATCGCCTCTACAGGAGTCCCAGGATTAATAACTACCGAAGCTTTCATGCCAGCATTCTTAATTTTTTGAAGCGCTCCATGAATATGATGAGTTGCTTCAACATGAATACTCATGCTATCAGCTCCTGCCTTTGCAAAATCCTCCACATATTTTTCAGGATTTTCAACCATCATGTGAACATCGAAAAATAAATGAGTTTGCGCGCGAAGTGCCGAAACAACACCAGCTCCAAAGGTCAAATTATCTACAAAATGTCCGTCCATTACGTCAATGTGTACAAGATCAGCTCCAGCTGATTCTAAACGTTTCACATCTCTTGCAAAATTTCCAAAGTCTGCTGACAAAATTGATGGAGCAATTTTATTTTTCATTTCTATCCTCTCTCTAAATAACTCGAATTAGTAATTTATCTTTTGAAACTAAAAACACTTATTCACCACTATTTTCTGATGATTCATCATGAAGTTCTTCTTTAATAATTGTTTTCCAAGATTCGCCCTCACGTTTGTGCTCTACAACGGTTGCCGCACGAACCCCAAGCATAATTGCTAAGCCTAAAGCAAGAACGGTCAAGAAATTCATCACAAAGGCCAGACTTCCACTTTTGAAGACAAACATTTCTAAAATTTGGCAAATAAGCGCAAAAATAACCGCTAAAAAAGCTTCTGTTTTCAATCTTTTTTTCATTTTTCTTTGTCCTGTGAACTCTCTAAATCTTTTTTATCCTCTTTGGGCTGATTAGTTAATCCAAAAAAGACACGGTTTAACCAAAAAATAACAAAGAAAGTTGCAATAACCAAGAGGATAAATACAATAATCATCATTGTTTTTGACAAATCATTTTTAAAATAAATCGCTAAAACCCATGCTAAAACAAGAGTAAAAAAACCAGCTTGTTTCAACCAAATATTATCTTTAGCCCTGTTTTTTTCGTTTTTTCTCATAAGTTTCCCTCGTGTGATTAATTTCATCTAAAATCTGTAAATAATTATCATAGCGGCTCTCTAAAATTTCATGATTTTCTAGTGCCAGTTTAACTGCACAGCTAGGTTCATGCGTATGTGTACATTCACGAAACTTGCAATCATGACTGATTCTTAAAATTTCAGGAAAAGCAGCATTTAAATCCGGCTGATTCGTCACTTCATAGTCTAGACTAGAAAATCCTGGTGTGTCAGCAATTAAGCCACCAGCCAATTCAAAAAATTCAACATGACGTGTCGTATGACGCCCACGCCCCAGTTTTTCTGAAGTTTCTCCCGTTGCCAGTTGCATTTCTGGTGCGATTTTATTTAGCAAAGTAGTCTTACCAGCACCAGTTTGTCCCATAAAGACAGTTACTTTGCCCGCTAAATTACTGACCAAATGCTCAGCATCAAAAAAAACATCATAACCAATTTGTTCATAATCACTTTTTATCTGTTCATAATCTGTCAGCTGATTAAAAGTTTTTTTATTCTTATCTGAGCCTTCCTGAACCTCTGTCAGTAAATCCAACTTAGAAATGTAAATCATCGGGTGAATATTTTTATGCTCTAAAAAAACCAAAAAGCGGTCTAATAAATTCAAACTAAAATTTGGGCTCACTGTTGACATAATAATCACAGCTTGATCAATATTAGCAATAGATGGTCGAACTAAAGAATTTTTTCGCTCACCAATTTTTAAAATATAACCTTCTGAATTTTCCTCAGTAGAAAATTCAACAAAATCTCCCACAACAGGTTTCATCCCTTTTTTTCTGAAATTACCACGCGCACGCGTCTGATAAACTTCACCTTCTGATTCTACGTCATAAAAGCCTGCCAAAGATTTGACAATACGTCCATTTTTTATCATGTTCTCATTATACCAAAAAAAGGCTTAACTGTAAGCCTTTCATTATTTTTTTAAAGTTTATTAACTCAAAACAGTGATTTGAATATTCTTCCGTCCCCAAGCAATTGCTTGGTCATTAGTTGGAAAATGGACATCAATGATATTCCCAATAATTGCTCCCCCAGTATCACCAGCAATTGCAATTCCATATCCTGGAACTTCAACAAGTGAATTCAAAGGGATAACACTTGGGTCAACCGCAATACAAATTGGATTTTTACTTAAATCAATTCCCGTTGCTGTAATCCCATTTAAAGCATAAGCAGTTGCTTCTACATTTAAAGTACGACCACCAGAAGTTGTCGTAGATGAGCCATTGTTAGCAACATTCGTTCCTTTATCGCTTGAAGCCTGTGAACTTTGAGAATTTGATGAGCTTGAGCTTTGAGTGCTTGACGAACTTGATGAAGCCTTAGCCTTCTCTTGCTCCGCTTTTGCTTTAACCTCAGCTACCGATTTAGCCAATGCTTCATCACGAGCTTTCTGTTCTGCTGCTGCTTTTTCTTGCATTTCACTCAAAAGTTGTTTATTAGAACTAATTTTATCCTTAAGCGATGAAATACTACTTTGTAAGCTATCTACTTGTCCTTGATAGTCATTTTGGTTTTTCACAAGAGATTCTTGCGTTTCTTCCAATTTAACTTTCATTGTTTTAAGTGAAGCTTCTTTTTCTATCAAAGATTTAGCTTGGTCAGCCTCGGCTGTCAAAACAAGGTTCAGATTGGTCAAACGTGTAATCATCTCTGAGAGATTTTTTGATGACGCAACGACATCAATATATGAGAACGTAGCCCCACCATTTGATTGTACTGCTCGCATTTGTTTTGCGACAGAAGCCTTGAGTTGAACAATATCATTTTCAGTTTCAGAAATTTTACTTTCAAATTCTGTGATTTTGCTCTTAGTTTGATTAACTTTTTGTTGAGCTTCTTGCGCTTGACTATAAATCTTATTCGCTTGCGCTAATTTGCTATCGAGTTCTGTTTGGAAGTTTTTAAGTTCTTGGTTGACTTCCGTTTGAGAGCTCTCAGCATTTACCTTTGTTACTCCTAAGAGATTAGATGGTAGTACTGACAAAATCATCAGTAAAGCTCCCACAAGTATTCCAACTTGTTTTATTTTTTTAGGAATTAAATTCTTCATACTTTGTCTATTCTAACATATCCCTTCAAGATTTTAATTGCAATATCTTTACTAAGATTAACATAATTTTAAAACAAATACAAAATGACACTTCCACAAGAGTCACTTAACTTATTGAAAGCAAATTTTCATTCGCTTCTTTATTATTTATTTACAAAAAAATCTCTATCAGTAAAATACCAATAGAGATTTTTACTGACAGTTTTTTTGTCAGTACTTTTTAAATTAACGGATTTCTATATCCAATTTTTCCACAAGATTTTTTGTAATTTTATTGACCGCAGCCGTAATTTCATCATCTGTCATTGTATTTTCAACAGGTTGGAAAGTGAGACTGTAAGCCATTGATTTCTTACCAGCCGGTAAGTTTTTGCCTTGATAAATATCAAATAACTCAACTTGGCTAAGTGTTTTGACACGACTTGATTTAATGACAGAAACAATTTGTGCATGTGTAACTTCAGCATCAATCAAAAGTGCGATATCACGGTGAACAGCTTGAACTTTCGGAATGTCAGTAAAGATAGTTTGAGCTGGTAATTCTTCAAGCATCACTTGCATATCAAGACCAGCAACATAAGTTTCTGCAATATCGTATTTTTTAGCTGTCGCCGGATGAATTTGTCCTACAAAACCAGCCATACGACCATTAATTTTAATGACAGCAGTCCGTCCTGGGTGCATCGCTGCTTGATTATTGCTTGGAATAAATTCTACTTCTTTGTATGCTTCGAGAAGGTTTTCCACAATTCCCTTAGCATAGTAGAAATCAACAGGAACAGCTTGCCCATTATATGATTTATCCACAACATTTCCAGAAATAGCAAAAGCAAGGTTTGGTACTTCTATCGGACGAATATCATCTGGATTTGGTAAGAAAATATTGCCGATTTCATAAATTGCCACATCAGTATTTTTACGATTCTGATTGTAATTTACAATATCCAAAAGTCCTGGAATCATGTTTGCACGAAGTGTTTGACGATCTTCGGTCATTGGCATCATAAGCGTTGTTGTTTCAAGCTGACCCACAAATTCAGTTGCTTTTTCTGGAGTTACAAGCGAATAACCAATAACTTCATTAAGCCCTGAACTTTCAAGACCTGTTCGCACTGTACGACGAAATTTTTGCATTTGAGTCAACTCACCCACATTTTGTGAGGCAGGCAAGGTACTTGGCAAATTATCATAGCCATAAATACGAGCTACTTCTTCAACTAAATCAGCTTCAATATGAATATCCCAACGACGTGATGGAATTTCACAAGTAAATTTTTCACCGTCAACTTCAACTCCAAAGCCAAGTTGAACAAATATTTTCTCCACAGTCTCAAGAGATAAATCTGTTCCCAAAGCACTATTAACACGACTCAAAGTAATTGATACTTTTGGCAAAAGAGGTTGATAATCATTTGATTCAACAACGCCTGAAAGTACTTTTCCGCCAGCCAATTCAACTATCATTGCTGCTGCAAAATCAAGTGCCTCACGAACCGTTCCTTCATTAATTCCTTTTTCAAAACGACTTGATGCTTCAGAACGCAAAGCAAATTTTTGAGAAGTTTTACGAATTGAAGTCCCATCAAATAAAGCCGCTTCAAGGGCAACACTTGTTGTTTCGTCAGTAATTTCACTATCAGCGCCACCCATAACACCACCAAGTGCAACAGGAAGTCCATTTGCGGTAACCACAATATCAGAATCATCTAATTCACGTTCAACATGGTCTAAGGTTGTCATTTTTTCACCAGCTTTAGCTTGACGAACTAAAATTTCATCAGAACCAAATTTACCAAAATCAAAACTATGCAAAGGTTGACCAAAAGCCATCAAAACATAATTCGTCACATCCACGACATTGTTGATTGGTTTCACACCAGCATTCATCAAACGGTTTTGCAACCATTGTGGTGATTTAGCAATCTTAACCCCTTCAATCAAACGAATTTTATATGTTGGAACCTTATCTGTTTCAACTTTTACTGCAATTTTACTTGCTGCTGATTCAGAAGCTTCTACTAAATCTTTCTTTTCTAATTGAACAGGCAAACCATAAATAGCACCAACTTCCCAAGCTGCACCATGCATTGACAAAGCATCCGCACGGTTTGGTGTAATTGATAATTCAATGATTTCATCATCCATATCAAGATAAGAGAAAATACTATCACCAACTTTAGCATCCGCTGGCATCTCAAAAATACCATCCTCATGCTTCATTGGATTAATTTTTTCATCAATCCCAATTTCATCAAGAGCACAAAGCATCCCGAGAGATTCAACTCCTCGAATTTTACCTTTTTTGATTTTATAATTATCAGCAATCCGAGCACCCACAAGTGCTACAATTACTTTCATACCCACACGAACATTTGGCGCACCACAAACAATTTGCAATGATTCTTCAGTTCCAACATTAACTTGCGTGATATGTAAGTGTGTCTCAGGAATATCTTCACTTGATAAAATTTCCCCAACAACAAGTTTTGACAAACCTTCCATTGGACTTGTCACACCTTCAACCTCAATCCCAGATGTTGACATCTTTTGTTCTAATTCAGCCGATGTCGCTCTAAGGTTAGGCACCAACTCTTTTAACCATTTATATGATACTTGCATTTTATTTCACTTTCTATTCACAGTTTTTTGACTTTTTTATTTTCCAAATTGCTCTAAGAATCGTACATCTCCTTGATAGAATCCACGAATATCATTGATTCCATAACGGAGCATCGCAATACGTTCTTGACCAAGCCCGAAAGCAAAACCAGAATAAACTGAAGAATCTAAACCAGACATTTCAAGCACATTGGGATGGACCATACCTGCACCAAGAATTTCAATCCAGCCGGTATGTTTGCAGACGTTACATCCTTTTCCGCCACATTTGAAACAAGAAATATCAACCTCAACAGAAGGTTCAGTAAATGGGAAATAACTTGGACGCCAGCGTAATTCACGGTCTTGACCAAACATTTTTTTCATGACAAGGTCAAGCGTTCCTTTAAGGTCTGCCATTGTGATATTTTTATCTACAACCAACCCTTCAATTTGATGGAATTGGTGGCTGTGAGTGGCATCATCTGTATCACGACGGTAAACACGACCAGGAGCAATCATGCGTAAACCTCCTTTAGAGAAATCATGAGCATCCATTGTCCGAGCTTGCATTGGTGAAGTATGCGTACGAAGTAAAACTTCATTAGTGATATAGAAAGTATCTTGCATATCACGAGCTGGATGATCTTTTGGAAGATTCATTCGCTCAAAATTATAATGGTCCGTTTCCACTTCATAACCATCAACAATTTCATAACCCATTCCAAGGAAAATTTCTTCAATTTCTTCTTGCGTTTGAGTTAAGATATGGCGACTTCCTTTTTTCTGAGCTTTGCCTGGCAAAGTCACATCCAAAGTTTCTGATTCTAAAGCGGCATTCATTACTGCTTGTTCAATTTCCACTTTTTTAGCTTCAAATTTTGCCCCAAATTCGTCACGAAAAGCATTGGCAAGCGCGCCAATAATTGGACGTTCTTCATTAGTTAGGTCTTTCATCCCTTTCAGAATTTCAGTCAATTCACCCTTTTTACCAAGCATCACAGTTCTTAAATTATTCAGTGTTTTTTCATCAGCAACAGAGCATAAATCAGACAAAGTCCGCTTGCGAAGGTCTTCAATTTTTTCTTGTAAGTTCATTTTTATCCTTTCAACTTATGAAAAATATATATTTGTTATTAAAAAGAGATTTGAGTCAGATTTAGTAGAAAACAAAAAAATACCACAACTCTCATCTCCAAAGGAGCGAAAGCCGCGGTACCATCCTATTTTATCACTTAATTTAATTATTTAATTCACACAAAAGTCTACTTTTTAGGCTATCACTATAAATGATAGATTAAAAATAGCTTTCTTTAGTAAGGTGAACTTCAATTGCAATTCCATATTATGGCTTTCAGTCGGTGACCACAATTCCCTCAAATTTCATAGACAATCTACTCTTCTTACTTCTATGCTTAATTTTATCACTTTCATAAGATTTGTCAACTTTAAGAAAGTGTAATTTTTTATCTTGACAAAATATGAATCGTATTTTATAATAAATATATATTTAAAACATGTTTATAAAATATGTTTAGAAAGAAGGAATTTAATGAAAACATTTAAAAGCTTAGAAGATTTTGTCGGAACACACTTTATCTATACCTATGATAATGGTTGGGAATATGAACTTTACGTCAAAAACGATCATACCATTGATTACCGTATCCATGGCGGGATGGTCGCTGGCCGCTGGGTCAAAGACCAAGAAGTTTCATTAGTGATGTTAACCGAAGGAATTTATAAAATTACATGGACAGAACCTACTGGTACTGATGTTGCCTTAGATTTTCTTCCAAATGAAGGAAAATTACATGGCATGATTTTCTTCCCAAAATGGGTAGAGGAACATCCAGAAATCACTGTCTGCTTCCAAAATGATTTTATTGACTTAATGCATGAATCTCGCGAAAAATATGAAACTTATCCTAAATATTTAGTCCCAGAATTTGCAAAAATCACTTATGCTGCTGAAGCAGGCAAAGATAATGACGAAGTCGTCGCACAAGCTCCTTACAAAGAAATGACAAATGATATTCGTAACGGAAAATACTTTGACCAAAATTATAAAATGATTAAGAACTAATTTTCAAGTCAAAAAAAAATAAAGAAGAGACAAATAATATTATTTGTCTCTTCTTTATTTGAGAAATCAATAGAATACTAGCTTATCGACATTAAATAATTATCAATTTAGATTTCCTTAAATTTCGTTATATATAATAGAATAGATAGTTATTTAAAAATGAAGTTTAAATTCTACATCAAAAATTTACAATTTACTATTTTTTGTGTATCATGGAAATAAAGGAGAAAAAATATGAGCCATAGAGATAAATTATCTTATATTATACTTGGACTTTTGAAGACCGAACCATTAAGTGGTTACGACCTTAAGAAAAAGTTTGAAAGTGAAGTCGGTGAATTTTGGCAAGCCAACACAGGGCAAATTTACCCTTCACTTAGAGTATTGTTAAACGATCAAGCCGTTACTTTTGATGTACACATCGTAGGTGAAAAGTTAGAGAAAAAGACCTATCAAATTACTCCAAAAGGAATCAAACTATTTAACGAGTGGTTAAAACACCCTGTTGACCGCTATCCAATTCAAAAAGATGAATTCATGCTCCGCCTTTATTTTCTTGATGACAAAAATGAGGAAAATCTCCTAAAACTAATTGAAGAAGAAAGTATTATCCACCAGAAAAAATTGGAATATCTGATTAAACGTCAAAAAGACCTTTTTGGTGAAGATGAAAAGAATAAAAAAAGTGGACATTATCTGGTTCTAGATTTTGCTATTCAAAGAGAAACTTTTAAAAAAGAATGGTTAGATTCTTTACTTAAAGATTTAAAATAAGAAAAACACTAATATTTTATGAATATTAGTGTTTTTTTATCCTTCAAAAATAATTATTTTATAAACCTTTTTATTTTTGGTTAAGGGAAAAAATTGTTAAAATAAAGTTAGCGCTTACAGAACAAGATTCCGGAATCTTTAAAATCACTATTGTTTAGGAGATATTTATGATTTCAGTGAAAAAACGTAGAGAAATTAAGACTTTTTTGGTAACAGCGTCTATAGGAATTGTTGTGTTAGGAGGGCAACAAGTCTTAGCAGATGCAGCTAGTGAAATTGTCAATCCAAAAGATAAAGTGCTTGTAGGTTATTGGCACAATTGGAAATCAACAGGAAAAGATGGTTATAAAGGAGGAAGTTCTGCTGACTTCAATCTTTCAAGTACACAAGAAGGGTACAATGTAATTAATGTTTCTTTTATGAAAACACCTGAAGGACAAACACTTCCCACCTTCAAACCTTATAACAAAACTGATACTGAATTCAGAGCCGAAATTTCAAAATTAAATGCCGAGGGTAAGAGCGTCTTAATCGCTTTAGGAGGAGCTGACGCTCATATGGAATTAAAGAAAAGTCAAGAAAATGATTTTGTTAATGAAATCATTCGTCTTGTAGATACTTACGGCTTTGATGGATTAGATATTGATTTAGAACAGGCTGCAATTGAAGCAGCAGATAATCAAACTGTTATCCCATCTGCTTTAAAAAAAGTTAAAGACCATTATTGAAAAGATGGTAAAAACTTTATGATTACGATGGCTCCAGAATTTCCTTACTTAACAAGTTCAGGAAAATATGCACCATATATCAACAATTTAGATTCGTACTATGATTTCATCAATCCTCAATACTACAATCAAGGAGGAGATGGTTTCTGGGATAGTGATTTAAACATGTGGATTTCTCAATCAAATGACGAAAAAAAAGAAGATTTCCTCTATGGCTTAACTCAACGTCTCGTAACAGGAACAGATGGGTTTATTAAAATCCCAGCCAGTAAATTCGTTATTGGTCTACCATCAAATAATGACGCTGCTGCAACAGGTTATGTGAAGGATCCCAATGCCGTAAAAAATGCATTGAATCGCTTAAAAGCTTCTGGTCACGAAATAAAAGGTTTAATGACTTGGTCAGTAAATTGGGATGCTGGAACCAATTCAAATGGTGAAAAATATAATAATACTTTTGTAAATACATACGCCCCAATGCTCTTTAACAATCAACCGATTGAAGATACTGAAAAACCAACCTTGCCCACAATTTCGATTAGTAATGTGACTGCTTCTACTGCCACAATTCAAGGAAAATCTACAGACAATGTCCGCATTGATCACTATGAAATTAAGATTGGTACTCAATCTTTTAAAAGTATTTCCGGCTTACAAGAGGTGACTGGATTATCCAAAAAAACTGAATACAATGTTGAAGTTGTAGCAGTTGACCCTTCAGGTAATCGTTCTGATACGGCAAGAGCTACATTTATGACACTGGATACATCAACGGAAAATAATACTTGGCAAAAGGATAAAATTTATGTTCAAGGTGATCGTGTTACTTTTAATGGAGTAAATTATGAAGCAAAATGGTGGAATACTGGCCAACAACCTGACCAATCAGGAGAATTTGGCCCATGGAAAAAGCTATAAATAGGAGAGGAATAAATTTATGAAAAAACTACTTACTGGTTTATTAGTTGCTGCAGGTCTACTCAGTGTCTCCCTTTTAATTAAAACAGATACTGTATCAGCTCATGGTTATGTTCAATCACCACCAGCCAGAGGCTATCAAGGACAATTGGATTCTCAAAGTTTAGGTTGGACCGCCGCTTTTAATATTTATGGAAATGTTATTAGTAACCCACAATCTTTAGAAGCACCTAAAGGCTTCCCAGAATCTGGTCCCGCTGATGGTCGGATTGCTTCTGCAAATGGAGGCTTAGGGCAAATAGGGGACTTTGTTCTAGATAATCAAACTAGTTCTCGCTGGAAAAAAACCTCTATTAGTACAGGTTCTAACATCTTCACTTGGAAATACACTGCACCTCATAAAACAACGAAGTGGCACTACTATATGACAAAAACAGGTTGGGACCAAAATGCACCTTTAAAACGTTCAGAATTAGAACTTATAGGGACAATCAATCACGATGGTTCTCCTGCAACAAATAATCTCTCACATACGATTAACATTCCAACTGATCGATCTGGTTATCACATTGTTTTGGCTGTCTGGGATGTAGCTGATACTTCGAATGCCTTTTATAACGTAATTGATGTCAACGTCAACAATAAAAATTCTAGTTCACAAGTCTTTGGACCCTTCTTGTAAACAAAAAAAAGTCAGAGCATGCTCTGGCTTTTTTATTTGGACTTTATACGCCCCAAACTGATTCTAAAACATTAGTTTGTTCACGACCAGGACCTACTGAGAAAGTCGAGATACGTACGCCAACTAGTTCACCAACACGACGAACATAGTTACGAGCAGCTTCTGGTAACTCTTCTAAAGTCCGGCATGAAGTAATATCTTCAGACCATCCTGGCAATTCTTCATAGATTGGTTTGCAATCTGCTAATTCTTTAAGTGATGCTGGATAATGAGTAATTTGTTCACCATTACTACGTTCGTAAGCAACACAAATTTTTACTGTTTCAAGTCCTGAGAGAACGTCAATTGAATTCAAACTAAGATTAGTCAAGCCAGAAACACGTTTTGCATGACGCATTACGACTGAGTCAAACCAACCAACACGACGTGGACGTCCTGTTGTTGTTCCATATTCATGTCCTACTTCACGAATTTGATGTCCAACTTCATCAAAAAGTTCTGTCGGGAATGGACCATCACCCACACGTGAAGTATAGGCTTTACAAACACCAACAACTTTTGAAATTTTTGATGGACCCACACCAGAGCCAATCGTTACCCCACCAGCTACTGGGTTTGATGAAGTTACAAATGGGTATGTTCCTTGGTCAATATCAAGCATTACCCCTTGTGCACCTTCAAAAAGGACACGTTTTCCTGCATCAAGGGCATCATTCAAGATAACTGAAGTATCTGTCACATATTTTTTAAGTTGTTGACCGTATTCATAGTATTCTTCAAAAATTTCTTCAAATTCGATTGGTTCTGAATCATACATTTTTACAAATTCACGGTTTTTGGCTTCAAGGTTTGTACGTAAACGTTCCTCGAAGATTTCTTTGTCAAGTAAGTCTGCAACACGAATACCGACACGAGCTGCTTTATCCATATAGGCTGGGCCAATCCCTTTAATGGTTGTCCCAATTTTCTTATCGCCTTTGGCTTCTTCTTGAAGGAAGTCTAATTTTTTATGGTAAGGCAAGATGACATGTGCACGGTCTGAAATACGTAAACTATCTGCAGAAACTCCATTTTCAGCGAGATAAGCGATTTCTTCAATCAGTGATTTTGGGTTAACAACGACACCATTCCCAATAACGGAAATCTTTTCAGGGAAGAAAATTCCTGATGGAATGAGGTGAAGTTTGAACTTTTTGCCGTCGATGACGATGGTATGACCTGCATTGTCTCCCCCTTGATAACGGGCAATAACTTCTGCATTTGAGCTTAGGAAATCTGTAATTTTACCTTTTCCTTCGTCCCCCCATTGCGTTCCGACAACTACTACTGATGGCATAATATTCTCCTTTTGGATAGTTTTGACTATCCACTTTTCTTAAAATATTTTGCACGCTCCAAGTTCGCTTGGCTGGCATTTCTAAAAAACTTCTTCAACTTTTGAACTAATTTATCAAAAGTAAAAGATAAATCATTTCTTGAAAGCTCCTATCGCACTATTTTTTATTTTATCAAAAAACATCAAGATTTACTTAAAAAATCCTGATGCTTTTGATTGAATCTAAATTATCGTTCGGAAATACGGAACTTTTTTAATCTTCAAATTAAGTTTTACAAAAAACTGAGAATTTTTGAGACTGTTCCACTTTCTAGTAAAACCATTATTCCAAGTATTATATAAACAAAAGCAAGAAGCCCTAAAATTAATATATTTAAGGCAAAAACTATTATAGATAATAGCAAATTATTTGTTGACAGTGTCATAAAAATGGAGTAAACAAAGCAATGTTATCCGCTCCACAACTCGCAAAAGAAATGATAATAACAGTTCCAAGCAAGCTTTTATTTTTTCTTTTTTGTAGTAATTCATCTAATTCTTCATCGTCATCATCATCCCCAAAGAATAAATATTTTATTCCTAGTCCTAAAGGAATCAGCCCCAATAAGCCCAAAATCCACTCTTCTGGAACAAGTTTTAGGATGACCGCAAAAAATAAACTGACCACTACAAGTGCAAAAGAACCAATTATTTGTCCCAGAGTAATAGGTAAATGACTTTTTTTATCAAAACGAACATATAATATTGCTAGTAATATAAGTAAATCTAGGGCCGTTGCCCAGTAGATAACCGTTGAATTTATTATAACTGAAAACACATTAACCATTTTCTAACCTCTCAAAGCTATTGAGGATGAGCTTTTTCATTATTTTACTAAACAAAATGCTATAAGCAAAGGATTTTAGTTTAATAAAAAGGAGTACTTAGCTATATTAATAGAGTTCTTTCTATCATTAATCTCTTATTTTTTTCATTGGGATGGATATTTTGTTTCACAGTATATGAGTCCAATTCAATTTTTATCACTCCAACTCGCTCTAACATTTTTTCTGGCATGGGGTCGTATTCTTTTCCTTTTGCTGCATGCTCCATTAAAAGCTCCAATGCCCCCCTCTTTTCGTCCAAATTTTCTATCATTTCTGCTTTTCCAAAACCAATCAAACTTTGATAGGCATAAGAATAAGTTGAAGCATTTTTATTTCCTTCAATTAGCTTATGATGACTATCCATTTCGACAGCAACTAAAGGATTTTTTTCTAGCATTGATACTTTCTTTCCTTCTTTTGCTCCATGAATATATAGAGTTAGTTGATCATTATTATCCCAAGAATAGCCGAAATTTACTGGTACTACATAGGGGTAAATTTCTCCATTCATGGCTATACGAACTACTTGTACTTCTTCAACCAGTTTTTTAATTAGCTCAATATCTGTGACAAGCCTTTTAGCTCTTCTCATATCCATTGTTATTATCCTTTACTTCTGTATTAGTACAATTAATTTATATTAAATTTTTGCATATTGTTATTTAAAATGCCACTCTTAGGGCTTACTTATCCAGCGAATCCATTCGGGCAAAGCTTCTTTTTTAGGCTTGTAACCTTTCTTAAATATCGTATAAAAATATTCTTTATTAAGACGTTCAAATCTGTCTAAAAATGATTCATCTATATTTTCATCTTTACGAACTGCATTGATAAAAGCAGTTAAAATAATTGCTATGACTAGTCCTATATAAATTAATATAAAAAAAGCAATAAATATTAATATTGGTCCAAGTGGTACAGTTCGCATAATTCACATTCTTTCTTTTAATAATTGGTTTCAGGATACATAAATTTACAAATACAAATAATTTTTATAGTTTATTATCAAAACACCAGTTAAATTTTATGGCCCAAGTTCCATTTTACAATCTCACTAACTAAGCGTTTGAGTTCATTGGTTTCAACATCATAAGGGACTTTTATGGTCCCTTTACTGCATTCGTATTGTTCTTTAAGAGACGCACTATTATTTTCAATGAAGTTTGGTTTGGGATAAATTCCTAAGTGCTTTTTTTGAGGACTTGCATAAATAAGGACATTCTTATCCTTAAACCATGCAGGCATTCCGTAGGAAATACGTTCTTGTGCTTCAGGAAAGACCAATTTTACAGTTTCTCTGACAATGTTCATTAACTCATCATTTTTAAAATAATCTTCAAATTCCACAGCAGGCCTCTCTCATCTTCATTATCAGTATTTAGTTATTTTTTAGTAATAATATATTTCAAAAAATTTATTTACTGCTATTAGTTTATCAAAATCCTTTATTCTTAACAAATACTTTTAAACTTTCTCACACATCAAAATAAAAGAAAATCTGATATTTTTTCTTGCTTTTGTATCATTTATTGATCGACAATTTTTGTGCTCTATTGAGGTCAGTTGGGGTCTTGTGGTACAATAGACTCATGGATAAAATTATCAAATCAATCTCAAAAAATGGGCATTTCAGAGCTTTTGCTTTGGATTCAACCCTAACTGTGAAAGAAGCTCAGCAACGCCATCAAACATGGCCCACTTCGACGGTTGCCTTAGGTCGTACATTGATTGCTGGACAAATTTTAGGAGCTAATGAAAAAGGTGATACTAAAATTACAGTTAAAGTTCTGGGTGATGGAGCAATGGGCCCAATTATCGCAGTTGCTGACAGCCGCGGCCATGTCAAAGGTTATGTCAAGAATCGTGAACTCGACTATAAAAAAGCTTCAACTGGTGAAGTATTAGTCGCTCCTTTTGTTGGTAATGGCTTTTTAGTTGTGGTCAAAGACATGGGACTTAAGCAACCTTATAGTGGTCAAGTTGATTTAATTACTGGTGAAATTGGTGAAGACTTAGCTTGGTATTTTTTAAGTTCAGAACAAACTCCTTCTTCTGTTGGTGTGAATGTTTTACTTAATGAAGACTCAGATACGGTCAAAATTGCTGGTGGATTTATGTTACAAGCTTTGCCCGATGCTACTGACGAAGAAATTACCGAAATTGAACATAATATCAAAAGTATGCCTTCAATTGCAACAATGCTGACCAGTGAAGAACCATTAAAAACGATGTTAGACAATATTTATGGCGATATGGAATACAAAAATCTTGGCGAATTTCCTTTGGAATTCAAATGTGATTGTAGTAAGGAACGTTTCCTTGAAGGCATTAAATCTTTAGGAAGAGAACCAATTGAGGAAATGATTGCCGAGGATCATGGGGCTGAAATTATTTGTCAGTTTTGTGAAAACAAATATGAGTATTCTGAAGATGAATTAAAAGCACTACTTAAGTAAAATAATTAATTATTTTACTGACAGGAATTCTGTCAGTAAATAGAATTGAGAAAAATGACTGTAAAACTTTTTATTGCTTCTACATTAGACGGCTATATTGCCACCAAAGAAGAAAGTCTCCAATGGCTTTTTGATGTTGAGGGTGAGGGTGATAACGGCTATGGTGCTTTTTATAGTGGTATTGATACAATCATTATGGGGAAAAAAACTTATGATTGGTTAGAAAAAGAGCAAGCCGGTCAGTGGCCTTATTCTGACAAAACTTCTTATATTTTAACTCATCAAGACATTTCTGCTAGCGACAATATCATTTTTATTGACAAAGAAAAACTGACAGAGCTGTCAGTAAATTTTGCGAATACTAACAAAACCATCTGGGTTGTTGGCGGCGGAGAGGTCATCAAACTTTTTCTTGAAAATTATTGGGTTGATGAATTACAAGTTACCATTGCTCCAGTTTTACTAGGAGACGGAATCCCACTTTTTCCGTCAGGAAATTATAAGGAGAAACTTCAACTGATTGACACGAGAACCTACGGACAATTTGTAGAATTACATTATTTAGTAAAAAAATAAATACTGACGATTTTGTCAGTATTTTTTGTCAGTAAAAGTTACTGACAGAACTGTCAGTAACTTTTTAAGCCTTAAAACCTTGTGAAATCTCAAAAAATTGCTATAATATTCTTTATGACTATGGACAAAATTTACAACGAATCGTGGAAAATTGGCGATATCGAAATAAAAAATAAAATTGTGTTAGCACCAATGGCCGGAATTACGAATAAAGCTTTTCTGACTACTGCTAAAGAATTTGGAGCTGGACTTGTTGTAACTGAAATGATTTCTGATAAAGGAATTGAACATCGCAACAAAAAGACTTTGGAAATGATGGATTTTGAAGGGGTACCTCATCCACTCTCAATGCAAATTTTTGGTGGTGAAGTAGACACTCTGGTTGAAGCAGCCAAATTTGTTGAAGCAAATACTGTTGCTGATATTATTGATATCAATATGGGTTGCCCAGTACCTAAAGTAACTAAGAACGAAGCGGGTTCTCGTCTTTTGCTTGATCCTGATAAAGTTTATGATGTAGTCTCTGCTGTTTCTAAAGCTATTTCAAGACCACTAACAGTGAAAATCCGAATTGGTTGGGATGACGACCACCTTTTTGCGGTTGAGAATGCTAAAGCAATTGAAGCAGGAGGCGGAGCAGCTGTTTCTATGCATGCACGGACTAAAGCACAGGCTTATACAGGAAATGCTCAAGAAAATTGGCACTGGCTCAAAAAATTGACCGAAAATGTCAATATTCCGGTCATCGGAAATGGTGATGTCAAGACTCCTGAAGACGCGAAACGCATGATTGATGAAACAGGCGTTACTGCGGTCATGATGGGACGAGCAGCTCTTGGAAACCCTTGGATTCTTCATCGTACCGAGCATTATCTACGAACAGGTAAACTATTGCCTGAACCAACAGTTGCTGAAAAAATGGAAATTGCAAAACTTCACTTGGCACGTCTCGTCGAATTAAAGGGTGATAATCTTGCTAGCCGAGAATTTCGTCAGCATGCAGCATATTACCTAAAAGGAGCTTCTCGTGCAGCAAAAGTAAAAGTTGCTGTCAATCAAGCAGAATCACAAGCAGAGATTATCACTATTCTCGATAATTTTGTGAATGGAATCAAATAAACCGATATGAAATCTGGAAATTTCCAGGTTTTTTAGTTATAATAAATATAGAAATAAATATTCACACAATTCCGAAAATAGAAAGGGTTTTCTATATGCGTACAACAAAAGCTACTGAAGAAATTGAAAAAGCCATTATTCACCTGAAGAAAGCAAAACGAGAAATTAGTAATTATACTTTTGAATACAATGTTCAAAACTTGATTCAGTTAGATAAGACAATTAAGCAGTTGGAAAATATCAAAACTGGAATCAATGCAGATAGTTTTTCTGTTGAAGGAGTCAAATCTACCGGTGAAATTGAAGGTGCACGTCTTTCAAGATAATTAATTTCACTGACAAAAATAAAAAATAGCTCTCTTGAGCTATTTTTTTCCTTTTTTAGCCACTTTATAACGACTGCGTGGATAAGTGAAATCACCAATGACTTCATGAACATTTATAATTGATGTGAAAGCATTCGGGTCAAGAATAGACAAAATTTGTTTTACTTCTTGAATTTCTCCAGGGTTTAAAACAACATATAGAATTTCTTTAGAATTCCCTGAATAAGCTCCTTCTCCATGTAGATAAGTCGCGCTACGACCGATTTCTTCAATAATTGCTTTAGCAATTTCCACATGATTGTTCGTGATAATAAGCATCCCTCGGACCGTATAACCACCAGATTGAACCACATTAATTACTTGTGCTGCCACAAAACTTGCAATCAAAGTATACATCATATGGCGTAAATCAATATAGCTTAGTGAAAGTAACATCACACAAGCATCAAAAATAAAGAAAGTTCGCCCAACAGCAATCCCAGCCTTAACCTGCAAAAGTTTGGCAATAATATCGGCACCACCAGTCGTTCCACCAAAACGGAAAACTAAACCAATTCCTGTTCCAGCAAATACACCAGCCAGTAAAGCAGCGATTAAATAATCATGTCCTACATTAATTGAGACTGGAATCCGTTGGAAAATCCACATCCAGATTGAAAGACTCACAATTCCCCAAATTGTATAAACAAAAGTTCGGCGTCCAAGGAAGCGATATCCAAGAATTAAAAGTGGAATATTTAAGATAAGCTGAGTGTATGAAGGGTCAATATTCAATAAAGCATAACCAATCAATGAAAGCCCAGCAACTCCACCTTCAGCCAAGTGGTTCCCCATGTTGAACTCAACAAAACCAAAGGCATAGATTGCTGTACCAATTGTAACAGCA
This sequence comes from Lactococcus sp. NH2-7C, assembly GCF_029953655.1. Lineage (NCBI taxonomy): Bacteria > Bacillati > Bacillota > Bacilli > Lactobacillales > Streptococcaceae > Lactococcus > Lactococcus sp. NH2-7C. The sequence goes on from NZ_CP124538.1 coordinate 1,110,829, forward strand.
AGAAGTTGCAAAAAATGCACCTTAGATAATTTTTTCATAATATTCCTCAAAAATTTCGATGAAATATCCTTGCCAAGGGCAAGGACGTTTAAACCTATTGTAGTTTAAATTTAGAATTTAGTCAACTTTTGAAAACTTCTCCCTTTTTAACTTAAGTATCTTAAAAAAAATAGCTCAATGAGCTATCTTATTTTTTTAAATCTTTAAATCTACCTCGTTTAGGAGCGAAATCTCCCACAACTTCATGAACATTGATGACTGAAGCAAAGGCATTCGGGTCAATTACCGATAGAATCTGTTTTACTTCTTGTATTTCACTTGGATTAAGGACAACATATAGGACTTCTTTTTCAGTCCCTGAATAGGCTCCTTCACCGTGTAAATAAGTTGCGCTTCGACCAAGTTCTTCAATAATTGTTTTAGCAACTTCCACATGATGATTTGTGATAATAAGCATTCCTCGAACCGTATATCCACCATTTTGAATCAAATTAATCATTTGCATTGAAATAAAGCTGGCGATCAAAGTATACATCATATGCTTAAGGTCAATATAGCTTAAAGAAAGAGCTAAGATGCAGGAGTCAAAGATAAAAAGCATTCGTCCAACAGGAATTCCCTTTTTTATTTGAAATAATTTAGCAAGAATATCTGTCCCACCTGTTGTTCCTCCAAAGCGAAAGACTAATCCAATTCCTGAACCTGAAAAGGCTCCGGCGAGTAAAGCGGCTATCAGCGTATCATTTCCAATATTAATTGTGAAACTGATTCTTTGGAAAATCCAAATCCAAACGGCTAGACTCACAATTCCCCAAATAGTATAAATAAAGGTTCTTCTTCCTAAAAAACGATAACCTATGATCAAAAGAGGAATATTGATTAAAAGTTGAACATAAGAAGGGTCAATATGCCATAAAGCATAAGAAATCAAAGAAAGTCCCGCGACCCCTCCTTGAGCTAAGTGATTCGCCATATTAAAGGCGACAAAGCCAAAAGCATAAATTCCAGTACCAATTGCGATGGCAAGCAAGTACAAAAAATGTACTCTTGCAAATCTTTTCATTTTATTTGCTCCTTTATTTTTTCAGATAATAAGGGGAGAAAGTCCTCCTTTTGGCTTTCTCCCTTTTATCTTTCTTTTTTCAATGTAAAACCTAAGCAGTTAATCTTCTACTTCCGCAAATTTTCCAAGCACTCGAACATTCTCCGATATTGATACAAAAGCATGTTCGTCATATTTTTGAATGATATCCTTGAATTCCTGATATTCATACATTGTAATGACAGTCATGAGGACGGTCTGACTGGTATGTGTATAGCCACCTTCCGCATCATGTAAAATGGTTACTCCATGTTTAAAACGATTCACTAATTTCTTTGTCAGTAATTCTGGATTTTTAGTTACAATCATTACTTGAAGACGTTTTTGTCTTGTAAAGATTGCATCTTGTACACGAGAATTAACGAAAATAGCAATTAAACTATAGAGCATGTATTCCCAGCCAAAAAGAACTCCGGCTGTAAAAATAATCACACCATTTACCAGAAATGCCAAAGTTCCAACACTTCTTCCTGTTTTCTTACGCATGTAGAGGCTGACGATATCAGTTCCTCCAGAAGAAATCCCAGATTTCATAGCATTCCCAACACCAAATCCCATAATTGCCCCACCAAAGACAGCATTAATAACTGGCTCATGAGTTAAGGGAGTCACTGGAATAAAATGGATGAAAACTGAACTCATAACAACTGTAATTACTGTATAAACGGTGAACTGTTTGCCTATTCCTCGCCAAGCAAGAATGAACAGTGGCGCATTTACTAATATCAAAGAAGCAGAAATAGGTAAGATATTATGACCACTTATTCTGGCTACTAATTCAGTAACAACCTGAGCCGCTCCCGTCGCACCAGAAGCATACACATGTCCTGGTTGATAGAAAAAGTTCAATGCGAATGATGAGAAGACAGCATAAACAACTGCTGCCGAAAATTTATTTGCCATTTTTTCAGCGCCAATAGATTTTAAAACTTGATAAAGTCCAATTCTATCTAGAAGGCCGCCGAGAATTTTATTGATCTTTGTTTGCAAGTTTAATACTCAATTCTTCCAGTTGTTTTTCAGCAACTATGGATGGAGCCTGTGTCATTGGGTCAGAGGCTTTGTTATTTTTAGGGAAAGCAATTACTTCACGGATATTGTCTTTTCCAGCAAGCAACATTACGAAACGGTCAAGACCGAGTGCCAAACCGCCATGTGGTGGGAAACCATAATCAAGTGCTTCAAGCAAGAAACCAAATTGTTCGTTCGCATCTTCTAATTTAAAGCCAAGAGCGCTCAGCATTTCTTCTTGAAGTTCACGGGTATTAATTCTTAATGAGCCTCCACCAAGTTCATAACCATTTAAAACAATATCATAAGCATGAGCACGAACTTTTTTCAAATCAGAATCTTTGCTATGTCCGTCAGCAGATAAAAAGGCTTGTGTTTCTTTCGTTGGTAAAGTAAATGGATGGTGAGCAGACATATAACGTTCTTCTTCATCTGACCACTCAAACATAGGCCAATCAATGACCCAAAGGAAATTAAACTTACGGAAATCAATCAATCCTTGTTGTTTACCAATTGTTAAACGAAGCGCACCAAGAGCTGAATTTGCTACATCAAGACTGTCAGCAACAAAGAGTACCAAGTCATTGTCAGTCAATTTCAATTCATTAACAAAGCTATCAGTAGATTCTGCTAAGAATTTAGAAACGCCACCAGCAAATTCACCTTTTTCAAATTTAACCCAAGCAAGGCCTTTGGCTCCATTTTGTTTGGCTTGTTCTGTCAATTTATCAATTGCCTTACGAGAATATTTGTCAGCAGCATCTTTGACAACAATCGCTTTAACAACTTCTGCTTCTTGGAAAACTTTGAAATCAATTGTTTTAGCAAGTGCTGACAAGTCTGTCAGTAACAATTCAAAACGGGTATCAGGTTTGTCAGAACCATAAAAGTTCATGGCATCATCATATTTCATACGTGGGAAAGGTAAAGTGACATCAATTCCTTTCACATCTTTCATAACTTTAGCAATTAACTCTTCTGTCAAATCTTGAATTTCTTCTTCTGACAAAAATGATGTTTCTAAATCGACTTGTGTGAATTCTGGCTGACGGTCACCACGTAAATCCTCATCACGGAAACATTTAACAATTTGATAATAACGGTCAAGTCCAGCGGTCATTAAAAGCTGTTTCATTAATTGTGGTGATTGTGGAAGAGCATAAAATTCACCTTTATTAACACGAGATGGAACAAGATAATCACGCGCTCCTTCTGGTGTTGATTTATTTAAAAATGGTGTTTCAACATCAATGAATCCTGCTCCATCCAAATATTCACGAATTGAACGAGTCGTCGCATGACGCATTGTGATATTTTTAAGCATTTCTGGACGACGTAAATCAAGATAACGATATTTCAAACGAGTATCATCAAGAACTTCAACATCATCTTTAATTTCAAAAGGTGTTGTTTTAGAAGTAGACAAAATTTCAATGGCAGTCGCTTCAATTTCAATACCACCAGTTTTAATTTTGTCATTCTTGCTTGCGCGCTCAACAACTTTACCTGTCACTTCAAGAACAAATTCATTACGTGCCTTATCAGCGGCTTCTGCTACATCAGCCGCTGCTGTTTCAGGATTGACAACGATTTGGACAATCCCTTCTCGGTCACGTAAATCAATGAAAATTAATCCACCAAGATTACGACGTTTGGCTACCCAGCCTTTAACCGTAACCGTTTGATTTAAGTATTCTTCTGTAATATTTCCCGCGTAATTTGTACGTTTCATATAAATGTAAATTTTACTCTTCTAGTACACAAAGTAAAATTTTACTCCTCTTTCTTTTTATTAACTATAGTTTTGTTTTTCAGGTATGACACCACGAACACCACCGGTTGGATTTTTTACATCTCCCTGGTGGCGCGGTATTAGATGAACATGACAATGGAAAACGGTTTGTCCAGCTGCTTTGCCAACATTGATGCCAATATTGTAGGCCTCGGCATGAAATTTCTCAGTTAAATTATCTTTTGATAAGTCTAAAAGTTCTTCAATTGCTTTTCTTTCAGCTTTGGTCATCTCAAAATATAAAGACACATGGCTTGTTCGTCCTAATCAACATTTGACCTTCACTGACTGGATATGCGTCATAAAATGCCTGTGCCAATTGGTTTTCAAAGATTGTATCTTTCATATGACAAAATGGACAATCCTTCATCAATTCACCCCTGCATAAGTCACTTAAAGTTCTTCATCCGCATAAACCTCTTCAAAAATCGGTGCAAATGATTCATGAACAGCTTTAAGTGTTGTTTCTACTTGTTTACGTGTTTGATTATGTTTCACTTTGATTTGACCTGTGCGAATCTCATCTTCTCCAAGTGTAATAATCAACTCAGCACCCAATTTTTCAGCCGTTTTAAATTGCGCTCCTAGTTTTCGATTTGAGAAATCACGTTCGACTTTAAAGGCCTGTTCACGTAGGCTTTCAGCTAATTTTGTTGCTTCAAGATTTGCTTTTTCGCCCATTACAGCAATATAAACATCCAAAGTTTCTTCAGGAATAAAATTAATTTCTTGTTTTTGAGCAATCATCAAAAGTCTTTCAATTCCTAAACCAAAACCAAAGGCAGGAGTTGCTGGTCCGTCGAAATATTCAACTAACCCATCATAACGTCCACCACCACATACAGTCAAATCTTTACCATCAAAATCAACAATAAATTCAAAAATTGTGTCATTATAATAATCTAAACCACGGACCATATTTGGGTCAATAGTGTACTCAATATGTAAAGCTTCAAGCAAGGCTTTCACTTCTTCAAAATAAGCCTTTGAAGCTTCATTGAGATAGTCTAAAATAGCTGGAGCATTTTTAACAATTGCAATATCTTCTGCTTCTTTACTATCCAAAACGCGCAAAGGATTTTCATTGAGACGACGACGGCTATCTTCTGAAAGTTGATTTTCAAAAGGAGTCAAATAATCAATCAATGCTTGACGGTAAGCCATGCGACTGTCCATATCTCCAAGTGTATTTAGAGCTAGTTTAAGACCAGTAATTCCTAACTGGCGGAAAAGTGTATCAGCCATTGCAATAATCTCTACATCAACTGCTGGATTTTTCACTCCTAAACACTCTACACCAAATTGATGAAATTGACGTAAACGTCCTGATTGTGGACGTTCATAACGAAACATTGGTGCGTCATACCATAGCTTCACTGGTTTTACTACTTCAGGGGCATAGAGTTTATTCTCAATATAAGCCCGAACCGCTGAGGCAGTTCCTTCTGGACGAAGCGCAATATGACGTCCTCCTTTATCCTCAAAATCATACATTTCTTTGGTAACAATATCACTTGTTTCACCTGTTGCACGACTAAAAAGTTCATAGCTTTCAAACATCGGTGTCCGAATTTCTTTGAAATTATAATCATTGAAAACACCACGAGCAATTTCTTCGATGTACTGCCATTTTGCAGTTTCAGCAGGCAATAAATCTGCTGTTCCTTTTGGTTTTTGAAGTTTCATTTTTTTCCTTTCGGTTAACTGGGAGTAAAAGATTTTTATGATTACTCATTGGGTTTGAACTTTCATTTCAAAGATACCGTTTACATAAGAAAGCACCCTAAAGCTTCTCGCTCTAGGGTGCATCATTGCACGGTACCACCTAAATTTGCTCCTAGAAAATCAGAGCCTCAGATTGATTATAACGTTATCACCGATAAACACTATCACAAACCCTATGAGCTTTCACCAACACTCACTCTCTTTTCTATTATTGTAACGCAAAAAGTGAGCCAAAGCAAGCAACTTTTGTAGGATTTAGAAAATATTTTAACTTCTATGATTCTTCTAAATTAAGAACATGGCGATTATAATATTTTTGAGCAAAATCGCGACTAATAGGAACTTCTAAAAAGTCAAATAAGGCAATCACTCTAAGCATTTCTTTTTGACCTTCTATTTTTCCATTCCTATAATCTAAATAAGCCCAAGCAAAGCGATACAGTCCTTGGACATGTGTATCAAGTGCCTCTGCATAGTGATGAACCATTGATAATAAGTCACCTGCTTTTTGGGTTTCCCCTCTACTTATGAGTGTCATAGCACATCGCCCGGCAGTCTGTACAATGCGACTCCGATAAATTAATTTACCTTTATATTCTTTCTCGTGTAAATTAATATCTGATATTATTGCATAAACTAAAGAGTAAGGGAGTTGCCAAGCATTTAAAGCCAAAATTCCTAAACTATATTCAAGCCAAAGCTCGATTCCAAATAAAAAATCACCAATTTCTGTTACTTCTTCATCATTTAATATTTGATGACAAGCTTTAGCAGTTAATTCTAAGACACGGTAATCAGTATATTGTCTGGTCAATCTTTCTTGCGAATGCAATTCAAGCCACTCATTGTTATAGTTCAGAGTTTCAAAATTTTCTTCAAGTATCTTAACTTTTATTTCTTGATTATTCGCATATTTGTGTGCTTCATTTTGAATCATTTCTGCTTCAGCAAATTCTTCTCTTAACTGTATCCTATCCAACCAATTAATATAATGAACAAAATAATCATCCTTACTTCCATTGATAATATAAGAAAAATCCTGTTCCGGAATATGCATGAGTCCAAGCATTGCATCAATCACATCATAAGGTAGCAAAATTTTTCCACTTTCAAATAGCTTCAAACGAACAGGATTTACACCAACTGGTATAAAAAAATCATCACGATAGCCTTGCTGGTAGCGAATGATATGAAACTTTTCCCCATAAACTTCATCAACTCGACTTTCTCCAGATAAATACATAAAGTCACTCAAAGTATAACCCATAAATTTTAAAAGTTCAGCTAATCTCTCAAATGAAATATTAGAAGTTCCATTTTCAAACCTAACAATTCCATTTTTAGAAATAATTGATTCTAAATCTTTATATTTAAAAGCCGCCAACTGCCTCAATTCTTTGAAACAACTACCATATTTTTGTGACTTTTGTTTCATTTACCTATCCCTCTTTTGCTAAGATGATTCCATTATATATTTATTATGTAACGTTTTCAAGAGGTTTTTATTTTTTTTTTGAATAATTATTTGAATTGAGATAGAAAAGAGACCCTTAAAGGGTCCCTTTTCTATTTCAGTGTCAGCCCGACTTTTTTATCTTAGATATCAATTTTACGATTAGAAAAATTATCCCTGCCACAAAGATGATTAAGCTAAGAAATACTAAACTTAATGTAAGCATAATTAATTAGTTGTAATTACAATATTATTTGAACTATTAATTGTGGCACGGACCCAGCCAGTCCAAGACAAGATATTGTAAATTGGTGTACTAAATGAGAAGCGGGCTGTTGCTTGTTTAGAACTATCCACTGTTACAGTTGCCGAGTTTACAGGCATCGCAATAATATAGTCAAGATTATTTGCAGAAGTTATTTTGTTACTAGAAATATTGATATAATAAGTTACATTCCAACCAATTCCCCAAGCATTAATTGTGTAACTTCCATTTGAAACGCGTGTTCTTGGGTTAAATAGTGGAGTAAGAGAAATATTGGATACTGCTCCATTTTTATCTTTTATGGTTTGAACAGCACCACTTACTGGTAATATAGTTGGGTCAAAAACCGCAGACTCTGAACTATCTAGTACATCAACAGTTGAAACTAAAGAGTTATCCATATTTCCAATTACTATCTGAGGAACTTGATTATTACTTTGAGTAGATGAATCAGTATCTGCATTAACAATTAAAGGTGTTGCAAAAGCTAAGAAAGTGACTGAGGTCATCAGACCTATTAAAATTTTTTTCGATTTCATGTTGTTTACCTCCTTTATTGAAACAACAAATGCTAATGTTCTTTTACAACATTTATCACTCATTCCTCCTTTCTTTTTAGAGTATCTATGCAATCAAATCGACTGCTAAACTTTCTTTTGTTTTTTCTAAAATCATTATAGCACCTGATTTTTATATTTTTTCAATTCGTATCCTCTAGGGTACTTTTTTCTTTGACTAATCAAAACAAAAAATCCAAGTATTTCTACTTGGATTTTTTTATTTTCTATTTGGAAATGATTAATCAGCATTTCTAAAGACTTGCATATTTTTAGCAAAGTAGTCATAGCCACTATAAATGGTAAAGAAGACACAAACATAAAAGAGGATTGTTCCTATATACAAGGGATTTCCAATGAAAAGGAAAATAACGCTCAACATTTGTGTGGCAGTTTTGATTTTACCAGGCATTGCAGCCGCCATAACAACTCCACCTTGTTCAACCAGTAAGAGACGCAATCCTGTAACCGCAAGCTCACGGCAAATGATAATTGCAACAGCCCACATTGGAACAACATGAAGTCCAACTAGAACAACAAAGGCAACCATATTGAGCATTTTATCGGCCAATGGGTCAGCAAATTTACCAAAATTGCTGACAACGTGCCATTTGCGGGCGAGATATCCATCAAGCCAGTCAGTAAATGAGGCTACGGCAAATACAATTGCTGCGATAACCCACATCACTGAACTATGGTCTTGTGAAACAAAACCGTTAAAATGTGCACCTTCTGGTAAATAAAATAAAATCACAAAGATTGGTATCATAAAAATCCTTGCCATTGTCAATTGATTAGGTAATTTCTCTTTCATAGTTCTCCTTTTGCAGCTTAAAATAAGCCTCAGCTTTTATTTATTGAGTAGCTGAATTGCTTGTAGTTCGATTAATTTGTAAAGTAATTTTATTTGGTCCAGTTGTGGTTAGTGATGATAAATCAAGAACTTTTCCATTAACTGTAATGGTAAGCCCTTCAACACTTCCAAGTGTAATTACTGAATTTTCTGCGCCCGTTGTCACTAAAGCAGATAGACTATTGGCTCCATCAGATAATGTTTGACCAGTTGCTGGAACATTGGAATTCGTCATGCCAACCCAAATTGTTCGTCCTGCTGCAACTGAAAAATCAACTTTTATAGGGTCAGAAATATTAGAAATTGTCGCAATCATTGCCGAACTTGAGCCTGAGATAGCAATTGTTGGTTCAGATGTACTACTACTTGCTTGTGTACTACTTTCTGATGGTTTTGTAGAGCTTGTAGAAGACTTAGAAGTACTCACTGTACTCTTTGAATAAGAATAATCATTAGTTATTAAATCAGGTGTTTCTGGTCTATTCATAATTACCGCCGCAAAAACTCCTAATACAACTAATAATGCCGCTGCGGATAAAGAAATAATTGGAACATAATGACGCCAAGTTTTCGACACTTCTTCTTCGGGCTCTATTCGTTCACTCGGTTTTACAAAATGATAAGTTTCTAGTACATCCTCCTTCTCCTCAACTGTAATGCCTTTGCCTTCATCATAGGCTTGGATAATTCTATCTGCATTCAACCCCAATTTTTCTGCATATTGTTTGAGGTAAGCTTTAATGTAAAAGTCACCTGGTAGGGCTTTATAGTCATCTGTCTCCAGTGCTACGATATATAATTTTTGTACTTGAGTTAATTGTTCTGCTTCAGAAAGATCAAGTCCAAGCGATGTTCGCTTTTCTTTCAAGACTTGTCCAATTGTTTTGATTGTCAACATATCCTCCCTTCATTTTTGTACTGCACATCGATTGTTAATTATCACTGTTCTTTGTTTATTTTGAAGATTTTTATTATCTCACCTTAGAAATTGCGCTGACAAAGTTTCTTGCGGAACTTGGAGCGACTTTTATTTTACTGACAGAAATATTTTATTTTGGTAGAATTGTAAATTCGACTTTTTTCATTCCAGAAATAAATTGGTCAGCAAATTTTTCAATTTCTGATAGACTTAATTCTTTCATAATTTCAGGGAAATCAAAGAAAGTGAAGTCACCATAAATTTCTGATGAAAACTGATTAGCAATGTATTCAAGAGAATTTAATGAACTAAAATAATCTCCCAACATTTCTCTTTTGAGTAAATTGAGATGTTTCTCACTAAAATCTCTATCTATTTTATAACTTTTTAGGGCTTCTTGCAAAGTTTGACCTAAAATTTGTGGATTTTCTGTGTCAGCAGTCAACACTGCAAAATGAAATCTCTTGTCCAAATCAAAGGAGAAACCAAAGGAATCGTCGATTAGGCCTGAATTATAAAGCTCTTCATAGCGCTGACTGGTTCTACCAAAAAGCAAATCGAGAAAAAGTTGATTGGCTAATTTATATTTAAATAGGGTCTTTGAGTCACTTGAAAGTTGGTCTTCACCGCGCAGACCCAAAGCAAATTTTGGCATGGCAACTTCAAGTTCCAAACACTCTCCCGAAATTGGTTCGCTCGCTTTAATTTCTTTTCTTTGAATTTCTGCTAAATCAGCAAAGTCTTTTTTAGATTGATTACTTCTTACAAAGTCTGACATCATCTCAATATCAAAAGGACCTGTTAAGAACAAATTCATATTTTTAGGATGATAAAAAACTTCATAATTTTTATACAAATCATCTGCCGTAATGGCATTAATTGTCGCCGGTGTCCCAGCAATATCAGCTGCTAAAGGAGAATCAGGATACATTTTTTCCAAAAGACCTGCAAAAAGGCGCCAATCACTGTCATCTTGATACATTTGGATTTCTTGTTGAATAATTCCTTGTTCTTTTTCAACATTTTCTTTTGTAAAATAAGGTTTTTGGACAAAATCAAGTAAAAGTTCTGTACATTCATAAGAATTTTCACGAGTAGAAAAGAGGTATGAAGTCCTTGAAAAACTTGTAAAAGCATTAGTTTGAGCTCCCAAAGCTCCAAACTTATACATGACATCGCCTTCTTCTTTTTCAAAAAGTTTATGCTCTAAGAAATGGGCGATTCCTTCTGGAAAGGTCTGAAATTCACTTTCTCCCAATGGGACAAAACTTGTATCAAGTGACCCAAAATTTGTAGTGAACAAGCCGTAAGTACGATTGTAATCCGCTTTTGGAAGATAATAAACCGTCAAGCCATTAGGCAAGATATCTGTAAATAACCTCTCACCTATTTTTTCATAAAACTTACTTTTCAAGGCTGACCTCCATTTTTTCCTGATTCACGGTAAATCCTTTCATAAAGTATTCTGCCTGCAGATTTAATGATTTTGCAACGCTGATCAAATCAGTTTTTGAAACGGATTCGAGGGCATTTAAAAATTCAGACATCGGCAAAAATTTATCTGGAATAAGTGCTTTTACATACTCTAACTCAATTATGTTTGACGGCGAATCTTGTCCCACAAAATAAGCATTTCGTAACATTGTTTTGGTTTGCTCAACTTCTAATTCTGTGAAGTCTCCTGATTTTACGGCTTCTAATTGTTCAAAGATTAAACTTTTGGCTTCTTCATAATTTTCAACGTCAATTCCAGCTGCAATTTTTAAAAAACCTGTGAAAGAATCAAAAGTTGAAGAAATTGAATAGGCTAAGCTTGCTTTTTCCCGAACGTTGGTAAAGAGTTTTGAATGAGCAAAACCTCCCAAAAGTCCGTTCATCACTTGCAAAGCAAGGTAGTTTTTATCTCCATAAGCAACTGGCATTTGGTAAGCGAATTGCAAAATGGATTGAGCCACCTCTTTTTCATCTATCACTGCTGACTTTTCTGTCAGTGATTGTTGATAAAAAATTTCTTTACTGACAGTTCTGTCAGTAAAATTGAAGTCTGAGAATAGTTCAATCACTCGTTTTTTATCTACATCACCTAAGACAAAGATATCAATGGCATTGTCTGTCAGCATTTTTTGATAATATTCAAAAACGGCTTTTGGATTTTCTTTGGCAATCAATTCGCTTGTTCCAACACTTGGTAATGCTTGATTCTCATCTTCAAAGAATAGATTTGCTAACTGACGGCTGGCATAATAAGAACGATCATCATTCATTGAGGCCAAATAATGCAATAAATTTCTTTGCTCTCTTTTGAAAATTTCGGGATTGAATTGACCTTTCGCAGCATCTGGTTGAAAAATTGCAATTTTCAAGAAATCGACTGCTGCTCCCAAAGTATCAAAATCAACAAGTTTAGGATTTACGATACTCATATTAAGAGAAAGTAAATGTTGTTTCCCTTTTTTAGCCACTCCTGTCGTAAACGAAGCACCATACATTTCAGATAATTTGCGACTAAAATCTTTTCCGGTTTGATAAACCGCATTAGTGCTTTCGAGCATATTAGAAATAAGGACACGTTTTCCAAGGGTGTCAGCTGACATTTCTTCACGAAAACGAACCATTAGTCTTACTGTTTTAAACTTGCTTTCTTTAATGAGATGAAGCATCACTCCATCTGCCATTTTAATTTCTGTCAATTGACTATCACTTTCCTATTTTATCAAGCTTTTTCTAGTTATTAAGGCAACCTTTATTATACCAAAAACTAAAGCAATTTTGTGAGATTTCCTAACGAAAATGACGAATAATTTTTATCTTAAAGCTTCCTTATTTTATTCAATAAATTTCTAAATTTCCAATGAACTAAATTTCAGATTTATGTTAAAATAAGACTATGAAAAAATACATTTTATTTGAAGAATATATCACACTCGGACAAGTTTTGAAAGAACTTGGATTAATTTCAACAGGAGGTCAAGCAAAAATTTTCCTTGCTGAAAACGAAGGAAATATTTTCTATAATGGCGAAGCTGAAAATCGTCGTGGCAAAAAACTCCGTGACGGAGATTTATTAGAATTTCCAACTTTTGATTTAAAAGTTACTTTTGAGCAAGCTGACGCCGATGCGATTAAAGAACACGAAGCTGAAAAAGCTGAAGAAGCGCGTGTTAAAGCTATTGTGAAAAAAATGAACGCGGAAAACAAGACTACAAAACCAGCTAAAAAAGCTCCACCACGTTTTCCTGGTAGAAAATAATGAAACTCAAAGAAATTGAACTCAAAAATTTTCGTAATTATGAGGAATTAAAACTTGATTTTCATCCTAATCTCAATATTTTTTTAGGGCAAAATGCTCAAGGGAAAACAAATATCCTTGAGGCGATTCATTTTTTAGCACTCACTCGTAGTCACAGAACAAGTCACGATAAAGAACTCATTTCTTGGTCACAACAAGAAATGAAGGTCTCAGGAGTCGTTGAAAAAGCTCATGCAACTGTTCCACTTGAAGTTCAATTAAGCCCCAAAGGGAGAATCGCAAAAGCCAATCATCTCAAAGAAAATCGCCTAGCCGACTATATTGGTCAACTAAAAATCTTGATGTTTGCACCTGAAAATTTGGAATTGGTCAAAGGTTCTCCAGCTAACCGCAGAAAATTTATGGATATTGAACTGGGGCAAATTCATGCAGTTTACCTTTATGATTCCATGCGATATAATCGTGCGCTAAAGGAACGGAATGCTTATTTAAAATTTGATAAAGACAAAATTGATAAAAATTTTTTAAGTGTTCTCAACGGACAATTGGCTGAGCATGGCAATAAAATCATGATTGAGCGACAAAATTTTATTGATAAACTTGAAGTTCATGCAAAAAAAATCCATGAGCAACTTACTCATGGTAAAGAAAATTTAAAAATCATTTATAATCAAAATGTAAAAACTGACTTTTCAAAAGAATTATTGAGCCGACAAGACCATGATATTTTTAGGCATCAAACGTCGGCTGGTCCTCACCGTGATGATTTACAATTTTTTATTAATGAGATCAATGTCGCTGATTTTGGCAGTCAAGGGCAGCAACGAACCGTTGCTCTCTCAATTAAATTAGCAGAGATTGATTTAATTTTTGAAGAGACTGGTGAATATCCGATTTTACTTTTAGATGATGTAATGAGTGAATTAGACAATCATCGTCAACTTGATTTGATTGAAACAAGTTTAGGTAAAACACAAACTTTTATTACTACAACTACTCTTGATCATCTTAAAAATTTACCTGAGAATCTGAGTATTTTCCATGTTAATACCGGAACCATTGAAGAAGAGCAATAAAAAGTTACTGACAGAATTTCTGTCATAGGATAGCTGTTACGGCTTTACCAGTTTACAGATATGCTAGTAGTTTCATCAGTAACTTTTTTACTTTCTGTCAGTAAAAATCTCCTTAGCAACAAAGATAGCATTTAAAACTCTTGGAAAACCGACATAAGGAACACAATGAATAAAAGTTTCAATAATTTCTTCTTGCGTTAGTCCAACATTTAACGAAGCTTGAATATGCACGCGCAATTGATTTTCACAGCCTCCTTGAGTCAACAAACTGGTGATAGTAATCATTTCACGCTGTTTAAAATCGAGAATTCCTCGCTCATAAATCGTTCCAAAAGCAAATTCTAGCATCAGATTATTCAAATCTGGTGAAAGATCTTTGAGTGAATCAAAAACAACTTCAGCAGCTGCTCCATCAATTTTCGCTAAATTTTTTAAGCCAATTTCTTTTTTATTCATTTTATTTACCTGCTTTCTATGATAAAATCATTATAAACCCTCAAGTTAACTTGAGGGCAAGTGAAAAAGAGAAAAAAATGACTAAAACTTATAAAATTTCAGAAATAGCTTTACTGACAGAACTTCCAATCGCTACTCTTCGTTATTATGAAGAACTTGATTTATTAAAACCTGCTCGAAACTCTAGTAATTATCGAGAGTTTACAGAAGCTGACCTTGAATGGATTTCCTTTATCAAAAGAGCTAAAGCAACAGGAATGTCTCTTGCAAAAATCCAAAATTATTCTCATTTGAGAGAACAAGGCGATTCAACAATTATTCAACGGATTTCACTTTTAGTTGAACAGGAGCGAATTTTACGCCAACAAATTACTGATTTAGAAAGTCATTTAGATTTTATTTTACAAAAAAAGCACCATTACTATGAAAGGCTTCAAAAAAACTCGGAATCTTAATTCCGAGTTTTTTTATGGTGTATTATAAATAAAGTTTTTGATATATTTGATGGCTATTTCGTTTTCGGTTGCATGTGCATGACTAGTTTTTGTCGGATATAAGGTTGCAGTTATTTCATTCCCATTATTCTTAAAAAGATGATAGACTGAAAAACTATCTGCCCAGGGAATAGCACTATCCGTTTGGTTTTTAGTATCATAATCCCCTTCAAGAAACATCATTTCAGTTTTAGAAGATACTTTTTCATAATTATCTTCAATATATTGATACATTTCGGTTTTAACCCAAGGACCATTTTCTAAAACATTAGTCAGAGTCTCACCATATTGCAATTTTGTCCCCTCATTATATTCCCCATCTAAAGAAACAAATTTATTCACTGGTGGAAAATTCGGATTGTTAACCGTATCAATCATATAGTAGATAGCTCCAGTTCCACCAGACGAATATCCTACCATATTAACCCAAGGAATATCATAGCTTTCACTCAAATAGCTAATTGCTTTTTGTAAACCTACGGAGTAAGGTTCCCCTGAGCCAGTTCCTTTACCTGTTGCAAACTCAATTAAAGGGTACTGATTATCTTTTGATATTTCTCCTTTAACTGTTAAATCATAATTTTTTGTAATATTTGAGATGATTTGCAAAGATTTATCTGCAGGTAGGTTTTTTATAGGTAAAAGCTTCTTAACCATGGCATCAGGAGGAGTAAGCCCCCCTGATGAACCTGTGATATATATCGTTGGATAAATCACAGGCTTTCCTGAAGACGATTTTTTACTAGTTGTTGTTAAACTGGTTTCCTTATCCTTATTTTTATTATCAACAGTTGTTCCATTGATATGAAACAAGAACATTCCTATTCCTAGCAGGAAGATTAAACCCACCAAAATAAAGAAAACAATCTTAAATTTATATTTATTTCTTCTTATCTGTCTCTTTTTCATCAGCTTCATTATATCAAATTTTTTTATTAATAATTACTACGAATGATATTACATTTACGTAACAAAAACAAAAAAGCCCAGCTGTCTGAGCTTTTTTGTAATTTATTAATATCCTTTTGGATGAGAACTGTGCCATTTCCAAGCAAAAATATAATATTTAGTTGAATTTTTTATATCGATTTCACTAATCTATCAAACATTATTGCAATTATATTTTTATAAAAAACTCTTCTTTTATTTTGAAGTGGGAAAAATATGGGAAATACTTCAAAAAAAGTTTTTCTCATGTAGCTACTAAAAGAATAATATACATAGATGACTTTTTAACATAAAATTAGTATTCTACAGTATTAAATAAAGCACGACTTATATTTTATTCTAGTTAAATAAAGGTGCTATGGATTCAAATAATCTGTTGGCACTCTCAACTGCAGCGACTGCCATTGGTACAGTTTTTAATAAACTTTGTATTGTATTAATTGATGTTTTCAAAACTTCTTTTTTAGGTTTTATTTCCACTTTTTCGGATTCAATAAGTTTAACCTGATCCATTATAATATTTTGAAGTGCCACATTATCGGATAGTTCTTTTTCAAGATTAGCCTTTAATTCAGAAATTACATTGTCAATATTTGACTGGTTTACTTGAATATTTTGTGTTGCATTCAAAGTACTGTTATCATTAGAAATATTTACTTGAGCTTGACCGCCACTTACACTTATCATAAATCTACTCTCCTCATCATATCCCATATCTGTTGCAATATCAGCTAAATACGCATCAATTCCATTTACAAAAGGCATCACAACTCGATTTCCAAACTCTTTAACCATATCTTGATATTTCTTAGAAGATGTATACCCCCAACCAAGAGTATAAATTTGAACAGGGTAACCTTCACTAATTAGCTTCAAAATTTGGTAAATAGAACTAATTTCTTGTTCTGGTGTATCACCCGTACCCAAAACACGACGTCCATAGCTTTGAGACACCTCAGCAATTTCATTCTTTAAGTCAGGACATTCTACATAAATACTTTGAATATATTCTCTAATTATTGGTGTATTATCAATATATTCTACAAACATTTTGATTATAGAATTAACTTCATTGTAATGAGCATTAAGAACCCTTGAAGCCATTTGTCTAAATCTTCTGCTTGTTTTTTTTAATTCTTTTTTATTAATTTCCATTTTGTATTTCTCCACAAAAAGGGCAATATCCACCCTCCATTTTTAAACTCGGACTAATTTTTGCTTCTTGATGACAGCACTCATAGGTTTGAATTTCTAAAATATCTATTCTTGAAACAAGTGGATCTGTAGATGCCTTTTTTATTTTTTTACCAGTTTTATATTCTATACCTCCTTTCTTAAATGTTTTGCTCAATTCTGTATTAAAGTCATTAAGAAAGTCCGACATATAATTATTAGCTGTTTTTAACAAAAGGTCTCTTATTTCCTCAGTAATCATACTGTCAGGAATTAATCCACAGTTTGGACACCAAATTTGAATTTGCGATTCATCTTCAAAATCAGTATGCTTCACTTTAAATAGTTCACTACATAGTGAACATTGTATAGTAATATAACCTTCCAAGTCTGTTGGAATTGAAACACTCAGCGTCACTTCATCAGCCATACATAATAAGTCTCCCAGATTTATTTATAGTTAAAAACATTATACTTATTTTATCATAAACAATAGAAAAAATTTCTATTTAGAACAACTTTATATTGCATTAAAAAAAATAAAATGGTAGAATAAAAAAAGATAAAGAAGTTTATATTCTTTATAAATTTTAAAAAAATAGAGAGGTGAATTATGGCTCGTGGTAAACCTGTTCCAGCAGAAAGTATTTTTAAAGAACCTACTAAAATTTCAGCGGTAATTGATAAATCTACCAAACTAAACTTGGAGATTATCGCTGGTGAACTCGTTAGAGAACTCGGATTTGCTCCAACTCAAGGACAAGTTATTGATCATATTGCTAACTACTACTTGGTTAACAATGATAATAAAAAATAAGCGGTAGAATATTCTTCCGTTTTATTAAAACTAAATAAGCTGGTTTATAAATTTTATGCGGCTTATTTTCATCTAATAAATAAATTTTAGATATAAAAAAATCAAAGATAGAAAAATGAAAGAAAAAATTAACTTAGCTTTAGAACAAAGCCTATTACTAGAAAAAATTGGGAATATATTGAATGAAGGAATTGATCAAGCATATGAAGAGTTTGACATACCAAACCATGAAGGAACGAATTCCTTCTTCATTCTTGAAGAGTCTATTGCAGAATGCTTATCATTACTCGGATTGTTGGATGATGATAATTTATAAGTTTGAAGGGAACAAAAGATAATGAATAACGCTAAACAGGCAAGAGCACCAACAATTTTTTTATAGTAACTAGCAAAAAATAAAAATAGAAATATGGAGAAAAATTTAAAATGAAAACATTTAAAGAAATTTTTATCGACGAAAATATGGAAATGCCTAATAAATACGGTGTTATCCGAGTACAAAGAATTAACCTAGATAGCTCCGTAGAATTCGAATTTGATGATGAATCTAAAGAATTTTTACGGAATGAGTTAGCTAAGTTAACACAAAAAGCCGAAATTATATATGAACCTACCCTAAAAAAATTTGCTGAGAATATTATTCTCCTTAATAGACAAAAACATCGTAAAGACGATAAGTCTAGAATTTCTCTAATGAATGATGAAATTTACCACGGTTATAGAAATATATCATTTTATATAACTAAATAGAGCAATTAAATTGTTTAGGGGGACTTCCCCTAAACTTTTAAAAAGAACGGAGAATAAATATGAAAAAATTTAGTTCCTTTAGGGTTTACACCCTGTTTAGTTTTCTCGTTGTGACTTTTCTATCTGGAATTGTTGTAAATCCTTACTTTATCCTTACTGACAATCCTACCCAGCGTGTACGATATGTTTTAGGAGGGTTTAATTTTGAACATTCCTTAACGGCAATATTTATTTGCCTTATTGTATATCTGTTATTAGAATTTCTTGAAGGAGGATTTAAAAGATGAAAAATAATAATGGTTGGTTTATAACAACAATTTTCTTACTAGGCTGTATCGCTTTATTAGGGGGGGTCAGCGGTCATATACAGGTAATGTCATTTGACCCTCTTAGAGCCTGTATTATCTCATTAATCTTTGCTGTGATTGTTCTGCTGTTACAAGTCCCCGTACTGCTCAATAACTGGCTAGAAAAGAAAGAAGGTAAAACTAAATGATTAACCGTTTTAATTTTATGATTTTAATAGGATTAGATGCCTTTTTAGGCTATTTAGTAATGTATCTAAATAGCCAAGGGAACATTTTCTATTATCCAATTCTTGGATTATTAATTTTGAGCATATTAAGTACAATATTTGTTTATTTGGCTTTAAAGATAAGGACGTTCAGGGAGTCGATTAAATATTTCTGGTGGAAAGTACGAGGAAGAGATGAATAGAATTATCAATAAATTTTTATCAAAGATTATAACTCTATTCATACCGCTTCCTCCACAAGAAATATCTCTTTACAAAACCTATCCAGATTTTAAGAGGAAACTCAGCAGTCTAACTCTTGGGTATGTTTTCATTATCGTCCTACTCTTCTTCTTCAGTTTTGCAATTCACAATATTTTGATTTTACCCTCGTGGTTATTTCTCTTTTATTTGTCAGGAAAAATATTCCGAATTCGGAGAGAGTTCAAAAATAATATCTCTAGGTGGGATAATTTTTTGATGATCCAAGAGTTTATCATAAATAATGGGCTCTATAAAGAGAAAGAGACTTCTGATATTTTTCTTTCAGCAGTTTTCACAATCTCAGAGTCTGAGAAAGAAATCATTATTGTTGCTTGCAAAATGGGCAATTTCCTTGATTCTAAACTAGAGAATCTCGATATGGAGATATCAGCGCTCTTTAATTTACCGTTGGAAGAAAAGATAATCAGACCTGCGATTGTTGAATATAAATTTATTATTGAGCGCCCAGAACGCTTAGTTTTAAAATCTAGTTCAAAAGAAAGTCTAGATGATTTGGAAATTGATTTAGGCTATGGTGTAAAGTACAACCCAGTAACGTGCCCGCATATCCTTGTTGCGGGTGGTACAGGCTCAGGTAAGTCAGTATTTATTAGCTTTCTGATTTTAGAGTTATTGAAGCGAGATTCTACGATTTATATAGCTGACCCTAAAAATTCTGATTTGGGCTCTCTATCGTATTACTTAGGAGATGAGCGAGTGGCTACAAATCCTAATAATATTGCGAGAATTGTTCGATTAGCTGTCACAGAAATGCAGGAACGCTACGACATCATGAGAGAAAATTTCATATACGGCAGCAACTTTAGAGATCATAATTTTCGGCCAGTGTTTTTAATCTTTGATGAGATGGGCTCTTTTAAGGCAAGTGGAACGGATAAAAATTCTAAAGCAGTGGTCAACGAAGTTATGGATGGTATTAAACAAATCATTTTACTTGGTAGGGCTGCGGGAGTATTTGTGCTTGTTGCAGCACAGCAGGTCAGCTCTGACACGCTAAGTACTGATTTACGAGATAATCTTGGTTTAAGAATAGCGTTAGGTGCCAATTCTTCGGAAGGCTATCGCATGGTGTTCGGTTCTGCAACACCTGAGCCACAACCGATTGAAGTTAAAGGGGCAGGGTTTCTATATAAACAAGGAGCAGGGAAAGAAAAAGCCCAGTATTGGGAAAGTCCCTTTCTAGATACTCAACAATTTGACTTTATAAGTCAATTAAAATTGTATCTAAATAAGGAGTAAAAGTTATATGTATGAAATTTCGTTTAATGTTAAGCTCTCTGATGGTAGCTTTATGAGTGATATTGAGTATAATGATAATCCTTACAAATGTATCCTCGAAATATTAGAAGATGTGCAGTTATTTTTCTCAGGGTTTACTAATTATTTTTATCCTGATAAAGATAAAGAAATAGATTTTTCCACACATGCTGATATCAAGCTAGAAATCACTCTGCCAGATAAAAGAATTATCGCATTGATAGAAAAAAATACCGCTTATATTGCTTTATTACGCATTATAACTAGAGCTTATCAATGTTTGGTAGACAATGAATTAGAATAACCTTAGCCAGCTAACAATAAAAATTTATAACTAAAAGTAATTGTTCGTACAGTTGATTCAGTGATTTTTTGAATCAACTGTACGAACAATTCGCACGGGGCTGCCGAGTGTGGGCAGTCAGCTTGAAAAGCTGAAAAATTGAAATTTAATGTCCAAAAAGAACTGATTGACAGTAAAAGCTGAAAGAAAGGTTTTTTCAATATGAAAGAAATAATTGTAGTACTCGCCATTTCCACTAAAAAGGAAAAAGGCTGGCTCAAAGTTGCCACTTTACGCGATTCTTGGGGCGACCTTGGCATGCACTTTGACAAATTAAAATTTGGCAACATATTTGTTGCCCCTGGTCTTTATGATGTAGAGTTAGCTAATAATGCTGGGTTTGGACAAAATCCACAGTATGAGGTTTTACAAGCTCGTAAAATTGGTACTTTTGAAGAACTAATTGAGATAACAAAAAACAAATAGTATTATATCTCTTATCTTAGAACAAGAATGGGAACTGCCAGCAGAGCTGGCAAGCAGAGCGGGTTCAGCGGAGCGACATTGTTGGTCTAAGATTTAGAGATATGAAAGTGCTTTGTGCTTTCGAAAAATGAAAAATTATTGGAGGAATCTTGAAAGATGATTTTAAAAATCGGGCTCCCTCTAATAGCCCGATAACGATACATGAAATGTCAAAACCATCATATTCGCAGTTCCAAGATGAAGTTTCTTATAGATATGGCTTCGTAGGATTAAAACTTGATAAATTGAGTTTAACTGCCGATGTAACTGAAGACTTTTATAAAGATATTTTGAATGGTACTTTTTTACTTTATGATTATTTTGGGATTGTTGAACCAAATTTAACAAGGGATGGCGAATTATCCAGTTATAAAGGGCAATTCTTTGATAACAATAAAGAAAACTGGTATATAGAATATACTCCCATTGCTTCAATTAAGATGAATAAGCGCCCTTTGAAGATTGAGTTCACACCTTCAAAGGTCTCAAAAAAACATTTTCTTTCAGTATTCCACATATTATTTCCATATATGAGGAATATAGCTATATCTACTTTCCATTTAGCATATGATTTTGAGAGAGATTTATCTTCCCTACGTGTCAATTGGCCTAAGGTTATGTATAGACCTATCTATAAAGGTATGAAATTAGAAACAATGGATTTTGGAGCCCCTAAGGGAAACTATCATTTAACTGCATACAATAAACTAAAAGAGCGTTTTGATAGTGGAGATATGGCGGAGATAGAAATTTATATGCAATATGAAAATCTATGGCGAATAGAATATAAGTTTTATAATGAAGGTAATATCAAAAAAGAATTAAAAAATGGGCTTCCCTTTTTGGCAAAGGTTCCTGTCTTTATTGAGAATTTTAAGGGATTAGAGTTTAACAATTTGGGCGTTAACGAAAAAATTTATCTTTTTGCATTACGTAATAAACCCGAATTATTTGCTGATTCAGATAAAAGAACTGTTGCAAAATACAAAAAATTAGCTGAGAGTATTTCTGAAGTAAATCTCAATGTATTCTTTCAAAATGCTTTAGATTATACAGAGATATTCAATCAAGAGCCTTGTATGGTTAGTTTTTTTGATTTTATGACTTCAATGCTTTCGGGAAATATTCCAAAGTTATAAGCAAATATAAATTATTAGCCAGTTATTTTATTGATACATCAAGAAAACTAGAAAAGTCGCCACGGCAATGACGATTTAGAAAATACTTATAAAAAATTATACCATAGAAAGAGGATAAAAATTATGTCAAATAAAAAGCAAGGAATAACTGCTGATGAATTAGTTACCGAACTACATTTGCAGCCTGCTACAGCAAAAAAGGCAGTAAGATTGGCAAAAGAGCAGTTAGTTACTCAAGGATATGAATGGTACGCAAATAAACGTCTTGGAGTTGTGCCAAGGGATATAGTTGCTCAAATTTTAAGAATGGAGCTTTAATCATGGCTTCTATTAGGTACAGACAGAGAAAAGGAAAAAGTGGTGTTTCATGGTCTTATGAAATTAGACAAGGTGATAAAACGTTGAAATCTAAGTCAGGTTTCAAGACAAAAAAGGAAGCTTCAATAGATGGTCTTTCTATATTGAGAGAGTTTAAAACAGGGCTTACTATTGACAAGAATACCGATTTACCTACACTTTATCAAGAATGGTATAACCTAAAGGTTCTTCATAGTGGGCGTTCTGAACAAACACTCTACAAATATCGTTATTTTGGAAAAATCATCAAAAATAATTTTGACGGTATTCCTATAACAAGTATTAAATCCTCCCAGTACCAGAGAATAATGAATAAGCTAGGTACTGATGACAAAATTAGCTATAATACTCTTATTCGTGTTAATTCTGTAATTAGGCAGACAATTGAAATGTTAGTAGCTGATAATGTTCTGATTAAAGATTTCACTACAAGTGTTGTGATTCAGAGTAAATTTAAACCGCAAACAGCAGATGAAAAGTATATACATTCATTAGAAGACTACAATAAAATTATTGAGTATTTAAAAGATAATTTAGATTATAAAAAATCAATTAATAATTATATTGTCTACTTCTTGTTTCATACAGGACTACGCTATGGAGAACTTGTAGCCTTAACTTGGTCTGATATTGACTTTGAAAATGGCTATTTAAAGACGTATAGACGTTACAATACAAATATTAATAAGTTTGTACCTTCCAAGACTGAAACATCTATAAGACGTGTTCCTTTGAGCTTTACGGATATATCAATATTGAATGACTTGAAGAAAACACAAGAATTTATAGTCGAAAGTCTTGGATTTGAAAATGAATATAATCTAATATTCTATCACCCATTTTTATTGCACGGTATTCCTCATAGTACAACAATCAATAATCATTTAGCCTTATTATTAAAACAACTTAATATAGAGCCAGTAATTACATCAAAAGGCGCTCGGCATACTTATGGTTCCGTACTTCTTGCTAATGGTTATAGCATGGATATAGTGGCAAAGATACTCGGCCACAAAGACATTATGATGTTGGTGCGGGTGTACGGGCATGCACTGTCTGAAAATATTGCTAAGCAAATTGAAAGCATAAAAAGACTACTGGATTGATATTAAAATTAAAGTTACTTAGGTTTACCTTTGTCTAATTAGGAGACCATTATATGAATAAGGAAAATTTTATCCCATTATATATAAATTAATAGTTTTATAGATAAAAAAATGGGAAAATAAACGGGAAAATAAAAAAAGGGATAAAACAAAAAAGCTCAATATCGCTATGATAATGGGCTTTCTTAATACTATTTTTTATATCCATCTGGATGACTTTGATGCCATTTCCAAGCGTTTGTAATAATATGTTCTAAGTCATTTTTCGCTTTCCAACCCAAAATTTCACCAGCTTTTGTTGAATCAGCAACTAGTTCATCTGGATCCCCCGCACGGCGTTCGCCCATTTGACTTGGAATTTCTTTACCTGTTACTTTTCGTGCAGTTTCAAGCACTTGAAGATTTGAATAACCTTTACTTGAACCGAGATTAAATTGATCAGACTGACCGCCCGCTTTAAGATATTCTAATGCTTTGATATGTGCTTCGATCAAATCTTCCATATCAATATAATCACGAATACAAGTTCCGTCAGGCGTGTGATAGTCATCACCATAAATAGTAATGAATTCCCTTTGACCAAGTGCCGTTTGTAAAATAATTGGAATCAAATGTGTTTCATTTTTATGAGCTTCACCAATTGAACCATCATCTTTAGCACCGGCAACATTGAAATAACGTAGGGCAACATAAGTCATATCTGTCGCTTGCGATTGCCATTTCATCATTTTTTCCATGATTAATTTGCTTTCGCCGTAAGGGTTAATTGGTTTTTGAGGTGTTTTTTCTGAAATTGGACTTTTTTCTGGAATTCCAAAAGTAGCTGCTGTACTTGAGAAAACAATATGTTTTACTCCAAATTCTTCCATTGTTTCTAGAATTACTTGAGCACCACCAACATTATTATTAAAATACATTAAGGGTTTTTGCATCGACTCACCCACTAATGAATAAGCACAAAAATGCATGATTCCTTCAATATTTTCTTTTTCAAAAACTCCTGCTAAGAAAGCATGATCACGTACATCTCCTTCATAAAAGCGTACATTTGCTGCAACAGATTCACGGTGGCCTGTCACTAAATTATCCACCACTGCCACATCATAACCACGCTTAAGAAGCATATCTACCGCGTGACTTCCCACGTATCCTGCTCCACCAAGAACTAAAACTGTCATAAGAACCTCCATTTTCTATACATTATATCAAATTCTTGAAAATTTGTATCATCACGTTAATTTAAAACTAACTTCATAATGGTAATTTCCCTTTGTCAACAAATATTCCTGAGCGACACTTGGACTCCATGAATCATCTCCACCTATCCCCATATGGTATCCGTCAATATTTAACCATGTTCCCGCTTCTTCTTCAAGTAGATGCCAATGATCCTTTTTAGCAAGCTGTTTTTGACTATATGGACTTAGATTAAAAGCAAAAGATTGACCTGTTGCACGAACTTTTAAACTACCATAATTTAACTCCCTAGTTTCCATCCTCAACCCATTTTCACTAGGAAAAATATAAGGAGTTGCCATATCAGTAATCCTTAAATTCCATTGACCAAAGAAACTTGCCCCTCTTCGGTCAGGATAATTTTCATCTGGGCCAAGTCCAAAATATGTAACATTTTCTGATTTTTCAGCTAATTGAAGGCTCAAGCCAATTCGAGCAGGTTCTGGAAATTCTATATTTCTTTTAAAATCAACTTTTAAAAGAAGTTCACCATTTTTAAAAATATGATATTCTCGAATGGTTGAAAATGCAATTTTTCCTTTTGCTTCATAGTCTGTTTGGACAGAAATAATCACTTCATTCTCTGTTGCTTGTATTATCATATTTTTCAAAAGCGTTTTCAATTCATAAAAGCCAACAGCTTTCCAACGTTCTAACCAAGCATTGGGATCAATATGTTCAACTTCACTAACACCAATATCATTATCTAGCGGAGCCCTTGTAAATTGTTCTGACAGCTCATTCAGTAACTTTTCATTGCCTTTCTCATCAACCCATTGTGAAAGATTGCCATTACTTTTATTAAAAATAAATTTCTGTTTTGCTGATAGTACAGTCAGTAGCTCTTCATCCTCAAAAAGTGTAATTTCTTCACTACTACCTATTCTGTCAGTGAAATTAATTTTTTCTTGTAGAACAAATTGTTGATGAGCAACTTCAAAATCAGACTCAAGAAGATTACATTTCTCAATTGTTTTAACTTGAATGTTCAAAAACAAATTGTCTGTTCCATCAATAGGCAACTCAGACAGGTCTATTCTCATAGACCCTCCAGCAGGCATATTCAATATAAGCTCATTTTCCCATAATACTTCTAAACCATTGGTTAATTGATAACATATTTTTTCGTTGTCAGTACTTCGAAACAAATACTCATTTGTAACCGTAAAAGCTAGAACTTGACCTAGTGAATCTTTCTCCAGTTCAAACTGATAATATTGTTGCCAATACTTTGCTTCACGAAGAGCTGGTTTTGCTTGACGATTTGGAAAAACAAGTCCATTAAGGCTAAACTGACGATCATTTGGCTTATCCCCAAAGTCACCGCCATAAGCATAATTTCCATCTTTGAATAAACCTTGATCCACCCAGTCCCAGATGAATCCACCTTGCAATCGGTCAATTTCTCGAAAAGCTTGCCAGTACTTTCCGAATCCTCCTAATGAATTCCCCATATCATGAGCATATTCACAAAGAATTAGTGGTCTATTCTCTCCAGCTACCCCCATCCAGGTTTTTAATGAATAAGGCGCATTAATACTTGGACTATCTACTCTAGCATACATTGGACAAATGATATCAGTGGCAGCCGTTGCTCCTCTACTTGCATCGTCTCCTCCCTCATAATGAACAGGACGGCTAGAATCAAATGATTTACACCAATCGTATAAAGCTTGATGGTTACTTCCATAGCCTGACTCATTGCCAAGAGACCAAATAATAATTGATGGATGATTACGGTCACGCATAACCATTCGTGTGACACGTTCACTCATTAATGGTAAATAAGTCGGATCATTTGTCAAACGATTCATCGGAGTCATTCCATGCGTTTCGATATTTGCTTCATCCATAACATACAATCCATATTCATCACACAATTCATACCAGCGTGAATCATTAGGATAATGAGAGCAACGAACCGCATTAAAATTGTGCTCTTTCATCAATTTGATATCTTTAATCATCACTTCTTCAGAAACGACATAACCATGCTCAGGGGTAAATTCGTGCTTATTCACTCCACGAACAAGGAGTGCTTTTCCGTTTATTTTTAGCTGTCCTTTTTCAATAGCAATTTTTCGAATACCAATTTTCTTTGTTTCTTTGTGAAATACAGCTCCATTACGGTCCATTAAAGTTAATTCTAAACGATAAAGATAGGGAATTTCATCTGACCATAATTTTGGATTAACTACACCGATTTCAGCATCAAAACCACAACTTTCTCCAATTAATTGTTCGTCATCATAAAGCTTAAATTCTAAACAAGCATCATCCATTTTGTTAGCGTATGCTTGAAGTTTTATATTTGCAAAATCTAAGTCTTCATCTAAATCTGTTTTTATAGAAAAGTCTAACAAATAATTTTCGGGAAGCCACTGTAAGTTCACCGAACGAAAAATCCCTGACATTCGCCACATATCCTGATCTTCAAAATAGGTGCCTTTTGACCAACGAAAAACAAGGACTTTTAAACAATTTTCACCTTCTTTGGCAAGCTTAGTGATATCGAATTCAGCAGGCAAACGGCTATCTTCTGAATAACCTCCGTATTCCCCATTTAACCAAAAATGAAAAGCTGATCCAACCCCTTCAAACGTAAGGTGAACATGACCACTTTCAAGCCATTCTTTTGTGACATCAAAATAGCGACTATAAGCTCCAACTGGGTTAGCCTCTGGCACATAAGGAGGCTGAATTGGAATAGGATAAGTCACATTTGTATAAATTGGAACATCGTTTTTATCCTTAAATTCTATTTGCCAATTACTTGGAACGATAATTTCCGTTTGGCTCTCCGTCAGTTCTAACCAGTTTTCAGGTAGGTCAGAAATTCTAGAAAAATGATCAAAATTCCAAAGACCATTCAGTGATTGCTTTTCTAAAAAATCAATAGGTGTATGCATTGGCAACCTATTCCAATTTGAAACCACTGGATTTTCCCAATCTTTACGCTCTAACACATCAATCATTGTCATCATAACCATTCCTTTCAGCTGAAATCATCTAAATCAATTTTTTTCCCATTATCATAAGTTTTAAAATCAGAGTCATTGATCTTTCTTTTAACCACGCAAGGAGTCCCAAAAGCAACCACATTGTCTGGAATGTCTTTAGTTACAATACTTCCTGCGCCAATCACGCTATTTTTTCCAATTCTAACACCAGGTAAAACAATTACACCAGCACCTAGCCAGACATTTTCTTCAATATAAATTTTTTTATTATATTGGGTTCCTCGTTTTCGTAAGTCAGGCGACACAGGGTGTGTCGCCGTGTCAATCGTAACATTTGGTCCAAACATGACATGATTTCCTACAAAAATATCTGTATCGTCAACCAATGTTAGATTAAAATTCGCGTAAATACCTGTCCCAAAATGGACATTTTTCCCACCAAAATTAGCATAAAAAGGAGGTTGAATAAAACAATCTTCCCCAATTTCAGAAAACATTTCTTTTAGAAGTTTCGTTTGTTGCTCTGGCTGAGTCACTGAGGTTTGATTGTACTTTTCCAGTATAGCTAAAGCTTCTTGTTGCTCTTCCCATAATTTTTGATCATCAGGAAAGTAAAGTTCTCCCGTGTGAACTCGTTTGTAACTTTCTAATTTAGACATTCTATTAACTCCTTTTAAAGCTATCTTGATTTATGGAAATTAATTGTTAACGAAATTTATAAATTCACAGAAACCTTTTTGTCCTACTTCGTTATCTTTGAATACTCCTGCATCTTTTAAAACTTGTTCAAATACTTCTCCAACCGCTCCCTGAACTGTTTCATGAACTGTTTCTTTTGAAAAATATTCTGTTTCTTTCAATTCTTCAGCCCATGGTCTGTGAATTTCTAACATCTTATTTTCTTGATTCAAGAGATATTTTTCAACTTCCAGAAGTTCTGTCTTTAACCTGGCTGGTAAGATTGCAAGTCCCATTACTTCAATCAAGCCAATATTTTCTTTTTTAATATGATGTAGGGCTGGATGTGGATGGAAAATTCCATCTGGATAAATTTCACTTGTATTATTGTCTCGTAAAACTAAATCTAATTCATATTTTCCATCACGAATTCGAGCAATCGGGGTAATTGTATGATGAAGCCTTCCATCAGCACTTTTAGCTTTGATTTGAAGACTTTCATCGCTATAAACTTGCCATTTTTTTAAAAGTTTATCTGCAGCTTTTGAAAGTTCTACTTGGTTTTCACTTGATAATCTTAGAACAGACATTGGCCAATTGACAATTCCACAAGAAACCTCTGGAAAATGTTGAAGTTTAATTTCTTCTCGAAGTTCAGCTTTTGCCATCGGAAATTCATAACGTCCAGCTTGATAATGGTCATGAGTCAAAATTGACCCTCCAACAATCGGTAAATCCGCATTAGAACCAATCATATAATTAGGAAATTGATCTAAAAATCCTAATAAATTATCAAAAGCTCGTTTGTTAATTTCCATTGGTTGATGTTTAGCATTTAACAAAATAGAGTGTTCATTAAAATAGGCATATGGAGAATATTGGAAACCCCAGTCTTCGTCGTTAATTGAAACTTGAATGATTCGATGATTAGAACGAGCAGGTTTATTTCCTATGCCATAAAATCCTTCATTTTCCAAACAAAGTTGACAAGCTGGATAAGAGGAAGTCTTTACTAATTTGGCTGCGGCAATGGCTTTGGGGTCTTTTTCTGGTTTTGAGAGATTAATCGTTATTTCAAGTTTTCCATATTTTGTCAAATGACTAAAGGCAATATTACGTGCAATATCACGGGTTTTTACTTGGTTCACTTGCTGTGCCAGTCCATAAAAATATTGAGTTGCTGCATCTGGAGAAGTCTTATATTTTTCCCAGAAATCATGATTGATTTTACTTGGGCGTGGTGTAATAAAATTCATCAGAGCAGCTTCATAAAATTCATCTTGTCCTTTCGCAATCACATTATTTTCATTTGCAATCGCTAAAAGTTGGTCCATTAAAATCAAGGAATCTTTATCGTGAGCTTCTTTATCGACTTCTGCCCAATCATTTAGGCCAAGAAAATGAAGAAGCTGATTTCTATGATAGAGCTCATCAAGTGGCTCAATCGTTCCATTTTGTAAAGCAAGACTAATAAAATCTTGAATTGATTGATAAATTGACATAAAATACTTTCTAATTTACTTCTGTAAGTAAAGTTCTTGCTTTGTCTTTATTAATGAGTTTTTTGACATGAATACAAAATTCAAGCACTTAATTTTGAGTGCTTGAATTGCTATCACTAATTTAATGTTAACTCATTTAAATCACTCATAAAAGTTTTTAAATATTATTTGGTTTATTCAACATCCAACTTTGTTGAGCCAGAACCAATTTGAGCGACGTAAAAGCTTGCTGGATAACCGACAACTTCTTCATAAACTTGGCCGACAGCTTTTTCAAAGGCAGAAACGTTATCATGAGCAACAAGTGCGATTGCACAACCGCCAAATCCTGCTCCAGTCATTCTGGCCCCCAAGACACCGGCTTGTTTTTGAGCAGTCTCTGCTAAGGTATCAAGTTCAAGTCCTGTAACTTCATAATCATCTTTCAAAGAAGCGTGTGAAGCATTAAGAAGTTCTCCAAATTTTGTCAAATTACCTGCAACAAATGCTTTTTGAGCAATTTTAGTCCGATTATTTTCATAAACGGCATGACGTGCACGTTTAATCAATGTTTCATCCACAATCAAATCGGTATTGGCATCAAATTCTTCATTTGATAGTTCTCCAAGTGATTGAATGTCCAATCTTGTTTGCATTCTTTTGAGTGCTTCACGTGTTTCAGCAAAACGTTCGTTGTATTTTGATTCTGTCAATGCCCGCGGTTTGTTAGTGTTCATAATAACAATGTCATAATCACGAAGTTCAACAGGAACCATCTCATATTTTAAAGTGTTACAGTCTAAGAGGATTGCTTTTTTGACTTCACCAAAACCAATAGCAAATTGGTCTAAAATTCCAGAATTAACACCAATATAATCATTTTCTGTTTTTTGTCCTAATTGAACCAATTCAAGACGCGGAACATTTAAGTTAAATAAATCATCCAAAACAACACCGACTAAAAGCTCAAGTGATGCTGATGATGAAAGGCCAGATGCTGTCGGAATTTCTCCTTTTATCAACAATTCAAAACCTTTGTCAATTTCATATCCTGCTCCTTTAAGCATGACAATCATCCCTTTGACATAATTAGACCAAAGCTCACCATCTTTCTTTTCAACTTCATCTAAATCAAATTCAATGACGCCTAATTTAGGAAAATTTTCTGAGTAAAGTTTGACTTTTTTATCTTCTCTCAGACGAGCTAGTCCTGTTGTTCCAATTGTGATTGATGCTGGAAAAACATATCCACCATTGTAATCGGTATGTTCACCAATCAAATTAATTCGGCCTGGGCTAAAAAAGTATTCAACTTCTTTTGTATCTCCAAAAACTTCTGCAAATTTTTCTGTTAATGCTGATAATACAGTACTATTTTCTACAACTATAGACATTTCTTCTCTCCTCTAAATTTATTTCTTTATTTTGAATGCAAGCTATAAATTGTCGTTGCCTGATATTTTTCTCCCGCTTTTAGGCTAATATCTCCAAGCTCTGGAATTTGCTCAGACCCAGGTGAGACTTGGCATTCAAAAGTAATTCCACCATGATGCACTTGATTTTTCCCGTGATAAAGAGTTCCTAGATCACCAAAATTTGCTGTAAATATTACAATACTTGGCTGGTCAGTAAAGACTGAAATTGAAGTATCATCAAGAGTTAGGCGAGCTTGTTCTTTATCAAGTCCTAACTGGTCCAACAAGAAAGGATGGTCAATTCCTTTAACTAATTGAACTTGTTCCATATTAGAATTTAGGGCATTTGATAATAGTTTTTCATGACGGAAATCCAAGTCAGTATTTTTTATATCAACGATATCACCACGAACAATTTCTGTTTGATCTTTTAAAGGGACAAATCTTGAAGCTGCCAGTTGAAGTTCATGATTTTCAACAGATTTACTAGCATCACCATTCAAGTTGAAATAGACATGTCCAGTTGGATTAAAAACAGTATCTTTATCAGAAACAGCCTCATAATTAATTTTCCAATTATTGTCATCATCAAAAGAATGAGTCACTGACATTTCTATTTTACCAGGATAACCATTTGTTCCGTCATTAGAAACTAAGGAAAATTTGATTTGAACTTCAGCTCCTAAATCAGTAACTTCATATGTCCAAAGCTTAGTATGAATGCTTTCTTCCCCACCATGTAAAGTTTGCGGGCCTTCATTTTGATTTAAGATATAATCTTTCCCAGAAATTTTGACCAAACCATCCTTAATTCTTCCTGCTGTAGGCCCAACTGTTGCACCAGGATAGGCATCTTTTTCTAAATATTCTTTAGCTGAATCAAAGCCTAGAATAAGATGCTTCCCATCTTTTTGCCAGTCAACAATCCGAGCGCCCAGATTTGTAAAAGAAATTGTGACGCCTGCTTTATTGGTTAGACTAATTATGTCACTTCCTAAGCCAAAATCTCTTATTTTAATTTCCATGATATTTCCTAACTATAATGACTTTTAATCAAATTTTAAAAATTCTACTGACAGATTTGCTGATGACAGTTTAAGTGAATTTCATCTTCTAATTCCCTATCTTACAAAGTTGTCAGTAAATTATTTACCTATTTTAAACGCTCTTCAAGTTCTGCAACAATTTCTTCGTGACGTTGTTCAGTCAATTTAACTTTGAATAAATAAATTGCTAAAGCGATAATCATCAAAATGGCTGGAACGACAAATGAGTAGAGTTTAAATGTTGCTACACCGTAAGTGTGACCAGCGATATATTTTGAACCTGTCATTCCTGCTGAAATTGCAACAAATCCATAGATACCATTTGAGAAAGCACCGGCAATTTTATCAAGCAATGGACGCATGGCAAGCGTTACGGCTTCATTACGTACTCCATTTTTCCATTGACCATATTCTACCGAGTCAGTAATTGTCATTAATACTGACAAGAAAACAAGTTGATAGGGCGCAGTTAAGAAGATTAATCCAGCAACAGTCATTGCTACTGAACTTCCTAAAACAAACAAGAGATAACCAAGAAGCATTGAAATGATTGCTCCAGTCAAAACTTTACGTCGTCCAAACTTTTTAGCTAAAATCGGAAACATTGGAACGAGAATGATTGAACCAATGAATCCGACAATTCCTGTAATTGAATAAAGGCTAGCATTTCCAATAACAAAAGTAAAGTTCAAAATCAAAGTTGCTGTTGTTGCCACATAAGCAATGGCAAATAAAATATATGAAAGTGACAACCACATTAACTGGTCATTTTTTAGGAGCGCTTTAAATACATCCAATGTATTTGTTTTAGTTCCTTCTTGACGAATGACTGATTTTTGTTCTTTGGTTCCCCAAGCGGTTACCAAAGCCGAAATTCCTTGGACCAAAGCTGCGATAACACCAAAAGCAAAGAATCCTCTTGCTCCTTGAGCATGTCCACCTTTAGTAAAGAAAATTGTAATTGGAATCGCTAAAATAGTTGCCCCTTGCGCACCAATTGCTGAGCCAAAACGGGCGAAGGTTCCAAGTGTTTCACGTTCAGAATTTTTTTCTGATAGCGCTGGAATCATTGACCAGAAGGCAATGTCTTTAAACGAATAAAAGGCATCAAGAATAATAAAGGCAATGATGAAGACAATGGCAAATAATGTACGATTATCACTTTTTGCTAGTCCGAAGAAGTCTGAAAACATGAGCATAATCATCAAAGATGACATAATCCCACCAACAACCAACCAAGGTTTAAATTTCCCCCATCTTGTGTGGGTATTATCAATAATTGAACCAATAATTGGGTCAAAAATAATTTCGATTAAACGAATAATAACGACTAAACTAGTGACTAAAGCAATCATCGCATCCTCATGTGGTGTTCCGGCAAACATTTGTGCCGTTACAAAGGCGATGAAGAATGTACTAATTGAATAATAGTAAACATCATGTCCTAATGCACCAAAAGCGTACGATAAACGTTGTTTCATTTTTCCCTCTTTCATGGGAATTCCTCCTTTATACTGACTCTACTTAATTCATAAGTAAATCTACAAAGCTACTGTTTTGCCTTTTGAAACGAGTAATCCTTGGTTGGGCAAACTTTTATTTTGGATAAGTTTTTAAAAGCGAAACAGTCTTCAATTTCATTTTGAAATCGCTCACATTTAGAGTATAACACTTTGATTTAAGAAAGGGTTCCCAATTCTAGCTTATCTTTTGGAAACCCTTTCTATTTTGCATTTTTTATAAAAAAAGCTCGATATGACTTGATATCGAAGCTTTATTGTTTTAAAGTATAAATGGAGTAAGCATCAATTAGTACTCTTGATAAAATGGATAATGAAAGTCTACTATGAACATCTAAATCAAAATAATTCACCTCAAGACTACTCTTGTAGCCAATCAAACTTATATCTGAAAGATTGGTTAGACTGGTATTAGCATTAACAGTTAGGGATAATATTTTTGGGTTTTGTCCTCTGGCAATTTTTAGAGCATTTAAAATTTCTACTGTTTCTCCTGAAAGTGATAAAACGATGATTAGGCTTTTTTCATTAACAAAACGGGCATAGTAAGCCATGTATTTTGAATCATCATGCAAACTGACGGGCTTACGGAAAAGTTGCAACTTTTTCATCAGTTCGTCAGCAACGTTTGTTGATAATCCTCGTGAAAAAATTAAGATTTCTTCTGATTCTTGAATCAACTCCACTGCTTTTTCAATTTCTTCAGCAGAGATATTTTCTATTGTTTTCAAAAGTTCTTCTTGATTTTTAGCAATAGCCCCCAAGACTTCTTTGGAAAAACCATTGATTTCAGGAAGTTTTTTCTCACGAATCGAATATCTAAATTCACCATAACCTTCAAAACCTTTTTTTCTTACTGTTCGATTGACAGTTGAAAGAGAAACATGGGCTAGCTCTGCCAATTCTGAAATTGATAATTGGGGAATTTTTTCATAATTTTCCTGAATAATTTGCCAAGTATAGGACTCAGCATTGGTTAAATTGGACATATTTTTACTCCATTGATCACTTTTTGTTATCAAAAAAATGTTTTCTATCTAAAATTATAACATTTGGCGCTTACATTTGCTATAATTCCCTGAAATCGTTCTATATTTCTATTTTAAGGAGAAAGTAATGACTTATATTCCCAATCCCACTCGTTATGACCACATGATTTATCGTCCAGCTGGAAAATCTGGTTTATTATTGCCTGTCCTTTCGCTCGGACTTTGGCATAATTTTGGTTCAGTAGATAACTTTGATAATGCAAGGAACATGATTCATACGGCATTTGATTTAGGAATAACTCATTTTGACTTGGCCAATAATTATGGGCCAGAACCCGGTTCGGCAGAACGTAATTTTGGTCGTATTTTGAAAGAAGATTTCCAAAAACTGCGTGATGAGTTAATTATCTCAACTAAAGCTGGTTATCCAATGTGGTCTGGCCCCTATGGAAACTGGGGCAGTAAAAAAAGTTTGCTGGCTAGTCTTGATCAGTCTTTGAAACGTTTGGGACTTGACTATGTTGATATTTTTTATTCACATCGTCCTGACCCAAATACACCGATTGAAGAAACAATGGGAGCATTAAAGCGCGCTCTGGATAGTGGAAAAGCACTTTATGTAGGTTTGTCCAATTATTCCGCCAAAGAAACCGAAGCTGCGGTCTTAGCGGCTGAAAAGTTAGGCTTTAAACTCTTGATTCATCAACCTCGTTATTCAATGCTAGATCGATGGATTGAAGATGATTTGCAAGAAACTTTGACGGAGGCGGGGATAGGAATAATCGCCTTTAAACCTTTGTACCAAGGGCTCTTAACCGAAAAATATTTACATGGTATTCCTGAAGATTCGCGAATGCGTGATCCTCATTATGCAACTTTGCATGATGACAGTCTTACGAAAGAAAGATTGGAACAAGTCCAAGCGCTTAATGATTTGGCTCAAAGTCGTGGACAATCTTTAGCTCAAATGGCCTTGGCCTGGGTTTTACGAGAAAGAGATGACAAGGTTCAAGGCATCACTTCTGCTTTAATTGGCGCAAGCCGTCCGCAACAAATCATTGAAAATGTGGCAGCTTTAGAACATTTGAAATTTACTGACGAAGAATTAATTAAGATTGAAAAGCTCTTATAAAGAACAAAAAAGTTACTGACAAATCTGTCAGTAACTTTTTATTTTCTAAATAAAGCTGTCAGTAAAATTAATAGCTCAATCGGTCAATTTTTACACCAGTATATTCGTGAACGGCATCAATTGCATGATGATAACGCGTTAAATAACCTTCTTGGTCTCTATAGTCTCCTTCGTCATCTAAAATAACAACTTTATCCATTAAACCAAACTCAGCTAATTGACGCATCAATTCTTCATGGAATTCATGGCGCGATTCTTCCCATTCCATATGACGAAAGCCGTCATCAATGTATTCTGTAATTGGTGGAATGACTAAAATTAAATCCATTCGTTCATCTGCAATTGTTTTTTTGAATAAAGGTTCAAGCTGCTCGAAATCTTCCCTAGGTAAGTATAATTTAGCGTACACTCTGGTCACAATGGCATCCGTATCTAAAAAAACAATTCCTTGATTGGCAGGAGAATTGACTTCGCGAGAATTTGCATCATATTGACCTGTAATCATTCGAGCATAATCATCCATTTTCAACTCATCATCATCAATATTAAAAGCTTCTTCATATTCTCTAGCGTATTCTTCTGAAAACGGGGCATTAATGGAACGTGCCAAACGGCGAACCAGAGTTGATTTACCTGTTGAAGCTGAACCCATGACGGTTACAACTTTCGAAAAATGTCTCCTAAAGACGCGATTAATGTGAGTCCAGTGTTCTTGCGGATTTTCTCTAATTTGTGTGGCTGACAGTGAAATATCATGTCTGTCAGCAATTTCAACAGCATATTGATTCCCGTCAGCTGGAAATCGTTTCTTCAATTCTGCTGCGTATTCTAATTCGCCGACATAAAAAGTGACTGATAAATCTCTTTCCAAAGTATTATGATGAATCAATTCAAATAAACGATTTGCCCATTCATCCCAACCATTAGGCATTTCTGGTAAATCATTTTCATTAAGCATCGAAACTTTAATATTTTCTTCATCATTAAAAGCTTCACGCAAATAACGAAATCGTTTCTCAAGCGGTAGGCCAATTTGGGCACCACGGTCATTATCATAACCGGAAACGACAAGCAAGACCCCGTCATTCAAACTTGCGCATTTATAGATTTGTTGTTGGTGGCCCGTATGCAAAGGGGCAAAAGTTCCAAAATAAATACCGATATTTTTTCCACTTAATTTTGATTTTGAAATATTATTTGTGAGCATTTCGTTTATATCCTGTTTTCATATCAACAATATTTGTCAATTCCTTACCATTTGCATAGGCATCGAGATTTTTTTCCAATATTTTCATAAAGCGACGCCATGTTTCAGGAAGAGTATAGCCGCCAGAAGCATGAGGAGTGATTA
This sequence comes from Lactococcus sp. NH2-7C, assembly GCF_029953655.1. Classification (NCBI taxonomy): domain Bacteria; kingdom Bacillati; phylum Bacillota; class Bacilli; order Lactobacillales; family Streptococcaceae; genus Lactococcus; species Lactococcus sp. NH2-7C. Next base: position 1,148,744 of record NZ_CP124538.1, read on the forward strand.
ATAGTCTTTGCGTCTGCCAAGCCCGGTGACCTTTAGGCAATGGTTCTGGGTCGGTCACGTCAATTCCTGCCCCGGCAATTTTTTTAGACTCAAGAGCATCACACAAAGCCTCTAAATCGACATTTGTTCCCCGACCAACATTTAGGAAAATAGCATTTTCTTTCATTAAATCAAATTTTTCTTGATTAAATAATTTATAAGTTTCATGGGTTCCAGGGACACTTGAAGCAATAATATCAGCTCTTGGTAAAACTTTGTCTAGGTCAGCTTCAGCATAGACTTCATCAGCAAATTCTTCATCACCATAAACGGTTCGTTTGACTGCAATGACATGACCTCCCAAAGCTTGAATCTTTTGTGCAAAGTGACTTCCAATATCACCTAAACCATGAACCAATACTGTTGAGCCATAGATAGATTGAATCTGACCAATATTTTCCCAGATTTCTTTTTCTTGTTGTTTTTCATAAAGATCAAATTTTCTTAGAAGAACGAAAGCCATTGTTAGTAAATGCTCAGAAATCGTAAGTCCATAAGTTCCTGTTGCATTTGTCAAAACTACCTCTTGAGGAAAATTTGCTCCTTGAGTATAACCATTGGTTCCAGCTGATAAAAGTTGGAGCCATTTTAAATTTTTATATTTTGCTAATAAATCAGGCTTTGGCAGACCAACTAATACTTCTGTTTCCAGAAAATCTGATTCTGTCAGCTCTTCTTCTTTTTTAAATTGAAACTGGTAAGCTTTATTTTTCTTGAAAGCCGCTTTTGTTTCATCTGAAAAATTTAACCAAACATTTTCTAAGGCAATTGCTTTTATCATTGGGACTCCTTTGTATAAAATGAATTTTAAAGACTACTTAAAGAGAATAAAGTCAAGCCTTGTTTTCTTTATCTTCTTTCTTTGATTATAGCACTTTGCCTTAATTTTATAAAAAATAGAAGTTTGACAATTCTGAAATTATCAGTCCTAAAATGACATAAAAGAGAATTTCAGCAAAAATTCTCTTTTTATTTTTATTAAGCTCGTACTGTTTTAGCAAGACCTGTTTTTTTGTCATAAAGATTAATCAAACCTGAGCCATTTTTACGAATCATATCTCCTGCTTTAACCGCAAAAGGAACATCAATATGTAAAAGGGTCATTGGGTTTGGTGCACGGTCAATATGTTCATCTGTTTCTGCCAAACGAAGATTTTTGACCACTGTTTCCACGTGGCGGAATCCTGGGCCATAAAATTCAATTTGGTCACCTTCTGTAATAACATTTCTTTGACGAATTGTAGCTACCATTGTTTCAGCATCAAAGTCAACAACTTCTCCGACGAATTTGTACTCAGGAATTTTACGACGAGCCCCAAAGAGTTGTTTATTTTCATCAGGCGTTCCATAATAAAAGCCAGTATCTAATTCACGTTGAGCTACTTTCCATAATTCATCAACTAAGGCTGGTTTTATTTCTTCAAAACGTTCTGGTGATTCCAAATAGGCATCAATAGCTGCTTTATAAACGTTAGAAACTGTTGAAACATAGTGAATTGATTTCATTCTTCCTTCGATTTTAAGCGAATTAACTCCATTTTCAATCATATCAGGAATATGTTCAATCATTGACATATCAACGGCTGACATTGAAAATTCTTCAGTGACTTCACCGGTAATCGATTTTCTCTCGCCAGCAAATGGCATATCATATAAATCATATTTCCAACGGCAAGATTGTGAACATCCTCCGCGGTTAGCATCACGCATACTCATATAATTCGATAAGACACAACGTCCTGAGTATGAAATACACATAGCTCCGTGAACAAAAGCTTCAATTTCAACATCAGTATGTTGACGAATTTCTCTTAACTCTTCTACAGAAACTTCACGCGCTAAAACTACGCGTTCAAGTCCTAAATTTTTCCAGAATTCTAAGGTTTCATAGTTAGTAGCAGACGCTTGTGTTGACAAGTGAATGGCCAAACCTGGTGCTTCAGCAGCGCAGATGGCAATCAAAGCAGGGTCAGAAACGATAACCGCTGAAATTCCTAAATCACGTAATGTACGGAACCATTCGCCCGCCCCTTTTTCATTCCCTTCATGTGTCACCATATTGGCTGCTACATAAACTTTAGCGTTGTGGGCACTTGCATAAGCGACCCCTTCAGCCATTTCTTCAAAAGTAAAATTACCTGCGCGTGAACGTAAGCCATAGGCCTGTCCACCAATATATACTGCGTCTGCGCCATAATCAATAGCGACTTTTAGTTTTTCGAGTGTTCCTGCTGGTGCAAGCACCTCTGGACGTGTTTTTGTAATTGACATGTTTCAATTCTCCAATTTTCAAGATTGTAAGTATTTTGAAAAGGCTCCAAAAAGAAAAAATCTTAGTCAAATTTATTGTCAGTAAATTTGCGAGCCAAAACTTCTTTGTTTCTTTATTTTACAGGATTTCTTGCCAAATTTAAACCTTCAAATATGACAAAGTTCTTTGACATTATGTTGCTTATCTCTCATTTTTACTGACAGAATTATTGATATTTTTTTGAGTAAATAATAAAAAGGTCACTCTGAATATCCAGAGTGGCCTTCCATTTTGAATTCATTTGTTATAATTTTTGTTAATGAGCCTTGTGATAATGGCTCCAACAATCAATAAAAGTGTAAGGACAATTTTTCCTACTATTCCTGGATTAGAAAAAAGAACAATAAGCCAGACAATAACCATAATAATTGGAAAGAAATATTTTTTAAAATTAATCATTAGTTTTTCCTCCTTATTGCCATTTATATCCGCTATAAACAGAAGAAATCTTGCCACCTTTCAAAATAGAAGGGTAATATGTCGTGCAAGTAAAATAAAATCCTCCCGGTACTCTAGTCCATACCCCAGCTAGACTTAACATAAATTTCCCAATAGTTCCTACTCCGGGTATTACAAAACCACTATATATTAAACCCGAAGATATCATTTGATTTGCCCTATCTTTGGAAACGTATATTCTTGTTGTTTGAGAATATTTATTTTTACTTACCATCACCACTTTATTTACCCCTTGATGATAAGTTGTTGCTTTAACTTTTGGACCACCTATTAGTCCAAAAATAATTAACGATAAACACACTGTACTAAATATCAGAATCTTTTTCATGCCATAGTCCTTTTACCTTTCTCATTTCTTAATAAAATAAGAAACTAATTAAGAGCTCGGCATTCAAATAATCACCTAGATATGGCGGCGACTTTCCATAATTTTATCTCCTTTCTAAAAATTTGAATCTTTCATTTGAGTGAAAGTTTGCTTGTTTATTCGTAACTTTTCACTTGTTTTTATCTACAAGGACACTATAATATTTTATCGTTAGTTTTACAAATGATTTGTTTTTTTATTTCTAAAAGGTTATGAAAAAATTACAAAAAGTTATCGATAAATCGATAACTTCCTTTTTTTATTTAATGGCATCTTTGTCCAAATCATAGAAACCGTGTGATAATGTCCGTCCTGCTGGATGTATTTTTCGGATTTCTTCATCTAGTTGGAAAGCCTTAAGTTCTGTAAATTCGCCTGCTTCAATCAGCTTTTTAGCTTCTACAAAAAGTTTGCTTATCGCTACAAAATCTTCACCACGAGTAAAAATTCCATCCAATTTCCAATGGTTATAACCCATTGCTACTAAATCTGAAAGTTCTGTCATCATATCTAAATCATCATTAGCAAAAATATGCGTCCCGTGATTATCTTCAAAGATTGAATAATGTGTATCAACTTTCTTAGGTTCAGAGACAAAAAGATTTCTTTCTCTGTCTTTGCCTTTTTCTTCAGTCTTGATGAAATTATAATAGTTTTGCACCAATGGACGTTTGCTATGATGAATCACCGTTGCACCATAAACTAAAATTTCGCCTGGTACAACTAATTCATCGGTCATATCAGCAAGTTCTTCTTTTGGCAATTCACGTGCAAGAACAGCTTCAATTGCCCCTTGTTTGGCCCAAAAATTAACTTGGCGGGCAGAAGCAACCATGGTTGAGGCATCATAAGTAAATGGTAACTCATATTTATCACGTTGCAAAACAAAAATCACACCCGCATCGCCTACTGCAATTCGGTCAGCTTTAATTTCAACTAAGAAATCTAAAAAATCTTTTATTTTTGCCATCATCTCTGTATGCATCAGAGCATTGACCGCGACAGTTACTGTCTTTCCTGCATCATGTGCAAGTTCTGTAATTTTTTGAATCTCTTCGTTGGTTAAAGCAGTTGGTACGCGTAAACCATAATTTTTTTCACCAATGTATAAACGGTCGACTCCAGCTTCGAGCAATGCTTTAGCTTGCTCTAGGCTTTCTGCCGTAGAAGTAATAGTAATCATAGTGATAATTATATCATATTGTTCTCTTACACGTTTTTTCTAATTCATCCTCTTACTAAAATTTACTACTCAAAATGATATTTATTCATAAAAAAGTATAGGTTAATTTTATTTTAACTCAAACGAAACCAAATAGCAATACATTTAAACTCTCGGTAACGTAAACCTTTGCTTTTTATACTATAATTGATTACATAATATAGGAAAGTGCTAGAAAATTATGGAATTAAAGAATTTAAAAGATTTTTATGAGAAGCAAGAATATGTCGATTATAACGAAAGTAAAAGTTTTGAGCAAAGACAAGTCAACAAAAGAATTGAAGAATTAAGCTTCTTCACTAATATTGCTGTTTTCTCAATTTTTCTTGTTTTTACTACTTACATTTTGGTGAGTTTATTGGCAAGCTGGATTGCTATTCCAGTTTCTATTGTTCTCTCGCTTGCTCTTTATATTTCCGTGAAAAAAGGAATTGCTAAAGCGATTAAATTTATGATGAAATAAAAACTGTCTAATAGACAGTTTTTTTATTTTATTCCAATTAAAATTTGCACATGAATTCTCGCTGTTTTTGGCGGATTTTCCTTTGCAAATTTTTTTCTTTCCTCAGAAACTGACCATTCTAATGGACTCATCAATAAGAAATCTTGACGCAAATTTTCTGGAATTTCAAAAGTATAATCAATTGTTTGTTGAGTAGTCTTAGGAAATTCTTCTTTAAAACGCTCAATAACTGCTTGATTATCATAATCAACTGGAAGTTGATAAACTTCTCGCAACTCGCGTAAATAATTTCTGTCAGGAATAATTTTAATGACCCGTCCATTTTCTGTCAGAACTCGATGAAATTCTGCATAATTTGAAGGCGTAAAAATATTCAAAATTACTGACAAACTCTCGTCAGCAAAAGGGAGATTAGTTAAATCAGCTAAGGACAGAAAACTTTTCGTGTCTAATTCCGTCGCCATTTCAATTCCATCTTTAGCAATGTCAAAAGCAAACTTCGCCCCCTCTACCTCTAGAAGTTCTAAAAATGAACCTTCGCCTGTTCCAACATCAAGTAAATTTCCACTGACAAATGATTTTTGAATTTCTGTCAGTAAATTTTGATACATCCCTGCTTGAATTAGGCGTCTACGTGGTTCAAACATTTTACGCGTATAATGCTCTGTGTCAGCTTTTGTTTGTAAAAAATTAACATAACCTTTCTTGTTTAAATTATAAGTATGATTATTTTCACATTTTAAGGCATAGGCTGCCAATTGAAATTTACCATGACAAATTGGACATCTCAACATTTCCACATTTTCTTCTAAAAGTAAATAAGCTTTTTCAATTTTTTTTAACATAGTTCTATTTTATCACAGCTCCCCATTAGAGCCAAATAGAGGGTAAAATACACGTTTTATACAATTATGCACTAAAAACACGACCCATTAGACCACAATATACATGTTTTTAAACGTAGTAAAAAACGTTAAAAAACACAAACGTAGTAAAAAGCGTTAAAAAAATGAACAAATTTTTGTCAGGCAAGGGGCTGTATATCCACGATATACGGCTTTTAATTTTGCTGAATTTTTGTATAAAAGCGTAAAAAAATTATTAAAAAATGAATACCCCCGCCCCTATTTGTTTTAGGAGAACCGTATACCAATAGTGACTCCCTTTCGAAAAAAGTGATTTTTCAAAACTTTTTTTCTGAAACGAAATCGCTCAACTGCAATGATAACTAGGATAATTGACCCTCAAAAGTTGCACACCAAAAAGGAGGAAATAAGCTAAATCTATTTGTGAGACACGCTACCAACGATTATTAGTGCTAAAACGACATAAAAAAAGGCAAGAAAGGGAAGTAATTCCTCCTTTTTTTGCCTATAAACATGACTATATAAATGTTTTAGTGTTTTGACCCCCCCTATATAAAAATTTTCAAAATTGGGTTTTCACGCAAGACGAGACCTATGTGTGTGCTTTCCCTGTGAAAAGATAGGGGGGAGGGTGTTTAAAAAATAATCTAATCATTCGAGCTTATCGGAAAAATATTATAGATTAATAATGTAAATCAATCACAGAAGCTCACGGTTTAATCGCTGTGAGCTTTTAATATATTTTGCGGTAAAATTTTATATTCAATCAACCTCACGCGCGTGCTGTGCTTGTTCTGTGGCTTTCTTTATAATCTCTTTCACTTGGTTAATAGCTGGGTTCGTGTGGTTTCTAACAGTACGTTCGTTTAACAGATAACGACTTGCAACCTCTGATAGTGTCAAGCGTTCCATGTATCTAAGTCTTATTAACTCTAGGTTATCCTCACTCAATGAATCAAACAGCTCTGTCATTGCGTTTAATATAAAGCGTTGTGGTGTTTCTTTCCCTGTGTTGTCTATCCTATCAGTCCATGACTTCATAACGCCTGTAAGATATAACCTGATATTAAACTCTATGTTATTCATAATACAATCCTTTCAAACAAAAACACTACAAAACACGCGCTACATCTTCTTTAAAAGTAAAGTATATTCTTTTGGCTCTCTTGATAGATATGTCTATTCCTGCGTTCTCTAACTCCATAGCGACACGATACCACGTAAAACCGTCATACCCTTTACATCTTAACTCTATGATTCTTTTTTCTGATACTGTTAAAGTATTGTATAAAGCTCCTATAAGTTCAAGTGTTCGCCTTAATTCTATCAGCTCTTTATCCTCTTCCATGCGTTCCTTGTCTAATGTGTTCCCCTCTGGCTCTGCTGTGCCTTTATAAGCTGTTCTAATTCCTAAGTTGTCCTGTTTTACCCTGTATAGATAACGGCTCTCAATTGCTTTTATTTTGGTTTGTGCGCGCCCGTTAATATAATCGGCTATGATTTTATCTATTTTATCTTTCACGCTTCCCCCTCTCTGCTTGCTAAGATTCTAAGTTCTTCTTCTGTTAGATTCTCAAAAGGATTGCTCACGTTTAAATTCCCTTTGATATTAATGTCTTGGGCAAGTGGGTAACGTTTTAAGATTTCAGCACTCGCCCTAATGACTTGATTAGTATCAGGGTGTTTGTCTATGACGTCGCCCTCTGCTGTTATCACTTGCTCTGTATGCTCTCCTCGGACTATCTTAGTTAATATGCCTAGGGTTTCCTCTGCGGTTGCTATGGCGTTGTTTGAAATGTCTTTTAACTTGCTATCAATGTATTTTTTTAAGTCAGGTTTAGTAAGGTTTTCGGCTCCTATCGACTTCGCTGTTTTTTGGCTATACCCTGCATTAACAGCCGACTGCGTGGCGTTTCCTGTTTTAATATATTCATCGCAAAATTTCCGCTGTTTAGGTGTCATTGTTTCCCCTCGTTTCTGTTTATATGTCCTTTATTAATTATAGCAAAGTAAAATGACAAGTTTTGACAAGTTTTTATTTCCACATAACGTTAAAAAAGCCCAGTCATTGACTAGGCTCTTTTTGTTTATTCTTCTAACTCAAAGCCGATTAATTCCGCGATATTATCCAGCGCGTTGAGGTTCATATCTGCTAAGTCTTTAGCTGTGATGATTGTACCGTCTGTGAACCGTGGCACTTCGTTGATATCATCTTTAAACATTGAATCATTGAGCGCGTGCAAGTCTTGTAACTGTGCTTTAAGTGTATTTTCTTCTGATTCTTGTTTGTCGCCTACCGTGATACTTAAATCAGTCAAACCTAGTGTATTAATTAAACGCTCAACACTATCAGCGAGTAAGTCAGCTAAAACCTCAGTATCTGCCCCAACTAATTCATCAGGATTAAAGGCTGATGTCTTAATCTCCTCAATGATTGATTTTACTGTTTCCTGCGGTTCATACTCTTGCGGTTCTGTCAGTTCGTCCACAGATAAGCCTAAAACTTCAGTAAGGTTGATGAGGTTCTCATGCAATCCTTTCGCTAAGTCTTTTTGAGTGGCTGGCGTTTCGTTTGCTCCCTCAATATGAATCAATTTAGAGGTTGGTTCTGAAAGTTCACTTGTCAGCGTGAAAAGGTTAGATAAGATTGTTTTTGTGTTTTGGCTCATTTTATTTTCTCCAATTTTTCTATGTTTATTTTTTATTATTTTTTTATGCTCCATTTGTCGACAATTCAATTTGTCGGACATCGTGCTTTTTTCATGTTTTTGTTTTCCTGTGATAATTTCTAGCTAGTAGGTGTTTTTGCGGTAACAGAGTAACAAAGTGCTATAAACAGCTTAACCACGCGCCTAAAGTTGTTACTCCTAACAGTAACGTGTTACCGAAGTACAGTAACACTTTTATTTTTTCTTGCGTAAGTAACCTTTAGTAACTTTTTTATGTTTCTCATCGTCCCAGTAAAACAGCCGTCTGAAAAGCTCGGACTCCTCGGCTCGGTGTAAGTCGATCGCTCTGTTAAATCCTGCGCTGTACGGTCGCTGTACGGTCTTTTTCCATTGGTCTTTGACATAATCAGGTAGTTTGTTTTCAAACTCTCGCTTATTAAAGGGCTTCACTCCCTCATCTTCACACCATGCACGATATAAGGCACTTAGAAAAGTAGTCGGTAGAAAATCACTGACAAACTCCTCAAACATATCATTTACAAACGCCAGCACGTTATCATTAGAAATTTTAAAGTCATTTAATAGCCCTTGCGTGGCTTTTGGTTCGTCAAACTTCTCAAAGTTAAGGGATAACGCAATTTTAAGCACGTACTCTAAAACGTCTTTACGTTTAATATAATCATCTTTGATTTTCCAGTTGTCATTATCTGCCGTGAAAGACTTGTTAAAGGGAACAATAAGCAAACGTCTATATGTTCCGTTTGACTTGTTTCTGAACTTTGGTAAGAAATTAGTCGATTGAATAACTAGCTTGTTAAATACTGCCAGCGTTGGTTGTTTTCCTTTCGCTTCAATCGGTACTGGGTCGCCAGTAACCACAGAAAAGTAGTTTCCTGCATTGTCTAAATAGCTGACTTGGCTATCATCTCCAATAATGCAAGTCTTCCCAACGACTTGGGAAAGAGAAAAGCGTTCAGAAAACTGTTCAGCTTTGACACTTGCGACGTTCTCACGTCCGATTAAGTTCATGATGAGGCTCTGAAATGTGCCTTTGCCGTCATTCCCCTTACCGACAAGCCAAACGCCTTTGCGATATGAATAGTTGCCGTTGGTGCTTGCGGAAATAATCTGCCATAAAAGGCTAACGAGTTCTTTATCTCCACTCATTAAATCATTGAGCCAGTCGTCTACGTTCCAATCGTTAATATTAGGCGTTTTTGCCTTGTCATTGTACTTGGTCGCAATCGTTGAAGTAAAGACATAACTAGGGCTAAATGGCTCTAATTGTTGCGTTTTCTTGTTAAAAATACCGTTCGCAACTGGTATCAAGTGAGCTTCTGCGGTTTGTTGCTTAACCTCTGATAGAGTTTCAAGTTTAAAGAGAACCTCTTTAGACCGTGCTTGACTATAAGACGGTTCTAGCCAATAAATGAGCCTATGGAAGAAATTCTCATTCGTTTCATATATTCCTAGTTCAGGGTTATAAACGCCTAACAGTCCGCTTTGGTGGTCTAATTTTATGACTTTGAGCGTTTTATAGATGATTCTAGCCGTATCTAAGGGACTTAGCGAATTGGGTGTATTGCCGTCTTTGTTGGGTGTGCTTAAAAATAAATTGCGATGTTCAAAGAATAGTTTTCTAACTGCTCTAAGTGTTCGAGTGTTTGCTTTGACATAGTCAGGGTGATTGATGATTTCTTTTTCTTGTTCTAGCCAGTCCGCCAAACTGTCTTGATAACCTGCGATATTGATGACTTTTTTGCCGTCTTCGCCATAATCTGTGAAGTCCTCTATTTGCGGTTTTGGAATTCTTACATTTTCTTGTGGCGTTTCTGCCAAAAGTTTATCTAATTGGTCTGTCATGACTTCCTTTCTATTTCATCTTGAATACACTTTTCCAAATGGTCGCCAGTTCGTCATCAGGTAAGGGTGGACTGGTTCGATTGTTAAAGGTTCGCAATAAGTCCATGCAATTATTGTTATCAATGCCGATTTTTCTCCAATAGTGAAGTATTCGGTTCGTGTCATTGTTTCGGTTGCCTTTTCTTGCGCCTTGGTTGAATAGTTCCCACATTTCAGCGCCATAAGTCCTACTTCCTGTTATAGACTTTGCGCGTGCCTGTGGTCGCTGTATCATTTCAAGTAACCAGTCAGGACAATCGCAAAGACTATCGAAAGTTAAAGGCTCGTTAGTTTCTATATCATTCAAAGGCATGTAATCGCCGTCTGTCCGTTTGCTCGGATATATTGGTGTGAAGTGTGTTTTTATCTCTACGCCGTCCGCTAGTTCGCTGACAATCGGCTGATTAAATAGCTCTTTCGGAACTTTAAAGAAAACGTGCAAGCCGTTGCCTGTGGGTGTCTTTTCAACATAGGTACTTAATATTTCGCCCTCGCTGTTTTCATTCCACAATCGACTAAATACAGCTCTGCCATTCTGTCCGTTTTGGTGCTGGTCTAAGTCAATACAAATCAAACCACTATTTCTAAGATTAATCATAATGTTGCGGTTCGGTATTTCATCAAACCACGCGCTCACTGTGATTTCGTCAAGAGTTCCGCTTGAAGTTCCTTTTATAACAGCTCTCTCGCTTTTACCTGCTGGATAACCAGCGATAACAGAAAAGCCACGACTAATACAGTTTAAGGCTTGTTCTTTTGGTGTCAATCGTCAGTCCTCCTCAAAGAGTTGGTCAATCCAATCAAGTTCTGCAAGGGTGTAGCCGTTGACTGCATTATTAATCGCTATGCCTGTGCGTTGTTTTTTTATGATTCCAGCTCTGCGTTCTTCCTCATTAGTTGGGATAAAATAACCGTTATCAATCGAACCAATGGCGCAACCTTGCTTATGGAGGTACTCAATTCTACTCTGTAAAGTTCTCAAATCAATATCAAGGGCTTGTGCTAAAATCTTGCCTTTAACAGCTCGGTCAACTCCTCTATGTTCAGCAAGAAATTTAATAATATTTTGGTCTATTTTCTGTAAGTCAGTTATCTTCATTGAGATACCCCCAAATTCTAGTAACGGTTTCTAAAAATTGCTCATAGCTTGTTCGCTGTCTAGCTTCGCCAATCAAGGCAAACATTAAGACAGTAATGGCTTCGTTGCTTGTATCGCTGATAAGATACTCTAAATTGTCCTTATTACTTTCATTTTCAAGAACATCAATTGTAATTTTCATGGTTTAGTTTCCTTTATCTGTAATTTCATAACAGCCAGCTCTTTGCCTAGAATTGGCACTTGTTGCGTGCATAAGTTTCTTTTCACTCCGCTGGGTAAGATTATGCCTGTACTTGCTTCAAACTGCTGTATTAAGTCATATTTGACCGCTTGTGCGTTGTGAATAATCTTAAATGGGTGTTTCCCTACTGGTCTAAAACTATTCCGTCCGTACCGTTTTATAGCCGTGTAACCTTGGTGGTGTTCAATCATTTCGCTACCTCATCAAATAAGCTGATTTCTCCGCCCTCTTTTTCGCCCTCAAATCGGACACCGTGCTTATATTTACGAACTTTAAAAGAATAATCAACTGTGCCTGTATTGGCGTTTAATGGGTCTAATTTTTCAATCTGCTTGTCTGTGAGTTCTGTATGATAGGCTTTTAAACTTCGCAACCCTACGCTATCAATACCAGCCACATAAGGGCAAGCTCTAATAATATTTGTCATTTCTTAATCCTTTTTGCCTTGCCTGACAAGTTGCTAAGTATCTATGATGATGAATTTGCATATATCATCGATTAAATAGTAAATAAGTGTGGTTTTGTATCGCGGTTTATAGCGGTTCAAGCCGTGCTTTTCCCAATTATCAAGTGTGCCGTCTGATATATCCATTTCTTTCATGACATCTTGCCTAGAAATATAAGGTAACTTGCGGTCTTTTTTTAGTTCTAATAATTTATTTGCATACTGGTTAAAATCTGTAATCACAGAATCAACTAAACCACGCGCCACAAGGTTCGTTAAGGTGTCGTCATTCACTTCCTGCATCCTTTGGCTTCTCTTTTTTCATAATCAAACTAGCTATTTCATTGATGTCTTCCACTCGTTCACTCATCATAAAAAACGATGTCATTAAAGTATCTTTCAATCTATCCAATTCGTATTCCCTACCTCCTTTTTCGAGTTCGCAAATTCTTTGTACTTCATCAAAAACCATTGTTAGGATTGCTGAAACCTCAGTATTTTTTAAATTAATATCTTCAATCATTTTTTTCTCCTTTTTTAAAAATCTGTAAACTTACTAAATCAGGTTGTTTCTGTCCGAAAGTTTTAGAAAAAGGTAAAGGAGTAACCGCAAAACATTCAGCTTGTCCGTTGATACTAATTGCTAGCGGTGTATTATCGTCATAACGTTCAAGAGAAGTTACAAGCGCTTTTAAATCTGAAATAGTGTTAATTTTCATGCCATGCCTCCATTCTTACGTTTAGAGATAACTTCCAGTACTGCGTACGTTAGTTTATCCTCACTAACTCCTAGCTCATTAGAAAGCTCTATAACATCATCAGCACCGATAATGTCAAACGCTGATAGAACTGTTTCTTTTGATTTTCTACGTTGTCTTTCCTGACGGACACCACGGTTAAAAGCTACGTCATAAAGATATTCATAAGCAAAAACACGCATCCAGTCTTGCCAATTTTCTTTATTTGCTTTGTAATAATCCAGTGAGATAACTCTTTCTTCTACGACGTCCGCCAATAGCCTAAAGCCCTCAGGAGCAAATCCCTTATATTCTGTTTGCTTGATTTCCTGTTTAATACGGTACTTTTCAGCAATTTCGCGCGTGATTTTCATTTTAAAAGGTTTGCCTTTTGGAATATGTAATAACTTGATTAATGGTATCCGTCCGCCTTTGGTATCAAATGAAAGCAGTGTTTCATCATTATGACGATATACTCTTAAATCAAATGTTTTAAATTTCATGCTTTACCCCTTAACCATTTCTACTTGAATGTTATTTTCCAACGTTGTGAAAGTCACTACTGATTGACCGTCAAACAAGCGATAAACGTACTCATTAAGTTGGATAAAGTGGCGTGCTTTGGCTTTTAATAAGTCCATAAGCTCGAAAGCGATTGAATCGTCTAGGATATAAGTTTCTTTGGTTACTGGTTTATTCATGTTGAAAATTCCTCTCATTATGGTAAAATAAGAGCATGAAACCACGTTAGCGCGTGATTCATGCTAAGTTTGAATTAATCGGCTTCTGTGGTGGTTGTCCGATTTTCTTTTGTCAAAAATTCTTTGATTTGGTGTCTGTCAAAACCCAAATCTAGTAAATTAGTAATACTCGATTCATAAGTTTGGAGTAACTGCAGTTCTTCGGGACTGTCAAGCATTTGTTTAAGTTTTGCGTTAGGACGTCCTAGCGCTTTTCTCATGCCTCTAACGCTCTTATATTTACCATTGGTAACAAGAGCTGTAAGCATATCAGCAAAGATAACATGATAGTTTTTCTCAAAGTGAGGACTTTCACTGATGGCAGTCGATAATTCTCGCCGTGTGATAGTGGCTTTTGACATTTCTTTGGCTTTGACTAATTCGCCTTTGAAATAAGCATTCAATACACTACGTGTCCATTCACGGAATTTTTGAGCCGTTTCACTCTTTGGTGCAAGGAAAAGAATTTCTTTGATTCCCTCAAAAGTAAATACTCGAGTATCGTATTGCTTTCCGTCACCGTGTGCCAATTTGGCACTAACTGAAAATTCTCTGTTTTTGAGATACTTATTTTTCTGTACTAGTTTTGTAATACCATATCTAGTTTGATATCCAATACACTGAGCAAGTTGTTCGGTTGTCATGAAAATTTCATGATTATCATTACGCCAAACGTCACAGGTAATACCATTGAATAGCTCTTGATTGACTAATTGTAAGTTCATTTGTCCTCTTTCTAGCACTCACGCGCAAGGAGTATATTCAATGAGTTCTGATAATGAGCAATTAAGATAATCGCAAATCTTTGTTAAAGTGCTTAACTTTACATTTTCTGCTTCTTCATAATAGATTGCTCTGATCGTAGTGCGAGAAATTTTAGTATCTCTTGCAATAGCAACGGCAGTTAGACGGCGTTCTCCCATAATTTTTGATAAATTGTTTTTCATGTTCAAATCTCCTTTATAATTATTGTTTTGATTGACTAGCTGAACAATCAACAAGGATATTGTACAATAAAAAAAGACCAATGTAAACATATAAATGGTCAATTTGACAAAATGGATAGCGTATTGTACAATTAAGTGAACAAAAAGAACTGGAGTGTTATATGATTCGTAATAATTTAGCTGTGTTATTGGCACAAAAACAAATAAAAATATCTAGGATGGCTTTAGATACTGGTCTATCTAGAACTACTTTGACTGCTTTATCTCAAAATGATAGTAAGAGAATTGATAATGATACTTTGAATGTTATTTTAATGTATTTGAAAATAACTCCAAATGAATTTTTTAATTTTGTCAGTTATGATTTTCAAATAGAGATTATTCCAAATGAGTTTGAAATTGAAATACTTGAACATCCAAACTTTAACGAAATAGTAGAAGATATTACGATAAAAAAAGCTATTTTTGATTTTTATATTAAAGTTGAGGATAGAGTAAGTTCGCGAACTCCAATGTATGAGTTTGAAATTAATATTGATAAACAGTTTTCAACTGTCCATTATGAGTCGCATTCGGTTGAAGTTGGATTTAATGACTATGAAGATATAGAAACAATGGATGGGAATTTTATTTTTAATATAAATAGTTCAGAGCAAAATGTTCGTTTATTTAATGATTTTATACTTAGGGAAATTCCAAAAGAGTTTCAAGATGAATTGGCTAATAGAGTGAAAACTAGTCTCAAAGAGACCATAATGGATGAAATAATGAAACAATACCCTAAAATTACCCCTACTTTTTTAGGGGATATCATGGAAAAAGTTGATTTAATAAGTCAAGACGGTGTTTTAAACTTCTTACCTTTTTGAGTCTATCAGTGCCCTTTAGGTATTAATTTTGAAAATAGACTTCTACGGCTATCATCACAACGCTTATGACGAAGCGTGTGCGTTGCTGTATGAGCTATGCTGGTTTGAGTTGGTGGGGTAAAAAAGGAGAAAACATGAAACTATCGGACTACTTAAAGAATATTGATCACCTAGATGAAAAAATGGAAAAGGCTGTAATTATAGCTGGGTATGAGAGAATGCTTGGAGAACACTACAGACTACCACAAGAACAGTTTGCTGACCTGATGGAATTGCCTTTACCAAAATTAAGAAGAGTTATTCATGAATTGAAAAAAGCAATAGATTAGAACTTTAATAGTGCTAAAGTCTATATAGCTGTGAATCTCAACATTTCTTAACATATCTCTAAAGGTTCAATAAGTAACAATCTAACCAGCTTGACATAAAACTACGCTGATTTTAGTAGTATGAGTAAAAAGTTATGAGAAAAAAACAAAAAATATTTATAACGGCATTAATAGCCCTTATTTGTGTGGCATTCATTCCTCATGCCCATGCTACTGCAGGAGGTTTCCACGGAGGAGGGTTTGGCATTGGATTTCACGGAAGTGGGAGTGGGCATGTTTATAATAGTAACTATTCATCATCAAGTACAAACGGATCCATGTTAACCAAAATAATTCTAGCAATAGTCTTTGTTAGTATTACAGCTATCCTAGCTACCTTTGCTATTGTTAAATCTCCGAAAGAATATTGTCAAGGGATTGATATTGATGATTCTGAAATTTCGGATAAAATAAAGAGGCAATTTTTAGATATTCAGAACGCTTGGAATGTACAAGATATCTCTAGAGCTTCAAATTTATATAGCGAGAGACTTTATAAAAAGCACAACCAAATTTTATTACAATACTCAGATAAACGAATAGTAAACTATACAAAGAATATTGAAATTGAGGGACTGAGTCATCATCGCTGGAAGCAAACTAATAAATTTGAAGTAGATATATACTTTAAAGCCATTGATTATGTGATTGATAAAGATACTCAACAAATATTAAAGGGGAGTTCAAATAGCCAGCAAAGATTTAGGCAGCGCTGGACTTTCATAGTTCAAGAAGACGGATTGTTAGTTGATAAAATTAAGGAGTTCAGAGTTTATTAAAGGTTTAAAAAGTAACTAATGCACTAATGCTTGTATTATAGGCGATATGCTGAATCCATAAATGCTCAAACCTTTAGTATTATTTAGTACTTGTAACGTCAAAGATGACACTACAAAAGTTATAAAACACGCGAAAGCCAAGGAATAACAAAGGTTGACGGATATAATGAAACAGTTGAAAACAACTGTATTTGTTAGTTTTTGTCAAGTAGAAAAGGAGATGAAATGAAAGTAAAAATGCTACATTCTTGGTGGAGTGATAAAAGATTAGAGAATTATATCAATGATTTTTTAGACGAGTTGGAACATGAGGGATTTGAAGTAGTAGAGATTCAATACAGACCAACTATTTGGGGCTATTTTGCTACGGTTGTATATCAATAAGGTATAACTGTTTTTCAGATAAACCAATGCTTAGAAATGCTAAGGTTCAAAACTATATAACAAGTCCTAAATTTTAGGAACGCAAAATAAAAAGCGCTTGGGCGCGTGAAAGGAAAATATATCACAAATGATAGAACCTGATCAAATTTTACAGGAAACAGTAAAACTTGAATTTAAAAAAGCTAAAAATAGCTTACCTGACGATATATGGCCCACCTATAGTGCATTTGCAAACACGATGGGTGGAACGATTATTTTAGGAGTTGAAGAGAAGCCCAAAAATAAATTTAGCATTACTGGTGTAGAAAATCCTGCCAAAATTGTAGATGATTTTTGGAATACTGTCACTTCTGCTGAAAAAGTGAGTTGCAATATTCTTTCGGATAGTAATGTTATTGTAGATGATATCAGGGGAAAAACAGTAATAATTATTGAAGTACCTGAAGCAGATTATGGCCAAAAACCAATTTTAGTTAAAACACAAAACCGTAAGCAAATGACAGCTTATAAAAGGCTAGGGACAGCAGATAAGATTGCTACTCCGGAACAAATTGTCTACATGTACGCAAATAATAAAACGGATATGGACAGTACAGTCATTGATGGCTATGATATTGATGACCTTAATCTTTCTGACATCCGAGACTACAAAGCTGAGGTTTTAAACATTACCAAGCAAGATCGTTATCGTGAGATTTCTGATGAAGAGTTTTTAAAAGAAATTGGTGCGTTTAAAAGAAAACGTCCCTTTAAAGATTATGGACTGACTATTGGTGGATTGCTATTTTTTGGAAAATATCAATCTATACGTGACTATTATCCTGCTTTTCAACTTGATTACTTCAAGAAAGATACTAATCTAAATCCTGATTGGCAAGACCGTATTTCATCAGGAGATATGAGTTATCCTGAAATGAATGTTTATTCTTTTTATAACTTAGCTTTAAAGAAAATGACTGACAATATCACAGAAGCTTTTGTTTTAGATGAAAATGCAAGAAGAAAACCTTATCGTAGCGATTTGACAGTAGCAATTCGGGAGTCTTTGGTAAATATGTTAATGCACGCTTATTATGGTGCAGACGTTCCATTGAAAGTTATAGAGACTCCGGACTATATTGAATTCTACAATCCAGGAGATATGCGAATTTCAAGGGAAGAATTTATTATCGGAGGAACATCTAAGCAACGTAATAGTACGGTTTCGGTATTGTTTAGGAAAGTTGGTATTGCTGAAAAAGCGGGTTCTGGAGGCCCTCGGATATTTGATATTGTTAATCAGTATAGTTTAAAAATGCCTGATATTACTTCGACAGATATTGATACAACAATACGAATTTGGAAAACAAATTTCTTGTCTACCTTAGAAAATTTGGAAGAAAAAGAACAGCAAGTTATTGAATATATAGTGGCGACAGGGAAAATTTCTAAAGGTGAGGCACTTGGTGAGTTGCAATTAACAGAGTATGCTTACACAAAAGCGATAAAGTCATTATTGAGCCAAGAAATAATTTCTAAGCGTGGTAATAATAAAAGTACGCACTATGTTTTAAAAACAAATACTGAAGCTTCTACTTTTAGTGACCAAAAGTTTTTGAAAGAATTAGAAGATATGTTACGAAAAAAAGCGAAAAGATAAAAATGCGCGTGGTATTGCGCGTGATATTGCGCGTGATATTTTGAGGTCAAATTATAACAAAATCTTCTAGAGCTCGTTGTTATCAATGTTTTATCTTTAAAAATACGCGTGATATTGCGCGTGATATTTGTAAATCTATGTGTTTCCAGTCACTAAAAACTGGTAGGAGTAATTTATGAAAAATAAAAGTAAAAAATGGTGGTTTTGGGTTCTAGCTGTTTTACTGTTTCCTTTCTTATGCCTTTATGGCATTTATCGTTTAGTTATAAATTATAGAAAGACAGGTCGAAAAGTTTGGCTAGTCGGAGTTGTCCCACTTGCGTTAGTTTCATTGTTTGGATTTGTAGTTTATGCTGGAGCATTTAGTGGGCCGAATTCTGATAATAAAACTGAAACAGCTATATCTAGCTATTCCTCTAGTTTTTCTAGCAGTTCAGTATCCACAAGCACTAAGCCTGCGAAATCTATAAGTAAGAGTACTACGAGTTCTTCCAGTTCTAAAGTAGCTAAAAAAGTAGTTGCTAGTTCATCAAGCAGTTCTACTGCAGCTATTACAACGGATATTTTAAACAAATTAAACGAGTACACTAATGCCAAGTCTGCAGGTCCTACTGGTAATTATTACTGGGAAAATGGTTCAGCAAAACTTTCGGGCTTTGAAAATTTGAAAGCAGGAGAGTATAGTTTTAATGCTGATGATAAAGGGCGTTCAGGAGTAGCACGCGCGATTTTAACATATTCACAGTTTGAAGCCTCAAAAGGTTCGAGACAAGGACAACCTTTAGACCCTCCAGCTTGGCCATCAAGCAATCCAAAAATCGCAATCACGTTCTCACTGACAGGAAGAACCTATCATGGTTATTTATACAATAGAAGTCATTCAATTGCTGACAGTCTCTTAGGAGAAGGCTCTTATACTTCACAATATAACTTCACTACTGGTACGCGTAGTCAAAACGTTGGAGCAAATCAAAATGGAGGAATGAGGTATGCGGAAGAATTAGCAGAAGATTTTTGGAAGGCTAATCCAAATACAAGTGCAACTATAAATTATCAGACAACTCCTGTTTATAATGCCAATGAAACTATACCTCGTGGCTCAATTGTAGACATCAAGTCTTCAGATAGTACTCTAAATATAGAAGTGATCGTTATTAATAGTGCAGAGGGCTTAGAAATTGACTATGCCTCAGGAAATCCGATCTCTTCAACAACTCAACCAGTACAGTCAGAAGCGCCTAAAGTAAGTTCATCTCAAGCAGTAGAACAAGCGCCAGTAGTTACAGAGCCTTCATCTCAAACAGTAGCTAATGATAACTCCTACACAACTGAGGGCGGGTGGTCTATCGCAGCTCCTGGCATGGTGTTTGTTTCTGACAGCAATAAATACTATTCTTCAGTAACTAATCCAGCCAATTACCGATATATGACTCAGGCAGAGGCATCTAGTATTGCACAGCCAGCGACACGAGGTAATCAGTACGCTAGACCTTAGAAAAATAAAAAGCGCCAAAATCTCATTTTATTTATATGTTTTTAGTTTCACTTTTTTCGGAAACCAATAATAGGATATGAACATTTTTGTACAAATCTCTATAGGTCCACTCTGAAATATCATATTTTGTGACCGACAAAGATGTCGGTAGCAAACTCACAAACCGCATAACAGCTTTCATAAGTAAATTTTTCATGCTTTTTTACTTAACCCCAATACGTGCAAACCTGAACCACGTTAAAAGCTGAATGCCATTCTGTCAGTAGTTTATCCAACAATTCCCTCTATTAAGCTGTTTATCTCTCGCTTTCTATCGATATACTCTTTTATAGTTGTTACCTTGTTACTTTGTTGTTACTCTTAATATAGAGAAAGGTAACAGCTTAAAGTGTTGATATATATAGCTTTATAATACTTTGTTACTCTTGTTACCGTAAAATATACTATATCAGTAGAGAATTTAATAACTCTATAAACTAATAAACCAGTTAACTAATTAATCGTATAAGCTCTAATAACAATATTTCTCAATCCTCGTACATGCCTTGCCTGACATTAGTACAAAAATGGAAAGGAAGAAAATATGAATATTAAAGAATATATAAAAAAAGACGGTACAAAAATGTACCGCACTAACGTTTATTTGGGTGTGGATAATCTCACAGGTAAGCAAGTACGAACAAGTGTAACTGCTAAAAGTAAAAAGATGTGTGAAACTAAAGCACGCCAAGCTATAAATAAGTTTATCAATAATGGGTCTACAATTGCAAGGGAAAAAGTGGTTTTTGATAACTTTGAATCCTTGGCTTTGAGTTGGTTTGAGAGTTATAAGCTGACAGTTAAGGAAAATAGTATAAGTGTTGCTGATAATTACTTACGTAATTATATACTGCCTCCTATTGGCTCGTACAAGCTCTCTAAGATAACGCCAATGTTATTGCAGGAACTTGTCAATAAATGGGCTAATAACGCAAATACAGCCGAAATAATCAACGGTAAACGTGAAAAGGGGAAGTGCAAAGATTATAAATTACTGCTTAACTTTATAAAACGTATCCTTGATTATGGTATGCAATTGGGAGCTATCGAGGACAATCCAGCTATAAAGGTTTTTCCTCCAAAACTTAAAACAAGGACAGTCAAAAAGATTAAATATTTTGATAATGAGGAGCTAAAACAATTCTTGTCGTATCTTAATACGTTAGAGCCTAACACAGATAATCGAAAAAGCAAGACATTATACAAACTACTTCTTGCAACTGGTTTACGTGTTGGGGAAGCTATGGCTCTTTCTTGGTCAGATATTGATTTTAACAACCATTATCTCAATGTGTCTAAAACTCTGATACAACAAAGCAATATGATACAGGATAGCGCAAAGACAAAAGAGAGTAATCGTTCTGTGTTTTTGGATAACGACACTCTTGAAAGTTTAAAAGAATGGCGGAAATATCAAAATGACGGTGCTATATCTTTGCATGATTCTTTAGTCTTCTCATATCATCAAAAAATGAGGTCTTATGAAATAGAGAGACAGAAATTAGTGAGACACTTCAAAAATGCTGGAGTACCTAACATTGGCTTTCACGGTTTTCGTCATACTCACGCTAGTCTTTTAATGAACAACGATGTTAACCCTAAAGAGATACAAAGACGATTAGGACATGCAGATTATGCTATCACAATGAATACATATAGCCACCTTGCCAAAAGTAAAGAAAAAGAGACCGCTGAAAAGTTCAGCAGTATCTTAAAAGCATTATGATTTTTTGGTCGAACGTAGTAAAAAGCGTTAAAATTTGTGTTTATAATCTCTACAACCCTTATATACCAAGGATTAAAGCTCTATATTTTAACATAGTTCTATTCTAGCATAATCACTTTCATTCTTTTTATTCAAAATAATTCTTGTAATTTTTTTAAGTTAAACAAGATAATCATGTTATAATATTTTTAGTAGATGAAAGGAAGAAATTATGATTATCCGAGAACTTTGCATTGAAAACTTTACCAAAATTCCTCAAGCGCTACAAGCCGGCATTGAGAGAATTGAACTTTGCGACAACCTCGCGGTTGGAGGAACCACACCTTCTTATGGTGTCATTGAAGAAGCTGCTAAGTATGTTGCCGAAAGTAAGACAACTCTTGCTGTCATGATTCGTCCTCGCGGTGGTAATTTTGTTTATAATTCTCATGAACTTAAAATTATTGAAACTGACACACTTAAAGCTGTTGAAGCTGGTGCCCAAAACATTGTATTTGGTGCCCTTACTCCTGACAATGAAATAGATACTGACGCACTTGAAACAGTGAGTATTGCCACACAAGGGCTACCAATCACTTTTCATATGGCTTTTGATGAAGTAGCTGATCAAGAAAAAGCAATTGACCAACTTGTCGAATTTGGTGTAGATAAAATTTTGACGCACGGTGGACCGCTTGACCAACCCTTAAATACTGACAAACTTAAAAGTCTCATTGAATATGCTAAGGGAAAAATTAACATTATTATTGGTGGGGGTGTCAATTCTGAAAACTTTGAAAACCTCGCTCAATTAACCGGAACAAATTATGTTCATGGCACAAAAATTATCAAATTATAAGAAAAAGTTACTGACAGACATTCTGTCAGAGGATAGCCGTTGGCACTTTAGTGCTTACGGATATGCTCGAATGTTTATCAGTAACTTTTTATTTATTTTTAAGTCGGAATCTAACATAAAATTTTGTCAGTAAAAAGTTCGTAAGTAATATAATCAAACTCAAGAAAAATGGTCGAACAAAAATTAATGACAGAATCAGTTCAACAATTGTCACAAACATCATCACTCTAAAAATAAGCACCCGCAAGCCAGCTGTTTTAGCCGGCTTTTTCAGTGGATAAATTCTTGTTAAAAGTTGATAATCAAATGCCGTTCGTAATGATAAAAGTTGAAAAATAAGCAAATAGTTAAATACAACCACCATAATAATGGCAACAATTCCATTTTTCACAAAAATCATCGCTAAAATTGACAAAATAAGTAAACGAATGGTTAAACCAAGATAATCTCCTGAGCGTAAAAAGCTTCTCGTAAATAGATACTCATAAGTTCTTTTTGTTTTCGTCAGTAGAAAATCAAGATATTTCCGACGATGACTGTGTGATTTAAGTCCTTTAACATTTGTAAATAATGAGAATAATCTTAAAGTCCCAGTTTTTCGTCTTTCTTCTGAGTCAATCACAACTTGCCAGTCCAAAAGTCCACTTTTTTGAGAAGAGCGAATTTGGTAAAATAGCCAAGCCCCTTTAATAGCAACAAGTAAGACGAACCAAAGCCCCAAGAAAATAGGATTAAATCTTAATAATGGAGCAGCAATCAAAACCAAAAGTGCTGACACAACTGCTGGAATAATCAAAGAGCGGATTAAACATTTTACTAAATATGCCCGAACTTCCATTTCTTTTGTCAGTAAAAAAACTTTATCTGGACTTTCAATAAATGTTGCCAAACGTCCCAAAATTTGACTAGCCAAACTGACCAAAATAACTAAAATGATTTTGCCCCATAAATTCAGCTGATGAATTTGTAGAAAGTTAATGTACTGAACCACCAAAGCTCCTAATAAAATCATCAAGAACAAAACAAAATGGTCATTAAAAACATAACGAAGATATTTTATATTTTGCTTATACCAAAAGTTACGTCGTTTTTTAAAAATTTCATTCATTTGACTTTCCTGCCTCTACAACTTCTTTAGAGTTTGGAATATTTCCTTTTGTTAAAGCAAGATAAATTTCATCTAAACTTGCCTTAGGTTTATTAAATTGACTCCGTAATTCTTCTACCGTTCCAAAAGCAACAACTTGACCTTCATGTAAAACAATAAATTTATCACAGAATTTTTCAGCTGTGGACAAGATATGTGTACTCATCAAAATTGAACTTCCTGATTTTTTCATGTCAATCATCAAGTCAATCAAGTCCTGAATGGCAAGTGGGTCAAGTCCCATAAAAGGTTCATCAACAATATAGAGCGAAGGTTCCACTAAGAATGCGCAGATAATCATCACTTTTTGTTTCATCCCTTTTGAAAAATTCACAGGGAACCAATCTAATTTATCACTCAAGCGGAAAGTTTCTAATAATTTTTCAGCACGTTCAAAAGCCAAATCAACAGAAATTCCGTAAGCTAAAGCTGTCACTTCAACATGTTCCCGCAAAGTCAATTCTTCATACAAACTTGGTGTTTCTGGAATGAAACCAATTTTTCTACGATAGCCTTCTAAATCTTGTTGTAAAGTTAAGCCATCCAATTCAATTTGTCCAGAATAAGGAGTCAAAAGTCCAATAATTTCTTGAATTGTTGTTGATTTTCCTGCCCCATTTAAACCAATGAGTCCAACCAGCTCACCTTCTTTAATTTCAAAATTGAGATCTTTTAAGACAGGATGTCCTAAATAGCCGCCTGTTAGATTTGTTACTTTTAACATGTATTCCTCTTTTCAATTCTATTCTATATTTATTATTGAAGTCATTCTTAAAATACGTTGAGCATAGCTCGGATTATTATTATCAGCAGCGATAACTCCTTTTAAGTCATCAAGATTATCTGTGATAATTCCATCTACTCCATTGAACATCTGTTCTCTCATATCTGTTTCATCATTGACCGTCCAAGCAAAAACCATCTGCTTTCTTGCCTGAGCTTTATCCACAAAACTGCCATTGAGCGTCGTCGCCTCCATGGTATAAGCAGACATCTTAGTTTGTGGGAAAAGTAGGTTGAATGGAAGAATAAAGCTCACTTTAATCTTCGGATTAATTTTTTGCTCAATTAAAAGAGCATTATAATCTAAAGAATGAATCATAGCCTTATCTTTTAAAAGCCGTGCACCATATTTTTTACTAAAATTTTCAACCATCTTCGGAGAATCAAATGGAGATACTTTAATCTCAACCAGTAATTTTTGCTTGACTTTTTCAGCAGCCAATAAATAATCATCAAAACTTGGGATTAAAGCCTTTTTTCCATTTTCAGAAACGACCGTGTTCGTCAATTCCGCTAAGGTAAGTTTTTGTGGCGGAGTATCAATTCCAGCTAAATCTTTTAAAGTTGGGTCATGGAAAACAACAAATTGATGATCTTTGGTTTCCTGAATATCAATTTCTACATAATCCGGTTTTGATTTCGCTGTAGCTTCCATTGCCGGAATTGTATTTTGCACCCCATTTTCTTCATCAACTCCCCGATGTGAAATAGTTAAAGGGACCGTATCCATAAATCCCTCAACATAAGTCCAGCTCACTAAAGCAAAAAGCAAAACAGATAAAGCAGAAAAAATTATTTTATATTTTCTTCGCCTCTTTGGAGATTTTTTTTCTACCTCATAATTTTCAAAAGCTTCCAAATCAGCTTCCCTAATTAAGTAACTGAAGAGCATAACCAAACTCAAAGTCGAAATAATCAAACTCCCTATCCAAATCAAATCCAGTATTGTCACCGCTCCAACCAGAGCAAAAGAAGTTTTGTCCAGATACTCTTGTAAAGAGTAGCCTCCAAAACAAAGGAGTCCTTGCATTATTATACTAAATAAACCGACAAGTCCAAAATAAACAGAGATTCTAAAAAACTTTTTAATTCCTTTAGTTCGTCTTAAACTATCTTTTACTGCCACTTTTAATGATTGACCTTTTAATATCATCAGTGGAAGTGTTAAAATTAAACGAGTACTCAGCCAAAGAGTAATTGCATAAAATAATAATAAAAACAGCATATTCTGCCAACTCTTTAGGAAAAATTCAAGTGTAAAAACTGGAATTTTAATTTTTGATAAGAGAGGTGTACTAAATACATACCGTCCAAAAGGAATAATCAATAGAAAATAAAAAACAAAAAAGCCTAATTGTTGAACTCGAACCCTCTTAACAGAAACTATTGATTCTTTAAACAAATTTTTTAAGCTAAAAGTTCTCGCCTGAATTAATCGTATGCCTTGAAACTGAACAATAAATTGAAAATAGACCAAAAAAATCAATAAGAACAATACTGCTAAAAGACCGACAAGGCCTATAAAATGGTTTTGAAACAAATTTCCAAGGTTATTATAAGAAATATAAGGAATACCAGTTGCACGCATAATTAGCTCCGAAATGGATTCCAAAAAGGGAACAATGATAAAAGTAATTGTTATAGTTGCTCCAATAAAAATTGAGAGATATTCAAACCAAAACTTAGAAAAATCTCGTAAGTATTTAAAGATTAAAGCAAATGGTCGGTGCCCACTCTTTTTCTTTTTGTTCTTTTTTCTCACCATACTCTTAAACTCCCCTCGTTGTGTCCTCCTTCCCAGAAGGACAAATTTTATTACATTATACCAAAATTATAAAATAAAAAATGTATAAATTTAAGTCATAATAAATAAAAGTTTTATTTATTATAACATATTTGAATTTCTCTTTTTCAGCAATTCCCTTAAGATTTAGTAAATTTCAGCATTATTACTGGGATTTTCGCCTTATTTATAATATAATCTAAGTATATTATAAGTTTTGACTTGAGGGTCATTACTACTTACTACTGGAGGATCTATCAAATGGAAGATTGTATTTTTTGCAAAATTATCGCTGGTGAAATTCCTAGCACCAAAATTTATGAAGATGATGATGTTCTTGCCTTCCTTGATATCACTCAAACAACTAAAGGTCATACATTAGTCGTTCCCAAAAAACATTATCGCAATATCCTTTCGATGACAGCCGAACAATCAGCTGAACTTTTCAGCAAAGTTCCTTTTATCGCTAACAAAATTGTTACTAATCTTCATGCTAAAGGGATGAACATTTTACAAAATAACGAAGAAATCGCTGGTCAAACTGTTTTCCATACTCATATTCACCTTATTCCTCGTTTTGCTGAAAATGATGGCTTCGTTGGAAAATTCACTGCTCATAACTATGATTTAGCTGAAATTGCTAAAGAAATCAGTGGCCAATAAAAGGACATTACTATGATTGAATTATTTAAAGACTTAAAAAATATCATTGGCGAGTTGTCAGAAGAAATCAACACGATGAAAATAAATGTGGAACGTGTTCAAGAAGAAGGTATTAAAGCCGAAATAGTTGGAAAAGATATTCAAAAAAAAGTAGATGAATTTCAAATTTCCATTCAACCTAGAGTTGAAAAAATTAATGAACTTGTTAATCAAATAAATAAAAGGGTTGAATAATTTCAGCCCTTTATTTTTTTGATTTTTCTTGATGTTTATAAAACTGTCTTCCCCAAAAAATCCCCAATAATTGGGACAAGACAAAACTAACAACTATGACTAGCATTTTTTCGACATCATGATGTTGAATATAAGTAAAGGTATGTTGTGAAAAATATAGAATACTTATGAATATAATATTAATAACATTCATTCCAATAATTCGCCAATGTCTTCCTTTTGTACTCTCCCAAAAACTGATAAAAAGAATGAGAATGGTAACCACTTCTAATCCAATCAGAGTCAGGTTTAGAACTTGAAAAAGATATGCAATTGCAAAAATAATTGTTGTATAAGCCCATAGAAATAATAACATACCTCATTCTAGCATGTTTTTTTATATTCTACAATAAATAAAAAAAAGAGAAAAATATTTTTCTCTTTTTTTATTGTTATTAGAATGATGCAGAATCAACTTTAACACCAGGACCCATTGTAGTTGTAACAGAAAGGTTTGTGATGTAAGCTCCTTTAGATGCAGCAGGTTTAGCAGCTGCAATTACAGAGTTCAAAGCTTTAAAGTTTTCAACAAGTTTTTCTGTATCGAATGAAACTTTACCGATTGGAACATGAACGTTACCAGCTTTGTCAGCACGGTAGTTAACTTTACCAGCTTTTGATTCTTCAACTGCTTTAGTTACATCCATAGTAACTGTACCAGTTTTAGGATTTGGCATCAAGTTACGTGGTCCGAGGACACGTCCAAGACGTCCAACAACAGCCATCATATCAGGTGTTGCGATAACAACGTCGAAGTCCAACCATCCACCGTTGATTTTAGCAACGAGTTCATCAGAACCAACGAAGTCTGCACCAGCTGCTGTAGCTTCTTCAGCTTTCGCACCTTTAGCGAAAACGAGAACACGAGCAGTTTTACCAGTACCGTTTGGCAATACCATTGCTCCACGGATTTGTTGGTCAGATTTTTTAACATCGATGTTAAGGTTGTAAGCAACTTCTACAGTTGCATCAAATTTTGCAAATGAAGTTTCTTTTGCAAGTGCTACAGCTTCTTCTACGCTGTATAATTTAGTTGCGTCGATTTTTTCAATCGCTGCGCGCAATGCTTTACTTTTTTTAGCCATTTCTATTTCTCCTTGTGGTAATATCGGTTGTCTGTTTTTGAATTAAAACTTTAATTCAAGTAACAGCCTTCCACTAATGTGTGGATTGCATGTGTGACTTTTTCTGAATCTACAATATGTAAATCTCGAAATTTTATTTGGCTGACAAGGCAGGAGGTTGCGAAGCGGACTCAGGTCCTTGAGCGTTCTCCTAACAAAGTCAAGCGGACAAAATTTTAGTCAGTAACAGTGAATCCCATAGATTTTGCAGTACCTTCAATCATTGACATTGCAGTTTCAACTGTTGCCGCATTGAGGTCAGGCATTTTAAGTTCTGCAATTTCTTTGATTTGTGCTTTTGTAACTGAAGCAACTTTTGTTTTGTTAGGTTCACCAGAACCTTTTTGAACGCCTGCTGCTTTTTTCAAAAGAACTGCTGCTGGAGGAGTTTTTGTGATGAATGTAAATGATTTGTCATCATAAACTGAGATAACAACTGGGATGATCATACCAGCTTGGTCAGCTGTACGAGCGTTGAATTCTTTTGTGAATCCCATGATGTTAACACCTGCTTGACCCAAAGCTGGTCCAACTGGTGGAGCTGGTGTTGCTTTACCGGCAGGGATTTGTAATTTAACGAGTTTTTCTACTTGTTTAGCCACGATAAATTCTCCTTATATTTTGTTTTCGTGATGTGGTATGATGCTGTATTTTACAGCTTCCACGCCGTGTATGTGAAAATTCACATACCTGAGTATTCTATCAAAAAAAGAGCGCTCTGTCAAGCACTCTTTGCTTTATAAATCTTGTTTTCTGATAAGAGAGAGCCCGAGTAATCCAAAAGCAACTATTTCAACTACTGAGAAGATAATCCCAATTAGACTGGTATTTGACATCATATTATTACCATCAGTCGATACTACGTTTATTGAGCTGGTAAATATAGTGACGACAATCCCAATTCCCATTGCAATCCCTAAATAAACAAAAATCCCCCAGAATTTGCCTCGTGTCATAATCACAACGAAAAATAAGACAACGATAGAGGCCAAAGCACCAGCAAATGAATTTAGCAAAGCCATCCAAACGCTGCTAAGTGAAAGAGAACGAGAGACCATACTCAAAAATTCACTTAATTGTCGGGCATAAACACCTAAAATTAGGAAAAAAGGAACAATCAAAATTGTAAATAAGGCTAGTAAAGTCGAAAGAATTGTTGAAATTAATTTGATAAAATAATAAGTCATTCGATTTACTCCAGAAGCAATCATTAGCCCTAAAGCTTTATTACTATAATCAACTGATAATAAATGGAATGGATAAATGATTTGAAAGGCCCAAATTCCAAGTCCCAAAGCTAAAGTGAAAAAAATAGTTAAAGCTGCTAAGACTGCTGTCCCGGCACTATTATAACTGTATCCAGAGACTGTTTTTCCAATGAGATTGATGATTAAAATTGAATCAATTAATGCTAAAATTGCCATAACTCCAATGACAATCAACCAGCTTTTATCTCGAAAATTTCGGTAAAATTCCATTTTAAATATATTTTTTGCGCTCATCAGTTACTCCCTTTTTTGATAAATTCAGCAAATTTTGATTCTTTTTTAATGCTATCAAAGTTTACACCTTCTTCAACAGCATGACGAAAAGCAATTTGAAAATCTTCGGGACTGCTGTCAAATTTTACTGTATTTTCTTTAATTTCCACTTGAACACCGGCCTTCGTCAAGAAGCTTTCTAAGACTTGAACATCAGTCACGGAAACCGTATAAGTCAAGACTTCTTGTTGATTTTTCAAATCAAAAGTAGCTGTGAAATTTCCATTAGCCAGAAGATAAACTTTATCGCAGATTGTTTCAATATCTTCATGAACATGGCTAGAAATCAGAATCAAACGTCCTCTTCTTTTGAGTTCAAGCAAATAATCTCTGAACCACTCAACAGATTTTGCATCAATTCCTCGAAAAGGCTCGTCAAAAATTAAAATTTCCGCATCATTCATAACCGAGATGAGTAGAATTAACTTTTTCTTCATTCCAAGTGAATAAGTGGCAACTTTTTTTGATAACATTTCGGGAGTTAAGTCTAGTTTTTTAGCTAAATCAAGGGCTTTTGCCTCATCAAAATTTCCTCGTAATCCACCAAAATAGTGGAGATTAAATAAACCTGTGTAACTTTTATAAAGTTCCATATCATCAAGCATGATACCAACTTTTGTGAGCAATTCTGGATTTTGTTTGATTTCTTGACCATCAAGTTGAATATGCCCCTCATAGTTTGTAATAATATTGGTCAATGTCTTGAAAAAAGTTGTTTTACCAACACCATTATTGCCGACAATTCCATAAATCTGACCTGACTCAAAGACTCCTTCATTAATAGACAAAATTTGTCTAGACTGATATGAGAATTTAAGTTCTTCTACTTTAATTTCCATAAATCTCTCCTTTGCGTCCATTATATCATTTTATTATTTTTTGTTAAGAACAATTTAAGATAATCGCTAAGCTTCTAAATAACTTTCCCAAATATTATCAAACAGTGTAAGATTAAAGTAAAAAGGGGCTTGTGTTTCTAAATAAGTCGAAATTTCATCGAAATCTTTAGACTGTTTTGGAAAAAGCGGGTCTTGAAAAACTAAATTTGCAAGACGCGTTGCATCATCTTTTTCTACTGGTGCGCGATGGCGCATAAGGTAATTATAAAAAGTCATTTTCTCTTTCTATTGTCATTGAGTCTGAAAAATTTATTATTTTTCCCATTGTTTTTTCAAAAAATCATGACGAATTTTACTTGATTGGGCATAATCTTCTGGATTTTTTTTGTAAAATCCTTGATGGTAGTCTTCTGCTGGCCAGAATTTTTGAACGGCTTCAATACTTGTCACAATAGGTGAATCAAAATTTCCGCTGGCTTGCAATTGCGCTTTGCTGGCTTTGGCAATTTTTTCTTGTTCTTCATTTTCAACAAAAATGACTGGACGATAGTTATCTCCACGGTCTTCAAATTGACCAAACGCATCTGTTGGATCTGTGAGTGTCCAATAAAGTTCAACAAGACTTTGATAAGTAATTTTACTGTTATCAAAAATAATTTCTACTGCTTCTGTATGACCAGTCAGATGATCTTTTACTTGTTCATAAGTTGGATTTTCAACATTTCCCCCTGTATATCCACTTATCACAGATAAAATTCCTTCTCGTTCTTCAAAAGGTTGGACCATACACCAAAAACATCCACCTGCAAATATTGCTCTTTCTGTTGCCATTATTTCTCCTTCACTTTGTTTGTCTTGTGAAATATTATAGCATAGCTCAAAAAAAAGTAGCCAATTAAGCTACTTTTTTACTGACAGAAATTTTTATAAGTCATAAGACTGACAGAATTTACTGACGAATGCTTTTAAATTAAGCTTAGTATTTCTAAAGAAGCTGTCAGTAAATTATTCTCCGATTAATTCTGTTCCCTCTGGACTTTGTTTGATTTTTTTAGCTTTCATCAAACCACCAAGAGCTTTTTTAAATTGTCCTTTTGAGATTCCAAAAGTTGCTTTAATTTCATCTGGATTTGATTTGTCATTAAATGCCATTTTGCCACCCATTGATTGAAGATAAGCTAAAATCATTTGGCTGTCAGCATCAAGCATTTCATAAGCACGTGGTTTTGCTGACAGATTTAGACTACGGTCTTCTTTTCTAAAACCAATAACACGAACTTGAAGTTCTTGACCGACACGTGGGACTGAGAAACGTTCATTTGGATGGATAAATCCTAGCATATTGTTGTCAGGCAAATAAACAAATGTTCCTGATTCTTTATTTCGATAAACAATTGCTCGTAAATCTTGGTTTTGCATATTGTCATAACCAGGACCAGCAAGATTCCAGAAATCTTCATGCCAAGCTAAATGACCCCAAATCCGCTCTTTTCTGTCAACAATTAATTTCACATAAAGTTGGTCACCAACTTTTGGCCATTGGTCTTTTTCGAGTGGCAAATCATCAAGAGAGACGACCACATCTTTCCCTGGTAAACCTGTGTCAACAAAGGCACCAAGGTCCTTACGAACAGCTGTTACCGTTCCCCAACCATAATGCTCATTTGTTGCTTTTTGTTCCAAAGTCGTCAAACGACGATGGTCATCTTTATCCACATAAACAAAACCAGTCACCACATCGCCAACTGTATGTTCACCTTCTGTTTTATCTAAACGTAATAAATCTTCTCCTTTTTGAAGAAAATAGAAACGTTCACTTTCTTCCACAATAATTGCGGAGATTGTTTGTCCAATAATACTCATTTGTTCCTCTTTATAAAATGTAATTGAGAGACTATTTGCCTCTGTTTAATTGATATTTCCTTCGTAAATCCGTGACTTTTCACCCCAAGGATGATAGCCGTCAGCTAGATAATGAAAATCAAAGCGCTCATAGAAATCAGCAAAATCCGTTGCAAGATAAAGTTTATCAAAATCAAAAGTTCTGCAATCTTCTTTTACTGCTTCAATCAATAGACCAGCAAGACCTTGATTTCTAAATTTTTCTTCAACATAAAGTGCACAAAGCCAAGGGTATAGGTCCATTCGGCTAATAAAATCATTGCTAATCAATCCACAACCCGCGATAATTTTTCCTTCATCAGCAATCAGATACCACTTAGGAATCTTGTTGTCACTCTCTAGACTATGCTTCAAACAGTCGTCATATACAGGGTTACTTTCCGTATTTCCCCATTTTTCCTGAAAAAAACGAATTGCTTCTTTGAGATAAGACGGTTGCTCTCTAAGTTTGATTAACACTCTCAAATTTTATCCATCCTGATAGCTTTTTGATGTAAAAACGGCTCAATGGAGCCGTTAATGCTTTTACAGATTACTTTATTTGTTAGATTGTTCTACTTAGATATCCAACAATTCTTTTTCTTTAATTGATGCAAGACGGTCTGCTTCTTTAACTGCATCATCAGTCACTTTTTGAATCTCACTTTCAAGATCTTTAAGATCATCTTCAGTGATTTCTTTTGCTTTTTCTGATTTTTTAGCAGTATCCATTGCATCACGACGGATATTACGAATCGCTACTTTTGCTGATTCAATATATTTACCCATTTCTTTGACAAGTTCGCGACGGCGTTCTTCTGTCAACATTGGGATAACTAAACGAATCACAGAACCATCATTTGCTGGTGTAATTCCAAGATCTGATTCATACAATGCTTTTTCAATATCTTTCAAGATTGATTTATCAAAAGGAGTAACCATCAATACTCTCGCTTCTGGAATTGTGATTGACGCTAATTGATTGAGTGGTGTTGGTGCGCCGTAGTAAACAACTTGAACACGGTCAAGAAGACTTGCGTTGGCACGACCAGCTCGGATATGTCCTAAATCACGTTGTAAACTTCCTAATGATTGTTTCATCCGGTCTTGAGCTGTTGTAACAATTTCGTTTGCCATTTTATTTCCTTTTTCTATTTTTAATTCTTCTATTTATTTTACTGACAGAAACTTTGTCAGAGATAAGTGTTAGTATTTTAATGATTACAGTTATGCTAGTATTTCCATCATAGGATAGTCGTTGACGCTTCAGCGTTTACGAATATGCTAGTATTTCCATCAGTAATTTTTTAATGAATAAATTTACTGACAGCTTTTTTTGTAAGTAAATCTTATTCAACCGTTGTTCCGATTTCTTCACCACGAACGACACGTGTAATATTTCCAGCTTCATTCATGTTGAAAACAACAAGTGGAATATGATTATCCATTGACATTGTTGAAGCCGTACTGTCCATTACTTGCAAGCCTTTGGTAATAACATCCATATGTGTCAAATGTTCAAATTTAATAGCATCAGCAACTAATTTAGGGTCAGCATTATAAACACCATCAACACCATTTTTAGCCATTAAAATGACATCAGCATTAATTTCCGCAGCACGTAAAGCAGAGGTTGTATCCGTTGAGAAGTAAGGCGAACCAGTTCCCCCAGCAAAAATGACAACACGCCCCTTTTCTAAATGGCGTTCAGCACGACGACGGATATAAGGTTCAGCAACAGCTTTCATCTCAATGGCTGTCATCACTCGTGTGTCAACCCCAATATTTTCAAGAGCGCTTTGAATGAACAATCCATTTTGAATTGTTGCAAGCATTCCCATGTAATCTGCCTGAGCACGTTCCATTCCGGCTTTTTCACCAGTAATTCCACGCCAAACATTACCACCACCGCAAACAATCGCAAGTTCTGCGCCCAAATCATGAACCTCTTTGAGTTCTTCAGCAACAGCTTTTGCTGTTTCGGGGTCAAATCCGAAACCTTTTTCGCCTGAGAGGGCCTCTCCCGAAAGTTTTAACAGTACGCGTTTATATTTAATTTCAGCCATATTGCACCTATTCTATTATATTTTCTCTATTTTACCATAAAATGCTCACGAAAAAAAGACTAATCAAAGCCTTTTTAGAAACTATCATGATGTCAATAAACCCAGATGTCCCAACAATTGAATAAGTAAATAAATCACAAAAAGAATCCCCGCAATCCAAAAGATTAAATTAAGACTTTTTACCCCTTGCCAAATTGGGTGCTTAATTTCTTCTAACTCTTTCAATTTTTCTGGGTCTAGACTGTCAACATGTTTAAGACTGTGTTCCCAAAGCATTTCAGCAGGAATCACTGATTTATTAAGTAACAAATCTCCATTAGGTTCAATCTTAATCTCATTTCCAATCCATGAAACCATTCCCCCAAGAAACAAATTTGCGCCATATGTCTTTTTTAACTTACTCACATCAAAAGGATTCATCAGCAAATCAATTTGCTCATGAACGGGATAATATCGAACTTGTCCATTATCAAATTCTAAACGTAAACGCACTCCTGGCAACATTTCAGCTTTTGTAACTTTTGGTAAATTCTCCATAATTCCCTCCATTCACCCTAATTATAGCGCTTTCTTTTACAGAAGACAAACCATTTTCCAAAACTTTACTGACAGCTTTTTCATAAGTAAAAAAATTTACTGACAAATTTCTGTCAGTAAATTTTATCTAATTATTTAGCAGCTTCAACATCACGAGCAATAACTAATTCTTCGTTTGTTGGCACAACGAGTACTTTCACTTTAGACTCTGGTTTAGAAATGATACCAAATGCTCCACGAACATTTTTACTTTCATCAATTTCCATACCAAACCAAGAAAGTCCATTGACTACATCCGTTCGGACAGCTGCATCATTTTCACCAACACCAGCAGTGAAAATAAGAGCATCAGCCCCATTTAATACTCCAAAATATTGGGCAATAAATTTCTTGAGACGGTCAACATACATTTCATAAGCAAGAATCGCTTTAGGATTTCCTTTAGCTACTGCTTCTGAAAGATCACGCATATCACTTGAGAGTTCTGACACCCCAAGGACTCCAGATTCTTTATTGAGAATGTCAATCACATCTTGAGCATTTCTAAGGCTTGGGTCGCTCTCTAACATATAAGGAATGACCGAGGCGTCCATTTCACCTGCACGTGTTCCCATCATTACACCAGCAAGTGGTGTAAATCCCATTGAAGTATCAACAGATTTTCCAGCTTCAATTGCTGTAATTGAAGCTCCATTTCCGATATGAGCCGTAATTAGCTTCAAATCTTCCAATGGTTTTCCTAAGACTTTTGCCGCTTCTTGAGCGACATACATGTGTGACGTTCCATGTGCCCCATATTTTCTGATTGAATAATCTTCATAATATTTTGTTGGAATAGGATAACGATAAGCCTTTTCTGGCAAAGTACTGTGAAAAGCAGTGTCGAAAACAGCAACTGCAAGTGCATCTGGTAATAAACGTTGAAAAGCTTCAATCCCTAAAACATTAGCAGGATTATGCAAAGGAGCCAAAGTTGAAAGATTTTTAATCTCAGCCAAAACCTCAGGACTAATAACCGTAGAAGTTTTGAAAAATTCCCCACCTGCAACAACACGATGGCCAATTCCTGTGATTTCGCGGAATTCATGAATTAATTTAAAGTGAATTAATTCATCCATTAATAACAAAACAGCTTGACGATGGTCAACAATTTCTTGTTTTCTAACGTGTTCCTCATTGTTAAATTTTGTTGTTGAGATTGAGCCAGACAAACCAATACGTTCAAAAATTCCTTTAGCAATCACGGTTTCTTCCGGCATTTCGTAAAGTTGCCATTTTAATGACGAGGAGCCTGCATTGACAGCGAGCGTTTTTTCCATACTTACTCTCCTTAATGTATGCGTTTTATTCTTAAGATTATATCATATTTTATGTCTGATTGCATTTCTCCTCCCTCAAGGATTCCTACAACTTTTTATTTTATGTCATTTTTAAAATAAAAAAAGATTTTGTTTTAGAACAAAATCTTTTGATTAATTATTTTTTAAGTGCTTCAACATCACGAGCAATTACAAGCTCTTCGTCAGTTGGAATCACAAAAACTTTTACACGTGAATGAGCTGTTGAAATTTCACCCTCAACACCAAAGACATTTTTCTCAGGGTCAACTTCAATTCCAAACCAAGTCAATCCAGAAAGAATGGCTTCACGAACAGGAACCGAATTTTCACCAATACCAGCAGTAAAGACAAGAGCATCAGCCCCATTCAAAACGGCCAAATATTGACCAATAAATTTTTGAATTCGGTCAACATACATCTCAAATGCAAGTTTTGCATCAGGGTCTGTATCTTTAGCAGCAATGATATCACGCATATCTGATGAAATACCAGATACACCATAGAGGCCAGATTTTTTGTTCATCATATCAACGACACCTTGAGCATCTTTTAACTCAGCGTCATTTTTAATAAGATATGGAAAAACAGAAGGGTCCATTTCACCTGTACGTGTTCCCATCATCACTCCAGCGAGTGGTGTAAATCCCATTGAAGTATCAATTGATTTTCCACCTTTCACTGCTGTCAACGATGCGCCATTCCCAATATGAGCAGTGATAATTTTTGTTTCTTCAATTGGTTTTCCAAGTAATTTTGCAGCTTCTTGTGAAACATACATATGTGAAGTTCCATGAGCTCCATATTTACGGACAGCATAATCTGTATAATATTTTTTAGGCAATGGATAACGGAATGCTTTTTCAGGCATAGTTGTATGGAAAGCTGTATCAAAAACTACTACGGAAGTTGCATCAGGCAGTAAATTCAAAAAAGCTTCAATTCCTGCAGCATTTGCTGGATTATGCAAAGGAGCAAGAGCTGACAAATCTTTAACTTGTTGTAAAACTTCTGGTGTAACAACTGTTGATTTTTGGAAAATTTCACCTCCAGCAACCACACGATGTCCCACACCAGTAATTTCAGTAAATTCCTCTACTATTTTCAATCGTTTTAAATCTTCAAGTAAAACTTCTACTGCTTCTGTATGATTTGGAATGTCAAAAACGCGTTCTTCTTTTTGGTCACCAAATTTGACGGTCACAATTGAATCTTTCAAGCCAATTCGTTCAATTAATCCTTTGGCAAGAACTTTTTCTTCTGGCATTTCGTACATTTGCCATTTCATAGATGATGAACCAGCGTTAATTGCTAATGTTTTGGTCATGTTTAATAAACCTTCCTTGAATTTGAATACGGTTAAATTATAACACATTTACAATTCCTTTTGTGTTTTTCGATCATGATGCACTAGCTTAATTTAAGATGTAGCTTTTAAAATAAAAAACGTTTTCAAGTTCAATCATTTTCATACACTTTTACCAAAAAAATTACTGACAGAATCTGTCAGTAATTTCAATCTTATAATTTTACAATTTTTGTAAATTCTTCCATAAAAACTTCTAAGCTTTCTCTGTCTGTCAGCGAAGATAAAGGGTGAGCAAATGTTGCATGTGCAGCCGGTCCCTTTTTCAAAACATAAATCGCCTTAGCATCAGCATTAAAAAGTGATTTTGGTAAAGTGATGACAGCCATCACACTTCCATGTTTACTAATCCACTCTTTCAATAGTGGTCCTTGAGGACTTGTCAGTAAATCTTCTGGAGCTAGGAAAATGGCAAAAGAACCCTCTTTTAAATAATTAAACGATTGCTCAATCAAAAGATGATGAGCAAAAGTATGTCCGTCAGTAGCCGCAACTTCAAAATTCTTTGCAATTTCATCATCTGGATAAAAACCAATTGGTAAATCACTGACAACAACGTCAGCAGGTTCCATCAAACGCTTTTGTACCGCATCAATTTGCATGAACTCAGCCTGACTCCCCATAATTTCAGCCATTGAAGCAGACAAATCTAAAAGCAAATCATCAACTTCAAAGCCTACATAATCAACCTTTTTATTAAGATTAACCAAAAGAGTTTCAGCAAGATTACCCATACCAGACCCAAATTCAATTAAACGAAGTTCAGAATTTTTATTAAGATGTTCAATAATGAAATTAAAAATTAAACCAATTGCATCTGGAGTCATCGCATGATTGGGCTGAAGTGGTGCGACTTGTGATCCTTTCAACAAAACAAATTGAAAAAGTTTTTGCCACTCCTTATTTGATAAATTTAACTGACGAAGTTTGTCATTATTTACTGACAGCTCAACAATCCCTTGGTCAGTATCATCTAAAAAAGCAGCATTTTGTTCTACAAAAGCATCATAAAAATCTGTATCCAATTTCTCAGATAGTAACATAATATTTGCAACAACTAGCTCAAAACCTTGAGCCACTTTTTCCATATCCATGTTTTTTCTCCATTTCTACAAAATCAAAATAAAACTGCCAAACTTTGACAGTTTTATTCATTGCTTGATTATTAATCAATCATTTATTTTTTTCTTTTTCGACTGTCCAACTTTTCCAATTCCATCCAAGCTCTGACCGTTACGACAAGCATCGCCACAATACCGATAATTTCTAAAAGTAATGACCGATGGCTTACCGCCTGTGCCACAGCAAAAGCAAGAACTAGAACTCCAACACCAGCAAAGAAGAAAATGTCCATACTCCGCCGAACGTCTTTGGGCATCATGAAAATATACGCAAAGGCAACTAAAATCAACAAGATAATATAGAACATTTTTCTCCTTTCCAAGTTATGACAAGAGCTAACGAAAAATTAATTTATTCATCATCAATCTTTCAATAATTGAAAATCAAGTTTCTCTATTTGATTAAACTTATTTTTTCTTCTTAGTTGATTTTTCACGCATTGCTTTATCCAAAATTTGTTTACGCAAGCGGATTGATTCTGGAGTTACTTCCAAGTAATCATCATCTCCAAGGAATTCCAAAGATTCTTCAAGTGAAAGAATTTTTGGTGTGTTCAAAACAGATGTAGAGTCTTTATTTGAAGAACGGACGTTTGTTTGTTGTTTCATTTTAGTGATATTTACAGTTAAATCATTATCACGGCTGTGTTCACCAACAATCATCCCACCATAAACTTCAGTACCTGCATCAACAAAAAGTTGTCCACGTTCTTGAACGTAACCCATTGCGTAAGAAGTAACTTGACCTGAATCCATAGAAATCAAAGAACCACGGTGACGTCCACCGATTTCTCCCTTAACAGCTGGAAGATATTGGTCGAAAGTATGGTTCATAATTCCGTATCCACGAGTCATTGACATGAATTCTGTTGTGAATCCAATCAAACCGCGTGCAGGAACAAGGAAAATCAAACGTGCTTGACCGTTACCAGTGATTTGCATATCAAGCATATCACCTTTACGTTCAGAGAGCGCTTGGATAATTGAACCTTGATATTCTTCAGGAGTATCGATTTGAACACGTTCAAATGGTTCGCAAGCAACACCATCAATTTCTTTGATGATAACTTCAGGACGTGAAACTTGAAGTTCATATCCTTCACGGCGCATTGTTTCAATAAGAATTGACAAGTGCAATTCACCACGACCAGAAACAACCCATTTATCAGGAGATTCAGTGTTTTCAACACGAAGTGAAACGTCAGTTTGCAATTCAGAAACCAAACGTTCTTCAACTTTACGTGATGTTACCCATTTCCCTTCGCGACCAGCGAAAGGTGAATTGTTAGCAAGGAAAGTCATTTGCAAAGTAGGTTCGTCAATGTGCAAGATTGGCAATGGTTCAACGTGGTCTGAAGGTGTAACAGTTTCCCCAACGAAGATATCTTCCATACCAGACAAAGCAATCAAATCACCAGCTTTTGCTTCTTGGATTTCTTGACGGTCAAGACCGAAGAAACCAAAAAGTTTAGTGACGCGGAAGTTTTTAGTTGAACCATCAAGTTTAGACAAAGTAACGCTGTCCCCAACTTTGATTGTTCCACGGAAAACACGTCCAATACCAATACGTCCAACATAGTCGTTGTAGTCCAAAAGTGAAACTTGGAATTGCAAAGGTTCATCAGAGTTATCAACTGGACCAGGGATATGGTCGATGATTGTATCAAAAATATTTGCCATTGTGTGTTCTTGATCAGCTGGATTATCAGACATTGATGAAGAACCGTTGATTGCTGAAGCATAAACAACTGGGAAATCTAATTGTTCGTCATCAGCACCAAGTTCGATGAAAAGTTCAAGAACTTCATCAACAACTTCAGCTGGACGAGCAGATGGTTTGTCAATCTTATTAACAACAACGATTGGAGTCAAGTTTTGTTCCAAAGCTTTTTTCAAAACAAAACGTGTTTGAGGCATTGTTCCTTCATAAGCATCGACAACGAGGACAACCCCGTCAACCATTTTCATAATACGTTCAACTTCTCCACCGAAGTCCGCGTGACCTGGTGTGTCCAAGATGTTGATACGAGTTCCGTTATATTCAACTGCTGTATTTTTGGCAAGGATAGTAATCCCACGTTCTTGCTCAAGTGCATTTGAGTCCATCGCACGTTCAGCTAATTCTTTACGAGCATCCAACGTTTGAGATTGTTTTAAGAGTTCGTCAACCAATGTAGTTTTACCATGGTCAACGTGGGCAATAATAGCGACGTTTCTAATATCTTCGCGTAATTTAGTCAATTTTATCATACCTTACTTTCGTATATATCTAACCCATTATAGCACACTTTTCTAAAAGCTGTAAATGCACACGTTTACAAGCCTAACAAAGATTTTTTTACTTCCAAAATGAAAACCCCAAAGAAAAATTTCTAAGGAGTTCTTTATTTTTTTATAATTAATAAAATCAGCAAAAATGATTATGGTGTTAACATTCTTTTATTCTTAAACTGTAGAGAAAGAGTAAAAGAAAAGCAACTAAATCCAATAGAACAGCAATAATATATCCAGCTCCATAAAAGGTTAAAAAAATAGAAAGTTCAGCCCCAAAAGTATTCCCAGATAAACTATGATTAAAAATAATCATAGACGGAAAAGCTATAACTAAGAAACTAATGTAAAAAATAAGACTAGCAAAAGAAAAATAGACACTAAACTTTATTTTCCTATAAATGAGAAAAAGTGATATAAGCAACACCAATCCCAAAATGAAACTATAAAAAGAAACCTGATGAAAAAGAAAATAAAAGAAATTTTCTCGACTTTTTTTATAGTCAAAATTCGTATTCAATTTATCCTGATTTACCGTTGCAGGAAGAAACATGGTTCCTATCCAAACAACAAATGCAAGAGATACTTGCCAAACTTTTATTTTTCTCACCCACATTTTACTCTCCCTTTTTATAGGCATCAATACAAACCAAAACAGTAAAAATTAAAGACAAAGCGAAACTGATAAAATAGCCAAAACTATATCCTCCTAGAACCAGCAATCCTCTTTGAATTCCACCAATTAAGCATTGATTAAACGGAAGGCCACCGTAGGCTCCAAATATAGTAATTGAGATTAATAATGGAATGGCTTTTTTATATTTTACGTATCGCTCATTGATTGTAAAATAGTTTACTACTAGTACAATCAAAACAACGAAATAGAGCCACAGACCATATTTAACAACATATTGAAAGCCCAAAAGTTGAGTATTCTCAAAGTGATTATTAGTCGCTGGGAAAAATGGAAGAAAGAAGCTGAGTAACCCTAAAATAAATGTAAATACTATATATTTTTTCATCTCTTTCACTCTCTCATTTAGACAATTCAACAACCTCATCCGCCATTTCCCAAATAACAGGATTATGCGTTGCGATAATAATAATCCGATTTTCATTTTTCATACTCAAAAGCAGTTTCATCACTTCTTCACTATTCTCAGAATCTAGTGCCGCTGTTGGCTCATCTGCCAAAATAACCGGTGAATCCTTCAAAATCGCTTTAGCAAGTGCCACACGCTGTGCCTCACCACCTGACAATTCATAAATTTTTTGATTGAGTTTTAAATAGGCTACATTAACTTGTGCCAAAGTTTCAAGCTTTTTTTCTTGTTTAGTTTTCTTGGATAATTTTTGATTAAGCAATCCCAAATCCAAATTTTTATCAATCGTTTCATTTTCAATCAATCCAAAATTTTGAAAAAGATAAGACAAATCATTTAGAAAATAGGAATGTTTCTTGATTTTTGATAATTCTTTTCCCTCATAAAGAATACTTCCCTCGTAGGATTCAAGTTTAGCAATCATATTCAGTAAGGTTGTTTTACCAGAACCTGCTTGACCAATAATGGCATAAACTTTCCCAGCTTCAAAGGTTAATTTAAAGTTATCAAAAACCTTTCTATGTAAAAATTCTTTAGTAATATTAGTTAATTCAAACATCTATTCTCCTTTCAAACTATTTATTTGTCCATTTTCAAAATTTTTCATTTGAACAAGTAAGATAATAAGCGACATAAACCACAAAGCACTTACAACAAAAAGAGAATATAGAAACTCATTGCTGATTATTGTCAATGTTGGTAATAAAATCAAAAGTAATCCCAACTCTACAAAAATGAACCGACGATGAATTCTCAAGTTGGGCATTCCAGAAATAAATTTTATTACGATTGTTCTTCTGAAATGAGTAAAGTAAAGGACATGAAGTAAAATATAGAAAAAGCTAATGACAATAATCGTTATAATGGCTGATATGATTGCCATACTTAAACTCTCTTTTACAAGATTTGTCTGTGCTTCATACTGTCCATAGGCATTAACTAAATAATGAACCTTATCGTATAGTCCCAACTCTTTCAGCCTATTAATCGTTTGTTCTTTACCTTTCACAAAGAAATAATCATTATCCCCTGCCCAAGATAGACCAGTATCTTCTCCTGATGATTGTGGCGTTATCACAATAATAATTGGGTCAGATATTTCTTGTTGCGTTGTCATTTTCTCATAGGCCACATTGTAAATAAAACGTTTTTCACCATTTGGTACTTCTTCAACGTATTTTGCCTTCATCTTAGTCTCTTTTTTACCGTTTTGTGTGGTTTCCGTCAATGATTTATTATATTTAGTGATAAGTTTTTGACGGTTTTTCATTTGATTTTTCGGTATCAAAAGAGCGTATTCTCCAAGTTTAAGATTAGAAAAGTCTTCTTTAGTCTTGATATGCTGTGCTTTCAGATAACTTGGTGTAACGAAAAGTTCGTCTTGGCTACTTTCTTCTGGTCCAGCAAATAAATCATGTCTAACGAATATCGCATCATCTTTCGTTACTTCCATATTATAAAAGTTCCACCATGCTTTTGCTTCTTGATTACTTACTTGCAGATTAATAGAAGCATAAGGGAAAGTATAATAATCTTTTTCTTCTTTCCATTTATCTAAATCAGATTCCTGTTTTTTTAATTCAATTTGATTATAGTGAATTCCTGATAGACTTGTGACAAGGACAAAACTCACAGCAAATTGCATCAAAACCACAAGAACCATCAAAGCTATTGTCGGTAGTTTCCCTTTGATAAGTGAATTAAGCTGACTCCGAGAGAGGATAATCATGATTATTGCACTTACTAAGCATGACAATAGCACAAATATCAGAGAAGAAAAGAAGATAGAAAATAAAGCAAAAATGTGAAGTGACAAGTTGCTTAGACCAGTTATGAGAAAGTAACTAGAAGTCCCTATCATAGCAATAATCGTCAAAATTGAGATAAACTTTATATCACGAATACTATCTGAAAATACAGTATTCAACAATGTCTTCCCAGACAAAAGTTCTATTCCTGATTTTCGTAACTCTGAAATTCTTACAAAAATAGCTAAACCGACAAAAGCCAGAAAGATACTTATCAATAAGGTTACAGCCTGTGGATTACCATAGATGTTGTAATATTCCCCAAGGAGAGACATGCTTGGAATATAAGATGCTGTTACATGAAATTTTTGATTTAAATATTGACTAAACTCCTCAGATTCTTTCTTTCCAGAAAAAACGTTGTAAGTCCCAAA
This sequence comes from Lactococcus sp. NH2-7C, assembly GCF_029953655.1. Lineage (NCBI taxonomy): Bacteria > Bacillati > Bacillota > Bacilli > Lactobacillales > Streptococcaceae > Lactococcus > Lactococcus sp. NH2-7C. The sequence goes on from NZ_CP124538.1 coordinate 1,193,405, forward strand.
CATACCAAGTGGGTCGTACTCCTCTCTTTTCTCTTTTGGAAGTAAAGACATATTATTTGCAAGTTTCCCTTTCCCAAAAGTCATATAAGTTGGCTTGAAATCTCCTGAACCATCAGGTGTGACAACATCCATAACGATAAAGAAATCATGTTTTCTTGCATAATCATCCACATCTTTGATAACTTCATGAGGACTAGGAATAGTTTCTGGATTTTGCTTCTCGTTATTTGCAATAAGAACAGCATTTGGCAATCTTTCTGCGATAATTTGCTGGTCTTTTCCTTTTATATTAATAATATAAAAGACTGTGACTAAAATTGTAGCCACAGCCAAAAAAATATATTTTATTTTTTTCATTGTGGCCCCCAATGTTTGCTTTTAGCTATACCATCGCTATGGTAGAAAACCACACTTTCTCCCCAGCGAGTATTCAACCAGGCATAGGCTTGCTGATTGGCATGAGCTCCTCCGGCTATTGTCCCTCCATATCTAGTCCGAAAAGCTACTTCAGCCCAATGATTTCCATAGTTATTCCAATAAGCCGCGTAATCTCCCATACCATACTTTTTGTCATTTGTTGAGCCTTGAGAATAAGTTGAACGATTAACAGCGAATACGGGGCTGACTTGAAGAAAAGTTCCGCCGATAGTCGCAAGGATAAGTGTTGAAACAAGTAATTTTTTAGTTCTCATTTTTCTACTTCCTTTCTAAAAATTTCTAATCTTTCGTAGAACTTTTTAAAAATTCTACTGCAACAAAATTTTCAGTCCCTCCTTTCCTCACTTTGACTGGATACGAACTTTCAGTCGTTTTTATTTGTTTAATAGCTTTAAATCAATATTAAATTTCATACTTTGATTGTAAGCTCTTTCATTTTTATTTACAATCTTTTTTTACTAAAATTAATCATTTTTGTGACGAAATTGAGTTTTCTGTGATGAAATTGCGTTTTTATCAGGCAAATACAAAAATCACCCTAAAAAAGAGTGATTATTTTATTCGTTTTGATTGTTTTTTGAGTTCCTTTAACTCTTTTTTGCAAACCATTGGTGCTTTGATTTTTTTCAAGCTTTGTTCGAAACATAGCGTCAACCCGTCTTCTTCAATTCGACGAATTTTATTTGTATCAACGAGTAAACCGCGCCCAAGTGCAAGTAAATTGGGAATTTTCTTTTTTACATCAGAAATCGTACCACGAACTAAACATTCATTATCTTTTGTGATGGCTCTAAGATAATTTCGATGTGTTTTGTCCGCTTCAATATATAAAAGAGAATCTATCGAAATTGGATAGCCACTGATTTCGACAATATTTAGCTCATTTGTAAAACAGTAGAGCAACACTTTCTTAATCATTTCTCTAACTTCAGTATCAGAGTCACTGGCCACAGTCATTTGAGTCCATAACGGAGAGGTAGTAAAGTTCAATAATTCATCTTTTAAGTCAGGATTATCAGTATAGATAAGAAAAAATGCCTTACTTTCTAACTTCTGTATTTTTTTCAGTATTTCGAACTCTTCTTTTTGTGCAATTTTTATAAAACAAGTCTTAACTTCATTAAGGTAAATTTGAAGAAATTTATAGACATGCTGATGATTATAGAATACCATCGTTGCATCGATCTCATCTTTTATCCCGAGTTCTTTTTCATTTTCAAGAACAAATCTCTCCAAGCGATTTACTGCATAAAAGTTCGCATCAATCAAAATTCTATTCATTTTTTTACCTTCAACAAGTAAATTTTAACTATAATCTTATTCCAAAAGCATCATTACCATTAAATATCTTTTTAGTTACGTTTTCAAATTATATTGTATTATACCATTTTATAAGCAAATTCTGCGCTATTCGCTCTCTTTTACATATAGCTTGGACTTGAAAGCCTTTATCAAATACGGTAAAATGTAGTAATGAAAACTCTCTATGACGTGCAAGAAATGCTGAAAAAATATGGATATATCAATCTTTTTCCAGATCGTTTGGATGCGATTGCTTTTATGCAAATTGAATTAGGAAAAATGCTTGAATCAGGAATATTTCAAAAAAGCGACCATGACTATTTGACTGCTCGCTTGATTTTGGCACGTGAAGAGAGAATTGAAAAGAAAAAATCTACGAACAATAAAAAATGATTCTTTTTTTATTGTCAGATTGGAGAAAAAAACATGACTGCAAGTAAAATTATCGGTATCGACCTTGGTGGAACTTCAATTAAATTTGGAATTTTAACACTCGATGGTGAGGTTCAAGATAAATGGTCTATTCCGACAAATATTTTAGAAGATGGAAAACATATCGTTCCTGATATTATTGAATCAATCAACCACCGTTTAAGCCTTTATAACTTGGACAAATCTGAATTTCTTGGAATTGGAATGGGAACACCGGGTTCAGTAAATATTTCTGAAAGTACTGTCAAAGCTGCTTTTAACTTGAACTGGGCAGATACTCAAGAAGTAGGTAAACCAATCTCTGAAGGTGTTGGTCTTCCATTCATTTTGGATAACGATGCTAACGTTGCTGCTCTTGGTGAACGGTGGGTAGGGGCAGGTGAAAATAATCCTGATGTTGTTTTCATTACTCTTGGAACTGGTGTTGGTGGCGGAATTATCGCTTCAGGTGAGCTTGTTCATGGTGTTGCTGGAGCTGGCGGCGAAATTGGCCACATTTGCGTTGATCCTGATGGTTTTGAATGTACTTGTGGGAACCGCGGTTGCTTGGAAACAGTAACTTCTGCAACAGGTATCGTTCGTTTAGCTCGTAAATTTGCTGAAGAATACGAAGGTGATTCTACTATTAAAGCAGCTATTGATAATGGTGATGAAGTGACTTCTAAAGACATCTTCTTTGCAGCTCAAGAAGGAGACCACTTTAGTTTATCTGTGGTTGATAAATTTGCCTATTATCTTGGTTTTGCTTGTGCAAACCTTGGTTCCACTTTGAACCCTGCTTCCATCGTTATCGGTGGTGGTGTTTCTGCTGCTGGAGAATTCTTACGTGAAAAAGTTGAAAAATACTTCACTAAATATGCCTTTTCAACGGTTCGTAACTCAAGTAAAATCAAACTTGCTGTCCTCGGAAATGACGCTGGAATTATCGGTGCCGCAAGTCTTGCTCTTAAATTTAAAGGAGAATAATTTTGGTTATTATTATCATTGATATCATTCTTGTTTTAGTAATTATCGGAATGTTTGTCTATCCTCGTTGGAATCTTCGTCGTAATGCTAAACTTGTTGAAGAAGCTGAGTTTGCTCGTTTAATGCCTACTTCTCAATTAATTGATATTCGTGAAGCAAAAGATTTTCGTATTAAACATATTCTTGGTGCTCGTAATCTTCCTGCTGGACAAATTGACCAAAGTTTAAATGCCTTAAGTAAACATAAACCTGTACTCCTTTATGAAAATGGTCGTCCTGTTGGCGGAGCAAAAGTTGCTAAAAAACTAAAAAAAGCTGGCATTCCTGAAGTTTATATCCTTAAAAGTGGTTTGAATTCTTGGAATGGTAAAACTAAATCTGGTATCTAATTACTAATCGTCTTATTAGTAAATTTCAAATAAAAAACTCTCTATCATTAACTGACAGAGAGTTTTTATTTATAAAGTAATTAACCTACTTCAGCTTCAATCATCCAAAGTGTTTTTTCAATATCTCCAAGTGCAGTCGTATATAAGTCAACTGTCACATCATCACCATCATCACCAGCAATTTTAATGCCATCTTTGAAGAGTTGAGTCAAATATTTGTAAGCAACAATCAATTCTTTCACACGTTCTGAATTAGATTTTCCCCAAACGGCGGGAGTCATTTCAATTTTAGAATTTTTATCAAATTCTGCTAAGGTTGAAACTGGAGAACCACCAATAGTGATTAGACGTTCTGCAAATTCGTCCAAATGTTCATCCAATTGATCTTTCAATTCATCCATTTTTGGGTGTAGGTAAAGGAAACCAGGTCCACGTAAATACCAGTGGATTTGATGAACAAGTGCTGATGCTTTTGATAAATCAGCAACTGTTTGATTTAAAACTTCTTGTGTGTGTTCATTTGACATAACTAACCTCCATTTTTTAAATATTAAATGTCACAAAGAGACTTAATATTAACTTTTCTATAAATATATTATAAACCAATGAGATTTTTTTCTCAAATGATTTACTTATTTTCTTTTTTCGCTATATTTAAAGTTACAATTCTTCATTTATTTCGTATAGATTAGTATGGACATTTTATTTATATTTGTAATTGGAAGTATTTTTGGCTCATTTTTTGGCTTAATAGTTGACCGCATTCCACTAAAAAAATCGATCATTTTTGGACGCTCACATTGTGATTCTTGTCATCAACTTTTAGCCTATCGTGATCTAATTCCTATTTTTTCTCAAATAAGATCGAGGTCACAGTGTCCTTATTGTAAAAGTAAAATTCCATATCTATATGTTTTTTTGGAGTTCTCATCAGCTTTAGCTTTTGTTTTAGCTTGGATAAATTATCTTGAACCTAGCCAATTTTTACTGATTATTCTTTCAATAATTTTATCTGCTTTTGATTATCGTCAGCATAGTTTTCCTTTTATTATCTGGTTTATTTTTGCACTCAGTTTTATTTTAATATTTCCTCTTTCTCCCTTTTTCTATTTTTGGCTTATTTTAGCCTTTTTAGCTGAAAAATTCAATTTAAGAGTTGGCAGTGGTGATTTTTTATGGTTTTTTACCGCTTCATTTTCGTTAACTTTCTTAAACGAAATGCTGCTCCTTCAAATTGCTTGTTCACTTGGTATCATTTATTATCTAATCACAAAAAAACGAGCTGAAATTGCCTTCATCCCGTTTCTAACTATTGCATATCTAATGTTGCTTTTTGGTCACCAAATTCTGTCACCGTAACCCCTAAGAGCCTTACTCCTAAACTTTCATCATATTCAAGTTCTTCAAATATCTCTTGTGCTACTTCTGCAATTTCTTCTGAACCTTCTAACTTTTCTACTAAAGATTTTCTTTTTGTCAATGTTGTAAAATCAGAATATCTCAATTTTAAAATGACAATACTTCCTTTTAATTGATGACTCTTTAATGAGTCGGAAACTTTGCCAGAAATTTTACTCAACTCTGCTTTAATATCATCTGGAAGATATAATAATTTACCGTAAGTTCGTTCTTTTCCAACTGACTTTCGCTCACGGTAATTTTTGACTTTCGAGTTATGTATTCCATTGGCCTTTTGATAAAGTTCCCAACCATAAACTCCGAATCTTTCAGCTAAATCAACTGGGTCGGCTTTTTGTAAATCTCCCCCGTTAAAGAAACCTAGTGCGTGTAATTTAGGAACTGTGGCTTTTCCAACACCGTGAAATTTTTCCACCGGTAATTTTGCTAAAAATTCTAATGCTTCTTCTGGCATAATTAAGGTTAAGCCATGGGGCTTTTTATAATCAGATGCAATTTTCGCTAAAAATTTATTATAAGAAACTCCTGCAGAACAGGTTAAGCCTAACTCAACAAAGATATCATGTTGAATCAACTTAGCAATTTTAATTGCTGATTGAGCACCGATTTTATTTTCTGTTACATCTAAATAGGCCTCATCAATTGAAGCTGCTTCAATATCATCGGTGTAACGTTTAAAGATTTCACGAACTTGTTTACTTACTTTTGTGTATTTTTCATAGTTTCCTGAAATAAAAATAGCTTGTGGGCAAAGATCATAAGCTTCCTTAGCGCTCATCGCTGAATGTATTCCAAAAGCACGCGCTTCATAAGAACAAGTTGAAACCACACCACGCCCACCTGTCTGTAGTGGATTCCTAGCAATAACAACCGGCTTTCCTTTTAGGCTCGGATTATCACGCACCTCAACAGACGCAAAAAAGGCATCCATATCGATATGAATGATTTTTCGAGAAGTATCATTGATGAGGGGGAAAGTTAACATATTGCTATTATACAAGAATTAGTTTTTAGACTCAATAGATTGATTAAAAAAACTCTTAACAAGTAAGAGTTTTAACTTATAAATCAATAATTTGATAATCATAGTCCTGCGACTTCAAAATTGTAAAACATGCGTCCATCGCAAAGAAAATCGTTTTAGTATTATCATTAGGATGAAAAGTTTGAATTTGATAATCATCAAGCATTTGTTGGTCAAAATAAATATGCATATTATCATAATGTTTACCAACAAGCCCAAAAAGAGAAACGATTCCCGAGTTTAATCCAAGCATATCTTCTAATCGTTCTTCAGAGACAAAATGAAGTCTTTTCACTCCAATAATTTCTCCCAAGCGCTTCATATCAACCTGCTTAGCATCATCCATAATTATCATATAGAACTGGGTAGACTTTTTATTAGCTAAAATTAAAGTTTTGGAACGACAACCTTCATAATCTTTAATGTAGTTATCCGACTCCTCAGTTGAATGGCTTGCTGGATGCTCTACTATATTATAAGGAATTTCAAGCTCAGCTAATAATTCCTTAACTTCTGAAAAAGTTCTCATCAATTCTCTCCTTTGCTCCCTTTTAGAAAAATACCGATAAAATTAATTTATATAAGACAACTTATTTTATATTTTGTTTAGTAGCCTAATAATCCCCTAAGATCTAAAGCTGTTCCTGATTTTGCGCCACAAATCAAAACTAGAATTGCTAAAACTCCTAATAAGGCCACAATGAACATTCCTGTCCACTCCTTAGCTGATATTGATTGTAGACTTTCTTTTTTAGCTTTAATAAATAAAATGAAACCAATCGTATAAAGGATCATCGCCAACCAAACATATTGCCAACCTGAAAGATAAAGGGCAAGAGCTTGGAAAGCAAAGGTGAAAAATCCTATTAAAATATTTTTAATTGAACCTTCTTTAATCCCAATTTTAAGAAGATATGCTCCAACCAAAGCATAACAAATCATAATTACAGCCGTTGCCATGTAAATAAAGACATTATAGGCATTGGCTACAAAATATGTAATGATAATAAAAATTTGAATCATCAGCTGAGTTATAAGTAAAGAATTACTTGGAGCGTGATATTTATTCAGCTTACCAAACCAACTTGGCAATAGCTTTTGCTCTGCCAATTGCTGTGTCGCCTCAACTGGTAACATTGTCCACGAAAGCCAAGCTCCTAATAAGGAAATGATTAATCCGATTGCCATCAGACTTCCGCCCCAGCCACCGACCATCTCGTTAAGAATATAAACTAAGCCTGGCGCCTTAACATTTGCCAAACTTGCCTGGTCCATATAACCGTAAGGAAGTAATGATAAAAGGACATAAATGACAAGCAAAACTGCCAGACCAATAATTGTCGCTTTAGCTGTGTCCGATTTTTTCTTTGCCCGATTTCCCATCATTGCTGCGCCTTCAATCCCGACAAATACCCAAACCATAACCATCAGCGAGCCTTTAATTTGATCAAGAAGCCCACCAGCAGTCATCGCATGCCAAACTAGACTTTTAACTGACCCATCCGCAGCTAGATTGCTTGTAAAGGTTTGCCAAAAGTGTTGAGTGAAAACATCAGCTTTAAATAGGATAATCCCTGTAATTGAAAATACAACTAAGGGAATGAGTTTTGCAATCATAACAACCGCATTTACAAGTGCAGCAGTTTCTACTCCTCGGTCAACCAGAAACATTAAAATCCATGAGATTATTGAAACAATAATTACCGATAAAACAGTCAACGAACCATTAGAATTAGCAAATTTACCAGGGAAAAAATAATCAGCAGATGTCATCATTAAAACTGCAAAACCAATTGTTCCAGTCCAAGCTGAAATCCAATAACCCCAACCTGATAGGAAACCTACAAAGTCTCCAAATCCTTCTCGGGCATAATCAGAAACTCCTGAAAGTTTAGGTCTAATTGTAATCAGTCGATTAAAACTCAAGACAAGCATTAAAATCCCAAAACCAATAAAGAGCCATGAAATCATAACTCCACCAGGCGTTGAACCATTGGCGAGGTCATTGGCAAGGTTGAAAACTCCACCTCCAATTGCTCCAGAAATAATAATCGCTATTAGTGCAAAAAGGCTAATCCCTTTTGTTTTCTTGTTTTCCATTTACTCACTTTCTACTATATTAATCATAAATTCCCTATAATTAAATTTATATAATACCATTATAAATATAAAACAGTCTCTTGAATATAGAGACTATTTTATATTCTTCAATTATAATTATACCAACAATTCTTTATTATACACTTTTTATACATTTTAGTAAAACAGAAATGTATTTTATAAAAAATATATCAACCTTGATATTCTCTCAAAAATTCAGATAAGCGTTTAAGACCTTGACGTAAGGTTGCTTCATCTGTGCAATATCCTATTCTCGCATAGCCAGGTAAATCAAAACGATTTCCAGGAATAATTAAGACTCCTTTTTCGCGAAGAAGTTGGATTGCAAAATCTTCAGTTTTTGTCGGGTCAAGTTGTTCAAATTTAACAAAGCTTACAGATACCACATTGGGATAGACCATTGAAACTAAGGGTTCATTTTCCACCCATTCTTTCAAAATTGATAGATTACCTTTGACAATTTTACGAGCGCGTTCAAGTACTTTATCTTTATGTTTTAATACTAAAGCCGCTACTGCATCATCAAAGACTCCTGTACAAATCAAGGTATAATCCCGAATTTTTCTAAATTCATTACAAAGGTCACGGTCTTGAGTGGCTACCCAACCCACACGAATTCCTGGTACAGAATAAGTTTTAGAAATAGAGTTAGTTGATATTCCTTTTTCGTATAAATCAGCAATAGGTGAATAAGGCGTTTCTTCATCTAGTGGAAGATAAACTTCATCACAAAGAATATAAGCATCAACACTACGTGCAATTTCAACCACTTCTGACAAAAATTTAGGACTCATAATTGCTCCGGTTGGTTGGGCCGCATTGTTTAAACAAATAAGTTTCGTATTGCTTTTAACTAAACGACGTAATTCTTCAATTTGTGGCAACCAATTATTTTCTTCTTTGATATGCCAATAATCAACTTGAGCACCTAAGGTTTTGGGCCAATCATATAATTGTTGATAAGAAGGGTATTGAGCAATCACATGATCACCTTGGCCGATTAATCCTAAAATTGTAAGGAAATTTGCTCCGGTAGCCCCATTTGTAGATAAAATATTATCCTCTGGCACTCTTTTATAAAGTTTTGCCACTTCTGATTTAAAGGCTGGTGAACCCTCAATCCAACCATAACTAAATTTTTCTTTCATCATCTGTGACATAAAAGCTTTGCCATTGTCTTCTTCAAAGGCCAAAACTTCTTCCAAAGATAGTGAATCAATGGTTGACTGAGCAATATCAATCGTTGCAGATTTTTCCCAAACATTGAGCCAGTCTTCACAACCAAATTGTACAAGTTCCATAAGTTTTATTTGCAAATTTAAATATTTTTTAACGAAAATTTTTTTAAATTTGTCTTCCTCTCTTTATTTTTTACTGACAGATTTAGTGATCATTTTACCTTAATGTTTATAGCTGATACTCGCATTTTGTCAGTAACTTTATCAATATAAATCGTTTACATGTTAATTGTACAATAATTATTGATAAAATATCGGAAAGTTTATCGATTTTTAGATTACATTTATAAAAAAATGCTACATCAAAAATGTAGCATTTTTATCTTTAAGGAATAATCTTTGTTCCTGAATCATTGTTGAGGAAGTCTTCAAGATTTTCCAAAGAAGTAATTGTTGCAGGACGTCCTGTACGGGCAACAAATTCCATTGCTGCTTCTACTTTTGGAAGCATTGAACCTGCAGCAAATTGACCTTCTTCAATATAAGCTTTCATTTCTGCCATTGTTACTGTTTCTAGTTTTTTCTGATTAGGTTTATTGAAATTAACAAAAACATTATCTACCGCAGTCAAAATCAAAAGATTGTCTGCTTCAACAAGTTCAGCTACTTTCGCTGCTGAAAAGTCTTTATCAATAACAGCTTCAACCCCTTCATAACCATCTTTAGTTTCAATGACAGGAATTCCTCCACCACCAGATACAGTCACCAAAACGCTTGATGAAATCAGTGGCTTAATCGCCTCGGCCTCAACGATACGTGTTGGCTTAGGGCTTGGAACTACCCTTCGATAACCACGGCCAGAATCTTCAACAAATACCCAGTCGGGGTATTGAGCTTTCATTTCTGCCAATCCTTTTTCATCATAGAATGGACCAATTGGTTTAGTAGGTTTTTCAAAAGCTTGGTCATCTTTATCAACAACTGTACGAGTCACTACAGAGATGACTGGAACACGTTCCATATTATTTTTTATCAAAGCTCTTGTAAAAGCTTGACCCATCCAAAATCCGATTTGTCCTTGAGTCATTGCAACAGCTGTATCAATTGGCATTGCTGGATTTTTAGGACTATCCGCCGCTAATTGTTGCAATAAAAGATTTCCGACTTGTGGTCCGTTACCATGAGTGACAACCATTTCCACATCATTATTTCTAATAAGGGGAATTAATTGTTCTGCTGTTGTTTCAAGTGCTTTTTCTTGCGCTTTTGCTGTTGGGTCATCTGTTAAAATAGCGTTACCACCTAGGGCTACGACCATACGTCTTACCATAAAATTATTTCTCCTCTATCTTTTTCTTATTTAAGGAACAATTCTCGTTCCACTACCAGATTTGACAAAATTTCCAACATTGTCAAGGCTAGTAATTGTAGCAGTCTTACCTGTTCGTTCAACAAAACTGACAGCTGCTTCGACTTTCGGTCCCATTGAACCTTTTGCAAAACGTTCTTCGTCAACATATTTGCGCATTTCAGAAACTTTGACTGTTTCCAAATGAACTTGGTTTTCTTTCCCATAGTTCAAATAAACGTCACCACCACTTGTCAAAATCAAAAGTTCGTCTGCTCCAACCATTTCAGCTAGTTTAGCTGCAGAGAAATCTTTGTCAATCACGGCTTCAACGCCTTTATAACCATTACCATCTTTAATGACGGGAATTCCACCACCGCCAGAAGCAATCAATAGACTACCAGATTCTAAGATTGGTCCAAAAGCTTTAGCTTCAATAATTTCAAGTGGCTTAGGACTTGGAACAACTCGGCGATATCCACGACCAGCGTCTTCCATCACTTCCCAATCAGGAAATTGCTTCTTAATTTCTGGCAATTGCTCTTCTGTGTAAAAAGGACCAATTGGTTTACTAGCATTTTTAAAAGCTGGATCATTTTCATCAACCAATGTTTGAGTCACTGCTGAAATAACTGGATAACGCTCCAATCCATTATTTGCCATTGCTCTTGTAAATGCTTGAACCGTCCAAAAGCCAATCTCACCTTGGGTCATTGCTCCAACTGTATCCAATGGCATAGCTGGATTTTTTTCACTATCTGAACCTAGTTGTTGTAATAGTAAGTTTCCAACCTGTGGTCCATTTCCATGAGTCACAACCATTTGCCGGTCATTATCTTTAATTAATGGAATCAATTGTTCAGCTGTAACTTCAAGTGCTTCTTTTTGAGCCTTTGCTGATGGGTCTTTTGACAGAATAGCATTCCCACCAAGGGCTACAACAATACGCCTTACCATTTCTGTACCCCTTTGCTTAATTTTTTATTTCTTTTTTGTTAATATCGCTACGAACGACGAAGTAAACAATAAATGTCACTACAATCAGTGGAACAACAGCAACAAGTAATGTATTACCATCAATTCCAAGGGCATCTTGCAATCCAAGCCAGTTTCCATATACTCCAAAAACAGCAAGAATTCCTAAAACTGTTAAAACAAAAGTTGCTATTAACTCTGCCGTAGACATTTTAGTACCATATTCTTTTTTACCTAAGGCATAAAGAATGAAACCAACAGCATAGAGAATTAGTGAAAGCCAAACAAATTGCCAACCTGAATAGTACAATGCTAAAATTTGGAAAGCAGCTGCGATGAAACCAATCACAATATTACTTGTTTTCTTTTCCTGAATCCCTAATTTAAAGAGGTATAAACCAACTAAGGCGTAACAAATCATGATAACAGCAGTACAAAGGTAAACAAAGACATTGTAAGCATCAGCTACAAAATAAGTGACAATCAAGAAGATTTGAACAATTAATTGTGTCAACAAAAGTGAGTTTTTAGGTGCACCTTTGTCATTAAGTTTACCAAACCAACTAGGAAGTAATTTTTGTTCTGACAATTGTTGTGTTGCCTCAACTGGAAGCATTGTCCATGATAACCAAGCACCAAGAAGTGAAATCACTAGACCGATAGCCATTAGTGAGCCACCCCAACCACCAACCATGGCGTTCAAAATATGAACTAAGCCAGGTTGACCTGTGTTTGCTAACTCTTGTTGACTCATAAAACCAAATGGTAATAATGAGAGCAAGATGTAAATTACTAGCAAGGCAATTAAACCAAGAATTGAAGCTTTACCGGCATCTGATTTACGTTTTGCACGGTCACCCATCATGGCGGCCCCTTCGATTCCGACAAAGACCCAAATCATAACCATGAGCGAACCTTTGACTTGACTGAATAAATCTCCACCAGTCATATTAGACCAAGTTAGGCTCTTGATTACACCATCAGCATTTGTATTCGCAACGAAATTTTGCCAGAAGTGAGCACTGAATACTCCAGCTTTAAAGGTTACTATTCCAGCAATTACAAAAACAAACAAGGGAATCAATTTTGCAATAAGTACAATTGCATTAATGGCAGCGGCCCCTTCAACACCTCGCATAACAAGTAAGGTCAATCCCCACGAAATAATTGAAACAACAATTACTGACAGAATGGTCAAAGAACCATTCTTAGCTTGAAAAACGCCGGGGAAGAAATAGTCAACGGAAGTCATCATCAAAACAGCAAAGGCAATGTTACCTGCCCAGGCAGATAACCAATAACCCCAACCTGAGATAAAACCAACCATATTACCAAAACCAGCACGTGCATAATCTGATACACCTGAAAGTTCAGGTTTATTTACCACCAAATGATTCAGTGATAAAACCAACATTAAGATACCAAAACCAATAACGATCCATGAAATGACAACACCACCAGGTGAGGCATTTGTTGCTAAATCGTTAGAGAGATTGAATACCCCACCACCAATCGCTCCAGAAACAATAATCGCAACTAAAGCAGCAAGGCCAATTCCTTTTTTATTTTCTGCGTCCATATCAATCCTTTCAGTGATTTCAACCGTCAAAACAGTCTAATTTTATCTTAGACTGCTTTCAACGACTTAAATCAAAATTTGTCAGTTTACTGACAGCTCTGTCAGTAAACTGACAAATTATCTATTTTAATTATTTAAAATCTTCAGGAACTGCTGGGATAAATAAATTACCCAAAGTTGCAGCCATGATTGCTTTGATAGAGTGCATACGATTTTCTGCTTCCTCAAATTGGCGAGCATATTTAGAACGGAAAACTTCGTCAGTCACTTCCATTTCTGTCAAACCATATTTTTCTTTGATTTCTTTACCATATTCAGTTTCAGTATCGTGGAATGCTGGTAAGCAGTGCATAAAGATCAATTGACCATTGTCAGCATTTCCAGTCATTTTAAGCATATCCATTGTGATACGGTATGGAGTCAAAAGTTTAACACGTTCTTCCCAGTTAGATTCTCCCATTGATACCCAAACATCTGAATAAATAATATTTGCGCCTTTAACTCCTTCTTCAATATTTGAAGTTGCAAGAGGTTTAGCACCTGATTTTTCAGCAAATTTATTTGCAATATCCATAACTTCTTTAGAAGGATGAAGTGAATCAGGAGCAACAATATGAACATTTACACCAAGCATAGAACCAGTTACGATAAGTGAGTTCGCCATGTTGTTACGACCATCACCTACGTAGACTAATGTCAAACCTTTAAGATGTCCAAAGTTTTCTTTAACAGTCATAAAGTCTGCAATCATTTGCGTTGGATGCCAATCATCTGTCAAACCATTCCAAACTGGAACACCAGAGTATTTTGCCAAATCTTCAACTTCTTTTTGAGAGAATCCACGACGTTCGATAGCATCAAACATTGATCCAAGCACGCGAGCTGTGTCTTCTGTTGATTCTTTAATTCCCAATTGAATATCGTTTGCCCCAAGGTATTCTGGATGAGCACCAAGGTCGATGGCAGCAGTTGTAAAGGCAGCACGTGTACGAGTTGAAGTCTTTGCAAATAGCAAGGCAATATTTTTACCTTCAAGGTAGTGGTGAGGAATATTTTGTTGTTTCAATGCTTTCAAATGAAGCCCAAAATCAACAAGGTAGTTAATTTCAGCTGGTGTAAAATCTTTTTCAGCAAGTAAGCTGCGACCTTGGAATACTGAGTTTACTTCTGCTTTTGTAATAAGTGGTGATGTCATTATTTTTTCTTCCTTTTTCTATTTTTATTATGTCTAATGATTTTTTTAAATTACATCGACGAGCTACTAATCCGTTCTTCACTTGATAATTTAATTATCAAATCCTAATTTAAAAACGTTTATTCGTAAATTTATCAATTTGACTTACTAACATTTTGTATTCTTTAAATTACAAATCTTCACGCCAAAGTGGTTGTGACATACAACGTGCGCCACCGCGGCCACGCCCAAGTTCACTTGAAAGAATTTCATGAACTTTGATTCCATGTTCTTTCAATAATTCAATGGTTACATAGTTACGGTCGTAAGTAACAATTTCCCCTGGTGCGATAGCGAGTGTATTTGAACCATCATTCCATTGTTCGCGAGGAGCGGCAATTGGATCACCTCCACCACATTCGATTAAGTCAAGTTCTGACAGATTCAAGACTTTCTTGAGTGCTGCTTTAAGGTCAGTTAAATGTTCAATTTCAACTTCGCCATCTTTACCAGGACGAAGAATAAAGACGTTGATATTACCAGCACCATCCATAATTCCTGGGAAGACAGTAAATTGATCATGGTTAATCATTGTAAATACTGTATCCAAATGCATCATTGCATGGTTATGTGGAATTTCAACCGCAAGTACAGTGTCAAATGTTGAAAGTGGGTTTGCAAACAATTCCTTAGCAAGATTTTGAATTGTTTTAGATGAAGTACGTTCTGAAACACCGATAGCTACTGTTGTCTTGTTGAGAATTAATTCATCACCACCTTCGATACGAGTTGTATGGTTACGATCACGCCAGATCGGAGTATCTTTGAAACGTGGGTGATTAGCCATAACATACTCTGTAATCAAGCTTTCAGGTTGACGAGCTGGGAAGGTCATTTTATTAATAGTCATTCCGACACCCATTGAAGCTTGTGGGTCACGTGTGAAGTAGGCATTTGGTAATGGATTGAGGTAGAAATAATTCTCTGCATCAGATCCTGCCATATCGCTAAGTGCTGTACGTTTGATATCCAATTCATTTTTACGAACACCAGCATAGATTTTTTCGACCATATCTTTTGTTGACATTGAAGTCAAATATTCAGTCAAGCCATCATATGTGCGTCCTGGACGATAACCCGCTTCGTGTAATAAGTGACTTAAGAACTCTTCTTTTGTTTCAGATGATTTTTCAAAAACTTCCGTCGCAAGATTTTCGATATAAACAGTTTCTGCACCATTATCACGCAATGTTTGAGCAAAGAAATCATGCTCTTTTTGAGCAATTTTGAGATATGGAATATCATCAAATAAAAGTTGTTTCATTGTGTCTGGGGTAATATTTTCAACTTCCGCACCTGGGCGGTGGAGGAGGACTGATTTTAATTTCCCAATTTCTGAGTTAACATTAATTCCATTGTTCATTTTGGAGTATCCTTTCTGATTTCGATTCGGTATTATTGGAATCGTTTACAAGGAAATTATACATCTATGCACATTTTTTGTCAAGCACTTATGCTACACTTTACAAAGGTTTATTCATTTATACATGTTTTTTTATATTCTGATAATTTCACGTTTATTCATTTCTTTTGTTATCATGCGATTCTTAGGCTTTTATTAAAAAAGCTTATTTTACAAAAGTGTTTTAAAAAGGCAACAAAAAAATCTCTTATCATGAAGAATTAAATCCTTTTGATAAGAGATTAAGTGATAAATTTATTTTTTACATATTTTCAGGTGCAGCAACCCCAAGAAGACGCAATGCTTCTTTCAAAACGATTGAAGTAGCGCTAATCAAGGCCAAACGGCCATCCAATTGGGCATCATCTTCTAAAATGCGAACATGAGCATAATATTTGTTAAAAGCTTGCGCAAGCGAAATTGCATATTTAGCAATAACAGATGGTTCATAATTATCTGCAGCACGTTTAACAACATTTGGGAATTCTTTTAATGCTTTAACAATTTCCCAAGCTTCAGCGTCAGAAACTGCGAGAGAAATATTATTAATATCTACCTTACGGTTTGCTTTACGTAAAATTGATTGAATACGAGCATGTGCATATTGAACATAAGGGCCTGTTTCGCCTTCAAATGAAACCATTTCGTCCAAGTCAAAGTCGTAACCGTTATTTCTATCAGTTTTTAAGTCATAAAATTTAACAGCACCAACCCCAACTTGTTTGGCAACTTCTTCTTTATTTTCCAAATTAGGATTTTTTGCTTCAATTTGTTTTTCAGCACGATCAACTGCTTCGTCAAGTGCCATTTCCAATTTCACGACATGTCCTTTACGAGTTGAGAATTTTTTCCCACCTTGAGTCACCATACCAAATGGAACATGAACCATGTCATCAGACCAATCGTAACCAGCTTCTTTCAAAACTGCTTTCAATTGTTTAAAGTGATTGGTTTGTTCGCCCCCAACAACATAAAGAGATTTCACAAAATTGAAAGTTTTTTTACGGTAAACTGCTGTTGCAAGATCACGTGTAATATAGAGTGTTGCACCATCTGTTTTCTTAATCAAAGCTGGATTGAGGTTATATTTTTCAAGGTCCACAATCAAAGCACCTTTTGATTCGTGTAAAAGATTCTTGCTCTCTAAATCTTCAACAATGGCATCCATTTTATCGCTATAGAAACTTTCACCCATGAAATGGTCAAAACTTACACCAAGTTTTCCGTAAATACGGTTAAATTCAATCAAAGAAACATCTGAGAACCATTTCCAAATACGAAGTGCTTCTTCATCGCCTTGTTCCATTTTAAGGAACCATTGACGTCCTTCTTCATCGACTTCTGGATCTTCTTTTGCTTCAGCATTAATTTTGACATAAAGTTTCAAGAGTTCATCAATCGGATTAGCTGTAATTGTAGCTTCGTCACCATATTTCTTGTAAGCTGTAATCAAAAGGCCAAATTGTTTACCCCAGTCACCCAAGTGATTGATTTTAATTGGCTGATAACCCAATTTTTCATAAATTTTTGCGATTGAATCCCCGATAACAGTTGAACGTAAATGCCCAATTGAAAATGGTTTTGCAATATTTGGCGCAGACATGTCAATCGGAACATTACCTCCTTGACCAATATTTGCATCACCATAATGTTTGCCTTCTGTCAAAACTTCTCGAATTACTTCTGAGGCAGTTGCATTTTTATCAAGGAAAAAGTTAACATATGGTCCTACTGCGATAACTTTCTCAAAGCCTTTTGTATCTATCTTCTCAGCAATTTCTCCAGCAATGATTTGTGGAGATTTTCGGAGAGTTTTGGCCAATTGAAAAGCTGGAAATGCTAAATCTCCTAAATCTGACGATTTAGGTTTTTCGATAATAGCCGCGATTTGTTCTACTCCAAGAACACCATCGATTGCAGCAGACAGTGCTTGGCTTACTAATTGTTTTTCATCCATTCACTAATTATACAGAAAAAACACTAATTTTGTCAATATATAGTCCATTATATGGTATAATTATGCTATGAAAAGAGATAAAAGATTAGAAATTATTAAAGAAATTGTGACAAATAATAAAATATCGACTCAAGAAGAGCTTCAATCTCTATTATTAGAACGCGGTGTAGAGGTAACACAAGCTACTTTATCAAGAGATATCAGAAAATTAAATATTATAAAAAAACGGGATAAAGGAGAGAGTTTTTACTCATTTTTGACATCTGGCAATTCCAAAATTAATTCTGATTTACAGTTGTATTTTTATAATTTTGTTATTTCAGCAAAATCTGTCGGAGCTTTAGTGGTTATTCGGACAAAATTGGGTGAGGCCGATGTGTTGGCGAATGCTTTAGATGACGAACGTGATAGTCGGACAGATATTTTAGGTACAATTGCCGGAGCAGATACTCTGCTCGTTATTTGTGCGTCCGAAAAAGATGCAAATATTCTGACGGCAGAAATAAAGTATATTTTATTAGGATAATTTCTAGTAAGTTAAGGTTCGTTTAAGCGTTTACATTTATACTCATATTACTCCCTAAATAATTTCTTCATAAACCCCTTTGATTCAAGTCGCACTCTCGTGACTTGAATTTTTTACTAACAGATTTCTAATAAATTAAAAAGTACTGAGCCAAAAACTGTCAGTACTTTTTTCATTTTATTGTAAGTTAGTTGAGATTTGACTAAGCAATTTTTCAAAAGCAAGTTCATATTTTTGAATATTTCCTGCTCCCATAAAGACGTAAACCCCACGGTCATGGTCCAACAATGGCGAAACATTGTCAAGGTCAATTACTTTGGCTGGTTTACGAACTTTGTCAGCTAAATCTTGTGCTGTAATTTCATGATGGTCTACTTCACGTGCTGAACCGTAAATTTGAGCAAGGTAAACGGTATCCGCATGGTCAAGCACCTCTGCAAATTCGTCAGCAAAAGCAATTGTTCTAGTAAAAGTATGAGGTTGGAAAACAGCAACAATTTCACGGTCCGGATATTTTTGACGAGCAGCATCCAATGTCGCTTCAATCTCAGTTGGATGATGAGCAAAGTCATCGATAATAACTGTCTCACCCACTTTTTTCTCCGTAAATCGGCGTTTTACACCACGGAAAGTTAATAAGTGGTCAGCGACTTCTGTCATATCCAAGCCAAGATTATGACAAACAGCCACTACTGATAATGCATTCAATACATTGTGTTTACCATAAGCTGGAACGACAAAATGACCAATTTTCTCACCGCGGAAATAAGCATCAAAAGATGAACCTCGTGTACTTCTGACTAAATTTTCAGCACGATAGTCATCGTTGGCTTCAAATCCATAATAGTAAATAGGTGCTTTGGCAGTCAATTTACGTAAGTTTACATCCTCACCATAAGCAAAAATTCCTTTTTTGATATTGTTTGCATAATCTTGGAAAGCTGATGTGACATCTTCAATTCCTTCAAAATAATCAGGATGGTCAAAGTCAATATTTGTCATGATTGTGTATTCAGGATGATAAGGCATGAAATGGCGTTCGTATTCGTCAGATTCAAAGACAAAATATTCACTGCCAGCATTCCCGCGACCAGTTCCATCACCAATCAAGTAAGAAGTATCTACAATATTAGACATTACATGTGCCAACATTCCAGTTGTTGAAGTTTTACCGTGCGCACCGGCAACACCAATGCTAGTAAAGTCCTCCATAAAATGTCCCAAAAATTCATGGTAACGTTTGAACGGAAAACCATTTTTATGTGCAAAAGCAATTTCAACATTATTATCATCGCGAAAAGCATTCCCAGCAATCAATTCAAATTCGGGTTTAATATTTTTTTCGTCAAAAGGCAAAAGTGGTACTCCAGCTTGTTCAAGACCACGTTGCGTGAAAAAGTAATCTGTTGAATCCGAACCTTGAACCTTTTTCCCCATTTGATGTAACATTAACGCAAGTGCGCTCATACCTGAGCCTTTAATACCGGTAAAATGATATGTTTTTTCCATGATAAAATTTTCTGTCAGTAATTCTACTTCTTTGTCAATCACTGACAGAAATTTCCCTTCTTTTCTTACAATTATTTTTTTATTTACTTAAATTTTTATGAGCTCAAAGACACACAAAATAACTGACAAGTAATATCTCCAAAGTAAATTTTACCATAATAAAATTTAACTTCTCTGTCAGTCTTTTCATTTAAAATTGAAAATTAAACGATTCCACGGTCAAAGATATTTTTCCGCTTATTTTCAAAATAACTTCCTTTTTGTGTATCATTAGCAGCTCCTCCATGCGGAGTTGCTTTTTTCATCCCAGATCCACCCTTAGCAACTGCATCAGAAATATTCATCCCTTGCTTTTTCATATCCCGAATCGGGTTATCATTAACTGAAGGTCGCTTATTCAAAATTGCAGAAGTTGAACGACGTACTGTTATATCTTCCTTGTCACGCTCCAATGGTGAAACATACTGTTTAGGAGGCTTTGGAAGTGTTGCTGCTGCACGTTTTGCACGTTCTTTTGATTCGTCAACGCTAGTTTTCTTAGGCATTTTATCATAGGAACTTACGCCGTCATGATTAGAGTTTAACGGACGATGCTGTGTGCTAAAGCTTGTTTTAGCTTTATAAGGTTTGAAACTCTCAGGTCTCTTGGCATCAGTTTTTGGCTTATTATTTTCAATTGAAGCTTCATCCTGGAGGCTAGGATTTCTCGTCAGCAACTGCTGGTTAGTAAAAATCACCCGAGTATCTTTTTGAAGCGCTTCGTCATCACCAATAACCGGAAATACCACTCTTCTTTCTACCATGTTTTGCCCTACTTTTTATAGTTTATTTAATTTCTTAATTTATGTTTTCAACTCTTTACAAATAATTATGAAACTTAATCAAAGATTGACAAAAGCTGCCTTTCTTTACTATCAAAGAGTTTTTCACTTGATTTGTAGACTACCAAATTAGTCTTTACTCTTTAAGATAACCGTTTCAATATCCATTATAGCTTAATTTCTTTGTTTTTTAAAGTTAAACTCCAAGAATTTCACGAATTTCTGCTTCACTGAGGACTTTGTCGACTGTATCGCCTTCTAAAACATTAGCAATCAAATCCTTTTTACGTTCTTGGATTTCCATAATTTTTTCTTCAATTGTTCCTTTGGTAATCAAACGAATGACTTCTACCGTATTTTTTTGCCCCATTCGATGGGCACGCGCAATAGCCTGTTCTTCAACAGCCGGGTTCCACCACAAGTCAACCAAAATAACGACATCGGCACTGGTTAAATTAAGCCCAACACCACCGGCTTTTAGTGAAACTAAGAAAGCATCACGACTACCAGCGTTGAAGGCCTGAACCATTGAAAGTCGGTCTTTAATTGGAGTAGAACCAGTCAGTTTATAAGCTGTCATTTCTTGTTCTTCCATCAACTTTTCAATATGTGGAAAAACTTTTGTAAATTGAGAAAAAATCAAAGGGCGATGGCCTGAATCTTTAATTTGTGCCAGTAATTCTCGTAAACGTTCAAGTTTTCCAGAACTTCCTTTATAGTCATCCATGAATAAAGCTGGCGTATTACAAATTTGTCTTAGACGGGTAATACCTGCTAAAATTTCAATTCTTGAACGAGATAAAGCTGCGCTATCCATTTCCAAAACTTGTTTTTGCATCAATTCGAGTTGTGCTAAATAGATTACTTTTTGATCATCAGCTAATTGGTTATAGACCGTAATTTCCATTTTTTCTGGAAGTTCTTCAAGCACATCTTCTTTTTTACGACGCATAATGAAAGGCTGAATCAATCTTGAGATAACAGATGGTTCCATCTTATTGAATTTTTCACGTTTTGGTAAAAAGCCTGGCATCACCACTTGGAAAATGGCCCAAATTTCTTCAATTCGATTTTCTAGTGGTGTTCCTGAAAGGGCAAAGGTATGTTCAACATTCAGAGCAGATAGTGATTTATTGGTTTTACTACTATAATTTTTGACAACTTGAGCTTCATCCAAAAGTAAGTAATTCAATTTTTTATCCTGATAGTCTTCAAAATCTTTCAAGAAGCTACCATAACTTGTGATATATATTTGATGTTTTTCTTGAATTTCTTTACTTCGCTCGGCTTTTGTCCCGTCAATAACAGCAAAATCAATCTCATCAGTAAATTTTTCAAATTCACTTGCCCAGTTATAAGTAAGACTAGCTGGTGCGGTAATTAGAACACTCTCATCTTTTTTCAGATTAGAAAGAATAAAAGTAATCGCTTGAACCGTTTTACCTAATCCCATGTCATCAGCAAGAATTCCTCCCAAATTATAATGAGAGAGCATACTCATCCAGCGAACACCCGTTTCCTGATAAGAACGCAAGGAAGCCTTAATATGTTCTGGTTTCTCGTAAGGAAACTCTTCAGGATGCGTCAAGTGTTGATAGAGTGATTTAAATTTTTCAGAGAAGGAAGCTCCACCAATATTTTCAAATATTTTAGAAATTTGAAAACTTCGATTAATATTAACATGCAAACTGCTTCCTTGAATAACAAATTGGTCGTCAAGTTCATTTAATGCAGCTTTCAAGCGGTCAAATTTTTCATTAAAATGATAAAATTTCCCACTTTCACTGATATAAAATTCAGCATTTTCTTGTAATTTTGCAATAACATTTGCAAATTCACCATCTTCAACCTGAGGAATATCAAAGGAAATATCTAAGAGTCCTCCCTGACTATCAATATGAATTTCAGGAACTTCATCCATTCTCATATTTCTTAAAGTTGGCGACAGTTCAATCTGACCAAGTTTTTGAAAAGCAGGTAAGATTTTCAAAAAGAAATTCTCTGATAAATTTTCTGGAATATTTAATGACGAATTAAAAGCCTTAGCAAACTGCAAACGTTCCATCAGTGCAAAAATCTTTTGCTCTTTACGCAAATCTCTTGAAAATTCTAGGGTTTCTAAATCGTGGAAACTATCTATTGAGAAACTTCCATAATCAAAAGTCATTGCCAAACTAATGGTCTGATCTTCCAACAAATCAAAAGTAAATTTAGCATCAAAAGGTCTGACAACAAAATGGTCTGGCGCTTCAATCTCTCCCAAAGTTGATAATTGTTGAAGAGCCTGAGCTAATTTATCCTTATCAGCATATGAAAATTTAATTTGTGATTTTTTAGCAAATTGCTTATCTAAAACAAGGAGCAGACGCCGTTGTTCTTGATTGAGTTTATAAAATACATTATTGGCATAAAGAAGTGAATAATCATAAAAATTATGATAATCCTCACTGTAGAGTTTCAACTCGATATAATCTTGCTGACTTTCAACCTTAAATTTAAAAATCTCCGAATCATTATCAAGGGCTATAAATGTAAAATAATTGACCGTTCTACCTGTAATCTGAAGTTGATAATTCTCTAAAGCTGAAACTAAGTCCATTGCTTCTTCAAGGAATAAAAATGGAATATTAAGATAACGCCCATTTTTAATATATAAGGATTTGGTAAGTGCTTCATCGGATTTACTATCAATTTTTAAAAGAAAAGTTAAAAATTCTTGACTTGCTTCATCAAAATTATCAAAAAAGAGGTCAATATAGTGTAGAGAACCCAAAGAATACTGACTATAATTTTTTAAAGCACGTAGAAAATAAGGAATATCTTTAATAACGTATGAGCGGCCCAAATTTTTACTTCTTAATTTTAAATCAAAATACAAAAAATAATCCATTGAAAAATAATCATAAAGCTGACTATTATCCTCAATTTGAACTTCGATAGAGTATTGATCCGTATTGAAATTTAATTGTGTCTCACCATTTACAGCATCTAAAAAAGCAACATTTTCACCAAAAAGCGCTCGTTCGGCTCCTTTGATTTCTTTGTCTTTTGTTTCCTGACTTCCTTTATCTTGATTTTTTAGATACTCTTCTATCGCTGCAATGTGTTTGCAATAGCGGTGGTTTTGTTGAAAGACTGCACAAGTACAACTATCTTGCGCGCCATCTAGGTCATAACTTACCTCTTCACCATCAATTTCTGCCGTTAGTTTAAAATCAGTTTCAATTGGGTCATTTAAGAAGCCTTTCGCATAGAGGGCGATTCCCTCACTTCGCACTCGTGCCGGCATCATTCTACTCATATTTTTATATTTTTCCTCGAATCAATTATTTCAAAATTTTGCGTATATTATACCATAATTACCATTTTTTTGCTAGAATCTTCCTCGTTCTTATCAATTTTTTAAATAAGAGATTTTTAAGTAAAGAATGTCCTCCTGTTTTTACTAATTATTCGGTGTCATGGCTTTGACTGATAATCTTATTATAACAAATATTAAAAAGTCCAGCCACACAGCGCTCATCTCCATCTATATTCCTATTTTTTTGATTCCTATTTATTTTTAAAAAATATCAGTAAAAAACGTTAGAGATATTTTCTAACGTTTTTAATATATCAACTATTTTTTATTCTTTAATCAACTTACTAAATGGAATCAATCCTTGAGTTTGATATTCTTTTTCAAATTCAGCAGAATCCAGTTGCAATTGTTCAACAGGTAATGGACGATGGTCAAAGATGTTGACATTAATGACCGTTGGGCGATTAGCTTCTTTAGCTTTTGCAAAAGCCTCTTTTAATTCTGATAAATTATTAACATCAAAACCTAAGGCTCCCAAAGCCGCTGCAGAAGCGCCAAAATTAGCACCTATCAAATCAATTCCTGAGTGTGGTTGTTTGGCATCATCTTGTTCTGCTTCGATAAATCCAAGGCTCTTATTGGTCAAAACAACATTGATAATTGGTAAGTTATATTTGACCTGAGTAAGAATATCAGGCATCACCATTGCCCAAGCTCCGTCACCAGAAATTGACCAAACTTGACGGTCTGGATATTGCGCTTTCGCACCAATTGCTGCAGGTAGAGCATAACCCATTGTCGCATACCAGCCACTTGTTGTGAATTTTTGCTCCTTACTTGTATCAAGAAGTCTCATTCCATCAATTGTTACATTTCCCACATCAACTTGGAAGATGGCGTCATCAGTTGCCATATCATTAATGGCTTTAAAGACAGGTTCTACTTCCAAAGGTGAGCTGTCAATGACTGAACGTTTTTCAAGCCACTCTACCCAATTTTCTTTATCTGCTAATGCTGCACGATACCAATTTGTTTCTGGAAGTTGTTCTCCTACTTCCATTAATTTCTTAATCGTTAGCTTGGCATCTGCCAAAATGGCTAAATCTACTTGATGACGACGTCCAAATTTAGTTCCATCAATATCAACTTGAATATATTTAGCTTCCTTAGGAATAAAGAAACTTTGGAAAGGCATATCTGAACCTAAGAACAAAACAGCATCTGTGTTAGAAGCGATTTCCACCCCAGGTTTTGAGGACACCCGACCAGCTGACCCCATGTAAGCAGGGAAATTGTCAGGAACAATTCCTTTTCCTAAGGCAGAACTCAAAATTGGCGCATGAAGCATTTTTGAAAGTTCCAAGATTTCCTTACGGGCTCCTCTTGTTCCTTGACCAATATAAATCAAAGGGCGTTTTGCTTCTTTTAGTATTTTCCAAGCTTCTTGGATTTTTTCAGTTGCAGGTTCCAGTGGCAAAGGTTTTTGATATAAATTAGCGCTAGAAACATAATTATCCTCAATTTCTTGCCAACCTAAGTCTTTGGGATTGTAATGACAGAAACACCGCGTTTGGCATAGGCTTGACGAATAGCTTCATCAACTACAGCCGGCATTTGTTCTGCTGTCATTACTGTTCTATTATAGACACTGACATCAGCAAACATTGGATTTTCATTTAATTCTTGGAAATAATTAGTATTCATTGCACTCGTTGGAACTTGACCAACCAAGGCAAGTACTGGAACATGGTCATATTGAGCATCATATAATCCATTTAACAAGTGAACAGCTCCTGGTCCTGCTGAACCAAAGGTTACCCCGATTTTCCCGGTTACTTTTGCTTCCCCTACGGCCGCTAAAGCACCCACTTCTTCGTGACGAACTTGAATGTAATTTAATGTGTCTCTTCGGTTATATAATGCGTTCATTGTCGAATCAATTGACCCACCAGGTAAACCGTAAATATTTTTGACACCCCAATCTTCAATAACTTTTAACATTGCATCTGATGCATTTATTTTTGTCATGATATTCTCCTTGATCTTAAATCTATTAACTACTAACTACTTTGAAACTACTTTATATACTAATTTCTCCTTTCGCCGTAAGTAAATAAATTACTTTTCAAGTAAATTATAGGTCAAAAAAATCTAAATGTAAACTATTTGAGTCCATTCATTTATTTTTTTAGTCTGTCAGCAATAACTAAAAAAAAACTGTAAACTATATAATGCAGTTCTTTTTATTTAATTCTTAGTCTAAAGTCAAATGGCTGATTAAAAATTTTATCAAGAAGTCACGTTCTTCAATCCATTTTTCTCGATTATCTTTTAAATGGACACGGTTCGATAAGAAAACAACTGCTTTTTTGATGCGAGGGTTGATTAATAGAAAGGTTCCGGTATAACCAGTATGAAGCAACCAATCATCATTTGGCCCAAGTAAATCCCAAGCCAAACTTCTTTTTTTATCTCCGTCAGCATAATTTTTTGTCAGCTTTAAATATTTTTCTTCTTGAAAGTAAGCTTGACTAAATAAAATTAAATCAGACATCGTTGAAAATAAGCCGGCAGAACCACAATGATTTTTTAAAACTTGAGCTTTAGGGTCATGAACTGTTCCTACTGTGATATTTTGACTTGTTGGAACTGCATTTTCTACTGGGCCAAAACTTGTGTCATTCATTTTCCAGTCTTCAAATACTTGTTTGTAAAAGATTTTATCCAGACTTTCTCCATAATATTCTTCTAATAAAAAGCCTAGTAAAATAAAATTAATATCTGTATATTTGAAGCTCTTATTGTCAGTAACATTAATCTGATTAATTGCTTCTGTCAGTTCTTTTGCGTTTAGCTTATCTCTGTTTTTTATGAAAGGATCAATACCAGAAGTGTGTGTCAGTAATTGTCGCAGGCTGACACTTCTGTCAGTAAATTTAGAGTAATATTTTTGAAGAGGGGCATCAATTTCTAACTTCCCTGCTAGGACAAGATTAATGACAGCTGTTCCAGTGCCCACTACTTTTGTCAAAGAAGCTAAATCCCATTTTTTTCCCTGAGTGAGCTTGATTGTTTCAGGATAAATTGCTGAATTTCCTAAAAGATATTCATCAACTTTATCTCCTTCAATAATTGCGAAATTGACACCTGGAAAAACGTCACGCTCAATATAATCTTCGATTATTTTTAAAAATTCTTGTTGATTTTTCATTTTTCAACCTTCGTTTCTGATTTACTTTGAGTAAAAAAACTTGTCAAAAATTAACAAGTTTTTTTAAAATTATTATTTTACAAACCAAAGCTCTGCATGGTCAGGAACTTCTAATGAGAAAGTTTTAGCTGAGCCATCCAAATATGTTCCGTCTACATCAGAAAATTGATGAGCAAAATTCTTCAAATCAAAATCTTTATCAATCATGAACACTAAAAATTCAAGGTCAAGCACTTCATCAGTTCCTGCAGCTAAATCTTCGCTTTCTTCAACACTAAAAGTCAAAGTCACAAAAGGAAATTCAATTTGGTTATTGATTGCTTTAAGACCAAAAACTGATTCATAAAAGTCAATAATTGATTGGTCAGCAACATTCAAATCCATTGCTATAATTTCAAAATCTGACAAACCTTTAAAAGTTTTATCTTCTTCAAGCTCAATTTCTGATTTATCAATTTCTGTCAGTGATGACAAATCTGTCAGTAAATCTGATGTTATCAAAAAAAGTCCTGCTTCAGGCGAAAGCGCTGAAAAAGCAAAGCCATTTTTTCCTTTATAGATCTTAGAAATCTTGTCCAAATTACGAACAACTAATTGCTCAATCTCAGATGAATTTGCTTTGATCACCGTTTGTCCGTGTTTTTTCAATCCTTCAACAGGACGAAAACCTGGTGATTCTTCTAATTGAAACCGATCTTTTTTCGCTTCATGCCCACCAAGCCATACCATTGCACCTTCTTCTACCAAAACCTTAAAGCCAAGCACCTCACGGTAGAAATCTAAATTTTCTTCACGGTTAAGCACACGATAGACTGGTTGAAAAGCGGTAATATGATTTATAATTTCGCTCATTTTAGCCTCCATTGATTACATTTACAAATAACTATCTATTATTTTCGCAAATTTCAAGGAAATTATCAACGATTTATATTTTTTACTTTTTTCTTTCTACATTAAATGTGTAATTTTAAAATCTCAATAAAAAAGCTCATAGTCGTTAACCATGGGCATTTTTAAGGATAGTTTTAAGTACATATCTAGGTACGAACAAAGTTAGACTGACCTTTTAGTGTGGTTGCCAGATATGCACATTTTTGAGGCATCTCTATTCTACTACAATTTATTCAAGTTCAGATTAACAAAAGTTATCAACAAAGATAAAATATTTTCTTCAGCTGACAGCTATTACTATGCTATAATATTGACATGTTTAATATAGAAAAACTTCAATCATTAGCCAAATATCGTTGGTTAATTGTAATTATTTTGGCTCTACTTTTTTCAGCCCTATCTGTCAGTATTTTTCACTTGCCATTTTTAATGACAGTTCTCGTATTATCGATTGTTGGATTAATTTTTGCTTATCACAAATCAGTTTGGTTGGTGCTCTTTATTTTATCTAACTTACC
Source organism: Lactococcus sp. NH2-7C (assembly GCF_029953655.1). Classification (NCBI taxonomy): domain Bacteria; kingdom Bacillati; phylum Bacillota; class Bacilli; order Lactobacillales; family Streptococcaceae; genus Lactococcus; species Lactococcus sp. NH2-7C. Next base: position 1,221,946 of record NZ_CP124538.1, read on the forward strand.
AATGCTTACGACATCGATTTTTGCTTATCAGCACCATTTCACAACCTTAGATACCGTCATCTTTTTCATTATCTTTTTACTTACGATTATTTCTTCTTATGTGATTGCTCGTAAAGCTGAACTCATCCCTAAAATAAGTTGGAAATATTTCCCTCCTTTAAAAATAATAATTGGTTATGCTTTGCTTTTTCTGGTCTCTATTCTGACAGGAATTTTTGCTCAAATTATCAATCAAAGTCCAACTACCAGTAATCAAGATTCACTAAACGAGTTACAAAAAGTGATTCCAATTGCTGTCTTTGCGACACAAACGCTTGCTGCTGGTTTTTTAGAAGAACTTGTTTATCGGGTAGGGATTTTTGAAGTCATTTTCAAAAATCAAAAATATTTTGCTTTTTTAACAGCTTTGCTCCTTTTTGCTTATATGCATGGCCCTACTGACCTCTACAGCTGGTTAACTTATGGTTTAATGAGTCTTGTGCTCACCAGTCTTTATGCTAAATATCGCAATTTTTATCTTAACATGAGTGTCCATCTCCTTTGGAATCTCTTTGGGTTAGTAATTGCGCTCGTGATTAAATAAAAAAATACTGACAGAAATTCTGTCAGTAATTTTTTTATTTTTTAAAGATAAATCATTTTAAATAGAGCTACGGCTGCAAGTGATGCAAGAATTGGTGCCAAAACTGGAACCCATGCATACCACCATTTAGAAGAACCTTTTGCTTCACCCAAAACTGATTTTGGTAAGAGGCTGTGAACCAAACGTGGACCAAAGTCACGCGCTGGATTCAAACCAGGTCCCGTAGGACCACCAAGAGCGACTACAAGTCCCATAACAAGGAATCCTAAGAATAAGTGAGCAACCATTTTAGAAGCTGAAGCTCCTGAGGCTTGAACCCAAATCTGATTCATAATGTCTGATGAAGAAACATCTGCTCCTTGACCTTTCAAGTAATTTGTCATCCAAGTAATTGATTGACTACCAAAGAAGATATTTGTTGCAGCAACTGCTCCAAAGAATAAGACGAATGATCCAACAAATTCATTCAAGAAACCATTAATTGTGGCTCCCAAACGAGTTTTTTCATCATTGTCATCAACATTATCGATTGTTGAGAAAGTTCCGAGAATAGCATTTGGATTTTGTGTTTTAAGATAGTATGGGCGATAAACCATAACAATCAATAATTGTCCAAACATTGCACCTAAAACTTGCGCAATAATATATTGAGCAACATGTGCCCAAGGAAAAAGTCCTGAGGCTGCAAGTCCAAGTGTGAAAGCTGGATTAATTTGTGAAGTAATATTACCGAAAGCAACTGCTGGTAGCATTACACCAAGTCCGTAACCCCAACCAATAATCATCCAAGATTGTGCGTGAGCTTTTGTACCTTTAAGTTCAACGTTGGCAACCGCACCATTACCCATGATGATGAGTAGCGCAGTTCCGACAAATTCAGTGATATATTTCACTGTCCATGTAACATCCATTTTTTATGGAACCCTCCAAAATTTGATTTTAATATAATAACCTCAGCTATTATATCAGAAAAGCGCGCTTGCTTCAAATATTCATTGGAAATAAGACCCTTTTAGTCTGATTATTTACTGAAAATTTGCTATAATTAAAAGAATTATCATGCTTTTTATGGAGGACTTAAGATGCGCTTTAATCATTTTTCAATTGTTGATAAAAATTTTGATGAACAACTAGCAGAACTTGATCAGCTCGGGTTTCGTTGGTCTGTTTTTTGGGATGAAAAGAAAATTTTAAAAGATTTTCTCATTCAAAGTCCTACTGATATGACTGTTTTGCAAGCAAATACTGAGCTAGACGTCATTGAATTCTTAAAATCCTCTATTGAATTAGATTGGGATATTTTCTGGAATATTGCTTTGCAACTTCTTGACTTTGTTCCAAATTTTGATTTTGAAATGGGAAAAGCAACTGAATTTGCTAAAAAACTTAATCTTCCACGAAGTGATGTTGAAATGACAACTGAAACTATCATCTCTGCTTTTTACTATTTACTTTGTAGCCGTCGTAAAAGCGGGATGATTCTTGTTGAACATTGGGTTTCAGAAGGCCTTCTTCCTTTGGATAATCATTATCACTTTTTCAATGACAAATCATTGGCAACTTTTGATTCTTCGCTCCTTGAACGTGAGGTAGTTTGGGTTGAAAGCCCAGTTGATACCGAGCAAAAAGGAAAAAATGACTTAATTAAAATTCAAATTATTCGTCCAAAAAGCACAGAAAAACTTCCGGTTGTGATGACCGCAAGTCCTTATCATTTGGGAATCAATGAGAAAGCTAATGATTTAGCGCTTCATAAAATGAATGTTGATTTGGAAAGAAAAGACAGTCACAAAATCCAAGTCCAAGGAAATCTTCCACAAAAACATGCGTCTGAAACCAAAGAACTTCCTATTGTGGATAAAGCACCTTATCACTTTACTCATGGTTGGACTTACTCTTTAAATGACTACTTTTTAGCGCGTGGTTTTGCTTCTATTTATGTAGCTGGTGTTGGAACGCGTGGCTCAAATGGTTTCCAAACTTCAGGCGATTATCAGCAAATTTATAGTATGACTGCTGTCATTGATTGGTTAAATGGTCGAACTCGTGCTTATACTTCTCGTAAAAAGACGCATGAAATTAAGGCAACTTGGGCAAACGGTAAAGTAGCCATGACTGGAAAGTCATATTTAGGAACGATGGCTTATGGTGCTGCTACTACTGGAGTCGATGGACTTGAAGTCATCTTAGCTGAAGCTGGAATTTCTTCTTGGTATAATTACTATCGTGAAAATGGTCTTGTCCGTTCTCCTGGTGGCTTTCCTGGTGAAGATTTAGATGTGCTTGCTGCACTGACTTACTCACGAAATCTTGATGGTGCTGATTATTTAAAAGGAAATGCTGAATATGAAAAACGTTTAGCAGAAATGACCACTGCTTTAGACCGTAAGTCTGGTGATTACAATCAATTTTGGCATGACCGAAATTATTTAATCAATTCTGACCAAGTTAAAGCTGACGTCCTAATTGTTCATGGCTTACAAGACTGGAATGTCACTCCCGAACAAGCTTATAATTTTTGGCAGGCTCTGCCAGAAGGTCATGCTAAACATGCTTTCTTACATCGTGGGGCTCATATTTATATGAATTCTTGGCAATCCATTGATTTTTCTGAGACAATCAATGCTTATTTCTCTGCCAAATTATTAGATAGAGATTTAAATTTAAATCTTCCACCCGTTATTTTACAGGAAAATGGCAAAGATCAAGTCTGGTCAGCTGTCAGTAAATTTGGGGGCGATGACCAACTCAAACTCCCTCTTGGGAAAACGGCGGTTTCTTTTGCTCAATTTGATAACCACTATGACGATGAAAGCTTCAAAAAGTATTCTAAAGATTTCAACGTCTTTAAAAAAGATTTATTTGAAAATAAAGCTAACGAAGCTGTCATTGATTTAGAACTTCCTTCTGAGTTAACAATTAATGGTCCAATTGAACTAGAAATCAGACTAAAATTAAATGATAGCAAAGGACTTTTATCTGCTCAAATTCTTGATTTTGGTCCCCAAAAACGACTGGAAGATAAAGCAAGAGTAAAAGATTTTAAGGTTCTTGACCGTGGCCGAAACTTCATGTTAGATGATTTGGTTGAACTTCCTCTTGTCGAGAGTCCTTATCAATTGGTCACTAAAGGATTTACCAATCTCCAAAATCAAGATTTACTGACGGTCAGTGATTTAAAAGCTGACGAATGGTTTACGCTCAAATTTGAACTACAACCAACGATTTATCATTTAGAAAAATCCGATAAACTTCGGGTCATACTCTATAGTACTGACTTTGAGCATACGGTTCGTGATAATCGTAAAGTGACTTACGAGATTGATTTATCTCAATCTAAACTCATTATTCCTATTGAAAGTGTGAAAAAATAAGATGGCAATTATTGGAATTCTTGGAACTCCTTACAATACAGTTGAACAATCCCCTTTTTGGTGGAACAAAGTAAGCTATACTCGTCAATCATTTATTGATGTTTTTCAGGATTTAGGACATACTGTGATTATTCTTCCTGTTGACAAAACCGAAAATATAAAAAATTACCTGACACTGGTAGATAAAATTGTACTGACTGGTGGGGCAGATGTGAGTCCTTATCTCTATGGTGAGGAGCCTAATGCTAAATTAGGAACAACTGATCCAATTCGTGACCGTTTTGAGCTTGCCACAATCAAAGCTGCTCTAGAAGCAAATAAACCTATTCTGGGCGTTTGTCGTGGCCTACAATTACTCAATGTTTATTTTGGTGGAAGCCTTTATCAAGACTTGAGTCAAACTTCAAGTCAGATAAAACATCTCCAAAGTCCAACACCACAAGAGATTCCAACTCATCATATTAGTGTTGAAAAAGAAAGTGCTTTGGGCTTCTTGCCTGAAAATTATATGGTTAATTCTTTTCATCATCAAGTCATTAAAGATTTGGGGCAAGGCTTGACGGCCATTGCTCATGGAAATGATGGTTTAGTTGAAGCGATTGAAAATAAAGAAAAACATGTACTAGCTGTCCAATGGCATCCAGAATGTACTTGGGAAACTGAGCATTTTGATAAGAAAATTTTTGAAATTTTCGCTAACGGAACCATATAAAAGTTAAAAAACCGTCATAAATCTTTTTTATGGTGGTTTTTTTAAGATTATGTTAATATTATGTCTATATTAAAGATCAGTTCACTCGTAACCAACTTCCAAATTTAAAATAAAAACTGAGCTGACAAAATTTCTGAGGAGAAATTGATATGAAAAAAATAAAATTGTTGACTCTTGCAACAGTTGGAATTGCCTCAATTGGCTTACTTGCTGCTTGCTCGTCAAAAGATAATTCATCTTCTAAATCAACAGATAAAGTAACAACCGTAACTGTTGCTACTTCTGCCGCTTCTGTCCCTTATGAATACAGCGAAAACGGAAAAATGACTGGTTTTGAATATGATATTTTAAAAGCCGCTGACAAAGACATGAAGGATTATAAATTCGACTTTAAAGTCTACGAAGATAGTGCGATTTTAGCTGCTTTAGATGGTGGCCGTGCACAAATTGCGGCAAATAATTTTGGTAAGACTAAAGCACGTACTGAAAAATATCTCTTTAGCTATCCGGTTCGCCAAGGAATTGATGCTATTTTCTCAACATCTAAAGAAAACATTACAAAGATCTCTCAACTTGCTGGTAAAACAACAGAAATTCCTGCTGGAACCAACTACGGTGATATGTTTGAAAGCTGGAACAAAAATCATCCAGACAAAAAAATCAATGTTAAATACAGTCAACGTCCCTTAGCTGACCGTCTATCTGCCATTTCTAGTGGACAAATTGATTTCTTATTTGCCTCTAAAGCACCCGCAGAAAATTTGATTAAAGAACATGCAATCACAGGTTTAGTGGATACTGTTCCAACAGACTTGGATAAACAATCAGAATTTAAAACTTATGATTACTTTATCCTTGACAACAGCCAAAGCAAGTTGCAAAAAGATTTGAATGTTGAACTCAAAAAACTTTATGACAATGGCACTCTTAAAAAATTGTCAGAAAAATATTTCCACGACAGTCATATTCCAGCTGCTGACCAATTCAAATAATAAAAAAACTCGTCATTGACGAGTTTTTTTATTTTACTGATAGAAATTTTTTGTGCGATACTCACTCATAAAAGAAAGCTGTCAGTAACTTTATTTCACTTCATTTTGAAATAAATCGTTCAGACCTTCGCCCATCGTTGGATGGGTAAAAATTTGGTCGCGTAAAATTTGATAAGGCGTATGCATTTTCATGGCCAGACTTACAAGATTAATGACTTCATGAGAATCTTCATGATATAAAGTCGCTCCAAGGATTTCATCTGTTTTTGGGTCAACAAGAGCTTTAAGAATTCCGCGAGTATCTTGAACAACTTTGGATTTAACGATTGGAGCTGCTTTCATCTTGAATAAGCGATATTTAATTCCAGCTTTTTTCGCTTGTTTTTCATCTAAGCCAATACGAGATAGGGTTGGACTAATAAAAACAGAATAAGGGACGAGTGTTCTGTCACTTAATTTGCGTGAATGGTCACCAAACAATTGATTATTGATAATCCGAAAATCATCTGTTGAAAGATAATAGAATTGTCCACCTCCACGCACATCTCCAAGTGCCCAGATATTTGGACGACTTGTTTTCAAATCATCATCAACTTTAATATAGCCATTTTCTGAAAGTTCAACACCAGCTTTTTCCAAATTTAAGTCAGAAATATTGGGACGACGACCAGTCGCTATCAATATCTTATCAGCTGAATATTCTTGACCTCCAGCCAAAACCATATTGTCAGTAACTTTATCAACTTTAACCCCTAGATGAATATCAATTCCGGCAGCAACTAAATCCTTATAAATTTCTCTTGAGATGTCTTCATCTTCTTTAGGTAAAAAAGTAGAATGTGGTTCTAAAATCGTCACATTGCTCCCAAATTTATTAAACATTCCAGCAAATTCTAAGCCAATATAACCAGCTCCAATAATAACTAATTTCTTAGGAAGTTCAGAAAGTTCCATTGCTCCTTCAGATGTAATTATATTTTTGGATTCTTGAATTCCTGAAATTTCAGGGATAACTGGAGTTGCTCCCGTATTGATGAAAATGCGTTCTCCAATGACTTTGTTTATCCTTTCCCCATTGACGACCTCAAGGGTTTCTTGATTAATGAAACGTGCAATTCCATCCATGACATAAACCAATGGTTCATCGGCTGCCCCATGATAGGCCCCATTGTGTAAAATTTCACGAACCTTGTATTTAGTGGCCATTGCTTCTGAAAAGTTCATGTTTTTTTGTCCAGCAACAATCAGAGTTTTAGAAGGTGCACAGCCAACATTAGGACAAGTCCCGCCGTACATCGCCTGGTCACGTTCAATTATTAGCGCTTCTTCTCCATGCTGAGACAATGATTTTGCCAAAGCTCGTCCAGCTTTACCAAATCCAATAATAATATTCTTGAAATGTCTTGTTTCCATAAGCCTCTCTTTTCATTTATTATGCTTTTATTTTATACCATTTGAATGTCTGAGTGTTACATTTTGGTTTAATAAAAAGATGCCGAACGGCATCTTTTTATTATTTTATTTATTTAAAGCAGCATCTAAGTGAGCCAATACTTTTTCTTTTCCAAGAAGTGCAATTGTTTCTGGTAATTCTGGACCATGCATTGAACCTGAAGCTGCAATACGAATTGGCATCCAAAGCATTTTACCTTTCACGCCAGTTTCTTTTTGAGTGGCTTTAAAGAGTGGGAAAATGTTTTCCACTGTAAAATCATTTTCAGGAAGTTCAGCTAATTTTGCACGGAAAGTACTTAAAGCTAATGGCGTTGTTTCAGCAGCTAACATTTCGCGGGCTTCATCAGTCAATTCTGGAAAATCTCCATAGAAAAGGTCTGTTAATTCAACAATTTCATCTGCTGATTTCATTTGTGGTTGATAAAGTTTAACCAATTCTTCAGCACGTTCATCAAAGCGATTAGCAGCAACAAGGAATGGTTTTGTCAATTCAAATACTTTAGCAAAGTCAGCATTTTTGATGTATTCGTTATCCAACCAGTCCAATTTCTTTTGGTCAAAGGCTGCTGGTGATTTAGACAAACGATGTTCATCAAAAAGTTCAATTAATTCTTCACGAGAGAAAATTTCTTTTTCTCCACCAGGATTCCATCCCAAAAGTGCAATAAAGTTGAAAATTGCATCGGACATGTAACCTTTTTTACGGTAGTCTTCAATAAATTGAAGTGTATTTGTGTCACGTTTTGATAATTTTTTCCCAGTTTCAGAATTAATAATCAAAGTCATGTGACCAAATTGTGGTGCTTGCCAACCCAAAGCATCGTAAACAACTAATTGTTTTGGCGTATTGGCAATATGGTCATCTCCACGGATAACATGTGAGATTTGCATATCATGGTCATCAACAACAACAGCAAAATTGTAAGTTGGGTAACCATCACGTTTTTGGATTACCCAATCTCCACCGATGTTTTTACCTTCAAATTCAATGTCGCCTTTAACAATATCATTCCATTTATAAATTGCTTTTTCATCAACAGAAATGCGGACAACAGGTTCGATATTTTGTGCTTTACGCTCCGCGATATAAGCTGCTTTTTCGTCATCGCTCATACCAGCATACTCGTTAATATAGTGTGGAGCAATTCCTGCTGCTTCTTGTTTCGCATGGTCAGCTTCAAGTTCTTCTGGCGTTTTATAAGAATAATAAGCTTTTCCCTCAGCTAACAATTGGTCAATATATTTTTGATATAAAGGCAAACGTTCTGATTGACGATAATTTTCGTGTGTTTCAGGACTTTCATCCCAATCCATTCCCAACCAACGAAGGTTTTCAAGTTGTGAACGTTCACCATCTTCTACGTGACGTTCACGGTCTGTATCTTCAATACGGATGATAAAATCTCCTCCGTGATGACGGGCAAAAAGATAGTTAAAAAGGGCTGTACGGGCATTTCCGATATGCAAAAGTCCTGTTGGTGATGGTGCGTAACGGACGCGGATTTTTTTATTCATTTTAATCCAATTCTCCTCATTAATTCGTTCACTTCTTTTCTGTAAGAAATGAATCGTTCTTGGTTTTAAGTAGCCTAAACTACTCTAACAATCACATCTATTTTACCACAAATTAAGAAAGCATGCCGACCTAAAATTTATTTGTAATCTATCATTGACAAATTTAATCTAAGAATTGAAGAAATCGTTCATCCCAAAGATGGTTTTCATAAAAATCAACGATTTCTTTTGCTGACAGCCCTTTACTATCAAAAGTTGAACTTGCCCCTCTTTGCATCCAATTTTGATAACCCAGACCATAAGCAAAAACAAGCGTCGTGTTGACACAAAATTCAGTTTGAGCACCGCAAAATTCAATTGATTTCACTGACAAGTCTGTCAGTAATTTTTGAAGTTTTGTTTGATAGAAACCATTGGCATGCGTTTTTTCAACATACTTGTCAGTAGATTCTGTTAGCAATTCTGGAATCATTTGCCAACCAAAGCTTTCTTTTATCAGTTCATCATCATTATGCTGGATAAAAATAATCGTTTTTTTAGCCTTTCGATAAGTAAGAATTCGTTGATTAATTTGCTCAATTAATTCTTCTCGTCGATAAATCCCGGCACACACCTCATTTTGCATATCAATTACAATTAAAGCATCACTTATTTTCATCTTTTTATTCCTTTCAAAAATTGATTTTATCTTAGCATTAGTATAAGACAATCTCTCCAGAAAACAAAGGATTTACAACCAAAATCAAAATAACATCCCAAGGAATGTTATTTTTGTAGTAATCTTTTATATTATCTAGTTGAGAGACTCTTCTTCAATAAATGAGTAACCAATTGCTTTTGTGGCAACAAAAGTAACTAAAGACGCGATAATTAATGACATCGTGGTATCCGATAAGAAATGTGCACCAATTCGGACCCGAGCAGCCATCATTAAAAGTGTGAAAATAAATCCGCTGTAAGCCAAAATCTTTTGGCCTTTAAGATTTTTTCTGTCAGCAAAAAATGGTAAAAAGAGTGCTGCAGCCGCTGCGATTGTATGACCTGACGGGAATGATTGATGACCTGTTTGACCATTCAAATGCCACCAATTAGTGAAAGTTCCTTTGGTAGAGGAAACAATTTCCTTAACCTCATAAGGACGAAAACGACCCCAGTTAACTTTCATCGTATTGACAATTGAGTTGCTGACATAAACGACAGCAATCCCAGCAATCGCCACAATAATTAATTGACTTAATTCTTCGTAAGTTTTCTTGCTCAACCATCTATAAATCAAAAATGTCCCGATGACCAGGATAATAAATGTAAAAAGTGCTTCAAGTCCGAAAGAATAAGTCGCCGTGGCGCCAATGCTGTTGTTGGCTGCACCCAGTGGCTGATGATTTTTGATGTTATTGAGCGTAGTTACACCGTAAAACATCCAACCATCAACCCAGCCCCATGCTGACCAATAAGCAAAGCCAAGTCCAGAAATCGTTAAAATCCATTTTGTCAGTTGATTATCTTGTCTTAGACCATAAATGAAGATAATTTCCGCTGAAATAAAAGGGATAAGCGCTGACGGAAACATTCCAAAAATCTGAAAAAGATTACCAAAAATTGAATTTTGATCCATAACCGTTTTAGAAATTTGCAAATCCCCCAAAGACGCAATAATTAATAAAAGAGCTGAAATTCCAATTAAAATTCCTAGGAATTTTTTTCCGTTTGTGTTCATAAAACCTCCATTGGTTTGATTACTACCCTTTCATTTTATCCCATTCTAAAAACTCTAATGTAAACCCTTGGTAAATTTTTAGTAAACCCTTTGTTAACCTCATCTTTTTATATAAAACCACACATTATATAATCTTTTAATGACAAATAATGGTTTTGGATTTCCTTTCCGTTGAGTCTATGTTAGAATTAATTGTATGAATGAAATTACTTATACTCAAATTATGCCAAATGATATAGATGATGTCATGCGTATTGAAAGAGCTACTTTCTCAGAAAATGAAGCCCTCTCCGTAGAGTCAATGATCGAAAGAATTAACTTAATTCCTGATAGCTTTATCGCAGCAAGAAATAGTGAAGGAACTGTCGTAGGTTACGTTTCTGGTCCTGTTACAGAAGGTCGTTACTTGGATGATGAATCTTTTGAACGTACCGAAGCCAATCCCAAAACGGGTGGTTTCCAAAAAATCATCAGTTTAACTGTTGACCCTGAATATCAAGGCTTAGGAATTGCGACAAACTTACTCCTTTTACTTGAAAAAGAAGCCAAATCGAAAAAACGTTTGGGAATCAGTCTCACTTGCCATGATTATTTAGTTCCCTATTATGAAAAACACGGCTTTACTAATGAAGGACTTTCCGAGTCAAAATTCGGTGGAGAAACTTGGTACAATATGGTCATGGAATTTTAAAAAATAAAAGTTACTAACAAACCTGTCAGTAACTTTTTTTATTGATAAATTTTCAATTTTACTGACAGACTTATCAATAAAATCTATTTATTACTTTTGAGCAAAATAATCATTCAAATCTTGACGATATTTATTTCGCCAATTCGCTTTATTATCACTTAATAATTCATCAGCAAAAGTTGCAACATCATTGCCCAGGACCTCTGCTGGACTTCGCCCATCAACTGCTGCCAGCTCAAATAATTCAATAATATCATTAAAAATATGCCAATCTGTTGCCCCCATTTTGAACATATATTTTTGAATTGAACGATAAGCCTGATAAAAATCTTTAGGTAATTTTTTAGCTCGATTTTCCATTTCTTTCCAGTCTTTTTTTTCAGAAAGAAGGTTACTAATTTTATCAAAAACCATTTTTCAGTTCCTTATTAAGTTTATTTTTTTGCTTTTTTTCCCAACTATTATCATCCACCATCTCATCAATAAATGTCGCAACATCTGAACCAATTAAATCAGTCAATTCTTTGTCTTGGATTTGAGCTTCTTCAAGTAAATCAATAACTTGTCCAAAAATAAATTTGAAATCTGCCCATTTCGTTACCCCAGAGTGCCATATATATTTTTTTAATTCCTTATAATCTTCATAATAATTCTCTTCAAGTTTCTGAGCACGATTTTCAAATTCGCGAAATTCTCTTTTTTCTTCAAGACCGATCATTCTATCAACAATATTTCTATGCTCCGCCATGATTTTCTCCCTTCTGCTCACTCAATAAATTTTGATGACGTAAAAACTCCAATTTTTCTGAAATAAAAGTCCATTTTTTCCAAAAATTTTCTCGCTCGATTTGCCCTGCCTCATTTAAACGATACCATTTTCGAGCTGGTCCAAGTTTTGAAGGCATTTTTCTAATCTCAACATACCCTTTCTTTTCAAGACGCATCGTAATCGTATATACCGTTCCTTCTACAACATCTTCAAAACCAAGTTCTCGCAGTTTCTGAGTAATTTCATAACCATAAGTTTCCCCTTGACCAATGATTTCTAAAACACAGCCCTCAAGAACTCCTTTCAACATTTCTGTAATTTGATTCATTTTTTCCTCCACTATTTAGTAATACTAACTACATCTATATATTAATACAATATAGCTAAAATGTCAACATTTCCCACTTTTATTAAAATAAAAAAACTGCTAAAAAGCAGTTTTAATAAATTATTTTTCAAAATTAATAACTTTAGTTTGACCTTTAAAATTTTCATAAAGGACCGATTCAATCCTTAAAGCAATAATTGACATATTCTCCGCATTTTCATGAAGAGATAGGATTAATCCTTCTTTTTTCACAATTTCTTGAGCTTTAGTATCTTCTAAGATTTCTGCATGAACCCGATTTGAAGACAAGCGCCCTCCTTTTTCCAACTTATCAAACCAAGTCGTAAAACTCACTTGTGAATTTCTTTTTATATCACTAATCTTTGAAGATTTTTTATCCGCAACCATATAGAAAACATTTTCCGTTTTTTGAGCTTGAATAAAACTCATAATTGTTGTTGAACTCTTTGAATTTTCACCAGTAACACTTAAAGCAAGGTAGCCTGGAAAGTCATTTAAAAGATAAGTAAGTTCATTTTCTACAGCATTTGTACCAACAACATTAGCCTTTTTATTACTTTTAAAAATTGTTAAGAGAACAAGTGGTAAAGTAAGAAAAACATAAGCGACGATCAGCCCCAAAACAAATCTTAACCAATAATTTCCAAAATCCATTTCTAATATCAAAGCAAAAACAGCTAAAGAAATTAAAAAAACTACAAATAATTGAATAAATCGTTTTAAATACATATTAAACTCCTAAATGCTCAAAATTCATTTAAGATAAAAACCGATAAATTATCGGTTTTCTTCTTTATTTTTTACTAAATCAGCAAAAATCATTCGACCAGCACTTGTTTGTAGCACCTTAGCAACCTCAACTGTAACTGTTTTATCAATCAATTTTGCAGTATCTTCGATGACAATCATTGTTCCATCTGGCAAATAAGCCACGCCTTGTTGACGTTCAGAACCAGCACGAATAATTTGTACGTTAATATGTTCTCCCACAACAAGTTGTGTTTTCACAGCATTAGCAAGATCATTGATATTAAGAACTTGAACACCTTGAATTTCAGCAACTTTATTAAGATTAAAATCATTCGTCACTAATTTTGATCCAGTAGAACTTGCATATTTAAGAAGTTTAGTATCAACTTCTCGAACATCCGGAAAATCAACTTGAGAAATTTCAACTTGATCAAATTTAGTTAATTCATTCACCAAATCCAAGCCCCGACGTCCTTTAGCCCTTTTCAGTGGGTCTGAACTATCAGAAATTAATTGTAATTCTAAAATCACGAAATTAGGAACGATAATTTTATCTGAAATGAAACCTGTTTTAATTACATCTAAAATTCGACCATCAATGATTGAACTCGTATCCAATAAAATACTATTATTACTCTTAGATTCGCTGACAACTTCCTCAGCAACTTCTGCTGATTCAGTTGCCATTGCTTCACGGCGCTTACGAAAAAGCACTTTTGTAATTTCATCTCCTCGTCGATCAAACAAAACATATCCCAAATAAATCATCAGCAAAACAAGTATGAATGAAATGATATTACTTAAGATAGGAACATTTAAAAATCTTAATGGAATACTTCCAATAACCCCAACTAGAAGACCAAGAACGATCCCAATAATATTAAAGACCATTTTTGACATATTCATTTTGGAAATTCTAGAATCTATTTTTTTCAACCCATTAAGCATTGAACCGGCAAATATAAATGAAAGAATAATAAAAATAATTGCACCAATCACACCGTCAACAGCTTCGTTCTGCAAAATTCCTGTGTTCCAACCAAATACTTTTAAAATTGATGGTACAACAGCAACACCTAGCGATGCTCCGATGACAGTCATAACAAGATGAATAATCCAACGACGCATATTTTTTCCTCCTTTTAGAAAATGGATAGGCTTACAAGAAAGCCCTGTGTCAATTATAACACATGCTCCTTTAATATTGCTTATCCAAACACAAGAAATCTATTGAATTTCTCATAGTATATTTATTATATTATAACTTATTTGCCTTTTTAGCGATCATTTTATTTTTTATTTTAAATAGAGCGTATTAGATTATCATTGTGCTATAATGACTTTATCTTTTACAAATTATGAAGGAAAAAAATTATGCTTAAATCCGCAGTCCATTCTAAAGAAAGTTTACTTGTTGCCCTATTACTTGCCATGAATACAGGCTTTGTTGATGCATTCACCTTTTTTCATTTTGATGGTCGTTTCGCTAGCCTCCAAACTGGGAATTTAATTCAGACTGGAATTAATTTAGCTCATGGAAATTTGGAGAAAGCTTTTCAATTTATAATTCCAATTTTATTTTTTGCACTAGGTGCACTTTTCAAAACTCTATTTACAAAATATAAAAACCAAAATAATCAAAGTGAAATCGAATCCCTTCTCTTTATACAAATGATTGGTATATTACTTATTTCTATCGCTTTTGCTACTTTTTTACATTTATCAGCCTCACTTTTTGTTGGAATTCTCTCCTTTTTTATGGTTATTCAAGGTGATACCTTTACCCGAGTCAGAGGACTTCCTTATGCTAATATTATGTCCACAGGAAATATCAAAGCTTTTGGAACAAATCTAGGACAATACTTAGTCTCTAAAAATACTAAGGACTTGAAAAATTCACTTATCTTCCTGTCTCTTGCTTTGTCATTTGTTGTGGGAGCCTTTATTTCTTCTCTTTTAAGTTTATGGTTAGGTGATTTTACATTAATCGGCTCTAGTCTATTAATTCTATTAGCTTATTATTCTTATAAACTAAGTCATTCATTAAAAAAGGCTATTCCATTAAAGAAATAGTCTTTTTTATATTAACCGAAGACTAGTTTTAGACATTCAGTCAAAGTAGTCACTCCAATCACTTGAATTTGTTCAGGAATATCAATCCCTACAATTGAATTTTTGGGAGCATATACCTTTTTAAATCCTAGTTTTGCAGCTTCATTCAGTCTTTGTTCAATTCGAGTCACTCGACGAATTTCACCTGTTAACCCAATTTCACCAATAAAACATTCACTTGCATCTGTCGAAAGTTCTTTATAACTTGAAGCCACAGCAACCGCAACTGCAAGGTCAATAGCTGGCTCATCTAACTTTACTCCCCCTGCAGATTTGAGATAGGCATCTTGATTTTGCATCAATAGCCCCGTTCTCTTCTCAAGTACCGCCATTATTAAACTCACACGATTAAAATCTAGGCCTGAGGTCGTCCTTTTAGCATTCCCAAACATTGTCGGTGTCGTCAGTGCTTGTATTTCAACTAATATAGGACGTGTTCCTTCAAGTGCACAAACAATCGCAGATCCAGTTGAACCCTCTAAGCGTTCTTCTAAAAAGACCTCTGAAGGATTAGTTACTTCGACCAATCCATGACCCTGCATCTCAAAAATTCCAATTTCATTCGTTGAACCAAAACGATTTTTTACAGCCCGAAGAATTCGAAATGTATTATTTCGTTCTCCTTCAAAATAGAGCACCGTATCAACCATGTGCTCCAACATTCTTGGACCAGCCAATTGCCCTTCTTTGGTCACATGTCCAACAATAAAGGTTGCAATATCATTCGTTTTAGCAATTTGCATCAATTCACCAGTTACTTCACGAACTTGACTTACAGATCCTTGTGTTGATTGAATTTCTGGTGTCATGATTGTTTGTATTGAGTCAATAATTAGGAAGTTAGGTTTTAAACGTTCAACTTCTGCACGAATCGACTGCATATTTGTTTCAGCATAGAGATAAAAGTCACGGTCAATATCTCCTAAACGCTCAGCTCTTAATTTAATTTGTTGGGCTGATTCTTCACCACTCACATAAAGCACGCGACCTCTAGAAGCCAGTTGAGTAGAAACCTGTAAAAGTAAGGTTGATTTACCTATCCCAGGGTCTCCTCCAATCAGAACCAATGAACCAGGAACAACACCCCCTCCTAATACTCGATTAAATTCATCTAAGTCCGTTTCAATCCGAGGAGTATCAAATAATTCAACTTCATCTAACTTCATCGGTTTTGAACGTTCGCCAGTCATTGAAACACGTTGATTTTTAACTTCTTGAACTTCAACTTCTTCAACAAAAGAAGACCATTCTCCACAGTTTGGACAACGTCCTAAGTATTTTGCAGACTTATAACCACAATTTTGACAAACAAATGATGATTTTTTCTTCGCCATTTTCCCTCCAATTATTCATACGTAAAATTTATTCAAATGTAACAAAACAGCGGATAATCCGCTGTTTTATTTTATAAAGGATTTTATTCTTTTACTATTTTATCATATTTCAGAACGTCTGACATGAATCTTAGATAAAAATAATCGTATCATTTAGACTTGATTCTCAAGGACCATACATTATGGACAAGCAATTTCATCTACTTTTATTATTACTATTTTAGATATTTATACTTTTACATTAGTCTATATGATAAATAAATTTCCATATCTTCAATATTAATCTTTAATTTCTTATACTATTATTCTAGTAACTAAAAGATCTTATTTTATAAATAAGATCTCTTATATTTAAATAAATATATTGTAAAAAAATATGCCATTGAACAGAATCGAACTGTCGACCTTCACCTTACCATGGTGCTGCTCTACCGACTGAGCTACAACGGCTAAAATAAATAAATTGAGTGGTCTGACTAGATTAGAAATTTAATCTAATCAGACAGAGCTAGACTATAAGCAAGGCTGATGCGAAAGAGAGTCAATCACAACTCAACACATGCACCCACAGAAACCCCCGCCAACATCATAACACTCAATTTAGTATTTTATTATTACTTCAAGATTTAATACAATTAAACCAATTCAATGATTGCCATAGGCGCAGCATCACCACGACGTGGTTCTACTTTAAGGATACGAGTGTAACCACCGTTACGTCCTTCGTAGCGTTTAGCAAGGTCGTTGAATAATTTTTGAAGGGCAGTTGGGAAAGTTTCAGTTTCTTCGTTGAAATCTTTAATTGCGATTTCATTACGTACGTAAGCAGCTGCTGCACGACGAGCTGAAAGGTCACCTTTTTTACCAAGCGTAATCATTTTTTCTACTGTACGACGAACTTCTTTAGCGCGAGCTTCAGTTGTAACGATAGTTTCGTTGATGATCAAATCTGTAGTCAAATCACGAAGCATAGCTTTACGTTGTGAAGATGTACGTCCGAGTTTACGATTGCTCATTTGTTTCCTCCTATATTATTATTTTCTTTTTTTAAGGGAAAGTCCCAATTCAGTCAATTTAACTTTGACTTCTTCTACTGATTTGTGACCGAGGTTTTTGACTTTAATCATGTCAGCTTCGCTCATTTCAACAATATCAGCAACAGTGTTGATACCTGCGCGTTTCAAACCATTGTAAGCACGAACTGAGAAGTCCATTTCTTCAATAATTTTATCGAGCACACGTTCTGTTTTAACTTCATCTTTAACAACAAGTGTTTCGGCTTCAGCTGCAACTTCTGAAAGATCAACGAACAAGTTCAAGTGGTCTGTCAAGATTTTAGCTGAGAGTGATAAAGCTTCGTCAGAAACGATAGTACCGTTTGTAGTAATTTCAAGTGTCAATTTATCGTAGCTAGAATCTCCACCAACACGGGCAGGTTCTACTTGATAATTTACTTTACTTACTGGTGTGTAAATTGAGTCTACAGCAATTGTGCCAATTGGCGCTCCATCGACTTTATTTTCGTCAGCCGGAACATAGCCGTATCCTTTTTTAACAGTCATTACAGCACGCATTGAGTGACCTTCAGCAATAGAGAACAAGTAATGGTCTTTGTTGACAATTTCAATGTCGCTATCAGTTAAGATATCACCAGCAGTAACATCCATAGGACCAGTTACGTCAAGTTCGATTTGTTTTTCAGACTCTACGTATGATTTGATGGCAATTCCTTTAACCGCAAGAACGATTTGGATGACATCTTCACGTACGCCAGGGATTGTTGCGAATTCGTGTTGAACACCTTCAATTTGAATTGAAGTCACAGCAGCACCAGGAAGTGATGACAAAAGGACGCGACGCAGAGAGTTACCTAAAGTTGTACCATAACCACGTTCAAGTGGTTCAACAACGAATTTACCGTAATTTTCTGATTCGTCAAATTTAGTAATTTTTGGTTTTTCAAACTCAATCATGTATGTTCTCCTCTAAGCGAAAAGTGATTAGTGACAAGAGCAACTAATTATACACGACGACGTTTTGGAGGACGTGCACCATTGTGAGGTACAGGAGTCACATCACTGATAGATGTTACATTAAGACCAGCTGCAGCGAGTGCGCGGATAGCTGATTCGCGACCTGAACCAGGACCTTTAACTGTAACAGATACAGTTTTCAAACCTTGCTCTTGAGCAGCTTTAGCAGCAGCTTCTGAAGCCATTTGAGCGGCGAAAGGTGTAGATTTTTTAGAACCTTTAAATCCAAGTGCACCAGCTGATGACCAAGCAAGGGCGTTACCATGAACGTCTGTGATCATAACGATTGTGTTGTTGAATGTTGATTGGATATGAACAATCCCAGATTCAATATTCTTTTTAACACGACGTTTACGTGTAATTTTTGCCATTTTAACTCCTTTCTATTTAATTATTTTTTCTTACCTGCGATTGATTTAGCAGGACCTTTACGTGTACGAGCGTTGTTCTTAGTGTTTTGTCCACGTGTAGGAAGTCCACGACGGTGACGCATACCACGGTAAGAACCGATTTCCATCAAACGTTTGATGTTAAGTGACACTTCACGACGAAGGTCTCCTTCCAGTTTCAATCCATCAAGTTCACGACGAATTGCATCTTCTTGATCTGATGTCAAATCTTTTGTACGGATATCTTCTGAGACACCTGCAGCTGCAAGTACTTTTTTAGATGTTTGAAGTCCAACACCGAATACGTATGTTAATGAAATAACAATGCGTTTTTCGTTTGGAATATCAACTCCAGCAAAACGAGCCATATTTTTCTATTTCCTTTCTATCCCTGACGTTGTTTGTGTTTTGGATTGGCAGGGCAAATTACCATTACACGACCGTTACGACGAATAACTTTACAGTATTCGCAGATTGGTTTAACTGATGGTCTTACTTTCATTGTGTCTTCCTTTCTATGGTTACTGTGCATCATGCACTCAATGAATGTCCGGATTACTTAAATCGGTAAGTAATTCGTCCGCGTGTCAAATCGTATGGTGAGAGTTCAACTTGAACCTTGTCTCCAGGCAAGATACGGATATAATTCTTTCGAATTTTTCCTGAAATCGTCGCCAAGACTTGGTGACCATTTTCGAGTTCAACCGTGAACATCGCATTCGGCATGGTGTCAACGACTTTGCCGTCTACTTCAATTACATCATCTTTTGCCAAGCAAAAGTACCTCCTTAGAAATTTCCCGAAAGATATATACTATATATATCTAAAAAGTCGGACTTATGTATTTTAGCATTTTTCATCAACAAATGCAAGTCTTTCTTTCAGAAAAGCCTTTATTTTTCTAGCTTGAGTACATGTTTAATTTATTACTCGCTTTCAAAGCTATTCATGGCAATGTTTTCGGGTGTTTCATTTTTATAATTTTACTGACAGAGAGCTGTCAGTAAAATTTTGTATTCTAATCTTGCTATTTTATTAAAAAAACCTCTGACAGAGGTTTTTATTTTGATTATCCTAAAACTTTTTTAATATCTTCTGTCACTTGACTAATTTCTTGTTCACCTTCAATGTTTTTAACAAGTCCAAGTTCAGTATAGTGTTCAATAATTGGAGCTGATTCTTTAATATTGACATCCAAACGGTTTTTAACAGTTTCTGGAACATCATCCGCACGTTGATAAAGGTCATGACTACCACAAACATCACAAACGCCTTCAACTTTAGTTGGATTGAAGATTTTATGATAAGTTGCACCACAGTTACGGCAGATGTAACGGCCACTTAAACGATCAACCAAAATATCTGGGTTAACGACGATATTTACAACGGCATCAAGTTTGATTCCAAGTTCTTCAAGCATTGTATCAAGTGCATGAGCTTGATCAATTGTACGTGGGTATCCATCGAGCAAGAAGCCTGAAGCTTTGATATCATCTTGTGCTAAACGTTCTTTAACAATTCCGTTTGTTACTTCATCAGGAACAAGCTCACCTTTATCGATGAAAGATTTAGCAAGTTTACCCATTTCGGTTTCGTTTTTCATTGCGGCACGGAACATGTCACCTGTTGAAATGTGATTCACTCCATAATTTTTAACGATGAACTCAGCTTGAGTCCCTTTACCAGCTCCTGGAAGTCCCATGATTAATAAATTCATTCTATTTTCTCCTGATTTTAATTTATAAATTACTGACAGAACTGTCAGTAAATTGCAGATGTTCTCTGTGATTTTACCTACACTATTTTAGCGTATTTTTGTTAAAAAATAAAGAAAAACCTTGTCTAATGACAAGATTTTATTTTGTTTCAAGTGGATTATCCATAAATCCTGCATATTTACGTTTGAGTAAATATCCTTCAAGTTGTTTCACTGCTTGAATAGCAACTTGAATCAAGATTAATAAGGATGTTCCTCCAAGAGCAACTATTTTTGGTAGTCCCCAAACGTTTTGGGCAGCAATTGGAATGATTGAAATCAAACCGAGGAAGAGTGAACCAACTGTCGCAAGACGCATTAGAAGACGTGAAACATATTTCTCTGTTCCTTTACCTGGACGAACTGATGGAATGTAAGAACCTTGTTTTTGAAGGTTTTCAGCCATCTTTTCAGGATTAACCTGAACGAATGAGTAAAAGAATGTGAAGAGAACAATTAATAATGCGTAGAAAAGCATTCCTGTCCATGTCGTATATGATAGAGCCTCTTGTAAAGTTGACAACCAACCTACGTTACTTCCTTGTGAACGTTGCAAGAACTGCAAAATAGTAGCTGGAGCAGTTGTAATTGAACCAGCAAAGATAACCGGGATAACCCCAGCTGGATTGACACGAAGTGGCAAATAAGAACTTGTTGGAGCTCCTTGGGTCAACTTTGTGTATTGAATAGGTACTTTACGCTCTGCTTGTTGAACAAAAGTTGTAACATAAATAATAATAATTGCTGCTAAGACAAGACCAACAACAAATAACCAAGACATTGGAATTTCAGATGGTCGAACGTTTAAGAATTTTTCATCATAAACAGATTTGACAGCTGATGGAATACCAGAGACAATACCAGCAAAGATAATTACTGAGACACCTGAACCAAACCCTTTTTCATTAATTTGTTCACCCATCCAAGTAACAACCATTGAACCAGTGGTCAAAATCGCACCAATCATCAAATAGCTTTGCCAATTTGGATTTTGCACAATATTTAACGAGCTCATGGCTTGGAAACCAGCAGTAATCCCGATAGATTGTGCCATAGCAAGCACTAAGGTAATGTAACGTGTTGCTTGATTCAGCTTACGACGTCCAATTTCTCCTTGTTTTGACCACTCAACAAATTTTGGCAAAATATCCATTTGTAACAATTGAACAATGATTGAAGCGGTAATATAAGGCGAAACTCCCATTGCAAAGAGTGAGTAGTTTTGCATTGCATTACCAGAAACCAAGTTCATCATGTTCAAGAAAGGAAGATTACTTACTTCTGTCAAGTTTTGAACGTTGACGCCAGGTACCGTAATATGGGCACCTAAGCGGAAAACAAAAAGAATAAAAATCGTAAAGAGAATTCTTGCTCGGACGTCCTTGACCTTAAAGGCTTCCTTAAGAGTCTTAAAAAACATAAAATCTCCTTAAAGCGTTTTAATTGTAAATAGACAATAAGCGGTTGAAAATTCAACCGCCAATTGTAGTGTAAAAATTAAGCTTCTTCTACAGAACCACCAGCAGCTTCAATTGCAGCTTTAGCAGCAGCAGATACTTTAGCAACTTTAACTGTAAGTTTTTTAGCTGTCAATTCACCGTTAGCAAGAACTTTAACACCTGATTTAACGTCCTTGATGATTTTAGCAGCTACAAGAGTTTCAGCTGAAACAGTTGCTCCATCTTCAAGACGGTTCAAAGTTTCAAGGTTAACAATAGCGTATTCTTTACGGTTAACATTCAAGAAACCACGTTTTGGCATGCGACGGAACAATTCTGTTTGTCCACCTTCAAAACCAGGACGTACTCCACCACCTGAACGAGATTTTTGACCTTTTTGTCCACGTCCAGAAGTTTTACCATTACCTGATGATGTACCACGACCTACGCGATTACGTACTTTACGGCTGCCTTCAGCAGCTTTCAATGAATGAAGTTCCATTTTTTTCTCCTTATTTTGTACCTTGCTGTCGCCTATTTTCCATGTAAGGAACGTGAAAAACAAACTCGCCGATACGTTAATATATTTATTTGCCTGATATCAGACTTCTATTATTTTACTATTTTTCGATTGGAATTACAAGCCATTTCGTCGTTTGCAAATATATTTTACTATTCTAAAAAATAGTAAAGTATCCTTTTTTTAAAGTACTCTAGATTTCTAACAGTAAAAAAACAATCCTGTCAGTAAAAACAGAATTGTTATTTTTTTAATATTAATTATGCTTCTTCAACTTTTACCAAGTGAGAAATAGAGTTTACCATACCAAGAATAGCAGGTGAACCTTCTTTTACTACTGAGCTGTTGAGTTTACCAAGACCGAGTGCTTTAACAGTTTTGCGTTGAGCAGGGATACGGCCGATTGGTGAGTTTACCAATGTAATTTTAATTTGAGCCATTTTTTCCTCCTTAGGCGAAATCTGATACAGATTTACCGCGTAATGCAGCAACTTCTTCAGCACGTTTCAATTGATTCAATCCATCAACGGTTGCACGAACAACGTTGATTGGTGTGTTTGAACCAAGTGATTTTGATGTTACGTCAGCAACACCAGCGAGTTCGAGGACGGCACGAACGGCACCACCTGCGGCAACTCCAGCACCTTCTACAGCTGGTTTAAGGAGGATTTTACCACCACCGAAGACACCAAGTGCTTCGTGAGGAAGTGTAGTACCTACCATAGGAACTGTAATAAGGTTTTTCTTAGCTGCTTCGATTGCTTTACGGATAGCTTCAGGAACTTCTTGAGCTTTACCAGTACCGAAACCTACGCGACCGTTACGGTCACCAACAACAACAAGTGCTGCAAAGCGAAGACGACGTCCACCTTTAACAACTTTAGTAACGCGGTTAATTGAAACTACGCGTTCTTCAAATTCGCTTTGTTCGCGATCATTTCTTCTGTTTTCTGCCATGTTTAATTACCCCTTTCCTTAGAATTTCAATCCAGCTTCACGAGCTGCTGTAGCGAGTGCTGCAACACGTCCGTGATAGAGGTAACCACCGCGGTCGAAGACAACTTCTTCAACGCCTTTAGCTTTTGCAGCTTCAGCAACGAGTTTACCAACTTCTGCGGCTTGTTCAGTTTTAGTACCAGTCAATTTAAGTGATGAAGCTGATGCAAGTGTTGTACCAGTTACGTCATCAATGACTTGTGCATAAATGTTTGTGTTTGAACGGAAAACGTTCAAACGTGGAGTTTCAGATGTTCCTGAAATTTTACCGCGTACACGTGTGTGACGTTTTTGGCGGAGTTTGTTTTTATCTGGTTTAGAAATCACAATTCTACCTCTATATTATTTTAAATTTCGATAGTTTTTGCCATCGATTTTCTTACTGACAGAATTACTAGAATGCTGTCAGCAAGCGGGGAGTTTTTGTCTGTCTAACAAAGTTAGCATTGACAAAATACTGGCAATTTGACAAAGTCAAACCACCAATTACGGATAACATTTTTTGCTAAATGAATGTTCAAGTGAACATTATTTTGACAAAAATTATTTACCAGTTTTACCTTCTTTACGACGAACGTATTCACCAACGTAGCGAATCCCTTTACCTTTATAAGGTTCTGGAGAACGACGGCTACGGATGTAAGCTGCTGTTTGACCAACGGCTTCTTTGCTGATACCTTCAACAACGATAGAAGTTGGAGTTGCAACAACAAATTTGATGTTTTCTGGTGCTTCAATTTCGTCTTGGTGAGATTTACCAACTGACAATACAAGTTTAGTTCCTTGTAATTGTGCACGGTACCCAACCCCGATCATTTCAAGTGCTTTAGAGAAACCAGTTGAAACACCTTCTACCATGTTAGCAAGAAGGGCACGAGTAGTTCCGTGGAGCATTTTCATTTCTTTAGTGTCGTTAGGACGTTTTACAGTGATTTCGTTTTCAGCGATATCAAGTGTGATGTTTTCGTTGAATGAACGAACGAGTTCACCTTTAGGTCCTTTGACAGTGACAGTTGCACCGTTTACTTCTACAGATACGCCTGCAGGGATAACGATGACTTTGTTACCAATACGTGACATTTTTTTCTCCTGTTAAATTATCAGATTTGATTCAATCTGTTTTCACGGGTTTTAAATCAAAATTTGATTTAAAAGAACTTTTATTTTACTGACAGTCATAAAATTATTTCTGTCAGTAATTTTGACTTACGAAAAATTCGCTTGTCAGTTTAATGTCATCAAAAAGTCGACATTAAACATTTAGATCAACTCCACAAATGAAGTCTCTCCGAACTAATTACCAGATGTAGGCAATTACTTCACCACCAACATTTGTTTGACGAGCAACTTTATCAGTTACGACACCAGTAGATGTTGAGATGATTGCTGTACCAAGTCCGTTAAGAACTTTAGGAACATCATCAGATTTCACGTAAACACGAAGACCTGGTTTTGAAATACGTTTCAAGTTAGTGATAACTTTTTCACCGTTTTTACCGTATTTAAGGAAAACGCGGATTACGCCTTGTTTGTTATCTTCAACGTATTCAACGTCTTTCACGTAACCTTCAGCTTTGAGGATTTCAGCGATTTGACGTTTGATTTTTGATGCAGGTGCTTCAACAACATCGAATTTACGCATGTTACCATTACGAATACGAGTTAAGAAATCTGCGATTGGGTCAGTCATTACCATAGTGTAATTTCTCCTTATTTGTAGTTTGGGCTTGTTCAAATCCCACTTTCAAATTAATGAGGTCTTTTTCATAAAAAGACCGAACTTAATTAGTATAGCAGAAGTTCCGCACCATGTCAACACTTTTCTTTACAATGTTTTCGGGTGTGTCATGGTTTTTCTATAAAAAAATACTGACAGAATTTCTGTCAGCAACTTTCATCCTGGCTTACGAATTCGGACTTGTTGTATCATTACTTATCTTGTAAAAAAATGACGTTGGGTTAGTATCAAATATTTCCATACCCTCATCATTTGAAGTTATTGCAAATCTATCTTTTGTCCTATCTGTTTTATCCGTTTGTGAAGAGTTTGCAAAAGTTGGCGAGCTGTTAGCCGCAGCAAACATGAACCCCATGTATTTCCCAAGATTCACAGCACCGGCCATAATAATCCCATTCTTTGATTGTGGTCCAGATATAACTCTTTGATATTCTGAACTAAAAATGATGGTACCATTTTTCAGAACAGCTTTACCACCTCCGTCAGTAGTTTGCCATGTTCCGTTTAAAGAAGAATAGTCACCTGCAAGAATTTGTGAGCTATTAGCAGCCTCATACTGACTAGTTGAACTTGGACTTATGTCCGAACTTGAACTTGAACTCGTACTTATACTTGAAGATTGTGAACTACTGCTTGGGAGACTTTCCTTATTTTTTATACTTTGTGACGAACTAGTATGCTCAGCTTTTTCACTTTCTTTACTTCCGCTACCACAAGCTGTTAAAGTCGCTAAAGCTCCTAAAAAAATTACAGAAACTGTTGCATACCTTTTAATTTTAACAAATATCTTTTCCATAAATTTCTCCTATTCTTTAGCTATTATAGCAAATTATTACATTTATTTCACTATTTTCGAAAACGCTCCCATCTCATAGAATTCTAAGATACAAAAAAAATTACTGACAGAAATTCTGTCAGTAATTTTTATTCGTTACACGATAATTAACAAATTACCATGAAGCTTTTTTAACGCCTGGCAATTGACCTTTGTAAGCCAATTCGCGAAGACAGATACGGCAAAGTTTAAATTTGCGGTAAACTGAATGTGGACGTCCGCAACGTTCGCAACGAGTATAAGCTTGTGTTGAGAATTTTGCAGGGCGTTGGTTTTTAACAACCATAGATTTCTTAGCCATTTATGTATTCTCCCTATCTTATTTAGCGAACGGCATGCCGAGTTTAGCAAGCAATTCACGTGATTCTTCGTCAGTGTTAGCAGTTGTTACGATAACAATATCCATACCACGAACTTTATCAACATCATCATAGTTGATTTCTGGGAAAATCAATTGTTCTTTCACACCAAGTGTGTAGTTACCGCGACCGTCAAACGCTTTGTTTGAAACACCGTGGAAGTCACGTACACGTGGGAGTGAAACAGTAACCAATTTATCCAAGAATTCGTACATACGTTCGCCACGAAGTGTAACTTTCGCACCGATTGGCATACCTTCACGAAGACGGAAAGCAGCAACTGATTTTTTAGCTTTAGTAATCAATGGTTTTTGACCAGAGATCAAAGCCAACTCAGCAACAGCTTTATCAAGGTTTTTAGAGTTGTTTACAGCATCTCCAACACCCATGTTGATAACAATTTTATCAACTTTTGGTACAGCCATGATTGAAGTGTAGTTGAATTGTTCAGTCAACGCTGGTACTACTTCGTTAGTATATTTTTCTTTCAAACGATTAGTCATATTAGTTCTCCTTTCCGCCTTAGTCTAAAATTTCGCCAGATTTTTTGTTGAAACGAACTTTTTTATCGTCAACAACTTTGTAACCTACACGACCAGCAACACCATTTTTGTCGAGCACTTGTACGTTAGAAACGTGGATAGGAGCTTCAATTTCAAGAATAGCACCACTTGGGTTTTCTGAGTTTGGTTTTTGGTGTTTCTTCATGATAGCAACACCTTCAACGACAACTTTATTTACTTTTGGAAAAGCTTTGATTACTTTACCAGTAGTACCGCGGTCTTTACCTGCGATAACTTTAACTGTATCACCAGTTTTTACAAACATGTTTAATTCCTTTCTTACGCCCGATGGGCACCCTAATATTTTGCTACTAGGGGACTATTCTGTTAATAATAACAGTAAAATATGATTCTGTCAAAAAAATTCC
Organism: Lactococcus sp. NH2-7C; assembly: GCF_029953655.1. Lineage (NCBI taxonomy): Bacteria > Bacillati > Bacillota > Bacilli > Lactobacillales > Streptococcaceae > Lactococcus > Lactococcus sp. NH2-7C. The sequence continues at coordinate 1,249,295 of NZ_CP124538.1, forward strand.
CCGACAAAACCATATCTCTATAATGCTTGATTAGAGTACTTCTGGAGCAAGTGAAACGATCTTCATGTAGCCACCTTCGCGGAGTTCGCGGGCAACTGGGCCAAAGATACGTGTTCCGCGAGGAGTTTTATCGTCACGGATGAGCACTGCTGCATTTTCATCAAATTTGATGTATGAACCGTCAGGACGTTTCGCACCAGATTTAGTACGAACGATGACTGCTTTCACAACTTCACCTTTTTTAACTGCTCCACCAGGGGCAGCTGATTTAACTGTAGCTACAACGATATCACCGATACCAGCGAACTTACGTGATGAACCACCGAGAACACGGATAGTCAAAAGTTCTTTAGCACCTGAGTTATCTGCAACTTTCAAACGAGATTCTGTTTGAATCATGCTATATTCCTCCTAGTTTTGCTTAGATAATAACTGCTTCTTCAACGATTTCTACAAGACGGAAATGTTTGTCTTTAGACAAAGGACGAGTTTCCATGATACGAACGATGTCGCCAGTTTTTGCAGAGTTGTTTTCGTCGTGAGCTTTATATTTTTTAGAATAGTTAATGCGTTTACCATAGACAGGGTGGTTACGCTTAGTTTCTACGACAACTGTGATAGTTTTATCCATTTTGTCTGAAACCACGCGGCCTTGATAAACTTTACGTTGTTTGCGTTCCATTTATAGTTTCTCCTGACCTATTATTTGTTCAATTCAGCTTGCACAGTTTTTACACGTGCAATAGTTTTCTTGACTTCATCAAGCTTAGCTGTGTTTTCGAGACGACCAGCAGCAGCTTGGAAACGAAGATCAAACAATTCTTTCTTCAATTCAGCTTCACGAGTTGTCAATTCTTCAACTGACAAAGCGCGCAAATCTTTAAGAAGTGATTTAGTTTCGCTCAATTTCATTACGCTTCACCTCGTTTCACAAATTTAGTTTTAACAGGAAGTTTGTGTGAAGCAAGACGCAACGCTTCGCGTGCAGTTGCTTCATCAACGCCGCCCAATTCAAACATGACAACGCCACGTTTAACTGGAGCAACCCATCCTTCAGGAGCACCTTTCCCTGAACCCATACGCACACCAATAGCTTTGGCTGTGTATGATTTGTGAGGGAAAATTTTAATCCAAACTTGACCGTTACGTTTCATGTAACGAGTCATAGCAATACGAGCTGCTTCGATTTGGCGGTTAGTAATCCAGTGAGATGTAGTCGCTTGAAGACCGTATTCACCGAAAGAAATAGTATCGCCACCTTTAGCATAACCACGCATTTTACCGCGGAATTCACGACGGTGTTTTACACGTTTTGGTACTAACATGGATTATTTTTCTCCTTTCACAGATTTTTTAGTAGGGAGAACTTCACCACGGTAGATCCAAACTTTAACGCCGAGTTTACCATAAGTTGTGTCTGCTTCTTCCCAAGCGTAGTCGATGTCCGCACGAAGTGTGTGGAGTGGAACTGTACCTTCTGAATATCCTTCAGCACGGGCAATATCAGCACCATTCAAACGACCAGAAACTTGAGTTTTGATCCCTTTTGCACCAGCGCGCATAGCACGTTGGATTGCTTGTTTTTGAGCACGACGGAAAGCAATACGTGCTTCAAGTTGTTTAGCAATTCCTTCACCAACAAGATGAGCGTCCAAATCAGGTTTTTTGATTTCAACGATGTTGATGTGAACTTGTTTACCAGTAAGTTTGTTAAGTTCTGCACGGAGTGCATCAACGTTAGCTCCTGATTTACCGATAACCATACCTGGTTTAGCAGTGTGCAAAGTTACGATAACTTTGTTAATTGCACGTTCAGTTTCAATCAATGATACTGAAGCATCAGCAAGTTTAGTTTGGATAAGTTGACGAATTGCCAAGTCTTCGTGAAGGTAATCCGCATATTCTTTTTCAGCATACCATTTGGCATCCCAATCGCGAATAACGCCAACACGCATTCCTATTGGATGTACTTTTTGACCCACGTTTTTACCTCCTTATTCTTTCTCAGCTACAACTACAGTGATGTGAGCTGTGCGTTTGTTAATTGGTGAAGCTGAACCTTTGGCACGTGGACGGAAACGTTTCATTGTTGGACCTTCATTAATAAATGTTTCGCTTACTACCAAGTTAGCTTTTTCAAGACCAAAGTTATTTTCTGCATTAGCGATAGCACTATTAAGTACGTTTTCAACTTCTACAGCAGCTTTAGTCGGTGTAAATTTCAAGATTGCAATTGCATCTGCAACACGTTTCCCGCGGATAAGATCGATAACAAGACGAGTCTTACGAGGTGAAACGCGAACTGTTTTTGCAGTTGCTTTAGCTGAAGTAATTTCTGCCATTTTTTTCTCCTCCTATTAGCGACGTGTTTTCTTGTCGTCAGCAGCGTGACCACGATAAGTACGAGTTGGTGCGAATTCACCAAGTTTGTGTCCAACCATATCTTCTTGAACGTAAACTGGTACGTGTTTGCGACCATCGTAAACAGCAATTGTAAGTCCTACAAAGTTCGGGAAGATTGTAGAACGGCGTGACCAAGTTTTGATCACAGATTTTCTTTCGGCGTTGACTTGAGCTTCAACTTTTTTCATCAAATGCTCATCGACGAAAGGTCCTTTTTTAAGACTACGACCCATTTTGCGAGTTTCTCCTTTAAATATTTGTACCACTACCGCTACTAAGGCGGAGTTGGCGGAATTTATAGATGCACTTTCGACATCTTATTAAATTTGACAACAAGTTTTATCAAATTTAACAAGACGCCGAGAAGGCTCTTGTGAAAATAAAGCGACTTATTAGTCGTTGATACGACGAACGATAAGTTTGCTTGATTTTGCTTTCTTGTTGCGAGTCTTGAGACCAAGAGCTGGTTTACCCCATGGAGTCATTGGAGACTTGCGACCAACTGGTTGACGACCTTCACCACCACCGTGTGGGTGATCATTAGGGTTCATTACAGAACCACGTACTGTTGGGCGGATACCCATGTGACGTGTACGTCCTGCTTTACCAAGGTTGATTAAGCTTTGTTGTTCATTACCTACAACACCGATTGTAGCACGGCAAGTTGAAAGAATCATACGAACTTCTCCTGATTGAAGACGAACGAGTGTATATTTACCTTCTGAACCGAGTACTTGAGCTGAAGCACCAGCTGAACGAACCAATTGTCCGCCTTTACCAGGTTTCAATTCAATGTTGTGGATCAATGTACCAACTGGAATGTTAGCAAGTGGCAATGCGTTACCAACTTTGATGTCGGCTTCAGGGCCAGATACAACTGTCATTCCAACTTCAAGGCCTTTAGGAGCCAAGATGTATGATTTAACACCGTTAGAGTAAACAATCAATGCGATGTTTGCAGTACGGTTTGGATCGTATTCAATTGTAGCAACTTTAGCAACAACGTTGTCAGTTGTACGTTTGAAGTCGATTACACGATATTTACGTTTGTGACCACCACCGTGGTGACGAACTGTGATACGACCAGTGTTATTACGACCAGCTGTTTTGCTCATGCTTACAAGCAAGCTCTTTTCAGGAGTACTTGTAGTGATTTCAGCGAAGTCGCTACCAGTCATGTTACGGCGACCGTTTGTGGTAGGTTTGTAAACTTTAATTCCCACGATTTTCCTCCTCTATTATTCTGCGTCTTCGCCGAAGATTTCGATTGTTTTAGAATCTTCAGTCAAAGTAACGATAGCTTTTTTGTAGCCTGATTTAGTACCAGTGTATTTACCAACTCGTTTAGATTTTGGTTTAACGCTGATAGTATTTACTGAGGCAACTTTTACACCAAAGACAGCTTCAACAGCTTGTTTGATGAGAAGTTTATGCGCACGTGAATCTACTTCGAAAGTATATTTCTTTTGATCCATTGCAGCCATAGAAGCTTCAGTAATGATAGGTTTACGGATGATATCATAAAGTGACATTATGCAAGAACCTCCTCAATTTGTGTCAATGCTGATTGAACCACAAGGAGTTTGTCAGCAGAAACGATGTCAAGTACAGATGCTGAATTAGCAGTTGTAACTTTCACGTTTGCAAGATTACGTGCAGAGAGTTCTGCAAATTCGTTACCTTCGTTTGGAAGAACCACAAGAACTTTACGTTCGATTGAAAGTGCTGAGATTACTTTTGCAAATTCAGCAGTTTTTGGAGCTGTAAAGTTAAGTGCATCAACTGCGATTAATTTACCATCAGCAACTTTTGTTGAGTAAACTGATTTAAGCGCCAATTGACGAACTTTTTGTGGAAGTTTGTAAGCGTAGCTACGTGGGTTTGGACCGAAGACAGTACCACCACCACGCCATTGTGGAGAGCGGGTAGAACCTTGACGGGCACGACCTGTACCTTTTTGACGCCATGGTTTTTTACCACCACCAGACACAGCAGAACGATTTTTGTGTGCGTGTGTCCCTTGGCGAAGGCTAGCGCGTTGTGAGATTACAACGTCGAATACGACTGATTCGTTTGGTTCGATACCAAATACTGAGTCGTTAAGTGTAACTTCACCAGCTTGTGAACCATCTTGTTTAAATAATGATACTTTTGCCATTATAGATTTCTATCTCCTTTCCTTCTTATTTAGCTTTGATTGCTGATTTAACAACAATCAATGATTTCTTAGCACCTGGGACATTACCTTTTACAAGGATAACGTTCTTTTCAGGAAGCACTTGTGCGATAACAAGGTTTTGTACAGTAACGCGCTTGTTACCCATACGTCCAGCAAGTTTTTTACCTTTTGGAACTTTGTTAGCTGCAACAGGACCCATTGAACCAGGACGACGGTGGTAACGTGAACCGTGGGCCATAGGACCACGTGATTGACCATGACGTTTGATTGGGCCTTGGAAACCTTTACCTTTAGAAGTTCCGGTAACATCAACAACATCTCCGGCTGCAAATGTATCAACAGTGATTTCTGCTCCTACTTCAGCGCCTTCGAGTCCTTTGAATTCACGAACGAAGCGCTTAGGAGTCGTATTAGCTTTAGCAGCATGACCTTTGGCAGGTTTGTTGGTCAAAACTTCACGAAGTGTATCGAAACCAACTTGAGTTGCTTCGTAACCGTCTGTTTCAACGGTTTTAACTTGAAGAACTGTGTTTGGAGTCGCTTCGATCACAGTAACAGGAATTAATTCACCATTTTCTGTGAAGATTTGAGTCATTCCCACTTTTTTCCCTAAGATTCCTTTTGACATGAGAATTACCTTTCTTAATTAGAGTTTAATTTCAATGTTTACACCACTTGGCAAATCGAGTTTCATAAGTGAATCAACAGTTTTTTGTGTTGGTTCGATGATGTCGATCAAGCGTTTGTGTGTACGCATTTCGAATTGTTCGCGTGAGTCTTTGTATTTGTGAGTCGCGCGGATAACAGTGTAGACGCTACGGTCAGTTGGAAGTGGAATTGGACCACTTACTTCTGCGTTTGTACGTTTAGCAGTTTCTACGATTTTTTCTGCAGCTGCATCAAGGATACGATGTTCGTATGCTTTTAAGCGAATGCGAATTTTTTTAGTTGCCATTTTTTCTCCTCTCGTCTATTGTATTCAATAGGCTAGCTCCACGGGAAAACCGACACGTTAGGTATGGCAATACCTTCGGGTGTGTCGCAACCTCTCGTTTCGTCGCTACATACTGTTTTTAACAGCACTTGTCTATTCTATCAAAGGAGATGTGGCTTGTCAAGGACTTTTTAGACTTTTTTCTAAATCTTTTTTGAGAATGAAGAAATTTACTTAAAATGACAAGAAAGCTTACTTTGTCATCTTTAAACTTTTTGGTATAATTTGTTTGAAGGATTTATAAACTATTATAATAGGAGGATTTATGTTAAAGGAATTTAAAAACTTTATTTTACGTGGGAACGTATTGGACTTAGCCGTTGGGGTTATCATTGGGGCTGCTTTTACTGCTTTAGTTAAATCTTTAGTTGATAACTTGATTAATCCGTTAATCGGAATGTTTGTTCAAAGTACTGCTCTTGCTCATTTGTCAGTAACTGTCGGAAAAACAAAATTCACTTATGGTGCTTTCTTAAATGATGTCATTAATTTCATCATTACAGCGTTTGTTATTTTCATCCTTATCAAATTCATCAATAAACTCTTCCCTAAAAAAGAAGAAGTTGTCGAAGAACAAAAAAACGAAGAATTGGAAACTCTTCAAGAAATTCGAGATTTATTGAAAAAACAATAAAAAAATTACTGACAGAAAAGCTGTCAGTATTTTTTTATTTTAAATTTTACTTGTGAGACCTCGATTAAACTTGATTTTGAGAAAAATAAATCTAAAAAGATTATCAAGTAAAACTGCTAGCCAAACTCCCTCTAGCCCTAATTTTAATCCTAAGGCTAAAAATGCGCCTAAAAGCAATCGAATGCCAAACATTCCTAGTGTTGTGGCATAAAAAGGAAGTTTTGTATTTCCGATTCCCTGAAAGGCTGCTGTATAAGTTGTTGCTCCTGTGACGAAAAAAGTCGCTAAAAACGAAAACAAAATAACAGTAGTACTTGCATTCATGGCAATTCTGTCAGTAGTGAAAAATTGATTTAGAATATTGGCTGTCAGTAAAAGGACCAAGCCAATCACAAACATCATAATCGTCGCTAACCAGTAGGTCTTTTTGATATAAGCTTTAACATTTTCAATACTATTTTCAGCCGCTGCTTGTGCGACCAAAATTACTGTTACGGTTGCCATTCCGAAAACGGGCATATAATTAAATTGTGTAATGCTTTCACCAATTGCATTCCCTGCAAATACACGTTCGCCTAATCTGACAATAATCATCATGATGAGCAAATCGCCCAAACGCATTGACAAACGCTCCCCAGTTGCTGGTAAACTTAACTTAATCAATTGATGGTCCAATTTTTCTTTATAAAATTGAAAATCAGGTCGCTTATCTTTTAACTTATAATAGAGGAAAAGCGTGCCAATAAATCTAGCAATAACCGCTCCAAGTGCTGTTCCCAATACCCCTAAATGAAGAACAAAAATAAAGACAGCTGACAGTATCAAATTTAAAAGACTGGAAAAAAAACTAGCCCACATCGGTGTCTTTGTATTTCCATCAGACCGCAGAAAGGCTCCAAAAGTCGTCATTAAAGCCAAAAGGACAATCAAGCCACCTACTAAACTAAGATAAATAATGGAAAGCTCTAAAACCTGTTGACGAGCACCAAGTAAATAGAGAATAGGTCGTGCTCCCACAACTGAAACTAAGCCTAAAGCAATTCCAACTAAAAAAGTCAGTTTGGTAGCAGAATTAATTAATCTTTTTGGATTTTCCGCTGCCTTCTTTGCAATAAGCACTTTGGCAAATAAACTTGAAACAATTGTTCCCAAAGCAATAAAAATCGCTTGGTAGACCGTGATGAGATTATTAGCCAAAGAAACAGCTGCTACGGCAGAAAGACTAAGGTGAGCAACAATCATTGTGTCACTCACCCCTACAAGCATTTGTAAGAAATTTTCAACAATCGCCGGAAATGCGAATTTTAATATTTCTCTATTTGTTTTCATTTTAAGCCAAGATATTTTTCTACTTCTTTTTGCATTTCAGTGGCTGGAATAACGGTATGATGTAGAACTTCTGCTTCTTCAAGTCCGACGACTGCTTTTGGTAATGGAATCCCACTCAATTTTTCAAGTGATTTAACGGCAGCAAAATCATCTCTATTTACTGACAGCTTTGTTTTAACATTTTCAAGCCCTTCTAAAACAACTTTTGGAAACTTATAAGGACTTGCCGTGCTGACAACAACTGTTTTTTCTTTGGGTTGAATTTGATGATAGACATAATTTGCTACTGCAGTATGAGGGTCCAGAACGTATTTTTCATTTTCAAAAGTTTCTTGAATTTCTTTTGAAATTTCATCTTCTGATGCCCAGTCGGCCACAAACCCTTGAAGTTTAGCAATCATTTCTTTAGAAATTTGATAACGCCCTTCTACTGATAAGGCTGTCAGTAAATCTGAGGTCACTTTATCATTTTCGTCAGTTAATTCAAAAATTAAACGTTCAAGATTTGAAGAAACCAAAATATCCATCGAAGGTGAACTTGTCACATAGAATTCACGATTTTTATCATAAAGTCCTGTTTTGAAAAAGTCTGTCAACACATTATTTTTATTCGAAGCACAGATGAGCTGATGAACAGGCAAGCCTAATTTTTTAGCATAATAAGCCGCTAAGATATTTCCAAAATTTCCTGTTGGAACTGAAAAATTAATTTCTTCTCCGTCAGCAATTTGACCAGTTTTGACAAGTTGGGCGTAAGCATAAATATAATAAGCAACTTGTGGAATCAAACGTCCAATATTCATTGAATTCGCTGACGAAAATTGTTTATTATTTTTCAAAAGTTGATCATGTAAAACTTTGTTATTAAACATTTCTTTTACTGCTGTTTGAGCTTGGTCAAAGTTTCCATCAATTCCAACAACATGAACATTTTCCCCTTTTTGAGTCAGCATTTGTTGCTCTTGAATATGGCTGACACCACCTTTGGGATAAAAAACAATAATTTTTGTTTGGGGCACATCAGCAAAACCGGCCATTGCGGCTTTCCCTGTATCTCCAGAAGTTGCAGTCAAGATAACAATTTCATTAGTCACACCATTTTTCTTAGCCGCTTGGGTCATTAAATGAGGTAAGATAGAGAGTGCCATGTCTTTAAAAGCAATCGTTTCACCATGAAAAAGTTCAAGAATATAGTGATTCCCAAGTCTTTTAAGCGGTGCAATTTCCGGACTATCGAATTTTTCTCCGTATGCTTTTGTCACCATTGATTTAATTTCGTCAGCAGAAAAATCATCAAAAAATGCTTTCAAAACAAGTTCAGCAATTTCTTGATAAGAAGCATTTTTTAATTTTTCAAAGTCTAAATCAACTCTTGGAAAGTCAACGGGAACAAAAAGTCCACCATCTTCTGCCAAACCTTGCAAAATAGCTTGCGATGCCGTTTTTTTATTTGATTTATCACGTGTTGACTGATAAAAAGTTACCATGATATTTATTCCCCAATCACATTTTTTATAATTATAACAAATATTCTGTAAACTCGCAAAAAGCCACGAATTCTCGTGGCTTTTTTTTATTATCATACTTAATTAAGCTTGAATATCTTCAATTTGGTGCATGTCCAATTCAACTGGAGTTGCACGCCCAAACATATCAACAGTCAGAGTCAATTTGTCGCCATTGATTTCTGTGATTGGAGCTTCAAATCCTGAAAAGGCACCGTCAACAATACGAACACGTTTTCCAACAAATACATCAAAATCAATTTCACGAACAACTTTACCCATGCCAACTAAAATATCTTGAATTTCTTGTTCAAAAAGTGGTGTAGGTTTTGATCTATTCCCGTGTGAACCAACGAATCCAGTAACGTTTGGTGTATTACGGACAATAAACCACGCTTCATCAGTCATATTCATTTCAACCAAAACATAACCTGGGAATAAGTTTTCTTCGACTTCTTTCATTTTGCCGTTAACTTCTGTACGAATTGTCTCAGTTGGAATTTCGACACGCAAAATTTTGTCAGCCATGTTATAAAGTTCGGCACGTTCAAGCAAATCTTCTTTAACTTTACGTTCGTAACCTGCATAGGTTTGAATCACGAACCAACCTTGGTCAAAACTTACTAAATTATTATCTTCCATTTGAAATACCTCTGTATTTATTTTTTTACTTAATCAGTTAAAATCCCAGCTGACAGAAATTCTGCCAGTAATTTGGGTATAAGAAAAAGGGCCAAGCCCTTATCAGATAATATTATTATATCATATTTATCTTGAATTAAAAGGACTTTTAATAAAATTAGAAAAGAAAAATCCGTCATAAATGACAGATTTATAGATTATTTAAGAAATGGTACCAAATGGTCAACACTAAATGTAATTCCGTGTTGAGTTACCCAATCGAAAATTATGATGAACACCAGGAAGAAAGCAGTATATTCAATGACCATAAAAAAATCACGAACAGATTGTTTTCTGCTTGGCCAAGTGGTTAATTTCATTTCTTCAACAATGCTACCAATAAATTTAAACATAATCTCTTCCTATCCCCGCCACAAATTTACTGACAGAGTCCATTTCTTATAAAAGTTTACTGACAGAATGTCAGTTCGCCGCGTTTAAAACCTATTAAAAGTAAATACGATTTAACGCGTTTCTTTGTGTAATGTATGCTTGCCACAAGTACGACAAAACTTTTTAACTTCAACTCGTTTTTCTTTCGCAACTGACGAAAGATTGAGGGTATAATTTCGTGAACCACATATGGTGCACGCTAATCCAGCTTTTCTTAACATATTATCTCTTATTCTATCAAAAATTATTTAGAAGCGCAAACTATTTTTCCACATTGGTCAGACTATTAGCTACTAAAGCGGCGTATTTTTCGGCCCCTGTTCCTTTAGGATGAATATTATCACTGTAGAACCATGAACTTTGACCAGATGCTTTTTTATTCCAATCAATAATTTTCAAATTTTTATATTTCTTTGCCATTTTCGTCAGCAAATCATTATTAGGTTTTGCCCAAACACGGTCTGCGTGGACATTCATCCAATAAACAGGTTTATTTCCAGCCACTTTCATCGCTGCATCAATTTCGGCTTCTTTAATTGTTCCGTTTGTTCCTAGACCAATTAAGTAAGCATCAGGATTAGGCATTTTTGATTTAGCATTCGTTAAGTCTGTAGCTAGTGACTCCGCTTGTCTTCCAACTGCTGCATCAATATACATGTGTGGAAAAACTTCTTGAAGATTTGTAGATGCGGCAACCATAACCGAATCTCCAAGGGCTAGAACATTCATTTGAGAGGCTTTCTCAGCAACTACAGGTTGAACCTTATACTTTTCTGCTACCGCCTTTAAGGACATTGGTACTTTGTTATTAGCTTCAGCCAATTGTTTCTTTTGTAGAGCAACCTGTTGAGCCATTATTTTTTCTTCAATCACTCGTTGGTCATGAGGTGAAGGCGGTGAAAAAATAATGAAACCTAAGCTTATCAGAGCAAGCCCTGAAAGGAGCATCGGTAAAATATTCTTTTTAAGTTTCCAACCCTTTTCTCGAACAAAATTTTGAAGGATTTCTAAAATATTACTATAATCAAAGCGCTGCGCTGGCAACTCAATCAAACGATATGAAAGTTCCGTCAGAATAAGAATGAGCGCCAATTGCCAAATTAAATTATACCAAGCGGTAGGAGCAAGTACCTTAGCTTCAGCGAAAGCAAAAACAGGAAGTTGCCACAAGTAAATTCCGTAAGAACGTGAGCCAATATATTCAAAAACAGGGTTTGAAAATAGTTTGTTAGTCGGAAGGCTTGGATGTGCCACTAAAGCAACCATTATCACACTGAACAAACTTGCTAGCCACATTCCACCATAATAAGTAAATGTCCCTTGAGCAGGCATAAAGATGTAAGCAAGCAGCAAGAACAAAGATAATCCAATAGTCAATTGCCACGCAATTTTAGTCGCTCTTTTATTAACTTTATGAGAGAGTTTATTCAAAGGCCAAATAAAAGCAAGACTAGCCCCCATTATCAAGCTAAAGAAACGTGTATCCGTTCCATAATACACCCTCGTTGGGTCTGCCCCGGGAACGAAAAGGATTGCCATCAAGATAGCCGAAATCAAAGCTAAAACATTGGCAATAATAAATATTCGCCCTCTTTTTTTAACAAATTTTAACAAAACAATCAAAAGCAAAGGCCAAAGGATGAAGAATTGTCCCTCGATTGATAAATAATAAATATGTTTAAAAGGTGAAGCACCGGCAATATCAGCAAAATAAGAACTTCCTTGCGAAATCTGCCACCAGTTCTGAACCGAAAATATAGCAGAAAGGAAATTAGAACGTAATCCCGCCCACAAATTAGGTTGAAAAATGATGATATAAGGTGTCACAAGAAGAAAAATTGCAACTAGTAAAGGATAGAGACGCTTTAATCTTCTTCCCCAAAACTTCCAAATATTAATCTTCTTATTTTTTTCATACTCGCGAAGGAGCGAATCCGTCACCAAATAGCCCGAGAGAACAAAGAATAAAACAACACCAAGAAAACCACCCTGAACATGGTTTGGCCAGAGGTGATATAGAATAACTGTTAAAACACCAATCGTCCGTAATCCATTAAAACCTGTGACGTAACGCTTCATTTTTCTTCTCGATTTCTATCTTTATTCTTTAAAATTTTCTTGTCTTAAAACTACTACGCTTTCCCTCTAATTCTACCACATTTCTACCCCTTTTTTAAGTTTCAGTTGCCAAAAATTCCTTTAACTTTATCCCAAGCATTTTTAGCTGCATCTCCAATATCTTTACCAACTTTTCCAAGGTCTAAACCGTTAGAGTCGGATGATGAAGAGGAACTAGAACTAGAGCTTTCTGGTGTATTTCCAGTCGTGTGAGCTTCTGCTTGCTCTTGATCTACAATATCATCTTGATATTGTCTTTGTTGAGTCCAATAAGGTTCTTGTGCGGCAACACCTGCTTCGGCATAAGGATTTTCCACTGTAAATGCCGTTCCTTTAGTATAAGGCAACATATAACTAGCTTCCTGACGGAAAATAACTGAGGTTTGTCCTTCTGATGAACCTGTCAGTTTATATTTTCCATCCGCATAACCAATCCAGAGTGCCATAACCACATCTGGTGTATAACCTACTACCCACTGGTCTTGGTCTTCATTGGTTCCCGTCTTACCAGCAAGCGTATAAGACTTAGGTGAAGCTTTCCAAGCAGAACCATTAGTATAAGTCCCCAGCATCATTTGAGTCATTTTGTCAGCTGTATCTTTACTAATAACCCGTTTTTTGGTTACTTTTGCTGTTTTTACAACTTGTCCTGCAGCATTTTCAATTTTAGTAATCAAATGCGCATCATTCATCACTCCACCATTTGCAAAAACTTGATAAGCCTGAGCAATTTGCCATGGATTCGTTTCAACTCCAGCTCCAAGTGCTGTTGGCAAAACATCATTTTTACTACTTAAATCTAAACCAAACTCCCGTCCTAAAGCATTCCCAACTTTTGGTCCAATCGCCTGATAAGTATTAATCGCAGGGATATTATATGAATTTGCTAAAGCAGTATACATCGGGATTTGTCCACGCCATTGATTATCAAAATCGGTTGGTTTCCAGCCATTATAGTCCGCTGGTGAATCATCGACAGTTTTGTCAATTGACCAACCTGCTTCAATTGCCGGAGCGTAAACAATGAGGGGTTTGATAACTGAACCAGGAGAACGTTTAGACATTGTGGCATAGTTATAATCAGTAAAGCTATTTGACCCTTCCGTATTAACATTTCCAACAAGAGCATTGACAGCTCCCGTTTTAGGATCAATAGCAACCGAAGCAGATTGTGCATAAGTTCCATCCGAAGCTTGGGGGAAGAAGCTTGGGTCAGAATAAGTTTTTTGCAAGCCAGATTGCATATTTTGATCCATACCCGTATATATCTTGTAACCATTATTCATGATTTCTTGTAATGTCAGACCATACTTGCGTTCCGCTTCAGAAATAACAGCATTATAGTAGCTTGGATATTTATATTGACTACTTTTAGATTGATAATTGTCTTGCAATTGAGCTTGTAAGTCAACTTTCATAAAAGTATCTGCCTGTGACTGTTCCAAATAACCAGCATTAACCATATTTTGCAAAACTGTATTACGTCGATCAGTCGCATATTTTCCTTTTTCGTAAAGAGGATTATAAATTTCGGGTCCCTTTAACATTCCCGCAAGACTGGCTGCTTCATCAACAGTTACTTCGCTTGCTGGAACACCAAAATATTTCAAAGCTGCATCTTGAATGCCCCATACACCATTACCAAAGTAAGAATTATTCAGATACATGTCAAGAATCTCATCTTTACTATAATGTTTATTGATTTCAAGTGCCAAGAAAAACTCACGCGCTTTACGGTCAATCGTTTGTTCTTGAGTCAAATAAGCATTTTTGGCTAATTGTTGAGTGATTGTTGAACCACCACCAAAACGGCCAAGGGTAACGGCTGCTAGAGCAAAACGTTTCAAATTGACACCATGATTTTTATAGAAAGTTCTATCTTCTGTTGCCACAACAGCATTTGTAATATTTTTGGAAATTTGGTCGATCTTTACCGGTGTTCCTTTTTGACCATAAAGATTTCCAGCCTCATTATTATCTTTGTCATAAATAATTGTCTGGGCTGAAATAGAGCTTTGCAGTACTTTAACATTAGCCGTTTTAGCTAAGTAAAAAAGATATGATCCCGTCGAAACAATGGCTACTAAAACAAAAATAATTGTAATTTTTGTCAGATTATAACGTCTCCAAAAGCGTTTAATTGGTTTCATGAATTTACCAAATCTCGTTTTAGCCGGTTTTTCTGTTTCTTCTTCAAGCTTTTTTTGTTTTTTAGGGCGCAAATTAGGGATTTTTAAACTATTTTTTTTAGTTTCCTTTTTATTGCGCCGACTGAAATTATTATTTTCAGACATATATCGTTCCTCAGATGTTTTTATTTCTTTACCTACTCAAATGAATACAGTAATACCTTATTTTAATACTTTTCTGCTTTTTTTGCCTTACATCTTTGTAAGGTCCTTAGACATCGTTTTTTCAGTTTTGATTATTTTACTAAAAATCCCTTTTGCTTACAATGTAAGTTTGTAAAACGAAAGGGATTTATATTTTATTATAAAGATTTCTCTGGATTTTTCAATCGTTTTACTTCTAGTATCAAAATTCTATTTATAAATTTTATATCTTTATTATCAATATAGCAACAATAAATAATAATTTTTGAGACTTTTATCATTTGTAAATCCATGTATAATTTAGCTCATTCCAAATTAAAAAGAAAGGATTCGCTTTTTAATACCTACTTTGTGTATCCGTAGAGTTTAAGTTCACCTGATAAGTATTCTCCCAAATAAATTTCCTTAATTTGGTTATATCCTTGCAGATTAATTTGTTGTTCAAGCCAATTTTCATCTTTATCAATTAATTCGAGAACATCAAGATTTGCTTGTCCATCAACAATAATTGGATATTTAATATTTTCACCACCAAATTCAATCAATGTCAATTGGCCATTTTGCTCCAAAATAGCTCTTTTAACATTATGTATCTCATAAATACCGTTGGAACGTAATTTAAACATTAATTCATTAGCAGAAATTCCATTTCTGAGACATTCATTTACTCTCACTTTTCCATCTTGAATTAGAGTCAAGGGTTTACCATCAACGATTAATTTTACATAGCGATTGTGCTCCTTTGCAAATTTTAAAATTAACACTAACAGTGTCCATATGATTAGAACCAAGACAAATTGTAAGACCGTAATAGAATCATTATAGATGACTCCACCAATAATTCCTCCTAAAACATAGTTTTGAACTTGATCCATTGCTGATGAGGGAGCAAGATTACCTTTCCCCATTAAATTTATTTGAATAATTAAACAAATAATACCTAAAGCAAATTTTAATATTATTGGGCTGTATAATTGCATTATAACTCCTAATTTTTTATTTTTCGGGATTAATCAAGTAACTTTTGGTAAGAGTATATGATTGCTGATCAGCACTAAGATTAACTTTATAATAATCACCTTTTATCTTTACAATCACACCATCAGCTAATTGTGTGGAATTAACAAAAATATTATTTTTATTCGTTCTTTCATTTTTAGCAACTCTTTCAATAAATCCAACCATCTGTGAAGATTGAGTATGCTTAGATTGATTAATTTGATAATTTGAATATTGTATACCAATCTCTAAAATAATAAATAATAATAAAATAATACTAAGATCTCTATATTTTGTTTTAATTCTATGCTTAATATATATAGCAAATACAATAACAAGAACTACAAGACTCCCAAAAATAAAGATATATCGAAGATAATCGCTAAGTCCAGCTTGCGATTTTAAAAATTCGATATCATAAAATTTCATATTCTTCACCCCTTAATAACTATTATATTAAAAAAATGATTAATAAATCATTTTATAATTATTCAAAACTCATTTAATTTTATAAACAAAACTTCTAAGATGAAATATTATCTTTATAATAGTTGTTCTACTTCCGCTGGAGTAAGTTCAAGAACTGCTCGCAAAAATGGATACTTTTCTTTCATCATTTCAAATTCTGGACCATTTGAAATAAGTTTTGCTTTAGCACTCACCCTAAAGCCAATCCCTTGATAGCCATTTTTACCTTCGACTTCTCTAACCCCAAGCATCAGATAAATTGTATCATTCACTTTAATATCCTCTTCTAAATAATGCATCCCTGCTGCTGGTGCCAATATTCGTTCATCACTGGTTAGCTGTAAATAAGAAATCCATGTTCCTGTAACATGAGGACTTTCCTCTGCTCCCCATGAAGTGAGGGAAACTGAACCTTCATATTTTAATGTTTCTTTAAATTTTTTTGTTAGCATTTCTTTCTCTTTCTATAATTCACTCATAATATTTATTATTTTTTACATTTTGAGTTATCTTTATTACGTATTTTTAAGAAGATACTTTGATTATAACAAACCTAGAGTTAATTGAAAAGTAATTCTCTTGATAATCCCGATGCTGTCACCCTTTCAGTTTCTTATATTTTTGGGCCAAATAAAAACTTATAGTATAATGTGAATATGGAATATAACTTCATTTTACCCGAAAATTTTATAGAACAGCCTGTCTCTGATTTACTCGAAAAAACTTGGTTCATTCCTCGTAAACAAAGACACTTTCTAAGAATGAAAAAACATTGCTTAGTCAATAACAAGCTTATTAACGAAAATCAGCTCGTCCATGCTGGAGATAAAATCACTCTTATTTTTGATAATGAGGATTTCTCTAATTTATCTCTAAAATTCGGTTCAGCAAATTTAGCTGACATCCTTTATGAAGACGAACATTTGATTGTTGTCAATAAACCTGAAGGAATGAAGACCCACGGAAATACGGCTGATGAATTAGCCTTACAAAATCATGTTGCAGCGGCAATCAACCAAGAAGTTTTTGTTGTCCATCGCCTGGACCAAGCAACATCTGGTGCTGTTTTATTTGCAAAAAATCAATTTGTTCTCCCTATTCTTGGTAAAATGTTTGAAGAAAATAAAATTCATCGTGAATACTTGGCACTAGTCAAAGGTCATTTCCCAGAAAATCAATTTACCATTAATCGGGCCATTGGTCAGAATCGCCATGATAAAAATAAACGAATCCTTTCCGCAAAGGGTCAAAAAGCAGTGACTCATGTTGAGATTATCAAAAAATTTACTGACAAAACTCTTGTTAAATGTACCTTAGATACTGGAAGAACTCACCAAATACGTGTCCATTTATCTTCATTAAATCATCCTATCATTGGTGATGCTTTGTATGGTCAAAAATCACAGGAGAGAATGATGCTTCATGCTGGTAAAATTATTATTCCTCATCCGTTTGAAAATAAAATTTTAGAAATTTCAGCAATTAGTACTAGCTTCCTTGACATTTTAAATAAAACAAAATAAAAAGAAGTGATTTTTACCACTTCTTTTTATTTATTTCTTAGGCTCGAATCAATCGTTTTAAACTTGAAGTTACCAAGAAAAGGACGATGAAAATTAAAGTAATTGCGGCAGATGCTGGAGCATCCATATAGTAAGAGGCAATCAAGCCAGCATTTAAACCAATAAAACTTACAATAACCGAGATAAACAACACAGCTTTAAAAGATTTGCCTAGACGCATCGCAATTGAAGCAGGTAAAACCATAATTGCCGAAACAAGTAAAGCCCCCGCTGCAGGAATCATCAAGGCAATAGCAACCCCCGTGACAATATTAAATGCAATCGAAATCCATCGAACAGGAAGTCCATCAACAAAAGCTGTATCTTCATCAAAAGTCATCACGTAAAGCGGACGTAAAAAGAGAATAAATCCAAGTAAAACGACAGCTGCTAAAACAAAAAGCATAATCACTTGCGATAAGGAAATTGTGATAATTGAGCCAAATAAATATTGCTCCAAACTAACACTTGTTGCTCCTTTTGAGGAATTCAAAATCAAAAGGGCAATGGCAAGTCCTGCTGACATCAAAATGGCCGTCGCAATTTCCATATAGTTATGATAAATTGTTCTTAAATACTCTAGAAAAACAGCCGCAATTACAACTGTAATTAAAGTTGTAATCGTTGGATTCCAACTTAAGAGAACCCCAAAAGCGACACCGGCTAATGATACATGTGATAATGTATCTGACATTAAACTCTGTCTACGTAGTACAAGAAATACGCCAAGCAAAGGAGAAAATATTGAAATAGCGGTTGCTGCTAAAAGAGCGTTTCGCATAAAATCATACTGAAATAATTCAAACATCAGTTTCCTCCTTTAATTCTTGTTGCTTTTCTTGAGCTACTCTATCGCGGTCTGTATGCAAATCAAAGCAAGCAAATTTCCCATTTTTATCTTTCAATAAATGGATATTTCGGTCAGCATAATCTTTCACTTCTTCCGGATCATGAGTGACCATTAAAACAGATTTTCCATGTTTATGAGCCGCATGGTGCATCAATTCATAAAAGTCACTACTTGATACATCATCCATTCCTGTTGTTGGCTCATCAAGAATAAATAAGTCAGGATCACTAGCAAACATTCTTGCAATAGCAATTCTTTGCTTTTGCCCTCCAGAGAGTTCACCAATACGCTTATTTCTGTAGTCCCACATTCCTACTGAGTCAAGGGCTGCCTTAACGTGTTCTGAGTCGTGAGCTGTCATTTTTTTAAACCAACCTTGTCTCGGATAGCGTCCGCTCATAACAAATTCATGAACCGAACTTGGAAAACCAGCATTAAAACTTGCAACTTGCTGGGGAAGATAAGCAATCCTTAATTTTTCGCCTCGGTTGTTTTTGGGAGAAATTTTTATTTTACCTTTTTTAGGTTTTAAAATTCCCAAAGTTGTTTTTATAAGAGTTGATTTGGCAGCCCCATTCTCACCTGTTAATGTGACAAATTCACCAGAATCAACATGATAGCTGATATTTTCTAAAACTGGCTCTCTATCGTAATAGAAAGTCAAGTTTTCAACATTGATATATCTCATTTTTTCTCTTTATATCTCTAATAGTAATTCTTATTTCGGAGTTTATCTTACTAATCTATTTTTATTTCAAAAACACGAAACTCCCGTTCATAAGAACGAGAGTTTCAAGGAGTTTTATGAAAAGATTTTTTGGAAGAAATTCATTATAAATCCTTCATCTTAATTTTTCCTTAAACTCACTTGATAGTTTTCTTTAAAGCAGTCAAATTATCTTGCATCAGCGTGAGATAATTGTCGCCATTTTTTTTCTGCTCGTCAGATAATCCTTCGACAGTATTGATACCAATAAGGTTTGCACCTACTGATTTTGCTAAAGTCTCAGCAATTTTACTGTTAGCATTTCCTTCAAAATAAACATTTTTTAGTCCTGCTTTTTCCATTTCAACTTTTAAATTAGCTAGCGTTGATGCTGAAGGTTCTACTTCTGGGTCTAATCCAGCAATAGCAATTTCTTTCAAACCATAATCACGACTTAGATAAGCAAAAGCTTCATGTTGAGTAATAAATGTTTTTTGTTTAGCATTTTTCAAAGTATCAAATTCACTGTCTAGCTTTTTCAATTTAACTACATAACTTGCTGCATTTTTTTCAAAAGTTGCTTTATCATCTGGGAATTTTTTTCCAAGCTCAGAGGCAATGGTATTAACTTCAATAATTGCTTGTTTTGGACTAATCCAAGTATGAGGGTCGCCAGATATCTTATCAACATCCTTGCTGGCTTCTATTTTAATTCCCTTGCTGTTTACATTTTTCGCCCATTTTTCGAGGTCATTAGAATTATAAACAATAGCTTGGGCATTTGTCATTGTCGCAACTTGCTTTGCACTTGGTTCAAATTCATGAACTTCCTGATTAGCAGGTACAATATTTTCGACATCGACTTTGTCACCGACAATTGCCTTCGTAAACTCGTACATTGGCTCAAAAGTTGTGACAACTTCTGGCTTACTGGCTGATTTTTGACAACCTGCCAAGAGTAAAACTGCTGGAATAGCAAGTAACATCAATATCTTTTTCATTGAAATTCCTCCGTAAGTGCTGATAAGAATTTACTTATCACTTCTTGTTCTTCGTCAGTAAATTTGTTCCCTAATTCCTGGTAAGTACTCAGAGTTTTCTCGTGATGAGTAGCATGCTCCTTAGCAACCGGAACCGCTTTTTCTGTCAAACTCCAAAGGACCACGCGTTCGTCATTTGTGGCTCGACTTGATTTAATTAGTTCTTGCTCTTGTAATTTCTTTAGAGCTTTAGTTACTGCTGCTGGAGAAATCTTTAGTTTTTCGGCAATTTTAGCATTTGTCGATATTTGTTCTGCCAAAAGCATTAAAATATGTTCTTGAGTGCTTGTTAGTTTTACATCACTTTCACACTTACCAAGTAATATTTCATGCTTATTTTCTGCAAATTGCATGATTGTACCAAGAAACTGGTCGATTTGATTTGCTAAACTCATCGTATTTCGTCCCCCATAATTAGTTTACTGGTTAATTATATAGTAAAGAAAAAATAATGTCAACCAGTTAACGTTATTTTTTTAATTTTTTATTTGAAAGTTTGTGCCATCTTTTAGATGGATACTAAATTGATAAGTTTTTTCATCACTTGAATGGTCAGTAATTTTTGAACTGGCTGAAGAATCTGTCAGTAAATTGTAGGACAAATTCCCTGAATCAAAATGAATTTGACCTTGAGATTTTAAATCAGTCTTTAGAGCTACTGATACCATTAATTCAGCAGTTAGCTGCTCCTTTTCACGTCTTAATTGTCGAGCATCAGCTACTTGTGTCTGCAAATAAAACTGAAGAAACATTGAAAACATCAATAATAAGACCAGCGTATATAGAAGTATTCCTCCTCTTACTTGTCTTCTGGAAATTGATAAATAAATGTTCTTTCACCTCCTTGATTAAAATCAATTCTTATGGTTATTAAATTTTTAGTAGCTTGAATCTTAGCCGTTTTTATATTATAAAGCATTGGCTGATAACCCTGACCTTTGTCATCAGTCTTACGGAAATCATCACTCATAAAACCAAACCTTAGTTTTTTATCTTTAGTTACATACAGAAAATTCTGTTCTACTTTGTCTAATTTTGTTCCTGAGAGTTCAAAACGCATTTGCTGACAGAAAATTTGCCAATCTTTTATGCTATTACTTTGACTAATCGCCATTTGTTCTTTCAACATTTTTGTTAAACCTGAGATGACAAGGACTGATCCAGAAATTGCAAGAAGTGCCACCAAACACTCCAACAAGGTAAATGCCCTAACTTTGAAGTTCAAGTCGCAAAATTTCCTTTCCATGATTACTAATAATCAGTAAATTTTGGTTTTCATTTATCTTTATATCAGAACCGTTTATTGATAATTCTGTTAAGTGACTTTCAATCGCCATTTGTGCCACGTTTAAAGCTTCAATCTTTTGATTCTCTTCCGTATCTTTTTGTCTTACTTGCACAAGAGAGCTTATGATAAAGCTGACTAGAAAAGCGAGTAGAGCTATACTAATCAAACTTTCCAAAAGCAAATAAGCTTTAACTGATCTTCTTTTTAAATTTTCCACTGCCTATCTCCAATTGATAAGTGATGAGTTTTTTTTCGTAAGGTAAAGAAATTGTGAGTTTTTGTAAGCTAGAATTCTCTCCCTTATCGTCAAATTTAACTGTAAACTCTTTGACTTCTACCTCCTTTGGAATTGTTATTCTTCTATCTTCACAGTTTAATTCGTGATTTTTAACAACTAAACTTTCAGATTTTTGAAGCAGTGCAGCATCTTCTTGACTTCTTTTATAGAAGTCTTCAAACTGAAGAACAAACAATTCTCCCTTAAAAAGACGGACTGTTTGTATGATTTCTAAAGAAAAAAGAGTTGTGATAAAAGAAATAATCAGCAAAACTAGAAGAGACTCTAGCAAAGTAAATGCTTTAGTCATTAAAATTTCGTTCTTCATTTTTATTTTGTTCATAATAATTATCATAGGCAGAGATTTGTTTTTGAGTAATCATCCCAGCACCGAATAAGTCCGAAAGACTCGGTTTCTCATCATTATGATCTAATTCATAAAGTTGAGCCTGACTTTCAACTACTTTTACAACTGCTGACTCCCCTGTTTTTTGAACTTGTGTTTTTTCCTTAATTAAATTTGGAACAAAAAGTAATATCAAAATACTAATAATAGCCAGGACAATCAGCATCTCTATCAAAGTAAAAGCCTTTTGTTCTTTCTGATAACATTTTTTTCCCCAAACTCTAAAAATTAAAAATATTTTTTGAATTCTCTTTAAAATATAATCCTTTTTCTTTATCATCTCTTTTTCCTTTCTATATTCCGGAACCCATATTAGAGTAGATAGGCAATAGCATGGCTGCATATAATAAAACGATCATTAAAGCCACGAACACAAAAATGAGAGGTTGAATTAATTGCATTAACCAATCTATCTTTGTAAAAAATTGTTCCCAACATTCATCTGCATACAACGAAAGCTCCAAACCTAATTTATCCTTGATAGCTCCATATTCAATCATTAAAGAAAGCTCTGGTAAAAAAAGCTTAAGATTACTGACAGCTTGTTCAAAAGACCGACCAGCATTCAAGTCTAAATCAAGTTTCTCACCAACTTCTGAAAAAATTCTACTTTTTTGTTTTTTCATCAAGTTGATAATTTGTCGTAACTCGACACCTTGAGTAATTAGATTTCCCCATTCTCTTGAGAAGTAAGCGGTTAAGTATAAACGAATAAAAGGATGAATCAGTGGTAATTTAGCAAGAAATGTAAAATTCGTTATTGCTGATTTACGCTTGAAAAGAGTTACTGACAAAGCTGTCAGTAAAAACATAAAAGCTCCAAATGAAAAAAATACCAAGGGTAAATGATTAATTAACAGCGTAGTAAAGTTACTACCACTATTAAGTTGTGGTAATAAATAGTTTTTTAAGCCCCACATAATTCCAACCAAAAAAATTAATAACAATACTGGATAAGTGGCAACTTCCACTAATTTCTTTTTAACTTTAAGTTGCTTTTTTAAATGAAGTTCAACCAACTGCATTGTTCCTGACAAGTTACCATGCACTTCTACCAAAGCAAGTTGTGTCACTACATTTTTAGAAAATAAAAGACTTTCTAAAAGCTCTGATAAAGATTGACCAGAAGCGAGACCTTCTTTCATTTTCAAGGTAAATTCTTTTTCCACAAGTTTTGATAAAGATAAGAAATTTATCACTTCTCCTAAATTAAATCCACTATTCAAGAGATTTCCCATCAGTTGGATAAGTTTGGCTTGTTTAATCAGTCCTAATTTTTTCCCTCTTGGCTTCATTAGGTGTGAGATATCCATTTGTAAGTAGCTGATCAATTTTTTTATTCCAATTTTCTGATGACCAAGACTCAAATTCGTTTTTGGCAATGTCTAATATTCCTTTCCCAGCTATTAAACGCTGATAAACAACACTTGATAAAGCATTTTTTATTTCCCAATGACTTAAACCCAGCTCTGATAATCTCTGAATGACACCTCTAACAGAAGCGGCATGAACAGTTGAAAACACTGTATAGCCTGTCAAACTAGCCCGTAAAACTGCTTGAGCGGTCAATTTATCACGAATTTCACCAACGATTAACAAATCTGGACGATGCCTCAGTGATAATTTAATTAATTCATCATAACTGTTACCAATCACTTCGTTGACTTGTAATTGAATAAAATCAGAATCAATCAACTCAACGGGTTCTTCAATAGTGATAACTTGTAAACCTGTAAAATGACGACGCGCTAAATCAAACATTAAAGATGTTTTGCCCGAGCCTACTGGACCAGCAAAAAGATGCAATCCTCTTTTACAATCATAATTATCTAGTTCTTCATCAAACCAAAAATCAAGTTCTTTGTTTTGATCATGCAAGAGACGTATCACTAAAGATTCATTACCCTCGAAATCCCCCACCGTTGAAAGACGCAAACGTTTTGCATTACTTTCCTCTAATTCATACCAACAAGCTCCCAATTGAACTCGTCTGCGTTCACCCGTATTCATCCCAGCTAGAAACTTAAAGTGAGTAAGTAATGCTAAACCAACTTCTAACTCAATTTCTTCCACCAGAACACGCGCTGTCATTTGTCGAAAATAAAGTTTATACTTTTCTTTTGAAGCAATCAGATAAATATCTGATGCACCTCTATCAATTGCTTTTTGAATTAATTCTTTTGCCATTTTTGGTATCATACTAGACTATACGCAAATAATCAGTTAATGTAACAAAAAAGCCGAAGTTTTTTCGACATTTTGTTATTTCTAAAAATAAAAATACTCTCATCATTTAAGATAAGAGTATTTTATGAAAATCAAAAGAAATCATCAAATAGACTTAATTGATTATCATCAGGCATTCCTTCAAGAACACCCATATTGGTCATGTTTTCAATAATCGTTTGTGAAACACCACCACGCTTACGAAGTTCCATTTTACTTAAAAACTCACCTTCAGCTCGCGCTGCAACAATTTGTTTTGCTACGTTTTCACCCAATCCATCCATTGTTACAAATGGTGGAATTAAAGTATCGCTATCAATAACAAACTCAGTAGCCTCCGAACGATAAAGATCAATTTTACCAAAAGTGAAACCACGCTCTAACATTTCATTACATAGCTCTAAAGTCGTATAAAGGTTAGTTTCAACATTTGTTGCATCGAAACCTTTATCTTTAATTTCTTTCATTTTGGCTTTAACTGCTTCAAGACCTGCTCCCATAACCCCAATATCAAAGGCAGTCGCTCTAATAGAGAACCATGCGCAGTAATAGTAAATAGGATAATGGACTTTGAAATAAGCCACCCGCAAAGCCATCATGATATAAGCTGCCGCATGGGCTTTAGGGAACATGTATTTAATCTTTGAACAAGACTCAATATACCATTCAGGAACATCATGCTCTCGCATGGCTTCTACATATTTTTCACGTTCTTCAGCGGGAATTTTATTCCACATTCCCTTACGCACCCGTTCCATAATTGTAAAAGCAAGACCATTTTCTAGCCCCTTATGGATAAGATAGACCATAATATCATCCCGACAACCAATGACACTCGATAAGTCGGCAATCCCTGAACGAATTAAATCTTGAGCATTTCCTGACCAAACGTCCGTCCCGTGTGAAAGTCCAGAAATTTGGAGTAAATCTGCGAAGTTTTTCGGTTTAGCTTCGGCAATCATGTTCATTGAGGTGAAGGTTCCCATTTCAGGAATTCCCAAAGTTCCTAATTTTACCCCTAATTGTTCTTCAGTTAAGCCCAAAGATTCTGTCCCAGTGAAAAGCTTCATTACTCCTGGGTCATCCATTGGGATATCTTGAGGAACAATACCAGAGAGACTTTGTAATTTTCGAATCATTGTGGGGTCATCATGTCCAAGTATGTCAAGCTTTAAGATGTTGTCATGAATCGCATGGAAATCAAAGTGAGTCGTTTGCCATTCGGCATTAACATCATCGGCCGGAAATTGAACAGGAGAAAAATCATAAACATCCATATAATTTGGAATAACGATTATCCCACCTGGGTGTTGTCCTGTTGTTCGCTTAACACCGGTTGATCCCGCAGCTAAACGGTCAATTTCTGCATTTCCATAATATTGATCATAATCACGTTCATAACCTTTGACAAAACCAAAGGCAGTTTTTTCAGCAACCGTACCAATTGTTCCCGCCCGAAAGGCATAATCTTCGCCAAAGATATCTCGAACGTCCAAGTGAGCAAGGGGTTGATCATCACCAGAGAAGTTCAAATCGATATCGGGAACTTTGTCTCCCTTGAAACCTAAGAAAGTTTCAAAAGGAATATCATGTCCATCTTTGATGAGTTTATGATTACATTTAGGGCAATTTTTGTCTGGCATATCATAACCAGAACCGAAAGATCCATCATCATAGCATTCAAAATATTGACATTCCGGACAACGATAATGTGGAGCCAAGGGATTTACTTCGGTAATCCCAATCATTGTCGCAACAAGTGATGAACCAACAGAACCCCGTGAACCAACAATATAGCCTCGGTCATTAGAACGTTTTACAAGCTCTTGTGAAATAATATAAACAACCGAGAAACCATTTCCTAAAATCGATCGAAGTTCTTTTTCAAGTCGTGCGTCAATAATATCTGGCAATGGATTACCATACCACTCATGTGCTTTTTCATAAGTTAAGCGAACAATCCGTTCTTCGGAGGTTTCTCCTCCATCAAAAACCATCTTAGGTGTGTATAAATCATCCCGAACTGGAGTCAATACATCAAATTCATCAGCCATCTTTTGCGTATTGTCAATGACAATTTCACGCGCAGTCTTCTCATCAAGAAAACTAAAGGCCTCAAGCATTTCATCAGTTGTTCTAAAATGAGCTTCAGGTAATGGAAGAGGTTTGGCATGCTCCCCGTGCCCTTGAGTCCAGTTAATTTCAGCTCCAAGACCAAGTGAGCGGACAATAATTTCTCGATAAATAGCATCTTCTGGGTTCAAATAATGTAAATTACCTGTTGCCAGAACTGGTTTGCCTAAAGTCTTACCAATTTTTATCAAATCTTTAAGCGTTTGTTCTAATTCTTTTTCTGATTTGAAAGAACCACCGACAACGAGCGAACGATAAAGAGCTGGTGGAAATACTTCGATAAAATCATAAAACTTGGCGATTTCAAGCGTTTCTTCAAATGTTTTATTGATTGCTGCGTCAAAAACTTCACCAATTTCGCAGGCCGATCCGACTAACAATCCTTCGCGGTTGGCTTCTAAAACAGAACGTGGAACCCGAGGAAGACCAGCATAATATTTAACATTCCCAAAACTAACAATTTTGAAGAGATTTTTTAGACCTTCTTGCGTTTTGGCATATAAGGTGACATGTTTTGGACGAACTTTTTTATAAGAATCTTCACTGACCAATTTATCATTAAGTTCTAAAAGACTTGTCCATCCTGTATTTCTAGTACGTAATTCTTCCAAAAACACAAAGAGCAAACGTCCGGTTGCTTCCGCATCAAAATTGGCCATATGGTGATGTTCAAGTCCGATTTGGAATTTCTTAGTCAATTGACCCAAACCAAAACGTTTCATTTCGGGATAAAGATTACGGGCAAATTCGAGGGTATCAACCACCGGTTGCGTGATAATCGGCAAACCGTTTCGTGAATAGTTCATATTCATGAAGCCCACGTCAAATGTTGCATTGTGCGCAACAAGAATTGTTCCTTCACAAAACTTTTGGAATTTTGTTAGAACTTCATATAATGGTTTGGCATTTTTGACATGGTCATCTGTAATTCCGGTTAATTCTGTTGTAAATTCGCTCAAACGATATCCTGGATTGATAAATTCATCAAATTCATCAATTGGATTTCCTTTGTGCATTTTTGTTGCCGCAATCTGAATCAGATCATTATGAACTGCCGAAAGTCCTGTTGTTTCCACATCGAATACAACATAAGTTGATTCATACATATCAACGTCAGTTTCATTGTAAACAATCGGAATTTTATCTTCAACAAGATTGGCTTCGACGCCATAGATTATCTTGACACCATTCTTCTTTCCAGCCGAGTGAGCCTCAGGGAAAGATTGCAAACCACCATGGTCAGTAATTGCAATAGCTTTATGTCCCCATTTAGCAGCTTGAGCAACCAAACTAGAAGCAGAAGGAATGGCATCCATTTGACTCATATTAGTATGCGCGTGAAATTCAACACGTTTTTCATCTGATTTGTCTTCACGAACATTTTGTGTCGGAATTTCAATCAAATCAGTCAATTGTAGGACTAGATCATTTTTGAAATTGTCCCGTTGAACATTCCCGCGGACACGACACCATAGTCCCGCTTTAATTTGTTTGGCTAGCTGAATTTCTTCTTCGCCACGTAGCCATTTCTGAACGTAAAAACTTGAAGTGTAATCAGTCATCTCAAATTCAAGAAGATAACTAATATTTCCTGTTTTACGTGATTTAATTTCACGGAGTTCGCCTTTAAAGACATATCCTTCAAAAACAACTGGTCCGTTAGTCGAAAATTCACTGACAGAACGCATCGGAGTGACGGGCTCATTATTTTTGATTTCACGACCTAATTGAATTTTATCTGATTTTACAGCCTTGATTTGAAGAGCAACACGATCAATGGTTGGTTTAGGTTTAATTTCCACAACCGCATTAGCGGTCATCACCAAATCATCTTTGTATTTGTCGTGTTCAATATTTCCTTGCACACGTAACCAAAGAGCATCAGATAAGCTGTCAGTAAAATTATCTTCTCCATCAGTACGGTCAGTTATAATTTTTTCATTCATAGCTTTGACAGTGCTGACAATTTGGTCAAATTGTGCAATTTCTTCATCCTTACGACCCCATTTTGAAATCATAAAAGTTGAAGTTTCATCAGCCATTTTTAATTCTAAAATATGATTGACTTTTCCGGATTCTTTTCCCGTAAACTCACGGTGTGCGGCTTCAAAAACAAGTCCCTCAAAAATAACCCCAAAACCTTCACCAGCAATAAAAGACATGCTAGTAATTGGGCTTTGTCCACTAATTTTTCGACCAAAGAAAATCCCGTCAGAAAGTGCCGTTTCCACAAATTCTGGTTTTGCTTCTCTAGTATTTTTGCTTTCTCGTTCTTCTGAACGTTGTTTTTTGATTTCAGAAATTTGGGCTTGTTCTGCAGTTTGAGCTGCCAAGCGAGCCGCAACTTTTTCAGCGTGAGCAGCTGCTTGTGTTTCTGTCAGCTCTTGGTCAACTATAGGGGCTATTCTTAATTCTCCAAAACCGAAAGACTTAAATTTTTCCTCGAGAATTGGAAAATATTTTTCCACAAAAAAGTCCATTTGCGGATTATCTTCCACCATTAAGTGAATTTTTTCCTCTTCTTTTTCAAGATGATACTTCTTAAAAATACTTGAAAAAGCAGAATCGCATAATTCTGGAAGTGTAAGTGCATATTGATAATAATCATTAAGATTTTGCTCATCAATATTTTGATTTCGACTGCTGACAGAAATTTCTGTACGAGCAATTGTAGAAAAAGCAGTTTCTGTCAGTTCTGTCAGTAATTTATATGTATCAATTGGTAAAATCTCATCAAAAATTAACTGAAAGTGCCATAGCTTACTTGCCGTATGCACTTCAACATTTTCAATATCAGCATGCTCAAATTGGCTAGAACGACGCAAATTTGGTGGCATTTTGATTTGTTCCATCAATTTTTCAAACAGATTTTCCATGTTTTTTGACCCTTTATCTTATTTTTTCTATCCTTAGCAAATAGAATTTCATTTCTCATTATAGCATAAAAAAATGTTGCTTTTCACTCTTTTTCAAGAATAAAATAACTGACAACTCTGTCAGTTATTTTATTTTAGAATCAATAGTTATTGACGCCTTTGTCAGTAACTTTATTTACCAGCTGAATGTTTGGTCTCATCCATTTTCCAAAAATAGAGAGCTTCTTCAATATTTTGTGCTTCGCCACGTTTCATGTAGCGAATCATATGACTTACGACCTCTGTTGTTTTAAACTGTGAGGGAATTCGATTGAAATGATTTAGTTCAGTTTGAATTTTTATTTCTTCTGCTTTAAGCTTATTCAAATCAGCATTTAAAGATTTCATTTTTAGAGAAGTTCCGCCCCCTAAAGCTAATTTTTCTTTAAACTTTTTGGAATCATATCTGAACAAAAGACAAAAAATGAATAAATAGACAACTGAAATCACCAACAAAAGAACTAATGATAACTTTAAAAGTATTCCTACTCCTAAAATAATAAGAAAAATTATTAATTTTAAAATCAATGATAGAGTTTGATGAGTATGAATTTTTTGCTTATCGGAGTATTCAGCAAAAGATTCAATGCTTTGTTGAACTTTCTGCAAATCCTCAAGTAAATGAAGTACTTTTTGACAATAAATTATCTCTTTATTAGTCGGTTCCACCAGAATCTACCTTTCATTCTCCCTTACCAGTCGAGCCAGTATGCGATTGAAACCACGTGGGTCTTTATAACCATGTTCGAAATAAAAATCTGTAAACTCAATCTCTTCAATTTTTAGCTCTTGCTGAATCGCTAGTGAGAAAATATTTACATATTCCGCCATATCACTGGTTTTCCCAATACATTGTAAGCCAAGAATTCGATGAGTACGTCTTTCATAAATCATCCAAATATTACTTGGCGAATGTCCATCCAAATGTTCATTTAGTAAATGAACTGCATCTGCATCATAACCAGAATCAACCGCCTGTTTTATTGTAATCCCAGTCATAGCCATCACTAAATTTTTCATCGGAACATGGTATGTCCCCTGAGTACTATTAATTTTTTGATGAGGAGTAAGCAAATTAATCGCCGCAATTTCACCATCACGCACAGCATCAGACGCATGTGGAAGATAATAGTTTTTTCCCAACAAATTAACATAACTTGTCGAAACATCTCCTACAGCAAAAACGTCTGGACAACTTGTTTGCATGTACTCATCAACGACGACTGCTCCCTTATCGCCTAATTCAACCTGTTGATTAAGCAGATAAGAATTTGGACGAAAACCAATCGTAAATATTACGCCATCAGCAGCTATTTCTTGACCTGTCGCTGTATGAATGACAGTATTCTCTCTATCAGCTCTGATTTCTGTCACCTCCGTATTCAAAAGAAGACGCGTTCCCTCAGCATTCATCCAACTTTCCAATAAATGACTTGCTGGTTCATCAAAATAATCATTCAAAAGATTTTTATTGCGATGAATAAGTGTTGTTTGAATCCCTCTTTCTTGAGTAATTCGCGCAACTTCAACTCCAGTCATTCCTCCACCAATTACCACAACATTTTTAGCCGCCTTTAGGAATTCATCTGTTTTTATCGCATCATCCATACTCTTTAAAAAGAAAAGTTTACTTTTTTCATCAAAAGGAACTGAAGTCATCGCTGGATAAGAACCTGTGGCTAAAATTAATTTATCATAGGGAGCACGTTTTGTCTTTTTAGAATCTACTCTCCGATAAAATAAGCTTTTATTTTTTGTATCAATCTCTTCAACGAAAGTTTCTAACTGCATGTTTAAACCAGCATTTTTTAGTTCTTCTACCGAAGAGTAACTAGATTGATAAAGGACAGATTTTTGACCCGCCAGATAAGAAATAATTCCTTGAGAAACAAAAGAAACCTGATTACGCTTATCATAAAGCGT
The DNA here is from genome assembly GCF_029953655.1 of Lactococcus sp. NH2-7C. Classification (NCBI taxonomy): domain Bacteria; kingdom Bacillati; phylum Bacillota; class Bacilli; order Lactobacillales; family Streptococcaceae; genus Lactococcus; species Lactococcus sp. NH2-7C. The sequence continues at coordinate 1,280,657 of NZ_CP124538.1, forward strand.
AATTTCGGCTTCTGGATATTCTTCAAGCGCCCGTAATCCGGCACAAATTCCGGCGTGGGAGCTTCCAACAATAACAATTTTCATAGTAAATCTCTTTTATTATTTACTTAAAATTTCAATGGTATTGACAAGTTCATCTTTGTTAATTTCAACAACTTCACCTGTTGCACGAATTTTAACTTCAACAACGCCCTCGGCAGCTTTTTTACCGATTGTCACACGAACTGGCAAACCAATCAAATCGCTGTCAGCAAATTTAACACCTGCACGTTCATTGCGGTCATCTACTAATACTTGATAACCTTTGCCACGCAATTTTTCTTCAAGTTCAGAAGTCAATTCCATTGCTGCTTCATCTTTAACATTAACTGGAACAAGATGAATATCAAATGGTGCTAATTCTTTAGGGAAATTAATTGACCAGCTAAATTTAAATTCTTCTCTTGGTGTTTTTTCAACATAGATACGAGCAAATTGTTCCAAAATAGCTGAAAGCAAACGACTTACACCGATTCCGTAACAACCCATGAGCATTGGAATTGAACGACCATTTGCATCAAGAATAGTGGCATTCATTGCTTCTGTATAGCGGGTACCTAATTTAAAGATATGTCCAATTTCAATCCCACGCGCAAATTTCAAAGTTCCACGGCCATCTGGTGAAATTTCTCCTTCATTGACTATACGTAGATCAACAAATTCTTCAACCTCAAAATCACGTCCAAAGTTAGCATTTTTATAATGGAAACCATCAACGTTAGCTCCAACCACAGCATTTTTAATTTGTTCAACTTTGCGGTCAGCAATAATCTTGACATTTTCAAGTCCGATTGGTCCAAGTGAACCAAAATGAGCTCCAAATTTTTCTTCAACTTCTGCTTCACTTGCAGCTTCAATAAACGATGCTCCAAGATAATTGGTCAATTTTACTTCGTTAAGTTGATCATTACCATTTAACAAGATAACCACTAAGTCATCATCTGCGTGGTAAACCAATGTTTTAACTGTTTGTTCTTCATCAATTTCAAGGAATTTTGAAACTTCATCAATTGTTTTAGCACCTGGTGTCGCTACTTTTTCAAGTTCAAGTTCTTCAGTATAAGCTACATTTGGTTCAAATTGACTTGTTGCCATTTCAATATTTGCCGCATAATCGCCACCTTCAGCATAGACAATTGTATCTTCACCGGCTATCAACCATTTGCCAAGTTCTTCTTTGATTTCTGAAAGGACAGATTCTGGAATTTCTTCGATTGATGTAATATTCTTACTCAAAACGATCCATTTTTCAAGATTAATTCGGTCATCTGTAATGGCAATAAATTCTTGACTATCTTTACCACCCATAGCCCCAGCATCGGCAATAATTGGTTTAAAGTTTAAGCCAGCACGTTCAAAGATTCTTTCGTAGGCTTTTTTGTAATCATTATAAGTCTCATCCAATGAATCTTGGTCAGCATGGTAGCTATAACCATCTTTCATCAAAAACTCCCGACCGCGTAATAGTCCATAACGTGGACGTTTTTCATCACGGAATTTTGGCGCAATTTGGTAAACATTAAGTGGTAATTTTTTATAAGAAGTAATTTCATCACGGACAAGAGAAGTCATTGTTTCTTCATGTGTTGGTCCTAAAATAAAATCAGAATTATCACGGTTTTTTAATTTATATAAATCTTCACCGTATGTATCATAACGGCCAGATTCACGCCAAAGGTCAGCTGTCAAAAGACTTGGGGCAAGAAGTTCTACTGCACCAATTTCGTCAAACTCTTCACGCATGATATTTTTCAACTTTTCAAGTACGCGGTTTGCTAATGGCAAGTAAGCATAAATTCCTGCTGAAACTTGACGAACATATCCTGCGCGCATAAGTAAAGCATGGCTGATAACCTGGGCATCAGAAGGCATTTCCCGAAGTGTTGGTATAAGCATTTTTGATTGTTTCATAATTTTAAAATTTCCTTTATGAGTATGGTTCAGCTTCTTTCCTTTTGAAATAGAAGACGAATAGATATATTAATTTACAAAGGCTCGGAGAATATCATTCCATGTTACTGCTACAAAGAGCACAAGCATGAAGACAACTCCCAGCATTGTGATGATTGATTCCTTTTCTTGTGAGAGTGCTTTGCCACGAATTGCTTCAATAATATTTAAGACAATTTTTCCACCATCAAGTACTGGAATAGGGAAAAGATTGACAATCCCTAAATTAATTGAAAGCATAGCTAAAAGATAGACAATAGCTGGAAAACCTGCTCTTGCAGCTTGACCACTCAGCTGATAAATAGCAACTGGGCCACCAAGTTTGTCAAGACTCGGTCGTGCAATCAAACTTCCTAAAGCTTTAAAGATTGCTGTAGCTGATTGGCCTGCTTGAACAAAGCCACCTGTAATCTTATCAAAGAAACCTGTTTTCATTGATTGCATAATGCCAACACGGTAACTTCCGTCCATTTTTTTAGGTGTAACTGATAAGGTTTCCGATTTGCCTGAACGGCTAACTTCAAGTTTTAATTCTTTTCCTTTAGAACCTGAAATTTCAGTAACAACATTGTTCCAATCTGCCGTTTTAGTTCCATTGACTGCTTCAATTTTATCACCAGCTTTTAAGCCTGCATTGTAAGCGGGTGTTCCTTTTTCAACTTGGCCAATAGCATTAGTAGTTGAAGGAACGCCTCCTTGAACAAAGGTTAGGACGATAAAAGCAATGGTTCCTAAAATAAAGTTATTCAAAGGACCACCGAAGTTTGTCAACATTTTATGAAAGATACCGGCTGATTGATATTGAACATCGAGTGGTGCAATCCGAACTTCTGTTCCATCTTCTTCAATGATTGTTGCATCATGATCAACAGAATAACGTTTGATTTCCCCAAAAACTTCTCCTTCAATGAAAAGTTCTTTTTCAAAATCATATTCAGTAATCAACATTGGAATTGCTTCTTCTAATTCAACATGTTCTGACAGATTAATTCTTCTGACGATATTACTGACAGAATTTTCAGCTTCTAGATTTATTACTTCAGAGTTACTGACAACAAGACTTGCAGCTTGTCCTTTTTTGATTTCAGTCTTGTCATCACCCCAACCAGCCAAACGAACATAGCCACCGAGGGGAAGAATTCTTATCGTGTAAAGTGTCCCATCTTTTGCTTGGTGAGCAAAAATTTTCGGGCCCATTCCAACGGCATATTCACGCACTAAAATTCCTGAACGTTTTGCCCACCAAAGGTGGCCATATTCATGGATAGCGACAATAATACCAAAGATAATAATAAAAGTAATCAGTGTTTCTATCAATCGACTTCCTCCTTAAAATTAGAATAGTCCAAGTAGATGCATAATCGGGAAAACAAAAATCAAATTGTCAAAGCGGTCAAGAATTCCACCATGACCTGGTAAAATTTTACCTGAATCTTTTACGCCAAAATGACGTTTAATACTTGATTCCACAAGGTCACCAATTTGACCAACCACTGAAAAGATAATTGTAAAGATGACAAGTTTTATGTAGCCAATTTGCGGTAGCTCTTTAGTAAATAAGAAATACATGACTAAGGCAACGACAACTGCTGAAACAATTCCTCCAACTGAGCCGATAACTGTTTTATTTGGTGAAACAGACGGTAAAAGTTTTTGAGGGAATCGGTCTTTAAGTGAGCGCCCAAAAGCATAGGCCCCAATATCTGTCGCCCAAACGATAAAGAGAGCTAAAAAGACAATGTAAACACTTGTTTGACGTGCTGTCAGTAAATTTTGAAAACCAATTCCTATATAAAAAGCAGAGAGGAAAGGAAAGCCTGCGTCAACAAAGGAATATTTCCCATTTGAAAGTACCATTCCTGTTAACATTGCAAACAAGAAAAGCGTAAAGAGCATCACTCCGCCATCAACATTCAGCCCTAACCAATGTTTACCAACTGGTAAAGCAAGTGAAAGAGCGGCTAAAGTGGCTAAAATCCCTTCAAATGATAATAATTGAAGCTTGTACATCCGAAACAACTCTTGCATCGCAATGATAACAAGCAAAGCGACTAAGATTTGAAAGTAAGCTCCTCCTAGAAGCAAGAGGGCTAAAAAAATTCCTCCTGCAACTACACCTGTAATAATTCGTTGCATCATTATTTGACTCCTCCATATCTGCGGTCACGCTTTTGGAAAGCAGAAATAGCCTTGTCCAATTCTTCTTCATCGAAATCTGGCCAAGCAGTTTGCGCAAAATATAATTCACTATAGGCTGACTGCCAAGTCAAGAAATTAGACATTCTTTGTTCACCAGATGTTCTAATAATCAGGTCTGGGTCACGAAGATTTTCAGGCAAAACAGCAGTTTGTAAATGTTTTGACAACTCTTCTTCTGTCAGTGAACTTAAATCCTGACCACTTTTAGCAAGTGCTTGAATGGCTAAAACAATATCACGACGGCCACCATAATTCATTGCAAAATTCAAAATCATTCCGTTGTTTTCATAAGTTTCTTCAGTCGCACGGTCAATTGAATCTAAAGTTGCTTTTGGCAACCCTTCACGTTCACCAATCATCCGAATCTGAATATTTTCTTCTTTTAAAACTGGAACATATTTACTGTAAAAATCGATAGGTAAACTCATGATAAATTTTACCTCATCCACTGGTCTTGTCCAATTTTCTGTGGAAAAAGCATAAACAGTCATCACTTTAATTCCACGTCTTGCACCATGAATGGCAACATCTTTCAGAGAATCCATTCCAGCTTTGTGACCAAAAATTCTTGGTTTACCCTTCTTTTTGGCCCATCGTCCATTACCATCCATGATAATCCCGATATGCTCTGGAAGTAATTCTTCTTTTTCTTTATTTTTTAAGCTATTAAACATAGTACCTCACATGAGAATTTTATGCAAAAATATTTTCATAAATTCACCATTATACGCTTTGGTTGTTAAAGTTTTATTAATCATAAGTTTCTGAATAAAAGATTTATCTTTCTTATCCTTCACTTATTTAATCCAAACCTTTCTCTACTCTTCTTCTCAAAAAAGACAGTATTACCTTTCCATTTTACCATATTTTAATATAGATTTGTATCTCCAATTTTCTTGGTCAGTAATAATATATTATTCTATTAAGTAAATTCAACTGACTGACAAGTCTGTCAGTAAAATATGTTATAAAAAATCCTGTCAATTACTGACAGGAAAATAAATTTAATCCTTTTTTTCATTAAAAACAGAAAAGAGATTAGTTTTCTTCAATTGGGCTTTCCACTTTTGTTTCAGCTGGTGTTTCTTCAACAACAGTTGTTTCTGGTGTTACACCACTTTTAACAGTTTTTACGGCTGCACGGTCGAAAGTCAAAATCACACCTTCACAATCAAGTTCAATTGTTCCTTTTGCTGAATCAATGCTTGAAAGAATTCCGTGTAATCCACCAATTGTTACGATTTCTGAACCTGGTTGCATAGCATCCAATTGTTCTTGGCGTTTAGATTGTTGTTTCTTTTGTTGACGGTTCATGAAGAACATCATCCCACCCATAACGACAACGATAAAAATAAGAGATAAGCCTGACATTTCTGTCTCCTTTATAAGTTTTATTCAAATTTAAGTTCATTTTCGAACATTCTTCTTATTCTATCATAGTTTGAAAACTCTGTCAAATCAAGCTTTAGAGATGTTTACTTGCTTCTCGAATTGAAAGTTTCGCCATTTTATTTTCATGTTCTTCAATAAATTTTCTGACCCAAGCAGAATTTGTTTTTGCCAAATCTCGCAAAGCCCAACCTATTGCTTTCGTAATAAAAAATTCATCAGCAAAAGAACTTCCTAAAAGATTTTTTTCAATATTATATGAAAGTAATTCTAAATCTGTTTGATTTTTAAAGCTTAATTGACAGTCAATTGCAATTCGTCGAATCCAAAAATTTTCGACTTGAGCCCATTCTTTTACGAGAGACTTGACCTGTTCATAAGCAGTTGAGTCATTTTCGGTCGCTTGTTTACGACCTGTCAGTAAAAGCTGACCTACCAATTCATCTAAAGCGTCAACCGTATCCCACCATGATTTACTGACAGTCAATTTTTTTATCTTTTCCATGTCATCAAAAATAAGCCATTTCTTCATTTGATGAAGATAATCTAAAGCCAGATATTGAAATTCACGCTCAGGCAAATTCCAAAATTCAAAAACAAGCTCCCAATCAATTTGCTTATCTGCCTTTTTTTCCTTTAGAAAATCTTTTGACAAAAGACGTCTTTCTGGCGTTTTTAAACCAATAAATTCAAACTGGTGACGCAAATATGCTGCTTGTTTTTCAGCATTTTCTTCATTCTTATGTTGGCGAAACTCTTCTATAATATTAATCATTTCATTCCTTTCCTTTCAAATTTTTACTTATGATAAGCCGAACCTCGATTAATCATTTGTGCCCGATAAATTTGTTCTACTAAAACCAGACGCATTAGTTGATGAGGAAGTGTCATCCGCCCAAAAGAAATTTGCAAATCACTTCGTTGATAGACTTCCTTTGAAAGTCCTAAAGAACCACCAATTACAAAAACAAGATTTCCTGTTCCGTAAACTTCAGCTTTCTTCACAAAATCAGCCACTTCCTCTGATGACATTAATTTTCCTTGAATGGCTAAAATCGCTAACTGATCTCCTGCTTGAATCCGTGATAAAATTTTCTCACCTTCACGTTTTTTTAAAGCCTCTGCTTCTTTTTCAGAAGCATTATCTGGAATTTTCTCATCTGCTAGCTCAATAATTTCAAGTGGCAGCATCGTTCCCATTCGTTTAACATATTCAGCAATTCCATCTTTTAAATACTTTTCTTTAAGTTTTCCAACAACTACTAATTTAATCTTCATTTTTATTTTTCTCTCTAAATTAAAACTTTATTACTTAAAAATTAACAACTTTTCCCCAGTTTTTTGATTACTTTTACACTTTCAAGAATAAAAACATTTATAAATTCTTAAATTTATTTTATAATTTTACCCTTTTCCCCCATTGAAAACAAGATGAAAACATGATTTATCAACATTTTTTTACTTTTTTCCACTTTTCTGTGGAAAACTTTATTAAAATATCCACTTATCCTCATTAATTTTTAGATTATCCACAAAAATGTGGAAAAACTATATTAGTTTGATTTTTGTTACTATTAAGGTATTATTAAGTGAGAGTAGATATAATTACATCATAGAAATGCTACAAAGAGTAATAATTGAAAGGAATTATTTATGGCAAAAGCTAATATAGGAAAATTGCTATTAACAGGTGTCGTGGGCGGAGCCATCGCACTTGGAGGAAGTGCAATCTACCAAAGCACTACAAATCAACTAGGGAACAATAGTCGTTCTAACACCACAAGTACCAAGGTTAGTGATGTTTCGGTAAATGTCAATACCGATGTTACCTCTGCAATTAAAAAAGTTTCAAATTCTGTCGTTTCTGTTATGAATTATCAAAAAGATAACTCACAAAGTAGTGATTTCAGTTCAATTTTTGGCGGAAATAGTGGTTCAAGTTCATCAACTGATGGCTTACAGCTTTCTAGTGAAGGCTCTGGTGTGATCTACAAGAAATCTGGTGGAGATGCCTACGTTGTAACTAATTACCACGTAATTGCTGGTAATAGCTCACTTGATGTTCTGCTTTCTGGTGGACAAAAAGTCAAAGCTTCTGTAGTTGGTTATGATGAATACACAGACCTTGCTGTTCTTAAAATCAGTTCTGAACATGTCAAAGATGTGGCGACATTCGCTGATTCTAGTAAATTAACAATTGGTGAACCTGCCATTGCCGTTGGCTCACCTTTAGGTAGTCAATTTGCTAACACCGCAACTGAAGGAATTTTATCTGCAACAAGCCGTCAAGTGACTTTGACCCAAGAAAATGGTCAAACAACTAATATCAATGCAATACAAACAGATGCTGCCATTAATCCTGGTAACTCTGGAGGTGCTTTGATTAATATTGAAGGACAAGTTATTGGAATTACTCAAAGTAAAATTACAACCACTGAAGATGGTTCGACTTCTGTCGAAGGTTTAGGATTTGCTATCCCTTCTAATGATGTTGTAAATATTATTAATAAACTTGAAGCCGATGGTAAAATTTCACGTCCTGCTTTGGGTATTCGAATGGTTGACCTTTCACAATTATCAACAAATGACAGTTCACAATTGAAATTACCAAGTAGTGTAACAGGTGGGGTTGTCGTTTACTCCGTCCAATCTGGCCTTCCTGCTGCCTCAGCTGGTTTGAAAGCCGGGGATGTAATTACAAAGGTTGGCGATACGGCAGTAACTTCTTCAACAGACTTGCAAAGTGCTCTTTACTCACATAATATCAATGATACAGTAAAAGTTACTTATTATCGTGATGGTAAATCAAATACAGCAGATGTTAAACTTTCTAAATCAACCAGTGATTTAGAAACAAGCAGTTCATCTTCTTCTAATTAATAACTTAATAATTTAATAAAAGTCTTCTGTAAATAGAAGGCTTTTTTCATACTAAAGTCTGAAATTTTTAAAAATAATAAATTTCCATTTTTCTTTTATTGATTTATGGTAAAATAAAGTTAAGCATGAAAATTTTACTTTACTTAGAAGCCGAACAATTTTTGAGACATTCAGGAATTGGTCGTGCAATGAAACATCAACAACGCGCCCTTGATTTAATGGGCATTGACTGGACAAAAAATCCTGAGGATGATTATGATATCCTCCATTTAAATACTTATGGCTTTAGCAGTTGGAAAATGTTAAAGAAAGCAAAAAAAGCTGGAAAAAAAGTAATCTTTCATGGTCATTCGACCAAAGAAGATTTTCAAAATTCCTTTATTGGCTCAAATATTGCTGCACCTTTCTTTAAACAATATTTAATGCACTTTTATCGTGCTGCTGATTTAGTCATTACACCAACTGATTATTCTGCTAGTTTGCTCCGTTCTTATGGAATTAAATGTCCAATCTTACCGATTTCAAACGGAATTGATTTGGCTAAATATTCTCGAAGTGAAGCCAAAGAGCAAGCCTTCCGTGAATATTTTTCACTAAAAGCTGAGCAAAAAGTTGTCGTGACAGCTGCCCTTTATTTTAAACGTAAAGGGATAGATGATTTTATTAAAGTGGCTGAAAGAATGCCCGATGTGACTTTCATTTGGTTTGGTTATCAAAATCTTTGGACTATTCCAGGTTGGATTCGTCGAATTGTTAAAAAAAATCATCCGAAAAATGTTCTTTTCCCAGGTTATATCAAGGGAGATATTTTTGAAGGAGCCATGTCATCTGCAGATGCCTTCTTTTTCCCTTCTCGAGAAGAAACTGAAGGAATCGTTGTTCTTGAAGCACTTGCTAGTCACCAAAAAACTGTCGTTCGAGACATCCCAGTTTATCATGGCTGGCTTGATTCAACTTGTGTAAGTATGGCAACAGATGTTGAAGGTTTTGTCAATCAACTTCAGGATGTTTTAGATGGAAAGGTTGACAAGACAAAAGAGGCTTATCAAGTAGCTGAAAGTCGGACAATTGAAAAAGTTGCCCAACAATTAGCTGATGCTTATCAGCAAACTTTAGAACTTTAATTTTTAAAAATTACTGACAGAAAGAAAAAGTAGTTGCTGACCAAGCTGTCAGTAAAATTTTCTTACTAAAATTCTTGTCAGTAAAAAAATAAAAAATTTACAGAAATATAAACGGGAATTTATTTATGAGAGTTGGACTTTTTACAGATAGTTACTTTCCACAAATCAGTGGAGTAGCAACAAGTATTCGCACTTTGGCCCTAGAGCTTGAAAAATTAGGGCATGAGGTTTTCATTTTTACAACAACAGATCCAAATGCTGATGTGGATCACGAACGTAATATTATTCGGCTACAATCCATTCCTTTTGTGAGCTTAGCTGAACGTAAAATTGTCCTCAAAGGTGTTTTTGCTGCTTATTTGATTGCTAAAGAATATGATTTAGATATCATCCATACGCAAACTGAATTTGGAATGGGAATTTTAGGTAAAATGGTTGCTGCTCAATTGCGCATCCCTGTCATTCATACCTTACATACCAAATATGAAGATTATGTTTATTACATCGCCAAAGGACGCTTAATCCGTCCAAGTATGGTTAAGTACATTATTCGTAATTTCTTGCGTGGAACTGAAGCGATTATTTGCCCAAGTGAAATGGTTTTGGAAACTGTTAACAGTTACGGTATCACTCTTCCTAAACGTGTCATTCCAACAGGAATCGAAATTGATCGCTTTAAACGCGATGACATTAAGCCTGAAGAAACAGCAAAATTAAGAGCCGAGCTTGGACTGATAGAAAATGAAATCATGTTGCTCAGCCTCTCACGGATTGCGGCTGAAAAAAATATCCAAGCTGTGATTCATGCACTACCGGATATTTTAGAAGAGTTTCCCGTGAAACTTGTAATTGTTGGTCATGGACCATATACCGAAAATCTTAAAGAATTAGTCAAAGAACTTAAACTTACTGATAAAGTTGTCTTCACAGGTCCTGTTGAAAATGAGAAAACAGCCTATTATTATAAAGCTGCTGACTTTTTCATTTCTGCTTCTACTTCAGAAACTCAAGGATTAACTTATCTTGAAGCAATGGCAGCAGGGACAAGAGTCTTAGCTGCTAAAAATCCTTATTTGTCTGAATTAATTAATGATGATGAATTCGGACGACTCTTCATTGGTGATGATGACTTAGCTGAAGTGACCAAAACGGCAATTCGTGATTTACATCCAATTGATAAAGATAAATTTGAAAATAAACTTTATGAAATTTCAGCAGAAAATTTTGCTAAAAAAGTTTATCTCTTCTATATTGACACCATTATTGAATACAATAATCTTAAGTCTATTGAAGCGGAACATTTTCCAATGAAAATGGAAGATACGATTCGTCAAATGCCAGTTACTGTTAAACGTTCACTTAAGAGAGAACAAATTCGAGCAAAATATTTTGCCAGAAAAGCCAGTAAACTTGCCAAAAATCTACAAAGTTATGTTAAAATAGATAAGGACAAAGAACAGGACTAATGGGGTCAATCCTAAGAACTGTCCCTTTGAAAAACAATTGGAAGTAAAAAACAATTTTATAAAAACAGAGTTTTGCTTTGCAGAACACCGAAAGGAATTTTTAAGAAATGAAATCACACTTGTTAGCAATTATGAATCGCTTAAACCGTTTGGTTGAAGGTGGTGACCCAAAAGAAACTTATAATTTTGAACGTGAAGGCGAAGTAATGCTTACTGTAAGTTACAGTCCAGAAGATGAAGCTTTTGCTTTGCGTTATCCTAAACAAAAAGATGCTTCTTTGTTTGATGATATCGATCTTGTTGCCATTGAAATTTATGATATGATTTATTAAAAAATACTGATGGAGAGCTCAGAATAATCCTAAGCCTTTCATCAGTTTTTTTCTTACTTCTTGTGTTTCTTATATTTTATTGCTCTTTTAGATTTTTTATAGTAAAATATCAATAAAATATATTGGAGATATTTATGAAAAAGAAAACTTGGATATCCTTGGGACTTGTGGCTCTTTCAGTTCTCACTCTTTCGGCTTGCTCAACTAAAAACTCTGACGAGGCGAAAAAAGCTTTTATTTCAGATACAGTAGCGTTGAACAATTCAAAAGAATACAATTCACAAAATGTCAAAATTGCTGTCAATGATTTCAAAGTTCATGGTGACGATAGCTCTGAATTCAATCAGCTCTTTAGCAAAGGGGCTGGATTTGATTTTAATATTGGGCTTGATAAGACCAATCAACTTGCGATCATTGATGGAAAAATATCCCTCGCTAAAAAAGATTATGATTTGGGACTTATGATGTCACAAAAAGGGATTTATATTAGTAGTTCAGATATTAAATCACTTTATAATAATAATAAAGCAATGATTCCAAGTTCAGCTGGCGATGCTACAACCATCTATGGCGCAATGATTGACAGTCTTGATAAATCTTACTTACTCATTGATTCACAAACGATTGATTCAAGTGCTCAGTCTTCTAAAGACAATTGGGAATCTACGCTTAAGCAACTCTTTGGATCAACTTCAAAAATGAGTGAGGCTGATTTAGAGAAACAGTATAAAGAGATTCCCAATTCTGATTTTACTAAATTCGGTGATAAAGTAACCGTGAATTTTTCTGGTAAAGATATTGAACTCAAAGATTTAATTGATAATCTCAGTACTACTTACTCTATTCCTAAAGAACAAAAGGAGCAATTAATCAAAGAAAGTAAAAATGTTGATATTAGCAAACTTTCAATTAAATTAACTGTAGATAAAAAAGCACATAAAATGACCGGAGGAATGACCGGTAGCATTTCTAATAAAAAAGAAAAAACAAGTGCTGACATTGATATTTCTTTAGCATCAACACGGGGAAAACTAAAAGAAACGCTTAAAGAGCCCGCTTCAGCAGATATTAACACACTCGAAGAACTACAAAATGCAGCCATTAAAAAATTAATGACCCAAGCAAGCGCAGCATAATTAAAAAAGTTACTGACAGAAATTTCTGTCAGTAACTTTTTTAATGTTTGCCATAATAAATTTCATCAATTTCGTCAGTGTAGGTTCCGTCATCATTATGAACAATCAAAGGTGGTAGAAAAATTTCGCCTCCCTCTTTGCCATCTTTAATTGCATCAATTAGCAAAATATTTGCTGGTTGATTTGCTTTAGGATAAACAAATTGAATCCATTTAGGTTGCAAATTATTAGCACGCATTTTGTCTACAATTTCTAAAAAACGCTCTGGTCTATGAACCATGGCAATATGTCCGTTTGTTTTGAGTAATTTTTTACTGACAGAAAAAATTTCATCCAGATTTGTCGTCAATTCATGACGAGCCAAAGTATAATGCTTACTTTCATTCAAATGACTTTCATCTGAATCTACTTTAAAATAAGGTGGATTACAAAAAATCAAATCTGCACTTGAAGTATGAAGATGCTCAAGCGCCTGATTAAGATTATCATTAATGACAGACATTCTGTCAGCAAGACCATTGAGTTCAATTGAACGAGTTGCCATATCAGCCAAACGATCTTGAATCTCTAATTCAATAATTTGAGCATTTGTTTTAGAACTCGCAAAAAGTCCGACAGCCCCATTTCCCGCACACAAATCGACAATTTTACCCCGTTTTGGTAAGCGCGGAAAACGTGCCAACAAAATCGCATCAATGCTAAAAGAAAAAACCTCTCGGCTTTGAATAATTTTTACCCCACTATTGGCGATTTCATCAATTCTCTCATCCATGTTCAATTCGATATTTTCCATAGTTTTATTATAACACAGACCCTAACACATCTTCTAACAGTACCCGTCAAAAAACGATAATCAAACCAAACTGATTATCGTTTTTATTTATTATTTTTTGATCAATAAATGCGAGGAGTGAACCGTTCAGTTCTAGCACAACCATTTATTATTTAGCCTCATACCAAGTCTTACCAGTATTTTCGTCTACTTTTAATGGGACAGCAAGTTCAATCGCTTCTTCCATCGTTTGTTTTACCAAGGCTTTAATTTCATCTAATTCCTCTAAAGGAACATCAAGGATAATTTCATCATGTACTTGTAATAATAATTTTGATTTAAAATCACGTGCACTCAGGGCTTTATCCAAATTAATCATCGCAATTTTCAAAATATCGGCTGCTGAACCTTGAATTGGTGAATTAATAGCCGTCCGTTCCGCAAAGCCACGAACATTAAAATTACGAGCATTAATATCTGGAATCTTACGACGACGGTGACTCATTGTTTCAACAAAACCTTTATCTCGTGCCTCGCGGACAATATTTTCCATATAGTTTTTAATTCCAGGATAACGTTCAAAATAAGTTTCTATATAGTTTTTAGCATCTTTTCTTGTAATTCCAAGATTTCGTGCCAAACCAAAATCGGAAATTCCATAGACTACTCCAAAGTTGACCGCTTTGGCATTTCTACGATCATTAGCAGTCACATCTTCTGATTTTTCAATACCAAAAACACGCATAGCCGTTGAGGTATGGATATCAGCTCCATGTTTAAAGGCCTCAATCAAATGTTCATCCCCAGAAATATGTGCCAAAACCCGCAATTCAATTTGTGAATAGTCAGAACTCAATAGAAGCGAATCTTTGCTTGGGACAAAAGCTTTACGAATTTTTCGTCCCTCCTCAAGTCGAACAGGAATATTTTGTAAATTCGGGTCAATTGAGCTCAAACGTCCAGTTTGAGTCAAATCTTGAACATAACGTGTATGAATTTTTCCATCATCCGCGATTTGAGGAATCAGACCTTTCACGTAAGTTGATTGCACTTTATTGATTTGACGGTATTCCAAAATTTTTGCTACAACAGGAGATAAAGCAGCTAGGTCTTCTAAAACATCCACTGCCGTTGAATAACCCGTTTTTGTTTTCTTCCCAACAGGTAGCTGTAATTTTTCAAATAAAATCACGCCCAATTGTTTTGGTGAATTAATATTAAATTCTTCACCAGCCAAGTCATAAATTTCACGCGTCAAAGAAGCCAATTTTTCTTCATTTTCTGCACCAATTTCTTCCAGTGTATTTTGGCTAACAGCAATCCCTGTAATTTCCATTTTCGCTAAAACTTCTGCTAATGGTAATTCCATATCAGACAAAAGGTGCTCTTGTTCATTTTCAACCAATTCAGCCATCATTTTTTCTTTGGCCAAGGCAAGCACTTTAATCTTACGAGCTAAATGTTCAAATAAAATCTCATCATCAGGTAAAGCAATTTTTGTCCCTTTGCCAAAAATTTCTTCATCCGTTGCCAAATGTCCGCTATTGAAAAGTCTTGCAATCGTCGAAATTTTATTATCTTCTGTTGTTGAAATTAGATATTTTGCAAGCATTGCATCAAATTTGACCAAAGGTAATTCGATATCCAAGTGACTCAAAAGTACCCGATTTTTCTTGAAATCATAAGTATTTTCAGGGAACTTCATTTTTGTCAGTAAATCTATATTTTTAGAAACATAAATTTTCTCAGCATTTCCCCAGGCAAAAGCCACAATTTGCTCACGATGATAATTTTCCCCTAAAGTTTCCAAATAAAAGAAATCATCAGCATTTACCTTTTCACTGATAGAGCCATCAGTAACTATTTCAAAATCAATTTCGTCAACAACTTTTTCGTCAGTAACTTCTCCACCAGCCTCAGCCAATAATTTACTTTTGAATTGAGCAAATCCCATTTCATCATAAAATTGACTAAGTTCATCAACCTTTTTACCTTTTAAAAGCGTATCATCTAAGCCAATTTCAATTGGAGCTTTCGTATTTATCGTTGCCAATTGTTGTGACAAAAAGGCCATTTCTTTGTCAGCAATTAGATTTTCTTTCATTTTGCTGGCTTTCAAAGAATCAACATTTTCATAAAGATTTTCAAGCGACCCAAACTCTTGTAAAAGTTTAAGACCAGTTTTTTCGCCAACTTTTGTCACGCCAGGGTAATTATCAGAAGAATCGCCCATTAATGCTTTTAAATCAATAAATTGGGCTGGAGTCAATCCCATTTTTTCTAAAAGATAATCAGGTGTAAACTCCTCAAACTCAGCAACACCCTTCTTAGAAATTTCAACTCGCGTATTTCCATCCACAAGCTGAATCATATCCTTATCACCTGTCACAATAGTAACATCAAAATTAACATTTGGGGCTTCCGCCATTTTGTCCAAAGTCCCAATAATATCATCAGCCTCATAGTTAGCTAACTCATAATGACGAATTCCCAATTTCTCAATCATTTCCTTGATAAAAGGTAATTGCTCACGAAATTCATCTGGTGTTTTTGAACGTCCGCCTTTGTAGTCAGCAAACATTTCCGTACGAAAAGTTGTTTTTCCTGCATCAAATGCAATTAAAACATGTGTGGGCTCAACTCTTTCCATCAAAGAAGAAAGCATTGTATGAAATGCGAAAATAGCATTAGTATGTAAACCATTTGGCGCTTTAAAGCGATCTATCTGATTATATAGTGCAAAAAAGGCTCGAAAGGCAACCGATGACCCATCAATTAGTAAAAGTCTGTTCTTGTTCTCCATTTTATTTCCCATCTCTTCCATATGGCTATAATTTTATTCATTCATTTAAGTAAATATTATCTTAAAACACATAAAAACCAGCTTTACTAAATTATAACATTTTCAACTCTTCTTTTGGAACTGCTCAACTTTAAGCATACTCATTAAATCATTCTAAAATAAATAATCAAAAAATCTTGACATGGAACGCGTTCCATAATTTAAAATAGACTTAATCAAACAAAGGAGCTTAATCACATGAAAATTAAACACATTTTTACAGATATGGATGGAACATTACTTGACTCACATGGAAGCCTATCAGACACGAACCACTGGTCTATTTATTACAGTGACCTTCCAATCACATTAGTTTCAGCCCGCAGTCCCTTGGAAATGAGCGATATTGTAGAAAAACTACAACTCACAACGCCTCAAATCGCCTTTAACGGGAACTTAACCTTCACTCAAAATCAATTTGGACTACAAATTATTGATAAAAATACTCTCACTTCAGAGACAGTCTCACAACTCTTAGATTATATCTCAACAGAATTCCCTAATATCAGCTTAAATTGGTATAGTCTTGCACACTGGTACATTAACAAACAAGACAAAGGAACCTTTATACAAAAGGCAATAACGGGTGTAGAACCTAAAATCAAAGCCTTTGATGGTCAATCAGAAATATACAAAATAATGATGATTATCTTTGATACCGACGAACTCCTACAACTCCAATCCCAACTAAATGATCTAAACATACCCAATATTTCGGTTCAACAAAGCGGACAATGGTATTTAGAAATTACATCTAATAATAAAACAAAAGCCGACGCTGTACAATCGATACTTGATAATAAAAATTTAGACTTTCAGGAAATTGCCGCTATTGGTGATGGTCATAATGATATTCCTCTTCTCCAATCCGCTGGACTCGCTATCGCCGTAGATAATGCTAACCCTGAGGTCAAAAAACATGTTAAAATGGTTGTAGCAAAGAATACTGACCATGGTGTAGCGGAGGCAATCTCAGCCATCAATACCCTTAATGAACAGGTGATACAATGACTTCCTTATCCGACTTATCCAAACTTAGCGGTTATTCAAAAGCAACAATTTCACGGGCTCTCTCAGGAAATGGCTATGTCTCAAATGAAGCTCGTGAAATTATTTTGAACCTAGCTAACGACCTTGACTATACTCCCAATGCCATTGCTCAAGAATTATCGGCTGGTACTACCAAAAATATTGGAGTTGTTCTCCCATATGTCAAACACCCTTTTTTCAGTCAAATCTTAGAAGGAATTCTTGATAAAAGTTTTGAAACTGGTTATAAAATTGTAATTCTTCCTTCAAACTACGACCAAAATTTAGAAATACAGTACCTAGAACAACTGCGAAAAAAAGCATTCGAAGCTTTGATTTTTACCTCAAGAAAAGTTTCTGAAGAAACTGTACTTAAGTATCAGAAATATGGCCCTATTGTTCTATGCCATAAACCTCATAGTAAAAAAATAGCCGCTAGCTATGCTGAAAGAAGTGCAGGCTATAAAAAAGCATTTAAATGGTTAAAAGATCAAAACTGTGAAAATATTGGTTTTCTTTTTTCACGCTACAAAAGCCCAACGACCTCCGTGACCCTTCAAACTTACAATGAAATTTATAAACAGAAAGTTAGAAGTGAGCAAATAAAAACAGGTGCTGTTTCTTCAATAGATGGTTATAAATTAGCCCCTAATCTGATGCAATTTGATAGTATTTTTGCCAATTCTGACGATATAGCAGCAAATGTCTGGCGTTGGTTTGATAACTACAACATTTCAAAGCCTATTATTATTGGTCAGGAAGCTTTAATTGCAGGTCAACTACTCAATATTCCAACAATTGATAATCACTTTCTAGAAGTCGGGCATCACGCATTTGAACTCGCTATCTCATGCGAAACTAAACAACTTGCCATTGAGTCGGAATTCATTCTTAAGCGATAAAAAAGCCCTTTTGGGCTTTTTTATCTATTTCCTAACACTTTTATCTTGACTATTGTTAGCAGAATAAAAAAAGGAGCCCTAGCTCCTTCTGTTTCACTTGGCCACTTGCCTATCTCCCAGGGGGCAACCCCCAAGTACTTCCGCCGTAGATGGACTTAACTTCTGTGTTCGACATGGGAACAGGTGTATCTCCATCGCAATGATGACCAAATCATTAAATGTTACCTTGAACATTCAAAACTAAATAACAATTCTTCTAACTTCTAAACCTTAAGCTTTTTATATTTGACTCTTTTGGTAAAGTCCTCGAGCGATTAGTACTGGTCCGCTCCAAGTCTCGCAACTCTTCCACTTCCAGCCTATCTACCAGATCATCTCTCTGGGCTCTTAATTCTTACGAATGGGTAATCTCATCTTGAGGTGGGCTTCGCACTTAGATGCTTTCAGCGCTTATCCCTTCCCTACATAGCTATCCAGCCGTGCTCCTGGCGGAACAACTGGTACACCAGCGGTAAGTCCATCCCGGTCCTCTCGTACTAAGGACAGATCCTCTCAAATTACCTACGCCCGCGACGGATAGGGACCGAACTGTCTCACGACGTTCTGAACCCAGCTCGCGTGCCGCTTTAATGGGCGAACAGCCCAACCCTTGGGACCGACTACAGCCCCAGGATGCGACGAGCCGACATCGAGGTGCCAAACCTCCCCGTCGATGTGAACTCTTGGGGGAGATAAGCCTGTTATCCCCAGGGTAGCTTTTATCCGTTGAGCGATGGCCCTTCCATGCGGTACCACCGGATCACTAAGTCCTAGTTTCCTACCTGCTCGAGTTGTAGCTCTCGCAGTCAAGCTGGCTTTTACCTTTACACTCTACGATTGATTTCCAACCAATCTGAGCCAACCTTTGAGCGCCTCCGTTACTCTTTAGGAGGCGACCGCCCCAGTCAAACTGTCCGTCAGACACTGTCTCCCTGGCCGATTATGCCAGCGGGTTAGAGTAACCATAAGTCAAGGGTAGTATCCCAACAACGCCTCAATAGAAACTAGCGTCCCTATTTCAATGGCTCCTACCTATCCTGTACATGACTTACAGGTACTCAATATCAAACTACAGTAAAGCTCCATGGGGTCTTTCCGTCCTGTCGCGGGTAACCTGCATCTTCACAGGTACTAAAATTTCACCGAGTCTCTCGTTGAGACAGTGCCCAAATCATTACGCCTTTCGTGCGGGTCGGAACTTACCCGACAAGGAATTTCGCTACCTTAGGACCGTTATAGTTACGGCCGCCGTTTACTGGGGCTTCAATTCATACCTTCGACTTACGTCTAAGCACTCCTCTTAACCTTCCAGCACCGGGCAGGCGTCACCCCCTATACATCACCTTGCGGTTTAGCAGAGAGCTGTGTTTTTGATAAACAGTTGCTTGGGCCTATTCACTGCGGCTGGCTTTTACACCAGCACCCCTTCTCCCGAAGTTACGGGGCTATTTTGCCGAGTTCCTTAACGAGAGTTCTCTCGATCACCTGAGGCTACTCGCCTCGACTACCTGTGTCGGTTTGCGGTACGGGTAGATATGACTTTACGCTAGAAGCTTTTCTTGGCAGTGTGACATCAGAGAGTTCGCAACCGTAGTTGCTTCCCCATCACAGCTCAATGTTAGAGAGAAATGCATTTGACACATCTCACACCTCACTGCTTAGACCAGAATCCATTAACTGGCATCTCTTAGCCTACTGCGTCCCTCCATCACGATCATATCTAGTACTGGAATATCAACCAGTTGTCCATCGACTACGCCTTTCGGCCTCGCCTTAGGTCCCGACTAACCCAGGGCGGACGAGCCTTCCCCTGGAAACCTTAGTCTTACGGTGGATAAGATTCTCACTTATCTTGCGCTACTCATACCGGCATTCTCACTTCTTAACGCTCCAGCACTCCTCACGGTATACCTTCTTCGCGGTTAAGAACGCTCTCCTACCATTGATAAAATATCAATCCAAAGCTTCGGTAATATGTTTAGCCCCGGTACATTTTCGGCGCAGGGTCACTCGACTAGTGAGCTATTACGCACTCTTTGAATGATAGCTGCTTCTGAGCTAACATCCTAGTTGTCTGTGCAACCCCACATCCTTTTCCACTTAACATATATTTTGGGACCTTAGCTGTTGGTCTGGGCTGTTTCCCTTTCGACTACGGATCTTAGCACTCGCAGTCTGACTGCCGAACATGTGTATTAGCATTCGGAGTTTATCTGAGATTGGTAATCCTAGACGGACCCCTCACCCAAACAGTGCTCTACCTCCAATACACTTACATTTCGACGCTAGCCCTAAAGCTATTTCGGAGAGAACCAGCTATCTCCCAGTTCGTTTGGAATTTCTCCGCTATCCACAAGTCATCCAAACACTTTTCAACGTGTCCTGGTTCGGGCCTCCAGTGCGTCTTACCACACCTTCACCCTGCTCATGGATAGGTCACTAGGTTTCGGGTCTACATCATGATACTAAGTCGCCCTATTCAGACTCGGTTTCCCTACGGCTCCGTCTCTTCAACTTAACCTCGCATCATAACGTAACTCGCCGGTTCATTCTACAAAAGGCACGCTCTCACCCATTAACGGGCTCGAACTTCTTGTAGGCACACGGTTTCAGGTGCTATTTCACTCCCCTCTCGGGGTTCTTTTCACCTTTCCCTCACGGTACTGGTTCACTATCGGTCACTAAGGAGTATTTAGGGTTGGGAGATGGTCCTCCCGGATTCAAACTGGATTTCGCGTGTCCAGCCCTACTCAGGATACTGCTAGGTATAAGCGCTATTTCGTCTACGGGATTATTACCCTCTTTGATTAACCTTCCCAGGTTATTCGACTATAATGCTTAAGTCCACGTTGCAGTCCTACAACCCCAAGAAGCAAGCTTCTTGGTTTGCCCTTCTTCGCGTTCGCTCGCCGCTACTTACGAAATCGTTTTTACTTTCTCTTCCTGCAGGTACTTAGATGTTTCAGTTCTCTGCGTTACCTTTACATGAGCTATGTATTCACTCATGAATAACTGCTAGTAGCAGCTGGGTTTCCCCATTCGGAGACCTAGGGATCAATGCGTACTTACTGCTCCCCCTAGAATATCGTCGTTAGTCACGTCCTTCTTCGGCTCTTAGTGCCAAGGCATCCACCGTGCGCCCTTATTAACTTTGCCATGATGATTTAAAATCATCGTTTTTCAAGTATAAGTTTGTAAATTCTTTAAAATTCACAGCTTTTGGTTTATTTATCGTTATTAGATATTGTTATTTAGTTTTCAATGTTCAAGTGATTTTAACGTCTTGTCTGACAATGGAGCCTAGCGGGATCGAACCGCTGACCTCCTGCGTGCAAAGCAGGCGCTCTCCCAGCTGAGCTAAGGCCCCACAATCAAGAAGTTGATTCTTGCTTAGGTTTATGACTAAACCCCTCAAAACTGAATAAAGTTGAATGCTCACGTCTTTGTATATATTCCTTAGAAAGGAGGTGATCCAGCCGCACCTTCCGATACGGCTACCTTGTTACGACTTCACCCCAGTCATCGGTCTTACCTTAGGAAGCGCCCTCCTTGCGGTTAGGCAACCTACTTCGGGTACTCCCAACTCCCGTGGTGTGACGGGCGGTGTGTACAAGGCCCGGGAACGTATTCACCGCGGCGTGCTGATCCGCGATTACTAGCGATTCCGACTTCATGTAGGCGAGTTGCAGCCTACAATCCGAACTGAGAATGGTTTTAAGAGATTAGCTAAACATCACTGTCTCGCGACTCGTTGTACCATCCATTGTAGCACGTGTGTAGCCCAGGTCATAAGGGGCATGATGATTTGACGTCATCCCCACCTTCCTCCGGTTTATCACCGGCAGTCTCGTTAGAGTGCCCAACTTAATGATGGCAACTAACAATAGGGGTTGCGCTCGTTGCGGGACTTAACCCAACATCTCACGACACGAGCTGACGACAACCATGCACCACCTGTATCCCGTGTCCCGAAGGAACTTCCTATCTCTAGGAATAGCACGAGTATGTCAAGATCTGGTAAGGTTCTTCGCGTTGCTTCGAATTAAACCACATGCTCCACCGCTTGTGCGGGCCCCCGTCAATTCCTTTGAGTTTCAACCTTGCGGTCGTACTCCCCAGGCGGAGTGCTTATTGCGTTAGCTGCGATACAGAGAACTTATAGCTCCCTACATCTAGCACTCATCGTTTACGGCGTGGACTACCAGGGTATCTAATCCTGTTTGCTCCCCACGCTTTCGAGCCTCAGTGTCAGTTACAGGCCAGAGAGCCGCTTTCGCCACCGGTGTTCCTCCATATATCTACGCATTTCACCGCTACACATGGAATTCCACTCTCCTCTCCTGCACTCAAGTCTACCAGTTTCCAATGCATACAATGGTTGAGCCACTGCCTTTTACACCAGACTTAATAAACCACCTGCGCTCGCTTTACGCCCAATAAATCCGGACAACGCTCGGGACCTACGTATTACCGCGGCTGCTGGCACGTAGTTAGCCGTCCCTTTCTGGGTAGTTACCGTCACTTGATGAGCTTTCCACTCTCACCAACGTTCTTCTCTACCAACAGAGTTTTACGATCCGAAAACCTTCTTCACTCACGCGGCGTTGCTCGGTCAGACTTTCGTCCATTGCCGAAGATTCCCTACTGCTGCCTCCCGTAGGAGTTTGGGCCGTGTCTCAGTCCCAATGTGGCCGATCACCCTCTCAGGTCGGCTATGTATCATCGCCTTGGTGAGCCTTTACCTCACCAACTAGCTAATACAACGCGGGATCATCTCTGAGTGATGCAATTGCATCTTTCAAACTTAAAACTTGTGTTTAAAGTTTTTATGCGGTATTAGCATTCGTTTCCAAATGTTGTCCCCCGCTCAAAGGCAGATTCCCCACGCGTTACTCACCCGTTCGCTGCTCATCCAGTCGGTACAAGTACCTTCCTTCAGCGCTCAACTTGCATGTATTAGGCACGCCGCCAGCGTTCGTCCTGAGCCAGGATCAAACTCTCAAATAAAGTATTTAAGTCACCGTAGTGACTGGCTTGTCTTTCATTATTGATTGACAGATTTTTGATGTCCTTAGACATCACATGAGTCATTCTTCTTTATTCAGTTTTCAATGGTCTAGCTTGTCGCTCTTCGACTCACGTCTCTCGCGACAACTATTATATTCTATCAAACCTACTCCGACTTGTCAACAATTAACTGTCCCTTTTACGGTTTTTTTTATTCTACGTTCGCTTTTCTTACTTCTTGTATTCGCTTTAATTCACACCAACACTCACTTTCTAATATTTAAAAAAATAAGTCAATTGCGACTTATTTTTTTATTCTTTTATTAAAAACTCCCTATCTTTATTAAAAGATAAGGAGTTCCCCTTCAATCTTCATCTTCTGAAAATAATATAGCCTTTATTTTTTCTCGCAGACGATACCGTTCCATCCGACTCAATTCTTCCCCTCGCATTTGTCTAAGTAACAACTCTTGATAATGCGCGCTCAAACCTTCATATACTTCTGCCATCAAATGATTAAAAACTACTTCATTATCTGGACCAGTCTCACCTGAATATATCCAGTCTGAGCATTCATAAACGTCTAAACCTATAAAATGATCATGACTTCGTTTTTTTGCATAACTCCGTCTTAATTCATCAATTAATCTTTGATGATACTTTACCTTAAATTTTGTATGGAGCTTCTGGTTATTGCTCTGTTCCTCTAATAGAAGATGTAGAATAATCATCCCTTCTTGAAGATAATCTTCTATTTTCCATGTTCTAATGCGAATTTGTTTCATTAATTTCATCACTATAGGTTTCATTTCTGAAAATAGACTTTCAAAATCTTCTTCTTCCAAGTAGTATGTCATTGGAAATTTCTCCTTTTATTTTTTATTTAATTGGTTGATTACTATAGAGAAAGTGGAGGAGAATGAATATCCAGTAAACAATCAGGAAGTATCTTATTATAATGAGCTATTTTCATTTTTTATCCTTTCAAGACATTTTTGATAGCTTTATTTCATTATAATAATTTTTGCGTGTTTTACCTAACGATATTATGCGAATATTCAGAATTCGTAATTCAACAAATAAAAGCAAGGTAATAGCCTTGCTTTTTTATTTTATAAATAATCAGGAGTAGGTTTATTTTTGAAATAAACCCCCGAAATTCTTGAAGCCGCTCCAGGTTCTACAAGTTCTAATGTTTTAGAAATTTCATCAAACGAGCCATCGTAGTCACGACTATTCTCAAAAAGTTGTAATGCTCTCGTAATACCTTGTGCAACTTGGTCATTTGAAGCCTTATAGCGGTTAGCATATTGAATCAATTGCTCAGCTAATACCGCATGATCAGTCAAATTAGTTGTTGCTTCTTTCAAAACATGCATATCTTCGGTGCTCACATCAACAAGATGATTAATTGTATCAATATTAATACGTACGCGTCCCAACTCTTTGAAAAGATTTTGTACTCGATCCCCTGTTGTAAAGAACAAGTCGAGGTAATCTTTAGGAAGGCCTGGAAGATTACATTTTTCGACATAACGTTTTATTGTACGAAGTTCAGAATCAAACCGTTCTGCAATTTCTTGAGCTGCTCGTTCTTCATCTCTAAGTCCTGTAAGAGTCTCACTAATCTTAATTTGATTCTTCTCGATATCTTCAAGGGCATTGACCACTGAATTCACCCTACGTGAGAGAATTGAATAAGGCATTGTCTTAGCTTGGATATTTCCTAGAATATCATCAACATCTGAATCAAGAGATTCTAAATGTTCTTGATATCCTCTAACATACCCTTTTTCATTTCCAGAAAGAATATAGGCCTGTGTAACATGGTCAATTTCAAGGAGAAGATTTTTATTGTTCGTTCTAATATGTTCAATGTATTCTTTAAGAACTGATGAACGTTTCTCAACGTTTCGACGTGCACTATACTCTCTTTCAAAAATAGCATAAAGTTCTTCAACTTTTTCTTGAATTAAACCAAGCTCAGCTTCTACTCGGTCTAGTTCAAATTGTTCTAACAATGAACTACTTTCAACGAGATGGTTGTGTAAATCATCCATTCTTTCTTTAATATCAACATTATCTGGAAGAATGTATTCTTCTGCGACAAATTTGTCACTTGCTTCTTGCAACTCTTCAAGTCGTTTAGGAACATCTTTTTCAATCGTTTTAATAAATGATGGAATTTGTTCTGTAATTGCTCTTAAAGCAATAGTATGTTCTTCAGCAGTTTCTAAAACTTCCGCCGCTTCAATCGGGTCACCTGTTGAATTCAGAGTTACAAACTGAGAAAATTCTGTTTCGATATTAGCCAAATGTTTTTCAAGTTCCGTAATAACTGTTCCATACAAATCTGCATTATCGGCAATATCACTACGTAAGTTATCATATAAATCAAGAGACTCTTGAATTTTATTTGAATTACGTTTTTCTTGTTCAACAAGTTGAGCGACTCCTTGTCGAATTCCTTCAACATCGCCTTCCATTAATTCAATTTGTGCTTCACTATCCGCTACAGATTCACGAGCACGGAAAAAATGGAATGAATCATTTAATTGTTCAGCTTCAAAAATATGTTCTTCTAAATCAGCAAAAGAATTTGAAGATAAATCAAGCCACTTTTGATTCCATTCCCGGAAAATCGTTTGTGATTGTCCGACGAGATGCATTTTTTTAACAGAATCAATTTCTTCTTGAACAGGTAAATCGAAAAGCGATTCTTTTCGCTCTTCTAAGGCTAATATACGGTCTTCTGTTTTCTTCCGCATTAATAATGCAAAAGCATAAAAGGCTACGAGAATAACTAATAAGACAACAATGAGGATAATGACAGTACTTGACATGCTTTACTCCATAAAATGATTTAATTACTTAAAAATAGTTTAATTACTTAGGTCAGATAGATTTTAAATGGATAGAAAATCTCAAATATAATTATAGCATATTGCGTCAAAGAAATACACTATTTTCTTAGTTTTATAGTCGAAAATCATATTTTTATGTTTAAAGTAAAAAAGACAACCTTCAGTGGTTGCCTTTTAAGTAAATTAAAGTCCCGCTTTAGCTGCTTCAACTTCTGCTGCGAAGTCTGTTTCAGCTTTTTCAATTCCTTCACCAACTTCAAAACGTGTGAATGCAATTGCTTTAGCTCCTTTTGATTCAAGGAAAGCTTCAACCGTTTTGCTATCATCCATGATGTAAAGTTGTGCAAGAAGAGCAAATTGTTGGTCAACTTTTGTGTTGTCAACGATGAATTTTGCCATTTTACCTGGAAGAATTTTATCCCAGATTTTTTCTGGTTTTCCTTCAGCTTTAAGTTCTTCTTCAAATGAAGCTTTCGCTGCTGCAAGAACTTCTTCTGTCAATTGACTCTTAGAACCAAATTCATGGTGTGGAAGTTCCGGCTTGTTAACAAGTACACGGCTAGCGTTGTCTTCATCAATCTTGTGATTCATTTGTGCCAATTCAGCTTTAACAAATTCTGAATCAAGTTCATCAGCTGAAAGAACTGTTGGGTTCATTGCAGCAATATGCATTGATACTTGTTTAGCAAGTGTTTCATCGGCGCCTTCAATAACAGATATAACACCGATTTTACCACCGTTGTGTTGGTAAGCACCAAAGTGTTGACCATCCGTTTTTTCAATAACTGCGAAACGACGGAAAGTAATTTTTTCTCCGATTGTAGCAGTCGCTTGAACAAGCTCTGCCTCAAGAGTAATACCAGAAGCTGTTTTAATCGCCAATGCTTCTTCGTTAGTTGCTGGTTTATTGGCTGCAATAAGTTCTGCTGTTTCTTTAACCAAAGCAACAAATTGATCATTTTTAGCTACGAAATCTGTTTCTGAGTTCAATTCAACAATCGCTGCAACATTACCGTTTACGGCAATCCCTGTAAGTCCTTCAGCGGCTACGCGGTCAGCTTTTTTAGCTGCTTTTGCAATCCCTTTTTCACGAAGAAGTTCTGCTGCCGCTTCCATATTTCCGTCAGTTTCAACAAGAGCGCGTTTAGCGTCCATGATCCCTGCACCAGTTTTTTCACGTAATTCTTTTACTTGAGCTGCTGTTACTGCCATTTTGTAAATCTCCTATGTGTTTTTTTCTGTCAGTATTGACAGTAGTTATATTTTAAAAAAACAGGTGAGGCGTAAGGCCTCGCCTGTTGTAGTTACTTAATTAGTATAAGTTGAAGTTAAAAATTATTTACCTTCAACGATTTCAGCAAGTTCTTCAAGTGATTCTTCTGAAGCTGCTTCTTCTGCTACGAAATCTTCCGCTGCATCTTCACCTTGGCGTCCTTCAATGATAGCGTCTGCCATTTTAGCTGTAATCAATTTAACAGCACGGATAGCATCATCATTTGCAGGAATAACTACGTCAATTGGTTCTGGATCTGCGTTTGTATCAACCATTGCTACAACTGGGATTCCCAAAGTTTTAGCTTCTTTAACTGCGATTTGTTCAGCATGTGGGTCAACGATGTACATAACATCTGGAATACGAGGCATATCAGCGATACCACCGATGAATTTTTCAAGGCGTTCGCGTTCTTTGTTAAGAAGAACTACTTCTTTCTTAGGTAAAACTTCGAAAGTTCCTTCTTCTTCCATTTTGTTGATTTCTTTAAGGCGTGTCACACGTGTTTGGATAGTATTCCAGTTAGTGAGCATACCACCCAACCAACGGTGGTTTACATAGTATTGACCAGCGCGGAGAGCTTCTTCTTTAACTGCTTCTGCAGCTTGTTTTTTAGTACCAACAAAAAGAACTACTGCACCTTCTTGTGAAGCGTTTTTCACATAGTTGTAAGCATCGTCAACAAGTTTTACAGTTTTTTGAAGGTCAATAACGTGAATACCATTACGTTCTGTGAAGATGTATGGTTTCATTTTTGGGTTCCAACGACGAGTTTGGTGACCGAAGTGAACACCAGCTTCAAGAAGTTGTTTCATTGAAATAACTGACATGTTAATGTCTCCTTTTAAAATAGTTTTTCCTCTTTCATCTGTCATCCGCAGCCGCAATACTTGCGTACACTACGACTTTGTCGAGACGAAATGCGAGATGGTTGCATAGCAACTCTATCATTATACATTGTTTGACCTATTTTTGCAAGTATCTATTCATGCTTCTATTGTTCAGTAAATCTATTTTTCTAGCCACTCCCATTGTCTAACAAATTTAATTGTTAATTTAGGCTCTATAATCACTAAAAGAGTAAGTTTTCAAATTTTTTTCTAAGAAAAAAATTAATATTTTGCTGAAACCGCTTTTTTTGTGATAAAATAATTATAGTAAATAAATTAGTTTGTGAGGAGAGAAATATGAAAGAAAAAATCCTTTTAGGTGGCTATACAAAACGTGTATCTAAAGGCGTTTATAGTGTTCTTTTGGATATTAAAGATGCTGAATTATCATCATTAAATGAAGTCGCTGCGGTTCAAAACCCTACTTATATCACTCTCGATGAAAAGGGACACCTATATACATGTGCAGCTGATAGTAACGGTGGTGGAATCGCTACCTTTGATTTCGATGGCGAAACTGCCACTCATCTCGGAAATGTCACAACCACAGGTGCCCCACTTTGTTACGTTGCTGTCGACGAAACTCGTCAATTAGTTTATGGAGCAAACTACCACCTTGGTGAAGTTCGTGTTTATAAAATTCAAGCCAACGGCTCTCTTAGTTTAACGGATACAGTTAGGCATAATGGTTCTGGACCACGTCCAGAACAAGCAAGCTCACATGTCCATTATTCTGATTTGACTCCTGACGGACGACTCGTTACTTGTGATTTAGGAACAGATGAAGTTACAGTTTACGATGTTATTGGAGAGGGTAAACTTAATATAGCCACGATTTATCGTGCAGAAAAAGGAATGGGCGCTCGCCATATTACTTTCCATCCAAATGGTAAAATTGCTTATTTGGTCGGAGAGTTAAATTCAACAATTGAAGTTTTAAGCTACAATGAAGAAAAAGGACGCTTTGCTCGTCTTCAAACAATTAGCACTCTGCCTGAAGATTATCATGGAGCAAATGGTGTTGCTGCCATCCGTATTTCATCTGACGGTAAATTCCTTTATACTTCCAATCGTGGACATGATTCTTTGGCAACTTACAAAGTTAGTCCACTTGGTACAAAACTTGAAACTATTGGCTGGACAAATACTGAAGGTCATTTCCCACGTGATTTTAATTTCAACAAAACCGAAGACTATATCATTGTTGCTCATCAAGAATCTGATAATTTATCTCTTTTCTTGCGAGATAAAAAAACCGGGACTTTAACTTTGGAACAAAAAGATTTTTATGCTCCTGAAATTACTTGTGTTTTACCTCTATAAAATTCTATTTTTTCACAAAGTTTGGCTGATAAACTACTAAATATTGCTAATTCCTATCAAAGAATTAGCAATATTTTTTTCTCCAACAAAGCTTGTTATAAACCGTTTTTCTAAACTTTTGATGAGTTTTTTTGTAAAAATTATCACAATATCGCTTGACATCTATAAAAAACTTTGTTAAACTATTCACGTAAAAGAAAGTGAATGAAATCACAAAGGAGAACCTACAAATATGGCAACTAAAAAAGCCGCTCCAGCTGCAAAGAAAGTTTTAAGCGCTGAAGAAAAAGCCGCAAAATTCCAAGAAGCTGTTGCTTATACTGACAAATTAGTCAAAAAAGCACAAGCTGCTGTTCTTAAATTTGAAGGATATACACAAACTCAAGTCGATACTATTGTCGCTGCAATGGCTCTTGCAGCTAGCAAACATTCTCTAGAACTCGCTCATGAAGCTGTTAATGAAACTGGTCGTGGTGTTGTTGAAGATAAGGATACCAAAAACCACTTTGCTTCTGAATCTGTTTATAACGCAATAAAAAATGATAAAACCGTTGGTGTCATTTCTGAAAACAAAGTTGCTGGATCTGTTGAAATTGCAAGTCCTCTCGGTGTACTTGCTGGTATCGTTCCAACAACTAATCCTACATCAACAGCAATCTTTAAATCTTTATTGACTGCAAAAACACGTAATGCTATTGTTTTCGCTTTCCACCCACAAGCTCAAAAATGTTCAAGCCATGCAGCAAAAATTGTTTACGATGCTGCGATTGAAGCTGGTGCACCGGAAGACTTTATTCAATGGATTGAAGTACCAAGCCTTGACATGACTACCGCCTTGATTCAAAACCGTGGACTGGCAACAATTCTTGCAACTGGTGGTCCAGGAATGGTAAATGCCGCACTCAAATCTGGTAATCCTTCACTTGGTGTTGGAGCTGGTAATGGTGCAGTTTATGTTGATGCAACTGCAAATATTGAACGTGCCGTTGAAGATCTTTTGCTTTCAAAACGCTTTGACAATGGGATGATTTGTGCAACTGAAAATTCAGCTGTTATTGATGCTTCAGTTTATGATGAATTTATTGCTAAAATGCAAGAGCAAGGCGCTTATATGGTTCCTAAAAAAGACTACAAAGCTATTGAAAGTTTCGTTTTTGTTGAACGTGCTGGTGAAGGCTTTGGAGTAACTGGACCTGTTGCCGGTCGTTCTGGTCAATGGATTGCTGAACAAGCTGGCGTCAATGTTCCTAAAGATAAAGATGTTCTTCTTTTTGAACTTGATAAGAAAAATATTGGTGAAGCACTCTCTTCTGAAAAACTTTCTCCACTACTCTCAATCTACAAAGCAGAAACACGTGAAGAAGGAATTGAGATTGTACGTAGCTTACTTGCATATCAAGGTGCTGGACATAATGCTGCAATTCAAATCGGTGCAATGGATGATCCATTCGTTAAAGAATATGGCGAAAAAGTTGAAGCTTCTCGTATCCTCGTTAACCAACCAGATTCTATTGGTGGGGTCGGAGATATCTATACTGATGCAATGCGTCCATCACTTACACTTGGAACTGGTTCATGGGGGAAAAATTCACTTTCACACAATTTGAGTACATACGATCTATTGAATGTTAAAACAGTGGCTAAACGTCGTAATCGCCCACAATGGGTTCGTTTGCCAAAAGAAATTTACTACGAAAAAAATGCAATTTCTTACTTACAAGAATTGCCACACGTCCACAAAGCTTTCATTGTTGCTGACCCTGGTATGGTTAAATTTGGTTTCGTTGATAAAGTTTTGGAACAACTTGCTATCCGCCCAACTCAAGTTGAAACAAGCATTTATGGCTCTGTTCAACCTGACCCAACTTTGAGCGAAGCTATTGCAATCGCGCGTCAAATGAAACAATTTGAACCTGACACTGTCATCTGTCTTGGTGGTGGTTCTGCTCTTGATGCTGGTAAGATTGGTCGTTTGATTTATGAATATGATGCTCGTGGTGAAGCTGACCTTTCTGATGATGCAAGTTTGAAAGAACTTTTCCAAGAATTAGCTCAAAAATTTGTCGATATTCGTAAACGTATTATTAAATTCTACCATCCACATAAAGCACAAATGGTTGCAATTCCTACTACTTCTGGTACTGGTTCTGAAGTGACTCCATTTGCAGTTATCACTGATGATGAAACTCATGTTAAGTACCCACTTGCTGACTACCAATTAACACCACAAGTTGCCATTGTTGACCCTGAGTTTGTTATGACTGTACCAAAACGTACTGTTTCTTGGTCTGGTATTGATGCGATGTCACACGCGCTTGAATCTTATGTTTCTGTTATGTCTTCTGACTATACAAAACCAATTTCACTTCAAGCGATCAAACTCATCTTTGAAAACTTGACTGAGTCTTATCATTATGACCCAGCGCATCCAACTAAAGAAGGACAAAAAGCCCGCGAAAACATGCACAATGCTGCAACACTCGCTGGTATGGCCTTCGCTAATGCTTTCCTTGGAATTAACCACTCACTTGCTCATAAAATTGGTGGTGAATTTGGACTTCCTCATGGTCTTGCCATCGCCATTGCTATGCCACATGTCATTAAATTTAACGCTGTAACAGGAAACGTTAAACGTACCCCTTACCCACGTTATGAAACATATCGTGCTCAAGAGGACTACGCTGAAATTTCACGCTTCATGGGATTTGCTGGTAAAGATGATTCAGATGAAAAAGCTGTGCAAGCTCTGGTTGCTGAACTTAAGAAACTGACTGATAGCATTGATATTAATATCACCCTTTCAGGAAATGGTGTCGATAAAGCTCACCTTGAACGTGAACTTGATAAATTGGCTGACCTTGTTTATGATGATCAATGTACTCCTGCTAATCCTCGTCAACCAAGAATTGATGAGATTAAACAACTCTTGTTAGACCAATACTAATAATCTATTGATGAAAGTAATTAAAACGCCCATATAAATTTATCTGGGCGCTTTTTTAATAGAATATAAATTAATGTCAAAGGATTATAATTTTTCAATTTCTTCAAAAAGAGCTTTTGCTTCTACTGAGTAACCGTAATCTCCCAAGGTTTGCGCGTGTTTTTTCATTTCTTCAATCGCTCCGTTTTGTTTTTGCAATACTTTATAATGAGCTTCATGATATTTTAAAATAATTTTTTCATAGAAAAAATTGATACTTATTCCTATTTCATTTAAGTGATTGATATATTTAAAAGCTTGCATCAAATTTTCTCGACGTAACCAAGTATCAATAAGATTTAAAAATGTTCTTATTACGATCTGCTGATTGAGATGAATTGAGTGATAATAATTTGCTTTTCCTAAAATTTGCATTCCATAATACTCTAAAGCATTATCATCAAAATGTCGAAGACAATTCCCAAAAATCCATAGTTCATAGCGTCCCCATTCGCTGATAGATTCAAGGTAGTTCATCAAAAAGTCAGTATCTTCCTTAAAAACAATAGAACCTTTTGCCATTGCTAAGTTGATTTTAACCACTATTTTATTAATCTGATAAAATTTATTATCAGGTTTCTGTTGGCATTTTTCTTCCCAAAAATTTTGAATTTCCTTTATTACTTTGATATTTTTTTGCGCATAAGCCACAGCCAACTCGTGACGGTAGTTGTATTCATCTGATTGTTCATATTCGTTATAAAGGTTTTGAAATTCATCTAAATAGACATTTGAGTTTTCTAAAACGGTAAATAGTTTACCCACCGTAATCTCTGTTTCTCCTTTTTCAAATTTTGCGAGCTGAGATTCTGAAAAATCGCCACCAGTCATTTCTTTTAATTTCAGATGCTTCGTTTCTCTGATAAAAGCAATTATTATTCCGGCTTTTAAATTTTTTTCCATTTCATTTTCCCTTTGTCATATATTCCAAATTTATTAAATTATTTGAAATTATTATACAACTTTGCTTTTAGCTTGTAAACTAGATAAAAAAACTACTGACAGCTTTTCTGTCAGTAGTTTTTTATTTTTCTAAAATAAATATTTTTTCTAGCTAAAAGATAAATTAGGAGAATAAGTAAGGAAATCAGACCAAATATTAAATAAATAAATTCTACAGTTAAATTTTGGGCAATTAGACCGCTTGATAAATCAGCAAAAATAAAAAACAGAGATAAAAATGTATCATATATTGACCAGAAAACTACTCGATTATTTTTTATTAGTTTATTAAATTCCCCAATGAAAAAGTTATTATAGCCACCATTTATTAATCTAAAAATAGAAAATAAAACAATAGTAGTAAATACCGATTTTGTAAAAAATAAAAGAATTGATATTAATGGTAATAGCATAACTATCGATAATTTTTTCCACTTTATTCGACTCCCAATTGCCATACATACATTAAAAGTAAACAAAACAAGCCCTAAATACTTAAGTGGAAAATAATGATATTTCAATAAAATACTACTCCAACTATTGACAGACATGATGAGTGTTGTGACAGTTATTCCTAATAAAATGAATAAGTTTAGCTTAGACGATACTTTTAATCCCTTTCGTAATGTCCTTATATTAATAGTTATTTTTTCTTCTTGTTTTTCTTCTCTTTTTTCTAATTTTATAAAACATAAAAAAATGGTTGAAAAAACAATAAATGCTACTGATATTATGATTGGTAAAAAACGATTGAAATGTAGTATGGCTGGTGTGATAATTGTCATCACTGATATTGCAAGATATTGTATTGAACTGCTGCCTTCAAGATATTTGCGATATGTAACATCATCTGGAAATTGTTCATAAGAAAAAGTTTGCATTACTCCAGAAGATAGAGCTTCTGATATCCCAAGTATGACCGCTGCTAAGATTGCTAAATAAAATTTTTCAAATAAAAATAGGGTAAAAGCAATAATTGACAAAATATTATTAAGTAATAATACTTTTTTTCTATTTTTTTGTTCAGCATAAATACCTAGCGGTAGATTTAAAATCACTCCTA
Source organism: Lactococcus sp. NH2-7C (assembly GCF_029953655.1). NCBI lineage: Bacteria > Bacillati > Bacillota > Bacilli > Lactobacillales > Streptococcaceae > Lactococcus > Lactococcus sp. NH2-7C. The sequence goes on from NZ_CP124538.1 coordinate 1,315,101, forward strand.
TTATTTGCGTCATTGCACTAATAATCATAATCTCAGAATATCTATAACCCAAAGCATTCATAATTAATATGCTAATAAAAAAATAGGGAAGGAGGGACAAAAAGAGTTTAAATAGAAAAAGTTGTTTATATTTGATTATGATTTTCATAGCTGACAAGTTTTATCTTTCGTAAAGTTAGGATTTAATGTTCTTTGTAATTTGGGATAGCATCCCCCCTCGCAAATTCTTAACATTGAGCACTTTAAACAATCTTTATTTTCTGTTTTAAATTCTCTAACTTCTGTATAATTTGAATCGTTTTTCCATATTTCAGTCAATGTTTGATGAAAAGCATTGGAAGTATGCTTTTCACCTAAAAATGCAATACAAGGTAAGACATCCCCGTTAGATAAAATCTCCATTTTCGTATGCTTCGCTCTACAACCAAAATACATATTTTCAAATTCCGATAGATTTTTTCCCTCCTCAATTAACTCTGGAAAAGCCGTAAAATAAAAACATCCTTCAACTGAAAAATTGAAATTATCTATTTTATTATCTAGTAGATATCTTCTAACTTTTTCTTCTAATTTTCTCAGGTCTGATATATTGTATATTTTTGTTATTTTTGTAAAACCAGTCACTTCGGAGTAGTCCGCAATAGAAAAACGGTCAATTTCGTTTTTAATCGCAAACTTCAAGAGCTCCATAATATCCTCTTCACTTTGATTAGAATAAACCGTATTTAATCTGACTTTCTTTTTTCTTTCATGAAAAAGCTTTATTAATTCTATTCCTCTTTTTGCCCTTGTACCCATGAGTTCAAAATTTTTAAAATCATCTATTGATTCAAGAGATATAACTGGGGTAATATAATCAGATTGGCAAATAATATCTATTGTTGATTTTTTTATCTCTTGACCATTTGTTGTTATTGTTGTCACTACTTTCAATGAATCAATAATTTTTAAAAGATTATCTATGTCTTTATATTTCGTTGGCTCCCCACCTAATATAGAAAATGATAAAATTCCATTTTCTTTTGCTTGACTTAAAATCTTTTTTCAATCATCTGCAAGATGAACATTTTCGTCTTCTCTGTTTGCAAGAAAGCAAAAGCCACAATGAAGATTGCAATACATACTAGGATAAATCACTAACTCTATTTGATTTAATTTTTTCAGCTCTTTAATCTTACTTTGTATTTTATTAATAATTGAGAAAGAAGATACCTCTTTTTCTTCTATCTCTCCTTTTTTATAAATTTTTTCTCGTAAAATTTTTGTTAGAGAATCAGCATTAAAATATTTTATGTATTCGTTAAATGCTTTTTCTTTTCCCATTTCTTTTACTAAAGATAAAAAAATAGACTCACTTTCTGACAATTCTAATCTGCTAAAATTATTTTTATTTATTAAAATTCCGCCGTTTTTCTCAACTCTAAATAATAATTCATCTGATAAAACGTACATATTAACATCCTTTCTAAATATTACTCAAAAAAAGGCGACTAAACGTCGCCAATTCTGCTATCAAATTTTATTTGCTAGCAGCCCATCCATCTCCCTTAGCCATTGAACTATTTTCCAATACATTTTTAAGCATTGCCAAAAGCTCTGGTTTGGTTGATTGTTCTTTAAGTTCTTTTTGCATAATAAATCTCCTTTTAATATAGACAGATACCAATTTTGATTCAATTGGTATCTGTTATTTTATCAAAATTATTGATAGTATAAATTTTATTTGGAATATATGCCAAAACTCTATTAATTGTTAAGTTCATGAGAAAACCCACGTTGTTACTATATTGGCTCTCTTTTTTTCTTCTTTATTTTTATTACTCTATCTCCAGTTTTTACTTTCAAAACCCCAATTCTAAACTTTTTATAAAAAAATTTATTTTATTTATCTTTTGTCATATATTCCAAAAATATCCGATGAAAAAACTACTGACAGAAAAGCTGTCAGTAGTTTTTATTTTTCTAAATAATCTAAAGCGTCCTGAATTGTTTTGACGGGAACGATTTTCATCTTCGTTTTTAGTTTTTTAGCGGCGGCTTTGGCTCCAAGGTAATTGTTGCTACTTTCCTTTTTGGTGCCTGAATCAGGCACTAAGAAGACTTTTGCCCCTTCTTTACTCGCTGTGGCTACTTTTTTATCAACACCGCCGATTTGGCCAATGCTTCCGTCGTGTTCAATCGTTCCAGTTCCAGCAATTTCGCGACCGTTTCGCAAATCTTTTCCTGTCAACTGACTGTAAATTTCTAGTGTAAACATCATCCCCGCAGAAGGACCGCCAATTGAACCCGCGTTGACAGTAACTTTCGGATTCGTCACGACTTCAGTATGGTCAACTAGGCTAATCCCAATTCCTGTTTTGCCATTAGCAATTTTGATGTATTTGCCAGTTGACTTGTGCTTTGTGCCGTCAATTCTCGTGTATTCAATCGTTACTGAATCACCGACTTTTTGTTTGGAAACATAAGCAATCATGTCGGCACTTGATGTAAACTGTTGACCATTGACTGCTGTAATCGTATCTGCAAGTTCTAGCTTATTTTTAAAGGTCGAATTCTTGGCAATATCAAGGACATAAACGCCTTCATATTTAAGTTCATAAGGTTTATTAGCTAATTTAAAAGCTTGATAAATCGCTGTATTCTGTGCGGTTTCCATGTAAAACTGGTTGACACGGTTGAACTGTGCGTCATTAAGACCTCCAGTCATTTCTTGCTCACTGTAAATGCTTGTAAAACTATTAAAATGGCTGTAAATCATTGTAGCAAGATTTGCTCGTGCAATTTGGACAGTCGTCAGGAAAAAATCACCTTTATGTTCATCTTTTTTGCCTTCAACTTTGACCATTTTTCCTAAGGGCTCGGTTGTTCCAGGCATCTCTACATAGTAATTAGTTGGATAGACTAAAACAAGTAAAGCAATAATAATTAGACCAATTGAGATTCCCCATTTTATTTTGGGATTAAGTTTTTTATTTTTTTTCATCTAATTTCCTTAATTCACGACTCACATTTTCTGGAACCCAAGCGCTGACATCTTGCCCAAAGGCATGTAATTCTCGCATCCGTGTGGAATTTAATGGTTCGAGTTCTGGTTTTGCTAAGAAAAAGATGGTTTCAATGCCTGTCATCTCCATATTAAAATAGAACATATTTTTTTCATATTCTAAATCTTGGCTATTACGCAGAGAACGAACCAGAGCTGTCACGCCAAGTTTTTTAGCAATATTCACTGTCAAATCACGTTCATGTTTGATGACTTTGACTTTATGAGTTACTGACAGACTTGTCAGTGCTTCTTCTAGCATTTCCACTCGTTTATCAGTTGGAAAAAGTGGATTTTTTTGGTCATTTTTAAAAATTCCAACATAAAGTTGATCAAAATGTTGACTGGCACGTTTGATAACGTCTAAATGACCATTTGTCAGTGGGTCAAAAGTTCCTGTAAAGAGTCCAATTTTTTCTGTCATTACTTTTTTCTTTCTTAATTTACTGACAGAATTTCTGTCAGTAAAAGTCAAAATTCATAAATTGAAATTTTAGAAATTCCATAAGTTTTTTGTCTGGTCAGCTCTAATTTCCCAATTTGGTCAGGGAGTTCAACTTCCTTGTCTGTTTCACAGACGACAATTACATTTTCTGTCAGTCGTTTTTTGTCTTGCAAAAGTTCTAAGTTTTCAACAATTTGTTCCTTAGCATAAGGTGGGTCTAAGAGGACTAAATCAAAAGTCTCTGACAAGTTTGATAAGACTCGTTCTGCTGACATTTTTAATAATTGAAATTTTTCAGGCTCTTTGGTCATCTTAATATTTTCCAAAATGACTTGTTGAGCTGCTCTGTCTTTTTCGACAAGAATGGCGTGATCCATTCCTCTTGAAATGGCTTCAATTGCCAAACTGCCTGAGCCTGCAAATAAATCAAGAACACGTCCCCCTTCAAAATAAGGGCCAATCATATTAAAAATGGCTCCTTTAACTTTATCGGTGGTTGGTCTTGTTGTTTTTCCTGCCAATGTTTTCAGCGGTCTTCCGCCATAATTTCCTGAAACTACTCTCATGAAAATAATTATATCACAAAATTTCAAATGGAGAGCCGAATCTCCCTGTAAGCCTTGGTCTAAAGGTTCTGTCAGTAAAAATTTTCTTATTATTTTACTGACAAAAAAATAAGTTTCTCAAATCAGAATTTCATTCTAACTTTTGAAACTTATTTTTACCTATATTTAACTCATGAATGACTTTCATGCATCCGAATTGCTCCTAGTGAGGGCAGCACCCCTAATACAATAATGAAAAACATGAAGATGGTCATCCCAATATTTCCATAAAGACTTGAGAGGGACACAAGGATTCCTGACAAGACCGAAGCAATAGGCTGAGTCACTGAAAAAGCTCCTGTATAAGTTCCCACTTGGTCTCCGTCCATTAAATCGGCCCGCAGAGCCTGTGAAAATGGAACCAAAATCATTTCACCAATTGTTGCTATCAATGCTGCAACCAGTTCCCAAGTTAAATCACGACCAAGAAATGCAATCATGAATCCCAAACCTTGCAAAATAATTCCAATGGATATTCCACTACTTCGTGACCAATTTTTAGTTAGTTTATTGACTCTCCCCATAAACAATACGATAACTAAGGTATTGACCATTAGGAAAATTGTCAACATCCGTTGTCCATAAACTTCAATTCCAAAAATCCTTGCTGTTCTAAAACTATCACTCAAATGGACGGGAAGATAATAATCAATTTGATTAAAAATCATCGCAATAAAGATAGAAGCAAATAAATAATACATGAAAATACGGTCTTTAGCAACTGTGAAATAAGCTTTAATAATATTTGATTCTTGCTTATGCTGCTGAGTATCTGGATTGAAGGATTCATCAATCCAAAAAATTACAACCAAACAACTAACGATTTCTTCAATTGTGATAGCTAAAAGTAACCAAACCAAATAATCTCGGAAAAACCAGCCTGAAAGTCCTGAACCAATCATGATTGCAAAATTGATAATCCAATATTGAATACTATAAACGACTCGCCGATTTTCACTTGTTGTCAAATCTACAATCATCGCTTGACTTGCGGTGTTAAAAAAGCCAAAACCAAAATTGATAATAAGAAATCCTAAAAAAGTGACCCAAGGATTGAAGTAAAAAGATGAGTTTGCAAATGTTGCTAAAGCTCCACCAAAACCAGTAATGGCAGTTGAGAAAATCATCACAGGTCTTCGTCCCTGAACGTCGGACAAATGGCCAGCATAAAGCCCAACCAAGAAAACCATGACTGAACTAATGACTAAAAGTAATCCCGTGATTCCTGCTCCCATATATTTATTGTAGTAAATTGTCATTGAGCCACCCACTGTACTAAAGCAAAGCGTCCCAAAAAAATTCATAATTAAACGAATTTTAAGCGTTGGATGTAATCCAAAAAAATCTTTCATTTTATTTCTTTCTGTTTTTATCAATAAAAAATCTATCTTGACCCCTCTTCAAGATAAATTCTTTTTTTAGAGGTCATTTTTTTAATTAATTTTTGTTTTCTGGTGTCTATTTACAGCAATAAGTACTAAAATAATCGCTAGAACTTCAGTTAATGCTAAGACTAAAGAAACTCCTGTTGCTTTAATCATTGGTGAAATCGAAACAAGTAAACCGGCAAGAATGGAGGCAATTGGCATCTTAATTGCGGCAACGCCATTGTAAGAACCAATTTTTTCTGGATTCATCAAATCTGCACCTAAAGTTTGAACACTTGGTGTATAAACAATTTCACCTAAAGTATAAACGATACCGGCAATGAAAATAGGTGTAAACGTCGTTGTCAAAAATGAAAAAATCATCCCAATTGCCATAAATAAACTCCCCCAAATAAATCCTTTTTGGTGTGACCAGTCCTTGGTCAAGCGATTTAGGGTGGTCATTAATAGAACCACTAACACACAAGCTAAAATCAAATAAATCGTAAGCATCCGTTGTCCATAGATTTCAAAACCAAAAAAAGTGATTGTTTTAAAACTATTTGATAAATGAACAGGCAAAAAATTATCAAATTGCATGATAATAAAAGTAGTCCCAATATTAGCTCCCATAAAAATCATATAAGTCTTATCTTGTAGCACTGTCTTATAGGCCTGAAAAATATTTTCTGCTTCCTCTTTGGCCTTTACAATCGGTCTAAAAGTTTCAGTCATTACAAAAGTAGTTAAGAAAAATGAGACTAAGACGGTTAAAAGTAAAATCACTAAAAGTGCTTCAAATGCTGGTCTAAAAAGCCAAGCACCTAATGCTGCTCCTAAAATAACTGACAAGTTTTGCGCCCAATAATCCAACATAAAAACAACTTTACGATTTTCAGCATTCGATGCATCAATAATCATGGCATTTCCTGCAGTAATCACAAAATTATAACCAAAACTAATTAGTAAAAAAGCAATAAAAGTGGACCACGGATTCACGTGACCAGGTAAGTTTGAGGCAATAGCTAAAAGAGCACCCAAAAGTTGAATCACTGTCCCAAAAACCATCACTGGTTTTCGACCATTTCGGTCAGCAAAAAAGCCTGCAAGAATTCCAGCGACAAAAGTGGCCACCGCAGATAAGGCAAGCAAAATCCCTGTAATGGCACTTCCCAAATGTTGATTATAATAAATGGTCATTGAAGAAAAAACGGTGCCATATGAAAAGGCACCTAAGAAAACAATTCCTAAACGGAGTTGCAAATTTTTGTCTAAATTCCAAAACTCTTTCATATTATTCCTTAAATTTTCCGATTTTTTTAATTTATCTATAATTGTAGCACAAATAATAAACAAAAACTAGGTAGATTTTTAAAAGTTGTTAATAAAATACAGAGATTGAAAATATAACTTATGAAAATATACAAAAAATCACTGACAGAAATCTTGTCAGTGATTTTTATGACACTTTTAATCAAAGATTAAAGGCGGTCATTCAATTCTTTGCTGAGTTCTTCAAATCCTGGTTTACCAAGAAGAGCGAACATATTTTTCTTGTAAGCTTCAACACCTGGTTGGTTGAATGGGTTAATTCCGTTCAAGTAACCAGAAACACCTATAGCAAGTTCAAAGAAGTAAATTGCATATCCAAGTGTGAATTCGTCTTGTTCTGGCAATGTCACGATCATGTTTGGAACATTTCCGTCAGTGTGAGCAAGAAGCACACCGTCAGCTGCTTTTTTGTTAACGAAGTCAACATCTTTACCTTGTAAGTATCCAAGTCCATCAAGGTCAGCGTCAAGTTCTGGAATGTTGATGTTTTTACGTGGTTTTTCAATACGGATTGCTGTTTCAAAAACAGTACGTGTTCCTTCTTGAATCCATTGTCCTAATGAGTGAAGGTCTGTTGAGAAGTTAGCTGAAGTTGGGTAAATTCCTTTTTGGTCTTTCCCTTCTGATTCACCAGCCAATTGTTTCCACCATTCTGAGAAATATTGAAGGCTTGGTTCGTAATTGATCAAGATTTCTGAGAATTTGCCTTTACGATAAAGGATATTGCGAAGTGCAGCATATGCGTAAGCATCATTTTCATGAACATTTGTAGAAGTGTATTCTTTACGCGCAGCGTTAGCACCTTCCATCAAAGCTGTGATATCAGCACCTGAAGCTGCGATTGGCAAAAGACCAACAGCTGTCAATACTGAGAAACGTCCACCAACTGAATCTGGAACAACAAAAGTTTCCCAGTTATTTGCGTCAGCATTAACTTTTACAGCACCTTTTTCTTTATCAGTTGTTGCATAAATACGTTTGTTTGCTTCTTCACGACCGTATTTTTTAACTAACATTTCTTCGAAGACACGGAAAGCAATCGCTGGTTCTGTTGTTGTACCTGATTTAGAGATTACATTTACAGAGAAATCTTTGTCAGCAACGTAATCTACAAGGTCAGCCAAGTATGATGAAGAAATTGAGTTACCAGCATAAAGAATACGTGGTGCTTTACGTTCTTCGGCAGTTTGCAAGTTAACAAAGCTGTTGCTCAAAAAGTCAATTGCTGCACGTGCACCGAGGTATGAACCACCGATACCGATAACAATAAGAACTTCTGAATCAGATTGAATTTTTTTAGCTGCTTTTTGAATACGAGCAAATTCTTCTTTGTCGTAATCTTCAGGAAGGTCAAGCCATCCGATATAATCGCTCCCAGCACCTTTTCCTTCGTGGAGCAATTTAGCTGCCCCGTCGATTTGCCATTGGATTTCGTCTAATTCATTTTCAGCTACAAATGGAGTGAGTTTTGAATAGTCAAATTTAATATGAGCCATTTTAATTCCTTTCAATTTCTCGTTTTTTACGAGAATTTAGCTATTGAAGAACGACAACTTTTGCATTGTTTTATCTTCGAATTTTCTAGTTCATTTTATCACTTTTTCGGCTTTTTAACAATACTAAAGGTTATGTAAGCGCTTATTTGTTTAGCTTTCCAGCTCTGAAACTTTTCCAGCTCTGAGACAGCTTTTTTCGTAAAAATTTAGTTTAAGATTTCAATGAATAATTATTGTTATCAAAAGATTTACTGATAAGTTGACTCCCAATTTTTTTGAGGGTGTCAAATCTCTTTGACGACTGACAAATCAGTCTTTCATGCAAATTTTTGCTAAAATATTAATGATGAAATATACATTTGAAATTGACCTTGACCGTTATAAAAATCTAGCCCAACAAAAACAAAAGACACATAAGAAATTTTTAGCTGGGCTTGCCAAAAAACCACCAAAGCAATTAGATAAAATCGTTAAAGAAGTTCATGAAGAAGTTTTTTTAGAAATTGACTGCACCAAATGTGCTAATTGTTGCAAGACCTTAGGCCCTCTTTGGACAGAGGCCGATATTGAACGCGTCTCAAAACATTTAAAAATGAAAGTGAGTGACTTTGAAGCCACTTATCTGCGAACTGACGAAGATGGTGACAAAGTTTTTCAAACCATGCCTTGTCAGTTTCTTGGTTCTGACAATCTCTGTAGTATTTACGAAGTTCGTCCTAAAGCTTGTCGCGAATTTCCCCATACTGACCGTAAAAAGATTTATCAAATCAACAATTTAACGATAAAAAATACACTTTACTGTCCAGCTGCTTATGAATTTGTTGAGAAATTATCTTATAAACTCAAATAAAAATTACTGACAGCTCTGTCAGTAATTTTTTTATTATGCCAAAAGTTCTTTCAAAGCTTCTTTTGTATCTGTCAGTGAATGTCCCAAGGCTTCTTCAAAATCTTTAGATTCCACATCTAAATCTTTTGCTTCAATATCTTTTTGGAATCCAAGGAAAAGTTCTGCTACAAAATCTGGAAGTCCAGTTTCAACTAAATGACTGACAAAAGCTTTGTCATCAGCTGCGACTACTTCAAATTCCTTATCAGAAACTGCTTTGAGTGCTTGAGCAAGTTCGGCGTAGGTCAATCTTTTTCCTGAAAGCTCCAAAACTTCTGGAAAATCTGCTCCCGCAAGTGCTTTTGCCCCAACTTCTGAGTATTCGCGTTTCAAAGCCCATCCCACTTTACCTGTTGGTGCATTGTAAACAAATTTTCCAGTTGAAAGTGCAGCAGCAATAATTGGCATTTCATTTTCAAAGTACCAGTTATTACGTAAAAATGTGTGGGCAATTCCTGATTTTTCAATCGCCTTTTCAGTATAAATATGGTCAGCAGCTAAGTCACTTGTTGCCGTTTCTGTTTGAGGAAAACTTGTATAAGCAATATAAGAAATCCCAGCACTTTTGGCTGCATCAACCACATTTTGATGCTCAGCTTGACGATTTCCCGGCGCTCCTGAAACAAAAAGCAAACGGTCAATTCCTGTAAATGCTTGTTCTAAAGCAATTAAATCTGAATAATCTGCCAAACGTACATCAAAACCTGCCGCTTTGAGTGGGGCTGCTTTTTCTTCTGTGCGAGCCAAAACCGCAATATCAGAAATTGGAACCAATTCTTTCAAAAATCCGAGTGCATAAGTACCGTATCCACCTGTCGCACCTGTTACTAAATATTTCATGTTAAATCCTCCATTTATTTATTATTTTATATCTTATAAAGTAGCTTGCTTTTTTGACTACCTAAGTGTATAATATCATTGTACTACCACTATGTAAAGTAAGCACTTGAAAATTAGATACATCCCTTTTATATACTATTGTATAATATCAGCGATTTGAGGTAATAAAAAAATGAAAAAAATTTCTGAACTTCCAGATTGTCCTGTTGAAACAGCACTTGTTTTGATGGGCGACCGCTGGAAAATGCTCATTGTCCGTGATTTATTAGAGCGAACCATGCGCTTTGGCGAACTTCAACGTTCAGTTGGACATATTTCACAAAAAGTTTTGACCCAACATTTACGTGCCCTCGAAGAAAGCGGGCTGGTTCATCGTGAAGTCTATGCAGAGGTGCCTCCTCGTGTTGAATATTCACTGACAGAACTTGGAAGAACTCTCAAACCAATCCATGATACGATGGCAGCTTGGGGAAATCTTTATAAAAAAGAAATCAGCAAAGCTTAGAGATAAAAATTACTGACAGGAAATTCTGTCAGTAATTTTTGTTTAATCATTTATAAATTTCTGCGCACTTTTTCTTAAAAAGAATTATAATAAAAGTAAGTATGGAGGTTTGATGATGTCAAAAAATACTAAATTTTATAAATTTGGTCTTATTCTTAGTATCTTCTTAGTGTTTTTAACTTTTGTCAGTACAATTATTTGCTCAATCCTATCTGTAAATTTCGTCAGAATTTCTGCCATCTTAGAATGCTTTAGCATTGCATTACTACTCTTCTTTTTTCAGAAATATGGTGAACAAACGGTCAGTAAAGAAACTGATTTCTGGACTCCACGAAAATTTAATTTAGGCGTAAGTATTAATCCACATACAAAATCTAGTAAAAGAATCACTGCTTTCCTTATTTTATTTTTTGTTCTCTTAGGAATTTTTTTGATTTTACTCTAAAAAAACCAGTAGCTTAAAAGTTACTGGTTTTTTATATTAGTTTTCTTTCAATTCTGCAATACGAGCTTTCACAGTATCGAATTTTTCTTGATAATCAGCTAATTTATCTTTTTCTTTTTGAACAACTTCTGCTTTAGCATTCGCCACAAAACGTTCATTACCCAATTTTTTATTCACTAAATCTAACTCTTTTTGCCATTTAGCCAATTCTTTTTCAAGTCGAGCAATTTCTTCTTCGATGTTAATCAAACCGGCCAATGGTAAGTATAATTCTGCTCCAGTAATGACCGCTGACATCGCTTGTTCTGGAACCGCCAAGTCTTTAGCAATTGTTAATTCCGAAGGATTAGTGAAACGGCTGATATAAGGAGAAACAGCATTCAAGAAATCTGCATGTTCAGATTTAATCAACATTGGAACAGCTTTAGACAATGGAGTATTAACCTCAGCACGAATATTACGAACGGCTGTAATTAATTCAATTAACATCGCCACACCTTCGCTTGCTTTGTCATCATTAAATTCTGGACGTACTTTTGGATATTCGGCAACAACAATTGAACCAGAAGTGTTTGGTAATTTTTCAAAGATTTCTTCAGTGAAGAAAGGCATAATTGGGTGTAATAGACGTAAAACTTGATCTAAAACATGGAGCAATACTGCACGTGTAATGTCTTTTTCAGCTTCATCCTCACCAAACATGACTTCTTTTGTTAATTCCAAATACCAGTTTGCAAACTCATCCCAAATGAAATTGTAAAGAATATGACCAGCAACACCAAATTCAAATTTATCCATTTGTTCAGTCACGCGCCGGGCAGTATCATTCAAACGTGTCAAAATCCAACGGTCAGTGACATTACCAGCAGTTTTATTTGCAACTTTTGTCAAAGCCGAAGAAACAGCATCAGCGCTGACATCTTCTGCATTCATCAAAATATAACGTGAAACATTCCAAATTTTATTGATGAAATTCCAAGCGGCATCCATTTTATCATAAGAAAAACGTACATCTTGTCCTGGTGCAGAACCATTTGATAGGAACCAACGGAGTGCATCAGCTCCATACTTTTCAATCACATCCATTGGGTCAATTCCGTTACCGAGCGATTTAGACATTTTACGTCCTTCTTCGTCACGAATCAAACCATGAATCAAAACATTGTGAAATGGTGATTTACCAGTGAATTCTAAAGATTGGAAAATCATGCGTGAAACCCAGAAGAAGATAATATCATAACCTGTTACAAGGGTACTTGTTGGGAAATAACGTTTGAAGTCTGCTGAGTTTTCGTCTGGCCAACCCATTGTTGAAAACGGCCACAAAGCTGAACTAAACCAAGTATCAAGTACATCGGCATCTTGTGTCCAACCTTCTCCCTCAGGTGCTTCTTCACCAACATACATTTCACCCGCTTCATTATACCAAGCTGGAATTTGATGTCCCCACCAAAGTTGACGTGAAATAACCCAATCATGAACATTTTCCATCCATTGCATGAAAGTATCATTGAAACGTGGCGGATAAAATTCTACTGCATCTTCTGTTGTTTGATTAGCAATTGCATTCTTAGCTAATTCGTCCATTTTGACAAACCATTGTGTTGATAAACGTGGTTCAACAACCACTCCTGTTCGCTCTGAGTGCCCAACTTCATGGCGGACTGGTTTTATATCAACCAACTGCCCCAATTCCTTGAGGTCAGCAACAATTTGTTTGCGGGCTTCAAAACGGTCAAGTCCTTCATATTTTCCACCATTTTCATTGATGGTTCCGTCATTGTTCATCATGTTAATCATTGGCAAATCATGACGCATCGCAACTTCAAAGTCATTAGGGTCATGTGCAGGTGTAATTTTTACAACCCCAGTTCCTTTTTCCATATCAGCATGGTCATCTGTCAAAATCGGAATGACACGATTAATGATTGGGAGGATAACATTTTTGCCCACTAAATGTTTATAGCGTTCATCTTTTTCATTGACGATAACAGCTGTATCACCAAGGAAAGTTTCTGGGCGTGTTGTGGCAATTTCAACAAACTCATCACTTCCTTCAATTTGGTAAGTGATGTGGTAAAAAGCCCCATCAATTTCTTTGTGAATGACCTCAATGTCTGACAAAGCAGTCATCGCTTTTGGATCCCAGTTGATGAGTTTTTCGCCACGATAAATCCAACCTTTATTATAAAGTTGGACAAAAACTTTACGAACCGCTTGCGAAAGTCCTTCATCAAGAGTAAAACGTTCACGAGAATAATCAACAGAAATCCCCATTTTTCCCCATTGTTCCTTGATGGTTGCAGCATATTCATCTTTCCACTCCCAAACTTTATCAAGGAATTTTTCACGTCCAAGATCTTGTGGTAAAATACCATCTTCGGCAAGACGGGCAGCAACTTTTGCTTGAGTGGCAATCCCCGCATGGTCCATTCCTGGCAACCAAAGCGTATCAAAACCTTGCATCCGTTTTTGGCGAATGATGATGTCTTGTAACGTTGTATCCCAAGCATGACCCAAGTGGAGTTTTCCTGTCACATTTGGTGGTGGAATAACGATGCTATAAGGCTCTGCATCGGGATTTCCAGAAGGTTTGAAAACATCAGCTTCAAGCCATTTTTCGTAGCGTCCTGCCTCAACCTCTGTCGGGTTGAATTTTGGGGTTAGTTCGTTTGTCATGTTCTTCTCCTTTGGGTACAAAAAAAGCACCCTGATTTATTCTCCAGGGTGCTTCCGCACGGTACCACCTGATTTTCGTCAATTGACGACACTCATTTTATGCCTTAATTTTCTTGAAATGACGCAACCTTCATAAAGTTTGACTGAACACTTTCACCAGCCGTGTTCTCTCTATAAGTCTTGCTTTATTACTCCTCGTCAACTTGCTTTTATTTTAGCAGAATTCTTGTTTTTTTACAAGATACTTCTAAATTTTTATTTTTCTTTAATGATTTCTAAAAAATGCTCCAAGCCTTCTTTGGCTTGAATTTGCTGATTACATTGTTCAGAATCTAAGCAAATATAGGTACCATTTTTAGTATAGGTCCCGTCTGCGCCTCTTTTTGTTGTCGCTAGAAATTGAGTGACGATACTTGTTTTTTGGCAAATGGCACAGATATTTTTCATACTGCCAGAGATACTGCCATAGAAACCACGCCCGTCAGCGGTCAAAAGATATTTTCGGCCACTGGAAACTTCATTCCAAGCAAAGTAAGTGACATCACGTAAATCCCATTGACTTGTCGCTGGAATTTTTAACTTTTTAACTTTTTTGAAAGCTTTTTTCATTTGAGCTTCGCTCGGTAAATGAAAAGCTTCGACTAAAGTTTTAAGTTCTGTCAGTAATTTTTCAGCTTGTTCTCTTGATAATTTAGGATTATCAATGGCTGATAAGTATTCTTGAATAGCAACTTTTACTGACAGATTATTTTCACTGACAAGACTGTCAGCATTTTCAGCGATTTGCAAAATTTCTGTGGCGACTTGGGCGTAAACTGCCTCAACTGTCGATTTATCATTGACAGAGTGATAGACATTGACCAGGTCAAAGGTCAGGTATTTAATTCGATTATATTCATATGGTTTTAACATTTTCTTATTCCTTAAGATGTGAACCCGACTGCTTTGAAGTTATGAAAATTGAGAAAATGTGGTTCTGTGCAAGACACAGGTTCCATTTTGTCTATTTTCATCCACTTCAAGGAGGGTGAACTAAATTTGTTCTTATCCGCAAAGAAATAAGACTTTGCGGTAATCTAAGCGAGAGCTCTTACTCGCACTTGATTACCAACCATCTTCTTAAAATTCATTTGAATCTCCTTTTATCTAATGGTTAGAAGTCACTCATTAAAATGTTTTTGTTCCAAAATCCGGAACGTCATGGAAATCTTTACCATTTTTGTAGTTTTCAAATTTTCCTTGCAAAAATTGGTAAGCGTCTAAACGACTTTCATAGCGAATAGCTGCTTCTTTCGCTTCTTTTTTACCGTCTTCTGTGGCAATTTTTTCAGCTGCTTTCATGGCAAGTTCAGAAATTTGAACTTGTTGGTCCACCCATTCTTGAAAATCTTTTAAAAAATTTTGTTCGTAAGTCATTTTTTCTCCTATTAAAATTCAGAGCTGTTGGCTCATCATTATCTTTTGGGTTTGATTAAATCATAGCTTTGCTCAACCATTTTGCAAACTTGCTCATCAGCAACATCTCCATCAAGCAAAACATCATTCCAATGCGTTTTATTCATGTGAAATGCTGGATTAATATCCACAAAGAAATCTCGCAATTCGATTGCGATTTCTGGCTTCTGCTTGATTGCGATATTGACTCGGCCTTCTCGCTCAGAAATATAAGCAAATGATTTTTTATTCTTTAGATGTCGCATCACTACCGTCGGCTGACCCTTCTCCATTTTGGCAAAGGGAGTATCTGCAAAAGTCGGCCCAAGAGACAAGCAAAAATCAATAAGTTCTTTTTTATTCATCTATTTATTGAGCTCCAATTGATAAGCAAAACGGTCACCTTCAAATTGAACAAGCCCTCGTTTTACAAAGCCTTCACGTTCAAAGACATGTTGCATCAATTTATTGACCGGGTGGGTATCTAGGCGAAAATCAGAGTATCCTTTAGATAACATCAAGGTAAAAATATTTGAAAATAGATATTTTGTCAAAGATTGTCCACGAAATTCGTTAGATAAAGCAATTCGATGAATAGTCACATAATCAAAATTTTGATTTGACCAAGCGCCGTCAGTAATTTGAGTATAAGCTGGTTCTTCACCTGTAATAATTGCACAATAACCAGCTATTTTATCATCAGCTAGCAAGACATAGGCCTGTTCTTTCGCAAAATCCTCTTCAATATCAAAAACAGCTGGATAAGCATTTTGCCATTGGTCACTGCCAGAATCAGCCAAAAAAGCTCTTGCTTCTTCAATAATTTTCATAATTGAAAGCAAATCTTTCGGGCCTGCTTTTCTCATATAAATCATATACAACCTCAGATTTTTTCTATTTTATCATAAAAATAATTAATGACAGAACCGTCAGATTTACTGACGGCTCTTTTTTATTGACAGTATCATCAACTTTCCTACTAAAACTCTTATCTGTCAGTAAATCTAATTTTTTTAGATGTCATAAAACGCTAGTCTAAAGAAATTTCTGGATTTTCTTTAGTGACTAGGAGGACTTCTGCTGTTCCTCCTAAGTATTTTTCACTCAATTCAGCTAATTTTTGCGTTGCAGCCTCTAAAACTTGACCGCGTTCAGGGTCGACAGATTCAATAATCAAAAAAGCATTTTTGGTTTGTTCTGTCAGCATCGTTCTTTGACCATCACGCCAATTCCATGAACGACAAACTGCCCCTTCATCATCAAGATAGCAGATTTCGCCAGGCAGGGCATTGTCAGCTTCATCATCACCCAAAGCCAAGAAATGTTCGCCACCAGCAGCTTTTGTCAAACGTAGATTTCCTGCAAAAGTATCAATATCCTCACCACCAGCAGGTAGTCCATAGTTCAAACTAATACTATTGTAAATATCAACCAAAGGATTAATCGAGCCCACAGCTTTACCTTTATCTACTCGTTTAAGCAGATTTTCAATCGAACTTCTAGCCCCTTTTTTTGTTTTAAATTGTTGATAAGCCTTGCGCCAAACAGAGACTACAGGATTTTCACTAAAAACAGCCGCTTCTAAAAATTGCTCTGCATTTTCATTCGCTTCAGCAAGATTTTTTTTGATGTCAACACTTGATTCCATACTATTATCAATATTTTTAGCTAAAACAATTCCAATTTTTGTCTCAGGAAAAAGTTCCCAAAATTCAGGTTCAACTATAAATTTTTTCATTTTTTCTCTCATTTTTTCTAAAAGTTACTGATAAAAATTCTGTCAGCAAAATTTCTCAATATTTACCATATTTTTGCGGACGACGTCCACGTTTTTTACCTTTAGCAAAAGCTTCAGCTTTACGTTCTTCTTCCAAATGTTCAAATTTAACAATTTTCAAAGGTTCATCACGTTTTGTCAATTTAACAACTGCTTCAGTTCTTGCTGTATGTGGGAACATATCCACAGATTGGATGTATTCTACTTTATAATAATTGGCCAAAACGACTAAATCTTTTGCCAAAGTTGAAACGTTACAGCTGACATAAACCATTTTTTCTGGTGGGAATTTAGTAATTGTTTCAAGCAATGCATCATCAAGCCCTGTACGTGGTGGGTCAACAATCATTGCAGTTGCTCTATGACCAGATTTGTTCCAGTTTGGAATAATTCGCTCCGCTTTACCAATTTCATAGTGGCAATTTTTAAGACCCAATCGTTTGGCATTTTCACGCGCATCAAAAATTGATTCTGGTGTAATATCCATTCCATGAACCGATTTTACTTTTTTAGCCACCGCAAAACCAATCGTACCTACACCACAGTAAGCATCAATGACACGGTCATCTTTTTTAGGATTCAAAGCCTTAACTGCTTCACCATAAAGTACATTGGCTTGCTCAGAGTTCAATTGATAGAAAGCACGAGGACTTAATTCAAATTCATAATCCAAAACGCCTTCGGTAATTGTTTCTTTTTCATTGAACAAAATTTGTGTGCGTTCGCCATAAATTTCACTGGTTTTTCTTGGGTGGAAATTGACCGCAACCGTCACAATTTCTTCAAATTCTTCTGTCAGTGCTGACAACATTTTATCAAATTTAACAAAAGAATTTTTTTGACGTTTTGAAGGTTCTTCACGTAATTCTGGCCAAACTTGACCGTCCAAAATAATTGGTGTTGAAGTCACAAAAATAATTTGTACTTCGCCTGTTTTTTGTGAACGACGAACCATGACCGTACGAATTCCGCCGATTTTACGTTCATCATATACAGGTAAATCAAATTTTTCAATCAAACGGCAAATGTGATTGATAATTTCTTGGGTTTTCGGATCTTGAACCAAACAGTTATCTAGGTTAACCAAATGATGCGTTCCTTCTTGATAAAGTCCCGCAATCACTGTTCCGTCATTCAAACGACGCACTTGAAACTGCAATTTGTTACGATAACCAAGTGTATTTTCCATTCCCAAAGTTGCACGTAATTCATAATTACGCCAACCTGCTGGTTTATATTTTTCTAAGGCCTGACGCATAACATCACGCTTAAATTCTAATTGCATTGGATAAGAAAGATGCATGATGTGAGATTGACTCATTTCATGATAAGCTCTATCCTGTGGTTTCACGCGGTTTGGAGATTTTTCAATAATCTTAACCAATTTTGCACGACTAAAATTTCTAGCATTTTCAGTAATTTCAACTAAAACTTCTTCCCCTGGAAGCGCATAAGGAATAAAAACAAGTCGTCCTGAAATGACGCCAATTCCCTCCCCATTTATCCCCATTCGCTCGATTTCGAGTTGAAGTTTCTGTCCTATTTTTAAATTTATCATTCTTTAATTTTTTTCCCTCTAGTTCGTCAATTAAATGACCATTTTCAATCCGTTATAAAAAATCACTAATAAAGGATTGTGTGATACACTATTATAACATTTCACAATTTCTTTTTGTAGTCTTTTTCTACTTGAATCCTAAAAGATTTGAACTTATTTTTTCATCTATGAATATTACTCTCCAAATAAAAAGCCTGACACTGTCAGACCTTTTATTTTTTCTTTAATTATTGTTTTTTACGTCTAAGTAAAAGAGCAAGTGGCGAAACAATCACTGCCATGATTCCTAGCAGAGTCAAAACAATTTGTGATTTTTGACTATCACCAGTACTTGGGAGAACATCTGCTGGTTTACTATCTTTAACAGCCTTAGCCGTAGGTGTAGGTGTTTTTGATTGATTGTCAGAAGACGGTTGACTTGGTTTATCTGGGCGAACTGGAGGAACGATAATTCCCGCAGGCACCTTATGATAAACGACAGTTCTTTCAATGTCCGCTGTATCTACCGTAATTCCTGTCATTTCATCAATCTTGAGTTGACTTGCGATGTAATCTTTAATGACTGGTGAAAGAACTGCAGCAAATTTTCCACCATTGTCAGCTGTCCAGTCACTATAAGTTTTCTCACCCGTCACTTTGTCAGTAGTGATTGTCCGACTAAAGACAATTGTTGCCTTATAGTTGTCAGCAGCCTTATCCCCATTATCATAAACATAATGAATGACTTCATTAACTGATTTATTTTCAGTCTCAACTACTGTGCCATGTTTTAATCTCACAACATAATGTTGAGGGTCATCAGCAAATTTAGTTCCATCTTTTGGATAATCATTTGAAACTAACTCGTAGCCCATGTCTGTATAAGTTTTGATATCTGCATCAGTAGTGTAGTTAGAAGAATCACCCGTTCCACCAGACAAATCTTTCGTAGTCAACACTTTTCCAGTCGTTTCATCAATATAAGTAATATCAATGGTTCCTTGATTTCGACTATAAGTTACCGTCACCGAAATATCTTTTGTATCAGAAGTAATTCCTGTCATTTCAGAAACTTTAAGTTGATCAGCCGTATAGCCATCAATCACCGGAGACGTCACTGACGCAAAACTATCACCATTGTCAGCTGTCCAGTCACTATAAGTTTTCTCACCCGTTACTTTGTCAGTAGTGATTGTCCGACTAAAATCAACTGTAGCATTATGGTCATCAGCTGCTTTACTTCCATTATCTTGGTAAACATAATGAATCACTTGATTGACCGATTTATTCTCAGTTACTTCTGTTATTCCATGTTTTAATCTCACAACATAGTGTTGAGGGTCATCAGTAAATTTAGTTCCATCTTTTGGATAATCATTTGAAACTAACTCGTAGCCCATGTCTGTATAAGTTTTGATATCTGCATCAGTAGTGTAGTTAGAAGAATCACCCGTTCCACCAGATAAATCTTTCGTAGTCAACACTTTTCCAGTCGTTTCATCAATATAAGTAATATCAATGGTTCCTTGATTTCGAGTATAAGTTACTGTCACCGAAATATCTTTTGTATCAGAAGTAATTCCTGTCATTTCAGAAACTTTAAGTTGATCAGCCGTATAGCCATCAATCACCGGAGATGTTACTGACGCAAAACTATCACCATTATCAGCCGTCCAGTTACCATAAGTTTTGTCATTCGTTACTTTATCAGTAGTAATTGTCCGACTAAAGTCAACCGTAGCATTGTGGTCAGTAGCTGCTTCACCTCCACCTTCATAAACATAATGAATCACTTGATTGACAGCTTTTTTATCAGTTGATTCTGTTAAGCCGTGTTTTAATTTTACTACATAGTGTTGTGGGTCATCCGTAAAGACCGTCCCACCACTTGGGTAATCATCAGAAACTAATTCATAGCCTTTATCTGTATATGCCTTGATATCATCAGCAGTTGTATAATTTGACGGATCATCCGTTCCACCAGATAAATCTTTTTTAGTCAGAACCTGACCAGTTGATTCATCAATGTAAGTCACATCAATCGTTCCTTGGTTACGTTTATAAACAACCTTCTTCTCAATATCTGCTGAATTAGCTGTGATTCCTGTCACTTCATCAATCTGAGTTTGGTCAGGTGTTTCTCCTTTTATAACTGGTGAAATGACTTTAGCAAAACTATCACCATTTTGTGCTTGCCAATCGCCATAAGTCTTTTCGCCAGTTACTTGATTGGTTGTCACACTTCTCGTAAAGTTCAATGGTGGAGCTTTATAATCATCTGCTGCCTTACTTCCATCTTCATAAACATAGTGGATTGTTTCATTTACTTGTTTTTGCTCAGAACTAACAACTAATTTTTGTTTCAAATTAACAACATAATGTTGAGGTGTATCCGCAAAGACTGTGCCACCACTTGGATAATTATCTGAAACCAATTCGTAACCCGCATCTGTATAAGATTTAATGGTGTCAGTTGTTGTGTAATTAGAAGGATCTCCTGTTCCACCAGATAAATCTTTTTTACTTAAAGTCTGTCCCGTTGTTTGATCAATATAAGTGACATCGATAGTTCCTTGATTCCGAGTATAAACATAATTCACGATTTGGTCATTGGCAGCATAATTCCCTGTAGTTGCTGCTCCATTTGAAACCTTAAACGTATAACCTGGAATAGTCTTTTGACTTGTCGCATATGGAGTATCAATATCTCCACTTGTTGTTTCTGACGGAGCAATCGTCTTTCCTTGTTCATCCACATAATTTGCAATAACAGTACCTTGAGCTACCGTATAAGTGAAATTAACATTGCGCAATTGTTGCAAATTCATAAGTGCTCCAGTTGAAGCTGCAATTGAGAAAGACATTGCTTGATTTGTTCCAATAAAGGAAGAAACATCTTCTGTCCATGTTTTCCCACCATAAGTAACTGACATCACTCTAGTTGCACCGTCATAGCTCATCGTAAAGTCTACAAAATTATTATTTGACGGTTCAGAAATACTCTGAGCACTAGAAGCTATTGTTTTAGCTTGTCCATTCAAACCATCAACAAAAGCTCCAAATGGTTTTCCTTTAAAGTTTGAAGGGTCAGGTGTAAAACTGTTCTCACCAACACCATTATAGTAAGTATCAAGCTTGAAACCAAAAGCTCCATTAACACCACCAATACCTGCAGCTCCACCAGGCGCTCCTACGACATTTGTATCACCAGGGTGGAAAAGAAAACCTACACCATCTGCTCCACCAGCATTCTGTGCTTTATCTCCTAAATTAATTTTTCCAGTGAAAGTAAAGTTTTGTGACATATCAACTTTAGTCTTCAAAGTTACATTTCCTGCTTGACTTGCTTTATTGGGCGTCAAAGTTTGAGTATAGGTAGTTAAATCATAATCAAATCCAGCAGCAGAACCATTTCTCTGAAAATAGGTTAAAAAATCTTTAGGAAGAACTGTAACCTCTCTAGAAGTAGCAGCATAAACCCTTTGTATTTTAAAAGAGTCAGGAAGGTTTGTTAAAACAATTCCGCCACTTGCGAGAAGTGTTAAAGTTCCCATAGTTAAGAAAGCACTCGATTTTTTCTTCATTTCTTCATCTCCGTCATATTTGTAGATAGTTTGTTATAATTTTACTACAAAAAAAGGAAAAAGGGGGTATTTTGTCTTATTTTTATTACATCATCTAAATTTATACTTTTTAAAAGTTTGGATAAACCATCAAAATCACGCTACGGAAGGGGTTTCATCTGTAATCATAAAGAAATAATCATATTTTACAAACAGGTTTATAAGCTACATTTGTATTTCATGTAATGATTTTACTACAAGTGTTATCAGTGACAAATTTTAATTAATTTCGTATATAATATAGATATGGGAAAAATCGTAGCAATAAAAAAATTAAAGCATCTTTACCTTGTAGACTTATCAGGTTTTGATGGAGAAGATGAAAAAATATATATTTCTGAGGATACAATCGTGCATTTCTTCCTCAATATTGACAAAGAAATTGAGCAATCAGATTTAGAAGATATAAGAGCCTATGACCAGTTTGCCCGAGGTAAAGCATTAGCCCTCTATTATATATCCTTTAAAATGAGAACCAGTTCGGAAGTAAGAAGATATCTTAGAGAACACGAGATTGAAGATAGCGAACAGATTGACGAAGTCATAAATGTCCTATCTGAAAATAATCTAATCAATGATAGGGACTATGCTGAAAACTATATTGAAGGAAAAATTTCAATGGCAAGTACAGGTCCCTATCAAATCAAACAAAAATTAATGGCAAAGGGAATTGATGCTAGTACTATTAGTGAAGCACTTTCTAATATTTATAATGAAGAAAAACAAATAGATATCGCATACAAACTTGCTGAAAAACTAAGTAGAACTCATGGACACAGATTAACTTTAAAACAACTGAACGATAAAATAATCCAAAACCTAATGAACAAAGGTTTTTCATATTCCATCTCTTCTATCGCTTTAGAATCTCTTGAATTAAAAGTAGACGAGCAAAATGAAGACGAATTACTCCATAATGAATTAGAAAAAATTGCTAAACGATACAGTAAAAACTATGAAGGATATGAACGTAAACAAAAAATAACACAGGCTCTTGCAAGAAAAGGTTTTTCATATGCCGCTATTAATAGTGCATTACACGACTATACATTTCCAGAATAAATAAAAAAGCCCTTTTGGGCTTTTTTATCTATTTCCTAACACTTTTATCTTGACTATTGTTAGCAGAATAAAAAAAGGAGCCCTAGCTCCTTCTGTTTCACTTGGCCACTTGCCTATCTCCCAGGGGGCAACCCCCAAGTACTTCCGCCGTAGATGGACTTAACTTCTGTGTTCGACATGGGAACAGGTGTATCTCCATCGCAATGATGACCAAATCATTAAATGTTACCTTGAACATTCAAAACTAAATAACAATTCTTCTAACTTCTAAACCTTAAGCTTTTTATATTTGACTCTTTTGGTAAAGTCCTCGAGCGATTAGTACTGGTCCGCTCCAAGTCTCGCAACTCTTCCACTTCCAGCCTATCTACCAGATCATCTCTCTGGGCTCTTAATTCTTACGAATGGGTAATCTCATCTTGAGGTGGGCTTCGCACTTAGATGCTTTCAGCGCTTATCCCTTCCCTACATAGCTATCCAGCCGTGCTCCTGGCGGAACAACTGGTACACCAGCGGTAAGTCCATCCCGGTCCTCTCGTACTAAGGACAGATCCTCTCAAATTACCTACGCCCGCGACGGATAGGGACCGAACTGTCTCACGACGTTCTGAACCCAGCTCGCGTGCCGCTTTAATGGGCGAACAGCCCAACCCTTGGGACCGACTACAGCCCCAGGATGCGACGAGCCGACATCGAGGTGCCAAACCTCCCCGTCGATGTGAACTCTTGGGGGAGATAAGCCTGTTATCCCCAGGGTAGCTTTTATCCGTTGAGCGATGGCCCTTCCATGCGGTACCACCGGATCACTAAGTCCTAGTTTCCTACCTGCTCGAGTTGTAGCTCTCGCAGTCAAGCTGGCTTTTACCTTTACACTCTACGATTGATTTCCAACCAATCTGAGCCAACCTTTGAGCGCCTCCGTTACTCTTTAGGAGGCGACCGCCCCAGTCAAACTGTCCGTCAGACACTGTCTCCCTGGCCGATTATGCCAGCGGGTTAGAGTAACCATAAGTCAAGGGTAGTATCCCAACAACGCCTCAATAGAAACTAGCGTCCCTATTTCAATGGCTCCTACCTATCCTGTACATGACTTACAGGTACTCAATATCAAACTACAGTAAAGCTCCATGGGGTCTTTCCGTCCTGTCGCGGGTAACCTGCATCTTCACAGGTACTAAAATTTCACCGAGTCTCTCGTTGAGACAGTGCCCAAATCATTACGCCTTTCGTGCGGGTCGGAACTTACCCGACAAGGAATTTCGCTACCTTAGGACCGTTATAGTTACGGCCGCCGTTTACTGGGGCTTCAATTCATACCTTCGACTTACGTCTAAGCACTCCTCTTAACCTTCCAGCACCGGGCAGGCGTCACCCCCTATACATCACCTTGCGGTTTAGCAGAGAGCTGTGTTTTTGATAAACAGTTGCTTGGGCCTATTCACTGCGGCTGGCTTTTACACCAGCACCCCTTCTCCCGAAGTTACGGGGCTATTTTGCCGAGTTCCTTAACGAGAGTTCTCTCGATCACCTGAGGCTACTCGCCTCGACTACCTGTGTCGGTTTGCGGTACGGGTAGATATGACTTTACGCTAGAAGCTTTTCTTGGCAGTGTGACATCAGAGAGTTCGCAACCGTAGTTGCTTCCCCATCACAGCTCAATGTTAGAGAGAAATGCATTTGACACATCTCACACCTCACTGCTTAGACCAGAATCCATTAACTGGCATCTCTTAGCCTACTGCGTCCCTCCATCACGATCATATCTAGTACTGGAATATCAACCAGTTGTCCATCGACTACGCCTTTCGGCCTCGCCTTAGGTCCCGACTAACCCAGGGCGGACGAGCCTTCCCCTGGAAACCTTAGTCTTACGGTGGATAAGATTCTCACTTATCTTGCGCTACTCATACCGGCATTCTCACTTCTTAACGCTCCAGCACTCCTCACGGTATACCTTCTTCGCGGTTAAGAACGCTCTCCTACCATTGATAAAATATCAATCCAAAGCTTCGGTAATATGTTTAGCCCCGGTACATTTTCGGCGCAGGGTCACTCGACTAGTGAGCTATTACGCACTCTTTGAATGATAGCTGCTTCTGAGCTAACATCCTAGTTGTCTGTGCAACCCCACATCCTTTTCCACTTAACATATATTTTGGGACCTTAGCTGTTGGTCTGGGCTGTTTCCCTTTCGACTACGGATCTTAGCACTCGCAGTCTGACTGCCGAACATGTGTATTAGCATTCGGAGTTTATCTGAGATTGGTAATCCTAGACGGACCCCTCACCCAAACAGTGCTCTACCTCCAATACACTTACATTTCGACGCTAGCCCTAAAGCTATTTCGGAGAGAACCAGCTATCTCCCAGTTCGTTTGGAATTTCTCCGCTATCCACAAGTCATCCAAACACTTTTCAACGTGTCCTGGTTCGGGCCTCCAGTGCGTCTTACCACACCTTCACCCTGCTCATGGATAGGTCACTAGGTTTCGGGTCTACATCATGATACTAAGTCGCCCTATTCAGACTCGGTTTCCCTACGGCTCCGTCTCTTCAACTTAACCTCGCATCATAACGTAACTCGCCGGTTCATTCTACAAAAGGCACGCTCTCACCCATTAACGGGCTCGAACTTCTTGTAGGCACACGGTTTCAGGTGCTATTTCACTCCCCTCTCGGGGTTCTTTTCACCTTTCCCTCACGGTACTGGTTCACTATCGGTCACTAAGGAGTATTTAGGGTTGGGAGATGGTCCTCCCGGATTCAAACTGGATTTCGCGTGTCCAGCCCTACTCAGGATACTGCTAGGTATAAGCGCTATTTCGTCTACGGGATTATTACCCTCTTTGATTAACCTTCCCAGGTTATTCGACTATAATGCTTAAGTCCACGTTGCAGTCCTACAACCCCAAGAAGCAAGCTTCTTGGTTTGCCCTTCTTCGCGTTCGCTCGCCGCTACTTACGAAATCGTTTTTACTTTCTCTTCCTGCAGGTACTTAGATGTTTCAGTTCTCTGCGTTACCTTTACATGAGCTATGTATTCACTCATGAATAACTGCTAGTAGCAGCTGGGTTTCCCCATTCGGAGACCTAGGGATCAATGCGTACTTACTGCTCCCCCTAGAATATCGTCGTTAGTCACGTCCTTCTTCGGCTCTTAGTGCCAAGGCATCCACCGTGCGCCCTTATTAACTTTGCCATGATGATTTAAAATCATCGTTTTTCAAGTATAAGTTTGTAAATTCTTTAAAATTCACAGCTTTTGGTTTATTTATCGTTATTAGATATTGTTATTTAGTTTTCAATGTTCAAGTGATTTTAACGTCTTGTCTGACAATGGAGCCTAGCGGGATCGAACCGCTGACCTCCTGCGTGCAAAGCAGGCGCTCTCCCAGCTGAGCTAAGGCCCCACAATCAAGAAGTTGATTCTTGCTTAGGTTTATGACTAAACCCCTCAAAACTGAATAAAGTTGAATGCTCACGTCTTTGTATATATTCCTTAGAAAGGAGGTGATCCAGCCGCACCTTCCGATACGGCTACCTTGTTACGACTTCACCCCAGTCATCGGTCTTACCTTAGGAAGCGCCCTCCTTGCGGTTAGGCAACCTACTTCGGGTACTCCCAACTCCCGTGGTGTGACGGGCGGTGTGTACAAGGCCCGGGAACGTATTCACCGCGGCGTGCTGATCCGCGATTACTAGCGATTCCGACTTCATGTAGGCGAGTTGCAGCCTACAATCCGAACTGAGAATGGTTTTAAGAGATTAGCTAAACATCACTGTCTCGCGACTCGTTGTACCATCCATTGTAGCACGTGTGTAGCCCAGGTCATAAGGGGCATGATGATTTGACGTCATCCCCACCTTCCTCCGGTTTATCACCGGCAGTCTCGTTAGAGTGCCCAACTTAATGATGGCAACTAACAATAGGGGTTGCGCTCGTTGCGGGACTTAACCCAACATCTCACGACACGAGCTGACGACAACCATGCACCACCTGTATCCCGTGTCCCGAAGGAACTTCCTATCTCTAGGAATAGCACGAGTATGTCAAGATCTGGTAAGGTTCTTCGCGTTGCTTCGAATTAAACCACATGCTCCACCGCTTGTGCGGGCCCCCGTCAATTCCTTTGAGTTTCAACCTTGCGGTCGTACTCCCCAGGCGGAGTGCTTATTGCGTTAGCTGCGATACAGAGAACTTATAGCTCCCTACATCTAGCACTCATCGTTTACGGCGTGGACTACCAGGGTATCTAATCCTGTTTGCTCCCCACGCTTTCGAGCCTCAGTGTCAGTTACAGGCCAGAGAGCCGCTTTCGCCACCGGTGTTCCTCCATATATCTACGCATTTCACCGCTACACATGGAATTCCACTCTCCTCTCCTGCACTCAAGTCTACCAGTTTCCAATGCATACAATGGTTGAGCCACTGCCTTTTACACCAGACTTAATAAACCACCTGCGCTCGCTTTACGCCCAATAAATCCGGACAACGCTCGGGACCTACGTATTACCGCGGCTGCTGGCACGTAGTTAGCCGTCCCTTTCTGGGTAGTTACCGTCACTTGATGAGCTTTCCACTCTCACCAACGTTCTTCTCTACCAACAGAGTTTTACGATCCGAAAACCTTCTTCACTCACGCGGCGTTGCTCGGTCAGACTTTCGTCCATTGCCGAAGATTCCCTACTGCTGCCTCCCGTAGGAGTTTGGGCCGTGTCTCAGTCCCAATGTGGCCGATCACCCTCTCAGGTCGGCTATGTATCATCGCCTTGGTGAGCCTTTACCTCACCAACTAGCTAATACAACGCGGGATCATCTCTGAGTGATGCAATTGCATCTTTCAAACTTAAAACTTGTGTTTAAAGTTTTTATGCGGTATTAGCATTCGTTTCCAAATGTTGTCCCCCGCTCAAAGGCAGATTCCCCACGCGTTACTCACCCGTTCGCTGCTCATCCAGTCGGTACAAGTACCTTCCTTCAGCGCTCAACTTGCATGTATTAGGCACGCCGCCAGCGTTCGTCCTGAGCCAGGATCAAACTCTCAAATAAAGTATTTAAGTCACCGTAGTGACTGGCTTGTCTTTCATTATTGATTGACAGATTTTTGATGTCCTTAGACATCACATGAGTCATTCTTCTTTATTCAGTTTTCAATGGTCTAGCTTGTCGCTCTTCGACTCACGTCTCTCGCGACAACTATTATATTCTATCAAACCTACTCCGACTTGTCAACAATTAACTGTCCCTTTTACGGTTTTTTTTATTCTACGTTCGCTTTTCTTACTTCTTGTATTCGCTTTAATTCACACCAACACTCACTTTCTAATATTTAAAAAAATAAGTCAATTGCGACTTATTTTTTTAATGAATCCAAATACTCATCAACATAACCATTCCTAAACCTACAACTGCGATAATCGTTTCTAGTACTGTCCAAGTTTTTAATGTTTGTTTGACATCTAAATCAAAGTATTCTTTAAACATCCAGAATCCTGCATCGTTAACATGAGATGCGGCAATTGAACCTGCCCCTATTGCCAAAACCATTAGTGCGGCTGTATTTGGAGAAGCTGAAGCAAGCATCGGTTGAACTAAACCTGCTGCTGTTAAAGCCGCCACGGTTGCAGAACCTAATGCTACACGTAGAATGACGGTAATAATCCAAGCAAGTAACAATGGCGAAAGTGGTGAGTCTTTAAACATATTGGCGATTTGGACTGAAATTCCTCCGTCAATAAGAATTTGTTTAAGGGCTGCTCCACCACCGATAACTAACAATAGCATCGCAATTGACTTAACTGAATCTGCAATTGATACTGCAATTTCTGAATTTTTCTTACGTTGCATCCAACCCATAGTAACTAAGGCAAAGAGTAGTGAAATAATCATTGCCGATACGGGATTACCAATAAACATCATCACATTTTCAACAAAACTTGATGGGTAAGTAGTGGTCGTTACTACCTTTCCTGCTTTCATTGCACTTGTTGTTACTGCGGCAAAGGGTTTCCCATCATTAGTCGCGATAGAATAAATGGTGCTGATTGCCATTAAGATTACTGGCATTAATGCTGTCAAGATAGAAATTCCAAATCCTGGAGTTTCTTCTAATTTCCATTCTTTGATTTCACCAAAGGCGGATAGTTTATTTTTTACAACAAAGGCTTCCGGAACCCATTTTTTAGCAATTTTTGTGAAAACTGGACCTGCGATAATGACTGTTGGAATTGCTGCAATAATTCCGTAAAGGAGAACTGTTCCAGGATTTGCACCTAGTACACCGGCGATTGCAATTGGTGCTGGATGAGGAGGTAAGAATCCGTGAGTTACTGAAAGTCCTGCTGCCATTGGAATTCCGAGGTAAATCAGGGGAATGCTAGCTTCCAAGGCGACGGCAAAGACAATCGGAATCAAGAGAACCATCCCAACTTCAAAGAAGAGGGCAATCCCAATAATAAAGCTGGCAACCATAATTGCCCATTGAATTCTTTTTTTACCAAAACTGTTAATAAGCGTTTTTGAGATACGATAGGCTCCACCAGCATCAGCAATTAGTCTTCCAAGCATTGCTCCAAAACCAAAGACAATTGCTAACTCTCCGAGTGATCCGCCAATTCCGTTTTGAATGGAAACAGGGATTTGACCCAGTGGCATTCCAAGTCCTAACCCAACTAAAACTGCTACGACAATCAAGGACACAAAAGTGTTAATTTTAAATTTGATAATCATTAGTAGGAGGATTAAGACTCCAATTAAAAGTACAAGTAAATCAATCATATATTTTTTCCTTTCAAAAAATATTGAATATACTGTGCAAGCAACAATTGCTTGCGCTTACAATTCGCTTTTAAAAATTAGCTCAATACTTATTTTTAATATATTGGAGTATTGAGCTTTTAAAGAATTTTAATTTTCTTCTTCAAATTTTCTTTGGAAATTGGCGATATTTTCATACTCTGCCAAGAGAGAGCGAGAAAGTCGGATGAATATTGGACTTATTTCTCGGTAAATTTCGAAATTTTTTGGGTTGGGTTGGTAGGTTTCGTTTGTTCCTACCATCGTTTCGATTTCACTGATATCTTCAATTAAGCCGAGGGCTTTTTCAGCCATGATAATGGCGGCTAAACAGCCGGCTTCTCGGCTCTCTGGAACATTGATCGGTTGTTCAAAAATATCTGCTAGGATTTGTGTCCATAGTTCAGAGCTTGTAAATCCTCCTGTCGCTTGAATCATATTTAGGTCGCCTACTACTTCAACAAGGCTAAGCGCAACCATATAAATATTGAAGATAACTCCTTCAAGAACAGATCTGGCCATATGACTGCGATTATGTCCGTAGTTTAGGCCAAAAAACGAACCTCTGGCATTAGCATCCCAAATTGGTGCTCGTTCTCCTCCAAGATAAGGGTGGAAAAGCAATCCATCAGCCCCTGGGGAAATGTTTGCTGCAAGTTCCGTGACTTCATCAAAAGAAATTTTTCCATCAAAAATTTGGTCACGAGCCCAACGGAAAACATCTCCACCAGAGTTTACGGGACCACCGACTACCCAATGCTCTTTGTCTAATGCATAGGTAAATGTGCGTCCTTTTTCATCTGTTTTAGGTTTGTCAGTAACTACTCGAATCGCACCCGATGTCCCAATTGTTATGGCTGCAACGCCCGGTTTAATCGCATTTACTCCCAAATTTGATAATGGACCATCGGCTGCCCCCCAAATAAATTTGGTGCTGCTTTGAATTCCCATTTTCTTGGCATATTCGTGAGGAAGGTTTTCTTCTATCTCATAGGGTTCAACCACTTTGGGCAATTGACTTTCTTTGATTCCAGTCATCTCTAGCGCTTCTTTATCCCAATGAAGTTCAAATATATTGAAGATACCCGTACCTGTTGCGGTTGATAGATCTATTTTATTTGTTCCAAAAAGTCGTTGGAAAATGTATCCTTTAAGTTCCAAATAGTGGGCTGCTTTTTGATAAATGTCTGGATGTTCAGCTTCTAACCAGATGAATTTAGATAAAGGAGCCATTGGATGAAGAGGCGTTCCGGTTCTTCGATAAATATCAAAACCATTTTTAGAGGCTTTAATTTGTTCGGTGTATTTTACTGCTCTTGTATCAGCCCATGTGATTAATCTTGTAAGTGGCTGCCAATTTTCATCAAAAGCAATTAGCGAGTGCATTTGCGTACTAAATGAAACTGCTAAAAGTTCATCTTCATCTTCCAAATTAATTGAAACTTCTCTGATTGTCACTAACACTGCTTCAAAAATTTCTTCAAGAGATTCTTCCGCCATACCACTTGCATCACGATAGAGGGGATAGGCTTGGCTACTACTTGCAACTATTTTTCCATTTTTCTCAAAAAGCACTGCCTTAGTTGCTGTGGTACCTAAATCGACACCTATTAAATATTGCATTTAGGCTCCTTTTCTTCTATATATTTACTGATAGACTTTAAAATTCTTTCATCATCAGTAGTTTTTTTGCTGACAGAGTCTATGTCAGCAATTTATTTTTGCTCTACGTCATGTCCTCCAAAACCATTCCGCAAAGCGGCAACCACTTTTCCGGTCATGGTATCTTCTTGTAATGAGCGTTGACGCATCATTAGTGACAAGGCAATGACTGGAGCAGGAACGCCTAAGTGCAAGCTTTCTTCAACGGTCCATTTCCCTTCACCTGAAGATTGAACACGGCCGATAATTTGGTCTAGTTTAGGATCTTTTGAAAATTGTTCTTGGGCCAACTCCATCAACCAACTTCGAATAACTGAACCATGGTTCCATAATTTCGCAACGGCTTCATAATCATAATCAAAGGGTGACTGCTCCAAAATTTCAAATCCTTCAGCAATGGCTTGCATCATCCCATATTCTATTCCGTTATGAATCATTTTCAAGTAATGACCACTGCCAAGTTTTCCTGTATAAAGATAGCCATTTTCCATTGAGATTGCTTTGAAAATTGGTTCTATCATTGCCCAAGATTTTTCATCATCTCCACCAATCATAAAATTTCCACCTTGACGAGCTCCAGCCATTCCACCAGAGGTTCCGACATCAAAAAATTTAATTCCTTTTTCTGTCAGTAATTTATTTTGTTCTAAATTATCTTTGTAATTAGAATTTCCACCGTCTATCAGAATATCTCCAGCTGACAACTTTTCAGAGAGCATTTCAATCGTTGAATTTGTAGGAGTTCCTGCTGGGAGCATCAACCAAACAATTTTTGTTGCCGGCAATTCTGTCAGTAAATTTTCAATCGTGCTGACAGCGGTAATTTTGTCTGAGTAATTCTTAGCTTCCTCTACTGCTTTTGCATTAAGATCGTAAGCAACAACTTCAATCTCATGGTCAACGGCATTTTTCACAAGATTCATTCCCATTTTCCCTAAACCAATCATACCAAATTTCATCATTTTTTCCTCCGTGGCATCGCTTTCATTTTATAACTTTAGTATAAGTAATTTTTTTTCATTTGTCAACAATATTTTTTGTAAAATATTTTCTGATTTGTCAAAACAATTTCAATCAAGGGATTTTGAATTTTTGAGAAATAGCCGAATCTTATTTATGCTATAAGTCTCGCTGCTTATGCTTCGCTGGCCGTTTTGACTAGTTGCTGAAGCAACTGCAAAAAAAGTCAACACGATAGCTACGCTGGCCACTCTCACTAAGGCGTTAAAGCGCCTAGTCGGGTCGCAAGCGTGAAGACTCAGCACGGAAAAGTGAAAAGCCATGCTTTTATAATCCCCAACCTGAAAGCTCCCCCTCAGTCGCTTGAAGCCATGGCAATCTCCCTAGATACCTTATTACTCACTCTAGATGTAACAACTAGCATATCTATAAGTCAGTAAACTGACAACAGCTATCCTACGCATCGTTCGGTCATAATAAGATAATAGCCAGTACACGAAATATTGTTTCGTGTTACTGGCTATGATATAATGTAGTCAATTAGAAGGAGGCTTGATATGTCGCGTACTTTAATCAGCCGAATCCGAAGTTATTATGATAACCTCAGTAAATCAGATCAGGCAATTTCTGACTATTTAATTGCGAATATTGATAGTGCAGCGAGACTTTCAATTCAGGAATTTGCTCAAAAAACTCATGTCTCTACGGCTACAATTTCCAGATTTTCTAAAAAAATCGGCTTTAATTCCTTCCAAGAATTAAAACTCGCCATTCACGCCACTGACTCGACACGAAACGATGAATTTTTTAGCGAACTTTCACCAACTGACGATTACAAAGAAATACTGACAAAAAACTTCAACGGCAATATTTCATCATTAAATTCTACATTAAATCTTATCACCAACAGACAACTTGACCAAACCATGGAAATTTTGCTTAATGCCAGCACTTGCGGTTTTTTTGGTTTGGGTGGTTCAAACGCTGTCGCATTGATTGCTTTTCATAAATTTTTGAGAATGCCTTTGCACTGCGTTTATCATCAGGATTTTCATTTCCAACAAATGCAGGCTGCAAAATTAACGAGCGACGATTGTGCTTTTGTTATTTCACATACAGGAAAAAACAGAGATACAATGCACTTGGTTGAAATTTTGAAGAGTCGCGGGGTTCCAATTATTGCATTGACTTCTTTTGCGAGTTCACCTTTAGCCAAAGCGGCCGATGTCGCGCTAATTTCAATTTCTGAAGAAATTTCATTTCGACCTGAAGCTGTTGCTTCCACTGTTTCTCAAATTAGTTTGCTTGATGCCTTGTTTATGATGTACGGAATGAAAATGAAAAATATTTCTGAAGGAACCTTATCTGAAATCCGAAAAGTCATTCGAGATTCCCGTATTTCCTAGAATTTATCCATTTATTTTACAGAAAGGATGTGATTTTATGGCATTTTCTAACACTAGACGACGCTACGCAAGTTTTGATACTGTTGCGTCAATTCCCGGAGAAGTCATTGATGCCTTTTGGTTTATTATCGACCATCACCTCAAGGGGGTTTTTCCACTAGAAACAATTATCAATTTCGACTTGGTTAATTCGGATAATTTACTTTCTATTCGTTTTTCTCAAGACAATAGTCCAACAACCATCCTCGTTGATTTTGACTACCCTTTTAATCCTGAATGGCCTCTACACTACCGAGCCGTTGATAATATGGGACGCGAAACAATCATGACTGCTCGAGAAATGTAATGACAGAAATTTTAACAAATCTGTCAGTAAATTTTAAAACAAAAATGCAAAAAAATCTGTCAAAATTACTGACAGATTTTTTTAGATGTAGTAATAGACAATTTCTGGAGGCACCCCAAAACGAATAGGTAAGAAAGTCAAACCAATTCCACGATTAACATACAATTTTGTTCGGTCATTGAGCTGATACAAACCAGCATCAGCACTACTTGACCCCTTATTACGTAAACGCCAATTCCCTATCCGAATTTGCCCTCCATGACTATGACCAGAAAGAATTAAATCAAATTCCTTAATTGTCTCCATATCTAAAATAGTATCCGGTTCGTGAAGGGCTAAAAGCGAAAATGTTGCATCAATAGGCTCAAGTTCAAAATCAGGCCGTCCCTCACGCCAGTCATCAACCCCAGAAATAGATAAATTATCTTTGACAACTGATGAATTTTTCAACAGAACAAAACCAGCTTTTTCTAAAAACTCTTCAACAAACCTTGACGATTTTTCATCATCAAAATCATGATTACCAAGTATCGCAAATTTTCCAAGAGGAGCTTTAAGTTCTGACAAAATTGTCAGTAAATCAGTCCAATCTCGATTTTTTGCCCAAGCAACCTTATCAAACAAATCTCCAGAAAAAATAATTAAATCTGGCTTTTCATTAGTAATATTTCGAGCAAATTTTTTAAAACGACGACTAGTCGTGTGCCAAGCAAAGTGGGTATCGGTAAAATGAGCAATTTTTAAATTTTGTTTTTGAGCGATTTTTACATGTCTCACTTTCATCAAATGAGGCTCTATAAAAATTCCATAAATTAACAAACTTAAGAGCACTGCTCCTATTATCAATTCAATCATTTGTCCATTTTATCATAAATTCACTGACAAAAACATAGTATTAATCAAAAATACTTGATGAAGTTATCAATCTATTCTATTTTTCTGACAAATTTCTGGTCAGTAAATTCGGACGGAACCGAGCATTCTGTCAGTAAATATCAACTCTATTTGTCAAATTTTTATACAAAAAAAGACTACCGAAGCAGCCTTTCATTATTAGTTTTGATCTTCAGCTACGAATGGAAGCAAAGCCATTACGCGCGCGCGTTTGATTGCGTTAACCACTTTACGTTGGTTTTTAGCAGATGTACCAGTCACGCGACGTGGCAAGATTTTACCACGTTCTGAGATGAAACGTTTCAAAAGTTCAGTGTCTTTGTAGTCAACGACTTCGATTTTGTTTGCAGCGATGAAGTCAACTTTTTTACGGCGTTTGAAGCCGCCACGACGTTGTTGTGCCATTTTATTTCTCCTTATATTATTTTTAGATGTCTGTTTAAAGTTTTCTTAGGATTACGACGTTATTATGAAAAGCCGATTCTGCTTTTCATAATAACTAGTAAGAGGGTTAGGAAATCCGCCATAGCGGTTTCCGTGAAATAATTAGGCGCTTTAGCGTCAATTATTTCACCCTATTAGAATGGAAGGTCATCATCCGAAATTTCCATCGGTGAGCTACCAAACGGATCAGCATCACGACCGAAATTCGGTGTTGCATTATTGTTATTCGTTTGTGGCCGTGGAGTATTATTTGTAGATTGGCTAGGTGCAGAATATGAACCAGCAGAAGTTCCGCCTCCCATACCTTCACGAGCAGATCTACTTTCCAACATTTGGAAACTGTCAGCCACAACCTCAGTCACATAAACGCGTTGACCTTGTTGATTTTCATAGTTACGTGTTTGAATTCGACCAGTTACCCCAATCAAAGCTCCTTTTTTAGCCCAATTCGCCAAATTCTCAGCTTGTTGGCGCCAAATAACGCAGTTAATGAAATCAGCCTCACGTTCGCCATTCGCATTTTTAAATTGACGGTTTACAGCCAATGAAAATGTTGCGACAGCTTGATTTTGAGGGGTGTAACGAAGTTCAGGATCGCGAGTAATGCGTCCTACTAATACAACATTGTTAATCATGATGAACTTCTCCTTAGAAATAAAAGCTCTTAAGCTTCAACTTTAACGATCATATGACGAAGAATGTCAAGATTGATCTTAGCAAGACGGTCAAATTCGCTCAAAGCTTCTGAAGTTGTTTCAGCTTCAAAAGTTGCGATGTGGTAGATACCTTCGCGGAAATCATTGATTTCGTAAGCAAGTTTGCGTTTTTCCCAGTCTTTAGACTCAAGATTTTCAGCTCCGTTTTCAGTCAAGATAGTATCGAAACGTTCAACGAGGGCAGTTTTTGCTTCTTCATCAATGTTTGGGCGAATAATATAAAGAATTTCGTATTTAGTCATTGATTTTTCCTCCTTTTGGACTAATGACGCAGGTTGAGTCCTGCGCAAGTTGTGAGTTTTTCCCACAGAGTTATATTCTATCACTTTTTTCGATTTTTAGCAAGAATACATTTAAACTTTTCCTCAGCAAAGAGAACTATTTTAAAATAAAAATACCAACTGAAGAAAGTTGGCATAACTGAACTCATTCTCAACCTAGAAAGGCTTTAAACATTGCATAAATAAGAAGGATAATCCCTAACACAATTCGATATTTCCCAAAGAAAGTAAAATCGTGTTTTTTCACGTAATCGGTCAAGAACTTGATGGCAACCATTGATACCCCAAAGGCAACTATACAAGCCACTAACAAGACCCCTAATTGTTCAAAACTTAAAGAATTCCCATTTTTGAAAAAGTGAAGTATTTTGATGAAACTAGCCCCAAACATAACTGGAATACCCAAGAAAAAGGTAAATTCTGCGGCAACTTCACGACTTACACCAATTAATAAAGCACCGACAATTGTCGCACCTGAACGCGATGTCCCTGGAAGTAAAGAAAGCACTTGGAATAATCCAATATAAAGAGCGGCGCGATAAGGTAAACGGTCAATGTTCATAACGGAAAATTCATGGTTTGGTACCCACCGACGCTCAATGACAATAAATGCTACCCCATAAATAATTAACATGAAGGCAACAGGAACAAAATGGTAAAAATGTTTGTCCAACCAGTCATTAAGCGGTAAACCAATAATCGCTGCTGGTAAAGCTGCAATCAAAACTTTCAACCATAAACGCCAAGTTAATTGAATCTCACGTGGTGTTTTTTGTTTGTCAGCTGGATTTAACTTATTAAATGGATTCAGTTTATGGAAATAAAGAACAACAACTGACAAAATTGCTCCTAGCTGAATCACAACATCAAACATTTCTTTAAAAGCTGCTGATTGATTAAGACGAATAAATTCATCAGCGATAATCAAATGCCCTGTTGAGGAAATAGGTAACCACTCAGTGATTCCTTCAATAATACCTAAAATAATGGCACGAATAAAATCCATATTTTGCTCCTATAAATTTTTAATAAAAAACTCATTTCATCGACTGATACCACAGTCCTACTTTATAAGTATATCATAAAAGCCAAATGAATAAACTTACAAAAAAAGTGATTATTCATAACTATCCTTGTTTTCTCTTCCTTGACATCATCTAAAAATTGCGCTAGAATTACAACTAACACATCGATAGAGGTCGCAACTGATATGAATCTACGCCGAGTTGGAGCACAACAAAGACGCGTATTTAGAGGAGGAGAGGTTGCCGAAAGAATTTTGTTGCTCAGCAAAGTTCTTGGGCTAGTGGGGAAAACTCACTAGACTGTCGCAAATGGTTAATAACCATGCGGAGGGCTATTCGTTCAAGAAAATTTTTAAAATTTTGTCGGACCTTTAGCAATCTATTCTATCTAGTAGGATTGCTTTTTTGTTTTTCTCAGACTTTTCTAAACTAAACAGGAGTAAGGATAAGTCTGAGTCTAACAAGTCGGTGTAGAATAAATTTTATTAGGAGAGAATTTTGGAAAATTCTTCAAACTCAACTACCGAGACGCAAGTAAAACGCGGCTTAAAATCACGTCATGTTTCCATGATTGCCCTTGGTGGAACAATCGGAACTGGATTGTTTCTGACCTCTGGGGATGTCATTCATACCGCGGGACCCTTTGGTGCATTGACTGCCTATGTTCTTATCGGAGCAATGGTTTACTTTCTCATGACGTCACTCGGTGAAATGGCCACTTATCTACCAACATCTGGTTCTTTTTCAGACTATGGAACGCGTTATGTTGATCCAGCTTTTGGTTTTGCTCTAGGTTGGAATTATTGGTTAAACTGGGCAATTACCGTAGCGGTTGATTTAACAGCCGTTGCCCTTTGTATCAAATTCTGGTTACCAGATGTTCCAAGTTGGATTTTTTCACTGACAGCATTAATTATTGTCTTTGCAATCAATGCCTTATCAGTTAAAACTTTTGGCGAAACTGAATATTGGTTGTCAGCCATTAAAATTACTGTCGTTGTTTTATTCTTGATTATTGGTTTCTTATCTATTTTTGGAATTATGGGCGGTCATATTGATGTCGCTAAAAATCTTTCAGTCGGTAATCATGGTTTTGTCGGAGGACTTGGTAGTTTCACTACTGGGGGAGGAATTCTCGGCGTACTCTTAGTTGCTGGCTTCTCTTTTCAAGGAACAGAATTGCTCGGAATTACAGCTGGTGAAGCTGAAAATCCTGAAAAATCAATTCCTAAAGCCATGAACTCTATTTTCTGGCGTATCCTCGTCTTTTATATCTTATCTATCTTCGTCATGGCAGCCATTATTCCATTTACTGATCCCCACTTGGTTGGAGGAGACTCAGCTGCCCAAAGTCCTTTCACAATTGTATTTGAACGTGTTGGTCTCTCTATTGCAGCTTCTATCATGAACGCCGTTGTTTTAACTTCTGTCGTTTCAGCAGCAAATTCTGGAATGTATGCTTCTACTCGAATGCTCTATTCATTGGCTAAAGATGGTGGTGCACCAAAGATTTTCTCAAAAACTTCAAAAAACGGGATTCCTTTCATTGCTTTACTAGCTACAACTGCTGTTGCTTTACTCACATTCTTGACATCAATTTACGGAGTTAGCTTCTTTACATTCCTTGTCTCAGCCTCTGGTTTAACTGGATTTATTGCTTGGATTGGGATCGCCATTAGCCACTTCCGCTTCCGCCGCGCCTATGTCGCTCAAGGAAAAGATGTTAAAAAATTACCTTATCATGCAAAACTATTCCCATTTGGTCCAATCTTAGCCTTAATTATGACCGTTTTAGTCACACTCGGCCAAGACCCAATGCTTCTTTTTGGTAAAACTTGGGTGCAAGGTGTCATCATGTATGCCGCAATTCCACTCTTCTTCATCCTTTACTTGGGTTATAAATTTAAAAACAAAACGAAACTTATTCCCCTTAAAGAGGTTGATTTAAGTCGTCATAAAGATTAAAAAAAGTCGCTCAATGAGCGCTTTTTTATTAGTTTAATCATTAATTTCAACTACTTTTTCACCAAAGAGCTCTTTAGCTAAACTTACTGTTTCATCTGGTTCTTTTTCATCTTCTTCACCATCTTTAACATTTTCAGATTTCAAATTAGAAACATATTCTGCTCGAATTTCTTGCCAATCTTGTTCAGCAAGAGAAATAATTTCTGGCGAAAATCCAACAATCGAACTCAGGAGATTCCCACAAAAGAGTTGCAATTCTTCATTTTCACTGACCCTTTTAGCAAGATTCTCATGAGGAAAAGTCACCACAAGGAAATTTTCTGACGCAGCGACGGGCGCTGTATTATTAAGTAAAGCTCGGTCTGCCGGTTTAGTAACCGAAGCAACAAGTTCTGGCCACGCACTTAGAGCAGCTTTTCTAGCTTCATTTGTCGCCTCAGCCAAAGCTTTATAAATTAAATCTTTGTTAATTTGGCGTTTTTTAGACGCTATTGGTTTCGGACTGGCTTTAACTTTTTCTATCAGTAAATTATTTTGTGAATCAGAATTTACCTGAATTTGACCAGCTGAAACTTGAGCTTTCAATTGATTAATTTCGGTTTTTAAAGTAGCAATTTCTGCTGTCAGTTGGCTAGGGATTTCTCCTTGCGAAGCTGTCAGTAAATTATTTTGTCCAATTTCAGTCAAACGCATAGTCATGACATCTGCCGCAATTTTTGTCTGAGTCGTTTCCTTTATCGTTTTCAAACTTTCAATTGCAATATCAATCCATGAAAAAATTTGACCACGGTCATACTGAGAATTTTTATCCAAGAGTAAATCCCGAAGATATGCTAATAAATCTTCCGTAAATCGAAGCATATTTTTTCCTTCAGCAAAAATCTTATCAAGTTCCGTCAATGCTTTTGCTTCATCATGCTCAAAAAGTGCCGCAACATATGTTACTAAAGCATCTGCAGCAATCGACCCTGTGACAAGCAGCGCATCATTTTCTTCTAATTTTCCTGATGAAAACGATAAGGCTTGGTCTAATAAAGAGAGGGCATCACGCATTCCACCTTCAGCTGCTTTAGCAATAACATCAAGTGCTTTACCATCAAATTCAAGTCCTTCATCAGCCATTATTTTTGCTAAATAAGTCCGAATGTCTGCTCTTGTGATTGATTTAAAAGCAAAACGTTGAACACGCGAGATAATGGTTGCTGGAATTTTTTGTAATTCAGTAGTAGCCAAGATGAAAACAACATTTTCTGTAGGTTCTTCAAGTGTTTTCAAAAGTGCATTAAAAGCCCCTGTTGAAAGCATATGCACTTCATCAATAATATAAACCTTATAAGTGGCTTGACTAGCTGCGTACGTTGATTTATCTCGAATTTCTCGAATTTCGTCAACCCCATTATTTGATGCCGCATCAAGTTCAATGACATCATCTAAGCTTCCTTTAGTGATTGAGTCACAAATAAAGCAATTATTGCAGGGCTCTCCATCCACTTGATTAGGACAATTTATTGCCTTAGCAAAAATTTTAGCTGCTGAGGTTTTCCCTGTCCCTCTTGGACCAGAAAAAAGATAAGCATGTGAAATTTGATGATTGACAATCGCATTTTTTAATGTTGTTGCTACAACTTCTTGCCCCACCATTTCATCAAATCTTTGACTTCGATATTTTCTATATAATGCTTGATATGCCATTTTTCTCTTCCAATTTTTTACTTAGTATTCTTTTCAAATCTGCTTGTTTCAATAGAAATCTTGCCCAAGACTATAGTTTAAGTCTTTTAAAATTTCAGTTGAAGCATCACGTGATTGAATCAATTCATCAATATCTTGTGATTGATAATTTCTGAGGGCGTGTCTGAGGGCGAACATTCTTGCTCGATTAATCGTTGCCTCATCTGCTTCGGTTGCCGCAAAAAATATTTTACGTGCTTTTTCATCAAAAATCGTCCAAGCAATTGCTAAATCAAAAGCTGGATCACCAATAACAGCTTTGTCAGTAATTTTGACATTAACTAACTTTCCGTCAGTAACTTTTAAATTTTGCGTAAGCAATTCTCCCAAAACCCAAACAGGTTTCTTGGACCATTTTGTTTTTGCTGCAAAATCAAATTTTTCTTGCAAAAGGTCAGCAGGAACAACTTTTTGATAGACTTTCAAAAGTTCTATCATCTCAGCTTCAAAGAAAATCAAATCAGAACCAGCAAAAGCATTCTCAAAACTAGGTGACTTTGCATCTGTTGTTGGTAGCCGATGTAATTGATAGAGAAAACTTCCTAATTCTTGCGCAAATTCACGAACATCTCCAATATTACCTGGATTTACGGATGTTCCTTCTTTTTCCCCAAAACGGTCAGCAATAAATTTTTTTACTATTTTACTCATTTTTTC
This sequence comes from Lactococcus sp. NH2-7C, assembly GCF_029953655.1. Lineage (NCBI taxonomy): Bacteria > Bacillati > Bacillota > Bacilli > Lactobacillales > Streptococcaceae > Lactococcus > Lactococcus sp. NH2-7C. Next base: position 1,357,063 of record NZ_CP124538.1, read on the forward strand.
TCCGATACCCTTTAAAATTTTGATTTAACCTACTTCAAAAAATTTAAAATCAGTCATTTCACATAAAATGTTAGCAAATTCTTCAAGATATTTTTGGTCGATTTCATCATAAAAGCCAATTTCTGAACTGTCTAAGTCAAGAACACCAACTAATTTACCATCTTTAACCATTGGAACAACAATTTCAGACATTGCTCGACCGTCACAAGAAATATAATTTTTGTGTTTCTTTACATTTTCAACAATAATGGTTTGGCGATTCTGAGCTGATTCCCCACAAACCCCTTTACCCATTATAATTTCAACGCAAGACACCGACCCTTGAAATGGCCCTAAAATTAATTTTTCACCGTTGTAGAGGTAGAAACCTGTATAAACTTGCTCAGGCAAAAAGCTCCAAAGTAAACTACTTGCATTGGCTAAGTTTGAAAGTGTATAATTTTGTTCACTAAGAAGCGCTTTTAGTTGCAAATTAAGCAACTCATAACCTTCGATTTTTTCTTCTTTATTCATCTTGTTGCTCCTCAAAAATAATATAATCCATTATATCATTTTTTAAAGGCAAATTTTAGATTAGTTTTGATATAAGCATTCTTGCTTCTACTACGCTGTCCGTTTTGACTAGCTGCTCAAGCAACTGCCAAAAAGGCAACACGCGAAAGCGTGAACGCGCAGACGAAAAGGTGAAAAGCTATACTTTTCTAATCTGCAACCTGAAAGCTCCCTTTTCAGTCGCTTCCAGCTATGGCGTCCTTCCTGCCTTTTCACCTTGCCAGCTTGCTGGCTTAGAGCGAGCCCTTTTGTCCGTTGCTTTAGCAATGCTGACAAAATGGACACCTGTGGTATGGACAACGTAGTGAAACAAAGTAGATCCCTTATTACTTCTCTACGCTACGTTGTCCGCTCTCGCTATGTTGCTAAAGCAACAAGTCGAGCCGCACTCACTCGGCGGGAAATTATCGTTCCCGCTGAGTTCGGTCATAATGAGAGAAAGAAGCCAGCAACATGAAACGTTGTTTCGTGTTACTGGCTATGATATAATAAAAACCATGAATAAACTAGAAGAACTTCGGAACAACATTGACCAAGTGGACCAAGAAATCGTTCAACTTCTTGAGAAACGTATGACAATTGTTCAAGCAATTAGCCAAGAAAAACAGGCACAAAAAATTACTATTTTAGATAACTCTCGCGAACAAGCCGTATTAGATTTGGCTCGACAAAATATTAAAAATTCTGCTTATCAAGAAACAATCATTAATACTTTTAAAGATATTATGAAAAATTCTCGCCTTTATCAAAGAGAAAATCGTGAACAATAAGAAAAAGTTACTGACAAAAATTCTATCACTCCCATCTGTTCGCTTACGCAACTTACAGACTGAGCGATAATTTTGTCAGTAACTTTTTTTATAATTTAAATTGTCCGGCTAAACTGTCTCGCAACATCATGTATTCTAATTGCGGCAAATCAAGCAGAACCAATTTACTATTTTCTAAAAGATTATTTTCTTTCAAGCTGTTAAGAAAACCTTTAATTTCTGTTGTTCCCAAATAGAGACACTCAACAAAAATAATATGTTTTTCCTTGGTCATCTGACCGATAAATCGCGAAAAATCTTCTGGAGTCAGTGCCTGATCAATATCTGAACGACCAACTACCACTAAATCCTCGTTTTCATCTTTAACTGTAGCAGCAAGCTCTTTAAAGATTCCAGAATTTATCTTTTGATCTTTACTTTCCGCTTCAATAGACTCTTCAATTTCAGCATATGCGCCTCGGTCAATCATCGCGACAGTTGCAATTTCACCATATTTTAAAGCAGTCAGTGAATCTTTCAAATCATTGAGTTTCATATTTTCCTATGCAAATCTACTTTTAGTAAAAAGTATTAAGATTCGCTTCCTTTCTCGCATTAAATTCATAAAACCTATCTCAAGTTTACACTGACTTTGTGAATTTTTCAAAAAATATGGCTCTTTTTGTGATTTCAACTTTGATTTAAAGTTTTATCAGTAAAAAATAAGTGCCATTTGCTATAATAAAACTATATAACAAGAGAGAGCTATAAATCCCTTTGTAACAAGTATTCCACTAATTAAAACTATCTTTTTTTACGCTTTTTACTACGTTTGCCCCAAAAAATCATAATGCTTTTAAGATATTGCTGAACTTTTCAGCAGTCTCTTTTTTCTTATCCTTGGCAAGGTGGCTATATGTATCTAAGGTTGTTGTTATTTTAGAATGTCCCAATCGCTCTTGTATTTCTTTAGGGTTCACATCATTATTCATCAACAAACTAGCATGAGTGTGTCTGAAACCATGCAATCCGATATTTGGAAGTCTTGCTGATTTCAAGTGAGAAGAAAGGCGAAACCTCTCACTTTCATAAATCAATCTTTGACCGTCATAAGAGAATACTACACTATCAGACAAACCTATAACTTTATTATGGTTATTTTGGTATTTACGCCAATTGGCTAAAATTTGTAAAGTGGCATTATCAAGCGAAATAATTCTATTACTTCCTTTAGTTTTGGGACTATCTTGCACTTCTCTGCTCTGTAAAGTTGTCTTTGTTACATTAACAAGTTTTTCGGAGAAGTCAATATCAGACCAATTCAAAGCCAAAGCCTCACCAATACGTAAACCAGTAGCCAATAATAGACGATATAAGGCATTATGTAGCTGGTTCTCTATACTTGGCTCTAACGATTCAAGATATTCTAAGAACATTTTCAGCTCTTTATCATCAAAATACTTAATCTTACTTACAGTTCTTACCTTTAATTTAGGAGGAAAAACTTTAGTAGCTGGGTTGCTCTTTATTGCTCCTAGTTGCATGCCATAATCAAGAATACGTTTGATGATATTGAGCATTATCTTAAAATTTTTACCTTTACCTTTTTCACGCTTACCATTAACTATTACAGCCGTATTAGCATTTTTAGACCAATCGTTAACAATACTTTGTAATAACATCGGAGTTATTTTTGGTAAAACGTATGTCCCAAGAGCTGGTAAAATGTATACTTTTAGATAATTTTTCACTGAACGTACACTATTTGCTTTAACTGTCAGCTTATAACTTTCAAACCAACCCAAAGCCAAAGCCTCAAAGTTATCAAAAACGACTTTTTCCCTTGCAATTGTAGACCCATTATTGATAAAATTATTTATAGATTGGCGTGCTTTAATCTCACACATTTTTCTACTATTGGCACTTACACTTGTTCGTACTTGCTTACCAGTCAGACTATCTACGCCCAAATAAACGTTAGTTCGGTACACCTTTGTACCGTCTTTTTTTATATATTCTTTAATATTCATATTTTCTTCCTTTCCATTTTTGTACTAATGTCAGGCAAGGCATGTACAAGGATTGAGAAATATTGTTATTAGAGCTTATACGATTAATTAGTTAACTGGTTTATTAGTTTATAGAGTTATGAAATTCTCAACTGATATAGTATTATTTACGGTAACAAGAGTAACAAAGTATTATAAAGCTAGTTATATCAAGGGTTTATGCTGTTACCTTTCTCTATATTAAGAGTAACAGTAAGGTATCAAGGGTAACAAGATAATTAGAGAGGAATCCCTAAACTAGAGCCAGTACCTGGAAATGCTGGTAGAATCTCTGCAAGAGTTTTGGGCAATGTACTATAAAACTCACTTACACTTGGGGAGAGGTTACTATTTATGGCATCCAACGTAAAATTTGTCTGCATACGTCTTATGACATTGGGAATATACTCTCCTTTTTCTACTAGATTCTTTGCTTTAGTCAGCACTCTACGTTCTTCTTCTTTTATATCCTCACTAAGGATAAGATTATAAAGTGTATTTAAAAAATCTAATTTTATTTGAGATGTTTTATCATTGTCTGCCATAAATATCTCCTATCAGCTTTTAACGTGGTTCAGGTTTGCACGTATTGGGGGTAATTAAAAAAGATTCAATAATTTACTTATGGAATTGGTGGAAAAAGGGGGAATTTGTTATAAACGACTATTATTTCAATGATTCCGCAAGCGTTAGAGTTTTTCTATCAACTACTCTTATATCTTCATTTTCGAGCCGAACAATATAACAATTTTGCAAAGTTGTAGATTCGTCGCCAGTAACAATTGTGGCAGTTTGTCCGTCTGATAGTTTGATAACGTCGTCTTTTTTCATGGTGTAAATTCTTTCTAAGTTTATAGTGGATATAAACCACTTTGATTATATTGGGGAGTTTGAAATACTCCTTCACGGATGATATGAATTAAAAAATATATTCATACCTTTCATTTTCACAGATATGAACTTTCGTAAATTTCCGATAGTTGAGGTGAAACTAAAATTGGCTCGTCCTAAATAGCTGACCACAAAAGTGTGGCGAGCTACTTTACAGAAGATTCAGGAGAGCGCAAACTTGCGCTGACCTAAAGCAAAGGCTATGCCCTATTTGTTTTTGTTATGGCTCAAACCCATAACAAATTTAATCGGTTGATTGACTAGAGTCGTAAAGTGCGACCTCAGGTAGTTCAATTAAAACCTAAAGCAATGATGAAACCAAGAGCCATATAAATAATGCTCCAAGCAATGCTACGACAATAAACCAACTGGCTTTACCTTTCGGAGAATTGGGATTAATAGACCAACCAATGCCATATCTTCTTGGAATAAATAATGACTCTTTATCATCTTTGTACATCTCTTTATAGACAAAGTATGAACCTATAGATAATATAACTGAAAACAATATTAAAATAGCTCCCATAAAATCCTCTGTGCGTTCGGTTTTATCAAGTAGAGCCATCAATATCACCATAACAAGTATAGCTACTAAAGAAATCCATGAGATAATGTCATAAATTTTTGTTTTTGTTTGTTTCATTTTTATCTCCCAAGAGTTTAAATAACTCTTTATATAGGTTGTTAATTAATTTGGTTTATTTTCAAAATTAAACCTAAGCGGCATTTTCCAAAAGGGAAATAAACACTAGTTCCAATTTTGTTAGAGTCAACTAAAATTGCTGTTATGCGGTTTGTGAGTTTGCTCCCGACATCTTTGTCGGTCGCAAAATATGCTATTTCAGAGTGGACCTATAGAGATTTGTACAAAAATGTTCATATCCTATTATTGGTTTTCGAAAAAAGTGAAACCAAAAAACTTTACTCATCATCTATTTTAATGTAGTAGTGTTTAATAAAATATTTTTTAGAAATTACTCTACCGTTTGTTATATCTAAAAAATCCCCGATATCCCCCATAAAACAAACAGAACCAAAACTGTTAAAAGTCCCCAAAACACCCTTTAATCCAATTGCTATATTTCTTTTTGTATTAGGTTTTATTCCCATCATAGTAATTTTTAATCTATCCCCATACCAAGAAAGATAATTCTCTTTAAACGCTTGCTTAACCCAATCAGGTTGTTCATTTGTTTTACTAATTTCCCATACTTCGACTGATTTGTTTTTATATTTTACTTCCATAAAATCATATAACTTCTTTCTTTGATATCATAATATTTTGGTTAGGTAAAACTAGCAAGGTTCTGACAAGTTTAATCACAAAAATGTGAGAAAGTATCCGGCTATTTTGACCGCCCTAAAAAGGGTGTAACGAATCGTTACTACCTAGCAAGTCGCGAATCACGACCCCCTTAGGACAACCACGAAAATTTCCGTTTTGCCACTTGTGGCAGAAAGCTATGCCGACATCACGTCGGGTTACAACAACATACAAAATTTACATACTGTTATGACCTAATGCAAGGATTCGTTGCGTCAGCTCCCTTGCTAGTTGTTGGCAATTGTTGGCTTGAAATTGACTTGGTACGTCATTGTATTTATTATTATTTGTGTTTTTATATCATTGAAAAGTAGGAATAATAAAGATATATGGTAGAGAATAGTACCAATAATAGAACAATCAACCCGAGGGACTTTATAAAAATAGCAGGAGTACCAGTATAGAACTGCTTAATTATTCCTTTTTTTGAAAAAAGTATTCCAATGATTAAAAATAATACTGGAAGAATAAACACAAATTCTTTTCTAAACCAGCTATATACGCCACCTATACCGATTTTACTAGGGATATAAGCAGGTAGTTTGTTATAAAGATATAGGGATAATAGTAGAAAAGGTATAGTGCAAATGCAATAAGCAGTCACTATTTTTGAATAGATTTTATCAATGAATAATAAAAACTTCATATTCCATCTCCTACCAGTTTTTAGTGACTGGAAACACATAGATTTATAGTGTGATTTTTAGCCGTTTACTATTTTGGAATAAACATAGACATCTTTAAATTCATCTCCATAGACTAAATATTCTTTGAGTGTTGCCTCATGCTCAAAATCTAGTCTCTTAGCTACTGCACAACTCTTAAGATTTTCGGTTTCCGCCATAATTATGAACTTATGAATATTGAGCTCATTAAAAGATATTTCTACTAATCTTTTTACACTCTCCGTCATGATTCCATACCCTTGAAAATCTTTAGATATCCAATAACCTATTTCTGCGCGATGATTTTTTTCGCTAATATTGTGAAGATCCACCATTCCTATAGCTCTATCATTTAAAAGAATTGTTAAAAATAGGGCTTTATAACTGGCTGTTTCTTCTCTAGCAAATTTAATAAAGTTCAGTTCATCTTCTAATGAGTTCGTTTCATCGACCCCTGGAAGCCACCTAGAAATATACGAGCGGTATTTATCAACTATCTCGTACAAGTCTTTTGCATGCTCAACTTCAGGTAAAGTTAGTTTTACGATATCTTTTCCTGTTTTAAATTCTGTAAATATAAACATAATCTATCCCTTTCAAGTACTTTTTATTTTGCGTTCCTAAAGTTTAGGGTTACTAATTCTAAACTAACGAGAATACCCATAAAATAAAATTTACAGGGTTAAGAGTTTTTATAAAAGTGATATGTAAATCCTTTTTTAATTCATGTTTAAATGAATCGCTAAATGATGACTTACTATTTATTGTTGCGTAAACTGCCTTGCAAATATCTAGAAATAACACTAAGAAAAAGACTACAACATATAATAGTGGAACTGCTTTTAGAATTATTAAGATAAAATTAAACACATTACTCATACTGAACTCCTCTTTTATTTTAAATTTTTTGCATTCCTAAAATTTAGGACTTGTTATATAGTTTTGAACCTTAGCATTTCTAAGCATTGTTTTATCTCATAAGATGACAAAAATTAACAAATATAGCTTTTTTATACTGTTTTTGTCTGTCATCTTTTGCGTTACCAGTACTAAATAATATTAAAGGTTTAATCTTATAGCGAGTTGCTATAACCTTTAGAACGTGGGCAGTTTCCCTTTGGTTACTTATTGAACCTTTAGAGATATGTTAAGAAATGTTGAGATTCACAGCTATATACTGAAAAAAATAATTTCAAAAATAGCAAGGATTATAAACATTATTGATAAGATAATAGCCATTATTCCTATATCTATTTTTTTCATAACCCACCATCCTTTTTTAACCCACCAACTCAAACCAGCACAGCTCATACAGCAACGCACACGCCTCGTCATAAGCGTTGTGATGATAGCCGTAAAAGTCTAAGAAGTTGTATATAAAATATCGCTCTAGTTAAAACTCCCTTAAAAAGGGTTATCGTCATAATCTTGTGGATAAGGCTTAACATTATCAATGTAATCAATAATGCTTCTTGTGAGTTTTGCTAATATCAATTCTTGATTTTCTTCAATATCATTTTCTTCTGATAACTTCAACTCGGTGAGGCTCATTATGTTAAAAAAAATTTTTTTTAAATATATGTATCCATCAGCATTATAAACCGAATTTAGATACGAAGACGTGAGATATTGTAGCAATCTTAGCAGCTCTGTTTTTTGTGTGTTATCTGCTTCTTTTAGTAGACTTTGAAATTCATCAAGATTATCATTACCCCAGCGTGCTGAAAATTCTAATCCGGTAGTCTGTAGTGAACCTTTTTTTCTATCCTCTAAGAACTCAGTATCATTTTTATACATGGTTAATCCCAATATGTACTGCTGACTAGTATTAAAAATTTCAGCAAGTGCACCCCAAATTTCTTCATTTCTTGGGGTACTCGTACCATTTTCAAACTTAGAAAGCTGGCTATCCGTAAAAGATAGCCCTTTTTCTTTTAACTTCTCCGATAATTCCTTTAGAGTGATTTTAGGATTTGCTGAGTTTCTCAATTCTTTTATTCTGTTTTTAGCCATGATTAGATGACCTCCTGGCTAACATTATATAGCATTTGGATAATTAAGTAAATAAAAAATATTTATTTTAGAAATTTAATTCTTGACATTTCTATTTTAAACGTGTAAACTGTCACTTATAAACAATTATGTTTATTTTAGACGTGAACCGAAAGGAGATATTTTGTATCTAACACCAGAAATTAAAACAGCTCTACGCAAAAAGCGCGGAGTATTGAACTTAACTAAAGGCGAGGCAGCCGATCAGCTTGGAATTAACCGCCTTACTTACGGACGTCTTGAAAGCCCAACACGTAACGAGAAAGTACGTCAAAGCACGTATGAACCCATTACTGAATGGCTTGCTAAAGACTATTAATAATCATCAAAGAGAACAATCGTTGATAGTTATGAGTAATTTCTATCTAACGAACGTACACAAGGTATTCACGTCCTTGTAAGTATCTTTGCTGATTCTCACAGCCTACGCATGGCTCTAAACTACTGCCCCAACATGAACGCAATGTCTTTAAACGAAGTAGAAATGAGGACAAATGAACTTACAATTAGTCAATCAAGAGTTATTCAACGGTATTACCTGTGATGTTTGGCGTAATGATAATCATGAAATTTTCATGACAACTGAACAACTTGCTCAATGTATTGGATATCAAACTAGATATGGTATTACAAAACTAGTACAGAAAAATAAGTATCTCAAAAACAGAGAATTTTCAGTTAGTGCCAAATTGGCACACGGTGACGGAAAGCAATACGATACTCGAGTATTTACGTTTGAGGGAATCAAAGAAATTCTTTTTCTTGCTCCAAAAAGTGAAATGGCTCGAAAATTCCGTGAATGGACACGTAGCGTATTGAATACTTATTTCAAAGGCGAGTTAGTCAAAGCAAAAGAAATGGCGAAAGCTACTATCACACGTAGAGATTTGTCTACCGCCATTAAGGAAGGTCCACACTTTGAGCCGAACTATCACGTTATCTTTGCTAATATGCTGACGGCTCTGGTTACTAACGGCAAATATAAGAGTGTCCAAGGCATGAGAAAAGCGCTAGGACGTCCTAACGCAAAACTTAAACAAATGCTTGATAGCCCCGAAGAATTGCAATTACTGCAAACTTATGAATCGAGTATTACTAATTTACTAGATTTAGGTTTTGACCGACACCAAATCAAAGAATTTTTGACAAAAGAAAAATCCCTACCGCGACCAAACGAAAAGGATTAATACAAAATTAGCATGAGTCACGCACTAACGTGATTTCATGCTCTTATTTTACCATAATGAGAGGAATTTTCAACATGAATAAACCAGTAACCAAAGAAACTTATATCCTAGACGATTCAATCGCTTTCGAGCTTATGGACTTATTAAAAGCCAAAGCACGCCACTTTATCCAACTTAATGAGTACGTATATCGCTTGTTTGACGGTCAATCGGTAGTCACTTTCACTACTTTAGAAAATGATATTCAAGTAGAAATGGTTAAGGGGTAAAGCATGAAATTTAAAACATTTGATTTAAGAGTATACCGTCATAATGATGAAACACTGCTTTCATTTAATATCAAAGGCGGACGGATACCATTAAGCAGAATCCTTTATATTAAAAAAGGCAATCCTTTTAAGATGAAAATTTCTCATGAAATTGCTGAAAAATATCGTATTAAACAGGAAATCAAGCAAACTGACTATAAAGGATGTGTTACAGAGGGCGTTATGCAGTTAGCTGACATCATAGAGGAAAAGATTATCTTGACGGACTATCACACCGCAAATAAAGAAAATTGGCAAGACTGGATGCGCATTTTTGCTTATGAATACCTTTATGACGTAGCTTTTAACCGTGGTGTCCGTCACGAAAGACAACGTAGAAAAACCAAGCACAAGGCAATGACGGCATTTGATATTATCAGTTCCGAAGATGTTTCAGAGCTTTCTAATGAGCTAGGAATTAATGAAGATAAACTCACTTATGCAGTTATGGAAGTAATCGCTAAACGTAAGAATGGAGGCATGGCATGAAGTTTACTTCGAGATATACTTTAAAAGATCTACGAGAACTCAACCGCTTAACATTAAAACAAGTTGCTAGAAAAGTAAAACTGAATAAGGAACGTATAGCTGAACTAGAACAAGATAGTAGTTTTATCACAATTGATGAGATGTTTCGATTTTCAAAATTTTATGGCCTTTCAATAAAATATATTTTTATAGGAGAACAAGTTGATTTTGATAGAAAACTAAACGAATATTTAGGAGGCACTCCATGAATGACGACACTTTAACAACCCTTGTGGCGCATGGCTTAGTTGATAAAGTCATTCATTTATTTAATAAGTATCTTGGCACACAGCTCAAAATCAGAAATGAAAAACGAGTATTACCGTATATCTCTAAAAAGCGTGTTATGGAAGACTTAGATATATCAGACGGCACCCTTGATAATTGGGAAAAGCACGGCTTGAACCGCTATAAACCACGATACAAAACTTCACTTATCTACTATTTAATTGATGATATATGCAAATTCATCATCATAGATACTTAGCAACTTGTCAGGCAAGGCAAATTTTATTAAAGGATTGAGAAAATGACAAATATTATTAGAGCTTGCCCTTATGTGGCTGGCATTGATAGCGTAGGGTTACGAAGTTTAAAAGCCTATCATACAGAACTTACAGACAAGCAGATTGAAAAATTAGACCCATTAAACGCCAATACAGGCACAGTTGATTATTCTTTTAAAGTTCGTAAATATAAGCACGGTGTCCGATTTGAGGGCGAAAAAGAGGGCGGAGAAATCAGCTTATTTGATGAGGTAGCGAGATGATAGAACACCACCAAGGCTACACGGCTTTAAAACGGTACGGACGGAATAGTTTTAGTCCAGCAGGTAAACACCCGTTTAAGATTATTCACAACGCACGAGCGGTCAAATATGACTTGATACAGCAGTTTGAAGCGAGTGCAGGTATTATCTTACCCAGTGGAGTGAAAAGCAACTTATGCACGCAAGTAAGCCCAGTTTTAGGCAAACAACTGGCTGTGACGAAATTACAAATAAAGGAAAATAAAAAATGACATTAAAAAATTTAAGTGACGACGAGCAAAAAGAACTTTCTGAATTTATGGAGAGTGGCGCAGCATATCAAATGCTGAAAGCTCAACCTGATATTGAAATAAAAAATCTGACCATTGAAACTTTATACAAAGGCGATGACCTGCTGGCAGTTACACCCCAGTTTGACGAAATCTCAGACCTTGAAGCAGTTAGTATTTTGCTGAATGTGTTAATTGCGGACGCTAGGGACTGTACAGACATAGATAGCTTTATCAAGACTATTATTTCTATGTGGGGGACTTATGACGAAGCGGAGGGGAAATCATGAAATTAAGAGAACTACAAAATCTTGATCAAAACATTATTAAAATGCTGGCAGACCATAAGGGGATTGATAAAGCAATTAACGGTAAAATGTTGGCTCAATCTCTAAATGTAGATTTACGGACGTTGCAATCAAGAATTGAATTTTTGCAAGGCAAGGGTTGCGCCATTGGCTCGATTGATAACATTGGCTATTTTGTCCCTACTAATGAAGAGGAGCGCACCAAAGGCATTACGAAAAAAGAAAATATGGCTTATAGCACTCTAAAAGCGGTCATGGGCGTTCGAAGCGCCTCACTTGACTGGTTAGATGAAATGATTGATTAGGAGGACTGACAAAGTGAATTGTTATTTATGTGGTAAACCTCTAAAAGAAAATGAAGTCATTCCCTATCAAGAGCGGCAGATTTGTGATGAATGCGAGGCTAGATTGGAGTATGGGCTATGACAGAGCTAGAAAAGCAACGAGAAGCATGGGAGCGATTAGAAAATAACCTTAAAAAAGTTTTGTCTATTCCATGGGAAGAATTTGATAGTCCTGATAGTGGTAAAATCCCACGAGAATTGGATAAAGTCCATGTTTTGCATCGAGATATTTATAAATACCCGATTATTGTAAGTAAGAATCCTGATGTTCAGAATGGAAGGATGAAACATCCAAGTTTATACCTTAATAATGGTTTAACTGCTTTGGCCATTGGTTATGGTGAAGTTATTTCGAAAAAAGTACAAGGGAGTCCTGAAGAGGATAGCGAAAGAAAAGAAGCTACAATCAAGGACGAAAGTGCACCCCGATTTGTTAGTGCCATACTTGATTATTTGCATGGTACTATTGCTTTTCAAGATGGGGAACTCTTTGTAATCAATAGTCATCAACTTATTAAACTCTCTAATACTGCATTAGGTAAACGGTATAAGACAAGCAAAAAAAGTCTATTTCAAGCTGATGATGTAATGAGTATCTTAAAGTTCATTCACTCGAAGTTAGATATTCAGCCAGTTAAGACAATAAAAACAACTGTGATTGCAGGAACTGATTTTCAAATTGACTTCAAACAAAGAAAATTATCTAAAGATACACTTCCCAAAAATGATGAATGCTATTTTAAGTATTTTGAGGGGCAAAATTATGAGAGTGTTGCTGCATTAACTGTCACTTACGCTCAATTTTTGTCGGAAGTAACGGATGATTCGGATAGTCTTCATAATGCAAGTTTACAGCCAGCTTATCAAATGCTTGTAGCTTGCGGATTGATGAAAAAAGACAAGTTTTTTGTTTCTAAATCAAGAGAACGAACAGGTAAAGGGCTTAGAAATGGCATTATTTCTTCACTGTTTGATACAAAGACTGTTAATCTTAACGAGCTTTCTAATAAAGCAACTGGAGCAATGGCGTGGGCCAACCTAGATGCTAAAGAAATGTATCTAGCAACCGAAAGCGCTGGGCTAGATCGTCAGCTTGAAGTCATGCTTAAGATTATTGCGACTGAAACAGTGGCACAGGGGAGAAAACAAGGCCGAGATTATTCAGAAGTTGATTTAAGTGGTATTTTATCCATTGATACGAATGAGAAAGTTTTCTTTTCTTCTGGTATGAAAAGTAGGGCTGTAAATATTGCTTTTAAAGATAGACCAGTAGACGAAACAGACGAAGAGCGCAAAGCGTGGTTTGATCCGTATGCTAAACCATTGACTGAAAATAAAATTTCAGGGGGCTTATCAGCATTGCTTCATTCTTTCCTCTTTTGGAAGTCTCAGGCTTTCCGATTTAACTTTAAACAAGTAGAGATGAATAATTTTACTGGAGATGATGCTCAATTTGATGATGTGCAAATTTATGTTATGGATAAAATGATTGCGGGTGATGATGTCGTCTTAATTACGAATAATGATGAACTCAAGCAACTATTTAAAGAAACTTACACTGGATCATCAAGACAAATAGATAGAAAAAACGCATTAGATGAAATTGGAACGGCTGAACGTAAAAGTCAAGTTATTCATCCCTTAAATCCTGGACGTAAAAGTATTAGACATATTAGAAAAATCAATCCTAAACGTTTCCAAAAAGCAAGCACAGCTTATATGGAGCAGATAATGGAAGATGCAAAGTTTATTAATGACCCGTAATTTAACCCAGAAATAACCCGTAAACGCAAACTTGGGAATCCCTGATATTAAAGGGATAACCCCCAATAACCCGTATAACCCGCTTTTATCTTATAAGAGTTAACTATATATAAATATATTATATGTTTTATGACCTATACCAATTTCTTATAAAAAATAATTTTTATTTTATCTCTTATAAGGAAATTTTGACTTTTGGGGTTAATTCGGGTTATTCGTTGGTATAACTGTATTGTTGTCGGGTTAGAAAACGGGTTATAACCCGTAAAGTTTTCGGGTTACGTTAGAAAAATGAACCAAAACAAATTTAAATCTAAAATTGGTATAGTTAAAAAGTACTTGCTAAGAAATAATAAAATAGGAGAAAAAACATGAATAACAGTTACCCCAAATCATGGTCAAGAATCATGACTCAAACAATCGCAGAATTAAATAGAAAAAAGAATCTGACTCGGCTAGATTTAAAACGTGGAGCATTAGCACTTGTAAAAGGCTTGAATGTCCGAAATAAGAAAATCAATGTGGAAAGTGAAGCAGATTATATCAAAGCGGTTTGGGATAATTTCCAACTTTATGAAATGACTTTGTCAGTCATTGGGATGCTTACGCCTCAAGAAGTCATTGAAACATTCCCAATTTATAAAAGATATGATGGCCATAAATACGAGACAAAAGATTACTTTAGTGTACAAAAATCTTTAGCAGCGTATGACCTCAATCACCCCATCAATGCAGTGGATGATAAAGCTTTTGAATTTCTTTGGGATTACGACAACGATGATTTAGTAGAGTTCACGGTAGACTTCATGGGAGCTATGAGTCATATTAATCGCCTTGAGAAAGGTAAAGATTTATTTTCTCGATTCTTAGAGGAAACGCAAGGGATAAAATCTCGTGTGATTGAAATTAACGGGATTGAAATCATTACTTTTGATCATGATGATGAATTAGATTAAATAAAAAAGGTTGCCCAAAAAGAAAGGAAAGATTATGAGAGCAAGATCTCCAACAAAATCAGTTGTTTTAACTCATTTATAAAAAGCGCAATTAACGTAATGAAATACAGGCCTTATCTGTAGTTTCGATAAATTGGTATCTTTACCAATAGAAAATAAGGAATCAATACAATGAATCAAACACTGAATACACTCAATGAGCTGTGGATTGAAGCAGGCGAAAAAGTAGAAAATTATAACGATAAAATCAATCAAATGCTCAAAAATGAAAACTTCTCAGCTCAAACCTTAAGAGATTTAACCGCAAAGAGAGATCATGCACAAGCTCGTTGTGATGCACTTAGAAATCAAGTCGTCGAAGCACAAGCGACGCAAGTTGCTCATCTTCGCTCTAGCGGTCAACTTCCCTTAGGAAATGGAGAAAACCAAACGGATCAATCTTTTATTTCAGATTTCAAAGCCCTAATGAGAGGCGATTCTAAAATCACAAATCTAGTCACTTCCTCTAAAGATGAATCAGGCGAAGCGGCTGGCTTAACCATTCCCCAAGATCTCAGAACTTCCATTAATCTCTTGAAACGCCAATATGATGTGATGGAGCAATATGTCAATGTTGAAAATGTAACTACAGCCTCAGGTTCTCGTGTTTATGAGAAATGGACAAATATTACCCCACTTACAAAATTAGATAGCGAAGATGAAATCATTGGGGCAAATGATGATCCCAATCTTAAGCTTGTTAAATATCAAATTGGGCGCTATGGAGGAATCACAACAGCGACCAACTCCCTACTTAAAGATAGTGCCGAAAACATTATGTCATGGTTGACGGGTTGGATTGCTAAGAAAGTCGTTGTTTCTCGTAATAAAGAAATCATCTCACTCATGCAAGCAGCTCCTAAAAAACCAGCCCTCTCTACTTTTGATGATATTATCACTATGATTAATACGGCAGTCGATCCAGCAATTAAAGCGACTTCTATTTTAATTACCAACACGAGCGGACTCAACCAACTTACTTTAGTTAAAGATGCACTAGGGAATTATTTGTTACAACCTGACCCCGTTCAACCTGATCGCTATTTAATCAAAGGAAAACGAGTGGTTGAAATCAGCGATCATTGGCTTCCAAGCGCTGGAGAAGCAAGCAGCCCGCTTTATCCGCTCTATTATGGCGATTTTAAACAAGCCATGACTTTATTTGACCGTGAAAACCTGTCACTACTCCCAACCAATATTGGAGGAGGTGCCTTTGAAACCGATACGACAAAAATTCGTGTGATTGACCGCTTTGATGTTCAACTTACGGATACAGAAGCTTTTGTGGCAGGTTCATTTACAGCGATCTCAGATCAAAAAGGAAATATCAATACTGCAGCTACACCTACACCTACACCTACAACTACCAACTAATCATAAGGAGAAAAAATAATGGACATTCGTCATATTGAAGAAAAAACAAAAGAATTAAAAGCACAATCAATTCCTCTGATTCAAGCCGTTGAAAAAACACAAGCCTTAGTCAATGAGTTAAGCACAAAACTTGAGAATATGAAAGTCGATAAACAACAGCCAGATATTGATGCGACTCTTGCACAAATGGCTAAAGAACGAGATGCTCGTGTTTTACTTGATGAACTGACTGAACATCTTACCAAGCAAAAAGAATCACTTCATCAATTTTGGAATAATGAAGAAACCAATTATGCCATTAAAACTGAGGCTAATCGCTCACAAGAATACTTGAGCCCAACAGAATCGCAATTAATTGAGGGATTAATTGATAATACTTTAAAACGAAAATTAAAAGCTTATGGTAAAGAAGTGGAGGAAGCTCGAAATAAAGCCATTGAGATTGTGAACTATTTGAAAGAAAATAATTATGATCAGTCCGTTGGTAATGCCCTCCATCCGTTAGTTGAAGCCAAAAACTTTTATTACTTTAGAATGGCTCAGTTGATTAGTTCTACTTTTCAACATGAATTAATGGAGTATTTGCTTGAGGAGGGGCTGATTACAAATTATCCTGGCTATTATACTCCACGCCGGTAATAGCTTAATCATTGATAGTTAAAAGCTGAGAAAGCCCATATTCATCGTGGTTTCTTAATTATCTGAAAGGATTTATCTAATGAATGAGGTAGAGTTTAATATCAGATTATATCTTATAGGCATGATGAAATCATGGACGAATAGGATAGATAGCACAGACCGCCTCACGCCACAACGTTTTGTATTTAACGCCATGACAGAGTTGTTTGATTCATTGAGTGAGGATGAGATAGAGATGATCAGGCTTAGATACTTGAAACGCTTGACACTATCAGAAGTCGCAAGTCGTTACTCGATAACCGAGCGTACTGTTAGAAATCATACCAACCCAACCGTTAAGCAAGTGAAAGAGATTATCACTAGAGCAACAGAAACAATGAATGGATAGAAAAGAGGAAATAGAATGCCAATGACTGGACGCTGCCGTGAGCCTAACTGCCACGCTGTAGTTGTTAGACCACTATACTATTGTACTAAGCACGCTGATAAAGAAGCAGGATATCAAGCAAGCAGAGAACGATGGACTAATCGTACTGATAATAGTAAACGATACAAAGACTATAACAAACGTAAGCGTGAGTATAGCGACATTAAAGTAGAGCAGAATAAGTTCTACCAGAGCAAGCAATGGAAGTCTCTACGTGATGTAGTAAGACGTAGAGATAACTTCCTTTGTCAGTACTGCAAAGCACATAACAGAGTAAGAACAGGTAAGATAGTGGACCACATCGTGCCAGTTGAGTTTGACTTGAATGGTAAGACCATCATGGATAACTTGGCTTTCTGTTGTAGCAAATGCCACACAAGGAAAACTAAGTGGGAACAAATTTATTATGGAACTGGTTACGGAAATAAAACTAAAAATGTAATCCCCATAAAAAATGTAAAAGATGTCCCTGATTTTCAAAAAAACGAACGATAATTTTTAACAACCCTCCCCCGTATATTTTTACAGGGAAAGCACACACATAGGTCTCGTCTTGCGTGAAAACCCAATTTTGAAAATTTTTATATAGGGGGGGTCAAAACACTAAAACATTGATTTAATCACGTTTATAGGCAAAAAAAGGGAAAATCACTTCCCTTTCTTGCCTTTTTTTACGTCGTTTTAGCACTGATAATCGTTGGTAGCGTGTCTTACAAATAGATTTAGCTTATTTCTTTCATTTTTACTGTATAACTTTTAGGGGTCAATTATCCTTGTAATCGTTGTGGTTGAGCGATTTCATTTCAGAAAAAAAGTTTTCAAAAATCACTTTTTTCGAAAGGGAGCCACTATTGGTATACGGTTCTCCTAAAACAAATAGGGGCGGGGGTATTCATTTTTTAATAATTTTTTTTACGCTTTTATACAAAAAAGTCAGCAAAATTAAAAGCCGTATATCGTGGATATACAGCCCCTTGCCTGACAAAAATTTGTTCATTTTTTTAACGCTTTTTACTACGTTTGTGTTTTTTTACGCTTTTTACTACGTTTAAAAACATGTATATTGTGGTCTAATGGGTCGTATTTTTGTTGCATAATTGCATAAAACAACCTTTTTACCTTCTATTTGGTTCTAATGGGTTGTCGTGGTATACTAAAACTATAACAAAGAAAGGACTTTTTATTATGAAATTTAAATTTAAAGGAATCAATTATTACGAGGACTCAGAAAACAATTATGTCGGTGCTACAAACACTTGCTCAATCGTCAAAGAATTCGCTGATTTCCAAGCAGCTATTGACTATGTTGCTGAACACAAAGGATTCTTGATTGCCGAAGACGGAAAAACTGCCTTCAACGTTTTGACAATTACTGAAAACAACTAAAATATTTAAATGGTCCAAAAAATCACTGACAGGCTTTGTCAGTGATTTTTTATATCAATTAATAAAGTTCTAAATAGTTATCAATTTCCCATTGTGATACAAATTGTGCATAGCTTGCCCATTCAATGCGTTTTGCTTCAACAAAGTTAACCAAAACGTGTTCTCCAAGCGCCTCAGTCACAATTGTATCTTCACGCAATGCTTTAACGGCATTGTGCAAAGTAGATGGCAAATCTGTAATACCATGTGCTTTACGTTCTTCTTCTGTCATTACGTAAATATTTGATTCAATTGCTTCTGGCGCTTCCAATTTATGTTCAACACCGTCAAGACCAGCTGCCAATAGAACAGCCAACGCAAGATATGGATTTGCTGTTGGGTCAACCGCACGAAGTTCAACACGAGTTGACAAACCACGTGAAGCAGGTACGCGAATCAAAGGTGATCTATTACGTCCAGCCCAAGCGACATAAACGGGCGCTTCATAACCAGGAACCAAACGTTTATATGAGTTAACAGTTGGGTTTGTAATTGCTGTAAAGTTATAAGCGTGTTTCAAAAGTCCAGCAATAAAGCTATGTGCGACATCTGAAAGTCCCATATCTCCTGTTGGGTCAGCAAAGGCATTGGCACCATCTTCTGTAAATAAAGACATGTTACAATGCATTCCAGAACCGTTGATTCCGTGAACTGGTTTTGCCATAAACGTTGCATGTAAACCATGTTTACGCGCAATTGTTTTAACAACAAGTTTAAAGATTTGAATATTATCACAGGCTTTCAAAGCGTTGGCATATTTAAAGTCAATTTCGTGTTGACCGATTGCTACTTCGTGGTGAGAAGCTTCAACTTCAAAACCAAGATCTGTCAATACATTTACGATTTCACGTCTTGTGTTTCCAGCGAGGTCAGTTGGTGCAAGGTCAAAATAACCACCTTTATCATTCACTTCAAGTGTTGGTTCATCATTTTCATTAAGTTTGAAAAGGAAGAACTCTGGTTCAGGTCCAAGGTTAAAGCTCTTGAAGCCTAATTTTTCCATTGATTTAAGGTTACGTTTCAAGACACCACGTGGATCTCCAGCGAAAGGTTCACCTTCTGGAGTGTAAACATCACAAATTACACCTGCCACTTTACCATACTCATCTCCCCAAGGAAAAACAATCCAAGTGTCAAGGTCTGGATAAAGATACATGTCTGATTCATTGATACGAACGAATCCTTCGATTGATGAACCGTCAAACATCATTTTGTTTTCAAACAATTTGTCCAATTGTTCATCTGTAGCTGGAACTTCAACGTTTTTAAGTGTTCCAAGAATGTCTGTAAACATCAAACGCAAGAATTTAATATCCTTTTCTTTGACGTCGCGACGAATGTCTGCTGCTGTGATTGTCATGCTTTACTCTCCTAGTTAAATTTTCGCTGTAAACTTAGTTGACAAATAAAGTAAACTAAACTTACATCCGCGGTTGGGTAAAATGAGTGGGATCAGGAGTTCCAAATCTACCCTGTTGGGCAAATTCGCGTTCAAGTGCATGGTGGACTTCTCCGATAGATAAAGTTTGAGCCTTCTTAGCATCCCTTTTGGCATAAATTTCTTTGATATCTGCAATATTATTACCTTCTTGCAATAAGTCAGCAATATCAAATAGAGCATCTATGTCATTGAGCGAATACATGCGACGATTACCGTCACTTCGCTCCGGGAAAATAAGCTCTTGCTCTTCGTAATAACGAATCTGCCTTGCGCTTAGGTCAGTGAGTTTCATGACAGTTCCTATTGGAAGTACTGCCATAGAGCGTCTTAATTCACGTTCTTTCACCAAATCTCGCCTCCATGCCTTTCATTATAGACCTTGTTATTAGCAATGTCAAGTTTTAATGTGAGATTTTCTCACATCAGTTTATTTTATTTGCAATATTTTATACAATTTCATCCAATAATTTTTGACAACCCGTCTTAACAAGTTGATAAGTTTCTTGGAAATCGCCCGTGAACCATGGATCTGGAACATCTTGTTCTAAAAGCATCACAATTTTTTGACTCGTTCCTTCTGGTGCCATTTTTTTAAGATTTTCCAAATTGGATTCATCCATTGCGATAATTTTATCAAACTCATAAAAATCTTTACTACTGATTTTTTGACTTCCCTTGTGAAGGTCAAAAGCAATCTTTTGTTCTTTTAATTTTGTTTGGGTTCCGGAATGAATTGGATTTCCATGCTCCCAAGAAGAAGTTGCTCGACTTTCAATCAAAAACTTTGATTCATTTCCTGTCTTTTCAACTAAATCTTTCATGACAAATTCTGCCATTGGGCTACGACAAATATTTCCTAAACAGACAAAAACAATCTTTTCCATGACTTCCTTACTTTATATCATTTATAAATTAACTAATTTTGAGCATTTATTCTATTATACCCTATTTCACAAGATATTACTGACAGAATTCTAAAATGAAAAAGTCTGCCAAAATTTGACAAACTTTTTTACTGACAGATACTAACTGTCAATCTTCTTCATTATAAACGTAACCTAAGTGTTCATAGGCTCTTTGTGTCACCTTACGTCCCTGTTTAGTTCTCATCAAAAATCCTTTTTGAATCAAATAAGGTTCATACATATCCTCGACCGTTTCACGGTCTTCGGCAATATTTACCGCCAAAGTTCCAATTCCAACAGGACCACCGTGGTACATTTCAATCATTGTGCGGAGGATTTTTTGGTCAATATAATCTAAACCAGCAGCATCAACATCAAGAATAGACAAGGCCTTATCGGTAATTGCTTTATCCACTCGGCCATCTCCCATTATTTGGGCAAAATCACGCACTCGTTTAAGTAAACGATTGGCAATCCGCGGAGTTCCTCGACTACGTAAAGCAATCTCTAAAGCGGCATTATCAATGACTTCGACTTCAAAAATATCAGCTGTTCTTTTAACAATTTCTTCTAAATCACGCTCTTGATAATATTCCATGTGACTTGAAATGCCAAAACGGGCACGCAATGGATTAGAAAGCATTCCAGCTCTTGTTGTTGCCCCGACTAGAGTAAATGGTGGCAAATCTAAATGAACCGAGCGCGAACCATCACCAGAACCAAGCATAATATCAATGTAGAAATCTTCCATAGCACTATAAAGAACTTCTTCAACTTGCATTGGCATCCGATGAATTTCATCAATAAAGAGCACATCTCCAGGTTCCAATTCATTCAAAATTGCAACTAAATCCCCTGGCTTTTCAATGGCAGGACCCGCTGTTTGTTTAATATTGACTCCCAACTCATTGGCAATGACAAATGCCATTGTTGTCTTACCAAGTCCTGGAGGACCAAAAAGTAACACGTGATCCAAAACTTCTTCACGCATTTTTGCTGCTTTAATAAAGATTTCTAATTGTTCTTTGACTTTATCTTGACCAATATATTGATTAAAAAATTGCGGACGTAGAGATTTTTCAATACCGTAATCTTCTTCCATTGGCTCTTTGTTTAATATATCGTTCATCTTATCTTGTAATTCTCCTTTTAGAGATGATTTTTGATGACTTATGAGAATCTGTCAGTAAATTTTACTGACAGAAAGACTTGCATGACTGTTTTTGATGTCTGTCAGTTCTTTCTTCAAACTTTTTTATTTCATCATAAGTTTTAAGGCTGATTTGATATATTCTTCGCTGGTCAGGCCTGTTTCTTGAGCTAATTTTTTCTCAATTTTCTTCAATTCTGTTGCTTTATAACCCAAAGCTTGCAACGCTTCAATCGCTTCTTCCAAAGCGAGATTTCCAGCAGGTCCAGCATCAAGAAGAGAAATACCTACAGTTCCTGTCGCATCAAATTTCCCAGCCAAATCAAGCACCATCTGCATGGCTGTTTTTTTACCAACTCCTGGGAATTTAGTTAAATACTTGATATCACTATTGTCAATAGCAGTGATTAAACCTTCGTTATCAGCCGCCGCAATGATGGCCAGAGCTGATTTTGGACCAATCCCAGAAACGCTGATCAGACGCAAGAATAAAGCTTTTTCGGCTTCATTAACAAAACCATAGAGACTGTGGGCATCTTCACGAATGACTTGATGAACATAAATTTTTACTTCTGTGTTCATCAAAGCAGACCAAGCGTAAGGATTAGCTACACTGATAAGATAACCAATTCCTGCTACATCAATTACAATATTTGTTGGGGAAATTTTTACTAATTTTCCATTAAGATATTCAAACATTTTTTACTTTTCTAATTTTTTTTGATTGACAAACTCCCTTATTTCAAGTCTGTCAGTAGTTTTTATCTGTTTTTTTACTGACCAACTTCATCATTACTCTGTTTAGTCACTTTTTACTCAAAATCTTTCCAAGAAGCTGCTTTTGAACGATGCGTTTCTTGGATTCTCCGGAACATCTTTTGAATGTCATCCCCTGAGAAATGAACAATCGTTGGCCGTCCGTGCGCACAACTATAAGGATTTTTACAAGTTGCTAATTCTGCGAGTAAAGCTCTAGCTGACTCGGCATCAAGGGGATGATTAGCTTTAATTGAACTTTTACAAGCAACCATTGCAGCTAAATCATGACGATATTTTTTGAGTGAAAATTCTTTTGATGAGAGAATAATATCAATCATTTCATTAATTGATTTTTCTATCTCGGTTTCTTTTAACCAGATCGGATGTTCTCTTAAAATGAATTGATTTTCTCCGTATTCTTCTAAGAAAACACCGGCTTCATGTAACAAATCTTTCTTCTCGGCTAAAACAATAAAATCATTTTTGGGTAAAGTGAACAAATATGGCGCAAGTAAAATTTGTTGCTCCATACTGACCTCACCAATTTTATCTTTCCAATACTCATATTTGATTCGCTCTTGAGCCGCATGTTGATCAACCAAGTAAAGTCCTTCTTTGGACTGACAAAGTAAATAAGTCGCATGCAATTGTGCCAAGTATTCCAGCTGCGGAAAAGTCGATGACTGACTCATCTTTGCTTCATTATCAAAATCAATGACAAAGTTGCTGACAGTATTTTCTAGACTGCTGTCAGTATTTTCAGTTGTACTTTCAACAGTTCTGTCAGTCATTTTTTCACTGACAGCATCTGTATTGAGTTGATTTGCTGTAAAATTATCAAAAGTTTGTTCAGACGAAGCATTTGAAGGCTGATTTTTATTGATTTTAAAAGTTGCCTCTTCTCTGACATAAAAATCTTGACGAACATTATCATAATATAAAGGATTATTTTGCAAAGGAAGTTCTGTTTGAACAGAAAGAATCTCCTTTTCTTTAGCTCTTCCTTGCAAATTTTCCAAAGCTTCCGGAATCAAAAAACCTTCTGATAAAGCCTCATCAATTGCTTTAGAAATTAAAGCCATCAATTCACGTTCTTTAGACAAACGCACTTCTTGTTTTGTCGGATGAACATTAACATCAGCAAGTGTTGGGTCAATTTTAATCGATAAAATAGCAAACGGGAACCGTCCCACCATCAATCGATTGCCATACCCTTCTAAAATTGCCCGATTCAATAAAAAGTTTTTGATAAATCGACCATTTATTAAAATCGTAATATAGTTACGATTAGCCCTCGTCAGCTCTGGTAAGCTGACATAACCTGTCAGTTCAAAATCTAAGTCTGAGCCTTTGATTTGACGCATTTTTTTCGCTGTCCCTATACCATAAATTGCAGCAATAACCTGGCGTAAATCACCATTTCCAGCCGTTTTCAAAAATTCTTTACCCTCATTAACTAGAGTAAAGGAAATCTCTGGATGAGCCAGGCTCAATCGGTTGATGATATCCGTGATATGAGAAAGTTCAGCCTGCAAGGATTTGATATATTTGAGTCTTGCTGGTGTATTATAAAAAAGATTAGCAACAGAAATTTTCGTCCCCACTCGCTTAGCAAGTGGTTCTAAAGTTTCGATATTTCCACCTTTAGCAATTAGTTTTGTTCCTGATTCTTCCTCAGCCGTACTTGTCTCAATGGTCATCTGGCTGACAGAAGCAATTGATGGCAGAGCCTCGCCCCGAAAACCGAGTGTTCTAATCCGAAATAAATCTGTTGAATCCTTAATTTTACTTGTTGCATGACGACGTAAAGCCAAAGCCACATCTTCTTTTTCCAAGCCTAAACCATTATCAATGACTTCAATTAATCGCAAACCTGCTTCTTCAACATTGACAATAATTTTACTGCTTCCAGCATCAATTGAGTTTTCGACTAATTCTTTAACAACACTAGCAGGCCGCTCAACCACCTCTCCAGCAGCAATTTGATTGGCGAGCGCTTCATTTAGTTCAATAATTTTTCCCACAATAATCTCGCTCTCTTGTCTTTTTAAATTAATTCTAATTATAACACAAAAAGCAAGGGCTCGCTTTTCATTTTTTACTGACAAAAAATGATAGACACGATAAAAATTGTCTATCATTTTTACATTAATTAGTAGTTTCCAAAATTTCGGTAACCATTATCAAAATTATTATAGCTGTTAAAAGCAAAGACTAGTACGAAAATAAGAATCAAAATTGCAATCACAAATAATACAATTCCAATAATGAAGGCAACGAAACCTGCTCGATTCCAACCGTCCATAACCTTACGGAACTCTTCCTCATCACGATATTTATTATCTCGATTTTCAAGTGCCCATTTTTCACCATGAAAACCAAAAACAATCATCCATACAATTCCAAAAATCCAACCTATCCATGGGATTAATCCAATCAAAATCAAGAGCCCCAAATAAGCGCGGTTGGCAATCCCAAACCACATCGGAAAAGAGAAAGCGCCCCAGTTCCATTTAGTTTTAATTTCCCCTTGATTTTCTAGTGAAGGATTCTGAGGAATATCTGCGTAAGCCGATTGTTCACTCGTTTTTTCTTCTATTTTTGGTTGAAGAGGTTCACTAGCAGCAATTACTGGTTCTGTAATCACTGGTTCACTTACAAAACCTTCTGAAACCTCCGCTTTAGCAACCACTGGCTCATCAAGTGCGGGCTCTGCGGCATCCCATTCACTAATATCACTCTTAGTTGTTTCTTCTTGCGAAGCAAGATTCTCAGAATTTAATTCTTCAGTCGGTTCCACTTGAGTCTCAGGGATTTCTTGCCCTTTAAGTTCTTTTTCATTTTCCATGTTTAGCTCCTTTTTATGTTAGCTTCTACTTAATTCATTTTTTAATGAATCTCTTTTAAGTAATTATAGCCTTTTTTCTTAGCTTATTTACAGAATAAGCTTCGCCATCAAGTTTAAAGTGAATCTTTAAGTTCCCACAAGAAATTTAAGGCCTCTCTTGCAGTCATATTATCAACATTTTTTCTTTTTATCTTTTCAATAATTTCTGAAGAATTTTCGGCAAAATCAAATAAACTGAGTTGTTCTTGTTCATCAGGAACTTTTTTAGCAGGCAAAGGTTTATTTTCTAACTTCTGCAAAATCAAATCTGCTCGCTCTAATAAAGGCTGTGGTAAACCTGCAATTTTCGCCACATGAATCCCATAGGATTTATCAGCTGGTCCCTCTGTTATTTTATGCAAAAATGTCACATTCCCATTTTGCTCCAAAGTTGCAACATGAACATTATCCAAATGGTCAAGTTCTTTTTCTAAATCAGTCAATTCATGGTAATGCGTAGCAAACAAGGTTTTTGCCCCAATATGGTCATGAACATATTCAATAATTGCTTGAGCTAGAGCCATCCCATCATAAGTTGCCGTTCCTCGCCCTAATTCATCAAAAATAATCAGGCTGCGACTGCTTGCCTTTTGAATGGCATGGTTGGCTTCAGACATTTCGACCATAAAGGTAGATTCCCCTGAAATCAAGTTATCACTGGCACCAATCCGTGTAAAGATGGCATCAAAAATTGGTAAATTGGCTGTTTCGGCTGGAACAAAAGATCCAATTTGAGCCATAATAACCGTCAAAGCAAATTGACGCATATAGGTTGATTTACCTGACATATTAGGTCCTGTGATGAGTTGAATATCTGTTTGTTCAGGCAGTTCAATGTCATTTGGCACGTATTCTTGAGCACCCATGACTGCTTCAACTACCGCATGACGACCGCCTTTAATTTCAACAATTCTTGAACCGTCTGTAAGCGTCGGACGGATATATCCTTGTTTTTCCGCAACGACAGATAGACTTTGTAAACAGTCAATTTCAGCAATTGTTTTGGCTAAAGCTTGTAGTCTGCCAATATATTGCTCAGTTTCAGTCCGAAGGCCCATGAATAAATCATATTCTAGAGAAGATGATTTTTCACGCGCTTCCAACATAATTTCTTCAATTTCAGTTAATTCCTGAGAACCAAAGCGTTCAGAATTTTTCAAAGTTGCCTTTCGATAAAAATGTTCAGGAACACTATTCAACTGACTTTGGGTGATATGAAAATAATAACCATCCTTACGATTATAATCAATTCGCAGTGTGGAAATTCCTGTCTTGGCTTTTTCATCTGCTTCCAATTTTGCAATCCAAGAAGTTCCATTTTCAAGAGCCTCCCGATATTTATCTAATTGAGCATTGTAGCCTTTTTTAATAATGCCCCCTTCAGTAATCGTTCTTGAAGCA
This sequence comes from Lactococcus sp. NH2-7C, assembly GCF_029953655.1. NCBI lineage: Bacteria > Bacillati > Bacillota > Bacilli > Lactobacillales > Streptococcaceae > Lactococcus > Lactococcus sp. NH2-7C. The sequence continues at coordinate 1,384,224 of NZ_CP124538.1, forward strand.
TTCTCGCTAATGGCTGAATTAATTAAACCAGATAATTCCGGAATTTCGTCTAATTGGCTCTCTAACTCTTTTAAAGGAGCTTCATTAAGCATTCCCAAAATATTTTTGATAGCAGGAACATTTGATAAAGAATTAGCTAACTGCAAAAAATCAACTGGAACAGCCTTACCAAAAGAAACACGTGAAGCTAAACGTTCTAAATCATAGACCCCTTTTAAGGCTTCTATCAAATCAGAACGCTCAAAGAAATGGTCTAAGAAAATTTGAACAATTTCCATTCGTTTTTGAATGGCTGAATTTGAAACCAAAGGACGGTCAATCCACGACCGTAGCATTCTGGTTCCCATCGCTGTTTTCGTCTCATCAAGCAACCAATAAAGTGTGCCATGTTTTTTATTTTCTCTTTTATTTGCCGTCAGCTCTAAAGATGATTTTGTCGCAAAGTCCATTTGCAAAAAGTCTTTAATTTCATAATGTTCAACTTCTTGTAAGTGACTCAAATCACGCATTTGTGTTTCTTTAACATAAGCCAACAATTTTGAAGCGACTTGATTCTCTAAGGCGGTCAATCCTGATAAATCCATCAGTAAATTTTCAGGAATTTCAATTTGTTCTGAAATCAAAAGATTCATTTGTCTTTCAAAAACTTTTGACTGACTTTCATCTAAAGTAAAACCAGCTACAATTTCCCGCGCCTTGAGCGAAGCAATTTCTCCTACCACCGCTGAAAATTCGCTGAGCTCTGTCACCTTGAATTCCCCAGTTGATAAGTCCATGTATGAAAGAGCATAATGTTTATCTTTGAAGTCAATTGCTACCAAGAAATTGTTATCAACTGAGTTTGAAGCATCGATTGTTGTCCCAGGTGTAATCACCTGCGTCACTGCACGTTTGACGATTCCGACTGCTTTTTTCGGGTCTTCCATTTGTTCAGCAACAGCCACTTTGTAGCCTAAATCAACCAACTTATCAATATATTCACTTGCTGCATGGTGAGGAACGCCAGCCATTGGAATTGGATTTTCTGAATTTTTATTTCTTGAAGTCAGGGTTAGTTCTAATATTTGGGCAGCATTCACCGCATCATCATAGAAGAGCTCATAAAAATCGCCCATCCTAAAGAGCAAGAAAGCATCAGGATAATCTTGTTTGATGTCTAAATATTGTTGCATTCCTGGTGAAATTTTTTCAGCCATTTTTTTCTTCCTATCCCATCTAAATTTTACTGACGAAAATCTTAACATATCCGCAAGCAAACTTAACACTAAATATCCTAAAACAGAAATTCTATCAGTATTTTTTTATTATATTTTTACTGACAAAAATTATAGAATCACCATAAGTAAGCTTACAAGGTCTATCCTATGCCAGAATTTCTTGTCAGTACTTTTTATTCACCAGTTTCCAACAAAAGATTTACTTTTTCTTCTAATTCACCAGTGATATATTGGACTAAATCATTGACATCCTCTAATTTCGTAGCATAATCTTCGACCAAAGGATGATGCTTAATCCTTTTTTCAATGACTTGAGCCGCCTGTGATGTTTTTTTGTAAGCCTGCATTTTATCAATTTTTTGATATAAAACAGCTTCTTTTTGCAGAGCCTTCATTTCTTCTTGAGCTTTAAAAAGTTCTTGATTAGCCATTAGTGCTGTTTCTGCTTGCTGAAAATCTTTAACATAATCAAGATTTCTAATTTTTTCAACAAGCATGTCCACTAACTCGTCGTAGTGCATCTCAAGTCCTCCTTAAATTTTGTTTAATGACTAATTATTTCTTTCATTAAAAACGCTTAGACTTTATAGAATAATTATAACATTTTTTTTAAGTAATTCGTAAGTAGCTTCTACCTCCCTCTATTAGCAGTCTTTTAAAAAGGCTGCTAATTCCGAGTTGAAATTTTTGACAGTCTGACCAATACTGACTATAATTATAAGTGTAGGGTAAAAAGATAATGAAACCCAATAGAGGAGGTAATTACAATGTCAAACGATTTGATGCACAGTCAAAACAATTGGATGGATTTTGGAGATGATTTCTTTAATCATTTTGGTCGGAATTTCTTCAAAGATGGCTTTGGTTTTCCTGCTTCTCCCCGTCAAATGACAATGAAAACAGATGTTTCCGAATCTGACACGGCTTATAGCTTGAAAATTGAATTGCCAGGAGTAAAAAAAGAAAATATCACTATTGATTATAATGATAATATCTTAACTGTCTCCGCCAAACAAGAACATTCCGATGATGAAAAAAATGATAAAGGTGAAGTGATTCACAGTGAACGTTATTACGGTACTTACAAGCGCTCATATCATTTGCCAAATATTGAAGCCAGCCAAGCAACTGCAAAATATGATGGCGGTCTTTTGAGTTTGGATTTACCAAAATTAAAAACAAATGAAAATAATCACCCTATTGAAATCCAATAAAAATTTAATGAAGATGAAAATCCCTAGCCAAATGGCTGGGGATTTTTTTCAGCTCTATTTCGGACGATGTCCATTTGGCCACCACAACTTAATTAAAGCCTGGGTTCCATCATTTTCAAAACCTTTATCAGCCAATTGCTCATAAAGCTCTTTTGCTCCCTTAGTGGCAGGAAGTTCAAGATTCATTTTTTCTGCCTCAGAAAGTGCAATCCCTAAGTCCTTGATAAAATGCTTAACAAAAAATCCTGCACTATAATCTTCACGAAGGATACGGGGGCCATAATTAGCTAAAGACCAAGTCGCACCTGAACCTCCCCCAACAGTGTTTAAAACTTTATCCAAATCTAGACCAGCCTTTTGAGCATAAGCTAAAAGCTCAGTCATTCCAGTCATTGTACCAGCAATACAAATTTGGTTAGCCATTTTGGTGTGTTGTCCACTTCCAGCTGCCCCTTGATGAGTAATAGTTTTTCCCATTTGTTCAAATAAAGGCAAAGCTTTCTCATAAGTTTCTGAATCTCCCCCAACCATAATGGTCAGCGTCGCATTTTTTGCACCCAAGTCTCCTCCAGAAACAGGGGCATCAAGTGCGAAAGCACCGACTTTTTTAGCTTCTTGATAAATTTCTTGTGCTAAAGTTGGCTCAGTCGTCGTCATATCAATAAGAACTTTTCCTGAACAATCATTTTTGAAAATTCCTTCTGCACCAAAATAAACTTCGCGGACGTCCTTAGGATAACCAACAATTGTAATCACAAACTCAGCTTGAGCCGCAGCCTTTTGTGGATTTTCAGCATAAGTTGCACCACGTGCCACAAGACCGTCCGTTTTTGATTTCGTCCGATTATAAACAATTAAATCATGACCAGCGTCCATAAGATGACCAGCCATTGCGGCTCCCATCACACCTGTACCAATAAATGCTATTTTTGACATTTTTTCTCCTTTATCTAGTTGATCTATAAAATCTGTTTTATCTAATTTTGGTAATCACGACGCTTACGGGCTTTATCTCCCCGCAACCGTTTGATTTTTCGGTTACGATATTCATCCAATTGATAAGTTTTCAGCCATTTTTCAATAGCTACTCGTGAATTTCCTGTTTCTTCGCCAATGCTTGATAAAGAGCGTAAAGGATTTTCATCAATAATTTTCTCTAGTTCTTCTCTTGTTAATCTAGTCATACTTCTCCCTCTCAAAAAGCTCAAAAGAGCAAAAAACGGCCAGCTTCCAGCCAACCGTCCACTTAATCATGGGGAAGAAGGGATTTGAACCCTCACGCGATTTCTCGCACATGCACCTGAAGCATGCGTGTCTGCCATTCCACCACTTCCCCGGGTGGTCATAACGTTGTCCTTTTCCTAAGCTGCTAAAAGCAGCTAGCGCAAAGGCACTTCCCAGCAGGTCATAACACTTTTCTATAATATCAGTTTAATAGAAAAAATGCAAGTTGAAAATCCGCTATGACGCCCTATTTAAGCACCTCCGTGCCCTACAAACATTGCAACAATTAATATAATCAAAACCAAAGTTGTAATTGCCACATAGAGTTTATCTCCTTCTTTTGCGAAGGCTACAATTGAAGCAACTACTCGTAAAACAGGAGTCAAAATTAAGAGGAATAAACCAGTCATCAACCAAGCCAATGCTTTAAATTCAACTAAACCACTTAAAATTTCATTAAATTTATCTGGCCAAACCCCTTCGGCATAGCCTGAATGCCCGCTTAGGAGAAACATCAAAATTCCAATAATAATGACTGTAGCACTAACAAAGACACCAGCACGAAGAATTTTTCCGATGTTTCGCTCTATTTTGAGTAACTCTTCTTTTGTCAATTCTTTACTTCCCATTAGAATGATACCCCCAATCCTTTAAGTAACATTTGCAATGCCATAATTAAAATAACTGGAATGAAAATCAATCGAATTGTTTTCGCTGGTAACTTAGGCATAATTTTTGAGCCCAAAGCTGCACCGCCAACAATCCCAATAGCAAGGGGCCCTGCTAAACTTGGATTAACATAGCCATTGAAAAAATAAACCGTTGCAGAAGCCGCTGCTGTTACTCCAATCATCAAATTTGAAGTCGCTGTTGAAGCTTTTAAAGGCATTTTCATCATTGAGTCCATTGCCATGACCTTAAAGACCCCAGAACCAATTCCCAAAAGACCTGACGCAACACCAGCACCAAGCATTACAGCAGCACCACCTGGAACCTTTTCTACTTGATAAGGAATTTCCTTACCAAGCTGCTTATCATAATAACTAGAATTTAATTTTAATTTCTCAGCTATCTTATCTGACTCAACTTTTTGAATCACTTCTTCACCTTTATGCATTTTCCGCCACATATTGTAGCCTTGGAAAATCAATAGGCAACCAAATAGAATATTTAAAATCGTCGCATCAAAAAATCCTGCTAAAATTGCACCAACTAAACCACCAATTGTGGTAAATATTTCCAAAAACATAGCAGTACGAACATTAATCATATCATCTTTCAAATAAGAAATGGCCGCACCAGAACTTGTAGCAATAACGGCAACAATACTTGCCCCAATGGCATATTTAATATCAACACCAAAAAATGTCGTAATAATGGGCGTGATAATAATTCCACCCCCAAGACCCAAAATTGAGCCAAATACCCCTGCGACGAAACCAAGAAGTAACATCAACAGAGTAAATACTAATAAAGACATGTGTTTCTCCAATCTAATAACCCTATTCTACCAAAAACTTTTTAAAGCTGCTTGTTCCTTTGATTAAGTTACTTTATCATGAACATTTAAATACTATTCTATTTTTTAGAACCCTAATTTATGATATAATTCTTATAAGATTAATGCTTCACAAGAGTTTTTGAGGCAACTTATTGGAGGTTAAAATGAATAGACAAGAACTTGAGACACGACTTCGTCAAGAGCTAGCAATTCCCTTTTATAATGCTAAAATAGCCGAGCGCAATTATAGCGAGTCCGAATTTCAAGAAATGAAAGCTGAACTTAAAGCCGATATTGAACAGTATGCTCATGATTACGTCAATGAAACTAATACAAATGGTTAAATTTTACTGACAGAAATTCTAAATCAGTCTGTCAGTAAATTAATTATTGTTTTTTAAAAAAGGAAAAAATATGACCGAACAAAAACAAGCACTTTTCACCATCTTCGGAGCAACTGGTGACCTCGCTAAAAGAAAGCTCTACCCTTCACTCTTTCGCCTTTTTAAAAAAGGAGAATTAGCTGACAATTTTGCAGTCATTGGTACCGCTCGCCGTCCATGGACAAACGAATATTATCGAGAAGTCGTCTTAGAGTCTATCAAAGATTTAATAAACTCAAAAACAGAAGCCGCAGACTTTGCCAGCCATTTCTATTATCAAAGTCACGATGTTAGCGACAGCTCACATTACGTTAACTTAAAAGATTTGGGTGAAAAATTGCGTAAACAGTATAAAACTGCTGACAATCAAGTCTTCTTTTTAGCAATGGCTCCTCAATTTTTTGGTACTATCGCTGAACACCTTAAATCAGAAAATATTTTGACAGGTGAGGGTTTTGAGAGAATCGTCATTGAAAAACCATTTGGGACAAGCTACGATACTGCAAAATCACTTAATGACAGCCTCGCAAAAGTATTTAGTGAAGAACAAATTTTCCGAATTGACCACTACCTTGGAAAAGAAATGATTCAAGCTGTTTCGGCTGTTCGTTTTGCTAACCCAATTTTTGAATCACTCTGGAATAATCAACACATTGATAACGTTCAGATTACCTTTGCCGAATTTATCGGCGTCGAAGACCGTGGCGGTTACTACGAAACTTCTGGTGCTTTAAAAGATATGATTCAAAACCATGTCTTACAAGTACTCAGCCTCATTGCCATGGAAAAACCTGAAAAATTTGATGAAGCTTATATTGTAAAAGAAAAAGTTAAAGCTCTTAACGCAATCCGTCAATATTCTTCTGAGGAAGCTTTAGAAAACTTCGTTCGTGGTCAATATATCGCAGGACGTTTTGACGGCGAAGATTACCTAGGTTATCGTGAAGAAGATTCTGTTGCACCAGACAGTCGAACTGAAACTTTCGCTGCCGGGAAATTCGTTATTGATAATGAGCGTTGGTCAGGCGTTCCTTTCTATGTTCGCTCAGGAAAACGTATGACTGAAAAAGGAACTCGTATTAATATTGTTTTCAAAAAAGATAAAGACAATCTCTTTGCAGAAAATTGCGATGACCAATCCGTTCAAAATGTTTTGACCATTTATATTCAACCAACTGAAGGGTTTTCACTTTCAGTAAATGGAAAAGCGGCTGGTCAAGGCTTCCATTTAGAGCCTTTGCGCTTAAATTTCCGACACGATAGTGAATTTCTTGGAAATTCTCCTGAAGCATATGAAAAACTTTTCCTAGATGTCCTTAATGGAGATGGAACAAATTTCTCACATTGGGAAGAAGCGGCTCGCGCCTGGGAACTTATTGATGTTATTCGAGAAGCTTGGGATAAAGAAACTTCTGAGCTTCCAACTTATGCGGCTCGCACAATGGGACCTAAGGCTGCATTTGACTTACTAGAAAAAAATGGTCACGAATGGGCTTGGCAACCTGATTTATGGTATCAAGAACGTGGTTACTACAATAAATAAAGAAAAAAACCTGTCTTAACGATAGGTTTTTTATCTTTTCCACAAACTTTTACACAGTTTTCCACATATTTGTGGAAAGACTTCACAATTCTGTGGAAAACTTTCTGTTTTTATCCGTAAAATAAGATAAAAAAAGGAATTTACTTGTGAATTTATTTTTCCACAGGTAAAATTATTTTTTGAAATCTATTTTTATAAACTTGTTTTCCACACAGGCTCACCATCTCGAGCAATCAATTTTTTCCAAACGCGTCGTTCACGCCAACGATTCACTTGTGTACTCCAAGAGTCTGATGCAACTAAAGGTTTGACTAAAATACTTCTGACGCCGGCACGATGAGCAGCTCTAATATCCGTCATCAATTGATCACCAACCATAATCACATTTTCAGGACGCTCATCAAGCAATCTCAAGGCTTTTTTTATCCCCCAAGCAAAAGGTTTCATTGCCCGCCAAATATATTGAACACCAAACTTTTCCACAGCACGAGCAACTCTTGCTTGTTTATTATTTGATACAACCACCACTTTTAAACCATTTTCTCGCATATCCAAAAGCCAAGCCAAAAGCTCTGGAGTTCCGTCAGGATTATCCCAGGCAATTAGAGTATTGTCCAAATCCACCATTACGGCACGAACATTCAAGGCTTGCAGACGTTTAGGGTCTAGTTGATAGACAGCTTCCACTAAATAATCAGGCTTATAATTATCAATTTTCATGCCCCTATTATATCAAAAACTTACAGAAATTCCTGTTTTCTTCCCTAAAAATACTGACAAACTTGTCAGAAAAAAAATAGAGAACAAAATTACTGATAGAACAAAAAAGCCGCCAAAAGCGACTTTTACTTTTATTTTTATTTAAACTTATCAAAGAAACCTTTTTTACCTGAACCAGAGACTTCAACACCACTTGCTTTAGCAAAAGCTTGGAGCGCTTCTTTTTGAGCTTGATTCAAATTCTTAGGAGTGACAATATTGATAATAACATATTGGTCACCATTACCAGAACCACGGAGTTTTGGCGCACCTTTACCTTTTAGACGGAAATTAGCCCCTGTTTGTGTTCCAGCAGGAATTTTCAACTTCACATTTCCATGAACAGTCGGAACTTCAATTTCATCACCTAAAGCAGCTTGAACAAAGTCCATTGGCATCTTGTAGTAAATTTCTGCACCATCACGCTCAAATTTGTCTGAAGCTTCCACTTGGAAAACAACATACAAATCACCATAAGGTCCACCATTTACACCAGCATCACCTTGTCCTTGCAAACGCATTTTTTGTCCAGTTTCAACACCAGCAGGTACAGTAACCTTAACAGTATGTGCCACTTTTTCATGACCTGAACCATGACAAGTTTCACATTTCTCTTTGATTTCTTTACCTGTTCCGTTACAAACATCACATGTTACTTGTGTTTGCATCCGTCCAAGTGGTGTATCACGAACAACATTAATTTGTCCACGACCACCACATTTATGACAAGTTTCTGGATGTGTGCCAGCTTTCGCTCCAGAACCTCCACAAGTGTGACAGAGTTCTTCACGATTATATTTGACTTGTTTTTCCACGCCAAAAATAGCTTCTTCAAATTTTAAGTTTATCCGATACTGTAAGTCATCTCCTTGACGGGGTGCATTAGGGTTAACTTGTGCACCACCTCCTCCAAAGAAACTTGAGAATATATCTTCAAAACCACCAAAGCCACCTGAGCCACCGCCGAAACCAGAGAAACCAGAAGCTCCGCCGAAGCCACCGCCACCAAAGCCGCCATTGGCTCCAGCTTCACCATATTGGTCATAAGCAGCACGCTTTTGTTCATCCGAAAGCGTTTCGTATGCTTCTTGAACTTCTTTATATTTTTCTTCAGCACCCTCTTCTTTATTTAAATCGGGGTGATATTTTTTGGACATTTTACGATAAGCTTTTTTTATTTCATCTTGACTGGCATTTTTATCAACACCTAGTCGTTCATAATATTCAGTATTATTCATTTCTAAATTACTCACTTCCTTTACTAAATCAATTTTTCAATAGCACTATTTTACCACGTTTTTTCATTTTTGGCAAAAAAATTAGCACTCTTTTTATACGAGTGCTAATTTTTTTATAAAAATTCTATCGCAAATTGATTTGTTCCACTATAAACCGAATCAATTGTAGATTCAGCTAACCAATATTTTCCTTTTATTGGATCAGTAACATGAAACTCATTTTTCTTTTCGTTATACCCATCTAAAATAACAGCATGCGTATTAGCTACAACCTTATAACCGTAATAATCATCGTAAGTGATATTAGGTTCATCAAAATCAATCGTCACCCACATTTCAACTAAATGTTCTGATAAAACAGCATCTTTAATCTCGCTAATACTTTTTCCAGATAAGTCAGCAACTTGGATATTATTTTCTTGAGCAAAACTCATCAAAGCTGTGGGCCAAATCGTTGGAAAACCACCATCCGGGATGTCTTCATCAGACGTCCAAGGATTCCCAGCATAACCACTTCCTGGATCACCTCCCCAACCCACATACGGCAAAGATTCAATCCAATCAGTGACCGTCCTACCCTGAGTTTTATCCAAATAGACCAATGCATTGTAAAAAGAAACAATTTCACATCCCTGGTAGGCTCCGATTGTCATTTGATTAACATCACCAGTTTTCATCAAAACATAATCGCACTTACCCTTACGATCAGTTTGGACAAAAGTTTTTGATGCAGATGTTAATTTTTTATCTTCTTGATTCTTAGGATTTACAATTAAAGTAAAAATAAGTAGACAGGCCACAAGAACAAATAAAATTACGACCTTTTTTTAAAAAAGTTTTTTCTTTTTAATAGTCATCTAATAAATCTTTTTTTCCCATCATAGATATTGTTCGATGTACAGTTTCAGCTTGTGCATCTATTATATTGTACTCTTTTGTCAAATCATAGGCTTCATATAAGACTGACAATTCTGTACAACCTAAAATGGTTACTTCACAATTCATTTCTGACGCGACATCAGACAAAATTTCCTTATAAAGTTCAAAATTAAGATTTCTATTTTCCTTAACTTCTTGATAAATCAAGCGATTTACCTTTTCTTGCAATTGATCATCTGGAATTACCGCTTCATATCCTTGTTGTTCCAAGGCCTCACGATAAACTCCTGTCAAAATTGTTCCTTCAGTCGCTAGCACGGCCACCCTCTTAGCTTTTGGAAAGTGATGGCTAATACTATCAACGGCTATGCGTGGCATATGTAGAATCGGAATTTCTGTTGCTTTTTGCATCTCATCAAAATAATAATGAGCCGTGTTACAAGGAACAACAAAAAATTTTGGTGAAAGTTGACTGTGAATCTTAATATCATCAATCAACTTTTCTTCTGGATTTTCCAATGAAGGATTCTTGATATAATCTGTTCGGTCAGGAATTGTCGCATGATTAACTACGATATAATTCAAATAATCTTGGTCACGATAAGCCTCTGTTCGTTCATTCAGCGTATGAATAAAACTTTCAGTCGCAAGAGTACCCATTCCCCCCAAGATTGTAAAGAAGTTTTCCATTATATCCCCCTGTCCTTCTTATTCTTAATTTTTATTTGTGAAAGTACGTTTTAAATGCCCCAATATAGCGATGGAATGCATATTTCATCAAAAGATAACGTTTTGGTGAGTTATCCTTAGAATAAAATAGAGTTGTCCCATAGTTTCCTGAATTAATAAAACGACGAATTTCTTCTTTAAAACTAGGATTTACATATTTGAGCAATACTTTTTTAGGAACCCCTAACCAAAGTTTTGATCCTTTTCCATAAATTGTCTCAGTAAAAGGTTCATTGTTAATACGGTCAGCAACTAAATAACGTGTCAAATTGTAACCATTTAAAGTAACATAAAAGGAGCTTCGTCCTTGACGTAAGTTAATTTCAAAAAGTTTATAAGAGCCATCACGTGGGTCATATTTCATATCAAAATTAGCAAAGCCTGTATATTCAATTTTTTCAAGAAAATCCTGAATTTGTTGATAAACTTGTTGATTATAATCAGGCAAAATCGCCACATAATTCCCAATCGCTTTTGGACTTGGATCCTCAAGTAAGGGATGACCCAAACACATCATGCGAACTTTATGATTTTTATCTACATAAGCGTTCAGAACACGCATATTTTCATCCCCTCCAGGAATGAAATCTTGAATAATCATCTCATCAGGATAACCAGCTTCATAGCAACGATGCAGCATCAACTTCATTTCTTCGTTAGATGCAATCGTGAACGCTTTTTTCTGTCCTTCAAAGTGCACATCTAAATAAGAAATAGAATTCCCTGGTTTTAAAATCATTGGATAAGGGAAAGTTAACTCATCTACTAAAGTATCTATTTCTGATTTTGGATTAACTAATACCGTTTTTGGATAAGGTAAATTATATTGTTCACAGATATTGTAAAAATCAGGCTTATTTTCTAATTGACGATAAAGCGCGTAGTCAATATAAGGCACTTCAAAAAATTTCGAAAGTTCCTCACGATATTTTGAAGCAAGTAGGGCATAACCGTCCCCACAAGCTACTAAAAGATATTTTTTCTTACTGTCTTTATGTTTACTTGCAAAATCACGAAGCACCTGAATAAAAGTTTCTTCATGGTCAAAATTTTCATGAGTTTGTACTTCAACAATTTTTGAATACTTTGTTGGAGCTAATCCAGAAGCACTTAAAGCCAGAGAAGTAATTCCAAATTCTTCATGAAATGAACGAGCCATTCCATAGACGTTGATATCAGAACCTAACAAGATAGGTTGAAATTTATTTGTTTGTGACACAAAAACCTCCCTTAAAAATTAACCACAGCAGGTTTTTCACCATTGTTGATGAAGTAAACATCATACCAAGTCAAGAATGAATAAATTGTCCAGAGTTTACGACGTGCATCATTTTTATCTGCAAAGTTATCATCCAACATCTTCAAGAGTTTTTCTTGATCGAAGAATTCAGCAACAAAATCTTGTTCAAATAATTGACGAACAACTTTATAATATTTTTCTTCTCGCAACCAGTCTTTAATTGGCACTGGGAAACCTAATTTTTTACGATTTGACCATTCTTCTGGTAAATGACGACGAGCTGCTTGGCGGAAAGCATACTTTGTATTATGTTCATTCAAAAGATATTTTGTAGGAATTTGTTCCGCTGTATGCATCAATTCAATATCAAGTAGTGGAACACGCAATTCAAGTGAGTGTGCCATTGCCATTTTATCAGCTTTAAGTAGGATATCTCCTGGCATCCATTGGTGCATATCAAGATATTGCATTTTACGAAGTTCAGAACCTTCTGGGGCCTTTTTGTAAGTTTTTCCAACAACATCTTTAACAGTTGGAGCTGCTTTAAATTCTTCTTTCAAAAGTTCTACTGATTCAGACTCATCAAATACTTTCGCTTGACCGATAAAGAAATCTTCAGCAGGCGCAAGTGATTCATAAAGATGTTTTTGACCTTTGAAATGTTTATTTTCAATACCACGAGCAATTGAGAAACGTAAAGATTTTGGTAATTTCTTCAAACCTTCTGCGAAAACACGAACCGCACGAGAATTTGTACTAAATCCATAAGACTCATAACCAGCAAAAAGCTCATCTGCACCTTCACCGCTCATTACAACACGTACATCACGTGCTGCTAATTCTGCGAGGAAAAAGAGTGGCACACAAGAAGGATTTGAATCTGGTTCATCCAAATAATATTGAATTTGTGGGAAATACTTGAACGCTTCATCTCCATGGATTTCACGAGAAGTATTGTTCAAACCAATCATATCAGTCAATTGTTTGGCTTGTTTAGATTCATTGAAAGTTCCTTGACCAAAACCAATAGAATAAGTATGTTCCGGACGAAGCGTTGAAGCAACATAACTAGAATCGACACCACTTGATACAAAAGCTCCAACTTCTACGTCAGCAAATTTATGAGCGTCAACAGAACCCAAAACAGTCTTGTCAATCAAATCAATTGATTCTTCCAAGCTCATATCTTTTTCATCAACTTTCATATCCCAATAAGGTTTGATATCCAAGACCCCATCTTTGTAAGTAAAGTAATGACCTTCTTTGATACGAAAAACATTTTTAAAGAAAGTTTCATCAAGAGCAGAGTATTGGAAAGTCATGTAAGGTTTTAAAGCTTCTTTATTTAATTCTTTTTTGAAGTTTGGATGTTTCAAAAAACTTTTAATTTCTGAACCATACATGAAAGTTCCACCCATTTGAGTATAGTAAAGTGGTTTGATACCAAAATGATCCCGAGCACCAAACAATTCTTGTTTTTCTCTATCCCAAATAACAAAAGCGAACATTCCACGAAGCTTTTGAAGAAGTTCTACACCATATTCTTCATAACCATGCAAAAGAACTTCTGTATCAGCATGAGTTGTAAAATCATGACCTTTAGAGATAAGGTCCTCACGTAATTCGCGGAAGTTATAAATTTCACCGTTAAAAGTAATCAATTTAGTTTTATCTTCATTGAAAATAGGTTGGTCTCCACCCTCAAGGTCAATAATACTCAAACGACGAAAGCCAATTGCAGCACCTTCATCAATAAATTCACCTGAACTACTTGGACCACGGTGAACAATAGTATTCATCATTTCTTCTAAAGTTTTTGATTTATCATTTTGATTCATCCGGTCAATAAAGCCGACAATTCCACACATTTGTATCTATCCCCTTATCATTTTTCCTTATTATTATACCACAATAATAAAAAATGATTTGACGGAAGGAAAATTATTCCCCACTATCAAATCACTATTTTTTTATTTATTAAGGCTTTTCCCTAGTTTGGCATCAAGAAAGTTACACCAGACGCACTTACAGTACGCTCATGTCCCCACCAAGTTGTACCATAGCCGCCCTCTTTAATAGTAATTGTACCATCTGAGTTAACTGATTTTACAATAGCTACGTGACCATAAGGTGAGTTCGCATATCCAACAAAATCAGCTGAGAAACTTGATGCAATAACTCCAGGAGCAGCTCCTACAACGTGAAGTACGCCTTGTGCAGGACCATTAGTAGCCCATTGTCCACCATTACCAGGCATGATGTTTCTGATGTAGATTCCTTGTGCAGCAAAGTATTGCCATACATAGTCAGTACATCCACCACCAGCATATGGATTAGCAATTGGTGTGCTATTAATACCTGATGAACTTGAACCGCCACCAGTACTTCCGCCAGTGTTATTACCAGTATTTGAATTTCCACCGCCAGTATTAGAACTGCTTGAACCTGATGATCCATTAGAACTTGATGAATTGCTACTTGAGCTATTTGAATTTGACGATGTGTTATTGCTACTTGTATTTGAACTTGGTTGTGAAGCTTGAGCTTGACTAGATGAAACAGTTGAAGTTGCTTCTTCTACCGCTTTAGTTGTTGCTGCTGTAGAAGCTGCTTGAGCCTTAGCGGCCTCTTTTTGTTGTGCTTCATAAGCTGCTTGCTTTTTAGCGGCTTCTTGAGCAGCTTTTTCTGCGGCTGCTTTTTCATCTAATAAAGATTGTTTTTTATCTTGTGCAGTTGCAATTGTTGCTTGATAGTTCAAAGTAGCAACTTTGAGTTCAGCTTGCTGTGAAGACAACTCTTGAGCTTGAGAATCTAAACTTTGTGAAAGAGAAACGAACTGGTTATAGTTCTTTTTAACAGTTTCTGATTTTTGACTAAGTTCTTTTTGCTCTTTTTCTTGTTGTTCCAACATTTGTTTGTTGGCACTAGAAACAGTAGCGATTGCTGTTACTTTTTGAATAACATCTGTCAAAGATTTTGAATTAACAACAGCATCCATATAGTTTGTTGCTGAGCTGTTAACTTGAGCACTACGTGCTTGAGCTTCCAATGTCTTTGTACGTTCTGCGATACTTTCATTCAATGCTGCAATTTGTGCATTAAGCGCTTTTGCTTCACTTTCGATTTTAGCAATTTGAGCTTTTGTGCTTGCTTGCTTTTGTTGTAAGCTATCAACTTTTGATTGCAAGCTATCAACTTGGGCTTGGGCTTGGGCCTTTGCAGATTGCGCACTTGAAATTGTGGCATCTTGTTTAGCAATATCTGAATTTGTGTCAGCGTAAACACCTGACAACGGGGCTGCAGCAGAAAGTACTACTGTAGACATTAAAATAGCTGAGATAATCTTTTTTTTCATAACTGTAATTTTTTAATTTTTCCTCCCATTAAGTTCGGTTGAATAAACATATTATACTATTCCTACCCCACCGTAATATTTCTTTATGGTTACAAAAGCCTTTCTAATTGTATCTTCCGTGACTTTTTTTTAATCTGTAGAAGATTTCTAAAGGAAATTGCAAGACTACAGCTAAGATAATATTAAGCAAAAGTGTAGGCGCTAACTGGTAAACAACAAATTTGATGAACTGAAGTTGGGCAAATCCGAAAGCTGTCATAATGATTGCACTAAAAACTTCAAAAGCCGTCACAATAATAATTGTTGTAAATAATCGTGTCCAGCGATTAGTAAATATGGTTGTCTGTATATTATAAATGAAAAGAGCAATAAGTGGGAACAATAGGGTCGCAATACCGTAAATTCCTAGATAATAACTATCATATATTGCCCCCAAAACTGCCGCCAAAATAATAATATAACTTGGTCTGTGTTGGGTTACACTATACATCAGAAAAATCAAAAATAGATGGCTCACCGGCACCCATGTCCCACTGCTATACCCTGTTAATATATGGGTAATTTGGCCGTCCAATATCATTAATAAAAAAAGAATAATTGGACTAAAAAATTGAAATGTAAATCGACTCACTACTTAATTCCTTATATTCTAGTTGGTTTTAACAAATTAATACTTTTATTTTCTATAAGTAAAATAATAATTAATACTTATCTAACAAAAACTACTGACCATCAATTTTGCTTTTAACTACAAAGACAAATCTAATATCATAAAGATTTGTTTCTGGCTTGATATAAACCATTTTACCAAGACCGTCACTGTCTTGCTTTTCACCAATAACCTTCCCGATAAGCAAACCACTTGGAGTTCCACCTTGACTACCAGAATTTGTTCCTAAGCCACTAGTAAACACAGAGTCTCCATTTTTAAATTTTCCTTCTGAGTCAATATTTTTAACCACATAAGCCTGTTGTTGAGAATCGTAACTACTTAAAATACCATAAATAGGTGATCCGTCACTTTCAATTCTTACAGGAATTTTGTTATCAATCCCTTTAGAAGAGCTCAAGAGTGCAACTTTTGAACTATTTTTATTTACTTGAGTCACTCGCCCAACAACGCCGCCATTTGCCATTACAATCATACCTGTTGTCAAACCATCTTTACTTCCACTGTCAATCACTAGTGTATCATTCCATGAAGAAGGCTCACGAGTAATTACATTTGCAGCGACAGTCTGATAATCAGTTAAAGTTTCTTGAAGTTTCAAAGCTTTCTTCAACTCTTTATTTTCTGACTCAAGTCCACTTAATTTATTATCATCATCTTTTGATTTTGCCAATTGTGTTTTCAAACTTTGATTTTGTTGATAGGTATCCATCAGATTGGACAATTCATTAGCTTTGTCTTGAACAAAATGGATAGGTGCAACAAGAACTCGGTCAACAAAACTTGTCCCATCATTAATGGTTTGAGTCATCGCTGACGGATTACGGCTAGACTTAAAATTCTTGGCAGATATAAAAATTGCTGACATCGCTGCAATAATGATAATGAGTGCAATAATAATAAGCTTACTTAAGTTAATTTTTTTCACTATTCTATGTTCCCTTCGGTAATATGTTTCAAACTCTCTGAATTAAATTTGAAAGCTCTGTGATTTCACATAGCCCTTTGCATAAGCAAAAGCAATTCTTATATCGTTTATCTCTTTTGAACTAATCTTTACTTTCAATCCGATAGTCGTATAAGTTCTTCTTACTCGTACCTTATTTTATCAAATTTGACAGAATTTTGATAGAATAGTAGTAATAAATTTCTGTAAGCGGTTTTTAACTATTTTAAAATAGTTATGTTTATCATAATAATCAGTATTGGGGAAAATTTTTTATGAATCATATTCCAGTTTTCGGTGAGAAAAATGAAGAGAAAAATTATCAGGCAAGATATGGTGTCTATTCCATTGTGGCAAGAGATAATAAAGAAATCTGTCTCGTCCAAGCACCAAATGGAGCTTATTTTCTTCCTGGGGGAGAAATTGAAGCGGGTGAAGATCAAGAAAAAGCACTCCATCGTGAGCTCATGGAAGAGTTAGGAGCTACTGCTGAAATTGGAGAATTTTTAGGGCAAGCAGATGAATATTTTTATAGTTCACATCGTGATAAATATTTTTATAATCCCGCCTATATTTATAATACTAAGAATGTCCGCTTTGATTCCAAACCTCTCGAAGATTTTAATCATATTAGTTGGTTTGACCCAGAAACGGCTATTAATAAACTCAAACGTGGCTCTCACAAATGGGGAGTTCAAGAGTGGCTAAAGAAATAAAAAATCGTCAATCAGACGATTTTTTTATTTACTTATTTATTATTCTTACACCTTCGCTGCCAGCAACAATCACTTTTTTAACCATATTATTAAAGAGGCCATGTTCAACAACTCCAACCATTAAATCAAGCTCTTCAGCAAGTTTTTCTGGTTCTTTAATTTGAGAAATATGAAGGTCAATAATAAAGTGATGCATATCTGTTATTAATCTTTTACCTTCTTCATTTAGACGCCATGTTGGAGCATAGCCAGCCACTTCAAATCTCTTAAAAACTTGTTGCGAGCCATAAGGAATAACTTCTACTGGAACTTTAAAAGAACCTAGATTTTCTGATAATTTACTTTCATCAACAATCCAAATGTAATCTTTTGAGTAAGTTGCAACAATTTTTTCCATTAGGAGTGCCGCTCCACCACCTTTAATACCATTTAGAGAAGAATCAATTTCATCTGCGCCATCAACTGTTAAATCAACATAATCTACTTCATCAATAGAGGTTAGAGGGATTCCAAGTGCTCTAGCCTGTGCACTTGTAACATTGGAAGTTGTTACGCCCATGATTTCTAATTGTTCTTCAGCAACTCTTCGACCTAGCTCTTCAACAAAAAAAGCCGCTGTTGAACCAGTTCCTAAGCCAACTACCATTCCAGATTTAACAAATTCAGCCGCTTTTATGCCCACTTGTTTTTTTAAATTTTCCATTTTACCTCCTTGAACATTTTGATATCATGCTGACCTAATTATAACAAAAAAAGCTACCTAAAGTAGCTTTTTATCTGTTTATATCAACTAATATATTCTTCCAAATACTGAGGATTATAGATCATAATTTTATTATCAATTACATCAATTACCTTCTCGTCCTTTAAGTCATGTAGAATACGATTAACACTGTTTCTTGTAGAAATACCACAAAATCCTGCAATATCTTCATTTGTAACCGTAAAATCAATTAGAATTCCATCCTTTTTTTGGATTCCAAAATCATCAATCAAACTATGAAGGCAAGCGCACACTGCCCCTTTTTTCCCATTAATAGTCATTTTTTGAAGAATTTCTAAATTAAGGGCTAATCTTCTTTTATAAAAATCATCAACCACTCTAAATAAATTTAAATCTTCACGTACCCAATCCCAAAAATCGCTTCGCGAAATTTTATAAAAATTAGCTGTTGAAGATTCAACTCTTACATTAAATAATGCTGAGATTCCATCATTTTGTTTTTCTTCCAATAAAGAAACAAAATCTGGCTGAGCAACATACGCAATATTAAATTCACGACCATCTCTTAAAATATTGCTAATCTTCGCTACACCATCTTTAAGGACATAGATATATTCTGACTCAATCCCTTGATACATTATATAGCTATGTTTTTTACGTGTTACGACACTGACTTTTTTTTGCTCCAGTGTATTGATTAGATATTCAATGTTTACGTTTGCCATTTCTTCCATCTTATTAAAACTCATCTACTCGCTAATTTTTTCATTTATTCGCCTATATAATAAGGCTGTAGCCATTTCATTATATCATTTTTTATGTAAATCATTAAAATCAAACTTTAGAACTTGATTTTTGATGTTTACCATGAATGAGATAGTATATAATCCAAACAATTACAACTGCGGGAGCACTGTAAAGATACAAATTTCTGAAACCAAGCATACCATTTCCAAGCATTGGAATAATTGCTCCAAGAACAATAGGTCCTCCACCAACACCTAAATCTAAAAATCCAAAGAAGGTAGAAGTTGCAACACCGATACGGTCTTTACTTGAATCACGAATAGCAATTGCTTGACCAAATGGTGCAACACCTCCGTAACCAAGACCGAAGGCTCCACCAGCAATTAATAAGACAACAAAGCCAATTGCTGGACTGAAGAAACCGGCTAAGCCAACAAGAAGCATTGCCACTGCAAAGAAAATAAATGTTGGATTGAAAATCCAGTTATCCCCTTTTGTATCGAACAAACGACCTGTAAATGGACGTGAAACAAAGATTAACACGGCATACATAGTGAAGAATAATGATCCCGCAAGTGGAATTTTAAGATCCGTTGAAAATGAACCCATTCCTGTTAAAATAGCTGAGTCAATAAATCCGGCTAAAAAGGCGATAATTGAAATCGGAAGGGCTGATTTTTCAATATATCTTTCAATACCTTTAGGTTCATGCTCAAGGGCATATGCACGCTCTTCTGCAGAAAATTCTTTGACACGAACAAAGAAAATTAAAATGAAGGTAACCACCAGCAAACCAAGAGCGATTCCAAGTAAAGAACCAAAACCAAGTGAAGAATAAATCATGATTGAAAGGGCTGGGCCTACAGCTGCTGCCAAGGTAACAGATAAAGCGTAGTAGCCGATTCCTTCACCACGACGTGAAGCTGGAACAACGTGACCTGCAATTGTTCCTGATGCTGTTGCACCAATCCCAAAACCAGCTCCTTGGATTACTCTAATCAAAAAGAGTAAAGGAATATTAGTTGTTAAATAATAACCAAAAGTTAAGACAAGAAAAATAAGTCCACCAATATAGAGCAATCGCTTCATTCCGATACGTGTGATATTAATACCCGTCCAAACCCGACCAATAAGGGCTCCAATAACAAAAACGCTTGATAAAGAAAGACTAACAACTGTTGATTGATGAAGTTGTTGAAGCGCATAAGTCCCTATTGAGGAGGTTAAGACGTAAAAAACAATATAAAATAAAAAACTAATAAGCGTGTTAATAACGAAAGTAGGAGTAAAAATACTTTCTTTTTTCATGATTTTTTCCATTTCTAAGTAAAAGAGTCTCTGCTCTTTTTATGAGTGACTAAGTAAGATTATTTTCTAACGATGAGTGTATTACATGTGGCATGATTAACAATATAAGATGCAACTGAACCAACAACTACACGCTCTATATAACTAATCCCTGTTGCGCCAATTACAATCAAATCTACATTTTCTTGCTTGGGAATTTTTGTTGCCATTGCTACTTTAGGTGAACCATATTCCAAAAGTGTTCTAACATTAGTTAGTCCTTCATCCAATGCTTCCTTAGCAAATTGTTGCAATAAAAGTTTTGTTCCATTTTCATGCTGTTCTTCGGCAATTGTGTCGTAAGTATTCACGGCAAGAAATGAACGTTTTTCAATAACGTTGGCTAAGATGAGTTCAGCGTCATTGCGTTTAGCAATTCTGACTGCTTCATCAAATGCTTTAAGTGATTCTGCTGAACCATCCATACCAACTAAAATTCTTGAATATTTTTGTTCCATGCTAACTGTCCTTATCTAATTAACCGATAGCTGAGATATTTCTTACTTCAAAAGCAAATTTCCCATCTTCAGTTTTTATAAAACCGTGGTGATTTGAAACATATTCAATTGCTTCATCCATGTTAACGAAGTCTTGAATGACACTGCGTACTTTAGTATCGCCTACATAGTTTGGTGTTGAATTTTCTTCATATGAAGAAAGTCCTTTAAATTCAAATTTCATTTCGAAATTCCTTTCTTAAATAACAATAATTTCTATTTTTGAGAAACGGGAAACTTGTTGTTCTCAAATGTTTTTAAGTTACTCAATCATTTTAAACAAAAGTAGTGCGGAGCGCGATCACAAATTTTGATATCAAGTATTGATATCCGGTATTGATAACATTTGTTACTCGTTTAGACAAAAAAAATACTGACAGGTTTGTCAGTATTTAATCTATATTTTTTAATAAGCTTGAGCAGTTTCCATTTCTGACGCTCTTTCTGATTCTTCGACTAAATTGGAAGTAGTATTCATTCTCTTTTTAGCCGTAGTCATCATTAAGCGAATTCTATTCAATTGATTCACGGCAGATACCCCTGGGTCATAATCAATGGGAGCTAAATTAGCACCCGGATACTGGCGGCGTAGTTCTTTCATCATTCCTTTACCAACAATATGGTTAGGAAGACAACCAAATGGTTGAAGACAAATGATATTGTTCACCCCTTTTTGTAAGAGTTCAATCATTTCGCCAGTGAGGAACCAACCTTCTCCAGTATGATTCCCAATTGAAATCACTTCTTCAGTTGAAGCTGCAATATCATAGATTGATTCAATAGAATCAAAGCGTTTTGAGGATTTCAAGGCTTTATTCATTGGTTTTTCTAACATATTGATAATACCAATAAAAGTTTTAGCCATGAGTTTATTTTTCTTACTAAAGGCAATCTCATCTGCTTTCCAGATTTGATTATATAAACTATAGTTCATGAAGCCAATTAAATCAAGAACAACTGCTTCGCCGCCCTCTTCTTCAATTATTGACACAATATCATCATTTGCTGTTTTACTATATTTAACCAAAATTTCACCGACAACACCCACTCGTGGTTTTTGAATATCCAAAAGTTCAATTTGGTCAAATTCAGCAACAATTTTTTTCATGTTACGATTAAATTCAAAAATTGATCCAGATTCTACATTTTTCCGAGCTTTTTCTAACCATTTCGCATGTAATTCATTGACAGAACCTTCAGTGGCTTCATATGGTCGAGTACGATAAACGACTCTTTCAAATAAATCTCCATAAAGAACTGCAATCATAAAGCGTGTTAAAAGTGGAACTGTAAATTTAAATCCTTTTTCTGTTCCTTGATTCCCCATTGATAGGGAAACGACAGGTACTTGTGGGAAACCTGCATCAATTAGAGCTTTACGCAATAAAGGAATATAGTTTGTTGCGCGACATCCCCCACCTGTTTGAGTCATCATGACCGAAGTATTATCAAGGTCATACTCTCCTGACTGGAGAGCTTCAATGAGCTGACCTATTGTAATAATCGCTGGATAACATGAGTCATTATTAACAAATTTCAACCCATTATTGACAGAAGTATTGCTTTCTGGTAGAGAAACGACATTATATCCCGCAGCGGCAAAAGCTGTATCTAATAGCCCTTCTTGGTGAATTGGTGACAACATTGGTAAAAGAAGAGTGTGTTTTTTTGCCATTTCTTTTGTGAAAGCTGGTGTTTCTTGTACTAATTCGTGAACTTCGGTGCTTGCTTCAATATTATGACGCACGCGCTCTGAAACTGCTGCTTTCAGACTACGTAAACGGATCCGAACAGCTCCCATGTTTGATCCTTCGTCAATTTTCAAGACGGTATAAAGCTTATTGTGTCCACGCATGATTTCTTCTACTTGGTCTGTCGTTACGGCATCAAGACCACAACCAAAGGAATTAAGTTGAACAAGTTCTAGATTTTTATTTTTACAAACAACATTTGCAGCTGCATAAAGGCGGCTATGGTAAACCCATTGATTGACCACACGCAGACCAGAAACTTCGGCTAAATGACTAATAGAATCCTCAGTCAAAACGTGGAAACCTTCTTGAGTGATGATGTCAGCAATTCCATGATTGATTTCTGGGTCCAAATGATAAGGACGTCCAGCGAGAACAATGGCCTTTTCGTTATTTAAATTAATTTGCATGAGCAAATCTTCGGCTTTAAGACGCAAATCTTCTTTGAATTTATCCATTTCTTCAAAGCCATGTTGAACGGCAGCTTGTACTTCCGTAAGATGGATAAAAATCCCTTGGCCGGCTAAAGCCTTATGAACATTAACAGCTACTCCTTCTGGATTGGCTAAATTAATGAAAGGATGAAGATAATTAACTTGCCCTTCGCGAATTTCATCGATATTATTTTTAAGAACCTCAGGGTAAGATTGAACAATCGGACAGTTGAAATGGTTTTGAGCATTTTTTTGTTCTTCTTGTTCAAAAAGGACAGATGGATAGAAGATATTTGGCACACCTTGCTTAATCAAAGCCATAATATGTCCATGACTCATTTTGGCTGGATAGCATACCGTATCTGAAGGAATGGTTTCAATTCCCTCTTCAAAAAGTTCTTTATCAGAGCGGGGACTTAAAACAACACGGAATCCAAGGTCTGTCAGCATCGTGTGCCAAAGCGGATAGTTTTCATACATATTGAGTACACGTGGTATCCCAATTTCTCCTCTGGTTTGTTTTTTCTTGCTTAAGCTATGGTAACGGAAAAGTTTTTTATACTTGTAATCAACTAAGTTAACTTTTTTATCTTTTTTAGCGACTTTAACTTTTGTAGCTTTTTCGGCACCACGTTCGCAACGGTTCCCAGTTACAAACTTATTCCCGTCATTGAAGACTGTTAGGGTCATTTTACAGTTATTTTCGCAAAGGCCACAGACCATAAATTCTTTATGAGTTGTAAATTTTTCTAATTCATCAAGTTTTAGAATTTCTGATTCTTTATTTGCTTCTTGGTTATCTAGGGAAATCAAAGCGCAACCATAAGCTCCCATTAGCCCAGCGATACTTGGACGAACCACTTCGCGCTCAGAAATTTTTTCAAACGCACGTAGAACGGCTTCATTGTAAAAAGTCCCCCCTTGAACAACGATTTTCTTACCAAGTTCTTCTGGACGTTTTACTTTTATAACTTTATAGAGAGCATTTTTAATGACACTGTATGAAAGGCCTGCGGATATATCTCCGACAGTAGCTCCTTCTTTTTGAACTTGTTTTACTTTTGAGTTCATAAAGACGGTACAACGTGAACCCAGGTTAACTGGATGTTCAGCCAAAAGCGCTTTTTGTGAAAATTCACGGACATCATGTTTTAGTGAATGGGCAAAGGTTTCAATGAATGAACCACAACCTGATGAACAAGCTTCATTAAGTTGAATACTTGATAGAGCACCATCACGAATTCGCATAGCTTTCATATCTTGTCCACCGATATCAAGAATGAAATCTACTCCTGGATTGAAATAATCAGCTGCCTTATAATGAGCCATTGTCTCAACTTCACCATAATCAACATGAAGACCTGCTTTAATCAAGTGTTCTCCATAACCGGTCACAGTTGATTTTGCAATATAGACATCTGCTGGAAGTTTAGCATAGACATCTTTTAAAATATTAATGACAGATTCAAGCGGTTCTCCATTGTTGGAACCATAATGGTCATAAAGAATATTTCCTTCATCATCAATAAGAACGACTTTTGTTGTGGTTGATCCGGCATCAATTCCTAAGAAGACAGCTCCATGATGTTCAGATAGTTTCTTATAGTTAGCTGTTGCTTTGGCATGACGCTTCCGGAATTCATCAAGCTCTGCTTGATTTTGAAAAAGTTTATCCATTGTATCTTGAGGAATTAAGCTGTCTGAATCATCATTTTCTAAACTATGAATTAAATCAGTTGCTGTTTTCTGACTTGTTTCTTCATAGAGCGCAGCTCCCATTGCCACAAAAAGTTGTGGATTTTCTGGGAAGATAATATTTTCTTCTTTTAAATCCAAGGTTTCAATGAAACGCTTGCGTAATTCACTCATAAAGAAAAGGGGCCCGCCAAGAAAGGCTACATTTCCTTTGATTTTTCGCCCACTCGCTAAACCAGCAATGGTTTGATTGACAACGGCTTGAAAAATACTAGCAGCGATATCTTCACGGCGCACTCCTTCATTTAACAGAGGTTGAACGTCGGTCTTAGCAAAAACACCACAGCGTGATGCTATCGGATAGAGTTTTTCGTAGTTTTTAGCTAACTCATTGACACCATTGGCATCAACTTTCAAAAGGGCTGCCATTTGGTCAATGAAGGCGCCTGTCCCACCGGCACATGTTCCGTTCATGCGTAATTCTTGAGTCCCGTTATCAAAAAAGGTCATCTTGGCGTCTTCACCACCAAGCTCAATCATCACGTCTGTTTGGGGAATGAATTTTTCAATTGTAATTGATGAAGCGATAACTTCTTGAACAAAAGGAACATCAATGACTTCTGCAAGTCCCATTCCTCCCGAACCGGTAATGGCTAGTTCTAGATTTAAATCCCCATGTTCTTCAATAAAATCTTTGAATACTTTGATAGTTGCTGCTTTAACATCTGAAAAATGGCGCTCATAGCGTGAGAAAATGAGCTTAAAATTTTCGTCAAAAACGACGAGTTTTACTGTGGTTGATCCAACATCAATCCCTGTTTTATAAATTTGTGTCAAGATGGTCTCCTAGTTATGTGAGAAATATCACTTGAACAAGTCCGCTAAGTCCTTAATATTCTTTTTTCGGCAAGTTAAATTTAAAATCTAACTTATCTTTTGGGCGCAGAATTTTGGTAAAAAGTAATTTAGACGGTCTGTTGCTTATCTTATTATATGTTCATTTTATCATTTGTCATAAGAAAAGCAACCAGCAAAAAGGGCGTGGTTGTCACATAAACGACAATTCAAAACAAGCTGTTGATTATGTTAAAAGACTTTGACATCGAATGACAAAATGTTTTGACTAAATTCTTTAATGACTTTAATCTATTTTTTGATTATAATGGAGTTAAATAGTACAATGTGAAAAATTAGACAAAACGGTCTATCGAGACTGGGTCTTTTTGAAACTGGAAAGATGGTTTTTTATGGTTAAATCAGATGATTTACGTGTGAAACGAACAAGAAAATTGATCAGTCAAGCTTTTTTTGGTTTGTTACGCAAGAAAAAATTTGAAAAAATTTCAATTCAAGAAATTGCCGATTCAGCCATGATTAATCGGGCAACTTTTTATGCTCATTACGCTGATAAACAGGATTTATATGATAGTTTGATTGACCAATTTTTAGCGAGTTTCACTGGAATTTTAGATGAACAAAATTTGGTTGACGGTAACAATGTTCATGTCAAAGAAATTGAAACTGTTCTGAGTCGTTTCTATGAATTTGTTCGAGATAATCCTGAAATTGCACAAATGATTACTGACAGAGCGCATGATCAACGGTTAAAAAATCGATTTCTGGAGATTTTATCTGAACGTTATACTGAATTATTTGAAAAATTGGAAGTTAGAGAAAAAGATGTTGTGGTTCCAAATGATTTTGTAATTTCTTATATCAGCTCAATTTTGGTGGGAACTCTAGACTGGTGGGTCAACACTTCTACACAAATGTCTGCTCGTGATTTTGCACATTTGATTATCAAATTAATTTCTAATGGTCATTTGACTGTGCTTGGGGTCAATATTAATCGTGAAAATTAAAAAAGTTACTGACGAAAAATTCTGTCAGGAGGTAGCCGTTGCGCTTTAGCACTTTACGGATACCTTCGAATTTTCATCAGTAACTTTTTATTTTTTCAAATTTTCTATTTCTTCGGTTGTTAAAGGACGATAGGCTCCTAGCGCTAAATCTGAATCCAATGCTAAATTGCCCATCCGAATGCGTTTGAGATAGAGAACGTACATTTCAACAGCTTCAAACATCCGTTTGACTTGATGAAATTTTCCTTCATGAATTATCACACGAATTTCACTAATCCAGCCAGATTGACTCTCCCCTTTGTAAATATTTTCGATGAATAATTCTCCTGGTCGTGCTTTTTCTCCATTTTTTAGAGTCAAGCCCTCAGCAAATTTATTGACAATTTCGTCAGTAACTTTTCCATCAATTCGCGCAAAGTATTCTTTTTCAACATGCTTTTTGGGTTGAGTTAAATCATGTCCCAATGCTCCGTCATTCGTTAAAATTAAAAGTCCCTCAGTATTTTTATCTAAACGTCCGACTGGAAAAATATCCTCACGAAAATCTTTTTCCGATAATAATTGAACAACTGTCTTAAAAAGATTATCTTTTGTTGCAGAAACAAGACCTTGCGGTTTATTTAATAAGTAATAATAATATTCTTGGTAATCTAAAATCTCACCATCAAAGGCGACTTGTCTAGAATTCTTGTCTACTTGAAACCTGCCGTCTCGCTGAACTTCCCCAGCAACTGTCACGCGCCCTTTTTTCAATAGAATTTTGACTTCACTACGGCTTCCGAGGCCACTTTCTGCTAAAAATTTATCTAGTCTCATGTCTTTTATTATATCAGATTTTGCTGACAGGTCTGTCAGTAAAATAATGGAAAAAAAGTTACTGACAGAATTTCTGTCAGTAATTTTTCTCATTCTTATTCTCCATAAATATCTGCATCTGTCAGCTTAAAAATAATCATTGTTTCTGGTGGATATGCTGCCAATTGATTGGCAAAACTGTCATCATCATCTTTTTTGACTTTTGCTTTGATATTAATGGTCACTTTTTGATGTTCTTCAACAAGTGCGTCATAAAGTGTTTTTAAATCGGCAATATCTTGGCTGCTGGCTTTGGGTAAAATCGTATATTTGGTGTAATCTTTATCAAACCAAGAACCTTCTTTTTCAAAATCAACTGATGAATTTTCACGAATTTGCAATTTAGCTGAGATATCATAATCATAATCTTGCTGTTCAATCATTTTAGCAATTTTTACCATTGATTCATAATCACCACTTGCTTTTAATTTCAAAGTGGCTTTATAAGGAATCCCAGCAAGCTCTAAGCGACCCGCAATCATAAATGGGTCTGGCTCAGTTCCCTTGTCATCAAGTTGAGGTGGAGCAAAATTGACTGAGATTGAATAACCTTTTGTCAGTAATTGCTCATATTGCGTGATGACTTCTTCTAATTCGAGTCCATCAATAAACTCATTAAATGTACGCTCAGTGAGTTTGTTATTTTCAGCGGCTTCTTCTTTTGGATAGATAATTTTTACTTGATAGGTCATATCTACTATTATATCAAGATGTGAGCATAAATTGGGAAAATGCGAAGAAAAAATAGAAAATTTTTTGTTTCTATTTTTAGTCAGCATCAAAATTTATTTTTTTTATCACTTTTTATTGGTGCAAACTCAATTATTATAGATTTTTATTTTTTATAAAAAAATAAATTAAATAGGCTAGGAAATTCAGCCTTTTTGCGTTAAAATAGTCTTTATGACATTAACACAAGAATTTGATACGATTGCGGCGATTTCGACACCGCTTGGTGAAGGAGCAATTGCCATTGTTCGTTTATCAGGGACAGATGCCCTAAAAATTGCTCAATCTGTCTATAAAGGAAAAAATTTAACTCAAGTTGCTAGCCATACGATTAATTATGGCCATATTTTTGAAGAAAAACGTCTCGTTGACGAAGTCATGGTTTCAGTCATGCGTGCGCCTAAAACATTTACACGCGAGGATATTGTTGAAATAAATACGCATGGTGGAATTGCAGTCACACAAGAAATTTTGCAATTACTTTTACGTAATGGCGCAAGACTCGCTGAACCTGGCGAATTTACCAAACGTGCCTTTTTAAATGGACGAATTGACTTGGCTCAGGCTGAGTCTGTCATGGATTTAATCCGGGCCAAAACCGATAAAGCTGCCAACATTGCCGTAAAACAACTTGACGGTAGTCTTTCAAAAATGATTAATAACATTCGTCAAGAGATTCTCGAAAGTTTGGCACAAGTCGAGGTCAATATTGACTATCCAGAGTATGATGATGTGGAAACAATGACTTCACAAATGCTCCTTGAAAAAACGGCTCATTTTGAACAGCTTTTGGAAAATCTTTTATCAACAGCTAAACGCGGAAAAATTTTAAGAGAAGGTTTAAAAACGGCGATTATTGGTCGGCCAAACGTTGGAAAATCAAGTTTACTTAATCAATTGCTTCGTGAAGAAAAAGCCATTGTCACTGATATTGCTGGAACAACACGCGATGTCATTACTGAATTTGCCAATATTGGCGGTGTTCCTCTTGAACTAGTGGATACTGCTGGTATTCGTGAAACAGATGATTTAGTTGAAGCGATTGGGGTTGAACGTTCTAAAAAAGCTTTGGCTGAAGCTGATTTAGTTTTACTCGTTTTAGATGCCTCAAATGAATTGACTGACAAAGATTTAGAGCTCTTAGAACTGTCTAAAAATTCAAATCGTATTGTTCTACTCAACAAAACCGACCTGCCAGAAAAAATTGATAGCACTCAAATTTCTGGTGATTTTATCCGAATTTCAGCCCTTAAAAATGAAAACTTAAATGCTGTTGAAGAAAAAATAAATCAAATTTTCTTTGCCGGTGAAATTGAAGCCAAAGATGCAACAGTATTATCTAATGCCCGCCATATTTCAATTGTTGAAGAAGCTTTGAAGGCTCTTAAAGAAGCAAACTCTGGGCTTGCTCTTGGCTTACCTGTTGATTTAATTCAAGTGGATGTCACACGTTGTTGGCAATTACTTGGTGAAATCACAGGGGAAGCTGCCCCAGATGAATTAATTACACAACTTTTTTCACAATTTTGTTTGGGAAAATAAAAAGAGTTCAACTGAACTCTTTTTTTACTGACAGAAATTGGTCAATCATCAAATTATCCCTTTAATTTCTGTCAGACATTTTCTAACAAACTGGTCAGTCATTCCCCCAAAATAAGTTCCTTGAAAGTTTCGACCGTTAATAACGATTAATTTTTTATCGACACGATAAGCTCGAACGTATTTGGCAGCTTTTCCTGTTTCTTCTTTATCAAATATTTCTTCGATTTCAGTCCCAGCATTTTTAAGTAAAATTTTTAAATTACCTACTGACAGACTTGTTAGTAAAATATCTGGTTCTAAAAGTTGCAAAAGTTGCGGAAATTTCATCTTAAATTGTTCTTGTTGGCTCTTAGTTAAACCTGGCCAAACTGGATGTGTCGCAATTGGGGTGAACAAATCAATATGCAAAGTTCGATTAATTTGATTTTCAGATTCTTTATAAGCTGAACCAAAAACAGGTAAAAATTTTGCTAACTGATTGAACCAAGGACTAGGATTGTATTCAAAATACCGATTGAGATTTGACTTGTAAGTTTCCAAATTTACTGACGAAAATTCTGTCAGTAATTTTTCATAACGTTGATTTTCACCAAATTCTGCATAAGAAGCATTTTTACTGACCGTCAGTATTTTTAAGTCTGATTTTTCATATTTAGCTAAGTCACCAAACCACAACAGAGGCATACTATTTGGAATCAAAACTTTTGACAGCTCAGCCTTATTTTTTAAGTCAATAAAATCTGTCCACATTTCTAAAATCAAGTGGTCTAATTTTTCATTATCCATTTTACTCATCAATCAAAGCCCCCGTCAACATTAACTTGAGCAATCAAATCAGGAAATTCATCTGCATTTTTAAAAATTTCAACTGCTTCTTTTCTAGCCACTTCTAAAATATTATAATCATTGACTAAATCAGCCGCAATAAATTCTGGAATTCCTGACTGACGAAGTCCAAAAATCTCTCCAGAACCACGCATTTTCAAATCTTCTTCGGCTAAAATAAAACCATTTTGTGTTTCTGTCATAATTTTCATCCGTTGTTTTCCTGAATCGGACTTAGGATTTGCTACTAAAATGGCATAAGATTTTTTTGTTCCCCGACCAACACGACCACGCAATTGGTGAAGCTGCGAAAGTCCAAAGCGGTCAGCATCCATAATCACCATAATGGTAGCATTAGGAACATCAACTCCCACTTCAATCACTGTTGTTGAAACCAAAATATCTAATTTTTTAGCCTTAAATTCTTGCATGATTTGGTCTTTTTCATCATTTTTCATTTTTCCATGTAAAAGACCAATTTTGGCAAATAATCCAAAGTATTCATTTAATTCCGCAAAAAGAGCTTCTGCGTTTTTCAGGTCCAACGTTTCACTTTCCTCAATTAAAGGTGAAATAAAATAAACCTGTGAATCTTTAGCAACCTCTGCTTTTATCCAACTTAAAACTTCGGAAAATTGTTCATGTTTGACCCACCTTGTAGTAATGGGTTGACGTCCCTTTGGTAGTTCATCAATAATTGAAACATCCATATCCCCAAAAGCCGTAATCGCAAGCGTTCTTGGAATGGGTGTAGCTGTCATCATTAGAACATCTGGATTTTGCCCTTTTTCTCGTAAAATTTTTCGCTGATTAACTCCGAAACGGTGTTGTTCATCTGTAATCACAAGACCCAAATTATAAAAATCGACCCCTTCTTGAATCAGCGCATGAGTTCCAACTACCATATGTGTATGACCACTAACTAAATCAGCCAAAATCTCGCGGCGCTCTGCCACTTTCAAACCCGAAACCAAAAGTGAAATTTGCAATTCTGGAAAAAGAGCTTTCAAGTTTGCAAAATGCTGACGGGCAAGAATTTCTGTTGGTACCATAATTGCTGCTTGAAAATTTGCCAAACAAGCCGCGTACATGGCAAGGGAAGCAACAACTGTTTTACCAGAACCCACATCACCTTGCAAAAGTCGATTCATATGATAGGGAGATTTCATATCCGTCAGAATCTCGCGCAAAGCGCTTAATTGAGCACCTGTCAGTTCAAAAGGTAATTCAGAAATCTTCTGATCAATTTCTCCTTGCTCAAAAACTACTTCTAATCCTGCTCGTCCTGATTTTTCTTTATTTTTTAGCGCCTGTAATTTCAACTGAAACATGAATAATTCTTCAAATTTTACACGACGTAAGGCCTGCTTATGAGCTTCCATATCTTCAGGAAAATGCATAGCCAAAACGGCTTCTTGCCGGTTCATTAGACGATATTTTTTAATCAAAAATTCTGGTAAATTCTCAGGTAATTCTGACAAAAGGTCTGATTCAAAAACCTGATGAATCACTTTGACCAATTGACTTTGTTTCATCCCCGCTGTCAAATGATAAACAGGTTCTAATCCATCATCCACTTGAGCCACAACTTTCATTCCCATCAGTTGTTGCTTTGCCTGCTCCCATTTTCCGTAAACTGCAATTTCCTTACCAACTTCCACTTTGTCAGCCAAATAAGGTTGATTAAAAAAGCTGACAGCAACCACGGCCTCACCTTCTTTAATTTTAAATGAAAGTCGATTACGTTTAAATCCATAATACTGGACATTAGCTGGTGTCACTACCGTTCCAATAATTGTTGCTTTTTCTCCATCAACAAGTTCAAAAACCGAACGACTTGCGAAATCTTCATAACGAAAAGGGAAATAAAGCAATAAGTCTTGAACCGTGAAAATTCCTAACTTATGGAAATTTTCCACAGACTTCGGTCCCACACCTTTTAAAAATTGCACTGAATCTGTTAATTTCATACTTTTATTATACCAATATATAAGGTTAAATGCTTCAAAAATCAAATATAATTTGCTGACAGAGAATTTACCAACAAAATTTACTGACAGAAAACTCTGTCAGCAAAAAAATAATCAGAAATTACTCTGATTATTTTTTATGCTTTCTTAACAACTGAACCCTTCAATGCAATCGCTCCAAATCCCGGAATTTTTGAATCAATAAAATGTTCATTTTTTCCTTCTGGATTAATGCGAATGTTTTTCACTTTTGTTCCCTGTTTAATTGGTTTCGGCATTCCCTTAACTGGCAAATCTTGCACAATAACAAGGTCATCCCCAGTTTCTAACTCATTTCCTAGACTATCAAGGACAATAAATTTCCCAGCTGCCTCAATTTCCTCAAGTGTAAATTCGTTTCCACATTCAGAACAGCCAAAGCTCGTATCTGATAATTCATAAGTATATTCACTTGAACAATGAATACATTTTGGTGTTTCCATTTTCTCTCCTTTATTAAATCAAAAAAAACCAGCCCGAAGACTGGTTTTTATACCGTTAAAATCGGAAAATTATTTAGCGATTTTAGCGAAGTATGCAAGTGTACGAACAAGGTTTGAAGTGTATGACATTTCGTTATCGTACCAAGATACAGTTTTAACAAGTTGAGCTCCATCAGCTGAAGTAACTTCAGTTTGAGTAGCATCAAAGAGTGAAGAGTTTGAGATACCAACGATATCAGATGAAACGATTTGGTCTTCGTTGTAACCAAATGATTCATTTGAAGCAGCTTTCATAGCTGCGTTGATTTCGTCAACTGTAACTTCTTTGTTAAGGATAGTAACAAGTTCAGTCAATGAACCAGTTGGAACTGGTACACGTTGAGCATGTCCTTGAAGTTTACCTTGAAGTTCTGGCAATACAAGACCGATAGCTTTAGCAGCACCTGTTGAGTTAGGTACGATGTTTTCAGCTGCAGCACGTGCGCGACGGAAGTCTCCACCACGGTGTGGGCCATCAAGAGTCATTTGGTCACCAGTGTAACCGTGAACTGTAGTCATTGTACCAACTTTGATACCGAATTGTTTGTTCAAAGTATCAGCCATTGGAGCAAGACAGTTAGTTGTACATGAACCAGCTGAAATTACTGTTTCAGTTCCATCAAGTACTTCGTGGTTAGTGTTGAAAACGATTGTTTTAACATCAGATCCACCAGGTGCAGTGATAACAACTTTTTTAGCACCATTAGCGTGCAAGTGTTGTTCAGCTTTTTCTTTAGTTGCGAAGAAACCAGTTGCTTCAAGAACGATTTCTGCACCAACTTCAGCCCAGTTGATGTTAGCTGGGTTAGATTCAGCAGTAACTTTAACGAATTTACCGTTAACTTCAAAACCACCATCTTTAACTTCAACTTTACCATCAAAACGACCTTGAGTTGTATCGTATTTAAGCAAGTGAGCAAGCATTGCTGGATCTGTCAAGTCGTTGATTGCAACAACTTCAACACCTTCAACATTTTGAATACGACGGAAAGCAAGACGACCGATACGACCGAAACCGTTAATACCAACTTTAACTACCATTAGTAGTTTCCTCCTTATAGGGATTAGATTTTATAAAAGGCTTACCTTTTAAATTGACTAAGTTAACAATTTAACTTACTCTTTTATTTTAACACTTTTTTTGAAATTTGCAAACATAAACTCCCTTAGAAAGCGCTCTACAAAAGCAAAAGAAGTCCACTTTTCTTGAAAGCGTTTAACATTAAAAAAGCTCGCACTTTTAAGAATAGTTTCTTCTTCCACTTCTATAAAAAAGCAATAAAAAAAATTTACTGATGAAACGCTCAGCAAATTTATGATTTATTTCTTACCAAATAAACGCCCAAAAAAGCCCTTATTGTCAGTGGTTTTAAGTTGCTCTTGCAAATCCGTAAAAAATTGTTTTTGGTCTGTCAAAGCTTTTTCCATTAACTCTTGCTGTTTTTTAATCTGTACATCTTTTTCAGCAATTTGAGCATCTTTTACATTTAATTGTTGATCTTTAGAGATGAGTTGGCTATTCAAACGTTCAATCTCAGCGTTTTTATCTTTCATCAAAGCGCTAATCATTTCGTAAGCTGCGGATGTTGCATCATCTGTCTTAAGCGCAACCTCAGAACCTTTGTCAGCATTTTCTTCCAAAACCTCTGCCTTGGCGGTCACCACTTTTCCGTATAATCCCTCAAGTTCATGAATTCCCTCAGCATTAACGACTGTTACATTCTTCTCATTTTTTTCAACAAATTTAGTATCTAGCGACTTAACCCTTTTATTCATCGCTTGGCGAGTCACTCCAAAAAGCTCTGCCAATTCACTTACTGTTTTAGTTTTCATATCATCAATAATACCATATTTTTGGCTAATTATACAGACTTTTGTAAAAATTTTATTTGCATATCGTTCCAGGAATTATTAAAAATATATTATAATTATATTATAATGTAAATTTCCAAAAGAAAGGGCTAAAAATATGAAATATAAAACAGAATCCATTGATAATATAAAAAAATTCTATGATATTGATAGTAAAACTGGACTTAGTCCAACCCAAGTCACAAATTCCCGAATCAAATATGGCCATAATAATTTTGAAGAGCAAAGTGGTCCAAATATTTTTCAAAAAATTCTCCATCACCTCTTAGAAGTTATGAATATCATTCTTATTCTCGTCGGTATTCTCTCAGCCTATTTGGCTTATATCAGTAACGGAAACTATACAAAAACAATTGTTGTTTTACTTATCGTTGTCATCAACGTTTTTGTTTCAATATTCCAAGAAAATAGGGCAGAAAATGCACTTGCTGCACTCAAAGAGCTTTCCTCACCAACATCAACTGTTCTTCGTTCTGGAAAACGCCAAACTATTGCCTCAAGTGAATTAGTTTGCGGTGACCTCATTGAGCTGACAGCCGGCGTACAAGTTGGAGCTGATATTCGCTTACTCACAAGTAATAGCCTGCAAGTTGATGAATCTTCACTGACAGGTGAATCAGAACCCATTGACAAGAATGCTGACCTTGATATTACTGACGAAGTTCCTCTTGGAGATCAACTGAATATGGTTTTCTCAGGAACTAATATTCTTAACGGAACAGCCGAAGGAATCGTTGTCGCAGTTGGTCCCGAATCTCAAATGGGACAAATTGCCACACTTATTGGCGAACAAATAAAAGGAAAAACTCCTCTTCAAAAAAGAATCGATAAACTTGCCAAACGCTTAGCAGTCATTGCCTTTGCCGCTGGAATCTTAATCTTTGTCATTAACCTTTTGTATGGAAACGTTCCTTTTGTTGATAATTTAATGACCGCCGTTGTTTTAGGGGTCGCTGCCGTTCCAGAAACACTTCCAGTTATTGTTACCCTCAGTCTGATTTACGGTGTAGAAAATATGGCTCAGAAAAAAGCCATTATCCGAAATGTCCCTGCCGTTGAAACTCTTGGAAACGCAACAGTCATTGCTTCTGACAAAACCGGAACACTCACACAAAATCAGATGACCATTCAAAAACTTTGGCTATCTGGACAAGATAGTTGGTCAGGAGGTCAATTATCAAGCTCTGAAGTTTCCTTAATACAAAATTTTGCTTATGCCTCAAACGCCAGTGCACAACTCATTGACGGTGATTGGGAAATCCATGGTGACCCAACCGAAGCAGCAATCATTCGCTTTTTAATCACTCATAATCTTTATGAACCCGAAAAAAATCCAAAACGACTTGCTGAACTTCCTTTTGATAGTTCACGCAAAAAAATGACCGTTGTCATTCCCCATCCGCAAGATAATGAAAAGTATCTCGTATTGACTAAAGGTGCTTTTGATAGACTTGCACCAAGCAGTCAACATCAAGTGCAGCATCCACAGCTCCTTTCTTCAAATAACGAGGAAACTTCCACTCACTTATCAAATGATTTATTGAGCCAAGTCCAAAAAATACATGATATTTTTGCTGACCAAGCCCTACGTGTTCTTGCTCTTTCTTACAAAATCATCGATAAACTCCCAGAAGATTTAACTGAATTAGAAAATAATCTTACCTTTCTTGGAATCGTGGGAATGATTGACCCTCCACGCTTAGAATCAAAAGCCGCTGTTCAAGAAGCAAGGGCTGCTGGTATTAAACCAATTATGATTACAGGGGACCACGCGCTTACAGCAAAAGCAATCGCTCAACAAATTGACATCTATCGTGACGGAGATAAAGTTATTGATGGTTTAACACTCAAATCAATGACAGATGAAGAACTTAGCCAAACAATTGAACAAATTTCGGTCTATGCCCGAGTAAGTCCTGAAGACAAACTTCGTATTGTAAAAATCTGGCAAGAAAAAGAACAAATCGTCGCCATGACAGGGGATGGTGTCAACGATGCACCCAGCTTAAGAGCAGCCGATGTCGGAACTGCAATGGGAATAGCTGGAACAGAGGTTGCAAAATCCGCTTCTGATATCATTCTTGCTGACGACAATTTTGCGACCATCGTCGCTGCCATTCGCGAAGGCCGTCGCGTTTACACCAATATCAAAAAAACAATTTATTACCTTCTCTCAGCAAACGTAGCTGAAATTCTAACAATGCTCATTGGAGCAATTGTCGGTTGGGGAATGCCTTTTACAGGAATTCAACTCCTTTACATCAATGTCCTTGCTGATGGAATTCCCGGATTTGGACTCTCACGTGAAAAAGCCGACAGTCATATCATGGAACAACCACCTGTTGGCGTCAAAGAAAGTATCTTCTCAAGAGGAGTCAGCTGGCGTATCGCCATTTGTTCCACAGCATTCATCATCACTGCTCTAATCGGTTTCTATCTTGGAAGATTCGTTGAAATCGCCGGATTGACACCTAACCATCAACTCGGCCAAACAATGGCCTTTGTGATATTAACTCTCGCTTCTACGATTAATGTCTATAACGCTAGAAGTAATGAATCTCTCTTCACAAGAGGAATTACCACCAATAAAATGATTTTTGGTACCACCTTATTATCACTAGGAATAACCGTTCTCTTTACAAATGTTCCTATTTTGATGAACATCTTAGAAGTTGCTCCTTTATCAATGACACACTGGCTAATAGCTATCATCTTAGCTTTAATCCCAACCCTTGTCATTGAAATTACAAAAGTGATTCTTAATAAACAAGGGAAAAAATTTATTGGCTAAAAGAAAGGCTCAAAATAACTTGAGCCTTTTTATCTGTTCACTTATCCATGGAATTCTACAACCATCTTCACCACTTCATCATAAGACTCTTAACAGCGATTTTTCACCCAATTTCCTAAAACATAAAATAAACCAGCAACCATAAAATCGTTCCAAAATTTTTCTTTGTCCCCAATTAAAAAAAGCAAAATTAATATTTTAGAAATTTTATTTTTTCTTTTATTAAATACTCTTTATCAATACCCTATTGTTTTAGTTTTTACATATTTCTTTACCGATTTTTTATATACTCATTCTTCTTGGAGCTTTCCATTATAAACACCTCTATCTAAAGATGCTTTTATACAAAAATTAAACAATAAGTCACCTTATATTTATTAATATAAAATTTAAATATATAACTAATAAATTAAATATTGAATGAATCAAAATGGAATCTGTTAAAATTTTCCTACGATGATAGATAAAAGTAATTCCTAAACTAACTGGTAAATAGGCTAAAAAAACCCAACTATAACCACTATGTACAAAAGCAAATAGTAGACTTGAAACAGCAAAAGAAATTTTAGTATTTTCAAATAGCTGATAAATAGATGCCCTAAAAATACTTTCTTCAAGTATAGGTGCCAATATCGCAACGCCAAATATTTTGCTAAACCACAACAAAGAACCTAATATATTATCAATTACATCCTGATTATACATTGTCCCTAGATGATGAACTCTTATAAACAAATTAATTATTATATTTAATATCACACATAATATCGCCAACACAAAAATGAGTACTATATTTCGCAATTCCAAAGTTTTTGCTATCTGCTTATAAAAACCTCTCTTTTTACCTAAAAATATAGCTATTATAACAACTAATAAAGCTATTATAATAAAATTTACGGATATTTTATTAGCAACTCCATATATATTATTTTTGTTATTCTCATAATTTACATAATACATAGGTAATTGTGAAAGAACTAATAAAAAGATTGCGACTAAAATAATAGTCACTTTCTCCAAAATTTTTTGCATTTTATCTCCTAAGCAATAATATAAAAATAGAAGAAAGAATAACCCCTTCTCCTATATTTAAAGTAACATTCCAGATATTCAGATTATAAAGCCCAATACCAAGTGTTATCAGCAGGTGAACCATACCCACTTCCGCCTTCACCCATTTGCAAGTTTTGCCCTCCAACAATGGATGAAAGTTCTTCATCTGAAACAACTTCAAAATTCAATTGATTTTCCACTTGTGATTCTCCTTTATATTTAATAACGTCATTATACTCTGACCCAATCAGAAATGCAACAATTTTCTTACAATTCAAAATCATCAAAAAATACATAATACTTAGTTTCCCTTTCCCATAATTTTGTCTAAAAAGTAATTGAAATAAGTTTTCTTTCCTATAATGGTTACTGTTTTCCCTTGAAGACCATATCGGATATTTGGGAGGTCTTTTGCATTGATAGTGGTTGTCGCAGAAACTTTATAAGTATTTCCCTCTTTAAAAGCTGTGGGAGCACTATCTATTTGGTTGATTATTCCAGTTAAAATTTCAGGTTGAGGTAAATTTTGCTGTACTGTAAATCTCACTTTTTGACCGACTTTCATTCCAGAAATTTGAGTACTTGGGATATAACTTGTCAGATTAACTTGTGTTTCTGACTTTAATAAAGGATAGATTTCTGCGATAGGTGTTCCAATCGGAATCTTTTTCATTCCTAAAATATCTGGGAGCACATGCAGGACTCCAGCCTGTTCCGCAAAAACTTGACTGTACTGGTCATCTTGTTTTTGCAAGCTAATTTTTGTTTCTAAATCAGTAAGGGTACTATTTAGGTCTGTCATTTCTTTATTTGAAGCTGAAAGTGCCTGTGTTTTTAAAGTTAAGATTTCACTAGATTGGCTATTATCATAAGCATTACTTCCTGTTAAGCTACTTTCTTGAACATTAAAAGATTGAATTTGGCTTTTTAAGCTGTCTTTACTCGAAGCTAAACCTGATAAAAATTGACTTTTTAAAGACTCCTCTTGACTTTTAGTCGCTTGCTTAGTAGTTTCATCGGGTGTTTTCTCGGTTTTTAAAGTTGCTTCTAAAGTCGCTTGTTGGGCTTGGTAACTGTTATATTGAGCAAGATAGGGATTGTTTTGAGAAACAGCTCCACCACTCGATACCGCATTTTCAATTTCAGAGTAATTCTGTATGGCTTGCTGGAGTGTTTCAATTTGATTTTCAATAGCTTGCTTTTGGCTCTCGGTACTTTTATTTTGGTCTTCTACCGCTTGATTCGATTTTTGAATGGTTGCTTCAAGACTTTTTACTTGTGATTCATAATTTTCAAAACTTTTCTCATAGCCAAAACTATCGGTAGTGGAAAACTCATTTTTTCGTTGGTTAAACTCTTTTGAAGGAGGTCAAGCTGTGCTTTTTTGTCTAGCACTTGTTTCTTTTGAGTCAGTAGCTCACTGAGTTGGGTCTGTTCTAGTGTGCCATTATATTTAAGAAGTAGGCTATTTTCTTTAACTGCTTTGCCTTCTTTGAGGTTGTTTTCAATGATTGGATTGGCATTCGTTGATTGAATTTTAGCAACTATTTTTGTGGGTTCAATACTTCCTGTACTGATGACGGTCAACTCCTTATGTGCAAAGAAAGTAAAAATTACCCCTCCAACAAGAAGGATAAAAAGTGGAAGAATAATTAAGGTTGAGAAATTTCGATAGCGTTTATCATAAAGCTCTGAACTTTCCAGTAATTTTTTATCAAACATCTTTTTCTCCTGACTTAGTTATGGTAAAGTTGTGCGTAAAAGCCATTTTGAGCAAGCAGTTCTGAATGTGAACCACTTTCTATCACTTTTCCTTGTTCAATGACAATGATACGATGGCTCATTTCCGCTACAGAGAGGCGGTGAGCAATGAAAATAATTGTCTTATCTAGTGCCAACAAATTCTTTAATATTTTCTTTTCAGTAATCATATCAAGGTTACTGGTGGCTTCATCTAAGATGAGTATTTTGGCAGAAGAAAGGAGGGCACGAGCGAGCGCAATTCTCTGTTTTTGTCCTCCCGATAAACTACTTGCATCACTTGAGAGTTCAGTTTGATAACCTAATTGCATTTGTTCAATATCTGCACGGATTTCTGCCAATTCCACCGCTCTAATAATCTCTTCTTGTGAAGTAGCTTCACTAGCGCCTAAAAGTAAATTTTCCATAATTGAACCTGTGAAAATATAAGGTTGTTGGGGAAGATAGTTGATTAATCGTCGAAGTTGATGTTTATCAAACTGTTGAAGATCAATTCCACCTAAAGTGATGGTACCAGAAGTGGGTTGAAAGAAGTTGACCAATAATTTAACAAGAGTACTCTTCCCTGAACCGCTCATACCAACAATGGTCAACTTTTCATTTTCTTTAATAGATAGTTTTATCTCAGATAAGACTTTTCTGCCAAAACCATATTGATATGAAATCTCAGACATGTTTAAATTAAAATGTGAGAGGGACAGTTCTGTTTTCTTTTCTTCAAATTCACTGGGTACAAGATAGACCTCATTTAATCGTTCATTGGCTACCCTTGCCTTTTGTAGTTTTGTTTGAAGGTTAATGATATTAGTAATTGGATTTGTAAAGTAAGAAAGCAAGGCATTAAAAGTAATGAGTTGTCCGAGGGTAATTTTTTGATGCAGGACTAAAGTTGCACCAAACTATAAAATAAGAACATTTAGTACAAGTTGTACTGTCGTTTTTATTGCCGGCTGAATGGCTTCTGACTGTTGTAAAGTGAAAGCCTCCTTTAGATAACTTGCAAATTCGTAGTCAATTTTTTGATATCTCTCTTGT
Organism: Lactococcus sp. NH2-7C; assembly: GCF_029953655.1. Classification (NCBI taxonomy): domain Bacteria; kingdom Bacillati; phylum Bacillota; class Bacilli; order Lactobacillales; family Streptococcaceae; genus Lactococcus; species Lactococcus sp. NH2-7C. Next base: position 1,425,849 of record NZ_CP124538.1, read on the forward strand.
TCACTTGCAAGTGCCTTAATGGTTTCAATTCCATTGATATCTTCAATAATTGAGGAATTTAAGATGGCATTGGTTTGCATAACTTCATGATTTTGTCTTTCAAAAAGCGGAGTAAAAATAATAATAACAACAATATAAAGTGGGATTGCCAAAAGAACGAGAAGAAAGAGTTGTATATTTTGAAGCCCTAAAATCAGTCCTGTCATAAGAACAATGGTTAAATCTAAAAAGAGCGAAAGAATCGTTGAAGCAATAGCATCCAAAATAGAACTGGCATCGGAAAACCGACTGGTAATTTCCCCTGTTCTTCTAGTCGAAAAGAAAGACATCGGAAGTTGGAAAATGTGTCTAATATAGGAAAGGATGACATCAATGGCTAATCTTTGAGAAAGAACGTTTAGTAAGAAAGTCTTAGCAAACTCTAAGACTTGTTGGATAATATAAGTTAACAATAGCCCTACTGAGATAATCCCTAAAGTTCCCATTAAGGCATTTGGGATATAACTATCAATCATACTTTGGAGGTAGTAAGACCCTAGAATATTAATCAGCGTTACAATGAATGAGGCAATAACAATATTGAGAATGACTTTCCTTTGACGGGTGATAATTGGGATAAAAGATAATAATGAAGAAGCTTTTTCTTTAGTGGGCTGATAAGCTGGTGTAGTCGAAAGAAATAAACTAATCCCAGTCCATTCCGATAAAAAAACTTCTTTTGATAATTTTGTCATTTTAACGGTTGGGTCGGGGTCTGCGATGAATACCGAATTTTTGTTTGCGCCAGTTATCACATAATAATGTGGGTATTTTTGATTCTTAATGACATGAGCGATAAAAGGATAAGGGATATCCTTCATTTCAAAAAGACTTGCGTCTGCTCTTAATACTTGAACTGCGAAACCTAGCCCTTCTCCTGCTTTTTTTATTCCTAAAGCGGAAGTTCCTTCGATTGTTGTGCCAGCAAGTAAACGCAATGAAGCGAGTGACTTTTCTGTGCCATAAGACTTTAAAATCATCGATAAAGCAGCACAGCCACAGTCCATTTCATCCACTTGTGGAGTATAATTTTTCTTTTTAAATTTCATTTCACCCTTCAAAACATTCAGATTTATTAATTTTAGGTTAAAGTATATCACTTGATTCTGATTTATTCAACAATTTAATTATTGTTTTTTGTATTATTTTGAAAATAAATTTTATTCTGAATTGTGCAATAATTATTGACTTTATCTTTAACGAGTGCTAAAATTTCATTATATATTTGGAATAGTGCAAATATATAATGAAACCATAACTGAAAGAATACTATGGATAAAAACTTAAATCAATTTCAGCAATTATCTGATGAAGAACTTACAAATGTTACCGGTGGAGTTGCATTGATGCAAACTTATTCTGGAAATATCAATCAGTATGATGGTCCTACCCTATGGGGAAGACAACTCCAACCATATTTGTAAAACATCTTGCTGAAGAATCTCTGACTCTTCAGCATTTTTAATTAGCAGGAATTCATCATGATTTTAAAAAAATACAAAATTAATATTTTAGGAATTCTATTTTTTCTTTTATTAAACATTCTTTATCAATATCCTCTTGTTTTAGTTTTTGCCTATTTCTTTAATAAAAGAATCTTTTTCTTTACCGATTTTTTATATACTAATTCCTCTTGGACCTTACCACTATTAATGACTTTGGTATTAATACTCATTTTTATAATTGCTTGGAAACTTGGATATCTAAAAAATACACTTAAGAACTGGAATCTAAAGCGTATCTTTTGGCTAATGGGGATTGTGTCTTTCACTTTAGCAATTAATTATCTAGTAACAGTACTTGTCCTAAAAACACAAATTATTTCTTCCGTGACGAGTGATACTGGCATGTCGGATATTTTAGGCCAACTACCAACCATTTGTCAAAAATATATACTAGGAATTATTGTTCCACTTTCGGAAGAGCTATTGTTTAGAAGTTATATTTTTGGTTCAATAACTAATAAAAAGGTTGCCTTTCTAATCTCTTCTGTACTTTTCGCTCTTGTCCATACAGGATTTTCTTGGTACTTACTTCCATATCTCATCCTTTCTTTTATTATTACTTGGGTTTATTCAAAAAGAAACAATTTCATCGAGAGCGCGATTGTCCATAGCTCAGTGAATCTTTTTAGTGGATCTGCAATCAAACTACTAGACACATTTTTTAAACTATTACCTTATTAAAAATAATGTAAAAAGGAGAACTATGAAAAATTTTATAAACAAACCAAATAATATTAAAAGATGGATTTTATTTTTATATTCTATTCTTTCGCTACTTATTACTGTCAGTTATATTGCCTTAAACCATACTTTTTTTAAAGTAGATTGGCAACGGTATGATATTGATGGGACTTACAGAGGAAAGGTGGATGAGATACTAAAACATGGCGTCTTCTGGATAAATGGTAATCTAACAGCAATCAACTCTACACTACTGATTTTAATTCTAGCTGTGGGAGCAATTCTTTCACTATTAATTTTCTATTTAGCCTGGCATAATCTAGCAACTAGAACCTGGACCCCAATTCTGTGCTTAGCAGGATTTTTGATTCCTCTAATCGTTCATGGCGACGGAAATATTCTCAAATCCTTGATTATTGGCTATATTTTTATCATTGCTGGAGCAAGCTTCTCAGTTCAGGCTTTACGCTTTTCCTGATTTTAAAAACGCATTAAATATAACAAAAAACTACTGAATTCAATAATTTTCAGTAGTTTTTTGTTAACTATAAAATAATCCAATTAATTATATAAAAAAGCTAACAATAGGCATGTTAGCTTTTATGTTATGCCGAAGGCCGGGGTCGAACCGGCACTCCCGTGAAGGAACCAGATTTTGAGTCTGGCGCGTCTGCCTATTCCGCCACTTCGGCGAAACATAACAACTGGGGTAGCTGGATTCGAACCAACGCATGAGGGAGTCAAAGTCCCTTGCCTTACCGCTTGGCTATACCCCATTAAAAAGGCGGATGACGAGGATCGAACTCGCGAGTGCCGGCGCCACAAGCCGGTGTGTTAACCACTTCACCACATCCGCCATAATGAAACACGGGCAGCAGGAATTGAACCCACACTAAAGGTTTTGGAGACCTTTGTACTACCTTTATACGATGCCCGTTTTCTATGGAAGGGGAGGGATTCGAACCCCCGAACCCGAAGGAGCGGATTTACAGTCCGCCGCGTTTAGCCTCTTCGCTACCCTTCCAAACTCTTTATTCACTTAATGGCTGAAACAACCAATGGGAGTTAACGGGATCGAACCGCTGACCCTCTGCTTGTAAGGCAGATGCTCTCCCAGCTGAGCTAAACTCCCAAAACTTGGCCACTTGCCTATCTCCCAGGGGGCAACCCCCAAGTACTTCCGCCGTAGATGGACTTAACTTCTGTGTTCGACATGGGAACAGGTGTATCTCCATCGCAATGATGACCAAATCATTAAATGTTACCTTGAACATTCAAAACTAAATAACAATTCTTCTAACTTCTAAACCTTAAGCTTTTTATATTTGACTCTTTTGGTAAAGTCCTCGAGCGATTAGTACTGGTCCGCTCCAAGTCTCGCAACTCTTCCACTTCCAGCCTATCTACCAGATCATCTCTCTGGGCTCTTAATTCTTACGAATGGGTAATCTCATCTTGAGGTGGGCTTCGCACTTAGATGCTTTCAGCGCTTATCCCTTCCCTACATAGCTATCCAGCCGTGCTCCTGGCGGAACAACTGGTACACCAGCGGTAAGTCCATCCCGGTCCTCTCGTACTAAGGACAGATCCTCTCAAATTACCTACGCCCGCGACGGATAGGGACCGAACTGTCTCACGACGTTCTGAACCCAGCTCGCGTGCCGCTTTAATGGGCGAACAGCCCAACCCTTGGGACCGACTACAGCCCCAGGATGCGACGAGCCGACATCGAGGTGCCAAACCTCCCCGTCGATGTGAACTCTTGGGGGAGATAAGCCTGTTATCCCCAGGGTAGCTTTTATCCGTTGAGCGATGGCCCTTCCATGCGGTACCACCGGATCACTAAGTCCTAGTTTCCTACCTGCTCGAGTTGTAGCTCTCGCAGTCAAGCTGGCTTTTACCTTTACACTCTACGATTGATTTCCAACCAATCTGAGCCAACCTTTGAGCGCCTCCGTTACTCTTTAGGAGGCGACCGCCCCAGTCAAACTGTCCGTCAGACACTGTCTCCCTGGCCGATTATGCCAGCGGGTTAGAGTAACCATAAGTCAAGGGTAGTATCCCAACAACGCCTCAATAGAAACTAGCGTCCCTATTTCAATGGCTCCTACCTATCCTGTACATGACTTACAGGTACTCAATATCAAACTACAGTAAAGCTCCATGGGGTCTTTCCGTCCTGTCGCGGGTAACCTGCATCTTCACAGGTACTAAAATTTCACCGAGTCTCTCGTTGAGACAGTGCCCAAATCATTACGCCTTTCGTGCGGGTCGGAACTTACCCGACAAGGAATTTCGCTACCTTAGGACCGTTATAGTTACGGCCGCCGTTTACTGGGGCTTCAATTCATACCTTCGACTTACGTCTAAGCACTCCTCTTAACCTTCCAGCACCGGGCAGGCGTCACCCCCTATACATCACCTTGCGGTTTAGCAGAGAGCTGTGTTTTTGATAAACAGTTGCTTGGGCCTATTCACTGCGGCTGGCTTTTACACCAGCACCCCTTCTCCCGAAGTTACGGGGCTATTTTGCCGAGTTCCTTAACGAGAGTTCTCTCGATCACCTGAGGCTACTCGCCTCGACTACCTGTGTCGGTTTGCGGTACGGGTAGATATGACTTTACGCTAGAAGCTTTTCTTGGCAGTGTGACATCAGAGAGTTCGCAACCGTAGTTGCTTCCCCATCACAGCTCAATGTTAGAGAGAAATGCATTTGACACATCTCACACCTCACTGCTTAGACCAGAATCCATTAACTGGCATCTCTTAGCCTACTGCGTCCCTCCATCACGATCATATCTAGTACTGGAATATCAACCAGTTGTCCATCGACTACGCCTTTCGGCCTCGCCTTAGGTCCCGACTAACCCAGGGCGGACGAGCCTTCCCCTGGAAACCTTAGTCTTACGGTGGATAAGATTCTCACTTATCTTGCGCTACTCATACCGGCATTCTCACTTCTTAACGCTCCAGCACTCCTCACGGTATACCTTCTTCGCGGTTAAGAACGCTCTCCTACCATTGATAAAATATCAATCCAAAGCTTCGGTAATATGTTTAGCCCCGGTACATTTTCGGCGCAGGGTCACTCGACTAGTGAGCTATTACGCACTCTTTGAATGATAGCTGCTTCTGAGCTAACATCCTAGTTGTCTGTGCAACCCCACATCCTTTTCCACTTAACATATATTTTGGGACCTTAGCTGTTGGTCTGGGCTGTTTCCCTTTCGACTACGGATCTTAGCACTCGCAGTCTGACTGCCGAACATGTGTATTAGCATTCGGAGTTTATCTGAGATTGGTAATCCTAGACGGACCCCTCACCCAAACAGTGCTCTACCTCCAATACACTTACATTTCGACGCTAGCCCTAAAGCTATTTCGGAGAGAACCAGCTATCTCCCAGTTCGTTTGGAATTTCTCCGCTATCCACAAGTCATCCAAACACTTTTCAACGTGTCCTGGTTCGGGCCTCCAGTGCGTCTTACCACACCTTCACCCTGCTCATGGATAGGTCACTAGGTTTCGGGTCTACATCATGATACTAAGTCGCCCTATTCAGACTCGGTTTCCCTACGGCTCCGTCTCTTCAACTTAACCTCGCATCATAACGTAACTCGCCGGTTCATTCTACAAAAGGCACGCTCTCACCCATTAACGGGCTCGAACTTCTTGTAGGCACACGGTTTCAGGTGCTATTTCACTCCCCTCTCGGGGTTCTTTTCACCTTTCCCTCACGGTACTGGTTCACTATCGGTCACTAAGGAGTATTTAGGGTTGGGAGATGGTCCTCCCGGATTCAAACTGGATTTCGCGTGTCCAGCCCTACTCAGGATACTGCTAGGTATAAGCGCTATTTCGTCTACGGGATTATTACCCTCTTTGATTAACCTTCCCAGGTTATTCGACTATAATGCTTAAGTCCACGTTGCAGTCCTACAACCCCAAGAAGCAAGCTTCTTGGTTTGCCCTTCTTCGCGTTCGCTCGCCGCTACTTACGAAATCGTTTTTACTTTCTCTTCCTGCAGGTACTTAGATGTTTCAGTTCTCTGCGTTACCTTTACATGAGCTATGTATTCACTCATGAATAACTGCTAGTAGCAGCTGGGTTTCCCCATTCGGAGACCTAGGGATCAATGCGTACTTACTGCTCCCCCTAGAATATCGTCGTTAGTCACGTCCTTCTTCGGCTCTTAGTGCCAAGGCATCCACCGTGCGCCCTTATTAACTTTGCCATGATGATTTAAAATCATCGTTTTTCAAGTATAAGTTTGTAAATTCTTTAAAATTCACAGCTTTTGGTTTATTTATCGTTATTAGATATTGTTATTTAGTTTTCAATGTTCAAGTGATTTTAACGTCTTGTCTGACAATGGAGCCTAGCGGGATCGAACCGCTGACCTCCTGCGTGCAAAGCAGGCGCTCTCCCAGCTGAGCTAAGGCCCCACAATCAAGAAGTTGATTCTTGCTTAGGTTTATGACTAAACCCCTCAAAACTGAATAAAGTTGAATGCTCACGTCTTTGTATATATTCCTTAGAAAGGAGGTGATCCAGCCGCACCTTCCGATACGGCTACCTTGTTACGACTTCACCCCAGTCATCGGTCTTACCTTAGGAAGCGCCCTCCTTGCGGTTAGGCAACCTACTTCGGGTACTCCCAACTCCCGTGGTGTGACGGGCGGTGTGTACAAGGCCCGGGAACGTATTCACCGCGGCGTGCTGATCCGCGATTACTAGCGATTCCGACTTCATGTAGGCGAGTTGCAGCCTACAATCCGAACTGAGAATGGTTTTAAGAGATTAGCTAAACATCACTGTCTCGCGACTCGTTGTACCATCCATTGTAGCACGTGTGTAGCCCAGGTCATAAGGGGCATGATGATTTGACGTCATCCCCACCTTCCTCCGGTTTATCACCGGCAGTCTCGTTAGAGTGCCCAACTTAATGATGGCAACTAACAATAGGGGTTGCGCTCGTTGCGGGACTTAACCCAACATCTCACGACACGAGCTGACGACAACCATGCACCACCTGTATCCCGTGTCCCGAAGGAACTTCCTATCTCTAGGAATAGCACGAGTATGTCAAGACCTGGTAAGGTTCTTCGCGTTGCTTCGAATTAAACCACATGCTCCACCGCTTGTGCGGGCCCCCGTCAATTCCTTTGAGTTTCAACCTTGCGGTCGTACTCCCCAGGCGGAGTGCTTATTGCGTTAGCTGCGATACAGAGAACTTATAGCTCCCTACATCTAGCACTCATCGTTTACGGCGTGGACTACCAGGGTATCTAATCCTGTTTGCTCCCCACGCTTTCGAGCCTCAGTGTCAGTTACAGGCCAGAGAGCCGCTTTCGCCACCGGTGTTCCTCCATATATCTACGCATTTCACCGCTACACATGGAATTCCACTCTCCTCTCCTGCACTCAAGTCTACCAGTTTCCAATGCATACAATGGTTGAGCCACTGCCTTTTACACCAGACTTAATAAACCACCTGCGCTCGCTTTACGCCCAATAAATCCGGACAACGCTCGGGACCTACGTATTACCGCGGCTGCTGGCACGTAGTTAGCCGTCCCTTTCTGGGTAGTTACCGTCACTTGATGAGCTTTCCACTCTCACCAACGTTCTTCTCTACCAACAGAGTTTTACGATCCGAAAACCTTCTTCACTCACGCGGCGTTGCTCGGTCAGACTTTCGTCCATTGCCGAAGATTCCCTACTGCTGCCTCCCGTAGGAGTTTGGGCCGTGTCTCAGTCCCAATGTGGCCGATCACCCTCTCAGGTCGGCTATGTATCATCGCCTTGGTGAGCCTTTACCTCACCAACTAGCTAATACAACGCGGGATCATCTCTGAGTGATGCAATTGCATCTTTCAAACTTAAAACTTGTGTTTAAAGTTTTTATGCGGTATTAGCATTCGTTTCCAAATGTTGTCCCCCGCTCAAAGGCAGATTCCCCACGCGTTACTCACCCGTTCGCTGCTCATCCAGTCGGTACAAGTACCTTCCTTCAGCGCTCAACTTGCATGTATTAGGCACGCCGCCAGCGTTCGTCCTGAGCCAGGATCAAACTCTCAAATAAAGTATTTAAGTCACCGTAGTGACTGGCTTGTCTTTCATTATTGATTGACAGATTTTTGATGTCCTTAGACATCACATGAGTCATTCTTCTTTATTCAGTTTTCAATGGTCTAGCTTGTCGCTCTTCGACTCACGTCTCTCGCGACAACTATTATATTCTATCAAACCTACTCCGACTTGTCAACAATTAACTGTCCCTTTTACGGTTTTTTTTAGCTTACATCCGTTAAACCCCGCTGTTATCATGTTTTTTAATGTACAATTTTTTATAGAAAATGTAATTTATTGGTTTATTATTTGCCATGTAGATATTGTAAGAGAAAATTTAATAAAAAAACACTTCCATACGGAAGTGTTTTAAACATTGATATATGAATAATATTAACGTTTTGAAAATTGTGATGCTTTGCGGGCTTTTTTGAGACCTGGTTTTTTACGTTCAACCATACGGGCATCACGTGTAAGAAGTCCAGCGCGTTTCAAAGCACTACGGAAGTCTGGGTCTACTTGGAGCAATGCACGAGCGATTCCGTGACGGATAGCTCCTGCTTGACCTGATACACCACCACCGTTTACGTTTACGAGTGTATCGTAGCTACCTTCTGTTTGTGTAGCTGCAAATGGTTGGTTGATAACGAGACGCATGTCTGCGTGTGGGATGTAGCTTTCTACTTCACGTCCGTTAACTGTGATTTTACCAGTACCAGGTACGAGACGTACGCGTGCTACTGCATTTTTACGACGGCCTGTGCCGGCATATTGTACTTGTGCCATTATGTTCGTTCCTTCCTGATTAAATCAAACCTGTGATGTCAAGGACTTCAGGTTTTTGAGCTGTATGTGTGTGTTCTGCGCCAACAAACACTTTAAGTTTCATGCCTTGAGCACGTCCAAGTGTGTTGTGTGGAAGCATACCTTTTACTGATTTTTCAATCAAACGTACAGCATTTTTTTCACGGAGTTCACCAGCAGTAACTGATTTCAATCCACCTGGGTGAAGTGAGTGTGAGTAATATACTTTATCAGTTGCTTTTTTACCAGTCAATTTGATTTTTTCAGCGTTAACAACGATTACGAAATCACCTGTATCAGTGTGTGGTGTGTATGTTGGTTTGTTTTTTCCGCGAAGTACGCTTGCGACAACTGCAGAAAGACGTCCAAGAGGAACATCAGTTGCATCGACGACGTACCATTTACGGTCAACGTTTTGAGCGTTAGCCATGAATGTAGTTTTCATCATTTTGGTTATTTTCCTTTTACTAGAATTTGTTTACAGCAGGTGTAAGAGTCCTGCAAAGTATTTTTGGGTTTCCGGGGCCACAAAAATGGGGTAAACAATACCGTTTATCATCATATCATATTATTCCTAATTTTGTCAAGACATTTTAGGCATTATATTCCCTCTATTGACTTCTTTTCGTGGATTCTGTATTTTTTAACTCTATATTTTTTGAGATATAGCCTTGTGGTTTTTGCTACAAGCGTTATGATAGCAGTTTCATTTGAAGTGTGATAGACTTTTTAAAGATAGTTTATATATTACAAATTGCAGCTACCTTTTTTAGGAACTTATGTAAATTACCCTTAGGAATTTTGGAATTTATTTTAGAAAATAGGAGTTTGATGATGTTTTTAGCGATTAATGAAATTAAGCATTCCAAATTAAGATATGCTCTCGTAATTGGTGTCATGTTTTTGATTTCCTATCTTGTGTTTTTCTTATCTGGTTTAGCCTATGGTTTAGCTCAAGAAAATAGGATGGCAGTTGATAAATGGAAAGCAACAGATATTTTTTTATCTGAGAAAGCCAATGATTCTCTCAATATGTCAATGATTGATTCAGATCTTGCCAGTCAGGTGAAGGCGAAAGAAAAGGCCGTTCTCGCTCAGGCTGCTGGTATTATTTATGATGCCAATGATGAAAGTAAAAAAAATAATGTCAGTTTTTTTGGAATTAATTCAAATGAATTTTTAAATCCCAATATCATTGAGGGGAGGGATTTTAAAAATAGGGGTGAGGTGGTAGCTGATATTAGTTTTAAAAATCAATATGATTATAAAATTGATGATAAAATTAAATTAGCAACCAATAATGAAGTATTGACTATTGTTGGTTTTACAGATAATGCTAAATTCAATATTTCACCTGTGCTTTATACTTCTTTAGATACTTTCCAACAAATACGTTATGGTTCAAATTCCAATTTTCAACCTAAAACTACTTACAACGCTATTGTCACGCGCGGAAAAATTAGCCAACAGCCTAAAGGTCTCCAAAAATTATCTATCAGTAAATTTATAGATAAACTTCCTGGTTATAGTGCACAAGTTTTGACCTTTGGTTTCATGATTGGCTTTCTAGTGGTTATTGCTGCGGTAGTCATTGGAATCTTTATTTATGTTCTGACAATGCAAAAAATAGCAATTTTTGGTGTAATGAAAGCTCAGGGAATTTCCAGTCGCTTTATTAGTAATTCGGTCATTGCTCAAACTTTTATTTTAGCTTTTAGTGGTGTATTAATTGGTTTGTTAGCCACTTTAGGTTCTGCGTTAATTTTACCAGAAGCTGTTCCTTTTCAAACAAATCTCATCTTCTTTGGAGTGATTACTCTTTTAATGATTGTGGTTGCAATTGTGGGTGCTTTATTCTCTGTCAGAGCAATTGTCAAAATTGATCCACTAAAAGCGATTGGATAGGAGAAATAATGAAAGCTATTGAATTAAAAAATGTCAAAAAATCTTTTAAGGATGGGGATGAAACAATAGAGGCTTTAAAAGAGACTAACTTCTCCGTTGATAAGGGTGAGTTTGTGGCAATCATTGGCCCTTCAGGTTCTGGGAAAAGTACCTTACTTACTATTGCCGGCGGACTACAAAGTCCTTCTTCTGGAGAAATTTGGATAAATGGGCGAGCTTTAAATGAAAAAAAGGAGAAATCACGCGCTAAGGTTCGTTTTGAAGAAATTGGTTTTATTTTACAAGCCTCTAATCTCGTGCCCTTCTTAACGGTTAAGAAACAACTTCAATTGGTCGACAAGGTAAATAAGGTAAAAGAAAATGAATCAGGCTTAGACTTACTCAAGCGTTTGGGGCTTGAAAAATTGGTGGATAAATATCCTGAGGAACTTTCTGGTGGAGAACGGCAACGGGTAGCTATTGTTCGTGCTTTATATAATGACCCTACAATCATTTTGGCTGATGAACCAACGGCAAGTTTGGATACTGAAAAAGCATATGAAGTGGTTAGAATATTAGCTAAGGAAGCAAAAGAAAAAAATAAGGCAACAATTATGGTCACTCATGATTTACGTTTGGTTGATTATTGTGACAAAGTTTATCTGATGGAAGATGGGCGTTTAAGTGAGAAAGTTGACTAACTTTGAGGTCTTCGTATTTAGAATATGAAGACTTTTTTCATTATTTTACAACATGTTTGCTATAATAGATTTTAATAAGAAATTATTTTTAATAAATGGTCGGATTCTTATTCGAGAATAGCCAATTTATGGTAGAATGTTCTTATGAATATTGTTCTAAAATTAGAGACTAAAGAACGCCAACAACTCGCTGAAAAATACAAATCCTATGAGCAAGTTTCCAAAAATCCTTACATCACTTTTTTTGCTAAGGTTGGGAAAACTTCTATCTCGGTTTATACTTCTGGAAAAGTTGTTTTTCAAGGAAACGAGGCTGAAAAATTAGCGAGTGACTTTGGTCATATTGCTCAAGTCGTTCCTCAAAAACAAACAAATCTTATTGGGACTGACGAGGTGGGCAACGGGTCATATTTTGGTGGTTTAATGGTTACTGCTAGTTTTGTCAGTGAAGAAAACTTGAATTTTCTAAAGGAAATTGGAGTCGCTGATTCTAAAAAATTAACTGACGAAAAAATTTGTCAAATTGCTCCAAAATTGATTGATAGAATTCCACATGTTGCTTTAGTGGTTGAACCTGCCAAGTATAATGAGGTGATTGCTTCTGGTTATAATGCTGTCAGCATTAAAGTTGCCCTCCATAATCAAGCCATTTATCTTCTTGAAAAAAAGTTAGGTCATAGGCCCGAAAATATTGTTATTGATGCTTTTACAACGGAAGCAAATTATAAAAAATATGTTAATAAAGAGCAAAATCGTCCGCTGACAAAAGTAACTTTACTGACAAAAGCTGAAGATCAATTTCTGGCTGTAGCTGTCAGTTCGATTATTTCTCGCTATCTCTTTTTAGAAAATCTAAAAAAATTATCTAAAGCATCAGGTTTCAGATTACCCAGTGGGGCCGGAAATTTGTCTGACAAAATCGCAGCACAAATTATCAAAAGTCAAGGAATTGATGCTCTGAATCATTTAGCAAAACTTCATTTTGCTAATACACAAAAAGCGATTAAAATCGCTCAATTATAGAAAGTAAAATTATGATGAAATTTTTAAAAGAGTGGGGATTGTTTCTCTTTATAATTGTCGCTATTCTTCTCTCCCGTGTCTTTCTTTGGTCACTTGTTGTTGTCGATGGTCATTCAATGGACCCAACTTTAGCTGACAAGGAACGTCTGGTTATTGTAAGAAAATCAACGATTAATCGTTTTGATATTGTTGTTGCCAAAGAAGAAACAGCCGATGGTTCAACTAAAGATATTGTGAAACGTGTCATTGGAATGCCCGGAGATACTATAAAATTCGATCACGACCAACTCACGATCAACAACAAAGTCTATCCAGAAAACTATCTCAAAGATTACCAAAAGCAGCTTGCTGATGGACAACTTGAAAAAACTTATGGTAACTATCCTTTAACAAATGGGCTCAGTGAACAAAATCGCAGTTTATTTGTCAGTTTAGCTCAAAGCACTAAAGCATTCACAACCGACAGCACTGGTAATCCAACCTTTACAGTAAAAGTTCCTGAGGGACAATACTTCCTGATGGGGGATAATCGTGTAGTTTCTCAAGATAGTCGAGCAGTTGGAACTTTCAAACGTTCAGCAATTGTTGGCGAAGCAAAATTACGAGTGTGGCCACTCAATAAAATTTCTTTCTTTTAAGAAATTGATAGAAAAAGTTACTGACAGATATTCTGTCAGTAACTTTTTTATTTGTCATTAAATATATTTCCCAATTGAACATCAATTGAGCGGTTAGCAATGTCAATTCGGTCAACTTTCAAAATTGATTTGTAATCATCAATCAATCGCTCACCTTTAAATGGTCCTTCAAGAAAAACGGCAACACCGGCAAGTAAACAATCAAATTCATGAACAAGACTTCTCATTCCATTGATTGTTCCTGCGCCTTTCATGAAGTCGTCAACGATCAAAACATTTTGACCAATTGAAAGGCTCCGTTTGGATAAAGTCATATTTTCAACACGAGAGCTTGAGCCTGACATATAATTTACATTAAGCGTTGCCCCTTCAGTCACTTTAGGGTCACGACGAACAATTACGAAAGGAACATCTAGAATCTCAGCAACTGACTGAGCAATTGGAATCCCTTTTGTGGCAATAGTCATAACGACATCAACTTGCTTTTCATGATACTCATGAGCAATAATTTGACCGATTTTACGAAGATTTGATGGAGTACCCAAAATATCTGACAGATAAATATATCCTCCAGGTAAAATTCGATTTTCTTCACGTAAAAGTTCAGCAATTTCCTGACTCATTTCCAACGAACGTTCGTCAGTAATGTAAGGCGTAAACCGAACTCCTCCAAGGCTACCTGGAAAAGTTTCAACCAGACCTACTCCTTGGTTTTCAAAAACACGTTTGATAAATACTAAATCTTCTGAAATAGAGGATTTGGCTACCTCATAGTGCTTACTTAATTCATTTAAATTTAGCATTTGATTGGGATGATTAATTAAAAAATTTGTAAAATCAACTAAACGTTCGTTTCTTTTCATTTATTATCTCATCTCCTATTTGATAAGCTTATTATAGCATGCCATTTCCGAACATTCAAGTTTCACATGAAACAATTTTACTGTCAGTTTTCAGATTCATAAAATATTTTTCTGTCAGTAACGTTTTATTTTAAAAGTAAATAAAAAAAGCAGTACCACTTAGATACTACTTTCTCACTTTTAGGAGTAAAGTTATGAAAAAATTTTTTTGGAATAAATATATTATAGCTTCACTGACTTAATGGTTCATTAAGTCAAGATAAAGTGAAACTAAACCAAAGAAAATCTTGTCAGTAAAAAAATAACCTGTCAGTACTGACAGATTATCTCATATTTTTAAAATTAGAGCTTAGTCAGCGTTACGGCCGTTTTTAGCAATAATTTCTTCTTGTACTGATTTAGGTACGTCTGAATAGTGGTCAAATACCATCATGAAAGTACCACGTCCTTGTGTAGATGAACGGAGAGTAGTTGCGTAACCGAACATTTCAGCAAGTGGAACGAAAGCATTAACGATTTGTGATTTACCGTGAGCTTCCATTGAGTTAACTTGACCACGACGAGCAGTCACGTGACCCATGATATCTCCAAGGTTTTCTTCAGGAACAGTGATTGTAACTTTCATCATTGGTTCAAGAATTGCTGGTTTCGCAGTTTTAGCAGCTTCTTTCATTGCAAGAGAAGCGGCAACTTTGAAGGCAGTTTCTGATGAATCGACATCATGGTATGAACCATCATAAAGTTTAGCTTTAATGTCAACCATTGGGTATCCAGCAAGGACACCATTAGCCATAGTTTCTACCAAACCTTTTTCAACGGCTGGTACGAATTCACGAGGAACGACACCACCGACGATAGCATTTTCAAATTCAAATCCAGCGCCTTCTTCGTTAGGTGTAAATTCGATCCATACGTCACCGTATTGACCTTTACCACCTGATTGACGTTTGAAGAATCCACGTGCTGAAGTTCCAGCACGGAATGTTTCACGGTAAGCAACTTGAGGAGCACCAACGTTTGCTTCAACTTTGAATTCACGTTTCATACGGTCAACAAGAACGTCCAAGTGAAGTTCACCCATACCAGAGATAACTGTTTCACCAGTTTCTGGGTTTGTTTCAACACGGAAAGTTGGATCTTCTTCAGCCAATTTTTGAAGGGCAACACCCATCTTATCTTGGTCAGCTTTAGTTTTAGGTTCAACCATCAATTGGATAACTGGTTCTGGAACTTCAATTGATTCAAGGATGATTTTAGCTTTTTCATCTGTCAATGAGTCACCAGTTGTTGTATTTTTCAAACCAACAGCAGCAGCGATATCCCCAGCGTAAACTGTTTGGATTTCTTTACGAGTGTTAGCGTGCATTTGAAGAATACGTCCGATACGTTCACGTTTACCTTTTGAAGTATTCAAAACGTATGAACCAGCATCAAGTGTACCTGAGTAAACGCGGAAGAATGAAAGACGTCCAACAAATGGGTCTGTCATGATTTTGAAAGCAAGAGCTGCAAATGGTTCTTCATCTGAAGCTGGGCGTTCGTCTTCTTCGTCTGTATCTGGGTTAACACCTTTGATTGCAGGGATATCAAGTGGGCTTGGAAGGTAGTCAATAACTGCATCAAGCATCATTTGAACACCTTTGTTCTTGAAGGCAGAACCAGCAAGCATTGGGTAGAAGTCAACATTGATTGTTGCTTTACGGATAGCAGCTTTAAGTTCTGCTTCTGGAATTTCTTCACCAGCAAAATATTTTTCCATGATATCTTCATCGAAATCAGCAATTGCTTCGATGAGTTTTTCACGCCATTCGTTTGCAAGCTCTGTGTATTCTTCTGCATTGAAATCCAAAGCTGCTAATTCAGCGTTAAATTCGTCTGAACCTACAACAGTTTCTTTAATATCTGTACCAAGGTCATTAGTGTAGATTTCAGATTTCATAGTTACCAAGTCAATGATACCGATGAAGTCATCTTCTGCACCAATTGGAATTTGGATTGGATGAGCATTAGCACCCAAACGATCTCCCAAAGTAGAAAGTGAGTAGTAGAAATCAGCACCGATTTTGTCCATTTTGTTAGCAAAAACGATACGTGGAACACCGTATTCAGTCGCTTGACGCCATACAGTTTCTGTTTGTGGTTCAACACCTGATTGAGCATCAAGAACGGTAACAGCACCATCAAGAACACGGAGTGAACGTTGTACTTCGATTGTGAAGTCCACGTGACCTGGTGTGTCAATGATATTTACGCGGTTACCTTTCCATTCAGCAGTTGTTGCTGCAGATGTGATTGTGATACCACGTTCTTGTTCTTGCTCCATCCAGTCCATTTGTGATGCACCTTCGTGAGTTTCACCGATTTTATGGATTTTACCAGTGTAGTAAAGAACACGTTCAGTTGTTGTTGTTTTACCAGCATCGACGTGGGCCATGATACCGATATTACGTGTATTAGCAAGTGAAAATTCGCGAGCCATTTTGTTCTCCTATTTGATTTTAGTCATGAGAATTTCTCATTAGTTTTATTGTATCAAATTTATGTTAAAAAATTAAAACAAAACCGAGCAGGCGAGGAGCCCAAGCCCGGTAATGTTCGTTTTTACATCAATTCGATGTTTTTCGCAATCTTTTTTTAGATTGTAAAATTGGAATTGCTAAATGGATACGAGGACAAAGGTTCCGAAACGTACTGAAGTACGCGAGGGTTCTTTCGACGAAGTAGCCATGACGCAATTACGATTTTACCAGCGGAAGTGAGCGAACGCACGGTTAGCTTCAGCCATTTTGTGAGTATCTTCACGTTTTTTGACTGCTGCACCTGTGTTGTTAGCTGCATCCAAGATTTCTTTTGCAAGACGATCTTGCATTGTGTGTTCACCACGGTTACGAGCGATTGTTACCAACCAACGAAGTCCAAGAGTTGTACGACGTTCTGGACGAACTTCAACTGGGACTTGATAGTTAGAACCACCGACACGACGAGCACGAACTTCAAGAACTGGCATGATGTTTTCCATAGCAGTTTCGAAGACTTCGAGTGGGTTGTTTCCAGTAGCTTCTTCAATTTGTTTGAAGGCACCGTAAACGATTTGAGCCGCAACACCACGTTTACCATCAAGCATAACGCGGTTGATAAGACGAGTTACGACGATTGAGTTGTACATTGGATCTGCCAAAACTTCACGTTTTGGGGCACGATTTTTACGCATTCTTACTTATCTCCCTTCTTAAGCTTTTGGTTTTTTAGCACCGTATTTAGAACGGCTTTGTTTACGGTCAGCGACACCTGCTGTATCAAGTGCACCACGAACGATATGGTAACGTACCCCTGGAAGGTCTTTTACACGTCCACCACGAAGAAGTACAACACTGTGTTCTTGGAGGTTGTGTCCGATACCTGGAATGTACGCTGTTACTTCCATAAGGTTTGAAAGACGTACACGCGCGAATTTACGAAGCGCTGAGTTAGGTTTTTTAGGAGTCATAGTACCAACACGAGTTGCTACTCCACGTTTTTGTGGGCTTGCAAGTTTAGTTTGTACTTTTTTACGGCTGTTGTAGCCAACGTTCATTGCTGGTGATTTAGATTTAGTCACTTGAGCACGACGTGGTTTGCGTACCAATTGGTTAATTGTAGGCATTTTACTGTCTGCTTTTTGTATTTTTCCACATTTTATGCGAAGCGATGAGAAATACAAAAGCATTCCTTTCTTTTTATTGGATGGCGAATCGCCAATTTTTTAGTCAGTATATGGTCGCTTAAGCCAAGTTCTGACAAGAAGTTTAGCAACTTATACAAGTTCTCCTGAGAGTCCAAAGTAAAAAGTACCGTTTAATATAATATCATTTTTTATAACAATTGTCAATCTATTTTCTAGAATTGATTTTGAAAAAATAAAACTATTTAATCATCTATCAAATTTTGAATCTATTGTACCTTACGATTAGACTATGGTATAATCGAGTCATGAAAAAAATTGCAATTATTTTTTGTAGTTTCCTGATTAGTTTGTCAGTCCTTTCGGGCTTTTCTGTCAGTGCCGCTACGACTCCAACGACAAATGACTTTACGGTTGCTGCTAAATCAGCGATTGCTATTGATGCCTCAAGTGGTAAAATTTTATACGCGCAAAATGCTGATGATGCAAGCACTCGGATTGCCTCTATCACTAAATTACTGACAGCTTATTTAGTTTACAAAAATGTAGCTGAGAATAAATTGACTTGGAATACTAAAGTTCCTATTTCAGACTACGCTTATGAATTAACTCAAAATTCTAATGCTTCCAATATTCCCCTTGCTCAAAATGGTCAATATACTGTCAAAGATTTATTGAATGCTTTACTTCTTCCGTCAGCAAATTCTGCTGCTGTCGCTTTAGCTGAAAAAATTGCTGGTTCAGAACCAAAATTTGTTGATATGATGACAAAACAAATGAAAGAATGGGGAATTACTGACAGCCATCTCGTCAATGCTTCTGGCTTACCAAATGATGATTTAAACGGTCATATTTATCCAGGGTCTGGTGCCTCAGCAACAAACACAATGAGCGCAAAGGCCGTAGCAACACTCAGTTATCATCTTATTAAAGATTTCCCAGAAATTCTTCAAATAACTAAAAAAACAGAAATTCCTTTTGATACCGGCAATGAAGCAAAGATGACCTTAACTAATACCAATCAAATGCTTAGTGGTTTTTCTACTTCAAGAACTGGTGTGGATGGCTTGAAAACAGGTTCAACAAGCTTTCAAATTGACTGTTTTGCTGGAACAACAAATCAAAATGGCTTTAGAATCATAACGGTTGTTTTAGAAGCTACAGATCCTGCTGCTGACAACTCAACTCCTTTCACCCTCACAAATCAACTGATGAACTATGTTTATGGTCATTGGCGTACGACAAGTCTTGTACAAAAAAATCAATCCTTAGATGATTTTAAAGAAATTGCTGTGACTGATGGAAAAGAAAAATCTGTTCAACTCGTTGCTCCACAAAATATCACTCCCGTTGTTCCTTATGCTACAGATGGTAGTGCAGATACAAAATCACTGACAGTCAAATTCAGCAAGAAAAAAACAGCCTCAGTTGAAGCAACTGTGACTAAAAACCAAAAACTTGTCACTCTTTCTACTACGGTAAAGGATAGTTTAGGTTATCTTCCAAATTGTACCGCAGAGCAAATTCCATTGGTTGCCAAGAAAACTGTCCCTCGCAGTAGCGCTCCAAAGGTTTTTTGGAATCATTTTGTAAATTTTGTTAATGAAAAACTCTAAAATTTTACTGACAGAAAATCTGTCAGCAAAATTAGCTCACAAAAAAAGCCGTCAATTTACTGACAGCTTTTTTGTTATCCTTTAGATTTTACAATTGCAAGTAAAATTGCACCTGTTACGAATAGAACAATCCCAATCCCAACATAAACCAATTCTTTTTTGGTTTTCTTTTCACCAAGGAAGAGAATTCCTCCAATAGTTGAAATGATGACACCTAATTGTGAAAATGAAAAGGCAATTGCGTTACCAGCAGCGCTTGCAGCCATAAGCATGAAGATATTACCTACACCCCACATTGCTCCAACAATCATATTTTGATAAACATATTTTTTCATTTTAATTTTGAAACGCCCCATCACAAGTGCTCCAAAAATCATTCCAACTGACATTGGTAAGATAATTGTCAATGTATCAAAATGAACATTGAACCAAAGTACTGCTAAGTTATTGAAAAGAATAACATAGATAACATATCCCAATGTTGAGTAAGTTAAAGCAGTCAATCCTTTAGTGTAATTACGTCCTTCTTCAACAACTGCATTTTCTGGGTCACGCTTAGCTGAGAAATAGAACCCAATTACCAAAACAGCCATCGCAATAAATCCGAGAATAAATTGAATTTGTTTTGTCCATTCGTGGAAAGCAAAAACCCCAATCAATCCACCAATTACTAATTGACTTCCTGATGAAAGTGGACTTGCTACTGAAACACCCATGTATTTCATTGAATTAAACTGACCAAATTGTCCAATTGCCCAAAGCAATCCACCAATAAATCCAATTAAGAAAATTTGCCATGTCAACGTTGGCATGCGGAATAAGAAAACAATAAGTGCAAAAACAAAAGCGCCCAAAGTCATTCCAAGTGTTTGTTGTTTAGCATCACCACCAAATTTATTAGCTACAAATCCGATAGAACCCCAAGCAAACATTGGAACAAGCGCGAGAAGAACTCCTTGCATGTGTATATTTACCTCTTTAAAATAATTTTTTACTTAAAAAATTAAGCATTTCTCTATTTTACTCTTTTTTTTGGAAAAAACAAGAGATAAAAGAATACATAAGATTCATAACTGTTCAAGTAAATTTATTTTCTTTTTTCTATTAGGACTAAAATTGGCGGCGTATGAATTTGGTTAAGAGGTGCATAAGAAGTCACTTCCCAGTCCTTTTGTGGCAAACTAGAAGTCCACTTAATAACGGCATCTTTTTCTTCCATTCCCCCCTCATGACCGTAATAAATCATAATCGCAATTCTTCCACCTACAACTAACTGATTAGTCAAAGCATCTAGAGCAGTCAAAGTGGTATCAGCCTTTGTAACCACACTTTTATCAGTTTTTGGTAAATAGCCAAGATTAAAAATAGCTGCTTTGATTGGCTCTTTGACATATTCAGAAAGATTTTCATGACCAGACAAAACTAAATTTACTGACGGCTCTGTCAGTAAATTCGAGAGATTTTTTTCAAATATTTGATTCTTTATTCCAGCATCATCTAAACGTTTTTCAGTTGCATTTAACGCTTCTTCTTGCACATCAAAAGCATATACATTCGCCCCTAATTCCGCTAAAAATTGAGTATCATAACCATTACCCATCGTTGCATCTACCACAACATCATTAGTTTTGATGATATCTTTCAACATCCAGTGAGCCATTTCTAACTGTTTTAACATTTATTCCCTCATTACTTTCTAATTATTTTTATATACCAATTTCAGTTTTACTAACAGATTTTCAATTTCTTTCCTATTATAACACCAAATTCAATAAAAAAGAGATGAATAAAAATTCATCTCCTGTTAGTTAAAATGTAATTAGATCACTAATCCGAACATCTTTACAACCTTGAACACTTCCTCGCCGTTCCATTTCAGCATCAATACTATTCAAAACTTCCCACTTTTTTAGAGACCACATGGGTCCGATAATTAAATCTCGCGGAGCATCTCCTGTTAAACGATGAATAACAATTTCTTTTGGAATCATCTCTAGTTGGTCACAAATCACTTTTACATATTCTTCTTGTGACATCAGCTGTAATTTTCCTTCATGATAATCACGCTGCAAACGAGTTTGTTTCATCAAATGAAGTAAATGTAATTTCACACCTTGAATATCAGAATCTAAAACCATTCGTCGAACATTTTCTAACATCATCTCACTAGTTTCACCAGGTAAACCATTGATTAAGTGAGTACAAACATTAATATTATGAACCCTCAATCGCTTCACCGCATCTACATATGTTTCATAATCATGAGCTCGATTAATCAAATCTGATGTTTCTTCATAAGTTGTCTGCAGACCCAAATCAATCCAAACTTCCATTCGGCGATTTAATTCTGCCAAGTAATCTACAACGTCATCTGGTAAACAGTCAGGACGAGTACCAATTGAAATACCTACAACATCTGGTTGGTTTACCGCTTGTTCAAAACGCTCTCTCAGTACTTCAACAGGGGCGTGAGTATTAGTGAAATTTTGAAAATAAACAATATATTTTTTAACTCCAGGCCACTTTTTATGAAATTGAGCCACTTCGGCAGCAAATTGGTCCGCAATTGGAGCTTCTGGCTCCAAAATCATGTCCCCTGAACCAGATACTGTACAAAAAGTACATCCACCATGAGCAACCGTACCATCCCTATTAGGACAGTCAAAACCAGCATCAATAGGAACTTTAAATATTTTTTCTCCAAAATTATTTCGCAAATATTCATTCCAAGTTGTATATCTCTTTTGCATTCTATATCATCTCTCCGTTTATCAAATTATATCAAAATTTCTTAAACAATTTCTATATTTATAATAAAAAAAGAGACCCGTAGGTCTCTTAAAAGCTGCGGATGTCAGACTCGAACTGACGACATCATGATTAACAGTCATGCGCTACTACCAACTGAGCTAATCCGCAATAACATAAAACTCGGTTCCCCGAGTTTTAATAATATAGTCCGTACGGGATTCGAACCCGTGTTACCGCCGTGAAAAGGCGGTGTCTTAACCCCTTGACCAACGGACCATACTTTAAACTTGGCCACTTGCCTATCTCCCAGGGGGCAACCCCCAAGTACTTCCGCCGTAGATGGACTTAACTTCTGTGTTCGACATGGGAACAGGTGTATCTCCATCGCAATGATGACCAAATCATTAAATGTTACCTTGAACATTCAAAACTAAATAACAATTCTTCTAACTTCTAAACCTTAAGCTTTTTATATTTGACTCTTTTGGTAAAGTCCTCGAGCGATTAGTACTGGTCCGCTCCAAGTCTCGCAACTCTTCCACTTCCAGCCTATCTACCAGATCATCTCTCTGGGCTCTTAATTCTTACGAATGGGTAATCTCATCTTGAGGTGGGCTTCGCACTTAGATGCTTTCAGCGCTTATCCCTTCCCTACATAGCTATCCAGCCGTGCTCCTGGCGGAACAACTGGTACACCAGCGGTAAGTCCATCCCGGTCCTCTCGTACTAAGGACAGATCCTCTCAAATTACCTACGCCCGCGACGGATAGGGACCGAACTGTCTCACGACGTTCTGAACCCAGCTCGCGTGCCGCTTTAATGGGCGAACAGCCCAACCCTTGGGACCGACTACAGCCCCAGGATGCGACGAGCCGACATCGAGGTGCCAAACCTCCCCGTCGATGTGAACTCTTGGGGGAGATAAGCCTGTTATCCCCAGGGTAGCTTTTATCCGTTGAGCGATGGCCCTTCCATGCGGTACCACCGGATCACTAAGTCCTAGTTTCCTACCTGCTCGAGTTGTAGCTCTCGCAGTCAAGCTGGCTTTTACCTTTACACTCTACGATTGATTTCCAACCAATCTGAGCCAACCTTTGAGCGCCTCCGTTACTCTTTAGGAGGCGACCGCCCCAGTCAAACTGTCCGTCAGACACTGTCTCCCTGGCCGATTATGCCAGCGGGTTAGAGTAACCATAAGTCAAGGGTAGTATCCCAACAACGCCTCAATAGAAACTAGCGTCCCTATTTCAATGGCTCCTACCTATCCTGTACATGACTTACAGGTACTCAATATCAAACTACAGTAAAGCTCCATGGGGTCTTTCCGTCCTGTCGCGGGTAACCTGCATCTTCACAGGTACTAAAATTTCACCGAGTCTCTCGTTGAGACAGTGCCCAAATCATTACGCCTTTCGTGCGGGTCGGAACTTACCCGACAAGGAATTTCGCTACCTTAGGACCGTTATAGTTACGGCCGCCGTTTACTGGGGCTTCAATTCATACCTTCGACTTACGTCTAAGCACTCCTCTTAACCTTCCAGCACCGGGCAGGCGTCACCCCCTATACATCACCTTGCGGTTTAGCAGAGAGCTGTGTTTTTGATAAACAGTTGCTTGGGCCTATTCACTGCGGCTGGCTTTTACACCAGCACCCCTTCTCCCGAAGTTACGGGGCTATTTTGCCGAGTTCCTTAACGAGAGTTCTCTCGATCACCTGAGGCTACTCGCCTCGACTACCTGTGTCGGTTTGCGGTACGGGTAGATATGACTTTACGCTAGAAGCTTTTCTTGGCAGTGTGACATCAGAGAGTTCGCAACCGTAGTTGCTTCCCCATCACAGCTCAATGTTAGAGAGAAATGCATTTGACACATCTCACACCTCACTGCTTAGACCAGAATCCATTAACTGGCATCTCTTAGCCTACTGCGTCCCTCCATCACGATCATATCTAGTACTGGAATATCAACCAGTTGTCCATCGACTACGCCTTTCGGCCTCGCCTTAGGTCCCGACTAACCCAGGGCGGACGAGCCTTCCCCTGGAAACCTTAGTCTTACGGTGGATAAGATTCTCACTTATCTTGCGCTACTCATACCGGCATTCTCACTTCTTAACGCTCCAGCACTCCTCACGGTATACCTTCTTCGCGGTTAAGAACGCTCTCCTACCATTGATAAAATATCAATCCAAAGCTTCGGTAATATGTTTAGCCCCGGTACATTTTCGGCGCAGGGTCACTCGACTAGTGAGCTATTACGCACTCTTTGAATGATAGCTGCTTCTGAGCTAACATCCTAGTTGTCTGTGCAACCCCACATCCTTTTCCACTTAACATATATTTTGGGACCTTAGCTGTTGGTCTGGGCTGTTTCCCTTTCGACTACGGATCTTAGCACTCGCAGTCTGACTGCCGAACATGTGTATTAGCATTCGGAGTTTATCTGAGATTGGTAATCCTAGACGGACCCCTCACCCAAACAGTGCTCTACCTCCAATACACTTACATTTCGACGCTAGCCCTAAAGCTATTTCGGAGAGAACCAGCTATCTCCCAGTTCGTTTGGAATTTCTCCGCTATCCACAAGTCATCCAAACACTTTTCAACGTGTCCTGGTTCGGGCCTCCAGTGCGTCTTACCACACCTTCACCCTGCTCATGGATAGGTCACTAGGTTTCGGGTCTACATCATGATACTAAGTCGCCCTATTCAGACTCGGTTTCCCTACGGCTCCGTCTCTTCAACTTAACCTCGCATCATAACGTAACTCGCCGGTTCATTCTACAAAAGGCACGCTCTCACCCATTAACGGGCTCGAACTTCTTGTAGGCACACGGTTTCAGGTGCTATTTCACTCCCCTCTCGGGGTTCTTTTCACCTTTCCCTCACGGTACTGGTTCACTATCGGTCACTAAGGAGTATTTAGGGTTGGGAGATGGTCCTCCCGGATTCAAACTGGATTTCGCGTGTCCAGCCCTACTCAGGATACTGCTAGGTATAAGCGCTATTTCGTCTACGGGATTATTACCCTCTTTGATTAACCTTCCCAGGTTATTCGACTATAATGCTTAAGTCCACGTTGCAGTCCTACAACCCCAAGAAGCAAGCTTCTTGGTTTGCCCTTCTTCGCGTTCGCTCGCCGCTACTTACGAAATCGTTTTTACTTTCTCTTCCTGCAGGTACTTAGATGTTTCAGTTCTCTGCGTTACCTTTACATGAGCTATGTATTCACTCATGAATAACTGCTAGTAGCAGCTGGGTTTCCCCATTCGGAGACCTAGGGATCAATGCGTACTTACTGCTCCCCCTAGAATATCGTCGTTAGTCACGTCCTTCTTCGGCTCTTAGTGCCAAGGCATCCACCGTGCGCCCTTATTAACTTTGCCATGATGATTTAAAATCATCGTTTTTCAAGTATAAGTTTGTAAATTCTTTAAAATTCACAGCTTTTGGTTTATTTATCGTTATTAGATATTGTTATTTAGTTTTCAATGTTCAAGTGATTTTAACGTCTTGTCTGACAATGGAGCCTAGCGGGATCGAACCGCTGACCTCCTGCGTGCAAAGCAGGCGCTCTCCCAGCTGAGCTAAGGCCCCACAATCAAGAAGTTGATTCTTGCTTAGGTTTATGACTAAACCCCTCAAAACTGAATAAAGTTGAATGCTCACGTCTTTGTATATATTCCTTAGAAAGGAGGTGATCCAGCCGCACCTTCCGATACGGCTACCTTGTTACGACTTCACCCCAGTCATCGGTCTTACCTTAGGAAGCGCCCTCCTTGCGGTTAGGCAACCTACTTCGGGTACTCCCAACTCCCGTGGTGTGACGGGCGGTGTGTACAAGGCCCGGGAACGTATTCACCGCGGCGTGCTGATCCGCGATTACTAGCGATTCCGACTTCATGTAGGCGAGTTGCAGCCTACAATCCGAACTGAGAATGGTTTTAAGAGATTAGCTAAACATCACTGTCTCGCGACTCGTTGTACCATCCATTGTAGCACGTGTGTAGCCCAGGTCATAAGGGGCATGATGATTTGACGTCATCCCCACCTTCCTCCGGTTTATCACCGGCAGTCTCGTTAGAGTGCCCAACTTAATGATGGCAACTAACAATAGGGGTTGCGCTCGTTGCGGGACTTAACCCAACATCTCACGACACGAGCTGACGACAACCATGCACCACCTGTATCCCGTGTCCCGAAGGAACTTCCTATCTCTAGGAATAGCACGAGTATGTCAAGACCTGGTAAGGTTCTTCGCGTTGCTTCGAATTAAACCACATGCTCCACCGCTTGTGCGGGCCCCCGTCAATTCCTTTGAGTTTCAACCTTGCGGTCGTACTCCCCAGGCGGAGTGCTTATTGCGTTAGCTGCGATACAGAGAACTTATAGCTCCCTACATCTAGCACTCATCGTTTACGGCGTGGACTACCAGGGTATCTAATCCTGTTTGCTCCCCACGCTTTCGAGCCTCAGTGTCAGTTACAGGCCAGAGAGCCGCTTTCGCCACCGGTGTTCCTCCATATATCTACGCATTTCACCGCTACACATGGAATTCCACTCTCCTCTCCTGCACTCAAGTCTACCAGTTTCCAATGCATACAATGGTTGAGCCACTGCCTTTTACACCAGACTTAATAAACCACCTGCGCTCGCTTTACGCCCAATAAATCCGGACAACGCTCGGGACCTACGTATTACCGCGGCTGCTGGCACGTAGTTAGCCGTCCCTTTCTGGGTAGTTACCGTCACTTGATGAGCTTTCCACTCTCACCAACGTTCTTCTCTACCAACAGAGTTTTACGATCCGAAAACCTTCTTCACTCACGCGGCGTTGCTCGGTCAGACTTTCGTCCATTGCCGAAGATTCCCTACTGCTGCCTCCCGTAGGAGTTTGGGCCGTGTCTCAGTCCCAATGTGGCCGATCACCCTCTCAGGTCGGCTATGTATCATCGCCTTGGTGAGCCTTTACCTCACCAACTAGCTAATACAACGCGGGATCATCTCTGAGTGATGCAATTGCATCTTTCAAACTTAAAACTTGTGTTTAAAGTTTTTATGCGGTATTAGCATTCGTTTCCAAATGTTGTCCCCCGCTCAAAGGCAGATTCCCCACGCGTTACTCACCCGTTCGCTGCTCATCCAGTCGGTACAAGTACCTTCCTTCAGCGCTCAACTTGCATGTATTAGGCACGCCGCCAGCGTTCGTCCTGAGCCAGGATCAAACTCTCAAATAAAGTATTTAAGTCACCGTAGTGACTGGCTTGTCTTTCATTATTGATTGACAGATTTTTGATGTCCTTAGACATCACATGAGTCATTCTTCTTTATTCAGTTTTCAATGGTCTAGCTTGTCGCTCTTCGACTCACGTCTCTCGCGACAACTATTATATTCTATCAAACCTACTCCGACTTGTCAACAATTAACTGTCCCTTTTACGGTTTTTTTTATTCTACGTTCGTTTTTTCCCTCCCCTGTATTCGCTTTATTTCATGCCACCATTGATTTTCATTACTTTTTATTTTTTCTTATTTTTAGTAAGATAAGGTACTTATTTTAGTCTTTCTTACCTTCTGAGAATAAAATTCTTTGATTTTTAACGTAGAAATGATGTTTTTAAGCTTAACTAAATTTTTATTATAAATAATAGAAAATTGAATTCTCTTTTATTTTGTAGCAAATAGTTCGTCTCTATATTCCGTCTTTATATAGTAGAAAACTTAAAATTTAACAATTTATTTTCAAATTCTTGGATTTTATTACATTAGAGATAAAATATCCCCAAAGATAGAACTGACTGTCTAAAAGCTGTGGTAAATTTTTCTTAATTTTTTCTTTTTCCACAGTAAATAATCTATAAATTTGACTTTTTTTGATTTGTGGATAAGTCTGTATTCATTTGATATTACTTATTTTTTTCTGTGGATAAGAAAAATTATACACATTATCCACAGTTTTGTTAATAACTTTTTCTTATGGTGGAAAACTTTCTTTTGTTAATTTCAACAGACTGTGGAAAAATATAATGTGAAATGATATAATGAGTTATCAACAAACTAAAAAGTAAAGGAGTAATATGGCATCCCTTAATGAAAATCAAAAATTTTGGGCCCGTGTAACCGAACTAGCTCAGCAGAGTATCGGGAAACAAGCTTATGATTTTTTTATTGAGCCTGCTCAATTAATGTCTGTCGAGCAAGATACTGCCAATATCTTGCTTGATAGTGGAATGAAAAAAGATTATTGGAAAAAACAGTCCGATTTGATCACAACGGCGGGATTTGAGGTCTTTGGTCGGATGATTGATTATGAACTCTATGCAAATGATGAGTTAACTGAACTGGAACTTCATCGTTTAAATAATCAATCTTCTATTGAAGAGCAGCCGCGTTCTACTGCTAAACCCGCTTCTCCTTTGGTTAGTGGTCTCAACGAGAAATATAATTTTGAAAATTTTGTGCAAGGTCCTGGTAACCGTTGGACTTTAGCTGCAGCAATTGCTGTTGCCGATAAACCTGGTGATACCTATAATCCACTATTTATTTATGGTGGAGCTGGTCTAGGTAAGACGCATTTAATGCATGCAATTGGAAATCAGATTTTGACTGACAATCCGACGGCTCGAATTAAATATGTTTCTTCGGAGAATTTCGTTAACGACTATGTTAATGCAACGCGAAAAAACCAAATGGAGAATTTTGAAAATACTTATCGTAATTTAGATTTACTTCTATTGGACGATGTGCAATTTTTCAGTGATAAAGAGGGGACGAAAAATGAATTTTTCAATACCTTCAACGCACTCTATGATAAAGGTTCCCAAATTGTTTTAACTTCTGATCGTATTCCGCAAGAATTAAATAATTTGGAAGATCGCTTAGTTTCACGCTTCTCTTGGGGTTTGACTACTGATATTACGGCTCCTGACTATGAAACTCGGATGGCTATTCTTTTGATTAAATCTGAATCAAGTCGTTTAGAATTTCCGAGTGAAACTCTATCTTATATTGCTGGTCAGATTGATTCAAACGTTCGAGAACTCGAGGGCGCTCTAAATCGAGTCGAATTTGTGGCTCGAGCAAATGGCATTGCCGTGGTCGATATTGAGACAGCAAGTCAGGCTTTGCGTTCTTTAAAAAATGCAACTCAGCAATCTTTATCAAATCTTACTATTAAAAAAATTCAAGATGAAGTTGCTAATTATTATCATATTTCATTCTCAGATCTTGTTGGTCCTAAGCGCCCTAAGGAAATTGCCTTTCCAAGACAGATTGCGATGTATCTTGTCAGAGAACTTTTAGGTACAAGTCTTCCGGCAATTGGAACTGCTTTTGGCGGCCGTGACCACACAACGGTAATGTACGCTTATAAACAAATTTCGGATAAGATGAAAAATGATATGGATGTTCAAAAAGACATCGATAGCATTAAACGTAAATTTTAAACCTGTGGAAAACTCAAGAACTTATAAAATGTTTATTCTTTAATTATCCACAGGGGAAAAGCTTATACTTCTAAGTGGATTTGTCTTATACAGATTATCCACAGGACCTACTACTATTACTATTATATTTATAAAAAGAAATTATAAAGGAATCTCATGATTAAATTTTCAATTAATAAAAATGCGTTTCAAAATGCTTTGAGAATTACCAAACAAGCAATTGGTTCTAAAGTAACAATTCCTGCTTTAACAAAGTTAAAAATTGAAGTTGAAGAAAATGGAATTACTTTAATTGGTTCAAATGGTCAAATTTCAATCAAGAATTTTTTACCTGTTGATAATAAAGATGCAAGTATGCTTATTTCAGGGACTGGTTCAGTTTTGTTAGAAGCTGCTTTCTTTGAAAATGTGGTAAGTCAATTACCAGAAGTCACTCTTGAATTTACTGAAAAAGAACAAAAGCAAGTTTTGTTAACTTCTGGTAAGTCAGAAATTACTTTAAAAGGCCTGGATTCAGAAATCTATCCGCATTTACAAGAAATTTCCGAAGGCTCTTCATTGAAAATGAAAGTTAAAGTACTTAAAGAAATTTTTACAGAAACAGTTTTTGCTGTAAGTACTCAAGAAAATCGTCCAATTTTTACAGGTGTTCATTTAGAAACCTTAGCGACTGGCGAATTAAAAGCAGTCGCAACTGACTCACATCGTATGAGTCAACGTTTATTGCCTTTAGAAGATTCAGAATTAAAATTTGATGTTATTTTGCCAAGTAAATCAATCAATAGTTTTAAGAATGTTTTCACGAATGATGAAGAAGAGATTGAAATTTTCATTAGTGGAAGCCAAATGCTTTTTAGAAATGAAACAATTAGTTATTATAGTCGTTTGATTGAAGGATCTTATCCTGATACTAATCGTTTGATTCCAAATGAAGCTGATTATACTTTAGATTTAGTTTTTGATGCTGCGCAATTGCGTCATACAATGGATCGTGCTCGTTTGTTGACAGTAATGACAACTAATGGAACTGTAAAATTGACGGTTTCTGGTGATTCTGTAGTAACCACAGCCAACTCTCCTGAGGTAGGTTCTGTCCATGAAGAATTGACAGCCTTATCAAAAGAAGGAAATGACTTAGCAATCAGCTTTAATCCTGAATATTTGATTGATGCTTTGAAAGTGATTAAAGCACCAGAAGTTCGCATACGCTTTATTTCTAACGTTCGTCCCTTCACTTTGCAACCACGTAATGAAGAATCTGGATTTGTTCAATTGATTACACCAGTACGTACAAATTAAATTTACTGACAGCTCTTTTGTCAGCTTAGATTTACTAACGAAAATGTCTGTCAGTAAATTTAGATTTTGTTATAATGGACTTAACGAAAGTTAGGTCTATTTTTATGGAAATTTTATATACTGAAATTACACAAGATTTAACAGAGGGACTATTAGAGATTTCTCTTGAAGAACTTGGAAAAAATCGAAAAGTTTATTACATTGTGCCTTCTTCAATGTCATTTGAGAAGGAGAAAGAAATTTTAGAGCGCTTGGCTAAGGGAAGTGATGCAGCAGTTTTTGACTTACTCGTCACTCGTTTTAAGCAATTGCCTTATTATTTTGATAAGCGGGAAAAAGCGACAACAAAGACAGAGTTAGGCACAGCAGGCCTTTCAATGCTTTTTCGACGTGTTTTGAGGAGTTTTTCAAAAGAAGAAATTCCGCTGTATTTTTCTCTACAGGATTCTGCTGGTTTTTTGGAAATGCTAATTCAGTTAAGAACAGAGTTACTGACAGCAAATCTGTCAGTAGAAAATTTACCTGACAGCCCTAAAAATCAAGAATTAAAAAAGATCTTAAATAGATTTGAAGAAAAATTAGCAAATGACTATGCCAACTACTCAGAATTTGGTGATTTTACTAGTCGTCTTGCTGCAGGGGAATTTGATTTTCAACTCAAAGATGTGACAATTGTCATTGATGGCTATACTCGATTTTCTGCGGAAGAAGAGCTTTTTATTGAAAGTATTCAAGATAGAGTGGCACGTTTTGTCATTGGAACGTATAGTGATGATAATTCACTGACAGCCGGATCTGAAACAATTTATATCAGTACGAGTCAAATGATTGGGCGTTTTCGCAGTAAATTTCCAGTAGAACTAAGAAAAATGGCTTCTTCATCTGTCAATGAAGTTTACAATAAGTTGACAAAATTACTTGATTTAGATTCACGATTTGCCATTTCTGATCAAAATATTGAAATAAATTCTGCTGATGCAAAATATTTCAGAATTTGGGAAGCTGAAAACCAGAAAGTTGAAATTGAAGGTGTCGCAAAGGAAATTAGACAAAAAATAAGTCAGGGAGCTTTTTTCAAAGATTTTACAGTTTTAGTAGGCGATCCAGCTGCTTATGAAATTACTTTGAAGGAAATTTTTGAACTTTATGAAATTCCATTTTTCTATGCCCAAGAAGAAACAATGAGTCAGCATCCTTTGGTTATTTTTTTTGAAAGTTTACTTTCAATTAAAAAGAATAATTATCGGACAGATGATGTTGTCAATCTTCTAAAAAGTAAGGTTTACACTGATGTAAACCTTGATGAAGAAGTTACTGATTACTTTGAATACTATGTTCAAAAATATAAAATTTCTGGTCGAAAAAAATTTACGGAAGCATTCAATGAAAGTGAGTTTTCTAAAATTGAATTAGTGAATCAACTTCGTGAAAATTTATTGGGAAATGATTCTCCTTTACAAGTCTTTTTAGGAACAAATCGGCAAAAAACAGGAAAAAAATGGGTTTCTGATTTACAAGTTTTACTTGAAAATGGAAATATAATGGCCAATATGAATACTTATTTTTCAGAAGCAGAATCTGAAAATAAGCACCAAATGGCTGATAAACATGAACAAGTTTGGCAAATGCTCATTTCAATATTGAATGAGTTTTTGGCCGTTTTTTCTGATGAAAAATTGAAAAGTCTGGAGTTTTTAGATATTTTATTAGCCGGATTGAAAAATGCGAAATATCGACAAATTCCAGCAAACGTTGATGTTGTAAACATCAAAGATTATGAACTTGTTGAACCTAAAACTAATAAATATATTTATGCCATTGGTTTGAGTCAAACTAATTTTCCAAGAATAAAGAAAAATTCAACACTTTTATCCGATGAAGAACGACTAGAAATTAATCAAACAACTGATGAAAATCAGTTTATTGAACAGTTGAATGTTGTCAACTATCAAAAAAATCAGTTTACAGTCCTTTCTTTAGTAAATTCAGCAAAAGAAAGTTTAGTGTTATCCATGCCACAAATTATGGCAAATGAGCAAGGAGAATTTTCACCAGTTTTCCAATTATTTTTGAATCATGCGGATGAAAAAATTCTTCAAAAAATTCAAGAAGTCAATCTTTTTGAAAGCTTAGAGCACATTGGAAACAGTCGTTCAGTGATTTCTATGATTGGAAAAATTGAGCGTGAACTTGTTGAAACTGAAGAAAAAAATGATGACAAAAGAGTTTTTTGGTCTAGTATTTTCCGAATCTTAGTTAAGTCAAATCCTGATTTTCAAAAAATATTATTGGATTTAGCTAAAGATATTGATACGGTCAATTTATCAAAAGAAACCTTAGACCAAATTTATGGTGATAAACTGTATGCTTCTGTCAGTTCTTTTGAACGCTTTTATAACTGTGAATATCAGTACTTTTTAGAGACCACTTTGGGTCTGGAAACTTTTGAAAATATTGATATAAATTCCAAAATTGTTGGTAACTTTTTCCATGAAGTTTTTGAAAAAGTCATGCAAGAAAAAGCCTTGTCAGCTGAAAATTTTGATGAAAAATTGACAAAAGTTTTACATGATGTTGACAGTAATTACTCTCGTTATTTTACTCAGGATGCAACAGCAAGATTTACTTGGACCAATTTAGAAGAAATTGTTAGACAGACTGCAACAGTTTTAAAGGAAACAGTTTCTACTGATGAACTTAAAACTTTACTGACAGAAAGTAGTTTTGGCTTACCAAAAAGTGAATTGGGTAATTTTTCTGTTGATGATATTTATTTACGAGGAAGAATTGACCGTTTGGACCAACTTTCTTCTGATTATTTAGGAGCTATAGATTACAAATCAAGTGCTCATTCTTTTAAATTACAGGATGCTTATGACGGTCTGAGTTTACAATTTATGACCTATTTAGACGTGATTAAAGAAGCTTTTCCTAATCAAAAAATATGGGGTGCTCTTTATTTACAATTTAAAAATCAACCAATTAACTTATCAGAAATTAATCATTTATCAGAGATTTCTGGCTTATTGAAAGAATCAATGCGTTATGATGGTTTAGTTTTGGAAGAGGCAGCTGACCAAATTAAAGCAATAGAAAATATTGCTGTAAAAAAATCTAATATTTATAATCAAGAAGAATTTGAACAGCTTTTAAAACTAAATGAAAATCATTATCAGCATGCTGGTCAGCGACTTAAAAGTGGTCAGATTGCAATAAATCCAATTATGAAATGTTCCGAAGGGATTGACCAAACAGGTAATGTTCGAGGTTGTCGCTACTGTCCGCTCAAATCTATTTGTCGATTTGAAGCAAACGTGCACATGAATGAGCATAGTCGTGAAATTGGTCAAAAATCCCAAGCAGAAATCTTAGCAGAATTAAAAGGAGAAGGGCGAAATGAGTGAAGTAAAATTAACTCCAGAGCAAAATGAAGCCATTCATAGTTCTGGTAAGAATATTCTAGTTTCAGCGAGTGCTGGTTCCGGAAAAACTTTTGTTATGGCTCAAAGAATTGTCGAGAAAGTCAAACAAGGAATTGAAATTGATCGACTTTTCATTTCCACATTTACAAAAAAAGCAGCAAGCGAATTACGGATGCGGCTTGAGCGAGATTTGAAAAAAGCCAGACAAGAAAGTTCTGATGAAGAACAAGCTCGTAGGTTGACACTTGCTTTACATAACCTATCAAATGCTGATATTGGAACTATGGATAGTTTCACCCAAAAATTGACAAAAACGAATTTCAATCGAGTAAATATTGACCCGAATTTCCGAATTTTAGCTGATCAAACAGAGAGTGATTTGATTAGACAAGAAGTCTTTGAACAATTGGTTGAGTCTTATTTATCAGAAGATGAAGCAATGAATATTTCAAAAGAAAAATTTGAAGAACTTATAAAAAATTTTTCTAAAGACAGAAATATTGCTGGATTTCAAAAAGTAGTTTACACTACTTACCGTTTTGCGTCAGCAACCGAAAATCCAAAAAAGTGGTTAGAAAATCAATTTTTAAAAGGTTTTGAAACATATAAATCACTGAAAGACTTGTCAGCAGATTTTTCAGCAGATATAAAAGAGAATTTACTGATATTTTTTGAACTTCTAGAAACTTCATTAACTAATGGAGTAATTGCTAAAAAAGGGGCTGGACGTGATAAGGCCAACCTTATTTTAGATAATAAAAATGAACTCTTAGAAGCAATAACCACTAAAGATTTTGCAACTTTCACAGAACTATTTTTATCAATAGATACAGATATTCGAGTGGGCTCTTCAAAAGATGAAATACTTTCGGCTCTGAAAAAAGATTTTTCAGCACAAAAGCAAGACTTAATCGGCTCAAAATCCAAACCTGGAGAAATTCGGAAGTTTGTTGATAAAATAAAACATGGTCAGTTGATTGAAAAATATCAAAATCAAGCATTTGAAATCGCAGAAAACTTACAAAAATTTGTTATTGAGTTTTACCAAAGTTATTTAGAACGTAAAAAGAATGAAAATGCCTTTGAGTACTCTGATATCGCACACTTTGCCATTGAAATTTTAGAGGAAAATCCAGATATACGTGAAACTTTAAGAGAACATTATGATGAAATCATGATTGATGAGTATCAGGATACCAGCCACACTCAGGAGCGAATGCTGGAACTTTTATCAAATGGACATAATCTCTTCATGGTTGGTGATATTAAGCAATCAATTTATGGCTTTCGTTTAGCTGACCCTGGCCTCTTTTTAGAAAAATATAAAGACTATGTAAAGGTAGAAAATCCAAATCAATTAATTCGCTTAAAAGAAAACTTTCGTTCACGCGGTGAGGTTTTAACATTTACAAATGATATCTTTAAACATCTGATGGATGAAAAATTAGGTGAGATGACTTATGGCAAAGAAGAAGCTTTAGTTCAAGGAAATATTAATGATTATCCAGTTGAATCTGAGAAATATTTTTATCCAGAACTTCTTTTATACAAAGAAAATACAAGTGATGAAGAAACAGATGAATCCGAAGTAAGAATTTCGGATGGAGAGATTAAAGGAGCAGCTCAAGAAATAAAAAAATTGATTGAAGCTGGAGTTGAACCAAAAGATATAGCAATTTTGGTTCGTTCTAAATCAAATAATAATAAAATTGAGGATATTCTGCTTAGTTACGATATTCCAGTGGTTCTTGATGAAGGTCGAGTTGATTTTTTGAAATCAATGGAAGTCTTAATTATGCTAGACGTTTTACGAGCAATTGATAATCCACTCTATGATTTGTCATTGGTTGCGATGTTAAGGTCTCCATTATTTGGATTTAATGAAGATGAATTAACGAGAATCAGTACTCAAGGAAGCCATGACCTTCGATTTTGGGATAAAATTCTTTTGTCACTTAATAAAGAAGGACAAAATCCAGAACTTATCAATCCTTCCTTAGAGAACAAGCTTAAAGCATTTTATAATAAGTTTACAGAATGGCGTAAACTTGTAAACCAAGTTGCAATTCATGATTTACTTTGGAAAATATATACAGAAACCTACTATTTTGACTATGTTGGTGCCTTAAAAAATGGTGAAATGCGCCAAGCGAACTTACAAGCCTTAGCGGTTCGAGCAGAATCATATGAAAGTTCTGGTTATAAAGGATTATTTAAATTTGTAAGATTGATCAACAAATTTATGGAACAAAATAATGATTTAGCTTCTGTTAATATAAAACTCCCTCAAAATGCTGTTCGAGTAATGACCTTCCATAAATCAAAAGGATTAGAATTTGATTATGTCTTTTTAATGAATTTACAATCTCGCTTCAACGATCGTGATTTGAAAGAAGATGTTATCCTAAGTCGTGAAAATGGCTTAGGAATGAAGCTTATTGCTGATTTAAAGGATGAAGCAGATGTTATAACTGATTTCCCTTATGCTTTAGTGAAAATGGAAACATTCCCTTATATGGTGAATAAAGACTTAAAACAAAGAGCAGCTCTCTCAGAAGAAATGCGTGTTTTATATGTTGCATTTACACGAGCAAAGAAAAAACTTTATCTTGTCGGAAAAATAAAAGAAACAGATAAAAAATCAGGACTTGACCTTTACGATAATGCAAGTTTAGAGGGAAAGATTTTAGAAGATAAATTTCGTAATTCAAGTCGTGGTTTTCAACACTGGATACTGGCGCTTCAAAATGCCACAAAACTTCCGATGAAACTCAATGTCTACACAAAAGAAGAATTAGAAGCAGAAAAACTTGAATTTACAAGTCAACCTGATTTCAAAAAATTGGTCGAAGAATCGGAAAAATTTGATAATATCATGGCTTATTCTGATGAAATACAAAAAGCTCAAAAAATTATGAATTATGAATATCCACATCAAGCAGCAACAGAGCTCTCAAGTATTCAAACACCAAGTCAGGTTAAAAAGCGAAGCTACGAGAAACAATTACAAGTGGGTGAGATTCAACCGATGAGTGAATTTACTCGGGTCAAAAAACTAGATTTTTCTGATTTTGGTCCTAAGAAAATTACTGCTGCAGAAATCGGTTCGGCAACACATAGTTTTATGCAGTATGCAGATTTTTCTCAAGCAGATTTATTTAGTTTTCAAGCGACACTTGATGAAATGGGATTTGATGAAAAAATAAAAAATCAGATTGATATTGCTAAAATTTTAACTTTGTTTGATACAGAGTTCGGTCAGTTTTTGTCAGAAAATGTTGATAAAACAGTTAAAGAAGCACCATTTTCAATGTTGAGAACAGATGAGTTTGCTAAAGAGCAGTATATTGTTCGGGGAATTTGTGATGGATTTGTTAAACTTACTGATAAAATCGTCCTATTTGATTATAAGACAGATAGATTTACAAATTCTTCAGCTATTACTGAAATAAAAGAGCGTTATAGAGATCAGATGAATCTTTATAGTGAAGCTCTGAAAAAAGCCTACGATGTCAACCAAGTTGACAAGTATCTCATTTTATTGGGAGGCCCTCAGCAAGTTTTTGTTGAAAAACTAGATGATTAGATTATAATGACAGGAATTGTATAGAAAGGATAGATAATGCTGGAATATGAATTAGGTTCGATTGTCGAGATGAAGAAACCTCATGCCTGCACTGTTAAGGCGACTGGTAAAAAAGCAAATGCTTGGGAAATCACTAGATTGGGTGCAGATATCAAGATAAGATGTACAAACTGCAATCATGAAGTGATGATGAGTCGTTTTGACTTTAATAAAAAAATAAAAAAGGTGCTCAAGTGAGCCCTTTTTTTAATTATAAACCGATTTGAGATTAAATTTGAGGTATTTAATAAGGCAAAAGTAAAGTAACTTTGTAAAGCGCCAAATCAAAGGGCTAACAAGAATCATCAGCGAACAAGCGATAATTGCAACTAGCCAATACCACCAGTCAAAACCTGTTGCTCCATTCGCATTGCCAAAAGTAATATGTGGATTATGAGTAGCAACAGCGAAAATCATAATAAATGGAGCAATGAATAAAGCAAATATAATAGCATAAAGGGCCAAAAGAATCAAAGCAGTAGTAATTATCAACCAGAAACCAAGAACGAAGTTAAAAAAGACTAAGCCAAAACCAGCAAATAGGTTGATATGTTTCTTTCTTTTTTGTGGTTCAATTCCTTG
The DNA here is from genome assembly GCF_029953655.1 of Lactococcus sp. NH2-7C. Lineage (NCBI taxonomy): Bacteria > Bacillati > Bacillota > Bacilli > Lactobacillales > Streptococcaceae > Lactococcus > Lactococcus sp. NH2-7C. Next base: position 1,464,460 of record NZ_CP124538.1, read on the forward strand.
AGCAAAAGCTGATAAATCTGATTCATATAATTCGGCTAGGGCAATCAATGTTTCAAAATTTGGTTCAGTTTTATTGGATTCCCAACGTGAAATGGCTTGTCTACTAAAATAAAGTTCTTTTGCAACTTCTTCTTGTGTGAGCTTCTGGGCAAGACGAGCTTTTTGTAAATTTTCTCCGAGCATTTTTTCTCCTTAAATTTAAATGGGTAATTTAGTGATTTATTTCTGATTTCATTATCAACTAAAGCGAAGTTAAAAGCAAGAACATAGGTGGTATTTTAGGGTAACATTTTGTGGCAAGCCTTTAAAATAAAGGCTAGTGATGACATGCTCTATTGTTTACGAGCCTTGTGTAAACTTGTAAACTTAGAGATTTTCTATGATTTTCCTTGCCTTTATTGTGTTTTTAGGCGATTTACAGTATAATTAAAACTAATTAATCTTAATTTTGGAGAATATAAAACATGGCTTTAACAGCAGGTATCGTTGGTTTACCAAACGTTGGTAAATCAACTCTTTTTAATGCAATTACAAAAGCAGGCGCAGAAGCTGCAAACTATCCTTTTGCAACAATTGACCCAAATGTTGGGATGGTAGAAGTACCGGATGAACGTTTAAACAAGTTAACAGAGTTGATTAAACCTAAGAAAACTGTTCCGACAACTTTTGAATTTACAGATATTGCTGGGATTGTTAAAGGGGCTTCACGCGGAGAAGGTCTAGGAAATAAATTTCTTGCCAATATTCGTGAAGTAGATGCCATCATTCACGTTGTTCGAGCTTTTGATGATGAAAATGTAATGCGTGAAAATAATCGTGAAGATGCTTTTATTGATCCAATGGCAGACATTGAAACAATTAATCTTGAACTAATTTTGGCCGATTTAGAATCAGTCAATAAACGTTATGCGCGTGTTGAAAAAGTTGCTCGTACAGCAAAAGATAAAGATGCGGTCGCAGAATTTAATGTTTTGAAAAAGCTCAAACCGGTTCTTGAAGATGGTAAATCAGCACGAACAATTGACTTTGACGAAGATGAAACAAAGGTTCTTAAAAGCTTGTTCTTATTGACAAGTAAACCAGTTCTTTATGTGGCTAATGTTTCAGAAGATGAAGTTGGTGAACCTGATAATATTGAATACGTGAAACAAATTCGTGAGTTTGCGGCGACTGAAAATGCTGAAGTGGCAGTGATTTCTGCTCGTGTTGAAGAAGAAATTTCAGAGTTGGAAGATGATGAAAAAGCAGAATTCTTGGAAGCAATTGGCTTAAAAGAATCTGGTGTTGATATGTTGACTCGTGCAGCTTATCACCTTCTTGGCCTAGCCACTTACTTTACTGCTGGTGAAAAAGAAGTCCGTGCTTGGACCTTCAAACGTGGAATGAAAGCTCCACAAATGGCAGGAATTATCCATACAGACTTTGAAAAAGGCTTTATCCGCGCAGTAACTATGTCTTATGATGATTTGCTTAAATACGGTTCAGAAAAGGCTGTTCGTGAAGCCGGTCGCTTGCGTGAAGAAGGAAAAGAATATGTTGGTCAAGATGGCGACATTATGGAATTCCGTTTCAACGTGTAAACCTTGTAAATGAAATGAAGAAATGCACCGAATCGGTGCATTTTTGCAACCTAAAAATGCTTGAGTTGAAGAATAAAAAACGATACTCTTAAAGCATGAAAGGAAGGCAACATGGAAATCTCTCAGATAATCAAAGAAAATCGTAAAATGAAAAATCTCAGTCAGGAAGAATTGGCGAAAAAAATGCATATTTCTCGTCAATCAATTTCAAAATGGGAGACAGGAAAAGCACTACCAACAACAGACCAAATTATCTTACTTAGTGAAATTTTCGATTGTTCTTTGGACATGTTGCTCAAAGGTGACAAAAAGATGGAAGAAAAAGCAAAACATGAGATTGATGACAAACGGACTTTGAAGTTAATCTATAAGGTGGGTTGGGGATTTATCATTCCATTTCTCTTTACTTTAAAATTTATTTTACATTTATTTTGATGAAAATAAAAAGGCCATTTTGGTCTTTTTTTGTTTAGCGAAAGTAATTGATTGAATACTACACTTGTTCATAAATTACATTTAATAAATAAAAGTGTTTATAAAGTTAAAATATTGACAAACAAGTTAATTAAGACTATAATCACAATAAAGAAAGCGTAAACAAAAAGTGTTACATTGTCTTATCAGAAAAAAAGCACTAGCGCTCTGATGGAGACTTTAGCTAGCTTATTAATATTTAAAGGAGGAACACAATGGAACTTACAATGACACGCGCTCTGATTAGACGCAGAAATCTAAAGAGAAAAGTATCGGTTTTAGTACTGGGGACTGCACTTATCTCTGGAACAGCTTTTGCTTCGGCACAGGTTTTCGTTTCTGGTGGTTGGAATACGAATTATATCGAACGATTTAATCCGACGATTACTAAAGCTACTGCGCATGATAATGCCCAAATAAATCAAAGACATTATAGCTGGGCAAAAGTCGGAAAAAGTGCAACAGCTTTTAGTAATACCGTATCAGCTAACAAGATTGCACAGGCGAAAGCTATTGGGGCATGGAATGCTGGTTATAGTGGTTGGTTTGTCAAATTATAATAGGGAGTTAATATGAATAAGGTTATTAAGTTTGTTCTTCTTGTTCTATTTATTGTTATTTCAATATCTTCTGCCAATATAGTAAAAAATAATTTTGTAGATAAGCAAATTGAAAAAAATTATGATGTTCAAGATTTTACACAAATTTATCTTCCTTCATCCATTAGTAGCGACAAGAATTTAATTTCCCTTGTAGAAGGTGTGTCAGCTAAAACTGGGGCATCTTTTATTTTTAGGAGTACGTATGGTGGAGTAAAGAACGATGGGAAAGGTCATGCGGATTTGCTTAAAATGGATAGTAAAGCGGTGTTTTACAAGACAAACTATCAAACATCTGATAAAAAAACTTTTGTATCTCACGGTTTTAGCTGTCAATTATGGAGTGAGCCTCTTAAGAATATTACGACTGTAGAACAGGAAAATAGTGATGTTTATATAAAAAATAAAAATATCCAAACTTCTCTCCAAGACTTTTTAATAGCTCTTAATCAAAAATATGGGACTCATATTACTTCTAAAAAATTAACGACTCGTCCTAGTGATTTTTATCCTAATAATTATACTAGTTTCATTGGTTTAACTAATGATAATTTATCTTTATTTATAGGAATTTCGATAGTTTTCTTTGCTATCTTTTTATTTGTTTGGTTAGTTGGAAATAATAAAAAAATTGCTACTTATCGTTTGAATGGCGTCAGCGCTCATAGGATAGGCTTGCGTTTATTTTTGAAAGAATTTTTTATAGTGACATTGCTGGCTTATATATTTTCAAGTTTTTTAGTTTTCAGAGGATTTAATCTTCAATTTAGTTTGCAAATGTTTATTATGCTGTTACTTGTTATCATAGTTTCCTATATCTCCATAGTACTTGTATCTAGCTTTTCACTTGCCAATCAGATTAACTCTAAGTCATTTTTTAAGTATAGTCACTATGTTCTCTATGCGGTCAAAGCATTTGTATTTTTGATTACAGTTTCTACAACAGCAACTCTACTCTATTTTGTAAATGCTAAGCTAGAAATAACTTCCAAAATTGGGCAAGAATATGCCGTACTTTACCCAGAATTTTCAGGCTATGACGGAGGTCAGCCCCTAAATCTATCATGCATTGATTTATTTGTTTATGCTGAGGAACATGATGGACTTTATATTTCTGATTCAAGCATTGATATTGTAGAAAATGATAGTCTGAATGACTTACAAATTAATGATAACTATCTTTCAAAATTTGCTATATACTCCCAGGACAATCAAAGAGTAGAAATAAATCCTGATACAAATTCGGGGATTATTTTGGTTTCGGAAAAATATAAATCTCAACTTTCTAAGATAAAAAAATATTATGCTTCTTCTGATTCATTGGCATTTTTTAAAGGTTCAACTATAAAATACTATTTCATAAAAGATGCTCAAAAGTTAGACTTACTAGACGAAAATAGTACCAAAATATCTCCAGATTTAGTAGAAGTTTATACGAGAAAAAATTTTACTGATAAGGGAAATATTACTTTTCAACACAATACTGTTTTGAAATTTAAAATTAGGGGAACAATAGAAAAAACATATCAACCACTTATTCCTATTTTGAAGAAAAATAGTGCTCTTGAAACTCACCCTTCCATGATTAAGATAGACGATATAAGTAAAACGGATAATTTGAGTACGGTTGGAAATCCCTATAATTATGCTGTTACTAATGGTTTAGTGATTCTTATATTTTTATCAATGATTCTGACAACTACGGTTTTTTATTTTGAAACATACAAAAAGAAGATTGCAGTCAAAAGATTATATGGAATTTCTTTCTTCGTAACTTATAGATCTCTTTTTACAATAGTTTTTGTGCAGGGACTTTTATACTTTGCCTTTGCTTTAACTCGAAGTAACGTTAACATTACTTTGGAAGCATTGGGAATTTATTTTGTCTTAGAAATTTTGATTATTATTTTGATATTGCTAAAACTACAAAAAGGACTATTTTTGAATGTCTTGAAAGGAGAATAGAATGATTGAGATTGAAGAACTGACAAAAGGTTACAAAGGGCATATTATTTTTGATAAATTAAATTTAAAAATTCCGGAAGGAAAAATGACCGCAATTTATGGGACAAGTGGTGCGGGAAAGTCAACACTTTTGAATATTATTGGTTTAATTGAGGATTATGATGATGGGAAATATTATTTTAACGGTCAGTTTGCACCACCTTTTAATAGTTCCTTAGCTTTAAAGATGAGGAGAAATAAAATTTCCTATCTTTTTCAAAACTTTGCTTTATTGGAAGATGAAACAATCGAAAAAAATTTAGAGATAGCACTGATTTATTCTAGAATTTCAAAAAAAGAAAAACGAAAAAAGATGAAGAAATTGTTACTCCAAGTAGGCATAAATCATCGATTAAATACAAAAGTTTATAGTCTTTCTGGTGGAGAGAAACAAAGAGTAGCAATTGCACGGGCTTTATTAAAAGAAAGTCAGCTGATTTTGGCAGATGAACCAACAGGTTCGCTTGATACAGAAAATAGAAATGAAGTGATTGCTCTTTTGCGTCAAGAAGTTGATAAGGGAAAGACGGTTGTCATTGTGACACATGATTCTTACCTGAAAGAAGTTAGTGATTTGGTTATTGAGATTGGTGAATAATGAATTATCTATGATAAAAGTTAATAGGCTCAATAGAAATATTGGGTCTTTTTTTTGCTCCTCTAGGTAAATAAACATGTTATAATAAACTTAATTGCTGATTTTTATAAATCGGCCTTTTGGCATTTATTAGACAAAATAAGGAAAAGAAAATAAGAGAAAATGACAAAAATGATTGTTGGCTTGGGAAACCCAGGCGATAAATATGAAAAAACAAAACATAATATGGGCTTTATGGCACTTGATTTACTGGCAAAAGAACTGAATGTTGATTTTAAAGAAGAAAAACCTTTTATGTCGCTTGTCGCGTCAACGTTTGTGAATGGTGAAAAATTGTTTCTCGTGAAACCTCTGACTTTTATGAATGAATCTGGGCGTGCGGTGGCGCCACTTTTGAAATATTATAATATAGACGAGGCAGATTTAACGGTCATGCATGATGACTTGGATTCACCAGTCGGGCGCGTGCGTCTAAGACAAAAAGGGTCATCAGGTGGACAAAATGGAATAAAATCAGTCATTACACATGTGGGAAGTCAAACTTTTAACCGTGTAAAAATTGGGATTGGCCGTCCAAAACATGGAATGACAGTTGTGAATCATGTACTCTCTGGTTTTGACAATGAAGATAAGGAAATCGCTCAAGATGGAATTTTCAAAGCTGTTGATGCAATGAAATTCTATCTTGAAAATGGTGATTTTCAAAAGACAATGAATAAATTTAACTAAATGAATATTATTGAATTTTTTGACCAAAATTGGCAACTACAAAAATGGCAACAAGGTTTTTCAAAGCGTGAGCGAACTTTACTGACAGGATTGTCAGGAACAGCAAAGAGCTTAGTGATGGCAAATGCTTATGAAAATGTTGCTGACAAATATATTATTGTTACTGACAGCCAGTTTCATGCGAATGAACTTTATGATGAACTGTCAACTTTGCTTGGTGAAGAGAAAGTTTTTCAATTTTTTTCTGATGATAACATCTACGCAGAGTTCGCACTTGCATCTAAAGATCGAGTTGCTTATCGACTTGAGGCACTTAATTTCCTACTTGACGAAAAGTCAACAGGATTTTTGGTTGTGCCTTTTTTGGCATTACGGAGCTATTTACCAAGTCCCGAAAACTTTTTAGAAAATTATCTTTTACTGACCTCTGGGTATGAGTATGATTTATCAAATTTAGTTAATTTATTATCAAAAGCTGGTTATGAAAAGACACAGCGCGTGATGACGCCAGGTGAATTTTCAATGCGAGGAGATATCGTTGATATTTATCCTTTAGATGCGGAAAATCCGGTACGTTTAGAGTTTTTTGGTGATGAAGTAGATACGATTCGCTCATTTGATGTGGAGAGTCAACGTTCACTGACAAGCCTTGAACGTTTGGAAATCTATCCGGCCAGTGATTTTATTTTGACTGACAAAGAATTTGACAAGGGTGCAAAATCACTGACAGAAATGACAAATTTACTGACAGACCCATCAGCAAAATCATATATGGAAGAAGTGATTTCAGCAGCTCAAAATCACTATTATCACAAAGATTTACGAAAATTTGCGGAGTATTTTTATGATAAAAAAACTTCACTTTTAAATTATTTTCCAAAAAATGTTCAAATATTCATTGATGATTTTCAAAAAGTAAATGAAATGAATAATAAGTTAGAAATGGAATTAGCAGATTTTATTTTATCTGAAAAAGCAATGGAAAGAGGATTTGAAGGGCAGACTTATTTGCTAGATACAATGGCAAAAGTTAGAAATTATAAGCCTGCTACCTTCTTTTCAAATTTCCAAAAAGGGCTTGGAAATCTCAGATTTGAACAACTTTATAATTTCAAACAACATTCAATGCAACAATTTTTCGGTCAATTAGAACTTTTTTACACTGAAGTTGAACGATTTATTAAGCAAGAGTTTACAGTTGTTTTAGCTGTATCATCGGAAAAACTCCGTAAATCACTCCACGAATTAGATTTAAGTTTACAAGAGGTTGACAGAGAATCTATTCAAGTGCGTAAAGTCAATCTGATTGATTTGCAATTATCCAATGGTTTTAATTTCCTTGATGAAAAATTAGTCGTCATGACTGAGCATGAAATATTTGGTAAAATGCGTAAGAAAAAGGCACGCAAACTGAATATTACAAATGCAGAAAGACTAAAAGATTACAATGAACTCGCTGTTGGTGATTTTGTTGTCCATAAGAATCATGGGATTGGGAAATATTTAGGTTTACAAACGCTTGAAGTAGGCGGAATGCATCGTGATTATCTGACCATTCAATATCAAAATGGGGATACAATTTCTGTTCCAGTTGATCACCTAGATTTGCTCAGTAAATATACAGCTGGTGAAGGAAAAAGCCCTAAAATCAATAAACTGAATGATGGGCGCTGGCGTAAAACCATGTCTTCTGTCAGTAAACAAGTTGAAGATATTTCGGATGACTTGATTAAACTTTATGCTGAACGTCAGGCGAAAAAAGGATTTGCATTCTCTCCGGATGACACCAGTCAAGAAGAATTTGATTCTGGTTTTTCATATGTTGAAACTGAAGACCAGATTCGTTCAATCAATGAAATTAAGCATGATATGGAACTTGAGCGTCCAATGGACCGCTTGTTAGTCGGTGATGTTGGTTTTGGTAAAACCGAAGTTGCAATGCGAGCAGCCTTCAAAGCCATAAATGATGGGAAACAAGTCGCAGTTCTTGTGCCAACGACCGTTCTTGCTGAGCAGCATTTTAATAATTTTACTGAACGTTTTATCAACTTTGGCGTAAATGTCGAGGTTCTCAGTCGTTTTCAAACGAAAACACAGCAAACTGAAATTCTAGCCAAATTGAAAAAAGGACGAGTTGATTTAATTATTGGAACTCACCGTTTACTCTCAAAAGATGTTGAATTTTTTGATTTAGGTTTGATGATTATTGATGAAGAACAACGTTTTGGAGTTAAGCATAAAGAACGTTTGAAAGAATTAAAAACCCAGGTTGATGTTTTGACATTGACAGCAACACCTATTCCTAGGACTCTACATATGTCAATGCTGGGAATTCGTGACTTGTCAGTTATTGAAACACCACCAACAAACCGTTATCCGGTGCAAACCTATGTCATGGAAACAAACTATGGTGTGGTTCGGGATGCAGTGTTGAGAGAAATCTCTCGTGGTGGACAAGTTTACTATGTTTACAACAGGGTTGACACGATAGAACAAAAAGTTTCTCAATTAGAAGAATTAATTCCTGAAGCAAGAATTGGTTTTATACACGGTCAAATGACTGAAGTACAACTTGAAAATACTTTACTTGCCTTTATCGCAGGTGATTATGATGTGCTTGTTGCAACGACAATCATTGAAACTGGGGTTGATATTCCAAATGCGAATACGCTTTTTATTGAAAATGCGGATATGATGGGCTTGTCACAACTTTATCAATTAAGAGGCCGAGTGGGGCGTTCAAATCGGGTGGCTTACGCCTACTTTATGTATCGTCCTGAAAAAATATTGTCTGAAGTTTCGGAAAAACGTTTGGAAGCTATTAAAGGCTTTACAGAATTAGGATCAGGTTTCAAGATTGCCATGCGTGACTTGTCTATCCGTGGTGCTGGTAATTTACTGGGAAGCGAGCAATCAGGATTTATTGATTCTGTTGGGTTTGATTTGTACTCACAACTGTTAGAAGAAGCCATTCACGCTAAACTTGGTACAAGTAAGCAAAAACGGACTTCAAATGTGGAAATTTCTTTGGAATTGGATGCCTTTATTCCTGCTTATTATATTTCTGATGAACGTCAAAAAATTGAAATTTACAAACGAATTCGTCAAATTGATAGTCGTGAGATTTATGAAGAACTACAAGAAGAATTGGTTGACCGTTTTGGAGAATATCCAGATGAAGTCGCTTATCTTCTGGAAATTGGTCTCTTAAAACACTTTGCAGATAATGCCTTAGTTGAAAAAATTGAAAAATCGAGATTTGAAGCAACTGTTACTTTGGAAAAAGTGGCTAATACTACCTATGACCCACAAGATTATTTCAAAGCCTTGGCTAAAACAAGTATGAAAGCTTCTGTCGGGGAAAAATATGGCAAAATGACATTCCGTTTTAAAATTGAAAATCGAAATTCAGTTGTTCTTTTGAGCGAAATAATGAATTTTATTGAAGAATTATCAAATATACGAGATAATTACGAAAATAGGTAATCTTTTTGTAAAAAAAGATAAATATGATACAATACTTTTATATAAAACTATAAAAAATAGAGTTTAATAATTTTTTGGAAATAAAAAACATGAAGAGAAAAAATTCTCAAGATGTAATTTATAAAATTAAACTCATATCTTAAAGGAGATTTATAAAAGTGGATTTAAAAGCAGCAAAAGCGGAGTTGAGAGAAAAAAGCCGTCCCTATCAAACTTATTCTTACTATCTTATCATTCCAATCTTTATTATTCTTGTTTTTCTATTATCTCTAGTGGGGTACAATAAAGGAACTTTTGGAACAATCGTTTTTGTTTTTGTGATTTTTGCTCATGTTTGGGCAAGTAAACTGGATTTAGTAAGAAAAAGAAAACATGTGGCACCAATTTTAATGTATGTAACTCAAGGCTTAGGAGTTGTTCTTATGGTTTTATTAGTTACTGAAGTTTCAGCGGGTGGTACAGGAAATATTGCTTTAGGACTTTCAAGTCTAATTTTACTTCCAATTGAAATTATTGCGATTGTTTTTTTCTTTATCTCAGCTAATGATATTAAAAAAGCTTATCCAACAATGAAAGAAGATGCCAAAGCAGCAAGGCTAGAATATCAAGAACTTAGACGTTCAAAATAATAAAAAAATTACTGATGGGTCTGTCAGTAAATTAATAAGGTTCTGTCACTAATGATGGAGCCTTATTATTATAAATAAAGGCATTTTCAAACAAAATGAAATATGTTATAATCAAACCATGAGATTAGATAAGTTTTTAAAAGTTTCGCGCTTGATTAAACGTCGTCCAGTTGCGAAAGAAGTTGCCGACAAAGGTCGGATTAAAATTAATGGAAAATTAGCGAAATCTTCATCTGATGTAAAATTTAATGACACAATTGAAATTCGTTTCGGAAATAAAATTGTTGAAGTTCGGGTTGCTGAATTAAAAGAGTTTACACGTAAAGAAGATGCTGATAAAATGTATGAAATGATTAGCGAAACTCGTATCACAGAAGAAGTTGAGTAATTATCATCAAAATAGATTGGAGGTTGTCATGGCAAAGCAAGTGATTCAACTAAATAATAAGTACACTCAGAAGCATAAAAAAAGAAATTTAAACCCAGTACCAAAAAGAAAACATTTAGGGCTTATTTTGATCGTGGCAATTTTACTTTTTAGTTTAGCAAGTATGAGTTTGATAAAATCATATGAAACTTTGCATAGTCAAGTAGCTTTAGAACAAAGTGCAAAGAAACAATATGAGAGTCTTTCTAAAGAAGTAACGATTAAAAAAGAAGAAATATCAAAACTTCAAGATCCTAACTATCTTCAAAAATTTGCTCGTAGTGATGGTCAAGAATATTCACAAAGCGATGAAAAAGTTTTTACTACTGACAGTCCTTTGATTGGAAGTAACGGGTCAAAATAATGATTGGACAAGTTGAAAACATTACAAGATTTGGACTTTTTGTAAAAATTTCTACTGACGAACTTGATGAAAGTACAGAAAAACCTGCTGACAAAGCTGTCAGTAAAAATAGAGGACTTTTGCGTTGGTCACAAATCCCTAAAAATGTACCCAAAGTGCATATTGGAGATTTGATTGGTGTTGAAATTTCAAAAATACACGAAGATGGTAAGATTGATTTAAATTATCAAGAAAAAAAATTTAAAGATGTCTATGCCGAATTTTTAGAAACAAGTCACCAAAGACTTACAGAGCTTGAGCAAAAAAATCGTGAATTGAACTAAATAATTAAAAAGAAAAAATATTATTTAGTTTTTTCTTTGACTATTCTATTGACTAAAAATAGCACCTATTTTATGAAAAATTCTAGGAATTAAAAAGATAAAGATTACAACAGAAATTATTCTATGGAATGGATAAGATGTTGGGCAAGGTTTTAATCATGCAAAAACAGAGAACAAAAATTAATAGTGGAGTGGCCTTGGTGATGCTTTTAATGATTATCCCAGGCTTTTTTGCTTTTTCACAAACAAGATATTTTGCTGACAAAAAGGTCAGTAAATCAAAAAATATTGTTGTAGCTGACAAAGTTACAGACAAAGAAAAAGAAAATGAAACTTGGACTTCAATCCCCCAAAGACCAGTGGCTTATCAAGAATTAACAACTTATGAGGACTCAAACCTTACCAAATCAGTTGGTAAAATTGCAGTTAAAACACAATTAGATATTGCCGAAATTGTTGGAAAATCCTTTAAGTTAAAGACAGGAAAGTATATTTCTACTGACAAAAAAGTTGTGATATCAGATATTACAATTTCTAGAGAGTCAACAAATACAACAATATATACTGATAAAAGTGTCAATGTATTTTACAATCCCGAAACCACTTATGATAATCAAATAATGACAAATTTAAGTGGTAGGCATCAACTTTCTGCTGACAAAATCGCTAAGACTAACTGGGGAACTTACTACGAAGTATCATTAGATAATGGCCAAACGGGTTGGGTTTCAGAAAATGATATTTCTCTGGAAAATCCCAAAATCAAACAAGTTCAGGCATTATTGAATCAGAAATATAACAACAAAAAGTATTCAATTTATGTCAAAGAACTTGACGATAAGTTTACAGCTGGTGTAAACCAAGAACAGAAAATGTATTCAGCGAGTCTTTCTAAAATCCCCATTCTTTATTGGACTCAAAAACGACTTAATGAAGGTTTGGCTTCACTTGATGACAAACTATTGTACACCCCAGCCATTAATACTTTTTATGGAAGTTATAAACCAGAAGGAACTGGAAATTTACCAAAAACAGCAGATAATAAATATTACAGTCTTCAGGATGTCATCAATAGAACAGCCAAACTCTCAGACAATGTCGGAAGTAATATGCTCGCCTATTATGAAACCCAGGAGTTTAACCCAAACTATCAAAAAGAAATAAATAGAATTGCTGGACAAGAGTGGAATCCAAAAGAACGAAATGCCTCAGCTCAAATGGTAGGTAGAATGCTAGAAGCCCTTTATAATGCAGGTGGTGCTTCCTTTAACGCTTTATTTGATACCTCTTTTGATGATGTTAAAATTAGAGCAGGCGTTCCTAAAAACATATCGGTTGCTCACAAAATTGGTGGTGCAGATACAGATAATCATGATGCAGCCATTGTATTTGCAAGTAAACCATATCTTTTGGTAATTGAAACTGATGGGGCAACTGATGATGAAATAAAAGCAATTTCTCAAGATGTTTATGGAGTTATGAAATGACACCAGCTCAACGTAAATTTTTAAAAATAGTCAAAGATGAACACTATTTTGATAAAGGTTCAAAAATATTATTGGCTTTATCAGGTGGTAAAGACTCAATGACTCTTTTTAACTGGCTCTATGATTTAAAAGAAGTGCTCGGTATTGAACTGGGACTGGCTCATATTAATCATGGATTACGAGAAGAGTCAAAATTTGAAGAAATTGCTCTTCGAAAAATGGCAACAAAACTTAAAGTACCCATTTATGTTGACAAGTTTACAGGAGAGTTTACAGAAAAAAAGGCACGTGATTTTCGCTATCAGTTTTTTGAAAAGTTAATGATAAGTGAAAAATACAATATTTTGCTAACAGCTCATCATCAAGGAGACCTTGTTGAAACGGTATTAATGCGTCAAATTACAGGACGTCCTTTGAGAAGTCTGCAGGGCATTGCTGATTGTCAACCTTTTGCAGGTGGGCAATTAATCAGACCTTTATTGAAATTTACAAAAGAAGAACTTGATGCAGCAACCTATTATGAAGATTCAACAAATCAAGGACTAGATTATTTTAGAAATAGAATACGTAATCAACTAATTCCAGAATTAACAAAAGAAAATCCTCAATTTTCACAATCAATCAGTGATTTGAGCTCGGAAATTAAAATGGCTTTGGCAGTAATTAATCAAAAAATTTCGGAACTTAAAATTGTTGATGAAAAAATATCATCTGAAAAATTTATCTCCCAAACAAAAGAATTACAACATTTTATCTTACAAGAATTTTTCGCTCAATATCCAGAAATAGAAGTAAGTAAGAAAAAATTTGCCGAATTACTTCATATTATCAATCGTCCTCAACAATATTTCGCAAAATTGAATAAGGAATTTTATTTTGTGAAGACTAAAGATTTCTTTTATCTTGAAAAAATTCAACTTGAAAGGGAGAATTCAGTAGAAATTGTAAGTGAAAATCCACACGATGAATCATTTATGGAGGTTTATTTGCCTCTTGAAGGGGAAATTGAAATTCGTAAACGCCAGCCCGGAGATCAAATTCTAATCAATGGTCATCATAAAAAATTACGCAAGTTTTTTATTGATAACAAAGTTCCATTAAAGGACCGAGAGAATCCACTTATTTTCGTTGATAAAAAACTCTATGCCATTGTCGGTCTTGCGTGTTCTGATTTGAGTAAAACGCTCAAAAATGATAAAATTAGAAGAATATTATGGGTCAAACCCAGTATAGGAGAGGAAATCAACGATGCTCGAAAAAAATCTTGATAAGGCCATTGAAAAAGTATTAGTTTCAGAAGAAGAAATTATAGAAAAATCCAAAGAACTTGGACAAATATTGACAAAAGAATACGAAGGGAAAAATCCATTAGTCTTAGGAATTCTTCGTGGTTCAGTTCCTTTCTTAGCTGAATTAATCAAACATATTGATTGTCACTTAGAAACTGACTTTATGACTGTATCAAGTTATCACGGCGGAACAAAATCTTCTGGTGAAGTAAAATTAATCCTAGATGTTGATACAGCAGTCAAAGGTCGTGATATTCTGATTGTTGAAGATATTATCGATACTGGTCGTACTTTAAAATATCTCAAAGAACTTTTGGAACATCGTGGAGCAAACGTAAAAATTGTAACACTTCTTGACAAACCAGAAGGACGAATTGTTGAAATTAAACCAGATTATTCAGGTTTTACAATTCCTAATGAATTTGTTGTTGGTTTTGGTTTGGACTACGAAGAAAACTATCGTAATCTTCCATATGTCGGAGTTTTAAAACCAGAAGTTTATAATAAATAATTCGTTGATTTTAGTCATCTAAAATTTTTCTCAGACTAAAGTATGAAAAAATCTCTGACCAATACTTACTATTAGCTTTCCAAAAGGAAATATGCTATAACTAGGTATAGCTGTTATTGACTAGCCTGTATCCTTTATTACCAGTGATACTAAGAATTAAATTCTTGGCTTTTCTAATAATAAATAAACAAAAGATAAGGAAAATATGAATAACAACAAACAACCAAAACAAGGAAATTTTGTAAAAAATATCTTGATGTGGGTGATCTTGGCTATTGTTGTTGTTGTCGGTTTCAATTTCTTCTTCAGTAGTAATCAATCAAGCGTGGATAAAATTAGCTATTCACAATTGATGACGAAACTTGACGGTAACAAGATTGAAAACGTCACAATGCAACCTTCTGATAGCCTAATTACTGTAACAGGTGAATATAAAGAACCTGTAAAAGTAAAAGGAACAAATAATTTCCCACTTTTAGGTAATTCTAGTAGTGAAGTTAAAAACTTCCAAGCTTATATTATTCCAACTGACAGTGTTGTCAAAGATATCCAAAATGCAGCTAAAAGTAATGATGTAAAAGTGAGTGTCGTTCAAGCTTCGTCAAGTGGTATGTGGGTTCAAATTCTCTCATATATCATTCCAATGCTTTTATTTGTTGGTATCTTCTGGCTCATGATGGGCGGAATGGGCGCTCGTGGCGGAGGCGGCGGTGGAAACCCAATGTCCTTCGGTAAATCTCGTGCTAAACAACAAGATGGTAAAACATCTAAAGTTCGTTTTGCTGACGTTGCCGGTTCTGAAGAGGAAAAACAAGAGCTTGTAGAAGTTGTTGATTTCCTTAAAAATCCGAAAAAATATCATGATTTAGGTGCTCGTATTCCTGCAGGTGTTCTCCTTGAAGGCCCTCCAGGTACAGGTAAAACATTGCTTGCTAAGGCTGTTGCTGGTGAAGCAGGTGTTCCTTTCTATAGTATCTCGGGTTCGGATTTCGTTGAAATGTTTGTCGGTGTTGGTGCCTCACGTGTCCGTGACTTATTCGAAAATGCTAAGAAAACTGCACCATCAATTATCTTCATCGATGAAATTGATGCTGTTGGTCGTCAACGTGGCGCAGGTCTTGGTGGTGGTAACGATGAACGTGAACAAACCCTTAACCAATTGCTCGTTGAAATGGATGGGTTCCAAGATGATGGCAACTCAGTGATCGTTATTGCTGCAACTAACCGTTCAGATGTGCTTGACCCAGCGCTTTTACGTCCAGGTCGTTTTGACCGTAAAGTTTTGGTCGGAGCTCCAGATGTTAAAGGTCGTGAAGCTGTTCTTAAAGTTCATGCTAAAAACAAACCTTTAGCAAGTGACGTTGATTTGCACAATGTTGCTACACAAACTCCAGGCTATGTCGGAGCTGATTTGGAAAATGTTTTGAATGAAGCTGCACTTGTTGCTGCACGTCAAAATAAAAAAGAAATCAATGCTGCTGACATTGATGAAGGAATGGACCGTGCAATGGCTGGTCCCGCTAAGAAAGATCGTATTCAATCAATGCGCGAACGTGAAATCGTGGCTTACCACGAAGCAGGTCACGCTATTGTTGGACTCGTTCTTGAAAATGGATCTACTGTTCGTAAAGTTACCGTTGTTCCACGTGGACGCATCGGTGGTTACATGCTTGCTCTTCCAGATGAAGAAATCATGCAACCAACTAATTTCCATCTTCAAGACCAACTTGCCAGCCTTATGGGTGGACGACTTGGTGAAGAAATTGTCTTTGGTGTAGCTACTCCAGGGGCATCAAATGATATCGAAAAAGCAACACACATTGCTCGTTCAATGGTAACTGAATATGGGATGTCTAAGAAACTTGGTATGGTATCTTATGAAGGAGATCATCAAGTATTTATTGGTCGTGACTATGGTCAAACTAAGACTTACTCAGAAGCAACTGCTGTTATGATTGATGATGAAGTGCGTCGCATTCTCGGTGAAGCTTATGACCGTGCTAAAGAAGCAATTGAAACACATCGTGAGCAACATAAAGCAATTGCGGAAGCTCTGCTTAAATACGAAACACTTGATGCGAAACAAATCATGTCACTCTTTAAAACAGGAAAAATGCCTGATGAAGCAGCGGCAGCAGAAGTACCAGAACCAAAAACATTTGAAGAATCTCTCAAGGATGCAAATGCGAATGTTGATGATTTTTCAAACATTAATATCTATAATGGTGATGAAAAAACAGAATCTAAACCAGAAGAAAATAAGGAAAAATCAGAAGATGAAACAGCCGAATAAGGCTGTTTTTTCTTTTTTTTATGTTTTAGAATAAGTGGTCTAGTTTATTCTTGACAAAAAATAATATTTTGATATAATTAAATAGTTGTCGTTTGAGACGACTGACTTTCTTATTATTCATCTCAAATATTATTTTGAAAAGATAACACAGTTTATTCTTGACAAAAAAATATAAAAGTGTATAATAGAAAAGTACTGTTTGAGACAGCACAACAATATATGGTCCGTTGGTCAAGGGGTTAAGACACCGCCTTTTCACGGCGGTAACACGGGTTCGAATCCCGTACGGACTATATCTGGAGGATTACCCAAGTCCGGCTGAAGGGAACGGTCTTGAAAACCGTCAGGCGTGTAAAAGCGTGCGTGGGTTCGAATCCCACATCCTCCTTTTTAATTATCGCGGGATGGAGCAGCTAGGTAGCTCGTCGGGCTCATAACCCGAAGGTCATAGGTTCAAATCCTATTCCCGCAATTTGGCTCGGTAGCTCAGTTGGTAGAGCAATGGATTGAAGCTCCATGTGTCGGCGGTTCGATTCCGTCTCGCGCCATTCCTTATTTAGCGGATGTAGTTTAATGGTAGAACCCCAGCCTTCCAAGCTGGCTACGCGAGTTCGATTCTCGTCATCCGCTTAACTTAATATTTTGGGAGTTTAGCTCAGTTGGTTAGAGCACTGTGTTGATAACGCAGGGGTCCCAGGTTCGAATCCTGGAATTCCCATATTTGGTATTTATTGCATAGGAGATATACCTGTTCCCATGTCGAACACAGAAGTCAAGTCCTTTTGCGCTGGAAGTACTTGGGGGTTGCCCCCTGGGAGATAAAGACAATGCCAAGTTTACATTGCGGATTAGCTCAGTTGGTAGTAGCGCATGACTGTTAATCATGATGTCGTCAGTTCGAGTCTGACATCCGCAGTAACTAAGTCACCTAAGGGTGACTTTTTTTATTTTATAAATATCATCAATAAATCTTGGCACGCCTTTTTGTGTCAAGGTTTTTATTTACAGCTTTATTGGTAGCGGTTACAATATAACTATACTAGTTACTATGTAAAGGAGTCTGAAATGACTAATACTGTAAACTTAAAAGTACGAGTGCAAAAACTTGGTACTGCATTATCAAATATGGTAATGCCAAATATTCCTATTTTGATTGCCTGGGGAGTGTTGACGATGTTCTTCATTCCTGATGGTTTTACCCCTAATAAAACATTTGCAGCAATGGTTAGTCCGATGCTTGCTTTTCTTATTCCCCTAATGATTGGTTACACTGGTGGGAAAAATATTTATGAACATCGTGGAGGAGTGGTTGGTGCAATTGCGACTTTCGGTTCAATTATTGCTACAGCTAGTCTTTCTCTAGGAGGTCTAAACGCTAAAGGAAATGTTCCTATGATTTTAGGTGCAATGATTTTGGGCCCTTTTGGTGCTTGGGTAATAAAAAAATTTGATGAGTATGTTCAACCACATATTAAAGCAGGTCTGGAAATGTTGGTTAATAATTTCTCAGCTGGTTTAGTTGGATTTGGACTTGCCCTTTTTGCTGTAAAAGTGGTTGGTCCACTTGTGGCTTGGCTAACCGATGTGATGGGACATGGGGTCGATTTTTTAATTGCTAATCATTTGATTCCCCTTGCTAATCTTTTTATTGAACCAGCAAAAATATTATTTTTAAATAATGCAATCAATCAAGGGATTTTATCTCCATTGGGAATTCAGCAAGTTTCTGAAAATGGAAAATCACTTCTATTTTTACTAGAAGCGAATCCTGGACCAGGACTTGGAATTCTGATTGCTTTTATGCTTTTTGGTAAGGGTTCAGCTAAAGCTACGGCACCTGGTGCGATTTTGATTCAATTTGTCGGTGGTATACACGAAATCTATTTTCCTTATGTCATGATGAAACCGGCGCTCTTTTTTGCTGTGATGGCAGGTGGAGTATCAGGAACCTTGACAAATAATTTACTGGGTTCGGGTCTTGCGGCTCCTGCTTCACCTGGTTCAATTATTGCAATCACGGGGATGGCATCAGGTAAATCAGCGGGTGGTTTTGTAAATGTCTTATGTGTCTGGTCAGGAATAGCTGTGGCAGCAATTGTTTCGTTTCTAGTTGCATCTTTTATCTTAAAACGGGATAAATCAATGATTGATGATTCTGCTTTTGAGAGTGCAAAAGTAGGTGTAGCTGCAGATAAAGCTGTCAGTAAAGGACAAGTTTCTGTCAGCAATAATATTACTGACCAAGTCGATTTCTCTACGATTAATCATATTATCTTTGCTTGTGATGCAGGAATGGGTTCATCAGCAATGGGAGCCTCTATTTTGAGAAATAAAGCTAAGAAAGCAGGTTTGCTACAGGATGTTACTAATGTCGCTATAGCTAACTTAAAAGCAGGTTCTGACACAATTGTTGTGACACAAGATGAACTTGCTCCACGAGCTGCGACAATGGCTCCTGAAGCAATCAGATACTCAGTGGCTAATTTCCTTAATTCACCTCGTTATGATGAAATTATCAGTAATTTATTGTCTACTGCCAATGCTATAAATCAAACAATAATTACTGACAGACCTGTCAGTAAAAATGAGATAGACTTGAACCAAATTGATGAAGTTGTCTTTGCTCATGATGATTTACATATTGGTTCAAATACAATGGGCAAAGAAACATTAAAAGCAATATTCCAGATGCATGGTGTTAAAATTCCTATTTCTGATGTTGAATTTATTGGTTTAGGAGCATTTAATGCCAAAAATATCATGATTGTTTCAACAAAAGAATTTACGACAAGTGTAAAAAACGAAGCTCCAAATGCTCAACATCTTTTTGTTGAGTCATTAATTACTACTCCTGAATACATCAATATGGTGAAACGGATGAACAAATAAAAATACTAGCTGTTAATTGGCAGTCTAGTTATGAGTAGAATTTTAAAAAAGGAATTTTTATGTTTTTAACAAGTCGTGAGCAAAAATTAATCCAGACATTTTTGAAACGTGGAAAGCTTACGATAGCAGAAATGATGGAAATTACAGATACAAGTCGCAGAACGCTTTATCGCGATTTGAACAATTTACAAAAGTCTTTACCAGAAAATCTCAGTTTGGAAAATACTGATGAAGGCTATTTTTTGAAAGGGGATATCAATCAACTTGCTCAAGTCCATGAATTAATAGACTATTCAATAAGTGAACGTTTGTATGGTGAATTGCTTTTATTAATTGAAAATAAAGCCTCTATCGCCTCTCTGACAGATTATTTTGGAATTAGTCAACCGACAGTAACTAGTGATTTGAGGCAAATTGAGCAAGCTCTGTTTGAAAATGAACTAGTACTAATCCGTGATCGTGGCTTAAAACTTAAAGGGGCAGAAGAAAATATTCGTCCAGTATTTGTGGCAGTGATTTATAATTCAGCAAGCATTCAGGAACTACTTCTTAATCAACTTTCTAACAATAAAATTTTAAGAATAATAGATTTAAACAAATTTAAGAAAGTTAATGAGGCTTTTAAACGTATAGATTTACCTGAAAAAATGACTGATAAAGTCAAAGTTTTAATGCAACTTTTTTGCTTAGTTGTTTTGCTGCGTTTGGATGAGGGATATTTTGTCAGTAGTGAAACTCTGGGCAGACCAAGTAAGCAAGCCTTAAACTTTGTCAATAAGTTACTGACAGAGTTGTCAGCAACAAAATTTGTTGTTTCTGAAATCACTTATCTTGCATCAGTTTATGATATTTTATATTTTGGCTTTGGAAGAGAGCTATTATTTATGGAAAAATTTGATACCGATTTTTCTTATAAAATTCGCCAACTCATTGATAAAGTTTCAACAATTCTTGAGATAGAGTTTGGGAAAGATGACCGTTTATATGGTTTACTATATGCTCATCTCAAAGAATCAGAGATGTTACCAGTCCTCTTTCCCAAAAAAGAAAATGATTTTATCAAAAAGATAAATAAGGATAATCCTGAAATTTACAAAACAGTCAAAGAATCATTAAGGGAAGTTTTTGATAAGAATTTTTCAGAAATGGAAATTGCTTTTATAAGTCTTCACTTTGTGGCGACACTTGAACGCAGTGACCTAGTTTTACCTTTACGTGCGGCACTTGTCAGCAGTCGTGGACGAATTTCTTGCGAATTTATCATGAGTAATTTAAGAAAGAATTTTCCCTTCTTAAAAAAGATAGAACTTATTCAAAGTTCAATCCATATCACTCAAGAAAGATATGACGTCATTTTTACAACAGAGAAAGATTTAGATTACCTCTACATCAATCCAATGTTAGATCAAAAGAATTTGGAAAATATTCGTCACCAACTGAGGCTAATTCAACAAAAATCACGAGCACTTACCTCTGATTCAGAAAAAGAAAAGAATTTTTTAAATCTCAATGACTTATTTTCAATAGGCAATGAAATATTAAAATCTTTTGAAATTCTATCTCTTGAAAATAAGACAGAATTACATGATACTGTAAAACAAATTATTCATCGTGTAAACTCAGAGGATAGTGGAGAACTTGTCCATTTGGTGGAAGAAAGATTTAAAGAAACACATCTAGCAATTCCAGAAACAAAAATTGCTCTCTTTCACGCAGTACATTCATCAATCTCAAGTCCAATCTTCAAAATCTTTGACTTAAGTCAGCCAATTGAAGGAGTAGCAATGGATCATCAACCTATTCAAATTGGACGAGTTCTATTGTTATTAGCGCCTCCAGAAGTTCCAGAGTATGTTTCCTTTTTATTAGGTAAAATATCAAGTTCAATTATTGAAAACAAGCTTTATACTAGGATATACGATTCCGGAAATTATGAAATTGTAAGTGAGTTACTAAGAGAGATAATCATCGAAGCTGTTAAACATTATGATGAATAGGTTTACAGAAGTTGTAAACCTAGTAAACCAAGAAAGGTAGTTTTTAAATGGAAATTCAAAAAAGTCTGATTAAAATTAATCAAAACTTTTCAAATAAAGAAGAGGCCATAAAATATTGTGGAAGTTTGTTGGTTGATGGAGGTTATGTCAACCCTAATTATGTCTCAGCAATGATTGAACGAGACAGAGAATTGTCAGTCTATATGGGAAACTTTATTGCAATTCCTCATGGAACTGATGAATCAAAAAAAGAAGTTTTAAAAACAGGAGTAGCCATTGTTCAAGTTCCTCGTGGTGTAAACTTTGGAACAGTAGAAAATCCTAAGATAGCAACAATGCTATTTGGAATTGCGGGTATTAAAGAGGAGCATCTTGAGCTGATTCAAAAGATTTCAATTTTTTGCTCGGATGTTGACAATGTTGTAAAACTTGCTGATGCCCAAACAATCGAAGAAATTGCAAAATACTTTGAAAATTAATAAAAAAATGGCACAGCTTTTAGTGCCATTTTTTATATTTACCAGCATAATGTAAAAGCTTACAATTGCTTATATAGAAGGATTTTAGAGGATTCTATTTGAACTTTTACTTTCTAAATAAAGGAGCAGTAAGTAAGATGAAAAAAGCAGTACATTTTGGTGCAGGAAATATTGGACGTGGTTTCATAGGTGAAATTTTGAGTAAAAATGGATTTGAGATTCACTTTGTTGACACAAATAAGTCTATAATTGACGAACTTAATAATCGACATTCCTATGAAATTGGGATTGCAAGTCCTGCCCATGAAAAAATTTCTGTAAAAGCTGTCTCTGGTATTAACAATAGTGAAAATCCTGAGGCAGTAATTGAGGCAATTGCAAAAGCTGATATCGTAACAACAGCTATTGGTCCTAATGTCTTGCCTTATATTGCTGAACTTATTGCAAAAGGACTTCAGAAACGTAAAGAAGAAAAGGTTCAGAGTCCGTTAGATATTATTGCCTGTGAAAATATGATAGGGGGCTCTGAATTTTTGGAAGAAAGAGTGTCCGATTATCTGTCGGAATTTGATAAACTTTATCTTTCTAAATTTATTGGTTTTCCTAATGCTGCAGTTGACCGTATTGTCCCTGCTCAAAAACATAAAGATGTTCTCTATGTTGAGGTAGAGCCTTTTAGTGAGTGGGTAATAGATGCAAGTCATTTAAAAAATAAAGAAATCAAACTTGAAGGAGTTCATTATACAACTGACCTCGAACCATTTATTGAGCGTAAACTTTTTTCTGTAAACTCAGGACATGCTGCAGTTGCCTATTCTAGCGCATATAAAGGTTATAAAACAATATTAGAAGGTTTACAGGATGAAGAAATTTTGAATATCCTAAAAGCAGTTCAAAAAGAAACACGCGCTTTACTTTTAGCAAAATGGGCTCAATATTTTAAGCAAGATGAGTTAATTAAATATCATGAACTAATCATTTCTCGCTTTTCTAATCCAGAAATTATTGATGAAGTGTCACGCGTAGCAAGAACACCTATCCGGAAATTAGGATATAATGAACGTTTTATTCGTCCAATAAGAGAATTAAGCGATCGTAACCTTTCTTATCAAAATCATCTAGATATTGTTGGAAAAATTTTTGCTTACCATGATGAAAATGATGTTCAAGCCATTCAACTCCAAGAAAAACTAAAAAAAACAGAACTCTCAATGCTCATTGAAGAAGTGACTGGTTTAAGCAATCAAAAGTTAATTTTGGAAATTGAAAAGGTTATTAATCACTATAAAAAATAAAATTTGGGAGAGATGATGATTTTTTATTAATACAATTTATGATTCAAAATTTAACCGCTTTCTATTGAAAAAAAAGTTAAAAAGTGTTATTATAGAATCATAGAAAAAGCACTGGAATGTGCGAGCTCTTTCATTTTTTTGACCGACTATATTTGTATTGCATAGGGGTTCATGAGACATTCGGTAGCGTAATACCTCGAACGAAAGTAGGGGAAGCTGATGCGAAGCGAGAACACCCACCTGGCGTTTTAGCGGGTTCAATACACGGAAGAGCATACGGCATTCAATCAGTGTTTTTTTGTGTAACAAAAATTAGACAAATCAGTAATAAATCTGGAGCTATGGGACTATATATTTAAAGAGAACTGCTTTAGAGCTTTAGATTTGTTTTTGCATTCATTTGTTAACAATTTTTGTTAATTTATTCGTTGGATAATTTTTGTAGAATAAAGATACCTCAAATGTGTAGACCTTACACGAATAATAAAAGGTCAGTCTAACTTTGTTTGTACCTAGATATGTACTTCAAACTATCTTTCGATTTTGAAAGCCCATAGTTTAACTTCTATGAGTTTTTTGTTTGTAAAAGGATATGAATCTAAAAGGAGTAAAGATTTATGCTGATTAGAAATTATGAACCAAAAGATTTAGATGAAGTTATTAATCTGTTTAAAAACACTATTTTTGAAGTAAATATTTCTGATTATACTTTGGAACAAGTTAAAGCTTGGGTTGACGTTGACACAGAATTATTTGATGATAATCTTGCCAAAACCTACGCCAGAGTCATTTCTAATCATGAGCAGATAGTAGGATTTGGTAACATTGATGATAAAGGATATATTGATTTATTTTATGTCAGTGCAGATTATCAAAGGCAGGGAGTAGGGCAAAAACTTCTAAATGATTTAGAAAAAAGCTCAAATTATACTAGCTTTATGGTTAATTCATCTATTACTGCTAAGCCTTTCTTTGAAAAAATGGGCTATAAAGAAACAAAAAAGAATTGTGTACACTTGCGAGGGCAAGATTTTGTTAATTTTACTTTAAAAAAAGTTGTTGAATAAAGTTGATTTTATTTAACAAATTAAAATAACGTGCAGGCACTGAGCCACGTAAAAAGCTGATAGGAGTATTGTTATTATGACAACGAAAACAGTTAACAAACATTTGTTTGTATGGCTAGGTAGTTTTCTATTTGGGGGACTTGGGGTTGACCGTTTTATGCGAGGACAAATTGGAGTGGGAATTTGTAAATTATTATTCAACTGGGCTACTTTCGGCATTTGGTCTTTTGTCGATTGGATTATAGCCTTGGTCAAGGCTTATAGTACTTACAACGATACTGAAGATATTACATTTATTAATGGTGGATATTCTAGATAATAGCTCACCTATTTGAGTTATTTCTCAAATTTCTTTTAGGAATTTATAAATAAAAAATAGACCAATCATTGGCCTATTTTTTATTTATTTTTATCAACTAAATTTAAAAGGAATTCATTAACACTTGGGTAAATGGCTTCTTCACCAACCATGCTAATAAGTCCAGTTCTCTTAAATGATTCTTTTAATTTAGGATTCATTGAGGCGAAGACGATTTGGCGTTCTTCCTTATGAAAAATACTGTAAATATCAATCAATAGTTTTATAGAAGTAACGTCAATCATCGGTACACCTCTTAGAGAAAGAACAACATTAGTATTTGCTGGAAGTTCATCAATTGCTTGTTTTAACTTGCTACTATTTAAAAAGAAGAGCGGGCCAGAAATATAAATAACTGTCCAATCAGTAAACACTTCGTGATGATTTTGACTGATTCGTTCGGGTTCAATTTGTGAACTATTAATTTCAATTTGGGAAATTTTTACGATAAAAAGTAAGAAACCAACGATAATTCCTGCTAAAATTGCTGTACTTAAATCAAAAATAACAGTGATAATCATCGTTACAAAAAATTCGATGATTCCACTTTTTAATTTATTTTTGAATAAGAAACGAATGGCTTCCCACTCGTTCATTCTTACGGCGGTCATGATAAGAACACCAGCAAGAGCACTTAGTGGAATATGAGTCATAAATGGTGCAAATAGAAACATTGATAGGAGAAGAATAAGGGCGTGAATAATACCGGTTAAGCGAGTTTGAGCACCTGCTTTTATAGCTACACTTGTTCGAGCAATTGCGGCTGTTGCTGGAATTCCTCCGAAAAAGGGAATGAAAATATTTCCGATTCCTTGAGAAACGAGTTCTTGGTTATTGTCCATTGGGTGATTGGTTGCACGACCTGCTGAGGCACCACAAAGGAGACTTTCGGTCATTCCAAGTACGGTAATGCTTATAGCTGGGATAAGCAGGGTTTGCATGTCTTGAAGGTTCAATTCAGTCAAACGTAGATGAGCTTGGGGAATAAGGGTGGTTGGAATTTTTCCTACTAAAGGAATATCTAGTTTTAGGGCAAGGACTGCTAAAGTTGACAGAAGGATAGCCAACAATGAAGCCGGGAATTTTTTACCCCATGATTTAGGATAGAAAATCATTAATAAGATTGTTAAAAGTCCAATAATTGTTGAAGGATAATCAATGTGTAAGCCAGAGATAAATTTCATAAAATCAAAAAAAGAACCTGTAAAATGTTCTATTCCGAAAAAGTTTTTAATTTGTCCGCTGGCAATGATGATCGCAATCCCAGAAGTAAAACCTGTGATTACTGGTGAGGGAATAAGTGAAATTAAATTTCCTAAACGGAAAATTCCTGCGAGTAATAGAAAGATTCCTGCCATAAAAGTAGCAATAAATATTCCATTCATTCCGTATTTACCAATGAGTGAAATTAAAATAGCCGCCATTGCTCCTGTTGGACCAGAAATTTGATAGAAAGCTCCAGAAAGTGAGCTAATAATTATACCTGCAACAATGGCTGTTATGAGTCCAGCTGCGGCTGTTGTACCACTTGATACACCGAAGGCAAGGGCCAGAGGGAGTGCAACGGCAGCTACAGTAATTCCCGCCATCAAATCTTGTAAGAATTTTCGTCGGTTGTAGTCTTTGAATTCTGAGTTAATAATACCTAAAAATTGTTTAATCATAATAATTCCTTTAATTTTTTATCACAATATTCTATGATAACAGAGATGAGTAATCATATCAAATAATTATCGCAATCGAAATGAAATCAAGATTAGGTAAATTTCTTGTAATCAAAAAACTAGAAAATAAATTTATTACTAATATCTAATGAAAAATAGAAGAATAACTGTTAAAATAATGATAGAGATTTTATTAGGAGAGGAAGATAATGATAATTAAAACAATAAATTTGGAAAACTATAAAGAAGTTACTGAACTTATTCGTGAATCTTTTAGTCAGTCAGAACATGGTTATGGTAATGAGGCTGAACTTGTTGATAAAATTCGTAATGAAGAAGGTTATATCAAAGATTTGGAAATTGTTGCTTTTGAAGATGGTAAAATCGTTGGTCACGGTCTTTTGAGTGAGGTAGAGATAGTAAGTGACTCACAAAAATTCAAAGGTTTGGTCTTAGCTCCTCTTGATGTTTTAACTACTTACCAAGGTAAAGGAATTGGGGCAGCAGTATTATTGGAACTTGAAAAAAGAGCAAAAATTTTGGATTATCCGTTTATTAGTATTTTAGGACATGAAACTTATTATCCGAAGTTTGGTTATGTACCAGCAAGTCAATATCAAATCAAAGCACCTTTTGAAGTTTCTGATGAGAACTTTATGATTAAAGAATTAAGTGACGGTGGCTTAGAAGGAAAATCAGGAGTAATTCAATACTCAGAAGCCTTTAACTAAGTAATAATTGAGTTTAAAACTCTTTGTTAGTAACTCTATATTTAAGACTTAAATAATAAAAATTCTTGCATTTTGCTCTATAAATCGGTATAATAAGCTAGTAAGTTGACCTGGTAGCTCAGTTGGCTTGAAGCACTGCTTCAAGGTTGCGGATAGAAAAATTGCGAAGCAATTTATCATTACTACCACAGAATTTTAGAATTCTAGAAGTGGTCACAAAATATTCAACTTTTTATAAGTTGGCCCGGTAGCTCAGTTGGTAGAGCAGTAGACTCTTAATCTATGGGTCCAGGGTTCGAGCCCCTGCCGAGCCATAAATAGTAAAAGCACTCTAAATTTTTAAAAGTTTAGAGTGCTTTTTTTATTGACAGAAATCTGTCAGTAAAGTAAATAGTCTGAAAATAGTGTATAATATTGTCAAAAGATTTCTGTCAGTAGAACAGGATGTAAGTAGAGGATGCTTTATGGATTTATTAAAAAAATTTAACCCTAATTTAGATAAAATTGAAATTTCATTGATTCGTCAGTTTGACCAACAAGTTTCATCTATTCCTGATATTATTAAGTTGACTTTGGGAGAACCTGATTTTTATACGCCTGAGCATGTTAAACAAGCAGGGATTGTGGCGATTGAAAATAATCAAAGTCACTATACTGGAATGGCTGGTTTACTAGAACTACGTCAGGCAGCTAGTGAATTTATAAATAAAAAATATGGTTTATCTTATAAAGCAGAAGATGAAATTTTAGTTACTGTTGGAGTAACGGAAGCCATTTCTAGTGTTTTGTTATCAATTTTAGTTGCTGGTGATGAAGTTTTGATTCCTGCGCCTGCATATCCTGGTTATGAGCCATTAATTACGCTTGCTGGCGGTTCTTTGGTCGAAATCGATACAAGAGCTAATGATTTTGTTCTCACACCTGAGATGCTTGATCAAGCGATTATCGAGCGTGAGGGAAAAGTTAAGGCTGTTATTTTGAATTATCCAGCAAATCCTACAGGGGTAACTTATAATCGGGAGCAAATTAAGGCTTTAGCTGAAGTTTTGAAAAAGCATGAAGTATTTGTGATTGCTGATGAAGTTTATTCTGAACTAAATTATACTGACCAACCACATGTATCAATTGCTGAATATGCACCTGAGCAAACAATCGTTCTTAATGGTTTATCAAAATCGCATGCGATGACTGGTTGGCGGATAGGATTAATCTTTGCGGCGCGTGAATTAGTGGCACAGATTATTAAGACTCACCAATATTTGGTGACTTCGGCTTCAACTCAGTCACAGTTTGCAGCGATTGAAGCTTTGAAAAATGGTGCTGATGATGCTCTTCCGATGAAAAAAGAATATCTTAAACGTCGTGATTATATTATTGAAAAGATGTCAGAACTTGGCTTTAAAATTATTGAACCAGATGGAGCTTTCTACATTTTTGCAAAAATTCCAGCTGATTTAGAACAAGATTCATTCAAATTTGCTGTGGATTTTGCAAAAGAAAATGCAGTTGCCATTATTCCTGGTATCGCTTTTGGACAGTACGGTGAGGGTTTTGTCCGCTTATCTTATGCGGCTTCAATGGATATGATTGAGCAAGCAATGGCAAGATTGACTGATTATGTGACTAAAAAACGTGGCTGAGAAATCGGTCAGTAAAATTAAAAATCACTGATAACAATTGCAAGAGTTGTCAGTGATTTTTTTGGTATAATGAAATAAAATATCGAAAGGAGAAAATCATGCGTGATGCCGAAACTCAAGGTTTAGTGCTTTACAGTCGTAATTACAAAGAAAAAGATAAATTGGTCAAGATTTTTACAGAGTCTTTTGGTAAACGGATGTTTTTTGTCAAAAATTTTGGAAAATCTCCTTATGCCAGTTCCTTACAAGCTTTTACTGATGGAAAATTGACGGCAACGATTAATGACGGGGGATTTTCTTTTATCGAGGATGTCAGTGAAGTGGTCGTTTATAAAAATATTAGTGCAGATATTTTCATCAATGCTCATGCTTCTTATATCATAAGTTTGGCTGATGCGGCCATTTCTGATAATCAATACGACCCAGGGCTTTATGGATTTTTAAAGCGAAGTTTAGAGCTTTTAGATCAAGGATTTGATATGGAAGTCGTGACTAACATCTTTGAATTACAAGTTCTTCATCGTTTTGGGATTTCTTTGAACTTCTCAGAATGTGCATTTTGTCATAAAACCGTTGGCCCCTTTGATTTTTCTTATAAATTTAGTGGCTGCCTTTGTCCCCAACATTTTGATGAAGATTTACGACGGAGTCATCTTGATCCAAATGTGATTTATTTGGTCAATCTTTTTCAAGAAATATCTTTAGATGAACTCAAAAAAATCTCGATAAAAGCAGATATGAAACTAAAAATTCGTCAATTTATTGATGGGCTTTATGATGAATATGTCGGAATTCATCTCAAATCCAAAAAATTCTTGGATGGAATGTCTGGATGGGCAGATATTATGAAATAAATCTGTGGATAAGTCGCTAGAAGTTCTGTCAGTAAATTTATCCACAGTGGAAAACTTAAAATTACTGACAGAAACCTCTAAATATTTCTGTCAGTAAAAAATGAGGATAATTTATGGACTCAAAATCATGGGGAAGAGTTTTTCGTGAAATTCGCGAGATGAAAAATTTGTCATTAGCCAAAGTTGCAGGAGATTATGAGAATTCACCAAATTTTATTACTTCAAAGCAACAAGTTTCACGTTTTGAACTTGGTAAATCTGATATCACACTCACAAAAATTTATGAGTTAGTTGAAAATATGGGACTTTCTTTTGAAGAATATCTTTATCATGTCAGAAATTATGAGCTTCCGAGTGGACGAGCACTTTTTGAAGAACTTGGACGACTACAAGAGCTTAGTAATTTGTCTGAAATTGAAAATGTTTATCAGAAATTACAGATGAGATTTATAGAGAGTCAAAATAGAATAGATTATTGGAGTGCTTTAGAATACAAGTCATTTTTGGCACAAAAAAACTATAAATCTTATCAGATAAGTGAAGAGGAAATTCAAGAAATTAGTGATGATCTATTTTCCATGTTGGAATGGGGTGAGGCTGAACTCTTTTTATTTAGTGAATTTATTTATTTTTTACCTGAAACTCTCGTTTTTGAGTTTTCAAAAGAGCTGATTAAACGGACAAAGTTTTATCGAAAAATACCAGAAAATAAAACTCAAGTCACCCTCGTTATTCGAGATTGTACCAATTATTTCATTGAAAAATCTCAGGTGGAGCAAGCTGAAGTACTTCTAAATAGTTATGAAAAATTGATTGAAAGTCCGATTGTTGACGTTTATTCTCGTAAAGAGTATCTATTTGTTGAAGGAAATTATCAATTTTTGATTGGTAACATAGAAAAAGGAAATCAGATTTTTGAAAATTTAGCCATTATGTATGAAAAATTAGGTTATGACAAAACGGCAAGTTATATGAAAGAAAAACGTCACAAATAAGTGACGTTTTTTGATTTTGAAAATGGAGTGGTAGAATGGATTTGTGATTAGAAATAGAATTTTAATTTCAACTCATAATAGAATATTTGGAGGATTTTCATCATGAAAATTACAATCAAAAGGAACAAAAAAGCAGAAGATGTACGTGCGCACACAATTAACAATTGCAATAGTTGTTAAAATGTGAAAATTCGTCTTTTAAAGGCGAATTTTTTAATAAGGAGAGAAATGATGAGAAAGTTAAATCAGTTTGTAAAGCAAGTAGAAAATGCTGAGAATATTATTCTATATAATTTTTATAATGGAAAATCAATAAAATATTCCAAAGTTAATTTTCCCACGACTGAAAGTTTTATAGCAAATGATGATATTTATGAATTACTAAAATCTGAAGAATTTTTACTTGAAAACTTTAACTTTAAAAATCCTTATCAAGAATTAGAACGAACCCTTCAACTGATTCTATTAGTTCATGAAGATTGTAATTTTAGATGCACTTATTGTTATGAGAAATTTGAAAAAAGGGCAATGTCATTAGAAACGGCTAATGATATTATTAAATATATAAATAATGAAATCAAAAATAATAGAAGTAAATATGATAAGATTCAACTTTCATGGTTTGGTGGAGAACCTTTATTAAATCTAAAAATTATTGAATATATAAGCTCTTCAGTAATAGAAATTGCACGAAAGAATAAGATTGAATATAGTGCTGATATGACTACGAATGGCTACCTTTTAAATCCAAGAGTTTTTCAAAAATTGGTGAATTTGAAAGTTAAAAGTTTTCAAATCACAGTAGATGGTGGACAAAAATATCATGATAAACAAAGAATACTAAAAAATGGTCATGGAACTTATGAAAGAATTATCAGTAATTTATTATTAATACAAGAAATGATTCCATCTGATATCTTTATTATGTTAAGAACGAATGTTGGAGAAGAAAATTATAAGTTCATGGAGGAGTATATCCATGAATCAATCATAAATTTTGGAAAGTGTGAAAATATTTTGTTCGCCTTTCATAATATTGGTAATTGGGGAGAAAGAAATTCAAAAATTATTGAGAAAGATGTTCGTTTTGAACTGGCTAGTAAAGTTATTGAGCAATGAGGGCACACGGTTCCGTTTATTTGGTCTATGACCGCTTCCAATTTATGCTATGCTTCAATAAAAAATCACTATGTCATAGGGTCAGATGGATTAGTTTATAAATGTACAGTAGCACTTTATCAAGCTAATAATATTTTATCGGTAGGGGCGGAAAACTATTAATTAGCGAAAATAAAGAGTCACTTTGGGTAAATTCTACTGAAACTGAAGAATGTAAAAGCTGCTCGGTATTACCTATCTGTATGAATAATCGTTGTCCCTTGAAAAGATTAAATGCTGATAGCTTACAGTACTGTATTTCCTCAAAAGATAAGACTTCTGATATGATTTTAATGTTAGAAAAGCAAAATTTGATTACTTATGAGATTGGAATTGAGGTTTAAAATATGCTCACTTACATTAAAAAAAACAAATTTCAGAATATTATTCTACTTCTCATAATTATCACTAATATGGCTTTATATGTTTATGGGAACTATCTTAAAGTCAATTTGGTTAATGCTCTGATGAAATCAAATATTTCCAAAGGACTTTTTTGGTTTCTTCTTAGCTTAATTATTTTTCTAATCATGATGATTATTAGAAAAATAGAAGTGGTTCAGACAGAAAAAACAACACAAACCCAGTTAAATTTAATCCGTAAAGATATTTTAAAAAATTTGACTTCACTTACTTATCAGGAATTTTCTAAAGAGAGCAAGGATCAATACAATTCGTGGTTAAATAATGATGCAATACTCTTAGACACAGATGGTTATAAAGAAATATATTTCATGATAGAAAATATTTTTCTGGTGCTTTTCTCAAGTTTTGCCTTATTTACTTTTCATTGGATTCTTTTTGCGACAACCCTTGGCTTAGCTCTTATTTTATTGATTCTTCCAAAGTTATTTCAAAAGAAAATGGTCAAAGCGACCCAAGAGGTGTCAAATAGTGCCGAAAAAGCATTAAAAGAAAGTAATGACAAACTCAAAGGGTATGAAGTAATTTATCACAATCGGCAGTTTGATTTTTTTACTTCTCGCTTGCTTCAAGTTTATGAGCAACTAAAAGCGGTAAAAATAAGCAAAGCAAAGTTAGTCTCGACAGCAATGATGTGTACAGTTGGCCTGAGTTTTCTTTCACAGTCCGTAATTTTGGGGGTTAATGCACTTTTAGCTTTTAAGCATATTGTCCTTTTAGGGACATTATTAGTTTCAGGAAATTTTGCTGGAAATATTTTTAATGGACTGAATACCATTGCTGATTGCTTCACTATTGCTTTAGGAACTGATAAATTACTGACGAAATATCCGAAAGTATCAAATCAAAGAGAAAGCAAGTCTGTCAGTACTTTTGAGAAGAAATTATCTTTTGAAAATATTTCGATTAAATTAGGAGATAAGAAAATTACTTATCCAAATTTTGAAATTAAAAAAGGGAAAAAGTACGCAATAGTTGGTGAGAGTGGGTCAGGAAAAACAACATTAATTCAATTGCTCAATGGAGATTTAGAAGATTATCAAGGGACTATTAAGCTGGATGGTTTAGATTACAAAATTATTGATAAAGGGAAGCTACAATCTATCATTGCAACGATTAGCCAATTTCCCTATCTTTTTAATGACAGCTTAAAAGAAAATTTAAAAATGAATCGAGAAATTACTGACGAAAAATTAGAAAAAGTGTTGAAAGAAGTCAAAGCAGAGGACTTTTTAAAAGGCAAGCTGACCAATAAATTTGATAATAATTTATCAGGAGGACAAAAGCAAAGAGTGGCTATTGCTCGGGAATTATTAGGAGAAAAACCAATTTTAATTATGGATGAAAGTACGGCTAGCCTTGACAAGTTGACAGCTCTAGCTGTTGAACAAAGTATATTACAAAATCCAAGTTTGACAGTAATTATGATTACTCACCATTTTTATGCTGAAACTCGTCCTTATTTTGATGAAGTCATAGAATTATAAAAATTTACTGACAGATTTTCCGTTAGTAAATTTATCCATAGAAAAAATCACTGACAAATCCGTCAGTGATTTTTAATTTTATTAAACGTGAATTGGTAAGCCATCAGCCAATTCAGCTGTATCCATAATCGCTTCACCAAGTGTTGGGTGAGGTTGGATAGTCAATGAAATGTCTTTAGAAGTCAATCCATTTTCAATCGCTAGTGATAAACCAGAAATCAAGTCAGATGCACCAGGGCCAACGATTTGAGCACCGATTAAGGCCCCTTCTTTAGTTTCAGTAATCAAACGTAAGAAACCAGTCGTATCATTCATTGAAATGGCACGGCCATTTGCAGCAAATGGGAACTTAGAAATTTTAACATCTTTACGGTCTTTAACTGATTCAGGCGTTTCTCCAACTGTTGCCAATTCAGTTGTTGTATAAGCTACAGCAGGCAAAGCAACGTGTAAGTCCACGTCGTCCTCAGCTCCAGCAATCGCAGCAGCAGCAACTTTAGCTTGGAAAGAAGCTTTGTGAGCGAGCATTGGACCAGGAACCACATCACCGATTGCATAAATGTGAGGAACATTAGTTGCATAAGAATCGTCAACTTCAATCAAACCACGGTCAGTCAATTTAACATCAGTGTTGTTCAAGCCGATTAAATCAGTATTTGGACGACGTCCAACAGAAACGAGTAAGTAATCACCAGTCACTGTTTGTTCTTTTCCATCAACCTCAAAAGTCAAAGTTACATCTTTATCAGTTTGAGTAGCTGATTTAGCCATTGCTGAAGTAAAGATTTCAGAACCAGCAGATTTAACGCGATTAGCAATGATATCAGACATTTCTTTATCAAACCCGTTTAAAATGTGGTCCAAACCTTCAACAATTGTAATCTTAGAACCAAGCATACGGTAAGCTCCACCAAGCTCAGAACCAATAACTCCTCCCCCAACAATAATCAAATGTTTAGGAACTTCTGGAAGTGACAAAGCACCAGTAGAGTCAATAATGCGACCACCAAATGGGAAAGAAGGAATTTCGATAGGACGTGAACCAGTTGAGATAATCACATCATTAAATTGCAAAAGTTGGAACCCATCTTCTTGTTCAACATTTATTGTATTGTTATCAATAAATTCTGCAGTTCCTTGAATCACGTCAACTTTGTGTTTTTTAAGTAGCATTTTAACGCCACCTGTCAACTGGTTGACAACTTTATCTTGTTTCCATTTTTGGGCAGATTCCCAGTTTAATTTAACATTTCCGACAGAAAGACCAAAAGGATTTTCTCCTTTTTCTTCCTCCAAAGATTCTTGGTAATGATGACCAATATTAATCAATGCTTTTGATGGGATACAACCAATATTTAAACAAACCCCACCAACATTATCTTTTTCAATAATTGTAACTTTTTTACCAAGTTCAGCCGCACGGATGGCTGCAACATAACCACCAGGGCCTGAACCAATAACAACCAAATCAACTTCTGTTGCTTGTGCACCAACAACCATAATATATCCTCTTTCTTGTAAACATTAGTGTCAACTTGAATTTACAATACTGTAAACTAGTTTTTTAAATCTATGACAGAAAGAAACGAAAAAAATATTTTTTCGTTCCTTTACTAATAAGACAATTAGCGAGTATCCTCTAGGGAGACACGCCTGTAATAAATAGATGCTTTAGCACCATTTATTACAGCCTATTAGATTTCCATAAGCATGAACTCAGGGTCAGCCAATAGAGATTTCAAGTAGTTAAGTGATGTTTGACCCAACATACCATCAATCAAACGGTGGTCATAAGTCATAGACAATTTCATGTTTTGTCCCACAACGATTTCGCCTTCACCATTAACAATTGGTTCTTTAACAATTGAACCCAGTCCTAAAATCACGACATCAGAACCATTAATGATTGGTGTAAACCAAGAACCACGAGCAGATCCAATATTTGAAATTGTAATTGTTGAACCTTGCATTTGTTGAGGTTTAAGTGTTCCTTCTCGTGTAGCAGTAGCTAATTCAGCGATTTCTTTAGCAATTTCAAGAATTGATTTAGTCTCAGCTTCATGAATAACTGGAACATACAAACCAGTTGGAGCATTTACAGCTATTCCAAGGTTGACATGTTCATGATAAACAATTTCTTGTTTTTCATAGTCAACAGAAGCATTGATATCTGGGAATTTATGAGCAGTAGTAGCCAAAGCTTTAGCAACATAAGCAAGATAAGTTAATTTAATATCTTGTTTTGCAGCAATTTCTTTAAAGACAGCACGATGTTTCACGAGTTTAGAAACTTCAACTTGGTCAAAGTTTGTTACTGGTGGAATGTGTGTATGTTGAGCAGTCATGACTTTAGAAACAACTTTACGGGTTGGATTCATTGCTTCACGTCGATCACCAGCCCCTGCTTTAACGCTTGGCGCTTTTTCAGCAACAGGAGCTGCTGGTTTGTCAGCCTTAGGTGCTGGAGCAGCTTCTGGAGCTGTTTGAGCGATAGGAGCGACATTGCCAGATTCAAAAGCTTTAACATCAGCCAACGTTGTGTGACCGTGACGACCAGTTGCAGGAACTTGACTTAAATCAATACCAGCCTTGCGTGCGTAATGACGAACAGAAGGCATAGCGAGAATGTGGCCAGTAGAAGTTGTTTTAGTCAATGGAGCATTTGCAGGGCTTGCAGGACTAGTAGCAGGAGTAGCTGCTTTAGGTGCTTCTGCGACTGGAGCAGGACTAGCAGCTGCTGGAGCAGCCCCATTTCCATTGTATTCAATCAAAGGAGCCCCAACTTCTACAGTTGTTCCAGCTTCAACGAAAAGTTTAGTGACTTTTCCAGAATATGGAGAAAGAATTTCTTGCATGAGTTTATCATTTTGAACCTCTGCAACAGGATCATCTTCTTTAATTTCATCTCCAACTTTAACTAACCAGTTGGCGATATCTCCTTCATGCATTCCTTCACCAATATCAGGCATCGTAAAGATTTGAGCTTCTCCAGAAGGTGCATCAGTTGCAGCAGTATCAGAACTAGCTGTTTCTTGAGCAGTAGGAGCAGCTGCAGCTGCAGAAGATCCTGAACCGTCACCATCAAACTCAACCAAAGGAGAATCAACTTCTACGGTTGTTCCAGCTTCAACGAAAAGTTTTGTTACGGTACCAGAATAAGGAGAGAGAATTTCTTGCATAAGTTTATCATTTTGTACTTCAGCAATTGGGTCATCTTCTTTAACCACATCTCCAACTTTAACTAACCAGTTGGCAATGTCTCCTTCGTGCATTCCTTCGCCAATATCAGGCATTTTAAAAATCTCAGTCATAGTCAACCACCTCTTTAACTTTATTCACAATATCTTCAGCTTTTACTGCCCAGTCATTTTCTGCTTGTGCAAATGGGAAAATTGAGTCAGGACCAGTAACACGTCCAATTGGCGCTTTAAGGTTCAAAACAAAACGTTCTGAAATTTCGGCCATGACATTCGCTGCGATACCGGCTGTACGTTGAGCTTCTTGAACAACGACCACACGCCCAGTTTTTTCAACTGTTTTACCAATTGACGCAATATCAAGAGGAGCAACTGTTCTGAGGTCAAGGACTTCAGCTTTAATTCCATCTTTTTCGAGTTGTTCAGCTGCTTTAAGAGCAAGTGGAACTGTTCCACCATAAGCAATGATTGAAACATCAGAGCCTTCTTTAGCGACTGCAGCAGTATCAAGTGGTGTAGTATAGTAACCTTCAGGAACTTCACCTTTAAGTGAGCGATAAAGGTGAAGGTTTTCAAGGAAAATAACAGGATCGTTATTTTCAATTGAAGCCAACAACAATCCTTTAGCGTCAGCTGGATTTGAAGGCATTACAACACGAATTCCTGGGATTTGTGAAAATAGCCCTTCAATTGAATCTGCGTGCATTTCAGGCGTTTTAGTTCCGATTCCATAAGGTGTACGCACGACAATATTATTTGAACGCGTGTTATTAAAACGATAACGTGTCCGGCTCATTTGTCCAGCAATTGAGTCGAAAACTTCAAAGATAAAGGTTCCGAATTGAATTTCCATAATTGGGTGGAAACCTTGTGTTGCAAGACCAATTGCCATTCCACCAATTCCTGATTCAGCAAGTGGAGTATTGAAAACACGTTCTTCTCCGTATTTTGCTTGCAGACCATCAGTAGCACGGAAAACCCCACCATTTTGTCCAACGTCCTCACCAAAAATGAGTGCATCTTTATCTTTTTCAAGCGCCAAATCAAGCGCTTCTGTAATTGCTGCAATATAAGTTTTTACTGCCATTCTTATTTGCCCTCGCTTTCAAATTTTGCAATTTGTTCTGCCATTGCTTGGCTTGGCACTTCAAGTGTATTTTTAATGAAGCTAGAAATTTTTTGTTTTTCAACATTATTGGCTTTCTTAATGTCGGCATCAATACCTGCATCAAGTTCAGCAATATAAGCTTCCTCTTTCTCTGTATCCCAAAGTCCTTTTTCAGTCAGGAAATTACGCATACGAACGAGAGGTTCTTTTTTCCACCAAGCTTCAATGTCTTCTTTAGTACGATAGCGAAGTGGGTCATCACCAGCTGTTGAGTGTGGTTCTAAACGGTTTGTAATTGCTTCAATAACAACTGGACCATTTCCAGCTACTGCCCAAGCACGAGCTTCTTTAGAGGCAAGATACATAGCAATCGCGTCCATTCCATCAACTACGATAGAAGGAGCACCTGCGGCCCAACCTTTAGCAGCCAAATGAGGAGCAGCACTCTGGAGACTACGTGGAGTTGAAATTGCGTAGCCGTTATTTTGGATAAAGGCAACAAGTGGGGCTTTATAAGCTCCAGCAAAGTTAATTCCTTCATAAGTATCACCTTGTGAAGAACCACCATCACCAGTGTAAACGAAAGCTACAGCATCTTTTTTACGTTTTTTGAGTCCGAGTGCCACACCAGCGGCTTCAACATATTGAGCACCAATGATAATTTGTGGGAACCATGAGTTTACAGGTTTACCATCCTCGGTAGTGTATTCATTTCCAAGTTGATGTCCACGAGACCAAAGAAGACCTTTCCAAATTGGCCAACCTTTTGCGTAAATTTGTGGCAAGTCACGGTAACCTGGGAAAAGCCAGTCTTCGTCAGTGAAAGCGAATGATGAGGCCATTTGAGAAGCTTCTTGACCAGCGTGAGGTCCAAAGAATCCCATACGTCCTTGTTTAGCTAATTTCATTGAACGAATGTCAACTTGACGTGCAAAAAGCATGCTTTTAAAGAGTTCAACGAGTTTTTCATCAGAAAGTCCTGCACGTTTAAGACCATCTTCGTCAACAATTTTTCCTTCTTCGTTAAGAATTTGAAGCATTGGAAATGTGGTGTCTTGCAGTTCTAGCTGCGCTTTGAAATCTAAGATTTGTTCTGAATTTGACATAATAGATTCCCTTTCTATTTTATGTGTCTATAATTAGAAATTTATCATTTTTTGGAGAAATTTCCTAAGGTTATGCTTGTGAAATAACTTAATTTGTTCGGTAGTCAGCTTTGAACATTTCAGAAAGTTCAGTATTTTGAATTGTTCCAAAATATTGTCCTTCTTTATTTGTTTCAAGAACTTCAAGAATTGCAGAAGGCTCAAATTCTAGACCAATAAATTGCTCTTTAATATCTCGCCAATCTCGAACGCCTAAGAAATCTCCTTGGAAATTAATTTCAGTGATTTTACCATTTTCGACATTGACTTGAATATCAATGGCTCCGCCGGTAAATTTAGCGTGATTTTGGAAGGAGAATTTTGGTGATTCGCCATAATTCCAATC
This sequence comes from Lactococcus sp. NH2-7C, assembly GCF_029953655.1. NCBI lineage: Bacteria > Bacillati > Bacillota > Bacilli > Lactobacillales > Streptococcaceae > Lactococcus > Lactococcus sp. NH2-7C. The sequence continues at coordinate 1,504,086 of NZ_CP124538.1, forward strand.
CCAAGTCGCAAATTGTTCATCTCTTATTTTTTTGATTGAGCTAAGTTGGTCATCAGTTAAAACTAATTCACCATCTTTTCCTTCGTCTGTGAGATAGTATTTTAATGCGTCAATAAAACTATCTAAGGTTAAGTCCTCAGGGGCAAAATCTTTGATATTTCCCACACGAGCGCGAACTGATTTAGCCGCTTTACTGACAAATTTCTCATCAGAAACATTGAGAGAACGAATCATTGCTTCAACATCAGTGTCCCAAAGGAGGGTTCCGTGATGCATCAAATAACCTCCGGCATAGCGTTGGGCATTTCCCGAAATCTTTTTACCCTCAACCTCAAGGTCATTGCGTCCAGTGATTTCAGCTTTGATTCCAACGGCATGGAGTGCTTCATACATCGGTTGAACAAATTTTTTAAAGTTGACAGAGCCAGAATTTTCGACAGGAACAAAAAAGGTGAAACAGATGTTTCCTTCATCATGATAAACTGCACCACCGCCAGATACTCGACGAACAACTTGAACATCATGACTGTCAATGTAGTCTTGATTCACTTCAGCAAAAGTGTTTTGGTTGCGCCCCACAATAACTGCACGTTTATTTTGCCATAAAGCGAAAACAGGCTCAGTTGGTTTTAGGTGATAAAGTAGCCAGCTGTCCATCGCGATATTTGTGTAAGCGTCTTGACCTAGATAGTTAATAAATTGCATGTTTATGCATCCCTTCCAAATCCTTGTGCTTATTTTGTCAAACAAGTTTGACAAAATAACACGCACGATTTAATTATACCCTTTGTGAAACAAAATGTAAAGAGAAATGCTTTACGCTTACAATTCCTGTACTATGTGATTTTTCCCTCAAAAATTTGTGAAATAGATATCATTTATGACAGATGAAAAAAAGACCAGTCTATTTTGACTGGTCTTGGATTTCTCGACGAATTTCGAGGGCACGTTCTGGAAAATCGGTGATAATTCCAGCAACATGATGTTGAAAAGCTTGTCGTATTTCTGTTTCTTGATTAACTGTCCAGAGACGAAGGGGTCTTTTTGAACTTTTGAGAAGAAGTGGGTGCTTGAAGGCGTATGTTCTTCGTGGATGAATTCCTGAAATAAAATCTGTTGAGCTGCCTTTATAATGACTTTTTAGGATTAAAAGATTTTTTGTCAGATAATTAACCTCAGCCTTTGAATCAAAATTGTGTATTTTTTTTAATGAATCGAAATTAAACGAACTATAAATATAGCTAAAAGGCCATTTAGTTTCTGTCATTAAGTCTGAGAGTTTTTTTTCAATTCCGGGATAGTCAAATTTATCAGTTTTAATTTCGATATTTAAATAACCAGTAAATGACAGGTCTGTCAGTAATTTTAAAACCTCTGACAAAGTTGGAATTTTTTCGTCAGTAAATTTTGGATTGAACCAAGAACCAGCATCAAATTTCTTTAAATCTATAGTATTCATATTTTTGACAAGACCTTTACCATTTGTTGTCCGGTCAATTTTCTCATCGTGAATAACAATTAATTCATTATCGAGTGATAAGTGGACATCAAGCTCAATTCCATCAGCATGGACACGAACAGCTTCATGAAAAGCGGCCAATGTATTTTCTGGACAGTTCGATTTAGAACCACGATGAGCAAAAACCAATGTTTTAGAAGTGAGGCTTGGCTTGAATTTCAAATTTTTTTTGATTTTATTTCTGTCAAGAAAATTATGAAGTTTAAAAACTATTTTTGTGAAGCCGAACATTAGTCACTTCCTTTCCATTTGGGAATAATTTTTACTGACAAGGTAATAAAAGAAGCACTGATAGAGAGTCTGTCAGTAAAATTAAAGATGAGTTTCCTTGTATTCTTCTTCAATTTGGCTGACAAAAAGGTGCATTATTTTATCACGCTTTTCGCCTAGTCTTTTTCCTTCGGTTGTATTTAATAAATCTTTTAACAAAAATAATTTTTCATAAAAATGATTAAGTGTGGAGTTGTTTTTTTGGTCATGATAGTCTTCTTTAGAGCTGTAATCTAAAGGTGGCAAATTTGGGTCATAAAAGACTCGATTTTTTGCCCAACCATATTCAAGTGTCCGTACAATTCCCCAAGCTCCCATTGCATCAAGACGGTCAGCATCTTGCACAATTTGTCCATTCAAAGAGAGTGTCTTTTTCTCGATTAAATTACTTGAGAAACTCATGTTGTCAATAATCATAAAAAGTTCATCAATAAGCTTTTTATCAATTTTGAGCTCATTTAAAAATTGAGCAATTTTAGCTTTTTGTTTAGGAACATCCTTTGTTAGTTTTTCATCATAGGTGTCATGTAAATAACAAGTTGCTAAGACAAGTTCTTGATTTGCTGAAGGCTCAGTCAGTAAAATTTTTTGAGCAAGAGCAACGACCCGTTCAATATGGTCAAAACCATGTCCATCATTATTTTTATCATGAATTTCTTGAGCAAATCTTTTAATTTTTGTTAAATCAATCAAGTTAAATCTCCAAAATAGATGACTTGGGTTTACACCAGTGTCAACTAAAACCAAATAGTGTAAACTGGTAAATCCTCAAGATTAGTAAGGCTAAGTAAGTAAAATTTTGAAAATGAATTATTTGAAATAGTTGATTCCCATAGCAGACTTGACTTCATCAAGAGTTTGACTAGCTACAGCTTGGGCCTTAATTGAGCCTGCTTTAAGCATATCGTAAACGTAGTCCATGTTTTGGGCAAACTCAATACGACGTTCACGGATTGGTGAAAGTTCGCGGTCAAGAACATCAAGAAGGAAACGTTTAGTTTTCACATCACCAAGACCACCCGCTTGATATTGGGCTTTCATTTCAGCAATTTGCTCCGCATCTTCATCTTTACCAAAAACGTCAAGATAATGGAAAACCATGTTTCCTTCAATTTTACCAGGATCTTCAACTTTGATATGGTCAGGGTCAGTATACATTGACATCACTTTTTTCTTGAGTGTGTCCATGTCATCAGCAAGGAAAATTCCGTTTCCAAGAGATTTAGACATTTTGGCATTTCCGTCAAGTCCAGGCAAACGACCAGCGGCTTCATTTTCAGGGTAAATTCCCTCTGGTTCAACTAAAACGTCTGTATGATAAGCGTTATTAAATGAGCGAACAATTTCTCGTGTTTGTTCAATCATTGGTTTTTGGTCATTTCCAACAGGAACGTGAGTGGCTTTGAAAGCAGTAATGTCAGCGGCTTGAGAAACAGGATAGACTAAAAAGCCAGCAGGGATTGACTCACCAAAAGCTTTTTGTGCAATCTCTGTTTTAACCGTAGGATTGCGTTCAAGGCGGGCAAGTGAAACTAAATTCATATAATACATTGAAAGTTCAGCCAGTTCAGGAATTTGACTTTGAATGAAAATGGTTGATTTTTCAGGGTCAAGTCCTGCTGCTAAGTAATCAAGGGCAACATCACCAACAGATTGACGAATGAGTTCGGGTTCTTTTGCATGGTCAGTTAAGGCTTGTTGGTCAGCCAAAAAGACAAACATATTGTATTTATCTTCATTTTGCATTTTGACACGATTTTGCAAAGAGCCTACATAGTGGCCAATGTGAAGTTTTCCTGTTGGACGGTCTCCGGTTAAAATAGTTGGTTTTGTCATTTTGTTCTCCTTATGTGTGTTTGGATTAGATTGATTATTGAAAAGTGTAAACTGGTTTACACTAAATAAAAAATAAAAAAAGCACCCATAGAACTATAAAAGGTCCTACGGGCGCTTTGAGCGCGGTGCCACCGTAAATTTAAAATCAAATGATTTTCTTAGAACTTGTCAAAAAACAAGTTGCTCTGTAACGGAAGCGACCGTGATTCTTTATTTTTTAAAATCAAATTTATTAGTTAATCACAAGCCCATTCACTTTGCTGAAAACGTTGGTTTGCACAACCACCAACTTCCTAAAGATTCCAAAATCAAAGCTACTTTCTTGTTGTTTTAAATTTTACACTTTTTGTAATGAACTGTCAAACTTTAAAAAGGAGAAAATCAATTTGCTTGAATTCACAATTGCAAAAAGATATACTCAAATTATAAGAGAGAATTACAAATACAAACTTAAGTATTCAATTCATAAAGCAATTGCACAGTTCTACTAAGGAGGAAAAAATGAAAAATATCTCTACGGCATCAGCACACTGGGAGGACACTTTAGAAAATGGTTTTGGTACAATTTCTGCTGAAAGTTCACAAATTTTTACTGAAACTCCCTATAATTTCAAAGCACGTTCAGAAAGTCAAGCTCATATTACAACGCCAGAAGAACTTTTGGGAGCTGCTCATGCAGCCTGTTTTAGTATGGCCTTCTCAATGGTTTTAGGACAAAAAGGTTTGGTAGCAACTTCTATTGACACAACGGCAGATGTTACTTTTGAAGCAACAGCAGATGGTCCAGCGATTACAAAAATTAAATTGACTAATCGTTCAGTGGTACCAGAACTTTCTGAAGCTGATTTTCAAGAAATTGCCAAAGTAGTAAAGGAAAGCTGTCCAGTATCTAAGGCTCTGTCAGGAGTTGATATTGAACTTGAAGCGACTTTAGGCTAGTCTATTTTATAGAATAAAATAAAAACTAAGTTATTGATGAATAGCTTAGTTTTTTGCATATACTGGTGAAATAATGACTAAAAATGAGGCCTTTCTGATATAATTTAACTAACAATAAATTTAACAAAGTCTTAACTTAATTAAAATAAGTGAGGTTTCAATGAAAGAGAATAAATTACTATCACCAGCAGCTATTTTCTTGTTGGGTGTAAATTCCATTATTGGTTCAGGAATTTTCTTACTTTCTGGCAAAATTTATGAAGATGCAGGAATTTGGAGTTTACTGGCTATTTTATGTGCTGGTTTATCGATTTTTGTGATTGCTTTTGCTTATGCCAACATGAGTAAGATTTATTCAAAAAATGGTGGAGCTTTTGTTTATGCTAAAGAAACTTTTGGGCGTTTTCCAGGATTTATTGTGGGAATGGTGACATGGTTGCTAGGTACAGTAACACTAGCTACAGAGGTTTCGGCTTTACTGACAGCAATGAAAATGATTCTTCCAAATCTTAATAGTCGGTTAATTGGTATCATTATTATTTTGGCCTTAGGAATTATCTCTTATTTTGGGAGTTCAATTATTGCTGGTTTAGACAATCTAACTTCTTTTGTGAAAATTGTCTTAGTTCTTGTTTTTATTTTTACTTGTCTATGGTTGGTACGTGGTCTTAATTTTTCAAGTCCAAATTTACTGACAGCTTCGTCGGCAAATTTAGGTGGCTTTAAAGGATTTCTGTCAGCTTACGGTACTGTGTTCTTTTTCTTCACCGGCTTTTCATTTCTACCAGTGAATGCTGAAAAAATGAAAAATCCAGCAAAAAATTTACCAAAAATGATGTCCCTTGTCATGTTAACCTGTTTAGCTGTTTATCTGATTATTCAAACCATTACCATTGGGGCATTGGGGCCAGAACTGACTAAAACACTTGTGCCTGCGGCAACAGCTTTTAGTAAAATCGTGGGTAGCATTGGAATTCCGCTCTTTGTTGTCGGAATATGTTTTTCAATTTTTGGTGTTATTGTTGCGACCACTTTTAATACACCAACAATTTTAGCCAGTTTGGCTCAGGCTCATGAAGATGTGCCTATGTTTGTTTCTAAAAATAATCGCTTTGGAACCCCCACTTGGGCAATTATTTTGACGACAGTTTGTGGAATAGCTCTCTTTTTGAGTGGAAATTATGTTTTTCTGAGTGGCCTGACTGTCTTTATGAGTTTTGTTCAATATTTATCAACTGGACTTGCTAACATTAAGAAAAAATTCCTTTTGATTGGAATTGGTTCGGTTCTCTTTTCATTGGTTTTACTGACAAGCTTTACTTTATCCGTCCTAATTTTAGGTTTAGGAATCTTGATATTACTTGTTATGATTTATTTTGTCGTTAAATTAGATGATGATGAACGTGAAAAATGGCTCAAAGAACACCAAGAAAAGTCAAAAGGAGCAGATGTCAATACTGTTAAACGTTTGTAAGTAATTTTTAGAAATTTTATTTTACTGAAGAAAGCTGTCAGTAAAATAAGGAGAAAAATATGACAAAAAAAGAATATACATTTTGGTTGTTGAGCAGTATTTTTTTAATAATTGGTCTAATTTTGCAATTCATCCCCAGTCATTCAATACAAATGCTAGTTTTACTGCTTAAATAATTGGATTAGTTTTAGTTTTTTTCATTAAGGACAAAAATGAATCGAGAAAACCATTACCCGAAAAGTTTTATCAGAAAAAAGTTTTTTGGGCTTGGATTTTTATTCCACTCTTTGTAATTTTGTTTATTTATTCTATTTTTTTGAAAAAAGAGTCTCCTTATAATTTTATGATGATAATTTTAGTTGCTGATATGATTATCTTTAACTATTTCGGTACGAAGTATAAATGGTAGATAAAAAAATACTGACAGCTTAATTCTGTCAATAAAAAACTCGGTTTCCCGAGTTTTTTATTTGTCCATTTTTTCAAAATGTTCGACTAATTTACCAGAAACATCTGATTCCAACATTTTATGAATTTGTTTCAAGGCAGAGGCAATCGCCAATTCACTTGAATTTCCGTGAGCTTTAACAACAGGTGCTTTAAGACCAACAAAAGCAGCTCCACCAGCTCCATCTGTACTCATCAAATCTTTAAGTCCAGACAAAGGTTTTTTAATTAGAGCCCCACCAATTTTAGTGGTGACACTACCAGCCATGATGGCTGATTTTATTTCTTTCATGAGAACAGTTGCTGTTCCTTCGATCGCTTTTAAAATGGCGTTTCCCGTGAAACCATCGGTTACTACAACATCAGCCCCGCCTGAAAGTAAATCACGAGATTCAATATTTCCGATGAAATTGATTTCAGGCATAGCTGACAAAATTTGGTGCGCTTCTTTGACAGTTGGCGAACCTTTAGATTCTTCTGCACCATTAGAAATCAAAGCAACTCGTGGTTTTTCAATCCCCCGAACATTTTCAGCGTAATAAGAACCAAGAATGGCGAAATCAACTAAGTGATGGGCCGTATTTTCAGTATTTGCTCCCAAATCAAGCATATCAAAACCGCGACCATCAGTTGTCGGTAAAGTTGACATCAAGGCTGGTCGTGACACTTGCTTAATTCTCTTAACCAAAAGCAAACCGGCAGTTAAAAGTGCACCAGTTGAGCCAGCAGACAAGACCGCATCAGCCTCCCCTTTTTTCACAGCAGTTACAGCCCGGACAAGTGAACTGTCTTTTTTTGATTTAATGGCAGCAACCGGATCATCATGAAAATCAATGACTTCAGTTGTTTCAATAATTTCAATATTTGGTTCATCGTCTAAAAACTGACGAATTTTTGCCCCATCTCCGTAGAGTTGGAAGGTAACATCAGAAAGTTCTTTCTTTGCCAAGTTTACACCTTTGACAATATTTTCGGGAGCAAAATCTCCTCCCATTGCATCAATTGCAATTTTCATATTTTTGTTTTCTCCAAATCAAATAATCTCTCATTAAAATTATAACAAAAAAAGTGACCAGATAGTCACTTTTTTTCACAATGAGAAATCTATTGAATAAAATTATTCTTCATTCAAAATATTTTCAATCTCAACCAGGACAGCATCTTCGTCATTTGAAAGAATGACTTTATCAGCTAGTTCAAGGATTTCAGGTGCTGCATTACTGACAGCAAAAGAAGAACCAGCGTATTCAAACATTTCCAAATCATTCATTTGGTCACCAAAAACAGCTAAATTTTCAGGGAGCCAGTTAAAATGTGCCAACAAATGTGCCAAACCAGAAGCTTTAGAAATACCATTTGGCAAGATGTCAATACTAGTAAAACCAGTTGTCGTTGCCCTTACGAAAGAGAGTCTGTCTGTAATCCATTGTTCACAGTCACGAACATGGTCTTCGGGGAAGTTGGTTGTAACCTTGAGCAATTTGTCATCAATTTCATCTAAGCGATGATAAAGTTGGCAGTTAGGGTAATAAAGCTTTGCATGAGCAAGATATTCTTTAGAAATACCTTCAGGATAATAAGCACCTTTAAGCCCAGAAATTAAATAATCATTTTTGGGGCTAAACGGCATCTCTTGCAAGTCATCAATTAACTCTCGCGTTTGAGCAACAGTCAAATCTTTTGCAAAGAGAATTTCTCCTTTATAAGCAACAACTCCACCATTCTCAGCAACAAAAGCCATTTGATCTTTATATTCTGAAAAAACTTCAATCAAACCCAGCAAAGAACGTCCAGAAGAAGCAGCAAAAAGAAGATTTTTATCTTGAATTTTTTTAATTACTTCAGCAAGTTTTTTGTGATTATACGAATGGTCATTGCGCAGAAAAGTTCCGTCCATATCTGTCGCAAAAAGTTTTAAATTTTGATTCATGACTTCTCCCCCAATCCAATGTTAGCGCTAACAGTGGATGAAAATGAGTTCTGTCAGTAAATTTTACTGACAGAACTGTAAACTTGATTTACACAACACTGTAAACTAACTAAATAATAATAAATTTAATCGGCCCAGAGTGCTTTTACTTTTTCTTGTACTTCCGCATTATCTAAGAAATCATCATAAGTTTCACCAATACGGTCAATGACACCAGATTTACCAAGAACAACAATGTGATTGGCAATGGTATTAATGAATTCATGGTCATGTGAAGCAAAGAGGATTGAGCCTTTAAATGATTTCAAACCATCATTAAGTGCAGAAATCGATTCCAAGTCTAAGTGATTAGTTGGGTCATCAAGAACAAGCACATTAGCTCGTTGAAGCATCATTTTAGAAAGCATGACACGAACTTTTTCTCCCCCTGAGAGGACATTGACAGCTTTTAAAGATTCTTCACCTTTGAATAGCATACGTCCAAGGAAACCGCGAAGATAAGTATTATCATCTTCCTCTTTTGTCAATACAAATTGACGCAACCAGTCAAGAATAGAGTCACTTGTATCAAAATCTTTGGTATTATCTTTTGGAAGATATGAACGAGAAGATGTAACTCCCCATTTAATATCGCCAGTTACGGTCCAATTATCTTCCACATCATCCATTAAAGCACGAAGTAACGTTGTTTGTTGAATATCGTTTTGACCAATAAATACAGTCTTATCACCAGGATTTAAGATGAATGAAATGTTTTCGATAATCATTTCTCCTTCAATCGCAACTGAAAGATTTTCTACACGAAGTAAATCATTACCGATTTCGCGTTCTTGTTCAAAACCAACAAATGGATATTTGCGTGATGAAGGAACGAATTCTTCAACTTCAATTTTATCAAGCATTTTCTTACGTGATGTAGCTTGTTTTGACTTAGACGCATTAGCAGAGAAACGAGCGATAAACTCTTTCAACTCAGCAATTTTTTCTTCAGCCTTACGGTTTTGGTCACCTTGCAGGCGAAGGGCAAGTTCAGAAGACTCTTTCCAGAAATCATAGTTCCCTGGGTAAAGTTTGATTTTACCATAGTCAAGGTCAGCCATATAAGTACAAACATTGTTCAAGAAGTGACGGTCATGGGAAACAACGATAACGGTATTTTCAAAATTAATCAAAAATTCTTCAAGCCAAGCAATCGCTTGAATATCAAGTCCATTGGTTGGTTCATCAAGAAGAAGAACATCAGGTTTACCAAAGAGCGCTTTAGCAAGAAGGACTTTAACGTGTTCGCCAGAAGTCAAATTAGCCATTAAATCTGTATGTTGTTCAGTTTTAATGCCAAGGTTTTGCAAAAGACGAGCAGCGTCAGCTTCGGCTTCATAACCACCCATTTCGCCAAATTCTGCTTCAAGTTCGGCAGCTTTCATGAAGTCATCATCTGTCGCGTCAGGATTCATGTAAATGGCATTTTTTTCTTGATTAATGGCGAAAAGTTTTTCGTTCCCCATCATTACGACATCAAGTGGTGTTTGGTCTTCGTAATCGTAATGATTTTGACGAAGAACAGACATGCGTTCGTTTGGTCCCATTGAGATGTGACCTGTTGTTGGTTGAATTTCACCGTCCAAGATTTTCAAGAAAGTTGATTTACCAGCACCATTGGCACCGATTAAACCGTAACAGTTTCCCGGTGTAAACTTGATGTTTACTTCGTCAAAAAGCTTGCGGTCAGAGAATTGTAATGAAATATCAGATACTGTAAGCATGTATTTTCCTTTTTTATTGATGAGAAAAATTCTCAAATATTTTTCGATAAAGTAGCTTGACTACTTTTGTGCTCAAAAATAAGCATTCTGCCCTTATTTTATCATAAATCTTGGACTTTATAAAGCCCACTTTTTTATAAATCTTGACAAGATTTTCATTCATGTTCTTACAAAAAGATGAAGTTTAGTTTCAATTTAGCGTAATTTTAGCATTACTTAAGTCAAGGTGACTATAATATACTTATTCCAATAAAATTTTTCATAAAGTTTACTCCTAAACAAAAAAATGAGCGTCTGGTTACCGCTCATTTTTTTATTTATCGCTATTTTTAATGAATAAAATAATTGAAATAGCTAAAGCCACAAAACCAATTCCATTAAATTCGATAAATGTTATGAAAACATTTGAAGAATATCCCAACTGATTAAAGATAAGCGTGGCGGGAATTCCTATTCCCCAAATTAATAAGGTTATGGCTAAAAAAATTAAGGCTCCTATAAAATAGTTTTTATTCATATTTTATCTTTCTCCTAACTTTCTTTGGTATCTACAGAAATATTTACAACATAAATAAACAGTAGAATTGAAAATAAACTACCTAATAGACTTGTTAAAAAAAATCCCAATCCTAACGTTCGCCAAAGTCCCACAAATGTTTCTGGGGATAATGCAGTTTTTAATGAAACACCAACAAATATTCTTCCTAAAATAACTTCTAAAAACAAGTCATAAATGTAGATTATCATAAAACTAAAAGAGAAAAATATATTTATTTTCCACTTTTGTAGGCAAGACACACCTATCCCAATAAGCAATAAAAATAAAACTACGCTAGTTACTGGTTTTTGAACGCAAAGATAGTAAAAATAATTCTCACGACTCTTTGCTATATCAAAATTAGCACTTAATTTTAATTGATTGATTGTTGCTGGTAGAAACATTGCAGCAATCCATAAAATGAAAATAAGATAAATTTCCCAAAGTTTGGCTAACTTTCTTTTTTTGTTACCAGTCATCATGAGTAATTCCTCCCCAAGCAAATGCTTGAATTTTTACATCCCAAGCACTCTTTGTACCACGTTTTAAATGAGCTAAATAATTTGCAGACCCACCCGTTCCACCTGCATATGGTATAGTTTTTAAGCTTAAGTTATAGCTAAAACTTCTGGAAGAACCAGGATAAAATTTTTGACTATATACGCTTCCTCCTCTATCCTGTTCTCCAGCATTTACCCAAATTTTGTGGGAAGAATCTACTAGTATTTGTGAATCTCCAGAATATCCTCCTGATACATTATTTAAGGTTGCTGTTGCTTGTGTACCTTTTTGAACAATAGTCCATTTTAACTTTAAAGAAACTTTTATACCGAGAGTAACATCATATACAGGTTTTGGGGTAGTTACTTGGGGAATTGTGCCAGCAAAAACCTCAGTTTCCCAAAGCTTATTCATCCCAATAGAATTTAAACTAACTTTTTTTGAATTCTTAACTTTAGCTTGACTTAAATCTGCAGAAATAGTGGTTACTCCAGAAGTGCTATTTCTATTTTCAGAAATAATCTGGCTATCGACTATGATAGGAGCCGTCAAATCAGTTCCATCTACTGCGTTATCGATTGAAACTCCATCATTGACCTGATATTTCACTTGATTATCTTTACTAGTGATAACTTTATCTGCATCATTTGGAATGACTAAGTTAACATCTCCACTAGACGTGACATTAATGGCGGGAGATACTTCATCTGCTCTTACAGCAACGGTCAACAAGAAAAGTGTGGACATTGTGGCAAGTATGAGTGTATATTGTTTCGTTTTCATAACATTTTCTCCGATTTATAGCTAAAGATTTAGAAAAGTCCAATGAAATTGGGAGAAAATTTCACTAGACAGAGAGAGGGGGTAACTTGAGAACGTAAAGTTCTCGCTTTTGTTTTTTCATACTTTCATTATAATCCAAAAATCAAGTCCAACAACAAAAAAGCCGTAGTGTTATCACTACGGAAATATTACATAATGTTAGAAGTATCCACTAAATTCAAAAATTGTTGAGTGACTTGAACACCAGTAAAAATAAAAGTTTCATTTTAGCCTAGTTTTAGCATTACTTAAGTCAGGGTGACTATAATATACTTATTCCAATAAAATTTTTCATAAAGTTTACTCCTAAACAAAAGAATGAGCGGCTGGTTACCGCTCATTCTTTTTATATTTTTTCTAATGCTTGTTCTAAATCAGCAATCAAGTCAGTTACATCTTCAATACCAACCGATAAACGAATGGTTCCTTTGGAAATTCCTGCACTAGCAAGTTCTTCGGCATTCAGCTGCTGGTGAGTAGTCGAAGCAGGGTGAATGGCCAATGATTTGGTATCTCCAACATTGGCTAGCAGTGAGAAAATTTCGAGATGATCAATCAAATCACGTGCTTTTTTCTCATCTTTGTCTTTGAGTTCAAAGGTAAAGATGGATCCGGCATCTTTTGGATAATATTTCTGATAGAGCGCATGATAAGCATTACTTTCAAGCAAAGGGTGGTTAACAAGTTCCACCTTAGGGTGATTGTCTAAAAATTCTACAATCTTTTTAGTATTGGAGATGTGACGTTCTACCCGGAGTGAGAGTGTTTCTAGCCCTTGCAAGAAAAGCCAAGAATGAAACGGTGATAAAGCCGCACCTGTATCACGTAATAAAATAGCTCTAATCCGAGTTACAAAAGCAATTTCACCCAATTCAGCAAATTTGATCCCGTTGTAGCTTTCATCAGCTTGTGTAAAATCAGGAAACTTACCATTTGCCCAATCAAAGTTTCCGCCATCAACGATGACTCCACCAATAGAAGTACCATGACCACCAATGAATTTCGTTGCTGAATGAACAATTACATTAGCACCATGTTCAAATGGTTTAAAGGCCACAGGGGTAGTAAACGTTGCATCAACAATGACAGGAATTCCATGTTTTTTAGCAATTTGACCAATGGCATCATAATCAATCACATTATTTCCCGGATTGCCCAAAGTTTCATAATAAATAGCTTTGGTTTTTTCATCAATCGCCTCTTCAAAATTCTTCGGGTCATCTGGATTGACAAATTTAGTTGTAATTCCATATTTTGGTAAAGTCCCAGAAAAAAGGTGGTAGGTTCCACCATAAAGGGTACTTGCGGAAACAATATTATCACCGACTGTAGCGATATTCAAGATGGCATAAGTAATAGCTGCTGAGCCAGAACCAACACCAAGGGCTGCACTTCCACCTTCAAGAGCTGCGATGCGTGCTTCAAAAACATCGTTGGTTGGATTTCATAAACGTGAATAAATAGCTCCAGGATCTTGTAAAGCAAAACGAGCTTCGGCATGGTCTGAATTGTTAAAAACGAAAGAAGTTGTTTGATAGAGCGGAACGGCGCGTGAACCTGTGACAGGATCAGGGACTTGTCCTGCATGGACTTGCAAAGTGTCGAATTTATAATTGTGATTAGTCATAGTTTTTTTCTCCTATTTTTGAAAATTTTAGTTAGTATAAAAAATAGTCGTTAATCACATTCGTTGATTATTCGTCAGCAATTCTTGAACCATAGCTTTCTCCTTTAGCTATAAAACTTATTATAATTATAAGAAATTCAGAAAATTATAGCGATATAATTTTTTAATAGATATGATAGAACTTTCAAAAGTAGAAATAAAAAAAATACAACTCAAGGTTGTATTTTTATTGATTATGTTTTTCAAAGTAACGCATTGTAATAAGAAGAGCTTTACGAAAGATTTTTGGATGTCTACGAGCAACATTTACCATAAATTTATCACCGAAAGAGTGGAGGTATCGAAGGCTCGGTTTAATCTCTGTCGCAGCTTTATAAAAAACTTCAGCTAAGTCAGAAGCTTTAGCACTATTTTTCATAAAACGGTCAAGTCCTGAAGCAACAGAATTTACCAAAGGTTGGTAGGCAGAGTTTGGACTCATATTCTTTTTAGAATTTTCTAGAGCAATATTTCCCCAGCTTGACTGAGTTCCACCAGGTTGAACACAAACTGAACGGATACCAAATTGGGCAACTTCGAGGTCCAAAACGTCAGACCATTGTTGAAGGGCGGCTTTTGTAGCATGATAATAAGCACCAAGTGGCATATAGACATCTCCACCAATTGATGAAATATTAACAATTCGTCCATAATTTTGAGCTCTCATTGTTGGTAAGACAAGTTGAGTTAATTCAACCGCACCAAAGAAGTTGGTTTCAAACTGATTGCGAATTTTATCCATTGGGATTTCTTCGGCTGGTCCGTATTCGCCATAACCTGCATTATTGATGAGGACGTCAATATGACCTGCCTCATCTAAAATTTTTTTCACAAAAGCTTGGTTTGATTCAGAGCTAGTAACATCCAGTTTTAGTGCTTTGATGTTGTTTTCATATTGTGGAATTTTTTCAACGCGGCGTGCACCGGCGTATACTTTCCAACCCCGTTTGGCAAAAAGTTCTGCTGCCTCAAATCCCATTCCATTTGAAGCACCTGTGATTGCAACAATTTTTTGTGTCATCTCTTTAGAGTCCTTTCAATTTGTCTGTATCTTGTTTTCATGATTTTAAAAGTAATTATACCACTTTAGTAAATCAAAGGCTAAAAAAACTTCCGCGGAGTAAACGGAAGTTTTAGGAGTATTTATGAAAAAAGTTTATTTAGGAGTATGGAAACTATTATACGTTATAATGCTGAAATGAAACTTAAATGAAAAAGAAAATGTTTTTGTATTTTTAGAATCCCTTTTCTATAAATCAATTCTAACTATAAGGACCTGATGATTGAGTGATAATGCTAGTTTGAAGCTTTCTTAGTAAGAAAGTGATTTTTTATAAATGGTTTATAGAATAAATTGTACAGCGTTTAATTGGACTTGCTCTCTGAAATAACGTAAAATTGTAGTGAGGAGGACGGTTACAATGAGTAAAAATTATAAAAAAATCCTAGTCGCAATTGATGGATCTGAGCAGGCAGAAGAAGCGTTAAAAGAAGCTATTGTCCTTGCTAAAAGAGACAACTCACAATTATTCGTTTTACATGCGACGGATAAAAACAGTATTTATGCAGCTGGTAACCCAGTTCCTGTGGTTCCTGCACCAGCTATTCCAGTAGTTCCAGCAGTTCCCGTACTTGAAGAAAGTGCAGATAATGAAGCTAAAGAAGTTTTAGACAAAGCTTTGGCAATTATCAATAATGAAGTGAAGTTTGAAGAAATTCGAGTTGATGGTTCGGCAAAAAATGAAATTGTCGATTTCGCTAAAGAACATGAAATTGATATGATTGTGATGGGCTCTTCAGGAAAAGGCGCTCTTGACCGAATGTTGCTTGGCTCTACAGCAGTTTACGTGGTTAAACATGCACCTTGTAGTGTAACAATCATCAAATAAATTAGATAGATTTCAAGAATCGGCAAGTATTTGCTGGTTTTTTTGTATTTTAAAAATAAATTCCTTGACAATGAAATTCTTTTCGTTTACAATTGTAAACATAGAAATGAGAAAGTTGGATTGAACAATGAAAGTTACTTTTAAAACCCTTGATGGACGTACAATGACTAAAGAATTTGCTAGTGTAGATGAATTCGTAACACTACAAAATCGTGAAATTCCGGCAATTGATGATTCAGCGAAAGTTCTTGAAGTTGTAATTTCTGGACAAGTTGAAGAATTTAGTGGAAATGTTGCTGATTTGTATTTCAAACTTAGTAAATAAGAATCTGAAATCGTGAATGGAGGAGGAAAGATGACAGATTATGTTTTTAAGGCAGGTCGTAAAGATTTGGCACCTCTTTTGTTATTACATAGCACGGGTGGAGATGAGCATCAATTATTAGAAATTGCTGAAATGATTGCTCCTTCACATCCTATTTTGTCAATTCGTGGACGTATTAATGAGCAAGGAGTCAATCGTTATTTTAAACTCCGAGGCTTAGGTGGTTTTACTAAAGAAAATTTTGATCTTGAATCTTTAGATGAAGAAACAGACTGGTTGACGGATGAGGTCAGTTTGTTGGCTGAAAAACATGACCTTGACGTCCATAAAATGATAGCTATCGGTTATTCAAATGGTGCAAATGTAGCTTTGAATATGTTTCTTAGAGGAAAAATAAATTTTGATAAAATTATTGCCTTTCATGGGATGCAATTGGAAGACTTTGAACAGACTGTTCAACTTGATGACAAGCATGTCTTTCTAAGTTATGCGTCCAATGATATGATTGTTCCTCAGAAAAACTTTGGTGATTTAAAAGGTGATTTGGAAGATTCAGGCTGTCAGCTTGAAATATATGAAAGTTCACTTGGTCATCAATTGACGCAAGAGGAAGTTTTAGCCGCTAAAAAATGGCTTGCAGAAACAAAATAATTTTGTATTGAAAAAATTTCAGTACAAAGTAACTAAATAGGAGAAAACAAATGGCTGAATTAACAAAAATTGAAACAAAAATACCTGAAAATCTTACTCTTGGTGGTGTTCACCACGTAACAGCAATCACCTCAAGTGCTCAAAAAATCTATGATTTTTTCACAAATATCTTGGGCCTACGTCTAGCAAAATTAACAGTCAATCAAGATGATTATGAAACATATCACCTCTTTTTCACAGAAGAAGATGGGCATGGAGCTGATATGACCTTCTTTGATTTCAAAGATATCCCTAAAGGAAATCATGGGGTTAATAATATTGAACGTGCTTCATTTCGTGTACCGACAGATGCGTCCTTAGAATATTGGACTCGTCGTTTTGACAATGCCCATGTTAAACATGGCGAAATTTCTAGTAAATTTGGTCAAAAAACCTTAGAGTTTGAAGATTTTGATGGTCAATTGTACCAATTGATTTCTGACCAAAATAATAGTGGGGATGCTTCAAAGGGGCGTTCTTGGCAACTTTCTAATGTTCCGCAAGAACATGGAATTACTGGACTTGGCCCTGTTTTTGTAAAACTTGAAAATGCCGAAAATCTTCGGACCATTTTGGAAACAGTTTTTGGCTTCCGTTACGCTGGTCAAGAAGATGATTTACATCTTTTTGAAGTGGCGAATGGTGGAAATGGAGCGGCTTTGATTCTTCAAGAAGCCGGTGAAAAAGAATCTTACGCTTATCAAGGTTATGGTACGATTCATCATTTAGCTCTAGGAACAGCAAATCCTGAAACTTTAAACTATTGGATTGAACGCATTAAGGCTTTCCGTTTGCCACATTCTGGTTTGGTTGACCGTTTCTACTTCTCAAGTGAATATGTCAGAGTAGCACCAGGAGTTCTCTTTGAAATTGCGACTTACACGCCAGGAATTGGGGCTTTGGACATGGCCAAATCAGGTCTAGGAGCTGTTGATTCTTATGAAGAGGCTTTGATCACTTCTGGTTTCTGGATTGACCAAACTAAGGAAGAATCAGGTTTATCTTTGAGCTTACCTCCTCATTTATTCCCAGGAGATGAAGCCACAAAAGCCAGAACTGCCGCAAGTTTACGTCCATTAGATACTTCAGATGCTCATTGTGACCGTACAAAAGATGAACTATGGACCGTTGAAAAAGTATTGGAACACAAAGCTGGAACTCCGGCTGAAACAGTGCAATAAAGGAGAACTGATGAAATCATATCAAGCAAATGAGCTCGACGAAAAAACAGTCTATAAACTTCTGTCAGGCAGTATTGTTCCACGCCCAATTGCTTGGGTAACCAGTCAAAATCTCGAAGGTCTAGTTAATGTGGCCCCCTTTAGTTTTTTCAATGTTGCTTCGTCAAATCCACCACTTTTATCCATTTCGTTTACGGGAAATAAAGATAGTTTGAATAATTTATTGACGACAAAAGAAGCAGTGGTTCACCTTGTGAATGAGGATAATGTGGAGCTAATGAATCAAACGGCAGCACCATTAGCGGAGCATATTAGTGAAGCGGAAGAATTTTCATTGGAACTTGTTCCTTCTCAGAAAGTTCAAGTTCCAAGTTTAAAGGAGTCAAATGTTCGTTTAGAAACTAAATTGTATCATCATTTACCTTTAGGAGAGAGTGGACATTTAGTTCTTCTTGAAGTTGTCAATTTCTCTTTTGCAGATGAACTATTGGATGAGGAAAACTTTCATGTCAATCTAAATAAACTCAAACCAGTTGGGCGTTTGGCGGGTGATGATTACAGTACTTTAGGAAATCGATTCAGCCTTTTACGACCTAGATAAATAAAAAAACTTACTGATGATTGGTCAGTAAGTTTTTGTTTGCCTTAAAAATAAAAAAATAACCCGAAGGCTATTTTTATTATTTAACTTCTTTAAAGATGAAGTATATTTAATTTTAGCCGTTCTAGATAGTGATTTTACAAGGGTTTGAGAGATTTGTTTTTTATAAATTAGAGAGAGGTAGAGAAAAAGGTAGAGAGTCTTTATAGAAGTTTCAAAGATGAAATTTTATCAAGATAAATATTGACAGCTTCAACTTTCTTTTTTGGAGCAAGTTCTGCATAGATATCCATTGTAGTTGAGATAGATTTATGCCCCATTCTGACCTGTAATTCTTTCCAGTTTGCACCAGCATTAAGTAAAATTGATGCATGGGTGTGACGGAAAAGATGAAAACCGTAATTTGGGAGGTTGATACTTTCTAACCGTTTTTTCAGCGTAGCTCTTTCGTTTCTGTCGCACATATAGTTACCATAAATAGTTGGGAAAATCAAAGATGATTGAGGTAGCCTATGTTTTATAAAGTAGCTGTTCATTTCCTTATGAAAGGCCTTAAGTCGAAGTAAGCTGTTTAAAGGAACAGATACACGTCGGAAACCAGAGTCAGTTTTGGTGCTCAACTTACATGTAATGCCCCCTTTAATGTGAAGTTTTTTATTTCCGTTTTTCCATACAAGAGTCTTATTTACGGTTATCTCAGAGCTTTCAAGATCTAGGTCAGAGATAGTTAGAGCTAATAGTTCATTTATTCTTAAGCCAGAGCAGAGTAAAGTATCGCAAATAATTTTAAAGCGCCGATTGCCTCTAGTATCGGGTAATGATTCCAAAAAATTAAGCCACTTTGTTAAATCTTCATCATGTAGCACCATAACACGTTTACTATTTGATTTTGGTTTTGGAGGGATTTTTATTGACTGTACTGGATTTGTTTTTAACCCAAAATGAGTTGTTCCAAAATCAAAAATATCACTTAATTTGTGAATAATAGCACCAAAATCTTTTGTTTTTCCTTTGACAGAACGCTTTTTTCCTGTTTCTAAAGCCCCTTGAGCATTTATAGCTAGTTGATTAGCCCAAGCTTGAATCTCAGAAGATGAAATTTTATCAGGCTTGTATTTTCCGAATTGAGGGATAATATAAGTGTCTAAATATCCTCTTACTCGATTTAAGGTGTTTTCAGAACTAACCCAGTTTTTAAAACTATTAAACCAAAGTTCAGATAACTCTTCAAAATTTTTGACTTGAATCTTTTCTTTTTTTGTTGAGTCATTTTTTTCGAAGTTTAATTTGGCTTGTATCAGATTTCTATCAAGGGCTTTAAGGGTTCGAGCCGTAATTGTAGTCGTAACTTGTTTTCCTGTCTTGCTATCTAAGCCAAGATAAGCTCCTTTTAAAGAGTAGGAAATCTCACCGTTAGTTTTAGTTTTCTTGATTACTTTTTTGTTGTTATGAGTAATTTTTTCTATTTTCATTATTGCCTGCTTTCGATTTTGGGTAATTACGAAATTGGCTAAAAAAGGCTTTCTCTCTTCTTTGAGATAAGCCAATTTTACCATATTTTTGTAGGTTAGTGCGCTAAGAATTTTAATACATCATCTAGAAGGTAAAAAACCGAACGTGTGCCCTCGATAGGAGGTTCTAACCGTTTCAAACCGCTATTTTCCCATGCTCTAAGCGTGTTAGGAGAAATGTTTAGCTGTTTAAGTAGTTCTTTTTGAGTGAGTAATTCTGATGATACTCTTTTATTATTCTTTTCTTGAATAAGTGTAATGAGTAAGTTTAGGAGTCTTTCGATATTTTGAATTGAGAGATCAGTGTTTGGAATCTCAGTTTGTATCATGAGTTTTTCGCCTTTCTGTAAATTTTATGTTACGTTGGTTTTGAAAATTTTTTTAAGTCGTTTTGTCTAGTCGGCTTTTTCTGTCATCTTAGATTTTAAGAAATCAAAATCTTTTTCTGTTTTTGGATATATCCGAGGGAGGAGATGTTGACCTAAAAGTTTTTCTGTAAATTCTTCTTGATTGTCTGTTGAAAAGATTGCTTCTAAGTCAAAGTTAATTTCTTCTTTCTCATAAGCGCTGATGTTTCTTACTTTTGGAGAAAATAAACGTTTGGTTTGAGAGAGTTGATAATAAACACCACCCTCATAACCTTTGCCTTGTTGTTTTTCTGATAGAATCGTGCAAAAGTTAATTCGTCTGATATATTGGTCTAATGCTTCGTCTTTAAAAATATTAAAGAACTGTTCTGGAAGCTGTGTATTAGTAATCAATATTAGTCGTGGTACTACTTGTTTATTAGTAAAGCGGGCAGACATTCGAGAAGTATTAATTGGGTCTAAGAGTTTGAGCCAGTCGGCTTTGCGTAGTGAATCAGGGCGAATATCGTCTAATAGGATAATATCTTCTCCATAGTAGTCGTCAAAAGGATTAGAAGAAGAAGCGGAGTAGATACGACTTTTAAATTTATTGTCTTCCGCATATTCTCGTACTTTTTGGGCAATTGTTCTTGCAAGATATGATTTTCCGAGGGAGCTTTTGCCTTGAAAGTACATGACAGTCAATTTATATTTTCCTGTGGTTAAATCTTTTAAATTTTTAAATGCTAACCGTTCAGCGTAAGAATCAAACGCTTGTTTGAATTGTAGCTTGTGATTACTGTAAAGGAGAAATAAATCATCATCTGCTAAAATATCTTCAAGGAATAGTTCGCCTTTTAAAATTTGCTGATTGATTAAATCTAAGCTTTCATCGTTTTTCTTTCTTTTGATTGTTGCACTTTGTTTTTCAAATTTCATAGCATTGCTTAAAATAAAATTTGAATAATCAAATGTTCCAAAGGTTTCGACTTCATGAGTGGGGTATTGATATTTATCTGGTTGTTGTGCATGAGTAAGATAAGCAAGTTGATTTTCTTCAAAATATCTATTTTTATCTTTAGGAAATTCAATATATTGTACATTAATGCCCAATGCTTTAGCAATCCTCGTAAGAGTTCTCTTGTCGGAATATTTTCCATAGAGATGAACATGAGGAAAAATGAATTCATTCAAATCATTTTTATCTAAATAGTGAACGATGAGCGAAATACATTCTAATTTCACTTTTTCAGATTCTAATGTTTTAAGTCTTCGATAAATTTCTTCAAAGATGAGTGCTTTATTAGCCTGCCAATCGTCAAAGAGTTCGAGTTGTTCATCTTCCCAATCCCAATATTCTGCTTTTAATTGTTGTTCAAAAACAAATTGTTTAATTCTTTTTTCTTCGATAAAATACACCTCATTTCTAAAAAGTGTCGATGTGACCGTCTAGAATCGTCTATGTGATTTCACATAGACAGTTTCATAGACAGTAAAAAAGTGAGAGCTTATCTATAATTTTGAAATTGATAAAGTGCTGTTAAGTGTTGGTGTGTTTGGGGTTACACCATTTTGTTGACAAGCCCTAAAATGGTGGGCACGTAGACAACTGTCTAGGTAAGCACATTTTTATCTTCTCTAGGGCATGACTTCCACAGGCTGTTTTGTTCATTCGCCAGCGTTCCCCATGTGGTCTTGCCCTACTCGTCTTGTGCTTCGCAGACGTCAGGCATCCCACATGGCTTGTCGCATTCACACATCCTGTGACAGTCATTCGCCTTTAGATAAAGTGATTTTATCAGTTACGAGTTTAACTCCCCGCCAAGCACTCATTCCCATATCCCAAAGTAAACGAACTTGTGGATTCGTACATTCAATGACCGCTTCTTTTTCTTCATCTTTGTAATCTTGAAGCTCATCTAGTCCACCATAAACCTCAATTGTGATAGGTTTTAATTGGGAAAGATCAACACCAGCTTGTTCTAATACGAGTGCCGTTCCAGCATCAAGCGCTTGTAAAATAGCTTTGTTTCCATCTTTAGAAAATCGAGCTTTAGAAAAGTTCACCATAAATTTTTTCGGAATATCGAAGTTATTTTTATCAAGGTTAACTCCACCGAGTTTTACAGTATTGTCGTTGAGTGTTAATTTATTATTGTTCATTTAAATAGTCCTTTTTTCTTTTTATTATTTTCTTGATAAACTTTAAACTCTTGCGTTAGAGTATCAAGTCCTGTTTTTAGTGATTGATTCTCTTTTTTGAGTGAATCAAACTTTTTGTTTGCTTGTAATCGGTATTTGATAAAAGCTTGTGCTAAGTGATTGTGTTTGCCTTGGATATGTTCTAAGGTCAAAAGTTGTGCATTTCCCCAGACTTCAAAAATTGTTTGTTCTAAACCTTTGGAATCAATTAATTGTGCCATTTTTTGGAAACGTCTCACTTCTTTTGAATCGAAGTCAGGGACTTTTTGAGTCTGATTTCTTCCGATTTGAACTGTTTTTTCTTCAAATTCATATTCTGCCAAATGCTCAATTTGTTTTTTCCAACGCTTGAGAGTAGAAACAGACTTTCCGAGGTCATGAGCTAGGGTCTGAATATCCATATAAATGTTATCCTCTTATATTTAATTTTCAAAGGTCAGTGTGTTATAATCAAGTTATATAATTTTGTAAGTCGTCTTTTTGCCTGGTAGCGAGGACGATTTTTTTATTGGTGGGTCATTCATTTTTAACTCCTTATATGATATAATTTAGTTAAATAATCTAAAAAATAACTTTTTTAGATTTAAAATCTAACTATAATTGTATTTTAGATTATTAATCTAAAAAAGTCAACTGTTAAATATAAATTTTAGAAAAGAATGAAATATGAACTTTTATGAGCGATTACAAGACCTAGCTAAAAAACAAGGGAAATCATTTAATGAAATTGAACAAGAACTTGGATTAGGTAAAAATACTCTCTATAGCTATAAAAAAAATCAGCCGACTGCCCAGCGTTTGAAGCAATTTTCGGAATATTTTAATGTTTCTATTGACTACCTCTTAGGAAGAGCAGGAGGTAATTATACTCAGTATTTTAATAGTGTTAAAGAAAACGTTCGAGCGAATCGATTAAAAAAAGGATTGACACAAAAGCAATTAGCCAAGCTTATTGGGACATCTGTACGAGATATAGAAGAAATTGAAGATGGGACAAGGTATTTAACTGATGATGCTTTGGTTGAATTAGCACTTGTCTTGGAAGTTCCGATTGAACAATTAATGGTTGATAATCCTGAGGTGTCAAAGACCGTACAGGCAGGTCTGATTTTAGAGAGAATAGATACAAATTTTAGATATGAAACAGCTGTTAATGATATTAATGTTATTGAACTACTCTATAAAAAAGTAAGATTTGAAAAAGAGAAAGATGAGTTATCTGATGAAGATATCGATTTCATTCTAGGAGGAAATACAGAACTTGATAGAGATAGAAAAATAGAACTTATTTCTTTTGAGAATTCTCAATTGATTATTAATGAGATTGAAAGATTAGAAGAAAAAGTAAAAGAAAAATTGAACTTATATGATGAGCTTTTTGGATATTACCAAAGAGGAGAATCCCATAAACAACCTTTGAAAGAACTTTACGATCATAAAAACCCATTTAAATTTTAATAAAAAGTACTGAACGCTTTAAAAATTCAGTACTTTTTATTTTTAATTGTGTTTTTATTAAGTGTCTTATTATATATCATAAGTTTAAATTTATATCTTAATATATCAAAGATATAATTTTTAATCTGAAAATTCACTTTGACGTTAAGTCAAGTTTTTAGAGTAACAAACGTAGAATTTTAATCTATTTATTTTAAGCACTTACCTTTTCAAATTGATTAGGTGTAAGATACCCTAAACTTTGATGGATTCGTTTTGAATTATAAAAGGCTTCGATGTACCAGAAAATACTCTGATAGGCTTCTTCAAAGTTCTTATATTTAAATTGGTAGACCCATTCTCTTTTTAAATGTCCATGCCAAGATTCAAGACTGGCATTATGATAAGGGTATCCCCTTCGACTGAAAGAGTGAGTCATTCCATAATACTTAAGCAACTCTTCATACTCTAGACTCGTATACTGGCTTCCTTGGTCAGAATGAAGAATAACAGCTTCTGGATAGTCTTGTGATTTAATGGCCTTATTTAAAGTTCTTTGCACTAATTCTACTGTCATTCGCTTGCCCAAACCCCAAGCAATGACTTTTTTAGTATAACGATCCATAATGGTTGAGAGATAAGCCCATCCTTGTTGAGTAGGAATATAAGTAATGTCGGTTGACCAAACCTTATTTTTCTTTGTAGGTTTAGTCTGTATGAGATTTTTTCGATTGATGTGATCACTTAGTGAGTATCCAGGCTTAAATTTCTTAATGACTACAGACTTGAGTTGAAGTTGCTTCATTAGCTTCTGTACCAGTTTTAACCCGACTTTATCCCCTTGTTTAAGTAGAAGATGATGAATTTTAGGAGCACCATAGATTTCTCGGTTAGCATTGAAGAGTTGAGAAATTTTGAGTGACAGGTATTGTCTCATTAATTGAGTTTTAGATGGATGTCGGTTAATCCGTTCATAATAACTTGATTCAGGAACATCAAGGAGTTGACAGCTTAGTCTGACATTGAGTGCTAAAGTTTGTATGGTTTGAGCCATATCCGCAGCACTCACTTCTTTTTCTCGGCGAATATGGTCAATACTTTTTTTAAGATGTCTCGTTCTTCCTTAACTTTAGCCAGTTGTCTTTTTAATTCTAGAAAATCAGCTTTAGAGACGGAGCTTTCATTAGATTTAGAGTAGAGGTCTATCCATTTATAAATTGTTGCAGGGGCCACGTTGTATTCTTTAGACAGCTGGGTGACGGATTGACCAGAATGATAGAAGGCGATAAGGGTTTCTTTAAATTCTTTTGAGTAGCGTTTTTTCATGTTTTTGTCCTTTGTCTAAATTATACAATAGTGACTCTAAGATTTAAGGATAACATCACTTCTAAATGATAGGAAAGTATAATATACGAGTAAAAAAGGCATTGAGTTTGAATTAATTAATGCGATTAGAAAGTTTGGAGAGAAATCTATTTTTGGCAATTGTTTGAAAATTTTTGTATATTTTTAATATTAAGAGTATACTGATATCATTAAAGGTTTAAGATAGAGTTAAGGCGATAACTTTCAGGAAAATTTTAATTTTTCTGAAAGTAAAGTTGAAAAACCATGCTAAATGATTAAACTTATATCTTTATTTATGCGTAAAATTTCTTGCAGTTTAAAGTTTGAAACCCTTACCTTCACTTGCATTAAAAGATTTTCTTTTATATAATGTATTAATATAGTATTGAAAATTAAAAAAATACCAAAATGGTTTAACTTAAGCAAGTTTTGATTTAATTTTTCATAAAATTAAGATTTTTCTTACAAAAGTTAATAAAAAGAGGGATTATATTTATGAATGATTTATTTTACCATCGTCTAAAGGAATTAGTTGAATCAAGT
Source organism: Lactococcus sp. NH2-7C (assembly GCF_029953655.1). Classification (NCBI taxonomy): domain Bacteria; kingdom Bacillati; phylum Bacillota; class Bacilli; order Lactobacillales; family Streptococcaceae; genus Lactococcus; species Lactococcus sp. NH2-7C. Next base: position 1,529,864 of record NZ_CP124538.1, read on the forward strand.
GGTAAATCTGCAAATCAAATAGAGAGGGAATTGGGTTACCCTAGAAATTCTTTGAATAATTATAAGTTGGGAGGAGAACCCTCTGGGACAAGGTTAATAGGACTATCAGAGTATTTTAATGTGTCTCCAAAATATCTGATGGGTATAATTGATGAGCCTAATGACAGTTCTGCAATTAATCTTTTTAAAACTCTAACTCAAGAAGAGAAAAAAGAAATGTTTATAATTTGTCAAAAATGGCTTTTTTTAGAATATCAAATAGAGTTATAACAATAATAAATTTAGGGAGTTTTTCTTATTAATATGATGAAAAAAGGAATTTTTGTAATTACTATAATGATATCTATAGCATTGATAATTGGAGGTTTCTATAGTTATAATTCTAGGATAAATAATCTTTCAAAAGCTGATAAAGGAAAAGAAGTTGTAAAAAATAGCAGTGAAAAAAATCAGATAGACCTTACCTATAAAAATTATTATAAAAATTTACCAAAATCAGTTCAAAATAAAATAGATGATGTTTCATCCAAAAATAAAGAAGTTACTTTAACTTGTATTTGGCAATCTGATTCAGTTATTTCTGAACAATTTCAACAAAACTTGCAAAAATATTATGGAAATAAGTTTTGGAACATCAAAAATATCACTTACAATGGCGAAACTAGTGAACAATTATTGGCTGAAAAAGTTCAAAATCAAGTATTGGCGACTAACCCTGATGTTGTTTTATATGAAGCTCCACTTTTTAATGATAACCAAAATATTGAAGCAACAGCCTCACTGACTAGTAATGAGCGACTTATAACAAATTTGGTTAGTACAGGAGCAGAGGTGATAGTTCAACCCTCTCCACCGATTTATGGTGGTGTTGTGTACCCCGTACAAGAAGAACAATTTAAACAATCTTTATCTACAAAATATCCCTATATAGACTACTGGTCTAGTTACCCAGACAAAAATTCTGATGAAATGAAGGGGCTATTTGCTGATGATGGAGTTTATAGAACGCTAAATGATTCGGGGAATAAGATTTGGCTAGATTATATTACTAAATATTTTACAGCAAACTAATTAAGTTATAAATAACAATTATTAAATATTGGAGAAGAAATGCAGGAAACACAGGAACAGACGTTTGATTTAAGAGGGATTTTTAAAATTATTCGCAAAAGGTTAGGTTTAATATTATTTAGTGCTTTAATAGTCACAATATTAGGGAGCATCTACACATTTTTTATAGCCTCCCCAGTTTACACAGCCTCAACTCAACTTGTCGTTAAACTACCAAATTCGGATAATTCAGCAGCCTACGCTGGACAAGTGACCGGTAATATTCAAATGGCGAACACAATTAACCAAGTTATTGTTAGTCCAGTCATTTTAGATAAAGTTCAAAGTAATTTAAATCTATCTGATGACTCTTTCCAAAAACGAGTTACAGCAGCAAATCAAACAAATTCACAAGTCATTACGCTTACTGTTAAATATTCTAATCCTTACATTGCTCAAAAGATTGCAAACGAGACTGCTAAAATTTTTAGTTCAGATGCAGCGAAACTATTGAATGTTACTAACGTTAATATTCTATCCAAAGCAAAAGCTCAAACAACACCAATTAGTCCTAAACCTAAATTGTATTTAGCGATATCTGTTATAGCCGGACTAGTTTTAGGTTTAGCCATTGCTTTATTGAAGGAATTGTTTGATAACAAAATTAATAAAGAAGAAGATATTGAAGCTCTGGGACTCACGGTTCTTGGTGTAACAACCTATGCTCAAATGAGTGATTTTAATAATAATACGAATAAAAATGGCACGCAATCGGGAACTAAGTCAAGTCCGCCTAGCGACCATGAAGTAAATAGATCATCAAAAAGGAATAAAAGATAGGAGTTCAGGATGGCTAAAAATAAAAGAAGCATAGACAATAATCGTTATATTATTACCAGTGTCAATCCTCAATCACCTATTTCCGAACAATATCGTACGATTCGTACGACCATTGATTTTAAAATGGCGGATCAAGGGATTAAAAGTTTTCTAGTAACATCTTCAGAAGCAGCTGCAGGTAAATCAACCGCGAGTGCTAATCTAGCTGTTGCTTTTGCACAACAAGGTAAAAAAGTACTTTTAATTGATGGCGATCTTCGTAAACCGACTGTTAACATTACTTTTAAAGTACAAAATAGAGTAGGATTAACCAATATTTTAATGCATCAATCTTCGATTGAAGATGCCATACAAGGGACAAGACTTTCTGAAAATCTTACAATAATTACCTCTGGTCCAATTCCACCTAATCCATCGGAATTATTAGCATCTAGTGCAATGAAGAATTTGATTGACTCTGTGTCCGATTTCTTTGATGTTGTTTTGATTGATACTCCACCTCTCTCTGCAGTTACTGATGCTCAAATTTTGAGTAGTTATGTAGGAGGAGTGGTTCTTGTTGTACGTGCCTATGAAACAAAAAAAGAGAGTTTAGCAAAAACAAAAAAAATACTGGAACAAGTTAATGCAAATATATTAGGAGTTGTTTTGCATGGGGTAGACTCTTCTGAGTCACCGTCGTATTACTACTACGGAGTAGAGTAATTGGAATAAATTTTAATCAAATAAAAGACAGAAATTTGTAGAAGAGGGGAGCAAATGATTGATATTCATTGCCATATTTTACCGGGGATAGATGATGGAGCTAAAACTTCTGGAGATACTCTGACAATGCTGAAATCAGCAATCGATGAAGGGATAACAACCATCACTGCCACTCCTCATCATAATCCTCAATTTAATAATGAGTCACCCCTTATTTTAAAAAAAGTTAAGGAAGTTCAAAATATCATTGACGAACATCAATTACCAATTGAAGTTTTACCCGGACAAGAGGTGAGAATATATGGTGATTTATTAAAAGAATTTTCTGAAGGAAAGTTACTGACAGCAGCGGGCACTTCAAGTTATATATTGATTGAATTTCCATCAAATCATGTGCCAGCTTATGCTAAAGAACTTTTTTATAATATTCAATTGGAGAGGCTTCAACCTATTTTGGTTCACCCTGAACGTAACAGTGGAATCATTGAGAATCCGGATATATTATTTGATTTTATTGAACAAGGAGTACTAAGTCAGATAACAGCTTCAAGTGTCACTGGTCATTTTGGTAAAAAAATACAGAAGTTATCATTTAAAATGATAGAAAACCATCTGACGCATTTTGTTGCATCAGATGCTCATAATGTGACGTCACGTGCATTTAAGATGAAGGAAGCATTTGAAATGATTGAAGAAAGTTATGGTTCTGATGTATCAAAAATGTTTCAAAATAATGCAGAGTCAGTGATTTTAAACGAAAGTTTTTATCAAGAAAAACCAACAAAGATCAAAACAAAAAAATTTTTAGGTTTATTTTAAAAGGATTAAATGGAGTAAATAATGAAAGTTTTTGAGGATGTCTCATCACCTGAACCGGAAGAGCATAAGTTAGTAGAATTAAAAAAATTTTCTCACAGAGAGATAATTATAAAAAGAGGGATTGATATTTTAGGGGGATTAGTGGGTTCAAGTTTATTTCTTATCGCGGCTGCATTGCTTTATGTCCCTTACAAAATGAGCTCGGAAAAAGATCAAGGGCCAATGTTCTATAAACAAAAACGCTATGGAAAAAACGGTAAAATTTTTTATATTTTAAAATTTAGAACAATGATTCTTAATGCTGAGCAGTATTTAGAGCTGCATCCAGAAGTTAAAGCCGCCTATCATGCCAATGGCAATAAACTAGAAAATGATCCCCGTGTGACGAAGATTGGTTCATTTATTAGACAACACTCAATTGATGAATTACCACAATTTATCAATGTCCTTAAAGGGGATATGGCATTAGTTGGTCCAAGGCCAATTCTACTTTTTGAAGCGAAAGAATATGGGGAGCGCCTTCCTTATTTACTGATATGTAAACCTGGAATTACTGGTTATTGGACGACACATGGTCGAAGTAAAGTTATTTTTCCTCAACGAGCAGATTTAGAACTCTATTATCTCCAGTACCATAGCACCAAAAACGATATCAAGCTTCTAGTACTCACAATTTCACAAAGTATTCACGGATCGGACGCGTATTAAAGAAATATTATGAAAAAAAAATCAGTTAAAATTTGTATGGTCTCTTCTTCTGGGGGGCATTTAAAAGAACTTAATGAACTAAGAATGATTTCAGAAAAGTATGATACTTTTCAAATTACTGAACTTGATAAGTTTTCTAATATAAGAATAGGTAATAGGCAGTACTATGTTAGAAAAATTGATAGAGATGAGAAATATTTTTTTTTTAATTTTCTTCTAATTTTTATAAAAACAATGGTATGCTTTTTTCGTGAGAGACCTAATATTATTTTAACTACGGGTGCATTAGTTGCATATCCAGCATGCGTCATCGGAAAATTAATGGGGGCAAAAGTCATCTTTGTAGAATCCTTTGCTCGAACAAAAAAATTATCACTTACCGGGAAATTAGTTTATAAGTTCGTGGATTTATTCATTGTTCAGTGGCCAACATTATCCGAAAAGCATCCAAAAGCTAAATACTATGGGGGACTATTCTAGTGATATTATTGATAGTAGGAACACAAAAATTTCAATTTAATCGTCTTTTGATGACAATTGATAAATTAATCGATGAGAAAAAAATAACAGAACGTGTAGTAGCGCAGGTGGGGAATTCAGATTATAAACCTGTGAATTACGAGTTTCAAGATTTTTTTGATTCAAATAAATTTGATTTGCTTATGGATGAAGCGACTTTAATAATTACTCATGGTGGAGTTGGAAGTATAGTTTCTGCTTTGAAAAAAAACAAGAAAGTTATTGTAGTGCCTCGCTTAAAAAAATATAATGAGCATATTGATGATCATCAATTAGAAATAGTAGAAGAATTTAAAAAAAGAAAACATATCCTTCTCAATACAAATTTAAATGATCTATATTCTGATTTATGCAATATTGAGTATTTTAAACCTAATCTATACAAAAAAGATAGTAATAGGATGTTGTACGAAATAGATAAGTTTATATCTGAAATTAATTGATTTATAGACAGTTTCAGATAAATATATGGAAAATAAGTAAATAGTAAAACTAGAGCTATGCAGAATTTTTTAAAGTTAAGTTTATTTACCAGAAAGTATATGATTTGAGTAGTTTCCATTATAATAGTATAAAATTCATTGTATATAAATATAAAGATAAAAATCACGAAGTGTTTTATAAAGAAAGTAGAGAGGAATAATATTGAAAATATTAATAATTAGTACAGTTGAATTATCGAAAAATGGAATTACTAGCTCAATTATGAGTTATTATAGGGCTATTTTAAAACAGAGAAATTATGAAATAGATTTTTTATATACTGGTTTTATTGACGAATCACTCAAAGATGAAATTTTAAATAATGAGGGTCAAATCTTTTGTTTTGGAAATAGAAAAAGACGGCCTTTACATTATATTTCTTTACTGAGAAATCTCGCTATAAATAAAAAATATGATTATGTATGGGTACATGGGAATAGCTCATCTATGGCATTTGAAGAATTTGCACTAAGAAATCTTGACAGTAAAATTATTGTACAGGCTCATTCAGTAATGACAAACTATTCATTTTTAAATAAGATTCTGAGGAGATATTTCTTAAATCATTTTGATCTAGGGTTAGCAGTAAGTAAAGAAGCAGGTACTTTTTTATTTAAAAACAAACAATTTCAAATTCTACCAAATGGCTTATCAATAAAAAATTATTATTTTTCTGAAAATAGCAGAATGATTTACAGAGAAAAGTATAAAATTTCTTCAGAAACAACACTAATTATTCAATTAGCAACATATACGGCGGTGAAAAATCATAAATTTTCTTTGGAACTTGCTCAAAAATTAAAAGAAAAAGGAATAAATTTTAAACTTCTTTGTTTTGGATATACCCCATTTGGAAATTTAAAGAAAGAATTAGAGAGTGAAGTTGAAAATAATAATTTAGAGAACCATGTAACACTTTTTGATTCAATTGATGATATTAAAGGTATTTTATCAGCTACAGATGGCCTTATAATCCCATCAATAGTAGAATCTTTCGGTATAGTCGCTTTAGAGTCCCAGGCAGCTGGAGTGCCAGTAGTTGTATCTTCAGAAAATTTTATACCAGAATTGAAAATTTCTTCATTTATTGATTATTTACCGTTAGAAGTTGAAAAATGGGCAAAGTGGGTTGAAAACCTTAAAATCAAAGAACATCATGATTCAACTATTGGCGGGAAAGCTATTATTCAAGCAGGATTAGATGATGAGACGATAGCTGACTATTTTATTAAATTAATTGAGAATATTAAAAACAAATGAAGAGAAAAATAAAAATAATTGCCCCCAACCTATCGGGGAAAGGTGGTACAGAGAAAGTATTAGACTATATATTTTCAAGTGCTTTTATTAGGGAGAAGTTTAATTTAACCTTAGTTTTACCAGATATACCAGAATATTACGAGTGGTTAAATCAGAGAATTTATTTTGAAAAAACTGAGTTAAGACAAGGGAATAGAACATTATTTATTTTGAAGCAACTTATTTTTGATGATATTGATGTTGTGATTTGTTTGGGACCTCGACTTTGTTATATTGCCAATCAAGTAAAAAAATATTTTAAAAAAAATTTTATTGTCTTGTCTTGGTTACATTTTCCAGTATTGGGAATGGATTTCATGAATCCAAAATATTTAAAATATGCGGATGGACATTTAGTAATTAATAGTGAAACTGTTGAACAACTAGAAACCTTGGGTATTTTAAAAAATAATATCAAAGTTATTTATAATCCTGTGTCTAGTCAAAAAATAAAAAAACAAGGTACAAAACAAGAAAATCTAATAAAGATAGGTTATGTTGGTAGATTAATATTAGCCCCTCCAAAAAATCTTTCTACTTTATTCAAAGTAGTTGCGGCACTTGCAGTAGAAAAAAAAATAGAGCTTCATATTGTTGGTTCTGGTAACCAAGATAGCGAATTAAAAGATTATGCAAATAATATGTTAAAAAGTCTTCCAGTAAAAATTAACTGGTACGGGTGGCAAGAAAAACCTTGGGATGTCTTGCCATATATTGATGTTTTTCTTTTGACATCAACTTTTGAAGCTTTTGGTTTAGTACTAGTCGAGGCAATTTCAAGAAATATTCCAATAGTTTCTACAGACTTACTTGAAATCAGAGATTTTTTAAAAGAGGGAATCAATGGCGAGGTTGCACCGGCAGATCAAGTAGAAATATTTAAACAAAAAGTTTTAAAAGTATTAAAATATGATGAGGAAACACGTTCTAATATCTACAAAAGTTTAGAATTTTTGTATGATACGAATTACGATGAACGCTTTATACAAGCAATATATTACTTTTTGAAGTGTTTAAGAGGGAAAGAATGAGCGAAAAAAAGAAAACTTATGCAAAATTAGTATTTATTATTTTACTTATCTTCATGTATCAGTTTTATGGTATATTTCCAGTTTCAGATCAAATATCACAAATTATTTGTTTTATTTTATCTATTACTTTCTTTTTAATTTGTTGGAATAAGCGTATTAAAACGAAATTTTATTTTAGTTCAACGTTAGTGTTTATAGGAATTATGGTAACTTCTGGGCTGATCATGACTTTCTTTAATATAGGATTTGTTTTTAACGCTTTTATCAAGTACATCAATGTTCTAGGAATTATGACATTGGCTTTATCAGTATATGTATTTGTAACTGAAGAGTGGTTTTTTACATTAAAATCAATTATTTATGTTTCAACTATTGGTAATTTTATTATGTTACTTCAAGTAATCTATTTTAACTATTCAGGATTTTTTTTTCTAAAAGTTCCTTATGGATTTCGAAATGGTCCACGTTTTTCCCTGGGAGGAGCTATTCTACCGTTTGTAGTTCTTCTCTTACTGTCCTTAGTTATTACGAAAAAACATAAATTAACTCCAATTTTTGCGGTTAATATTATTTCTGGATTTGCAGCTATTTTATATGCTATTCAAACACGGCAGGTTTTCATTTCTCTTATTATATCAGTTTTTGTAATGCTCTTCTTTTCAATAATTTCCAAGAAGAACATAGTCCTTCTTTTGATTTTAAGTACTTGCATTTTTTTTATATGCCTTTTCGGAGGTTCTTCATACATTAATCATTATATTAATTCTTTTACAGAGAGCACGGGTGATTATGCGGGATCAAGTTCAGTTAGACAAGGGGAACTCAATTGGTATTTATATACAGTGATCCCAATGCATTTTCCTTTAGGGATAGGTCTATACGATAATGTGCAATGGGGGGAGATTACGTATCTTGCTCATGGTCCTTATGGCTCTTTTACGACTACAGATATAGGGACCATTGGAGATATTGTAAACTTTGGAATTTTTGCTCTACTTGCAATTTTTTCGATAATAAGAAAAATGATAGTAATTAGTATCAGAAATCCACTATTAATTGGTATTGCGACTTTTATTATATACTGCCAACTTACAACACTTTCATATCTTGTTTTGAGTAATTCAATGGAAAGGTTTATTACTTTGATGTTTATTATTGGACTGATGACTGCAATTGATAGAATTGAAAGGGAGGGAATCTGAATGCTTTCAGCAGGTGCTGTTATTTTAAATTATAATTCTGCAAACGATTCAATTCGACTTGCTAATATTTTGGTGAATTTCAAATCCATAAAAAAGATTATTATTGTAGACAACGCTTCTACAGACAACTCTAGAATCCAACTTAATCAAGTTGTTAATTCTAAAATAAAAATAATATTGAATAATAGAAATTCAGGATATAATGCTGGAAATAATATAGGACTAAAGGAATTAGTTGAAAAGGATAATCTAGAAATATGCTTTATAATTAACCCTGATGTTTCACTTTCAGAAGAGACAATTATAGAGGTTATTGAAAATTTTGAAAAACATGAGGACTATGCTGTTTTATCATCAATCCATGATGGACCCGGAATTGCCGAAGAATGGCAATGGTTTGATCGAAAAGATTGGTCAATTAATCTTTTGGAAATATTTACTATTACTAGATTTCTTCAACGAAAATTTAAGGGAAAAAGTTTGGGTCGAGACAGAACACTTGAAAAGGCAAAGGCACTTCCAAAGTTATATGAAGTTTACGGTGTTATAGGGGCCTTTTTAGGCATCCGGTCAGATATTTTAAAAGAGATAGGATATTTTGATGAAGATGTATTTCTTTACTGGGAAGAGATAATTCTTGCGGAGCAAATCCAATCTTTAGGGAAAAAGATTGGATTGCTTAATCAAGTAAAGTTTGAACATTTACATGATTATTCTAGAAGTTCAGTATTGAAAAATCTTCAAACAAAATTGATACTTTACCAATCATCTTTAGTAGTGATCAAGAAATATGCTACTTTATCAAGAACTCAGCGACAATTCTGGATTTTCTCAACCATGGTTAAGATAACTGAGGCAAAGTCGGTGATATTTATATTAAAAATTATAAATAGAGGGAGATTCATAAAGTAAAATGAAAAAATAGGAATAGTTATTTTAAATTATAAAGTTTTTAAAGATACAATAGATTGTATTAGTTCGATTCAAGCTCAAAGTTATCAAAATTTTGAAATTGTTATTGTAGATAATGTTTCAAACAATGGATCATTTGAGTATTTAGCTGATAAATATAAGTATTTTTCTAATATTCATTTGATTAAGAGTAGGGATAATATAGGATTTGCACAAGGAAATAATTTAGGAATAAAATTTTTAAAAAGAAAAAAAGTATTTTTAATATATTAGTTATTAGTGCAGATACAATTTTAGATGATACTGAATATTTAAAAAAACTTACCTCAATAAATTATTCAAAAAAATGTGCAATGATTGGTTCCGAAATTATTGGAAGGGATGGTATTAATCAAAACCCTTATCACCTTGCAGTTGATCAACACAAAGTATTGAGATTTCGCCAATACACAAATATTAAACAAATCTTTTTGATGTCGCTTATTCATGGTAAAATTTATCAAAAATTAAGAAAAATAATGTATCTATCAGAAACAATGGAGATTATTCTCTTAGGACTCTAGATCTTTTTGAGGAAAGCCTAATGGGTGCCGCAATTTATTTTACTGAGCATTATTTAGAAAGATTTATAGGCTTTTTCCCAGAAACTTTTTTATACTAGGAGGAAGATTATCTAGCACTGATTTGTACCTCATTCATTGGCCAAATCCTAAAGGAGAAGAGACTTCTTGTTGAAAGTAAAAAATTTGGAAAGAGACAGAAAAAGTTTAATAGAGTACAATTAATTGATTTAATAAAAGATAAAAATAAAAAATTGTGACACTTTGAAGATCTTATTTGTTAGGAAGATATATTTTCAATATTTTATTTCATTAAAACTTCAAAAATTTTTTGTTTTCTAATTTATAATAGAATTAGATATAATTTAAAATTTAACTGCGCCATACAAAAATTCTAGAGACACTTATAAATAGGATTAACAAATTAAATGAGTTTGATTAGAGCTGTAATGGTTAGCTAATATTTTCTAATTTTATTTTATGAAAAGATATATTCGCGCAAATTAGTTTATAATACAAGGGAGAAAAATGCGTATATTAAAAAATTACTTGTTAAATAGTTCTTACAAAATTTTAATAATTTTTTTGCCACTTATAACTTCGCCGTATCTCTCTAGAGTTCTTGGGGTTGACGGTATCGGTATTAATACTTTCACAAGCTCATTTACACAATATTTTATTCTTCTTGCAGTTTTAGGAACATCAAGCTATGGTATTAGAGAAATTGCATCTTGTCAGCAAGATAAAAAGAAGAGAAGTGAAGCTTTTTGGGGTATAACCTTCATAAGTTGGATAGCTTCTATTGTTGCTCTCATTCTTTTTTTCTTGGTTATTATTATTAATAAAAAATACCAGGAAATTTTTATTTGGCAATCTATTGCAATTTTTGCAAGTATGTTTGATATTTCATGGTATTTTTTTGGTTTAGAAAAATTTAAAATTACGGTCATTCGAAATACTATCATTAAATTTTTAAGTGTATTTGCAATTTTTGTTTTTGTTAAGAACTATAATGATTTAGCAATTTATATTATTATTTTAAATGTAAGTTCTCTAATTAGTAATCTTTCGCTATGGCCATATATGATAAATGAAATTTATTTTCCAAATAAATTAAAAAATATGAACATACAATTAAATAAACATTTTAAAAATACGCTAGTTCTTTTTTTACCAACAGTGGCACTAACGATCTATTCAATGTCTGGAAAAACTTTTCTGGGTATTTTTACCTCAGTTGTACAAGCTGGTTTTTTTAACCAATCTGATACTCTGATTATAATGTCATTGTCATTAGTTGAATCAATAAGTGTTGTTATGATGCCTTATATTACTCGTTTATTTAGTTTGAGTGAAAATGAAAAAATAAAAAAAATGATTATAAAGCTTTTTAATATCAATACAGGCGTAGCACTTGGTATTGCCTTTGGAATTGCAGGAATTTCCCTTCAGTTTGCGCCCTTCTTTTTTGGAAAAGACTTTACAAAAGTGGGGGAAGTCATGATGTTAGAAACTATTGTGGTGCCCTTGATCGCATGGAGGGGAGTTTTGGGGACACAGTATCTTTTGCCATTAAATAAGTTAAAGATTTATTCCACTTCGTTTGTAATTGGCGTTATATTTAATTTAGTATTTAACTTATCGTTAATTCCATTATTTGGTGTCTTTGGTGCGGTCTATAGTTTAATCATTACAGAAACTGTTATTGTATTTTATCAATATAACGGAGTAAAAAAGGATTTTAAACTCTTTGAGCTATTTTTGGGAGTCTGGAAATACTTTGTTTCGGGTTTAGTAATGTTTAGTTGTGTGTTCTTGATGAATCAGACATTTAAGATGACGATTTTACAGTTGCTCCTTCAAATCTTTTCAGGTGTTGTAATTTACAGTTTAATGAATTATTTTCTAAAAACACAATTATGGTTGATGTTCAATACTTTGATTAAGCGGAATGTAATCAGATAATACTTATAAATCTACAGTTTTATGTTATATTTAGCATTACGATTAACTTATATTATGGAGGATAAATTGGAAAGAAAAAAAAAGATGAAAAAGAATATTTGGGTGATAATTATACCTATCTTAATTTTTATTGCCCTTATAGGAGCGGGGGCTTATGCCTTAAGAGATTCACTTATTCGTACTGATCATATGAAAACAAATAGTTCGGATCAACCGACCAAAACTTCAGCTTCTAACGGTTATGTAGAGCAAAAAGGTGAAGAAGCTGCTGTGGGTAGTATAGCACTTGTAGATGATACTGGTATACCAGAATGGGTTAAAGTTCCCTCAAAGGTAAATCTAGATAAATTTACTGATTTATCTACGAATAATATCACTATTTATCGAATTAACAATCCGGAAGTCTTAAAAACAGTTACCAATCGTACGGATCAACGGATGAAAATGTCAGAAGTTATAGCTAAGTATCCTAATGCTTTGATTATGAATGCTTCCGCATTTAATATGCAGACAGGACAAGTAGCTGGATTTCAAATTAATAATGGAAAGTTGATTCAGGACTGGAGCCCAGGTACAACGACTCAATATGCTTTTGTTATTAACAAAGATGGTTCGTGCAAAATTTATGATTCAAGTACACCTGCTTCAACTATTATTAAAAACGGAGGGCAACAAGCCTATGATTTTGGTACTGCAATTATCCGTGATGGTAAAATTCAACCAAGTGATGGCTCAGTAGATTGGAAGATCCATATTTTTATTGCGAATGATAAAGATAATAATCTCTATGCTATTTTGAGTGATACAAATGCAGGTTATGATAATATAATGAAGTCAGTGTCAAATTTGAAGCTCCAAAATATGTTATTACTTGATAGTGGCGGCTCAAGTCAACTATCTGTCAATGGTAAAACGATTGTTGCTAGTCAAGACGATCGAGCCGTACCGGATTATATTGTGATGAAATAAAAATAAAAGAACCTCTTGGTTCTTTTATTTTAGAGATTTTTCAAAAAGGGTTTTGACTGAGTCTAATTCTGTTTGAGAAACGACCTTAGCTCCATTTTCATCTGTTGTATGTAGATTGAGCTTGCTGGTATTCTTTAGAGCCTTATTGTAGCTCATAACGATCGTTTTAGCATCATTGAAACTTATATTGGTTTTAACAGTGTTTGAAAAAGCATAGAGAATTTCTCGATAGTAATTGAAACTTTCAAGTTTTTTCATATGAGCAATTTTTTGAATATTTCCGTAGAGTTCCATTGAGACATTTTGAATCCGAGTGATTGAAGCATCCAAATCAGTATCGTCAATTTGTGTCATATAGGCTTGGACTTGATCAGCAGTTTGTAAATTAACAGTTCCTTGTTTAAACTCATAACCTTCAGCATTGAATGCCTTTGGATTTTGCATGGTGATTCCACCAGTGGCCTGTACAAGTGACCCCATTTTATTAACATCAATCTGAATTACTTTGTTAATGGACACATTCAATAGATCTTTAACCATCTGGAAAATTCCATCATCTCCATTCGTATTGTAAACTTCAGTGATTGTTTTTTGATTAGGCATTGTCGCAAAAACTGGGAAGTTCATGAAAGTAGTTTGATTTGTCTTTACATTCGTTGAGGCTAAAACAGTAGCATAAGCTGTATTTTTAGAATTATTTTTACCAGTTGCAATGATAAGTGTGGTGAATGTTTTAGACTTTTTTAAGTCGATACTTGTTGTTTTAGGGAAATTTTCATATGATGTTGAAAATGATGATTCAACATTTCTATAAGCGGCGTAGGCTATAGAAGCAATAGCGATAATTACTAATGCAAAAATAATTGAAACAACTTTTAGTACTGTGTGTTTTTTCTTACGATAATAACGCCTCTTTTTTTGAGTCATGGTATCTCCATATATATATTATATACCTTAAATTATATCATATTTAATAACAAATTTAAATGTAAGAAAAGTGATGTTATCCTTAAAGCTTAGAGCGTGTATTGTATAATTTATACAAAGGGCAAAATCATGCAAAAAGGACACGCAAAAGAATTTAAAGAAACCTTTATAGACTTCTACCATTCTTGGAAATTCGTCACTCAGCTTTCTAAAAAATACAACGTGACTCGTTTAACGATTTATAAGTCGATGGACCTCTAAGTCAAATGAAGAATCACTCTCAAAAGCTGATATTTTAGAATTTAAAATATGATATCTCACACCCAATCAATTTGAAAAATAAACGCTTAAAATAAATATATTAGAATTATACATTATTTACTATAATAATTTGATTGAACGTCACTTGTTTATAAAGTCACTCTTCATAATGAGTGCTGTTAGTTCATTTTTGTTTTATAATTTAAGTAAAATAATACAGTTATTTTTTATTGGAAAATGAACTTATAATATTTTAAAATTTTTATGGTAAGTGTATGTTTAGAGGTTATATTTGGAAAATATCTAAGAGTAATAAAATTTAAGATAGTTTATTCATTAATGAAAAATAAGTTGATTTTAAAATATTATGGTATCTGTTATTTTAGATATAAAATAAAAGTAGATAGAATTAACTCTATCTACTTTTATGAGAATTTATTTACGCTGGACTCTTTCTTTTCTCCATTTTATATTTTCAAAAAAGGTTGCCAAAAAGGTTGCCATAAGATTTATTTTTAGTGAAATGTATTGAAAGTAAAAAACTTATAAAATCACTAAAAATCAAGGTTTTACAAGTCTATTGACGTGTAATGAAACCTTATTTAACCTCTTTAAAGATTACGTGTTTACGCAATTTTTTAGAGTATTTTTTAAGTTCCAATTTATCTGGAGTGTTGCGTTTGTTCTTTTGAGTAAGGTACAGACGTTCACCAGATTCTTTGTGTTCAAGTGTAATATTTACGCGCATGATAGTCCCTTTCTATAACTTTTGTCGAATTATTTAGTGTCGCGAACTTTGCGGCCTTTGTAGTAGCCTTTAAGTGAAACGCGATGTGAGTGACGGTAGTCACCAGTAGTTTCGTCAAAAGTAACAGTTGGAGCTGTCAATTTGTAATGTGTACGACGACGGTTTTTCTTTGCTGATGAAGTGTGACGTGCAGGTACTGCCATTGTTTTTTTCCTCCGTAGAATTTTATCTCGTTCTTGCAGAGTGCAAAAACGTACTTTATTAGTATAGCATAAATTTTCAGAAATGCAAGTTTTGTAAAGTAAAATTACTTGACAAATTTTTGTAAACCTTTCTGTCAGTAAAATTTGAATAAGAAAAAGTACTGACAAATATCTTTGACAACTAAAATGTTAGGCTCCTTAGCAGAAATTTGGTAGAATGGAAGTAAATTAACGGGTAACTTAAAAATTTAAGCTCAGCTTCGAAAGAATCAAAGCGGCGTAAGGAGAAGACAATCAGGTCGTAAAAACTCCTCACAAAGCAGGGCAATGTTCTAGGACAATTAAATTTTTAAGGAGAAAAGAATGAAAAACTGGAAAAAACTGATTCTTGTTTTTGTCATTGCAGGCGTGGCATTGATTGCTTACTTTGGCTTTAATCAGCCTTTTTTGGCACGCTTAATTGTTACAATTGCTGGAGGAGTCTTGGCTTTCTCAATGCTGATTGAAATGATTAAAACTTTACGGTCTGGCTCTTATGGTGTTGACTTATTGGCCATCACGGCCATTATTGCTACTTTACTAGTGGGCGAATATTGGGCCTCTTTGATTATTATTCTCATGCTTGTTGGAGGTGAGAGTTTAGAAGACTATGCAAATGGTCGAGCTCACCGAGCTTTAGCTGCTTTATTAGATAAGTCGCCTGATATTGCTCATGTGCAAAAAGGGGACAAGGTGGTCGATTTGCCGATAGACCATGTGGAAGTCGGGAGCCATTTATTGATTAGACCGATGGAAATTATTCCAATTGACGGGAAACTTATTTCTGAGGCAGTGGTACTTGATACGGCGTCATTGACGGGTGAAACCAAGCCGAATGAATTAGTAAAAGGTGATCCTGTTCTTTCGGGTGCTATCAATGGGAATTCCAGTATCCAGATTGAAACTACGGTGATAGCGGCAGAATCACAGTTTCAAAAGATTGTAGAACTGGTTAAAGAAACGGAGAAAACTCCAGCTCAATTTGTACGTCTGGCTGATCGTTATGCTGTTCCTTTTACAATTATTGCCTATCTTATTGCAGCAATTGCTTACTTTATTTCTGGTGACCCAGTACGAATTGCGGAAGTCCTAGTGGTTGCCAGCCCTTGTCCATTGATTTTGGCAGCCCCTATCGCGTTTGTTTCGGGAATGAGTCGCTCTAGTCAAAATGGAGCTTTAATCAAAAATGGAACAGTCATCGAAAAATTAGCAAAAGCTCGAGAAATATTTTTAGATAAAACAGGTACAATTACTGAGGGAACAATAAAGGTTGACAGCCTAAAGCCAATAGAAACAGAGGATGAGGCAGAACTTTTACAGTTGGTTTACACAGTTGAAAAATCAAGTGGTCATATTTTAGCAAAAGCTGTTGTTGAATATGCTGAAAATAAAAAGGTTCAACCATTAAAATTGACCTCTTTAACTGAGGTTGCTGGACTTGGTGTGATCGGAGAAATCGAGGGTCAAGAAATTAAAATTGGCCGGAGCTCTTTTACTTTTGCGCCTGAAAATCTTAACTATGAAACAGCATTTTATGTGAGTAAAGCTGGTAAATATATCGGAGCGGTCACTTTCTCTGATACTTTAAGACCAGAAGCCAAAGAAACAATTGCTCAGATGAGAAAAATTGGTCTTGAAAAGATTACAATGTTGACGGGTGACAATCAACTTGTTGCTGATAAAATTGCGAACACTGTTGGAATTGACAATGTTTATGCGGGTTTAATGCCAGATGAAAAATTAAAATTTATTAAAAATGCGACCAATAGACCAGTAATTATGGTGGGAGATGGAGTTAATGATGCTCCAGCTCTAGCCACAGCAGATGTTGGAATTTCAATTGGTGTGGGCTCAGGTACAGTTGCTAGTGAAGCGGCCGATATTGTTCTGTTACAAAATGATCTTAGGAAAGTGACGACTTCTATTGAAATCAGCCGTGACACTTTAAGAATTGCTAAACAAGCGGTCATGATTGGGATTATCATTTGTATTATTTTGATGTTTATTGCAGCTTTGGGAGTGATTCCAGCTGTGATTGGAGCTTTGTTCCAAGAGATCATTGATGTTGTTTCAATTCTCTATGCACTTCGGGCTTTAAGAGGATAAAGAAAAAATTTACTGACGAAATGCTTAAAAGTCCTCTGTCAGTAAATTTTTTTATTTTTTTAGTAATTTTATTAGATTTTCTAGTTCATCAAGATTATCAAAGCGAATGGATAAATTCCCTTGATATTTTTTATTTGCTTGAATCTTAACCCTATTTCCCAATTTTTTCATCAGTTCTTTTTCAGTTTCGTCAGTAAAAAGATTGATATTTAATTTACTGACAGACTTGTCAGTAACTTTTTCTTCACCATAAATAATAGCTTCAAGTCCTCTGACATTGAGCTGCTCTTTAATTATTTTATCAACGAGCTCTAATTGCTTTTTAGGATTTTTTTCAGCTAAAAGTGTTCTGGCGTGAGCAGGTGAAATATCTCGATTTTCAACGTGCTTCAAAATTGTATCAGGTAAACCAAGTAAACGAATAAGATTAGAGACATAAGACCTTGATTTTCCAAGGGCCTTAGCGATTTGATCGTGGGTCATTCCCAATTTGTCAGCCAGTTGTGCCAAGCTTTTGGACTCTTCTAGTGGATTGAGATTTTCTCTCTGCAAATTTTCTAAAATTGAGAGAGTCATCATTTCTTCATCAGAATAGCTTCTAATAATTGCTGGTATAGTTTCTAAACCAGCTAATTTTGAAGCTTGAAACCGACGTTCACCTGCTAAAAGCTCATAGCCAACAAGTTTTGATTTACGAACGATTATGGGTTGTAAAACGCCATTTTCTTGGATAGAATTAGCCAATTCTTTTAATTTATCCTCATCAAAAACAAGACGAGGCTGGTAAGGGTTTTTTACAATTGTTGACAACTTAAGTTGAGTGATTTGTTCTGTCATATTCTTCACTTTCTGTCAGTAAAATTTACTTCGCTCTATTTACTGACAGATTTGTCAGCTCCTATTTTTTTGTTCATCAATCCATTCTTTACGACTATGGAGTGCTTTTTCATATCTTCCCGTGTCATCAGGGCGGAAATAATCGGCATCTTTAATTTTATCAGGTAAGTACTGTTGGTTTACCCAGTGATTAGGAAAATTATGAGCATATTGGTATTCTACAGCTCTTCCTAAATCTTTTGCCCCAGCGTAATGGCCATCCTGTAAGTGCGCTGGTACAGCAAGATTTCCATATTTTCCTAAATCAGCAATCGCTTCATCCATCGCCAAATAAGCCGCATTTGATTTAGGGGATAAAGCCAAGTCAATAATGACATTGGCAAGGGGGATTCGTGCTTCAGGAAAACCGAGTTTTTCGGCCGCTGATAATGCAGAAACCGTATGAAGTGCGGCATCAGGATTTGCTAAACCAATATCTTCATAAGCCATGACGGTTAAGCGCCGGGCTAGACTCTGCAAATCTCCGCCCTCAATTAAACGAGCCGCATAGTGTAAACTTGCGTTGACATCAGAACCACGAATTGACTTTTGTAAAGCAGAAAGCAAGTCATAATGAGCATCGCCATCTTTATCAAAAGTTGCAGCTTTTCTTTGTAAAGAATTTTCCATATCATCTAAAGTGACATGATGTTCTTCTGAGGAAAGAACAGCTAATTCTAAGGCATTAAAAGTAGAACGTAAATCGCCAATAGTTGAATGAATTAAAAAGTAGAGTGCATCATCGTCAATGGTCACATCAAAATCAAATCCACGTTCTTTATCTTGTAAACTTAGGTTTACAGAAAATTCTAAATCTTCTGGTTCTAAAGGTTTTAATTCAAAAATCTGTACGCGAGAACGAATCGCTGGAACAACTGAAAAATAAGGGTTTTCAGTTGTTGCTCCAATTAAAATAATTTGTCCATTTTCTAAAAGTGGTAAAAGAAAATCTTGTTTAGGTTTGTCTAGGCGATGGATTTCATCAAGTAATAAAACAAGTTGTCCAGAAAATTCGGCTTCTGAGGCAATTTCTTGAAGTCTTTTTTTAGTATCTGTCGTTGCATTAAATGTCCGAAAAGCAAAATTCATTGTTCCAGCAATTGCTGAAGCAATTGAAGTTTTACCAATGCCAGGAGGTCCGTAGAGAATCATACTTGAAAGAAGTTGAGTTTCGACCATTCGGCGAATGATTTTTCCTTTACCAACTAAATGTTTTTGTCCAACAATTTCATCAATATTTCTTGGTCTCATTCGTCTTGCAAGATTTTGTGCCATATTATTCTCCAATCCATAGGTTTACAATAAACGTAAACCTGGTTTACAAAATGTTTTTGTCTAGATAGAAGGCGAGAATGCAATCATCAACATATTCACCATCAATGAAAAATTCTTTTTTCAAACATCCTTCTTCAACAAAGCCTAATTTATTATAAAGTTTCAAGGCTGCTGGATTTGAACCCATCACTTGAATTGTAATTTTTTTGAATCCTTCTTTTTTTGCAAAATTAATAAAGAAGTTTATTAGTGTAGTAGCTACGCCCTTACCTCTGGCTTCTTGTGCTGTCATAATGCCAAAGGTGACAGTATGTCTTCCAAATTCAGATTTGTGGCGGGGGCCGTAATCAAGTATTCCAAGAATTTCATCATTTTCTACTGCCAGAAAATAAGTGGTCCCAGTCATAATTTTACCGATAACTTTTTCTGCTGAGGAATCCATGACATGTGGAGTTGAAGCTAAGGTCCAATTTTCATTCTCCAATTGAGCAACTTTGACAAAGTCACGTGGTTCTATTTTTCTAATTTCCATTAAATCTTTCTCCAAATTCTAAAAAAATATCTATTTATACATTCTAAACGTAAAAAAAGCTATTAAATGAGCTGATTTATTAAGTCTTGCGACTTTTCTAGAGCAAATTTTTGTTATAATTATTTTAACATAATATAAAGAGGGTGTGAACAATGGCTAAATTTGGATTTTTAGATGTTTTGGAAGAAGTTTTAGAAAAAGGATTTACTTATGATTTTGAAATGAATTGGGATAAGCGTAATTTTGCGGTAGAAGTCAGCTTTTTACTAGAGGCAGAAAATAGTTCTGGAGCGCTTTTGACTGATGCAGAAGGAGTAGAATCAGCAGAAAATATCGTCTATGAGGATGCAGTTTTATTTTATAATCCAGCTAAATCACGTTTTGATGAAAATGATTATTTGGCAACAATTCCTTATGGTGAAAAAGGCTTATCTCGTGAATTTTTGACTTATTCTGCTCAATTTTTACAAGAAAGTGCCGATCAAGGTTTGGATGATTTAATGGACTTTCTAGCTGATGAAGCTGCCGAAGAATTTTCAGTCAATTGGGATAAAGAAGCTTTTGAAAGTGGTATTGCTAATTTATCTGAAACAGAATTTTATAAGTATCCAAGATATTAAGAAATTTAGAAAGATTTAAGAAATAAAAAATGAGTATTTTAAATGTAAAAAATCTATCCCACGGTTTTGGTGACCGCGCAATTTTTGAAGATGTAAGTTTCCGTTTGCTAAAAGGCGAGCACATCGGCTTTGTTGGGGCAAATGGTGAGGGTAAATCAACTTTCATGAATATTATCACAGGGACTTTGGTTCCTGATGAGGGAAAAGTAATCTGGTCGAAAAAACACCGGGTTGGCTATATGGACCAACATGCTGTGCTTGGAAAAGGAAAAACGACGCGTGAAGCATTGGCTGAGGCTTTTCAATATCTTTTTGATATAGAAGCGCAAATCAATGATACTTACATGAAAATGGCGGAAATGTCAGAAGACGAGATGAATGCTGCGCTTGAGAATGTAGGAGAACTTCAAGAAGAATTGGATAATAGTGACTTTTATCTAATTGATGCCAAAGTTGAAGAAACAGCACGAGGTCTTGGTTTAACTCCCCTGTTGGATAAAGATGTGGCCGAACTTTCTGGAGGGCAAAGAACGAAAATTTTACTTGGCAAACTTTTGCTTGAAAAACCAGATATCTTGCTTTTGGATGAACCAACGAACTATTTGGATGAAGAACATATTTTATGGTTGAAAAATTACCTTAAAAACTATGAGAATGCCTTTATTTTGATTTCGCATGATGTGCCCTTTATGGATGAAGTGGTCAATATCATTTATCATGTGCATGGTCTCGGAATCACCCGCTATTCAATGGGGTATGCGGAATTTGAACGTGTCTTTGAAGAGAAAAAGGCACAGCTTGAAGCTTTGCATAATGCGCAGGTCGCTGAGCAAGCTAAACTGAAAGATTTCATAGCCCGTAAAAAAGCGAATGTGGCAACGTCTGGCCAAGCAAAAGCGCGTGAGAAAAAATTGGCGAAAATGGAAATTGTTGAGACTATTTCTGAAAAGCCAAAACCTCATTTTGATTTTAAATTTAGTAGAAAACCAAGTCGTCTCGTTTTTGAGGCAAAAGATTTAGTCATTGGTTACAATGAACCTTTGTCGTCAGAAATTAATTTAAAAGTAGAAGCTGGACAAAAAATTGCCTTTATTGGTTCCAATGGGATTGGGAAATCGACGTTGCTCAAGAGTTTAATGGGCTTGATTCCAAGTCTTGATGGGGAAGTTGAAAAAGGAAATTTCCAAGATATTGCTTACTATGAGCAAGAAATCAAAAATCCTTCGCAAAAAACGGTACTTGATGATTTATGGGATGAGTATCCAAGTTGGAATCAAGCAGAACTCCGCGGGGCACTTGCTCGGGTGGGATTAACTGCTAAACAAATCGAATCACGTGTTTATGTTCTTTCAGGAGGAGAACAAGCAAAATTACGTTTTGCTAAATTAATGAATACCGAATCTAACATTCTCATCTTGGATGAACCAACCAATCATTTGGACGTGGACGCTAAAGAAGAACTCAAACGTGCATTGATTGAATATCCGGGAACTGTTTTGATGGTTTCACATGAACCAGAATTTTATGAAGGCTTGGTTTCTGATGTGATTAACTGTGAAGAATGGACAACTCGTATTTTGTAATTACTGATTAATTCTTATGCTAGTTCATTCTAATTTTTCTTAAAAATTGGTAGTGGAACTGCAGTTATACTGGCTTGCACAAATGCAAGGAATGGTTTGTGTGAAAAGTTAAACAGTATTAGGAGAAAAATGACTCAAAAACTTCATTCTTGGGAAAATCCCGAACAAGATTATGCACGAACTTTGGCAAAACGCCGCTCTGAGCGGCGTTATCGGAGTTTACAGTTAGTAAAAACTCTTAAAATTTTACTGACAGAATTTAAAAAGCACGATGTGAAAAAATTTAACTCAGAGATATTGAGCTGGATTGATTTGCTTGAAGATGCTGTTGAATATGTTGATGACGAAGATTTTAAGTCAGTAAAAAAATTTGTTTCGAAAATGCAAAGAGAATTAAAAAAACTTGAAAAGTAAATTTTTTACTGACAGGAAAAGAGGACTTCAAGAGCACTATGAAAAGTTATAGTTTTCAAGCTGAACTGGAAATTATCGGTATCAATCCCTTTGTGGCTGTACCACCAGATATTTTGCAGAAAATATTTCAGGATTCAGGCCGAGAAAAATCGCCAATTCCTATTTGTGGTCAGATTAATGAAAAAACTTATCAGCAAAATCTAATGTTTTTCAAAGGGGATTGGCGCTTATATGTCAATACGACGATGCTGAAAAATTCGCCTAAAAGAATCGGGGAAATCTTTGATTTTACAATTTCCTATGATTCAGAGCCACGAATTGTCAAGCAACCACAAGATTTAAGTGAAGCATTAGCCAAAAATCCGGAAGCAAAACAAGTATTTGACCAATTAATTCCCTCTAAACAAGTTGAAATTAATCGTTATATTGCAAGGTTGAAAACAGAAGAAGCCATCGAACGAAATATTAGGCGAGCGATTGGCTTCTTACTGGGAAAGAACTCCTTTGTAGGCCGAGATAAACCATAGAAAGAAAGATGAAATAAATGAATAATTGGAATTCAATCACAATAAAAATCAGTCGCGAAGCTGAAGAAGCTATTTCAGCTTTGCTGATAGAAGCGGGTTCATCCGGTGTTGAAATTAATGACAGCGCTGATTATCTCAATCACGAAGACCAATTTGGCGAGGTTCTTCCCGATATTGAACAATCTGATTTTGTTGAAATTACTGCTTATTATCCAGAAAATATGCCAATTGTGGAACTCAAAGCCGAAATTGAACATAAAATCGCAAATTTAAGTGATTATTTTTCACTGACAGGTCTGTCAGTAACAACGAATAATCTGTCAGAAACAAATTGGGCAGAAGCTTGGAAAAAATATTTTGAACCAGCACGAATTACGCATGATTTAACCATTGTGCCGAGTTGGACAGAGGATTACGTGGCGACAGGGTCTGAAAAATTGATTCGACTTGACCCTGGTATGGCTTTTGGAACTGGAACACATCCAACGACCAAAATGTCACTTTATGCCTTAGAGCAAGTTCTTCGTGGAGGTGAAACGCTACTTGACGTTGGAACGGGTTCGGGCGTTCTATCTGTTGCAGCTTCATATCTTGGTGCGCAAAAAATTTTTGCCTATGATATTGATGAAGTTGCTGTGCGCGTGGCTTTAGAAAATATTGAACTCAATCCGGGTCATGAAAAAATTCACGTTTCAGCCAATAATTTGCTTGAAGGAATTGATAAAAAGGCAGATGTCATTGTGGCTAATATTTTGGCTGATATCCTTGTTTTAATGACAGAAGACGCATTCCGCTTGGTCAAAGAAGAAGGTTACCTCATTATGTCAGGAATTATTGCTGACAAAGCGGACATGGTCATTGCATCAGCAGAAAAAGCTGGATTTTTCCTTGAAACACGAATGATTCAAGGCGAATGGAACTGTCTGATTTTTAAGAAAACAGAAAATCGTGAAGGAGTCATTGGCGGATAAAAGGCTTAAATAAAGTCGCTTATCTTTCAGTCAATGGAGAAGCACAATAAAGAAAAGATTACATTCAAAACTTTATTCTAAGAAATGATTGGAAAAAACATGGCCAACCAATATTTTGTATTTAAAAAATTACCGGAACCGGGCGAAGAATTTATCATTGAAAATCAAGCAGCAGCTCATCATATTTTCACTGTGATGCGGGCTAAAAGTGGTGACCAAATCCGTCTTGTTTTTACTGACGGTGAAATTGGGCTGTCAGAAGTCGTTTCGCCAAGTGACCAATCAGTGAAGCTGATAAAATTACTGACAGAGTCCTCAGAATTGCCCGTTCAAATTACCGTGGCTGTAGGATTTCCTAAAGGAGATAAGCTCGATTTTATTGTTGAAAAATCAACAGAATTAGGAGCTACAGCCATTTGGTCAGCACCTTTTAAAGCTTCTGTCAGTAAATGGGACAAGAAAAAACTGACCAAAAAACAAGAAAAATTGGAAAAAGTCGCTCTAGGAGCGGCCGAACAATCACGCAGACAAATGATTCCAGAGCTTCAACTTTTTGAGCAATTTACTGATTTACTTGATAAATTTACTGATTTTGACCAAGTCCTTATCGCTTATGAAGAATCAGCAAAAACTGGTGAAAAAACAATGTTTAAGCAGGCACTGACAGAAATGTCAGCCGACCAAAAAGTACTCATTATTTTTGGACCAGAAGGTGGGATTCATCCAACTGAGATTACAAAATTTACTGATTTGGGTGCAAAAACGATTGGATTAGGTCCACGGATTTTAAGAGCAGAAACCGCACCATTGTATGCTCTATCAAGTCTTTCAGCTTATTTTGAATTATTATAAATAAAAAAATTAAGGAAAACATTAATGAAAAAGCGAGTACAACGTAGCAAAAAACGAATTCGTTGGGCTTCAGTCCTCACAGTTTTCGTTCTTTTAATTGGAATAATTGCAATTGCTTTTGCTGCTGTTCATTTGTTGAATCCTAAAACAAATACAAGCCCAAAAAGCAGTCAAACTTCTAGTCAAAACAAATCTAAAAGCACTGTTTCATCTAGTTCTTCTCAACCAAAAGAAACAAAATGGTTCACTGGAACAAATGAAAATCAGCTGCCCATTTTGATGTTTCATTATGTCACTTCAAGAGCTGATCAGCTCCCACAAGATAGTAATAACATCAATAGTGTAACCTTTGAAAATGAATTAAAAGCGCTGAAAGAAAAAGGCTACACAACGGTTAGTGGCTCAGATGCCGAAAAAATTCTAACAACTAAAGAAAAACCAAGTGATAAAATGGTTTGGCTTACTTTTGATGATGGTTCAGTCACAATGTATACTGAAATTTTCCCTTTATTGAAAAAATACAATATGCACGCCACGAATTTTATTATTACAGGTTATGTGAATAAAGCCCAAGGTGGAATTTTGACCTGGGAACAAATCAAGGAGATGAAAGCAAGTGGTCTTGTTGATTTTGGCAGTCATACAGTCAGTCATCCTGATTTAGGAAAGCTCACTTTGGAAGCTCAACGAACAGAACTTGAACAATCAAAAGCAGATTTAGATAAAAACCTTGATCAAAAAACAGATATTATCTGTTATCCAGCAGGTGGTTACAACCAAAATACCTTAAATTTAGCCAGCGAATTAGGCTATAAGTTTGGCTTGCTTGACCCAGGTCGTAACGGTGCTGTTGCAATAGCAGCCAAAGAAAGTGATGGTCTATTAACGCTACCGCGCTTTAGAATGATGAGTTCTACCACTACTGAGCAAATGCTACAAATGATTCAACCCTCCACCGATTATAATGAAAAAAATAAATAAACTCCGAATAATCGGAGTTTTATCTTTAGTTTTGCAATAGTCATACTTTTGCTTAACCTACAAATGTGATAGAATAGATTAAATTAAGTGAAATGAAATAAACCTTAACTTACAAAAATTAATGAGATAATATTTTAATCTAATAAGGAGGAAAACTGGTCACCATTTTAGAATCAACGTTAAAATGGTCTAGTATTTAAAGTTATGCCACAAGAACCAGTCTTAACCGGAGCAGAAGTTGTTAATATCTGTTCTGATTATATGAATGAAACAGACCTTTTACTCGTGGAAAAGGCACTTGCTTGTGCCTCGCTTGCCCACGCAGACCAATATCGTGCTTCAGGAGAAGCTTATTTTGTTCACCCTACTCAAGTTGCAGGAATTTTAGCCAAATTAAAACTGGATGCCGTTACTGTTTCCTGTGGTTTTTTGCATGATGTTGTTGAAGATACTAATTTTACGCAAGGCGATTTGCAAGAATTATTTGGTGATGAAATTGCTGAAATTGTTGATGGAGTTACTAAGTTAGGTAAAGTTGAGTATAAGTCACACGAAGAACAATTGGCTGAAAATCACCGTAAGATGCTTATGGCTATGTCCAAAGACATTCGTGTTATTTTGGTCAAATTGGCTGACCGTTTGCACAACATGCGCACGCTTAAACATCTCAGACCAGATAAACAAAAGCGGATTTCACGTGAAACCATGGAAATTTATGCCCCTCTTGCTCATCGCTTGGGGATTGCCAGCATCAAGTGGGAATTAGAAGATTTATCATTCCGTTATCTTGAAGAAGCAGAATTTTATCGCATTCGTGGTCTCATGAATGAAAAAAGAACAGCTCGTGAAGCGCTTGTTGCTGAAGTAATTGGTAAATTACAAGAACGAGTCGAAAAAGCAGGAGTTGACGCAGAAATTTACGGGCGTCCGAAACATATTTATTCTATTTATCGTAAAATGCACGATAAGAAGAAACGTTTTGATGAGATTTATGATTTGATTGCCATTCGTTGTATCACAGAAACAACAAGTGATGTTTACACCACTTTAGGCTATATTCATGACCTTTGGAAACCAATGCCAGGTCGTTTTAAAGATTATATTGCCAATCCAAAAGCCAATGGTTATCAATCTGTCCATACAACTGTTTATGGTCCCAAAGGCCCAATGGAATTCCAAATTAGAACACGGGAAATGCACCAAATCGCAGAGTTTGGGGTCGCCGCTCACTGGGCTTACAAACAAGGAATTAAAGCAAAAGTTGATGTTCATGAAATTTCTGAAACCTTGAATTGGATTCATGAACTTGTGGAATTGCGTGAAGAAGCTGGTGATTCAGCAGAAGATTTTGTCAAAGCCGTTCAAGAAGATATTTTATCAGATAAGATTTATGTCTTCACTCCAAATGGTGAAGTCCAAGAATTACCAAGAGGTTCAGGCCCTATTGACTTTGCTTATGCTATTCATACAAAAGTCGGTGACCATGCGACTGGAGCCAAAGTAAATGGACGAATGAAACCATTATCTGTTCAACTAAAAACAGGTGATCGGGTTGAAATTATTACCAGCTCAAGCTCTTTTGGACCAAGCCGTGACTGGATTAATCTAGTTAAGACTAATAAAGCTCGAAATAAAATCAAACAATTCTTTAAGAACCAAGATAAAGAATTGTCGGTCAATAAAGGCCGTGAAATGTTACAAGAGGCTCTGGAAGAAGCTGGGTTTGTTCCCAATCAATATTTAGATAAGAAGCACCTAGACGAAGTCTTCAATAAGATTAGCTACCGTAATGCGGAAGCTTTGTATGCAGCAATTGGATTTGGTGAGCTTTCAGCAACAACAATTGCCAATCGTTTAACTGAAAATGAACGTCGTGAAGTTGAGAGGGCCAAACAAAAAGCAGAAGCTGAAGAGCTGATGAAGGGCGAAGTTAAACGCGAATCAAGTAAAAATATCATGAAGATTCGTCACGATGGTGGAGTCAGTGTTTCAGGGATTGATAGCCTACTTGTTCGTATCGCCAAATGTTGTAATCCTGTTCCAGGAGATCCAATTGTGGGATACATTACAAAAGGGCGTGGTGTTTCAGTTCATAGAGCTGATTGTCAAAACGTTCGAAGCATGGAAGACTTTGAACAAAGACTTGTTGAAGTTGAATGGGATGATTCAGAAAACTTAGTGAAAGAATATGTCGCTAATATTGATGTTTATGGTTTTAATCGTCCTGGATTACTCAATGATGTGATGCAAGTTTTATCAAATTCTACTAAAAATTTAATTTCAATTAATGCTCAACCCACTAAAGATAAAAAAATGGCGAATATTCACATCGCTTTAGGTATTAAAAATCTCTCAGATTTGACTTTGATTGTTGATAAAATCAAAATGACCCCAGATGTCTACTCCGTAAAACGGACAAATGCTTAGGAAAAGAGCTTGACTTAGTCAAGCTCTTTTAAATTACTTTCTTTAATAATATAATTGGGACGTTTTTTGGTCTCTAGGAATATTTTAGCGATATATTTACCAATAATTCCAAGAGAGAGAAGTTGTAAGCCACCTAACAGTAAAATCAAAACAATCAAAGTTGGAAAGCCTTGAACAGGGTCACCAAAAATCAGTGTTTTAAGAAGATAAAAAATACTGAGCAAAAGTGAGGCTAAAAAACTGATAAAACCAACAAATGTCGCAATATTGAGAGGCATTTCCGAAAAATTAATAATCCCATCAATAGAATAACGGAGGAGTTGACTTAAAGACCAAGAAGTCTGACCAGCACTTCGTTCGTGATTTTCGTATTCTAAATAAGTTACATCATAACCAACCCAAGAAAAAAGTCCTTTTGAAAAACGATTATTTTCTCTGAGTGTCAAAATACTATCCACAACTTGACGAGTCATAAGCCGAAAATCTCTGGCTCCGTCCACAATAGGTGTAGTTGATACTTTATTAATGATCTTATAAAAAAATCGAGAGAAAAAAGAAATCAGTGGAGATTCACCAGAACGCGAAATTCTGCGAGCACCAACACTATCATAGCCTTCTTGAAGTTTCTGATACATGGAAACAAGTAGTTCAGGTGGATCTTGTAAATCAACATCCATTACTGTAACAAGAGGCTCTTTAGTGGCTTCTAAGCCTGCAAGTAAAGCTGCTTCTTTACCAAAATTTCTTGAGAAACTAATGTAGTTAATATTGTCAACTTGACTCGCTAATTTTTTTATAAGAGGGAGCGTTTGGTCACTAGAACCGTCGTTTACAAAGTAAAAAACCTTTTTTAGCTTGAGTTTTTCTGTTTTGTCATTTACCTCTTTAATAAAGAGCTCAATCGTTTCTTCTTCGTTATAAACGGGGACAACAATCGCTAATTCTTCCATTTTTTTCCTTTATTATTTTTTTAATCTCATTTTAGAACTAATAGTTAGAGACTCTTATTCTATGATAATACCTAAAGAGTGATATGATGTCAAGAATTCTTTAGGCATTGTTAAAATAAAAGTAAGTCGAGAAAATGAGCGTTTTTATGCTATACTGTCAGTAAAGAGATTATCATAGGAGTGAAATATAAATATTATGAAAATAGTAATTCAACGTGTAAAGTCAGCTTCTGTCAGTAATGATGGTGTCCTTAAGGAAAAAATTAATCAAGGTTTCTTGTTGTTGGTTGGGGTTGAGGATGCTGACAGCAATTTTGATTTGGATTATGCAGTACGTAAAATCGCGCAAATGCGGATCTTTTCAGATGAAGATGATAAAATGAATCTCTCTGTTCAAGATATTCAAGGAGAGATTTTGTCAATTTCTCAGTTTACTTTGTATGCGGAGACTAAAAAAGGGAATCGTCCGAGTTTTTCTGCAGCAGGGAAACCTGATTTTGCTAAAGCGATGTATGAAAAATTTAATGACAGTTTGGCTCAGATTTTATCAGTTAAAGCAGGCGTTTTTGGTGCAGATATGCAAGTTGAATTGATAAATGATGGCCCTGTCACTATTATTTTAGATACGAAAGAAGCTAGGAAAAATGCCTAAGAGACTGCAAAAAAGTAGCGTAAAAAAACGAGTTCCTGTTCGCTCTGTCAGTAAAACAAAAACTTCAAAGACTTTAGAAAAAACTGACCAAATTGGTGAAATCTGGCAAAATAATATGATTCAATCATTTGATGAAGATTATTCAAAGGAACAGGCAAGAAAACAGCAAAATAAAAACTTGACTGAGCGTCAGAAACGAAAAATTGAGGAAATGCAAAGCAATCCGGAGATGATTCAAGCGCGTGAAGAACTTAAAGAAGAGTTTCTCAATACGCATCCACAATATGCCAAGATGACGAGTGAAGAATTGCAAGAATCAATGACTCGTCATGCTTTAGAAGATGAAAAGCTTAGAAAACAAAAGCTCCGTCATCACATTGAAGCATTTGCTGACGGAATTATTGCGGTCATTATTACAATTATGCTCCTTGAAATTCCTGTACCTTCTGGTAATCAAGGCTATTGGGAGTTCATCAGTTCAGTTGGAATCTTCTTAGTAAGTTTTGTTGTTACAGCTAATTTTTGGTTCAATCGACACAAAATTTTTGCTCTGACTGAAGAAATTACAGAAAAAATTATTGTTCAAGATTTTATCTTTATTGGTTTGCTTTCACTGATTCCGTTGTTGACCAAATGGATTATGGTTGCTCCAACATCATTTAGTGCCTTGAATTTTGGTCTGGTTTTGATTGTGATTTTACTTCAGCAGGAGCTTTTAAGTTATTCAATTACTAAAGATCATTTTCATAAAATGCCAAAATCCTTTAAATTCTGGCGTCGTGTTTGGTTAATCAGACTATTTTCAACCATTCTAATGAATGTTATCATCATGATTATTGCCATTATTTTTCCATTTTATGGACATTGGCTCTTTGTTATTGTTCCTATTTTTAACTTTTTGTTCCGCATGGTTAATGACCGCAATCAAGAAGAAGAAGTTTATGCTGCTACACGTTCTATCGGTGTTCCCTATTTGAAAGAAGGTTAATTATGACTGTAAAAAATATTATTTTTGATTTAGGTGGTGTAATTTTAGACTTAGGTTTTGAGCGAATGGTCAACTCCTTTGAGGACTTAGGAATAAAAGATTTTTCTGCTTATTTTAATCCGCAAAAACAAGTCGATTTTTTTGAGGAACTAGAATTGGGCCTTATTTCTCCCGAAATTTTTTATGACAAGTTTAGAGAAGCAACAAATAGCCAACTGACAGATGAAGTAATTGAAGAAAATTGGAATTTAATTCTAAAAAATTTTCAAAAAGAACGAATGGATTTACTGACAGAGCTATCAGCAGATTTCTCACTCTATCTTTTTTCAAATACTAATGCTATTCACGCTAAATGTTTTGAGCAGCGTTGTATCGATGAGATGGGTCGACCTCTATCAACTTATTTTAGAAAAACTTATTATTCACATGACTTGCATTTGAGAAAACCAACAGTTGAAAGTTTTCAAGAGGTTCTTCGTCAGTCAAATTTAAAGGCTGATGAAACTTTATTTATTGATGACAATGCGGATAATATCTTGGGGGCGCAAACAGCAGGTTTGAAAACGTATCATCTAAAGGCACCAAAAGTACTGACAGAACTCAATTTTCAAGAAATAATTTACTGACAAGTCTGTCAGTAATTTTTTTGTAAAAAAGTTTTTATACTGCATAAGGTTTGTTCTTGACAATTGTCAGACAATTCGGTAAAATACAGTTTATTGAAATTATTTGGTTACAAATTCAGAAAAATGAGGATTTATTATGGGATTTATGAGAAAAGCTGATTTTGAGCTTTATCGAGATGCAGATAAACACTATAATCAGGTGTTAACTACACGTGATTTTCTTGCACTAGGTGTTGGAACAATTATTTCGACTTCTATTTTTACTTTACCAGGTCAGGTTGCTGCACAATTTGCAGGACCAGGTGTTGTCTTTTCTTATCTGCTTGCTGCTTTGGTCGCTGGTTTTGTTGCCTTAGCTTATGCTGAAATGTCAACAGTGATGCCATTTGCAGGTTCAGCCTATTCTTGGATTTCAGTCTTATTTGGCGAAGGTTTTGGTTGGATTGCTGGATGGGCTTTGCTTGCGGAATACTTTATTGCCGTTGCCTTTGTTGGATCAGGTTTCTCAGCAAATTTGCAACAGTTGTTAGCACCACTCGGTTTCCATCTACCAAAGGTATTGGCCAATCCATTTGGTACAGACGGTGGAATTGTTGATATTATTTCACTTTTAGTCATTTTACTCTCGGCAATTATTGTCTTTCGTGGGGCATCTGATGCTGGACGAATTAGTCAAATTCTTGTTGTGCTTAAAGTGGCAGCTGTCATTGCTTTTATTATTGTTGGTATTACGGTCATTAAGCCAGCAAATTACCATCCATTTATTCCGCCACACAATCCCAAAACAGGTTTTGGTGGCTTCTCGGGAATCTGGTCTGGGGTGTCAATGATTTTCTTGGCCTATATCGGTTTTGATTCAATTGCAGCCAATTCAGCGGAAGCTAAAAATCCCCAAAAAACAATGCCACGTGGAATTATTGGGTCGCTTCTCATTGCTGTTGTTCTATTTGCGGCAGTAACCTTGGTACTTGTAGGGATGCATCCTTACTCAGCCTATGCAGGAAATGCAGCTCCAGTTGGTTGGGCTCTTCAACAATCAGGTTATTCTGTTTTATCAGAAGTTGTAACAGCTATTGCACTTGCCGGAATGTTTATCGCCCTTTTGGGGATGGTTCTTGCAGGTTCACGTTTGCTTTATGCTTTTGGACGCGATGGACTTTTACCTAAAGGTTTGGGTAAAATGAATGCCCGAAATCTTCCAGCAAATGGTGTGTGGACCTTAGCCATTGTTGCTATTGTCATCGGGGCGTTCTTCCCCTTTGCTTTCCTTGCTCAACTTATTTCAGCAGGAACTTTGATTGCTTTCATGTTTGTTACACTTGGAATCTATTCACTTCGTCGTCGTCAAGGAAAAGATTTGCCAGAAGCAACTTACAAAATGCCTTTCTACCCAGTTTTACCAGCCCTTGGTTTTCTTGGTTCATTATTTGTATTTTGGGGACTGGATGTGCAAGCAAAACTATATTCAGGAATTTGGTTCCTTATTGGAATTTTGATTTATTTTGCTTATGGAAATCGTCGAAGCAGAAAATCAGAAGAAAAATAAAAAGATATTATAAAAAAATGGTCTCAAAATCTTTTGGAACCATTTTTTTGTCATCATTTTGGAGCGGACAAAAATTGCTAAAATTACTAAAATAAGTTAAAATAGGGAAGTTATCAGCAACTATGATATGAGGAGTAAATTACCCAAAAATGAAAGAATATGAAAAACAACACCGAATCTTTTATGTCTTTTTACGCAATCTTGTCGCTTTTTTACTTTTCATTTTGAATGGAAAAAGTAAATACTACAATGTTGACCGAATTCCTAAAGATGAAAATTATATATTAGTCGCCCCTCACCGAATGGCTTGGGAGCCAGTTTGGTTTGCTTTTGCAACTCGTCCTAAACAATTTATTTTCATGGCGAAAAAAGAATTGTTTAAAGGATTCGGGGGTTGGTGGATTAAAATGTGTGGTGCCTTTCCAGTTGATCGCGAAAATCCAGGAACTAAGCCTTTAAAACATGCGGTTAAAATGCTTAAAGAATCAGATAAATCAATGATTATGTTTCCATCAGGAAGTCGTCATAGTGCAGAGATGAAAGGTGGCGTTGCGGTTATTGCTAAAATGGCAAAAGTCCGGATTGTACCTGCCGTCTATCAAGGGCCTTTGACGATGAAAGGTGTTTTCAAGCGTCAAAAAGTTTCAATAAATATTGGACATCCAATTGATATTTCAGATATTAAAAAAATGGATGAAGCAGGCATTGCCGAAGTTAACCGTCGAATGGAAGTTGCTTTTGCAGAGCTTGATAAAGAATTGAACCCAGATTTTCATTATGAAGCAAAATAAAAAAATCTAGCAAATTAATTTGCTAGATTTTTTTGACTTATTCTGAATCAAAAAGTTGGGCTTCTGTCAGATTGAAATCAGACAGAAAGCTTAAAATAACTGATTTTTCTTGTTCATTATATTTATCGAAAATTTGTCCAAGTTTAATATCCATGATTTTATGCATTTTATCGTGAATGGTCGCTACTTTTCGACCTTTGACTGTCAGGTGATAGAAAATTTTCTTTTTATCACTTTCAGATTGATAAGTAGTTAAAAACTGATATTTGATTAAATTTTGAACAGCACGAGTCACTCCGCCACGAGTGACGGATAATTTTGTGGCTAATTCGATACCGGTTAAATCTTCTTTGGTCAAAGCTGACAAAATGTGAAGGGCAACAACTGACAAAGTCAAAACTTCTTTTTCCAGTTTATCATTGTCCAATTGAGCTAAAATCCAGCTTCTTTCCTGAGAACGATTGTCAGTTGCATGTCTTAGCTCATGCAATTCTTTTGAAATTTGTTGGTTTAGGTCTGCTGAGGTCATCTTATCCATGCTTACATTATACAATAAAAGGAAATTAGAAGTCTTTCCCAAATTTTTCTGCACTGGTAAATGCTTTTTCTTTTAGTTCATCCGCATATTCTGGGTAGCGAGCATATCCTTCAACGAAAAGTTGTTGACGATTCTCGTCAGTAATTCCTACCATTTTCATTATTTGGTCAATATAAGCAGCACCTAAATCGTTAGCCATATGTGTTGGGTCTTGTTCATTATGATAAAATCCTCCTGCTGATTGAATGTGAAGCGATTTTTTTCCTTCAAGTAAGCCAATCGGACCATTTTCAGTATAACGGAAAAGTTTTCTAGGCACAGCAATAACATCAATATATTGCTTCAATTCAGCAGTGATAAAGCCGTTGTACATAGGGTTGACGAAAACATATTTGTCAGCTGATAGAAATTCTTCTAAATATTCTTCGTGTCGATGTAGTAAATTTTTATCATTAACACTCAGTGTATCAGGAGCATATTTATTACGTTTCCAAGCAGCAAAAGTTTCATTATCAAGAGCTGGGACCTTTTCTGAAAATAAATCACGGATGATTAGTTTATCTAAAGGATGAGACTCCTGATAAGATTTTTTGAATTTTTCTACTGTAGCAAGAGACCAGCTAAAGTCGTCAGTATGTGGGTGGGCTAAAATTATAAGTAAAGTTGTCATTTTATTCTTCTTCTTTCTTTTTTGTTGACAAGCAACATTATAATCTTAATTTTGTTGCTTGTCAACATGAAAACGAATTAAATTCGAATTATTTGTGGTATTCCAGTTTGTAAAAGCTATGTAAAAGTGTTACAATTAATGGTAATATCCACTTATTTTGTGAAAGAGAAATTATGCCGAATATTATTAGAAAACTTGTCGAAAATGACAAAAAAGAGCTCAAAAAGCTCAATAAAATGGCGCTTCAAGTTGAAAGTTTCGCTGATGAAATGGAACATTTGACTGATGAGCAATTGAAAGCCAAAACTCCCGAATTAAAAGAACGTATTGCAAAAGGAGAAAGTCTTGATGATCTTCTCTATGAAGCATTTGCTGTCTGTCGTGAAGCAGCCCGCCGTGTGCTTGGTTTGTACCCTTTCCATGTTCAAATTATGGGAGGGATTGTCTTACATAACGGTGACGTTCCCGAAATGCGTACCGGTGAAGGTAAAACTTTAACTGCGACAATGCCGGTTTATCTTAACGCACTGTCAGGTAAAGGCGTTCACGTTGTTACTGTCAATGAATACTTGGCAACTCGTGATATGACTGAAATGGGTGAACTTTACAGCTGGCTCGGATTGACTGTTGGATTGAACTTGAATTCAAAATCACCAGAAGAAAAACGTGAAGCTTACAACTGTGACATCACTTATTCAACATCAGCTGAGCTTGGCTTTGATTATCTTCGTGATAACATGGTGACACGTGCCGAAGATATGGTTCAAAAGCCATTGAACTATGCTCTTGTCGATGAAGTTGACTCAATTTTGGTCGATGAAGCCAGAACACCTTTGATTATTTCTGGACAAGCTGAAAGTTCATCAGCACTTTACTATCGTGCTGACCAATTCACTAAGACATTAAAAGGTCAAAACTTGAATGTTGCTACTTCTGAATATGAAGAAGGCGACGATTACAAGATTGATTTACAATCAAAAACAATTTCCTTAACTGAAGAAGGAATTGATAAGGCTGAAAAATTCTTCCAAATCGAAAATCTTTATGATATGGAAAATGTTGCATTAACTCATTTTGTAGATAATGCTTTACGTGCCAACTTTATCATGCTCCACGACATCGACTATATGGTTGATGAAAACCAAGAAGTTTTGATTATTGACCAATTTACTGGGCGTACGATGCCTGGACGTCGTTATTCTGATGGTCTTCACCAAGCAATTGAAGCTAAAGAAGCTGTGCCAATTCAAGATGAATCAAAAACAATGGCTTCAATTACGATTCAAAACTACTTCCGGATGTATAAAAAACTTTCAGGGATGACAGGTACTGCTAAAACAGAAGAAGAAGAATTCCGTGAGATTTATAACATTCAAATCACACCAATTCCAACCAACCGTCCTGTTCAACGTTTAGACCATCCAGATTTACTTTACCCAACTTTGGAAGCTAAATTTAAAGCAGTTATTGATGACATTAAACGTCGTCATGCTGAAGGTCAACCAATATTGATTGGTACTGTTGCTGTTGAAACTTCCGAATTGATTTCTAAGAAATTGGTTGAAGCAAAAATTCCTCATGAAGTTTTGAACGCAAAAAATCACTTCCGTGAAGCGCAAATCATCATGAATGCGGGTCAACAAGGAGCAGTAACGATTGCGACCAACATGGCCGGTCGTGGGACTGATATCAAGCTTGGACCTGGTGTAATTGACCATGCAGACCCTGAGTTCCGAGGTCTTGCTGTTATTGGTACTGAACGTCATGAATCTCGCCGTATTGATAATCAATTACGTGGTCGTTCTGGACGTCAAGGTGACCCAGGGGTTTCACAATTCTATCTTTCTCTTGAAGATGAATTAATGAAACGTTTTGGTTCGGAACGTGTTTCAGCTTTCCTAGATAGAATGCGTATTTCTGGTGAAGATGCTGTCATCAAATCTGGGTTGATTACTCGTCAGATTGAAAGTTCACAAAAACGTGTCGAAGGTAATAACTACGATTCTCGTAAACAAGTCTTGCAATATGATGATGTAATCCGCGAGCAACGTGAAGTTATTTATGCACAACGTCAGGAAGTTATCTTGGCTACAGAAGATATGACTCCTGTTTTGATGGGCATGTTCAAGCGAACAATTGATCGTCAAGTGGATGGTCATGAACTTGCAGGAAGTCTTAAAGATGAAGAAAATGTCAAAAATCTCTTGCAAACATTGCACAACACAATGTTGCCAGAAGATGGCATTGAATTATCTGAACTGACAGGTTTGTCAGTACAAGCAATGAAAGATTTAATTTTTGATAAAGTCAAAGCTCGTTATGCTTCGCAAATGGAAAAATTATCTGACCCAGAACGTCAGTTGGAATTCCAACGTGCAGTTATCTTACGAGTTGTTGATAATAACTGGTCAGAACACATTGATGCGCTTGACCAAATGCGTCAATCAGTAGGACTTCGTGGCTATGCCCAAAATAATCCTATTGTTGAATATCAAGAAGAATCATATAAAATGTACAATAATATGATTGGTGCGATTGAATTTGAAGTGACTCGCTTGATGATGAAAGCTCAAATCCAGCCACAAACGGCAATCCGTCAGGAAGCGCCAAGAATGACAACCACAGCTTCACAAGAAAATATTACAAATGTTGATACTGAACATTCTGTCAGTGAAGAAATTTCATTTGAAAATGTTGGTCGTAACGACCTTTGTCCTTGTGGGTCTGGTAAGAAGTTTAAAAATTGTCACGGACGTACACATATTGCCTAAAAGGCCAATTAATTTACTGACAGCTCTGTCAGTAAATTTTTTTATCACTAATGGACGCAAATAAGTATAGAATTAAATAAATTTTTGATACAATAGATAAAATAATAAAGCGAAATACGAGGAATTGGAATGAGTTTTAAAGAAATAAGTCCTAAGATAAATATTGATGCAATTAAGATGTTGGGACATCTTAATAGTGAGCAACAAGAAAAAAAATTGCAACGAGATAAAGAACTTGAAGCGATTATAAAAGGTGAAGATGACCGTTTACTTTTGATTATTGGGCCATGTTCGTCAGACAATGAAGAAGCCGTTTTAGAATATGCTCGCCGTTTAGCTAAACTTCAAGAAGCAGTTAAAGATAAAATTTTTATGGTCATGCGTGTCTATACTGCAAAGCCTCGTACAAATGGAGATGGCTATAAAGGATTGATTCACGAACCAGATGCTGATGGTCATACCGATTTAATCAATGGAATCAAAATGGTTCGTGACTTACATTACAAGGTCATCACTGAAACTGGTTTGACAACTGCAGATGAAATGCTTTACCCAGAAAATCTTCCAATGGTAGATGATTTGGTCAGCTACCATGCAATTGGTGCACGTTCTGTTGAAAATCAACAACACCGTTTTGTTGCTTCTGGGATTGATGTACCAACTGGCTTGAAAAATCCAACATCAGGAAATTTGAAAGTGATGTTTAATGGAATTTACGCTGCTCAACAAGCACAAGATTTCCTCTTTGGTCGTGCAGAAGTTCAAACATCAGGAAATCCTTTAGCACATGCGATTTTGCGTGGTGGACAAGATGAAAATGGAAAATACCATCCAAACTACTACACTGATAACTTACTTGATACAATTGAAATTTATGAAAAAATGGGCTTGAAAAATCCTTTTATTGTCATTGATACAAACCATGATAACTCTGGTAAGAAATTTATGGAACAAATCCGTATTGTTCGTCAAACCTTAGTTAATCGTGACTGGGATGATAAAATTCGCCAAAATGTTCGTGGCTTCATGATTGAATCTTACCTAGAAGATGGTCGCCAAGATAAACCAGAAGTATTTGGTAAATCAATTACTGACCCATGTTTAGGTTGGGATAAAACAGAAGCACTTGTTCAAGAAATTTACGAAGCTGAAAAGAAAAATAACTAAAAATAAAAGCTGTCAGAACTGACAGCTTTTTTTCAGCTCGTTTTCTTCAAGAAAATAATATAAAAAATACTTATTTGATGATAAAAGAAATCAAAGTCTAGCAACCATTCAAAAGCAGCCATGAAAAAAATAATGAAAAATTAACAGCAGATATTGCAAACCCTTTCGTTTTGTGGTACAATTTCAAGAGTGATAGATATTTTAGATATCGTCAATAAAAATGAAAAAACATCTAAGGAGAACCATAAAAATGGCATCTAAAGAATTCCACATCGTTGCAGAAACTGGTATCCATGCACGTCCAGCTACATTGCTTGTGCAAACAGCTTCAAAATTCACATCAGAAATCACTTTGGAATACAAAGGTAAATCAGTAAACCTTAAATCAATCATGGGTGTTATGTCACTCGGTGTTGGTCAAGGCGCTGACGTTACTATTTCAGCTGAAGGTGCAGATGCTGACGATGCAATCTCAACAATCGCTGAAACAATGACTAAAGAAGGACTCGCAGAATAATCATGACAACTATGCTTAAAGGTATCGCCGCATCATCAGGTGTAGCAGTAGCTAAGGCATACTTGCTTGTCCAACCAGATTTGTCTTTCGAAACAAAGACAATTGCTGATACAGCTAATGAAGAAGCTCGCCTTGATGCAGCACTTGCTACATCTCAAAGCGAGCTTCAACTTATTAAGGACAAAGCAGTAACAACCCTTGGTGAAGAAGCAGCATCTGTATTTGACGCTCATATGATGGTCCTCGCTGACCCAGATATGACTGCTCAAATTAAAGCAGTAATCAACGACAAAAAAGTTAACGCTGAATCAGCCCTCAAAGAAGTAACTGATATGTTTATCGGTATCTTTGAAGGAATGACTGATAATGCTTATATGCAAGAACGTGCAGCTGACATTAAAGACGTTACAAAACGTGTTTTGGCTCACCTTCTTGGTGTTAAATTGCCAAGTCCAGCGCTTATCGATGAAGAAGTAATCATCGTAGCAGAAGACTTGACACCATCTGATACAGCTCAATTGGACAAGAAATTCGTTAAAGCCTTTGTTACTAACATTGGTGGACGTACTTCTCACTCTGCAATTATGGCTCGTACTTTGGAAATTCCTGCTGTTCTTGGAACAAATAATATTACTGAACTTGTTTCTGAAGGCCAACTTTTGGCTGTTTCAGGATTGACTGGTGAAGTAATTCTTGATCCATCTACTGAACAACAAAGCGAATTCCATAAAGCTGGTGAAGCTTATGCTGCTCAAAAAGCAGAATGGGCTGCTCTTAAAGACGCTGAAACTGTTACAGCTGACGGACGTCATTATGAACTTGCTGCCAATATCGGAACACCTAAAGACGTTGAAGGCGTTAACGATAACGGTGCTGAAGCAATTGGTCTTTATCGTACTGAATTCTTGTACATGGATGCACAAGATTTCCCTACAGAAGATGACCAATACGAAGCATATAAAGCTGTACTTGAAGGAATGAACGGTAAACCAGTTGTTGTCCGTACAATGGACATCGGTGGTGACAAAACATTGCCTTATTTTGACCTTCCTAAAGAAATGAACCCATTCCTCGGATGGCGTGCACTTCGTATCAGCCTTTCAACAGCTGGTGACGGAATGTTCCGTACACAATTGCGTGCACTCTTGCGTGCTTCTGTACACGGACAACTTCGTATCATGTTCCCGATGGTTGCTCTCGTAACTGAGTTCCGTGCAGCTAAGAAGATTTATGACGAAGAAAAAGCAAAATTGATTGCTGAAGGTGTTCCAGTTGCAGATGGTATCGAAGTAGGTATCATGATTGAAATTCCAGCAGCAGCAATGCTTGCAGACCAATTTGCTAAGGAAGTTGATTTCTTCTCAATTGGTACAAACGACCTCATCCAATATACAATGGCTGCAGACCGTATGAATGAGCAAGTTTCTTACCTTTACCAACCTTACAATCCATCAATCCTTCGTTTGATTAATAATGTAATCAAAGCAGCTCACGCTGAAGGTAAATGGGCTGGTATGTGTGGTGAAATGGCTGGCGACCAAACTGCTGTACCATTGCTTATGGGTATGGGGCTTGACGAATTCTCTATGTCAGCAACATCAGTACTCCAAACTCGTTCACTTATGAAACGTTTGGATTCTAAGAAAATGGAAGAATTGTCTAGCAAAGCTTTGAGCGAATGTGCAACAATGGAAGAAGTTATTGCTCTCGTTGAAGAATACACTAAATAATCTTTTCAATTGATTTGAAAAAAGGAATCCTGTCAGTTCTGACAGGATTTTTTGTAATCTATTTATCAACAACAAATTTACTGACAGAAAAACTTATCCACGTGGATAAGTTTTTTTGTGTTATTTTAATGTTAAAATGTAAAATAATGATAAGTGGAGGGTAAATGACAAAGTTAAATTTTTTTGATTACTGGTTAATTGGAGAAGTAGGTTACAGTCTCATTTTGGTATTGATTTCACCTAGCCAAATTAATATTAATTTCTGGCTTATTTTGACGAGTAAGCAAACTAGCGGTTCAGTTTTTAATATTATTGCCCTACCAATTTTGATGGCCTTGCCGAATCTAATTCAACGGGTGATGACCTCAAATTCTATTTACTGGACTAAACAAAAATATATTATTCTGATATTGAATTTTATTTTACTTTTAGTGACAACTTTTTGGTTGCTAACATTGCCTTTTGGACAGTAAAAAAGTTACTGACAAAAATCTGTCAGTAACTCATACATGCTTAAAATGGCAATCCTTTAGTGAATTTTCCAAGTTTTTGTTCAGTAACTTTTTCGATTTGGCTTAGCGCATCGTTAACAGCGTCAGTGACCATATCTTGTAAAGTTTCAGGATCTTCAGGGTCAATCACATCAGGTTTGATGTCAAGAGATTTCAAAGTGCGGTCACCTGAAAATTCAACGGTTACAAGGTCTTGGGCAGATTTACCAACAAAAGTTGTATTGGCAATTTCTTCTTGTGAAACTTGCATTTGCTTTTGAAGTTTTTGTGCTTGTTTCATCATTGATTGCATATTCATCATGGAAATATTACCTCTTTTAGAAATTTTGTTGAAAGCCTTTCAACACTTCTCTATTTTACCATAAAAAAAGATAATAAAAAAATAGGAAAATGAAGGAGGAGCAAATGGAACTTAATAAGAATCAAAAAGAGCGTGACTATTTTAAAGTGCTAAAAGTCCATCGAATTAGCCAAAAATTTTGCTGAAATAATGAGTGAGCTTTTGAAAGATTGGGTGGATATCCCCAATTCTCCAATAGTCAATTGTTTTACAGAAGAATCACGTCTGAAAATGTTTGTAGGGAGGAAAAACTCATGGATTTTCAAATTATCAAACTAAAAAATAAACAAAAAATGAGTCTATACATCTGTAAAGTCACTTTTTATTTCTGTCAGTAAAAATTGAGACAAAAAAACTCAGCCTTAGCTGAGTTTTATTAGTGCGGTGGGCGGGACTTGAACCCGCACCAAGAAAATTCCCGACAGGATCCTTAATCCTGCGCGTCTGCCAATTCCGCCACCACCGCGAAAACAGTACCTAAATATAATACCATTTTCATTGTTCTCTGTCAAGAATTAACTCGTAATTTACTGACAAGATTCATAGTAAATTATGGATTATAAGCTTTCATAAATTTTGAAATTGTTTGGCGGTAAAGTTCAGGATTTGTTTCAAATGATTTGGCATGAGCAGCCCCTTTGATAACTAATAATTCTTTTGGTGTTCCTTTTTTAACAGCTTTATAATTTTCATAAACCATCGAAGTAGGAACGTAAGAATCATTACTTCCATGAATCAATAGAATAGGAAGTTTATCTTTTGTCAGTGCTTTTGTAGCACTAGCCTCTTGGAAAAACCAGCCTTGTCGCAATTTGCTTTCAAGAGAAACACTATAAACGAGTGGGAAAGGTGGAATATTATAACTTTCTTTTGCTTGATAAGTAATTTCATCCCAAGCGTTGGTATATCCACAATCTTCAATAATATTTTTTACTGACGAAGGCAAAGATTTTTCGCTAGAAGCCATCATTACCGTGGAAGCTCCCATGGAAAGTCCGTAAAGACTGATTTGGCTCTCAGGATTCTTGTCAGTTAAATAGTTAGCCCAAGCAATGACATCAAATTTGTCATGATAACCAAAAGTGATGAATTTGCCTTCTGACTGACCGGCCCCACGATTATCTGGCATGAGCACATTATAACCTAATTCATGAAAAAGTTGACCATACTGGCGCATAGCCGACTTATCCTGGCGAAAACCATGTACCACGATTACTGTATTATTAGTTTTGTACTCAGCTGGAACATACCATGCATCAAGTTTCAAATTATCATTTGTAATTGACACAGTACTTTTTGATAATTTATCGAATTTCTGTACCAAAGAATAATTAGGACTGCTACTTTTGACCTGCCCAATCTGTTGATTATTTCGAACACAGGCAATTTGATAAAAATATAATGTTGCTCCCAAATTAATAACTAAAAGAAGAGCAAAAAGGCCAATTATCACACGCCGAATTTGTTTTTTTCTAAATTTTTTCATGAATTTTATTATACATGAAATTCAATGTAAAACCAAAATTAAAAGATTCTCGGTTTTAATAATAGGTTTAATCATTCAGCTCTAAAAAGTTTATTTAGCTTTTTTAATAAAAGTGTGATAGAATGAAGAAAATAGAATAAATACTCCACCGGGAGTTAAATCGTATGAACGATTGTTTGCATTTCAGTAGGTCTGAGAAGAAATGTAGATGGTCGTTCTTTTTTTAGCTGAGGAGGCAAAAATGACTTGGATTTATTTACTTATAGCGGGAACATTTGAAGTGGCTTGGGCAACAACAATGAAGTTGAGCCACGGCTTTTCAAATTTGAAGTTTACACTACTGACAATCATCGGAATGATTGCTAGCTTTGGTTTTCTTGCGCTAGCTCTAAAAAAATTACCTTTAGGGATTGCTTATCCAATTTGGACGGGGATTGGAGCCGTTGGCTCAATCTTAATCGGACTTATTCTATTCAAAGATAAAGTCCCACCATTAACTTGGCTTTTCATTGCCTGTTTAGTCGTGGGTATTATTGGAATAAAAGTAACAAGC
Source organism: Lactococcus sp. NH2-7C (assembly GCF_029953655.1). Classification (NCBI taxonomy): domain Bacteria; kingdom Bacillati; phylum Bacillota; class Bacilli; order Lactobacillales; family Streptococcaceae; genus Lactococcus; species Lactococcus sp. NH2-7C. Next base: position 1,574,105 of record NZ_CP124538.1, read on the forward strand.
GGTCACTAAAGATGATACAGTCTTTTAATTTTTTAGTATATAGATTTCATGATATAATAAGAGAATTGGTAAAAAATAAAAGAAATAGCAATAGAATAATCTATTTGCTATTTTTAATGAGGAGGAAAAAATGAAAAACAAAAAAAGCATGATGAATTTAGCAATTTCTAATCTCTTTTTAGTATTTTTGGGTGCAGGTTTAGTCATTCCTGTTTTGCCAACCCTTAAAGAACAAATGCACTTTTCAGGAACAACAATGGGAATGATGATTTCTATTTTTGCAATTGCTCAATTGGTTGCTTCACCAGTCGCTGGTGCTTTATCTGATAAAATTGGGCGCAAAAAACTCATTGCCATTGGAATGATTATTTTTTCTTTTTCTGAACTTTTATTTGGTTTAGCGCAAGCAAAAACAGGTTTTTATATTTCACGAGCGCTAGGGGGTGTCGCAGCAGCGATGCTCATGCCTTCAGTTACTGCTTATGTGGCTGATATGACCACAATTGCTGAACGTCCTAAAGCAATGGGACTTGTTTCAGCAGCAATCAGTGGAGGCTTTATTATTGGTCCTGGAGTGGGTGGTTTTATTGCCCATTTTGGAATACGTGTTCCTTTTTATGTTGCAGCAATCTTAGCTTTCCTTGGTTTCCTTTTAACAATTACAATTTTAAAAGAACCAGAGCGGACAATTGAAAGTCATCAAGAAATCGAAAAAGTTTCATTTCTCGATATTCTCAAAAATCCATTATTTGGTTCACTCTTTATTATTATTTTGATTTCATCATTTGGTTTACAGGCCTTTGAGTCAATTTATAGTATCATGGCAAGCATTAACTTTGGTTTTAGTATGAGTGAAATTGCTTTGGTTATTACAGTGAGTGGAATTTTGGCCCTCTTTTTCCAACTTTTCTTATTTGACGCAATTGTTAATAAAATTGGTGAGCTTGGATTGATTCAATTAACTTTCTTTGCCAGTGCAATCTTCATTGCTATTATTGCCTTTACAAAATCAAATTTAGTCGTTGCTCTTTCTACATTTGTTGTTTTTCTGGCCTTTGATTTATTTAGACCGGCTGTAACAACCTATCTTTCAAAGCATGCGGGCAATCGCCAAGGGGCAATCAATGGGTTAAACTCAGCCTTTACAAGTTTTGGAAATATTTTAGGGCCAATGGCTGCTGGTTATATGTTTGACCTTAACCATTTATTTCCATATTATATCTCTGCGATTATTCTACTGGGAACCGGATTTTTATCACTATTCTTAAACAGAAAAAATTTCAGTAAAATCTAAATAAAAACTTTCAATCTTATTATATTTATAACTACTATCTTGTAAAGGATAGTAGTTTTTTCATTAATAGAGTTGTTTTCCTGAATAAAAAAACCTCCTGATGTAATCTTATACAGTCAGGAGGAAAAGGAGTAAGCAAATTGGTCATTGGATTTTCTATAATTTTTCTCAAATAGGATAGAAAGATCCATTTGTATAAGGAGTCAAGGGGATTTGAACCCCTGCGCCGCTTTACACGGTTCGACGGATTTCGAGTCCGCTGCATTACCACTCTGCCATGGCTCCACTCCTTTATCTAAATTAATTATATCACAGTTGATTCTCTTCTTGAAATAATATGAAATTACTAAAATGAAAATAAAACGCATATTTATACAAAAATGTTGACAAATGAATAAATATGCTGTACAATTGCATTTATATTAATTTGAAAGAAGAAAAATGATGGGAAACAAAAAAATTGTCTTGGCATATTCAGGTGGATTGGATACAAGTGTTGCTGTTAAATGGTTGACTGATAAAGGATTTGACGTCATTGCTGCCTGCATGGATGTTGGTGAAGGAAAAGACTTGAATTTTATTCATGATAAGGCGCTTCAAGTAGGGGCGGTGGAATCTGTTGTTTTGGACTGCAAGGAAGAATTCGCTAAAATATTTGTTGGAGCAGCACTCAAAGGAAATTTAATGTATGAAAATAAATATCCTTTAGTATCCGCTTTGAGTCGTCCTTTGATTGCTCAAAAATTAGTAGAAGTAGCTAAAGAAAAAGGGGCGACTGCTATTGCTCATGGTTGTACAGGAAAAGGAAATGACCAAGTGCGTTTTGAAGTAGCCATCCATTCTCTTGCGCCTGAGCTTGAAGTTATTGCTCCAGTTCGTGAGTGGCATTGGGCTCGTGAAGAAGAAATCGAATACGCCAATCAAAATGGTGTTCCTATTCCTGCTGATTTAGATAATCCTTACTCAATTGACATGAATTTATGGGGGCGTGCGATTGAAGCTGGTGTTCTTGAAAATCCTTGGAATACTTGTCCAGAGGATGCTTTCTTTATGACTAATTCTGTGGAGGATGCTCCAAACGAAGCTGAATTTATTGAGGTTGAGTTTAAAGAAGGATTACCAATCGCCTTAAACGGAAAAAGCTTAGAATTGCATGAAATCATCAAAGAAGTGAATATTATTGCAGGAAAACATGGAATTGGTCGGATTGACCATATTGAAAATCGGTTGGTTGGGATTAAATCACGTGAATTTTATGAATGTCCTGCTGCGATTACTTTGTTAAAAGCCCATAAGGATTTGGAAGACTTAACTTTCGTTCGAGAACTTGCACATTTTAAACCAGTTCTTGAAAATGAATTAGCAAACTTGATTTATAATGGTTTGTGGTTCAATCCTGCTACTAAGGCTCTGATTGCTTATCTTGACGAAACTCAAAAAGTAGTTAATGGGATTGTAAAAATTAAATTATATAAAGGTTTAGCTACACCAGTGGGACGTAAATCAACTAATTCGCTTTACAGCGAAAAATTAGCAACCTATACTGCTGCAGATGAGTTTGACCAAGCAGCGGCAGTTGGATTTATTAAATTATGGGGACTACCAACGCAAGTCAATGCTCAAGTAAATCTCAAATAATAGCTATAGGAAAATTTGGAAAGTGAGAGAATGGTAGAAAAACTTTGGGGAGGACGTTTTGAGGCGTCTTTAGATAAACAGACGGAAGCATTTGGAGCATCAATTAAATTTGAGCAACGACTTGCCCCTTTTGATTTAAAAGGATCATTAGCTCATGTGAAGATGTTGGGTGAAGCAGGAATTATTACTACCGAGGAATCCCAAAAAATTGCCGAAGGTCTGAAAAAAGTAGAAGAAAAGCTTCTTAATGGCCAAATTGAATTCAAGATGGAAAATGAAGATATCCATATGAATATGGAATCCTATCTTCATCAAGAAATTGGTCCATTAGCAGGTAAATTGCATACGGCTCGTTCTAGAAATGATCAAGTGGCAACAGATATGCATTTATACCTCAAAAGTGTCTTAGAGTCCGTTTTAGAAGCTTTAAAAGAGTTAAGAGAAACAATTGTAAAGCTTGCTGTAAACCAAATTGACACTATTATGCCTGGTTATACTCATTTGCAACATGCACAACCAATTTCCTTTGGTCAGCATCTAATGGCTTATTATCAAATGCTGACACGTGATTTTGAGCGCTTTGAATTTAATATTAAGCATACAGATATGAATCCTTTAGGAGCGGCAGCTCTAGCTGGGACGACGTTTCCCATTGATAGAATGCTGACGACAGAATTACTTGGTTTTGAGAAGGCTTATGATAATTCAATGGATGCGGTCAGTGACCGTGACTTTATTTTAGAGTTTCTATCAAACGCGAGTTTGTTAATGATGCATTTATCAAGATTTTGTGAGGAACTTTTACTCTGGTCTAGTCATGAGTTTAAATTTGTCAGTCTGTCTGATGCATATTCTACAGGTTCTTCTATTATGCCACAGAAGAAAAATCCAGATATGGCAGAATTAATTAGAGGGAAAACGGGACGTGTTTACGGAAATCTTACGGCTTTATTAACTGTAATGAAAGGTTTACCTTTAGCTTATAATAAAGATTTGCAAGAAGATAAAGAAGGGATGTTTGATAGTGCTGATACTATAATAACTTCTTTAACTGTTATGAACGGGATGTTGTCAACTTTAACTGTAAACCGTGTAAACATGGAGAAGTCAACTGAACAAGATTTTTCTAATGCGACAGAGTTGGCAGATTACCTTGCAACTAAAGGGCTTCCTTTTAGAAAAGCTCATGAATTAGTTGGTCACTTGGTTTTAGATTGTATAAAAAAAGGAATTTACCTCCAATATGTAAATTTACAAGATTATCAAATGTTATCTCCTTTAATCAATGAAGATGTTTATGAAGTTTTAAAATCAAGAACAGCTGTTTCACGAAGAAATTCTTTAGGTGGAACGGGATTTGAATCGGTTAAAAAACAGATTGAAGAAGCAAAAAAAGAACTTCAAATTTGAAGTTCTTTTTATATTAGTTTTTTACAGCCAGTGATTTAGTATGTGTAAAGTAGTTTATTAAATTGAAAATAACCAGAATTGCTGAACCCACAAAGACATAGCGATAGTCAATAAATCCAGCAATAGCTGAACCAAGTAATGGACCTGCAAAAGCACCAATTGATTGAGCAGATTGATTATAAGAGAAAATTCGACCAGTAATAGCTTGTGGAGATTCTTTAGCCAAGATGGCTTGAACCGAAGGGAGAATTGCCGCATCAGAGACTCCGACAAGTAGTCTCATAACAATTAAAAACCAAACATTAGTTGTCATTGCTGTGATTGAGAAGACGATTAGTGAAAAGAAAAGTCCAAAACCAAGGATTTTTCTTTGACCAACTTTATCACCTAGACGACCTAAGAATGGAGCAGCCACTAATGTAACGATTCCTGGGGCAGCAGCGACAATTCCGGCCATGAAAGTAATGTTTCCTTGACCATGCATAAGTTCTTGGACATAGAGTGAAAGAACTGGATTAATCGATTGATTGGTCATTTGAGTAATGAGGGTTGCAAAAAACATGCCCCAAATAATGGCTGGGTGGGTAACAACTTCCCAAACTTGTTTATAGGAAAGCATGTTTTTCTTCTCAACGGGCTTAAATGTTTCTTTGACAAAAAATAAAGCAAGGAAAAAGACGAGAAACATAATAATTCCTGTGACGCTAAAAACGCGACGATAACCAGTTATATTAACAAGTATTCCGCCAATGATTGGACCGATAAGAGTTCCAGCAACAGATCCTGTTGTAAGGAGCGATAAGACGGCCCCTGATTTTTCCTTTGGTGCAGAACTGGCCATTAAGGCCATTGAATTAGAGACAAAACCAGAAAAGGCCCCAAGTAGCATGCGTAAAATAAGCAATTGCCAAGCAGCTGTAACAAAAGCCATTAATGAAATTGAAATTGCCATCCCAAGAGAAGCGCGTAAGAGCATCAATTTCCGACCTTTCTGGTCAGCTAATCTTCCCCAAAGGGGAGAAACGATTGCTAAAACAATAAAGGTGGATGAGAAGACCAAGCCTGACCAGATGTTTAATTCCGTTTTTGAATAATGGCCAAGTGTACTGATGTAAAGTGATATAAAAGGGGCGATAAGGCTTGAACCTATCCCCGTCATAAATGTCCCAAACCAAAGGACAATTAAATTTCGTTGCCATGATTCTTTCATGAATGAATGTCCTTCTTTCTTGATGTATTCATAATAATATTATAAAACTATTGTTCGTAGTTTGTCAATGACGAATCATTGCTTGAAAAAGATTGAGAATAGTTTTATACTGATAGTAAGATAGTTTGAATCGACTATAAAAGTTCAAACTTCGAGTAAACTTTCGCATCGAAAGTATTGAAAGGAATCCAATTATGGCAAGGATTGCATTGACTCGTGATAAAATCGTTCAAGCTACTATTGAACTAGCTGGTAAAATTGGTCTCTCTAATGTTAGTTTTCCGCGCTTAGCTGAGTATTTTGGAATTAAAGCTCCGTCACTTTATAATCATTTTAAAAATATGGAAGAAGTACGTGTGGCAACGGCAGTCTACCTCCAAAAAGAATTAAACTATGAACTAACTCATGCAATGGTGGGACTAACTCCTTTGGCAGCACTTAGGGCTTATGCTGAGAGTTATAAAAGATTCGCTGAAAAATATGAAGCAGTTTATGAACTGATTAATGTAATACACCAAACAAATAATGGAGAACTGGAATATTTAGCAAAAGAAAATATTCGGTTGGTTCGTCGAAGTTTGGAAAATTTTCATTTATCAGAAGAAGAAAATTTTCATATCAGTCGGATGTTTCGCTCAACGCTTCATGGATTTATCACTTTAACACAATTAGGATATTTCCGTCAGTCTGGTTCGATTTCCAAAGAAGAATCCTTTACTTACATGGTCAATCATCTGCTTAGTCGTCTTGACAATCCAGAAAATATTTAAAAATACTATGTTAAATACATGGTATTTTTAAATGCTAAATTTAATTATTAATTTCTTCAACAAAATAGAACGTTTTCAGGTGATATAGTGACTTTTTAGCAAGTTTATGATAAAATTAATATGATAATTTCTAAAATGGGAGAGAGTGGCTTGGCTATAAAAAAAACATATCGCGTTAAACGCTCAAAGGATTTTGACCAAATTTTTTCAGCGAAACATAGCTTTGCCAATAAAAAATTTGTGGTCTATAAATTAAACACAAATCAACCTCATTTTCGTGTAGGTCTATCAGTAAGTAAAAAGCTTGGTCATGCGGTTTTACGTAATCGAATTAAACGTCTTTTACGCCATGCCATTGCTGAATTTAAACCTTATCTGACAGATGAAGATTTTGTAATTATTGCACGTTCGGGTGTTGAAACACTCAGTTTTGAGGAAGTAAAGAAAAATCTAAGACACGTTTTGAAGTTGTCAAAAATCTATGTGGATGGAGAAAACGATTGAAAAAGAAATTTAGTTTGATCGCAATGGCAGGGGCGGCTCTTTTGTTGCTTACAGCTTGTGGAACAACAGCTGTGACAAGTAGTTCAACCAACCTTTGGGACCAAATTGTATATGGCTTTGCACAGGTTATTCGTTTCTTGTCATTTGGTGGTTTGACCGGAGTTGGTATTATTTTATTCACGATTGTTATTCGGGCAGCTTTACTCCCGTTAATGAACATTCAAATCAAATCTAGCCAACGTATGCAAGAAATTCAGCCAGAAATCAAAAAAATTCAGGCTAAATACCCAAGCAAAGATATGGAATCTCGTCGTTTGATGAACGAGGAAATTCAAAAACTTTATGCAGAAAATAAAGTCAACCCTTACATGGGTTGTTTGCCATTAGTTGTTCAAATGCCGGTGCTATGGGCACTTTACCAAGCCTTGTCTCGTGTGGATTTTTTGAAACACGGAACTTTCCTATGGTTTGAAATTGGTGCTAAAGACCCTACTTTTATTTTGCCTATATTGGCTGCGGTCTTTACTTTCTTGAGTTCATACTTGATGATGAAATCTGCTCCAGAAAGAAATGCAATGACAACTTCAATGACTTATATCATGCCTATTTTCATTTTGATTATGGGAGTTAACTTTGCTGCTGGGATTGCGCTCTACTGGGTCATCTCGAATGCTTTCCAAGTATTCCAAACAATGCTGTTAGCAAATCCTTACAAAATTATTGCAGCGCGAGAAGCTAAAGTACAGGTCGAAAAAGATAAAATTAAAGCTCGTGAAAAAGCATTGAAGAAAGCAAGAAAAAAATAAAAAATACCATTGGCAGTTTTTATTTTAATTGGAAGTTGTGCTAGAAATTGTCAATAGGCTTTATCATATGACAGGAGTAGTTTTATTATGGCTATTTTTACTGGTGAAACGGTCGAAGATGCAATCGAACGTGGGTTAAATCGCTTAGGTGTTAAGCGTGAAAATGTTCATATTCATATTGAACAAAAAGAAAAAAAAGGTTTCTTAGGTTTTGGAAAGAAACGGGCTCGGGTTAATATTGAGCCAATCCATGAGGAAACAGTACGTAAAGCTGACCATCTAGCTGAACGTGGTGTTGATGATACAATCAATCTCGGAGTGCCTAAGGCACAATCTGCTATGGAAGCAACACTTGAATTAAGCCAAGTGGTTAAAGCTGTCCGTGCAGCTGAGAGAGAACAAAAAGGTGAAATCACTGAAGAAGAGCGTAATGCAATTATTGAAGTGGCTAAAAAGACGGTTGTCCAAAATCGTCAAGGAACAGCAGATCTCTCTGATGTCGTTTCTGCTGTCAAAGAAGAAGTTGAAGCGAAGAAAGAAGTTTCAAGTGAAGATGAAAAAATTGCTTCAAAAATTTCAAGCTATTTAACAACTATCACACAAGAAATGGGAATTGCAACGCGCGTTTCAGTTTCTCGTGACGGGAATTTAACAATTTTTAATTTGACTTCTAATCATGATGCTTTGCTTATTGGTAAACATGGTAAAATTTTACAAAGTTTGCAAATTTTGGCAAAAGCTTACGCTAATAGCATTTTGAATACACGAATGAATATTGCTGTTAATGTAGGTGATTATCATGAAAAACGCAAAGCTTATATCGTAAGCCTTGCTCATCGTGCAGCTGAACGTGCGCGTGGCGGTGAAACGGTTTATATTAATGATTTACAGTCTAATGAACGTAAAATTGTTCACACTATTATTGGTCAGGAAAATGGTGTATCAAGTCATTCAGAAGGACAAGAATATAATCGCTATATTGTTGTGTCTAAAGAGATTTAGCCTTGACAAAAGACCTTTCATAGTGTAGAATTGTAAGGTATGCTTTTAATAGCAGTAAAAAGATGAAAGGAACACCGAAAAGGTGGAGCTACTTTCAACCAAAAGTGAAGTAGCCCAGGGACTTATATAAAATGAAACGTACTTACCAACCACACAAAAAATCTCGTAAGACTACTCACGGATTCCGTAGCCGTATGGCAACTAAAAACGGACGTCGTGTCCTTGCAGCTCGTCGTCGTAAAGGACGTGCTTCACTTACAGTTTAATTTGTAAATGAAATTGAAACCAGCTTATGGCTGGTTTTTTTATTTGATTATGTCTAAATATAACAGGAGTCGATTGACGATTAAATATATTTTGTTAAACGGTTTCATTAATTGTGTTATAATGGTTTTATTAAATAATTAGTGAAATTTTTTCCTTTGTTGATTGAAGATAAGGTGAAATCTCACACTTAAAGGAGAGTTTTGTCGTGAAAAAATTCAAAATTGGTGAACTTGAAGCTTCTCAAATTATTTTAGGCTGCATGAGAATTAATGAAGAGGGAAAAGATCCGGTTGCTGTAATTGAAAAATCAGTGGAGCAAGGGATAAATTTCTTTGACCATGCTGATATCTATGGGGGTGGAGCTTGTGAATCGATTTTTGCAGATGCTCTAGAAAAATCGTCAGTAAAACGAGAAGATATTATTTTACAGTCAAAATGCGGAATTGTTCCTGGAAAAATGTTTGATTTTTCAAAAAAACATATTATTGAATCGGTTGAGGGGAGTTTAACTCGTTTAAAAACTGATTATTTGGATACTTTGCTCTTGCATCGTCCAGATACTTTAGTTGAACCTGAAGAAGTAGCTGAGGCTTTTTATGAATTGGAAAAAGCAGGGAAAGTACGTTATTTTGGGGTTTCTAATCAAAATCCTGGTCAAGTTGAACTGTTGAAAACAGCGGTGAAAGAGCCATTGTTGTTTAATCAATTACAGTTTGGCTTGAAACATACGGGAATGATTGATGCTGGGATTCATGTAAATATGAGCGATGAAGGTTCTTTTGTTCATGATAATGGAATTTTAGAGTATTCTCGTATTAATAAGATGACTATTCAGGCTTGGTCACCTTTCCAATATGGTTTCTTTGAAGGTGTCTTTGTTGGAAATGAAAAATTCCCTGATTTGAATAAAAAATTGGAATTTTATGCAGAAAAATACAATTCTACTCCAACTGGAATTGCTGTCGCTTGGATTAATCGTCATCCTGCCAATATCCAAACAATTATTGGAACGATGACATTGAGCCGAATTGAAGAAATTGCTGCTGCTTCAGATATTGTCTTGGAACGTGCGGAATGGTACGACTTGTACATGGCGGCTGGAAACATTTTACCTTAAATATAATTAAAGTAGGAGACTAGTTAAAAAACTAGTCTTTTGATTACTTTTTTGGGAGGAAATCTGATGGATTTTTCTAAATATTTCAAGAAAAAGAATGACAGTAAGGTAAAAATTTTTTCAAAGTTAGAAATTTTTGAGAAAGTCAATGATGAAGAATTGATAGAGGTTTCTGGAGGAAATTTTTCTAGTAATCTTCGACAAAAAAGGGTTATAGCGGGGCTGACACAAAAAGAACTTGGGAAACTACTTTATTCGAGTAAACAAGCTGTCTGTAATTGGGAGCACGGGCGACGTGAACCGAGTTTAGAACTTGTCCAAGAGATGGCAAATGTATTTAAATGTTCAATAGATGATTTGTTAAAAGATAGTGAAAATATAAACTAAAAGTACACAAAAAGAATATTAAAGCAGCATTGACTAAATGTTCAGAAAAGTTTAAAATATACTTGTAATTAATTACGGAGATGCCGAAAATTTGATGAGCCTTTCTAGTGGAAATGTTTATTGACTAAAAATGCTCAAAACGAGTCCGATTGGGCCAGAAAGTGTGCTTTTATGGAATTGCAAACTATTTTTGAAGAATTTGAAGTGTTGACTGATGAGGAATTGATGGAAGTTAGTGGAGGAGGGGGGTTAATTAACTATTCTCAAAATTATATTTCTTCAGTTTTACTTGGAAGTGGTAATGTTATTGGTGATATTTATGACCGTTAATCTAATCGTTTTTTGTTAATTCTAGTTTATTTTAAGCTAAAGGATTGTTAATATAATTTAGCAATCCTTTTTTGGGGGTCTTTTATGATTGAACATATAAAAAAATCTTTACAGACTAAATTAAAAGTAGTCCTATTGCTATTAGTGACATTGATTCTCTACAACGGTTGGGAACCTAGACTAGGTATTTTTCCACCAACTTTCTATGATTTTGCTTTTAATTATTATGGATTTGTGGATATTTTAACTTTTTTAGTAATAATAGTTATTGCTTATAAAAATGATGCTTTTAAAAAGATTTTTGATATATTTCGTCCAAAAAATTTGTTATTTATTTTGTTTTTTATTGTTGGTGGAAATATTTTTATTGCTTTGGCATATCATTTATATTTTCAGATGACACCAGCTTTAGAAGCTTTTCCAGAACATTCAATAGATTTGGCAAATTATTTTGCACGGACTCCTTTTTGGTCGCATTCATTAGATTTATTCGTGATTGGACCGATTAGTGAAGAGTTGATTTATCGGGAATATCTTTATCGACTTTTTGATAAAAAATGCTTGGCTTGTTTTGTGAGCATCACTGTGTTTGCATGGGTGCATACTGGTTTTACTTACTCTTTCTTTTTATATCTGCCTATAAGTTTAGTTGTTACTTTGGCCTATCACCGGCGTAAAGCAATTGGGGAAAGTATCGCTCTTCACAGTTCAATAAATCTGATAAATACTTATTTACCAAATTTATTAAGCTTTTGGGTATTCTGAGTAACTAGTGATTAGGCTTCCTATTCTTTGGTAATTTTCAAATTAAAATTCTCTTTTTATTTAAAATTTAAAAGTCTTGATAGAAGGCTTTTATTTACTTTAATGGAGAAAACGGTTGAATTCAAGCAAAAAATAACGTATAATTAACATGTATCTAAGAAATTTTTAATGGGATATTTCTGTCAGTAAATAAAAGATTTGTCTTCTAAAAATGAGGAAATCGCTTGGCTGACGGGATGGAAATTATTGATTTTTAGTTTAATCTGGCTTTACAGATAAATTTAAAGGAGGTGTCTTATGAGTTTTACAGATGAAACAGTCCGTTTTGAATTTGGTGATTCGGACAAGAAAGAAATTGGCGAAACACTCGTTGATGTTTACAATGTGCTTGAGGCTAAGGGTTACAATCCTATCAATCAAATCGTGGGTTATGTTTTGTCGGGAGACCCTGCTTATATCCCTCGTCATGATGATGCGCGTAATAAAATTCGCCGTTTTGACCGAGATGATATAGTTGAGGAATTAATCAAGAATTATTTGAAAGATAATGGTGTCAATTTATAGTGTTTGCACGAATTTTAGGGCTTGATGTCGGAACAAAAACTGTAGGAGTTTCTGTCAGTGATTTACTTGGGATGACCGCTCAACCTGTTGAAACCATTAAGATTGACAGTGAAGCTGATGAGCTTGGCTTTGAACGTTTAGGCGTTTTGATTAAAGAATACAAACCTGAAAAGGTAGTTCTTGGTCTTCCAAAACATATGAACGGTGATGAAGGGATTCGTGCCGAAGCATCACGGGATTATGGTACAAAGTTGTCCAATGAATTCGGTTTGGAAGTCGCTTATCAAGATGAACGATTGACAACTGCACAAGCTGAAAAAGTATTGATTGATGGTGGTGTGCGTCGTAAAGATCGCAAAAAATCAATTGATAAATTGGCTGCTGTTTTGATTTTACAAAATTATTTGGATGCTCATGCATTAAAATTATAATTTTTGGTTTGCTGATGAAAGCTTTAGTTTATTTGTAAGTATAAAAATACTGACAAGTATTCGTAGGATTTTCTGTCAGTAAAAGTTGTCTATTTATTTATTATGAATAGCAGAAAATTCCTCTAATTAAGGATGAAGAAAAGGAAATAAAATGACTCATACACATGATCACGAACATGACCATAATCATGAACCTGACTATATTACTTTGGTTGATGAAAATGGAAACGAAAGCTTGTTCCAAATTTTGATTACCATTGATGGACAAGAAGAATTTGGCAAAAACTATGTTGTTTTACAACCTACTGAGTTTGAAGAAGATGAACAAGGTCTTATCGATGTTTTGGCTTACTCATTTACTGAGAATGCTGACGGTACTGAAGGTGATTTGCAACCAATCCCTGAAGATGCTGAAGATGAATGGGATATGATTGAAGAAGTCTTCAATAGCTTTATGGATGAACAAGAAGATTAAAATAAAAAGCTGTCATTAACTGACGGCTTTTTTATTTCTTTAAGAAACTTATGAGGGATATTGTAGCAAGCACAGCAACGCAAACTAAGCCGATAGGAGGCCAAAACCAAACAATGATAATAGAAAGAAAGTTGATGAGAAAAAGATTTCTACCTGAAAGACTGTGTGTGAGTTCTTTGTATTCTTTATCAGGATTTTCTTTGAGTAGCTCATGGTCCATAAGGTGAAAAACAGCCGCCCAGAGAAAAATAATAATCAAATAGAAAAATTCAGGGAGAAATTCACTTGCATGTTTTCCGACCCAACCAGTGGTGAAGGGGAAAAACGACATAATGAATAGCCAGAGTGTATTCAATAAGAATATTCGAGGGGTGATATTTTTAATATCACGGTAAAGTTGATGATGATTATACCATACGGTCATAATCATAAAAAAGCTCAAAGCATAGGCTAAAAGTGGGATGGTTAATTCTGCCAGAGCAGGCCAGCCACTTTTATCAGGGGTTTTAAATTCTAAAACCATAATCGTTGCAATGATGGCAATAATAGCATCTGTAAAGGCCAAAAATCTTTCTTTTTCCATGGAATTATTTTATCATAAATGTTAAGATTTGCTTACGTTTTTTTCGAAAAATAATAAAAAGTTGCTGACAAATCTGTCAGTGACTTTTTTATTTATTTATTTTTTAAATTTACGCTTTAAACCGTTTTTGGCGACATCTTTAATGACTTTGTTACGTAAGCCTGGTTCATAGTTATCATAAATTGTTCCGTCAAAATTAATAATTTGAGCATTATGATTTTTATCATCAAAAATAAATTTACTAATCATTTGAGCTGTTTCTTCAGGTGATTTTACAAATGGACTATCGCCAACTTTTGCACCGTTCAAATCTGTTGCAACTGCACCGGGCATAACAGCAAAGATTTGTTTTTTAGATTTATCTTTTTTGAATTGATGACCAAAAGCAAAGGTCATGGCATTTTGTGCGGCTTTTGAAGTGACATAAGCAAGTGGCATCCAATATTCTTGAGAAACGGGTACGGTGATATTAATAATTTTAGCGTTCTCTGTCAGTGAATGTGGGAGGAGTTCTTTAATGACAGCATGTGTTCCCAAAAAATTGGTCTTAATTGTTTCTTCTAAATCAATTGTTGAATAATCAAAAGCTGATTTTTCCATATCAAGATGCCCTTTATCTGAATGAATATTCCCAGAAATTCCAGCATTATTAATAAGTAAGTCAATATCTGTCAGTGCTGACAGACTCGTCAATTGATTTAAGTCATCTAAATCTACTTTGACAAATTCGGCAGTAATTCCTTCGGCTTTCAGTTTTTCAACGGCTTCTTGTCCACGCATTTCGTTACGGGCTCCGACCAAGACTTCATAGCCACGATGACCAAGGTTTTGAGCAAGTGCAAAACCAATTCCTTTGTTTGCACCAGTGATAAGTGTTTTCATGATTTTTCTCCTTTGAGTTTTAGTTGTCGCCTTTAGACATTTGTTGCTGGTCAATTAGATTGGCCTTTAAAAACCAGTGACGGTGCCAATCTCCAGCTAAAGCGGTAAAGGGAACAGGTTGTTGGCCTGTTTTTTCTACTTTTTCTAGTAAATAATTTCGTAAAATCCAAGTGTCTTCGAGTGCTCTTTGTTTAAGATTAAATATTTTTTCAAGTTTTACTTCGCTAATTTTTAAATCAGTAGCAACTTCAGATTTGCTAAGTCCTGTGATTTCAAAATTTTTGCGGAGTTCTTTTTTGGTATTATACATTTGAAGGGGATTAAGTGACATTTTTCTTCTCTAGTCTTTCATTTTTGGAAAATAATTGCCAAGCATTTGTTGAGAAAGTAGTTTGGTGTTTTCGTCACTATTTACTTTGCCCATTTGGTGAAGTTGTTTGGCAAAACCAGCGTCAATCCGATCTAAGCCATTTTCAAGTCCGGCTAAAGTTTCACTAATTAAGTCTGAAAGTGCCATGTTATTGGGTGCATCAGTATTTGTATGGCTCTCAAGATTTGTTTCAGCAACTAATGGTGGAACTAGTTCAATGACTTTTAAAGTCTTTTCAAAATATTTGGCTTGTTCTCGAAGCGCATCAGAGTAAAAATGAACCCCAGCTTTGGTCAAATTGTAAATAGGGTGTGCACCGTCAGCCAGATTTGATAATCCTGATGAAACATTAATGACTAGTCCATTATTTTCGACAAGGATTTTCAAAAATGCTTGTGTCACAGCAATTGTTCCTAATAAATTAATATGAATTTCTTCTGTCAGTACTTCCAGAGAATTGTCAGCTTGGTCAAACAAATTGATCGCACGCATAATTCCGGCACAATTCATAATGACATCAAGTTGAGGGAAATTTTCTTTGATGAAGTTGACTAATGGGGGAAGAGAGTTTTTGTCAGCAACATCACTGACAAATCCTGTAAAAGTTGGATTTTCATCTAAAATTTGATTAAGACGTTTTTCATTTCGGGCGGTAATGATGACTTTATTTCCTAATTCGGAAAACTTTTTAGCAAAACCCAGTCCGATTCCGCTTGTACCACCTGTGATTAAAATCGTATGTCCTGTAAATGTCATGATTTCTCCTTTTTTGAGGTTATTTTTTTTAGTTTTTATAACCAACAAAATGAATTATAAACCAGAAAGTTATATTTGTCAAGAATTATAACTTGTGTTACAATTAATTTATGAATACACGTGAAAAGATATTAGGAAAAACAGAAGAATTTATCTTAGAGAATGGAATAGAGAAACTCACCATTTCAAAAATTGCTAAAGAACTCAATATTAGTCAACCGGCTATTTATAAGCATTTTAAAAGTAAAGATGAACTTTTAACGATACTTGCTCTTCGTTGGCTCAATGGCCAGACACTTGTAAAAATATTTCCTTTTGACACAAGCAAGTATGAACATCAAAAAGAGATTGTTCATGATTGGCTCTGGTCAGTCGCCATTGCCAAATATGAAGCACATCGAAAAACTCCAGAAATGTTTGCCTTATACACAACCTATATTGGGGAAAATTTAGAATTAGGGCGTAAACATATTTTAGAAATGGTTGAGAGTCTAAAGACAGCTGCTAAATTTGAAAGTGAAGAGGAAGCTGCTGCTTATATTCAAGCTTTTGTTTATTTTCATCACCCAAAAATTGCCCCACAGTGGGATGACCAATTTCAAAATCAATTTGAAAATCTCTGGACTTTGCTTGAACCGAATTTAAATGCCTTTTAAAGTTACTGACAGACTTTTTGGATTTCTGTCAGTAACTTTTACGATTTTGTCAGTAAAAAAACCTGTCAATTGACAGGTTTTTATTCTTTAATTCGGAAAACCATGGCAGTTCTAGGTTCAAGGATTAGATTTAAATGCCCTTTTGACCAACCAAAACTACTTCTTGGACCAAAACCACCAAATTTTTGGTCATCACTATCGAAGATAAGTTCTGGTTTTTCAGGAAATTGGAGTTGAAGCTCTTGTTCATAACTAGGATGGAAATTAAAGACGAAAAGAAGTTGCCCTTTTTGGTAAGCTAGTAATTTATCCGAATTTTTTATCCAAAGTTGTTGGACAGGTTCTGGGCTTTCTAAAAACTTGTAATGTCGCTCTAGATTAATCATCACTTGGTCAAATGCCAATAAATATTGGAAACGCAAATCTTTATTATCAGCTAAAGACCATTGTCTTCTAGCATGTTGGAAATCATCATGATTTTCTTGACGCGGAAAATCAAGCCATTCGGGGTGGCCAAATTCATTACCCATGAAATTTAAATAACCCTCACCAGCCAAACTAAAAGTAATTAGGCGAATTAATTTATGAAGCGCTATAGCACGGTCAATTTTTAGAGATTGACTATTAAGGTCCATTTTCCAATAAATCTCTTCATCAGCTAACCACATCATAATCGTTTTATCACCAACTAAAGCTTGGTCATGACTTTCAGAATAACCAATATTTTTTTCACCAGGACGTCGCGTCGTTAATTCCCACCAGAGACTCAACAAGTCAAGACTATTATCCGTTTTTTCTTTCAATTGTTTAATCCAAAAATCAGGAATTCCCATTGATAAACGGTAATCAAAACCAATTCCGCCACTTGAAATAGGTAGGGCCATTCCTGGCATAGCTGACATATCTTCAGCGATTGTTGTTGCTGATGGATTGAATAAATGTGTTAATTCATTTGCCAACATCAAATAAGTCACCGCTTCGATGTCTGTATTGAGCGAAAAATATTTGCTGTAATCAGTAAATGCAGTTCCTAAACCATGATCATGATAAAGCATTGAAGTCACACCATCAAAACGAAAACCATCAAAATGATAAGTATCCAACCAAAATTTAAGATTTGACAGTAGAAAATGAATCACTTCATCTTTGCCATAATTAAAAAGTTTCGTCTTCCAAGCTGGATGATTCCCCTGTTCACCTTCATGAAAATACTGATTTTCTGTCCCATCAAAATAGTTGAGACCATCTTCAATATTTTTTACAGCATGTGAATGAACCACATCTAAAAGCACTCGCAAACCCATACCATGTGCTTGATCAATCAATTCCATCAAATCTTCTGGCTGACCAAAGCGACTAGAAATTGCAAAAAAATTGGAAACTTGATAACCAAAACTAGCATAGAGCGGATGCTCCATAATTGCCATCAGTTGAATAGTATTGTAACCAGCCTTTTTAATTCTTGGTAAGACATCGCGCGTGAATTCTTTATAAGAATTAATTTTATATTCTTCAGTGGAAATACCAATATGTGCTTCATAAATTAAAGGAGCTTCTTTTAACTGAGGCGCTTTATTCTTCCAATCGTATTTTGGTTGAACAATCACTCCATCCAATCCATGGCGTTCATTGGGGACAGCAAACATGATATAAGAAGGGACACGATAAACTGTTTCACCAGATGGTAAAAGCAGCTTAACCTTCACCTTAGAACCCACTGGCAACATACCCGGAATTGAAATTTCCCAAGTCCCACCATAGGCCTGTTTCAACTCAAAATTGTTTTCCCAATTATTGAAATCTCCAACCAGCCAAGCTCTTTTAGCATTTGGTGCCCATTCGCGAAAAGTCCAGTGTTTACTTTCTTGTTGAAAGCCAAAATACTTATAACCATTAGCAAAATCAACAAGCGAACCATCAGTTCCTAAAAGCCGTTTTTTTGTCCGAGCAAATTCAAAAAGCCGCAAAGACAAATCTTCTTTGAAAGGTTCCAAATAAGGGTCATAATCCAAAATATTTAGAGGCATAAGCTATTCTCCTTTTTACTGAAAATCATTTCTAGCTCTATTTTATCACTTTTGCAAAGGTTTTCACAACGAAATTCCCATATAAAACAAAAAATATTTACTGACAGAATGGGTCAGTAAATATTTTTATTCATCATTAAAACCAAACCAAGGGTCTTCCTCACCTCCGAGTGCTTCTTGACCAAAAGAAAGAGTTTCTGGAATTTTGGGAGCATTAAAAAATTGTGAAGGAGTTGCTGCATTTTCTGTCAGCAAATTTTTTTGGTCAGCAACTTTTTCGTCATTAAAAAAATGAGCTTCTAGGCTTTGAATATAGTCATAAAACTCTGTCAGTAAATCATAATAAGCCTTTAATTCACTTGTTTTATTTAAATTTTTATAATTAGCCTGAAACTCTCCCCAACGTTCAGCAATATGTTTACTTTTCATAAAATCATTATAATCCATATTCATTCTTCCTCTTTTCTTTTTCCATTATAACTTATTTCACTTTAGCAACTTAAAAACTTGGCTTTAATCTTAAATAATAAAAAGGAATAGGTGTTTAGAAATTAATATAAAAAATAATTTTTTTAAGTTCAAGTGGTAGTTGTCTAATTTATTCAGGAATATCTTTTGGTTTTTCGATGGCTGAAAAAAGAGACGGAATTTTTGACTCAAATAAAAAGATATTGTGTGAGTAGGCAATTTGTAGTGCGAATAAAAAGGCTTATATTTCAATGATATATAAAACCTAAGCTTTTTTAAAAGGGTAATTTTGTACTTTAGCATTTGGATATAATAATTCTCGTATTCTAATATTTGAGGGAACCAGGGTTATAAGAATATGATAAAAATAGAAACAAGAGTAAAGAAAAAGCCTTATATATCAACAATATAAGACTTTTGATTTAGTGCCGAGTGCAGGAATCGAACCTGTGACCCCTTCGTTACGAGTGAAGTGCTCTACCGACTGAGCTAACTCGGCGCATAATAAAAGTGTGTGACCACTTTTATTATGATACAACTTTTTATTTGCTTTTTCAAGAACTAAAAGTCTTTGGCATTAGGTTGATTGTAGCCATATCGCTCACAGAAATCTTCTCGGAATTCAAGAAGATTATCATCCATAATGGCCCCGCGAACGTCTTTCATTAAATTAACAAGGAAGTGAAGATTATGGTATGAACAAAGACGAAGACCAAAAGTTTCATCAGCTTTGATTAAGTGACGAAGGTATGCGCGCGTATAGTTAGTACATGTGTAGCAATTGCACATTGGATCAAGTGGAGTAAAGTCGTGTTCGTATTTAGCATTACGAATGTTAACTCGACCGAAATGAGTCATTAGAGTTCCATTACGAGCAATTCGTGTAGGAAGAACGCAGTCAAACATATCAACTCCACGAATAACACCATCAATCAAGCTATCTGGTGCTCCAACACCCATTAAGTAGCGAGGCTTATCTTCCGGAAGCATAGGAGTTGTAAAGTCAAGGACAGCATTCATTTCTTTATGAGATTCACCAACGGCAAGGCCACCGATAGAATATCCAGCGAAATCCATTGAAGTCAAGTCTCTAGCTGATTGACGACGTAAATCTTCAAAACCAGCTCCTTGAACAATCCCGAAAAGTCCTTGGTCATTTGGACGACGGTGAGCATTGAGACCACGCTCAGCCCAGCGGGAAGTTCTTTCAACAGAGGCTTTGACATAGTCATAAGGTTGATAGAAAGGTGGACATTCGTCAAAGGACATCATGATATCAGAGCCGAGATTATTTTGAATGCTTATTGCTTTTTCGGGGTTAAGAAAAAGTTCACGTCCGTCTAAATGGCTCTTAAACTTGACGCCTTCTTCTGTGATATTTTTTTTGTTTTGAACTAAGCTGTAAACCTGAAAACCACCGCTATCAGTCAAAATAGGTTGGTCCCAATTCATAAATTTGTGAAGACCGCCAGCTTCAGCGACAAGTTCATCTCCAGGTCGTAACCAGAGGTGATAAGTGTTTGAGAGGATAATCCCTGAGCCTAATGTTTTGAGTTCTTCTGGGCTCATTGTTTTAACGGTAGCTTGAGTCCCAACGGGCATAAACATTGGAGTTGGGAAGGTACCGTGTGGTGTGATGATTTCTCCTAATCTTGCTCCTGTATGTTTTTCTTTTTTTATTAATCTGTATTTTATTGCGTGTTCTGTCATAAGATTCCTTTATATACTCTTAGAATTGAGCCTTCTTGTAGCTTAAAAAGCAAGCACTTATAAGTATAACAAAAATTAAATGGTTTTTATAGATGATTTTTTGAAAATCGGGCGAAAGTCTTAGAAATTTTGCTTATTTATTGATATAATTAAGTAAATATAATGTAAGACAAATTATTGGGAGGTATTTTATGTCAAGATGGGAATTGAAAAATCAAGCCAAAGGAGCTTTAAAAGATAATTTTGGTTCAAAAATGTTACTCTTTATTATTCCAATTATTGCGGGGATTTTAGGTGGAGGAAATGGTGTAAAGCAGTCAATGGACTACAATACTTCTAATTTTGACAGTATTCCAGGTAGTGTTTGGATGGTGATTAGCTTTGCGACTTTGCTTATTGCTATTTTAATGATTGTTGTGGCCTTGTTTATTTCAGTGGTCACAGTCGGGGCAATTTTTAACTATATCAAAATTTTCCGTGGTGAACGAAATAATCCGCAATTTAAAAATGTTTTTGGGCCTTTCTATGATGGTTCAGCTGGCAAAATTATTCTTTTAAGTATTGTCAAAGGGGTGATTTTTGTTGCCTTGATGTTTATCCCAGTAATTGGTTGGGCATTTGCAATTTATTTGGGACTTGGTTGGTCACAAGCAACTTATGTTTTGTTTGATCAGTTAGAAGAAGGACGTTACAGTGGTGTGATGGGCGTTCTTAGCGAATCAGCAACAATGATGAAAGGTTTGCGTGGAAATTATTTCATTTTCAAATTGAGTTTCTTCTGGTGGTATGTTCTTTATGGTATCTCAGGTGGTTTAGCAGGATTTTGGACTACTCCTTACCTCAACATGGCTTCAATTGCTTATTATGAAAATATTGGTAAATAATAAAAAAGCTGTCAAAGTTACTGACAGCTTTTTTATTTACTGACAGAATAATCAGTAACTTAATTTTCACGTTTAGCATGACGTCCATGAACGAAATGGTAAATGACAGCAATTAGAAGTGCAAGAATTGCCGATGCAAAATAGAGATTACGATAACCTAATAGAGGCATAAACATTCCTAAAATAAAGGGTCCAAAACCGACACCCATATCCATGAATCCAAAGAAAGTAGAAGTGGTGATTCCTAAACGATGAGCTTCTGAATTACGGATGGCAATTGCTTGTCCAAAAGGTGAAAATGAGCCATAGCCTAAACCGATAAATATAGCAGCAAGGAGCAACATCCATCCAGAATGAGCAAAACCAATTATTAATAGACCAAGTGCAAAGAAGAGATAGGTTGGGTACATTACAAAGTTATCACCAAAACCATCAAAGACACGACCAGTAATTGGACGAGAGAGAAGGACTGTGATAGCATAAACTAAGAAGAAAAATGAGGCGGCCTCTGAAAGGTGAATATTACGGGCATAGGCATCCATAAATGACAGAATACTTGAGTATGAAATACCTATGAGAAAGGCAATTAATGAAATTGGTAAAGCTTCTTTTTCAAAATAATTTGACCAAGCGAATTTTTTATGTACTTTATTATCGACGGAATTAGAGCTGTCAGTAGTTTTTTCAACATGTATGAAGAAAATTCCGACTAAGGCAATAAATAAAAGTAAGGCAGAAAGCCAAATTAATGAGTAAAAGCCAGATGTTCGGTAAAGAAACATTGACAAAAAGGGACCAACTGCTGATGATAATGTGACAGAGAGCGCATAATAACCAATTCCTTCACCCCGTCTTGAAGAAGGAACAATGGCACCAGCCAAAGTTCCAGAAGCTGTTGCAGCAATACCAAATCCAAGTCCATGTACAAGACGTAAAATTAAAAGAAGAATAACACTATGCACAAAAAAATAAGCAAAGGTAAACAAGAAATAAATGATTGTCCCTATGTACAAAAGCTTTTTTGCACCAAGGCGTTTCATATTATTTCCAGCCCATAGCCGAGCAATAAATCCGCCGACAATAAAAATTCCAGATAAGATACCAGCGATACTAGCAGAAGCGTGATAACGTTCCATAGCCATTGTACCAATAACAACAGTAGGGAGATAAAAAACAAGATAAAAAATAAAATTAAGTAACATATTAACAACGAAAGTTGTTGTCCAAAGTTTTTCTTTCATAAAGTTCCTTTCTTTGAGAAAAATTTATGAATGCGTAAACATCCGGCAAAAAAACAGATAAAACTCCCGCTTTTTAGACGAGAGTTTTGTGTTTGCGTAATTCAACTATATTATTGTATCAAAAAAAAGGAATAAAATGTTGCCAGGGAAACGTAATAATCTATAGTAAGAGGATTAAATTCATTTTTTTCCTAAACCTGAATAGGCATATTCAATTTTAATACAGCGATTCATCACAATTTTATCTCTTCCTGCTTCTCGAAGAATTTGTTCAGCTTCTTGAGATTGTAAGCCCAATTGTGCCCAGAAAATATCAGCGTCTGTTTCAATGAAATCGCGAGCAACATCTGCCAAAAATTCGCTCCGACGAAAGATATCAACGATATCAATATGAAAAGGAATCTCTTTAATAGAGGCATAAACTTTTTCACCTAGTAATTCACGACCAGCAAGTCGTGGATTGACTGGAATAACATGGTAGCCATTTTGTTGTAATCCTTGAGCAATTAAAAAAGATGAACGGTCTGTTTTATCGCTAATCCCAACAACAGCGATAGTCTTTGCATTTTTGAGATAATCAAACATTACCTCTTGTTTTGGATTTTCAAATTCGTACATTAGATTTCCTCCTCCTGCTTTGTTTTTATTATACAATATTAAAGGAAGCGGTGTGGTTTAAAAGGTTCTTTAAAATGATTATAAAAATTTTTCAGAATTGTAAAATCCTTGAAATTTTTTGCTATAATTAGGCTATGAATAAGAAACAAATAAAAACACTAACAAGCGTCATTGTAGTTATTATTGCACTGGCTGTAGGATATTTTGGCTCAGGACGTTTGCATTTGGGACAAGGAAATAATCCGTCTGCCAATAATAGTAGTCAAGTTTCCACAAAATCACTGGCAAGTTCGGTCAAACAAGCACCTTTATCTTTTAAAAATCAAAGACAAATGGTCATGGCAAATACTGATGCTTTAGGTCGTGCGGTTGATTCACATATTCAACTGAAAGATTCTCAAGAACCCAAAGTCAAACGTGAACCCTTGACCTATAATCCGGTTGGTTGGCATAATTATAATTTTTATTATAAAAAATCAGATGGTTCGATTGGTAAAATGTGGCTAATGGCTCGTGGCCATTTGGTGGGTTATCAATTTTCAGGTCTAAATAATGAAGCAAGAAATTTAGTGCCAGAAACGGCTTGGTTCAATGGTGGAAATTTCACTGGAACGAACGATGGAAATACAGCCAGCATGCTTTATTACGAAAATCGTTTGGACAGTTGGCTTGCTAACCATCCCAATTATTATTTAGATTATCAAGTGACACCACTTTACAAAGGAAATGAACTTTTGCCTCGACAAATTCGTTTGGCCTATGTTGGAATTGATAAAAATGGTCAAACCTTGTCTATCAAACTCGGTGGTGGTCGTGAAAAGTCAGGAAATGGTGGAGCAACTGTCGTTGTTCTTGACAATGTCGCTCCAAATGCAAAAATTAATTATGCTGACGGGACCGCAGTTAATACAGTCAGGCCTAAATAGTTACTGACAAGCTATTCTGTCAGTAAAATAAAGCTCTATCATTAAAAAAATGCTTGAAAAATCAGTCAAAAGACTGAGAATTTCGGGCATTTTTTCTTGTTATAATTAATATATAAATACAAATTCGTGAGTTATGAGAATTTGTTGATTATCGGAGGAAAGAGAATGTTTTTACTACTTATATTATTTTTAGCTATGTTACTTTTTATAAAAGGATTCTTTAAAATTGTTTTACCTGCTTTGATTATATTAATGATTTTGAAATTTTTGTTCGGTGGTTTAATGCTCTTACTTAGTCCACATTTCTGGGGGACTTTGCTCGTAATTAGCATTATTGTGTGGCTTGTGAGAGCCAGTCGTAGTCGTTACTACTAAAAGGAGAAAAAATGTTTGTAGGATTATTATCAGGTTTAATTGTAATGGGGGCCTTGCTATCAATTTTGTTAGTACTTTTGGGAGTGATGGCATTGAGAGTTTTTCTACGCTATATCTTGCCCATTTTACTTATTTTACTGATTATTCGTTTGATTATTTCAGGAATTGTACTTTTGTTTAACCCGCACTTTTGGTTATTCATTGCTGTTGTCGCTTTGGTCCTTTGGATTCTTGGTAAAATTAGGAATTAAGTAGTGTATAAATAATATTAACTTATAGAAATTACTGACCTTTTTGTCAGTAATTTTTTGCTTATAATATTATAATCATTTTTAACTTTATTGAGTGTTTTCCAAAAATTTGGTATAATTTTTTTACAACTGTGTATTTGAAACAAGCATTTTGTTTATAAAAAAGATTTCCGCTAAGGAAACATCGGAGGACGTCATGTCAAATGAATACAGATCCCGCTCGTCACGTCATGAGCGGAGAAGCTCTCGTTGGGCAAATAAAGATTCTGATGTCGTGGAAGCGGCAGCGAATCAAGCAATCAGGCATTTAGAAGAAGAACCAGAAGGTCAAAACGTCGAACGAACTTCAAGACAAAAATTGACACATGAAAAAACACTCAGAATTCCTTTAGCAGTCTATGGATTACTTACAGGTCTATCAGTGCTTTTAGCATTAACTTTTTATGCATTTCCTTTGTGGAAACCAGTGGCCACAGCCAGCCAATCACAAAACCTTTATTCAGGATTGGCAATGCATCATGGCTTAATCCCTTTTAATGATTTTTATGGGACAGGCGGCTCAGCTTTTTACCTTATTAACTGGTTAGGGAATATTGGTGGGACGACTTGGCTTTTATGGCTTTTTGAAATTATTGCTTTACTAATCAGTGGGATTTTAGTTTACCGATTAGTGGGTCAACAAACGAGAAATCAAGCCGCATCACTTACTGTTTCAGTATTTACTTTAGTGATTATTGCAGGTTTGGCAAGAGGAGGAGATAGTCCAACGCTCTTTGCGCTTCCCTTTGCATTATGGGCGGCACGATTTTTGAATTCTTATTTCCAAGATAGCTCAACAGATAGAGGGTTTATTCGTTTTGGGATGGCCGCTGCTTTTGCCTTAGTCATTTCTCCTGTCATGTCAGTTTTCTTTATTTTATCTGCTATCGCTCTCATTATTCATAATGTGGGTAGCCGTAAAATCGGACGTGGTTTTTATCAAATGTTGGCAACAATTCTGGGAGTTTTACTAGTAGGTTATTCCATCGCTTACTATTCTCTGGAAGAACAAACAATCTACACTTCAATTGAGCAGTCCATTTTGATTCCTTTTACTCATTTTGGACCAAGTGGTGATTTATTATTAATCCTTGCTAAAGCTTTAGTTCTTACACTTATTTTTGGGATTGTTGCAGGTTTCGTACAAGGAGTTATGCAACTTAAAAATGGTGGTCCGGCGAGAGTTTGGTATGTCATGATGCTTATTGGCATTGTTGGACTGACAACAATGATTGTTTTTGCTCAGACTTTTGATAGCTCTAATCTTTTGGCTGTCCTCCCCTTTACAGTAGTCTTTGCAGGTCTTGGGCTGACAGATAGTGACCAAATTTTGTTGAAATATCTCCAAAATCGTTTGTTTGCACCGATTTTGGCAATACTTTTTGTCATTTTTACACCGATTAGCTATCATTTTATGAATCGATCTGTTGCTTCTGAGGAACAAAGTGTGTCACAATATATTAAGACAAATTCTAAAAGTTCTGACCGAGTTTATGTTGTTGCTGATGGCAAAAATATTAATAATTTGACAAAAACAATTTCAACTTTAGATAATGTTCCGGCAAATTATCCAATTAAGTTTACCCAAAGCTATGACCTGAAAGTTGGAAAACTCTCAGATAGATTTGTTGTTTTACAAGCTGGCAAAGAAGTTCCGACTAGTTTGAAAAAAGTGTTAGACAAAAATTATAAAGTGACTAACTATTCTGGCAAATATTTCCAAGTTTATGAAAAGAAATAGATGAGGAAAAAATTAGCAGAACCTATTTGTAAGTTTTGAAACTCAAAACTTCATAATGTTAACGGAGGTCAATAATGAGAAAATTTGAAAAATCGCATAAACTTGATAATGTCAGCTATGATATTCGTGGTCCAGTATTGGATGAAGCACAAAGAATGCGAGCCAATGGTGAAAAAATTCTTCGATTGAATACAGGAAATCCAGCTGAATTTGGCTTTCTTGCTCCTGATGAAGTCATTAGTGACTTGATTCAACATGCTGTGGATAGTGAAGGATATTCAGATTCTAAGGGGATTTTCTCGGCTCGTAAAGCGATTATGCAATATTGTCAGCTTAAAGGTTTTCCTAATCTTGATATCAATGATATTTTCACAGGTAATGGGGTTTCTGAATTGATTGTTATGGCCATGCAGGGACTTTTAGACACAGGAGATGAGGTTTTGATTCCTATGCCTGATTATCCACTTTGGACGGCTTCTGTCAGCTTAGCTGGGGGGACAGCTGTTCACTACCTCTGCGATGAACAGGCAGGTTGGTTCCCTGACATTGATGATATTCGCTCAAAAATCACAAGTAATACAAAAGCCATTGTCTTGATTAATCCTAATAATCCAACGGGTGCATTGTATTCTAAAGATTTACTACTTGAAATTGTGCAAGTGGCTAGAGAAAACAATTTAATTATTTTCTCAGATGAGATTTATGACCGATTGGTTATGGACGGAGCAGTTCATGTTCCGATTGCTAGCTTGGCACCAGATCTTTTTGTGGTCACAATGAATGGCCTCTCAAAATCACACCGCATTGCGGGATTCCGTGTGGGGTGGATGGTTCTGTCAGGTGAAAAATCGCATGTCAAGGGTTATATTGAAGGTTTGAATATGCTGGCTTCAATGCGACTTTGTTCCAATGTTTTAGCTCAATCAGTCGTACAAACTTCACTTGGTGGCACTCAATCAGTTGATAAATTGCTGTTGCCGGGTGGACGAGTTTATGAACAAAGAGAATTCATTTATAAAGCCATCAATGGTATTCCAGGATTATCTGCGGTCAAACCTCAAGCAGCTTTCTATATTTTCCCTAAAATTGACAGAGAAATGTATAAAATTGATAATGATGAACAATTTGTCTTGGACTTTTTGAAGCAGGAAAAAATCCTGCTTGTTCATGGTCAAGGATTTAATTGGAAAGAGCCAGACCATTTCCGAATTGTTTATCTGCCTCGTGTGGACGAATTAGCGGAAATACAAGAAAAAATGGAACGTTTCCTTTGGCAATATCGTAAATAATAAATAGAAAAAGATGTATGAATAATTCGTATATCTTTTTTTGTTGAGAGTAATTTTCTGACAATTTTTATTGTTTTTCATGCTTTTTTATGTTATACTGATTATGAAAAATTTTGTATAAAAACAAGAATATAAAAAAATAGGAGAACAAAGTGGCTACATTACTTGAAAAAACACGTAAAATCACCGCGATTTTGCAAGATGGAGTGACCGATTTGCAACAAGAGTTGCCATATAACAGTATGACTGAACGCTTGGCAAACGTCATTGATTGCAATGCATGCGTGATTAATACGAAGGGCGAGTTGCTTGGTTACTCATTGCCTTACAATACAAACAATGACCGTGTTGACCAATTTTTCTATGATCGTAAATTGCCTGATGAATATGTTCGTGCGGCAGTACGTATCTACGATACAATGGCAAACGTTCCTGTTGACCGTCCATTAGCAATCTTCCCAGAAGAAAGCCTTGGCGATTTTCCAAAAGGTGTGACAACTTTAGCACCTATTTATGGTTCTGGAATGCGTTTGGGAACATTTATCATGTGGCGTGAAGACGGCGAATTCACTGATGATGATTTGATCTTAGTTGAACTTGCAACAACAGTAATTGGTGTTCAACTCTCAAATCTTAAACTTGAACAAATGGAAGAAAATATCCGTAAAGACACCATGGCAACTATGGCTGTTAACACACTTTCATATTCAGAAATGAAAGCTGTTAAAGCAATTATTGAAGAGCTTGATGGTGAAGAAGGACATGTTATTGCTTCTGTCATTGCTGACAAGATTGGTATTACACGTTCAGTCATCGTTAATGCCTTACGTAAACTTGAATCTGCTGGTGTAATTGAATCACGTTCACTTGGTATGAAAGGAACTTATCTTAAAGTTCTTAATACTGGTTTATTTGATAAACTTGCAGGACGTAATTTCTAAAAGCCAGGGTCTTAGCGCTTAGACTTCGGCTTCACAAAAAGCTCCTATCGCAGATGGGAGCTTTTTATGCTTTATAAGACTTTTAATCAAAATCCTATCAGGTTTAGGTCAGAACGTTGAACTTGCTGACAGAAGCCGCATACGTGGTCAGAGCACTATTTAGTTTCACAAACAGCTCCTATCTCAGATGGGAGTTGTTTTCGTTTTATAAAGATTATCGATTATAGATTTATAATTATTGACGAAATTGTCTGTCAGCAATTTTTAAAATTTTATCAGAGATAAATTCTTTTGTCAGTAATTTTGCTTTCTATTTTTACTGACAAAGAGTTCTGTCAGTAAAAAAATGACTGGTAAATGGTTTAAAATCACTGATAGACTGTTAAAATGCCGATTTTTTGTTATAATTAACAAGAATAAACTCTAAAAAATGGAGATTGAAAATATGAGTCAAATTACAGAGGAACAAGTCAAGCACGTGGCGCTTTTGTCAAAGCTTGAATTCTCGGAAAATGAAGTAAAATCATTTACCGATACTTTTGGAAAAATCATTGATATGGTTGAAATGTTAGATGAAGTTGATGGTGAAGGTGTCCCATTTACTATGAATGTGGCAGATAATCTCAACTTCATGCGTGAAGATGTGGCAGAAAAAGGACTTGACCGTGAAAAACTCATGGCAGCCGTTCCTGAAAAAGAAGACGGATTTATCAAAGTTCCAGCAATGCTTTCTGATGGAGGAGATGCTTAATGTCATACAATAACAAATCAATCAAAGAGCTTCATGAGCTACTTGTAAATAAAGAAATTTCAGCTCTTGAACTGACAAAAGCAACTCTTTCTGATATTTCTGCACGTGAACCACAAATTGATGCTTTTTTGAAAATTACAGAAGAAAAAGCTTTGCAAGATGCTGCTGCAATTGATGCTCGTGGAATTAATCCAGACGTTGTGACTGACGGAATTTCAATTGCTGTCAAAGATAATATTGTCACAGAAGGAATTGAAACAACAGCTGCTTCAAAAATTCTTGGAGGTTGGATTCCGCCTTATAATGCAACGGTTGCGAATAAATTGAGCGAATCTGGGTTAATTACAATTGGTAAACTCAATATGGATGAGTTTGCTATGGGTGGTTCTGGTGAAAATTCTTCGGTTAAGCCAACCAAAAACGCTTGGGATCAAACAAAAGTACCTGGCGGTTCTTCATCTGGTTCTGCGGCTTCAGTTGCTTCTGGTCAAGTTCGTTTATCATTGGGTTCAGATACGGGTGGATCAATTCGTCAACCTGCGGCATTCAATGGGATTGTTGGTTTGAAACCAACTTATGGTCGTGTGAGTCGTTTTGGTTTGATTGCTTTTGCTTCATCATTAGACCAAATCGGCCCATTGGCACCAACAGTTGAAGAAAATGCTCAACTTTTGAATGTCATTTCTGGCTTTGATAAAAATGATAGCACATCATCAAATGTTGCAGTTCCTGACTTTACAAGTAAAATTGGTCAAGACATTAAAGGAATGAAGATTGCTTTGCCTAAAGAATATTTTGGTGAAGGAATTGATGAAAAAGTAAAAGAACAAATTTTGGCAGCAGCTAAACATTTGGAAAAATTGGGTGCCATCGTTGAAGAAGTTAGTCTTCCTCATAGTAAATATGGTGTTGCAGTTTATTATATTATTGCCTCTTCTGAAGCCAGCTCAAATCTTCAACGTTTTGATGGTATTCGTTACGGTTATCGTGCACAAGACATCAAAAATCTTGAAGATTTGTATGTTAAATCCCGTTCTGAAGGATTTGGTCCAGAAGTTCAACGTCGAATTATGTTAGGAACTTTCAGTCTTTCAGCAGGTTCTTATGATAAACATTTCAAAAAAGCAGGTCAAGTTCGTACTTTAATCATCAATGATTTTGCAAAAGTTTTTGAAAAATATGATTTAATCTTAGGCCCAACAACTCCGACACCAGCTTGGGACTTGGGAGCACGTGTTGATGATCCACTTTCAATGTATTTGGCGGATTTATTGACAATTCCAGTCAATCTTGCTGGACTTCCAGGAATTTCAATTCCTGCTGGTTTTGCCGATGGACTACCTGTGGGAATGCAATTGATTGGTAAACGTTACGATGAAGAAACGATTTATCAAGTAGCGGCTGCTTTTGAAGCAACTACTGATTTCCACAAAAAACAACCGATTATTTTTGGAAAGGTACAATAATGAACTTTGAAACAGTAATTGGGCTTGAAGTCCACGTTGAGTTAAGTACAAACTCAAAAATTTTCAGTCCCGCCTCAACAAAATTTGGTGGAGACCCTAATACAAATACAAATGTGATTGACTGGTCACTTCCTGGTGTTTTACCAGTAATGAATAAAGGGGTAATTGATAGCGGAATTAAAGCGGCTCTTGCTTTGAATATGGATATTCACAAATCAATGCACTTTGACCGCAAAAATTATTTCTATCCTGATAATCCCAAAGCTTACCAAATTTCACAATTTGATGAGCCAATTGGTTACAATGGTTCCATTGAAATTGAACTTGAAGATGGCCATAAAGCAACGATTCGCATTGAGCGTGCTCATTTGGAAGAAGATGCTGGGAAAAATACCCATGGAACAGATGGTTATTCTTATGTCGATTTGAATCGTCAAGGAGTACCATTGATTGAGATTGTCTCAGAAGCTGACATGCGCACTCCTGAGGAAGCTTATGCTTATCTGACAGCACTTAAAGAAGCTATTCTTTACACAGGAATTTCTGATGTGAAGATGGAAGAAGGTTCAATGCGTTGTGACGCCAATGTTTCGCTCCGTCCTTATGGCCAAGAAGCTTTTGGTGTGAAGACAGAAGTTAAAAACATGAACTCATTTAGCAATGTCAAAAAAGCATTGGACTTTGAAGTCGCTCGTCAAGCTAAGATTTTGCGTGCGGGTGGCGAAATTCGTCAAGAAACACGTCGTTTTAATGACAAAACGGGTGAAACAATTTTGATGCGTGTTAAAGAAGGTGCCTCTGATTACCGTTACTTCCCAGAGCCAGATGTCCCTCGTTTTGAGATTTCTGATGAATGGATTGAAGAAATGCGTCAAAGTTTGCCGATGACGGCAAGTGCTCGTCGTGCGCATTATATTAATGATTTAGGCTTGTCTGACTATGATGCGCGTCAATTGACTGCAACTAAAGAAGTTTCTGATTTCTTTGATCAAGCGATTAAATTTGATACTGACCCTAAATTGGTTTCAAACTGGTTGCAAGGTGAAGTGGCTCAATATTTGAATAGTGAGAAAAAAGAACTTCATGAGATTGGCTTAACTCCAGAAAATCTGACAGAAATGATTCGTTTGATTTCAGATGGAACAATTTCTTCAAAAATTGCTAAAAAAGTCTTTATTGAATTAGCAAAAAATGGTGGTTCTGCCGAAGAATTTGTCAAGAAAGCTGGTTTGGTTCAAATTTCTGACCCTGCAGTTCTTTTGCCAATCATTCATGATGTATTTGCTAAGAATGAACAATCTGTAGCAGATTATCGTGGTGGGAAGCAAAATGCGGCGAAAGCTTTGGTTGGTCAATTGATGAAAGCAACTAAAGGACAAGCTAACCCAACGGTTGCTCAAAAACTTTTGTATCAAGAATTAGATAATTTCTAAGTATCAGCTGTCTCTAATCTACTTTTAAAGGGGAAAGAGTCAGTCGGAATGAAAAAATCTACGCTTTTCTAATCTCCAACCTGAAAGATCCTTTTTCATTCTCTTCCAGCTATGGCGAACTTCCTGCCATTTCGTCTTGACAGCTGTGCTATGGATAACGTAGTGAAACAAAGTAGATACCTTATTACTCTCGCAATAGGGAACGCCCCTAGATGAAACAACTAGCATATCTGTAAGCCAGTGAACTGGCAACAGCTATCCTACATTTCGTTCGGTCATGGATTAGTGGAAGACCGCAATATGAAAACTTCATTTTGTTTTGCTAGTTATAATATCAAAAAATATCCGTCCTAATTTGGAACGGATATTTTTTATTATGCTTGATAAGTATGGTAAAATGTTGGCAGAATGAGTTTGTCAGCAAATATATAAAACTCAGCTTTCAAAGGAGAATCATGCTTGAAATTAAAGATGCAACTTATTGGGCGGAGCAATTAAAATCAGGAAATCTTTCTGCCAAAGCGTTATTAGAAATGACAAATGACAAGATTCAAAAGCTCAATCCGCGTTACAATGCGATTGTTGCTTATGATTTAGAAAAGGCAAAAGCTGATTTAGCTTTAACGAGTCAAGGTTTTTTTGCTGGTCTTCCTTTTGCTTTGAAAATGTTGGGACAAACTCATAAAGGATTGCCTGATACGGCTAGCTCTCAGCTCTTTTCAGAGAATGTGGCATCAGAGGATGACAACTATGTTAAAGGGCTCTTAGAAGCTGGTTTCACGCCATTTGGACAAACGAATTCTCCAGAGTTTGGCTTTAAAAACATTTCTGATTCAAAACTCTACGGAGATACACGAAATGTCTGGAATGAAGCTTATTATTCGGGAGGGTCTTCTGGCGGAGCGGCGTCTGCCGTGGCTTCTGGGATGTTTGCAATTGCTGGAGCTTCAGATGGCGGTGGGTCGATTCGAATTCCAGCCTCATTTTCGGGCTTGATTGGACTTAAAATGACGAGAGGACGGATGCCACAAGGGCCTGATTCTTACCGAGGATGGCAAGGAGCATCGATTTCCGGAGCTCTTACTGTATCTGTGCGAGATACGGCTCGTTTTGTGCTTGAAATGCAAA
This sequence comes from Lactococcus sp. NH2-7C, assembly GCF_029953655.1. Classification (NCBI taxonomy): domain Bacteria; kingdom Bacillati; phylum Bacillota; class Bacilli; order Lactobacillales; family Streptococcaceae; genus Lactococcus; species Lactococcus sp. NH2-7C. The sequence continues at coordinate 1,607,610 of NZ_CP124538.1, forward strand.
CCCTACAAGAAGCAGCTCCTTATCAGGCAAAATTGTTGGACGAAAAAGAACTTATAGCGCTCACTAAAAGTACTGACCAAGCTGTCAGCAATAATTTATCAAGAAAATTGAAAATTGCTTATTCACTCCAAAGCCCGATTTCTGGAATTGAATTATCAAAAGACGCCATAAATGCATGCCTAAAGGCAGTAGAGTTTTTAGAGCATCAAGGTCATGAATTGATAGAAGTTGATTTTCCTATAGATGCTCGTCCTTTGATTCAGTCTTATTATCGCATGAATGCCGCTGAAACAGTTGCCATGTTAGAACCTTGGGAACGGGCTGCCGGACGAAAATTGACGAGTCAAGATGTTGAACTTTTGACTTATGCGCTTTTTGAAGTCGGAAGAAAAGCTCCAGTGTCTTCATATATCAATGCTTTAGCTCAGTGGGATATTGCGGCTAGAGATTTTACTGACAAAATTTATAAAGATTATGATTTATTTTTGACGGCAACAACTGCTAAAACAGCCCCTAAAATTGGTCAGGAATTAATGACAGCGGAAGTATTAAAAGAAATGTCAGAAATTAGCCAATATGAATTTGAACAGCAAATAGAGATTATTGAAGCCGCTTTTGAGCGCTCATTGGCATTTACGCCTTATAATTTCATCAGTAATTTAACGGGTCAGCCTGCGCTTTCTCTGCCCGTTTATGTTAATGAGGAAACGAATCTGCCACTTGGAATTCAACTTTGGGGACCAAAAAATTCTGAAATTGAATTACTGAAAGTTGCTAAGGAATTTGAGGAAGCGGGTCAATTTATTTTACCCAAAGCTTATCAATGAGTTTGACGATATTTTACTGACAGAAAGTATAAATCAAATCTGTCAGTAAATTTAAAAGAAAAAACCGCCCTAAGTGGCGGTTTTATGCTAAATCCTGATTTTGTCTAAAGCGTTTAATCATGCGGATGGTTGTTGGAATTAAGATAGAGGTTGAACCTAGCCAAGCGGCAGGATTACTTGAGATAATAACCGTATAATTGAGTAAAAGAACACCAATGATAGCGACTCCTGCCCGCATGAAAAGCTCTGCAAAGCCACATAATGTTGGAATCTTGGCATTACCTAAGCCTTGAATCGTTGAGCGAGTAACGAATAAAATGGCTAACAACCAATAGAAACTCCCGTTTACAAGATAATAGTGACTCGACATCTCAATAACGGCTGTTTGGCTACTTGAAATGAAAGCAGTGGTGAAATAGAAGTGGGCAAGATTTAAGATAATGGCAAAGATAATTGACCAACCGACAGCAATTGTAAGAGCCCGTGTTAAACCTTGATTAATTCGTTTGTACTGTTTAGCCCCATAGTTTTGTGCCCCAAAGGTTGCCATGGCAAGTCCGATTGAAATCATCGGGAGCATCGCAAATTGGTCAATTTTAGAAACGATGGCTTGGGTAGCGACAGCATTTGTTCCCATTTTATTCAAAGCGACTTGGAGCGTGATAGAGCCGATGGCAATAATACTTGATTGAAAGCCCATTGGAATACCAAGTCTAGCATGGTGGACAATTTCAGCACGATCTAGTCGCCATAAATTTTTTGAAATTTGAAATTCGGGAACTTTTCGTTTGATGTGCCAAAAAAGAAATAAAACCGAGATCATTTGGGCTAAAATTGTCGCTCCACTTGCTCCAGCAATTCCTAATTTTAAGACTAAAATAGCAAAATATTCAAAGGCAATATTTAAAATTGAGGCAGCAATCAAAGCATACAATGGGGTTTTAGAATCACCGAGAGCCCTTAGAGCATTAGACAGATATGCGTAGAGATTAGTAGCAATCATTCCGCCTAACATAATGCTTAGAAAGGTTTTCGCACCTTCAAAAATTTGGCTTGGAGTTTGCATGATTTGAAGCAACGGCCCCACAAAAATAAGGGACAATATGCTAAGCAAAATAGAAATTGCAATTGTAAAGTAGAGACCCGTGACATAGGATTTTTTTATCGCTAACTCATCTTTTGCCCCGAAACGTTGGGCCGTTAAAATTGTCAAACCAGCCGTCATTCCTTGGGCAAAACCGACAATTAAAAAGTTGATAGAGCCTGTTGCTCCAACAGAAGCCAAAGCATCTTTTCCCAAGGTTTGACCGACAATCAGAGTATCTGCTGTGTTATAGAGGACCTGAAAAAAGTTACCCATAAGTAAGGGCAAAGTAAATGCAATAAGTCCTGTTAAAATATTTCCTTTAGTTAAATCTTTCATTTTTTCCCTAAACAAACTAAGTTGATTTCTTTATTTTAGCCCATTTTAATTGTTTTTACAATAGCATTTTTAAGAAAATAGAAATTATTTGTAAAGGCTTTCGAAAAAAGTTCTATCAGTAAAATTGGCAATAAAAAAATCACTGACAAAACTGTCAGTGATTTTTATTTAAAGCTGTAATTATTTTTGGATGTTAACAGCTTGAGGTCCACGAGGGCCATCTTCAACGTCAAAAGTTACTTTTTGACCTTCGTCAAGTGTTTTGAATCCATCAGTTTGGATAGCTGAGAAGTGAGCGAAAACGTCGTTTCCTTCTTCAGTAGTGATAAAGCCGAAGCCTTTAGTTGCGTTAAACCATTTAACAGTTCCTTGTGCCATTTTTGGTACTTCCTTATTTATAAATTTGTAAATCTAATTTCTTGAATAGGAATGAACCCAAAAGCACAGAACTAATCGTAAAACAAAAACTTACACTTTCATGTTATCATAGTTAATATGGAAAGTAAAGCAGAAAACCGTAAAAAAATATTACAAATGTTAAAAAAATTTTCAGACTACGAGAAAAGGCGTCAGAATAAGGATGTTTTAAAGCAGTTAACCGCTTCCTCAAAATGGAAATCTGCAAAAAAAATAGCGCTTTATATGTCAATGCCAATTGAATTTAATTTGACAGAACTTTTCGACCAATCTGATGACAAAGAAATTTTGATTCCTAAATGCTTACCTGAGCGTCAAATGATTTTTGCAAAGTATGATAAAGAAAATCTTGTTCGCTCAAAATTTGGCTTGCTTGAGCCAAAATCTGAAATTGCAGTTGAGCCTGATTTTATCCTTGTTCCAGGCTTAATTTGGAATGATGAGGGTTATCGAATTGGTTTTGGCGGTGGCTATTATGACCGCTATTTGGCTAATTTTGAGGGAACAACGGCCTCTGTGCTTTATGATTTCCAAAAAATGGATTTTGAGGCGGAAAGCCATGATATCGCAGTACAAGAACTTTTTATAGGGAGAAAAAATAATGAATTTTAATGAAATTAAACGAGATTTTACACGTTACAAGGCAACTTATATCTTATCAATTATCACACTCTTAGTTTGGTTATGGCAATTTTTTACTTACGGAATATCGGCGACTTCAGCAATCAACTTGTTCAATAGTGGAGCCATACTTGGTCAAGTTATGCTGTTTGACCCAAGTCAAATGTGGCGTTTGTTTACAGCAATCTTTATTCATATTGGTTGGGCACACGTTTTATTAAATGTGGCGACCCTCTTTTTCATCGGTCGGCAAATTGAAAATGTTTTTGGTTGGTTACGCTTTACCTTGATTTATCTTTTGTCAGGAATTTTTGGTAATGCCATGGTTTTTCTTTTGACACCTAGAGTGGTTTCAGCAGGAGCATCCACTTCTATATTTGGCCTCTTTGCGGCAGTCGTTGGTTTAGCATTTTTTACAAAACATCCATTTTTACAACAAATCGGTCGAATGTTTACTGTGTTGATTGTTGCTAACTTGGTAATGAACCTCTTTTCTTTAGGAAATGTAAGCATTTGGGCACATATTGGTGGTGCAATTGGTGGATTACTTTTGTCAGCAATTTTCGCTCCCAAGGCTTTCATTCCATCTATTCCCAAACAATATCGTATTTTTGCAACCGGCGCCTTTGTTATTCTCTTTGTTCTCTTTATCGGTTTACCATTTTTCAATTAAAAATATGTTTTGCTTTTGAAAACATGAAAGTGCTTGCAAAGAATCTTTAATCTTGTTAGAATAAACTTAGTTATAAAACCTGCTGAGGGAGAAAAAAGATGAGAATTGATAAAATAGTTGATGCCCCAAGAGAATTTATCTTTGAAAAAATAATTGATTCATGTCTATTTGACATTGAAAAAAATACAGGGAAACGTCCGAAAGTTAGAAGCCTGAATGGTTATGAATATAGTAAGAGTTTTGGTAAAAATCAAAGAGGAAGTATTAAAATTACAGAATTGACAGAACCAAGCATTTACGCTTTTACAACTAAAACAAATCGCAATACTTTTAGTACTCGCTGGGAATTGCATAAAATTGATGACCGAACCACTCAGGTGGTCATTGAAGAAAATCAAACATCAAATGGTTTTATTCAGATGATTAACGACAAGGCCGTTGGTTTTTTCTTGGGACGTTTTAAAAAGCGCCAAATGGTTGCTGTCTTGGATAATGTCAATCGGGCCTACAATGGTGGTAGAGCAAGATAAGTAAAGTGTCTGACAATGAAAATTTCAAGGGTTTTAAATTTACAAAGGACTACGTTGTTTTCATGCACTTTATTTTCAGTCTTACTGTTTGACTTTACTGACAGAATCAGACTGGAATGAGGATTTTGAATTGAAAAGAATTAAAAAGTACTGATTGCTCTAAAGAAAATGATACTGAAAGCTGTCAGTAATTTTGGGCTAAATATTTGGTCTCGAAGAAATTAAAATTTTGATTTGAAACAGCCGATTTTGGCTGTTTTTTTATTGGACGATTAGAAAAATCAAAAAAGTAAACGTTAACAAAAATGTTTTCTTATTCCTACAGATTTGTGTTAAAATGAATTTATGAATGCGAATACAAAAAATAATAAAGAATTTTTAGATTTGGCAACTTATGCCTTTCATAAGCCTAAAACAAAGGAACGGGCAAAAGCCTTTGACAAATTACTTGAATTTTCAACTCCTTATGGCCACTACGAAAATCAAAAACTCACGTCAATGGTGATTGACTCACACTTTAATGTTTATTGGAAAAATCAAGAAGTCAAAACTTCTGGAATTGGTTATGTTGCCAGTTATCCTGAGTTTCGAGGCAATGGAGCCATTCGACAATTAATGACCAAAAGTTTGCGAGATAATTATGAAAAAGGAGTGATTTTTTCATATTTAGCACCATTTTCATATGCTTTTTATGAAAAATTTGGTTATCATTATGCTTTTAATCAAAAACATTATCGACTAGCAGCTCAAGATTTTCCTAAAGGTAAGAGAAGTGCGGGCGAAATTAGTCGAGAAAAGTTTGAGTTTGATGATGAAAATGCTAGTGAATTTTCTGTCAGTAAAAATACAGCCCTTTTTAAAGTGCTGACAGAAGTTCATCAAAAGGATGATAATCCAGGCTCACTTGTTCGCTCTCCAGAACTTTGGTCTTACTTTTTCAGTTTTAAATCACAACCTCACTGTGCGATTTATCGCGAAAATGGTAAGGCTTTGGGCTATCTTCTCTATGAATTTTCAGAAATGACATTTGTTATCAAAGAACTGATAACTTTGACTGACGAGGCAAAACAAGCATTTTATCGTTTTATTTCAAGCCATGCTGGTTCATTTTCGGAAATTAGTTGGCAAGCACCCTCAGATACTCTCCTTGAAGAAGAACTGACAGAGCCACAGCGAGCAGAAATTAAACTTGTTCCTTATATGCAGGCACGAATTGTTAACTTACAGGAATTTTTAAAAGTACACGGTCAGCCCGATTTTTCAGTTGAAATTACTGACGAAATTATTCCTGAAAATAATATCAGTCTTGGAGAAGGAAAAAGAGAAAAAATGACCATTGGCCAATTTACGGCAAAAATTTTAAAAGAGAATCAGGCGATTCTTCGTGAATATTTTTAAAAAAGTTACTGACAGCTTTGTCAGTAACTTTTTTGATAAAAATTAAAGAAATTAAAAAATTAGAATATTGTGGGAGGAGTAGTTTGTTTGTTACACTGATATTACTGATGGAAATTGGTATAGGTCAATTCGCCTTATTTTAAAGATTTTAACGAAAGAAAGCGTTAAACCTATCTAAAAATGAGAATTTATCGTTAATGTTTCAATTTAAGAAACATGTTTTTTTTGAGATGATATCGCTTGCAAAAACGAAATGAAAGCCTTATCATAGACTTAAGGTTTATTTCAGAAATAAAAAAGGAAATAAACAAATAAGAAAAAGGAGAAAAAAATGGGAAAATTAGGGGTATCTATCTATCCAGAACGATCAAACTTTGAAGCGGATAAAACTTATCTTGATTTAGCGCATCAATATGGATTTAAGCGTGTCTTCACTTCTTTACTCGAAATTGATGGAGATAAAGAGAAAGTTCTTGCAGCTTTCAAAAAAGTTGTCAATTACGCCAATCAGTTAGGAATGGAAGTCATGGTGGATATCAATCCAGGTCTCTTTACACAACTTAACATTAGTTATGATGACCTTAGCTTTTTCCATGAAATGGGTGCAGATGGAGTTCGACTTGACATAGGATTCACAGGAGCCGAAGAAGCCAGAATGACCCGAAATCCTTACGGAATCAAAATTGAAATCAACATGAGTCAGGGAACAACCTATGTTGATTCAATAATGGATTACTCACCTGATACTGAAAAACTGTTGGGAAGTCACAATTTTTACCCACATCGTTACACAGGATTGGAGTTTAATCATTATCTTAAGTGCACAGAAAAATTCAAAGGCTATAATTTAAACACCATGGCCTTCGTCAATTCACAGGCAGCAACATTTGGGCCTTGGCCAACTCAAGATGGCCTTTGTACTCTTGAAGACCACAGAAACCTTGAAATTGCGACACAAGTTAAACATTACAAACTCCTCGGTGGAATTGATGATGTCACTATTGCCAATGCTTATGCGAGTGAAGAAGAACTTATAGCGATGAGCCAAGCATTTAACGCAAGCATGCCTGAGATTAAAGTCGTTCCACGTGAAACAATTAGCGAAAATGAACGCAAATGTCTTTTTGAAGCGACACATAGCTACCGTGGTGATAAATCAGCTTACATGCTCCGTTCAACAATGACAAGAATCACTTATAAAGACCTTGAATTCCCCGCTCACGATACTGATAAAATTCAACGTGGCGATGTCATTATTGACAACGAAGGCTATGGTCAATATAAAGGTGAGACTCAAATCGCCTTACGTGAAATGGAAAATGATGGTCGAGTCAATGTGGTTGGACGTATCGCAGATGATGAATTATTCCTACTCGATTTCCTAAAACCATGGAGCTCATTTAAACTTATCGAGAGCAAAAAATAATCGATAATCTATGCCTGTCAGTACTGACAGAACCTTAATTATGTTCAAAAAGTTTTTTTGAAAGTTATTTATTATTATATTATAAAGGAGGAATTCCATGAACGGAATTACTGCGTGGATGGAGAAATATCTCGTCCCTGTTGCGGCAAAGATTGGGTCTCAAAAACACCTAGTTGCGCTGCGTGACTCATTTATCGGTATGTTGCCAGCAACACTTGCTGGTGCCTTAGCTGCCATGATTTCAGCTATCGTGACAACATTCCCGTCAGCTATCCAACAAATGATGTTGGGAGCAACAGCATTCTCAAAATTAGCACCAGAGAAAGTCTGGACACTTGCTAATACACCAATCATTGGTGATTTGAACAATATTTCAGCCCTTGTTAACCAAGGAACACTGACAGTTATTGGTCTTATCTTTGCCTTTTCTTGGGGTTACAATTTGGCCCGTGCTTACGGAGTCAATGACCTCGCTGGTGGTATCGTATCAGTTGCAACCTTATTTGCAGGTTTGCCAAACCAAATGGGTAAATTTACAGCAGCCCTTGGTACAGGTAAAGCCGGTGTAGCAGCAACTGACAAGCTTAATGGCGTTCTTGGTGATCAAGGCCTTGCCGCTTGGAAACCACTCTTTGCCTCAGCTCACCTCGATGCTGGAGCTTACTTCACAGTTATTATTATGGGTGCCCTTGCAGTTATTATTTATGCAAAACTCATGCTTGCTGACATCACAATTAAGATGCCAGAATCAGTTCCACCTGCAGTAGCAAAAGCTTTCTTAGCAATCATTCCTACAATTGCAGCACTTTATATCGTTGGTCTAATCTACTACATCATTGGTAAATTGACAAATGACTCTGTTATTAACCTGATTACCCACTATATCGCAGAGCCATTCCAAATTCTGTCACAAAATATCTTCTCAGTACTGATTGTTACACTCTTTGTTTCAGTATTCTGGTTCTTCGGACTTCATGGACCAAACGTTTTGGCACCAGTACTCGATGGTATCTGGGGACCTCTTGGACTTAATAACCAAGCCCTCTACTTCCAAGTTCACTCACAAGGTATCCGTGACTTGATTGCTAAAGGTGCGGTTGATAAAGCACATGCCATTAATGGTGACTACGTTAACCTTTGGGTACGTGGTTCATGGGACGCCTTTGCATGGTTTGGTGGATCAGGTGGTACAATTACACTTGTTATTGCAATCATCCTCTTCTCTAAACGTAAAGATTACAAGATTGTTGGACGTCTCGGACTTGCACCTGGTATCTTCAACATCAACGAACCAGTCCTCTTCGGTCTGCCAGTTGTCTTGAATGCAATCTTCTTTATTCCATTTGCAGTCGCTCCATTGATTTCTGTAATCATTGCTTACACTGCAACAGCCCTTCACTTGGTTGACCCAGTTGTCAATGCTGTGCCATGGGTAACACCACCAATTATGAATGCCTTCATGGCAACCGGCTTTGACTGGCGGGCAATTGTCCTTACAATTATCAACTTGATCATTACCTTTGTTATCTGGGTACCATTCGTTATCGCAGCTAACAAGTTGGAAGAAACTGAACTCGACTAAATTTGAAATTAATGGTAGAGCAAGTAAGAAAACTTGCTCTACACATTTTTTGTTAAATCTGGTAAGATTTATAATATAAACCTTATCAGATGTGATAAAAAACACTCATAGAGGAGGAAATACTATGATACTCGTAAATTCTGCAATGATGCAAAAAGAAATTATTCAACTTTTAGAAGAAAATGGCTTTAAACATACAAAAAAACAAGGACTAAAACTTTTCTTTGAAACACCAACAGATGATGCAACGACTGATGCAGCAATGGCTAAGCAGTTAATTAAAGGAAGCTCATTTGGAGCAGCTGTCTTCTTTAATGTGAGTGTTGTATGAGTACCTGGGGCATCGCTTTTATCAGTTTAGGTCTATTGCTTGTGGCTTATCATAACTGGCTTGGTTTAGCAATCGTTCTAATTGGCTTTGCAATGATTCTTATTGCACGCAGCCAAAAAAAGAAAGCCGACAAAATAGAAGCAGAAAATCAACAAGCACATAAAGATATAAAAATAAAATCAAGAAAATAAAGTTGTCTTTTAAGACAACTTTTTTAGGATAATCGCTTAAAAATAAAAAACAAATTCCAAAAGATAAAACAAAATAAAACGGTTACAAATGTTATAATATAGACTATAAACAACTAATGGGGGAATAAAATGGAGCACAAAAAATTAAAGGCATTTCCAAATGATTTTCTATGGGGTTCAGCTTCGGCAGCTTATCAAGTTGAGGGAGCACCTTTTGAAGATGGCAAAAAAGCCAGCGTATGGGATAATTTTGTCCGTATTCCAGGCAAGACTTTTAAAGGAACAAATGGGGATGTCGCTGTTGATCATTATCATCGCTATAAAGAAGACGTGGCTTTAATGAAAGAGTTAGGCCTTAAATCTTACCGCTTTTCGATTGCTTGGACGCGGATTTTACCTGATGGTCGTGGTGAAGTCAATCAAGCAGGCTTGAAATTCTATGAAGATTTGATTGATGAGTTGATTGCTAATAAGATTGAACCAATTGTCACAATTTATCATTGGGATTTGCCTCAAGCCTTAGAAGATTTATATGGCGGTTGGGAATCACGGGAAATTATCGCAGATTTTGTTAACTATGCTGAAGTTTTGTTTAAAGCTTTTAAAGGTAAAGTAAAATATTGGGTATCGCTTAATGAACAAAATATTTTTACAAGTCAAGGTTGGTCACTCGCGACTCACCCACCTGGAAAAAGAGATATGAAACTTTTTTATCAGGTTAACCATATTGCTAATCTGGCAAATGCTGCGGTAATCAATAAATTTCATGAACTTGAAATGGATGGACAAATTGGCCCTTCGTTTGCCTATACGCCACAATATGCTAAGGATTCTGACCCACTCAATGTTTTAGCGGCTGAAAATGCAGAAGAACTTTATAGTCATTTTTGGATGGATGTCTATCTTTACGGAGAATATCCAATCGCAGCAATGGCTTATTTACGTGAAAATGGTTTAGCACCGGAATTTGAAGCAGGAGATGCTGAACTCTTGAAAGCTGCCAAACCTGATTTTCTAGGTATTAATTACTATCAAACGGCTACTAACGCATGGAACCCAATTGACGGAGGAGTTGGAGTCGGTTCATTTAATACCACGGGTAAAAAAGGAACGACCAAAGAATCAGGAATTCCTGGTCTACATAAAAAAATCCAAAATCCCTTTATTGACCGAACAAATTGGGATTGGGAAATTGATCCTGAAGGCCTGAGAATTGCACTTCGTCGTATCACTTCTCGTTATCGTATTCCAGTGATGATTACAGAAAATGGCTTGGGCGAATATGATAAAGTTGAAGATGGAAAAATTCATGATGATTATCGAATCAAATATCTAGAAAGTCATGTTAAAGCAATCAAAGAAGCGATGACGGATGGAGCAAAAGTCATTGGTTATCACACTTGGTCTTATACTGACCTCCTTTCTTGGTTAAATGGCTACCAAAAACGTTATGGCTTTGTCTATGTTGACCAAGATGAAACAATGGAAGGTTCATTGAAACGGATACCGAAGGATTCTTATTACTGGTATCAACATCTCATCGAAACAAATGCTGAAGAAGTCTAAATGAAAAGCGCTCTCTGAGTGCTTTTTTTATGATATAATAGAAAAAAACAAATGAGGTAAGAGATGAAAATTCGTGGATTTGAAGTGGTAACTAAATATAAAAATGCTGGAATTAATTTACCAAAACGTTCAACTGAACATTCAGCAGGTTATGACATTGAAGCAGCTGAAACAGTTAGTTTTGCGCCGGGGGAAATTAAATTAATTCCAACAGGTTTGAAGGCCTATATGCAGGCAGGTGAGGTGCTTTACATGTATGACCGTTCATCAAATCCTCGTAAAAAAGGCTTGGTTTTAATAAATTCAGTAGGTGTTATTGACAAGGATTACTATAATAATCCTGATAATGAAGGGCATATGTTCATGCAGATGCGTAATTTCACTGATGAAGAAGTCGTAGTTGAAAAAGGTGAGCGCGTGGTTCAGGGAGTCTTCATGCCTTTCTTAGTCGCTGATGGTGATGAAAATCAAGAAAAAGAAGAACGAACTGGTGGGTTTGGGTCAACAGGAGCCTAATCCAAATTAAAGTGATTTAGGAAGCGCAGTAGCGCTTTTTATTTTTGTGAATGGAAGCTTTTAAAGTCTATTACTTGGGTTATAAATCTTATGTTTGTCACAAGCAAAACCGCTAGGGCATCTGTAGATGCTTTATTGCTCTGGGGAAGATGCTATAGCTATCTTAATTTTCACTTGCTTATAAATTAGGCGAAAGCTAGTGAGACCAAATATTGTTTAGGCTTAGTAGCTATGCTATAATAGTATTATGAATAAACTGCGTATCCTCCATTTGAATGATTTACACTCTCACTTGGAATGTTTCCCTGTGATTGAGCGTTTTTTTGCGGAAAAATCACATGAAGAAGTTGAAAGTTTTTCTTTCGACTTGGGTGACAATGTGGATCGGGTTCACCCTTTGACGGAGGCAACAGAGGGACAATTTAACGTTGAATTGATGAATCGCTTAGATTTAACGGCGGCTACAATAGGTAATAATGAGGGATTAGGACTGACACATGAGATGCTTTCTCATCTCTATGATGAAGCTAATTTTCCTGTTCTTTTGTCCAATTTGACGACAAATTTTGCACAATCTGAGCCTTTGATAGTCACGACTTCATTTGGCTTACGAGTTGGATTAATCGGTTTGACAGCACCATATGTTCTCGCCTATCCACAGGCGGGTTGGGAATTGTCAGACCCTTTTGTGGTTTTAGATAAACTTTTACCAAAACTGGATTGTGATTTTACCATTTTGCTTTCTCATTTGGGTAAGAATGTTGATGAGCAAATTGCAAAGAACTATGATGAGATTGACTTGATTATTGGAGCTCATACACACCATTTATTTGAACATGGTGCTCAAGTTAATCAAACATTCCTTGCAGCTGCTGGACGTTATGGCGAATATGTGGGGCAAATTGATTTAACTTTTAATGAAAATAATCAGTTAGTTGATGCACGAATTGAAGCGATAGCAACCAATACGCTTCCTCAAAGAAAATCGGATTTGGTAGAAACCAATGGTTGGGAACTGAGAGGGCATAAACTCTTAGAGGGAACAGTCGTTGCTGATCTACCTAAAGCCTTACCTAATGTTTTACCAGATTTCAAAGCAAGTCATTATTTGGCAAAAATCTTTGCGGATTATGGAAATACAAAACTTTGTCTCATGAATTCTGGATTGTTAGTGACGGATGAATTACCAAATCACCTAACTTTAGACGATTTACATGAATTTTTACCTCATTCGATTCGTTTAGTTCGTTTCACATTTACAGGTGAAGAACTTAGACAAGTTTTGCTTGAAATCATGGATGTTTCGGATTTCCTTGCCAACCAAAAAATTCAAGGGATGGGTTTTCGAGGAAAAACATTTGGTTCTCTTATATTTCATGGAATTGAGCCACATGAAGGTGACTTTTACATAAAAAATTCGGAAAATCAGTCACTTGAAAAAATTTCTGATAAAGAGTATTATCAAATCGTTTTACCTGACCAATATTTGTTTGCTTGGTATTTCCCTTTATTGAAAAAATTGGGAAAATCAGAAATTTTATTCCCTTATTTCTTACGAGAAATTGTAGCAGAACATTTTAAAAATAAATAGAAATAGAAAAATTAATGGCTAAAGTAATAGACGAAAGTAAGTTAAATTATAATAAATATCCTGGCGAACATGTTATGGCAGTAGGGGAAGTTGTTCAAGTTGGACAACGAACTTTTCATATTGTTCATAATTATCGTGAGGCTTTTGATGCGGAAAAATTAGAACAACGCTTTTCTGATGTTTTAGATAAGTATGATTATATTGTGGGAGATTGGGGCTTTGAGCAGTTGCGTTTGAAGGGCTTTTTCTCAACAAGTCGTAGAAAAATGTTGGCAGACAATAAGATTGATCACCTTGAAGATTATGTCAATGAATACTGTAATTATGGTTGTGCTTATTTTGTTTTACGGCGGATTCGGACAAAAGATGAAGCTTTTGTTTCTGAGAAACTTTTTACCGAAAAAGAGTTGAAGCAAGGATTTGATAAGCCACGTCGTAAGAGAAATCGCAATCGAAATCGGGCGCGTGATGAGCAAAAAGTTACTACTAAAGAAGACAAACGTTCAGAAAATTCATCAGAAGCTCGTAAAGATTTTAAAATTCATGAAAAATCTACTGACAGAAAAGCAAAAGTTACTGACAAAAATAAAAAAGTTTCTGTCAGTAAAAAATCTCAAGAGAGAAAAACAGATAATAAAAAACAAAATCCAGCTAAAGATTCTGATAAAAAATTTACAATGAAAAAACGGAATCCTCGTAAAAAAGTTGAGCAAACAGAGACTAAAAAGCAAGAAAATCAAGGCTTTGTCATTCGTAATCGTAAAAAGGATTGAGGATTTTGTAAAAGTTATTTGACGGTCAGCCAACTTGTCAAAGACTAAAAATTATCGTAGAATTAACATTTATGGACTTCTAAGTGATTTAGTTCTTCATAAATAAATGATAATAATTTAAATTGATTTTAAGAGTGTATTCAAGGGATATGAAAAATTGCACGATTAAAATTTGAGATACTTAAGGAAAATAATGACAGAGAATATAATAACAGAAACGCGTCCTTCAATTTATGGATTGACACGTGACCAATTAATTGAATGGGCAATTGAAAATGGAGAAAAGAAATTCCGAGCAACTCAGGTTTGGGATTGGCTTTACCGTAAACGTGTTCAATCTTTTGAAGAAATGAGCAATTTATCAGCTGCTTTTATTGATAAACTTAATGAGCATTTTATTTTGAATCCATTAGAACAAGTTGTTGTTCAAGAATCTGCTGACGGAACAGTGAAATATCTATTTATGCTTCCTGACAAGATGATGATTGAAACAGTTTTGATGCGTCAATCTTATGGCTTGTCTGTCTGTGTTACAACTCAAGTAGGTTGTAATATGGGGTGTACTTTCTGTGCTTCTGGAATTTTGAAAAAAGAACGTGATGTAACTGCTGGGGAAATTGTCAGCCAAATCATGCTCGTTCAAAAATATTTTGATGAACGTGGTTTAGATGAACGTGTTTCACACGTGGTAGTTATGGGAATTGGTGAACCTTTTGATAATTACGAACACCTAATGAACTTCTTGCGTGTTATTAATGATGATAATGGGCTGGCAATTGGGGCCCGTCACATCACAGTTTCGACTTGTGGATTTATGCCAGCAAAAATTAAAGAATTTGCGCATGAAAATCTACAAATCAATTTAGCAATTTCACTTCATGCTCCAAATAATGAGTTGCGTACTTCATTGATGCGTATTACTCGTAACGCACCACTTGAAAAGCTTTTTGAAGCGATTGACTATTACACAGAAACAACCAATCGACGTGTGACTTACGAATATATTATGCTTTCTGGTGAAAATGACAGCCCAGAAATTGCTCAACAATTGGCTGACTTGATAAAACCTAGAAATAAATTGTCTTATGTTAACTTGATTCCATACAATCCAGTTGCAGAACATATTAAATATGAACGTTCAACAAAAGATAATACGGCAAAATTTTATGATGTTTTGAAGAAAAATGGCATTAACTGTGTCGTTCGTCAAGAACATGGAACAGATATTGATGCAGCTTGTGGACAATTACGTTCAAAACAAATTAAGAAAAATAAGGCCAAATTAGCCTAATAAAAAACTGCTGACCAGGCAGTTTTTTTATTTCCACTTTTGTCAGTAAAATATTTCGGAAATAACCTATATTTAATAAAAAAAACAAATATAATGAATAAATATGCTATGCAAAAGTGACAAAAATTTGCTAAAATATAAACAAAGAAAAAACGGGTGTCTGCTCTACTAGACTTAGAAATTGATGCATACAATTTCAGAGAAACTATTCAGCTACATCTCATAAGAGGAATAGAGGAGTATCATGGATTACGTAAAGCTCAATAAATCACGACACAAAGTAAAAAACTTTGACGGTAAAAAAATTCCCACAGTGGATGTTAAACAAATTATTTCTGCAGCAAGTTTAGCTCCTTCTGCCCACAATATTCAAAGTTGGCATTTTGTCATTGTAGAATCAGAAGAAAAACGGGAAGCATTACTTTCTGAAGTTGATCCTGGCAATCGCGAACAAATCAAACAAGCTGGTGCAGTCATTGTCCTCTTTAGCGATACAGATTTAGTTGAACGTTCTCGTGATATTGCTAGATTAGGAGCTGGAGAGTTGGATGATGAACAACTTCTGCGCTTCAATAGTCGTTATCCACAAATGTATGAAGGATTTGAAGAACTTCATGAAAGTAATTATCTTTCTATCAATATTGGATTGGTGACAATGAATCTTGTTTTGGCTATTAAAAATTACGGTTATGAAAGCAACATCATCATGGGCTTTAATCGAACTCAAAAAGTGAATGAACTTTTAGAAGTTGAAAAACGTTATCGCCCAGAACTAATTATTCCACTTGGAAATTCAGAAGACAAAGGAAAACCAAGTTATCGCCTACCTCAAAGTCAAATTATGGAAATTCGATAAAAAAGGAGTTCATCTGAACTTCTTTTTACTTATGAAAAAAAGCCATTATGTTCGCAACATTGGGTCTATTTTGCTAAAATGGAGTAAGATATTTGATAAGTCATTATCAAAAGAAATGAATGAATTATCGAGAGGAAAGAGAAAAAACATTGCTCACATTTTGGCAGGATTATCCCGAAATTCAGAATAAATTAAAGGATGTTCAAGCGCTCATGATTGAGCGTTTAAAAATTAATAATCAAGAGATAGAAGCAGCACTAGAGAAATTTGCATCACGTGGCGGGAAAATGGTTCGTCCTGCGCTTTTTTTGCTGTTCGCTGGGATTGTCCCTAATGGCTCTAAAGACGAAGAAAAGCTCATCAAAATCGCTGCATCATTAGAGATGCTTCATTCAGCAACGTTGATTCACGATGATATTATCGACGACTCCCCTTTAAGACGTGGTTTACCATCAATAGAGTCACAATTTGGCAAAGATGTAGCTGTTTATGCTGGAGATTTTGTTTATACCGTTTATTTTGAATTATTGATTGAAACTATGAATGGGACAAGTTTTGTCGCTAAAAATGCTCAATCAATGAAAAAAATTCTTCAGGGTGAATTGACTCAAATGCAATCTGCTTTTGACAAAAATAATACAGCGAGACGCTATATGAAAGCAATTAGTGGAAAAACAGCTGAATTGCTGAGCCTTAGCTGTTTAGAAGGTGTTTATTTTGCTGGTGGGGATAAAAAATTACAACGTTCTGCCCGTAAGATTGGTCGAGCAATTGGTCTTGCTTTTCAAGTTTATGATGACATTTTAAATTTTACAGTAGGACTTGATGAAGCTGATAAACCCATTTTGACAGATTTTCGTCAAGGAATTTATACATTACCTTTACTCTTAGCTCGTGAAGTAAATGATGAAGCGATTGGCCCTTATTTAGAAACGCCAGAAAATTTGTCAAGACAAGAGTGTTTAGATTTAGCAGAATTAGTGACAGAATCAGGTGGGATAGCAGGAGCACTCCTTGTCGCCGGAAGATTAACAGAACTGGCTTTGAATGAAATTCGGAAATTACCAGAGTCATCAAATCGGCAAATTTTAGAAGAAGCAACACAAATTTTATTGGAAAGAAATTATTGAAAACCTGTCACTGACAGGCTTTTTCATAGAAAATTTTACTGACAGCTAGTAGGAAATTTTTCTGTCAGTAGATTTTTTATCTAAAATTTTCTGTCAGTAACTTTTAAGATAAAGCTTTTAAATCTAGCATTTCTCTAGTTTGATTTTAAAAGTTTTGATTTAAAATGTGATAAAATAAGAAATAGTTTTTATAGACGAATTGATAAATAAAAAGAGGAAATAATGAATTTTAAAATATTTGCTGAACTAATCGAATTGAAAGCTAAAACTGCTTCAATTTTTCCATTTTTACTAGGGCTTGCTTACTCGCTTTATCATTATCAGTCAGTCAATTTGTCAGCACTTGCCATCTATTTTGTGGCAATGTTTATGTTCAACTGTTTTGTTGATATTTGGGACAACTATAATGATTATCATAAAGCAGTAGATACTGATGATTATCAAAAAAATACAAATATTATCGGACGTGAGAATTTATCAATGGGACTCATCAAAAGTTTATTGGCCTTTTTCTTTTTTGGTAGTCTGATCTTAGGAATTATTGTTGCTTTAATGACTGGTTGGGCAGTCTTTTGGTTAGGATTACTCTGTTATGCTGTTGGAGTTTTCTATGCTGGAGGGCCAAAACCGCTCTCATCACTTCCACTTGGGGAGCTTTTATCAGGTTTGACAATGGGTTATGTCATTTTTCTGATTTGCCTTTATATCAATAGTTCTCAGAATTTTGTTTGGTCATTTGGGAATCTGGCAACAACTTTCTTGATTGCTTTACCTAATACATTATTGATTGCAAATCTGATGTTAGCCAATAACACCTGCGATTTAGAAGAAGATGAAGCCAATCACCGCTACACAATCGTGCATTATATTGGGAAAAAGGCAGCACTTATTTGGTGGAGTACAGCTTTAATTTTGGCTTTTATTGCTATTGTTGTCGCAGTAATTTTAGGATTACTTTCTCCAATTATGCTTTTGATTCTGTTAATTGCACCATTGATGATAAAATTTGCTCGACCATATTTGCAAAAACAAGTAAAAAAAGAAACATTTATTTCCTCGGTTAAAATCTTAATGGTTTTTCAACTTGTACAAGTCCTGCTATTCTTTGTTAGTTTAATTAAATTTTAAAAAAAAACTCCAAATGAATTAATTTGGAGTTTTATTATTAATAGTTTTAGATTGATTTGTTTTTTCAGTTAGTGGTCTTGCACCATTGACCAGAGCGATTAAAGCAAAGACTGGCCCACCGATATAAGGAAGTAATAACCAGCAAAGATTTCCTAAGTGGAAATCAAAGAAAACAATTAAAAAGACATATAAGGCGATTCCTAGAAGAAATAAAAGATAAATAGGCAATGCTTTATTTGCAATTTCTGCTCGACTGCCAGCACTAGTCGATATTTTTGAAAAAAGGAGAATCATCGGTAAAATCAAAATGCCATAAATCATTGAAGCTAGGGCGAAAACTCTACGAAAAATTGAACTTTGAGCAAGAGAAGGTAACTTACGAACTGTAAGTTGTGGACTACGTTCTTGAATAGCGGCAATGAATTTTTCTCTTTGAGTCCAACCCGTGTAAAATAATGCAAAAGCAAGTGTACCAAAAATAAACCATTCGTAGAGAATTGTCAGAGGGTTGGTTTGTTGTGAAGATAAACTACCTGAACTGGCCATGATTGCCATGAAATCATTCATACCGTGTACTACAATTGCAAAAATAAGATTGCTTGTTTTCATATAAACCACAGCGGCTAATAGACCAAAAGCCATGACACCGAGGACTTGAATAATAGTATTTTCCAGTGGTTGATGACGTAAATTAAATAAATGAATGAGTCCAAATAAAATACTCGAAATAAATAAAGGGACAATAATCTTATCCTTAGAATTTTTAATTAAGATGCCAAAAATCAAACCTCGAAAAGAGAGTTCTTCAGCAAAACCAATTAATAAAGTGGCCCCAATTGCCAGAAAAATATATGAAGCGGGGGCATGTTTACTTATTGCGATGACTAGGCCGGCGATGAACATCACTAAAGGAAGTGTCAGCATTCCTAAAGCTTTTTTCCAATTGTATTCTTTAAATAGCAATTTTTGATGCCAGAAAAAATGATTGAGTAGCAGTAAGATAATGATAATTGGAATTTCTTGAACTACAATAGATATTAGTGAAGAAAAATGTCCAAAGCTGCGTAACCAATTGATAAGACCAAGAGACTTGAGAATAGGATTGAGTGCTAGAAGGTAGGCAAGCCAGACCAGGAAAACACTAAAGACGCTGATGTATTTTTTCATAGAAGACCTTTCTTGAGTTCAAAATAGTTGTCAGTAAGCCCTTGTGAAAAAAACTTTGACAGATTTTGCATCATATGTCATTTATGTTTTGATTATAATTTTAAATTTTCAACTTGTCAACTATAAACGCAGAGTAAGAAATGAAACGGACCAATATTCTTAAGCATAAAATACTGACAAAATAAAGTTAAAAAATACTGACAGACTTATTATAGTGGTAAATTTAACCATAATAAGTCTGTCAGTAACTTTTTTAATTACAACAATCATGTTTAACATCTGTTTTCTTAGTTGAATGAGATTCAGTTGAAACGGATAGTGTCGCCGCTCCCTTGACTGGGCAAGTGTTAACATTGCAGTCTTCGCAAGCCCCCTTGCTACGAACAGTTTTAAAAATGGCAAATCCAGTAATAATGAGGATGACAGCCAAAATGACAATACTAGCTAAGTTCATAAGTAAGACCTTTCTCTTTTCTGAAAATGAAATATAAACCAACCGACAGTACAATTAATGCTAATAAACTAAAAACATCAAAGTTTTGTGAGCTAAACAAACTACCCAATTGATAAATAATGAAACTCATGCTATAAGCAACTAAAGTTTGAAAACCAACCGCTCGTAAAGTCCAACGAACATCGCCCATTTCCTTATAAATTGTTGAGATTGCAGCAACACATGGCGCGCAAAGCAGATTAAAAACAAGGAGAGAATAAGCGGAAAGAGGAGTATAAGTGGCTTGGACAGCAGACCAGAGTTGGTGACTGTCAGAAGAATTATGAGCAAAAAGGACACCCATTGTTCCGACGATCGTTTCTTTGGCAATTAATCCAGTAATTGTAGCAACTGTTGCACGCCACTCCCCAAAACCAAGAGGAGCAAAGATAACAGCAACAACTTTACCAACATCAGCAAGTATAGATTGACTCGCATCAACATGTGCCAAGGTCCAATTATAGTTTGAAGTGAACCAAATTAGAACATTCATAGCGAAAATAATAGTACCAGCCCGCTTGACGAAAGAAAACGCACGGTCGAAAGCATATTTTAAAACAGTCATCGCATAAGGTAAATGATAGGCAGGAAGTTCCATGATGAAAGCTGAAGTATCGCCAGAAAACATCCGTGTTTTTTTCAAAATAATACCGGAGAGAATAATCATTGACATTCCCAAAAAGTAAGCACTAGGAGCAACCCAAGAAGCGTGAGGGAAAAAAGCGCCAGAAACTAATGCGATAATAGGGAGTTTGGCAGAACAAGGCATAAAAGTTGTGACCATAATCGTAATTTTTCGATCACGTTCTTGCTCAATTGTTCTCGTCGCCATAATTCCAGGTACGCCACAGCCAGAAGCAATGAGCATAGGAATAAAAGACTTACCAGAAAGGCCAAAGCGTCTAAAAATTCGGTCCATGACAAAGGCTACCCGAGCCATATATCCAGAATCTTCCAGAATTCCTAAAAGTAAAAAGAGCACAAAAATCTGTGGAACAAAACCTAAAATTGCTCCGATTCCAGCAACGACACCGTTTAAAACTAAGTCTTGAACCCAAGGGGTAACAGCTAAAGCATTCATTCCATTGGCAATTAAATCAGGAAGCCATTGACCAAAGAAGACATCATTGAGCCAATCGGTCGCTGCTGTTCCAACAGTTTGAATAGAAATAAAATAAACCAACCACATGATAAAAACAAAAATAGGAAGTCCCAACCACTTATGGGTGATCACCTGATCAATTCGATCTGTCAGATTAATTTTACCAGTTTCAGCCTGAGTAACGCAAAGTTGAACAATATGACCAATTAAATCATAACGTTCATTAACGATAATCGATTCACGGTCATCTGCCATTAATTTTTCGGTGATAGAAACAATTTCATCAACTTCCGTCAGTTGTTTTTCTGACAATGAAGTGATTAAAAGCTGGTCGCCTTCAAAAGCTTTTATTTGATCAAAGCGATTGATAAAACCAGTTACTTTACCAATTTCTGAGAGAGCCCCTTCAAGTCGATGATCATAATCTAAAGGCTGGCTTTCATGACTTTTAAGTGCTGCTTTAATAACCTCATCTAAACCTTTATTTTTGATGGCCGAGGTGGTAACAACGGGAATTCCAAGGCTATAAGAAAGTTTTTCAATATCAATTTTTTTCCCTTGACTAGCCAAAAGGTCACTCATATTAAGTGCCAAAACCATAGGGATTCCAAGTTCCATCAACTGTAAAGTCAAATAAAGCGAACGCTCTAAATTCGTTGAATCCACAATATTAACGAGGGCGTCAGGCGGTGTTTTTGTCAAGAAATCTCTGGCAACTTGTTCATCAAGTGAATATGGAGAAAGAGAGTAAAGACCAGGTAGATCTTGGAGACATATACTTTTATCTTTCCGATAAAATCCAGATTTCTTTTCAACAGTAACCCCTGGCCAATTACCAACTTGCTGATTTGAACCGGTTAGTTGATTGAAAATACTCGTTTTTCCACTATTGGGGTTTCCGAGTAGTGCAATTATTTTCATATTATCATCATTTCTTCTTAAAATTCGTTAGGCTTTGTTAAGTGTTCTGGGACAATTTCTTTACAAAAATAACGATAAAAATAGGTCAACAATTTTGTTTGCTATCGTTCAAGGACGACTTTAATTTTTTCAGCATCGGTCTTTCTTAAAGAGAGAGAATAGCCTCGAAGCCTAAGTTCAAGAGGGTCGCCAAGAGGGGCTAATTTTTGCAGATGAACACTTGTTCCTCGCGTAATGCCCATGTCCATCAAGCGGCGTCTGATATCAGATGTTGCGTCAATCATGCGAACGACACCAGTTTGGCCAACTTGCAAGTGAGCTAAACCAATGATATCCTCGCTAGAACGTTCTTCTTTTACAAAAATTTGTTCCAAAAATTCAGAACTTAAAGCAAGACGAGTTTCATCGATTTTGACAATTGCATTCTCACCGTCAGTAGAAATTAGTGTTATTTTTTTATCGGAAATCATGCCTAAATCACGGAGTTTAGCTTGGTTTTTCCCGATAATTTTATGAATATAATAAATTTGCCCAATATGGGTGTTGTTAAGAGTTTTCATTT
This sequence comes from Lactococcus sp. NH2-7C, assembly GCF_029953655.1. Classification (NCBI taxonomy): domain Bacteria; kingdom Bacillati; phylum Bacillota; class Bacilli; order Lactobacillales; family Streptococcaceae; genus Lactococcus; species Lactococcus sp. NH2-7C. Next base: position 1,630,125 of record NZ_CP124538.1, read on the forward strand.
TACCTCCCGAAATCAAATGATTACAGAAAATGTCAAGTAAGTTTTACATTTATGATTATATCAAAATTTAAAGTACGATACAAGAATTTTCTGAAAAATAACAGTAACTTTTAAAATTTAAGAAATGGAGATCCTAAAATCTTTAAGTACTTTCAATGGAAATCAGTAACGATTTTTGATAGGATGAATCATATCAGAAGAGTACTTGTTTTTGAAAAAAGTGCTAGTTGGCTGCCTGATGTAAAGGTGCCAAGCACTTTGTCAACCAAGTTTACACTAATGTCAAAAAGGTTGACAGTCAATAGTCACATATAAGAAAGGAAAATTGCTAATGGAAAAAGATGAACTTAAAAAGAAATTAAGCCCGCTTGCTTATCGAGTTACCCAAGAAAATGGGACAGAGGCCCCTTTCACTAATGAGTTTGATGATTTCTTTGAAAAAGGATTGTATGTTGATGTTGTGAGTGGTGAACCGCTATTTACAAGTTTAGATAAATATCAATCAGGCTGTGGTTGGCCAGCCTTTACACAACCGATTGATAAAGGAGTTGTCAAAGAAAAACGAGATAAATCTCTATTTATGGAACGTACAGAAGTTCGCTCTAGTAATGCTGACAGTCATTTGGGTCATGTTTTTGCTGACGGCCCTTTAGATAAGGGAGGCTTACGTTACTGTATTAATTCAGCCGCTTTGCGTTTCGTTCCTTTTGACCAATTGGAAGTAGAAGGTTATGGAGAATACATAAAATACTTTTCATAATTCTATACACTCAATAAAAAAGTTACTGACAGAAATTTAAATGGATGAAAAATGGGTCTGTCAGTAACTTTTTATAAAGCAAAAGAAAAATTCTGATATTAAACATCAGAATTTTTTTATTTCTATATTTTACTCAACTGAGAAGAGATATGGATAAACCGGTTGTTTTCCTTCGTGGATCTCAACTTCAATCTCAGGATATTTTTTCTCAAGTTCTTTAGCAATTCTGTCAGCGTTGGCTTTTTTACCTTCTTCACCAATATAAATCGCTACAATCTCACTATCTTCATCAATCATTTGGTCAAAGACAGCAAAAATTGCATCATTCATTTTTCGTGTTGAAACAACAATTTTGTTATTCAACATTCCAAGTGTATCTTTTTTATGAATTTCGATACCATCGACATTTGTATCACGAATGGCTGTTGTTACTGAACCAGATTTAACATCAAGAAGCGCCTCAGTCATAGCGGCTTTATTTTCTTCAATTGAACGTGTAGGGTCAAAGCTCAAGAGTGCTGTAAATCCTTGAGGAATAGTGGCAGATTCAATCACTTCAACAGGAATTTCAGCAACTTCAGCAGCAGATTTTGCGGCCATGAAGATATTCTTGTTATTAGGTAAGATAATTACTTTTTCTGCATTAACAGCTTCAATGGCAGTCAAGATATCTTCTGTCGAAGGATTCATTGTTTGACCACCAGAAACAACATGATTAACACCCATTTCACGGAAAATATCAGCTAAGCCTTCACCAGCAGCAATAGCAATTAAGCCCCAGTCTTTTTTAGAAGTAGAAGTTGAAACATTTGTTGATTTTGCTTCTTTTTCAGCCACGCCTTCATTTTGGAGACGCATATTGTCAACTTTAACTTTTACAAGACGACCATATTTAAGTCCTTCTTGCATAACTAAACCAGGATCTTCTGTATGAACGTGAACTTTAACGACTTCCTCATCGTCAACAACAAGAAGTGAATTCCCAATTCCTGCAAGATAAGCTTGGAAGTTATCGTGGTCGTAGCTTTCACGAGAAGTTGGACCTTTACCAAGTTCAACCATGATTTCTGTACAATAACCAAATTTGATGTCCGCTGTTGAAGCATTGGCAACACTTTCGTGTTCAACATTAACCATACGGTCCATTGCGCCAAGTTCGGCAACAGGTGTTTCTGGTACGAATTCACCATTAAGCGCCATTAAAAAGCCTTCATAGATATAAACCAAACCTTGACCACCAGAGTCAACAACTCCAACTTCTTTAAGAACGGGGAGCATATCAGGAGTCATGGCAAGTGCTTTTTTAGCCCCTTCAAGTGCTGCTTCCATAATTTCAACAGCATCGTCAGTTTCATCAGTTTTGCGTTTTGCTAACTCAGCAGCACCACGAGAAACAGTTAAAATTGTTCCCTCAACAGGTTTCATAACGGCCTTATAGGCTACTTCGACCCCATTTTGAAGCGCAGCTGCAAGATGAATTCCATCAATTTCTTCGTAATCTTTAACATACTGAGCGAAACCACGGAAAAGTTGGCTTAAAATAACACCAGAATTTCCACGAGCCCCCATAAGAAGACCTTTTGAAAGAATTTGAGCCACTTGACCAACAGTATCAGCTGGTTTAGAAGCAACATCTTTTGCCCCATTTGTAATGGTCATGCCCATGTTTGTTCCTGTATCTCCATCGGGAACAGGGAAAACATTAAGCGAGTTAACATATTCGGCTTGTTCGTTCAAACGGCTTGCCGCTGCTTGAACCATTTCTTGAAATTTACTTGCATTAATATTTGACACTAATCTTCAACCACCTTCACATTTTGTACATATACGTTTACGCTACTGGCTGTGATGCCAAGTTGATTTTCGAGATTGAAACGAACACGTTCTTGAATATTTTTTGCAACTTCGCTAATTTTTACACCATAAGAAATGACAACATAAACATCAATAGAAGTTTCGTTATCAGCAGTTGTAACGACAACTCCTTTAGAATAGTTTTCTTGACGCAAAACACTGCGGACATTATCTTTAACAGCAGATTTACTGGTCATGCCGACTACGCCGAAAATTTCAGTTGTAGATGCACCCACAACCGTTGCAATGACTTCGGTAGCAATATCGACATTTCCATGTTGGTTGTTGATAGTAACACTCATTTTCATAGCTGTACCGTCGTCAATAATTTACAAATTTTTGTAAATAAAGAAAAATTGACTGACAAACGGCACTTTCCTCCATATTATTTAAATATCATCACTCATTTTATCATACTTTTATAAAATAAAACAGCTATTATGAATTCCTTTTTGAAATTTGTTATTTATCAAGGCACACAGAGCTGTGAGTAAATAAAAAAACCCGTCGGATGACAGGGATTTTTGTGTTTTGCAAAAAACAAAAATTATACGCGTTCTACGCCTGCTGGCAATTTCTTCAAAGCTTTAGCTGAAGCCCATACAGTTTTGAGTTCACCGTTTTCAAGAATTGTAACTTTTTGAAGATTTGGTTTAACTACACGTTTAGTTTGATTCATCGCGTGTGAACGGTTGTTACTTGAAACAGTCTTACGACCAGTAAAATAACATTCTTTAGACATGATATTTACCTCCCATTAGATTTTTATGTGCTTAAAAACAACATACTTGTTGATTATAACATTTTTCAAATAAAAAAATCAAGCTTTTGACCATTTTTGGCTGTTTTTTTTCACGCTTTCTGATAAAATGAGATTATGGAAAATTTAATCGAAGAACTTACTGCTAAAAATAAAGAATACATTCATTCGGTAACGAAACAACTGATTTTAGTTGGAAAATCAGATGAAGAAGTTAAAGAAATCTTGAATGACATTCTTCCGCAAATTATTGAAGGTCAAAAATCAGGAATTATTGCTCGTAAATTATTGGGAGCGCCAACTGAATTTGTTTCTCAATATCAACCAAAAGTTGCTGACAGACCTGTCAGTGAAAAAAATGAAAATCCAGTCTTGATGTGGCTTGACAGTAGCTTACTGTTTTTAGGATTTATTTCTCTTTTAAATGGAGTAACCGCGCTTATCACTTCTAAAGCTCCGGTTTATGGCTTGATTACAACAATCTTGTCAGCGGCAGTTGCTGGTTTGGTAATGTATATGATGTATCGTTACTTTTACCGTCCTAAAGCGGATAACAGTCGTAGAACTTGGAATTGGAAAGGTTTTGCAGCAACCACTCTATCAGTTCTCCTTTGGATTGCGGTAACCATCTTCTCTGGACTTTTGCCAACATCAGTTAATTTGCAACTTCCCGCAATTGCTTTAGTTATTGTTGGTCTTGTGGCCTTTGGGGTTCGTTGGCTCTTGAAACGTCAATTTAATATCCAGTCAGCTTTGGTTGCTCAACCAAGAAGATAAAAAAAGAAGTCTCTAATTTTAGAGATTTTTTATTTATAATAGGTAGATTCTTTTCATTAGTGTTTTAAAATAGTGTCAGAAATGCCTATTTATCAACCTTTTACCCCCAAAATGACCACAGAGGGTTGTGTATTGAGAAACATTTTGTGTTATAATGTATATTGATTAATTATGATTATGGAGGTCCTTTGATGAAAGGGATTATTTTAGCAGGAGGGTCTGGTACTCGACTTTATCCACTGACACGTGCAGCATCAAAACAATTGATGCCTATTTATGACAAACCAATGATTTATTATCCATTGTCAACTTTGATGCTGGCTGGAATTAAAGACATTTTGATTATCTCGACACCAACAGATACTCCACGTTTTAAAGAATTACTTCAAGACGGTTCTGAGTTTGGAATTAATTTACAATATGCGGTACAACCATCACCAGATGGGTTGGCTCAAGCCTTTATCATTGGTGAAGAATTTATTGGTGATGATTCAGTTGCGCTTATTTTGGGGGATAACATTTATCACGGACCTGGAATGTCTAAAATGCTCCAAAATGCAGCTGCAAAAGAAAAAGGAGCGACTGTTTTTGGTTATCATGTTCCAGACCCAGAGCGTTTTGGTGTCGTTGAATTTGATAAAAACATGAATGCTGTTTCTATTGAAGAAAAACCAGAAGAACCTAAATCAAATTATGCAGTAACTGGTTTATACTTCTACGATAATGATGTTATTGAAATTGCCAAAAACATTGAACCATCACCTCGTGGTGAGCTTGAAATTACTGACGTAAATAAAGCTTATCTTGAACGTGGCGATTTGTCAGTTGAATTAATGGGCCGTGGTTTTGCTTGGTTAGATACTGGAACACATGAATCTCTCCTTGAAGCTGCACAATATATTGAAACAGTTCAACGGATGCAAAATATGCAAGTGGCCAACTTGGAAGAAATTGCCTATCGTATGGGTTATATTACAGCTGATGATGTTCTTAAATTGGCGCAACCACTTAAGAAAAATGAATACGGTCAGTACTTGCTTCGTTTGATTGGAAAAGACTAAAAAGTCATTATTAAAAGTAAAGTTGTCAAAGTACAAGAAGGACAATCAATGCTAAAAAATATTTGGGAATGGTTTTTATGGTTTACTGGTGTGACTGACGCAGGTTGGTCAGCGTGGTGGGGCGGATTTTTCAGCTGTTTGCCACTTTTTGGTGTCTTTGCTGTTGTTTGGCGAAGACTAAAATGTCATGCACCAGGTTGTCATCGAATTGGACTTCATCGTACGGCTGATGGGCTTTATGTTCTATGTCGAAAGCATCATCCAGATGTACCTGATGACTTAACGCTCGAACACATTCAAAAATCACACGTCAATGCAAAAGCAAAAAAAGATGAGTGACTGAATGAAGTTTAGCATTGTCTTGAATAAACTTTGAAAATAGTGATTAGAAAGAAAAAAATATGACTGATAATTTTTTTGAAAAAACATTGGCTGCACGAGAAATCAGCCAAATTCCTGGGATGTTAGAATTTGATATTCCAGTTTATGGTGATAATCGTGGATGGTTTAAAGAAAATTTCCAAAAAGAAAAAATGATGCCACTTGGCTTTCCAGAAAGCTTTTTTGTAGAAGGAAAATTACAAAACAACGTAAGTTTTTCTCGTAAAAATGTTTTGCGTGGTCTCCACGCTGAACCTTGGGATAAGTATATTTCTGTCGCTGATGGCGGAAGTGTTTTAGGCGCATGGGTTGATTTACGTGAAGGAGAAAATTTCGGTCATGTTTATCAAACTGTGATTGATGCAAGTAAAGGAATTTTTGTTCCACGTGGTGTTGCTAATGGGTTCCAAGTTTTGTCTGACACAGTTTCTTATAGCTATTTAGTTAATGATTACTGGGCACTTGAACTTAAACCTAAATACGCTTTTGTGAATTATGCTGACCCAACTTTGGGAATTGAGTGGGAAGATGTTGAAAATGCTGAAGTTTCTGAAGCTGATAAAAATCACCCATTATTGAAGGATGTAAAACCTTTAAAGGCTGATAAACTCTAATGTTTGCGATTCATTTACGAACAAAAAAACGTTTAGAATACTGGCAAGTTGAAAAAAATACGGACAGACCGAGTTGGGCTGAACAGGCATTTACTGACGGAGGCTTTTCTTGGAATGATAAATCGCTGTCAGTAAAAAATGTGGGTGGTTTACTCAAAATGACAGTTCCTATTGGCGATTATTTGGTCTTCAATGGAAAATATTTAAAAGCTGTGCCAAAAGCAAAATTTGTCAGAGAATATCGAGTGAATTAATTTTCAAGATTTACTAATAAACAATCAAAAAAGGAAAAAACATGACTGAATTTAAAAATATCGTTGTGACAGGTGGAGCGGGATTTATTGGCTCAAACTTTGTACACTATGTTTATAACAATCATCCAGATGTGCATATCACAGTTTTGGATAAATTAACTTATGCAGGAAATGTTAATAACATTAATATGTTATTTGACAGCGGACGTGTCGAACTTGTTGTTGGTGACATTGCAGACCCTGAAATTGTTGATCAAGTGGCTTCTAAAGCAGACGCAATTGTTCACTATGCAGCTGAAAGCCATAATGATAATTCTTTGAAATCTCAAGATGAATTTATCCAAACAAACTTTATCGGAACTTATACTTTGATTCAAGCGGCTCGTAAATATGATTTACGTTTCCACCATGTTTCTACTGATGAAGTTTATGGTGATTTGCCTTATCGCGAAGATTTGCCAGGTCATGGCGAAGGTGAAGGTGAAAAATTTACTGACAAAACACCTTACAATCCATCAAGTCCTTACTCTTCAACTAAAGCTGCTTCTGATTTGATTGTTCGTGCTTGGGTACGTTCATTTGGGCTTAAAGCAACAATTTCAAACTGTTCAAATAACTACGGACCATTCCAACACATCGAAAAATTTATTCCTCGTCAAATTACTAATATTCTTTCAGGAATCAAACCAAAACTTTACGGTGATGGAAAAAACGTTCGTGACTGGATTCATACAGAAGACCATTCATCAGGTGTTTGGACAATTTTGACTAAAGGTCGTATGGGCGAAACTTACCTTATCGGTGCAGACGGTGAAAAAAATAACAAAGAAGTTCTTGAAGATATTTTGACTCGTATGGGCAAGGATAAAGACGATTATGACCGCGTAACTGACCGTGCTGGTCATGACCTTCGTTACGCAATTGATAATAGTAAATTACGTACAGAGCTTGGTTGGGCTCCAAAACATACTGACTTTGAATCTGGTTTACAAGCGACCATCGACTGGTATCGTGAAAACGAAAACTGGTGGAAAGCTGAAAAAGAAGCTGTTGAAGCAAAATATGCTGAAACACAAAAAGTTTTGGATAAATAAAATAATTTCCAATTATATTATCTAAAAGTTACTGACAGTAATAATGACAAATCTGTCAGTAAAAAATTAAAGATTGGAGAACAAATGATTTTAATAACAGGTGGAAATGGACAACTCGGAACAGAGTTGCGTCATTTACTTGATGAACGTGGCATGGCTTATACAGCAACAGATGCTAAAGAACTCGATATTACTGACGGCGTCGCTGTTGATAAATTCTTTGATGAAAATAAACCTGAGCTTGTCTATCATTGTGCGGCTTATACAGCTGTTGATAAAGCTGAGGACGAAGGTCGTGAACTTGATGAAAAAATCAATGTTGATGGAACTAAAAATGTAGCTGAAGCGGCAGCACGTGTTGGAGCAACACTCGTTTATATTTCAACTGACTACGTTTTTGGCGGAACTTTGCCAATTGGCCAAGAGTGGCCGGTTGATGCACCAAAAGCTCCTGAATCTGAATATGGACGGACCAAACATCTTGGTGAAGAAGCAGTTGTGGCTTCTGGTGTAAAACATTACATCATCCGTACTGCTTGGGTTTTTGGTTCTTATGGACCAAACTTTGTCTTCACAATGCAAAACTTGGCGACACGTTTTCCAGAATTAACCGTTGTTAATGATCAACACGGCAGACCAACTTGGACACGTACGCTTGCTGAATTTATGGTTTATTTGGTTAATGAAAAAGCTGATTTTGGTTTTTATCATCTAACAAACGATGCTGCGCCGGGTGAAGATGTGACTTGGTTTGATTTTGCCAAAGAAATCTTGAAAGACACAGATGTGCTTGTTAAACCTGTCGATTCAAGCAAATTCCCGGCAAAAGCAAAACGTCCATTTAATTCAACAATGAGTCTTGAAAAAGCAAAAGCGACAGGTTTTGTCATTCCAACATGGCAAGAAGCTTTAGCAAGTATGCTTGAAAAAGGCGATTTGCGTGAAAATAAAGATGGCGTAAAAGGCGAAATTAACAAAAAATAATGACTCTGTCATTAAAATAAACTAATTGAAAATTCTGTCAGCGACCTGCAAAAGCTCGTCAGTACTGACAGAATTCTCATTTTGAGAGGCTGAAATAATCACTAAATAAATTTTAGTGAGTAAAAGGAACAACATGAAAAAACACGTTTTTATCATTGGTAGCCGTGGCTTACCAGCGAAATATGGAGGGTTTGAAACATTTGTTGAAGAACTCGTCAAACATCAAAATAATAAAAATATAAAATATCATGTAGCTTGTCAAAGTGAGAATTCAGACATGGCACTACCTGGAGAACATTTTGACTATCTTGGAGCAGATTGTTTTGTTATTAAGTTACCCAAAATTGGTTCAGCACGTGTGATTGCTTATGATATTTTAGCCATTAATGCGGCACTTAAATATTGTAAAAAAGAAGAAATCAAAGAACCTATTTTTTATATTCTTGGGAATACAGCAGGCGGATTTATAGGTCATTATGCCAATAAAATCCATAAACTTGGTGGAAAATTATTTGTCAATCCTGACGGATTGGAATGGAAAAGAACTAAATGGGCAGCACCAATTCGTTCTTATTTGAAATTTGCTGAGAAAAAAATGGTGCGATATGCTGATTTGATTATTTCAGATAACGCAGGAATTAAAGAATATTTAACAGGTGAATATGGACAAGTTGAATCAGAAGTGATTGCTTATGGAACAGAAAAGTTCAAGTCCGATTTGACAGAATCAGAAACTCTGGTAAAATATAAAGTTAATGATTATTATTTGATTGTAGGGCGTTTTGTGCCTGAAAATAATTATGAAACGCTAATTAGAGCTTTCATGAAAAGTTCAACTAAACGAGACCTTGTGATTATTACTAATCACGAAGGCAATGCTTACTTCAAAGAATTGCGTGAAAAAACGCAATTCGACAAGGATTCACGGATTAAATTTGTTGGAACAGTCTATAATCAAAACGAATTGAGATATATTCGTGAACATGCCTTTGCCTATTTACATGGTCATGAGGTTGGGGGGACAAATCCTGGATTGCTTGAGGCCATGTGGTCAACAGCGGTCAATGTTGTTTTAGGAGTTAATTTCAACAGGACGACTGCGGGTGATTCTGTCATTTATTTTGACAAGGAAAATTTACTGACAACTTTGTCAGAAGTTGAAGATTTGACCCCAGATGAAGGTCAAAGATTACACGAAAAAGCTCAGGCAATTATCGAAGAAAAATATACTTGGGAGCATATTTGTGCTCAATATGAGGACCTTTTCGCTCCTAAGTTTACTGATGAGTCTGAGCCTTTAAGAAAAATGGAGAACCTGGCCAGAGGCGGAGATGAGAGTTAATATTTTAATGTCAACCTACAACGGCGAGAAGTTCGTCGCTGATCAGATTGAGAGTATTCAAAAACAAACTTATACTGACTGGAATTTAATCATTCGTGACGATGGTTCAAGTGATAGGACCTGCGAAATTGTTGAAGATTTTGTCAGTAAAGACAACAGAATTAAATTAATTCGAGCTGAAAATGTTGGGGTGATTAAATCCTTTCATGAGCTTGTAACAGATAATAACAATGCTGACTTCTATTTTTTTGCTGACCAAGATGATTATTGGTTGCCAGAGAAGCTGTCAGTAATGCTAGAAGAAACTAAGAAACATGATAATAGTAAACCGGTTATGTATTATACAGATTTGAAAGTTACTGACAGAAACCTTAATGTGACTTCGGAATCCATGATACGCAGTCAGTCTGACCATGCAAATACAAAACTTGTTCAAGAATTGACCGAAAATACGGTCACAGGCGGAGCGAGTATGATTAATCATGAGCTTGCACAACTTTGGCAAAGTACAAATGATATTATTATGCATGATTGGTATTTGGCAATTGTAGCAGCTGCACTCGGCGAGTTAGTTTATATTGACCAACCTACTCATCTTTATCGTCAGCACGATTCTAATGTTTTGGGAGCAAGAACCCTCTCAAAACGGATAAAAAAATGGATACACCCAAACTTATGGTTTGAAAAATATTGGTGGCTCATTACAGCCAGTCAAAAACAAGCTCAAAAATTGCTGACAGAAAATTTATCACTAATGTCGGAAGCTGATAGAGCACTTGTCAGTGATTATGTCAATATTTTAAAGCAACCAAAAGCAGAGCGTCGACAAATTCTTGACCGATATAATTTACGTAAAAACAAAAATTATCATACAAGGATTTTTCGCACACTTATCATCACAAAATTTGCATATAAAGGAAAAAAATAAATGAATTTCTTCAGCCGTAGGAATCAAATTCTACTCAAAGAGCTTGTAAAAACTGACTTTAAATTAAGGTATCAAGGATCTGTTATTGGATACTTATGGTCAGTTTTGAAACCTATTTTACTCTTTGTAATTATGTACTTAGTGTTTGTACGTTTTATGAGATTTGGAGCGAGTACCCCTCACTTTGCTGTAGCGCTTTTATTAGGGATTACGGTTTGGAATTTCTTTGGGGAAGCGACAAATGTTGGAATGTTATCCATTGTCAGTAGAGTCGATTTATTAAGAAAGGTCAATTTTTCGAAACCTGTCATTATCTTCTCAGTAGTTATAAATGCTTTGATTAATCTTATTATTTCCCTTATTGTTGTTTTGGGATTTGCAATTATCAATGGTGTTTCTTTTAGTTGGAATATCATTTTTGTTATTCCCTTACTTATTGAATTGATTCTGTTTACTACTGGATTAGCTTTTATTTTATCAACATTATTTGTATATTTTCGTGATTTAGGACCCATTTGGGAAGTGATAATGCAGGCAGGATTTTATGGAACGCCAATTATATACCCAATCACACAAATCTCTACCCACCATTTATTTGTTGCAAAAATTCTCATGCTTAATCCAATGGCTCAAATTATTCAGGATTTACGTTATATCTTGACTTTTAGTAACAATACAAATCCAACACTTTGGCAACTTTGGGATCACTCTTGGATTATTATACTTCCATATCTTATACCAATTTTCGTTTTTGTTTTTGGATATTGGTTTTTCATGAAGCATGCGAACAAGTTTGCTGAAATTATTTAATAAGGAGTTAAAAAATGTCTGAAATTGCAGTAAAAATAGATCATGTCAGTAAATATTTTCGACTCCCTACCGAAAGTTCAACAAGTCTTCGTACTACCTTAATCAATAGGCTTCGTGGAGTTAAGGGATATAAAGAACAACACGTATTAAAAGATATAAACTTTGAAGTAGAAAAAGGGGATTTTTTTGGTATCGTAGGTCGAAACGGTTCCGGAAAATCAACACTTTTAAAAATTATTTCACAAATTTATACGCCAGAAAAAGGGAATGTAACTGTTAATGGAAAACTAGTCAGTTTTATTGAACTTGGTGTAGGATTTAATCCAGAACTTACTGGCCGTGAAAATGTATTTCTTAATGGAGCTATGCTAGGCTTTTCTCCGGAAGAAATAGGTGAAATGTACGATGAAATTGTTGAATTTGCCGAACTTGGTGAATTTATGAATCAAAAATTAAAAAATTATTCCAGTGGAATGCAAGTTCGACTGGCATTTTCTGTTGCTATAAAGGCAAAAGGAGATATTCTTGTTCTCGATGAGGTTTTGGCTGTCGGGGATGAAGCTTTTCAACGCAAATGTAATGAATTTTTTGTCGAAACCAAGAAAGATAAGTCAAAAACAGTTATTTTAGTGACGCATGATATGAGTGCTGTGCAGCGTTATTGTAATAAAGCAGTTTATATTTCTGATGGCTTTGCCGCTGAAAATACAGATGTTCAACATGTAACTAATCTTTACTCAGCTGATAATTTGAAAGTAACACAGCATGCTGAGCATGATGCTCTAGCTGATAGAGTTTGGCTAACTACTGATTCTGAAACTTTATTAACAAAAACAAATGATAAGCTATCTTTCAGGGTACATTTTGAAGCAAACTCAGAGCAAACCAAAGCAGAAAAAAGACTTTATCTATCATATTTTCTTTATGATGCTACTCGAGGAGGGGCAGCTTATGAATCTCCAGCACAAGAAGTTAAAATTGGCGAGAGTATTTCTGCAGAAATTCCGATGGAAAATTTTCATAATACAGAATTTCAGTTAGGGGCGACGCTTCGCAAAGATCCATCCGATTGGGAAAATGATAACCCATTATCTCAAACAGAGGTTATAGCAGTGACTCAACCTGGTGAGGATATTCGATTTATCTATCGTAATCCTGAAGATAAAGAGGCAGCTAGTCTTCTGAAGACGCTCTGAAACAATAAAAGGAAAGGAGGTAAAAACAGTGCCAACAAATCTTGAACGAATGAAATATGTTTTAACTAAAAATCCGGGGCTATTAGTTAAAGCACCAGGCAAAATCTTGCGAAAGACTCAGGAATATTTTCATCCATTAAAAAGTTTACAGCTGCAAATAAATAAAAATAAACGTAAAAAGACTCGTCGATTAAACAATTATGAAAATCCTAAACGAGTATTAATTTATGTAATTTATGAAAATCAACCTCAACTACAATCCTACAAATTGTTTTTCTTAAAAGCTCTCGCGGACCTTTCTGATAAAGTTTTAATTGTTTTAAATAGCACTCTTGCTGACACTGATGTTAAAAAGTTAGAAAAGTTTGGTCAAGTAATCAATAGAGAAAATACAGGCTATGATACGGCTGCCTTTCGCCATGGAATCTTACTTTTAAAAGATGAATTAGCGGACTTTGATGAACTACTTTTGGTTAATGATACCAACGTTGGTCCAATGACGGATCTATCAGCAGTTTTTCAGAAAATGTCTACTCAAAAATTAGATTTTTGGGGGATATCTTACGGTGAAAAACAAACAGATTTCACAGGTTTTAACCCCTATGGTGCTATCCATGAACATCTACAATCCTATTTTTTAGTAATTGAAAAGAATATGTTCCAAACACCTGAATTTTTACAGTATTGGGAAGATTTAACTGATACAGATTCTCGGAATAAAGCAATTGGAAAACACGAGACGGTCTTTACCAAATATTTTTCAGATTTAGGTTTTATTCATGGTGCCGTTGCTGGAAATAATGAAGATTCTGCTATGTATATTCATCCATTAACAATGCTCAAAAAATTTGATGTTCCGCTAGTTAAGTACACAGCGTTTTCAAATGATACAGATGATAAGTTTGCATGGCAGGGGTTAGAAAGAAAAACAGAAGTACCTGATTTAATTAATTATATTAAAAGTGAAACAGAGTTTCCGAAAGAAATTCTTGATGAAGTAATTAACACCATTAAACAGGCTCCTCATCCTGAACACATTTTAATAATAGATGGAGTTGAAAATCAAATTCCGCAATGCACTAGGTATCGCGTCATTAATAAAGCCGAGCAGCTTCGAAGCTTCGGTCATGAGGTTTGGACTGTTAATGCCAGTGATTTTCAAATGGGCTACGCAGAATACGCGAGTCAGATTATCATTTATCGTGCCCCTTATAGCGAACAATTTAAGCAATTGATTGAACTAGCTCATAAATATAACAAACCTGTTTTCTATGATATTGATGACTTGGTCTATGATACTGGTTATACAGATCAATTAGACTACGTAAAAACATTAGGTAAACAAGAGAAAGAAGCCTATGACTCGGGTGTAAGAAGTTATGGTAAATTAATGAAGTTATGTGATGCTTTTATTACCTCAACAACCGATCTAAAAAATGAGTTAATAAAATTAGGAAAACCGGTTTATCTTAATCGAAATCTAGCAAGCGTAGAGCTTATCTCAATCAGCGAACAAGCCATCTCTAAAACTATCAAAGAAAAGAAAAAAATAAAAATTGGATATTTTTCAGGTTCAATTACACATAATGAAAACTTTGATTTGATTATGCCCGACATTTTGCGAATTTTAAAAGAATTTCCACAAACAGAATTACATTTAGTAGGTCATTTAACAATACCAGATGAAATGAAACGCTACAAAGAGCAACTTGTCATTCATGATTTCCTAGATTGGGTACTTCTACCTTCTTTGGTTGCAGATATGGATATCAATCTTGCACCGCTAACTGATACCGTGTTTAATCGCGCAAAATCTGAAATTAAATGGTTAGAAGCAGCTTTAGTAGGTGTCGCTACAGTAGCAAGTGATATAGGAAGTTTTTCTGAAATCATAACTAATGAAACCACGGGCGTTCTAGTAGCTGATGGGATGTGGTATGAACAGTTGAAGGATTTGGTTGATAATAAAACTAAATTGGAAGTTTTAGGTACTAATGCTAAAAGAAAAGCAATTAGTACTTATAAAACAACGGAACATAAGGATGAATTTATAGAGGCAATTCATGGCTAAGTTAAAAAATATTAAAATTACTACTCTTTTTGTCAGTTTTTCATTATTTTTTGGTTTGATAGCAGCCATAATTATGCCGGTTGCTTCCGTGCCTGATGAAACATATCATTTTAATATAAGTTTTAATGAGTTTCTTAGCAATAAAGAGATGGAGAAAAATGTTGAAAATACCCCATCTAAGCAGCGACTTTTAGGGGCTGAAGACTTATTTGCTATTCGAGATACATCAGTCGCTGGTAGTGCAGATGATTTATTTAAACTTAGTTTTACACGTAAAGTGGAAGTTTTAGAACAGTCCCATTTTCGAATTAAATTTAATAAAGAGAGCCTACTACATCTTCCCCAAGCTCTAGGAGTTTTACTTGGATACCTGATCTACCCAAGTTATGGTTTAATGTTTTTTTTAGGAAGAGTATTTAACTTACTTTTTTATATAGGGTTGATTTATATTGCAATTAAAAAAGCGGCTTTCGGGAAGCTCTCTATAAGCGTAATTGCTCTCTTTCCTATTACTATTCAGCAAGCAGCCTCACTCTCCTATGATACAACACTTTTTGTAACTGTATTTCTTGTATTTTCATTAATGACAAGAATTTGGTCAGGACAACATAAAATTTCTTGGAAGTGGGTAATCTACTTTCCTTTAATATTATTAGTGCTTTATTTGACAAAAAAATCTGCATTAATTTTATTATCGCTCCTGTTGACACTCCCCACAACATTCTTTAATAATAAAAAAATCCAGACTTTGAGTCATCGTTTTTGGAATTTTTGGAATAAACACAAATGGTTAGTTCTACTTGTGTTAGTTCTTGGAAGTTTTGTAGTATTCCGTTTTCTCTTTCAATCTCACGGAGGTTTTATGAGATGGGCACACATTATGTTTAATACTTATTTTGCAACGTGGATAAACGGGAATTTAGACCCTATAATTGTATCAGGTATGGTAGGAGCCTTTAGTGCATTCAGTTACCGTTTGCCAGAATGGCTCATTATCCTGACTTTTGTTATTTTGTCATGGCTAATGCTGAGTGATAAAAAAGTTAAAATAGATAATCGAGTAGTTTTCATCAGTAGTTGTATTTTTATTTATAATATACTTCTTACTGGAACGATGATGTACCTTGGCTGGACTGGTGGTAAAGGGAACGTAAGTATTGGCGAGCAGGGACGTTATTACACACCGTTTCTAATTTATTTACTTCCGCTTTTCATGAAAATTTCTGAGAAAGTAAAAGTAGAAATAACTGGAACTCACCGAAAATTAATGGCTTTTGGATTATGTTTTGTAAACTTATCCCTATTCATTATATTGACGATTATATTCTGGTTTTCAAAAGGTTAATTTATGAAAAATATTTTATTTGTTTCCCCAACAGGTACACTAGATAATGGGGCAGAAATTTCAATATTTGAGTTGCAAAAGCAGCTTAAATCACAAGGCTTTAACGTTGTAAACGTGACTCAAGCCTCAGGAGATAAACCATATATAGAAGCTTTTGAAAAAGCTGGTATTAAAAATTACATGTTAAATGCGGTAAAGTGGTGGTGGGAAGATGCACCGGGTCCTATCCAAGGAACTGAAAGGGAACTTTATCACTATTATCGCGAACATCTTAATAAAATTCAAAAAATCGTTGACGATGAAAAAATTGATTTAATAGTTACTAATTCTGTAAACATGTTCCAAGGAGCTTTAGTCGCAGCAATTAAAAAACTTCCACATTTTTGGATTATTCACGAATTTCCAGAAGGTGAATTTTCATATTATTTAGATAAACTGGATTTTATTAATGAATACTCAACAGAAATTTTTGCGGTTCAAGGACGCCTCCAAGAAAAACTACAAAATTTAATTCCCAATCGTAAAATCTATGGTTTTTATCCTTATACCCAAAGCACAAATGAAAATTTACGAGAAGGAGATAAAACTCGTCTTGTATCAGTAGGGAGATTAACAGAACGTAAAAATCAACTGGAATTAATTGAAGCTTTCCATAGATTAGACGATCCAGAAGTTGAATTAGTACTAATCGGAAACTTTGATAAAGATTATAAAGAAAAAGTTGTCAACTTTATTAAAGAAAATAAAATTAAAAATATAACTCTTGCTGGGCCCAAAGCTCAACCATGGTCAATGGTAACAGACAAAGATATTTTCATTGGTCCATCAAAAATGGAAACCTTTGGATTAGTTTATGTAGAGGCTTTACTACATGGAGTTCCCAGCATTGTTTCAAGTAACCCAGGTCATCTGTCAGCATACGATATTTTTGGGTTTGGGCAATTCTATGATAGTGGCGATGTGAATCAACTAACAAAATTAATTTCAAATACCTTGAACAATTTTGATTTAGAAAAACAAAAGTCTTTATCGGTTTTGAAGGATATTAAAGCTATTTATTCAGTAGAAAATGCTTATCAAGAAGTTATAAAACTTTTAGAAGTAAATTACGAGTTAAATAATCAGAGTATTAGGCATTTGGAAAAAATATTGACGACTAATGATAATAACTCTGAAAGTTTTATTGCGAAAGCTAAATACATGATTAAAAATGCGCTCATTAAAATGAGGATATTACGATGAAGTTGACAATCTGTCTAGTTGCATATAGTACAAAATTTACTGAAACTGTAAGTTATAAGCAACTAAATAATATGAAAAGTTCTATTAAAGAATCTCTAAATGTTATTATCTTTGATAATGGTTCAATCAATTTTTCAAGTGAAAAAAAGCCAAGTGATTTTTCGTCTATTGTATATTATTATAATCAAAATAATGAAGAGCGTGGGACAAGAATAGCCTACCAATATGCTTTGCAAGAAACAAAAGATGAGTGGTTTATGCTGTTAGACGATGATACAAGGATAACGGAAACCTATATATACAAAGTATTTGAAGAGTTAGGGCACTCACAAGTCAGTGCTATTTGTCCACAAATTTTTGATAAAGAAATCCAAATATCTCCTACATCTAGTGAAACAATAAAGAATTTGAAGTATCCTAAAAAAGCTGGCAATTACGATGAAGATATTACTGGTATTTCTAGTGGGCTTGTCTTATCAAAATTATTCATGACAAAAATAGGAGGATTTACTAATGAATTTCCTCTTGACTACCTAGACCATTGGATTTTTTGGCAATTAAGAAGACATCATCAAATTATTAAAGTGATTGATGAAAAGATTTATCATCAACTTTCAGTGCAACGTTTAGAAGAATTATCAAAATCAAGATTTGTAAAAATTTTTACAGCAGAATACTACTACTATAAAAACTATCAGCCCGAGCATCTCTACTCAATTAGAAAGAAATATGTTAGAATGATAGTTAAAGGTTGGCTTAAGGGGAATACTTTTCCTGCAAAAGCACTCATAAAAATAATACTAGGAAAGAAATAAAATGGTAGAACCAAAAATATTATTAATTATACCAGCTTATAATGAATCCGAGGGAATTACGCAAGTTGTTCAGAAGGTTGAACAATATCGCATAAAATCAAAATATATGATTGATTATATTGTTATCAATGATGGTTCTACGGACAATGAAGAAGAAATACTTAGAAAAAATAAAATTAATCATGTTGAATTGATTCAAAATCTAGGTATTGGAGGAGCAGTGCAGACAGGATATAAGTATGCATTGGAAAAGGGCTATGACATTGCCATTCAGTATGATGGAGATGGACAGCATGATATTGAGAGCCTTCCCTGTCTGATTGAACCATTGTTGAGCGGAGTAGCGGATTTCACAGTGGGTTCACGTTTCCTAGAAGATAGTAATTCAGAATTTCAGTCCTCGACTACGAGGCAAATAGGAATTAGAATATTATCTGCTTTAATATTCATGACTTCAAAAATAAGAATAAAGGATGTTACAAGCGGATATAGAGCAGCAAATAAGAAAGTCATTTCACAGTTTGTGGGTCGCTATCCAAGTCAATATCCTGAACCTGAGAGTTACATGCATTTATTTGCAAAGAACATTCGTGTAAAAGAGGTGGGAGTGCGTATGTTTGAAAGAGAAACCGGGACATCTAGCATTAATTTATTTAAAGGAATGAGCTATATGATAAGTGTATCTCTCGCTATACTCTTTTCTGCAATTATGGGAGGTAAGAAATCATGATGCCGTTACCATTAAGGATTTTAGCCATTATATTGGCCGTTCTCTTTTTCATCTATACCATTCGACTTATTCGAAAAAATCTTGCTGAAGTTCGTCACATGCTTAAATGGTTTATTCTTGCGCTAGTTATATTATTTGGTGCAATTTTTTCAGAATTTGCTGCAAAAATCGCTTATGCATTAGGAGTGACAACATTAACTTCCTTTGCACTTTTTGTGTTGGTTGGAATGCTTCTTGTTATTTCAATACGCTATCAAATCTCTCTAATAGCAGCAGAAAAGCAAATTAAAACACTAATTCAAGAAGTTTCGTTATTGCGTAAAGATATGAAAGACACAGAACTAGGAAATAATGAAACAAAGAAAAAAGTAAGCCACATAAATAAAAATTTGGAGTAAAATAATCAAGTGAGTAAAATTTTAACAGTAACAATACCTTCGTATAACACAGAAAAGTACATTGATGAATGTCTACCATATCTTATTGATGAACGGATTATCTCAGATATTGAGATTTTAATCGTTAGTGATGGGTCAAAGGACAATACAGTATCTGTTGCACAAAAATGGGCAGATAAATATCCTGATTCAATTCGTGTAATTGATAAAGAAAACGGAGGACACGGTTCAACTATAAATCGTGGAATCTTAGAAGCAACTGGTAAATATTTTAAAGTTGTAGACGGAGACGATTGGGTTGTAACTGAAAATTTTGTCAAGCTGGTTGATTATTTGAAACAAGTAGAAGTTGATATCATAAATAATCCATATTTAGAGCATAATGAAGAAACAACAGTAGAAACGCCTATGATGAATCTAGAAATTTCTGCAAGAAATATTGTTGAGCATGATCAGGTGGTTGAACAAATTAAAATTCCACCAATGCATACCATCACTTATCGAACATCAATTCTAAAAGATAATGAAATAAAAATTGATGAAAAAATGTTTTATGTGGATGTTGAATATATTTGCTATCCTTTGCCCTTTGTTAAAACGTCAGTTTATTTAAATTTTCCTGTGTATGTCTATCGCACGAATTCGGGGACACAGTCTATGGCAATTAGCAATATGGTTAAAAATCGAGCAATGCATTTGACGATGACAAAACATATTTGGAATTTTATAACCAAATTACCAAAAGAGACAAGTCCTACTGTGAAAAAGGTACTAACTCAACGTTTCTCGGAATTAATTATTGCTCAATACGTAATCAATTTATCTATTCCTAATAGAACTGAAAGAAAATCTGAAACATCATCTTTTACTACATTTTTAAAAGATGAAAACGTCTTAAACAACAATGAAATTCTTTCTCTATCAAAACTTCTGATACGAACAAATGGTAGCATTATTAAACCTGCTGTGACTATGAGAAATAGTCTACAGTCTAATAGAACTTGGCAAGTTATTGAACGAAGCATTCTAAATTCAATAAAAAGGATGAAAAAATAATAAATTATGGTTACTGTAAACATTCTACTTTCTACGTATAATGGTGAAAAATATTTATCTGATCAAATTGAAAGTATCCTGAATCAAACTTTTAAAGGCTGGACATTGTTGATTCGTGATGATGATTCTAGTGATAGTACAGCTGAAATTATAAAAGGATATGAGTCGAAAGACGCCCGAATCAAATTTATTAACAAAAATAAAATAGAGAACATCGGGATACATAAATCGTTTAAAAGTTTGGCAAAGTTTTCTGATGCAGATTGGTATTTTCTGTGTGACCAAGATGATGTATGGTTACCTAATAAAATAGAAAATATGCTAAATTATACCGGAGAAAAATCAGAAGAAGCTAAGTTAGTTTACTCTGATCTAACAACTGTTGATAGTAACCTTAATATTATTTCAGAACGCATTCGAAATAGCAAAGGGCATGAGGCACCAATTTTAAAAGATTATCTTCTTCAACCAACTGTTACTGGATGCGCAGTAATGTTTAACAGAAATTTAAGAAATTATTGGCTGTTAGAAAAGAAAATAATCGGTTTACATGATAGTATGCTAGGATTTTTAGCGGCTTCTTTAGGAAGTTTAGAGTTTATTAATGAAAGTTATACGCTATATCGACAACATTCTGAAAATGTCGTAGGGTCTAGTACTGTTTCAGGAATTCACGCCATTTTACAATCTTTTTGGGGACAAAATCAGCTGATGAATGCGAGAGCATGTGATGTCCTGGAAACTTTTTCTTCAATTAGTGATAAAAACAAAAAAGTTTTGAAAGAGTTTACAAAGTTAAATCATGTTGGCTTATTGGGACGGTTTAAAGTAATAATAAAGTATAGGTACAGATACAGCTTAGGTGGTAAATTGTATTCCTTATTCGGAAATCTTTTGCTACTGAGTAATATAGGGAATAAGGGAGTCAAGTGAAAAATTTAACACCTCTAATTAGTGTAATTATTCCGATTTATAATGCGGAGCTTTATTTAAACGAATGTTTAAATTCGGTATTCCAACAAACATATAAAAATTTAGAAATTATTTTAATTAATGATGGTTCAAGTGATGGGTCACAAGCAATTGCAGAACGGTATGGTGAAAAAGACAAACGATTTCGTATTGTTAACCAGGAGAGTAAGGGAGTCTCTGCTGCTAGGAATAGAGGATTAGATCTTGCGTGTGGTAAATACATTATGTTTTTGGACTCGGATGATAAAATAGCATTGGATACAGTTGAGGAACTCTTGTTGCCGATTAATGGTAAAAGTCGTATATTTTCAATGGCAAAGTATTCTACTCGAGACGTTCTAAAAGATGATCATGAAGAAATACATGCCACTTCGGTTAAAGGAAAAATTATAGATCGGATAAAGGCTGTACAAACATCGGAATATCCCTCATTTAGCCCTTGGGGTAAATTATACAGTCAAGATATATTTGAAACTGTCCGTTTTCCCAATTTATCAATTCATGAAGATACAGCAATAATTTTACCGTTAATAGATTATGTAGATGAGGTTGTGCTTATCGACCAATCATTATGGTATTATCGACAAGTAAAATCTAGTATAACAAATATAAAAATATCAAAAAAGAATTTTGATATTTTTAAAAAAAATAAGATGCAAATAGATTTTGCTAAAAAGGAACATCCTGAAATCTTAGATTATGTTTATAGATTATGTATGAATGAAAATGATTTCGTGATGGGGAAGTGTCTGAAAGACAATTCTGAACTCTCTCAAAGATTATTTCAGTTATGTTTTGAACAAAATAGAGAATTAGCAGAAAAGACAAATCACAGGAAATTTTTATATCGATATGTCTTTGTTTATCGCTCTATTATGTTGCTAACAAATATAATATTAAAATCAGATATTATAAGAGGGATAGCTAAAAAGTTTCTGACTTGAAAGGTTAACTATGAAAACAAGTGTTGTCATTGCAACATATAATGGCGAAGAGTATATAGAAGAACAACTAGAAACGATAAAAGATCAAACTAAGATAGTGGATGAAGTTCTTATTTTTGATGACTTGTCTCAAGATAGAACAGTTTTTCTGATTAAAAATTTTATTGAGAAGTATGGATTATCAAACTGGAATTTGATAGTTAACAAAGTTAATAAAGGCTATAGTAGAAATTTTTATGAAGGAATTTGTAAGGCAAACGGAGACATTATATTTTGTTGTGATCAAGATGACATTTGGGACAAGAGCAAAATTGAGAATATGGTAACATTTTTTGAAAAGAATTCAAAAATAAAAGTATTATCAGGTAATTATATTTATAAAGTAGATAATTCTTTGCCCTCTGCCATGAAGTTTTTTTATAAATCGGCTAATATGATGAATCATTTTAAAAATTCTGTGAAGTCTGTCTCATTCTCTTCAAAAGGAGTGTTCTCTGGAGGAGGTCCTGGTTGGACGCTTGCAATAAAAAAAGAATACTTTGAAAAAATTTCACCATTTTATAACTTAGTTTTTTCGCATGATGGTTTTTTTAATACTTTTTCTTCAATAGATAAGGCCTGTTATAAGTACATGGGATATACTGGTCAATTTCGTAGATACAGTGGAAGTACAAGTGACAGTTCAACAGTTAATTCAAATAAAAAACTAAATCGTGAACTATTATTAACAGAAAATTATTTGGAACGAGTTAAAGTGGCTCAAAATTATCTTGAACAAATGAAAGAAGTTGATGTGACACAACAGCAGAAAATTTTGTGTAAACAACATAGAGCGCTTATGGCTAGGAAAACGTATTATTTAAAAAAAAATTTGAGCTCATTATTCCATATCCTATATTTTTGGAAAAGTTTTAATCCTGTGTGGGTAATTAAAGATATAATGAATTATAGGAAGCTTAGAAAGGAAAAATAGTTTGTGAGAAAAGTACTAAAAGATGAAATAAAAAAAATCGAACTTGAACTATTAACTTTAGTAGACAAGGTATGTCGTAAAAATAACATTGAGTATTCTCTAGGAGGGGGATCATTACTTGGTAGCGTAAGGCATAAAGGTTTCATTCCTTGGGATGACGATATTGATATTATGCTGACTCGTGAGAATTACAACAAACTTATAAAGCTTCTTAGCCATCAAGATGAAGCGGAGCTATGGCATTATTCCATCAAAGAGACGTTTCAACCTTATGCGAAATTATGTAATAAGGAAACATATCAAGCGAAGGCAGGTTTTGACTTTCTTTGGCCCAAGATTGGTGTAAATATTGATATTTTCCCGATGGACTCTATGCCCTCCAACGAAGAGGAGAGAGTTAAATTCATGCACGAAGCACAGCATAAAGCGGAAATTTTATATTCAACATCTTTCCCAGCATTTGTGAGTGGTTCAAAGTGGTACTATTCGCTAGCTCGTCTTTTTCTCCGTGGGCCTAAATATCTTAAATATCATGGAAAAAATAGACAAGTAGCAAGAGATGTTGATGAGTTCATGTCAAAATATCAGTTAGATTCTAATGCTAACCAAATTGGCTTTCTTGCAAGCCGTTATTTTGATAAGGAACATTTTCAAATTGAAATATTTGAAGAGTATGAAGAAGTTAAATTTGAGAATCTAACTGTGAAAAAAATTGTTGATCATGATAGTTATTTGCGTCAAATTCACGGAGATTATATGCAACTTCCTCCTGAAAATCAACGAATAAATCATGACTATGTTACTTTTTATTGGAAAGAAGATTAAAAATGAATATTGGGTTAATATTTGCAGGTGGTACAGGCTCACGAATGAACTCTAAAGATAAACCTAAGCAGTTTTTGGAAGTTCACGGAAAACCAATTATTATACATACCATAGACTTATTTGAAGAAACAGAGGAAGTGGATGCAGTAGTTGTTGTAATATTGTCTGATTATT
Organism: Lactococcus sp. NH2-7C; assembly: GCF_029953655.1. Classification (NCBI taxonomy): domain Bacteria; kingdom Bacillati; phylum Bacillota; class Bacilli; order Lactobacillales; family Streptococcaceae; genus Lactococcus; species Lactococcus sp. NH2-7C. The sequence continues at coordinate 1,654,485 of NZ_CP124538.1, forward strand.
TAGATTATATGACTGAATTAGTTAAGAAATTTAACTTAAAAAAAGTTAAAGCAATTGTACCAGGTGGAGAAACAGGACAACTATCAATATTTAACGGTCTTGAAGCGGCAGAAAAAATATCAGAAGGCAAAGAATCTGTTGTTTTGATACATGATGGGGTGCGCCCGTTAATTAATAGTAAAGTTATTCGTGACAATATTGAATGTGTTAAGAAAAATGGTTCAGCTATAACAACAGCACCTGCAAAAGAGACAATTGTACTTGTTAATGGTTCTCAAGAAGTCTCAGAAGTTGTAGATCGGACACGCTCTTTTACTGCTAAAGCTCCTCAAAGTTTTAACCTTTCAGATATTTTAAAAGTTCAGCGTGACGCAATTTCGAAAGGTATTACTGACGCAATTGATTCAAGCACACTTATGGGAATGTATAATAAAACGTTGCATATTGTAGAAGGACCATACGAAAATATAAAAATTACAACACCAGATGATTTTTATATGTTCAAAGCACTTTGTGACGCACGTGAAATAGGTCAAATTTATGGGGTATAATAATGATTACATTTGAAAATAAAATTGTTCAAGAAGATTTAAAAAAAATTGTAGATTCTTCTTATATTAACTTTGAAAAACTTCGTGGAAAAACTGTATTGATTACTGGTGTTTCTGGAATGCTGGCAACTTACTTGGCCTATACTATTTATTATTTAGATGTTCATGAAAATTTTCAGACAAAAATTATTGGAACTGCTAGAAATATGGAAAAGGCAAATGCTAAGTTTCAAAGTTTGTCAAAAGAATATTTTGAACTTGTTCAGCATGATGTTACTCAACCCTTTGATTATGAAAAAGATATAGATTATATTATACATGCTGCAAGTAACGCTAGTCCGAAATTTATTTCAACAGATCCCGTGGGAATTATCAAAGCTAATACTTTGGGAACAATGAATTTATTGGAGTTGGCAAGAACGAAAGGAATTCAAAATTTTCTTTTTTTATCAACACGTGAAATCTATGGTAAATCAATTAAAAATCAATTAACGGAACAAGATTATGGAGGATTTGATATTCTTTCTCCGAGAGCCTGTTATCCAGAAAGTAAACGAATGGCAGAAACGTTATTGGAAAGTTATTCTGTACAATATGAGATTCCATATACTGTGGCTCGAATTGCACATTCTTATGGTCCAGGTATGGAAATAAATAATGATGGACGTATCATGAGTGATTTGATTTCGAATGTTGTTAATCATGAAGATATCATTCTAAAATCTGAAGGGACTGCTGAAAGAGCCTTTTGTTATATTTCAGATGCAACTACAGCACTTTTAACTGTTTTGCTAAACGGTGATTCTGGACAAGCGTATAATGTAGCAAATGAAGATGAACCTATACAAATACGAGATTTGGCACAAAAATTAGTATCACTTTTACCTGATGAAAAATTAAAAGTTACGTTTGATATTCCTACTTCTCAAAGTACAGCTTATAGTACAGATGGTAGAACAGTAATGGATATGTCTAAAATAGAAAAATTGGGTTGGAACAGATTAGTTGGTCTCGATTTGGGCTTAAAAAAGACAATAGAAAGTTTTGAATAATGAAAACAGCAGTACTGATGGCAACATATAACGGAGAGAAATTTATTGAAAAGCAATTAGATTCTATAAGAGATCAAGTGCTTGCTCCTGATTATGTTATCATACGTGATGATGGTTCGACGGATGGAACGGTTAAATTTGTTAAAGGTTATATAGCAACTAATAACTTAGCTGGATGGAAGATTATTAAAAATCAAAAGAATCTAGGATGGCGCTTGAATTTTCGCCAATTGTTGATTGATTCGCAAAATATCGATGCAGATGTTATTTTTTTATCAGACCAAGATGATGTTTGGAATTTGGGGAAAAATAAACGACAATTAGAGATACTAGCTGAGCATCAAGAAATTGAGGTGCTGAGTGCTGATACTGAATTTAATGTGAGTGCTAGTGAAGCAACAGTTCCAACTAATCATATCTTTAAGGATAACGATCAAGAACTTTCAAAATTTCCTATTGAACATTTTTATAAGGCTGGTTTTCGGCAAGGTATGACTTTGGCGATAAAAAAAGAATTTATCAGTAGATTTTTAAAATATTGGAAAGAAGACTATAATTTGCTTCCTCATGATGCGCTTATTGAATGTTTAGCTGGATTATTAGAAGTTGGTTATAATTTGAACGAGTGTGTTGCAGTTCATAATCGCCATGAGTCAAATGCAAGCGGCAAAGCAGTTGTAACTCTCAAAGCATCAAAAGAGCTCCATATTCAAGAGCTTTATGCAAAGTACCAGGGATATTATGAAGTAATTTATAAAGTTCTGGAAGATAGTAATTCTCCTTTAGCACTTGAAGAAAAAGAATATTATGAATTTACAAAAAGAAGAGTAGAAAATGCACAATCTGGAAGTATTTGGAAAGTGATAATGCAGCAATTCAAAGATTGGAAAAATTATGAGCATCGTTCAAGTCAAATCAGAGATATAATCTTTGGATTTAAGAAAGAAATGAAATGAGAGAAAATAAAAAAATTAATTTTGTTATGCCAGCAAATTATAATCATGCAGTTGGTGGTTTTAAAATAGTCTATCAATATGCAAATTGGTTGGTAGAACAAGGATTTGACGTTTCAATCAGCTATTGTTATTCTCCAAGTGATCCAGTTGGTTACTCTTTTATAAAACGTTTGGTAGATTTACACATCTATAAATTTTCTAATAGAGATTCAAAGGTAACCTGGTTTCCTTTGAATTCTGAAATAAAATCATATTATAATTGTATTTTTTCTGAAGAATTTCCTGATGCAGATATAGTATTTGCAACTGCATCAAATACAGCTTCTCTCGTTTATAAACTGCCAAAAGAAAAGGGCAAAAAATTCTATTTTATTCAAAACTACGAAGCTGAAGGTTTTGGGAACAATAAAGAATTTATTGAAAAAACCTATAATTTGGGTCTAACAAATGTTGTTATTTCAAAAGATTTGGAACAAAAAGTATTAATGTCAGGAGCGCCAGAGCCGAAATATCTTCCTAATTTTTATAATCATGATGAGTTTTTCCTCGAAAAACCAATAGAAGGTCGAAAAAATATTATTTGTCTTCTAAATCATACCCAAGAAACTAAACGTACCAAACTTGGCTTATCGATTTTAAGAGAAGTGAAGAGAGAAATACCCAATCTTGAGGTACAGTTATTTGGAGCGTATGACCCCATTGAAGAATTAGAAGATTGGATTCATTTTACTAAGAGTGCAAGTGCTAATCAACTTCGTAAGGAAATTTATGGTTCTTCTAAGATATATCTTATGCCAAGTATTTTAGAAGGCTGGGGTTTGACTGGAATGGAAGCAATGGCCTGTGGAGCTGCTTTAGTTGCAAGTCGTATAGGTGGGGTTGTAGATTATGCAAGTGATAAAAATAGTATTTTAGTTGAATCGGACAATAAAAAAGCTTTTGTGAATGCTCTTATAAGCTTATTGTATGATGATAAAAGATATTTAGAAATTGCCTCTCAAGGGAAAAAAGATGTTGAGCTATATTCCATTGACAAGTCTGGGGAACGGCTAATAAAAATAATAAATGGTGAAATTTAGAGGATAATTTGATGAAGTTAATAAAAAATATGATGTATAATACAGTTTATCAAGTTTTAATATTAATTTTACCTTTGATAACTGCGCCTTATGTTTCAAGAACATTGGGAACTACAGGGGTGGGTATTTATTCATCTACAGCTGCATGGCTAGGGTATTTTGTACTTGCTGGTGGACTGGGTATTACATTGTATGGTAATCGTGAGATAGCCTATCATCAAAAAGATAAAGAGGCAAGAAGTCGCATATTTTATGAGCTATTAAGCTTAAAGTTCATTACTGTAGCTGTTGCACTTATTGCATATTTAATTTTTATTTTCTTTCAAAATAAATGGGAAATTTATTTTTTACTTCAAGGAATTACTTTGATAGCTGTTGCTTTTGATGTATCTTGGTTTTTCATGGGGCTTGAAAATTTCAAGGTTATAGTTGTTCGTAATACAATTATCAGATTACTCTTAACCGTTGCTATCTTTGTTTTTGTCAGGACGCCGAATGATTTATGGCTTTACATTTTATTACTTGCTCTTTCAACATTGATAGGCAATATGACCGTTTGGCCCTTCTTACGAAGAGAGATAATGAGAATTCCAGTTCGTTCACTAAATATTTTTCAACATCTACGACCAGTGATAATGCTGTTGCTTCCACAAGTATCTATTACAATTTATACTTCACTTAATAAAAATTTACTCCAAATATTTTCTGGCCTTGATAGCGTAGCATACTTTACACAAACGTATATGATAATTATATTGGGAGCGACACTTGTTTCAAGTTTTAACTCCGCATTTTTACCTCATTTATCAGGATTATTTTCATCTGGGGAAAGTGAAAAAGTAAAACCGCTTATTTTAAAATCTATAGATTTAGGAAATTGTATTTCTATCTTATGTATTTCTGGAATTATAGGTGTTAGTCAAACTTTCGCTGTCTTTTATTTTGGTAAAAACTTTGCTCCGGTAGGTTCTTTGCTTGCTGTTGGTTCAATAACAATATTTTTCTTGGCACTAACAAATGCCTTAAGTACACAGTATTTGTTGGCGGCAAAAAAAATGCATGAATATATGATGTCAACGATTGTCGGACTTATCGTTAATGTACTATTCAATCTTATTTTAATCCCTGTTTTAGGGACAATGGGTGCTATAATAGCAACAATATTAACAGAAGTTAGCGTAGCAACATATATTTTATTGAAGTTGAGAAATTTGTTTACACTTAAGGAAGTTTTTCACGGCCTTTGGAAGTATATTATTGGTGGAGCTTTAGTTTTTGTATTCTTGGATTTTGTTAATAATAATTTTCCAATTAGCATATTAAATTATTTAATCCAAACGATTATCGCAGTATTAATTTATATAGTAACCTTATACGTGTTGCGTGCACCAGCTAATTCGTTAGTCAGTCCTTATATCAAAAAAATTATAAAAAGATAAGTTATTCCAAATATTGAAAGTCATTATGATAAAAAAAATAAATACAAAATTATTGATTTTAATCTGCTCCTTTATATTAATATTTTTAGTAACAGAAAATAAAATTATTGCTAATACTTTGCCACCAGATCAAACGAGAGTTGAATTACAAGTTACTAATAACGGTATGCCCGTAATTCATACTTCTTATAGTGCTATGAATATTGATCATGCCTATCAAGAAATAAAAAGTGGAAATATTAGTCAGAAAGCTAGGAGCTCCGCAGCGTGGATATTAGCATCTCAAAATACAAATAGTGTCACTAATAATGGTGTGATTACTTTGAGTAACGGTCAAAAAATTGGGCAAGGTATTACTCATACAGATGAGGAAATGAGTTCAATAATATCTGGTCTAATCAATGTTGATAACTTATCGCTAATAAGTGAAATAAATCAGTCAAATACTACAGTTCCATTTTTAAATCCAGAACATGTTATTTATAAGTTTACAAACAGTAAAGGATTAGCTAAAGCCAATATTATGAAAGGCTATACGTTGATTCTTGACAATAATAATAATTTTGTTAAACTTACAAAAATACAAAAATCTTCTGAGAAAGTTGTGATAGATCTTGTAAATGTAGATAATAAAATAAAGTTTACGGCAGATGATAAGTTAAGTGCTTTGGTTTCAAACTTTGGGCAATATGTTGTTGGTACTAACCAAAGGTTTAGTTTCAATCTCGCTATCAATAAAAATATGTGGCAACAATCGGGAAATATTAACCTAGTTTTACCGCCAAAATCAAACCTTTCTTTTGATTCAATAGAGGTCTTAAAAAATTCTGATGCAGCAACAGTTGTGACGAATCCAGCTCTAGATGATACTATGGTATTCAATTCTTCTGAACCAGTGATAGCAGCTAATATCACATTAAATCCAACTCAAAGTGATATATTGTTGAGAGTTACAGTACATGTGAATCTAGAGGGGAATAATGTAAGTACAAATAAACCAATTCACACATCATTGCAGGCGGTTTCTGTAAACAAGGATGGTAGTTCAAGTATAGCTTCAACTCCTAATTTAATTATAGCGGGTATAAATTTTGCGATGACCCAAAAGAATGCTACAGAGTTTGCAGAAGGTGGAAAATTTATACTAGCTAAAACAAATGGTAGTGCGTATGAGGTTTATGGAAAAAATAAAAAATGGAATAAGTTTGATAACTTAGATACAGCACAGGCTTCAGATCCTCTAATTTTAGAAGGTGGGAATCGGTATATATTGGGGAGTGATAAGCCTCAAAAAATTCCATTTAGCGTTTTAAGGTTCAACTTTAATGAGAAAGAAAATCAAAAAATCAATAATAGCTTAATACAGATTCTAGGTCTTGCACAAGGAGATAACTATTTTCTTTATAGGATTGATACGGATAATAGTTTATCAGATTCTAATAAAATCTTTAATTTTTCTATTTTTAGCCGAAGCTATTTTTCTGCAAATAATTCTTTAATGGTTGATAATTCACTAAATAATCCCAGTAATAGTCTGATTGGTCTTGCAGGGCAAATTCCTGATTATTCTCCAGGTATCAACGAGTATAGCAATTTAACATTGGATGGAAGCAAGCAAGAATCAAGGCTTCTCCAAATGTATATAATCGTAGGTATTAGTGTTTTTGGACTTATAATTTTAGCTGTGGTAGTTTTCTTTATAAAGTATAGAAGATTGTGAGGATTGAAAATGCAAAAAAGAAAAGAAAAAAAATCAGCTTCCTCTTCTATGACTAGGGAAAAAAGTAAAGTACATAAGATTTATCTTATTCTTAGCGTCTTGCTTGGGATGGTTCTTGCTGTAGGAATGCCTTTTTTCAATGAACCAGATGGGCAATATCATTATGTAGTAAGTTCAAACATGGCAAATTTATCAAATGATATTTCAGCATATGGTGAACCTCAAATAGGAACTGGAATTGATCAACAAATTAAGGCATATCAACAGGGAGATTATTTTCAAACTTACTATCTAACTAAAATAGTTAAAATGCCAATGAATAAGCAACCAAGAGAAGGATTAACAGAGAATCCAAATATAAAATCCTATAATTTTTGGGGTCATTTAATTCCTTCCATAGGAGTATGGCTTGGACATAAGATTTATCCGTCAATTGGTGTTATGATAACAACGGCTCGCTTATTTTCCGTAATCATTAACTCATTATTAATGTTTTTTATAATTAAGTTTGTTAAAAAAGGGAAAATGATTTTTGTAGCTTTATCTCTAACTCCAGTTACTTTAAATTCATTTGCGAGTTTATCTTATGATTCTCTTAGTTTTATATTAGTTGCTTGGTTTATGGCCATAATTATCAATAGTTTGGTTGATCAAAAAATTAGCTGGTGGAGATGGATAGAGTTAGGAGTAGCTTCAATTTCTATTTATTTTGGAGCAAAAACTAACTTTAAAGTTTTATTACTTTTCATACCAGTATTGATAATAATGTTTATTTTTCCTAGAATATATAGTAAGATATCTTTGTTTATTAGTTACTTATGGACAAATAAAAGAAGACTATCAATCGCTTCATTAGTTGGAATTGGATTAGTATTTACACTTTTCATCTTTTTATTAAGTTTGAAACATGGTGGGATTTTTTATAGTATTTATAGATTTATAATTAATTACTCTGTCAATTTACGAGATTACTTATCGGTAAGTTCTGTATTCTATAATTTATTAGGTTCACCGTATCCTAATATCAACTATACTCCTGCTTGGGTAAGTATGATTTGGTACATTGTATTATTCACTACGTTACTTTCCGAAGATAAATTTATCAAAAATAAATTTATCTCATTGACGAGTTTTATCATCTTTTTATTAGGAGTTATGGCGGTTTATTATGTCTATATGACATATACTCCCACTGGAGCACCAGTTGGAAATGCAACTATATTAGGTCAAATGCAGGGCTTACAGGGGAGATACTTTACTCCTACTTTGTTTTTACTTCTATTCATCACTTGCCAAGAAAAATTTAAAATTAAAATTAATGGTTCAAAAGGTGTATTATTGTTTGTAGCTGGTACTGCGGTACTGACAAATCTTTTACTTCTGTTTTCTACACTTTTTGGTGTATATTATTTGTAAAGATAAAAACTATGAAAATTTGTATTAGAACTTTTTAATCACAACTTATATGTGATATCATGATAATAGGAGAAAAAATGAAATTTAATAAAAAAAATTATGATTATCTTATTGTTGGAGCAGGCCCTTATGGTTCGATATTTGCGCATGAAGCTGCAAAGCATGGTAAAAAATCATTAATTATTGAACGTCGCTCTCATATTGGTGGGAATATGTACACTCATAAAGAACATGGAATCAATGTTCATGATTATGGTGCACACATTTTCCACACTGATAATAAAATGGTTTGGGATTACGTCAATCAATTTACAGAGTTTAATAATTATATTAATCAAGTTGTTGCGAATTATAAAGGGGAACTTTATAACCTTCCTTTTAACATGAACACTTTTTATCAAATGTGGGGGGTAAAGACTCCAGAAGAAGCGGCTGCTAAGATTGAGGAACAGAAGGCAAAAGCAGGAGTTTCAGGAATCCCTAAAAACCTAGAAGAACAAGCAATTAGTTTGATTGGGACTGATATCTATCATAAACTTATTAAAGGTTATACAGAGAAGCAGTGGGGACGTAAAGCTACTGAGCTCCCTTCATTCATCATCCGCCGTCTTCCGGTCCGCTATACGTTTGATAATAATTACTTCAATCATCGTTATCAAGGGGTTCCAGTTGATGGATATACTGCAATCTTTGATAAAATGCTTGATTCTGACCTTATTGATGTTCAAACAGGTGTAGATTTTTTCAGTGATAAAGAAGTATTTTTAGAAGAGTTTCCAAAAATTGTTTATACGGGAATGATTGATCAGTTTTTTGATTATTCTTTTGGAGAACTGGAATATCGCTCTGTCCGCTTTGAAACAGAAACTGTAAAATCTGACAATATTCAAGGAAATGCGGTCATCAATTATACTGATGCAGAAACGCCCTATACTCGTGTGATGGAGTGGAGACATTTCGATAAAAAAGCTGACGAGGGATATACGATTTTAACGAAAGAGTTCCCTCAAAATTGGGATCGCACAAAAGAGGCCTATTATCCAGTTAATGATGAAAAAAATTCTAAGCTTTTTAGAAAATATAAAGAAGAGACTAAAAAATATCCAAATGTTATTTTTGGTGGGCGCTTAGGTAATTACCAATACTATGATATGGATCAGGTTTTTGGTGTAGCTTTAAAGGCAGTTGAGAAAGAATTTAAAGATTTAGATAAAAATTGAATCTTATTTAATCGATAAAAAACTCGGTGGAGATTATTCCACACGAGTTTTTTATTTTATAAGTTGCCATTGTTGAGCTGCTGTATAGTTTGAGTCATATAACTGTAATGGTGCATTTGGAGAATAATTCCCGTTTTTTATATCCAAGCTTTTTCCTGAATTGGCATTTTTAATTCTTATTCCAGAAGAGAATGAAGTAATTATCCACTGCTGTGCCATGGTTCCATTTCTTTGATACAGTTGCACTTTAGTACCGTTGCTCAGATTAGCACCTGCACCTTCTATACACTTTCCAGAATTTGGATTTGAAATTTCATAATTCCCATTGGAAAGTTTTGTGAACTTCCAAAGTTGAGCTGGTGTATTATTTTCGGAATAAACTTGAATTTGTGTCTTATTTGCGCTATTATTTCCAGCAAGGTCAACAAAAAGAGGATGAGTAAGATTTCTAATACGATAAATTCCATCGGTGACAGGGGTTGGAGTGCTTGTATTAGTGAAAGACCAGCTTTGAGCAAGAGTATTATTTGAAGCATATATTTGTAATTGTGAACCATTATTATAAGAATTTGCTGGAATATCAATGGCTTTTCCTGCAAGTTTAGATAGGATAGAATATCCTCCAGAACTATTTGGCACGATCACCCATTGTTGAGCATCGGTTCCATTGCCTTGATAAAGATTAACTCGAGTCCCATTAGCTGTTGCAGCGGCTTTAATCTCTAAATATTTTCCTGATTGAGGATTCATGAAAGTATAGTAGCCGTTACTCAAACGTGTTACTTGCCAAATTTGAGCTGCAGATCCATTTTTACTATAAGTTTGAATTGTAGAATTATTTACTACACCACCTCCACTAATATCTATCGCTCTGTTTGCAGATGATATGTTATAGAGCCCATTAGCTACTAAATTATCTCCGGGAGGAATGATAGAATTATCGGGGGGATTGTACCAGATGATGCAAAAAAATTACTATAATCAATTGAAGTATCAACAGCATTGGCTTTTAAGTTAGATGTTCCTTGATAATACATTTGGCTTGTATATTGCCAAGCTCCATATTGTGTATTCTGGAGATTGCTAGAAGATGGTTTGCCGTATAGATATTGAGCAGCCCAAAGATTTTTTGGACCACCTAATGTATTATAGTTCATTTGACAGGTTGCTGTATTTGTTCCAATCCATGAAGCAGAGGTATAAAACTTTGTGTTGCTATAACCATTTGTTTTGAGCGTGTTAGCAAATTGTACACCTGCTGTTGCCCAATCAACCGTTATGGGGTTGGGCCCAATAATATTTCCAGAACCATCTCTATAAGGTTGCTCGCAGTCCATAATCATTACAGTGTTGCTAGACAATCCAAAAGATTTAGCTACTTTTGCAAAGTATGCGGCTTCTTGTATGGCTAATGAATTTGCAGCACTTTGTGAATTGGCTCCTGTTAACCGCGCATAGTGATAGACCGCCACATTTAAGCCGGCATTCTGTGCCATTTTAATTTGATTTGCAGCATATGGGTTCGTATAATTAGTTCCTTCGGTGAGTTTAACAACAATTGACTTGACACCAGATGTCTTAAGAGAATTAAAGTCTGCTTGTGTCATCCATGATTGATAGCTGGCAATATCAACAGCATCTTTTCTTGGCAATGTATTATCATCGGATTTAAGATCAGAAGGAACATTGGCAGCTGGAGCTGCAGCAAACGAACGCGCTCTGATATTAGGAGTTGTAGCTGATGTATCACTGCTACTGTCTTTGGAAGCTTCTTGAGTTTGAATTTGCTCAATGTAGTGCCCCATGGGAGTATTGTCTGAACTAATAGCGTCTTCAGCTAATACTGGTTTTGTAAATAGTAATCCAGAAAAGAGTATTAGGGAAATAAGGTAAGATTTTTTCAGTTTCATTTCTAAAATTATTGCTTTCTTTTGATGGGTGTAAGATAAATAAGAGTTATTATTATATTTTACAATGATAATAAAAAAGGAATATTGCTTTTTAGTAAAAACAAATTAATTATTTAATTTATTTGTTTTTAATTTGACTTAAAGTGTAATTTCAAGTCATTTTTTTTTACTTGCATAATATATGTTACCATATTTAAGGCAAGTTTATGAAATAATAAGGTAATTATCAGTTTAAATTATGCATATTTTCTTATTTAATCTGTTTTCTACTGTTGAAATGCTTTGGGAATAGTGGTAGAATAGTAAAAATAAAAAATTGGCGAATGCCATAGAAATATAGCTATATTGAGTATATATAGCACGATAATGGAGGAATATTTTCGATGTCAAACTGGGAAACTAAGTTTTTGAAAAAGGGATTTACTTTTGATGATGTGTTGCTGATTCCAGCAGAGTCTCATGTTTTACCAAATGAGGTGAGTATGAAGACAAAGTTGGCTAAAAATTTGACTTTGAATATTCCAATTATCTCTGCTGCCATGGATACTGTAACTGACTCAAAAATGGCTATTTCAATGGCGCGTCAAGGTGGACTTGGTGTAGTCCACAAAAATATGACTATTGCGGAACAAGCTGAAGAAATTCATAAAGTGAAACGTTCAGAATCTGGTGTTATTACAGATCCATTTTTCTTGACTCCAAATCATAAAATTGAAGAAGCTGAAAACTTGATGGCAACTTACCGAATTTCTGGTGTACCAATCGTTGATACGCTTGAAAATCGTAAATTGGTAGGGATTATTACTAACCGTGACTTGCGTTTTATTACGGATTATAATCAACAAATCAAAAATATGATGACTTCTGAAAATCTGATTACTGCTCCGGTTGGAACAACTTTAGATACAGCTGCTCGTATTTTGCAAGAGCATAAAATTGAAAAATTACCTTTGGTTGATGAAGCTGGTAAATTGGCTGGTTTGATTACAATTAAAGATATTGAACGTGTGATTGAATTCCCAAATGCTGCTAAAGATGAGCAAGGTCGTTTGCTTGTTGCAGGAGCAGTTGGTGTATCTTCTGATACTTTTGAGCGTGCGGAAGCTTTGTTTGCTGCAGGGGCTGATGCGATTGTTATTGATACGGCTCATGGACATTCGGCGGGTGTTTTACGTAAAATTCGTGAAATCCGTAATCATTTCCCAGACCGTACTTTGATTGCTGGTAATATTGCTACTGGTGAGGGTGCCCGTGCTTTGTTTGAAGCTGGTGTTGATGTGGTTAAAGTTGGGATTGGTCCTGGTTCTATCTGTACGACTCGTGTTGTTGCTGGTGTAGGTGTTCCGCAAATTACAGCCATTTATGATGCGGCAAATGTGGCGCGTGAATTTGGTAAAACAATCATCGCTGATGGTGGGATTAAATATTCTGGTGATATTGTTAAGGCACTTGCTGCTGGTGGAGACGCAGTTATGCTTGGTTCAATGCTTGCAGGTACTGACGAATCTCCTGGTGAATTTGAAATCTTCCAAGGCCGTAAGTTTAAAACTTACCGTGGAATGGGTAGCTTGGCAGCAATGAAAAAAGGTTCTAAAGACCGTTATTTCCAAGGGGCTGTTAATGAAGCTAACAAACTTGTTCCAGAGGGAATTGAAGGGCGTGTGGCTTATAAGGGAACAGCGACAGATATCGTTTTCCAAATGCTTGGTGGTTTGAAAGCAGGAATGGGATATACTGGTGCGGCTGATATTACTGCTTTGCATGATTCAGCACAATTTATCGAAATGTCTGGTGCTGGTTTGAAAGAATCACATCCACATGATGTACAAATTACTAAAGAAGCACCTAACTATTCTGTACAATAAAAATTACTGACAAGAATTCTGTCAGTAAAAAAAGGGAATTGACAAGTTGTCGTTCTCTTTTTTATTTTGAAATTTACTGACAGAAAAATTTGTCAGTAAAAGGATGATAAAAATAGGTCTTTTATTATAGGAAAAAAGGCTAAAAATGCTGTTGAAATGTGGTATAATAAGCAATATGATTGAAAATGAAAATACAATGGAAGATTTGTACTGTATTGGTTGTGGTGCAAAAATTCAAACTGAGGATAAAAATGCACTTGGTTTTTTGCCTGCGGGTGCTTTGAAGAAAAAAATTGAGAACGATGAGGATTTATACTGTCAGCGTTGTTTCCGCTTGCGTCATTATAATGAAATTGCACCGACAAGTTTGACGGATGCAGATTTTTTGCGTTTACTTAAAGAAATTGGTCAACATGATGCTTTGATTGTCAATGTGGTTGATATTTTTGACTTTAATGGCTCTTTGATTCCTAACCTTCATAAATTGACTGGTGGAAATGATTTACTCATGGTTGCCAATAAACGTGATGTTTTGCCAAAATCACTAAAAGTTGGGAAATTAACTGCTTGGTTGAGAGAACAAGCGACTTCACGTTCGCTTAAACCTAAAGATATCTTAGTGACTTCAGCTCAAAATAAAGATGATGTGGCTGAATTGATGGAAGCTATTGAATACTACCGCCGTGGGCGTGATGTCTATGTGGTTGGGGTAACGAATGTTGGTAAATCAACTTTGATTAATGCAATTATTAAATCAGCTTCAGGTTCTGAGGATGTGATTACAACTTCACGTTTCCCTGGGACAACCCTTGATAAGATTGAAATTCCGCTTGATGAAGATTCGGCATTGATTGACACACCGGGGATTATCCACCGTGGGCAAATGGCTCATTATTTGGAACCAGAAGATTTGAAATATGTATCACCGCGTAAAGAAATTAAGCCGAAAACTTATCAGCTCAATCCTGAACAAACATTGTTCTTTGGTGGTTTGGCACGGTTTGATTTTATAAGTGGCGAACGTCAAGGAATGACGGCTTATTTTGACAATGAAATCAATGTTCATCGGACGAAACTTGAAGGTGCGACTGAATTTTATGAAAAGCATAAAGGAGAACTTTTGGCTCCTGCTTTAGTTGGTGCCAAATTGGTTCATCGTGAGTTTAAAATCACTGACAAATCAGACATTGTCTTTTCTGGTCTTGGCTGGGTTCGTGTGCCACAAAAAGCAGTTGTTGCAGCTTGGGTGCCAGAGGGTGTGGATGTAGTTGTTCGTAAGGCATTGATTGGATAAAAAATAGGCACAGTTTATCTTGTAAAGTTACTGACAGAATTTCTGTCAGTAAAATCTTGGAGAATTAAAATGGAAGAGACTAGCCAGGATATTGGTTTTACGCGTAATAATCAGTGGTTTCGATATCGGGCAGCTGGAATTATTATTAAAGATGATGCTGTTTTAATGGTTGGCAATGACCACAATGATTATTATTATTCGGTTGGTGGTGCCGTGCAACTGGGTGAAACGGCCGAGGAGGCTTGTCTGCGTGAGCTTTATGAGGAAACTGGTTTACATCTTGAAATCGAAAGATTAGCTTTTATCCATGAAAATTTTTTTACGGGTCAGGAAAGTGATTTTTTAAATAAGGTCAATTGTCATGAATTGAGTTTTTATTTTCTGATGAGACCACTGACAGAAAATCTATCAGTAAAATCAGAGAGTTTTGGGACTGATGGTAGCAAAGAATTTTTGAAATGGATTCCAATTGCTGAGTATAAAAATTACAAAGCTTTCCCGACATTCTTTGCTGACGAGCTGAAAAATCTGTCAGTAAATTCTCAAATCAAAAGAATTGTGACAGCTGAATAAATAAATGAGCAGAGTTTGGCTCCATAACAATTTTAGTCTAAACTCAGCTGACAAAAATAAAAAAGGAAAATTTTACTAAAAATTTGATAGATTTAGAAGAAAAACAAGAAAGAGTTCTCCTTGCAGGAGTGGAAACAGCTGAAAATTTTCAGGCTTTTGAGTCATCAATGATTGAACTTGCTGAACTGACAAAAACAGCTGGCGGCTTGGTTATTGACCAATTCACTCAAAAAAGAGAACGTCCAGATAGTCGGACAATGATTGGTTCTGGAAAATTAGAACAAATGCGTTGGGCGATTGAAGTGGGTGAAGTTGATACGGTTATTTTCAATGACCGCTTATCACCAAGGCAAAATGTCAATTTAGAAGAAGCTTTGGGTGTCAAAGTCATCGATAGAATGCAATTGATTTTGGACATTTTTGCAATGCGTGCGCGCTCGCA
This sequence comes from Lactococcus sp. NH2-7C, assembly GCF_029953655.1. NCBI lineage: Bacteria > Bacillati > Bacillota > Bacilli > Lactobacillales > Streptococcaceae > Lactococcus > Lactococcus sp. NH2-7C. The sequence continues at coordinate 1,670,002 of NZ_CP124538.1, forward strand.
TGAAGGAATGCTTCAAGTTGAAGAAGCCCAGCTCAATTATCTTTTGCCTCGTTTGGTGGGGCAAGGAATCATGCTCAGCCGTCAAGGTGGGGGAATTGGTTCTAAAGGGCCAGGTGAAACCAAGCTTGAAACAGATCGACGTTATATTCGCACCCGAATTGAAAACATTGATAAAGCCCTCAAAAAAGTTGAAAAAACAAGGGAAAATATTCGTCAAAAACGCTCGAAATCAGGAATTTTTCGGATTGGTTTAATTGGTTACACCAATGCCGGAAAATCCAGCATTATGAATGCTTTAGTTGGGCTTGATAAAGAACAATATGAGCAAAATGAACTTTTTGCGACTTTGGATGCCACAACAAAAGCAGTTAAATTGGTTGAAGACTTTACGGTGTCACTGACAGATACTGTCGGTTTTATCCAAAACCTGCCAACAGAGCTGATTAAAGCATTCAAATCAACTTTAGAAGAATCAGCTAATGTTGATTTGCTGATTCATGTTGTTGATGCCAGCAACCCTCATCATGAAATTCATGAACAAACAGTTTTAAAAATCATGGAAGATTTGAAATTGACAAATATTCCTGTGCTGAATGTTTATAATAAAATGGATATAGCACCAAGTGATTTCTTGCCAACTTTATCGCCAAGTTTGCAACTCTCAATTAAATCTGAAAGTGGCGTGCAATGGCTGAAAACAGCTATTTTGGAAAAATTACATGAGCTTTTTGATGCTTTTGAGTTAGAGTTACCTTACGAAAAAGCCTATCAGTTACCTGAATTACGAAAAAGTGCCTTGGTGCAATCAGTGGTTGAGGGTGAAGAAGGGTATCTGATTAAAGGATTGATTGCGCCTGAATTGAGTTGGAAATTACCCAATAATTAAAGGTTGCTCGGAAATTTTAAAAATAGAAATAGGAAAAATTAAATCATGGAAATGAACGGAAAACAAAAACGCTACTTGCGTAGCTTGGCAGTTAATATTAAACCAATTGTTCAAATTGGCAAAAGTGGTTTGTCTAATGAAATTTTGACCAGCATTCGTAATGCTGCTGATGCACGTGAACTGATCAAAGTTAATATTTTACAAAACTCAGATGAAGTGGCAACAGATGTGGCAGAAGCAATTGAAGAAATGGGACTTGATGTTGTTCAAATCATCGGTCGAAATCTCATTGTGTTTAAAGTTTCTGACCGCAAAGAAAATCGCAAAATTTCGGTTGAAGTTAAAAATATTGTGAAATAAAGTGTTCTAAAAAATAATCAAAGACTAAGATATAATGGGTGAACAAATGGCAATAGATTTATTGACTCCTTTTACAAAGGTAGAATTAAAAGCTAAAGAAGACGAGAAACGACGGGCAATCGGACTTTTTTGGGGTAATTTTAATCCTGTTCATGTTGGCCATTTGACAATTGCTGACCAAGTGCGCCAAGAACTTAATTTGGAAAAAGTTGTCTTTTTACCAGAACATAATACTGACGGGCATGTTGCAGCTATGCTGACCGCAGCTATTGAAGATTGTCCTGGTTTAGAAGTAGACGCTTGTCGCCTGAAAGCTAAAGATGGCGCTGATATTTATCAAACGGTACTTGAGCTTCATGAAGAAAATCCAGATTGTGATTTTTATTTTATTATCGGTGGTGACATGATTTCTGGTTTAGCTCATTGGGCACATATTGATGAGTTATTAGAATTAGTTCAATTCGTTGGGATTCGTAGGCCTCGTTATCGGGCAGGAACTTCTTATCCGATTATGTGGGTGGATGTTCCAATGATGGATATTTCTGGAAATTTGATTCGGGAACAATTGCACCGTGGAATTAAACCACATTTTCTTTTGGCACCGAAGGTTTTAGATTACATTTTGAAAGAAGGATTATATGTTTGACTTTTATCCAGAAGTGAATTTATCAAGAGAGGATTTGTTAGCGAAAATTGCTAGCATGGTCAAAAAATCACGTTTTGAACATATGCTCGGTGTGGAAAAAGCAGCGATTGCGTTAGCGCAAAAATATGGAGTTGACCCGCATAAAGCAAGTTTAGCTGGACTTTTACATGACTATTGTAAAGAAGTGGATGATGAAACTTTTCTAGCCTTGATTGATAAATATGGCTTAGATGCTGATTTGAAAAATTGGGATAATAATATTTGGCATGGAAAAGTCGGAATTTATAAAATGCGTGAAGATTTCGGACTTGAAGATGAAGAAATTTTACGGGCGATTGAGATTCATACGGTCGGAGATAAAGAAATGTCTGGTTTGGCTAAGGTATTGTATGTAGCGGATTACATTGAAGATGGTCGAACATTTCCAGGGGTCATTGAAGCCCGTGCAGTTGCTAATCAAGATTTAAATCAAGCAGTTGCTTTTGAAACCATGCGTTTGGTTGAGTATTTGGCAGAACGTCGTTTGACCATCTACCCTCAAACTTTTGAAGCCTATAATGCTTTTATTGGTTATTTGTCTTGAAATATAGTTAGAGATAAACTGCTTATTATCAACAGAGGAAAATGAATGATTAGAAAAGCTGAAATGAAAGATTATATTGACATTGCTCGCCTTTCTGGAGTACTTGGTTATCCAATTTCTGAAGTGGCTGTTAAGAAAAATCTTGCACGTATTTTAAAAGATGCCGACCATGAATTTCTTGTTTTTGATTTGGGAGAAAGAGTGGTAGCTTTCATTGAAGCAGAAATTTATGCTCCAGTTTATGCTGAACAAGTGATGCTAAATGTCTTAGGTTTAGTTGTGGATGAAAAAAATCAAGGACAGGGAATTGGTGCTCAATTACTTAACACATTAGAAGAAATTGCTAAAACTAGAGAAATCAATGTTATTAGACTAAACTCCGGAGTGCAAAGGCATAAGGCGCATCAATTTTATGAACATCAAGGTTATACCAGTAATCATTCACAGAAGCGTTTTTTAAAATTTCTCTAAAAATAATGAATATAACAGGCAACTTTTGGTTGCTGTAACTTTTTATGTTAAAATAAGTGGGTCTAGTTTTTACATTTGATTGTAAAGGATCTAGAGAAAATGAATAATAAATCTTAAAAAGATTTTTAATGAATAAAAAGAGACAAAAAGTCTCGGAGGAAAGAATTGGATTCAAAAAAATTACTTGAAGTGGTTGTAAAAGCAGCCGATGATAAAAAAGCACTTGATATTGTGGCTTTAGATATGTCTGAAGTGACATTTGTTGCAGATTATTTTGTGATTATGGAAGCAATGAATAGCCGTCAGTTAGATGCAATTGCTGATAATATTGCTGAAGCGGCTGAACTTGCTGGAGCAAAAGTAGCAGGTCATATTGAAGGCGATGCAAAAACAGGTTGGGTTTTGATTGACCTTGGTGATATCGTAGTCAGTGTCTTTGGACATGATGAACGTGGACACTTTAATTTAGAAAAACTTTGGTCTGATGCACCAATGGTAGATATTTCTGGATTTATGGCTGAATAATTAATAGCTTTGTCGGTTTTACTGACAGAGCTCTTATTTATTTTAAAAATTTACTGACAGCCCTATTAAAAGAGCTGTCACTAATTCTAGAAAGGGTTGAAATGGCATTTTACGAAGATTTTTCAAGAGTCTATGATCAGGTTATGGACCAAGAACTTTATGAGCAATGGCTTGATTTTACAAAAAGACATTTACCAAAAGAAATAAAATCAGTTTTTGAGTTAGCTTGCGGCTCTGGTGCTTTATCGGTTCGTTTGGCCCAAGAAGGCTACAAAGTGACCGGTCTTGATATTTCTGAAGAAATGTTAACTTTGGCGAGTAAAAAAGCTCGTCAAGCCGGTTATCAACTTGATTTTACTGCTGGGGATATGCGCGAACTTTCTGGTCTTGGCAAATTTGATGCGGTAACTTGCTATTCTGACTCACTTTGCTATTTGGAAAATTTGGATGAATTACAAGCTACGTTTGATGGTGTTTTTGAAATACTAAATGAAGGTGGAACTTTTATTTTTGATGTGCATTCAACTTATCAAGTAGATGAAGTTTTCCCAAATTACTCTTACCATGAAAATGCGGAAGATTTTGCTTTTTTATGGGACTCATTTGAAGGAGAAGTTCCACATTCTATTGTCCATGAATTGAGCTTTTTCATTCAGGGTTCTGATGGGAAATTTACAAGAAAAGATGAAGTTCATGAAGAACGGACTTATCCAATCGACGATTATCTCGCGCGCTTGGCAACTGCCGGCTTTAAAGAAGCGATGGTCTGTGCAGATTTTACTGACGAGGCGCCGAGCGAAGATAGTGCGCGTTGGTTCTTTGTCTGTAAAAAATAATCGAAAAAATATTTCTGTCAGTTACTGACAGATTTTTTTAGAGGTAGAAAATGAATAAGATTACAGGAATTATTGCCGAATTTAATCCATTTCATAAGGGACATGAATATCTTTTGAACCAGATTGAGGGGATAAAAATAGTAGCAATGTCAGGGAATTGGATGCAGCGAGGAGAGCCTGCTATTTTTGACAAATGGACGAGGGCTCAAATGGCTTTAGCTTGTGGTGCTGATTTAGTGGTTGAATTACCTGTCACTGTTTCGGTACAGGCAGCTGATTTTTTTGCAAGTGGTGCTGTGGCTATTTTAAAAAATCTTGGAATTACTGACCTGGCTTTTGGTTCAGAATCAGCAATTGATTATAATGAAATTGCTGATATTTATGAAAAAAGAGGGGAGGAAATGGAAAGTTACATTCAATCATTAGCTGACCAGCTTTCCTACCCTGAAAAAACTCAAAAAATGTGGCAGCATTTTACGGGAATTGAATTTGACGGGAACACACCAAATCACGTCTTAGCTCTTGCCTATGCTAAAGCAGCGGCAGGTAAACAAATTAATTTACAAGCGATTAAACGCGTCGGAAAATTCCATTCACTAGAGCTGACAGAAGGATTTGCTAGTGCAACCGCACTCCGTCAGGAGTTATTTTCACTGACAGAAAAGCAAAATTTACTGACAGAGCAAACTAATCAATCTGTCAGTAATAAATCGGTGCCGACAGACTTGTCAGCAATAAAAAATCATGTTCCGTCAGCCATTTTAGCGGCTTATGCAAGTCCAAAAACTAATTGGGCAGCTTATTTTCCACTTCTGCAATATAAAATTCGAGTTGATGAGCACTTGGAAAATATTTTTCAAGTCAATCAAGAACTTTCTGTCCGCTTAAAAAAGGCGGTCAAATCTGCTAAAAATTTTGATGAATTGGTCGAACAAGTTTATACCAAACGTTATACGAAAGCGCGTGTTCGTAGGCTTTTAACTTATATTTTGTTAAATATTCCAAAGCAGTTTGATTTACCAGAACAAATTCATGTGTTAGGTTTTTCAAAAACTGGTCAAGAAATTTTAGCTCAAAATCGGGGAAAAATTATCAGTAAAATTGGGCAAAACCCATGGGACAACTTGACCCAAAAAGCTGATGAAATTTATCAATTAGGAAATGTTCAATTTGAAGAACAAAATTTTGGTCGAAAACCAATTCGTTCATCAATCAGATAGACATTTACGATAAATATTTGTAAATAACGTAAAAAATATGTTATGATAAAAAGAAAAGGAATTTTTATTATGACTGAAAAAAGCATGAAGAATCTTGTCAAAGTGACGGGGATTCTTAACATCATTGGTGCTGCCTTGGTTGTGCTTTCAACCATCGTTTCAATGGCTTCACTATCGCAAGCACTCAATTCAACTGGTTCAAACAGCTTTGAAGCCGGATTTAATGCAGCAAATTCTGGCCCTGCTATGTTTATCAAAATTATTATTGGGTTTGTAGGAATAGCAACATTTATCCTTGCGATTATTTTACTTCGCCAAAATAGAAGATTCAATTTGAGCAATGCAGCAGCAATTTTAACACTGATTGCAGGAATCTTTGCTTGGGTTATTATATTTGTTTCGCTTGTTTTATGGATTATTGCTGCCGTGTTCTTATTAAGAATGAAAATAAAAGAAGGTGAAGAAAACTCTAATGAAATTTCCTCACAAGAATAATCCCTGATGAAATTAAAGTAAAATCCCGTAAAATCGGGATTTTTTTGATTTCTCATAGACGAGCCTTTACAAATTGTGATATAATATGATAGAAAAAATCATGCAGATTAATCCTCTGCCAATAATTTAAATAAAATTTCAAGGAGATTATTCCAATGGGACGTAAATGGGCCAATATTGTTGCTAAAAAAACCGCTAAAGACGGTGCAACTTCTAAAGTATATGCAAAATTCGGTGTTGAAATCTATGCCGCTGCTAAACAAGGTGAACCAGATCCAGAATCAAATTCATCATTAAAATTCGTTATTGAACGTGCCAAACAAGCGCAAGTTCCAAAACACGTTATTGATAAAGCAATCGATAAAGCTAAAGGTGGCGGAGATGAAACTTTCGTTCAAGGACGTTATGAAGGATTTGGACCAAATGGTTCAATGGTTATCGCCGAAACTTTGACTTCAAATGTTAACCGTACAATCGCTAATGTCCGTACTACTTTCCACAAAAATGGTGGGAATATCGGGGCAGCCGGTGCTGTCAGCTATATGTTTGACAATACAGGCGTGATTGTTTTTGAAGGAACTGACCCTGACCATATCTTTGAAATTTTGCTTGATGCTGAAGTTGATGTTCGTGATGTGACCGAAGAAGAAGGAAATATTGTTGTTTATACAGAACCAACAGACCTTCATAAAGGAATTGCAGCACTTAAAGAAGCTGGAATTACTGAGTTCTCAACAACAGAATTAGAAATGATTCCTCAATCAGAAGTTGAACTTTCACCAGAAGATTTAGAAATCTTTGAAGGACTTATTGATGCTCTTGAAGATGACGATGATGTTCAAAAAGTTTATCATAACGTTGCAAATCTCTAATTTGAAAATGAAAAATCTGTCATTAAGGCAGGTTTTTTTTATTTATAAATTTGATATAATAAAAGCATGTCTAGCCCGAAAATTGATTATAAAAAAAGTGATAAAAATTATTATTTACCAAAAGGAATTTCTTTAATTGAGTTGCCTACCCTTAATTATCTGATGATGGATGGCAAAGGAGCACCAACAAGTCCAGCTTTTCAAGAAGCAATTCAATATTTGTATGCAACAGCCTATATGATTTCAATGTCCTATCGAAACCCAGACTTTACAATTGAAAATTTCCAACCTTTTGTCGTTCCACCTCTTGAAGGTTTATGGACCAGTAAAAATGAACCTAGAGCTGGTAAACTAGATAAAAATGACTTTATTTGGCGATTGATGATCAGAATGCCAGATTTTGTGGATTCTGAAATAGTTGAAAAAGCTAAGAAGTTAGTTGAAAGTAAAAAAGGATTTGATTTATCAAAAGTTAAATTTGAAGCTATTCAAGACGGATTATGTCTGCAAACCATTCATTTAGGTTCTTTTGATGATGAAGGAGAAAGCTTTGAAAAACTCTTTGAGTATGCTAAAGAACATAATTTAAAAGCTGTTCACAAAGAATTTCATCATCGAGAAATTTATATCAGTGATTTCAGAAAGACAGCAACAGAAAAATTGAAAACAACGCTCCGAATTTTTGTGGAGAAGTTTTAAAGGAATATGAAAGATGAAAAAAACAGATTGGTCACAGCCTTTACGTAGCCGTTTACCAGAAGATTATTTTCCCAAAATGCTTGAATTTATTAATGAAACCTATCGAGGAGGGAAAATTTATCCAGCAGAAGATCAAATTTTTCGAGCGATTGAGTTGACTCCTTTAGCAGAAACCAAAGTTATTATTGTCGGACAAGACCCTTACCCTCAGCCAGGAAAAGCACAGGGATTGGCTTTTTCTTATCCTGCTACTTTCAAAGTGAATCGTCCAGACTCGATTGTTAATATCCAAAAAGAATTGCGTGGGGAAGGTTTTGAGAAAAAAGATAGTGATTTGACTAATTGGGCGCGTCAAGGTGTCTTACTCTTAAATGCGGTATTAACTGTGCCGGAGTTTGCTTCAAATGCCCATGCAGGAAAAATTTGGGAACCTTTAACAGATGAATTAATTAAGATTGCCTCTGATGATCTACGTCCAAAAGTATTTATTCTTTGGGGGGGATTTGCAAGAAAAAAAGCCAAATTAATTGATGGAAACAAACATCTTATTCTAGAAGCGGCTCATCCTTCTCCTTTATCAGCCAATCGGGGATTTTTTGGCTCTCATCCTTTTTCAAAAGCCAATGATTTTCTGGTTGAATCTGGTCAGACTGCAATTGATTGGAGTAAATAAAAGGAGACTTCAATTTTTCTTTTTTCTGATGCTTCAGTTGTTAGTTACATTGAAAATGTTATTTATCAAAAAGTGGTTTCAAGGGCAACTTTTTCTACAAAGGGTGGAATAAATGATGAAAATTTTGGTAAACTAAATTCGGGGATTTCACGAAGCAAGAGAATTAGTGCTATTTACCATTATTTCTGATTGAATTTAGTACAAATTAAAGTATAGATATGATTAAATAATAGTTGGGTTCATAAAAGCTAACAAAAAGAAATGGCCAAACCGGAAAAATCGATGGCTTATTTGGATAAAAATTAATATTCATCAAGAACGCTTAAATGAGGAAACGATAAAGCTAGTCTAGTTTGACAAGGTCTTTTCCATTTGATATAATAGGAAAGTCGTGTGAAAGACCACGAACTCTCGAGCTGGAAATGGGGTGAAAATCTATGTCAAAAACACTTGTACGCAAAAATGAATCACTTGACGACGCACTCCGTCGCTTCAAACGTTCAGTAACAAAAGCTGGAACTCTTCAAGAGCTCCGCAAACGTGAACACTACGAAAAACCTTCTGTAAAACGTAAACGTAAATCAGAAGCAGCACGTAAACGTAAAAAATACTAATTAGAATTTTTAATCACTGACTTCTGTCAGTGATTTTTTTAGTTTTAAAATAGCAGCCTGCCACTTTTGGTAGGCTTTTTTGTATTCTAAAAGTCTTGTTTTTAAATTAAGTTAAAATAATTACTTTATTTTTACCAAAGCTTCTAATTAAGCGTATAATGTTAAATAATCAGAAAACAAAAAATATTCACTAAAAGGAGGTTTTGCATTGGAAAATCAGAAAAAGCACTTTCAGATGAAGTCATCAAGTAAATTTTGGTTACTTAGCACTGGATTTCTTTTAAGTTTGTTAGTGACTAGTCTGCCTTTAGCAGTAAAAGCTGATGAAAATTTAGCTGATAGCCCACCAAACCAAACTGAAGCTGTCACCGATCCAACTGTAAATTCTTCTCTTGCCGTGTCTGAATCGACAACCGAAGAAGATACAGGAAGTTCACAGGCAGAAATGCAAACTAAAGCGAAAAGCTCACTAGCTTCGCAGGCAAGCACAGCCCCAAGTGCCAGTTCAGATTTATCATCTTCAACCAGTTCGGCTCAGGCTTCAAGTGGAGAAACAAGCTCTAATTCGTTAGGAACTGCAAGTTCGACCAGTTCAGGCTCGGAAACAAACGCCTCGACTTCAAAAGCCCCAAGTGTTCCTCTTGATTCATCAAAAGCAAACGTCACAATTACTTCAAGCCTGTCGACAAGTGGAACAATCATAAATCCTGCTCTCACAAATGGTTCAATTGCCAGCCAAGCCAATGGTCAAGACCCTGTCATAAGCTCGATTTCTGCGACAGGTTCAGTCGCCAATGATATTACGGGTTCGTCCACACTGGATGATGTCAATATTACAATCAAGGCTAACAACCTTGTGCCAAATAACTTTTTAACGCCTGATGGTCTTCACTGGTCAGAAAACACGGAGGTTATTCCAATCAAAGGTCAGGCAACAGGTCAAATCAGTACTGAAAACTTTGGACAAACGGACGGCCCAACCATACCTGCGACCACTTATACTATGAATGCAGGAGATTCTGGACGAATTACTAATGTTGGAAGGACCCTAGCCGGAACGAATCTAGATTTGATCTACAAAGTCATCTCAACAGATGAATCAAGCTGGCAAGCCCCCGCAGAAAGTACGTCTGACTGTCCGATTGGATTGGCTTTTACAGGCGAGCAAAATATCGCTAACTCCGACGGAAACTCGATTGTCTCCCTCTACTACGGGGCAAATAATGTCAACCTCAATTATCAAATCGTCGTACATCATACGAATTTTCAAATCCCTGTCCTCGCCTCATTTATCACAACGGATATTGATATGGCACAAGGAGTCAAGACCAATCTTGCCAACCTTTTAACGGTCATTCCAAAGACCACTAATCTTGCGACCGATTCAAGTGGTGTTATTTATGATACGACAAGCCCTGATACGGATTTGAATGGTCAAGCTAGTCTGCCTTATGGCGGTTATCTGGGTGCCGGTTTCCTGTCAAATTTTGACTATGATTTTTACAGCCCAGCACCTGCTCGTAGTGGAAATTCTTATCAATATTCGCAAGGGGTTCGCTATGACCTCTTTGGTTCAGCGCTTCAAGCACATTTAACGACACAAGTCAGGGATATTGTCTATCTTAACTATTATGATGCGGATGAAAACAATCAGCTTATCGTTCCCCAACATCAATTTATCTGGTTTCCAAATGTTTCTTGGAATGTTCCAGCCAGTAAATTCCCACATTATGCTTATGGACAAGAAAGTCAACACAGAAATGGGAACACAATAATAGTTGGTGATTATTATCACATCCAAAGTACCGTCACTTATGATTACTATGGTATGGACGGGGTTTATCTCGGTCAAGAATCCACCACGGGACTTTATAACAAACCTTATTCGGTCAATGTGCCTTATCAATTTGGCAATTACTATATTGAGGGCAATACGACGCGGTCTGGACTTTATCCGAAAACTGATGAAACGCTAAACGTTTACTACAAATATGTTCCACCGATTGTTTATTACAACACGAGCAATCCTTATGCGACGACTTATTATGCCAATGGCTACGAGTATGTGCCGAATTATATTGCGCCAGTGATTTATTATGCACCAACTTATGATAGTTATGATTCTGGTGGTTATGGTTATTCATCAGGAGGAGGATATAGTAATTCTAGTGCTTACTATCCGACTTATATTCCACAATCTGCTTATTACACCAAAGAAGCTCAACTTGTGGCAGAAGAAAACATTACATACAAAACGACCGAAAAAAGGTCGTCAAGTGTAGAAAATGTCGATGACGGTTATGAATATATACAAAATGGGAAATTGTATGTAAATTGGGGAGCGATTGATACTAAAATTTTGGGAGGACTTTCAGTTAGTCTTGCTTCAATGGGATTTGCGGCAGCAGGAATGAAATTTGATGATGATAATTGGCCTATTACTCCCAAAAATGGTACCAGTCCCGATTGGGGGGAATCAGGAGAGGGACTCGGAGATTTTGGAGAATATGAGGAGGAAGAAAAAGAAGATGACGATTTATATGAAGGAGGTGGAGCTAATGACCCTCAATGATAAATCTGAGAATTTAGATGATATTTTCTTGACCAAAGATAAAAATAAATCTAAAAGAAATAATGAAAAAACGAGCGAAGAAAAAGCCAGAGAAACTGAGCAGATTGTTTCGAGTCTTAAAGAAATGCAAAAGCATGGGAAAGAATGGTATGAAGAACATAAGAATGAGGTTCGTTATGAAAGAAATGGACTTGTCAGCTTTGAAAGTCTTACTAAGCAAAAACCAAGAACTATCAAAAGAGGAAGAAAGTATGAAAGATTAATGGAGGGTATTGATGCTTATCTTACTTCTAAAGAAATAAGTCCGGAAATCAAAAAATTACTTCAAGATACTAAAGACTATTTACTTCAAGGAATCTTTGATGTTTTTGACGCTAAACGTTATCTTACGATTAGTTTTGCTTTACTTATTCAACATGGTAAGCAGTTAAATAGGTCTGAGAAGCAAGTCGTGAAATCATTCAAAAATAGGATATTTATAAAAAATATCGTAACAATCATAATCATCTGTATTGGTACATATTTGATATTTAAATACATAAGATAGAGGAAGAGGATAAAATGTCAAATTCAAAAAAATTTGTATTTCTGGCAAATATTATTAGTAGCCTAATGGCTGTGATAATTGGAGGACCACAGATTTGGGAAAGCATTATTCAGCCTTTTATTGTAACTTTAAATAATCCACAAATAAATTGGAACTATTCTTCAAACATTATTAAATTGATTCTGGTAAACCTTGTATTATTACTCTCATGGCTTATTGGTTGGTTACTTTTTCCAATACTCTCATGGATTGTTTTTTCTAAAATAGATAAAAAATATAAAAAAAAATGGAGAAGAGTTTTGCTTATTGTAGGAGTTCTTAGTCTATTAAGTGCTTTTATTAATATCTATAATATCCCAATTTTTATTTTTAAATTTATAGTGGGAGCGCTCTTGATTTCCAGTTTCTATATAGGAAAGGAAACGTCTTAGTTTAAGTTGATCATTTTTATGGATAAATATTAGGAGGCACCGGTGACCCAGAATAAAGAAAAGATTGATGTTTCTTCTATGAATGATTTTTTAGAAAGAAATAAAAAGTTAGAACAAGAGAAAACAGAAAAGCAAAAGCATTCAAATAAAGTTCTACTATATGCCTTTTCAAATCAGGTAACTTTTGAAAGTTTAACGAAACAAAAACCTAGAAAGATTCATCATGGTAGGGCATTTAAAAAGATGTCTAAACTTATTTCAAGTTCATTGGATTCAGATGATTTATCTGATACGATACGCTTAATTTTGGAAAATACTAAAAAATATATGGACTTGAAGGTATTTGATTTGCAAGATGCTAGGCGTTATCTTCAAGGGGGAATTTGGCAGTATTCTCAATCTGATAAGGACAATGAATTAACAGAACTAGAGAAGAATATATTATCAGAAATGAAAAAAAGTATATTTCTTAGAATACTTATTTATCGGATTGTTATTCTACTATTCATTTGTTCGATAATAATATATTTACTGTGGAGATAGGAGTTGGAGGCACCAAATGACCCCAAATAAAGAATCTGAAAGAAAGCAGATAGACCTAAAAGATGTGAATAAATTTGTTAATGGGCTTAACGATTATCGGGATAACTGGATGACTGAAATTAATGGTAAAGACTATCTAACACCAACACAAAAAATTGAGGGAAATAAAAAAGTAAACAAATACGTCCCACCGATTGTTTATTACAACACGAGCAATCCCTATGCAAGTATTTACTATGCCAATGGTTATGAATATGTGCCAAATTATATTCCACCTGTGGTTTATTATGTGCCAACTTATGATAGTTATGGTTATGGTGGAGTCTACTCTTACTCTGGTGGTTATGGTTATTCATCAGGAGGAGGATATAGTAATTCTAGTGGTGCTTACTATCAGACTTATGTTCCGCAATCTGCTTATTATACGAAAGAAGCTCAGCTTGTTAGTGAAGATAATTATAACGGTGGAGGTAATAGAAATGGTGAAAATTGGTGGGCAGATGAAGGAAGAGACCAAGTTTTTGGTTTGGGAGCAGAAAAATTTGCTCAATGGGGACTTATGATAGGAGAAGAAAGTCCTGTTAGTCCTATTGTTGGACCTGCCATAACTTTTGGTACTGAACTTGCGAAAGGAAAAGGGATAGATGATGCGACAGCTAAATCTTCTGCAGAATTGGGGATAAATTTAGTTGTAGGTGGGATGGCTACACTAGCTATTGCTGGTACTACTGCACTTGCACCTGCAATAGCTATCGGAGTAGCTGCTTTTATTGTAATGCATGGGATATCTATTGGATATGATTATCTTTATGACCACCGCAGGAAACGGAAGTGAGGTGTCGGTAGATGATTATCAATTTTTATACTAATGAAGAATCTTGTTACGGTTTTGAAAATAAAACACAAATGATATTTGTGAGAAAAAATGAAGTCACTAGTGAAGGAAATCAAAAAATGCTGTGGTCAATAATTGGAGGCGGTTCCTTATTGTCACCATTTTTGACAGATTTTTCTTTATACTTGAATCATTTCTCAAATGAAATGAATATTTTATTGTGGCTGTTATTATCTTCCCTAGGGCTTTGCATAATTGCCTTTTTAATATCTTGTGTTTTTATTTTAATAACAGATAGGAAAAATGAAAAGTTATTTAAAGCTAGTGGACAAAATCGTGCCCTATCCCAGAACGAATGGAGGGATATTGAAAAATATGAGAGCTCAAATCGTCTAAGGTTAGCTATGATTTGGGGAGCTATTGTTTTATTTATGTCGATAATTTTGCCATTAGGAAATTTCTATCTTACTCACAATGATGGGTTTATTTTTGCTTTAATACAAACTTTGATTTTTGGTATAACTGTATGTTTCCTTTTGTTTTATATAAATCATAGAGCGACTAAGAATAGAAGAAAAATTTTAAACTTACATAATAGTATGATTACTTAAACAACCATAGAAAGAAAAAGATGAAACAGACATACGCTAATAGAGTTATAGTTGACATCGGAGGAAACGCAGATGAACGATATGGCTATAATTATAAAAATAAAGAACTATTTATAAAGAGTAATAAAAAAATAACAGGGATGGGCATAGTAACTTTTGCAATCTTATCATCAGTTTTTCAGTCTTCCACGGTAAATTTTGTAGAAAGCCATTCTCCCAAGATTTCTCCTGTAAAATGGGCAATTTTGACGACGACTATTTTATTATTTTTATCTTTTGTTATGGCATGGTTGAGCTTATATCTTTCAGAAAAATTTACTAATTATCGAAATTTTGAAAAAGTAGAAGATATAAAAAGACTAGAAAAACTTTATAAAATCAAGGACAAGGTATTTGGAAATATCCTCATAATCTGTGTTTTGATTTTTGGAGGAATAGGTATAACATTAGGTGGAACTTATACTGAGTCAGGAGATATAGAACTTTGGTTAATCTACATTATTGATTTAATGCTTGTCAATATACTTGTCTATATTTACTGGTTTTATATCAGTAGGGCAAGAAAATTTAGAAATCAAGCTATCAAAGAATTAGAAAAGAGAAAGGAGGTTGAAAAATGAAAGATGATATTGATGAAAATAAAGAAAAAGAAGTGATTCAGAAAGCGTATCATTACAATAAATTTCTGGTAATCTGGTTTATAGCTGTGTTCATAATTCTTGTGCTGCGGATTACAAAGATTATAACAAACTCATACTTAGCTTGGGGTTTTGGTTTACTTATCTTGATTTATGCGATTTCCCTTCATGTTCAAAATCATAAATTAAAAATAAAAAGCATTGCTTCGATTTTAGTTTATATTTTCAATATTTTGAGTGGTTTGAGTGCTTTCTTAATTATTTTAGCAAATCAAGCTCATAACCTTTTAGAATTAGAGATAGGCGCGCTGTTAGCATTATTAAATTTTATCTTACAAGTTTTAGCTGCTATTTTTGCACTATTATCAGCGAGAAAATTGCGAAAACTCCATCCTGATATTCTTGATAACAGAAAAAAGAAAATATAATAATTTTTCCCTCTTTATAAATTTCGTCTTTAAAAATTACTTTATCTGTCAGTAAATTTTGTTAAAATAGAGGATAGAGGGGGATAAGATGACTAAGATTAAACATATTTTTTCTGACCTAGACGGGACTTTACTTGATGACCAAGGGAAAATTTCCAAAAAGACTCAAGAAGTGATTGAAAACTCTAATCTTCCGTTTTCTTTGGTTTCAGCAAGAGCGCCTCAAGCGATGGAGAGTCTAATTAATCAATTGAATTTAAAAAGCTCACAAGTTGCATTTAATGGTGGGCTTATTTTTGCTAAAAAAGAAGTCATTAAAGCAAATCCATTGGTTCATGCTAGCGCTCAGAAATTAATTAAGACAATCAAAAAAGATTATCCTGAAATAAATCTATCCCTGTATAGTTTAAGCGATTGGTATGTTGAAAAGATTGATAAAGACATCAAACAAGAAATGCATTTTACTCCACAGGTTCCCAAGTTAGTAGATTTGGAAGCATTGGTAACTGAGCGACCAAGACTAGAAATATTTAAAATTCTTTTGATTACACCAAATGAAAGTAAGTTAGAAGAAATTAAAGAACATTTAGAAAAGCTAAATTTTCCTGATATTATCATTCAAAAAACTTGGGAAACGTATCTTGAGATTACGCATCTTGAAGCACAAAAAGCTAAAGCAGTTCAATTTATTGCTCAAAGAGAACAGTTAGAACAAAGTGAACTTGCAGCATTTGGCGATAATGAAAATGATCTGACTATGTTGAAAGCTGTTGGCCTACCAATTGTTATGGCAAATGCTTCTGATGACTTAAAAAAAATAGGAAAAGTGATTACGAAAAGCAATACAGAAGATGGTGTTGCTTATGGAATTCAAAAATATATTACTGACAGTCCTTTTTAAATTCATTTTTAAAAATAAAAAAACTGTCAGTAAAAATCTTTTAAAAGTAACCCTTTACAAGCTAAAAGTAAAATTCTCAAAGCCAAATTATTCGAATTTGTGATATAATTAACCTATCGATTTGAATTGAATCAGCATGGTGCTTTTTCAATCTCAACAAAAATATCTTATAAGGAGAATTTTTCCAAATGGCAAAATTGACTGTAAAAGACGTTGAACTTAAAGGCAAAAAAGTCCTCGTACGTGTTGACTTTAATGTTCCAATTAAAGATGGTGTAATCACAAATGATAACCGTATCACTGCTGCGCTTCCAACAATTAAATACATCCTTGAACAAGGTGGACGTGCAGTCCTCTTCTCTCACTTGGGACGTGTTAAAGAAGAAGCTGACAAAGCTGGTAAATCACTTGCACCAGTAGCTAAAGCTCTTTCTGAAAAACTTGGTCAAGATGTTGTTTTCCCAGGAACTACTCGTGGAGCAGAACTTGAAGCAGCAATCAACGAACTTAAAGATGGAGAAATCCTTCTCGTTGAAAACACTCGTTTTGAAGATATCGATGGTAAAAAAGAATCTAAAAACGACCCAGAACTTGGTAAATACTGGGCTTCACTTGGTGACGGAATCTTCGTTAATGATGCATTTGGTACAGCTCACCGTGCTCACGCTTCAAACGTTGGTATCTCAGCAAACGTTGATAAAGCCGTTGCTGGTTTCCTTCTTGAAAACGAAATTGCTTATATCCAAGAAGCAGTTGAAGCTCCAGAACGTCCATTCGTAGCCATCCTTGGTGGTTCAAAAGTTTCAGATAAAATCGGTGTTATTGAAAACCTTCTTTCAAAAGCTGATAAAGTTATCATCGGTGGGGGAATGGCTTACACATTCTTGAAAGCCCAAGGTTACGAAATCGGAACTTCACTCGTTGAAGATGACAAACTTGACCTTGCTAAAGAATTGCTTGAAAAAGCAGCTGGAAAATTGATTTTGC
Organism: Lactococcus sp. NH2-7C; assembly: GCF_029953655.1. Taxonomy (NCBI): domain Bacteria; kingdom Bacillati; phylum Bacillota; class Bacilli; order Lactobacillales; family Streptococcaceae; genus Lactococcus; species Lactococcus sp. NH2-7C. Next base: position 1,687,375 of record NZ_CP124538.1, read on the forward strand.
CACTTGACCACAAAGTTGCTAACGCATTTGCTGGTTACACAGAAGTTAAAGAAACTGCTGACCAAAATATCCCTGCAGGCTTCATGGGACTTGACGTAGCAAGCAAAACAATTGCAGACTACAACACACAACTTGAAGGCGCTAAAACAGTTGTTTGGAATGGCCCAGTTGGTGTATTTGAAAACCCAGACTTCCAAGCAGGTACTGTTGGATTGATGGAAGCTATCGTTAAACAACCAGGTGTTAAATCAATCATCGGTGGTGGTGACTCAGCAGCAGCAGCAATCAACCTTGGCTATGCAGATAAATTCTCATGGATCTCAACTGGTGGTGGAGCTTCAATGGAACTCCTCGAAGGTAAAGTCCTTCCAGGACTTGCAGCTTTGACTGAAAAATAATCTAAAAGCTAATAAATAAAAAGAGTTTGAGTTTTGAAATCAAGCTCTTTTTATATCTGTGCTATAATTTGGTTATATGAAATTCTATACTTCAACAAAAGAAATTCCAGAAGAGATGTTAAAAGGGATTGATTTGACTTACCCTCAATTGACTTATCTGCCAGAAACTGGGATTCTCTATGATAATACATTTAGTGAAAAAACAGTACCGATTATTTCAGGTGGAGGAAGCGGACATGAACCGGCTCACGTAGGTTATGTTGGGTCTGGAATGCTTGCGGCAGCTGTGACTGGACCTCTATTTACACCACCAAAGTCTAAAAATATTTTAAAAGCCATTCGCCAAGTTGACACAGGCAAAGGTGTTTTTGTGATTATGAAAAATTTCGAAGCTGACTTGAAGGAATTTAATGAGGCAGTCAAAGAAGCGAGAAACGAAGGAATTGATGTAAGATATATTGTCAGTCATGATGACATTTCTGTGAATGCTTATAATTTTCATAAGAGACATCGCGGGGTTGCCGGAACAATTTTGCTTCATAAAATTCTCGGTGCCCTTGCAGAAGAAGGCGGAAGTATTGACGAAATTGAACAATTGGCTTTGTCACTTTCCCCAGAAATTTATACTTTGGGCGTCGCCTTAGCACCCGTTCATTTTCCTCATCAGAGGGCTTCATTTGTTCTAGCTGAAGATGAAGTTTCTTTTGGAATTGGAATACACGGAGAACCCGGTTATCGTGTTGAAAAATTTGAAGGCTCAGAGCGTATTGCCGTAGAGTTAGTAAATAAGTTAAAAGCAGAAATTAACTGGCAAAAAAAAGTAAATAAAAATTATATTTTGCTTGTAAATGGTTTGGGTTCAACAACATTAATGGAACTTTATAGTTTTCAATATGATGTGATGCGCCTTTTAGAACTTGAAGGCTTATCTATTAAGTTTTGCAAAGTTGGAAACCTAATGACAAGTTGTGATATGTCAGGAATATCACTAACCCTTTGTTCTGTCAAAGATACGAAATGGTTGGATTATCTGAATGCTCCAACGGGAGCTTTTGCATGGTAATCAGCTTTCAAAAACTTTAATTTGAGCAAGTAAAAGTTTTACAATCTGAGAATAAAGCTTTTCTAAAGAATGTCCTCTGATGATTGACTCTTTAGTTATTGCACAAATTGCTGCAGCGTTATAACGACATATAAATGATTTTTCTAAGTCTGACCAAAGGTAGTCAGACTTATTTTCTTGGTCAAAAATAACCTTATCAAGCAAGTTTTCCCATTGAATGAGAAAAAAATGCTCAAAATTTTTATCAATAACAAATATTTTTTGATAAAAAATTTGATTTTCATCTAAGTAGCGTAATAAGAGTAAGAGTTCATTTTTCCAGTCATAATAATTCAGATTATCATTGATTAATTCGGCAAAATCATTCTCAAAAATCCAAGATAAAAGCTCTTCTTGGTTCTGAAAATAATTATAAAAAGTTTGCCGTCTAATTTTTGCAGTTTGCATAATATCACTGACAGAAATCTGGTGATAAGCATTGCTTTGCATCAGTTCTTTAAAAGCTTTAGCAATAATTTTTTGGGTAATGATTGATTTTTTCATATTTTAAAAGAAAGCGGACACATTTTGCAATTTGTCCCTTATTTTTGTGTAATTTTTTATTTATACTAAGTATAACATAAGAAACTCAGGAGGATGAGCGATGAAAAAAATTATTAATCAGCCACAAGATGTGGTCTCAGAAATGTTAGCAGGATTGACTTATGCTTATGGAGATTTGATTGAAAAAGTTCCAGATTTTGATATCATCCAACGTAAAAGTCCTAAAAGTGGAAAGGTTGCTTTAGTATCAGGCGGGGGTTCTGGACATGAACCAGCTCATGCTGGTTTTGTTGGAGAAGGTATGCTGTCAGCAGCTGTTTGTGGAGCTATTTTCACATCACCAACGCCTGATCAAATTTATGAGGCAATCAAATTTGCTGACGAAGGTGCTGGAGTACTCTTAATTATCAAAAATTATTCAGGCGATGTGATGAATTTTGAAATGGCACGAGAAATGGCTGAGATGGAAGATATTAAGGTTGAGCAAATTATTGTTGACGATGATATCGCCGTTGAAAATTCGCTCTATACTCAAGGAAGACGAGGAGTTGCTGGAACAGTTCTTGTTCATAAAATATTAGGCGCAGCTGCCCATCAAGGAGCTTCTTTAGATGAAATCAAAGATTTGGCTGATAAGGTCGTAAAGAATATCAAGACTATTGGCTTAGCTTTGTCAGCCGCAACAGTTCCAGAAGTTGGAAAACCTGGTTTTGTTCTTGATGATAATGAAATTGAATATGGCGTAGGAATTCATAGTGAACCAGGATACCGTCGGGAAAAAATGAAAACTTCTTATGAGTTAGCAACAGAACTGGTTGGAAAGTTGAAAGAAGAATTCAAATTTGAAGCTGGTCAAAAATATGGAATTCTTGTAAATGGTATGGGAGCGACGCCACTAATGGAGCAATTCATTTTTATGAATGATGTTGCAAAATTACTGACAGAAGAAAATATTGAAATTCTTTTTAAAAAAGTTGGAAATTATATGACTTCAATTGATATGGCAGGCTTGTCACTTACAATGATTAAGTTGGAAGATGACCAATGGCTCAAAAATCTTAATGAAGACGTGAAAACTATTTCTTGGGGATAAGGAGAGAGAATGTTAACAATAGATAAAACCATTGAGTGGTTAGGAAAATTCAACGAAAAAATACAAGAAAATAAAGCTTATCTAAGCGAACTAGACGGACCTATTGGTGACGGGGATCATGGTGCAAATATGGCTCGTGGGATGTCTGAAACAATGAAAGCATTGGAAGTTTCAAACTTTGGAAATGTCTCAGAAATCTTTAAAAAAGTGGCCATGACCTTAATGTCAAAAGTAGGAGGAGCTTCTGGTCCTTTGTATGGTTCAGCCTTTCTAGCCATGAGTAAGACTGCCGCAGAAACTTTGGATACAAGCGAATTAATTTATGCTGGACTAGAAGCTATTCAAAAAAGAGGAAAAGCTCAAGTCGGTGAAAAAACGATGGTTGATATCTGGTCAGCATTTTTAAATGACTTACAAACTGATTCAGCTTCCAAAGATAATTTAGAAAAAGTTGTTAAAGCAAGTGCAGGACTTTTAGCTACAAAAGGAAGAGCTTCTTATCTTGGGGAACGCTCAATTGGGCACATTGACCCTGGAACACAATCAAGTGCTTATTTATTTGAAACACTTTTGGAGGTAGTAGCATGACTTATGGAATTGTAATCGTTTCTCATTCCTCTGAGATTGCTTCAGGACTTCAAAAATTAATTCGCGAAGTTGCTAAAGATATTTCTCTAACCGCTATAGGTGGATTAGAAAATGGAGAAATTGGTACCTCTTTTGACCGAGTAATGGCAGCTATTGAGGAGAATAAGGCAAATCATCTTTTAACATTTTTTGATTTAGGAAGCGCTCGAATGAATTTGGATTTGGTTTCTGAAATGACAGACAAAGAATTAACCATTTTTAATGTCCCGCTCATTGAGGGAGCTTACACAGCGAGTGCCCTCTTAGAAGCAGGAGCAACTTTTGAAGCAATAAAAGAGCAGTTAGAAAAAATGATGATAGAAAAATAAGGTAAAGCAATGACATTACAAATATTGGGAGAATTTCTGGGCACTTTCATCCTTGTATTATTGGGAAATGGGGTTGTCGCAGCAAATGTTTTAGGTAAAACAAAATCGGAAAATGCAGGTTGGGTGACTATTGCAATTGGCTGGGGCTTAGCCGTTGCTGTCGCTGTCTGGGTAGTTGGCTTCTTTTCACCTGCTTATCTCAATCCAGCCTTGGTCATTGGTTTTCTTGTCTTAGGGAAAATAAAGATTGGCTTAGCATTTGCTTTTATTGTAGTCGAATTTTTAGGTGCTATGTTAGGTGCTGTCGCCGTTTGGTTACATTATTATCCTCATTGGGAAGAAACAAAAGATTCTTCTCTAATCTTGGCAAGTTTTGCCACAGCACCCGCTATTCGTCATTCTTGGTCCAATTTTTTAGGAGAAGCTTTTGATGGGGCGCTACTCATGATACTGATTATGGCAATGGGCCATTATCGTCTGGAAGGTGGTTTTGGTCCAATTATTGTCGGTTTTCTTATTATGGCAGTTGGTTTTTCTTTAGGACCAACAACTGGCTACGCGATGAATCCAGCACGTGACTTAGGTCCGAGAATAATGCACGCCCTTTTACCAATCAAAAATAAAGGAACTTCCAACTGGAGCTATGCTTGGATTCCAGCAACTGGTTCAATTGTTGGTGCTGTAATTGTTGGACTACTCTATCAATGGATGTTGACGCTTCATTGATAGTATCTAAAAAAATACGGTTAATTAACCGTATTTTTTTAATCATTAAAATCAAAGCGAAGTTTCATGTGATTGGAACCAGAAATCACCATTTTACCAAGAAGTTCAGTTTGAGCAATCAGAGCAATCTGTGCAAGTTTTTCGTTCACTGCTTCAAGCGATTGGTCACTTCCTTTATCAGTTTCATTTTGTAAGGCTCTTAATTTTGCCATTGTGTTCAGTTCAAAATTGTCTCTTTTATCGACATAGCCTTGGAAATTACTGTCTCCTAGCACAGCGGTAATTGTAGTTAACCAATACATTTTGGTTGGATCAAAGTCGACTTTTGTATCGCGATAACAAGTGGGTGTATCACTTACTCTAGCATAAAATGGAACAAGGCTATTGAAACTGTTAGGTCCAAAAGCAAGCCAATGAATGCCAGCAAGCTCCTTGTCTATATTATCTCGAATTTGTAAAACATGGAGTTCCAAATTACGATTGAGTCCAATTGGTCGAATCAATTTTTGTTCTGCGGCACTTGAAGTTGTACTGTAAGGGTCATAAGCTGTATTTTCATAATGACTTGACATGACAAACTTAATTTCTTCAATGGAAATTTTGCGATTGGCATGGCAGATGAAAGGTAAATCTTGGTTAAATGGATCGTCATTTCCTGTGGTTTCTGGAGAAAAATAGTTTTGCACATACCAAGCGCGTGGATTGTTGTAGCGCGTGTCTTTAATGGTACTTGAACCAAAAATATGACGAAGGTTATAACCATCAAAGTCTGGATTAAGCTTGTTCTTATCAATAAATTCTTTTAAACCAGTTGAATAAATCGTGTCAGAACTTTCAAAATCATACCAATCAATATTAAGACGATTAGGAGCAATAACATAAGCGTCGTCGGGGATACGAATAGCTGCCCATTGATGTCCACCCAGTGTTTCTAACCACCAAATTTCATCTTTATCAGAAAAAGCCATCCCATTTGATTCATAGGTCCCATATTTTTCTAAGAGATGTCCCATCCGTTCAACGCCTTCACGCGCACTCTGGATATAGGGAAGGGTAATTGTTGTGAAATCTTCTTCACCAAGGCCTGTTTCAACATAAGGATCCAATCCCAAAATGCGACTATTTGTCGTTGAGGTTTCTGTTGCAGTCATGGCAACATTTGCACTATTAATTCCAGCCGCTGCCCAAATCCCATAGGTTGAATCCGCATCAGGTGTCGAAGTATATGATAGGGGATTTTCTGGTAAGTCAAATTCACAAGCTGTGGCAATAGAGCGATAGTGCTTGGGTTGATTTTCAGGATTGATGATGACGAAACGTTGGGGATTGGGTTTATCGCCACCATCTTCGTTGCGTGCAATTAAAGTTGTACCATCTAATGAGGCTTTTTTACCGACGAGAAATGTTGTACAGGCCATATGAACTCCTTTATAAAGATATAAATGATTTGTGCTAAGTTTCTCAAAACTTAAAGTTCTTATCATTATACTACAAAATAACTTTTATATGCAGTTTCTAAAGGGTAAAATAATTTGAGGTTCAAAAATGAAATGTTACAATTAGTTTAACATCAAATCTAAAGAAAGTTTATGCCATCAAAGGAGAAGAATATGACCTCACCAATAACTATTAATGATATTAGTGTGAAATTTGGCGATAAAGCAATATTAGACCATTTATCCTATGAGTTTGAAAGTGGAAAAATTATTTGTTTGATTGGACCTTCTGGAGCTGGAAAGTCAACCTTTATCAAAGCCATTGTTGGAATGCAAAAATTGGATTCTGGCAATGTTGAGATTCTTGAAAGAAAAATTCCTGACAGAGAAGTATTAGGAAAATTAGGCTATATGGCGCAAGAAGATGCCCTATTTAAGGAATTGACAGGTAAACAAAATTTAGAATTTTTTGGTTCTTTGCAAGGAATCAAAAAAAAGGATTTACAAGGCAAACTTGATAAGGCAGCTACTACAGTAAATCTGACTAAGCAGTTAAATCAATCAATTTCTAATTATTCAGGAGGAATGCAAAGGCGCTTATCACTCGCTATTGCTCTGCAAACGGATGCTCCGATTTTACTTTTAGATGAACCAACTGTTGGGATTGATCCAGAATTACGTCAAGAAATTTGGGAAGAGCTGCGAAATCAAGCAAATCAAGGGAAAACAATATTAATTACGACGCATGTTATGGATGAAGCTGAACGTTGTGATGTCGTACTGATGCTTAGAAATGGTAAATTTATAGCAGAAGGTTCGCCAAAGGAAATTAAGGAAAAGTATCAAGTTGCCTCGGTTGAGGAAGCCTTTATTGTTGCGGGAAAAAATTTAGAGTTAGAAAATAAGGGGGCAGCGAAATGAGAACACTTGCTATCTTTAAACGAATTATGCTTCAACGGCGTGGTGACCCTAGGACGCTGGCAATGATGTTTTTAGCTCCAATATTTATTTTGACGCTCATGTACTTTCTCTTTCAAGTACCGTCAAATACTGCTTACAGAGTGGGTTTGAAGTCTGATAATACAGAATTAACAAGAGCTTTGAAGGATATGCCAAATGATAAAGCACATCTGAAAGTGATTAGTGTTTCTGAAAATAATCGCTCAACAATGAATGAGAAAGATTTGAGTGCAATTGTTAGTATTTCGGGAAAAAATATTGATGTTAGTTATGCTAATCAGTCAAATGGAACAAGTTCTGCGATTAAGCTACTTTTAACACAAGTCATTCAAGAAAGCCAAGTTAAGGCAACTAAAGAGGAGACTAAGCAGGCTCTGCAAAATTTGATAAGTAAGTTACCTCAAACATCAGGTCAAAGTTTTTCAACAAATTTCAGGGTTGATACAGAGCAGTATAAAGTAACGAGTCACTATTTGTACGGAGATCCTAGTAGTACAAATGCTACTTTTGATGATTTAGCACCGATTTTAGTTGGAGCCTTTGCTTTCTTCTTGGTGCTTCTAATTTCAGGTATTTCATTAGTGAACGAGCGAACCTCAGGGACGCTGGGGAGAATGTTAGTCACTCCTGTAAAACGGACTGAAATCGTGACTGGCTATACTTTGAGTTATGGAATTCTTGCAATGATCCAAACAGCACTCATGGTCATTTTTACTTATTGGATTTTAGGGGTTCATAATAACGGGAATATTGGTTGGGTCTTTGTCATTAATTTCTTTATCGCTATTATTGCTCTATTGTTTGGATTACTTTTATCCACATTAGCAAAAACAGAATTTCAATTTGTACAGATGATTCCTTTAGCGATTGTTCCCCAATTTTTATTTTCTGGTTTGATTCCTGTGGATACGATGCCTGTCATTCTTCAAGCAATCGCTCATTGTATTCCGGTTTATTATGGAATTTCTGCCATGCAAGAAGTGGTTAAAAGAGGAGTTGGATTCTCTGGAATCTGGTTTGATTTGCTTATTATGTTACTATTTGCGGCCGTACTCTACCTTGCGAATGTTTTAGCCTTGAAAAATGTTCGTCGGACTTAAAAATATGTTTTTGATTATATAACTACTGGATAGTCTATCTGGTGGTTATTTTGGTTTTTAAAAGAAAAAGAAAGTACTTTTTTGCTATAATTAAAGCATGAAAAAAATTACAGTACGGACAAAAGCAGCAAAGAAATTGCGGGCTGGCTATCCACTTTTGGTGGCAGAAGATTTAAATTCACCTTTCTTGGAGGATGATTTTGCACAATTTTTTGATGAAAAAGGGCAAGCGCTTGGAACAGGTTATCTTTCAAAACAAAATAAAGGAGTGGGTTGGCTTTTAGATTCTTCGTCAGTAAAAATTGACCATCATTTTTATGTGGAAAAATTTGTCAATGCACGCGCTTTACGGGCGAACTTCTATCAGGATGAATTAACGAACGCCTTTCGTCTTTTTAATGGTGAAGGAGATGGATTAGGCGGCTTAACCATTGATTTTTATAATGGTTTTGCTGTCTTTTCTTGGTACAATCAATTTATATATAGTCAAAAAAAAGCGATTGTTAAGGCTTTTCAAGTCGTGTTCCCAGATATTAAAGGGGCTTATGAAAAACTTCGTTTTTCTGAGGCTGCTTTAGAAAGTCAACATATTTTTGGCCAAGAAGCGGCTGAACCTTTGTTGGTCATGGAAAATGGCGTGACTTATGCGACTTATCTAAATGAAGGGTTAATGACAGGAATTTTTCTTGACCAAAAAAATGTTCGCGGGGCACTTGCGAGTGGTCTTTCAACTGGTAAAACTTTACTAAATATGTTTAGTTATACAGGCGCTTTTTCAGTTGCAGCAGCTTTTGGAGGAAGCAGTCAAACAACGTCAGTCGATTTGGCGAAACGTTCGCTTGATAAAACGAGAGAACAATTTTTGGTCAATGGAATTGAACCAGAGAGTCAAAAAATCTATGTGATGGATGTTTTTGGTTATTTTAATTATGCTAAGAAAAAAGAATTGACTTATGACATGATTGTCCTCGACCCTCCTTCATTTGCCAGAAATGGTAAAAAAACATTCTCAGTAGCTAAAAATTATGGCGACCTTGTTAAAGAAGCTGTTGAAATTTTAGAAAATAATGGGACATTAATTGCATCAACAAATGCAGCAAATGTTTCTGATAAAAAATTCCGTCAAATGATTGAAGAAGCGCTCAAAAATAAGGGAGTAAAATTTACCGTTTTCCAAGAAGAAAAATTACCAGCTGATTTTCATATTGCTGACAACTTTCCAGAAGGAAATTATCTTAAAGTATTATTTATTAAAATCAAAAAAAAATCTGTCAATTACTGACAGATTTTTTTGTCAGTAAAAATTTTACTGACAGAAATAATGATTAATTACAAATGTGAGCGCTTTACTATCTGCTTTCTATATGATAAAATGCAAGAATAAGTCTAATAATTCCCGACTTTTTTAGATAGAAAGCAGAGTGTGAATGAGGGATCGAAACCTCATTTACTTTTATTATGGATAAAAAATATTATCAATTACTAAAAAAACAGTTTTCGTCAAAGGAAGCAGTACTGACAGAAATTATTAATTTGAGTGCTATTTGTGAACTACCAAAAGCAACAGAGCATTTTATGAGTGATGTGCATGGTGAATATGATGCTTTTAATCATGTTTTGAGAAATGGTTCTGGCAGTATCAAAGAAAAACTTAGAGATTGTTTTCCAGAATTTTCTGCGACAGAAATATCATCACTTGCAACCTTGATTTATTATCCACAAGAAAAACTAGATTCTGAGTGTCAACTAAAAGAGACAGAAGAATTTGAGAACTATTGTCAAATCAATTTAGTTTATCTTTTAAAGACTGTAAAATTTGTCGGTCAAAAATATACTCGTTCAAAAGTCCGAAAAGCTTTTCCAGAAAAATTTCGATATATCTTAGAAGAGTTAATCAATGAAGTGGATTCGACGACTGATAAAAGAGATTATTTTGATTCAATCCTTTCACAATTGCAAAATTTGGGTGAACTTACTCGCTTAATTGTTGCACTTGCAGATACGATTCGCAGATTGACGGTTGACCACCTTCATGTGGTGGGAGATATTTATGATCGAGGACCTTATCCAGATAAAATCATTGACCGCTTAATAAAAATGCCCTCAGTTGATGTTCAATGGGGCAATCATGATATTGTATGGATGGCGGCTTTTAGTGGTTCACCTTTAGCCATGATGAATGTAATTAGAATCTGTGCCCGTTATGGAAATCTCGATATTCTTGAAGAATCTTATGGGATTAATTTACGGATGATTTTAGAGTATGCTGAACGTTATTATGAGCCAAGTGAGGCTTTTCAACCACGTTTGGTTGACGGGGTTCGTTTGTCAGATGATGAAAAGGCACTCCTTAATAAATTACAAGAAGCCACAGCCATTTTACAATTTAAGTTAGAGAGTCAGTTGATAAAACGCCGACCTGATTTTCAACTTGAACATCGTGATGTCCTTCATTTCATTGATTTTTCCGAAAAAACAATAAAATTGGGAACTGAAGTTTATGAATTAACTGATTTTCAAGCGCCCACAGTAAATCCTGAGCAACCTGAAAGTTTGACTGCTGAAGAAGAAAAAATAATCAGTCATTTATTAAATAATTTTAGAAGTTCTGATAAACTTAAACGTCATGTTGAATTTTTACAAGAGAAGGGAGCCATGTATCTTTCTTATAATGGAAACTTGTTGATTCATGGCTGTCTTCCCTTACATGAAAATGGTGATTTTAAATCATTTACGGTTAACAAAGAGACTCATGCTGGCCGTGATTTGCTTGATTTCTTTGACCAAGAGGTTAGAAAATGTCTTGCTCATCCAGAAAATTCGACGGATTTAGCAACAGATTTGATGTGGTATCTTTGGGTGGGAGAATGCTCTTCATTATTTGGTAAAACGGCAATGACAACCTTTGAACGCTATTATATCAAGGATAAGAATACGCATGTGGAAAAGAAAAATCCTTATTATCAATTGCGTGAGGAAGCTGAAATTATCAGGAAAATTTTAGAAAACTTTGGTTTAGATGAAGGGGGACATTTGGTGAATGGGCACACCCCTATCAAAGAAAAAAATGGTGAAAATCCAATCAAGGCAGATGGAAAGTTGATTGTGATAGATGGTGGTTTTGCAAAAGCTTATCAAAAGGAAACAGGAATTGCTGGATATACTCTTCTTTATAATAGTTTTGGCATTCAACTGGTTGCTCATCAACCCTTTTCAACCGTTAAAGAAGCAGTTGAAAAAGGGACGGATATTATTAGCCTGAAACGCTTAGTAGCCGAAGTTGACCAAAGAAAACGAGTCAAAGATACGAATGTTGGGCAAACTTTGTTAAGTGAAATAGCAGATTTAGAAGTGCTTTTTGAACATTATGAGGAATTTTAAAAGTACCAGTCTTGGTACTTTTTATTTGTTTTCCAAAAAAGGCAATAAAAAAACTCAGCCTTAGCCGAGTTATTATTAGTGCGGTGGGCGGGACTTGAACCCGCACCAAGAAAATTCCCGACAGGATCCTTAATCCTGCGCGTCTGCCAATTCCGCCACCACCGCAAAACAGTACTTTAATATAGTACCATTTCTATAAAGAATGTGCAAGCCTGAGCTAGGGCTGACTTATTGTTGGAAATAAGAAGCGATTTGTGCAGCGTGCTTTCCAGCAACAAAACCTGTCACAAAGGCGCAGGTAATATTATAGCCACCAGTATATCCATTAATATCTAAAAGCTCACCGGTCATGAATAACCCTTGGGTTTGTTTACTTTCCATACTTTTAGGATTGATTTCTTTGAGAGAAACACCACCACCGGTTACAAAAGATTTCTCAATTGGCAAAGTTTTGCTAATTTCGATTTGCCAATTTTTGAAAAGAATTGCAATTTTATCAATTTGCTGTTCAGATAGGGTCTTGGCAGAAAGACTAGGGTCAATCCCAGCTTTTTCAAGGATGAATAGAAGCATACGCTCTTGGGTCAATCCTGAGAAGGCATTTTTAATTGATTTATCTGTTTTAGAAAGGCTAGTCAGTTCATTTTTCAAAGAGCCTAACTTTTTTTCGGGGAATTGGTCTAAGCTGACTGTGACCATTTTTTCACCTTTAGCAAGAAGTTGGTTAATGAAACTTGAACAACGGAGAGCAGCTGGACCAGAAATTCCGAAATGTGTAAATAATAAGTCATGCTGATGAGAGATTATTGCTTTTCCCTTAGAATTGAGTACTGAGAGTTTGATTTCGCGTAGGGAAATGCCTTGAAGACTTTTGTCTAAAATGAATGGTTCGTCAGAAATCAGGGCAGATTCAGTGGCATAAAGTTGTGAAATACTATGCCCTGCTGAGCGTGCTAAACGATAACCATCACCAGTTGAACCTGTGGAAGGATATGCGCGTCCGCCTGTTGAGAGGATAATTGTAGGGCTTAAAAAGCTCTCACTGTCCGTTTCAAGACCAATTACCGCTCCGTTTTCAATGAGGAGCTTATCAACTGCTTGGCTTGGAAAATAAGAAACATGGAGACTCAAAATTTTATTAAAGAGGGCATCAACAATTGTTTTTGATTTGTCGGTTATAGGGAACATGCGCCCGTGGTCTTCTTCTTTTAATTTAACACCATTGCTTTCAAAAAATTCGATAATATCAAGGTTAGAAAATTGAGAAAAGGCTGAATGAAGAAAACGACCATTTCCAGGAACATTTGTTAATATTTCGTCAACAGAACGGGCATTTGTCACATTACAGCGTCCGCCACCTGTCATTAATAATTTTTTTCCGACTTTTTTATTTTTATCAATAAGAGCAACTTTTGCTCCGTTTTGCGCGGCTGAGATGGCAGCCATCATTCCAGAAGGGCCTGCGCCAACAACAATAACGTCAAATGTTTTAGCTGATTTTGTCATGCTTTAATTTTAACATGATGTGAGCAGAAATAGGGGAAAGAGTATTGAAAAATAGTAAATTTAAATTCAGCGAGCGATAAGGATTTTAAATATTGATATTTGATATTGGAAATCGATATGAAATGCGGTAAAATAGCATTATGATTGAACTGACTGATGAAATTTTAGGAAAAGTAATTAAAAAACGTAAAAAAGCTTCTTACAAAGGAACTTATGGTCGCTTATTAGTGGTTGGTGGCAATAGTCAATATGGTGGTGCTGCTATTTTGGCGACGACAAGTGCAGTTTATTCAGGTGCTGGATTAGTTTCTGTGGCACTGGCTAAAGAAAATCATAGTGCTTTACAGGCAAGACTTCCAGAAGCAATGACTTTAGATTTTGATGATTTGATAAAGCTAAGAGAAGTAGCAAAAGCTGCTGACGTCATTGTTATTGGACCGGGCCTGGGTTTGGAAAGAGTAGATTTATTGACAGAAGTTTTGAATTTACTGACAGAAAATCAAAAGTTGGTCATTGATGGCTCGGCACTGACCCTTTTTGCTAGAGAGCATTTAGACTTACCATTTCCTGAAAATACGGTTTTTACACCTCATGAAATGGAATTGGAACGACTTTCTGGTTTGAAAATTGGTCAACAAACCAAAGAAGAAGTTCAAGATTTTGTTAATCAACTCGGAGCGATTGTCGTTGCTAAATCTTCAGAAACACGAATTTTTGCGCCAAATCGGGAATCATTTATCTTGAAAATAGGAAGTCCAGCTCAGGCAACTGGGGGAATGGGGGACACTTTAGCTGGGATGGTTGGTGGCTTTTTAGCTCAGTTTCATGGAGAAACAGAGGAAGTAGTTGCTGCTGCAACTTACTTGCATAGTTTAATCGCAAGCGTCTTAGCTCGGAAAACATATGTGGTCTTGCCAAGTCGATTAATTGAAGAAATTCCATTATTTATGAAAAAATATGAATGCTGATTAATTCTGTCAGCATTTTTTTCTGTTAATTTCCTCTAAAAGTGCTATAATATTTGAATGAAAACTAAGAAAAATAAAGAAAAACTATTAAAGATAGTTTATGTAGAGAAGAGGAGACTATGCTAACAATTGGAAGGCGATATTTAAATTTTTGGCCCGTTTTTTGGGCACTTTTTTTGTTAGTTATTCAAGTTGTGACTAATCTTTGGCTTCCAACGATTACGGCGGATATTATCAATAAGGGAATTAGTCAATCTGATATGAAATATATCTGGTTTATGGGCTTAATTATGCTTTTTGTTTCCCTGACCAGTTGGCTTTCGGCGATTGGAAATGTTTATTTTGCTTCCAAACAATCTCAAGGATTGGGTCTGAAATTGCGTCGTGATTTATTTAATAAAGTATTATTTATGGATGAGCGTAATTTTCAGGAATTTGGCGATGCAACTTTGATTACACGTACAACAAATGATGTGACCCAATTACAAAATGTCTTTCAAACCATGTTACGGATGATGCTCATGGCACCGATGATGCTCGTCGGTTCTATTTTTATGGCTTGGAAATTATCGCATGATTTGCTTTTGGTTTTTCTAATTGCTTTACCTATTTTAACTTTAGCTGTGGTCATTAATATTTCCATTTCTATGCCACGTTTTCGGTCAATGCAAACAAAAGTTGATAAAATTAATCTGATTTTTCAACAAGGCTTGACTGGTGTTCGGGTGATTCGTGCTTTTAGACGAGACCAATATGAAATTGATAAATTTGATGAGGCTAACCGCGATTTGACACATACCAGTCAAGTGGTTTTAACGACGATTGCGATGTTAATGCCAATTATGACAGTTATTCTCAGTTTTACAAATATTGGAATTGTTTGGTTTGGCGCTCATCTTATCAGTAAAAATATGATGGAAATGGGTTCACTAGTTGCCTTTTTGACCTATGCAACCCAGATTTTGATGTCATTCATGCAATTATCAGCAGTTGCTGTTATGTTGCCGAGGGCCCAAGTTTCGGCTGTACGGGTTCGAGAAGTTTTGGACACGAAAGATAAAATTACTGATGAAAATTCGAGCATATCTGTCAATGTGTCGATTTCCTCTGACGGAACGACTAATGTTTCTGTCAGCAATTCTCTAGCTCTTAATCATGTGTCTTTCAAATTTGATGAAGCAAAAAGACAAGCGCTAAGTGACTTGTCAGTAAATGTAGCAGCTGGTCAGACCTTAGCAATTATTGGGGGGACTGGTTCTGGTAAATCAACGATTTTGAATTTGATTGCCAGATTAATTGACCCAACAAATGGAAGTGTCACAATTGATGGTACTGATATTCGCCAAATTTCACAGTATGATTTGCATGAAAAAGTATCTTTTACGCAACAAAAAGCTCAACTTTTTTCAGGAACTGTCCGCTCGAATCTCCAATTTGGGAAAAGTGATGCAACAGATGAAGAAATGTGGCAAGTTTTGGAAATTGCACAAGCTGCTGATTTTGTCAGGGAACAAGGCGGACTTGACATGGCAGTCGAACAAAATGGGGCAAATTTTTCTGGGGGACAAAAGCAAAGACTTTCCATTGCCAGAACCTTGATTAAAGAGGCAGAAATTTATCTATTTGATGATTCATTTTCAGCCTTAGACTTTGCTACTGACAGACAATTACGAACAGCTATTAATCATTCGGCAAAACATAAAAATAAAATCAAGGTGATTGTGGCTCAAAGAATCGCAACTGTTATGTCAGCTGACCAAATCTTAGTTTTGGAAAATGGAATTGCCGTAGGACTTGGTACTCATGAAAGTTTAGCAAAATCATGTCCGCAATATCAAGAAACAATGCAATCTCAACTCTCGGATGATGATTTGGTCAAGATGGGTGTTTCAATTGCACATTTGAACGTCAGAGGAGGTGATGACCAATGATGAGAGGAAATTATCTCAATCGAGGTGGCAAGGGGGCTGACCGTTTTCAAAAAGGTCGTCGAGCTCAAAATTTCTTTCCAACGATTATTCGACTTTTCAAATACATGCGGAGAGATTTATGGGGACTCCTTTTTTCAATTTTAATTGCTTCGCTGTCAGTAATTTTGTCGGTTCAGGCACCCAAAATTTTGGGAAATGCAACCACAGTGATATTTGATGGCGTAACAAAAAGTCTAAAAAATCATACCGCAATTCAAATTGACATGGCTAAGGTCGAATCTATTTTGCTTTATGTCATGGTCATTTATCTGATTTCATTTATCTCTGGGATTTTGCAACAAAGCATTATGACACGCATTTCGCAACGAACAGTTTATACTTTACGTCGTGAATTTAAAAACAAAATGAAAAAATTGCCAGTTTCATATTATGATAGTCATAGTAATGGGGATATCATGAGTCGAATGATAAATGATATGGATAATATTTCAGGGACTTTAAATCAAACTTTGATTCAGCTTATCACAAGTCTCTTGCAATTTGTTGGAACTATTTATTTCATGTTGACCATCTCTTGGCAGTTGGCACTCGTCGCCTTTATCACAGTTCCTTTGGCAATGATTACGGTAAGGATTGTTGCACCTTTATCGCAAAAATTCTTTGCTGAACAACAAAAAAATCTGGGATTATTGAATGACCAAATTGAAGAAAATTATGCAGGACATGCGGTCATTAAAACATTCAATCATGAAGCCTCAGCTGAAAAAGAATTCGCAAAAAGAAATGATAATTTTTATAAATCAGCTTGGAAAGCTCAATTTGTATCAACTTTGATTTATCCAACCATGCGATTTATCAATAATTTAGATTACTTAGCCATGGCCGTAATTGGTGGTCTTAAAGTTATTTCAGGGACGGTTAATCTCGGAGATGTTCAAGCCATGTTGCAATATACCAATCAATTTGCACAGCCAATCACAAATATCTCGAATATGCTCAATACCATTCAGGCTACAGTTGCGTCAGCCGAACGAATTTTTGAAGTATTAGATGAAAAAGAAATGACTGACGGAATTCCTGTCAGTGAAAAAGTTGCTGACGAAAGTTCAAAAAAAGCTGTCAGTAATTTAGGAGCGACTGACAAGACTGATTTCATCAATTTTGACCAAGTCGCATTTTCTTATAATGAAAATCAATCCTTAATGACAGATGTTAATTTTTCCGTTGAAGTTGGGCAAATGATTGCCATTGTGGGACCAACTGGAGCAGGTAAAACAACAATGATTAACTTGCTCGAACGATTTTACGATGTCACTTCGGGAAAAATTTTACTTGAAGGAAAAGACATTCGCGAAATTGACCGTGAACAATTACGTGGACGAATGGCAATGGTTTTACAAGAAACCTGGTTGTTCTCAGGGACAATTATGGATAATTTACAGTATGGTCGTCTTGAAGCAACACAAGAAGAAGTGATTCAAGCAGCTAAAATGGCACATGCTGATGAATTTATCACCACTTTACCTCAAGGTTATCAAACCCTTTTGAATGAAGCCGCAAGCAATATTTCTCAGGGGCAAAGGCAGTTATTAACCATCGCCCGTGCCTTTTTAGCAAATCCAGAAATATTGATTTTGGATGAAGCCACATCCAGTGTAGATACAAGAACGGAGCGCCTGATTCAATCAGCGATGAATCGTCTATTAAAAGGACGGACAAGCTTTGTCGTTGCTCACCGTTTATCAACTATTCGTGATGCCAATCAGATTTTGGTTATGGAAAATGGAAATATTGTGGAAATGGGGAACCATGAAAGTCTCCTTAAAGAAAATGGATTATATGCCAGCCTTTATAATTCGCAATTTGCAAAATAAGATATCGAAAAATCAGTCTCTTTTAGATTGATTTTTTCGTGTATTAAGAGACTATTTTGTTATAATGAGTTAAAAATAGGTGAGAAGGAGAGATAATGTTTAAAAAATCAGATAAGAAAATAAAAGAAAAAGATCAAGAAAGTAATGTAGCTTTTGAGGAGTTTTTTAATCAAGTGCTCAAAAAAATGCCTGCTCGTTCAGCAAAAGTAATCAGCTCTTCGCTAACTGTTTCAAAAGCAAAAGCAGAGCAGTTCTTGGCTAACAATTCTCAGAAATTTGACCACCTCTTTGATGAATTTTTAGTTGGCGTTGACGCTCAAAAAAGAAAAAAATGTCATGAAACCATCCATTTTGCTACCTTGACGGCGGCAATTGTTGGCTTTTCACCAATTCCCTTTTCAGATGCTGTCTTGCTTGTTCCAATTCAGCTGACGATGATGATGCGACTTTATAAGATATTTGGGGCCTCTTGGTCAGAAGCATTAGCAAAAGGAATCACCAAAGAATTAGTTGTTGTAGGTTTAGGTCGAAGCCTTGTAGGGAATGTTTTAAAATTTGTTCCTGCGGTGGGAACAGTTGCAGGTGGAGCAATTAATGCCACAGTGGCAACAACAATTACAGAAGCTTTAGGCTGGGTAACGGTTAAAATGCTTAATGATGGCGAGGATATTTTCAATAATGTCCTGACTTTTGAAGGTCAATTCAAAGGTTTGGTCAGTAAATTACAAAAAGCCAATAAGAAAAAATAGGCTGTCAGTAAAAAAAAGACTTATCAGTTGATAAGTCTTTTTATTATTATTTAGAAAAACCATTTTCCAAAGTTTTAATGACAGCCAAAATTTGTTCATCTGAAACCAACTTGTCAGCTCCATTAATAATTGATTCATAAGCTGAATCATAAACTCTGCCATAATCACCAGCAACAGTTGGAATATGTTTCACAATACGGTCACCATTTTGATTGAAATAGGTAAGTTGCCCAAAATCAGCTGGACTGTCTTGCCCAAAACCTTCATCACCTGGGAACATGCCAACTTTTAAATCATTTTCTTGTTGGTCAACATCCATTTTGATAAAAGTTCCTCTCGTACCATAAACAAGCCATTTTGGATGTGGTAGAGCAGCAACTTCAGTAGCAGCAACAGTTGCTCGCAAGTTTGGATAAATAAGATTGACAGAAAAATAATCATCGACACTATCATAATCTCTTGTTGCTCGAATATCATATTGAACTTCTTTGGGAGCGCCAAAAAGCGAAACCATTTGGTCCACTAAATGAACACCGTGACCATACCAAGCGCCATCAAAATTTCCACCTTGACTGGCATCATTAGGTCTAAAGTGGTCCATATTGACAGTAATATCTACTAAATCACCCAAATAACCTTGCTCAATCACTTTTTTGACGGTCAAAAAGTCGCTGTCAAAGCGTCGATTTTGGAAAGGCATGAAGAAAAGATTTTTTTCTTTGGCCAGATCTACCAATTCTTTAGCTTGTGCCAAGGTTTCGACTAATGGTTTATCACAGAGTACATTTTTTCCTGCTGAAAGGAGCTCCTTAGCATAGTCATAGTGAGCAAAAGCTGGAGTCACAATGACTACTAAATCAATTGAATCATCATTGATAATATCAGCGATGTCAGTGGAGAACAAAGTTCCATTTGCTTCTAATTCTGCTTGTTCAGGACGTTTTCCTAAAGTCCGGTTGACAATTCGTTTAATCACAATATTCTCACGTTCTTTCACGTAAGGAATATGATAGCGATTTGTTGATTTACCAAAACCAACATAGGCAATATTAAGCTTTTTTGTCATTCTTTTTATTCTCCATTTTGGCACGGAGGGCTTCAATTTTAGCTTGAGTGGCATTCTTTGTATTAATGCCTTTTCCGCCTACCGTTGAGTTTTTTTCGTGAAATTTTCCGACAGATTTCTGTCCTTTATTATCAAGTTGATATTTTCCCATAAGATAAATTAGGTTTCAGTAAGTAAGCAAATGCCTACTGAATTCAGTTCCTTTCTAAGTGGATTTGACTGATAAAAGCCAAAAAGTTACTGACAGAGCTGTCAGTATAAATTTGACCGATTAAATTCCTTACTAAAGGAAATGAAGTTGGGTGCGTAATCTAAAAATACCGAGATTTTCAAAACATTTCCCAATCTACTGGAGTAAACTTTAAATTACTTTACGTTCGTAAGGGTCAGTAGAAATTCCTTCAGAAAGAATTTTCTTAGACCATTCTTTAGCACCGAAAAGTGAGTGATTACGGTAATTTCCGCATTCTTTTTCAGCAACACCAGGGACATTATCCCAACCAAATTCGTCACTTGCAAGCTCTTCTAGAGAAGATTTAATTACTTTAGCAATTTCTTCTGAACTATGTTCACCCCACATAATCATGTGGAAACCAGTTTGACATCCAAAAGGTGAAAAGTCAATCATGCCATCAATTCTATCGCGAATTAAACTAGCCATGCTATGCTCAATAGTGTGTAAAGCGGCCATTCCAATGGCATTCGCATTAGGTTGAACAAAACGAACGTCAAAATTAGTGATAACATCGCCTTTAGGCCCAGTTTCGCTACCGATTAAGCGGACATAAGGGGCAAGTACTTTTGTGTGGTCTAATTGAAAAGATTCTACTTCAGCCATAATTTTTCTCCATTTTTTCTATTTTTCATTATGCTTCACAAAGTTGATAATAGCAGGCTATTTCAGCTTTTTTATTGTTTCCAAAATTAATTAAAAATCACTATGTTTCATTAAAAAGTTGTGCTTTCCGTTGTGCTTATTCTATACCAAACCAGCCAATAAAATCAAGTATTCGGAAATATTTGATAGAGGAAAATTGTACTTTTTTATCATGAAATTCGAGGAAGGTTATTTAAAATTTTAACAGCTTCTTGTTTTTGAGATGAAATTAAATGTGTATAAATTTCACTTGTAGTTCGTGGGTTAGCGTGTCCAACTCTATCCATGATAATTTTCTGAGACACTCCTGCTAGAACAAGAAGAGTAATATGAGAGTGTCTTAACATATGGGTTGAAAAGTATTTAGGATTTTTCCCCATACCACCATAATCGCCAACTTTTTTCATAAATTTATTTAAAGCATAGTTGGAAAAAGGTTGTTTATGGGTAGTTGCAAAGACAAAATTACAATCTGACCTAGTTTTCATCTCTTCTAAAATTTCCGCTGTTCGTTCATCAATTGCAATATGTCGGACAGATTGCAAATTTTTAGTTGGTCCAACTTTTCCTAAATTAATCTGCCAGCTTTGGCGGATATAAACATCTCGCATTAATATATCAACATTTTTCCACTCAAGGGCAGCAGCTTCACCATATCTACACCCTGTTAAAAATATGAATTGAAGCATGAGCAATCGCCGAAATCCTAATTCACGATGATAAGCTGAACGTAAATTTTTAATATAGCACTTTGCAGAATCTATAAATTCGTTAAATTCATCTGTAGTAAAAAATTTTAAATCATGTTTTTCCTTTTGCTCAATTGTTGGTTTGATTTTAGGTATTCTAATACGCTTTGCTTCATTCACGTCAACATATCGCATATCAAAAGCAAAATCAAAAAATTGTATTAGGTGTCGTTTGTACTCTTGTCTAGTTGTAGGCTTATCAAAAAAATTTACGAATTTTTGAAGTTCTATACTTGATATAGATTTTATTTTTTTATTTCCAAAATCAAAATCATGTAGAAAAGTATCAAATTGATTTTTTTCTCGAAAAGCATAGCTATCAGAAATTTCCTGTTTTCTTGTATTCCAGTACATTTCAAAAATTTGAATCACAGTTGCATTATGCAGATTATCATCAGCTTCACGTTCAGCCTTTAATTTTTTCTCAATTCTTTGTGCAATCAAATTTTTTGCTTTTCTTTGGCTTTGAGCGCTTGCAGTTTCTAGTGTTATAGTTACTTGTCGACGCTTTCCATTCAAAGTTTTGTAAGTGTCAAAAAATTTAACCTTTCCATTTGATAATTTTTTATAATACATATCGTTTTACCTCTTACTATATAAAAAAGGCGAAACAGGTACCTTTATTATACCATATTTCACCGTTGTTGATTTTAGCGTTGTTCTTGTCGCCAACGTAGATATTTTTCATAACCTAGAGGGTCAATCAGTACCCGTTTGATAGTGGGATTAATGATGTAATTATAAAATTCTGGAAGTCTACGCATTGCTGTTAAGTCATTTCCAAGTGTTCCCTTATTTACTGAAAAACATTCAGATATTTCATCTTTTGTCATGTATTTCTTCATTATGTGTGCAAAATCCTTTCTAATTATTATAATCTGGTTCATGATTATGTCGAAATTTTTAAACATATCTAATCAGAGCTTTCTGTCATTTTAGATTTTAAAAATTCAAAATCTTTTTCTATTTTTGGATATATCCGAGGGAGGAGATATCGAGCTAAAAGTTTTTCTGTGAATTCTTCTTGATTATCAGTTGAAAAGATTGCTTCTAAGTCAAAGTTAATTTCTTCTTTTTCATAAGCACTAATATTTCTTACTTTTGGAGAAAATAAGCGTTTGGTTTGTGAGAGTTGGTAATAAACCCCGCCCTCATAACCTTTTCCTTGTTGTTTCTCTGATAGAATCGTGCAAAAGTTAATTCGTCTGATATATTGGTCTAGTGCTTCATCTTTAAAAATATTAAAGAACTGTTCCGGAAGTTGTGTATTAGTAATCAATATCAGCCGAGGCACCACTTGTTTATTAGTGAATCGAGCAGACATTCGAGAAGTGTTAATAGGGTCTAAGAGTTTAAGCCAATCTGCTTTTCGTAAAGAATCGGGGCGGATATCATCTAATAGGATAATATCTTCTCCATAGTAGTCGTCAAAAGGATTAGAAGAAGAGGCGGAGTAGATACGACTTTTAAATTTACTTTCTTCCGCATATTCTCGAACTTTTTGAGCAATTGTTCGTGCAAGATATGATTTTCCGAGGGAGCTTTTGCCTTGAAAGTACATAACTGTCAATTTATATTTTCCTGTGGCTAAATCTTTTAAATTCTTAAAAGCTAACCGTTCAGCGTAAGAATCAAAAGCCTGTTTGAATTGTAGCTTGTGATTACTGTAGAGGAGAAATAAATCATCATCTGCTAAGATATCTTCAAGAAAAAGTTCGCCTTTTAAGATTTGCTGATTGATTAAATCTAAGCTTTCATCAGTTCGTTTTCTTTTTACCGTGGCACTTTGTTTCTCAAATTTCTTAGTATTGATTAAAATAAAATTTGAATAATCAAAAGTTCCAAAAGTTTCGACTTCATGAGTGGGGTATTGGTATTTATCTGGTTGTTGAGCATGAGTAAGATAGGCAAGTTGATTTTCTTCAAAATACTTGTTCCCATTTTTAGGTATTTCAATATACTGTTCTTTAATTCCGAGGACTTTTGCAATCCTAGTAAGCGTCCGTTTGTCAGTGTATTTACCATAAAGATGAACATGGGGAAAAATGAATTCGTTTAAATCATTCTTATCTAAGTAGTGAACGATGATTGCGATGCATTCTAATTTGACTTTTTCTGATTCTAACGTTTTGAGTCGACGATAGATCTCTTCAAAAATAAGTAGTTTGTTTTCTTCCCAACGTTTAAAGAGTTTTAACTTATCTTCTTCCCAATCCCAATATTCTGCTTTTAATTGTTGTTCAAAAACAAATTGTTTAATGCGTTTGTCTTCCATATGGAATTTCTTTCTTAATAAAAATGTCTAGGTAAAAGGCTAAAAGTGTCTAGCTAGATTTACCTTGCCAGTGACCTAGACAGTAAAAAGTGGAGATTTTACTGGTAAAGATGAAATTGATGAAGTGCTGTTAAGTCTTGGTGTGTTTGGGGTTACACCATTTTGTTGACAAGCCCTAAAATGGTGCGCACGTAGGCAACTGTCTAGGTAAGCTAGGTTTTATCTTCTTTAGGGCATGACTTCCACAGGCTGTTTGGTTCATTCGCCAGCGTTCCCCATGTGTTCTGCCCTACTCGTCTTCTGCTTCGCAGACGTCAGGCATCCCACATGGCTTGTCGCATTCACACATCCTGTGGGAGTCATTCGCCTTTAGATAAAGTGATTTTATCAGTTACGAGTTTAACCCCTCGCCAAGCACTCATTCCCATGTCCCAAAGTAAGCGAACTTGCGGATTTGTACATTCTATGATGGCTTCTTTTTCTTCGTCTTTGTAATCTTGAAGTTCATCTAGTCCACCATAAACTTCAATCGTGATAGGTTTCAATTGTGAAAGGTCAACACCAGCTTGTTCTAACACGAGGGCAGTTCCAGCGTCAAGCGCTTGTAAAACAGCTTTATTTCCGTCTTTAGAAAAGCGAGCTTTTGCGAAATTGACTTGATATTTTTTCGGAATATCAAAGTTATTTTTATTAAGGTTTACTCCCCCAAGTTTTACAGTATTGTCGTTAAGTGTTAACTTATTATTATTATTCATTTGAATAGTCCTTTTTTCTTTTTGTTGTTTTCTTGATAAGCTTTAAACTCTTGTGTGAGTGTATTAAATCCTGTTTTTAGTGACTGATTTTCTTTTTTTAGAAAATCAATCTGTTTATTTGTTTGTAATCGATATTTGATAAAAGCTTGTGCTAAGTGATTATGTTTACCTTGGATATGCTCTAAGGTCAAAAGTTGTGCATTTCCCCAGACTTTGAAAATTGTTTGTTCTAAACCTTTAGAATCAATTAATTGTGCCATTTTTTGAAAACATTTCACTTCTTCTGAATCGAAGTCAGGGACTTTTTGAACTTGATTTCTTCCAATTTGAATGGTTTTTTCTTCAAATTCATATTCCGCTAAGTGCTCAATTTGTTTTTTCCAACGTTTAAGAGTGGAAACAGATTTTCCCAAGTCGTGAGCAAGGGTTTGAATATCCATATTAATATGCTCTCTAATGTTTAATTTTCAAAGGTCGGTGTGTTATAATTAAGTTGTAAATTTAAGTAAGTCGTCTTTTTGCCTGTCAGCGAAGACGATTTTTTTATTGGTGGGTCATTCATTTTTTTCTCCTTTATGGTATAATTTAGTTGATAAATCTAAAAATCAGAGATTTTAGATTTTAAATCTAACTATAATTGTATTTTAGATTATTAATCTAAAAATGTCAACTAATAAATATTAATTTTAGAAAAGAATAAAAATGAACTTTTATGAACGATTACAAGACTTAGCGAAAAAACAAGAAAAATCATTTAATGAAATTGAGCAAGAACTTGGTTTGGGGAAGAATACTCTCTATAGTTATAAAAAAAATCAACCGACGGCTCAACGCTTAAAACAATTTTCGGAATATTTCAATGTGTCTGTTGATTACCTCTTGGGAAGAGCGGGAGGTAATTATACTCAGTATTTTAATAGTGTTAAAGAAAATGTGCGAGCAAATCGATTAAAAAAAGGATTGACACAAAAGCAATTAGCTAAGCTTATTGGAACATCTGTTCGGGATGTACAAGAAGTTGAAGAGGGGACAATGTATCTAAATGATGAAGCTTTGGTTGAATTAGCACTTGTCTTGGAAGTTCCGATTGAACAATTAATGGTTGATAATCCTGAGGTGTCAAAGACCGTACAGGCGGGTTTGATTTTAGAAAGAATAGATACAAATTTTAGATACGAAACTGCTGTTAATGATATTAATGTTATTGAACTACTCTATAAAAAAGTAAGATTTGAAAATGAGAAAGATGAACTATCTGATGAAGACATTGATTTCATTTTAGGTGGAAATACAGGACTTGATAGAGATAGAAAAATAGAACTCATTTCTTTTGAGAATTCTCAATTGGTTATTAATGAGATTGAGAGATTAGAAGAAAAAGTAAAAGAAAAATTGGACTTATATGATGAACTTTTTGGATATTACCAAAGAGGAGAATCACATAAACAATCTTTGAAAGAACTTTACGATGACAGTAATCCTTTTAAATTTAAAAAAAACTGACCACTTAATATGGTCAGTTTTTATATAGGAACTTATTGTAGTAAAAACGAGAAGGAATTCAAATGAGTTTGTAGTAAATTTAATAACTTTTTGAAGTAAAAATAGCAATAATCAAAAAATGTAATCAATCAATAATTGTGTTGTTTTTAGAAAAATTGTATGATATAATATTTTCAGAAAACTTAAAATAAACTTAAGGTAAGCGTTTTAGGAGGGGAAATGAGAAAGAAAAGATGGATGCTTTGGGCAGGCTTGATTATTATGATTGCTGTCGTGATTACAGGTAGTGTATATGCGTTTACTCGACCTCATGAGATGGCTCAACAGAAAATAAAAAAAGTGAGTACTGTCCAATCGAGTTTGAAAGTCTCTGAGAAAAAGGTGGAGGCAAAGGTTTCGAAGTCCTCAACTGTATCTTCAACTTCAGAATCAACCACTCAAAGCTCACAAACAGCAAAATCAACGGCTCAATCGGAAACACAAAACTCAAAAGCAGATTTAAAAGCTTTCAATCAAAAAGCAACAGCTGAAGAAGTTTATGTTAAGTATCCTTATGGAAGAACGATGAATTTCGAACGGGCAACGGATGAAAAATTAAAAGTTCTCGAAAAGGAATATACGCTTAAAGAAATGACAAATTTAAGAGATGACTATGATGGTCAGACGAAATCAGTCATTATTTTTGAATAAAAAATTTAGGAGAAGTTTATGAAAGTGAAATGGAAACCGATTCAATGCTTGGTTAGTTTAGGAGTAGGTTTACTACTTTTTTCAAGTATTGCTCCCTCTGCTGCTGCATTTACCGTTCAACAGTCTGTCAGCAATGAAGATAATGTCTCGGTCAATATCAAGCAAATTGATAATTTTAAAAATCTATTTTCGAATCTTTCGGCAGTACCATCGAATTCTTTAGCACAAACTTTAGTAAGTGTACTTTCTCATGATAAACTGGGAGATTCAGGAAATTTTACAGTAAATGCCTCTATTCAGGACATATTAAGATTTACCTATCCAAATGCTACAAATCAACAATTGAATGGGTTAACTATTAATGGAGAGCAAGCAGTAAAATGGTTAAATCACGTGGGTTATACTGCTACTTTAGTTAATCGTCCTCTTACGACAGATGAAATTAAACAGCAGTTAGATGATTCAGATCCCATAATTCCTATTTTAACCAACCAAAATAATGATGCTTGGTTAAATGAGAGCGTGGCGGGAGTGCTCTATGCACATGATGATGTAGAAGCAGGTACAGAGAAACTTCACAAATCGTTCATAGAATCAGTTGGCTTGGGTGAAGCGATGGTTCAAGATGGTCAAGAAGCACAGCCCATAACATTTCCTGAGCAAAGTAATGTAATCGATCCTATACAAGCTGGTGGTACTTACTTATGGGCACAAACCATCATGAACATTAAGCAAGATCCCTCTGTAAATAATGTTAAAACACTTAATACTAATACAAAAAACGGGGTGTTTGCGTCGAAAGTAACCACCTCTGGAACATATTCTCAAGTCGAATTTACTGAACCACTTCTCAGTGGTTTAAAAAACAAAGTGCCAGATTCTCCTCAAATTACAGCAAGTGCTCAAGTACAAAATAAAGGTTGGCTCCCCGAATCTAAGAATGGAGAGCCGATTGGAACAGAAGGACAAGGTCTCCGAATGGAAGCCTTTAAAGTAGCTCTCTCTCATTTACCCGCAGGAGAAACAGGAGGGATCGCTTATAGCGCTCATGTTCAAGGAATTGGTTGGCAAAATGATGTCGCCAATGGAGGAATTGCTGGAACTGTAGGAAAAGGATTGAGAGTAGAAGCGATTAAAATGCATCTTACAGGTTCTTTAGCTGAACACTATTCAATTTATTATGCTACACAAGTTCAAAATATTGGATGGACGCCTTATGTTAAGGACGGAGAAATATCAGGTACCACAGGAAAGTCACTTCGAGTTGAGACAATAAGTATTCGATTGGTCAAAAAGAAGTTACAAAA
The DNA here is from genome assembly GCF_029953655.1 of Lactococcus sp. NH2-7C. Lineage (NCBI taxonomy): Bacteria > Bacillati > Bacillota > Bacilli > Lactobacillales > Streptococcaceae > Lactococcus > Lactococcus sp. NH2-7C. The sequence goes on from NZ_CP124538.1 coordinate 1,715,281, forward strand.
AACTCCTTCAGATGAAACTAAACGTTCAGCTGTGGCTTTGGTCAACCTCTATGAAGATGCGAATCATCAAAAAACAGTGGCAGACTTAGAATCTTTCGCAGGAGTTGCTCCAACGGATGCAATTACTTCAAAACACATTATGGATTGGTACCATTTTCTTGGTTTAGAATTTGATACCCAAAATGGACGATTTTCACCAGATAAAGCAAAAAATTTAAGTAAGACAGGACGTTTATACTATACATTCTTGAAAGCTAAGACAGCACCTGATAACATTCAAAATTTTGGGGCGATTGGAATGGGCTACATGGAAAATTCCATGAGTTATAGCCCATATTTGTCTTACTTAAATGAAGACTTTGCTCCATCCGCCTTTTGGTCGCAGAGAAAAAATGAACTTCTGGGACAAATGAATGAACGGATGAAGACGTATGATTATGATAATGTTTTTACTCTTGATGAACAAGGCAAACAACTTTCTGAATATGAAGAAGAAGTAACTCTTTATAACATTCGTGCCAAGGAATCAACGGAAACTGCGAATGTAAATCCACCTGAGAATTCACCTTCAAGTCCAGCAACACCTGTGAATGCTATTAATGCATCTTATCATCCACTAAGCTATTTTAATATTACAGAAACCCAAGGGTCAGAACCATGGTGCTCAGAGTATGTAGCAGCTGCGGAGATTAATACACTTAATCAGGTGAATGGATCGAGTCCACAAGATTCTCGAGTAACCGCTCAAAATCTTATGCAAGCTTATTATCCTGGTATAAGTCTTGACCAACTTAAAACTATGAGTGGAGGGACTATTGAGAATGCTCTGCAAGCTCTTCAAAGCAAGTATCAAGTCACTGCTGATGTAGAAAATCGTGCATTGAGCTTTGACGAAGTTAAAAAAGAATTAGATGCTGGACAAACGATTCAAATAGATGTTAATGATCCAGAAGAAACTGCTCCTCAAGGGTCAGCTGACAATGCTGGACACTCCTTAGCTATTGTGGGTTATGTTTTGCCTGCAGATGGTGACACAACAAAACATGCTCCATATTATGAAGTGTGGAATCCGTGGTGGGAGAAAACTTTCTATGTTTCTAGTAAGGCGCCATATTTTAATTTAGCTGGAACTCAATACAAGTGGACACGGACTTGGCATAATTGGCGCAAAGTGGCAGGAGAAACAAACACTAAAACGTCTCCAGCAATTGCTCAGCAAAAAGTGGCGAGTTCAGCCAATCCAGAAGCGGTTAAAGTGAAAACACTTACTCGATTGACTCCCAAAGTACAACTTTATAATCCTACGACTCCTAATCCAACAGACTATCTCTTTAAAGATTCACCACTCCCTCAGAGTAATGTTTTAAGTCAAATAGTCTCTCAATTAGGTCAGGAAACTACACTATCAACTGTTTTCTCAGGAGATTGTTATGGATATGCTTCACGAAATGGACAATTTAGGGCAAGAAAAAATAATTATAAAAAACCTATAGTTTCAAGTAATAATTCTGGTGCAAAAGATTTTAAAAATGCTATACTAAGTACTATTACTGATAGAAATAAGATTGCAGCATTTGTAGTAAGTGCTGCGGTGGTGATGATGGTTGTAGCTATTCTGGGTGCAATACCTGTTGTTAACTTAGCCGTACCAGTTGCATTACACGCTCTTGAAACTGTTGTAGGAGTTGAGGCAGCAAGGGATTTAATTTGGACATGCGTAGATTATCGTACAGATTTTGATCAAGTCGAAAAGAGTTTCGATAGAATTTAAGGAGCTTTAATGAAAAAGAAATTGTATTTAGCACTCTTATTTTTAATACTGGTGTTTATTGTTTGGATATTTGTAATTGGAAAGCTTTTAGGCCTATCACTTGGTATCTTAGCATTTAATGGGTTAGTATTTACTATATTTGCATATTATATAAGTATTTTAATAAATGGAATTAGGCTGTTAAAAAAAGGTGGTAATGAATTAGTGAATGAATTCTTTTCTGACTTGAAAAAATTTCAAAATAAATACTTCAAATGAATAGTGTACTTAATAATTCGTTAAATATCAAAATAATCGTTGCCATCGTACTTTCTTTAATACCTTTTATAATATATTTTGCTGATAAATTATTTTCTCGAAAATATATTAATGAAAAGAAAATAAATGAAAAAATTATTAAAACTGCCGAACTTGAGTCCTTAATATATGAGGTTCTTTATTCTTGGAATCAAGAACAAATAAAAAATAATGTTTATACTAAAAATTTAATAAAACTTCATACTAAAAATTTATTAGCAAATCAAAGTAAAGGTGAAAAAATATATTACGATGGTGTATTGATTGAAGGAATGTATAATTTTAAAAAAAATACATCCGGTTTTTCAATAATGGTTTGTTATCAATTGAAGTATAAAATTGAATTTCAAAAAGAATGGTATCAGCTTCATCAAAGAATTTCAGATTACTCATTTGATTATATGAATAGAAATAATCAAAGCAAGCAATTGAACATGAAAAAAATTGTGCAGAAATGGTACTTTTCTTACGATGAAGGAATATTAAAAGTTGATAAGTTTATATAATAATGTATAATTAACTTTTTAAATAAAATAAATTTTTATAGAATATAATTAGCTCATAACTCAAAGTTATGGGCTCTTTTATATCTAATATTTAATTTTTTGAAAAAGGTTAAGAGAAGGTAAAATGAAGAAAAAAATCCACTTCCTTATATGGAGGTGGATTTGATTACTCAAATATAAATTTCTCAAAGGTAGAGATTCAATTGATTTTTACTGAAGTGTAACGAAAGCCAAGTTTTTTCAAACACCTCTAAATCAATGTTTTACAAGTCTATTGACTCGTAATGAACCCCTATTTAACTTCTTTAAAAGTATGGGAAAAATTGATAAAGTTTCTGAGAAAAATCTAAAATCCGCTTCATATGAAGTGGATTTTATTTTATACCTATTTCGCTGTTATATTGTGCTTTTGGTTGTGCCTTTGTTTGAATAAATTTATAGAAATAGCATTTCTAGGAGGTTAAGAGTATAGAGTTCTACTTCAGCCATAAGATATAGGATACAAAACTCAGCTGATAAAAGTCAGCCTTGTTAGTATCTCCTCCTTTATTTTAAATTCTAATTCTATTCTATCATTTTTTGAGCGAAATGTTTTTTCATTTTAATTATAAAGTGGTAAAATGACTTTATAACGGTTTCAAAAGAAGCCTTATTGCTTAAAAAAGCAAGAAACATCATTGTCAAAAAGAGTGAGGAGGGGAAGTGAACATCAGAGAAGTTGAAAAGTCATCTTTCTCCATCATTGGAAAAGAAGGCTTAGGTAAAGCACAAGAAGCTGACATTTGGATTCCACCACTCTGGCAAGAAGCAACCAACGCTTTTGAGGAAATTATTCATTTGATTAAGCAGCCACTCACAATTTGGGGGGCCATGTCTGATGAATCAGGGCAATTTAAACCATGGAATAATGGTGGACTCTATCTGGCAGGCGTTGAAGTTGAAAATTCAGCGCAAAAGCCTGAAAATTGGACTAAATGGACACTTCCAGGCTTTCGTTATTTCGTTGTTGAAACAACAACTTATGAAATGAACAAGACTTATTCAGACATGTGGAATTATTTAACTCAAAATGATTTAAAAATTGTTGGAGCAGTACAAGAACATCAATCAATTTCAGCAGAAAATCCTGAAGAGTTAGAACTATGGTTTCCAATTGAAAGAATATAAAAGTCCAAAAAAATTCAGTGACAACAAGTTGTTATATTTTAAAAATTACTAAGGAGAAAAAATCATGGCATTAACAGACACTTATACACTAAACAATGGCATCAAAATTCCAAAAGTTGGTTTTGGAACTTGGCAATCTGCGAGCGGAGAGGAAGCTTATAATGCTGTAAAAACTGCACTTGAAGCAGGTTATCGCCATATTGACACAGCGGCAGTTTATAAAAATGAGGAATCAGTCGGTCAAGCAATTGCTGATTCAGGAATTCCCCGTGAAGAGTTATTCATTACAACAAAACTTTGGGGCGTAGGAACAACAGAAGATGCTGCCAAGGCCTTAGATGAATCCTTGAAAAAATTAGGACTTGACTATGTGGATTTGTACCTCATTCATTGGCCAAATCCTAAAGCATTCCGTCCTGATTTTGAAACACGTAATCTTGCAGTTTGGAAAGCCATGGAAGCAGGCGTAAAAGCTGGTAAAATCCGTGCGATTGGTGTTTCAAACTTCCACCCACGTCACCTAAAACCATTGTTGAAATTTGCTGAAATTAAACCAGCGGTTAACCAAATTATGGTTAACCCAAGTGATCAACAAGAAGAAATTGTAAGTTTTAATGTTGACAACAATATCTTGACTGAGGCTTATAGCCCACTTGGAACAGGTAAAATCTTTGAAGTTCCAGAACTTGCAGACTTGGCAAGTAAATACAATAAGAGTATTGCTCAAGTGGTATTACGTTGGTCTCTTCACAAAGGATATTTACCACTTCCTAAATCAGTAACCCCTGCAAGAATTAAAGAAAATGCAGAAATCTTTGATTTTGATTTAAGTATTGAAGATATTGCTTTTATTGACAGTCTTCATGGAAAAGCTGGTTTGGCTAAAAACCCTGATGAAGTTGATTTCTAAAGAATAATTATGAACATATTTTACTGACAGATTGTTTACATCCCTTAAAAGACAGCAGAAAATTTGATCAGTAATTTAAAAAGGTCTGTCAGTAAAATTTTGCTGACAGGCTTTTTAGATTTTTGCTATAATAAAGAAAAAATATCAAATATCAAGGAGAAATGATGAAAAAAGCACTTGTTTTAGTTGATTTTCAAAATGATTTTATTGACGGAAGTTTGGGCACAAAGGAAGCACAAGCGATTCTTCCCAATGTCATTGAAAAACTCTCTCAATATTCTAAAGAAAATCGTCTTGCAACGCAAGATACCCATTATGAAGACTATTTAACGACACAAGAAGGTAAAAATCTTCCAGTTATTCATTGTCAAAATGGTACTTTTGGTTGGGAAATTCGTAAAGAAGCTCAAGTCGGCTTTGCTAAGATTTTTGAAAAAACAACTTTTGGTTCAAGAACACTGGCAGAATTTATTCGAGATGAAAATTATGATGAAGTTGAACTTGTGGGAATTTGTACGGATATTTGTGTTGTTTCCAACGCCTTGTTAATCAAAGCCTATGCGCCAGAAGTAAAAATAAGCGTTGATGCTTCTTGCTGTGCTGGAGTTTCACCTGAAAAACATTTAGCAGCACTTGAAACAATGCGCTCTTGTCAAATAGAAATCACGAATGCCTAATTTTGGTAAAAAGTTACTGACAGGTCTATCAGTAATTTCAACTTGACAAAATCCTTATGATAATTGATAATGGAGTGAGCAATAAGAAAAATTTTGAAGGTGAGTGCGAGGTATAGATTTGGATTATCATCAATTATTTTCCCGCTTGAACGAAAAACTTTCAGAAGAAAATTTGCAACTTCACTTACACTGTGTTGGTGGTTTCGTGCTTGAATACTATGGAATGAAGGCAACAGAGGATATAGATGCCTTTTATGAAAGTACCGAAAAAGTTGAAAAAATCATTCAAGAAATTGGTGAAGAATTTCATGTCGGAACCTCTAATGAACCTTGGTTGAGTCAAGCAGTCGGCGAAGTCATGTCTCATTCAAAAACGGATGAAACAATTATTTTCGTGGAAAGTCATTTGACTGTTGGTCTGTCATCACTCGAATCTATTCTTATCGATAAAATACAGGCTGGCCGAACCAAAGATGTTCCAGACATCGCAAAAATAATGAAAAAATTAAAAATTGAAAGCCCAGATCCTCTCTTAGAACGATTTAAACATACAGATGGTTCAGCAGACCCAGCGGTCATTTTAGAGGCTTTTAGTTTAGCTTATGGCGAAGAATCCTTAAAAAATTATTTACGAAAAAATCCAAAAATACTGAGGTTATTGCAATGACGTGGATTGAATATCTCCTGAATGCTGCTCAAAAGTCTAAATGGAATTTAGAACTTTGGGTCCGTTATTTAAATAAAGTGATTCAACGGGACAAAATTTTACTTTCAAAAACAGATATTGATTATTTAATGAGTTCTGAAGAATTAACTTCTTTTCAACGCGTTTTTCTTGAACTTGCTCTTGAAAAAGAAACAACACCTTGGGAAATGACTGTTGGTATGTCTGAACCGACTCAATCGATTCATCTTCAGTCTGTTTTAAAAGAATTAAAAAAAGAATGAAAGTTAATTCATTCTTTTTTATTTTATAAGTTATATCTTATTTAATCCGGAGATATTGACCAATTAAAATAGTATCACTTGATAAATGATTCCAAGCCTTGATTGAAGCAATTGGGCTGCCAGATTTTTGTGAAAGTCCCCAAAGCGTATCTCCTTTAACAACCTTATGAATAGAGGTATTTGAAGCCGCGGAAGGGTTAGAAGTTGAACTCGTAGAGGCTGAGCTTGAACCTGTTGAAGAGCTTGAAGAGCCGGCAGATTGTGAAACAATCAAGTTTTGTCCAATATAAATTGTATCAGAACTCAAGTGATTCCAATTTTTGAGTTGAGCAATCGTTGTTTTATATTTGACAGAAAGCCCCCAAAGCGTATCGCCAGATTTAACCTTAATCGTCGTTTGTGACGCTGGTTTAGCAGGAGTTACCGAAGTAGTAGGCGTTGTGCTTGCGGCAGAATTTCCAGAAGCATTTGAACCATTTGTATTAGACGAAGGACTTGAAGTTGTCAATACAAGTTTTTGACCAATATAAATGATTGTACTTTTAAGATTGTTTGCACTTTGGATTTGAGCAACACTAATTCCATATTTTTGCGAAATTCCCCAAAGCGTATCACCAGATTTAACAGTATAAGTGGTTGAGCTTGTACTTGTATTTGAATTATTATTGGTATTTGTAGCTGTTGAACCACCAGTATTAGAAGTACCAGCTGAAGAAGCTCCGTCAAAACGAGTCAGATTATATTGAGAAATAATTCGATTCAGGGAGGCTCCATAATTAGGGTCAGTTGCATATTTTCCTGTTAAAGCTGCGGTTGCATCTTGATAAGTTGCCGCGTTTGCTCGCCAAGCTTTAGCATAATAAGGACCATTTCCGAAGTTTGTAGTTTTTAAAACATAAGCATTATCCTGGAAACTTTGATTAAAGGATGGATAAACCCTGAATGGCATATCTTTTGTGACCCATTTACCATTAAGATATTCTTGAGTTTTAAAAACAACGCTTTTTCCTTGGTAAGTTCCTTGAATACCGAATAAATTATAATAGGGGGCACGAGAAAGTTGGCTTGAACCCCAGTTACTTTCCAAAATAGCTTGGGCAATCATGACTGAAGGATAAAGACCATTACTATCGGCAACTGGTTTTGCTGATGCAGCAATACTTTCAATAAAAGCTTCTGTCGAATTGGTTGCAGCCTGAACCATTGGGCTTGTTTGTTGGAGCAAAAGCTCATGAGTGGTCGTCAAAGTTCCTGCAATGAGAACGGCGCCAGCAAATTTAGTCGCTGGTTTATAAAAAGCCAGTGGTTTTTTGGCTTTCTTTTTTAAATGTCTATTTTTAACTTTAATACGAGAAACTGGCATAAATAATTCCTTTCCTGAAAATACAGAATAAAATAAGTACTACCTTATTTTACCACGGTTAATGGAAGAAAAAGATGACAATTATGTGGCGGTTTGTAAACGTTTTTTATTTAATGTTTTATATTGGCTAGAAAATGTGAGAATTTGGAGAAAAAATCTGATTTAAGACGTATTAGTTACATTTTGAATACAAGTGGATTATATTTTGCTTTATGAAATTGAGAAAAGGGAATGAAAACAAGCAACACAAGATATTGTGTGTGTTTACATAATTTAACCTATATATTGTGTCATTTCTGAGAATTTGATAAAATAGATGATGTAATTGAAGAGGATGGTTAATATGAAAAGTGAAGTAAAATATCAAGATGTAACACTAGAAGAAATTAATGTGATAAAGCGTGACGGACGCTCAGTGAAATTTAACAGTGAGAAAATTTTTGATGCTTTGACTAAAGCGGCTAAAAAAGTTGAACTGACAGATATGGCGGTTCTTTCAGAGCTTACTGACAGAGTAGTCAGTGAAATCTTTACTCGTTTTTCTGAAAATGTCAAAATTTATGAAATTCAATCCATCGTTGAGCAAGAACTCCTTGAGTCTGGAGAAACTCAATTGGCTGAAGAGTATATCTCTTATCGTGCTAACCGTGATTTGGCACGTACTAAAGCAACAGATATCAATTTCACGATTGAAAAATTAATTAATCGCGACCAAACTGTCGTTAATGAAAATGCCAATAAAGATTCTAACGTTTTTAATACTCAACGTGATTTGACAGCTGGTGCGGTTTCCAAAGCAATTGGTTTGAAACTTCTTCCACCACATGTGGCAAATGCTCACCAAAAAGGTGATATTCATTATCATGACCTTGATTATAGTCCATTTACTACAATGTCTAACTGTTGTTTGATTGACTTTAAAAATATGTTTGAAAATGGCTTTAAACTTGGAAATGCGCAAGTAGATTCGCCAAAATCAATTCAAACAGCAACTGCTCAAGCCAGTCAAATCATCGCTAATGTAGCTAGTTCGCAATATGGTGGTTGTTCATTTGACCGTGCCGATGAAGTATTGGCACCTTACGCGAAGTTAAATTATAAAAAACATTTAAAAGATGCACAAAAATGGATCGATGGTGCTGAAAAACAAGAAGCTTACGCTCGTGAAAAAACAGCCAAAGATATCTATGATGCAATGCAATCTTTAGAATATGAAATTAATACTTTGTTTACTTCAAATGGTCAAACGCCTTTTGTAACGGTTGGTTTTGGTCTTGGAGATGATTGGTATGCGCGTGAAATTCAAAAAGCAATTTTAAAAGTACGGATTGGTGGTTTAGGTTCAGAACACCGTACTGCTATTTTCCCTAAATTAATTTTCACACTCAAACGTGGACTTAACCTCGAAATAGGGACACCAAACTATGACATCAAAGAACTTGCGCTTGAATGTTCAACAAAACGGATGTACCCTGATATTTTGAGCTATGATAAAATTGTTGAATTAACAGGTTCATTTAAAGCTTCAATGGGTTGTCGTTCATTCTTGCAAGGCTGGAAAGATGAAAATGGGAATGACGTGACTGCTGGACGTAATAATCTTGGAGTTGTTACAGTTAACCTTCCACGTATTGCTCTTGAAGCCGCTGGAAATAAAGAAAAATTCTGGGAAATCTTCAATGAAAGAATTGAAATTGCTCATGATGCGCTTGCCTTTCGTGTTGAACGTGCTAAAGAAGCACAACCTAAAAATGCACCTATTCTCTTTATGAATGGTGCATTGGGACGCCTTGATGCCGAAGGTTCAGTTGATGAATTGTACAATAAAGAACGTGCAACTGTAAGTTTAGGTTACATTGGACTTTATGAAGTGGCGACTACTTTTTATGGCCCAACTTGGGAAAATAATCCTGAAGCTAAAGCTTTTACAATTGAAATTGTGAAACGAATGCATGAAGATTGTGAAGATTGGTCTAAAGCCTCTGGTTATCATTATTCTGTTTACTCAACACCGTCAGAAAGTTTAACTGACCGTTTCTGCCGAATGGATAAAGAAAAATTCGGTTCAGTTGCAGATATTACTGACAAAGATTACTATACTAATTCTTTCCACTATGATGTGCGTAAAAATCCAACTCCATTTGAAAAATTAGAGTTTGAAAAAGACTATCCTGTTTATGCCAATGGTGGATTCATTCATTACTGTGAATATCCCGTTCTTCAACAAAATCCGAAAGCTCTTGAAGCAGTTTGGGACTTTGCCTACGATCGCATTGGATATCTTGGAACAAATGCACCAATTGACCACTGCTATGCTTGTGGCTTTGAAGGAGATTTTGCGGCAACGGAACGTGGATTTAAATGTCCACAATGTGGCAATGATGATCCTAAAACCTGTGATGTTGTCAAGAGAACTTGTGGATACCTTGGAAATCCGCAAGCACGCCCAATGGTTCATGGTCGTCACAAAGAAATTTCATCACGTGTAAAACATATGAATGGTTCTGTCGGAGCTTTGAGCGATGGAAATTTGATTGATTCAGTTGAAGTTGACGAAGCAAAATCAAAATATTTTGCGGAGAAATAAGTATGAACAATCCAAAACCAGGAGAATGGAGAGCTGATGAACTCTCACAAAATTATATTGCAGATTATAAACCCTTCAATTTCGTTGATGGCGAAGGGGTGCGCTGCTCACTCTATGTGAGCGGCTGTATGTTTCATTGCGAGGGCTGCTATAATCAAGCCACTTGGTCATTTCGTTATGGAACGCCCTATACCAAAGAGCTTGAAGATAAAATTATGGCTGACCTTGCTCAGCCTTATGTCCAAGGTCTGACACTTCTTGGTGGGGAACCTTTCTTGAATACGACATTTTTGATTCCTTTGCTCAAACGGATTCGTCGTGAGTTACCGGATAAAGATATTTGGTCATGGACAGGTTATACATGGGAAGAGATGCTGCTTGAAACAGATGACAAATTAGAAATGCTTGATTTGTTAGATATTCTAGTTGACGGTCGTTTTGAATTATCAAAGAAAAACTTAATGCTCCAATTCCGTGGGTCATCAAATCAGCGGATTATCGATGTACCAAAATCTCGAAAACAAGGACAAATTGTCATTTGGGAAAAACTCAATGATGGTGAAAAAACTTTTGAACAAATTCATAAAGAAAAATTAATTTAAAAGTTACTGATGGACATTTGAGTATATCCGTAAACACTAAAGTGCCAACGACTATGTTCTGACAGAAATTCTATCACTAAAAATAAGCACTGACAAATGCGTCAGTGCTTATTTTTTAAATAATTTTGTAAAATCTGGTTCGTCGTCAGTAATTTTGAAATCTTTTAGCGCCGATTTTAGAGGGAGATGTTTCTTTTTTCCTTTTAAATAATTTTGACTTTCTTTGCTTTGGGCACTTTCGGCTAAAGAATTTTGCTTTTGCAGAACTCTATTTTCATTTTTCCTTTTGCTTTTCTTATTTTGTTCGGTGCTTTCAAAAGATTCATCTGGAAAAGTTTGAGAAAGTTGCTTGATAATGGTTTCTAAACCAAAATTACTACTAATCCAAAAGGGTGTATCGGTTGCTTTACAAGCATCTTTAGCAAATTGAACTGAATGATGAGCCACATTACGGTTTCTCATAACGACGAAATCAGCTTTGGCAACAAGCTGTTCAATCTCAAATCGATTAGGCTTTTTCTTATCAAAACCAAGAAAAGCAACACCAATTTTAGCCAAACCTTCTCTAAAATCATGCCAATATTTAACTTCACATAGAATAAGAACTGTTTTCATATCATTCCTAACTAATTGTCTTTTCTTCACAAACAGAAGATGATTTATAGTATTATAGCACAATTTGAAATTAACATTTTAAAAAAAGATTATGTTAAAAAAATATTAATAAAATAAAAAAATAATTTTATTATTAGAAAAAGGTTGAAAAATGAAGGATAACTTTATAAAATGAAAGAGAAAAGTTTTTTATTAAAAGGAGAATTATGGAAAAGTTTAAAGAGAATTTGAGCCCAGTTTTGAGAGTCGTTGGATTTGTACTAGCCGCATTATTTTTGTTTGTGATTGCGAAAACTGTTAATAGTATCTTCGGATTAATTATTTTTTTAGGGCTCATAGGATTCGCTATTTATTATGGATTAAGTGGAAGAAAGAATGCCACAAATTATATTTCCAAAATTAGTAATAAAGCGCTTCTGATTGTTACACTTATTTTGTTTGTTGTAAGTACGGGTGCATTGACCGTCCATAGTAATCAAGTTGAATTAAAAGAGTCTAGAATCGAACTAGAAAACTCTAATGATCAACTTTCAAATTTATCCTTAGACTATGTATCGAAAGCAACGCAAAGAAAAGTTAAAGATGAACAAAAAGATACTCGTGAAATTAATAAGAGCAAAAATAACGCAAGCATAAAAGCCGAAACAAAAAGACTCAACCGTCTCATCTCAATTGCAAAATCAGAGCAAAAAGTCGTCAATAAGATTTTGTCCCAATCTGCTGAACTTAAAAATGATGAGAATATTTTATTAGAAGACAAAGCAGATATTGATAAATTAGAGAAAAAGGCAAATAATTATCAATCCTTGAGTTCTTATAAAAAAGAATCTGAGAATTTACTAGCACTCATCTCGGTTCACAATCAAAGAGAAGAGCAACTAAAAGCAGTCGCAACAACTCTAAAAGATAAAAATTTATCAACACAAGATAAAAGTAAATTAGACAAATTAGTTCTAGAAATAAAAATAGCTAGAAAAGCATCAGATATTAAAGATAAGATTTCTGAGATAAATACTGCTTTAGAAACTGCAAAATCTAATATTCAAATAAAAAAAGAAGTAGATGATCAGAAGGAAAAACTTAGTTCAACAATAAAAAGTGCTCAAAGTTTACTGAATGATTCATACATCTCATCTAGTGATAAAGTACTAATTCAAGACAGTCTGGATTTAGTTAATAAAGCTCAAACACTTGATGACCTAGATAAAGCTGCACAAAATCTTATTGAAAATACGAGTAAGGTTCAGATTAATAATGAATCTGCCAAAGAAATGGCAGATAAGAAAAAAAGAGATGATGAGCAAAAAAGAATAGCAGAGGAAAAAGCTGCCACTCAAGCTGCAGCTTCTCAAGAAAAGGAAAGTGCTCAATCCAATTCTGAAGTATCAGGTGGTAATTATAGCACTAATACATCTGGATGGGGCGTAGCTCAATCTGGCTATTGTTTTTATCGTTCAAATAGTAAAAAATATTATAGTTCGGTAGCTAATCCTGGTAACTATACTTATATGACTATCAGTGAAGCACAAGGTCTTGGAGGAACACCGGGGCATAGTAATGGCTCTGCTCATACTTAATTCAACTCGTTTAGTCTAATTTATTAAAAATACAAATCTAAAAAGTTGACCATATAAAAATAAAGTGGTAAATTAATAACAGATGGGTATGGTGCACACCCGAAACCATTTCAAGAAATAGCTTGAATCTAATGGCGCCTACAATACAAACCTTTTTGTGTTGTAGTCTGCCATTTTTTCTTTGACTTACAACAGCATTAAGGGCAAAGAAAAGGAGATTATTATGACAACAGTCACAATCGAAAACATCCACGCAAGAGAAATTTTTGATTCTAGAGGAAATCCAACCGTTGAGGTAGATGTTAGATTAACAGATGGAACACTAGGACGTGCAGCAGTACCTTCAGGAGCATCAACTGGAGACCGTGAAGCAGTTGAATTGAGAGATGGCGGAACCCGCCTTCAAGGGAAAGGGGTTTCTAACGCTGTTGCGAATGTCAATGGCGAAATTTATAAAGCTTTAAAGGGACAATCACCATTTAATCAAGCAAAATTAGATCATCTGATGATTGAGCTTGATGGGACAAAAAATAAATCACGTTTAGGGGCCAATGCGATTTTAGGCGTTTCAATGGCTCTTTCTCGTGCAGCAGCGAATAGTGAAAAAATTCCACTCTATCGCTATCTTGGTGGTGTTGATTTGGAACTTCCGCAACCATTTTTCAATGTCATTAATGGTGGAGTACATGCCGATTCAGGAATTGATGTTCAAGAATTTTTGATTACACCAGTCAAACGGGACAGCTTCCGCGGTGGTTTAGAAAAAATCGCAAATATCTATCATACCCTGAAGAAAATTTTAGCTGACAAAGGGCTAGAAACAGCCGTAGGTGATGAAGGTGGCTTTGCTCCTAAACTTGGCTCTACAGAGAATGCAATTGCTACACTTTATCAAGCAATTGAAAGTGCAGGATATGTCCCTGGTGAAGAAATTGCGATTGCCATTGACCCAGCTTCAAGTGAATTTTATGATGATAAAGAAAAAGTTTATCGTTTTGAAGGGCAAAAATTGACTTCTAAAGAACTATTAACTTACTATGAAAATTTAGTTGAAAAATATCCAGCACTTATTTCTATTGAAGATGGATTTTCTGAACATGACTGGGAGGGATTTGCAGCTCAAACGAAAGTACAAGGTCAAAAAATTCAATTAGTAGGTGATGATATTTTTGTGACAAATCCTGAAATTTTCAAAGAAGGAATTAAAAAAGGTGTAGCAAATGCTATTTTAATTAAACTTAATCAAATCGGAACAGTAACAGAAGCGATTGAAGCCATTCGTTTAGCGAGAAAAGCAGGCTATAAGACAATGATTTCTCACCGTTCAGGTGAAACAGTTGATAGCTACATTGCCGATTTTGCTGTAGCCATGCATGCCGGCCAAATAAAAACAGGTTCAATGGCTCGAAGTGAACGTGTTGAAAAATATAATCAATTTTTACGAATTGAAGAAGAATTAGAAAATGAAATTACTCTTGCAAGATTTCCTGAATAAACTAATAAATAAAAAAGCAGTAATTATTTTACTGCTTTTTTATTTATCGATAAACATATGAAAAAACGGTTGTTATTTAACAAAGCTCTATTTAAGATGAATCTTTTGGTTTAATAAGTACTTTTTATATAACTCCTTCGCTAAATAAAGAATTTGGAATTTTAGGAATTACAACCTTTTTATGTTGGGAGAATCCTTAATTTCGTTTTTTTTCTTGGATAGTAAGATTTCTTTACAGGATTTAAAAATATTTTCGACATCTTTTTTATTGACTTCGGAATTTATATAGATTACTTTAGACCTTTTATATTTATCTTCAATCAAACCTGTAGAGAGTATTAAATCGGGCTTTCCTATAGCAAAGTTCCGCTCTAAAGTGTAATTATACTTATCATGTAAAAGATTCTCAATTCTTTCCTGAGTTATCATATCAATGTATAAGGCAACATCTGTCAATAAAAGTATCTTGATTTCGGGTTCAAAATCTTGTGGTGAAAATTCTAAAATGTAGGCTTGGGCATATCTCAAAGTTAATGATTTTAAAGTATTTTTAGATAAATTAGGCTCGATAGTTTGAATTTCTTTTTTAATGGAAGGAAGTAAATGTGGAGATTCAGTATTTGCGTGTTTAAATATACGCACAGCGGAAGAATTAAAGTAAATATCACCAAAAATATCAACAAATATTCTTCCGGAAATTAATACTGACCAAAAAAGGGAACTAGAAGGAGCATTTTTATCCCATTTAGGGTGCTTTAATTCAATATAGTTTACAAACTTAATTAAACTATTGTAACTTTGTTCTGAGAAGTTTTTTAAGAGGACAAGTGTACTAGCGGTATCTTGAAAGTAATTATAACTTTCAGGAAATGTATAAAAGGTCAGAAGAATGAAGGCTACCTCTTTATCTGGAATCTCAAAGAATTTTTTAATGGTATCTGATAATTTTGATAAATAGTTATTTTTAAGAATTAATTGTGTTGAATAATTAGGGAGGTGTTCTTCCAAAATCAAATGATTTGTCTTAACTCTAGAAAGGTAGACAGCTAAATAAAAAGATAGCTGTTTTCGTTTACCATAACTAATTTTTCTTCCATCCAATACAATGGAAGAAACGAGTGAATCTATCGTTTTTTCTTCAAGGAGTTTAAAAGGCCATCTAGTTCCGCGATAGACACGCCACAGTAGACTAATCAGACAATAACGAATAATTCTTTCTTCGCCTAGGATAGATATAAAGTTTTTTCTAATGACTATTTTTAAACCAGTACTTTTTAATAACAAATTTACTTTACTAATTTTTTTCTTAAGTGTACTCTCACCTATAAAATTTTCTCGACAAAAATTAGTGAAATTAACCGCCGGATTATTCAAGAATAATTCAGAAAGTTTTAATAGAGATTCAGGTTCTAATAGGTAACTTCTTAAATTATAGTAATCTATTTTGTTTCCAGAAAAATAATATTTCCATTTTTTTGAAACAATAATGTTTCCAGAGTGGTGGTATTTTTCACAAATTTTATTAATAAAATTTAGATGATTATAGATGGTTCTTCTATCTACATTAATGATTGTAGTTAAATTTTCAATATCCATACCCTCAGAATTGTTAAATAATGCTTTTAATATTAACAGTTGCTGATAGGTATCCTTGCTAAAAAGGTATTCCATATAGTTATTCATCATGTTCCTTTATTTTGTACCATCTCTTTTTTGATTAAAGTACTTATTTTGCTTCATTGTAACATATGAAAATATTGCTTACAACTGACTTATTTTAAAATTAAAAATAAAATTTCTTACTTTCAAGTGAGAAAATAAGAAATAAAATAACTTTATAAATGCAGCACATAACTAAAAATTAATGACATTTTTTTGTTCGGTGAGTTCTTTAGATAAAGAAAACTCCATGAAAGATAAACTATCATAAGTTTTAAAGTAGTACTTATTATTTGTCAAATCCATGATTGCAATGTACTGAGTGTAATCAGATAATCCTTGGGAATTTATTTTTATCCCCTTTGGAATATTGACAGAGTCTAGGATACGGTTAATATTCATAATTCCTTCATAAGTATTTATTGCAGGTTCAACATAACTTTTGATAAAGGCTGTTCGAATAAAACGAGAAGTAGAAGTAAAATCACCTGGTAGTCCGAAAGCACCAAATCCTGGCCCATCAAGCTTAGCAACATAATTTCCATAAATTTTGGATTCTGTTTCGCTAGGTTGAAGATGATTATAATGAGAAAGATTGTCTAAATGCCAGTTAAAATCAGGAGAGTTCGTCATTATTCCTACCTCATTATCGTATAAATGGTAGCCGGAATCAGTAACTTCTAATACGGAAGTTTTACCCGACTTGTCTGATATAATCCAATGTAGTGGGACATTAACTTGTAAAAACTTATTTTTCGAATGTACGAAATTAATGGTAGATAGTTTTTCTTTGAAGTCGTTCACAGAAGTAATATTTCCTAATGCCCAGGCTACAAGTTCGCTGGATTCAAAATTGATTTTGGAAGGTTCTGGTTTTTCAGAATACTTTGCTTTTGTTTCAAAATAAAGCGCTGCGATTCCAAAACCCAGTTCATTAAATCCATCAGACAAGATATAGTTCTCAACAAAGCGTGAAGAACCAATGAAACTATACTTTGTTTTAAATCCGCTTGGGTCGAACGCTAAATTAAAATGATAGTGGCGTGGAATAAAAGTAGGCCTAGCTTGAAGATTGATTGCAAAATCCATTGTTCTGGCTAAAAAATGACTTCCATTTTGAGAGGAATAAGTCAAAGATGTACACATTTTATTCTCCTTATATTATAGATTATTAAAATGAACAATTAATGTCCTTTAAAAAAATAGAGACTTCCTCCTAGAATGAAGAGTCCTGCACCTATCAAAATCGATTGGGCTGACTGATCACCTGTTTCTGGTAAATTCTCAGCGTGTGTGTCTTGAGTTTGACTGGAATTTTTAATCACTTTTTAGGAGCAACCGGAAGTGATTGAGAGGGCAAGGCAGAGGAGCTGGGGTTAGTAGGGTTAGTTTTTAGTCTGTTAGTGATAAGAAAATGATTTTCAAGTTTCGTTACTGTACTTTCAAATTCATCAGGAACATTGATTTCATTTACTTCGTAAATAAAATTATCCCCATTGTTATTATAAAGTGGTAGGTCACTCTGAGATTTATTTACAGGTAATGAGCTATAACTTTGCTTATAACCCTCTTTTTTACTAAGAATTATATTGTCACTTTTATCCCAAGAGTTAGAAGTAATGTTATGACGAATGACTACAAAGTCAATAGAACTGGGTGTTGAATCATTATTTATATTTTCCCAATGCTTTTCAACGGTTAAAGAAAATTTAGGGGCTTTGATAGAGGGGACAGGAAATTGTAAAAGTTCTTCCGTATTATCTGGATCCAGTGTAGTTACCCCATTACAGAGATACCAATTTTCACCCTTAAAATCAGTTGTTTCAGTGTTCAAGCGTATTTGATAAGTCAATGTTAAACGCTCATTTTCCCCTAATACGATATGAGAAACCGTGATGGTCTGGTTCTCTTCGGTTACTTGAACATTTTCGTTTAAATCGTTATCTGGAGACCATATTCCATCAGATTCTTTGCGCCATCCTTGAAGTTGATAATTAGAGGGGGTAAAATTCCCACTTCCTTGTAACAGAATTTTATCCCCCATAGGGTCTTTAATGCTCCCATTCGAGATAGTCTTATCAATTTTATCTGCGATACTTGACAATGCTTCACCTAAGCCACTCAAATTTTCATCAATTGTAAAATAATTTTTTGAAGTAGAAGCGATATTTCTTGCAATATATTCTCCTCTTAGAGAAGGGGAAACGCCAATAGAGTAACAATTAATCCCACTTTCTTTGATTTGAATAACGCTACCTAATGTTTCATCGTTGATTATTTTTTTATCCACTACAGTACCATTTGTATCACCAGCAATAAGTTTATCGCTGGTATGATATAGCTCAGAATCAGTTTGGAAATCTTTATTGTAGGTTTCAGTGTGATAATTATTGTAATCAATAATTTCACCATTATTTAAGTAGTTTGTTGCTCCGGGTACGGGAAGATAGCTACGATTAGCACTGCCATCACCTATGTGAATTAACATCGGTTCAGCATCAGGTCTCTGATTATTTTCTAAAAGTTTCTGCCCTTCTATTAGCCCTTTTTGAATGAAGGTACCAGAGTGACTCTCTGCAGTATTTTTTAAAAAATATTCTAATTCAGAAATATCATTTGTTAATTTTCCAGTAGAATAAACATTTCTATTATAGGCTACAATTCCTACCCGGATATTCCCATTTTGTAAAGAAGTTTTTAGTTCTGAACCAAATTTTTCTAGCCCTTTGAGTGTATTATTAAGTTTTTCTCCAGTCATAGACGATGAAAAATCAATGACGAATACAATGTCAATAGGGTGGTTAATTTGGTTTCCTTTAATATCAAGCGTGACATCAAATAGTCCTTGCTTAGCATTATTTTCTTTGACTGTTTTTTTGAGATAGGCTTTATCACTATAATTTACAAAGCCTTCTTGATCGAAAGGGACTCCGTTGACATTTCCATAAGCATAATTATGAGTATTACCACTACTTATCCCATTGCTAATGTAGGTACCCAAGTTATCATTTTGATAGTCGAACTTTATAGTATCTGAAAGAACAGGTTTATTTAGAGTAAAAAAGCTAATAATAAATAGTAAGCCAAGTATTATTTTTAATATTGCTATCAGGGAATTATTTTTATCTATAAACTTCATTTAATCCTCCCATTTTAGTTTATTTATCTTGATAGTCATATGATTAATGAGCTTAACAAAACTTTTGATTTGAAAAGGCTCTAAGACTCCTTTAGGATAACTTAAGTTCAAAAATAATTCAAGACTAATTTTCGTTGTGTTTTTTATTAAAAATAAAATATTGTTACTTGTTTATTTTTGTCAAACGAAGAAGTCTTTTATTTATAAAGCTTGCGAGGTTATTGTCTATATGTCATTTGAAATAAATCTCTTTAAAAGTACTGTCTTAGTACGAAAATTAGTCTTGCAATCGGTCGTTTTCTTACTATTTAAAAAAGATGCGAAAGAAGATTGTTGATTAAATTAGTTCTATAGGCAGAGTATCATATAAATTTTACGAATTGGGTAAAAAGTGAGCTACTAAATTGAACGCTCTTCAGCAATTAATAAAAGAGAGACAATAAATAAAAAGAGAAGAAAGAGATGTCAGCTTACAATTGCTTAAATACGGTATTAAAAAATTTTGTAAATGTTACCGAATAAAAATTGTCAAAGTAAATAGGATATTAGATTGGATGTGACAATGTAACAATATGGATACATGTATTGTAATTTTATTCCACTTGGATTATACTTAAGTAAGTTAGGGAGAAGCTACATATGAAAAATAAAAAAATTTATTGGGAAACTTACTAATGCTTTTCGTTGCTTTTACAACATTGCTTTCATTTTGCAGCAAAGGTCATGCAGCTGAAATTAGTAATGCAACTGTAAGTACTGAATATATTGATTACTCATCGCTTAATCCTACTGAACAACGTGGAATAATCAAGGGAAAACCTAATAGCTTGATTAAGCATGACAAAGAAATATTCTCTTTAGTTTATAAAAAGATTGAGAATAAGAGTACTATATTCCCTTCTTCATCCAATGTCCTTCCGATGAATAATAGTACTAGTCTAGTTTCTTCTAATAATGCGGGACTCCTTCCACAAACAGGAGAGCAATCAAGTTTATTACTTTATGTTTTAGGATTACTTATTATAGTGATAACTGGCTTTTCACTTTATAGATGGAAAAGAACTAAGCAGATTATTCTTATGATTATTACTGTAGGAAGCTTAGGGTTTTTAAAAAATGTATCTGCAGAGACTTTAGGAAGTTTTCCAAATAATGTAACTACTGAATATCTACTTGGTAGTGAGTATTCAGGAAATGTCCCTTCAATATCAGGTTACGAATATATTGGCTACCTTCACAATTATTCCGATCATTCAAAACCAAATGGAAACGGAACGGTCATGGTTCAATTCGTGGACGAAGCAGATAAAGAAGTCGCGCCATCTAAAACTTTGACAGGAATTATTGGTTCAACATATACAACATCTTCTGAATCAATTACTGGTTATAATTTATTGACTACTCCAAATAATGCAAATGGCAAATTTACACTTACTCCTCAAACGGTTAAGTACATCTATAAAAAAGTTAATAAAAACGGAACAGTTACGGTTCAATTCGTGGACGAAGCAGATAAAGAAGTCGCGCCATCTAAAACTTTAACAGGAATTATTGGTTCAACATATACAACATCTCCTGAATCAATTGCTGGTTATGCTTTATCGACTACTCCAAGTAATGCGAATGGCAAATTTACACTTATTCCTCAAAAGGTGAAGTATATTTATAAAAAAGTCGTTCAAAATGCAACGATTACCGTTAAATTTGTGGACAAGTCAGGTAATCCTTTTGTTATTCCTGATTTTACAACTTTGAAAAATGGAGAATTTGTTTCACAATACCCTAATTTACAACACTACTCTACCCTACTTGATTTCAATGGACAAACCTACAACCAAAAACAAACAGTTAGTGATCTATCTCTTCCAGCAAAAATAGGAGAAAAATATTCATTGCCTAAACAAGTTATATTTCATATCAAGGATGATAAGGGAAATGACGTAGACTATCTTATGTCACCAGATCCTGATGGCTCACTTTCTGGTATTGAGTACTGGTATTCACATGACACTCCCAATAATATTAGTGGTATTGTTGATAAACAAGAAGTAGTAGTAACTTATATTATTGAGGGGGAGGGAGTAATAACTCCACCATAATAAGAGGACATATTGAGTTCTTACTTTAATAAGATGAAGAAAAGGCCTAATTTAATAGGCTTTTTCATTTATTCTTAAATTAAGTAGAGAAGTAATTGAGATAAGAAAATGATAAAAACACACCCAAAACTTTCGCATAAAATAAAAGTGATACAAGATAATGTAACTTTTATAAAAATGATTCAAAAAATAGAAAAGCTTTCTGTTAATCTTAAGACAGAAAGCTTTTTTAATATTATTTTTAAGGAGAAGAGGGGATTCGAACCCCCGATACGCTTGTGACGTATACACACTTTCCAGGCGTGCTCCTTCGGCCACTCGGACACTTCTCCATAATTATATTCAAGAGGTGAATGCTCTTTATTTATACGAGTTCAATTATAACAAAAACTTTACTTATTTAGCAATGGTAATGAATGTTTTGTTTTGGCAAGAAAAAATGTCATTTTTAGTAGAAATATAAAACTAAATGCTTAAAAGTGTCTAAAATTTGGTATAATAAGGGCTATGAATAAAATTCTCGAAGTAGAAAATTTAGTTTTTAAATATGAAAAAGAAAGCGATGTAAATCAGCTTAATGGGGTTTCCTTTTCAATTACAAAAGGAGAATGGGTTTCTATTATTGGCCAAAATGGATCTGGTAAATCGACAACAGCTCGGCTGATTGACGGTCTTTTTGAAGAATTTGAAGGAAAAGTCAAAATTGATGGAGAACTTTTGACTGCTGAAAATGTCTGGAATCTTCGTCGAAAAATTGGGATGGTTTTTCAAAATCCGGATAACCAATTTGTTGGGGCAACGGTTGAAGATGATGTCGCTTTTGGTATGGAAAATCAAGGAATTCCACGGGAAGAGATGATTAAACGTGTTGATGAGGCTTTGGCCGCGGTCAATATGCTTGATTTCAAAACTCGCGAACCCGCGAGACTTTCTGGTGGACAGAAGCAAAGGGTAGCTGTGGCTGGAATTATTGCTTTACGACCTGAAATCATTATTCTTGATGAATCAACCTCAATGCTTGATCCAACCGGGCGTCAAGAGATTATGCGCGTGATTCATGAAATTAAAGAGAAATATCAACTGACCGTTTTATCTATTACTCATGATCTTGATGAAGCAGCAAGTTCTGACCGAATTTTAGTGATGAGAGCAGGAGAAATAATTAAGGAAGCGGCACCGTCTGAACTCTTTGCAACGAGTGAGGACATGGTTGAAATTGGACTAGATGTTCCCTTCGCTTCAAATTTAATGAAAGACCTGCGAAAAAATGGCTTTGATTTACCAGAAAAGTATCTGTCAGAAGACGAATTGGTAGAGCTTTTAGCTGATAAGTTGCGCTAAATTTACTGACAGAATTTCTGTCAGTTTCACGCGATTAACGTGAGCTTGGAATCGGCGTATAAATCAAGTTTCAGCATGCTGAAATTTCTGTCATTTCAAGGAGACTAATGAGAGTCCTTGAATCGGTGGCTTCATGAAATTCTAGTATGCTAGAATTTCTGTCATTAAAATGGATATTATTGGATTTGAGAAAAAAGAAAAATGATTAAATTTGAAAAAGTAAATTATACTTATCAGCCCAACAGTCCCTTTGCCAGTCGTGCCCTTTTTGACATTGATTTAGAAGTCAAAAAAGGAAGTTACACGGCCTTGATTGGTCATACTGGTTCTGGTAAATCGACGCTTTTGCAACATCTGAATGGTTTGTTGCAACCTACGCAAGGAACAGTTAGAGTAGGTGATATTGTTGTCAGTTCAACAAGTAAACAAAAAGAAATTAAACCTGTCCGCAAAAAAGTGGGCGTAGTCTTTCAATTTCCTGAAAGCCAACTTTTTGAAGAAACGGTTTTAAAAGATGTCGCTTTTGGACCACAAAACTTTGGAATTTCAAAAGAAGAAGCTGAGAAAATTGCTGCTGAAAAACTGGAAATGGTTGGCCTTTCAAAAGAATTTTGGGAAAAATCTCCTTTTGAACTTTCAGGAGGGCAAATGCGTCGTGTGGCCATTGCTGGGATTCTCGCGATGGAACCAGAAGTTTTGGTGCTTGATGAACCAACAGCAGGCCTTGATCCAAAAGCTAGAATTGAGATGATGCAACTTTTTGAGAGTATTCATCAGACGGGTCAAACCGTTGTTTTAGTCACTCATTTAATGGATGATGTGGCTGATTATGCTGACTATGTTTATCTTCTTGAAAAAGGACATATTATCAGCTGTGGTACTCCGTCAGATGTTTTTCAAGAAGTTGATTTTTTGAAAGCACATGAATTGGGAGTGCCAAAAGCGACTCATTTTGCTGACCAACTTCAAAAAACAGGGGGCTATACTTTTGAAAAATTGCCAATCACGCGAGCTGAACTTGTTAATTTACTGACAAGTCTGTCAGTAAAATCAGGAGGTGAAAACTGATGCAAAATATGCTGATGGGACGTTATATTCCAGGTGATAGTATCATTCACCGCATGGACCCGCGTTCAAAACTTTTGGTGATGATTGCTTTTGTTGTCATTATCTTTTTGGCTCATGATTGGTTAGGCTACTTACTTTTAGTGCTCTACACTTTAGCAGGTGTCTTATTATCAAAAGTCTCAGTTTCTTATTTTTTAAAAGGCCTACGGCCAATGATTGGTTTGATTCTATTCACAGTTATTTTCCAAATGCTTTTTACTAATGGTCAACATGTCATTTTTAGTTTATGGTTTATCAAAATTTCAACAGAATCTTTAATTAATGCTGTCTATATTTTCTTTCGTTTTGTCTTGATAATTTTTATGTCAACAATTTTGACGCTGACCACGCCACCCTTGACCTTGGCTGATGGAATTGAAAAAGGCTTAGGACCTTTGAAAAAAATCAAAGTCCCTGTTCATGAATTAGGTTTGATGTTATCTATTTCTTTACGCTTTATTCCGACATTAATGGATGACACAACAATGATTATGAATGCTCAAAAAGCCAGAGGGATGGATTTTGGCGAAGGAAATTTACTGAAAAAAATCAAATCAGTCATTCCGATTTTAATTCCATTATTTGTCAGTTCTTTCCGTCGTGCGGATGACTTGGCAGTCGCAATGGAAAGCAGAGGCTATCAAGGGGGAGATGGACGTACAAAGTATCGTCAACTCAAATGGAAAATGCGAGATAGTCTGCTCGTTGTTTCTATTATCATAATGACATTTTTACTTATTTTATGGTCAAAAGTTTCCTAAATAAAAGCTCAAGAGGAGAAAAAATGATTACTTTAAACGTAAATAGCTTGGAAAATGCAGAAATTTTTTGGAAAGAATTAGGTTTGGAAGATGAAGTAGCACTTAATGAAACCTATGACCCAAATCCTGAAACTTTAGCAATTTCAGTAGAAACAATTGATGAAATTCATGATAAAATCATTGAACTTGGACTTCCTGTAAGTACGATTACGCCAGCTGTTGATGGAAGATTCATGTTTTCTTTTATTGCTCCTGAGGACAATACCTTTATTGTTATTGGTGAATGGGTCGAAAGACCTTACACTGGAGAAATGCGCACTGAATTTTTTGAAAATGTAAAAGGACTAATTCCACTTGCGCCAGAACGTCTGTCAGAGCTGACAGAAGGCCAATTTGTACTTTTTGGACGTGTCACTTGTCCTTGGACCAGAAGATTTGTTAAGGCTCTTCCTGACTATGCTGACAAAATGATTTATTACGTTGACACAGAAAATACAGACCTCAATCAAGAATTACAAGCGATTCGTAAAGCTCACGAAGTAGAAACCGTTCCAACATTTATGAAGAGAAGTGCTGACGGAACTTTTATCAAATTTGATAAAAAGAAAGAAAGTCTTTCTGAGTTTATAAAATAAATGCTGACAGTTCTGTCAGTAAAAAAAACAGTTTCGGCTGTTTTTTCTTTAAGCAGAATTGAAAATTTTCCAAATATTTGATAATTTGCTATAATATAGAACAATAATATTGTAGGTAAAATGATTCTGTCAGTAAATTTTTTACTGACAGAATCATAAAAAGACCTATAAAGTGTCATCAATAAATTAATGACCCTAGAATGGAGTAAAAATGGAAGCACAAAAACGAACAGCACAAGAAATAATTCAATTCATCGGGAACGCTGAGAAAAAAACACGTGTCAAGGTAACCTTATCAGGAATGCCTAGTTTTAAAGCAGCTGGTTTTCTTGCTGAAAATGGGCGTCCAAACTTTAAGGCACTAGCCAATAAAGGAATCCAAGTTCTGGGAGATTTTCACACACATTACAGCTTAAAAATTATCATTGGAGATTGGCAAGCAGTACGTCCATTACTTTCTGGCTTAACTGAAAATAAAGATTACACTCTAGAGCTTGAAGGCCGAAATTCAGCCGTTCCTCTCCTTGATACCAGAGAAATCAATGCTCGAATTGAACCAGGAGCAATTATTCGTGACCAAGTAACCATTGGTGATAATGCAGTCATCATGATGGGGGCTATCATCAATATCGGAGCTGAAATTGGTGAAGGCACAATGATTGATATGGGGGCAATTTTGGGTGGTCGTGCGACGGTTGGTAAGAACTCTCATATTGGTGCTGGTGCTGTTTTGGCTGGTGTTATTGAGCCTGCAAGTGCTGAACCAGTTCGTGTTGGGGATAATGTCCTTGTGGGAGCCAATGCTGTTGTAATCGAAGGAGTACAAGTCGGTTCAGGTTCTGTTGTTGCAGCAGGGGCAATTGTTACCCAAGATGTTCCAGAAAACGTTGTTGTTGCTGGTGTTCCAGCTCGAATTATCAAAGAAATAGATGAAAAAACACAACAAAAAACGGCTTTAGAAGATGCCCTTAGAAATTTGTAAAATTAAAGAAATAGCTTATTTCTGAACTTTTGTTAATCTTAGCAAAAGTTTTTTTGCTAAAAAGGGCAATATACATCCGAAAAAGAGTAAAATAAATATAAAACTTTTGAAATTTAGCTTAGTAATGAGGAAAAATATGATAAATTTAATCGAAATCAGACGGCAGCTTCACCAAATTCCTGAAATTGGTCTTGAAGAATACGAAACTCAAAAGTATTTACTAGCCATTATTCAAGAACTGATTCAAAATAAACCATTTATTCAAGTGAGAACATGGCGAACTGGAATTCTAGTTTATCTAGCAGGACGTCAGGGCGAAAAGACAATTGGTTGGCGAGCAGATATTGATGGTTTACCTATTGAAGAGTTAACTGATTTACCTTATGCTAGTAAAAATGGACGAATGCATGCTTGTGGACACGATATTCACATGACTGTTGCTCTTGGTTTATTGGAAAAAATGAGTGAAAGTCAACCAAGAGATAATCTCCTCTTTCTCTTTCAACCTGCTGAAGAAAATGAAGCGGGTGGAAAATTAATGTATGATGACGGAGCATTTGAAAATTGGCTTCCTAATGAATTTTACGGATTACATGTCAGACCAGATTTAAAAGTAGGTAATATCGCTACGAATCAGCATACGCTTTTTGCAGGGACTTGTGAAGTTGAATTATCCTTTATTGGAACAGGAGGACATGCTGCTTTTCCCCACACAGCAAATGATGCTTTGGTAGCAGCTGCTTATTTTATCACTCAGGTTCAGACGATTGTAAGCCGTAATGTGGATCCGTTAGCTTCAGCAGTGGTTACATTTGGAAAAATGGAGTCTGGGACAACGAATAATATTATCGCTGAACGTGCTTTTTTACATGGAACTATCCGGAGTCTGACCCAAGAAGTCAATGAATTGACTCAAAAACGTTTAAGAGAACTTGCAAATGGAATCGCGCAATCTTTTAACATGGAAATTGATCTTAAACTTAAACAAGGCGGCTATCTTCCAGTTGAAAATCATCCTGAACTTGCTAAAGAACTGATGGAATTTTTCAAAAAAGAAACTAAGGCTAATCTTATTGACATCGCTCCAGCCATGACTGGTGAAGATTTTGGTTACCTTTTGAGCAAAATTCCTGGAGTCATGTTCTGGTTAGGAATTGATAGTGATGCTCCCCTTCATTCACAAAAAATGAATCCAGACGAGAATGTCCTTGATTTCGCTGTTGATACAATTAGCCAATTTTTACAATTTAAAGTTAATCGGATATCAGAAGATGAAGAAATAATAAATTGATGGCTTTAATCTCAAGAAGGGATATGTTAAGATAGGAAGATAGAGTTTTTTTAAATCATTCAGTAGTTAAATTGTTATAATTGAACTTTTTTGAAATAATAAAAGTTGTTTAGGGAAGAAAAATGAAACAAAAAAGATTAAAATCAAAAGGGGCAAAGAAAGCTTTTTGGAAGCTTACCTTACTTATAGGTGCATTATTAATAGTGGTAGCGGGAGTAGGGACCTATTATTATGATCAAGGAGTTCAAAAGCAAAAAATTGCCTATGAAAAACAAGTAGATGAGGCAAGAAATGCAAAAGACAAAGCCTATAATTCAAGAAAAGCAAACGATATTGATCAGGCTCATAAGTTAATTGATAAGCTTCATGTTAAAGATAAAACTTCTTTAGATAAATCAATGAGTCAATTGACAAACTATTTGTCAGAGATTGATAAAGTGAACCAGATTGTTGCAAAAGCCCATGAAAATATAAGTGAAGAAGGAATAAAAAGCTCTGAAGAGGCTTTAGAATTATTAAAGGCTCCCTATGAGAAATCAGACAAAGAAGCATTGGCAAAACAAGTAAATGCTGATAAACAAATACTTATTGAGCGTCAAAAAGAAGCGGAACGTATTGCGAACGTTCAAAATCAATATGCAAATAAAAAATTGATTGCCTTGACCTTTGATGATGGACCAAACCCTAATACGACCCCTCAATTATTAAAAATTTTAACAGACGCACAAGTTCCAGCAACCTTTTTTGCTCTAGGAAAACAAGCTCAAGCCTGCCCCCAAATTATTAAAGAAGAAGCTGATAGAGGAAATGAAGTCGCTTCGCATACATGGGACCATAAAGACTTGGTGACACTCTCACCAGATCAACAAAAGCAAGAAATTGAGAGTGCAAATCAGTTAATTAATAAAATTACAGGTAAAAATGTAACACTCTTCCGTCCACCTTATGGAAGTTATAATAAGTCTGTTTTAAGTCAAACAAATTTGAGTGCAGTCAATTGGACTGTTGACACTAATGACTGGCGTTATCGTACAAGCGCTCCAGTTGTTCAAAATGTTTCGACTTACGCTCATGATGGAGCAATCATTTTAATGCATGATATTCATCAATGGTCAGTAGATGCGGTACCACAGATTATTCAAAATTTGAAAGCACAAGGTTATACCTTTGTAACGGTCAGCACTTTGCTAACAGTACAAGATGGGGGAGCTAAGGCTCAACAAGTTTATTTTGGTAGATAATAAAATAAGAAGAGGAGAAGTAATTCTACTCTTTTTTATTCGCTTTTGACGAAGGATTATTCTAAAAATTTCAAATCCAATGAGTTTATTCTTGACAACCTATGGGAAACTTGATATACTAATATAGTCGTTTGAGAGAAACGCAGGCGTGGCTCAACTGGATAGAGTACCTGACTACGAATCAGGCGGTTGTAGGTTCGAATCCTACCGCTTGCATAAACAGAATATGGCGAAAGTCATTTTTTTGTTTGATACTGATATTTTAGATGCAATGAGAGAGGTATCGGTAAGGATTTAAAAATTCTAAAATAATATTTGGAACTTCGCGACAAGCGCGAAGAACCAAATTGCTAAACGCTAAAGCGTCAAGCACATCATGTCCGGGAAGTAGCTCAGCTTGGTAGAGCTCAAAGCATGCTTTGAGGTTGTGGATAGGAATTTGCGAAGCAAATTTACTTTACAAGTACTCTTAAAAGTGGAGATACTGAACAAAGAAGTTTCAAAAATTTAATATTAGCTACGGGAAGTAGCTCAGCTTGGTAGAGTACTTGGTTTGGGACCAAGGTGTCGCAGGTTCGAATCCTGTCTTCCCGATTACCGACTAACCCTAACTCATCTTTCGTGGATGAGTTTTTTTGATGTCAAAATTGGATAATCTTCCATAATCCTTGAAAGTGTTATCAAGATATGATAAAATTCAAGTGATAATGTGAGTTTAGAAAATTACTAAAAGCGAGCATTAAATGAAAGGAGCCATCATGGCATATAAATCACATAAATTTGGTAAACGTAACGGTAAAAAACATTTTAACGCAGTAGGCGTAAGAACTGCCCCAAAACCAGAAGCTAAAAAAGAAGAAAAATAATTTTTGTTTAGGAATTTTAGATTAATTAAAATTGAATCCTAATCTCTTAATTTTCTAACTCATCTCTTGCAGATGAGTTTTTTTATTTAAATCACTTGTTCTAATGTGAAAGATATTGACAAAATAAGGATTTTTGGTATAATAGAAAAGTTGAATATAGCAGTCAGCTAGAAAGCTCGTCAACATTTTGCTGTTATGTCAGGGAGCCTAAGCTATTATACTCCTTGTGTCAAGTAACTGAAGCTATAAGCGAAGGTAAAATGAACGAATTCGAGGCTGTCAATATTCTTCAAATAAAATATTTGGAGGACATAAATTATGTCACGTTACACTGGTCCATCATGGAAACAATCACGCCGTTACGGTATCTCACTTTCTGGTTCTGGTAAAGAAATCGCTCGTCGTAACTACGTACCTGGACAACACGGTCCAAACAACCGTTCAAAACTTTCTGAATACGGTCTTCAATTGGCTGAAAAACAAAAACTTCGTTTTTCATACGGTCTTTCTGAACGTCAATTCCGTAACTTGTACATTGCTGCAACTAAAGTTAAAGAAGGAACTGTTGGTTTCAACTTCATGACTTTGCTTGAACAACGCCTTGATAACGTTGTTTTCCGTCTTGGTCTTGCGACTACTCGTCGTCAAGCACGTCAATTCGTAAACCACGGACACATCCTTGTTGACGGAAAACGCGTTGATATCCCATCATTCCGCGTACAACCTGGTCAAGTGATCTCAGTTCGCGAAAAATCTATGAAAGTTCCTGCAATCCTTGAAGCTGTTGAAGCTACTAAAGGTCGCGCTAACTTCGTATCATTTGATGCTGATAAACTTGAAGGAACTCTTGTTCGTCTTCCTGAACGTGATGAAATCAACCCAGAAATCAATGAAGCATTGATCGTTGAATTCTACAACAAAATGATGTAATTTCTTATTTGCATTTTGAAATCGCTCCTGTTTGGGAGCGATTTTTTAGTAACTTTTTTGGTAAAATAGAGGTAGGACACTGTCCATTAAAATTGATGACAAAAACTAGTTAAGGATTATTTCTAAGTGGAAAATGTTAAAAAAATTGCTGAATTATTGAATATCAAAAATTCACAAGTTGAAAAAGTATTAGAATTGACAGCAGAAGGGAACACTGTTCCGTTTATTGCTCGTTATCGTAAAGAAGCAACAGGTTCACTTGACGAAGTTGAAATCAAAAAAATTATTGATGAAGATAATTTACTGACAAAATTATCAGAACGTAAAACGGCTGTTTTGTCAAAAATCGAAGAGCTTGGTAAGTTGACTGATTCGCTTAAAGCACAAATTTTAGCTGCTGAAAAACTGACAGAAGTTGAAGATCTATATTTGCCTTATAAAGAGAAACGTCGAACAAAAGCAACGATTGCAAAGGAAAATGGTTTATTTCCTTTGGCTCAATTGATTGTAAAAAATTCAGCGAATCTTGAAGAAGAAGCTGAAAAATTTGTCAATGAGAATTTTACAAGCCCTCAAAAAGCTTTGGAAGGTGCCGTGGATATCTTGTCAGAAGCGATTTCTGAAGATGCACGTTTGCGTTCATGGCTGACCGGTGAAATTAAAAATAATAGTTTACTGACAAGTAGTTTGAAAAAAGATGCTGTTGATGAAAAGCAAGTTTTTCAAATGTATTATGAATTCTCAGAAAAAGTTTCGGAATTACCAAATTATCGTGTATTGGCTTTAAACCGTGGTGAAAAATTGGGAATTCTGTCAGTAAAATTTGAAAATAATGAAGACAAAATTTTACGTTATTTTGCTGCCCGTTTTGCTGCTCAAAATAATCCAATGATGCAAGTGGCGATTAAAGATGCCGTCAAGAAAAAATTGATTCCGGCCATGGAACGTAGTATTCGAACTGAATTGACAGAAAAAGCTGAAGTATCTGCCATTGAGGTTTTTGGCGAAAATTTGAAAAATTTATTATTGGTGGCTCCGCTTAAAGGACGTGTAGTCATGGGATTTGACCCTGCTTACCGTACTGGAGCGAAACTTGCTATTGTTGATGAGACAGGAAAATTATTGATGACAACTGTCATTTATCCTGTTAAGCCAGCAAACGCAGGTCAAATCGCTCAAGCGAAAAAAGATTTAGCAAAATTCATTCGAGAATATGGTGTAAATATGATTGCGATTGGGAATGGAACTGCCAGTCGCGAATCTGAAAGTTTTGTTGCAGAAGTGCTTAAGGAAAATAATTTTTCTGATGTTTATTATGTGATTGTTAGTGAATCTGGAGCTTCTGTTTATTCAGCGAGCGAGTTGGCACGTGAAGAGTTTCCAGAATTGACTGTTGAAAAACGTTCAGCAATTTCGATTGCACGCCGTTTGCAAGATCCATTGGCTGAACTTGTAAAAATCGAACCAAAAGCCATTGGTGTTGGTCAATATCAACATGATGTTTCTGAGAAAAAATTAACAGAAAATCTCGATTTTGTCGTGGAAACAGTAGTTAACCAAGTTGGTGTTAATGTCAATACAGCCAGTCCTAGTTTGCTTTCACACGTAGCTGGTCTTAATAAAAGTTTGGCACAGAATGTAGTAAAATATCGTGAAGAAAATGGCGCACTTAAGACAAGAGCGGAACTAAAAAAAGTCCCGCGTTTGGGAGCTAAGGCATTTGAACAAGCGGCAGGTTTCTTAAGAATTCCAGAAGGAAAAAATTTCCTTGACAACACTGGTGTTCACCCAGAATCTTATAAAGTTACGGAACAACTTTTAGCGGAAATTGCTGCTGGACCTTCTGTCAGTAACGAAGAATTACTGACCAAACTTTCGTCAGTAAATATTCCTGAAATGGCTGAAAAACTTGGTCTTGGTCAGGAAACATTGACTGATATTATCAACGATTTAAAAAAACCAGGCCGTGATTTGCGTGATAGTTTTGATGCCCCAATTTTAAGGCAAGATGTCTTGTCAGCTGGAGATTTACAAATTGGTCAGCAACTTGAAGGTGTGGTCCGTAATGTTGTCGATTTCGGTGCCTTTATTGATATCGGGATTAAAAATGACGGCTTGGCACACGTTTCTGATTTGAGTAAATCATTTGTCAAAAATCCAAGTGATGTTGTCGCTGTAGGGCAAATCGTAACGGTTTGGGTTAAATCTCTCGATTTACAAAGAGGAAAAATTAATTTAACCTTAGTGAATCCGCGAGAAAAATAATCTGTCAGTAAATTTTTTGATTCTAGTTTCATTAAGCGAAGCTGTCAGTAAAATTTACTGACAGTCGTCTGTGCGAGCCTGTCAAAGGAGGAAAAGTGTTAACTAATCAAGAATTGACAGCAAAAGTAAAAGAAATGTCACTCACATATTTTAAGAAATCATTTGACCACGAAGCAAAGTGGAATCAACGCTTACGGACAACCGGTGGTCGTTTCTTTCCCAAAGATTTACATCTTGATTTTAATCCTAAAATGGCTGAACTTAAAGACTTTGAAGGGGTAATTCTTCATGAATTAACTCATTACCATTTGTATCGCTCTAAAAGAGGCTATAAACATCAAGATGCTGATTTTAAAAGACTTCTTGCCCAAGTTGGTGGCTTACGATATGCTCCCTCAGTAGTTGATAAAAAGTTAAAATATTATTATAGCTGTCAAAATTGCAGCCAACTTTATCCTCGGCAAAGAAAAATTGATACAAAAAAGTATCGTTGTGGAAAATGTCGAGGGAAATTAATATTAAAAACAAGCGGAAATTAAAAATTCGGCTTGTTTTTTATTAAGAATTAAGAAATTTATCCACATTTTCTTCACTTTTTCCCCAAAAACTGTGAATAAGTTAAGATAAACTGGGGATAATTGCAAAAAAAAGGCTTAATTGAGCCTAAAAAATCTTATCCACAAGATAAATTAAAATCGTAAAGATGATAATTGCTTTTTCTCACAAAAAAGCGTAGAATAGTAAAAATACATTTTTGAAGGACTTCGAGCTATTCAGCTCGAAATCTTTTATATCATGTAAAAATATTTGATGAAAAAGAAAAGGGAAAAATTCGTGCTTAAATCAGAAATTATTGCTCAAATGCCAAAAGTTGAACTTCATTGCCATCTTGATGGTTCGCTTAGCTTGCCAGTCATTAAAGAACTCGCTAAAAATGCTGGAATTCATATGGCAATGTCCGACGAGGAAATTTTAGAGAAGGCACAAGCCCCAGAAAATACAAAAAATTTGCTAGAATACCTGCAACGTTTTGATTTTGTCTTACCACTTTTGCAAACTTATAAGAATCTGGAGTTAGCTGCTTATGATGTTGTCAGACAGGCAGCTGATGATAATATTAAATATATTGAAATTCGTTTTGCTCCAAGCCAACATCTCTTGGAAAATCTAACCCTTGAAGAAGCAGTGGAGGCTGTCATTGCTGGCCTTTCTCGTGCAGAGAATGATTTTGATATAAGAGCAAATGCACTTGTTTGTGGATTAAAACAAGAACCAATTCAAAAATTACAAAAACTGCTGCCACTTTTTGATAAGATTCCTGATGAACATCTTGTCGGATTTGATATGGCGGGTGATGAATTAAATTATCCACAGGAAAAATTTGTAAATTTGATCCATAATATAAAAATTAAGGGTGTCAATGTGACGCTTCATGCTGGAGAATGCCCAGCCTGTGAGCAAAATATTTTAGATTCAATTGCAATGGGGGCAAGTCGCATTGGACATGGAATTATGACTAAAAATCTGTCCAAATCTGAACAAAAAATGATGATTGAAAAACAAATCGTTCTAGAAATGGCTCCGACTAGTAATTTTCAAACAAAAGCTGTGACAGAGCTTGCGCAATATCCTTTTAAAGAACTTTATGACAAAGGAATACATGTGACATTAAATACCGACAATCGAATGGTTTCGGCTACAAATTTAAGCAAAGAATATGAGAAAATCTCAGCTTGGTACCCAGATTTTTCTCTTTCTGATTTTGAAAAAATAAATCATTACGCAATTGATGGCGCCTTTATTGGTCAAGAAGAAAAAGAAGAACTTCATCAAAGATTGACCAAAGAATACAAAAAAATCTCTGAATAATCAGAGATTTTTTATATTTATAATAGATGAATAGGTAAAATTTTCCTTTAAAGTTGCTTCAAAGATTCAAATTAATTATTTTTATTTAATTTCTATCTTAGAAATGATTTGAGCAGCTTGTTCATCAAATGAAGTTGGAATGGCAAGCGTTTGGCTACTGTCCAATAGTTTTTGAGATTCTTTTTTTACCCAAGCAGAATCTTTAAGATATCTTTCGTCTTGGTAATGATTTGGATCTTTATAAAAATTGATTGACCCATTATGATTAGAGCTATAGGTAACAATAGTGGTTCCAGCCATTGTATTATCAGAACTAAAAGATAATGTTACTGTGTCCTGAGGAACAACTACAGAACCGGAAAAAGGAAAGACTTGGTGATTAGCTCCATTTTTAGTAACACTGATAGAAACAGGTTGATAATCATATTTATAATAACTTAGAAGGGTTTCGGTTACGCGTGCATACTCAACCTGTTCAGCGCTATATCCAGATAAAGGCGAAGAACTTTTTTGTACTTTTTCAGAATTATTGGTATTTGCTTGACTGCTTGAAGGAGAAGTGTTCGTAGAATGAGTAGCAGAATTTTTACTATTGCTAGTTTTTGAACTTGAGGTAACTTTAGAACTAGAAGTAGTTTCTTTTTTGGTCTGATTTTCAGAACTTTTAGAATTTGAACAGGCAACTAATGCAAATAAACTCAAAAATGTAGCTGACCAAAGGATTGTTTTTTTCATAAGATTTATTCTCCATTTTTATTACTTTATAATAATACCATTAAATTTTTATAAAGTAAAATTTAGCTATGATTACTATAATCTTAGAATATATTTCTACTTGGGTATATTCTATTGTTGGAATGAGCTTATTTAGATATTTTTAGTTCTAAGGTGCTGCTTTAGGACAATAAAAAAAGACTGAATCATTATATATTGAGTCTTTTTTTATTAATAAATATTATTCATCAGGTGTCATAATCATTGGAACAACAAGTGGTGAGCGTTCAGTTTGTTTATAAAGGAATGGTGACAGTGCTTCACGCATCGCACGAGCCACAGAAGCTTCATTTGCGTTTTCTTCATGCATTGCTTCACGAATGGCATTGAAAAGAACACGTTGACCACTACGAATCAAATCACCAGACTCACGCATGTAGATAAATCCACGCGAAAGCATGTCGGGACCAGCAAGAACGGTTTTCTTTTCAAAGTCAACGGTTGCAACCGCAAGAACAATTCCGTCTTCTGAAAGTTCATGACGATCATGGAGAACGGCATTTCCGACATCACCAATTCCTGAACCATCAACATAAGTATCAGAGGCTGGGAAATGGTCGGCATATCTTGCGCTGTCAGCAGTTAATGCAAGGACGTCACCATTTTCTTGAATGAAACAATTTTCTTTAGGGACACCAGTATCTTGAGCAAGTCCCGCATGAATTTTGAGCATTCGATATTCACCGTGAACAGGCATAAAGTATTTCGGTTTGATGAGACGTAGCATGAGCTTTTGTTCTTGTTGCCCACCGTGACCAGAGGTGTGAATGTTATTCATTTTACCGTAGATGACTTCAACGCCAGCTTCAGCAATTTTGTTAATCAATTGGTTAACACCGTGGGTATTCCCAGGAATAGCATTTGATGAGAAGACAACCGTATCACCCATTTGTAAGGTAATGTGACGGTGCATTCCGTTGGCAATTCTTGAAAGTGCGGCCATTGGTTCGCCTTGCGAACCTGTACACATAATTAAAAGTTCATGTGAAGCGTATTGATTAACTTCATTTGGTTCAATGAAGGTGCCTTTAGGGGCTTTGATATAACCAAGTTCCAAACCATTCACGATTGCTTTTTCCATTGAACGACCAAAAACGACAATTTTGCGTCCAGTCTTAACTGCTCCATCAACGGCTTGTTGCAAACGGAAAATATTTGAGGCAAATGAAGCGAAAATAATCCGACCTTCAATACGTTCAAAAATTTTCATGATGCTTGCACCAACGACTTTTTCAGAATGTGAAAAAGTTGGAATTTCAGCATTGGTTGAGTCAGAAAGAAGGAGTAAAACGCCTTCGCTTCCAAGTTCAGCCATTCGGTGAAGGTCAGCAGGTTCACCTACTGGTGTGAAGTCAAACTTAAAGTCACCAGTAGCCACAATTTTACCTTGAGGAGTATTTACAACAATTCCTAAAGGTTCTGGAATTGAGTGAGTCGTACGGAAGAAGTCAAGACTTAAATGATTAAATTTAATGACTGAATCTGCATGAATTTCATAAAGTTTAGCATCACGTAAAAGCCCGTGTTCTTCGAGTTTTCCACGAATGAGCGCAAGCGACAATGGTCCAGCATAAATTGGAATATTGGCTTGTTTCAAGAGGAATGGAATTCCTCCGATGTGGTCTTCGTGTCCGTGAGTGATGAAGAGACCCTTGATACGATCAATATTTTCAACGATGTAAGTATAATCAGGGATGACGTAGTCAACACCTAATAAGTCGTCTTCTGGGAATTTAATTCCGGCGTCAATGATGATAATTTCATCTTTATACTCAACGCCGTAAGTATTTTTACCGATTTCGCCCAGTCCGCCAATGGCGTAAACTGCGACTTCATCAGCTTTTATTTTAAGTTGCTTTGGCATGTTTCTCCTATTCTTTGGATTTTTTATTTTATTTTTTGACTGACAAGTTGGTCAGTTAGTTTTTTTAATGTAATATTTACTGACAGAATTTTAAAGGTACAAGAAAATCACTTTAGATTGCTGTCATTTTTGACAAAAATCTAAAGTGCTCTCCTTTATACTCCGGTCAGTCTTAGAAGCTTGTGATTTCAAATACGCCAGTTTCTTTTTCATATTCGACAGATTCATCAGAAAGTGAGTCAATAAACTCTACATGGTAGGCGGTATTTTTAGCAAGAAGTTCGCGTGCAAGAATAACGCCTTCTTCTTTA
This sequence comes from Lactococcus sp. NH2-7C, assembly GCF_029953655.1. NCBI lineage: Bacteria > Bacillati > Bacillota > Bacilli > Lactobacillales > Streptococcaceae > Lactococcus > Lactococcus sp. NH2-7C. The sequence goes on from NZ_CP124538.1 coordinate 1,752,930, forward strand.
GTAGCAACATCAAGGTCGAGGTAAAGAGCCTCAGTAGTCTCACGACGTGGTGAGCGGGTATTATCTTTTTGGTAGAAAACTTTAAAAATCATTCTATAAATCACGAGCAAAAGCTCGTTCCTTTCTTAATAGTTCGTGTTTGCTGTTCTTTGCAATTACTATCATTTTAGCATATTTGCAAAGAAATGGAAAGTTGAGTTCATTAATTTTATAAATGAAGCGCTTCCTAAAAAATAATGGTGGAACTTGCAAGGCAAGCGTGGTAAAATATAAGGAAGTAGAACTGATGACAGAGAAGATAAAAATTATTTGTAGATAGGTCGCATTGGATAAGTGGCTGTCAGTAAAAGTCTATCAGTAATTAAAAAATAACATACTTTCAGAAATATTATAGGTAAAAAATGAAGATATTAGCATTTGATAGCTCATCAAAGGCTTTGTCAGTAGCTGTGGTTGCTGACGGAATATTACTTGGTGAAGTAACATTAAATTTGAAAAAAAATCACAGTACAACTTTGATGACAAGCATTGATTTTTTGATGGCTCAAGTTGGTCTTGAAGCCAAAGAACTTGACCGGATTGCGGTAGCACAAGGCCCTGGTTCTTATACAGGTTTGCGACTTTCTGCGACAGTTGGAAAAACATTGGCTTTTAGCTTAAATAAAGAGCTTGTTGGTCTATCAAGTTTATTGGCAATTGCTAATCGCGTTCAAGACAAAAATGCTTACGTGCTTCCGATGATTGATGCAAGACGTGGTAATGCTTATGCAGCTCTTTATAAAAATGGTCAGCAAATAATTGCAGATCAGCATTGCAATTTTAGTGATTTTTTGGCTGATTTATCAGAGAAAGTTTCTTCATTCGAACAAGTTATTTTCACAGGGGAAACTGATAATTTCGTTGAAGCGATTCAAAATGCTGGTTTCTCTGAAGAACAAATCATTTCTGACAGTTTAGAAAAGCTCCCATCAGCCTATGAAATTGCTAAAATTGCCGAAAAATTAACTCCTGAAAATGTGCACGCTTTTGTGCCAAATTACCTCAAAAAAGTTGAGGCCGAAGAGAAATGGTTGGAAAGTCATGAAAAAGCTGAAAACACTCCTGACGACTACGTTCAAAGGGTTTAGTGGAAAAAAATTTAATCCTCGGCGTTATTTAGAAATGGCCGACATTGATCTTGAACATGATCGAGAAGGTGTTCATTATCGATTGGCAGATAGAGTTGATATTGTTGCTTTGCTTGCGATTGAACGAGATGTTTACAATGGAGATATTCCATGGACCTTCTCTCATTTTGAACATGAAATCGTCAAAAATGATGAAGCCTTTTTCATTGTGGCTGAAATTTCTGGCAGTGTCATTGGTTTTATTGGAACTAGAATCAATCACCATGGCCAAGATGCACATATCACTAATCTCGCAGTATTTAAAGCCTTTCAAGGACAACAAATTGCTTCAACTTTAATTGAACAACTAATTGTATTGATGAGTGCACTCGGAAAAAATGAGATGACTTTGGAAGTTCGTCGTGACAATACCAAAGCACAGGGACTTTATCGTAGGCAAGGTTTTGTCACTGAAAAATTATTGCCAGAATACTATGAAGACGGAGCCGATGCCATTTGGATGGTCAAGAAATTGAAAAAATGAAGCTAAAACATCTCTCTTATTCTGAAAATAAATTAGAAGATAAAAAAGATTTTTCAACCATAGAAAAGCTCTCAGCTCAAATTTATGACCTTTTGTCACTTGCTTATGAAGAATCACCGTGGACACGAGCTTACATTTTAGCTGATATAATCAATGAAAATTCCGATTATTTCTTCCTAGAAGAAGAGGGAAAAATTGTTGGAGTACTAGCAATTTCAACAATAATGGATGAATTAGAAATTACAAATATCGCTATTCATCCTGATTTTCAGGGGCAAGGACTAGCGAGTTTTTTACTGACAGAAGTGTCAACATTTAGTGGAACTTTATTTTTGGAAGTTCGAAAGTCCAATCTTGCCGCTCAAAAATGTTATGAAAAATTTGGTTTTAAGATTTATCATACAAGAAAAAATTATTATGACAAACCTCTTGAAGATGCTTTGTTAATGAGAAAAGAGCAATTTTAAAAATGAAAGATAATTATATATTAGCCTTTGAAACTTCATGTGATGAAACTTCGGTGGCAATTTTAAAGAATGGAAATGAATTATTATGTAATATCATTGCCAGTCAAATCAATAGTCATAAACGCTTTGGTGGAGTTGTGCCAGAAATTGCCAGCCGTCATCACGTCGAACAAATTACTGTTTGTATTGAAGCAGCACTTGAAGAAGCAGAAATTTCGGCTGACCAACTGACGGCCGTTGCGGTGACCGAAGGTCCAGGCTTAAATGGTGCCTTGTTAGTTGGAATTATGGCAGCAAAAACTTTTGCATGGGCAAATCATCTTCCATTGATTCCAGTCAATCACATGGCCGGTCATTTGATGGCTGCAAGTTTAGTGGATACCATTGAATATCCAGCTATGGCCCTTTTGGTTTCAGGTGGACATTCTGAACTTGTTTACGTAGAAAAAGAAGGAAGCTATAAAAAAGTTGGTGAAACTCGTGACGATGCTGCCGGTGAAGCTTATGATAAAGTTGGCCGAGTGATGGGCTTGACTTATCCGAGTGGAAAAGTCATTGATGAATTAGCACACAAAGGAGCTGATACTTATAATTTCCCACGAGCAATGATGAACACACATGAAGTAGAATTTAGCTTCTCAGGCTTAAAATCAGCCTTTATCAATCTCGTTCATAACGAAAATCAAAAAGGGAATGATGTGATTGCTAATGATTTAGAAAATTTAGCTGCTTCCTTTCAAGCTGCGGTCGTCGATGTCCTTATGGCCAAAACTAAATTAGCCATGGAAAAATATCCAGTAAAAACGCTAATAATCGGCGGTGGAGTATCAGCAAATCAAGGCTTACGTGAGCGTTTGTCAGCAGAAATTACTGACGAAAAGTTAATTATTCCTCCTTTAAGACTCTGTGGTGACAATGCTGGAATGATTGCAGCAGCAGCATATATTGAATGGAAAAAAGGTTTGGAAAATGTTCAAGCAGGATTAGATTTAAATGCAAAGCCTAGTCTCGTTTTTGAAGACATAGAAGAAGGAGAAGTTTAATGATGAAATTAATTGGAAAACTTCAAAATGGCATGACCTTTACTGAAGAATTTGACGGAGTCAACGATTTCCTAGCCCTTCAACAAAGCGATTATAATGCCATTGCTGATGAAATTGAAGTTGTTGAAGTAAAAATTGCTGACGAAGTCCTTGATTTTAAAGGCAATATGGGCCAACTTTACTATGAGTTAATGAAATAAATTAAAAAAGTTACTGACAGTTCTGTTAGTAACTTTTTTAATTTAGAGTTGATTAATCATTAATATTTTTGTTTGCGGAAAACTTTCTTTAAGCTCTTTCAGATGAAGTTTGAGCTCTGGATAACAAAAGAGATAATCAATTATTTCATTTTTCTTCGTCAGCAATTCGGACAAATATATTTTTTGAAGTTGAATGTCATTGCCAAGTGGCAGATAAGCAGTAGTCACGTAACCGCCTCCCTCTGCTACATTGTAACTCTACAAAAAAAGATTAGCAAGAAGAAATTCACAGATTAGGAAGTCCTATTGTCAGCTTTTAGTAAAAATTACTAGACTACAGATAATTCATGAATTGTCCGTCCTTCTTTATCGACCAATTGTAACCAGCTATTCGTTCCAGCAAAGTAAAGGAAATGTCCCACTTCATTGACTGATTTTAAGACAATATCCGCCGTAGTTGTGAATGTTTTAGCATCCCAATTGTCTTTTTGTTCTTCTCTTAAAGTTTGTGTAAAACGATAGGCTAAACCTGGTGTGCCATCAGATTTCATTCCACCGCTTTCGGCGATTTTAGCCCCGGCTTTTATCACGAGTTGATTGGATTTTTCCCAAATAATGGTTGCTTTACTGTCAGAACGATTAACAAAAAATTCAACTTCAGAAAGTCCTTTTTTCCAGCGATGTTGCGCTTTAGGAGAAAAGGCTTTTTTCTTTTCTATTTTAATGCCAAAAGCAGTTAAAGCAGTCAAAAACTCGTCAGCAGAAGTGGTACAAGCTTTTTCGATATTGCTTGGAATTTTAATTGACTCGGCTTTATCACGTAAAATAATGCCAGCTTCCTCAGCCAAATTAACTAAATATTGCGTTAGGTACTCCAGCTCTAAATCATAGGCAGCCATATTTAATATCACGACTTTATCAAATTCTAACTTAGGAATTAATTCTAAATCGTTGGCAATCATTTTAATCTGCCCTTTTTTTAATAAAAAGAAGAGCTCATCATTTTGCAAATCAAAACGTGCGTTATTCTGATCAAAAATGCGTAAAAAGGCAGTTGATGGAAGACGAATTTCTAAACCAAGGTCAGACATGCTGACCGTAAAAGTTAAATTTTTCATAAGTTTATTATAGCAAAAAGTTTGACAGCCTTATCAAACAATAAATCGTTAAGCTAAAGTTTGGTATATACAAACAATTTAAACTGGTTTTTTGTATTTTATAAAAAATGTATCTGCAAAAAAGCATTATAATGTAATTTTATAAAATAAAGTTCGGTATTTACGTACAATGGTAACTGTTAACAGAATATTTACAAAAAGGTCATTGTCAGATAAATTAAAATGGGTTAGAATTACTTTGTGAAGCATACCGATTCATCAACCGATTGATAAAAATCTTAAGGAGATTCATTTTTATAATGAAAAAGACATCGAAGAAAGTCATTGGACTTACAGCAAGCGCACTAATTGCAGTATCATTACTTGCAGCTTGTGGTAATAGTAGCTCTGCATCAAAATCTGATAGCAAAACCATTTCAAATTTAAAGATTTCATTTATTCCATCCAAAAATCCGGATGATATTACCACAGCGACTAAACCAATCGCAAATATTTTGAAATCTGAATTGAAAAAACAAGGCTATACAGTAAAAAATATTGATACTAGTGTTGGTACAAATTATCAAGCGGTTGGTGAAGGACTCGATGCTGGTTCAGTTGATGTCGGTTATGGAATGTCAGCGACAACTTATGCCATGTATCAAGATGGTTCAACTCCACTCTTGATGGCAACGCGTAAAGGACTTTCAAATGATGCCTCAGATTCTGCAAAATATTGGAATGAACATAAACCAACAACTAAAACCGATAAAGAAGTGACTTCTTACCGTTCGCTGATCATTGCTGGTAATTCTCCAATGGGTAAAAAGTTAGCTAAAGAAGCCAACGACGGAACTTTGACATGGAAAGATTTAAGCGAAGCAAAATGGGGGCTTGAATCAACCTCATCTGCGGCAGGTTACATGTATCCTTCGCAATGGTTAACTGAGAACTTTAAGCATTCGATTCGTGATTTAAAAAATACAGTTACCATGGATTCTTATGATTCAGCAATGGCTCAGCTTGCTTCAGGTCAAATTGATGTAATGCCAGAATATGCTGACGCACGAATGGATGACGCTGCTAAGTGGACCACAACTTTCGGCGCAAAAGAAAGTATTTGGGATGATACAAACGTTATCGGTGTGACACCTGCTATTGCCAATGATGGAATCATGGTTTCAGAAAAATCAAAAATCATGACAGCTGACTTCAAAAAAGCACTTTCAGCAGCAATTAAAGATATGGCTAAGACTGATGAAGGAAAGAAAGTCATTGCCATTTATTCACATGATGGCTATGTTGATTCAACAAAAGCTGACTATAAAACAGCCATTAAAGTGGCAAATTCAATGAGTAAAGCCAACTAATGAACAAATAAATCATTTAATAAGGGTCTGGGTTACTCAATGAGTTCCAGACTCTTTTTGTGGAAATTGACTAATATTAATTAAAAAGCCTTCATTAGTGAAGAAGGATGGAGAAGTAATGATAAAATTTGAAAATGTGTCAAAAATTTATCCAAATGGCACAAAAGGTTTGACGGATGTTAATTTACAGATCAATCAAGGAGAATTCGTAGCTATTATTGGAACATCGGGAGCAGGAAAATCAACCCTGATTCGTTGCGTTAATGGTTTAAATGATATTACTTCGGGTTCGTTAATTGTGAATAATACAGAAGTGTCAAAACTTAAAGGAAAAGAGCTAAGAAAATTTCGGAGACATGTGGGAATGATTTTTCAATCCTATAATTTAGTTCCTAGAGTGACGGTTTTGAAAAATGTAATGTTTGCTCGTGTACCAGATATGAGTTTATTTAAGGTCATTTTTGGTTTATTTTCAAAAGAAGATAAACTCGTTGCCTTAGACTCTCTTAATAAGGTAGGAATTTTAGATAAAGCTTATATCCGAGCAGATCAACTTTCGGGTGGACAACAGCAACGTGTATCACTCGCTCGTGCTCTTAGTCAAGAAAGTGAAATTTTACTCGCTGATGAACCTGTTTCAGCACTTGACCCAGTCACAGCTAAAGAAGTAATGGATGATTTTAAAAGAATTAATGAAGAATTCAATAAAACAATTTTACTGAATATTCACCATGTCGAGCTTGCTTTAGAATACGCTTCGCGGATTATTGCTGTAAAAAAAGGAAAAATTGTTTATGACGGTCCTTCGAAAGAGGTAACCAAAGAAATTTTGGATGAAGTTTATAGAAAAGAGGCCTAAATGTACGATAAAATTTTTAAGCCTAAAAAAATAAAACTCATTACAGGAGAAGTTGTTGAAGAAAAAGTCAGTCGAACTTGGTTGACTTGGTTAATTATCATCTTACTGATTGCTTTTTCTGTTCTTCTTACAAATTTTGATTTTAGTGCGCTTAGCAGAAGTGGTCTCTTTTTTCAAAAATTAGCAAGTATGCTCCCACCAAATTGGGCTTACTTTCATAAAGTGCTTCCTCCATTATTAGATACGATTAAGATGAGCTTTTTTGCTTCCTTACTTGGAGCAATTTTGTCAGTTCCATTTGCGATATTGGCGGCAAATAACATCCTTAAAAACCGTTTTGTTAACGGCATCATTCGTTTGATTTTTATGCTAGCAAGAACTTTGCCAACTTTGGTTTTGGCTTTAATTGCAACCTATATTTTTGGCCTAGGGACTTTTGCTGGAGTTGTTGCAATTTTTGTATTTACCTTTTCTTTCATAGGAAAACAATTGTTTGAGGTGATTGAAACCGTTGATATGGGACCTTTTGAAGCAGCTGAAGCTTTAGGGGTCAGTCCTTTAAAAGCCTTTTTCATTGCTGTTTTTCCTCAAGTCTTACCTACTTATCTTTCAACTGCTCTTTATGCATTTGAAGGAAATGTCCGCTATGCTGCAATTTTAGGATATGTTGGAGCTGGAGGGATAGGAAATATCTTAAATGACCGAGTGAATTTTCGTGATTTTTCCAGTGTTGGTATGATTTTAATTTCTATTCTAGCTACAGTCATGATTATTGATTCAATCAGCGCATTAATTCGTAAGAAAATTGCCTAGGAATGAGAGGAAAAATGAATTCACAAATTATTGAAGAATATAATCATAGACCTAAAAACTGGTTTTATTATCTTTTGATATTTATTGTTTTATTAGCAGTTTCAATTTGGTCGACTTCAGTCGTCCATTATCATGGTGTTTCAGAACATGGAGCTTTAATTGCCAAAAATATTTTCACAGGGATTTTTCATCCAGATACCAGTTTAATATTTAACCTAACTGAAACTGGCTTACCTTATCTCTTGCTACAAACTTTTGCAATTGGTTTGCTTGGGACTTTGGTTGGTGCAATTGTTGCCCTTCCACTCTCTTTTCTTGCGGCGACTAATTTAGTTCCGATTTGGTTAGCTTATCTGATTCGTTTTGTCTTGATGGCGATTCGGACAATTCCTTCTTTTGTTTATGCCCTTTTATTTATTCCAGTCGTTGGTTTAGGTTCTTCAGCCGGTGTAATGGCGCTTGGTTTTGAGTCAATTGGGATGATTGCAAAACTATTTATTGAAGCTATTGAAGATTTGGATATGGGTGTTATTGAGGCTATGGACGCAGCTGGTGCAACAACTTTTCAAAAAATTCGTTTTGGAGTTTTACCCCAATTATTACCAGATCTTTATTCGATTTTACTTTACCGTTTAGATATGAATCTTCGTGATGCGGCTATTTTGGGATTAGTTGGTGCTGGTGGAATTGGTGCGCCATTGAGTTTTGCAATGTCTGGCTACAAATGGTCAGCCGTTGGTGCAATATTGTTGGGACTTTTAGTTTTAATTATCCTTGTTGAACTCATTTCATCAAGAATTCGGAAAAAATTGGCGAAGGGATAAATAATATGAAAATAAGAATTCTAGAAACGAGTGATTTACATGGTTTTGTTCTCCCAACAAACTTCACTGAAAGAAAAATGAATTTGCCTTTTTCAATGGCTAAAGCCAAATCTAAAATAGATGAACTGACAGCAGTGGCTCAGCAACAGGGTGAAATTATTGTAAAAATTGAAAATGGTGATTTATTACAAGGTTCACCCTTGGCTTATTATCTAGCAAAAAAATCAAGTCGCGGTCTTAAAGACTTGGTCAATGTTACTAATTCTTTTGGTTATGATGTGGGATTGCTTGGTAATCATGAGTTTAATTATGGGATTGATTATTTAAAAAGTTATGTAAATCAGGTTAATTATCCTATTTTGGCTGCGAATGTATTGAATAATGAAGGTCAACCTGCTTTTGGCCCTGCTTATAAAATTATTGAAGCGCAGGGGGTGAAAATTGCAATTGTTGGTTTTTTGACACAATATATTCCACATTGGGAAAAACCGTCAATTATCAAAGATTTGACTTTCCAATCTATTCTGACAACTGCAAAAAATATTCTGCCTGACTTGCGCCAATCAGTTGACCTTCTGATTGTTGCATATCATGGAGGCTTTGAGCGAGATTTACAGACAGGCATTCCGACAGAAAGTTTGACAGGGGAAAATGAGGCTTATCAGTTAGTCGAAGAGTATAAAGATTACATTGATGCCTTAGTGACTGGACACCAGCATCGTGAAATTGCTGACCATCTTTTTGGAGTTCCAGTTATTCAACCAGGATATCGTGGTGCTTTTGTTGGTGAAATAGAACTTGAATTAGATAATCATAAAAAAGTTGTGGCTTCAAACGCTAAACTTCATAAAACGGAGAATTGCAAAGTTTCATCGGAGGTCAATCAGCTGATAGCCGCTGTTAGTGAAGAAGCAGAGGACTGGTTAGACCAGCCAATGGGAGAAGTTCATGGAGAAATGATTATCCGTGATCCAATGACTGCTCGACTGATTGAACATCCTTATATTGAATTAATTAATAAAATACAAATGGAAGCGACAGGAGCCGAAATTTCCGGTACTGCTCTTTTTAATAATGAGTCTAAGGGTTTTGCAAAAGAAATCACGATGAGATCGATTCTAACAAATTATATTTATCCCAACACTTTAGCTGTTTTAAGAGTGACAGGTGCAGAATTGAAGGCTGCCTTAGAGCGGACAGCGGAACATCTTGAACTTGACAAAAGTGGCGAAATTGTTTTTAGTCCACGCTTTATTGAACCAAAACCTGAATATTATAATTATGATATGTACGAAGGAATTGAATATGTTATTGATTTGAAAAAAGAAATTGGTCAGCGAATTGTACGTTTGGGTTTCAAGGGACATCAGGTAAAGGATGACGAAATTTTAGAAATTGTCGTCAATCAATATCGCGCAGTTGGGGGTGGAAATTATCCCATGTTTTCTGCGGACAAGATTGTTAGAGAAATTACAGTTGATATGACCGAATTGATTGCTGATTATTTGAAAAAACATCCGATAATTGAAGCGACAGTCAATCATAATTTTGAAATTTTAAAATAAAAATTACTGACAGAAATCTAAAAAGTTCTGTCAGTAATTTCTTATTAAGTTATACTTGAGAATGAGCTAAGTTTTTCTAAAGTTTTTACTGATATACTTTTAATTATCAAAAGGAGGAGCCTAGTATGAAACATACAGTAATAATTCCAAAAATTAATTATCAATTTGTGAAATCAGAAGATGACTCACTTTTACTTCCAAGTCCTTTAGAAAGTCAATATTTAGCAGTAAAATATGAGCAATAAGAGCCAGATGAGTTGAGATTCTATGATAAAATGAAGTCATAGAGATTAACAAAGGAGCATTAATGACAATGAATATCACATCTCATGGTGAAAAAATAGCAACAATAAATCCGACAACAAGTGGTGATGCACCTGATTTTGAACTGACAGATTTAAAAGGAAATAAAGTTAGATTATCAAAACTTGAAAAACCTGTGTTGATTAGTGTTTTTCCCGATATTAATACTAGAGTTTGTTCACTTCAGACGAAACATTTTAATCTTGAAGCAGCAAAACATTCTGAAATTGACTTTTTGAGTATTTCAAATAATACAGCAGATGAGCAAAAAAATTGGTGTGCAGCCGAAGGTGTTGACATGACAATTCTTGCTGATGATGGAACTTTTGGAAAGGCTTATGGTCTTATTTTAAATGGTGGTCCTCTTGAAGGACGTCTTGCCAGAAGCGTCTTTGTTGTGAAAAATGGTCAAATTGTCTATAGTGAAGTTTTGTCAGAGCTTTCTGATGAACCAAATTATGAAAAAGCACTAGCAGCTACTAAATAGTTATAACTGACAAAATAGGGGATAATTGCAATTGATGCTTGTCTTCTATTTATAAGCTGTCAACAGGCAGCTTTTTTAGTAGTAAAAAGAATAGATGTAATTTTTCTTTGTACTCGAAATTTTCTATTCAATTTGATATAATTAGATTAATACTGAATATTTAGGAGAAAACATGGCTGTAAAACGTTTAATTGAAACTTTTGTTCCGGAAAATTATAAAATTTTCCTCGATATTGACCGTAAAACCAAGAAAATAAAAGGTCAAGTGGCAATTACTGGGGAAGCAAAAGATAGTGTGATTGCCTTTCATGCCAAAGGTTTACACTTTAATAAAGTTCGTGCATTTAGTGTGGACACAAACTTCATTGAAAATGAAGAAGATGAAGAAATTGTAGTTAAAATTGGTGAAACTGGGCGCGTGACTGTTTCATTTGAATATGAAGCTGAATTGACTGACAACATGATGGGAATTTACCCTTCATACTATGAAGTTAATGGCGAAAAGAAAATGCTCATTGGTACACAATTTGAAAGCCATTTTGCTCGTCAAGCCTTTCCTTCTATTGATGAACCAGAAGCAAAAGCAACCTTTGATTTGTCAGTAAAATTTGATGAAGAAGAAGGCGACATTATTGTTTCAAACATGCCAGAACTCTTGAATATTAATGGAATTCACGTTTTTGAACGTACTGTTAAAATGAGTTCTTACCTTTTGGCTTTTGTATTCGGTGAACTTCAATATAAAAAAGGAAAAACAAAATCTGGTGTTGAAGTAGGTGCTTTTGCAACGAAAGCTCATAGTGAAGCTGCGCTTGATTTCCCGCTTGATATTGCCATTCGTTCAATTGAATTTTATGAAGATTACTATAAAACACCATATCCACTCCCACACAGTTGGCACATTGCCTTGCCTGACTTTTCAGCAGGAGCAATGGAAAACTGGGGATGTATCACTTATCGTGAAGTCTGCATGCTTGTTGACCCTGAAAATGCAACAATTCAAAGCAAACAATATGTAGCAACCGTTATTGCACACGAATTGGCTCACCAATGGTTCGGTGACCTTGTGACAATGAAATGGTGGGACGATTTGTGGCTCAATGAATCATTTGCCAACAACATGGAATATGTTTGTATGGATGCTTTAGAACCAAGTTGGAACGTTTGGGAATCATTCTCAATCTCAGAAGCCAATATGGCACTGAATCGTGATGCAACTGATGGAGTCCAATCTGTCCATGTTGAAGTGACTCACCCAGATGAAATTGGAACACTATTTGACCCAGCAATCGTCTATGCCAAAGGGTCACGTTTGATGGTTATGCTTCGTAAATGGCTTGGAGATGAAGATTTTGCTGCTGGTTTAGCTCTTTACTTCAAACGCCACCAATACGGTAATACAGTCGGAGATAATCTTTGGGATGCTTTGGCTGAAGTCTCTGGAAAAGATGTAGCAGCATTTATGCATTCATGGGTTAACCAACCAGGATATCCTGTCGTTACTGCCGAAGTCATTGATGATACTTTAGTTTTGAGTCAAAAACAATTCTTCGTTGGTGAGGGTGCCGATAAAGGACGTTTGTGGAATGTTCCTTTGAATACAAATTGGTCAGGATTGCCAGACTTACTTTCTTCTGAAAAAGTTGAAATTCCTGGTTTTGCTGCTTTGAAAGCAAAAAATAATGGTAAAGCTCTCTTTTTGAATGATGCAAATATGGCTCATTACATTATTGATTACAAAGGGCAATTATTAACAGACCTCCTCTCAGAAGTTGAGACTTTGGAGAATGTCACTAAATTCCAAATCTTGCAAGATCGTAAATTATTGGCTAAAGCAGGTGTAATTTCTTATGCTGATGTCGTAAATATCTTGCCAGCATTTACTAATGAAGAATCTTACCTTGTCAATACTGGTTTGAGTCAACTCATTAGCGAATTGGAACTTTTTGTTGATGAGGATTCAGAAACTGAAAAAGCTTTCCAAAGCTTGGTAGGTAAACTTTTCGCTAAAAACTATGCTCGCTTAGGCTGGGATAAAGTTGCCGGTGAATCTTCTGGTGATGAGAGTCTTCGTGGAATTGTTTTGAGTAAGACTTTGTATGCTGAAAATGCAGATGCCAAAGCAAAAGCCAGTCAAATCTTTGCAGCACATAAAGAAAATCTAGCAGGAATTCCGGCTGATATTCGTCCAATTGTTTTAAATAATGAAATTAAGACGACAAATTCTGCTGAATTGGTTAAAACTTATCGTGAAACTTATGTTAAAACTAGCTTGCAAGAATTTAAGCGTGAGCTTGAAGGGGCTGTCGCATTAATCAAGGATGAAAAAGTCATTGCTGAATTGCTTGAAAGCTTCAAAAATGCTGATATTGTTAAGCCACAAGATATTGCTTTCTCTTGGTTCTACCTTTTGCGCAATGATTTCTCACAAGATGCTGCTTGGGCTTGGGAAAAAGCAAACTGGGCATTCCTTGAAGAAAAATTGGGTGGAGATATGAGTTATGATAAATTTGTTATCTATCCAGGAAATACTTTTAAAACTGCTGATAAATTAGCAGAATATAAAGCTTTCTTTGAGCCAAAATTAGAAAATCAAGGTTTGAAACGTTCAATCGAAATGGCAATCAAGCAAATCACAGCACGTGTTGCTTTGATTGATAGCCAAAAGGCTGACGTTGATAAATCAATCAAAGAAATTTCTGAAAAATTATAATAAATAAAAAATCACCTTTTTGAGGTGATTTTTTTATTCATTCTTGGTCTGACTTTGTTTTTGATAGCACAAGCAGAGCGATAATTAGAAAGATAAATCCCATGAGTGCTGGAGCGAAATGACCAAGGCTGATATAGATTTGTCCACCAATTAAAGGGCCTATCACACGAGTAAGTGCTTGAAGTGCTTGACTTCCACCTTGAAGTTTACCTTGTTCGGAAGAAGTCGCTGATTTTGAAAGTTTACCGTTAAAGGCAGTTCCAAAAATACTATCTCCAAAAGCAAAGATAAACATTGCCAGAATGAAGAAGGGCCACATTTTAGAAAAAGCAGAAAGTGCGAAAAGAAGGTAAGCAATAATTTCGCAGACTAGTGCCAAACGGATGAGTTTATCTTCATTAGCTAATTTTAGAAGTCTTGGCATGATAAAGATTTGAGTCAAGATATCCATTAAACCCATAATGGATATGGCTAGACCAATTAATACAGGCGTCCAAGCAAAAGAATCTAATGAAAATTGACTAATAATTGCTTGGAGTGCACCATTTGGTAGCCAAAGTAAGATACCGGCAAAGAGCAGACGATTGAGATTTTTCATGCGTAAGAGTTGAAAAAGTTGAGTGAAAGGATTGAGTTGTTTAAGGGAAAAATTACGTGTGCGATGAGTTTCAGGCAAGCTTTCGTTCATTACGAATGCACCGTAAAGAAGATTGGCGATGGAGATTAGGGCGCCGAAATAAAAGGGAACTGAATTGCCAAAATGAGCCAGAAGTCCTCCAACTGTTGGGCCAGAAATTGTTCCAACACCAACAGCGGCGGCTGTCCAACCAAAAACTTTAGTTCGATTTTCTTCATCAGTAATATCAGCGAAGTAAGCAAAAAGGGTCACGATATTTCCACCAGTTAAACCATCAATGATTCGTCCGAGAAAAAGTATCCATAGACTACCCGCTAAGCCAAAGATAAGATAACCGAGAGCAGAGCCAGCTAAAGAAATCAGTAAGACAGGTTTACGACCAAAGCGGTCTGATAAAGAACCGAGAGCAGGAGCGGCAAAGAAAGTACAGAGGGCATAGATTGCCATTAAACTAGTGACAATGAGAGCTTGGTCATGAGGATTAGCAAAAGGTGCGACCATAAAAGGAACAACTGGTGAGATGATTGTAAAACCAAGACCAGTCAGGAAAGTGGTAATAAGCCCAAAAGTGAGGGCGTGTTTATTAATTTTCATAGGTAAAACCTCCATAAGATATGAGCCTGACTGTGTTGAAGTGATGAAATTTTCCATTCGACTTGCTACTTTGCCTTTTTATCACTTGCTTTAGCAAGTAGAGAAAACGGGCAGGTTCTCAATTTTGTCTAATTTCATTCACTTCAAAGAGGGCGAATTCAATTAAAGTAAGAGGTGAGAAAGGCTCAGTTATAAGATTTGTCCTAAACATCTAAGGCTCTGAACCCGATTACAATAATTGATGATGATTTCTTAGGAAGTTTTTTGCGCAGGCTTGCGTCTGCTAAAGTGAAATCTATAGAATTGTGATTTCACCTTTCTACACGGTTTCCTCGGAAACAAAAATAGTATATCATAACATTGTTTCCGTGTCAACAAAAAACAAACAAAAAAACTGTCAGTAAAAAATAATTTACTGACAGAATTATTTTTCAATATTATTCCGGATAGCAGAATCAAGATGATTATTGTATTTATTGAGGAATTCTAAAATATTGCTGACAGACTCATCAGTTAATTCATCGAAGATAACTTGATCATTTTCTGAAAATTTTTGGTGCAAACTTTCGTGACGGTCATTAATTTCTTGCCCCTCTTTTGTTAAGCGAAAATAGATTTCCTTTTTATTTTGAGGAATTTGATAAGATTCAACGAGATTTTTTTTGAGCAGTTTTTTAGCGATTTTACTGGCAGCACCACGTGTCATGTAGAGATGATGAGCTAATTTGGTTACATTTGGATAAGGAGTTTTAGCAATAAATTCAATCGTTTCAATTTCTGATAACGAGATATTTGAGAATTCAGCCTCCATTTGCGGCTTGTAATAGGCATCAATCTTATTAAATAAATCAGTTAAAGAAGTCATAATTTGTTCCTGATTTTGCTGAAGATTGGTCATAATCACTTTTCCTCTCTTTTTAAAGTTGTCTGTCTATAAATACAGCGCCAATAGTCATTGCGTCGCCAGATACTTGTAACCACAAAATTTTGTTCATTTTTCCAGTAATCATAAGTTAAAATAAATGTTTTCTTGCTGACTTGTGAACTACTATAGTGATTTATTGCTAATGGAATTACTGACAGACTTGTCAATGAATTTTTAGAGTCATTATTTTTACTGACAGAATTTTCGTCAGTAATTTTTGCAAAATCTATCAATTTATCAGAAGCACTGATGATTTTTCCATCAGCAAGAATTTCTTGAAAAGTGCTGTCAGTTAATTTGTCCAAATTTTCCAGATTTAAAAACTGTTCTTCTTTCGCCAAAAGTTCAAGTGAGCGACTGGCGTAATGTTCCTCTTCAGGTAAGGCAGCAGGTTCAACGTGGACATCAACATCATAAACACCATAATTGTCAATTAACATTTTCTCAATGAACTCGGTCGCTTCATGACTCTCGAAAACACTTAAATCAGGAGACATTTCAACCACTACATCAAGGAAAATATTACTTCCATAAGAACGACCTCGGACAAGCTTAACCCCTTTTACTTTTGGAACTAAGCAAATCGCTTCGCGATATTCTTCGACAAGATTTTCATCAAAACCATCAGAGAGACTAAAAACAGATTCATGGAAAATATCATAAGCAGTCTTTAAAATGAAACCACAAATAACTACAGCCATCGCAGTATCAAGCCACTCCCAGCCGACGCTACTTGCTAAAATAGCAACCACAGTTCCAATAGAAGTCACCGCATCAGAGAGATTGTCCTTACTTGCTGCTGACAGCGCTTGTGAGTTCGTTTTTTTAGCCAATGCCCGATTATAAAGATAAACGCCCAGCATGACAAAAGCTGAGAATAAACCAACAAGAGCTCCCAGTGGGTCTATGGCTTCTTCTTTACCAGAAAGAAGTGTCATAACTGTTTCTCTTAAAACCTCAAAACCAACGAAAAACATGATAAAACTAGAAATTAAGCTAGCGATTGATTCAATTTTCCAGTGACCATAAACATGATCACTATCTGCTGGAATTCGAGCAAGTCGAAGACCAATCAAAATTGCAATATTTCCCATAATATCAGTCACATTGTTAAAACCATTAGCTTGAAGAGCGCTAGAATGCACAATTGCTGCAAAAGCAATTTGTCCAATGGATAAAACAATATAAGCGATAATAGAAACCCAAACTCCTTTTTCAGCGAGTTTCAGATTGTTTGTACTTGAAGCTGCCATATGAATCCTCCCAAATTTACATCATTCCATTATAACAAAATTTTGAATGAAAGTTTGTATCTATTGCCAAAAAATGCTTTTATAACAAGGGCTCACAAAATATAAATAAAAAATAAGGGCTGACTAATTTATATAAAAATACCCACTTTTTACTATATTAATGTAGTAGAAATCAGTCAAAAATAAAATAATTATATAAAAAATTCAAGTACCTTGACTTACATAGTAATGTGAAGTATAATATACTTTGTTTAAAATGATAGAAAGGAAAAAGAATGGCAGAAATACCAAAGGAAATGTTACGCGCCCAAACCAATGTCATTTTGCTCAATGTCTTAAAACAAGGGGATAATTATGTTTATGGCATTATCAAGCAAGTCAAAGAAGCCTCAAATGGAGAAATGGAGCTTAATGAAGCCACGCTCTATACAATCTTTAAACGACTTGAAAAGGATGGGATTATCAGTTCTTATTGGGGAGACGAAAGCCAAGGTGGCCGTCGTAAATACTACCGCTTGACAGAAATTGGTCATGAAAATATGCGACTTGCTTTTGAATCTTGGTCTAGAGTCGATGAAATTATTGAAAATTTAGAAGCAAATAAAAAAGATGAATCTAATAAATAATTTCCAATTAAAATTTAAGTTACTAAATAAGGGATGAAGGTAAAAAATATTCGTCGCAAATTGTTGACTTAAACTTTGAAAAGCGTTACAATATTTTTGTTAGTTTATCTTTCGTGAAACTAACTATTGTAATATTTAACAGCATTAACAATTAATGCTTGTTTACTAAAAAAAATAATGTTATAATTATTTTCTCAAAAAATTTATTGAAATTATTTTGAAGTAAAATGAAATTGAAAATTCAATTTAATGTAAACTTATTTACATTATTTAACTCTATAAAGGAATTTTATGATTTTCAAATCAATCATGAAGCATAAATGGGTTGCCTTATTCTCAATCGTTTCAACCTTTATTTATGCAGGAGTACAGCTTTACCAGCCCCAAATCATGAAACGAATTATGACCGTAATGTCATCAACAACTTATAGCCGTCATCAAATGGCTGATAAGGTTTCAGGATATGGAGTTGAGCTTTTGATTGTTGCTGGGATAGGGATAATTTTTGCTATCTTTAGTACACTTTCAGCAGCGCGTATTGCTCAAGAAATTGGAGCAGACGTTCGTGAAGCGACTTACAAAAAAATTAATACATTCTCTTATGAAAATGTTGAAAAGTTCAATGCCGGAAACCTTGTTGTTCGTATGACAAACGACGTCACACAAGTTCAAAACTTAATGATGATGGTTTTCCAAATTTTGATGCGGATTCCAGTACTTTTGATTGGTGCGGTTGTTCTTTCTATCACAACTCTTCCAAGATTATGGTGGATTACTGTTCTTTTAATTGTTTTAATCGTATTAGTCACAGCCGTTTTAATGGGACGTATGGGGCCTCACTTTATGGCTTTCCAAAAATTGATGGACCGTATTAATGCCATAGCTAAACAAAACTTGCGTGGTTCACGTGTTGTTAAATCATTCGTTCAAGAAAAAAATCAAATCAAAGATTTTGATGAAACTTCTGATGAACTTTACGACCATAACTGGGCAGTAGGAAAACTCTTCTCAGCAATGATTCCACTGTTTACTGTGATTGCTCAAGGAGCAATTTGGCTTGCTATTTACTTTGTTTCAACTTTTGTAACAGAGTCAACAACAGTGGCCCAAGATAGTATTGGTGGTATTGCAACATTCATGACTTATATGGGGATGATTATGTTTGCCATCATCATGGGTGGTATGATTTCAATGTTTGCTTCACGTGGTATGGTATCAATTGGACGTATTAATGAAGTGTTAAATACTGATCCAGCCATGAAATTTGATGAAAATGCTAAAGACGAAGTTCTTTCAGGTTCTGTCAAATTTGACCATGTGTCATTCTCTTATCCTAATGATGAAGAACCAACACTTAAAGATATTAGCTTTGAAGTAGAACCTGGTCAAATGGTTGGGATTGTCGGAGCGACTGGTGCTGGTAAATCTACATTGGCACAATTGATTCCGAGACTCTTTGATCCAACAGAAGGTACCGTTTCAGTTGGTGGAAAAGATCTTAAAACAGTTAGTCGTGGAACATTGAAGAAAAATATTTCTATTGTTCTTCAAAAAGCCATTCTCTTCTCAGGAACAATTGCTGGAAATATTAAACAAGGGAAAGCCGATGCAACTGATGAAGAAATGACTCGTGCTGCACGCATTGCCCAAGCCGCAGAATTTATTACAACTAAAGAGGGTCAATATGATTCTGAAGTTGAAGAACGCGGAAATAACTTCTCAGGTGGTCAAAAGCAAAGACTTTCAATCACACGTGGAGTTGTTAAAAATCCAAATGTCTTAATTTTAGATGACTCAACATCAGCCCTTGATGCTAAATCTGAAAAACTTGTTCAAGAAGCTTTGAATAAAGACCTTAAAGACACAACCACAATTATTATTGCTCAAAAGATTTCATCAGTGGTTCATGCAGATAATATTTTGGTTCTTGACCAAGGAAAACTTGTTGGTCAAGGAACTCACCAAGAATTAGTTGCTGAGAATAAAATTTACCAAGAAATCTACGACACACAGAAAGCACAGGAGGACTAAGACATGGAAAATACCAAATCAACAAGAAAAATGTCTGACACCACACGTGCCATCCGATTTTTTTACCTCTATCTGAAAAGATATAAACTCCAATTTGCTGTAATTATGATTTTCATCATTTTAGCAACTTGGTTACAGGTTGTTTCTCCATCACTTTTGGGGGACGCCATCACTAATTTGACTAAATATGTGACTGACTTCTTTACACATCAACATGCTGGTCAATCCCAAGATGCACTACAACAAATTGCTCAACAACTAAGCCAACAAATGCACCAAACAGTAGATTGGCACAATGTTCCTGAAGTTGTGAAATCTTTGCCACAAGCAGCACAAGACCAAATCACTGCTAATCTTCCTAAAGGAACAACTTTAGAAACACTCAAAACAGTGGCAACTTCACATGCAGCCAGCACTTCTACATTCATGAAAGGAATGTGGCAATTGCTTGCAGTATATGTAGCAACAGGTGTATCAATGTTGATTTATACCTTGCTCTTTAGCCGTATCGTTGCTCATTCAACAAATCGCATGCGTAAAGGTTTGTTTGGTAAACTTGAACGTTTGACAATTTCATATTTTGACCGTCATCAAGATGGTGATATCCTTGCTCGTTTCACATCTGACTTGGATAACATTCAAAATACTTTAAACCAAGCACTCGTTTCAGTTATTTCAAATGCTGCGGTCTTTGTGGGTGTCATTATCCAGATCTTTAATAAAGATGTGACATTCGCTTGGTTGACAGTTGCCGCTTCTCCAGTTGCCATTCTATCTGCTGTTATTATCATTCGTCAATCGAAAAAAGCAACAGACAAACAACAAGAAGAAGTCTCACAACTTAATGCCTATATGGATGAAAAAATCTCTGGGCAAAAAGCAATTATCGTTGAAGGTTTACAAGAAGATTCTATTAATGGATTCTTGGAACATAACGAAAATGTTAAAAAACGTACCTTTGCTGCTCAAGCATGGTCTGGTATGATTTTCCCATTGATGAATGGTTTCCAACTTTTGTCAATTGCCATTGTTATCTTTGGTGGAACGGCCTATGTTCTTAACGATGATAGCATGTCAATTGCCACAGGTTTAGGACTTTTAGTTGCCTTTGTACAATACGTTCAAAGTTACTACAACCCAATCATGCAAATTTCATCAAACTTCGGTCAACTTCAACTTGCCATCACAGGGGCAACTCGTCTGAATGTCATGTTTGATGAACCAGAAGAAGTTCGTCCTGAAAATGGTAAGAAATTTGATATGATTAAAGACGGTATTCAAATCGAAAATCTTGATTTTGAATATCTTCCAGGAAAACCAGTCCTCAAAAAAGTTAATATTGATGTTAAAAAAGGACAAATGGTTGCCCTCGTTGGTCCAACTGGTTCAGGTAAAACAACAGTTATGAACTTGATGAACCGTTTCTACGATGTTAATGGTGGAGCGATTAAATTTGATGGAACTGATATTCGTGAATTTGATTTAGATAGTCTACGTTCAAATGTCGGAATTGTTTTGCAAGAGTCTGTTCTCTTTGATGGAACGATTGCTGATAATATCAAGTTTGGTAAACCAGATGCTACTCAAGAAGAAATTGAAACAGTGGCTAAGACAACTCACATTCATGATTTCATTGATAGCTTGCCTGACAAGTACGAAACACATGTTTCAGATGATGAATCAGTCTTCTCAGTTGGTCAAAAACAACAAATTTCTATCGCACGTACCATTTTGACAAATCCAGAACTTTTGATTTTGGATGAAGCAACTTCAAATGTGGATACAGTAACTGAACAACAAATTCAATGGGCGATGGAGGCTGCTATTGCTGGTCGTACTTCATTCGTTATTGCTCACCGTTTGAAAACAATTCTTAATGCAGATAAGATTGTCGTTCTTAAAGATGGTGAAGTTATCGAAGAAGGAAATCACCATGAACTCGTTGCTCAAGGTGGCTTCTACTCTGAACTTTATCACAATCAATTTGTTTTTGAATAAGAGATTATTCAGTTAAGCAATGGAAAATAAAATCACAGCTAAAATTTTAGTTGTGGTTTTTTATTTAGAAAAAAAGTCTATGAAAAACTACGATAAAATGTTAAAATAAAGAGCGGTTCTTAAAAATATAATTTTTTTAAGACAATAAAAATGTGAAAAGTGATTTTGAAATAATATGAAAAAAATAGTAATTAATGGTGGGAAGCGTATTTCAGGAACCATCCCAATTTCTGGCGCAAAAAATTCAGTAGTCGCTTTGATTCCAGCAACTATCTTAGCTAACGATGTTGTAACGCTTGAAGGAGTTCCAGATATTTCTGATGTCGCAAGTTTAGTCGAAATCATGGAAATCATGGGAGCAAAAATTGAACGAAATCTTGAAGAAGGACGACTTGTGATTGATACACGCAGTGTTGTTTCTCGTCCCCTTCCTTATGGAAAAATCAACTCTTTACGTGCTTCTTATTATTTCAATGGGGCACTTTTGGGACGTTTTGGTCAGGCAACAGTAGGCTTGCCTGGTGGCTGTGATTTAGGCCCTCGTCCAACGGATTTACATGATAAAGCCTTTAAAGCTCTAGGGGCTAAGAAGATTCAAGAAGAAGAAGCTGAGCACTTAGAAGTGATTGGTGATTCATTAGTTGGAACAACCATTTATATGGATGTTGTTTCTGTTGGGGCAACTATTAATACTATGCTTGCTGCTAGTCGTGCAAAAGGTTTAACTATCATTGAAAATGCTGCCCGTGAACCTGAGATTATTGATGTGGCGACACTTCTAAATAATATGGGCGCACAAGTTCGAGGGGCAGGAACTGACATTATCCGAATTACTGGAGTGGATGAAATGCACGGTGCTCAACATACGGTGATTCCTGACCGTATTGAAGCTGGAACTTATCTTGCCTTAGCTGCTGCTATGGGAGATGGTGTCATCATTGAAAATGTTATTTATGAACACTTAGAATCTTTCATTGCTAAACTTGAAGAAATGGGTGTAAGTTTGACTATTCGTGAAGATAGTATTGAAGTTCATAAATCAGAAAATTTAAAGTCAGTCAATATTACTTCTGTTCCTTACCCAGGGTTTGCAACTGATTTGCAACAACCAATTACGCCACTTTTATTGAAAGCAAAAGGTCGTGGTTCGATTGTTGATACGATTTACCAAAAACGTGTCAATCATGTCCCTGAATTGGCTCGTATGGGTGCTAATATTTCTGTTTTAGATGATCGAATTATTTATGACGCTCCTAATGAATTAACTGGTAGTTGTGTTCAAGCAACTGACTTACGTGCTGGTGCGGCTTTGGTTACTGCTGGAATTATTGCCAGTGGGACTACAAAAATCTCTAATATTGAGTTTATCCTACGTGGTTATGACCACATTATTGAAAAATTGACTGCTGTTGGTGTAGATATTCAATTGATTGAAGAGTGATAAAAGTGATTTATTTTCGTATAGACTAATGAGAAAGGAAATAAGATGGCTGATAAATTAAAATTTGAAATCATTGAAGAATTGATTGTTCTCTCTGAAAATGCAAAAGGTTGGCGTAAAGAATTAAATCGTGTTTCTTGGAATGATGCCGAACCTAAATATGACATTCGTACTTGGTCGCCTGACCATGAAAAAATGGGTAAAGGAATTACTTTATCTGAAGAAGAATTTGGTGTTCTCTTAAAAGAATTGGGTAATAAATAAAAGTCCTGAGATTTCAGGGCTTTTTAATTTTTTAATGCTCAATTTCAAGAGAGTTGAAAAGTTTAAAGGCTTCGGTATAAGAATTTAAAAGAGAAGAGGCCTCATGATTCTCAGGGTTTATTTTCAACTCATATAATGCTTTCAAATAGACCGTAGTTACTTTTTCATAAAAAAATAAATCGCTCTTAGTATGTGACTCAAGATATGTAAAAAGCAAGGGGAGAGAATCCAAAAAATTATTTTCTATAAATATGGGAATAAGGCGAAGAATTATCTTAAGAATTTTAGGACTGATAAAGTCTAAATATTCATCTTCAGTGGTTATAATTTTTTGAATTAATTGCTCTTGTGTTTTATTCTCAAGGAGATGAAGACAAGAGCTATACAGATAAAGTTCATAGGCACAGAACTTATTAACTGAAAGCAGATATTCTTTTAGATAGAGAATATCTTTTTTATTTACTTGAATATTAGGGTCAATCAGATGAAGTTGGGATTTGATTTGGATAATATTGAGTTTGTAACTCTTTATACTAGGGTGAAGCGTAAGCAATTCGGTCTCTATTTTAAGGAGCTGATGAAGTTTTTCTTTATCTTCAATTTCAAGTTTTTGACAAAAGTCATAATTAAAAAGAAGGTCTTTAGATAAGTTAGAAAAATAGGCTTCATGATAAAATTCCTCAAGACTGACATTGATTGCCTTAAGACTACTAAGAAACTTTGTAAGCGTCATGTCCGTCTGCCCTCTTTCAAATTTGGAAATTTGAGCATAAGAAATATCTTCGCTAGCCACTTCTTTAATTTCCATATTTTTAAATTTTCTCAGCCTTCTAAAGGTTCTTCCTAAGTTAGTATCCATAACTTTCTCCATATGTTCATATATGATTGTTTTTGTTTGTTTAAAGTGTTGACTTTAAAGTTAACTATATTATATAATAATTTCATAATTTTCAGTCAATTAAAGTCTTTTGAATTTATATATTGAAAGAAGGTGAGTCCAATGCAATGCTTAAGATTATAGTATAACCGAAAAAATAAAAGTATGGAGGAAAAATAGATGAATTATATAGATGGAAAAGCTATTGGTAGCCATGAAGTATATTTAAATAAACTTGGGAGCGCTACACTTAATGCTACTTATAAAGTCACTTATGTTAGCCAAAGTTCAAATTCTGCAACAGTTATGGTAAATGGAGAATTATTAGACTTGAAAGTTGGCACAATTATTTATGAGGGGCAACTTATCAGTACGAATTCCTCGCACGTGGAAATCATCAGTAGCATGAATCAATTATATAGATTAGGAACAGAAAGTGAATTTTGTATCGAAAATACGGCTGAGGGTATGTTGCCAGTAGTTTTTGGAAAGGTTTATCGTAAATTTTTACGTGGAGTTCCAGAATTTATTTCAGGTGGAAAATATCGTACAAGTTGTTGGAATGGTATGGAAGAAACAGCTATCTTAAATTTGGACGAATGCAAAGATGAGTATTATAGTTTTGAAAATGCTGTAAATATTTATGAGTATGATGAAGCGGGGCGACAATTTCAAATTGCTCATATGGAGCCATTTACTAAAATGATTCTTTCATTTGATGAGAGTAGTAAAATGAGACAAAGATATAAAGTTTCTAGTGTTTTGAAAATGACAAATAGGGAGATAGATTGGATTTACAATGTCTTTGTGAAGCCTATTAACTGGAGATGATATGAGAAAATTTAAATCGTATTTTTTGTTGCTTTTTGAGGGATTGAAAACTTTTTCTAAAGCGAGTAGGTGGGGGACTCTTGTGCTTGTTATTTTGGTTCCGATTGAAGCACTTGTTCCGACAGGGATTATTTTTTCTATTCAAAAAGTAACAACCGAACTGGCTAAAGGTTCGGTTTTTTCGATGAGTTGGGGAATTTTTGGGGCAGTTTTGCTTTTGATCTCAAATATTATTCCGCCAGCGACAACGGCTATTTCAGGTTATTTGACGGATGTCTTGATTGCAAACATTAATCAAAAATTAATAGATAAAGCAAGCGAAATCAAGTCATTGGAAGTTTTTGAAAATGATGAATTTTATAATGATGTGGAAACAGTTAGGAGTGAACTTTCTTGGCGACCAGTAAATTTAATTGTTTTCACGCTTTCCAATGTTCGTTATATTATTTCTTTACTTTCTTTGCTTGTTTTACTTTTTAACTATACTTGGTGGTTACCTTTAGCAATCGTGATTGTTTTAGTACCTCAAAGTTTAATTCATTATCGAATTCAACAGGAGGCTTTTGAAACTTTGGTAACAAGGCGACCCGAAGCACGTAAGATGAATTATCTGCTAGAAATTGCCTTAAATCGTGATTATGCTAAAGAGAGTCGTCTTTTCAATGTTTTTGATTTTTTGAAGAAACGCTATTGGAAACTCTTTTACACGGTGCATAAGGAAGAAAATCGGATACGCATGCGACAATTTGGAATTGCTTTGATTTTTATTATTATAAGTTCACTTGTATCAATGTTCGCTTTCATTTATCTTGTATTTCAAGTTCGTTCAGGTAAATTATCTCTTGGGATTGTCGTTGGTTTTGCTTCAAGTTTGGTTGCAGCAATTTCGGCTTCTAATGGCCTAGTAGAGGAATCTGACCTGCTTTATGATACTTTAATGTGGTTGGAGAAATATCTTAAATTGATGAGAGAGTCATTCACTGAATCCGGCTATAAAAGTATTACTGAAATCAATCAAATTAGTTTAGATAATGTATCCTTTGCTTATCCAAAAGAAAATCAAAAAGTTCTTAAAAGTATCTCTCTTGAGATTAAAAAGGGGGAAAAAATCGCTATTGTAGGTCAGAACGGTTCCGGAAAATCAACCTTATTGAAATTATTAGCTGATTTATTTACTCCGACAAGTGGTCAGATTTTAATTAATAATGAAGATTTAAGAGAAATAAAGCATGAATATTACTGGGCAAAAATTTCTCCTGTATTTCAGGATTTTTCAAGATTTAAATTTTCTGTTGGAGATTCTATTAGTTTTGAAGAGAAAACAGGAGTTGGTGAAGCTTTACAATTTTCAGGATTGCCTGATTTGAATTCAGAACTTCAATTGGGCAAGGAGTTTGGTGGAACTGATTTGTCAGGAGGACAATGGCAGAAGTTAGCAATTGCTAGAGCTTTTTATAAAAATAATGTGGAACTGTATCTTTTTGATGAGGCTAATAGTGCACTTGATGTGCACAGTGAAAAAAAGCTCTATCAAAAATTGATGGAGCTATCTGCTGGGGCAACAGTAATTTGGATTACTCATCGAATGACTTCAGTCAAATTATCTGATAAAGTTATCTACTTAGATAAAGGCAAGGTTTTAGGATTTGATTCTCATGAAAATCTGTTAAAAAATGAAAACTATGCGTCTTTGTATCGAGAACAATTTGAATAAAAAAAACTGCTCATTACAATTGGGCAGTTTTTTAACGGGTAAATGTTATCACAATAAGGATAAGATAAATAATCAAGGTAATAAAGAAGGTTAAGCGCCACCAGAGTTTTAAAAAGCGACGATAAGTAAATTGTTTATAATAAAGTAAATCAAGCAACAACAAAACAAGCGCTAAGCCAGAAATGATTAGCAGATAGTATGGAATTATGCTGATACTCGTAACATTTTTAGAAAAAATTTGCATCCCTAAGATGAGAAAGATTGTAAAAACATCTGGAATTTTTAGTTTGCGATTGGTTAAGTGACGAAGTCTGAAAAACTTGAAAATGAAAACCAATGCAATAAAGACAATAAGGGGATAAAGCGCCATAAGTACTTTTATAAACATAGACTAATTGTATCGGTTTTGCCCTAGTTTGTAAAGTATTTATTTGTGTGAGAAAGTGCACGAATAAGTGCTAAGCCAAAGATAGTGACAAGGATAGCTTTAATAATTTCAACAAGGACAAATGGTGTGAATCCAAGCTTTAGAGCTAATGACCAATCGACATTGGTAAAAAATTTGAGCCACAATGTTCCGATAACTAACATAAGCAGGTGTCCAACAATATTTATGATAAAAGCAGGGATGGTCTTATAATTAATTTGATGAAGGCCAAAAGAAATAAGGGTTCCCATTATTAAAAAGGCAATTAGAAAACCACCTGTTGGACCAAAAAGAACCGCAATTCCTGATGTCCCTCCAGTGAATACGGGAATTCCAATAAATCCTAGCAGGAGATAGAGTAAGATAGCAAAAAAAGTTTCACGCGCTTTTAGTACTGTGGCAACAAGTCCTACGGCAAGTGTTTGTAAGGTGACGGGCACAATACCAATTGGGATAGACAGAGGGGAAAGAACCGCAATAATTGCTGCACCAAGAGCAATTAGGGTTAAAGAATATAATTTTGTATTTTGCATTAAGAATCCTTTGTTTTATGTATAAAATAAAATATACTAAAAAAGAAGAATTTTTGCAAACTCTTGCTCTAATACACAAAAAATTACTGACAGAAATTCTGTCAGTAATTTTATTCTCTAATTTCGACAAATTGAGCATGAACAAAGTCAGCGAGAACTTTAGGAGCGATTTTTATGCTACGCCCAACTTCGCCAGCTGAACAAACGATAAAGTCGTGCTCTAAGGCAATAGAATCAATGAAAATTGGGAATTTTTTATTTTGCCAAATCCCCACAGGATTATTTGCACCGTGAATATAACCTGTCGTTTTTTGCAAGTCTTTTTGAGGAATCATGCTCACTTTTTTATTGCCCGAAACTTTGGCCAATTTTTTTTCTGATAAATGCTCTGTCAGTGGAAGAATACCAATGACAGGGCCAGTTTTATCGCCAATTAGTGCTAGGGTTTTATAAATATCACTGCGACTGATATCTTCAGGGAGACTATTACTTTCTAAAGCGTTAATGGCGAGTCCAGTATGCTCAATTTTTGCCTTATCAAGAATTTGTTCTACAAGTGTTTTCTTTAATTTTTGCTTTTTAGACATAGCTTTATTATAGAAGAATTTGTGCTGACTGACAAGATAAAATAATTTTGCTGACAGATTTTATTAGTAATTGCTATAAATGAAAAGTTTTGGGAATTTTTTGACGAAAATAATTAAAATAATAAAAGCAGCAATGGCAGTTAAAATTCCGCTGATTCCATTAACAGCAAGAGAGTATGCAACAGCTCCCCAGCCTTTCCAAGCGTATTGGCTCCAGAAAATAATTCCTGCAATAAAATGGAAGAAGTATTTAAGAAGAACAGCAACAAAGGTTCCCAAAAGAACAGGTGCAAGTTTTAGAGGGGGTGTTTTTTGGCGGAAAAGTCCAGCCAGTCCAAGAGACATAGGGGCAAGAATATACTCAAGGAAGGCTTGGGATAAGGTTAGAATATAAGCGTGTCCAGTTATTATTGCAAGCATACCCCAAATTAAACCTCCTACAAGTCCCGCGGTTAGACCACGGCGTAGGCTGAGAAGTAGAATCGGGATTGTAGCGATTTCAATAATAATCCAGCCGTAAACAGTATTTGGAATGAGGCTGATGATGAAGGCGAGCGCCGCCATGAAGGCAATTTCCGTTAGCAAACGAACATTGAACTTAGAATTAGACATAAAAAAACTCCTTTTTGATGCGCACAAAAGGAGGGCTAGAAATTAGACATTTGTCTTAACACATCCCTACGCTGGCATTACCCAGATCAGGTCAGATGGTATTTCTCGCTACTGACAGCTTTGTCAATAGACCCATTGTGCAAATATTTATTTTTACAAGTCTAAGTTTAGCATATTTTAAGGGGAAAAGCATTTTTTTAAGATTATTAATCTATTTTATAAATTAAACTTAAAAAATATTTAAGGCAACATAAAAAATCCATAATTCAAAAAAAACGAAAGTCTGTTAGAATAAGTCTATACACAAATTCAGACAAAATAAAAGCGGTCGAGTAAGTAATTGTGAAGGTCAGCACAGAGAGCTTGTAGCGGTGAGAGCAAGCCTGAGTGAAGCAATGAAAATGGCTTGATAAGCGTATCAAGAGTGAGGTTTAACTAAGCTCTTGACGGAATGGTTCTCGTTATTGAACTTGAAAGTTGCCTTTGGGACCTGAAAATTTTCAGTGGACTAATAAGTGCTTAAATCAAGAATGGTACCACGATATAGCTCGTTTCTTTATATGAAATGAGCTATTTTTATTTAGCACGAGCGCTTTATCTTGAAGAATTTGTTTAACTTTAGAAAAATTAACAGGTGCACGGTTGATTTTTCTAATGGATGTAAAAGTTTATCAAAAGGGGAATAATTGATTTTGAAAAATAAATCAATTAGAAAAAAGGGAGAAGAAATGAATCCAAGAAACAGAAATATTTTAATTGTCGTTATTGTTGTTGTAATTGTTGCTATCGCTGCATTTTTCGGTTTTAATCATAAATCTGGTGAAAGTAAAACGGCAAATAAAACTGTGAATATTGGAATAATGACAGGAACAAAAGAAGATGATGCCATTTGGTCAACTGTTTCTAAAACAGCTAAAGATAAATATGGAATTACTTTAAAAT
The DNA here is from genome assembly GCF_029953655.1 of Lactococcus sp. NH2-7C. Classification (NCBI taxonomy): domain Bacteria; kingdom Bacillati; phylum Bacillota; class Bacilli; order Lactobacillales; family Streptococcaceae; genus Lactococcus; species Lactococcus sp. NH2-7C. The sequence continues at coordinate 1,782,613 of NZ_CP124538.1, forward strand.
TCACTCATTTTACAGATTATACACAACCAAATACAGCTTTGAAAAACGGCGATATTGATTTGAATGCCTTCCAACATTATGCTTTCTTGAATGCTTGGAATAAAGCTAATGACGGTGATTTGAAAGCAATTGGAAATACAACAATTTCACCAATTCGCCTTTATTCTAAAAAAATCACTTCATTGAGCCAAATTAAATCAGGAGATACGATTGCAGTACCAAATGATGCTTCAAATGAAAGTCGCGCACTTTATGTCTTGAAGAATGCTGGTTTGATTGGCCTTTCTGTATCAGGTGATACACTTGCGACGGTCAAAGATATTAATTCAAATCCAAAAAATTTGGTCATTAAAGAATTAGATGCGGCACAAACACCGCGTGCGCTTGACTCAATTACAGCGGCAGTAATTAATGATGATTTTGCAACAACAGCAAAATTAACGGTTGAAGATTCTATTTATACTGAACCTGTAAACAAAGATAGTGAGCAGTGGATTAATATCATCGTTGCAAATAAAAAAGATGCTAATAACAAAATTTATAAAGAAGTTGTCAAAGCCTACCAAACTGAAGCAACGAAAAAAGCAATTGAAAAAGCTTATCCTGATAAGAGAAAAATTGCTGCTTGGGGATTAAAACTTGACTAAGTAGTTTCGTTAAAAAGTAACGGTTAGGTGAATGCTTCGGAAATTTTTACCTTAGGAATTTCTGCCTTAGGGCTAATAAATTTTACTGACAGAAGACTTAAACTGTTTGCGAACGGTTTGGTCAGTAGAAATTGGAGAAACTTATGAATCCTAGAAATCGTAATATAATTATTGGAATAATTGTTGTTGTCATTGTAGCTATTGCTGCATTTATCGGCTTTGGTCAAAAATCTCAAGCAAATAAAACAGTAAATAAAACAGTGAAAATTGGGATAATGACAGGAACTAAAGAAGATGACAGCATTTGGCAAACGGTATCTAAAACTGCTAAAGATAAATATGGAATTACTTTGAAATTCACACACTTTACGGATTATACTCAGCCAAATACAGCATTGAAAAATGGCGATATTGACTTAAATGCCTTTCAACATTATGCTTTCTTAAAAGCATGGAATAAAGCAAATAATGGCAATTTAGTGGCGATTGGGGATACGGTGATTTCGCCAATCAGTGTTTACTCAAAGCAACTCAAAAATATTTCAGATATCAAAGAGGGTGGAACTATTGCAGTACCAAATGATGCTTCTAACGAAAGTCGTGCCCTTTATGTCTTGAAATCCGCGGGCTTGATTAAATTGGACGTTTCTGGTCAAACATTGGCGACGGTCAAAGATATCACATCAAATCCAAAAAATTTGGTCATTAAAGAACTTGATGCTTCACAAACTGCGCGTGCTTTAGATTCAGTAGATGCAGCAGTTATCAATAATAATTATGCCGTTACTGCTGGTTTAAAGAAATCTGATGCCATTTTTACAGAACCGGTTAATAAAGATAGCCAACAATGGATTAATATTATTGCTGCTAATAAAAAAGATGAAAACAACACTGCTTATAAAGATGTTGTCAAAGCTTATGAAACAGAGGCAACCAAAAAAACTATTGCTAAAGCTTATCCAGATAAGAGTACGATTCCTGCTTGGGGCTTGAAATTAAAATAATTATTTTTAGTGCTCAAATAAGTCTCTCTCCTTTGAGAGGCTTATCGTTCAAAGAAGGTCTGAACACTTGTGAAATAGAATAATTTATAAGTATTCAGTAGAATTTGGGGAAAAATTTGAATCCGAAAAATAGAAATATTATTGTTGCACTCGCACTGATTATTGTTGTTGCTTTGGTTGCTTTCTTTAGTTTAAATCATCAAGCAAGTAAAAAAACAACCGCTCAAAAAACAGTTAAGGTTGGAATTATGAGTGGGGACAAGCAAGACCAAGAGGTTTGGAAATCAGTAGCTAAAACCGCCAAAGAAAAATATGATTTAAAGCTAAAATTTGTTTATTTTTCTGATTATAATCAACCTAATGAAGCACTTCTTTCGGGAGATATTGATGTCAATGCCTTTCAATCTTATAATTATGTGAAAACTTGGAATAAAGCACATAAGAGTGATATTGTGGCAGTAGGAAATACTTATATTACACCAATGCACATTTATTCAAAAGAAGTTAACAAATTGTCAGATTTAAAAGAAGGGTCAACCGTTGCAATACCAAATGATGCTTCAAATGAAAGTCGGGCATTGTTTGTGCTCCAAAGTGCAGGGTTGATTAAATTGACAACAAGTGATTCAAGCAAATTAGTTGGCTTGCCAGATGTCACAGAAAATCCTCATCAATTGAAGTTCAAAGAAGTGGATGCAAGTCAAACACCGCGTGCCCTGGATTCTGTTTCCATTTCGGTTATTAACTATAATTATGCAACAGCAGCTAGCTTACCAAATTCTGAATCTGTCTATATGGAACCTCTCAACAAAACTTCTGCTCAGTATATTAACTTTATTGCTGCGACAAGTAAAGAAAAAAATAATAAAGTTTACAAAGAAGTTGCCAAGGCTTATGCTTCAAGAGCGACAGAAAAAGCAATCAAAGAACAATATCCAGATGGCGGAGAATTGCCAGCTTGGAACTTGAAACTTTGAAACTCCATATCTGTAGCTGTGATAAAAAAATATTAAGCTAGTAGAAGTTGCGAAAGAAGAAAAATATGGGAAAGTTAGCAATTATAACAGGAAGTGGACAAGGCATTGGTGAAGGAATTGCACATCGTCTAGCAGCAGATGGTTTTGCAATTGCTGTGGCAGATATTAATCCTCAGACATCAAAAAAAGTTGCAAAAGTATTGATAAATAAAGGATTTGAAGCAAAAGATTATGTGGTTGATGTCGCGAATCGTTCGGCAGTTTTTAAACTTGTTGCTCAAGCGGTAGAAGATTTCGGCGAACTGGCTGTTTTCGTTAACAATGCTGGGATTGCTTTTATTGATAGTATTGTGGATTCTGATTCAGAAAAAATTGAACGACTATTTGATGTTAATATCAAAGGAACTTACTGGGGAATACAAGCAGCAGCGACTCAATTGAAAAAACAGGGTCATGGTGGACGTATTATTAATGCGGCATCGCTTGCAAGTGTTGAGGGTTCAGCCTTGCAAAGTGCTTATTCTGCTTCAAAGTTTGCAGTGCGTGGATTGTCACAATCGGCTGCGAAAGAACTTGCGAAAGATCATATAACAGTGAATGCTTATAATCCTGGTATTGTACGAACTGCTATGCGGGATACAATTGATAAAAAAACGGCTCAAATCAAAGGAATTAGTATCGAAGAACAGCAGCAAAATTGTTTGAATGAAATTTACCTCGGACGTGAAGGAAAACCAGAAGATGTTGCAGAAGTGGTAGCCTGGTTTGCTTCAGATGCGGCAGAATATATTACAGGACAGTCTATCTTGGTGGATGGTGGCATGAGATTCCATTAGGAAGAGGGGCAAATATGAACGTAAAAAATAGAAGAAGAATAATTACGATTATTATTATAGGATTTCTTATTATCGTTGGTGGAATTTTTGCTTTTTCTCACGCTAGTAGTAAATCAAAAGTTTCTTCAAAAATCGTAAAAATAGGTTTGATGCCTGGCGGGAAACAAGAAGATGTCATTTGGAAACAAGTTCAAAAAAATGCTAAAGACCAATTTGGAATTACTTTAAAATTTGTCAATTTTACTGACGGAGATCAGCCCAATAAAGCTTTGGCTAACCATGAAGTGGACCTCAACGCCTTTCAACATTATGCTTACTTGAAATCATGGAATAAAGCTAATAATGGAAATATCGTATCAATTGGTGATACAATTATTACGCCGATTCATTTGTATTCTACAAAGTATAAAAATGTGACGGAAATTCCTGATAAAAGTACAATTGTTATTCCAAATGATGTTACCAATGAAAGCCGCGCCCTTTATGTTTTAAAAAATGCAGGACTCATTAAGCTTGATACTTCTAGAGGAGCATTAGCAACGGTTAAAGATATCAGAGATAATCCTAAAGGATTAATTATTAAAGAAATTGATGCGAGTCAAACCCCACGTGCGCTTGATTCTGTTGCTGCAGCAGTCATTAATTATAATTTTGCTATTTCAGCAAAAATTTCTGAGAAAGAATCAATTTATCAAGAACCTTTAAATGAAGATTCTGCTCAATGGATTAATTTTATTGCGGCAAATCAGTCTGATAAAAATAATAAAGTTTATAAAGAAGTGGTCAAGGCTTATGAACAAAAAAATATCGCTGATACCATTAAAAAAGAATATCCAGATGGTGGAGAACTCCCTGCTTGGAATTTAAAATTGTAACTAAGAAAACTCGTCAGAGACGAGATTTTCTGTCAGTACTGACAAAGTTATTTTCTCTTTTGTCAGTACTGACAGAGAATGAAAAAAGATAAAGGAAAACAATATGACAGCAATTATTGAATTAAATAATCTTTCTGTACAATTTCATCAGAAAGGACGATTAGTCACAGCAGTAAAAGATGCTACTTTACACATTGAAAAAGGGGATATTTATGGAGTCATTGGTTATTCTGGAGCTGGTAAATCAACTTTGGTCAGAACCATTAATCTCCTTCAAAAACCGACCAAAGGTCAAATTGTGATTAATGGTGAGAAAATTTTTGATAGTGAAAATCCTGTAAAATTTACTGGAGCGAAATTACGTGAGTTTCGTCAAAAGATTGGGATGATTTTTCAACATTTTAATCTTCTGAGTGAAAAAACAGTTTTTAATAACGTGGCTTTTGCTTTACAACATAGCCAAATCGAAGATAAAAACGGGAAAAAACGTTATCTTACAAAAAAGGAAAAAACGGATAAAGTGACCGAATTATTAAAATTGGTTGATTTAGAAGAGCTTTCTGATAAGTATCCGGCTCAGCTTTCTGGAGGACAAAAACAGCGGGTTGCTATTGCGCGTGCACTTGCTAATGACCCTGAGATTTTGATTTCAGATGAAGGAACATCAGCGCTTGATCCAAAAACAACCAATCAAATCTTAGATTTACTTAAATCTCTTCATGAAAAATTAGGAATCACGGTTGTGTTAATTACACATGAGATGCAAGTGGTTAAGGAAATTGCTAATAAAGTAGCTGTTATGCAAAATGGTGAAATCATTGAACAAAATTCATTAATTGATATTTTTGCGCAACCTAAAGAAGCTTTGACGAAACAATTTATTGAAACAACAAGTTCGGTCAATCGTTTTATTGCTAGCCTTTCTAGAACAGAACTTCTGGCACAATTAGCAGATGACGAAGAATTAATTCACTTAGATTATTCAGGTTCAGAGCTTGAAGACCCTGTAGTTTCTGATATTACGAAAAAATTTGATGTAACAACTAACATTTTCTATGGTAATGTTGAGTTACTTCAAGGTCAACCTTTTGGCTCATTAGTTTTGACCTTAAAAGGTTCAAGTGAGCATCGGGCTGCTGCAAAGGCATATTTTGTTGAAAAACATTTGAAATTTGAAGTTTTAGGTAAAATTGAAAGGACGGTAGACTAATGGCAGAATGGTTTGCACATACATTTCCTAATGTGGTTTATTTAGGATGGACAGGTGAGACGGGTTGGTGGACAGCAATTGTTCAAACGCTTTATATGACATTTATTTCAGCACTTATTGGTGGTTTATTGGGATTGATATTTGGAATTGGTGTTGTCGTGACTGCTGAAGATGGGATTACACCTAATCGACCTTTATTTTGGATTTTAGATAAAATTGTTTCTATCGGACGGGCTTTTCCCTTTATTATCTTATTAGCAGCAATTGCTCCCTTGACTAAAATTTTGGTGGGGACGCAGATTGGTGTTACTGCGGCTTTAGTTCCATTGGCTCTAGGAGTGGCTCCTTTTTATGCCAGACAAGTTCAAGCTTCGCTTGAGTCTGTTGACCATGGAAAAGTTGAAGCGGCTCAAACAGTGGGAGCTGATTTTCTCGATATTGTTTTCACGGTCTATTTACGTGAAGAGTTAGCTAGTTTAATTCGTGTTTCAACCGTTACTTTAATTTCCTTGATTGGTTTGACTGCAATGGCTGGTGCGATTGGAGCTGGTGGACTAGGAAATACTGCCATTTCTTATGGTTATAATCGCTTTGCTAATGATGTTACTTGGTTTGCAACCATTTTAATCTTGATTTTTGTTTTATTGGTTCAGCTTGTTGGTGATTTCTTAGCTAGACGGGTTTCACATCGATAATTTATCAAATAATTTTAGATAAAAATAGTTTCTAAAAGGAGAAACAATGAAAAATAACTCTGTAAAAATTGTTGTTGCCACTGGGATTGGGGCTGCTTTGTTTGTGATTATTGGTTGGCTAATTAATATTCCTACACCAATTCCAAATACTAGTATTCAATTGCAATATGCGGTCCTTGCCTTATTTTCAGCCTTATTTGGCCCTTTAGCTGGTTTCTTGATCGGTTTTATTGGTCATGCCCTTAAAGATTCATTTCTCTATGGTGCGCCTTGGTGGACTTGGGTTTTAGGCTCAGGTTTGATGGGCTTATTTCTAGCTTTTGGAGTCAAAAGAGAAACTTTGACTCAAGGAATTTTTGGAAATAAAGAAATCATTCGTTTTAATATTGTTCAATTTTTAGCCAATGTTGTAGTTTGGGGAATTATTGCTCCAATTGGGGATGTTTTAGTTTATAGTGAACCGGCAAATAAGGTCTTCACACAAGGAATTGTTGCTGGTTTAGTAAATGCATTGACTATTGCTGTAGCAGGGACTTTACTACTCAAACTCTATGCTGCTACCAGAACCAAATCTGGCTCACTCGATAAAGAATAAAAAGCTCCAGATATGCTAAAATAAAAGCAGCAAATATTTGCTGCTTTTACGCTTGTATCGGTTTAATAAAGCACAAAAAATAAAGTATCTCTAAAAAGAAGGATAAAAATGGAAGCCTTAATTTCGTTCAAAGATTTTACATTTAAATATGATTTACAAAAAAATCCAACTTTAAAAAAGATTAATTTGGAAATATTTCCTGGGGAAAAAGTACTGATTGTCGGACCTTCTGGTTCAGGTAAATCAACGATTGGTTCTTGTCTTAATGGGATTTTGCCCCATTTACATAAAGGAGAAGCAAGTGGGGAACTCTCAATTGCTGGTTTGCCTTTTGGGACTTCAATTGCTGAATTATCTGAAAAGGTGTCGACGATTTTGCAAGATACTGATGGACAGTTTATTGGTTTGAGCGTTGCTGAGGATATTGCTTTTGCTTTGGAAAATGATGGTCTGATTCATGATGAACTGGTCAGTAAAGTGGCCTATTGGTCAGACAAAACAGAAACAAAGAAACTCTTGAATCATCGTCCCCAAGATTTGTCGGGAGGACAAAAGCAGCGGGTTTCTTTAGCTGGTGTTTTGATTGATGAATCGCCAATTTTGCTTTTTGATGAACCTTTAGCCAATTTGGATCCACAAACTTGCTTAGAAACAATGGCTTTGATTAAGGATATTCATGAAAATAATGAAGTTACTACGATTATCATCGAACACCGAATCGAAGAAGTTTTACCGCTTGGCATTGACAAAATTGTCGTGGTCAACGACGGCGAAATTGTTGCAATTGGAAGTCCTGCTGAATTATTAAAAACAGAAATTTTTAATGAAAATTCATTACGCGAGCCCCTCTATCTCTCCGCATTGAAAGCTGCAAATGCTACAGAATTACTGACAGATTTTTCTGACCTAAAAAGTTTGGAAGTCCTGTCAGCAAAAAATTTACTGACAGATTTTTTAGACACTTATAAATTTACTGACAAAGCTGTCAGCAAAAATAATATTCTGTCAGTAAAAAATTTATCAGTAAATTTTGCTCAACATGAAGTTCTAAAAGGTATTAATTTAGAAATTCAAGAAGGAGAAAAAATTTCAATTGTCGGTAAGAATGGAGTTGGTAAGTCAACCTTTGCCAATGCGCTCTGTCATTTTATTGAGGCGAGTGGCGAAATTTTATACCGAGGACAATCGATTATTGCTGATTCTATTTCTGAACGTGCGGCAAAAATTGGCTATATTATGCAAAATCCAAATCTGATGATTTCGCAAAATATTGTCAGTGATGAGGTGGCAGCTGGTTTACGACTCCGTCATGTTGATGAAAAAATGATTCAAGATAAGGTTGAAGAAATCTTGAAAGTTTGCGGGCTTTATCCTTTTAGAAATTGGCCAATTTCTTCCTTGAGTTATGGTCAGAAAAAAAGAGTAACGATTGCTAGTATTTTAATACTAGAACCTGAAATTTTAGTCCTTGACGAACCAACCGCTGCTCAGGATTTACAATCTTATCGGGAAATCATGGATTTTCTTGACGAACTTAACCGTCGTCTTCATTTAACAATGATTATGATTACACACGATATGTATTTAATTACAGAATATAGTGACCGGACCCTTGTTTTTGCTGACGGGAAAATTATTGCTGACAGCAGTCCCTATCAAATTTTAGAAAATGAAGATTTTGTAAAAATGGGCAATTTAAGTCAACCAAGCCTTTATCAACTTGCCAGACAAACGGATACCAATCCCGTTTTACTGACAAAAGCTTTCATCAATTTTCAGAATCAGGAGAGATTAAAGCATGAATAATCAACTTAGTGTTCTAGGCTATCAAGCTGGAAATTCTTTTATTTACCAACTGAATGCAACAGCAAAACTCCTTTTCTTTCTATTACTTTCTGTCAGTAGTATGGTGACTTATGATACGAGATATTTGGCTTTTGTTGCTTTATTTTCGGTAATTTTATTCTATTTTTCTAAAATTCCTTTTTCATCAGTAAAAAGGGTTGCCCAATTTGCAGCAATTTTTGCGATTTTAAATCTGCTTTTTGTATTTATTTTTGATCCTGGATATGGCGCACGACTTTACGATTCTAAAACAATCCTTTGGGGACCTCTTACTTTAGAAGAACTCTTTTATCTTTTTAATCTCGTCTTGAAGTATTTTTCAACCATTCCGCTCGCTTTACTCTTTATCTTAACTACTAATCCGAGCCAATTTGCCAGTAGTTTAAATAAAATTGGTCTTCCTTATCGTTCCTCATATTCCGTTTCATTAGCGCTTCGCTATATTCCTGATATGCAAGAAAAATTTTTAGCAATCCGTAATGCTGGACAGGCCAGAGGAATGGATTTGTCAAAAAAAGTAGGGCTTTTTTCGCGAATAAAATTAAATGTTCAATTGCTACTCCCTTTAATTTTTTCCAGTTTAGAACAAATTGATACTATTTCTACAGCTATGGAGCTTAGACGATTTGGTAAAAAGAAGAAAAGAAGTTGGTATTCTTATCAACCTTTGAATGTTAAAGATTACTTTGTTATCTTGCTTGCGCTTTTAGGAGTGGCAATTGTTATTCTTCTCTTCTTTGTAAATCAGGGCCGATTTTTTAATCCATTTCATTAAAGAAAAGCAGGTTTTCTGCTTTTTTCTTATCTTGCAAAAATGGGTGGAAAATGGCATAATAGGACTTGTAAAAAACTTTTGACAAGCCAATTGTTTGCAAAAGATAATAAAATTTGAATTAAATCTTAAAAAAGAACTTCCAAAAGAATTAGAAGGGAAAAACATGGAAAATAAAATACGTGAATTGCGCCGATTATCTCATCTTTCACAAGAGGATGTCGCACATATCGCTCACGTCTCGCGTCAGACGATTAATGCGATTGAAAATGACAAATACGACCCAGAGTTAACGCTTGCTTTCAAACTTGCAGAGACCCTAGGGACAACCGTTGATGAGCTTTTTAACTATCAACCAACCGTTGTGAAAAGGAAAGAAAACGATGTATTTTGGTGCGAAAAATATCAATGTGTCTTATGGAAAAGAGCAGGTATTGAAAAACGTAACGCTGTCGATTGAAAAAGGAAAAACGACAGCTATTATTGGAGTCAATGGTTCTGGAAAATCAACGATTTTAAAGGCGCTTGGACGTTTAATTAAATCGGATGGACAGATTATCTTTGATAATCAACCTTTAAGTCAACATTCTAATCGTGAAATTGCTAGAATTTTAGCCCTCTTGCCTCAATCAATCACTGCCCCAGCTGATATTACAGTCTATGAACTTGTCAGTTTAGGACGTTTCCCACATCAAAAATTAATGCAACAACGTCTCTCAAAAGAAGATATTTTGTTCATAGAAGAATTGATGAGAGAAACAAAGATTTGGGACATCCGAGAAAGTAAGATATCGGAACTTTCTGGTGGACAAAAACAAAGAGTTTTTATCACGATGATTTTGGCTCAAGATAGTGAGATTATTTTATTAGATGAACCAACGACTTATCTAGATTTAGCTCATCAGTTAGATATTTTATGTTTATTAAAAGATTTGGCGACAAAGAGAAATAAGACCATTGTTTACGTCATTCACGATTTGAACCATGCTGCTCGTTTTGCTGACAATCTAGTCCTTGTTAAAGACGGAGAAGTGGTTGAAGAAGGAACTGTTGATGAGTTATTTACTCAAAAAACATTGAAAGAATGCTTTGGATTAGATGTCACTTTAGGATGTGATACCTTTACCAAAAAATTAATGATTACTGGGGTGAAAGATGCCTAAAAAACATTTTCTGACAATCTTTTTTGCCCTAGTTTTTTCTTTACTTTTTTTGTCAGTAATATACCTGATGCTTGGGAATAAAAATGTTCCTCTGACAGAACTTTTAGTAAATAAAATGGTCTTACAATTAAGATTTCCACGATTAATAAGTCTTTATCTGACAGGATTTCTCTTATCTGTCAGTGGATTTATTGTTCAAATTATGACTAGAAACCCAATTGCCGAAATGGCCACTTTAGGGATTTCTGGCGGTTCTAGTTTGGCTTTATCACTTATTTTAACTTTGGGTTGGTCAACAAATGATGGAATTTCAGTTCTAGTTTCATCGCTAGGAGCATTTATTGCCTTAGCCGTCGTCATGCTTTTGACTGCAAGAACGCATTTTCAGCCATTAAAAGTTGTGCTAGTTGGAACATCAGTTGGACTTTTTGCAACCAGTTTGGCCAGCTCCTTGACTTTTGCCAGCCACGATACACAGGCCTATTTTCGCTGGATTGTGGGTTCTTTTTCAGGAATAACTAATACTAAAGTTCTTTTAATGGCAGTAGTAAGTTTTATTTTTCTTATCCTTTTGCTTTTATTTTCAAAACAAATTTATTTATTGAATTTTGGTGATGAGCTTGCTCAATCTTTTGGGATTTCTGTCAATTTTGTTCGGTTAGTCATTATGTTTTTAGTTGCGCTGGCTTCTGGTGTAACTGTTGCCTCAGTTGGGGTGGTCAGCTTTGTCGGTTTGATTGCTCCACATATTGCCAAGAAACTTGTCAGGGCTAATTTTTGGCAAAATGTAATTCTGTCAGTACTGACAGGAATGCTATTGCTTGTTTTGGCTGATTTGATAGCGAGAAATTTATTTAAACCTTACGAATTTCCAGCAGGAAGTCTAACCATGCTTCTAGGCGCTCCCTTCTTTCTTTGGGTTATTACAAAGGAGGCAAAATAAAATGAAAAGAAAATTCACTTTACTTTTTGTCCTGCTTTTGGTTTTGATAGTGGTTGATTTGACGCAATTTTCAACAAATCCACAGATTCTATCAATCCTAATTCCTAATTTTCGGCTTCCTCGTTTGATAACAATCCTGTCAGCTGGAATTGCTCTTTCCTTATCAGGCTTTATTATCCAAAATATTACAGAAAATCCTTTAGCGGATAGCGGAACAATTGGGATAACCTCTGGCGCTTCGGCAGGAAGTGTTGCTTTTTTACTGATTGCTGACCATTTTAAGCTGACAGGTATTTGGAATTTTTCTTATCCTATTTTTGCTTTAATAGGTGCTCTTCTTTCATTTGGCTTAATTTACTTTTTTGCTTTAAGAAAGCAAGTTTCTTCTGTCAAAGTTTTACTGACAGGAATTGCAATTACCGCTTTTTTTCAAGCTTTAATTACGATTGGTCAACTTTCAGTCAATGCTTTTGACTTTCAGAAAGTTGCAGTTTGGCTGTCAGGAGATATTTGGCAAACGGGAAGTACTTATTTGTTCATTTGTGTTCTCTTATTAGCAATTGGTTTGATTATTTTGCCATTTTTCTTAAGAAAACTTGAAATCCTCTCACTAGGTGAAGAAATGGCAACTGCTTTAGGATTAGAAGTTCAAAAAACGAAAATCTATCTTTACTTGTTAGCACTACTTTTTGCAGCTGTCGGTGTGTTATTGGTTGGAGGATTAGCATTTGTTGGATTAATTGCCCCTCATATTGCTCGTGAGATCGTTGGTTTTAAATCACGAAAAAGTTTAATCGCAACCGCACTTTCTGGGATGATTATTTTATCTTTTGCTGATATTATTTCACAAACAATCATTGCACCATCAAGTTTACCCTTAGGTTTTGTAGTTGCCTTTATTGGCGCTCCATACTATATTTATCTTATTCAAAAAGTTTAAGAAATTAATTTACTTTTAGTAAATTTCTTATAAAAAAATATCGGCTTATTTTTAAAAATAGCCTAAAAATAGAGGAGAATCTTTTGAAAAAAGTACTCACAACCCTAATTGCTGCAGGAGCTTTACTTACTTTAGCTGCCTGTTCATCAAATTCATCATCAAAAAAAGCGACATCAAGCGATGATAAAGTAACCTTTCACGCTTTAAATGGGGACGTCAAAGTTCCCAAAAATCCTAAACGTATTGCTGTTCAAAATTATCCAGATGAAGTCGCTTCATTAGGTGCAAATGTTGTTGGAACAGATTCATGGGCCTTCCCAAATACCTTCTTATCAAAAGACCAAAAGAAGAATATGGTTGATTTAGGAGCACCAAAATTCAATATGGAAAAATTGATTGCTCAAAATCCTGATTTGATCATTACAGTTGATAAAGACCAAGTGGCAGACTATCAAAAAGTAGCCCCTACTGTTCTTGTCAATTATAAAGACCTCTCAGGAATGAATAAATCTTTGGATTACTTCGCTAAACTCCTTAATCGCGAAGATGAAAAAGCAAGTTTCCTTAAAAACTTTAAAAAAGAAGCCGATAAGCAAAAAGAAAAATTGGCAAAGGTTGATGTTAAACCAGCTAAAAACACAATTTCACTTCTTGAACTTCAAGGAGATAAGGTTTATGCCTTCGGCGACAATTTTGCTCGTGGCGGTCAAGCATTGACGACTGGTTTAGGCTTTAAAGAATCAAGCAAAATGGCTGAACTCTCAAAAGGGGTAGGTTATGCTGAAGTAAATACTGAAAGCTTAGGAGAATTTGATGCAGACTATATCTTTATTGACTTTGCAGAGAAAGATAAAGAACAATATGCTGCATTAAAAAATAATCCAGCTTGGCAAAACCTCAAAGCAGTTAAAGAAGGACATGTGATCACGATGGACTATGACAAAGTTTACTTCTTTGGCGGACCAACAGCGGCCAAAAAAGAGCTGTCACTCTACACTGACGCTATCATTAAAGCTACAAAATAAAAAGAAAAAGTGTATAATCAACTTATACACTTTTTTTGTAAAAAATTAAGGACTTTATGACATGAATATTAAACAATTACGGTACGTCGTCGCCATTGCTAATAGTGGAACTTTTCGTGAGGCTTCAGAGCAACTTTTTGTTAGTCAACCATCAATGTCGATTGCGGTTAAAGACTTGGAGCAAGAACTCGGTTTTCAAATCTTTGAGAGAACAAATACAGGTGCGACTTTAACTATTGAAGGCGAACGTTTTTATGAACAAGCACAAACTGTTTTACGTAATTTTGAAACTTTTGAATCAAAATATTCTAAGCCAAAAGAGTCTGATAAGACTTTCTCAGTTGCCAGTCAACACTATGATTTTCTAGCACCAGTTGCAGTGGAATTTGCAAAGAAAAATCCTGAAATCAAAAATTTTAGAATTTTTGAGTCAACCACTTATAATATTTTGCAAGAAGTGGCGCAAGGGCACAGTGAACTCGGAGTGGTTTATCTCAATAAACAAAATCGCTCAGGGATTTTAAGAATGCTCAATAAACTTGAATTAGATTACGAAGAAATTTTCTTATCACAGACGCATATCTATATTCGCAAAGGCCATCCACTAGCTCAACGCGAAACAATTTCAGATGATGATTTAAAACCGCTAGATCGTGTGCGATTTACACAAGAAAATGAACAGTTTCTTTACTATTCCGAAGATTTGGTTGAGACTTTTGAAAATACCCTGATTTATAACGTCACTGACCGTGCAAGTTTAAATGGAATTTTAGAACGGACAGATGCCTACGCAACAGGTCTTGGTTTTATTGATAAAGAGAGCGTCCATAATGTAACAGTTGTCCCTATGGAGGGAGACAATGGAAATAGTTTGATTTTAGTCAAGCATCGTGGACATTTATTATCAAATGCGGCGACTTCTTATAAACGCAGTCTTGAAGTTTACTTTGAAAACTATGATTTTAAACAATAGCTAAAATAAATACTCTCTGAATAATTATCAGAGAGTATTTTTATAACTTATTATAGTTTACTTGCTTGGTCTTTTTGTGCCAAGTGAATAAGGAACATTGCAAGGAGAATGATAATGATTCCCCCAAGTGGAGTAAAGGCAACACTTGAGCCTTTAGAAATTTGTCCTCCAACAAATGAGCCTAAAGTGATTCCGATATTAAAGGCTGCAATGTTAAAAGCTGAAACTAAAGTAATATCTTTTGGCGTAAATTTCTCTGCTAATTGAACAACATATAATTGTAAACCTGGAACATTCATAAAAGCGAAGAGCCCTAAAAGTAAAGTTGCAATCAATCCCAAAGGTTGCGAAGCTAAACTTGCACTGATAAAGAGAAAGAGTAGACTCAAAGCTAAAGCCGCAAACATTTTTTGAAGGGCAGGTAGGATATTTTTATTTGCTAGATGTCCACCTAGTGAATTACCAATGGCAACCATCACACCATAAGCAACCAGAATAATCACTACTGTACTTGCTGAAAATCTAAAAGTTCCTTCAAGGATTGGTGTAAGATAAGTATAAGCCGCGAAAGTTCCTCCATAACCAAAAGCGGTAATAAAGAGAGACGTTAAAATTGATTTATTAGTAAAAATTCTAGCAAGCCCACTTAAATTAATTTTTCCGGGAATTGGAAGCCCTTTTGGAACAAGAATACTAGTAGCAATCAGTCCAATTAAGCCAATAACAACAATGAAAACAAATGACATATGCCAGTTAGAGTGCTGACCAATGAAAGTCCCTAAAGGAACACCAATGACAGTAGCAACGGTTAGTCCTGTAAACATGAGGGCGATTGCTGAAGCCCTTTTTTCAGGTCGAACAACATCAGCAGCAATGACTGTGGAAATTGACATGAAAATACCATGAGCAAGTGAGGCAAGAACCCGTCCTACTAAAAGTAAAAGGAAAGTTGGAGCGAAAGCTGACAGTAAATTACCAAGAATAAAGAGACCCATAATCGAAACCATCAAAGTTTTTCGTTTCCAAGTTCCTGTAAGAATGGTTAGTAAGGGTGCGCCAACCGTTACTCCTAAAGCATAAAGAGAAACGGTTAAACCCGCTTGAGATAAACTAATATTAAAGGTGTTGACAATCATTGGCATTAAACCAACGCTGATAAATTCGGTTGAGCCGATAGCAAAAGCATTGATTGCTAGAGCTAGAAGAGTGAGACTGGGAGATATTTTTTTCATTATACTTCTTTCTTAAAAATTAAAATGTTCTGGATCTGGCCCGACACGAAGTTCTTCATTGAGTGAGTTGATAGCTTTCATATCTTCAGGGTCAAGTGAAAAATCAAAAATTTGACGATTAGCTATCATTCGTTCACTTTTAATAGATTTTACATTTACTAAAATATCTTGTTGAATATCCCAACGAAGAATAATTTGAGCCACAGATTTTCCATGTTTGTCAGCAACTTTTTTGAGGACTTCATTGCCTAATAATTGACCTTGCATCAAAGGTGACCAAGCTTGAACCTTGATATCATGAAGTTCTAAGAAATTACGAAGTTCTTCTTGTGATAATTTTGGATGGAGTTCAATTTGATTTAAAACAGGGGTGATTTCAGCATAGCTAAGAAGTTCTTCTAAATGTGATTTTTGAAAGTTACTGACACCAATCGCTTTTATTTTGCCTGCCTTATATAAATCTTCCATTGCTTTCCAAGCTTCTTTGTAAGCATAATGTGTGCCTGGCCAGTGGATAAGATATAAATCAAGATAATCTAAATCCAATTTTTTCAAACTTTCTTCAAAGTTTTGAATTGTTTCTTCATAAGAATGATTATCTCCCCAAAGTTTTGAAGTGATGAAAAGATCTTCACGAGAAAGTCCTGTCAAGCCCAAACCTTCTTTGATTCCTTGGCCAGTTCCTTCTTCATTTTCATAAATTTTAGCTGTATCAATTAAACGATATCCGTTAACAATTGCGTTTTTGACAACATCAGCAGTTTCTTCATTTGGAATTTGAAAAACTCCCAAACCAAGTTCTGGAATTTCAATCTGATTATTAAGTTTCATTTTTTGCTCCTCATATATTTTATTTTGGCAGAAAATTAGTATATAATAAATGAAACCTCTTGAACAGTACCTACTTTTTTGTCTCATACATACTAAAAAGTAATAATTGGATAAAATAAGGGATTAGAAAGGAAATTAATTTTGAAAAAAATTTATAATATTGGTGTCGAAGCGACAATGGATGTTATTGGCGGAAAATGGAAACCAATTATTTTGTGTAATTTAAGACATAATCCAAGTCGTCCAGGAGAATTGAGACGTCAAATTCCAGGAATCAGTCAAAAAATGCTGACTCAGCAATTAAGAGAATTAGAAATTGATAATATTATCGTCCGTAAGGTTTATAATCAAGTTCCGCCGAAGGTTGAATATTCTCTGAGCCCTTATGGTGAAACTTTAAATGGTTTATTAGATATTCTTTGCTCGTGGGGTGAAGGTCATGTCCAAACTTTAAAAAGTATGGGTGAAGAAGTTCAAATTTTAGAATAAGAGAACTTAGAAGAGGAGCCGCAAGATGTACCAACCAGCTTTCAATAAAATTCATCACATCGCTATCATTGCCGCAGATTATGAAAAATCTCGTCAGTTCTATGTTGATATTTTAGGATTTTCAATCATTCGAGAAAATCATCGTCCAGAAAAAGGAGATATCAAGCTTGATTTAAAGATGAATGAAGAAACAGAAATTGAATTATTTATCAAATCTGATGCCCCTAAACGCCTAACTTATCCAGAAGCAAAAGGCTATCGCCACTTAGCCATTAAAACGACAAATATTGAAGAAGATAGAAATTATTTGATAAGTCAAGGAGTCGAAGTGGAGGAAATCCGGCAGGACGAAATTACTGACAGAAAAATGCTCTTTTTCTATGATCCAGATGATTTACCAATAGAACTTCATGAGTAATTTTTAAAAAATGGAAATGAAGAAATGGTTTTTAGGTTAGCTAAAGCTTCTGTCAGTAAATAAAAGGGCTTACAGAAAATAAAAGCTAGAAAAAAAAAGAAAAATGTAGTAAAATTAACTTTGTAAATGAACGAACTAAATTTCGTTCAAGTAAAAATAAACGGAGAATACACAAAATGCCAAAATTAGTATTTGCACGTCACGGTGAATCTGAATGGAATCTTGCTAACCTTTTCACAGGTTGGGCTGACGTTGACCTTTCTGAAAACGGAACTAAACAAGCGATTGAAGCTGGTAAATTGATTAAAGAAGCTGGAATCGAATTTGATATTGCTTACACTTCAGTATTGAAACGTGCGATCAAAACAACTAACCTTGCTCTTGAATATTCAGACCAACTTTGGGTACCAGTTGTTAAATCATGGCGCTTGAACGAACGTCACTACGGTGGTTTGACAGGTTTGAACAAAGCTGACGCTGCTGCAAAACATGGTGATGAACAAGTTCACATCTGGCGTCGTTCATATGATGTATTGCCACCAGCAATGGATCATGATGATAAATATACAGCTCACGGAGACCGTCGTTACGCTGGTCTTGAAGATTCATTGATTCCTGATGCTGAAAACCTCAAAGTTACTTTGGAACGTGCTCTTCCATTCTGGGAAGACCAAATCGCTCCAGCTTTGAAAGAAGGAAAAAATGTCTTCGTTGGTGCTCACGGTAACTCAATCCGTGCACTCGTTAAACAAATCAAAAAACTTTCTGATGACGAAATTATGGATGTTGAGATCCCTAACTTCCCACCACTTGTTTTCGAATTTGATGACAACTTGAACGTTCAAAACGAATACTACTTGGCTCCTAAAAAAGCATAATATTTGAATGAAAATACTCTAAGTTATAATAGATACCCATCTATTTAGGACTTAGAGTATTTTTTGTAATCAATGCAATAGTTTGTAAGTTTTTGAACAAATTAATTGATTCTTCATTTTATTCGTGAGATAATTTAATAGTAAAGCTTTAAAGAAGAAAAAGGAGAATCTTATGTCATTAGTAGGTAAAAAAATAGAAGAATTTTCAACAGATGCTTATCTTGGTGGGAAATTTATTAAAGTTTCCGATAAAGACTTTTATGGAAAATGGTCTGTGCTTTGTTTCTATCCAGCAGACTTTTCATTTGTTTGTCCGACAGAGTTAGAAGATTTAGAAGAAACTTATCCAACCTTGAAATCGCTTGGTGTAGAAGTTTACTCAGCTTCAACAGACACACATTTTGTGCATGCTGCTTGGCATGAACATAGTGATGCTATTTCAAAAATTACTTATCCAATGCTCGCAGACCCTTCACAAAAAATTTCACGTGCTTTTGATATTCTCGATGAAGAAGCAGGATTGGCTCAACGTGGAACATTTATTATTGACCCAGACGGCGTGATTCAAGCGGTTGAAATTACGGCTGATGGTATTGGACGTGATGCAAGTCAATTGGTCGATAAGATTAAGGCTGCTCAATATGTGCGTAACCATCCAGGTGAAGTTTGTCCCGCTAAGTGGAAAGAGGACGGAGAAAGTCTTCACGTTGGTATTGACCTTGTAGGTAAAATATAGAATAAAAAAGTGAGTCTTGGCTCACTTTATTTGTCTTTAGAAACTTAATGACAGAAAGGTTTAATATGATTTTAGATGAAAATCTTCGTGCTCAGTTGATGCCTTATATGGATTTGTTGGAAAATCCAATTATTTTAAAAGTTGATGCAGATTTAGAGAACGAAAATGGAAAAAAAATAGCAGAATTTACAGATGAACTTGCAAGTTTGTCCGAAATGATTTCAAAAGAAACAGGAAAACTTAACCGAAAAACAGCTTTTTCTATTGAAAGAGAAGGTGTTTCTGGAGTCCTTTTTTCAGGGCTACCATTAGGTCATGAGTTGAATTCATTAGTTTTGGCGCTTGTCCAAGTGAGTGGACGCCCTCCACGGATTGAACAAGAATTAGTTGAGCGAATTCAAGCGATTCAAAATCCACTTCACTTTGAAACCTATGTGAGTTTAACTTGTCATAACTGTCCAGATGTTGTCCAAGCATTAAACACAATGAGTATTCTTAACCCCAATATTAGTCACACAATGATTGAGGGGGGAATGTTTCAAGAAGAAGTGGAAGCAAAAGGGATTATGGCGGTTCCAACTGTTTTCAAAAATGGTGAAGAATTTCATAATGGACGAGCTAGTCTTGAAGAATTACTAGAAAAAATTACTGGTCCAGAGAGTTCTGAAGCTTTTTCTGATAAAGACCCTTATGATGTTTTAGTTGTTGGTGGAGGCCCTGCTGGCGCAAGTGCAGCTATTTATGCTGCACGTAAAGGGATTCGGACAGGCTTAATCGCTGAACGCTTTGGCGGTCAACCACTGGAAACTTTAGGAATTGAAAACCTCATTGGAACGCCCTATGTTGAAGGGGTTCAACTTGGTCGTCAGCTTGAAGAACATGTGAAAAAATACCCTGTCGATTTGATGAACTTGCAAAAAGCAGTTAAGCTAGAGAAAAAAGACTTGATTGAGGTGAGTCTTGAAAATGGGGCACTTCTAAAAAGTAAGTCAGTTATTATTTCAACGGGCGCTCGTTGGCGAGATTTGGGAATTCCAGGAGAGCAAGAATTTAAAACCAAGGGAGTCGCTTACTGTCCACATTGTGATGGTCCTTTGTTTGCAGGAAAAGATGTAGCGGTTATAGGTGGCGGAAATTCAGGAATCGAAGCAGCTATTGATTTAGCTGGTTTGGTTAGACATGTTACTGTTCTTGAATTTTTACCTGAACTTAAAGCAGATAAAATTTTACAAGAAAAACTTGCGACCTTAAATAATGTTACTGTCCTCACCAATGTGGAAACCAAAGAAATTTTAGGAGATGACAAGGTTAGAGGTTTGAATTATCAAGTTCGCGGCTCTAAAGAAACTGTTCATTTGGAACTTGCTGGTGTCTTTGTTTTAATTGGTTTAGTTCCGAACACTCAGTGGTTGGAAGGAACAATTGACTTATCCGCACGTGGAGAAATTTTGACTGATAAAGTTGGAGCAACAAATCTTCCTGGCGTTTTTGCAGCAGGAGATTGTACGGATAGTGTTTATAAGCAAATCATTATTTCAATGGGGACTGGGGCAACCGCTTCTCTAGGTGCTTTTGATTATTTGATAAGAAACTAAAATTTTAGATGACAAAAAAAGAAAACGTGTTTGAGTTTTCTTTTTTTATTTGATTAAATTGATAGGAATCAAAATTGTAAGGAAAAGTTTTCATAAATGTGGTAAAATGTTTAAGTACAAATTTTGAATGTAAAAACTATTTATAAAACTCATTCTTGGAGTCGAAATGTCAGATAATAAAAGAAAAAATGATAAGCGCAAGCAATCCGATAAGTCTAAAAAATCACATAAAGAAGTAAAAATTTTAAAAGATCCAACTAAATCAATTCCAAAACGAGTGAACCTCTTATTTTTTGTTATCTTTGTTTTGTTTATGATTTTAATTGGTAAGCTATTCAATATGCAGGTTTTGAATTCACATTTTTACGCCGAAAAATCAATAAGTGCAGGTGGGGATGTTCAAATTATTGAAGGTGCACCTCGTGGAAATATTTATGATGCAACAGGAAAAGCTTTAGCATCTACAGTTCCGGTTCAGGCTGTTGAATTTACAAGAAGTCAAAATGCTACTGCTGATGAAATGTATCAGGTAGCCAATAAGTTAGCAACTATTTTATCTAATAACATTGATGTTGCTGATCTGACAACGCGTGATAAAAAAGACTATTTCTTGGCTAATTCTAAAAATCTAGAGAAAATAGCTAATAGTTTATCTGAAAAGGAAAAGAAAGATAAACATGGTAATGATTTAACTGGTTCACAAATTTATGATGTTGAATTAAGTAAAGTTAAAGATAGTGACTTGAATTTTACAGCAGAACAAACTTTTGCCGCAAAATTATTCAAAGAAATGAATAGTACCACTACTTTTAACACTACTAAAATTGCTACTGGAAGTATTACAGCAGAGCAACAAGCGACAATTGCCGAACAAGAAGGTGATTTACCAGGAATTACAATCGGGACTTCTTGGGACCGTTCATATGCTCAAAATTCTTTGACACCACTTATGGGGACAATTACGTCACAAAAATCTGGAATTCCAGCAGAAGAATTAGATGCCTATCTTAAAAAAGGTTATCAACGTAATGACCGTGTAGGGACTGGGCTTCTTGAGAAGGGATACGAAAGTGAACTTCAAGGAACACACAGCATCAGTAAGGTTAAATTTGATAAAAATGGTGATGTTTCTGGAACAAAAACAATCCAAAAAGGAAAACGTGGGGATGATTTAAAATTAACCATTAACCTAGATTTCCAAAACGGGGTTAATAATATCGTTAAAACACAATTAGACCAACTGATTGCCCAAGGTTATGGCCAGTATAATAGAGGAGCTTATGCTGTTGTGTTAAATGTTAAAACGGGGGCAGTCTTAGCTTTATCTGGCTATCAACGGGATCCTAATACAGGAACAATTACGGAAAATACTTTAGGAACTTTCCAAAGTGTCTTCACACCGGGTTCTGTTGTCAAAATGGGAACATTGACTGCTGCTTGGAATGCTGGTGTCATTTCTGGAAATGACACTCTAACGGCACAATCTATTCAATTTAAAGGTTCTCCATCTATCAATGACTGGTGGGGAGATGCTTCACCAATGGCTTTAACTGCTGTTGAAGCTTTGCAATATTCATCAAATACTTACATGATGCAATTGGCAATGAGAATGTTAGGTGCTCCTTATACTGCAGCGGGACAATATCTCAATGATAGTAACAGAGTAAAAGTTTATGAACAGTTTCGTAAGGCTTTTGCCTCTTATGGTTTAGGGGCAGCAACTGGTTTTGATATTCCTGGAGAATCAACTGGATATCTCCCTTCAGCGAAATCTAAGGAAGCTTCTGGGGTCAATGTATTGTATGAATCATTTGGTCAGTATGATAACTATACGCCACTTCAATTGGCGGTTTATGCAGCAACTTTAGGAAATAACGGAACTCGTTTGTCACCACATATTGTTCAAGGAGTTTATGAAGGTGGAACTGACGGACAACCTGGCACGCTTATCAAAAATATTACTCCTAAAATTATGGATAAGGTAAATATTACTCCTGATAATATGGATGTTCTCCATCAAGGGATGTATGCTGTTGTTCATGGGGCTGGTGGATTGACCACTGGGCGGTCAATGGATTCATCAACTGTTTCCATTTCTGGTAAAACAGGGACTTCCGAAAGTACAAAAGTATTGGCAGATGGCAGTCAAGTTATTGTAACGGCTAATAACGCAGTGGCCTTTGCTCCTTCTGACAATCCAGAAATTGCTATTGCGGTTGTACTTCCAGATAATACTGAAAGTAATGCTTCAAGTGGAACAAAAGCAAACCAAAGTATTGTAACGGGAATTACTGATTTGTATTATTCAAATGAAGCTTTCCGTAAAAATTAAAAAAGTTCTCTCTGATAGGAGAGACTTTTTGTTTATAAGTGATTGAGAATTCTATCACCTTTCCTTTTCATTTTCAGTCTTTTATAGTAAAATTAATAAATTGAATAAAATATTTACAAGTGAAGAATTGGTGAAATATGTATTATCCTGAACCTATTGCTCGCCTAATTGAGTCGTTCTCAAAATTACCAGGGATTGGTCAAAAAACAGCGACTCGATTGGCTTTTTATACGATTGGCATGGAAGATCAAGATGTCAATGAATTTGCAAAAAATCTTCTGTCAGCAAAACGGGATTTGAGTTTTTGCTCGATTTGCGGTAATTTAACAGAAAGTGATCCTTGCGCCATTTGTACCGATCCGACGCGTGATCGAACAACTATATTGGTCGTTGAAGAATCTAAAGATGTTCTTGCTATGGAAAAAATTCGGGAATATCGAGGACTTTATCATGTTTTGCATGGCACGATTAGTCCAATGAATGGGATTTCTCCGGATGAAATTAATGTTAAAACATTGATTACAAGATTAATGGATTCAGAGGTTAAAGAAGTGATTATCGCAACTAATGCCACTTCTGACGGAGAAGCAACTGCCATGTATCTGGCTCGAATGATTAAGCCCGCAGGGATTAAAGTGACTCGCTTGGCTCGTGGATTAGCTGTAGGATCTGATATAGAATACGCAGATGAAATTACTTTATCAAAAGCGGTAGAGAATCGGTTGGAAATTTGATTTTTTCTGTGGTAAAATAAAAAAGACAATTACTGACAGAATTGTATTGTAAAAATATCACATGCTGTCAGTAAAAAGAAGTGTCTGACAAAGCTGTCAGTAAAAAAGGAAGAAATATGTCAAAAGAAACATTAATTTTGTTGTATGGTGGTCGTTCTGCTGAGCGAGAAGTATCAGTTTTATCAGCAGAATCGGTGATGAGAGCTGTTAATTATTCTCGTTTTGTTGTAAAAACTTACTTTATCACTAAGGGTGGTGAATTCATAAAAACGCAAGAATTTACTGACAAACCTGCTGAAGAAGAAAAACTACTGACAAATGATTTGGCAGAATCTTATCCAAAGATTTCACCAGCAGAAATTTACGAAAAAGATGCCGTTGTATTCCCAGTTTTACATGGACCCATGGGAGAAGACGGCTCGATTCAAGGATTTTTAGAAATTTTACGTTTGGCATATGTTGGTCCAAATATTTTATCTGCGTCAAGCACAATGGATAAATTATTGGCAAAACACGTTTTTGAAGCGGTTGGTGTACCCCAAGTTCCTTATGTTGCGGCTTTTGCTGACGAAAATCAAGGGGAAATTGCTCAAGAAGTAGTCGAAAAATTAGAATTTCCAGTTTTTGTTAAACCTGCTAATATGGGTTCTAGCGTTGGAATTTCAAAAGTTGATGATTTAGCAGATCTTCAACCTGCTCTAAGTGAAGCCTATAAATATGATAACCGTGTTGTCATTGAACAAGGCGTGGATGCGCGTGAAATAGAATGTGCTGTTTTGGGAAATAATAGTGACGTTTCTGCAACGCTTCCAGGTGAAGTTGTGAAAGATGTTGAGTTTTATGATTACAACTCAAAATATATTGATAATAAAATTCAAATGGATATTCCAGCAAAAGTTCCTGCTGATTTAGCTCAAAAAATGCAAGAATATGCTATAAAAGCATACAAGGCAGTTAATGGGACAGGTTTGTCACGTTGCGATTTCTTTGTGACAAAGGATGGAAATGTTTATCTCAACGAAATTAATGCTATTCCGGGATTCACACAATGGTCAATGTATCCATTGCTTTGGGAAAATATGGGCTTATCTTATTCTGATTTAATTGAAAAATTAGTTGATTTAGCTAAAGAAACTTTTGAAACACGTGAAAATCATCTTTTATAAAAAATACAAATCTGTCAGTAAATCGATTGCTGACAGATTTTTTTGTCAGTAAAAAGTGTTATAAGTATCACTTCTTATGACACGCTAAAGCGTGAACGCGCAGACGGAAGTCGCTATAGCGTCCTTCCTGCCATTTCGCCTGCCAGATTGCTGGCTTAGAGCGAATGGACAACGTAGTGAAACGAAGTAGATACCTATTACTTACTCAGTGGAAAATTATCATTCGGTCATAATAAATCGAAAGCCAGTCACATGAAACGTGTTTCACGTGACTGGCTGTGTTATAATGGAGTCACTATGAAACTCACAATTCACGAAATCGCCCAAGTCGTTGGCGCAAAAAATGATTGGTCGCAACTGGCAGATTTGTCAGTCAATAAAATTGAATTTGATAGCCGTTTGATTGAAAAAGGGGATATCTTTTTGCCACTTAAGGGGGCACGAGATGGTCATGATTTCATCAAAATCGCTTTTGATAATGGAGCAATAATCAGCTTTTCAGAAAAAGAAGTCGAACAAGCTCATCTCTTGGTTGACGATAATCTGCTTGCTTTCCAAAAATTGGCAAAATATTATCTTGAAAAGACAAAAGTTCCAGTCATTGCGGTGACAGGTTCAAATGGAAAAACAACAACTAAAGACATGATTGCTGCTGTTTTGTCTAAGAAATTTAAAACATACAAAACACAAGGGAATCACAATAATGAAATCGGCTTACCTTACACCATTTTACATATGCCGGACGATACTGAAAAATTAGTTTTGGAAATGGGAATGGATCACCCTGGTGATATTGATTTTTTATCAGAACTTGCTCAGCCTGAACTTGCTGTCATTACCTTAATTGGTGAAGCGCATCTTGAATTTATGGGAAGTCGTGAAAATATTGCTAAAGGGAAAATGGGGATTACGGCTGGTTTGCATGGTGAGCTAATTGCCCCTGCTGACCCAATTATTAATGCTTTTATCCCAGACAATCAAAAAATTAGTCGCTTTGGTTTGCCCGGTGAAGATTTATTTATTACAAAATTAGTCGAACATAAAGAAAAATTAACTTTTGAAACTAATTTTTTAGATGAATCAATTACTATTCCAGTTCCTGGTAAATATAACGCTACGAATGCTATGTTAGCTGCTTACGTTGGCTTACATTATGGGCTGTCAGAAGCCGAAATTAAAAAAGCTTTGAAAGAAGTAGAGCTGACCAGAAATCGGACAGAGTGGAAAAAAGCAAAAAATGGTGCTGACCTTTTGAGTGATGTTTATAATGCCAATCCGACAGCAATGCGTTTGATTTTGGAAACTTTCCAAGCTATTCCCAAAAATGAGAATGGTCGAAAGATTGCAGTTCTTGCTGATATGTTAGAACTTGGACCCAGTGCAGCTCAACTCCATAAAGATATATTGAAATCTATAGATTTCGACAAAATTGATAAAGTTTATCTTTATGGTGAAATGATGAAAAATTTGGCAGAAATTTCGACTGACAAAGCTGTCAGCTATTTTACAGACTTAGATTTACTGACAGAAAGTCTGTCAGCAGATTTGAAACCAACTGACCAAGTTTTATTCAAAGGTTCAAATAGTATGAAACTTTCAGAGGTTGTTGAAAAATTATAATGATAAAAAATACTGACAGAAAGTTAGTATTTTTTTGTTTTCATTAAATTATCAGAAAAATACAACAATATTCTTGACAATGTATTTTTGAAAAAGTATAATAAGTCCACATTGAATTTTCAGAATAATATGAAAATTCAATGGTATCTTTACGATTTGGAGAAAGCAGATGAAACAAGGAAAAATTATTGGACTCACCAGCATTATTGCCCTGTCAGGAATTATTTTAGTGGCCTGTGGCACAAAAACAAGTGAGCAAAAAAACATCAAATTTTCAATTCCCACAGATGTGGCATCACTTGATACCACAATTTTAACTGACCAGTATTCTTATGATGTTGCTGGAAATGTGGAAGAAGGATTGACACGCGTTGACTCTAAAGGAAATGCTGCCTTAGCACTTGCAAAATCAATTGACGTTTCAAAAGACGGCTTGACCTACACGGTTACTCTTAGAGATAATTTGAAATGGTCAAACGGTGACAAGTTGACTGCTAAAGATTTTGTTTATTCATGGAAAAGAGCAGTGGACCCTAAAACTGGTTCAGAATATGCCTATTTGATGGGGGCAGTTTCTGGGGCTAATGATATTATTTCTGGTAAATCATCACTCGATAGTCTAGGAATTAAAGCCGAGTCAGATACAGAATTTACAGTCACATTGGCACAACCAACACCATATTTTAAATTTCTCTTGTCAGAACCTGTTTATTACCCTCTTGACCAAAAAGTTGTTGATAAATATGGCAAACAATATGGAACGTCCTCAGATAAAACCGTTTATAATGGACCATTCATGTTCAAATCAGATAAAGGTTGGACAGGAACCAATAAAACTTTTTCAATTTATGCCAATCCAAACTACTATGATAAGTCGGCAGTCAAATCTAAACAAATTGATTTCCAGGTCATTTCAAATGCGAATACAGGAGCACAGCTTTATAAACAAGGGAAACTTGATTTTACACTCCTTTCAACAACTGATTTGATTAATGCCAATAAAAAGACGAAAGGTTATACTGTCTTTAAACAAGCACGGACAGACTATATTGAATACAATCAATCTGGTAAAAATGCCTCAAGTCCAGACGCTCAAAAAGCACTAGCTAATCAAAATATTCGAGAAGCCTTAAATTTGGCAACTAACAGAGCAGGGGTCGTCAAAACTGCCCTACCAGGTTCGACCGTTGCGACAAGCTTTACACCAGTGGGAATGAGCAAGACCTCAACAGGAGAAGATTTTGCAACTTATGCCAAACAAGATTATCGCTATGACCCGACAAAAGCAAAAGAGCTCTGGGAAAAAGGATTAAAAGAGCTTGGCTTAACCAAACTCAGTCTTAGTTTTGAAGCTGCTGGAGATTTAGCACCGTCAGAAGCAACAGCCAACTTTTTACAAACAGCCTATCAACAAAATCTACCAGGCTTGACTATCAATTTAAAACTTGTTCCATTCAAACAAAGGCTGAATGACGCTCAAAATGGAAATTTTGATATGGTTCTCTCAGGTTGGGGTGGAGATTACGCTGAACCTTCAACTTTCTTGCAACTCTTTACAACAGGCCAATCATATAATGATGGAAAATTTTCTAGTAAAACTTATGATGATGCCTTTAAAGCAGCAACAACAACGCCAGACGTTCTTGATCCAACCAAAGTAGATGAACACTACAAAGCAGCAGAAGCAGCCCTCTATCAAGGATCATACATCAATCCAGTTGATTTCCAAGCCAATCCAGCTTTAATGAACCCTAAAATTACAGGCTTAGAATTTCATTCAACCGGTTTAGCTTACGACCTAAAATCGGCTTATGTTAAATAAAAAATACAAAAAGATAAATTTTCTGAAAATTTATCTTTTTTATTGAATATTCTTTCTGAAAAAATAAAACACGAACCAGCCAGACCCCAATTAAATGAAAGGGTTTTAAAGAAAAGTGGGATAAAAAAATACTTTTCAAAAGTTTGTGAAAACTTTCCGCTATTTAAAAATTAAATGTTAATTTTCAGAAAACATAACCATTATACTTTACAATTCAGGTTGAATTAAGTATAATACCAATATAATAAATTTTCTGACAATAATAAAAATTGCGAAGTCAGACACAATTCATGAAAGAGGGAAATTACATGAAGACTTGGAAAAAAGTTACCTTAGGTACAGTTGCACTTGGTTCGGCAGCTTTGCTTGCAGCATGCGGCAATAGCGGTTCTAGCTCATCGTCATCATCAAAAGACATTCAATGGAATTTGACATCACCTATTCAAACATTGGATTCATCACTCGCGACAGATACATATTCAAATATCATTATTGGTAATACCAATGCTGGTTTGACACGTGTGGACAAAGATGGTAAAGCACAGCCAGAATTGGCAAAATCAGTTGATGTATCAAAAGATGGCTTGACATATACTTTCCATCTTCGTGATGGCTTGAAATGGTCAAACGGTGATGCTTTGACAGCTAAAGATTTCGTTTATTCTTGGCAACGTGCGGTTGATCCAGCGACTGCTTCAGAATACGGATACCTCCTTGGCCCAGTTAAAAATGCCAATGAGATTAATGGTGGTAAAGCTGATAAATCAACACTCGGTGTTAAAGCAACCGATGACAAAACATTCGTTGTTACCCTTGCACAACCAACACCATACTTTGAATTCTTGACAGCTAACTCTGTTTACTTCCCACTCAACCAAAAAGTAGTTGAAAAATATGGGAAACAATACGGAACATCTTCAGAAAAAATGGTTTACTCAGGACCATATAAATTTGAAAAATCAAAAGGTTGGAACGGTTCAAACCAAACATTCTCAATCGTGAAGAATGATGATTATTGGGATAAGAGCGCAGTTAAAACTAAAGAAATCGATTTCCAAGTCGTTCAAGATGTTAAAACATCATTTAACCTTTATAAACAAGGTAAAATTGACCAAACTGGTATCGGTGACCCAGACCTTTACAAAGCAAATAAAACAGATAAGAATGTTGTCTCTCTAAATGAAGCAACTACTTCATACGTTCAATATAACCAATCAGGTAAAAATAAAGCCCTTGCGAATAAAGATATTCGTGAAGCTTTCAATCTTGCAACTGACCGTAAACAATATGTTGACACTGTAACACCGGCTTCTACACCAGCAACTGGCTTGACACCAGCAGGTATGGCTAAAACAAATACCGGTGAAGATTTCGCTAAATACGCTGAACAACCTTACAAATATGATGCCACAGCAGCTAAAGCCGCTTGGGAAAAAGGTTTGAAAGAAATTGGTGAAACTAAACTTACATTGACTTTGACAACGGATGATACACAAGCTGCCAAAGACTCTGCAACATTCCTTAAACAAGCATGGGAAGAAAAACTACCAGGTTTGACTCTAAATATCAAATCAGTACCATTTAAACAACGTTTAAATGACTCAACAACTGGTAACTTTGATATGGTCATCTCACTTTGGGGTGGTGACTATGCTGAACCATCAACATTCCTTGATTTGTTTACATCAACTTCACCAAATAACAATGGTAAAATCAATAATGTGACTTATGATAAAGCCATTAAAGCTGCTGAAGTGACAGATGCCCTTGATCCTGAAAAACATTATGCAGACTATAAAGCGGCTGAAGAAGCACTTTATACAGAATCAAATATTAATCCGCTTTACTTCCGTACTTCACCAGTTCTTCGTAACCCTAACCTTAAAGATGTACGTTTTGGTTCAACTGGTTTGACTTATGACTTCAAAACGGCTTACCTCAAATAATAATAGAGTTTTAGAGCAAGAAAGTTAGGATTGGCAGATTGCCAACCCTATCTTTTGCTTAGATTAGGAAATTTTTTATGGTTAAATATATTCTTAAACGTTTGGGGCTTTTGCTTCTGACTTTGTTCCTGATTGTGACATTGACTTTCTTTATGATGCAAGTCATGCCCGGAACACCTTTCTCAAATCCCAAACTAACACCAGATCAACTGGAAATTTTAAAACATGCTTACGGTTTAGATAAACCACTTTGGCAACAATACTTTATCTATGTCGGACATATGTTCACGGGTAATTTTGGTACTTCATTCATTTATACCAACCAACCTGTTATTACGATGATTGCCCAACGTTTACCAGTCTCAATGCAACTCGGTGTTCAAGCACTTATTGTTGGGACAATCCTTGGTGCTTTCATGGGTAAAGCTTCCGCTCGTCGTAAAAATGGATTGCTTGATGGAATTTTCGGTTTTGTTTCAGTCCTTGGGATTTCAGTTCCTTCATTCGTAATTGGTACCTTAATCCTTCTTTACTTAGGATTTAATTTGAATCTTTTCCCAATTTCTGGTTGGGGAACCTTCTCACAAACAATCATGCCAACAATCGCTCTTTCTTTTGCTCCAATGGCTGTGGTAACCCGTTTTGTTCGGTCTGAAATGATTGAGTCTTTATCTTCAGACTACATCTTGTTAGCTCGTGCTAAAGGACTTTCTGAAAAAGAAGTGGTCAATAAACATGCGTTGCGTAACTCACTGATTCCAATGTTGACTTTGATTGGACCAATGGCTGCCAATCTTTTGACGGGTTCGGTCTTGATTGAAAAAATCTTTTCAATTCCCGGTATTGGTTCACAATTTGTTGATTCAATTCCAGCTAAAGACTTCCCAGTTATTATGGCAACAACAATTGTTTATGCGGTAATCTTGATGCTATTTATCTTGGTTACAGATATTCTGACCGCAATTGTCGATCCACGAGTTCGTCTCTAGAAAGGGTTTGTCGAAATGGAAAATTTAAATAAAGACTTCACCCTTGTTGGTTCAAAGGGTTCAGATTCAACAGAAAAAATTGCGAAACCTGCCTTGAGTTTTTTCCAAGATGCTTGGCGTCGTTTTAAGAAAAATAAAGTAGCTTTGGTTGCCATGTGGATTATTGCGATTACATTGGCTTTCTCAGTAATCTCAGCATTTGTTGTACCACAATCAAAGGCAAACTACTTTAATCCAAATAAATCACAGGTTTATGGAAATCTTCCACCAAAACTCTCAGGTGATTTACCATTTTGGAATGGTGAATTTAAAGCACCAGGTTCTACTGAAAGAACAGATGTTTATAAATCACAAGGTGTTCCAGAAAAAGATAAATATGTCTTTGGGACGGATAAATATGGACGTTCATTGGCTAAACGGACAATTGTTGGTTTGCGTATTTCATTGATTATTGCCCTTGCTGCCGCCTTGATTGACTTAGTAATCGGGGTGACCTATGGGATTATTTCCGGCTGGATGGGCGGAAAAGTCGATATGGTTATGCAACGGATTATTGAAATCATCCAATCTGTACCTAACTTAGTTGTAGTAACAATGCTTGCCTTACTCTTAGGACAAGGGATTTCATCAATTATTATTGCGATTGGTCTATTTGCATGGACCGGGATGGCCAGGCAGGTACGGAACATGGTTCTCTCCTATAAGGAGCGTGACTTCGTCTTGGCCTCAAAAACTTTAGGACAATCTACTTGGAAAATTGCAGTAAAACATTTGTTGCCAAACGTTTCAGGGGTTATTGTTGTCCAAATCATGTTTGATATTCCAAGTATGATTATGTATGAGGCTGTTTTATCAGCGATTAACCTTGGGGTTAAACCGCCAACGTCTTCTTTGGGGACTTTGATTAATGATGGGATTGCAAGTTTGCAATTCTATCCATTCCAATTGATTATTCCAGCAGTAGTATTGTCTGTGCTTTCACTCACATTTATCTTCTTTGGAGATGGTTTGCGTGATGCATTTGACCCTAGAGCAAGTGAGGATTAGAAATGGCAGAAGAAAAAGTATTAGAAGTTAAAAATTTGCATGTCAATTTCCACACCTATGCTGGAGATGTTAAAGCGATTCGTGATGTTTCTTTTGATTTAGAAAAAGGACAGACCTTAGCAATTGTTGGTGAGTCTGGCTCTGGTAAATCAGTAACAACAAAAACTTTGATGGGCTTGAATGCGAAAAATGCGGTAATACCACAAGGTGAATTATTATTTAAAGGGCGTAACCTTCTTGATTTAAAGGAGGAAGAGTGGCAAAAAATTCGTGGAAATGAAATTTCAATGATTTTCCAAGACCCAATGACTTCTCTTGACCCAACAATGCGCATTGGAAAACAAATTGCTGAACCTTTGTTGAAACACAACAAAGGAATGAGTAAAGCCGATGCCATGAAACGAGCACTGGAATTGATGCAACAAGTCGGAATTCCTGATGCAGAAGTGCATATTAATGATTATCCACACCAATGGTCAGGGGGGATGCGTCAACGTGCAGTTATCGCGATTGCCTTGGCTGCTGATCCTGAAATCTTGATTGCAGATGAACCAACAACTGCGCTTGACGTTACAATTCAAGCACAAATTATGCATATGATGGCCGAATTGCAAGAAAGAATTAATTCTTCTATTGTCTTCATTACCCATGACTTGGGAGTTGTTGCTGGCTTTGCACATAAAGTGGCGGTAATGTATGCGGGTGAAATTGTTGAATATGGAACAGTTGAAGAAATTTTCTATAATCCACAACATCCATATACTTGGGGACTCTTAGATTCAATGCCAACGGTTGATTCAAGTGTCGATCGATTGGTTTCAATCCCAGGAACTCCGCCTGATTTATTGAATCCACCAAAAGGGGATGCCTTTGCAGTACGTAATAAATTTGCCTTGGCAATTGATTTTGAAGAAGAACCTCCATACTTTGAAGTATCTCCAACACATTTTGCCAAAACTTGGCTTTTAGACCCACGAGCACCAAAAGTAACGCCTTCCGATAATATCTTGGCACGCTGGAAACGCTGGGAAGAATTGAAAGGGGATAAATGATGACAGAACCTAAAAAAGTAATTGAAATAAAAAACCTTGATTTGACTTTTAATAAAGGAAAGAAAGGGGCTAATAAGGCAATTAATAATGTTTCTTTAGATATTTATGAAGGAGAAACATTTGGTCTCGTTGGAGAATCTGGTTCTGGTAAAACGACGATTGGTCGAGCAATTCTTAAACTTTATGATAATTTCATTACTGGTGGAGAGATTCTCTTTGAAGGTAAAGATGTTCGTAATCTAAAAGGTTCAGATCTGCGTGAGTATCGTTCAGAAGCACAAATGATTTTCCAAGATCCACAAGCTTCATTGAATGGACGCATGCGCGTTAAAGATATTGTTGCTGAAGGACTTGATGCCAATGGTTTAGTAAAAACAAAGGCTGAACGTGATGCTCGTGTATTGGAACTCTTACGTTTGGTTGGATTGAATGATGACCATTTGACACGTTATCCTCATGAGTTTTCTGGTGGACAGCGTCAACGGATTGGGATTGCACGTGCACTTGCCGTAAAACCTAAATTTGTCGTAGCTGATGAACCTATCTCAGCACTTGATGTTTCAATTCAAGCTCAGGTTGTTAACTTGATGAGAGATATTCAAGCAAAAGAAAACTTGACTTACTTGTTTATCGCTCATGATTTGTCAATGGTTAAATATATTTCTGACCGAATTGGTGTCATGCACTGGGGGAAAATTTTGGAAGTTGGAACTTCTGATCAAGTTTATAATCATCCAATTCATCCTTATACTAAGAGTTTGCTAAGTTCAATTCCGTCACCAGACCCTATTTCTGAGCGGGAACGTACTCCAATTGTTTATGACCCAACGGCTGAATTGGATGGACAAGAACGTGAAATGCGGGAAATTACCCCAGGACATTTTGTCTTCTCAACAGAAGCAGAGGCAGAAATTTACAAGAAAAACGCTACTGTATAAATAAAAAATTTAATGATAAAACAATTAGTTTTGCTGATTGTTTTTTCTTTTGTTTAATTAACAATCGAATGAATTTTTTAACTCTTTAGTTTGTTGCTAAGATTTATAAAAATCAACTATAAAATCAGGGCAAATTTTGATATAATTAAAAGAACTATTTTTTCGAGGCTTAACCAATGTAAAATAAATTAAAAATATAAATGAATAATTAAAGAAAAAGAGAGTATAAATGACTTTACAAGAAGAAATAAAAAAACGTCGGACTTTTGCCATCATCAGTCACCCAGATGCTGGTAAGACGACGATTACAGAACAATTATTGAAATTTGGGGGAGCCATTCGGGAAGCGGGGACTGTAAAAGCTCGTAAAACTGGTAATTTTGCTAAGTCAGACTGGATGGATATTGAAAAAGAGCGTGGAATTTCTGTAACAAGTTCTGTCATGCAGTTTGATTATGCAGGCAAACGTGTTAATATTTTGGACACGCCCGGGCACGAAGATTTCTCAGAAGATACTTACCGAACATTGATGGCAGTTGATGCTGCGGTCATGGTTATCGACAGCGCAAAAGGGATTGAAGCACAAACGAAAAAACTTTTCCAAGTTGTAAAACGCAGAGGGATTCCGGTTTTCACGTTCATTAATAAACTTGACCGTGATGGACGTGAACCACTTGATTTACTTTCTGAATTGGAAGAAATTCTTGGAATTGCTAGTGTACCAATGAATTGGCCAATCGGGATGGGGAAAAATTTCCAAGGACTTTATGATTTTACGCATGGTCGTGTGGAAGTTTATCAACCTGAGGATGGTAAACGTTTTGTTGAATTTGATGAAAACGGGGAAGTGCCGGCTAGTCATCCTTTGACAAAAAATCCATTCTTTACTCAAGCTTTAGAAGATGCTGAATTACTTTTGGATGCTGGAAATCAATTTTCTGAGGAAGAAGTTGTTGCTGGGCAATTGACACCAGTTTTCTTTGGTTCAGCTCTAACTAGTTTTGGGGTAGAAACTTTCCTTGAAACATTTTTAGAATATGCACCAGAACCTCATTCACACAAAACGGTGGATGAAGAAGAAATTGAACCTTTAAATCCTGATTTTTCTGGTTTCATTTTCAAAATCCAAGCAAATATGGACCCACGTCACCGTGACCGAATTGCTTTTGTTCGGATTGTATCTGGTGAATTTGAACGAGGAATGGATGTTAATCTTGTTCGGACGGGTAAGAAAGTGAAACTCTCAAATGTCACACAATTTATGGCTGAATCGCGAGAAAATGTTGAGAATGCTGTAGCTGGTGATATTATTGGGGTTTATGATACTGGAACTTATCAGGTTGGGGATACATTAACCACAGGTAAATTGAAAAAATCTTTTGAGCCATTGCCAACATTTACCCCTGAGCTCTTTATGCGTGTCCAAGCGAAAAATGTGATGAAACAAAAATCTTTCCAAAAAGGAATTGACCAATTGGTACAAGAAGGAGCCATTCAGCTCTACAAATCTTATACAACTGGTGATATTATGCTTGGTGCGGTTGGGCAACTTCAATTTGAAGTCTTTAAGGACCGGATGGAGCGAGAATATAATTCTGAAACAATCATGACACCAATGGGGACAAAAACGGTTCGTTGGATTAAAGAAGAAGATTTAGATGAAAAAATGTCTAGTTCACGTAATATTTTGGCACGAGATCGTTTTGATCATCCTTTATTCTTGTTTGAAAATGAATTTGCCATGCGTTGGTTTAAAGATAAATATCCAGATGTTGAATTAATGGAGCAATTTTCAGTATAAAATTACTGACAGATATTTTATATAGTAGAAAAGCTTATATTCTTTAAAAAATATCATAAAAATTTACTGACAGCTTTGTCAGTATATTTTTTATGAAAATATTTTAAAAAAAGTAAAGGGCGTAAGCATTTTCAGTCAAAAAATTATGCTATAATAGATAAGTTACGTCAGGCGAGTCACATAAATTTCGCCTGTAGCAAGGGTTTCGTACCCTGTAATAAAAAGTTTGGCGTGGGAACACGCAGTAGAAATATAGGTAAAAAATGAAATTTAGTGAACTCGGCCTGTCAGAAGGAATCGTAAATACACTTACAGAGATTGGTTATGAACAACCAACACCAATCCAAGAACAAACAATTAAACTTGCACTTGAAGGGCGTGACGTTCTAGGTCAAGCGCAAACAGGAACTGGTAAAACAGCAGCATTTGGTCTTCCAACAATTGAAAAAATTGATGCTTCTAATCCAGCTATTCAAGCACTCGTTATTGCTCCAACCCGCGAACTTGCGGTTCAAGGACAAGAAGAACTTTTCCGTTTTGGTAAATCAAAAGGACTTAAAGTTCGTACTGTTTTTGGTGGTTCAAGTATTGAAAAACAAATCAAAGGCCTTAAAGCTGGTGCACATATTGTTGTGGGAACACCAGGACGTTTGGTTGACTTGATTAAACGTAAAGCAATTAAATTGGATCAACTTGAAACTTTGATTCTTGATGAAGCTGATGAAATGTTGAATATGGGATTCTTGGAAGATATTCATTTCATCATTGAAAAAACACCAGAAGCTCGTCAAACATTGCTTTTCTCAGCAACTATGCCTGCTGATATCAAAAAAATTGGTGTGAAATTCATGAAGAATCCTGAACACATCAAAATTGCAGCCAAAGAAATGACTGCTGACCGTATTGATCAATATTTTGTAAAAACAAAAGAATTTGAAAAATTTGATGTTTTGACTCGTTTGCTTGACGTTGAACGTCCAGAACTTGCAATTGTTTTCGGTCGTACAAAACGTCGTGTTGACGAATTGATTCGTGGTCTTAAATTGCGCGGTTACCGTGCTGAAGGAATGCACGGAGATTTGGACCAAAATAAACGTTTGGCTGTTTTACGTGATTTCAAAGCAGGACATATTGATGTTTTGGTTGCAACTGACGTTGCCGCTCGTGGACTTGACGTGTCAGGAGTTACTCACGTTTATAACTACGATATTACTCAAGACCAAGAAAGCTATGTTCACCGTATCGGTCGTACCGGTCGTGCTGGTAAATCAGGACGTTCTGTAACATTTGTTTCATACAATGAAATGGGTTATCTTCGTGCCATTGAAAATATGACTAAAAAGCCAATGAAAGGCTTGAAACCACCTACAAAAGAAGAAGCTTACCAAGCGTCACTCTCAGTAGCTATGGATGATGTGCTTCGTGATTTGTCTGATGATTCAGCTAAAGCGAAATTGGCTAAATTTGACAAACAAGCAGCGAGCCTACTTGAAAAATTTGATGCTAAAGAATTGGTTGCTTTACTTCTTCAAGGTCGCGTAAAAGACCCTGATAATCAAGAAGAAGTTAAAATTACAGCTGAACGTCCATTGCCATATAATGGTGAAGGAAAAGGCTTCAAGAAAAAAGGTAAAGGTGGCGGCGGACGCTACAAAGGCCGTGGAAATGGTGACCGTGACGGAAACCGTGGAGGCTATCGTGGAAATCGTGATGGTAAAGATGGCGAACGCGGTGGAGATCGTAAACGCAACTGGAAAGATCGTGATGATAATCGTGGAGGCTACCGTGGAAAACGTGATGACCGTCGTTTTGACGATCGTAAACAAGGAGAAAAAACTCCTCGTAAACGTACCACAGGAACTGAAAAATCAGCTGGCTTCGTAATGCGTAGCCGTGGTGACAAATAAAAATAATTAAGAAATTACTGATAGTTTAAAGCGATTGCTTAATGAGCTTTAAATCGGTAAATGGAGGAATGGTCAGCAAAGCTGGCCATTCTGTCATTAATAAGCGATTGCTTAATGAGCTTTAAATCGGTAAAAAGAGGAATCATCAGTTAGCTGATGATTTTTTCTTTTGTCAGCTGTCAGTAAATTTTTATGGACAATAATTGAATTTATTAAGCCCATTCTAAAGAACGCGTACTTTTCGTCAGTAAATTTGTACTGAACATAATTAGATTTATTAAGCTGACGGAGATGACAAATGATTTTTAAAGACTCTGTCGCTTTTCGTCAGCAAATTTTCACAATCATTTTTTAGAATTTTACTTAAAAAGGGCTGATTTTATGCTATAATAGCGCTATGACAAATAACAAATTTAAATCAGGATTTGTGGCGATTTTAGGTCGTCCAAATGTTGGAAAATCAACATTTATGAACCACGTGATGGGACAAAAAATTGCCATCATGTCAGATAAACCTCAAACAACAAGAAATAAAATTCAAGGAATTTATACGACAGAAAATGAACAAATTGTTTTCATTGATACGCCAGGTATTCACAAACCACACAATGCTTTAGGCGATTTCATGGTTCAATCTGCTTATTCGACTTTACGTGAATGTGATGTCGTTTTGTTCATGGTTGCGGCTGATGAACCACGTTCAACCGGTGAAAATATGATTATTGAGCGCTTGAAAAAGGCAGAAGTTCCTGTTATTTTAGTCGTCAATAAAATTGATAAAATTCATCCTGACCGTCTTTTTGAAATTGTGGCCGATTATACTTCACAAATGGAGTTTTCTGAAGTGGTTCCAATCTCAGCTCAACAAGGGAATAATACAGAAAGATTAATTGATACGCTCTCTGAAAAATTGGACGAGGGTCCTCAATATTTCCCAGAAGATCAAATCACTGACCATCCTGAGCGTTTTCTTGTTTCAGAAATGATTCGTGAAAAAATCTTATTATTAACTCGGGAAGAAGTTCCACATTCAATCGCAGTCACTACTGACCAAATGACTCGAGATGAAGAAACTGGTAAGATTCATATCATGGCAACAATTATTGTTGAACGCAAGAGCCAAAAAGGGATTATTCTTGGTAAAGGCGGCGATATGATTCGTAAAATCGGGAAAATGGCTCGTCGAGATATTGAAATTATGCTTGGGGATAAAGTTTATCTTGAAACTTGGGTCAAAATCAAAAATGACTGGCGCGACCGAAAAATGGATTTAGCTGACTTTGGCTACAATCGTGATGATTATATGTAATGAAAATAGCGAATTATCGCTATTTTTTGTTTTATTATGAAATTTCCAGACAATTGTGATATAATGTTGAAAATTATAATTATTATTGGGGGAAATTATGTGCGGTTTTTTATTTATGGAAACATCTGATTTAACGATAGAAGAATTTAAAAGTAATTTGGAATTGATTGAGCATCGAGGACCAGATGACCAACAGCATGTTCGTGATACTTTGGGAAATGATTTTGGTTTTTGCCGACTTTCAATCATGGATTTATCAGACTTGGGACGTCAGCCCTTTGGTTTGAATGGTAAAAGAGTCATGTGTAATGGTGAAATTTATAATTTTCTAACTCTCCGTAAGTTCTTGGAAACTAAAGGATACAAATTTACTGGTGATTCTGATTGTGAAGTCCTTTTACCACTTTTTGAAACCACTGGAATCGAAACAATGGTCAAAATGCTTGATGCTGAATTTGCATTTGTTTTGGTTGATGAAAATACTGGTGAGATTTTTGCAGCTCGCGACCCCTTTGGAATTCGCCCCCTTTTTTATGGCTATAATAAATTAACTGGCAAAATATCTTTTTCATCTGAAGCTAAGGCATTAATTTCAACATGTAAAGATGTTACGCCATTTCCTCCAGGTTACTACTATGCCAATGGTGAATTTCATGTTTATAATGATATTGCTGAGGTTTCAACAATTGTTGAAGAACCTTTGGCTGAAATTTCAGGACATATCCGTCGCAAATTGGAACGCGCAGTTAAAAAACGTCTTCATGCAGATGCTCCAATGGGCTATCTCTTGTCAGGTGGCTTAGATTCATCATTGGTTTGTGCAATTGCAGCTAGAGAATTAGAGAGCCCAATTAAGACTTTTGCTATTGGAATGGAAACAGACCCGATTGATTTGAAATATGCGCGTGAAGTGGCAGATTTCTTAAGAACTGACCATACCGAAATTCTGATGACAAAAGAAGATGTGCTTTCATCCGTACGCGAGGTCATTTGGCACTTAGAAACATGGGACATCACAACGATTCGGGCTTCTATTGGTATGTATTTAATCTGCAAATATATTCACGAGAATACAGAACTGAAAGTTTTGATGACTGGTGAAGTTTCTGATGAAATGTTTGGTTATAAATATACTGACTTTGCTCCATCAGCTGGTGCCTTTCAAAAAGAAGCTCAAAAACGAGTGCATGAGCTTTATATGTATGATGTCCTGCGGGCTGACCGCTGTTTAGCAGCTCATTCTCTTGAAGCGCGTGTTCCTTTTGCTGATTTGGATTTTGCGGCCTATGTCATGTCTATTAATCCTAGCAGAAAATTGAATACTTATGACAAAGGGAAATATCTCTTGCGTCATGCTTTTGAAGGAACTGAACTATTGCCAGATGAGATTTTATTCAGAGAAAAAGCTGCTTTTTCTGACGCTGTTGGTCACTCAATGGTTGACTATTTAAAAGAATTTGCTGACGAAAAATATTCTGATGAAGACTTAGCAAAGGCCAGTGAAAAGTATCCAAAACATACACCATTTACCAAAGAATCATTGATGTATCGTGATATTTTTGAAGAATTTTATCCAGGATATGAAGATTGGATTCTTGATTTTTGGATGCCAAATCGTGATTGGGTAGGCGAAGACGTCAAAGACCCATCAGCTCGCGTCTTATCAAATTATGGTGATTCTGGAAAATAAATTTTGAAATCTTTATCGTAAAAAAATGAATGATAAATGTTAAAATAGTCACTGATGAAACTTATCTAATGATAAATTATCAGTGGTTTTTTATATTTAAATTTAATTAAGGATACAATAGAAAGTTGTCAGTAAAAAATGCCAGAGTTACCAGAAGTTGAAACAGTGAGAAGAGAGCTTGAAAAAAGAATTGTTGGACAAAAAATTGTATCTATAGAAGCCACTTATCCAAGAATGGTTTTAACTGGTTTTGAGCAATTGAAAAAAGAATTGACAGGAAAAACCATTCATGGCATTTCACGTCGCGGAAAATATTTAATTTTTGAAATTGGCGAGAAAGATCGTTTGATTTCTCATCTGCGGATGGAAGGGAAATATCGACTTGCAAGCCTCAGTTCTCCAATGGAAAAACATGACCATTTAGCCCTTAAATTTACTGACGAACAATTAATATATGCTGACGTAAGAAAATTTGGAACTTGGGAACTGATTTCTAATGACCAGGTACTTCCATATTTCTTGAAGAAAAAAATTGGTCCTGAGCCAACTTATGAAACTTTTGATGAACAGATTTTCCGAGAAAAATTGCAAAAATCAACAAAGAAAATTAAACCTTTTCTACTTGAACAAACATTAGTGGCTGGACTTGGAAATATTTATGTTGATGAAGTGCTTTGGCTAGCAAAGATTCATCCGGAAAAAGTGGCTAATCAACTGACAGAAAGTTCTATTCATCTTTTACATGATTCTATCATTGAAATTTTACAAAAAGCAATTAAATTAGGCGGTTCAAGCATCAGAACCTATAGTGCCTTAGGTTCAACAGGAAAAATGCAAGAAGAATT
Source organism: Lactococcus sp. NH2-7C (assembly GCF_029953655.1). NCBI lineage: Bacteria > Bacillati > Bacillota > Bacilli > Lactobacillales > Streptococcaceae > Lactococcus > Lactococcus sp. NH2-7C. Next base: position 1,824,490 of record NZ_CP124538.1, read on the forward strand.
ACGAGTATATGGAAAAACAGGGGAAAAATGTGTGCGTTGTGGCAATGAAATTCAAAAAATAAAAGTGGCTGGTCGGGGGACCCACTTTTGCCCATTCTGTCAGCAAAAATAATGACTTGATTTTTACTGACAGCTTTTAAAGATTAATTTAAAAACTCAGTGACAAAGTTAATAAAAAAACGTATAGATAAAATATAGGGGCTTATAAAAAATCCTGAAAAATGCTATAATTAAACAATAAATAAAGAATAACGGAGATAAAAGTTGGCAACAAAGAAAAAAACAAATTTTGATGATATTACCAAAAAATATGGCGCTGAACGTGACAAAGCTTTGGCAGATGCACTTGCTTTGATTGAAAAAGACTTTGGGAAAGGTTCACTTATGCGTCTTGGCGAAGCAGCTAACCAAAAAGTGTCAGTAGTAAGTTCAGGCTCACTTGCACTTGATATTGCGCTTGGTGCAGGTGGTTATCCTAAAGGACGTATTGTTGAGATTTATGGACCAGAATCTTCTGGTAAAACAACAGTCGCTCTTCATGCCGTTGCAGCGGTTCAAAAAGAAGGTGGAATTGCAGCCTTTATCGATGCTGAAAATGCGCTTGACCCAGAATATGCAAAAGCGCTCGGGGTCAATATCGATGAACTTTTACTTTCACAACCCGACTATGGTGAACAAGGGCTTCAAATTGCTGAAAAATTGATTACATCTGGTGCAGTTGATTTGGTTGTTATTGACTCAGTTGCAGCTTTGGTACCTAAGGCCGAAATTGACGGTGAAATTGGTGATAGTTCAGTTGGGCTTCAAGCACGTATGATGTCACAAGCTATGCGTAAACTTGCTGGACATATTAATAAAACAAAAACAACAGCAATTTTCATCAACCAATTGCGTGAAAAAGTTGGGGTTATGTTTGGTTCACCAGAAACAACACCTGGTGGTCGTGCATTGAAGTTCTATGCTTCTGTACGCCTGGATGTACGTGGTTCAACAAAAATCGAAGAAGGTTCTGGAGATAACAAAACCCAAATCGGTAAAATCACAAAAATCAAAGTCGTTAAAAATAAAGTGGCTCCGCCATTCAAGGTTGCTCTCGTTGACATCATGTTTGGTGAAGGTATTTCAAGAACCGGTGAACTTTTAAACATTGCTGTTGATGAAGGAATCATCAAAAAATCAGGCGCTTGGTTTGCTTACAATGACGAAAAAATTGGTCAAGGAGCAGAAAAAGCGAAGAACTATCTCAAAGAACATCAAGAAATCTTTGATGAAATTGACCATAAAGTTCGTGCCGCTCACGGCCTTCTTGATGAAGCAGAAGTAGCAGAAACTACAGAAGATACTTCAACAAAAGCTAAGGCAACTAAAGCTAAAAAAGAAGAAAAAGTAGTCGAAACTGAAGAAATTGAACTCGAACTTGAAGATTAAAAAAACAGCTGATTATTCAGCTGTTTTTATTTTTTTAAAGAAAGTAAATAGTCCAAAGATAAGAACCCAAATCACAGAACCAATGGCCGGAACAATTGTATCTTTAAAGCAGAATAGTGAAATAAAGATTAAGACAAATCCAGCAATGGCTAATGGAATAAAGATGTGGGCTGCAGGTAAAACAAACCCTTTGGGATCAAAATCACTTGATTTCCGATATTTAAGATAAGTAATTAAGGTCATCAGGTAAACCACTAGAAAAAGATTGGTTGCGACACTGGTAATAAAGACAAAAGAATTAGAAATTGCAGGAATCATCGAGATGAATGGAGTAAATAGAATTAATAATGAGGTGAAAAGTAAAGCATTTACTGGTACACCAGCTTTTGAAAATTTAGTAAATGGTTTAAGTATTTTATCATTATTGAGTTTTGATAAAGAATAAAGATTCCGAGTGATTGAAAAGAGGGCAGAGTTTAAAGCCGAGGCAGCAGAAGTTAGTACCACAAAGTTCACTAAAGCCGCTGCCCACTTGATTCCAATGAGTTGGAAAATGGTAACAAATGGTGATTTATCAGCCGGAATATCGCGCCATTGGTAGATACTCATAATTGCCAGCAGTGCCCCAACATAAAAGAGGACAATTCGAATTGGAATTTGATTAATCGCTTTTTTCAAAGTCGGTCTAGGATTATCTGTCTCTGCTGCAGTCATTCCGATGAACTCCATCGAAACAAAAGCAAACATGACCATCTGGAAGCTTTCAAAGAAATTAGAAAGCCCATTTGGGAAGAACTCGAAGCCTTTGGTGATATTAGTTACACTTACAGTGTCAGTTCCTGTATGATAATGACTAAAAATAAGGATTATTGCCGTTAAAATCAAACCAATAATTGCCACAATTTTAATCATCCCAAACCAAAATTCGGTTTCTCCAAAAAATTTTGGATTTAAAGTATTCAATAAAGTTAGAAGAACTAGTACAAAGACTTCTGTCATCCAAATTGGTAAATCCGGCAACCAAAAATTAATATAAGTCCCAATAGCAATTAGCTCAGCCATAGCTACAAAAACAACAACCAGTAAATAAGACCACTGAATAAAGTAACCAGGTTTTTCACCGAGGTAGCGTGAAACAAAATTTAAAAAGGAATGTTGATTGGGATCTTGGTAAAGCATCTCCCCGATAGCTCTTAGGAGAATATACATGAGCGCACCGATTATTAAATAAACAAAAATAATTGATGGGCCAGTGAGGTGAATCGATTTTCCGGCACCGAGGAATAATCCCGTACCAATTGTTCCAGCGATGGCAATAAGTTGAATATGCCTATTTTTTAAACCACGTTGCGAAGGCTTATTTTCTTCATTTTGATTTGTATTCATAATATTATATTATACGCTTTTTCATTTAGTTTTTCAGAAGTCACTCCGTTTAGGAAAAGATGACTCGCTTAAATCTTTTTATAGTGCGAGTAGAGTCCAAAGAAAATTGTCCAGACGATTGCTCCCAAGGCTGGATAAAAGGTATCTGCGTTGAAAAATAAAGAAGCAAAGACAATCGCGAAGATAGCTACGATGAAGGGAACAGTAATTTGAGGTTTTGGTGTCAAGAAACCTTTAGGATTGTAATCTTCAGATTTACGATATTGCCAATAAGTGTAGAGGGTGATAAAGTAAACCACTAAAAATAAATTAGTCGTACAAGAGGCTGCAAAATCAAAGGCATTTTTTATCTGAGGAATAAGAGTCAGGACAGGAGCCAAAAGGGAGAGAGCAGTTGCCATATAAAGGGCATTGATAGGTATCCCAACCTTGGAAAGTTTTGTAAAAGGAGTTAATCTTCCTTTGTCGTGCTGTTGAGCGAGTGAGTACATGTTTCGTGTTGCAGAAAATAATGAACTATTAAGCGCTGAAGCCGCAGAAGTCAGGACAACAAAGTTAATGAGCGCTGCTGCCCACTTGATTCCAATAAGTTGAAAAACCATAACAAATGGAGATTTATCTGCCGGAATATAATGCCAGTTGAAGATAGCCATAATAGCCAAAAGTGCTCCAACATAGAAAAGTAAAATACGTACTGGGATTTGATTAATTGCTTTTGGTAAACTCTTTTTGGGATTAACTGTTTCTGCCGCAGTCATTCCAATAAATTCCATAGAAGTAAAGGCAAACATAACCATTTGTAAGGCACCCACAAAGTTCCAAGCACCATGTGGAAAGAGTTGAAAGCCATCAAAAATGTTGTTTAGTGAAGCAGAGTCATGAACAGTTTTTCCGCTTAAAACAGTAGTATAGTGAAAATTACCAGCTACCAAAATAATTGCAGTGACAATCATTCCAATGATTGCTGCTACTTTAATCATAGCAAACCAAAATTCAGTTTCACCAAAAAAGCGAGAATTTAAAGTATTAAGTCCAAAAAGAAGGGCTAGCATGACAATTTCAATCAACCAAAGCGGAACCTGAGGGAGCCAAAATTGAATATAAGTGCCGATTGCTGTCAATTCAGAGATACACACAAAAACAATAACTAACCAATAAGACCACTGAGTGAAGTAACCTGTCCGAACGCCTGAATATTTTGTGACAAAATTTAAAAATGAATGCTGACTAGGGTCATTGTAAAGCATTTCTCCGATTGTTCTTAAGAAAAAGAACATGGCAATTCCAATAAGAATATAAGCAAAAATAACACTTGGACCAGTCATTTGAATAGTTTTTCCGGCTCCTAGAAAAAGTCCGGTACCAATTGTTCCAGCAATAGCAATAAGTTGAATATGTCGGTTCTGTAAGCCCCGTTGAGCTTCATGTTTCTCTTGAAGATTTTCCAAAAGTTTTCCTCCCTTAAATTATCAGATAATTCTAACAATATGTTAATTATTATACCAAATTAATAAATTTGTATCAAGCGTCATATTCTCTTTTGCTAAAAATAACAGTAAAGTGTATCATTTGATATTTATGATATAATAAAAATATGTTAATAATCGACCAAAATCTATTGGAAATAGATAATTTGTTAGAAAAGATAATGGACGAGTTTTTGAAATTTCCAGAAGTTGAAGCTTATCAGAAAGCTAAAGCTGATTTTATGGCAGATGAAAATCTACAACGTCAGCTTAAAACTCTACAAGATAATTCTGAATATATCGCTTTTCGCCCAGAGTTAAGAGCACTTCAGCATGAAATAAATTTGAATGAGAAGGTTTATGCCTTTCGTTTGGCAGAAAATGACCTTCAACAAATTTTGACAGCTTTGACCAAAAAAATTACAAATAGTATTTCGGAACAGATTTATGTTGAGGAGAATCTACCGTTGAAAGGAGGGCAACATGGACGACATCATGGAAAGCATTGAGAAAAAAGAAATTCGCCCCCTTTTTATAAAAGAGCGAATTGCAGTTTATGTTTATTGTTATTCTTACAAGGGAACAAGACAATTGAGTAAATTTGGAGATGTGGTTTATACAAGCCAAAAATCAAATTATTGTTTACTTTATGTGAATGAAGAAAATCTTTCAGATTTATTGAGTAAATTAAAAGATTTGAAATTTGTTAAAAAGGTACGTGTGGGTCATATTAAAGAACTTGACCAAAACTTTTCTGAAGCTTTTGCTCAAACTAATCTCGCCGTCAAAGAGGAAATTGAGCGCTTGTAAGTAAGGGAATAAAAGTGGGCCCATGCGCAAATTTTTGTAAATGGTATTGTGTATTATTTGAGTGAGCAGACTTTTTTTGTTAATATAGTAAAAAAGAGAGGAGACTTGGTAGAGTAATACTGCTTCATTATGTGAAGGGTCAGAACCTGTGAAATAGTTGTATTCTATAGATTCTATTTATAACTTCTTCTCAATTATGAAACTATACCCAAAACCAAGGAAGAAAAACTATGTTGGAGACTCATTATTACTTCACTCCCATTTTAGACCATTTAGAACCATTTGATCATAATGATTGGCATTTATATCCGATTGTTACCCTACCTGCAGCTAAGCAGCTACGGGATGCGGAAGACTTGCCTAAAAATATTAATTCGTTGAATGCTTGTTATGACCGCTTACGAAAAGTATCACTCGATTATCTGACTGTGAATCTTTACGGGCGAAAACAAGGGAGAGCTTTTCTCTTATTGTTGCAAGATATTTTAGAAGAAACGACGATTTTAGATTATACAGTACAAGTTCGTCAGCAAATATTGAAAGAAATTGGCGTGTCTACTCTTAATTTTATGGAGTATCGTTCTTTTGCTAAAAGACATCTCGCTTTAATGTTAAAAGATTTTAGAAAAAATGATTTTCAAGCCTCTCCAGCAAGTTTGATTATGACTCATGAAGAATGCTTAAAAATTGAAGATTGTCCTCATGCCCTCTTACAACAATACTTAGAACAAATTGAAAAAACTGCCTGATGCTTGTCAGACATTTTTTTTATAAAAAATACTGACAGGATTCTGTCAGTAAAATTTTAAAAATTATTTTCGTAAATGTCTTAAACAGTCTAAAAAACGAACAACTTTAGATTTTGAAAAACGATATTCAACTCGATTTTTGTCTAAAAACTCAAAAAAGTCTTTTTTCCCTTGTTTGCTGTCATCAACTTCAAGCTCAAGTTCATAGTCAGTATGTCCCAGATAATCATTCTTATCTAAAGCAGCGAGTCCAATCGGAAGATGTTGTTCATAGCGAATCGTCGTCAAACTTCCAATTAAGGTGATTTCTTCAAGATTAATATCTCGTGCTGTCAATAGCTCACAAATTTCACTTAAATCAGTCTCTCCACAAACGATATTTCGTTCGCCAAGGAGTTGTTGAGCTTCTTCAAGACTGAGATCAATATTATATTCAATATTTCCAACTTCTTGTGGAACTTTTAAAGTCATTTCTGCGGACTTATCAAAAGTTCTAATACGCAAAGCCAATTTTTTCTTGCGTAATTTAAAGTCTTTTGAATCTAAGTAGTGGTTAGTTTGCCTAACAGGGGTTACGTGAGTAAAGAGTTTTTTGAGCTGGTCATACTCAGCCAGCGACAATAGCGACTTATACTCAATCTCCAAATTCGTACTCATTAATTATTTTTAAGATTATTTTCTAAAGAAAATATCTTTCCTTTCAGTTGGGTTAAACGATATATTAATTAAAAGTATATCAAAAGGCTGACTATAAGTAAAGTTGCGCCCTAAGTTGAAGAAAGGGAAAAGCTGGCTCAAAGCAGAGAAACAAAGGGAAGTTTTAAAAATGAAGGAGACTAGATAAGGACTGAAAATATGATAGAATTAAGGCTATGGAAAAAGTAGAAGAGAAATATCATTTAAAAGATTTTTGGGATTTTGGTTTGAAACAATTTCGGTCAGCAATTTTTGGAATCACTATTATTCTGTCATTAATTGTCACTACCTTTATCAAAATTCCACATCTTGCACGTTATGATACTTTATTGATTTGTGTCATTGTCATTCAGATGATACTTTTGGTCAGCAAATATGAGCGAGCTTATGATTTAATTCCAATCATGGTCTTCCATGTTTTGGGAATGATTTTAGAAATATTTAAAGTAAAACATGGGAGTTGGTCCTATCCAGATGCTGGCTTATTTAAAATTATGGATGTTCCCTTATACAGTGCTTTTATGTACTCGGCCATTGGTTCTTATATTGTTCGGGCAATAAAAGAGTTTGATTTAGAAGCAATCAATTGGCCCCATTGGTTGATGTCTGTTGGTATTTCTATTCTTATTTATCTCAATTTTTTTAGTGGAACCTTTGGCTTTGATTTCAGAAATATCTTTTATCTCTTTATTTTAATGATTTTCTGGAAAACTAAATTTACTTTTGTATTGTGGACAAAACGTTATCAAATGCCGGCAATTTTGAGTTTCTTTTTAATTGGTCTCTTTATTTATTTGGCAGAGAATATTGGTTCTTATTTTAGTGCTTGGACTTATTCTTATCAGTTAAAGGCCTGGCAATTTGTTGATTTAGGTAAAATCTCTTCATGGACTTTATTAATTATTGTTTCAATCATCATTGTTATTGAACTTCAGAGATATTTTTCAAAAAACATAGAAGTAAAAAATATAATTAAGAGCTAAAAGGGCAAAATGATTGCTCTTTTTTTATCGAAATTTAAAGCATTTAAGTAGCAATAATGTGAATAAAGCAAACTTATGTTAAAATATTAGATGTGATTCTAATAAATATAGAAGTCAGAAATCGTTTAAGATTTAAATACTCAAAAAAGGAGTATGTGAGAGCAATTGCTTTTGCAAAGTGAAAAAATGTTTAATTGGGAAGAATTCTTGGATCCTTATGTCCAAACAGTTGGCGAGTTAAAAATAAAATTTCGTGGAGTTCGTAAGCAATATTTAAAGAAAGGACTTTATTCTCCGATTGAATTTGTTACAGGGCGCGTGAAACGTCGAGAATCAATCAGAAATAAGGCCAAACTTCGTGGTTACACACGAGAAAATTTAGCTGAAATGGAAGATATTGCTGGTGTTCGAGTAATGGTCCAGTTTGTTGATGATGTTTGGGATGTGTTGGAGCTTTTACGTAAACGCAAAGATTTTAAAATTATTGAAGAACGTGATTATATTAATAACCAAAAAGCTTCTGGTTACCGTTCTTATCATGTCATCATTGAGTATCCAATTGATACAATTGATGGTTTCCAAATTGTCAATGCAGAAATTCAAATTAGAACTTTGGCCATGAATTTTTGGGCAACGATTGAACACTCCCTTAATTATAAGTACGGGGGCTTAATTCCTGAAGATGTCAAGGCAAGATTGACTAATGCAGCGCGTGAAGCTGCTCAACTTGATTTGGAAATGGGCGAAATCCGTGAGGATATTCAAGAAGCACAGTTACTTTTTGATAGTCCTCAGCAAAAACAAGACTTTAAAAAAGAAAATGGTGAAGAAAATGAACTTTGGTAAAAAAGTCTGGCTTATTGGAAATTCGAGTGAAAAATCCAAAAAAACGCTCAATAAATTGAGCAAGATTTTGAAAGCTGAACATTTCGTTTTTGATGATATTAATCCTGAAATTGTGATTTCAGTTGGAGGAGATGGGACGCTTCTACGGGCAATGCACATGTACGAATATCAGCTAGATCGTGTGCGATTTTTGGGTGTTCATACGGGGCATTTAGGCTTTTATACTGATTTTACTGACGAAGATTTGTTTGAAGTCGTAGAGGCCCTTTATGATGAAAATCCAGCTCAAGCGATTCACTATCCACTCATTCGTGTTCAAGTTAGTTTTACTGACGGATATCAAATTGTACGACACGTTCTCAATGAAGCAACTATTCGACGTGCAAGTAAAACAATGGTTGGTGATGTTAGAATTTCTGATTATCTTTTTGAACGTTTTCGTGGAGATGGGTTGTCAATTTCAACTCCAACAGGTTCAACGGCTTACAATAAATCAATTGGGGGAGCCGTTGTTCATCCGCGGGTAAAAGCAATGCAAGTTGCTGAAATTGCAAGTTTGAACAACGTTGTCTATCGAACATTAGGTTCACCAATGATTGTAGCTGAGAAAGATACAATTACCGTTTGTCCTGCGCCAGAGGATGATTATAGTTTGACTTTTGACCAGTTGACTTTTGAATACAAAAATATCAAATCAATTGAGTTTTCATTGGATGGAACAACGATTTCTTTTGCAAATTGTGCTCACACACCATTTTGGGAACGGGTCAGTAAGTCCTTTATTGGGGAGGTTGAGTAATGCAGTTTGCTTTTAGAAACGAGATTGAAGGAAGCATGGTTAAGTCAATGCTAAGCCGTCACGGTATTTCTAGGAGATTACTGACAAAAGTGAAATTTGATGGTGGAAAAATTACAGTTAATGGTCAGGAAAAAAATGCCATATATCGCCTGGAAAAAGATGATTTGGTGACGGTCACAGTCCCAGATGAGCCAGATAATGAAAAGTTAATTCCTGATGATTTTCCACTCAATGTCTTATTTGAAGATGACCACTATTTAGTTGTTGAAAAGCCAGCAGGCAAGCCCTCAATTACAGGGTCCTTGCATCCGACTGGTGCCATGTCAAATGCTGTCAAAGGATATATTAGTCAAAAAAATTATGCTAATCAAACGGTACATATTATCACTAGACTAGACCGGGATACTAGTGGAATCATGTTTTTAGCTAAACACCGTTATGCACATGCTTTAATGAATCAACATAAATTTCGCGACACGATGGAAAAACGCTATTTTGCCATTGTAAATGACCAAGATTTACCAGATTCTGGTCGAATTGATTTACCAATTGGTCGTCGTGATGATTCGATTATTCAAAGGCAAGTTCGCTTTGATGAAAAAGCAAAAGATGCACTGACTTCTTACGTTGTTGCTGAGCGAAAAAATGATTTAGCCCTTCTGGATATTATTTTGCATACAGGAAGAACCCATCAAATTCGTGTTCATTTTTCTCATTTGGGTTATCCTTTAATTGGTGATGATTTATACGGTGGAAATCATGAATTGATTTCACGTCAAGCCCTTCACTGTCACCATTTACAGTTCTTAAATCCTTTTACTGACGAAATGGTTCATGTTGAATTAGACATGCCAGAAGATATGAAAAACTTATTGAAATAAAAAAGTTACTGACAGATTTTCTGTCAGTAACTTTTTATTTATTAAAATTTCCAGTTTTTAAGAATTTTAACAGATTTAATTTTTACAGGGTCAACAGGAGATGAAGCTTCGCCAGAACCACTTGATGTGACCTCGGCTTTAGCGATTTTATCAACGACATCCATTCCTGAGATAACTTGACCAAAGACAGTGTAACTTCCGTCTAAACTAGGATATCCCCCTTTTTTATAAGCATCAATTATTTTTTGAGGATATTTAGTCTTGTCCTGAATTTGACTGGTCATATCTTGGGAATTTTGCACAATGAAAAATTGTGAACTGCTAGAGCTTGCTTGACCAGTATTTGCTAAAGCAAGTGCGCCGCGGATATTGTACAGTTGATTAGAAATTTCAGTATCGAAGGTTTTTCCACCAAAAATTGAAGCAGTACCAGTTCCTTGATTAGAAGGGTCACCAGATTGAATCATGAAATCTTTAATGACACGGAAGAATTCATTGTTTTTGTAGTAACCATTTTTGGCAAGAACAAGGAAGTTTTGAACTGCATTAGGGGCTAATTTAGGGAAAAGTTTAATATTGATATTTCCAGCAGTCGTTTTGATTTCAACCTCAGCTTCATCCTCACCAACAGTTGTAGACAGTTGTGGCAAAGTCAAATCATTAAGTGCAGTTGTAGAATTTTTTACTGCATCATGTAATTTATAATTTGTTGGATAGTCAACTTTTTGACTTGAAGAAGTGCTTGTACTACTTGCTGTACTATCATTTGTTTTTGGACGATTGGCAAAGAAAACAAGGAGTCCAACGATAATAACTAAGACAATCCCAAAGATTGTAAAAAGAATTGTATTATTTTTTTTATTCGTATTCATAGGAATATTTTAACATAAAAATGAGTAATTATAAATTTTTATCAAATTAATTCTTGCAATTTCTAAAAAAAAGGTATAGAATATAGAAAAATCACGAAAGGAGAATCACGAAATGAATAACTTCTCATTACGCCATCATCATTTGCATAGATAAGAGTTGTGTCATACAGTAGGTATAGATACAGCTTTAGAGTACGCTCAAGTATCTATGCCGGTGATTCTCAAGAGACCGGTTGTAAAGACAACTGGTCTTTTTATTTGTTCGTGCTCTGGTTTGTAGAAAAAACAAGAGATTAGAAAGCAAAGATTATGGAAAATCAAAATCAGGTCAAGCGCAACCTTAAACAGCGCCACATCACCATGATTGCATTGGGTGGTACAATTGGAACAGGTTTATTTTTAACCTCAGGAGCAACAATTAGTCAAGCAGGCCCCTGGGGCGCAGTTCTTGCTTATTGTTTTATTGGTATTATGGTTTACTTCGTAATGACTTCCTTAGGTGAGATGGCGACTTATTTGCCCACCTCAGGTTCATTCTCCGATTATGGTGGTCGTTATGTTGATCCCGCTTTTGGCTTTGCATTAGGCTGGAACTATTGGCTCAATGGAGCGATTACCATTGCCGTGGACTTAACGACAGCAGGATTGATTACGCAGTTTTGGTTTCCGCACCTTCCGTCTTGGATATTTTCAGGAATTGCGACAGTCTTAATTTTTATTATTAATGTCATGGCGGTTGGAGCATTTGGGGAAACAGAATATTGGTTATCAACGATTAAAGTGATTACGATTGTCCTCTTTTTAGCTATTGGTTTACTTACCATTTTTGGAGTTTTGGGACAAGGCAATGTTGATGTCGTTGCCAATTTAAGTGCTGGGAATCATGGTTTTGTTGGTGGGATTTCAGGTTTTGTGGGAGTTTTACTTATTGCCGGATTCTCTTTTCAAGGAACTGAGCTTTTAGGAATTACCGCAGGTGAATCTGAAGACCCAGGTAAGTCAATCCCTAAAGCAATGAACTCTATTTTCTGGCGTATCTTACTCTTTTACATCTTTTCAATCATTGTGATTGCTGCAATTATCAATTTTAAAGATCCTCGCTTGTTAAATCCAAATTCGACAGCTGTCATGAGTCCATTTACCATTGTCTTTAAAAATATTGGCTTTGCAGTTGCAGCTTCAGTTATGAATGCAGTCATTCTTACTTCTGTAATTTCATCAGCAAATTCAGTAATGTATGCTTCAACACGGATTCTTTATTCATTGGGACAAGAAAAAGGTGCTCCAAAATTCTTTGGACGAACAGCAAAAAATGGAATTCCTTTTTATGCCCTTCTAGCAACAACAATTATTTGTTTTATTGCTTTCTTAACTGGAATATTTGGAACGCAAATTTATCTTTTCTTGGTTGATTTATCATCACTAACAGGATTTCTTGCTTGGCTTGGAATTTCTATCAGTCATATTCGTTTTAGAAGAGCCTATATTGCTCAAGGGAAAAAACTGGAAGATCTTCCTTACAAAGCTAAATGGTTCCCGTTTGGGCCAATTGTTGCGCTCTTGATGACTGCAGCAATTGCCATTAATCTTGACCCAGCCATGCTCTTTAGTAAGCACTGGGGTGAAGGTTTAGCTTTATACGCCGCAATTCCAATTTTCATTATTCTTTATTTTGGTTATAAATGGAAGTATAATACAAAAATTATTCCACTTGAAGAAGTAGATTTGAGTCGAGAAAAATAATATCTGAATCACAATTCGTATAGAGTTGTGGTTTTTTATTTATAATATAAAGAGAAGTAAGGATATTCTTTAAAAGTTACTTACCAAAAATTACCAAGTGAAAGAGGAAATGGGATGAAGTTTATCGCCATTGTTGGGACCAATGCTAGTTTTTCTTATAATCGAAAACTTCTTTGGTACATGAAAAAGCATTTTACAAAAGAAGCACAAATTGAAATAGTAGAAATTACGGACCTGCCACTATTTTCTGAGGATATCAGAGAAATTCCCGGAGGCGTTCAAAAAATTGCAGAGGCAATAAGAGAAGCAGACGGCTTGATTTTTTCAACGCCTGAATATGATCATGCAATTACTGCTGCTTTGAAATCTTTGATAGAATGGCTGTCATGGATAAAACCTCAGCCATTGAACAGTCTGCCGGTTATGATTGTTGGGGTTTCCCTAGGAAATATGGGAACTGTTTTTGCCCAAGAAAATCTTCGACAAATTTTAAGTTCACCGGGTCTGGATGCTTTTGTTTTACCTTCCAATCAATTTCTTTTAGGACGAGCAGCTGAAGCATTTAATCAACAAGATGAATTGGTAGATGAACGGACAATTAGCTGGTTGGAGCATTGCTTTAATAATTTCATATTTTATAGTAAGACATTAAAACCTATGCGATTCCCTTTGCCAAAAAAAGAGAATAATAAAGACATAATTGAGGGTGAGGAAAGTAAAAGCTCTACAGAAGCTGAGGAAGTTTGGTGGACTAAAGAAACGAATCAAGGATTGCCAATCCTTTCTGATGCGGATACAGGAGCTTCTGAGTATGAAGAAGTGATTGAACCTGAAAATTCGGCCTATCTACAATTTTTGGAAGAGGGAGAAACTTGGAATTTTGATGATATTGGAGAGTTAAGAGGGGACATACGAGAAGACTGATGAAAATTTTAGAAAAAAAGTCGACCTTGAAAATTTCTAAACGCTATCGAGCTTTAGGGACAGTCATTAGATTAACAATTTATGGTCATCAAGATGTGGAGTTATTAGATAGAACTTATCAATTAATCAAGTATTATGAGCAGCTATTTACGGTAAATCGTGACCAATCAGAATTGATGGCTGTCAATCATAAAGCAGGGATAGAGCCTGTTCAAGTATCAGAAGCAGTTTATGGCTTAACAAAAATAGCGCTTGAAAAAAGTAAGGAAGCATTTGGTTTTAATGCAGCAATTGGTCCTCTCGTTAAACTTTGGCATATTGGCTTTTCAGACGCTAAATTGCCAACTCAAGCAGAAATAGATGAAAAGTTAAAAGTGATTAATCCAGATAGGATTATTCTAAGGGATGATGAATTTTCGGTATTTTTGCCAAAAAAAGGGATGGAAATTGACTTAGGAGCGATAGCAAAAGGTTATATTGCCGACCGGATTAAAGATTTTTGGCATGCTTACGGCATCTCCTCTGGCATTATTAATCTAGGAGGAAATCTTCTATTGGTGGGAGAAGCTCCGCATCAGATAGATAAAAAATGGCGCATAGGTATTAGAAATCCTTTAACTAATGATAAAAAAACTGTGCTACAGCTTTTGTCTGGTGAAGGTTCTGTTGTGACTTCGGGAATTTCTGAGCGTTACTTGAAAGTGAACGATAAGATTTATCATCACATTATTGACTCCAAAACAGGTTATCCACACCATAATCAGCTGGCAAGTGTTACTGTTTTATCAAAAAAATCAATTGATGGTGAAATTGAAACGACCCGATTATTTTTTGCTGACGGTCCAATTGAAAATTGGCTGACAGAAAATCCGGAAGTTTATGGCGCTATTTTTATTAGTAAAGATAAGAAAATAAAAGCCGTTGGAATTCCAAGAAGTCAGATTTATGTTGCTGACCAAAGTTTTGAATTTGAATAAGTTAAAATTTAAGTGTAGCTAATTTTTGTCAGTACTTTTGACAATAAAAATTTACTGACAGAAATAAAAAAAACCGCCAAAAGCGGTTTTTATTTTTTATTTCATAGTTGGGAAAAGCAAAACGTCACGGATTGAAGTTGTGCCAGTAAAGAGCATTACTAAGCGGTCAATCCCGATACCGAGTCCACCTGTTGGTGGCATACCGTGTTCGAGTGCTTCAACGTAATCGTAATCAACACCAGTCGCTTCGTCATCCCCAAGTTCTTTAGCTTTAGCTTGAGCTTCAAAACGTTCCAATTGGTCAATTGGGTCATTCAATTCGCTGAAAGCATTAGCGTATTCTTTACCGTTGATGAAAAGTTCAAAACGGTCAGTGAAACGTGGGTCTTTCTCGTTCATTTTAGCAAGTGGTGAAATTTCTTTTGGATGACCAAAAACGAAAGTAGGTTGAATCAAAGTTTCTTCAACATATTTTTCAAAGAATTCGTTAATGATATGACCAACAGAAGTGAAATGTTTTTCAACATGAATATCATGTTCTTTTGCAAGAGCTGTTGCTTCTTCAAAAGTCATCTCAGGCCAGAAATCAACTCCAGAAACTTCCTTGATGGCATCAACCATGTGAACGCGTTTGAATTTTCCGCCCACATTGATTTCTTTACCATCATACTCAAGAATATCTTGACCGACCACTGTTTTAGCAACGTGTTGGAAAATTCCTTCTGTCAAATCCATGATATCTTCAAAATCAGCATAAGCTTCATAAGATTCCATTGTTGTGAATTCTGGATTATGAGTCATATCCATTCCTTCGTTACGGAAGACACGGCCAAGTTCATAAACTTTTTCCATTCCACCAACAATCAAACGTTTCAAGTGTAATTCAGTTGCAATACGAAGCGCCATATCAATATCAAGACTGTTATGATGTGTGTAGAATGGGCGAGCAGCAGCACCACCGGCTTCGTTGTTAAGTACTGGAGTTTCAACTTCAAGATATCCACGACCATCCATATAACGACGGATTTCACTGATAATTTTAGAACGAGTGACAAAACGATTGAAGCTTTCTTTGTTTGAAATCAAATCCAAATAACGTTTACGATAACGTGTTTCAGTGTCAGTCAAACCATGGAATTTTTCAGGCAAAGGACGAAGCGCTTTTGAGAGGAAAGTCAATTTTTTTGCTTTAATTGACAATTCACCCATGTCAGTTTTCATGATTTCGCCTTCAACACCAAGGAAATCTCCGAGGTCAGCTTTTTTGAAAATTTCATAATTTTCTTCGCCGACTTCATCTTTACGAACATAAAGTTGAATTTGGCCTTCGCGGTCTTGAAGATGGGCGAAACCGACTTTACCTTTACCACGTTTAGTCATCAAACGACCAGCGACAATTCCTGAAAGTGCAAGTTCATGCAATTCTTCTTTCGTCTTTTCGTCATAAGCTTCGTGTAGTTCTTGTGAGTTGTGCGTACGTGTAAATTTAT
The DNA here is from genome assembly GCF_029953655.1 of Lactococcus sp. NH2-7C. Taxonomy (NCBI): domain Bacteria; kingdom Bacillati; phylum Bacillota; class Bacilli; order Lactobacillales; family Streptococcaceae; genus Lactococcus; species Lactococcus sp. NH2-7C. The sequence goes on from NZ_CP124538.1 coordinate 1,840,540, forward strand.
GTCCAAATGGGTCAATTCCCGCTTCGCGCAGGTTTTCCATTTTTTCACGGCGGACTTTCATTTGGTCATTAAGTTCTTCGATTTCAGCCAAAATAGTACTCCTTGTAATTTTTTATTCTCTCTATTTTAACATATTTTCAAAAAATTAACAGAAATTTTTTTGTCAGTAAACGCTTTAAGCATAGGCTTGAGAAGATTTTTTTACTGTCAGTAAAAAATGCTGATAAAATGACTGACAGAAATTTAGAAAATGATGAATGACCTTAAAGAATTTCTGTCAGTAAATTTTTTAAAACTCACTTAAATCTTTGATTTTTTTAATCACAGTTTTGAGCAATTTGTCTTGTTCAGACAAGAAGGAAAGACCATAAAAAATGCGTTGATAACGTTCGCCAAGACCTTGAAAAGCAATATTTTCATTAATAAATCGTTTTGAAATCAATGACAGGCCAATGCCAGCCTTAAGTTGACTGACAATCATATCATTGTTATTGACGCTGACCAAATTCTTTGGATTAAGATTATTTTCTTTAAGATAATTATGTGTATAATGAGCCACACCAGACCCTGCTTCGCGAATAAAAAAGATGTCACTTTCTGGATTGCCAGCAAGAACGAGTTCATCTTTAAAAAGTGGGAAAGTTTCGATGGTTTCATCCATCATCGGTTTTTCAATAATTCCAAAATGAATTTCATGATTACGAATTAAATCAAAAACCTCTTGAGAATCAAGCATCATTAATTCAATGTTAAGTTGTTCAAGTTCAGGAATTAAATTTTTAAAAATCAAAGGTAAAACAGTAGTTGCTGAACTATGAGAAGCAGCAATTTTAAAAGGTTTACGACTAGGCGTCTGATTTTTTAGGGAAAATTGTAATTCATTCCAATCATTGAGTGTTTTTAAGGCTTTAGGATAAAGAAGATGGGCACTTTCTGTAGGAATTACTTCTTGGTGTTGCCCTCTTGAAAAAAGTTGAACTTTTAGTTCTTCCTCTAATTTTTTAATTCTAACAGTTGCGGTTGGCTGTGAAATAAAACATTGATTAGCAGCCCTGGTAAAGCTTTTGGTTTCAAACACAGCAATAAAAGTTTCGAGTAAAGCGAACATAAATCTTCCTTTAATTAATAAAAGTAATTTTAAAAATGATAATAATTTATTTTACAAAATAAAGGAGATTGTGTAAACTAATTGATGCTAGACAATTAAAAAAGGAAAAAGTAGAAAAATGTTAAAATTAAAAAATTATATTAAAAATGATAGACAGGCCATAATGAGTATTTTACCAGGATTTCTGCTCTCCTTTGCCATTGCTATAGTAAGTTATTTACTCAATCGTTTTATCTTCCATAGTTTAGGTTCAGCAACCATTGCAATATTATTAGGAATTATTTTAGGTAATTTGTACTTCAAACAAGTCACTTTGTTTGCAGGAACAGCTTGGTCAGAAAAAAAACTTCTGGAATTTTCAGTGATGTTTTTAGGGGCCACAGTCACTTTCCAAACCATTGGTAAGTTAGGATTCTCCGGGGTAGGATTTATATTAATACAAATGATTTCAACAATTATTTTTGTTTTGTTTATGGGTAAAAAACTAGGATTTTCTGCTAATGTTTCTGCCCTAATGGCTTCTGGAAATGCAGTTTGTGGTTCATCAGCAATTGCCGCAGTTGAACCAGTTATTGGAGCTGAAACCAGTGAGAAAAGAACATCAATTGCGATGGTCAATCTCATGGGGACTATTTTAATGCTAAGTCTTCCATTTTTAGGAACTTGGATATTCGGTAATAATGATCTATTAAGGGGGGCACTGATTGGTGGAACAGAACAATCTGTTGGTCAAGTCGTTGCTTCAGCGACAATGGTAAATCCAAACACAACAACCTTAGCCACTCTGTTTAAAATTATGCGAATTATCATGCTCGTTTTTGTTGTTTTATATTTTGGTTTTAGAAGTAAAAAACAAAAAAGAAATGAACAAGGACCCACTCAAATAAAAATTAAAAGAAATTCTTTTTTACCATGGTATGTTCTTGGTTTCTTAGTGCTTTGTACTTTAGATACATTGATTCATTTTATACCAGAAGTTTCAGCTACCGCAAAATTTCTATCCGGTTGGTGTGAAACCATTGCCTTAGCTGCGATTGGTTTACGACTAAATTTGGTTGAATTTATAAAAGCAGGAAGAAAATTACTGATTTATGGTTTATCTACTTTAGTCTTTCAAGTAGTTCTTGCACTTATTTTAATAAGCCTTTTAATCAAATAATTAGAATTAAAACGATAAAAAAGTCATTAAACCAGAGATTTAGTGACTTTTTTTGTGCTAATTATTAATCAATCGGACTCATTAATGTTAAACCAGATTAATCCCCAAAGTGAAGCTATGACTAAAAAGAGTAGAGCAAGCATTTTATTTTCCTTTATGTTTGTAAGGTCTGATAGATTACTTAATAGATTCTATTACCTCTTTAAGTTGATTGACAGATTTTTCAAATTGTTTCTTTTCATAGGCATCAATATTTAGTTCAATGATTTCTCTAACACCATTTTGATTTACAATAGATGGAACACCGGTAAAGACACCTTCTTGACCATATTCACCACGTAAATAGGCAGAAACTGGTAGAATTGCTTGTTCATTATTTAAGATGGCTTTGACAATTCTAGCTGTACTCATTCCAATACCGTAATAAGTAGCCTGTTTTTTATCAATAATCTCATAGGCAGCATTTTTTACCTTATTTGACAAATTAGACAAATCTTCAACCCCTATTTTTTTATTTTTAACAATAAATTCAAGAATAGGTTTTCCACCTACCGTAGTGTGTGACCAAACTGCAACTTCAGAATCGCCATGTTCGCCAATAATATATCCATGAACACTCCGTGGGTCAATTTCTAGCTTTGTGGCTAATTCTTTTCTAAAACGAGTAGTATCCAAAGTTGTACCAGTTCCGACAATTCTAGATTGATCAAGACCAGAAGTTTCCCAAGCGACATAGGTAAGGATATCCACAGGATTTGAAGCAATTACAAAAATACCATCAAAACCTGAATCCATAACCTGAGTCACGATTGAGCGCATAATTTTAGCATTTGTATTAACCAAATCTAAGCGTGATTGACCTGGTTTTTGATTTACCCCAGCCGTAACGACCACAATATCAGCATTTTTACAATCCTTGTAATCTCCAGCCCTGACAATAACATTTTCTTGCCCCCAAGAAATACCATCTAATAAATCTAATGCTTCACCCTCTGCTTTATCCTGATTAACATCTATCAAAACCAACTCATTAACAAGTCCTTGATTAATCATTGAATAAGCAATACTTGTTCCAACAAAACCAGTTCCAATAACTACTACTTTTCTACTTGTAATTTTCATTTTTAGCTCCTTTTCAATTTTTTATATATTTTTATAAAGCCTATCTGTTAAAAAGCCAAAGATAACTAATCATAGTACATAAAATAAAAATGATAGAAATTACAAAACTAATGATGATAGAAGCCAATTCTATCTCCTCCTTCAACCCCTTTTTCTGATGTCTTTTATAAAATCTATAATTATTTTATCTCTATTTTTATAATGTGTAAAATGAATTTATTTTATCGTTATTATTAATAAAAATAATAAAAAAACAAAAGCAGATTGCTCATGTTTTTCTATTTTTAATAATTCTAATGAATCTCGGTTTCTTTTTTTATTTTACTAATTAATTTTTGAATCACAGGATCTTTTTCTTCATCAAAAGAAACTCCTAGAAACTCTCTATGATAATTACTCCCAAGTTCTTGATAAGGGATATCATCAGTTAAAAATGATTTAGAAATCAATGAAGAACCTAAGCCCGCTTTGATGTGGGAAATAATCATCTCGTTGCTATTCATACGAACAATGTTTCTTTGAGAAGAAGGAGCGGATTTAAGATATCTTTTGATATAATATCCAATTCCTGAACCAGATTCTCTGGTAAAGAAAGTTTCTGAATCTATATTTCCGGCAAGGACTAACTCATCTAAAAATAAAGGAAATGTTTCGGTTTGATCGCTAATGAGTAATCTCTCAATGATTCCAAAATGTAAATCATGATTTGCAACTAATTCAAATACTTTTTCTGAGTCATACATATTAATTTCTACATCTAAATGTTCCAACTCGCCTTCAAATACTTTAAAGATTCTTGGCATAATACTTAGAGCAGCACTGTGTGAGACCCCAATTTTGAAAGGATGTTTTGCAAGAGATTTTTTTTGAACTTCAGCTTGGTCTTCCTCCCATTTTTTTAGATAGGCAATCGCTTTGGGATAGAATAATATAGCGGCTTCAGTCGGAATGATTTCTTGGTGTTTTCCTCTTAAAAATAATGTTGATTTTAATTCTTCTTCGAGTTTCTTAATTCTCACGGTTACAGTGGGTTGGGAAATAAATAAATATTTTCCAGCTAAGGTAAAACTTTTAGTTTCGTAAACGACGATAAAGGTCTCAAATAATGAAAACATGTGATTTTCTCCCTAAAGTACAAAATAACAAATTATTTTTTTTAATTTATATGATTATAATAATTTATTTTACAAATTAAATCAACTATTATATATTATTAATAGAATCAATTATTTAAGACGAATTAATAAAAAATATAGAAAGAGAACTCTATGATGTATTCAAAATTCATATCATTTTTAAAACAAATTCCCCTCCCGATATGTGGCTTAATTTTGGGTTTAATATCCTTAGGGAATCTCCTTTACAGTAAAGGCTACCCTATTTTAGGAAATTCTTACGATATGTTAGGTTTATTCCTGATGTTTTTAATTTTACTCAAGATAGTACTGGCAATGAAACATACAATTTCGACTTTGAATGACCCAATTGTAGCCTCTGTTTCACCAACTTTTACGATGTCTTTAATGGTACTAAGCGTATTTTTAAAACGTTTGTCCGGCTTTAGTCTTCTTGCGAATGTTACTTGGTGGACTGCTTTAATCTTGCATCTTATCTTAATGATGTATTTTATTTATCTTCATGTGCTACCAAAAGAATTAAAAATACATGATGTTTATCCAAGCTGGTTTATTACTTTTGTAGGCATTGGGGTAATATCGGCAACATCACCAGATTTCGGTCTTGAAGTGGGTAAAGTTGTGGTTTGGATAACATTACTCTTTTACTTTATTCTTCTTCCTATTGTTATGCATAGAGTTTTCATTTTACGAAAAATGCACAAATCTTTACTTCCTTTGATTACAATTATCACGGCACCAGGTTCACTTGGTTTAGTAGGATACCTCACTGTTGTAGAAGCAAAATCTAAAATATTTGTTATCTTTTTATTTATTTTATCGCAAGCTATCTATTTTATAACTTTAGGCTTGCTGACAAAACTTTTGAGAAGTGCCTTTTATCCTAGTTATGCTGCCTTTACATTTCCTCTCGTTATTTCTGCAACTGCGGTAAATTTAACAAGTAAACTCAGCGTTTTTCAGTTCCTGAATTTAGAATTATTAGCGAATATGGAAATCCTTATAGCAATTGCAATCGTTACTTATGTGCTCATCAGATACTGTATTTTTTTAGGATCAAAATTAATTCAGATTATGTCTGAAAAATATTCCCCTGAAAGTATATAAAAATAAATCATTGATAAAAATTACCACTAGGTCAATAATCTAGTGGCTTTTTATTTTGCTTTAAAAATAGAGTATATCAAGCTCAATAGAGCCTTAAGAAATCCTTTATAAATGAGACAATAATTTTAAAAATGCCTATAAAAAAAGGGACACATTGTGTTATAATTAGAACGCTGCGTGCTTTTTTTCTTTAAATAAAGAAGATTTGACTGGTTTTTTAACTTAAATCGTTCATTTTTTTGAAGTATTTAATGATTAAAAGTATGCAAAAGAATATAGGAGAATAAAAATGACTGTATTATATGATGAAATCATGGTTCGTTATAATGCTAAGTTATGCTCTAATAGTCAATGCTGAATTTTTAAAAAAAGAATTAACCATAAAATTAACCAAAAATAAAGAAGTATATAGGAGTATTTGTTACGATAAATACGAAAATTTATAAAATAAAAAGTCACTAAAATTCTTCGTAGTGACTTTTTATTTTGCGAATTTAAGTAATAATTATATAAAGCGGAAATATCAGTAATACTCTTTTTCTATTAAAACTCAGATTTTCCAGTTCCACAATATTCACATTTGTATGCTTTAGATTTACTCATAGAAGCACAATAATGACATTTCAAGTTAGGCTTTGATATCTCTTCCTTTGGGGGGGAAATCGGTCAAGAACAGAATTTGAAGCATCTCCTACTTTGGACTAATGTCAAATATTTAGACACAAAATGAGCTATCTTTTCTTAAAATAATTTTCTTCTTTCTGATTCGGAGTTAATCCATTGTTTGCGGAATGCGGATTATAATTGTTATAAAATTGTTCGATGTATTCAAAGCAGGATAATTGAACTTCCTGAATGGAGTGATAAGTTCTGCGATTAATTTCTCGTTGTTTAAGATACTTGAAAAAGACCTCAGTGACGGCATTATCATAAGGATATCCAGGCTTGGAGTAAGAAGCAAGCAATTGATGCTCATCTAATAACTTTCTAAAGGAAGCTGATTTAAATTGGCTTCCTTGGTCCGAATGAAAGATAATTGGTTCCTTAGGCTTCCTCTTATTTATAGCTATTTCTAAGGTGTCACAGGCGAGTTTGGCACAATCCTATCACTTACTTTCCACGCAATACATTTCCTTGAGTAGAGGTCAAGAATAGCACAGAGATAAACATGACGTTTAGGTCCTATAGAGATATAAGTGAAATCTGTTGTCCAAACTTGATTTGGGGAGTTTGGGTTAAATTCTTGTTTAAGCAGATTATCAGAAGAAAATACAGGAGCTTTCTTTGATTTAAAACGAGGTTTGATGGTTGACATTTTAGGGAGTGTCATAGACTTGAGAAGTCTTAAGATACGGCCTTCAGAAATATTAACGCCATAATCACGCAGAAGAATGATTTTAAAAGCTCTCGTTCCAATTCTTTTCTTGGCTTTCATATAAATCTCAAGGAGGTGTTTTCTCAAGCGTTGATTTTCTACTTCACGCTTCGAAGGCTTCTTGTTTATGAAGTTATAGTAGGTGGAACGATTGACATGTAAAACACGACAGAGCATAACTGTCGTGTGTTCAAATCGGAGTCGATAGATGGCTTTCAATCTTACTTGGAGTTTTGCATGAATATGGCACTCGCTTTTTTTAAGATCAGATTTTCTTCCTCTAGTTGGGCATTCCTCTTTTGTAATTCTTGAATCTGTTTAGCAGTCAACACCGTATTATCTTCAAGACGCACTTGAGAGTACTGCTTAATCCATTTTGCAAGTGCAGAAGAAGATACCCCATAATCTTTACAGAGTTCAGTTTGTGTTTTACCAGTTTGATAGAGATTGACAAGAGATTGTTTAAATTCCTCGTCGTAACGTTTAAATCCTGACATAAAAGTCCTTTCATTTTTGTGTCTTCTTAGACAGATTATAACACACTAATTTGTGTCTACTTTTATAGTATAGCTCCAGTTTGAGTGGCAGTTGACTCGTCTGAGAAATGGAAAAGTGAAGGACATGACTTATGAAGCTTTTCAAAAAATCTCAGATCGCATAGCCTCAAAGGCAGGCGCAAAAATCATTGAGGTATCCCTCAAAAATTCTCATGCCAAGTACATCAAGTGGCAGACGGAAAATATTTTCAAGTCACGAATTAAATCCCGTTTGGATTTTTTGTTGGAGCATTCGCTGGACTTGGACGATTTCAAAACGAAGGCTAAGGCTCTAAACTTAGCTGTGGACTTTTCAGGAAAGTGGGCAACCTATCGCTTGCTAGATGATGTCCAATTGAGAAATACCCGCGGACGAAATTTGATCAAGTCTGACCCAGAGCGCTATAATCTGGATTGGATTGAAGCCCATCTGAAAAAGAATACGGGGACGTTTTCGGTGGTAGATGTCGTCAATCAGTACGAAGAAAAAATCGAAACCGTTAAAAACGATTTCGATTATCAAGTCACCATTGAGCCTTGGCAGATTGACCATGTGACGGCCAAGGGACTTTACGTCAATGTGGATTTCGGCATTGCACAGCATGGAGTGATTTTCATTGGCGCCTATAAGACTGACCTGCTAGAAGACGGCAATTATAATCTTTATCTCAAAACCAACGACTATTTTTACTTCATGGACACGGCAGGCGCAGCCAATAATCGCTACATGATGGGGCCGACACTCATGCGGTAACTCAGCCTTTATAATGGGACGATTCCCATCGCCAAAGAAAAAGTCATCTCGACGATTGATGAATTGACCGAGGCAATTAATTTCTTGGCAAGCCATGGCGTGACAGAGGGCGGAGAGCAGTTGGTGCGATTAGAGCAGCAATTGTTTGAAGCGGTACAAGAGGCAAAGAATCGATTAAAGGAACTCGACCAGAAAATCAGGGCCTTGAATGATTCGGCTAAAGAATTGATTGTCAGAAATGATGACGGAGTCCAAGACGAATCGCTTGAGCAGATTAGAAATCAAATTAACTCTGTTAAGGTTAGTCGTGATTTGTTGAAAGAAAGGTATGGTTGTGCAATAAAAGAAATTAAAGAATATCAAGGAATTACTCAGGTGTCTTGTGAGAGAAAAGTGGATATTTCAACAAATTAGTACACCATCATTGCTATAAAGCGCTAATTTGTAAATCAATCAAGAGTTTTAATTCTATCGCTTATTTCATTTGCTAGTTTAAAACTCCCAGATATTTCTAATAAATCTTGAAGCTTCTTCATATCGAGCATAGCTTTTTCATTTCCTTTTTTGTATTCCAAAAGGTAACGATTAAACCGTAAAATGATTTTCTCAAATGTCCAGTATTCATGAATGTCAGTATTTTCTAAATAAGTTATAAATTCTTCAGCAAGAGTGATTTGATTGTTCTTAATAAAGTATTGAATGCAGTTTAATATTGCTTGAATTCGTACTTGCTTAATATAAACTAAATTAAAATTTGTTTGTGTTGGCATGATAATGGAATGAATAAATTTGGATAAGGTAAGTAATTCAAATAACGGAACACAATCTGAGAAAAGTAGTATTTCGTAGTATCCCCACTCTTTAAGAGAAGATAAGTAATTACGTAGGTACCGAACCTCTTCATTAGGTACCACATAGGATGGGTCAAGATAGGATATGACAGCTTTACAGCGGATTTTTTCCAATTCCATTTTCTTTGAATTGTTTTCGTTACTTTGGAGTTTATGAAGAAGATTTTTTAATTCAACAACATTATGTACAAGAAAAGCCTCAGAAATAGTCGAACTAAATAACGTAATATCCTTCTCGTATATAAACTGATTGTAGTCATTCTGAAATTCGAAAGCTGTAACATTTATGTTGGCCAGTGCGCTGAAAAAGAGATGGGCTGATAAATTCGTTCGAGAAGTTTCAAAATTTGCTAGGTGTTTCGGAGACATCGCATCTCCTGCAGCTTCTTTTATAGTAAATCCTTTTGCGATGCGTAACTTTCTAAAAAAGGGGCCAAGATTATTCGAAGAAGAAGTATTTTTAATCATTGCTAGACTTTCTATCCATAATTAGTTATTTATTATTTTAGCACAAATTAGCCTATGTGGCTTATTTTTATTTGATTTGCTTACGCTACTCCTTGAGAAAAAAGAGAAAGGGGAACCATATAAGTTTACGGTGATTTTCTATTTTCTAAATTTTGCTGAAAACAAAAGGTTTAGTGGGCTTTTGTAAAAATAAAGAGGATTATATAAGTTATAAAATAAGGAAGTGAAAAAAAGTATTATAAGAGCTAGGGAAGTATAATGTGTAAGGAGGCTGAAAAGGCTTTCTTGATGAGCTGTGAGGTAAAGTTTTTTGCATTTATTTATCCCATGATTTCAGCGCATCAAAATTAAATGAATATAAGCGATTAGCTTATAAATAAAAATAGGAGGTTACTCGTAAATGAGTATCGGAATTATTATTGCGAGCCACGGCGAATTCGCTGAAGGCATCAAGCAAACTGGTTCCATGGTCTTTGGTGATCAAGAAAAGACAGAAGTCGTTTCTTTCATCAACGGCGACACACCAGATGACTTGCATGCTAAAATCGAAGCTGCCATCGCAAAATTCGACCCAACGGACGACGTTTTGATTCTGGCTGATTTGTGGGGCGGTTCCCCATTCAATCAATCTAGTACTGTTCTGAGTGAAAACCCAGATCGTAAGATCGTCATCTTAACAGGTCTCAATTTGCCAATGCTGATCCAAGCTTACACAGAACGCATGATGGATGCATCTACTAGCGTGGACACAGTCGTGGCAAATATCATGAAAGAAGCTAAAGGTGGCGTTAAAGTCTTGCCTGAAGAACTTCAACCTGCTGAAGAGACAACCGCAGCTGGCCCAGTCGCCAATGCTGCTGCTATCCCAGAAGGCACCGTGATTGGTGACGGTAAGATCAAGATCAATCTTGTTCGTATCGACACTCGTCTCTTGCACGGTCAAGTCGCAACTGCTTGGACACCTGAATCTAAAGCAGATCGCATCATAGTTGTTTCCGACAATGTCGCTAAAGACACCATGCGTAAAACCCTAATCGAACAGGCTGCTCCTTCAGGAGTACATGCTAACGTCGTCCCAATCAAGAAATTTATTGAGATTACAAAAGATCCTCGCTTTGGTGGGACTCACGCCTTTCTACTGTTTGAAAATCCAGAAGACGCTTTAGCGGTTGTTGAGGCTTGTCCAGGACTTATCACAACCATCAACGTTGGCTCAATGGCTCACTCGACTGGTAAGACTATGCTTAATAGTGTTCTTTCAGCCGATAAGACTGATAAAGAAGCCTTTGAAAAAATGGGCAGTTTAGGCGTAAGCTTTGATGTGCGTAAAGTTCCTACCGACTCAAAAGCAAATCTAACTGAATTGTTGAAAAAGGTTAAATAAATATAAAGGAGAAAAACAAAAAATGAGTGCAATTTCTATGATTCTCGTTGTAATTGTAGCATTTATTGCTGGGATGGCCGGGATTTTGGACCAATGGCAGTTTCATCAGCCCATTGTCGCGTGTACATTGATTGGTCTAGTAACAGGCCACATGACATCAGGGATTATCCTTGGTGCATCACTTCAAATGATTGCCTTAGCTTGGGCTAATATCGGTGCCGCAGTCGCACCTGATGCCGCTTTGGCTGCTGTCGCTTCTACCATTTTGATGGTTCAAGGGGGCAATTTCAATTTAGCCCATATTACGGGTGTTATCGTACCTGCAGGTATCTTGCTTGCAACAGCTGGTCTTGTTTTAACAACCATTGTTCGTTTCATTAACGTCGGTACGATTCACTTGGCAGACCAAGCAGCAGAACGTGGTTCTTACTCTGGTGTGCAACGCTGGCACTACTTTGCTTTGTCATTGCAAGGCTTCCGTATTGCTTTACCAGCCGCTTTGATTTTGGCTATTCCTGCTGACACCGTTACGGCTGCCTTGAATGCCATTCCAAATTGGCTATCAGCAGGTCTTGCCATTGGTGGTGGCATGGTTGTTATCGTTGGTTACGCCATGGTTATCAATATCATGGCAACCGCTGAATTGTGGCCATTCTTCTTCCTTGGTTTCGTTTTGGCACCATTGGCACCTTCATCAACAGGTGCTGCTGATGGTATCACTTTGATTGGTATGGGTATTATCGGTGTGGTTCTCGCTCTGATTTATCTCGCTCTATCCGAAAAAGGTGGCTCTGCAGCTACCGCATCTGGTTCAGGTGATCCAATCGGCGACATTTTGAATGATTACTAAGAAAGGAGAAATTAGATAATGGAAAATAATAATAAAAAATTCTCCCTTTCAAAGAGAGAACGGTTTGGCATTATGTGGCGTTCACAGTTTCTGCAAGGTTCGTGGAACTATGAGCGGATGCAGAACTTAGGTTTCTTGTATGCTATCTTGCCTGCCTTGAAGAAATTCTACCCAGCTGGCTCAGACGAAGCCAAAGATGCCCTTAAACGTCACATGGAGTTCTTTAACTGTCACCCATATCCGACAGCGCCAATCATCGGTGTAACCTTGGCTTTGGAAGAAGAAAAAGCCAATGGTGTGGATGTCGATGCTGCTGCTATCAATGGTGTCAAAGTCGGGATGATGGGACCTCTCGCTGGTGTCGGTGACCCTGTCTTCTGGTTCACAGTTCGCCCTATCGTCGGTGCCATCGCAGCCAGTTTGGCTGTGTCAGGCTCTATCATTGGCCCTCTGTTCTTCTTCATCGTCTGGAATGCCATTCGTTTAGCTTTCTTGTGGTACACGCAAGAATTTGCTTACAAACAAGGAACGGCTATTACATCTGACCTTGGCGGTGGTTTATTGCAGAAGTTGACAAAAGGTGCTTCTATTCTTGGTATGTTTATCTTGGGCGTCTTGATTCAACGTTGGGTTAATGTCAATCTAGCTGGACCAAATGCCATGTTACCAAAACAACCTCTAGCAGATGGTGCTTATAACGGACAATGGATTACCCATGCTCACAACATCGGCACTGTTGGTAACCCTGTTTGGGCTGCAACTGCTCATTCAGAGATTGTTAACCAAGGAACTTCTGGCGCACACTTTGCAGCCATCTCAAATTTGGGGGCTTTGAAAAACATCGATGGTTCAACGTTGATTTCTACTTTGCAACAGGCAGCCTCTGGCCTCGGTATGAATCCATTCAAGCAACAATCTTTGAATGAAGTCTTTAATTCATTGATTCCAGGTTTTGTAGCTTTGATTTTGACTTTTATTGTCATTTGGATTTTCCGCAAATGGAAAAATCGTAATGCACCATTGGTTATTATCATTTGCCTATTTATTTTGGGAATTTTGCTTCACGTAGTTGGACTCGCTTAATTTTGATTAGTAGCCTTACTCATAGAGGGTAAAGCTACTATTTTGTTAATGCCTATTTGTTGGATACTCATATCAAGTAGGTATTAACAAAATAATATCGTACATGCAGATGTAGCTGAAAAGAGCATTGAGATTTCTTGAAATCATATCGAAAAAAATTATTAGTCAATACAAGTTTAGCCAGGCTGTAAAGAAAAAGAGAGTTTCTACTTTGAAGAAGAAATTTCTCTTGAAAGAATTTTCAAAATAATTTGCGTCAAGATAATTTTGTTTTGCTATCTGTACTATATATCAAAACGAGGAGAAAGTGTAGTTCTCTTTTCGTAGGTTGCTAGGTAAATAAAATATGCTTTAGACTAAGTATTCAGTTTTTTAGAAGAGCTTTATTTATTAATTTTGGAGCTGTAGAAATAAAATAATAGCATTTGAGGGATTAATCATGAAAACAATAATTGATGCTTTTGAAAAACAAGTGAGAGAAACTCCTGAAAGAGTAGCTGTTACTTTTGGCAGTCAGAGTTTAACGTACCAAGAACTGAATAAGCAATCAAACGCCTTAGCTCATTATCTAAGTAATACCTGTGGGGTGAAGCAGGGAGATATAATACCGCTGCTTTTGGAAAGAAATGAGAAAATGATCATTGCTATATTGGCAGTTCTGAAATTAGGGGCTTGCTATACTGCAATTTCTAAAGAATATCCTTCTTCGAGAATTGAGTATATCAAGGAACAAACTTCTGCAAAAGTAACTATAACAGATGAGCTTCTCAATCAAAAATTTAATCATCATACGAAAAATCCAGAGGTAAAAATCAGTCTGGACGATTTGGCTTATATAGTCTATACTTCAGGGACAACTGGGAACCCAAAAGGAGTAATCCATACTCACCGAAGTGTTATGAGCCATATTACTGCCTATTGTAATTTTGTAAAGTTAAATGATTCACAAGAGTACAATATGCTATTTTTAGTAAATTATATTTTTTCTGTAGCAGTTACTCAGATATTTAGTGCATTATTATATGGGCACAATCTTGTTATTTCAGAGAATGGCTGCCTAGAAAATATAGAAAAATTTACTAAGTATATCAATGATAATGAGATAAATTATTTTCAGTGTACTCCCTCTCTTGCGGAAGAGATAGACTATAGTCGAGTTCAATCAGTTCATACAATTGCTGTGTCGGGTGAAGTTCTTTCAGAAAAACTTTTTAAAAAGGCTCAAGATAATGGGTTAACTTTATACAACATTTACGGACAATCTGAATTACATAGTGGTACTGGAAAACTTGTCTCTCGCGCTGAGGATATAAGAAATATAGGCTCTGCTCTGGGGAGTGTTGGAGTTCATGTTTTAAATGAAAATCTTCAAGAAGTTAAAATTGGTGATATTGGAGAAATTTGCTTCACTGGTAGCCAACTATCTCTAGGATATTTAAAACTAGACAGAGAGACAAAAGGACATTTTGTCAAAAGTCCTTTTGGGAATGGCATGCTTTGCAAAACTGGCGATTTAGTAAAAAGATTGCCGAATAACGAGTTTGAATTTATTGGTAGAAATGATTTTCAGTTAAATATTAATGGTATCCGTACAGAGCCGATGGAAATTGAAAGCCAGTTACTAAAAGTTCCAGAAATTCATAAAACTGTGGTCGTTGGTTTTGAAAACCAGTTTATAGCTGCATATTATGTTAGTGATAAAGAATTAGACGAAAGTTATATAAGGGGGATAGTTAATCCTAAATTGACGGATTATATGCAGCCTCAAGTCTATATCTGGCTTAAAGAACTTCCGCTAAATTTAAATGGTAAGCTTGATAGGTCAAAATTGCCAGATATTGAGATAACTAAATCTAATTACCTTCCTCCCCAAACAGATACTGAAAAACTGCTTGTCAAAGCAATAGAACAAGTATTGGGATTGAATAAGATAGGTGTATTAGATAACTTTTCTTATATTGGTGGCAATTCCTTAAATGCTATGCAAGTTGCTAATTACGTATATGATAAGGTAGGAAAACAGCTTAGTGCGAAGATTATATTTGATAATCAACCCATCAAAAAGTTGGCTGCTGTTCTAGAACAACAGCCAGAAGAAGTAGAAAATAATATAAGGAAATCACCTGATTACCTTGATTATTTGATGAGCCCAGCTCAGAGAAGAATGTTTATCGCTTTTGAGTTAGATAGAGAAGGAATTAGTTACAATGAACAAACAGTAACTGATTTTACTGGGCGCATTGATGAACTTCAAATGAGAAATTCTCTCACTATACTAATGGCTAACCATGAATCATTAAGAACTAAGTTTTTTAGGGACGAAAAAGGAAATTATGTTCAAAAGATTATGCCAGTGGGGCATTTGGATTTTGAGGTAATTGCTCATACTCATAATTATTCCGAATTAGTTAAACCATTTAATTTAGAAGCAGGCCATACCATGAGAGTGGTGGTTTTAAGAGGTGACGGCAGGGACTCATTATTCATTGACAAGCACCATATTATTACAGATGGGATAAGTGAGGAATACTTTTATGAAGAACTTAGTAAACTGTACGATGGCGGAGAATCGGTTACAGCTAATAGTTTTCACTACAAAGATTTTAGTGAATGGTTCAATCAGTTAGACAGAGGGGAAGAAAAACAGTGGTGGAATCAATTTCTAAATGGATATCAACGGCTAGAAATCGCGACTGATTTCAAAAAAAGTAACACTGTTCTACCTAACGGGGAGAACTATCAACTGTCTATTGATAAAAAGATTATCAATAGGGTTAGTAGTTTTTCTAAAACCTATGCTGTTAGTGAATATACAATTTTTTTGAGTGCCCTTAGCATTCTTCTGTCAAAAATGTATTCAAGTGAAGACTTTATTTTAGGAACGGTAAGTAATGGTCGAACAGAGAGAGCGGCAGAAAAAATACTTGGAATGTTTGTTAATACGCTTCCACTCAGGGTAAAACCGTACTCAGATTTAACACTCAAACAATATATGTTAGATACTAAGGAAATGGTGTTTTCTGCAATCTTAAATCAGAATTATCAATTTGAAGAAATTGTCAATGACCTTGGAGCAACTTCTGATATGGATAACCCACTGTTTAACTGCATGTTTGTTTATCAAAATATGAAGAGGAATGAACAGCTTTTTGGGGGAAGGGCTCACAAGAATAGCTATAGGTCTAAACAGGCAAAGTTTGATATAACTTTTGAAATTGATAAGGTAAATAGCGACGATGTTTTAATAATCAATTATGATAAAAATCTCTTTTTAGATGACACTATTCATTCTCTAGCTAAACGTTTCTTTAAAGTATTAGAAAAAATATTAGATGATACAGATTCAACCATTGGTGAGGTTACGTTGGTTGAAAAAGAAGAAATTGCGGCTCTTACCCAGTTTGAGTATCCCCAAAAATATATTGATGTAATTAGTTTATTTGAAAAACAAGTGGAAACTAGGCCAGATTTTCCTGCCTTGAGTGATGGAGAGACAAGTTACACTTATCGACAATTAAATCAAGAGGTCAATAGCTTATCAAATCTGTTACTCAAAACTTATGATGTCAAGGCAGAGCAGAAGATTCCTTTGTTACTAAAAAGAAGTTGCCGTATGGTAATTGCTATTTTAGCAGTATTAAAGGCAGGGGCAGCTTACGTTCCAATAAGTTTGAAATATCCGAAAGATAGAATTGAATATATCATTGATACTTGCGAGAATGACTTTGTGATTGATGAAGATTTTATGACTCAATCCTTTTCGCAGAATACTGCTAATCCTAATGTTACTAGAAAAAGTAATCAGTTGGCATATATTATCTTTACTTCAGGAACTACTGGTAAACCTAAAGGAGTAATGGTAGAGCATGGAAATTTGAGTAATTTCTGTATTGAAGTACCTAAAATGAATAAATCAGGGATACATTCAGAAATGGTGAATGGTGCCTTTTTTGAGTATGTGTTTGATTCCTCGATACACGATCTTGTTAGACCGTTTACTATGGGAGAAAGTGTAGTAATACTTGATACAGATTTGATCTATGATATTGAGAAGTTTATTAATACGTTAATTGATTACAAGATAAACGCAATTGGAATGACACCTTCTTTAGCGGCTAGAGTTGATTTGTCCAAAGTTCCTACAATGAAAGTTCTTCACTGTGGAGGAGAATCAATAACTGAAGAAGTAATCAGTAAATATCATAATTCAGGAATCCAGATAAATAATTGTTATGGTCCTACTGAAAATACGGTGCTAAGTTTTGTTAACAATGATGTTTCTGATTTATCTATCGGAGTACCATTAACTGGAGTTGAAGCATATGTTGTTGATAATAAGGGAAATCTGCTACCACAAGGAGGAGTGGGGACTTTATTTGTTGGCGGGCGTCAGGTTACTCGGGGGTATATAAATCAACCTGATGAAACAAGCAAGAGGTACTTGGATAGTCCTTTTAGTGCTGGAAAAGTTTATGACACAGGGGATTTAGTAAGAAAACAGGCTAATGGAAAATATCAATTTTGGGGAAGAAAGGATTCACAAGTCAAGGTTCGAGGCTTCCGTGTTGAATTGGGAGAAATTGAATCGGCTATGAAATCTGTTGAGGGAATCGAGCAAGTCGCTGTTATTGTAAAAGACAGTAATTTGATAGGATATTATGTTGCAGAACATAATATCCGTGAAGATAATTTGTATAGTCAACTTGCCCGACACTTACCAGAATACATGATTCCAAGTTTCTTTGTTAAAATTTCGTCAATACCTTTAACTATCAATGGAAAACTTGATGTGAAATCTCTCCCTTCTCCTGAATATGAGGAAAATTATATTGCTCCCACTAATGAAAGAGAAAAGCAGATAGAGCAAGCTTTTTGTGAAGTGTTACACTTACCAAAAGTTTCAACATCTGCAAATTTCTTCAGGTTGGGTGGGAACTCTATTTTGGCTATCTCGTTAGCCAAGTTGATTAATGTCTCAGTAAAAACGATATTTGAGCAAAAAACAATATTCAATATTGCAAAGGTTAATGAAAAAATAGTACGGATATCAAAGCAAGAATTCTCTAGTGAACAAGAACAAGTATTGTCGTTTGCTCAAGAGAGAATTTGGGTAATTGAAAATCTTGAGCAAGGGACAGTCGCTTATAATATACCATTGTTATTAACTTTAAATGACGAAGTGGATGTTTCCAAGTTGGAGAAAGTTGTTCACGAAGTAATTGAGCGCCATGAAGTTCTACGTACAGTCATCAAAGATAATTACCAAAGAATACTTCCTCCAGAAAGTTTGGTAATTGGTCATGAATTGGTCAATAAAGCGGAATTTTTCAGCAGAAAATTCGACTTAGAAAATGAAATTCCAATAAGGGTCAATGTTTTTGGAAATCAATTGTATATATGCATTCACCACATCGCATTTGACGGATGGTCAACAAATATTTTTCTGAAAGAAATTATTGACTTATATAACGGGGAAAGTCTGAATAGAATGGAATTCCAATATAAGGACTATTCAAAATGGCAGAGAGAGTTCCAGACGCCAGAAGAGATGCTTTCTCAAAGGGAATATTGGAAAGAAAAGTTAATGGGGTATGAGGGTCTGGATTTTCCAACCGACTTCTCAAGACCAGCTCAGTTTGACTATAAAGGAGATGAGCTAAATTACAAGTTGGAAGGAGAACTTCTTAATAGCATAAAAGACTTAGCAAAGAAAAACGATGCGAGCTATTTTGGAATTTTATATAGTGCTTTTGTCCTTCTAATTTCTGCATATTCAAATAAAAAAGATATAGCTGTAGGCTCTCCAATTGCTAATCGTCATATACAAGGAACGGGAGAGCTAGTAGGCCTTTTTGTAAACACGGTTGTTTTAAGGTCCAAAATAAATATTAAAGGAAAATTTGATGATTTGGTAGCCGAAAGTATGGCTCTCATTTCGGAAGTACAAAAAAATCAAGACTATCCTTTTGAAAAAGTCGTTGAAGTTGTAGAAAAAGAAAAAGATTTATCAAAAAATCCTATATTCCAAGTAATGTTTAATATTGAGGAATTAGATGAAAAAGTAGATAACAATAATATTTTTACATCTATCAATGATCAGCTATCTCTTCATGATGCTAAATTTGACATTACCGTCACGCATAGAAAAAATGTCGTGAATTTTAATTATGCAACCAGCCTATTTAGCAGAGATACCATACAGGGAATTGCAGAAACTTATGAACGGTTATTAAAACAAATTGTTAAGAATTCTGAAATTCAGCTTGAGGATATTATCTACAATGCAGATGAGGAGAAAGGTGAAAGGAAAGAATTTCCGACAGATACTCTCCAAACTTTATTTGAAAAGCAGGTTGAACTTCACCCTAATGATATTGCGATAGTTTTCCAAAATAGGAAACTTACATATAGGGAATTAAATGAAAAAGCAAATCAATTTGCAAATACGTTATTAGAGGATTATCAGATCACAAAAGGTAGTCACGTTCCTATCTTAATGTCTCGAAGTGAGAAATACGTTATTGCGATATTAGGGATATTAAAAGTGGGAGCGAATTATGTGCCTATGAGTCTTGAATATCCTGAAGAAAGAGTTCAGTATATCGTAAAAAAAGTTAATTCTCCATTGCTTGTAACAGATGATTTTTCGGTAAAATCATTAAACCCAAATAATCCCAACATTGATGTTGGTTTGGAAGAATTGGCTTATATCATATTTACGTCTGGTACGACGGGGGTACCTAAAGGGGTAATGGTTGAGCAGAAAAGTGTAATAAACACTATTTATAACCAATTTGAGATTTGTGGGGATATACTAGGTAAAAAAGCTGTACATTTTTCTAATTTTGTATTTGATGTTTCTGTTTCAGAACTGTTTTATATATTATTATCAGGAGCGACAATGTATTTGTTAGATGATCAAACGAGAAAAGATTATCAGCTTTTGAAATCGGAAATTGAGAATAATGATATTTCTTTTGGAACAATTCCACCGGCTGTTTTATCACCAGATAATCTTCTACCATTAGAAACATTGATTGTAGCTGGAGAACCGACACCTTCTAATATTTATAAGGCGTACAGTAATAGTGGAACAACGATTATTAACTCTTATGGTCCAACAGAAACCACAATATATGCTACTCAAAAAGTATATGAAGAAGGCATGAATCCCAATAATATAGGTAAATCTCTAATTAACAACAGAGCTTATGTACTAAATGATTCGTTACAGAGAGTACCACTCAATGGTGTAGGAGAACTGTTTGTAGGTGGACTTGGTGTTGCTAGAGGATATTTCGAGGACAATGAAAAAACAAAACACTCATTTATTGACCACCCTACTCTTGGCAGGATATATCGAACTGGAGACTTAGTAAAATCTTTACCTTCAGGAGAATATATCTACCTGGGAAGAAATGATTCTCAAGTCAAAGTTAGAGGTTTTAGAATCGAACTTGGAGAAATCGAAACAAAACTTCTCAAACAGAAAACAGTTAGTCAGTGTTTGGCAATAGTTAGGGGCAATAACATTGTAGTTTATTATAAAGGGAAATTGCAAAGAACTCTTCAAGGAGAATTACCACAATATATGCTTCCGTCAAGCTATGTGGAATTAGAGGAATTTCCAGTAACATTAAATGGGAAAGTTGATATTAAGGCATTGCCTGACCCTGTTATATCTAACGAGATATTTATAGCTCCCAAAAAACCGCGTGAAAAAGAAATTGCTGCGGCCTTTTGTGAATTGTTAAGTATTGATAAAGTGTCTATTTTAGATAACTTCTATTCATTAGGAGGAAACTCTATTCTAGCTTTGAAATTGGCGAGGAAGGTTGATCTAGAAGTAAGAGAAATATTTGAGTTCCAGAATATCCGAGAGTTGGCCAAGCTTCTTCCAAGAGAGATGAAAATTTCCCAAATTGAGAAACGAAAAGATGGTAACTATCCTCTGTCCTTTGCTCAAGAAAGGCTATGGTTTATTGAACAGTACGAAGACGGAACTAGCTCATACAATGTGCCAATTATATTAAGGCTCTCAAAAGAAACTTCAGCTAAAAAGGTAGAAAATGCAATTTTAGAGATTGTCTCAAGACATGAAATTCTGAGGACGACTCTTAAGGCGGAATCACAAGTTGTTCATGATAATCTTCAATTACAAATAACGTATGAAAAAATAGATACTGAAAAGTATATAGGGGAAAAGTTTGATTTAGAAACTAGTATTCCGATTAGGGTCAATATTTTCGATGATGTTGTAGCTATTGTGGTACATCATATTGCTTTTGACGGTTGGTCAACAGAACTATTCTTAAAAGAACTAATTCAACTGTATAATGGTAAAACCTTAAAGCCTTTGCCAATTCAGTATAAAGATTACTCTGTGTGGCAGAAGCGTTATCTTTCAACTCAAAGGACTAGAGAGCAAGGAAAGTTTTGGGACGAGTATTTACAAGATTATGAAACTCTCAATCTGCCTAATGATTTTGAGCGTCCAAAAGATTTTACGTATAAGGGAGAAGAAATTCACACAATATTTCAAGAGGATTTAAAGTATAAATTAGAAAGAATAGCTAAGAAATACAAAACAAGCCTTTATACAGTGATGCTCTCAGCTCTTGATGTTATGTTAGTCCAGTATAGCTACCAAAAAGATATTATTATAGGGACTCCATTTGCTAATAGGCATATAAAAGGAACTGAAAACTTAATTGGCTTCTTTGTCAATACTCTACCGGTTAGAACAATTATTGATGGTAATGAAAAGTTTGGAGAGTTGGTAATAGCTAATCATAAAAAAATACTTACGATTCAAAAAAATCAAGATATACCATTTGAGCAAGTTGTTAACAGGCTTCAAATTGAACAGGACTCATCAAGAAATGCTGTATTTCAAGTATTGTTTAGTGTTCAAGATTTTTCTAAAACTATAATAGATGATAGTAAACTTTTTTTGAGCATGAATCAAGAAATTGATTATCACTCTGCTAAGTATGATTTATCAGTAATGGTTGAAGATGGGAAAATCGGCTTCAATTATTGCTCAGATCTATTTGAGGAGTCAACAATGGAATCCATGATGAAGACCTATGTCTCTATATTGAATGAGGTATCTAGTGGTGATGAAAAACTTATCAGAGATTTTTCATTTTCAGGAAATTATTTAGAGGGGGAAACTGTAGTATATCCAAAGAAAACAATAGTTGATTTATTCGAAGAACAAGTAAAGAGAACTCCAAATGCCGTAGCTATTGAATATCAGAATATTAGTTTAACATATCTTGATTTTGATAGATTAACTAATAGATTTGCTAATGAGTTAGTGGAAAAGGGAGTCAGGTCTGGAGAAAAAATACCAGTTATACTTGAGAGAAGCGAAAAATTGCCTATTGCAATTTGGGGGATTTTAAAGGCTGGCTGTGCTTATGTTCCTATTTCTCCTGAATTCCCTAACACTAGAAAAGAATATATTCTTCGGGAAATTAGTTCAAAGATAGTAATTGATGAAAATTATGATGTATATAAGGGGGAAAATGAATTTCCAGTTACTGTTTTTCCAAAACTTACAGATCTTGCTTATATCATCTTTACTTCGGGAACAACAGGGAATCCTAAAGGAGTGATGATAAATCATGATGGTTTAAGTAATAGGATTCAATGGATGAATTCGAAGTATCCTATTACTTGCCAAGACAGCATTTATCAAAAGACAAATTTCATTTTTGATGTATCAGTCTGGGAAGAAACATGGGCGTTAATTGCAGGAGCAAAAATTGTTTTTGCAAAAGAAGGCGGACATAAAGACCCTTTATATCTTGCCGAAGAGATAAAAAATAAAAGAATCACTGTAATGCATTTCGTCCCAAGCATGCTTGATGCATTTATGGATACAATAACAGCGTATGGTGGAGGCTCAGAGGAAAATTCGTTTGACTTCTCTTCCTTGAAGTACATATTCTGCTCTGGTGAGTCACTTGGAATAAATAGTGTCAAACTTCTTCGTAGCTTGATTCCAAATGTAAAAGTATATAATTTGTACGGTCCCACTGAAGCTAGTATTGATGTAACGTATTTTGATTGTAATGCCCCTGAACTGTCTAAAGTTTTAATTGGTAAACCAGTCGCTAATACCAGTTGCTATACTTTAGGAGTTTTTGAACAGCAAATTCCTTTTGGAGGAATAGGTGAGCTTGCGATAGCGGGAGTGCAACTCTCGCAAGGTTACATCAACCAAAAAGAGCTTACAGCGGAAAAATTTATTAACTATCCGAAAGTCGGAAGACTATATAAAACAGGGGATTTAGTTAGATTTTGTACTAATCAAGATATTGAATATCTAGGACGTAACGACTTTCAGGTGAAAATTCGTGGTTTACGTATCGAACTAGGCGAGATTGAAGCAAAGCTGGGAGCTGTAAATGGCATAAAGCAGGTGGCTGTAATTGAAAAAGCTGGACAGCTAATAGCCTACTATCAAGCTAGAGCGGAATTTTCAAGTGAATTTCTTCAAGAGAAGTTATCACAAAGTTTAGTTGACTACATGATTCCAAATGTATTCATCTTTGTTGAGAAGTTTCCGCTTACAATAAATGGAAAACTAGATAGGCGAGCACTCCCTGTTCCTACTTTTAGTCATAAAGTGTTTGCAGATGCTCAAGATAATCGTGAAAGAACAGTTCAGAAAATAGTGGCTGATATACTTGGACAAAGTATAAAGAGTATAGACGTTAATGAAAGCTTTTTCCATCTTGGTGGTGATTCAATTAAAGCTATTCAGCTGAGCAATAGAATTAAACAGCAGTTAGATTCAACAGTAACCATAAAACAAATCTTTGAAGAAAAAACGGTTAAAAAAATATCGAGTTGTTTAGAGTTGAAAGAAAAAGTAGAGTCTCTACGAGAAGATGGGGAGTTGACAGGGGAAAGTGGTTTGCTTCCAATTCAAAAGTGGTTTTTTGAGGAAGTCAATAGTAATAGCTTTATACAAGCTTTTGGAATTAGTCTTCCCAAAAATATCAACTTGGCAAAGTTGAATGATGCTCTAGTCTCAATAGTTAATTATCATGATGCACTTCGTTTTAGGTTCAACGGAAGAACACAATATTATGCGAAGAAAGTTCAAGAAGTCCAACTTATAAAT
Organism: Lactococcus sp. NH2-7C; assembly: GCF_029953655.1. Taxonomy (NCBI): domain Bacteria; kingdom Bacillati; phylum Bacillota; class Bacilli; order Lactobacillales; family Streptococcaceae; genus Lactococcus; species Lactococcus sp. NH2-7C. The sequence continues at coordinate 1,864,613 of NZ_CP124538.1, forward strand.
TGTCCAACGTTAAAAGAACTAGAAAAATTGCAAATATCTTTTGAACTTGATAAGGAGCTCTATCGTTTTGTGTTTGTAGAGAAAGAGAGCATTCTTGCTGTTCTTTGCCATCATTTAGTAATTGACACCGTTTCTTGGCAAATTATTGCCACTGACTTGAAAGATTTGTACGGAGGTAAGAAATTACTACCAAAGGGAACGAGTTATAGGCAATGGGTAGATGTGTTAGAGAACAGGCGAAACACGAAATGATGAAAGGTATGGTTATGAGAAAAGAACTATATACATTTTCTGAAATATATAAAAAGGTCAGTATTGAATTTGATGAGCTTCTCACAAGTCAATTGCTGAATAAAGTTAATCAGGTCTATAATACTCAAGTTCAAGATATTCTGTTTACAGCTTTGGCTCGAACTCTTAAGGAGGTTCATGGAAATGACACGAGCAATATTAAATTGGAATCCTATGGTAGAGCAGACTTATTTCCTAATGTTGACATTAGAAGAACCGTAGGATGGTTTACCACCATGTATCCACAAGAAATATCTATAAATCTAGTCGAAACAAAGCAGTTAGTCAGAAGAATCAAAGATTTGGGTATTGACTATGATATGAAATATGGCATACACTCCGAACAACTTCCCGAAATATTATTCAATTACATTGGACAGGTGGATAATGGGAAAGGAGAGGATTGGTCTGTTGTAAGCATTGATAATTTAGAGCCCAATCACCCTATCATAGACAATGACTTACTCACGATAACAGGTGGAGTTTTTCACCGTAAACTAAATTTTGAATTTAGTGGGTACATTCAAGACATTGAAAAAATAGCTCAAAGTTTTAAAAAATTCCTTACTTTACTTGTTCAGGGGCTTTGCGAATACACGCGAACTTATTTGACAAGTGATGATCTGATATTTCCTTTGCCTCAAAGTGATCTAGATGAATTACAGAAAGATGAAGAGATTGAAGGGATATTTGCTGCGAATTCCTTGCAGCAAGGGTTCATATATCAGTCTTTTAGCAATGATTCAAATGATGACGCGTATATTTGTTCGTACATGTTTGATTATGAGCAACGTATCGATCCTTTGCTATATAAAAAAGCATGGGAAATGGCTCAGAAAAAGTACCCTACTCTTAGATTGGCTCTGAATTCTAATTATGGTGAGTTACTCCAAATCATATACAAGCAAAAAAATTTGGACTTTGAGTTTCTGAATGGGGTCAGTACACCCGAAGTAGTAGAAGAAGAACGAAAGATTCCATTTGATTTATCTAAAGGTGGATTATTAAGAGTTAAACTTATTCAACACTCAGTTTCTTCATTTACTTGCCTTATAACAGTTCACCATTCTATTTTAGATGGCTGGTCTAATCCTCTTCTTATCAATTTTGTAAATGAAACTTATAATTCATTGTTTGATAAGAAAAATATAATTGAAGAGAAAGATGAGGCTTACTTAGAAGCTCAAAATTATTTGTATGAGCATCGAGGACAGTCGGATTTGTTTTGGGATAATCAGTTGCAAGAGGTATCCCATCCAGATTTAAATGGTCTGTTTATTCCTGAAAGGCACACGATAAAGCTTGAAGAGGTAAAAAGAATTGAACAACCAGAGGATAGTATTTTTAAAATTGGTGGAGAGACATTTAAACAGCTTGGACAGTATTCAAAAGAAAATGGACTAACATTAAATATAATTGCTCAATATGCGTGGCATAAAGTTTTGAGTGTTTATGGAAACACACAAGATACAACAGTTGGTGTAATAAACGCGGGAAGAAACTTACCAATCAAGCACATAGAGCAAAGTGTAGGCTTATATATTACTACATTGCCAGTACATTTCGTTCACACAGAGAAATCGTTACTTTCCCAACTTAATTCCCTTCAAGATTTAAATAATGACTGTATGATGCATAATAATATTAGCCCTGATAAATTACAAAAAGACGGTGGCCGATTATTTGATAGTTTATTCGTATATGAAAACTATCCTTTACCTAAAGCTGAGGCTGTTTCTCACAAAATATGGGTTTCTCACTTTGATAGCGTAGAAAAGCTTGACTATCCATTATCAATTATTATTAGTGAGGGGAGTGAGGAACTTCAAATTCGACTTAAGTTCGCTGCAGAAATCTTTAGTAGTACGGCAATCCAACAGATTTTTTCACTCTGGGAGAATATCATTGAACAAATTGTAAATAAAAGTTCAGCTCTTGAATATGTGAAGGAAACACCAAAATTTTCTATTAGTTATTATCCTCAAGACACAATTACCTCAATCTTTGAAGAAAAAGTCGGAAAACTTCCTCAAAACATAGCGTTGAAATTTGAGACAAAAAAATACACATTTTTTGAATTAAATTCATGGGCTAACCGAGTAGCGCATACGCTAATAGAAGATTTCGGAGTAAAACATGGGGATAGAGTACCATTATTATTAGAAAAATCAGATAAGATGATTATTGCTATTCTCGCAATTCTTAAGATTGGGGCGGTCTATGTACCGATGTCTCCACAATATCCAAAAAATCGTCAGGAATATATTAAAAAACAAGTCCTTGCTAATCTAGTAATTGACGAGGAATTTATGGAACAAGATTTTTCTAAAAAAGCAGAAAATCTCTCTGTAAGGGTATCTCCGAAAGATTTAGCATATATCATTTTTACTTCTGGAACGACGGGTACCCCAAAGGGGGTAATGGTGGAACATCGTAATTTTATTGAGTATCTAAAAAATATTTTGGAGGCTATCAGAAAAAATGGAACTCAAGACATAGAGTTTGGTTGTATTGCAGAATATGTATTTGACATCTTTGGAACAGAGATTTTTGGGCAGTTACTAAGGGGGAAATGTATAAATTTATTTGCAGGAACGCCTGAAGAATTCCCAGAGTTTATGCGCACTCATAATGTCACTACACTGCAGTCAACTCCTGGGAAAATAGATTATCTGTTTCAAGATAATGTTAGCGAAATACTTTTAAAGTCGTCTCTTTCAACAGTAATGGTTGGAGGTGAAAAGATGAATTCTTCTTTTGCTGATAAATTGAAAAATATTAATTTAATTAATATATATGGTCCCACAGAGGGAACTGTATGGACTGCAATGAAAAAAGTTGAAAGTAATTTTTCTGATATTGGTACTCCTTTTTCTAATTATTTTCACCTTGTTTTGGATAAAAATCATAGAATTCTACCAAAAGGAGCTATTGGAGAGCTTTACGTAGGAGGGCCCCAACTTTCAAGGGGATACTATGGGAGAAAAGATCTGACAGAGCAAGCTTTTATTGAGAATCCATACAATTCTAGTGGTTTAGAAGAATATCAAAGGATATATAAAACGGGAGATATAGTTCGTGTTCTACCTAATGATGACTTGGAATTATTGGGTAGGAATGATTTTCAGGTAAAAATTAGAGGCTTTAGAATTGAGTTAGGTGAAGTTGAGAGTGCAGTATTAAAAATTTCTGGAATTAATAGAGCTTTAGCACTTGCACTGGGTAAGGAAGACAGCAAGTATATTGGGGTGTACTATCAAAGCTCCGAGGAGATTAAAAGAGAATCTATTGAAGAAGCGATTTCACAATACTTACCCGATTATATGATTCCTTCGGGGTATCAACATGTCGTAGAGTTTCCACTGACAATTAATGGGAAAATTGATAGAAATAAACTTCCTCAAATTCGCTATGAAAATTATGTTGAATTTAAAAAACCTGAAACAGAATTTGAAAGAAAAGTTTTGAACATGGTTTCTGGGATACTGGGGATTGAGGATAAGGAGATTTCTGTCTTAGAGAATTTCTTTAGAATTGGCGGAGATTCTATTAAAGTTGTCAAGTGAATCAGTTTGATTAAACAGGAGCTTAATTCAAAAATTACCGTTAAGGAGATTTTTGAAGCTAAAACTATTCGTAAAATTGCAGAGATATTGGAAGAAAACAACAATAAATCAAAGTCTACGGAAGGAAGGCTAATTGTTACAAAGCAAGAATTTTTGAGTGTCCAAGACCAAAAATTATCTGTAGGGCAGAAGACCTACAGGCAACTTCCAGTAAATTCATATAGTAATGTGAAAATTGCATTCCGTCTCAAAGAAGGAATTGACGAAAAACGATTAGCTAAAGCTATCACAAGGGTTGTACAACATCAAGAGATTTTACGAACTAAAATTTTTGATAATTACCAAGTTGTAGATGATGGGAATTTGGCTATCACACATAATAATGTAAATCGATCAGATTACTTTGCACACCGTTTCGATTTGACAAAAGAAATACCAATTAAGGCAAACATATATGAAGGTATATTTACCTGTGTTATTGATCATGTTGCTTTTGACGGATGGTCTACATCTCTATTCTTAAGTGAAATTGAGAGTGCATATTTTGAAAAAGGGCTTCCTAATCTTCCTTTCCAATTTAAAGATTTTTCTAAATGTCAATCTGAGTTCTTGAGTAGTAGTAAAAAAAGCAAACAAATTGAGTTTTGGAAAGAGAAGTTGTCAGAATATATGCCAATAAAGTTTGGTGATAAGAAAGAAAGCAAGAACAAGAGTGTAGGAGGTGGCGATGAGTATCTCCACTTAGATAACCATCTTTACCAAAGAATCATAGATATTACGAAAGAAGGGGAACATACTCTTCATGATATTCTTTTGGGAACCTTTTATTTGCTTCTCAAAAAAATTAGTGGAGATGAGATTGTTAGCATTGCAATTCCTACAGTCAATCGCAGTGTAGAGGGCACAGAAAATTTAATTGGATCATTTATCAACCAATTTTTACTACCTATGCGAGTTTCGGGAGATGATACTGTTGAATTATTCCTAAATAGATTAAGTGAAACGGTATTAGCAGCTCAAGATAATCAAGATATTCCTCTCGAGACGGTTATTCAAGAACTAGGAATAAAATTGGGAGGGAATTCTGTTTATTTTGGAATTCAAGGATTTAAGGGGGAGGCTTTAAAAAATTCTCAAATTTTTGAACCAATTTCTGAGATGAATCAGCAATCAGTTAAAGATGCTTTTTGTGATTTGACAATCTTCGTCTGGGGGCAAGATATAAATTTCAATTATAACTCTCGTGAATTCAGTGAGGAAAGAATTGAAGAAATAAAACGGATATATGAAGATGTTTTGAAAAAAATTGTTAATAATTTTGACTACAAAATAAAAGAGATAATAAGAGATTAAGATGCTAGTAGAAATGTTAAAAGGAAAAATACACAGAGCGACAGTGACTCAAGCTGAACTCAATTACGTTGGTAGTATCACAATTGATGAGAGTTTAATGATTGCTGCAGGGATAATGGAATATGAAAAGGTTCAGATTGCTGATGTTGATAATGGGGAACGTTTTGAGACCTATGTTATAGCAGGGGAGAAGGGGTCTGGAATGATTTGCTTGAATGGAGCTGCTGCAAGATGTGTTTCAGTTGGAGACAAAGTGATTATAATGGCTTATGCTCATTTTGAGTTGACCGAAATCGAAAAATATCACCCTAAAGTGGTTTTAGTTGAGAGTAATAATCAAATAAAAAAAGTTGTATCTTATGAGAAGCATGGTGTTCTTTCTGAGGAGGAAGGGACTTATGAAAGATAGAGGTTTTTTAACTCCAGTGACTGAAAATTTTTTACATGCTTTTGGTGTTGGAAAGGTTTCATTTGATCTTGCTCTAAAATATGGCGAGGACCCCCAATCAGCATTTATAGCTGGATGTTTGCATGATTTAGGAGGGGCAGTACCAAATAATGACCGTGTAGAAGTGGCTGAATCTTTAGGAATAGAACTTTTTGAAGAGGAACGGAAAATCCCGCTATTAGTTCATGCTAAATTGGGAAGATATTTTGCTCGAACCTTATTTGATATTCAAAATGTAGATGTTTTAGACGCTATACTTTATCATACTACTTGTATTGATAATGCCAGCACCTTGGTAAAGATAGTTTTTTTGGCAGATAAAATTCATTGGGATAGAAATGGTATCCCGCCCTATTTGAACGGTCTGCTGAAGGCTCTGGAAATATCTCTTGATCAGGCTTGTGAATATTTTATTAGATGGCTATGGGACTCAGAACTTTACATTGTTCATCCCTTTCTTCTTAGAAGCTATGACTATTATGTAAATAAAAATCCCAATCCTAGAAAGGATGTATATTTTCGAGAGGAGAGTTTACCTAAACTGTCCAAAGAGCTTATTGAAAAGTATTATTTGGTAGAAATTAAAAATGAATTTGTTAGGACATTTGTCATGGGAGAAAAAGCAGTAGAGTTCTATACCGAGGCAAGGGGGGAAGAGTCTTCAGAAAAAGCTTATCTTGCTGCTGTATTGTCTAACTGCTTAAATACTGTTACAAATTTAGAGCTACGAGATATTGCCCTTCATGTTGGACTCACAAGTACCCAAAATCTTGAGATTATACGAGAAAAATTGACTTGCTATTTTGCAAAAGAAGAATATAAAATTTACGATAGCAGTATCCTTAATACGCTTTCTCACCATCGACATGGGGAAAATGTCAAAGACGAAGTTTGTGTTGCGGTAAATAGAGCCTACGAATACGTAAATAATAGTACAAGAATTGGAGAATGTAATGAGTGATAATTTGGTCTTAGATAAAATTGAAGATTTTGCACTATCTCACCCTGATAAAATAGCGATTGTAGATCAGAATGTAACACTAACTTATCGGAATCTGGTTGATGAGATTCAGAAAGTGAGTAGAATTTTGAGTGAGAAGAACCTCTCAGATAAAATAGTTGCTATAAAGCTTCCAAGAGGAGTTTATTTTCCAATAGTGATGTTAGCCTTGACTAAAGAAAAAATAACATTTATCCCCCTAGACATTTCGCAACCGTCATTGCGTATAAACCAATTGATTCAGATTTCAGGTGCACAAGTTATTATTTCAATGGAAAAGTCTGAGCTAGTTTTTGAAGAAACACACGTAGAGAATAAAGGAACTCCTCACTCATGGGCTGTGTACTTCACGTCAGGTTCAACGGGAGTTCCCAAAGCTGTACAGATTTCATGGAGAAATGTTGAGAATATAACTCTATGGCAGCGAGACAAATTTGAGCTATCCTCAATTGACAGAGTTGCAGCTTTTACCCCCTATACGTTCGCTGTTAGTTATATGGATATCTTTCCAACTCTATATGCTGGAGCCACACTTTATATTATGAGTGAGGAGATACGACATGATTTGATTTTACTTGAGGACTATTTGAATGATAATAGTATTACATTTTTTAATGTAACTACTTTGGTTGGGGACTTAGTTATCAAAACTATGGAACTTCCTAAGTTAAGAATGATAACATTATCAGGGCAGCGTTTCCCAAATAAAAAAGTTAAAAAGAGATCTTATAAAATTCTCAATGTTTATGGTAATACAGAATGTGGCGCAGTTACGGTCAGCAGAATTACAGAAAAAACAGACAAGATTACTATCGGGAAACCAGCGAAGGGAATGGGGGTGTTAATATTAGATGATAACTCCCAATCTGTTCCTGATGGAGAAATTGGAGAGATATTTGTTTTTGGTGAGCAAGTATCCAAAGGATATTTTATGAACCCCGAAGCTTCTCAATTAGCTTTTGTTGGAATTAATCATTTAGGTAAAAATATAAAAGGGTACCGAACAGGAGATTATGCCAAAATTTTACCGAATGGCGAAATAGAGTACCTCGGAAGAAAAGATAGACAATATAAAATAAACGGGAACAGAATAGATCTTTCCGAAGTAGAACATGCTTTTTATGAGGTGGTTCCTGATTCTAAACAAGTTCATATTGGAATTTACAATAATCAAATCATTTGCTGGTACATTAACGCTGATTTATTAGATGAAAATGAATTAATTGAAAAACTGAGCAAGCTTCTCCCAGAGATAATGGTGCCAGCCAATATAATTCAAGTAGAAGAATTCCCAACTAATAGTAACGGTAAAGTCGATGAAAATCAACTAATTAATTCTCTAAAGTCAAAGGAATATTCACAATCCGTACCGCAGGATAAATTTAATTTTTTGAGAAAAATCTGGAGCGATATACTGAACATATCAGAAGTAGAGATTGGGCTAGGGAGTGATTTTAGAAAAATGGGAGCAACCTCTCTACAAATTATGGAGTTGGGTGTTAGAATTCTTCAAGATTTGGGGAAGAAAATAAATTTTGTTGATTTATATGACCATGTGAAATTTGAGGATATGGCAAGGTTTATTTTAAAACAAGAAAATTTCCAGCCAATTTATACTTTTGTAAAAAGAACACCAGAAATGGGTAAAAAACCTGCTCTTTTCGTTATTCATTCTGGTAATACAGGAAGTGATGTCTATAGACCTTTATTTAAAAATTTAATAAATCCTGAATTTCCTATATATGTTATAGAGCCTTATAATTTGTTAACTACTGGGGAGAGGATAGAAGGGATAGAAAGACTTGCATCATTTTATCTTAAGCTAATAAATGACTTTGCAGCGGAGAAAAGTATTCGAAGTTTTAACTTGATGGGGTGGAGCTATGGCGGAGTTGTAGCAACTGAAATTTGTCATCAGATTGAAAAAAGTGAAGAAGGAAAGGCTATTGAGTCATTAGCTATTCTGGATTCGCCATTTTACTTAAGTCAGGTTGATTTGGACAGGGAGAAAAAGAGAGAGGCCAATGGATATTACAGAAAGTATTTTGAAAGTACCCATATTTTTGAAGGAATGTCTAAAAAAAATATTACTACAGAACACTTAATAGAAAACAATCATCAAGTATTTCTTGATATCTTCAATTATCGTGTTAGCAGTGTCAGTACCCCTACATTATATGTTAGGAGTACCGTTGAAGATAATCCATTAAGTGACGAAAATATTCACAGTATCTATAGACATGTACGGATAGAAAATGTTCAAGCAGGACATGATTATCTTTTTGTCGATAAAGATGCAAGAGCTGTGATACAGAGTGAATTAGGTTTGAAGCAGGAAAGATGAGAAGAGTTCTTTACTCTCTTTATGACGACACTCTCTACGGTACTATTGAAAAATTTGTACAAAATAATTCCCTCCAACGGTATGCAAGCGCCATGAAGTATAGAAAAAAAGTAGATAGGTTTAATAGTTTGATGTCGTACGTCCTTTTGTGTCTTGCGGTGGGAAAAGGAGTAGGGGACCTTATAATTGGACGCAATGGTAAGCCTTCTTTGAGTGTGGAGTTTAAAAACTTGTATTTTTCTATATCTCATACGCAAAGTCTTGTGGCTACTGCGATATCTGATAGTCCAATTGGTATAGACATAGAAGAAAATAGTAATGTTACCGCAGAGCTCATATCAATGGTAAGTACAAATGGCGAAATACGTCCACTTGGAAATCGGCCATTAGCATTACTTTGGACAGCTAAAGAGGCAATGAGTAAATTAGTTAATGAAGATTATTACTCTGCCCCTCATACCAGCTTAGTAATCAATGGGGAAGAATTAATAGATGAAAGTCACCCCAGTATAGTTTTAGAATATAGAACTTGTAGTACTCACACATTTTGTCTTGCGAGCTTAATTAGAGAAGAAATTTCAATAGAGTACGTTGATAAATTTCAAGTTATTGAATTTTTGAAAAATATTTAAATAAATGTCGTTCCTCTAGTGATGACAATAAATAAATCAGTTACGGTCATTTTAAAAGATTTAGTTTCTAAAGATATGATTCCACTGACGTATTATTATGTAATATGATACTAGAACTAGGAGGTTACTCATATTTAAGTGCCCAAAAAGTTCAATAAATTGAGCTATATTTGGTGATTTAAATATGAGTAACCAATATATTCTAAAATACTATGTTTTGTAGTACATTAAGTTATGATCTATTTTGAAGTTTAGGTATTCTTATTAAGAATAGTGTCACTCCTTTGGCGGTGACTGTAAACAAAGTAACTACAACTGCACGCGAAAGAACTTTCAGAAGTATGGTTCCGTTACCGCGTCAATGTCAACATAATTTTAATGTTGGATGACGTGATGCCAAAACTAGGAGGTTACTCATATTTATGGACTCAAGTTTTTGGTGTTTAATCTTTGATTTCATAAATATGAGTAACCGAAGTTAGATTAGCAATCTATGAACATTAGCGACTTGTTTGATATTTTTTTTGCTTTTTAGAAAGTAAAAGAAGTTAAAGAGAAGTATCATGGAGAACTAAATATTACCAGAATTATTATAGAGAGAGCATGTTATGACATCTGTTGTATCTTTTAAAATGACCCCCACACCCAAACAAAAAAGAATTTTAAATCAATATTTTGGAGTATATTATAAATTTTACTGTGAATCAATGAAGATTGTTCAAAAGCAAATGAAAAAAATGTATGCCTCGCAAAAGTGGATTGAAGTCAATGATATGGTACGTTCTGTTATGATGGCACCAGAATTTATAAACTTCCTAAGACATGGAGAGGATAAGGCTGAAATCATACATAGAGATGATTCCTCGCTATCTTCTCTTGCTCAGGTTCGTCAATATATTTTGAAACAGAGTGAAGAGCAATATAAAATGGCACTTATAAAGTTGGAAAAGAGTGGGAAGGCAAAAGAAGGGGATTGGGAAAGGGAAGAGAGAAGATATAATTCTGTAAAGAAATCGCTATTAAAGTTGGAGCAGTCAGAAAGTGGAAAGCTTAATGAAAAAATTTATAGAGAATATTTATCAAAATTAAAAACTATAAAGTTCAGTATTCTGAATAGCTATCATCTGAATGGTGGGACGGGTGTTCCACTTGAAAGTAGTGTTCGCTTTTTGCTCAAACCAGTAACAAATAAATATAGAGATTTAAACAACATGTACACTTCAACTGTAGGAGAGGTCATTGTTTTAAAAATGATTGTACCATCTATTTTATCAACCTTTGATAGAAAAGTGGATAATCCCAAGAGCAAAAGAATCGGAGAGTACTTAATACCTCGCTATAAAAGATTTAATGACTTTAATACAATACAATGTGGACAATTTCGAGGAGGTGCTGGAACGACAACACCTTTTAAGATTAATTTTGAGGAAAATAAAGCTATGTTTTATTTTCCGAGGCGAGCTGATAATAAATTGAAAGGACTTAAAGGAAAAGAGAAACATGTCATCAAATTAAAGAAATATGATATTTACCGTAAAAATTTGATTGAAAGAAACTTACTTGCTGATAAGCATTATAAAGAAACGAAAGATAAAAGTTATTGGTTTTTCAAATATCCTACATTGATCAGAAAAATTAATCGAAGTGGAGCAGTTAGCTATGAGTTGCAAATTACCTATAACGGTTATCCTATGAATAAAAAGGCATTAGGAGTTGGTTCGGTAGGAATCTCCCTTTCTAATACAACAGTAGCGGTATGGTCAGTAGAGGCAAAAGGAATTAGACAATATCAACCTTTGTATCCTGGATTTTTTGAAAAAAAAGTTTATTTAGCAAATGGAAAAGTTTTTAATGGTGATGTGAAAAATAGTCAAAAATATTTTTTAGCTTCAGGAATCCCACTGACAATTCAAGAAGCTCAAAAAGAATTCCAGCGAATTCAGAGCCAGATAGAGTATGAAGAAAATAAGGAATTCATGGAGAAAGTCATTCGCTTTGATGAGGAAGGAAACGATTCTGGTGAGGTTTCATATAGATTCAAGAGGGGGCAAAAAAGCAAGAAAATAAGGTCCCTCAAATATTTTCGTGTACGTAATCGGGCAATTGGATTAATGAAAGCTAGTAGCCGTATTAGAAAGCAATATTATAATATTTTTATTGGTAGTATTTTGGAACATGCAGATGAAATTCATCTTGGAAGAGGAAAAGGGAGCTTTTCTAAATATCTTATGAATGGCAGAGAAAGAGAAACGGATTCACAGAAAATGTCGAGAATCCACAAGGAAATAAGGAATTTCGCTTCGTCTGATTTTGAAACAATTTTGAAAAATAAGCTTAGAAATTACGAAGGAGGGGATAAATTTCTTCTCTTATCAGATATAAAGCTTCCGACATCAAATATAAATGAAATTGAATACAGTGCAGAAAACTATGGAGTTGAGTCTATAGTTCAATCTGATATGTATCATGCTTTCCTATTAGCGCATACAAACTTGATAGTAAGAGATAACGGAAGAGAACCACAATTAAGTAAAAGTGAGAATATAGAATGGGAAACTAAATTTAGTAAAGAAGAATGGATTGAATTTGTTTTTTGGAGCCAAGAGAATGCTCTTTGATATTCAAAAATAAATAGTCCATTTCGCACAAGTCAAAGCCTCTTTGTATGGTTTTGAAGACAAAAAAATAAAATGCTAGTCTCTTTTTGAATTGGTTGAGTTCTAGTATAATAGGTAGGTTTATATTTTAAAAATAAAGGAATGAAATGGAGAAAAAATGGCTCAATCTTTGAATACAAAAGTAGATTTAACGGCAACGGCGCTGCAGTATCTGGGCTTTGCACAGTATGGCAAGGTTATGATCGGCGATCGGGCATTTGAATTTTTTAATGACAAGAATGTCGAACAAAATACGCAGATTCCTTGGAGTACAATCTCAAAGGTCGAAGGTAGCGTCACCAAGAGTTTCGGTGGTAAACAACACATTGGGCGCCAATTCGCTATTTACCTGCCGAATGGCAAAATGGTGCGTTATGCCTCTAAGGACGCGGGAAAGATTCTCAAGGTTATGCGTGAATATCTGGGCAATGACAAGGTAGTCAAGACCAAGTCTTTCATTGAGAAGATTAAAGTTGGTCGGCTTGCAAGTTGGTTGCGACGTGGGAAATAATGCAGTTGTGATCTAATATGACTTGTTTGGAGGCTTTGATTTGGAGGTTAAGACAAAATACTACTGTGGAATTGACAGCGGCTGCTAGCGCTTTAATTGGCGCTGCTGTGTCGGGTAAATTGGAACTGGGCGATGAAGGTTTTGTTTTTCATTATGGAAAGCAAAATGGTGGATCTAGTTTATTTTTTGCTTGGTCTGAGATTGATAAGCTTGAGCTAAGTATCAGTTTTAGGGGCAGATTGAAAAAAATTTTTGCCGTGTTTGTACGGGGGAACGTTTTTCGGTTTACGAGTGACGAAGTCAGCCCAATTTTGAAACTGATGCGTGAAAGAATTGGTAGTAGCAAGATGATTCGTGCGCGTAATTTGTTCTCGCCATTTGTAATTTTTGGGAAGTGAAACTTAAAACTGACGTTTTGCGATATGTTAGTTTTTTGCTCATTACTAAAAAGTTCTTTTTTGTAGGGAGAGCTTTTTATATTAGGCACTCACTCTTTGACTGTCAATAAAGAGAAGTTTATTTTTAAACACTTTTTGCTTCGGCAGTAATATCTCTTGATTTAAAAAATTTTTAGCGATATAATATTGATAATATCAATATTTGGAGACGATGTTATGGATATAGGCAAAAAATTAAAAATGTTGCGAGAGGAAAAACATCTAACGCAAGTAGAAGTGGCAAAAAAACTGAGTATCTCTCAAGGAAACTATGCTATTTGGGAAAAGAAGAAGACTAACCAAACGCTTGAAATGATAGAAAAAGTGTCCCGCTTTTATGAAGTTCCACTCCAAGTTCTCTTAGATGAAGAGCAACAAACACAAGATTATATTGATTTAGTTAATAATTATGAACAACTACATCAAGACCAAAAAGAGGTCATCGTGGATTTATCAAAAGTTATGGTAGAAAAAAATAAACGATTATCAGAAATTCGGGAAACGGCACCAGTTTACGATATTAAAACCTATCGTAAAAAAGACCTCTACGAAGTTGAAGTCCAAGATGAGGAGCTCTCTGCTGGTTTTGGGACAGGTATTAAAGACAATTATGAGACTTATACCATCTATACTGATACACCCGTTAGAGGTTATGATGGCGCTGCACGAATCAAGGGCGAATCCATGGAGCCTGATATTCCGAATGGATCAATCGTAACCTTTGTGAATAATGGCTTTGATATAGACGGAGATATTTACGTCATCTCGGAGGGAGGATATGGCGAAGAAACACTATATTGCAAGCAAGTTTACCAAGAGGAAGATAATCTTCGTTGTCATTCACTTAATCCTGATCCGCAGTACAAAGATTTTTACTTGGACGAAGACGCTCGAATTTTAGGTGCTGTTGTGGATTGTGTACAAGAGATTGATCCAGACTTAATAGAGGAGTGAGAACGTCTGTTCGAGTGTCATATAAAGCTACCTGGAACCCAATCCATTTTTAGATTTTATAAGTTATCAAGAGAGAATTTAGTTATTTAGGGGCCAAGAGATAAGTTGAAGGAGAAAGTCATGGAAAAAGATATTTCGTTCATGAAGTACATCAAAGCACACTTCTTACCCGTCTTATTTGATGCCGTGAATACACATCTGGAAAAGACCAGTCACGATTCATTACAAGATTTAGAAGTTCGGGCAGTTTATGTGTCGGACGCACCTTTCATGCGATTAAACTTTGATGTGGTGATTGTCGCAAAGCTTGTGACAGGACAAAATATTTTTGAATCTTGGTTGCACATTCCTTGTACAGGAGATTTAGAAAAGCGGCTAGAAGATTTTCAGGTCTTGTCCGTTTCTACTTATTCAGGAAAACCGTCATACCAAAATCCGTTATCTGATACCTTGCTTCCTTATCTTCATCGCGATCAACTGGATGCCGTAGCGAGTGAGATTATTAAGCGGTATTATCCTGAAGCGTTGCTCACGAACCAGGTGCTAGATGCTATGAAATTTGTTCAGAACTTGGGGCTAGATATTAAAATGCGAAAGCTCAGTAAAGCAGGGACAATTTTTGGGGAGACGATTTTTACAGATACCAAGGTAGAAATTTATGACAAAATTTCTGATAGTATGGTGGAGGAAGAGATTAAAGGTGGCACCATTCTGATTGACCCCAGCCATTATCTCACGCGAAATTATGGTGCAGTCAATAATACGATTGTCCATGAATGTGTCCATTGGTTGTTACACCGCAAGGCTTTTACCCTTGCTCGACTTTTTCAACCCAAAATGCGCTTTCTAAGGAGTTCTTTCAGTAATAAAACGACCCTAGACTGGATTGAGTGGCAAGCTAATACGCTAACACCTAGACTTCAAATGCCAATTGTCCCTTTCAAGGATAAAGTGATAGAACTACAAGGAGTTTATAACTACCTCAATAATGAGCAATCAAATTTGATTGGCGAAATGATTTATATCATTGATAGTTTAGCTAACTTTTATCACGTCTCAAAAATGGTCGCTAAAATTCGATTACTTGATGCAGGTTTTGAGGAAGCAAGCGGTATTTACAAATATGTGGACGGTCATTATGTCCAACCTTATTTTTTCAAGCGTGGTGTACTCTCTCAAACGCAAACTTTTGCGATTTCTTTAGAGGGAGCAATTCGCCAAAGTGCGACAAACAAGGAACTTCAAGA
This sequence comes from Lactococcus sp. NH2-7C, assembly GCF_029953655.1. NCBI lineage: Bacteria > Bacillati > Bacillota > Bacilli > Lactobacillales > Streptococcaceae > Lactococcus > Lactococcus sp. NH2-7C. The sequence continues at coordinate 1,880,053 of NZ_CP124538.1, forward strand.
AAAACTTGATACAGGAAGTTACCTGTATGTAGATTCCCATTTTTGTTTGAATGACTCGAAGTATCTTCAAACGAATAAGTTTGGAAGGTTGGAATTAACAGAGTATGCGAGACTTCACATTGAGGAGTGTTGCCTGATTTTTGACTTGGTTGTTCAAGACAAGAAAGGGGAGTCTGTGTTTGAAGACGTCCTCTATCGGGACGCCAATCAAGAAATTCGGTTTGAAGCTCACTTCATCAATAAGAAAAACGTGGACGAAAAGTATCTCATTCGGAATCGTATGATTGAACTTCAAAAGCTGGCCATGTCTCTGCCTGGAAGCTTTTCAGGAACCGTTTCAAAATTGATTGAATGGTCGGGACTAACACTTGCCAAAGTGGAGGAACAGTCCCTGATTAGCGAGCGGACACTTTATCGTATGCGGACTGACGAAAATTATAACGTCTCGCTTGAATTGATACTTCAGCTGTGTATTGGCTTGCACTTGCCACCAGAAATTAGTGACATTCTTATTTCACGGTCAAGCAAACGCTTAGGGAATATGGAATTGCATTTTCTTTATCGTTTTCTACTCAACTGTTGTTATACCAGTACAATCTTTGAATGCAATGATATTTTAGAAGCACAGGGATTTAGTCGGTTAGGAAAAGAAAGTTAAAAATTATCCGCCACCAGATGGCGGATTAGGAACCTATAATAACAAGGATTACAGAGCATTTCTCTTTTGAGAAGTGCTCTTTTTGGCGTGGTTGAGCGAAAACTATCCGCCATGGGGTGTCCTGTTCATTTGTTTTTATATCGTTAAAATAGAATGTAGAGAAGGGATAAAACTTTCTCTCATGGTGAATATCAAATCTGTAAGGTAAAACTTACGAGTGGGAGAGAGCCAAGGACTGCGCCCGCTATAAAAAAATACCGTTATGCTATTTTGTACAAACGTTCCGATGGAGGAAATCAAAGTCATTTTGGTTGCGGGTTCGATTCCCGTCGTTTGTATTCTTCGAAGAAAATCAAAATAGGAAAAGAGAATGTCATGAACTACTATGAACAACAATTAGAGCGTTTCCGTCGAAATTTTAATTTTAGTTTTAAGATTTATGAGGGACGTCCTTTGGAGCAGAAGACGCTTTGCCTGCAAATGAAAGATAAAGTAGAGCATTTTCGGATTCCAAAGAACTATGCCATGCTCTATCGTACTCGTCAACAGCTGGTTAATTATATTCAGGACACTTATTTGGAAGTGCAAATCCAAGAGAAAGCAGGTAAATATGGACACTAAGACTGAAATCACCCCCAAAAAGAAAATGGTTAAACTTTACGGCACCAAGCAAGAAATTGCTTATATCTTTGGCGTCAATCTCAAAACGCTCGCCAATGATTTAACGGCTATGCGGCGTTTACCAGAATTTGCTGGTTATGTCCTGAATGTGGGGCATAAGCGAGTGAACATCTCAGTCAAAGGCTATGGTGAATGACCGAAAAGTCAATAAACTATAAATCTGAAATAAGAGAGGAAATATGTTTATAAAAGTGAAAGATATACCACCAAAAATACTAATCATTAATGGTAATCGCAAACAATGGCTTCAAAATCACCCTGATTTTGGGGCTTTTTTAATTATAGAAAAAGAGGAGGGCTAAAGAATGGCTCAATTAACAAGCGCAAAAACCCCAGTTAAAGGGTTTACTAAAGATGGAAAGATTTTTGTATCTCCTAACTATAAAACAATTCCACGTACAAAAGAAGTTGCTCAACACCACGTTTTCGTTGGTATGGGTGCTGGTCAGAAGAATTTTCTTGTTGTAACTTATGATGATGTACCGTCACAAGAAGTATTGGCAAAATCTGTTGTCCGTGGTCGTTTGGAATTGGATATTGATTTTATTACTTTAATTGATTTCAACTATCCTGAAAATGGAGTAACAAAAAATCAAGCAGCAGCCCTTGTTGAAGGCTTTAAAATTAAAGGAGAGAAATAATTATGGCAAAATATGGAATTGAAGCATTTAAAGATAACAAACCCGTCGCTTATCCGATTGACGCTAAAGAAACATACGGAACGTTGAGATTTACTGGTTCTGAAGTAAGAAACAAATTCATTTATATTGATGATGACGGAGAGGTTCACGAAGAACAAAACGCCCAAAACACATGGAAAGCACAAGATACAGGACAACCTCAAGATAAGTATATTATGGCTTATTCAAGTAAAACTAAGGATGTAATGGATATTCATGTTCCACTTGATTTTGATGTTGATAGCCTAGAGTTTGACCAAGAAATTGAATTAATTGGAGCTGTAGTTACAATCGGTAATTCTGAAAAAGAACAAAAAGTAGTCACTCGAAACGGTGAACAAATCCGTTCTGTTGATTGTAAAACTTTCCCTGTTCAAGTTGAGGGTGTGAACGTAAAAAGTTCAAAAACAGTCTCTCAACCAGCACAGCATCAAGGAAAAAATGAACAGTCATCTAAACCGAAAGAATAAGGTGATTAGATGAAAAGATTATTTTCAAAAGGTCACAGAGTTAGAAATAAGGACAAGCTCATTCCCTATTGGCTTGCTACTATTGTAGCTCTGCCTTTTTTGTTACTTATTGGTGCTGTAGGCTTTGTTATATTCGTGAGCTTGCCTAATCAATGGATAATATTTGGTATTGTGATTTTTGTACTAGTATTAATTTCAGCTATTGTTGTTTATCGGCTTTATTTAATACTTTTGAGCAAAAATAAATTTTTCATCCATCGTTACAGAGAATTTTTGCTGTGGCGATTTTTGTTTCAAAATGGTTTTTATTTTACCAAGGATTCAAAAGGGAAGCCAACCAATGGTAAACCTAGAATTAATTTTCCTAAAGTGTATTTAAAACAGGAAAAATACACGTTATCGGCTTCATTTCAACTTGAAGGCATTAAGTTTCAAGAACGCTTTTTAAGTATTGGCGGACAATTAGAAACAATGTTTTCAGCCGATATGATGGGGAGTGTGGATGATAAAGCCTTTATTACTTACAATTATGCGATTGATTCGATAAGAGGTCGGATTTCTACTAAGGATGTGACAGCGACAATTGCTAAAGGTGTGAAACTTTCAGAAGGGGTTTATTGGGATTTCGTACATGACCCTCATTTACTTATTGCTGGTGGTACTGGTGGTGGTAAAACGGTGTTCTTGCGTTCGTTATTGGTTGCTTTATTGCGACTGGGAAGAGTTGAAATATTAGACCCTAAACAAGCAGATTTTGTATCACTTAAAGATTTAAACGTTTTGAAAGGTCGTGTGACTTGGGAGACTGAGGAAATGGCTCAACGATTGATTGATTTAAATCACCAAATGGATGAACGTTATGAATTAATGCGGAAAATATCAAATGAGCGTAAAGAAAAAGAGTTAGGGGCTTTTTACAAGTATGATTTAAAACCACTTTTTATTATGATTGATGAATTTCCTTCTTTAGTTTCTGCTGTTGAAGATTTGCCACAGAATGCTTCAGTACATTATATGGAGTTTATGAGTGCCTTAAAACAGTTAGATTTAAAAGGACGTCAAGCAGGGTTTTATTTGATTATTGCTACTCAAAACGTAAAAGCGGATGATTTACCCTCTACAATTAAGGATAATATGATGTTGCGTATCACGTTAGGTCGTGTATCATCCTTTACTTATGCGACTTTGTTCGGTGAGGAAAACAAGGACAAGAAATTTAAGTATGTAGAAAAAATTGGTGCTAATCGAATATTTGGTCGTGGTTATTATGGAATTTTTGGTGTGCCCGCAAAAGAATTTTTTGCACCTTTACTGCCTGATTCTAAAGATTTTGATTTCTACACAGATTTTGAAAGTTTGCCACGGATTGAAGATGAAAAAACTCAATTTCCAGATGAAGTAGTAGAAGAAAAAAGATATTTACAGGCTGATGTCTTGGAAAAATTAGAAATTACTAGAAGTACATTAAAGAAAATTGAAAGTCTTTTGAAAGAAAATTTGTATTCATTAGAGGGAAACGGTTATTCTGAAAAAGAATTGGATGTGTTCAGAAAAATATTAGCTGAAGCTGAAGAAACAGGGCATACCTTACGTGATTCTGTAAGTGATGTGGTATCAACATTAGATTAAAACATGAGCAACTACTGTTGGTTTCATTCCGCTGTAATGACAAGTGGAATAGCAAGAAAAAAGGTTATCCTTTACTTGTCCTAAACGCTGATAAGATGAGCGAAGTGAGCGTAAGCGAAACGAAGGGAGTCTGAAGCGGAGAGGCTAGAAAAGGTCTTTTTTTATTGCGTTAAATGAAACGTAGGAGTTCGAGGAGATGAAAGCATTACAGGAGTTGAACAGGGTAGCCGTAGGCTACCCTGTTCAATGCGTCCTGTACCCCGTCGAGTAACACGGGGTACAGGTAGTACACAATGACAGTCAGCCCCACGGTTGAGCTAAAAAAACTGTGAACTTTATGATTTTTCATAAAAATAAGTTAGAAATACAAGGAAATATAGATGGAATTGGCAAAAGTTCGTAAGTCATTTGGGCTTTCTCAAAATGATATTGTCAAAATTACGGGTTTATCAAAATCAATGGTATCAATGATTGATAAAGGAGAAAGACAACTAAATAGTGAAAGTGAACAATTGTTAGTTGACTATCTTCACAGAAAACCCAAAGCAGATATAACAGCTATGATTGACTATTTAGTCATTCGAGTAAAAACATTGAATTATAAAAAATTTATCAATGAAGTATTGAAAATACCTGATTATTATTTTGAGCAAGGTCAATCTGGCGGTAATGGTTATCCATTTCGGATTGAATATGGTGAGATTAAAGTCTTTTATCATAATGAAAATATTGATATGGGTACTCGGATAGAGTTTAAAGGTGGGGCTTGTCGGTTATTTGAAACATTTTTAGAGGAACAAAATAGAACTTGGCAAGACTTTTTAAAAGATGTCATTAACTATTCTTTTGAAGCTACAAGAATTAATGGTGTAGATGACCCTATCGAAGCGAGAAAATTTCTTAAATTTAAACGTTTAGATATTGCGTTAGATGAACGATTCAATGAAAAAGGTAATTATAATCTGATGGCTCTATGGGAAAAAGTCAGAAAAGGACAAATTGAGATGAAACTCAAAGGGTTTCGTCCAGAAGAAGAATTTAAAATGTCGGATGGCTTTTTAAAATCTTTGGGAATCTCATTATATTTTGGTTCAATTCAAGGTTTCATTCGATTTAACTTTTATGAAAAAGATTTGGAACAAGCCTTTAGGCGAAATATTCCAGTAGAAGATGTTCAAGAAATATTTGGTTTTAAAAATCGTTATGAAATACGATTAAAAGATGATAAAGCCTTTCAAGTGATTGAGGATTTTGTGGGGTGGGAAAAAACTCCTGAAACACTTTATGATTTGGGGGTAGGTATTATCATGGACTACTTACAAGTTTTTGATGAAACTGGACGTCCTGATCGTTCATGGTATGAAGTTTTCGGTCAAGGAAAAAAATATAAATTTATTACTCAACCGAAAATTGAATCGTTAGAAAAAAGGAGAGCATGGTTTGACCGTCAGCTTAAAAGGAATCTGTATATTGAAGCAAGAATCTCACGAGAAACGGGTCGTTCTTATGTTGAAGAATTGATTTCTGAATATGACCCTGATGATGAAGATGAAAAAATAATCAGACGGGATGTTGAACGGATAAAAAACCGTGACTTTGAGCATGAAGCAAGAAGTACGCCTGAAGGACAGGCATTTTTGAAAGCATTAGGCAAATAATTACTTAAAAGAAAAGGATTTAGGATGAATAAAGCACAACGAAATTATGGTGACCAACTACGACAACATATTATTAGTCGTGTCAATCTTCCTGAAGCTCAACTTTTAAGAATGAAAATTGATGCCTTATCAACGTACCATTATTTACCCGATAGTGAACTTTATCGAGAATATATAAAAAAAGCAAGAAAATACCCTGTTGACCAACGTTTGAAATGGATAAAGCAGTATGTCAAAGAGTATGATTTATTGCTTCGACAAGGCTTTTCACCAATGGTAGAGGATTAACTAGAGATTAGAAAAAGAAAGTAAAAGGTAAATAATATGGCTTATAACAAAAAAGAATTAGAAACAAAGGTTCAAACTTTAGGACAATTAATGGAAGGTCATAAATACGATGAAGCGTGGACGCTTGCTGGTGAAATTAGCAGTATCGTTAAATCAAATAAAGATACTATGACTTGTACAGAGTATGAGATTGTCAATGATATTACAAAGAATTTTTATGGAATAAATAGACAATTGCAAAGCGTAAATAAACGTGCATTTGCGATGGGTAAAAAAGCCCAAGCCGTACAACTCTAAAAAATAAATAAAGGGCGGGGGTGAAAAACCTTGTCAAAGCAATAAAGTAGAAGTGCCTTCACTCATGGTAAGGCAAAGAGAAAGGAACTCTCCATGAGTGAGGAATAAAAAATATGACAGTAACAAATATGAGCAAAGCTCGACCACAGATTTGGACCAATGTCAAATATTTAGACACAAAATGAGCTATATTTTCTTAAAATAATTTTCTTCTTTCTGATTTGGAGTTAAACCATTGTTGGCGGAATGCGGATTATAATTGTTATAAAATTGTTCGATGTATTCAAAGCAAGAGAGTTGAACTTCTTGAATGGAGTGATAAGTTCTGCGATTAATTTCTCGTTGTTTAAGATACTTGAAAAAGACCTCAGTGACGGCATTATCATAAGGATATCCAGGCTTGGAGTAAGAAGCAAGCAATTGATGCTCATCTAATAACTTTCTAAAGGAAGCTGATTTAAATTGGCTTCCTTGGTCCGAATGAAAGATAATTGGTTCCTTAGGCTTCCTCTTATTTATAGCTATTTCTAAGGTGTCACAGGCGAGTTTGGCACAATCCTATCACTTACTTTCCACGCAATACATTTCCTTGAGTAGAGGTCAAGAATAGCACAGAGATAAACATGTCGTTTAGGTCCTATAGAGATATAAGTGAAATCTGTTGTCCAAACTTGATTTGGGGAGTTCGGGTTAAATTCTTGTTTAAGCAGATTATCAGAAGAAAATACAGGAGCTTTCTTTGATTTAAAACGAGGTTTGATGGTTGACATTTTAGGGAGTGTCATAGACTTGAGAAGTCTTAAGATACGGACTTCAGAAATATTAACGCCATAATCACGCAGAAGAATGATTTTAAAAGCTCTCGTTCCAATTCTTTTCTTGGCTTTCATATAAATCTCAAGGAGTAATTTTCTCAAGCGTTGATTTTCTACTTCACGCTTCGAAGGCTTCTTGTTTATGAAGTTATAGTAGGTGGAACGATTGACATGTAAAACACGACAGAGCATAACTGTCGTGTGTTCAAATCGGAGTCGATAGACGGCTTTTAATCTCATTTGGAGTTTTGCATGAATATGGCACTCGCTTTTTTTAAGATCAGATTTTCTTCCTCTAGTTGGGCATTCCTTTTTTGTAATTCTTGAATCTGTTTAGCAGTCAACACCGTATTATCTTCAAGACGCACTTGAGAGTACTGCTTAATCCATTTTGCAAGTGCAGAAGAAGATACCCCATAATCTTTACAGAGTTCAGTTTGTGTTTTACCAGTTTGATAGAGATTAACGAGCGATTGTTTGAAATCCTCGTCGTAACGTTTAAAACCTGACATAAAAGTCCTTTCGTTTTTGTGTCTTCCTAGACAGATTATAACACACAATTTTCTGTCCACTTTTATAGTATAGCTCCAATTGATTTTTCACTTCATAAAGCACCACTTAAAGATTTATATGATATTCAAATCATTTTTCCTGATGGAACAAATCAGTTTTGGTCTGGGTTGAATGAAAAGAAAGTCATGTGGTTGTGTGAAAAATACAATCCGATTTCAACTCCGCTGTCAATTGCGATTGCTCCTCGATTTTTGCCTAAAAGTAATATTCAAAAGCCTAACTGGGCGATTAGAAAGGTTTAGATAGTGAAAAAAATATGTGAAGTAATAAAGGGGATGTTACTATTAATATTCTTTTTACCTCTATGTTTTCTTTAAATTTGTGCCTTGATTTGGGCTGTAATGCTACCTTGGCTAATATTGTATTGTTTGTTTAACATTTATAGCGTTAGCGATTGGTATGAAGTTATAAAACTAATATCTATTTGGCTTGCAAGTTTTGGAGTTAGTTGTCTAGGGATTGCATTATTTAATTTAGGTGAGGATAATAAATGAGTGTATTTGCTGAACAACTAAAAACTTTACGAAAAATAAATGTACTAACTCAAAAAGAACTTGCTGAAAAATTAAAAATCAAACAAAACTCATATAGTGATTGGTAAAATGGAAAGAGTGAACCAAACATTGAAATGCTTGTAAGAATTGCTGATTCTTTTGACGTTAGCTTAGATTATTTAATGGGGGAAAAATGAAAAATATTAGTGAAGAATTTTCACTTTGCTTAAAAAAATTAAGAATGAAAAGAAAACTATCTCAAAAACAGATAGCTGAAGAATTGAAAATATCACAACAACAATATTCAAAGTGGGAAGGCGGAATAATTACTCCTAATGCTGAAACTTTAGTAAGGCTTGCTGATTATTTTGATGTTAGCGTAGATTATCTACTTGGTCGAAAAAGAGAAAGAAATTAAGAAGGAATAAAAATTATGAGTTTTTATCAAAGAATTCAAGAACTCGCCCAAAAAAAGGGAGTATCTTTTAAACAAATCGAGAAAGAAACGAGTTATCCAACTAACACTCTATATGGGTATAAAAGTAAAGTTCCAGGAGGACAGCGTTTAGTTGAATTATCACAATACTTTGATGTCAGTATAGATTATTTAATGTGTAGAAAAGCAAAAGATACAACTGAAGAATTTGAAGAATTATTTAAAATGATATATAGGGATTTTATCTTAGCCGTAAGAGAATGCAATTTTAAAAGAATGGACTTTGTCGCAAATCTTTCGTTTTTGTGTCTTCCTAGACAGATTATAACACACTTATTTGTGTCTACTTTTATAGTATAGCTCCAAAGTGAAATAGAAAGAAAGAGAGGGTAATGTTTGAGACCAATTACAATAAATGACCTTGCGAAAGCCTTAAAGGTTAGTGTGGGGGTTCTGCTAGTACTATGTCAGGTTAACGGAATTGAAGTAGAAGATGAAAATTCTGAAATTACGTTGGAACAGTCAGCACTTTTAACACAATCACTAAAAGAAAATGATTCTGTTGTTCCATCAATGGAAACAAAACCAACAAAAAAGAAAAAATCAATTCTTCCATTTTCTGAGAAAAAACCTAAGGTTAGTAAAAAGAAGTGGAAAAAAGAAGAAAAAGAGGGTTCTAATCAAGAACCATTGAAAAATCAAACGTACGAAAAAAGCGTTATTCCTAAAAGCTACAATCAAAAATGGAGTAATCGTATTTTTATTGGTTTGATTGCTGGTGTAGTTCTATTATCTGTTGGGAGCGGAGTGAGTTATTTACAAGCTAAGAATCATGTTCATTCTGAAGCAAATAAAATTGTTAAATCTGACAAAGAACAGATTCAAAAAATATCAAATGGGCAAAGTTCACAAAATTATAAAGCTCAAATATTTTTAAACGATTTTGTAAAAGCATATTTTAATGTTCCTAGTGATGAAAAGGAACAAGAAGATTATCAAAAAGTGCTTTTAGCCTTTTACGGTCAAGATTTACCTGTTGCATCACAGGGGCAACAAAAAAATCAGAGCGAATTAGAATCTTCACAGTTAATGGATATAACAAATTCAACTGCAACCTATCTTGTGACCTATACTACACATACAAAAGAAAATGTGCCAGCATCTAAAGGAAAAAAAGCATCTGTTAAAACTGTTACACATGATAATAGTACATTGTTCAAAATTTCCTATGGAACAGTTAAAGGAAAATATTATGTTTCAACGTTTCCAACATTTGAAGATGTTACCAGCTTGAATGCTGGAAAATCAGCACCTCTTTTAACAATGGATGCGGTCACTAACTTATCTAAAAGCAAAGAAAATCAACTTAATACTTTTGTGAAAAGTTTACTTGAAGCAAAAACAAAAAATCAAGAAACATTAGAGTTGTTAGCTGATGGTTTGACCCTATCTTCTAATGAAGAATTGGTTTCAGTCGATTACACCAATTTTCAACAAAAAGGTAAAGATACTTACAAAGCGATTGTTCAAGCAACCTTTAAAAATGATATGGGAACACACCCTGAAAATTATGTCTTTACTATCACTAAAACAAACAAAACATTCTTTGCACGTGATTTTACTAATGTAATAACTGCAAAAGATATGGAAACAATGAAAGGATAAATAAAATGGATTTATTTCAAGCACTTTGGAAACTTGGCTCAGGGCCTTTTTTAGCATGGATGGGTTTTAAAGTTATTAAAGAAATGCACTCTCATAAAACAATGGCTGCTGTTGCGGTTATTCTTGGCGCTGGTTTGGTTTGGTGGTTCGCTGCCAACCCTGAAAGTTTCATGAATATCATCGGTGGAGTAGTCGGAAAAATTATTAAATGGATTGGAAGTAAATTTAACTTAGGATAGGGGAATTAATGAAAGATAAACGGTCGTTTTCACTTAAGCGTTCGTTTGAACAGCCTGTGTGGATTCAACAAATTACTAGAAATTGGTCTTTAAACAATGCCAAAAAGTTCTCTACATACGCTTATGCGGTGGGGGTATTCATTATTTTATGGATATTCCCTTTTCAATTCTTGGAGATAATTCCCTTGAATTGGCGCTTGTTTGGAGATGGCTTTTTAGCTTGGAGTGTCGGTCTTGCTTTTTCAGATTATCGACCTGACGGAAAGAGTTTTCCTGTTTACTTATGGGATTTCTCAAAAACATATGTTATATATTTTAGAAAAAAAGGTTACTGGGTGAAAGGAGTTCATCATAGAGAGGTGGAAGAAGATTAATGTTTAAAAATCGAAAATATAATGATATCATCGCATTTCATAAAAATTTGATGTTAAAAGAAAATGGTCAAGTGTACGCTATGTTTGAAGTTCCGGCAATGAATTTATCTCGTACAGATGAACAAGCAAAGGAAACAGCGAAAGCAATTCAACATAGTGCTTTTCTTGAACTCATTCCATATCACAATGGGGAAATCCTAACTTTACCTATGAATCTTGATGTGTTCTCTCGTTATCAAGTCTTATCGGATGATTTGGCAGATGATACAAGAGAAGTAGCAGAATATATGTTTGATGGTACGTTAGATTTATTTGCTGAAGAAATGGGCGCACCTTATGAATATCGCTATTTTATGGTTATTCCATTAAAAAATAACTTTATTTCTACAAACCTTATCAAGACCATTAAAACAACGTTTGAACAATTAAAAGAGCAAGCAATGGGCTATTTGAAAGAAAAACAATTTTTTGAGGATTGGTATGAAGAGTATGAGGGGCTTAATGATACGCTATCCTCTACTCTGTCAACGTTGGATGCAAAACCAACAAATGGGGAGCAAACAAAGTTTATTAATCGTTATCAATACTTACGTGGCTTATATTACAATCGTGAACATGAGGTCAATATGGTGGAAAACTCTATTTCTAATCTTGAAGAAGTTCGTAAGAAATACTTTGTAGATGGTACAAGCCGTTTAGGTAACGATTATGGAGAAAGTGTTGTAAAAGTTCTTCCAATTGCTTATTTGCCAAATAATGTAAGTTACTTTCATTTGGTTGAGTATATTCAAACAATGCCTTTCCCAGTTGAAGTTAATACGAAGTATTATTTTAATAAACGAAAAGGTTGGAACTCTATTAAGAAAAAGGCTGAACGTGCTTTAGGACGACTAAAACAGACACAGATTGAAGCTTACGAAAAGGATTCAATCCAAAATGATAATATTGGAGCTTCAGTTGAAGTCTTAGGAGATGTTATTCAAAGGGATAATGCAAATGAGGTTTTTCTTTCTTATCTCATGACCCTTATTATTACTGGTGAATCAGTAGAAGAGGTTGAATGGAAACAAAACCATTTGATGGAGAAAATGAAGGCTTATAATATTGAGCTATCTTCAGCAATGGGTGACCAGCCCTATTTACTTGATAAACTTACTTTTGCTAGTGATTTACTGGCAACGGATAAAAACTGGATACAGCCAATGTCAATTGAGAGTTTCTGTGAGAATCTCTTTTTTGTTACCGAAAAAGTTGGGTTTGACTACGGTTTCTATCTAGGTCGTGTTGATGGTTCAAGTCGAAATTATGGTGGAGATTTTAAGCAAGCTCTTGCTGATTCTAATAACCTTGTTTTTGTCAATCCATTTGCTGTTAATAAAGACATCTTGGGAAAAGTAACCAATAATCCAGCGACTGATGTTACAGGTGAAACTGGGGCGGGTAAAAGTTTCTTGGCTAAACTGTTGTTCTTGTATATGACTTTAATGAAATCTAAAAATTTATATATTGACCCTAAAGCAGAGATGCGAAATCAATATTTAAAGGTCATGGAAGAATACAAAAATGCACCTATTCCTGATGATGATGCAAGCGAAAAGGAAATTTGGTCTTATAATTTCAAACAAGCGATTGTAAGATATATTGAGAAAATTAATTTCATTACTTTTGATGCGGAAAATGAAAAAAATCACGGGGTGCTTGACCCTATTGTATTTTTAACTGGTCAAGAAGCAGTTGATTTAAGTAAAACACTTGTTAAACAAGTTATCCCTGAAAAATATCGAAATATCGATTTTGACACGGAATTTCCAAATGCGGTTGAAATGTTCCTTGAAAAACGTAAACGTGGTGAATTGGTTGGTTTACTTTCCATTTTTGAATATCTAAAAGACAATGAAGTTGAAGGAATTTCTAAGGTGGCTAAATATTTAATTGGTAATAGTCACCGCTCTGTTCTCTCACTTATCTTTTCAAATGGTCAAAATAAAGCGATCTCTATGGAAAGTCGCATTACTATTTTAGAAGTTCAAGGGCTTTCACTTCCACAAGCTGGAGATAAACCTGAGCAATTCACAGATGCTCAAATTAATTCCTTAGCGATTATGTATGCGTTAGGACATTTTTGTACATGGTTTGGTCGTAGAGATAAATCAGAAAATACATCTACGTTATTTGATGAAGCGTGGTTTTTGGAATCTACACCAATAGGGGCGCATATTTTGAAAGAAAAACGGAGAACTGGTCGCTCTTATAATGATTTTACATTCCAAGTTTCACAATCGGTTAAAGATAAGAGTGAGCTTGAAGGGTTGAAAGATAGCACTAGTTTTGGTCAAACCTTTGCCTTTCTTGAACCAAATGAAGTTGATGAAGAATTAGCTTATCTTAAAATTCCGAAGACAGATGAATCAAGAAAAATGATGAATACAATGACAAAAGCGCAATGTGTTTATAAAGATTGTTTTGGTCGAAAATCAAGAATGACAGTAGATGGAGTTTTTCCTGAAATTTCAAAACTTTTTGAAACACAAGAAGGTAAGAATGCTTCGGCTAGAAAGGTAGCGTAAATGAAAAAAAGAACAGTCCTTATTTTAGTGGCGCTGTTTTTCTGTTTTATTCCCCTTTCCAAAGTCGGGGCTGATACATCAAGTGGTTCAATACCTGGTATAGATTTACCAGACCAAAATACACTAGATGATTTAAATAACTCTGCGGATGATGCACAAAATGCGGTTGATGATATAACGGATGCTTCAGATGATGCAATAAATAAAGAGTTAGGTGATGATTCAACAAATTATGAATTAGGTGATGATAAAACACCACTCTATGTTTATACATCTTATCTTGATACTGACAATAAGATTAAAGTTACTGTTAATATGGGGGTGCAAGGTGTATTCTACATTGCAAAACAAGAATATAGTTTTACAAAGTGGATAGATAACATGTTTTCTAAAATCAATGTTGTTAAAGACTATGGAAAAATTGTTCTTGCATCAGGAAAAACAGTTTATGATTCCTTGCTCAGTCCGTCCAACCCTTCTTTTTGGTTGATTGCAACATTTATACTGTATAGCCTGCTTCGAGCATTCTTAAAAGGGCATCTTGCTAAAACAGTAATAGTGATTTTTGGTTTACTGATATTGAATAGTTCATTTTTCAATTTGGGCGGAAAAGTTATTGATACAGTTCAGACTAAATCGGCAGATATTAATACTTCAGTGATTGAAAAAATTAAAATTGGTGGGGTATCTAACGGTAAGCCTGATTTACTTCAAACAATGGTTATTACACCATTTGAAAGAATGAATTTCGATAATGATAAGCAATATGGTACTAAAAGTGAAAATGTTAATAAATTAATTAATTCAGGCGGAGATGCTGGTAAAGTAGCGGACATAAGGAAAGCCGAAAAAGTAAGTCATTTACGCTTTAATGAAATTGGAGATAAGTTTTCTGTTGCTCTTGGGGCAGTTATCAATAATTTTGTTTTAGGATGTGGTGTTTTACTCTTCAAGTTAGGAGCGCTTATTGCGGGTATTGCATTTCTTGTTTTCTTACTTGTAGCACCTATTGTAGCCTTTTTAGTTTTCCTCTCAGTTTTTGAGCAAGCGGGTAAAAACTTAGTTGTCAAAACAGGGGTAACCCTTATTTTGTCTGTACTTTTAGGGTATGCGACAACTTTATTTTTAAGTTTGAATAATTTCTTAGATACTATCTTTGGTGGTGCTGGTGCAAATTATTTGTTTATGTCAATCGCAAAAGTGATTGTATATGTTATCTTGTTTAAATTTAGAGGTTTCTTCTTCTCTGTTTTAGGTAATGCATCAAGTGCGATTACAAACAATCGAGCATTTAATGCAATGGACACAGCATTTTCAAGAGCTAAACAACGGACATTACAGCCAATATTGGCTGGTGGAACAGCGGGGATCATTGCTGGTAAAACTTTTGCAAAAGATATTAATTATAAAGTTGGAACGGGTGCAATTAATCGTCGTCGTTCAGAAAATCGATTTAAAAAGTATGGTGAAAGTATGAAGAATATTCTTGACCCTAATTCCGATGAGAAAAAACGTAATAAGGCAACTAAACAAAAAGAGCGCTTTGAGAAACGTTTTGAGAAACAAAATAAAAAAGCGGAGAAAAAACAACAAAATACTCAAACTTCAGAAACTAAAAAGAAACGAGCAAGTGACAAAGTTGCTCCTTATTCTGATATGAATAAAGCACAACCTAAGACAGAAACAGGTAAAAATCTTAAAGATTTGAAACAAAAATCGGAGCAAAAAGTTGAACATGATAAAAAACTTGAACAATTACGCCCAGCAACTGAGCGAATGGTGAAAAATACGCAACAAAATTATGAGAAAAAACATCAATCAGCAGAAAGCAGAAATCAAGCAATTGTTAAAGGTGTAAAAGCGAATCAAGAACAAAAAGCAAGTGCGCAAAGAATGGCACAACGCTTTGAAAAAAATAAACAGCGTTTTAGTCCAAATAGTAATAAGCCTATAAAAACGAGTGTGAAACAGTCTGTTAAGTCAGAAGATATTAAACGAGAAAATGCTCAAATCAATCGTCCTACTAAGATTAAAAATGAGTTGTAACAAAAGGGGGGAGCTGTGATTAAAAAGAAACTGAAGCGAAAACTTACTTTATCTTTTGTTCCTCTTTTATTGCCCTTTGTTTTCCTTTTGACTTTTTTATTTGTCCTTTTTAATGTTGTTACTGCGGATGATTCCTCTAATAATAATGTTAATGTGAACACTACACAGCAACAAGTCGCAAAAACGATTTGGGATAGAGCATTAAAAGAGGGCGGAACTAAAGAAGGAGCTGCTGCTTTAATTGGTAATAGCCAACATGAAAGCGGTGGATTGATTCCAAGCGCTATTCAAAGTCAAGCGTCCTATGATGAATCAAAAGCTATGAATGGTAGTATCGGTGGCTATGGCTTTGGTTTAGCACAATGGGATAGTGGTAGGCGAGTTAGTTTGCTTAAGTACGCTAAAAGTCAAAAAAAATCTTGGACAGATACTAATATTCAAGTTGAATTTATGTTTGAACACGATGATTCTGATTCTACGTTGATAAAAAAATTAGTTAAAGAAACTAATATTAATCAAGCCACAGAAGATATTATGCGTAAATGGGAACGTGCGGGGGCAGTTGATAGCCTTTCTCAGCGTCAAGAATATGCTCAATATTGGTACACATTCTTTACTACTGGTGGTGATAATGGAACTGGTGGCGGTTCAGGTGGCTCAGGAATTACTCCAGATATTCCGTCGGGTTGGACTTTGGATAAACCAATTAATACTAGCGGTTATATTGCATCAAGTTATGAGTACAAACAATGTACGTGGTTCACGTGGAATCGAGCTAAGGATTTCGGTATTACTTTTGGAATGTATATGGGTAATGGTGCTGATTGGCAAAAACAAGCTGGTTATACAGTAACAACTACTCCAACACTCCATAGTGCGGTTAGCTTTAGTGGCGGTCAAACAGTAGGTGGTCAATGGAATGCTGACCCACAATACGGTCACGTGGCTTTTGTCGAGGGAATACATTCAGACGGTTCAGTCTTGATTTCACAGTCAGGAACTGGTTTTAGTACAGTTTATACTTTCCAAGTTTTAACAAAAGCACAAGCTAGTCAATTGCATTATGTGATAGGAAAATAAAAAAAGTTTAATTAGCTCTATTATGTGATTAAAAAAAAGTTTGATATAATAAAATAAAGTGTTAATAAGGCGAGGAGGATAGTGATGTCAGTATTATCAATGAAAGAAATAGTTGAGAAAATTAGACCAATAATTAAGGAATACCAAATACCTGAAGTATGGATTTTTGGCTCTTACGCTAGAAATGAAGCTTCTGAGAATAGTGATATTGATTTAGTTGTTAATTCAAGTGATATTGATGATTATGCTTTTCTTTTTGACTTAGAAGAAAAAATAGAAAAAGTTCTTAATCGTTCCGTAGATATAATTGAGGAAGAAACGCTCTATAATAAACGCACACCTCAGAGGGAGCGTTTTAATACAAGTGTTCGTAATGAGATGTTTAAATTGATTTAAGATGAAATAGCAATGGTTCAAGCCTAACTTTAAATAGTTAGTTTTTTTTATTTTATAAAGAAATAGGTGAATATGAGAAAAGATAGTAGATATATTCGCAATATGATTGAATTTGGCGAGAGGGCTTTAGAAACTTTTGCTAAGGTAAATGATAACGTGGAAAAATTGGAAGAAAATTATGATCTATACAATTCAGTTTTAATGAGCTTAGTTCAATTGGGAGAAAATGTCAATTTAGTGGGTGAAGAAATAAAAGAGAAGTATCAGGGTATCAATTGGAATAAACATAGAAGAAATAGAAATAGAAATTTTTATGTTCATGTTTATGGTGCTGTAAATATTAGACGTTTAGGGGAATACCTTCATAAAGATGTTCCAGAATTAGTTGAAAATTTAAAAATGATTGAACGTAAAGTGAGATAGATAATGTCAGAACTTGAAGAAGTTAGAGCAAGTGGGAAAATGTCTGAAAGAGTGTTAGAAAATAATTTCAGGCACTTCGACCATAGACTGCGAGTAATTGAAGGAGAGCTTAAACTCTGTCCTTATGCGACTTTTTCTGAAGTAATAGCATGGGGAGAACAATTAAAAAATGCAATTGGAAAAATTAAAGCAATACAAGAAAGTAGCGTTATAAAATCAAAAAAAGAGTGGGAGAATTTGCAAGAAAAAATGTTAGATTACATGAAAATAGATAGTGATTTTATTCAAGTGTTCTCTAGTCATGTAATTTTCCTTGTTCAATTGGAACAACGCTATCGTCAAAGATTAAGCATTTTTGCAAATAATTTAGATAATAGTGTTCGCTATCTAAAAAGATACGCAGATGATTTGGAAAAGCAAGGTTTCTCATTACAAGGAGTGCTTGCTGAAAGTAAAAATTTAAGTGATATGAACTGGTTAAGTATTTTAAACTACTAGTTGGTTCAGAAAGGAATATAAAATGGCAGAAATACAAGTCAAAAGAAATTATGCTATGTGGTTTGATGAGTTTATCAAGGTAAAAGGAAAAATAAAGGAAGCGTGTATTTATATAGGGTTAGCTGAAGATGAAGAAGGCTATGATTTTGATTATACTTTTATTCCAGTTGAAGAAAATGAAAATAAAATGATTCTTAATTTTGGGGGAAGTGCAAATTATAAATTTGTTGGTACGAAAACTTTTGAAAACCCTAGATTAAATTACCGTTATCCTCTTGGAACGTATGAATTTACAGAACCAGATGAAGCCACGAGATTTAATTATATGATGTTAAGTAGGTTACAGAGTGACTGTGAGTACGTTGTAGGGCATTTTTCCAATTTTTGTAAAAGAAAGATACCAGAAAGCAGTATTGCTAATGTTCTTTGGGGAACTACGATAGACCGTCATTTTGCGGAAATGTATCGTCTTTATGATAATTTTTCTGAGGAAGAAAGCCCCCAATGGCTCACAAGAGTACAAATTGATGAATACAAAAATAAAATTAAAAAGTTAGTGATAAAAGAATAAATTAAAAGAGCAGGAGAAATCTTGCTCTATTTTTTTGCGTTAGAAAGGTAAGAAAATGGAAAGAGATACATTTGATAAATGGGAAATTGCGGAATTATTTGGTTTTGGAATAAAAGTTGTTGAAAGAGATTTAACAGAAATGAGAAAACATGATGAATTTTCAAATTATGTATATAATCCAAGTAAAAAACGGGTATGTATAGAATTAGTTGGTTATAAAAAGTTTTTACGTTACAAAGATAGCCTTAGAAAAAAGAAGTTATAATGTGTTATAATAAATGCACTGTGTACTTCTTTTCAATTGAGAAGGAGAAATATGTTTATAAAACCTTTAGCAAGTGGCAAATTTCGATATTATCTAAAATTTTATGATGATAAAAAGGAAATTTGGAAACAGGTATCTTGTACAATGAATACTCGTTCAAGGGAAGCCAAAAGAGAAGCAGAAAAACGATTATCAAAGAAAATTGATAATTATTTTGAGAATGAATATTCTTTAATCTTAGATTCAAATAAAATTAAAGTGAAATATGTTTATGAGGAATGGCAAAGTTATAGAAAACAAGAGTTGCGTTCAAGTACATGGGTAGTTGAAAATGAGTATATGAGAAAATTTTTAAATGAGTTTGGGAATATGAATTTAAAAAATATAAATTCTCAAAGTTTACAAAAATTTTTAATATCATTGAATTGGACTCATAAGTCAAAAAAAACATTAAAAAGTAGACTTAATATTTTTTTTAGGTATTGTAAAAATATGGGGTATCTTGAAGAGAACCCTGTATCTTCTGTAATTCTACCCAGATATACTCAAACTATTGAAGAGTATGAGAAAAAACAAAAAAAGTTTTTGTCAAAGGAAGAAATGTCGCTGTTTCTAAAGTCAATGAACAAAGCTTGTTTAGATGTTCGTCAGAAGAGAATGATTTTACTGTTTGAATTTTTATTTCTTACAGGGCTACGTATTGGAGAAGCGTTGGCTTTACGTTGGGAAAATGTAAATCTTGAAGAAAATATAATTCATATAAAATATAATTTGGATTATCACTCTGTACGTGCAAAAGAGAAAAAATTATCATTGCCTAAAACTGCGGATTCTATAAGGAAAATTTTTATAAATGAACGGTGTATTGAAATATTAGTTTGGTATCAAACGGAAAATCAATTAAATAATTTTGATTCAGAGTTTATTTTTTTAAATAGCAAGGGAAATTTACATGCCCTAAATTCTTTAACTGTGTTTTTAAAACGTCAGGCTACAATTGCAAAAATTCCAAACAAAAATCCAAGAGATTTTTCGACACATTTGTTTCGTCACTCTCATATCTCATTGCTTGCAGAAATGGGACTTCCTGTAAAAACAATAATGCAACGTGTAGGTCATAAGGACGAGAAAACAACTTTACAAATTTATACTCATGTTACTCAATCAATGAATGAAGATACTTTAGAAAAACTTAATGAAATAAAATTATGATATATAGTTCTGTAACGAACCATACTATATTTAAATACTAACCCAAAATTAACCATAAACTTATAGAAGTAAGTAGGATATTATAGGAGTATTGAATACTAGATGGTATACAAGAATGAGTGATACAGAAGTATATAGGAGAATGTAGGAGAATAAAGAATGACTGTATTATACGATGAAATCATGGTTCGTTATGGTGAACTTTCAACCAAAGGAAAAAATCGTGGTTACTTTATCAATCGTTTGGCAAAAAATATCCGCGAAGTCCTTGCAGATATGCCTGAATTAAAAATTACAGCAGTAAGAGATAGAGCACACATTGAACTTAATGGAGCAGATTATGCTGAAGTTTCAAATCGTTTAACAAAAGTTTTTGGAATCCAAAATTTCTCACCTTCAATAAAAGTTGAAAAATCTATGCCTACAATCAAAAAAGAAGTTGTATCTCTTTTTAAAAAGATTTATAGCGAAGGGCAGACTTTTAAAATTGCTACCAGAAGAGCTGACCATAACTTTGAACTAGATTCAACAGAATTAAATATTGCTTTAGGAGATGTTGTTTTTGATAATTTCTCTTACGCAAAAGTGCAAATGAAAAAGCCTGACATCACATTGCGCGTCGAAATCAGACAAGATGCGACATATCTTAGTTTTGAAGATATTAAAGGTGCCGGAGGAATGCCAGTCGGAACAGCAGGACGTGGACATCTAATGCTCTCAGGTGGAATTGATTCACCAGTTGCAGGTTATTTAGCGTTGAAACGCGGAGTTGAGATTGAGGCTGTTCACTTTGCTAGCCCTCCTTACACTTCACCAGGAGCTTTGAAGAAAGCCAAAGACTTAGCAGCTAAATTAACCGTTTTTGGAGGTTCAATTACCTTTATTGAAGTACCATTTACCGAGATTCAAGAAGAAATAAAAGCCAAGGCTCCACAAGCATATTTGATGACAATTACACGTCGTTTTATGATGCGCGTGGTTGATCGGGTTCGTGAAGAACGTGGTGGAAAAGTGATTATTAATGGAGAATCTTTGGGACAAGTTGCTAGCCAAACGCTTGGCTCAATGTCTGCCATTAATGAAGTAACTAATACTCCAGTTATTCGACCAGTAGTAACAATGGATAAAAATGAAATTATTGAAATAGCTGAAAAAATCGATACTTTTAATTTATCAATTCTACCATTTGAAGATTGTTGTACTGTCTTTGCACCACCTTCTCCAAAAACAAATCCAAAACTTGAAAATTGTATTCAATATGAAAAGAGAATGGATGTTGAGGGGATGGTTGACCGTGCGGTCAAAGGAATTATGCTCACAACAATTACTGGTGAAAACTGGGACCAAACTGAAGAAGAAGAATTTGCTGATTTCTTATAATAAAAATGCTACTTATAATATTATGAGTAGCATTTTCATTTGATTAGGAAACTACGATTGATAGTCTAAACTTGACAAAGATTGGAAACAAGGATATAATTACCAACGTTATTTATAAACTAATAAAAATTAATTGAGTTCTCAGTATATCAAGGCTTATTAGGAGTTTTATTTAAAGAAGATGATACTCAATTTATAGGAAAGGATTTTATGTCAGACAGAATCAAGGCTTTAATTGCCTTAGGGATATTTACATTTATGTCAACATTGGATGGTTCAATTGTTAATATTGCTCTACCAACAATGTCAAAGGAGCTTCATGTTTCTACTTCTCAGATTACTTGGGTGGTGACAATCTATTTAATTGTAATTTCAGCGATTGTACTGATTTTTGGCCGTTTAGGCGATTTAATAGGTAAATCACGAATTACCCGAATTGGTTGGGGAATTTTTATTTTAGGCTCGGCACTTGCTGGCTTAAATTTTGGATGGGGCTTAGGTTTTCTTCTTTTTGCCCGGGTGATTCAGGCTATTGGTGCGTCAATGTTTATGGCAACCGGCTTTGGGATTATTTCAGAAATTTTTCCAGCTGAAAGTCGAGCAAGAGCACTTTCCATTTCAGCAATGTTTGTATCGGTTGGCTCAATTGCTGGACCTGCCCTTGGAGGACTGATTTTGCAGGTTGCTTCATGGAATTATATCTTCTGGATAAACGTTCCTATCGGAATTTTAGCATGGATTTTTGGAAATCATGCTTTGCCAAAAGAAAAAACCAGTGGAAAATGGTCGGATATTGATTTTAAAGGTGGAACACTAATGACTTCTGTTATTGTTTTACTTTTCTTAGCCCTTAATTTTGGACAATCTTTAGGTTGGACCAGTCCCTTAATTATTATTGGTGTATTGCTTGGCTTTGTTCTCTTTGGATTATTTATTCTAACTGAGAAAAAAGTCGCTCAGCCTTTGCTTGATTTAGGAATTTTTAAATCAAAATTATTTTCAATGAGTATTATTATGGCTCTTTTTAATTTCACAGTAGCGATGTTCTCAAGTATTTTATTACCATTCTACTTACAAGATTTTAGAAATTATGGGCCAGGCTTGGCAGGGATGATTATGATGGCTTATCCTATTGCTATGCTGATTGCGAGTCCGATAGCAGGAGCAGCGGCAGATAAAATGGACAAAGAAATAGTTACTTTTGTAGGTATTTCAGGGATTGTTTTATCGCAACTTGGTTATCTATTGATTAATCCGCATTCTGCTCCATGGTTAGTTGTTGTTATTCTTTTAATTCAAGGAATGTCTATGGGGATTTTTCAAAGTCCAAACAATGTTTTAATCATGGAAACTGTTGATCGTAAGTATTTAGGGATTGCTGGATCAGTTAATTCTCTTGCCCGTAATATGGCCTTTGTTTTAGGAACTTCTTTAGCAACATTGATTTTATTCACAGCAATGTCAAATCAGTTGGGCTATAAGGTAACAACGTATTTGCACAATCAACCAGATGTGTTTTTACACGGTTTCCATGTGGCCTTCTATTTTTCAACATTTCTTGTTTTAGTGACTTGGCTTCTTGGCCTATTCCGCTTGTTGGGGCGCAAAAA
The DNA here is from genome assembly GCF_029953655.1 of Lactococcus sp. NH2-7C. Lineage (NCBI taxonomy): Bacteria > Bacillati > Bacillota > Bacilli > Lactobacillales > Streptococcaceae > Lactococcus > Lactococcus sp. NH2-7C. Next base: position 1,903,058 of record NZ_CP124538.1, read on the forward strand.
GTAAAATATAAACAATCATGATGATTGTTTTTTTTACTTACAGAAAAGTCTGTCAGCGAAATGTTTACATGTGTAAATTTTCACGTACTAAATATATTGAGAATTTATAAAAGTTTGCTATAATTATTTTTATAACACAAAAATATTTTCTATAAAGGAACAAAATATGTCTAAACTTCTTGTTGTAAAAGGTCACCCACTTACTGCTGATTATTCACTTTCACTCAAAGGTCTTGATGCTTTCGTCAAAGCCTATAAAGCCGCTCACCCAGAAGATGAAATTGAAGAACTAGATGTTTTCAGTGCTGATATTCCAACTTTGAATACTGAATTGGTCAGTGCAATGTTCGCAGGTGAAAATGCTGAACTTACAGCTTCACAAAAAGATAAATTGGCTCGTTTTGCTGGTTTTACAGAACAATTTTTGTCAGCTGATAAAGTAGTTATTGCTAATCCAATGTATAACTTGATGATTCCTGCTGAACTTAAATCTTGGGTTGATACAGTTAACGTTGCTGGTAAAACATTCAAATATACAGCTGAAGGTCCTGTTGGTTTGGCAAATGACAAAAAAGTCCTGCACTTACAAGCTAACGGTGGTGTTTATGGAGCACAAGACCCAGCAACAATTTACATGTCAGCAATCTTCAATTTTATCGGTAGCGACTTTAGACAAATTGCCGTTGAAGGGCATGCTTATGATCCAGAAAAAACAGAAGAACTTCTTGCTGAATTCATTAATAAAGTAGAGTTAGAAGCTCAAACATTCTAAAAAAGTCTGTCATTGAACAGACTTTTTATTAAATTTACTGATAGAAAATAGGATGAGTCATTTTTTTCTGTCAGTAAATTGAAAGGATAAAAAATGGTAAAACATCTTTTTAATTCACATATTGATTGGGTGGGAGGAAGAAATTCAATCGGTGATTTACAAGCTGGGGCACTGAATGAAAAAATTTCAATTCCTAAAACAATGGACGGTCCAGGAGTTGGAACAAATCCTGATGAAATGCTACTCGGAGCAGCAAGTACTTGTTATTCGATTACATTAGCTGCCATGCTTGAGCGAAATGGTATTCTCCTAGAACATCTAAAAGTAGATGCTAAAGGAGTGGTTGATGTGACCAAGGGAATTTTTACTTATGAAAAAATTACTTATCATGTCGCTATGAAATTGACAAGAGAGTCTGATGATGTTAAAGCAATTAAACTTGCCAAACGGGCAGAAAGTTCTTGTATGATTTCAAGAGCTATTCAAGGAAATATTGAGTTAGAAACGATTATTAGAATTGAAAAATAGAAAGTTACTGACAGGTCTGTCAGTAACTTTTTGTTTTAATTTTTATTTTTCCGACGTTCTAAAAAGTCAAAAAGTAAAGTATGGTGATTACTTGCAAGTGAATAATCTTCAAGAACATTCACATTAAGCCGCATATCTTTAGCTTCTCTTGCAGTAATTGCCCCAGAAAGCTCATGTTCAAAAATAACTTTACGTTCCAAATAGTATGCTCGCATCATTTCAGTAATGTTATTAGGCTGAGCTTTATTCATCATTCGCGAAATGTGACCACCAGTTGCGACAATTTCAGATGTTCGCAAACGCTCAGATTGCAAGAAGTTTAAAAGTTGTTCATCAAAGACCCCATTTAAATTATCCAAAGCTTGCAAGATAAGTTCGGTATTATTGAAATAAAGTTCGGTAATTTCATCCCGCGTTGTTTCCATTGCTGCCTTTGTTTTCTTGAAATAAAAATCAACATGTAAGACACGAGAGGTAAGTAAATGAAAAGCACGCAAGGCAATGACATAAACAAATTGAATACTAGAAACGAGTGAATGGACAATACTTGATTCCAATGAGCGGATATATCTTTGATAAGTTCGATAAGTATACATCGAAATCTTATTTTCACGCAAGGCGACCTCAAGACCTTCAGATTCAATTCTTATAATCAAAAGTTGCAAATCATTGTAATCAATCGCCATATCTGTTGACTCTTGTTCAATAATTAATTGTTGAATTCGTTCTTGATAAGCATCAATGGCTACCTCATAACCCTGAGGGTTTTTAGCCGATTTCATATCATGACGTAATTCATCAACTACCTCAGATAAAATCGCAATTTTAGAGATATTATTAACTTTAGAAACTTTTTTAACTGCAAAGAAAGGAAGAATGAACATCCCGACTAGGAAACTTAAACCAGTTACCGCAGCTGCTAGGAAGACGAGAACCGGTTGAATATCGACAGTTCGTGGAACCAAAAGAATCGTTGCAATACTTACTGTTCCCTTAGAACCAGCAAAGGTTAGAAGAAATACATCATTCCAATAAGCAGAAAACGGTTGTTTTTGTTTAAGGGAACGAAGCCAATAATAGAAAGTAATGACAATAAATCTCAGTGCAAATAATCCAGCAGTTAAAGCAAGAGCAAGAACAATTAAAAGTGCTGATGAATAAACAGGATCAACTAAAAGTGGAACTACAAGTTGATAAAGTTCAATTCCCAAGAAAAGAAAGACAAAGGAATTTAAAATAAATGTTAAAGTATCCCAAATTGTACTTTTTAGTTTTTCAACTTGAGCATCAAACAGTGTTGTTCTTTTAAGGCCATTTGCCGACATGACTCCAGCAACAACTGCAGCAATGATTCCAGAAACATGTAATTCTTCAGAAATGAGAAAGGCAGCAAGAGGAACAACCAGTTCTAAAAGAAGATAACCAGAAACATCTCGGGCGTCAACATCTTCCAAAAGTCTTAAGACAAGTCCTTTGATATAAATTAAAGTAAAACCAATAGCAGCCCCACCAAGTGCTGAAATAACTAATTTCATTGTTGCATCTGGAAAAGAGAAATAACCTGTAACTAAAGCAACTAAAGCAATCTGAAAGGAAATAATCCCGGAAGCATCATTAAGCAAACCTTCCCCTTGTAAAATACTCATGACTCTTCGAGGAAAAGAGAAGTTTTTGGACAGAGCTCCGACGGCTACGGCATCGGTAGGAGCAAGACTTGCTCCTAAAGCAAAACAAGCAGCTAAAGGTAATCCCATGTAAATCCAATTAGAAATCAAACCTAACCCAAGGGTTGTGATGAAGACAAGAGGGAAAATTAAAACTAAAATAATTTTACTATGTTTTAAAATATGTTTGACATCAGCTTCCTCACTCTCTCTAAAAAGAAGAGGAGCGATAATAAATCCTAGGAAAAATTCAGGTGCAACATGTAAAACTTCGTCAGCACCAAAAAAGCCCAAAATAAGTCCTAAAACCACTTGAATAAGAGGGAGGGCAAGTTTTGGGAAAACTTTGTTGAGGACATTTGAAAAAACTAATACCAAAAGGAAAATAATGACATAAAAAATAATATGGAGCATAGAGTCCTTTCTGTGTAATTGATTAATGAGCGCCAAAAAGTACAAAGTAGAGCTATCAAAGCTAGCTCTACCGTACCTAATCTACTAATTTATCTCAAACGATTAATTGCTTTTTTCTTCAAAGCAATCTTTTCATTGATTTTTGAGCAGTCTTTTTTACCTAAAAGTGCCTTACAACGTTTGAGTTCCAAATCAGTGAGCTGACGTTTTACACGTTCTTTACGAGCAGCATCAAACTCACCATTTTTAATTAATTCGAGTTTTTGTTCAAGAATTAATTTTTTATTTTTAACTGCATCAATATAATATTTAAGCTCGGAAATATCGTCGGAACTTGCGTCGTTAGCTAACAAATCCCCTAATTTTTCATCAAGGCTGACGAGCTTATCAGTAAGTATTTCAAGTTTAGCGTTGAGCTTTTCTTCTTTTTCTTCATCCGAAAGGGCCATGAAAGCTTCAAATTTCTTACTATCATCAAGTTTTTCAGATTCTTCAGGACGTTTATTGATGTACATCTCACGCAATTTATTTAACTTATCTTCAAATTTTTTATCTATCATTTTGATCACCTAAAAACATATTCAGTACAGTTATTATAACATATTGTAGCCTAAAAGAAAGAGCAATGCTCAAAATTTTTTAATAAAAAATTCTGTTCCCAATTGAACAGAATTTTTGTTTTATTAATAAGTTAATACGAAGTTTTTCTTTTTCCCACGACGAATTACAGTTAAACGGTTTTCAATTTTATCTGAATTTGAAAGAACATAATCAAGTTCTTGAACACGTTCACCATTGATATAAATCGCACCATTTGTAATATCTTCACGAGCTTGTCTTTTTGATGGAGCTATACCGGCAGAGATTAAAAGTTCAACTAATGTTAAATCTTCATCATCAGCAACTTGATGTTGTGGTGCTGCTTTAAGACCAGTTAAGATTGATTTAGCGTCTAATTGACGCAAATCTCCACCGCCAAATAAGATTTCTGATGTTTTAACTGCTTGTTCATAAGCAGCTTTTCCGTGAACCAAGCTGACAACTTCACGAGCCAAAACTTTTTGGGCTAAGCGCTCATGGCGAGCTGCTTCAAATTGTTTCTCAATTTCAGCAATTTCTTCTAATGAAAGAAACGTGAAAATTTTCAACATTTTTACAGCATCCGCATCATCAACATTAAGCCAGAATTGGTACATTTCATAAGGAGATGTTTTATCAGCGTCAAGCCAAATTGCATTCCCTTCTGATTTACCGAATTTTTTACCAGTTGAATCTGTAATTAAAGGAATAGTGATAACATGCCCTTGCTTATTGGCTTTACGACGCAAAAGCTCCGTTCCAGCAGTCATATTTCCCCATTGGTCAGAACCACCAAGTTGCAGAGTGACATTGTGCAATTGGTTCAATTCGTAGAAATCATAACCTTGCATAATTTGGTAAGCAAATTCTGTATAAGAAATTCCACTTTCCATCCGTGATTTTACAGAGTCTTTAGAAATCATGTAGTTAACGGTGAAATGTTTACCCACATCTCTGAGGAAATCAATAAAAGTCAGATTTTCAAACCAGTTGTAGTTATTGGTCATTTCTGCCTTATTTTCACCATTTTCAAAATCCAGGAAACGCTCAAGCTGACTACGGATTTTTCCAGACCATTTTGTTACAGTGTCTTTTGTTTGAAGTGAACGTTCTGAATCTTTGAAAGAAGGATCACCAATCAAACCAGTTGCACCACCAACAAGCGCATAAGGTTTATGTCCAGCCATTTGTAGACGTTTCATTGTCAAAATTAGTACAAGATTACCTAAATGAAGGGAATCAGCGGTAGGGTCATATCCTACATAATAGGAAACCATGTCCTCCGTCAGCGCTTTAGAAAGCGCAGCTTCGTCCGTTGTTTGGAAAACCAAACCACGTGCTTTAAGTTCGTCAAAAATGTTCATAAAAAAATCCTTTCTATAATGATTGAGCTGTCCACTTTGGATAAAAAGTAAAAAAATTAACAGCACTGTTTTACATTATAACAAATTAATAAAAAAAATTCTGAAAGTGGCGAAAAATCATTTTAAATTTGATATAATAAAGGCATGAAAAAATCCTCAATTGACTCGCAAGAAGAAGCACGTGCGCGTTTAAAAGAAAAAATGGAAAATAAGCGGCGGAAGAAAAGTAAAGCTCTGTCCAAAAGTCCGAAAGATTCTAAAGATAATGATGAAAAAACAGGGTGGTCCATCACCTTTAAGGTGATACGCGGGCTTAGCGTAATTTTTGGAATAATTTTTGTTTTAGTTGGTATTTTTGGTGCGGCTACAGGTGTAGGTTATTTCGCTAGGTTAGTTGAACAAACGAAGGTACCAGACAAAACTGAAATGCTTGCAAAAATTAATGATATTCATGGTGTGTCTGTGATTAATTATAGTAATGGTCAGCCAATTTCAGACATTTCTAGTGATTTGGTGCGTGTTACCGTCAAAAGTGACGAGATTTCTCCTAATGTTAAAAATGCTTTAATTGCAACGGAGGATGATAGTTTTAAAACAAATAAAGGCGTCGTCCCTAAGGCTGTTATCCGTGGGATTATTGGTTCAGTGGGAGGAGGCACAAGTTCTGGTGGCTCAACCCTTACTCAACAGTTAATTAAACAACAAGTTTTAGGAGACAGTGTTACTTTTCAACGTAAAGCTAGTGAAATTGTCTATGCCCTTAAACTCAATAACTACTTGACTAAAGACCAAATTTTGACTGATTATTTAAATGTTTCACCTTTTGGGCGAAATAATAAAGGCCAAAATATTGCTGGAATTCAAGAAGCCGCTCTTGGTATATTTGGAAAATCTGCTAAGGATTTAACAATACCTGAGGCTGCCTTTATTGCTGGGTTGCCACAAAGCCCTATCGTCTATTCTCCTTATGCGGCTGATGGTTCTCTAAAGTCAAAAGAAAACATGAGTTACGGCCTCGAGCGTCAAAAAGAAGTCTTGTTTTATCTTTATCGTGGGGGCTATATTTCAGAAGCTGATTACAAGAAATACAAAGCTTATGATATTTCAACAGAATTTTTACAACCAGGAGTAGCTCAATCACAAGAACATGGTTATTTATATAATGTTGTTTATAATGAAGCAATTACTGATATCTATAATTATTTGATTAAGCGAGATAAAGTTTCGACAACTGATTTAGGAAATGATAGTACTAAACAACGTTATCGAGAGTTAGCTGAACAATCATTGCAAAATGGTGGTTATACAGTGACTACAACTATCAATCAGCAAGTCTATGATGCGATGCAAAATGCTGCAAAGACCCAAAATTACTTGATGCAAGATGGTACGGGCCTTATACAAACTGGTAATGTCTTAATGGATAATAAAACAGGGGCTGTTTATGGCTTTATTGGCGGATTAGACTTCTCACAAAGCCAAGTAAACCATGCTTTTGATACTAAACGCTCACCTGGTTCTTCAATCAAACCGATACTAGCTTATGGACCGGCAATTGACATGGGATTGATGGGTTCAGCAAGTGTTCTTTCTAACTATCCGGCAAAATATACTGGCGGACAAGATATTGAACACGTCGGTGATAAGGGAACGGAGATGATGCCATTTTCAGAAGCCTTGAATGTTTCTTATAATATTCCTGCTTATTGGACCTACCAAACGATTTTGAATAAAGGAAAATCTGTTGAACCATACATGACAAAGATGGGATATGATATTGCAGATTATTCTGTAGAATCGCTTCCTCTTGGGGGAGGAGTTGATCCGACGGTTGTTCAACATACGAATGGCTATCAAACTTTAGCCAATGGTGGAAAATATGAACCATGGTATATTGTTGATAGTATCAAAGATGATACAGGAAATGTAATTTATCAACATCAAAGTACTGGAGGGACTCAGGTATATTCTGAAGCAACATCTACTATTATGGAATATATGCTTCAAAATGCTATCAAATCTCAAAAAACAAGTAAGTTTTATGGTGAGTTACAAGGCCTTAATTCCTCTCTTGCAACTAATGTTCAATGGGCTGGTAAAACAGGAACAACTGATAATTATACAGACGTTTGGATGATGCTTTCTACACCTTCAGTCACACTTGGTAGTTGGGCTGGTCATGATGACAATTCACCAATGTCTAAGGAGTCAGGCTATATTAATAATGCCAAATTTACAGCCCAATTGGTGAATGCAATTAATACTGCTGATTCTAATATTTTTGGACCTGGTCAAAAATTTACTGACCCTAATAGTGATCCAAATGTGACTAAGAGTAAAGTATTAGTTTCTACGGGTGAAAAACCAGGAAAAGTTAATGTTAAATTATCAAACGGTAAGACACAAGAGGTTAATCTCGGTGGAGACACTACGACAAGCTTCTGGGCTACAAAGTCTGGTGCCCCTACAACCACATATGATTTTTCCATTGGTGGTTCGGCAAGTGACATAGCTGCTGGTTGGAAAAAGATATTGCCTAATTATAACTTTGGTCAATAAAATACAAAAATCACTAGGATAGACTTCCTAGTGATTTTTTCTTTTGTTTTTAAAATTTAATAGTTTTTAATTTCAGCTACTTTTTCAGTACTAAGTGATGTTACGATATTTCTCAAGAAAGTTTGAGCTTGATTGAAATCATCAATATTGAAAATTGTTTGATGGCTGTGAATATAACGAGCAACAACACCAATCGTTGTTGAAGGGACTCCATTATTAGCTAAATGGGCAGCACCTGCATCAGTTCCACCTTTAGCCATATAAACTTGGGTTTTAACTTTAGCATTATCAGCAGTTTCAAGCAAGAAATTTTTCATTCCAGGGAGCATGATATGACCAGGGTCGAAGAAACGAAGCGTTGTCCCTTCTCCAAGACGACCATTATCATCACCAAAAGTATCACTAGCAGGTGAACAATCAACAGCAAAGAACAAATCAGGATTGAACATAGTTGTAGAAACTTTGGCTCCACGAAGACCAACTTCTTCTTGAACATTGGCTCCGATAATCAATGTAACCGGTAATTCTTTGTCAGCTAAAAATTCAAGCAGTTCGAGAATCATTAAACAACCGTAACGATTGTCCCAAGCTTTAGAAATAATATTTTTACCATTAGCAGAGAGAATGGTTTCAGTTTCTGGAATAATGACATCACCTTGAGCAATTCCGAATTCAGTAGCTTCGGCAGCATTCTCAAAAGCTCCATCAAATACAATGTCAGAAATAGCTGGAATTTGGGGAGTAAGACCAGTTCCACGAAGAAGGTGAGGAGGAAGTCCACCGGTTACGACAGGAATTTTTTTACCTGTACGTGTGAATAATGTAAAACGTTGTCCAGAGACAACTAAAGGATTCCAACCACCAAGTGGAACGACCCGGAATGTTCCATCAGCTTTGATTGAGCTGACCATAAAGCCAACTTCATCCATGTGGGCTGCAATCATAATACGTGGGGCATTTGCTATTTTTGAAGTTTTAGTGACAAATATACCACCAAGCCCATCGAATTTTGGTTGATAACCAAGAGCAATCATGCGTGTTTTTAAATAGTCACGAACAGGTCCCTCAAAACCAGAAGTCGCTTGAATTTCTGTCAGTGCTTTTACTTTGTCGAATAGTTCCATTTTTCTCCTCCGGAATACTGAAAAATTTACTGACAGATTTGTCAGCAAAAATTTTGATGATTTACACTATAATTATACCAAGAAATATGTTAAAATTTCCATATGAAAAAAATACTAAAGTTTGGTTTGGGAATTATTGCGGGTGCAACAGTTGCTCACGTTGCTTATCATGGCTATAAAACTATGGAAGAAGAAGTGATTCATGAACTTACTGCCAGAGCTCGGCAACATTTTTCAACAAGAAAAATAGACGCTTTTTGGATTTTTGAGGAGCCAACTACGGGTGCTCTTTTTGAGGGAGGACTTGTTAGCGAAAATAAGGCAATCACTTTTGAAATCAATGCTAAAACTTTAGAAGTCTTTGAAAAAAATGAAGAAATTCTGTAAGAAAACTTGGTATTCATATAGAAATAAAAGGAGAATGTAGAATGATTATTCCAGAAAATATTGAAAATTTAGCCGAACTTGTAAAAGGACCAGAAAAGACAGTCTTCTTTTTCACGGCTGGTTGGTGCGGAGATTGTAATTTTATTAAGCCAAAAATGCCAGAAATTGAAGTAGAAAATCCAGACTTTAAATTTGTTGAAGTGGACCGCGATGAATATATGGATCTTGCTATTGAATGGGGAATTATGGGAATTCCAAGTTTTGTCGTGATTGAGGATGGCAAAGAAAAAGCTCGTCTAGTAAATAAATTACGTAAAACAAAAGAAGAAGTCAATACTTTCTTAGCGAGTGCGAAATAGTATCATCGCAGGATAAGCATTGATATATTAAGAATTATATTCTATAATAATCAATGTTAAGAAATTAAAAGGGAAAAATAAGAAAATGATTGCAACATACAACACAAATGTCGGTGATGTTTTAATGCTTATCACTGCAAATGACAAGGGAGAAAAAGTAAACTTCGAACGTAAGGGAAAAGTAGCTCGTGTTTTTCTTGAAGAAACTGGAGCGACGGTTGCTTGGAATATTTTTGAAGCGAAATCTCTATTGGCTAATTTGTCAGGAAATGGTCAAGTCAACTTATCATCTGATGATATTGAAATATTGAACAAAGAGCTTGGAAAATCAGGATTTAGCGATGTTCTTGTTCACGATGCACAACCTAAATTTGTTGTTGCTGAAATTGTTGAAATGGAAGATCATCCAGATTCAGATCATTTACATATCTGTAAAGTTAATGTTGGTTTTTCCGACCCGGTACAAATTGTTTGTGGTGCTCCGAATGCAGCCCTTGGTTTAAAAACAGTTGCTGCTTTGCCTGGTGCTATGATGCCTAATGGCTCATTGATTTTCCCAGGTGCTCTGCGAGGTGTTCAATCTTACGGAATGCTTTGTTCAGCTCGTGAACTTGAATTACCAAATGCTCCGGAGGTTCGTGGAATCATTGAATTATCATCAGATTTATCCGCTGGTAAAGCTTTTGATCCAGAAACAATGTGGCAAGCATAATAAGAAAACTGTCCAAATATTTTATTTTGGCAGTTTTTTTATCTAAAAAAATTAAAATAATTTTTTCACAAAGTTCACAAGCGCTTACAAAAGAAAATAGAATGACTTATGCTAAACTGAATAATGTAAAAACAATTTTACATTTAAAGGAGAGTTATTAGCATGAAAATCGTAGTTATCGGTACGAATCACGCAGGCATTGCTACAGCAAATACATTAATTGATCAATATACAGGCCATGAGATTGTTATGATTGACCGTAACAGTAATATGAGCTATTTGGGGTGTGGAACAGCTATTTGGGTCGGAAGACAAATTGAAAAACCAGATGAGCTGTTTTATGCCAAAGCAGAAGATTTTGAAAAAAAGGGAGTAAAGATATTAACAGAAACAGAAGTTTCAGAAATTGACTTTACTAATAAAATGATTTATGCCAAGTCAAAAACTGGAGAAAAGATTACAGAAAATTATGATAAACTCGTTCTGGCAACAGGTTCACGTCCAATTATTCCTAACTTGCCAGGAAAAGATCTTAAAGGAATTCATTTTTTAAAGCTTTTTCAAGAAGGACAAGCCATTGACGAAGAGTTTGCTAAGAATGAAGTGAAACGTATCGCGGTGATTGGTGCTGGTTATATTGGGACAGAAATTGCTGAAGCTGCCAAACGTCGAGGAAAAGAAGTCCTACTTTTTGACGCAGAAAATACTTCACTTGCTTCTTATTATGATGAAGAATTTGCTAAAGGGATGGATGAAAACCTTGCCCAACATGGGATTGAACTCCATTTTGGTGAGTTAGCTCAAGAGTTTAAGGCAAATGAAGAAGGTCATGTATCACAGATTGTAACCAATAAATCAACTTATGATGTTGATCTCGTTATTAACTGTATTGGTTTTACAGCTAATAGTGCACTGGCTAAGGAACATTTAGAGACCTTTAAAAATGGAGCAATCAAAGTGGATAAACATCAACAAAGTAGTGACCCAGATGTTTATGCTGTAGGAGATGTTGCCACAATCTATTCTAATGCTTTACAAGACTTCACCTACATTGCCCTTGCCTCAAACGCTGTTCGCTCAGGGATTGTTGCTGGTCATAATATTGGAGGAAAATCAATAGAATCTGTTGGTGTACAAGGTTCTAATGGAATCTCTATTTTTGGTTACAATATGACTTCTACGGGCTTGTCGGTTAAAGCTGCGAAAAAAATCGGCCTAGAAGTTTCATTTAGTGATTTTGAAGATAAGCAAAAAGCATGGTTCCTTCATGAAAATAATGATAGTGTGAAAATTCGTATCGTTTATGAAACAAAAAGTCGCAGAATTATTGGTGCTCAACTTGCTAGCAAGAGTGAAATAATTGCAGGAAATATTAATATGTTTAGTTTAGCTATTCAAGAAAAGAAAACGATTGATGAATTAGCCTTACTTGATTTATTCTTCTTACCACACTTCAATAGTCCATATAATTACATGACTGTTGCAGCTTTAAATGCAGAATAAACCATAAAAATCTATCAATTGATAGATTTTTTATTTTTTTTGTGACAAATGTTCTAACTTTTCGTATAAAAAGTTAGGAGGATTTTATTATGAATAAAACCATGTTAATTGGACGCTTAACCAGTGCGCCAGAAATTTCAAAAACAACAAATGATAAATCATATGTCCGTGTGACCTTAGCAGTCAATCGCCGTTTCAAAAATGAAAAAGGAGAACGAGAGGCAGATTTTATTTCAATTATTATTTGGGGAAAATCTGCAGAAACTTTGGTTTCTTACGCAAAAAAAGGAAGTCTTATTTCAATTGAAGGAGAAATTAGAACTAGAAATTATACGGATAAGCAAAATCAAAAACATTATGTCACAGAAATCTTAGGACTGAGTTATGATTTACTTGAAAGTAGGGCAACAATCGCTTTACGAGAAAGCGCTGTAAAGGTTGAAGAAACCTTACTTGATGCGGAAGAACTCCCTTTCTAATTTATTTCATAAAATCTAAATGTTTTCTCTTGACTAAATCTGACCATTGAGATAAAATAAGAATATGTTAGCACTCGTTTAATAAGAGTGCTAAAAAATAAAAAATGGAGGAAAATATAATGTTGAAACCTTTAGAGAATCGCGTAGTTTTACGTGTAAAAGAAGAAGAGGAAAAATCAATGGGTGGAATTGTGTTAACAAGCGCTTCCCAAGAAAAACCTCAAACAGCTGAAGTTGTTGCCGTCGGTGAAGGGAAAACAAATCATCATGGAACACTGATTTCTCCACTCGTAAAAGTAGGGGACACAGTAATTTTTGAAAAATTTGCTGGAACGACCGTAAAAATGGATGGTGAAGAATTCTTGATTCTCAAAGATTCAGACCTTCTTGCAATTGTAGAGTAAAATTATAAAAGCAATCATTTTTTGGTTGTCTTTTGTCTATCTTAAAATCTATAAAATTAAAAATATATTCTTAAAAAGGAGCTAAAATGTCAAAAGATATTAAATTTTCAAGTGATGCTAGAACAGCGATGATGCGTGGGATTGATATTCTTGCTGATACAGTAAAAACAACCCTTGGACCAAAAGGTCGTAATGTTGTGCTTGAAAAATCATATGGATCACCTTTAATTACAAACGATGGTGTAACGATTGCCAAAGAGATTGAGCTTGAAGATCATTTTGAAAATATGGGGGCTAAACTTGTTTCAGAAGTTGCTTCAAAAACAAATGACATCGCAGGTGACGGTACAACAACAGCGACAGTTTTGACACAAGCTATTGTTCGTGAAGGTTTAAAAAATGTTACCGCAGGTGCAAATCCAGTTGGTATTCGTCGAGGAATTGAACTTGCTGCTGAAACAGCTGTTGCTTCAATTAAAGAAATGGCAATTCCTGTCCACGATAAATCAGCAATTGCGCAAGTAGCTACCGTTTCATCACGTAGTGAAAAAGTGGGTGAGTATATTTCTGATGCAATGGAACGTGTAGGGTCTGACGGAGTTATCACCATTGAAGAATCAAAAGGAATGCAAACTGAACTTGATGTTGTTGAAGGGATGCAGTTTGACCGCGGATATTTGAGTCAATATATGGTTTCTAATACAGAAAAAATGGTTGCTGAGTTAGATAATCCTTATATTCTTATTACCGACAAAAAAATCTCGAACATTCAAGAAATTTTACCTCTCCTTGAACAAATCTTGAAAACAAATCGTCCACTTCTTATTGTAGCTGATGATGTTGATGGAGAAGCATTGCCAACGCTTGTTCTTAATAAGATTAAAGGCGTCTTCAATGTTGTAGCTGTAAAAGCGCCAGGATTTGGTGATCGTCGTAAAGCTCAATTGGAAGATTTGGCTATCTTGACAGGTGGTACAGTAATTACTGAAGAACTTGGTCTTGATCTTAAAGATGCTACTCTTGAAGCTTTGGGACAAGCAGCTAAAGCAACTGTGGATAAAGATCACACAACCATTGTTGAAGGTGCTGGCTCTGCTGATGCTATTTCTGATCGTGTAGCTATTATTAAAGCGCAAATTGAAAAAACAACTTCTGATTTTGACCGTGAAAAATTACAAGAACGTCTTGCAAAATTAGCTGGTGGTGTTGCAGTTGTTAAAGTTGGTGCTGCAACTGAAACAGAACTCAAAGCAATGAAACTCTTGATCGAAGATGCACTTAATGCAACACGTGCAGCCGTTGAGGAAGGTATTGTTTCTGGTGGTGGTACAGCACTTGTTAATGCTATTGAGGCTTTGGATAAACTTTCAGAAGAAGGAGATATCCAAACAGGAATTAACATTGTTCGCCGTGCTCTTGAAGAACCAGTTCGTCAAATTGCTGCCAATGCAGGATATGAAGGTTCAGTTATCATTGATAAACTTCGTTCAGAAAAAGTAGGTACAGGATTCAATGCTGCAACTGGTCAATGGGTTAATATGATTGAAGAAGGAATTGTTGACCCTGCGAAAGTAACTCGTTCAGCTTTGCAAAACGCGGCTTCTGTTGCTGGTTTAATTTTGACTACTGAAGCAGTAGTTGCTAATAAGCCAGAACCAGCTGCTCCAGCTATGCCTCCAATGGATCCTAGCATGGGAATGGGCGGTATGATGTAATAAAAAAAGAACCCTTAGGGTTCTTTTTTATTTGCTGATGAGCAACTAAATATCGTAAAGTTGGCTAGCATGTTCGTGACTAGTATCAAGGATCTTCAAGTCCTTTTTAGTATCGACATCATGTTGCTGTAAGTAACCGTCCATAGTAAGATGAGCAAGCTCTTTAATATTATTATTTAAACTCAAGTGTCCTAGAAAAATTCGTTTTGTCTTATTGCCATGGATACTAAAGGCAGCTTCAGCGCCATCCTCATTAGATAAGTGACCTTGGTCACTTAGGATACGTTGCTTTGTCCTCCAAGGATAGGCTCCCATACGAAGTATCTCAATGTCATGGTTTGATTCCATAAGATAGGCATCTGCATTTTCAATGGTTCCACGCATTCTGTCGGATACATAACCCGTATCAGTTAGCATAACAAAACTCTTGTTATCTTTCATGAAACGATAAAACTGTGGTGCGATGGCATCGTGACTCACGCCGAAAGATTCAATATCAATATCACCAAAAGTCATTGTTTTTCCCATTTCAAACAGATGTTTTTGTTCAACAGGGATTTTTCCTAAAGCATTTTTACTATCTAGTTCAGACCAAGTATCTTCATTTGCATAAAGGTCAATACCATATTTTCTTGCCAATACACCAATCCCTTTAATATGGTCACTATGTTCATGGGTAATTAATAAAGCGTCAATATCATGAATGTCACGGTCAATTTCTGATAGTAAACTTTCTATTTTTTTTCCAGATAGTCCGGCATCAACAAGAATTTTTTTCTTTGGAGTTTCTAAGTAAAAAGAATTTCCAGTTGAACCAGAGGCTAAAATGGAATATTTAAAGCCATTTTGTTCAGTCATACAGTCTATTGTAGCAGAAAAATAGTGGGATTGCCATGAGCTTTTATATTATTTGAAAATAAATTTATCAGGGATTCATTAGCTTAAGAGAGTTTTTTTGTGGTAAAAGTCTAGGTTTATTCATAAAAAAAAGCCCACAAAATATGTATGGACTCTTTTTGGTGAGATAATCAATCAATTATGCATTATCCTCAAAGTCAAACTCATCAGTATCGTCATCCCAATCATCAGCAGCTTCTAATGAATATGGAAGTGTGAAACTAAAGGTTGTTCCTTTACCCTCTCCTTCAGACCTTGCAAAAATTGTCCCACCATGTATTTTAACAATATCATGGACAATAGAGAGGCCTAAACCTGTTCCACCAACTTTTGAATTTCTTGAAGCATTGTCAACTCGGTAGAAACGGTCAAAAATCTTAAGTAAATCAGATTTTGGAATTCCCATTCCTTGGTCACTGATGGAGATTAGAACGTCACTTTCACGTTTTTCAACGGAAATTGTAATAGTTCCACCTTTAGGTGAATATTTAATTGCATTTCCGATGATATTGTCAATGACTTGAGCAATTTTATCGGTATCAATTTCGACCCAGATGGGCTGTTCAGAGTATTTTCTGACTAGAGTGAAATTAGAAGAGATTAAGTCGTTTGATTCGGTTTCTAAAATTTGGTCTAAACGGTTGATTTGATAGTCTAAGAAGGCAATTAAATTAATCATTTCTTTGTTAAGAACGATTCGGTCTTGATCCATTCTTGATAAAGTCAAAAGATCGGAAATCATCCGAATCATTCGATTAGTTTCAGTAAGAGAAACATTAATAAAGTTTGAAGCTGTTTCTTTATCCTCAATTGCTCCGTCCTCCAGTGCTTCCAAGTAGGCTTTTACTGAGGTGAGCGGAGTTCGGAGTTCATGAGAAACATTGGAAACAAAGAGACGACGCTCTCGTTCGGCCTTATCTTGTTCAGTCATATCATGTAAAACAGCAATAATTCCTGAGATGAAA
The DNA here is from genome assembly GCF_029953655.1 of Lactococcus sp. NH2-7C. NCBI lineage: Bacteria > Bacillati > Bacillota > Bacilli > Lactobacillales > Streptococcaceae > Lactococcus > Lactococcus sp. NH2-7C. The sequence goes on from NZ_CP124538.1 coordinate 1,919,483, forward strand.
CCAGATTCGCGACGAAAGAGGGCAAATTTAATGTGGAGTGAAATGGCTTCATTTCCAGCATCATGACTTTCGATAGTTATCTCTGGCTCTTTTTCCAATAAATCATAGAAATTATATTGGTCTTCAATTTTTAAGACTTGAACAATATTTTTTTCCATCAGATGTTCGTTGTCTGTATTTAAATAATGTAAGGCTGATTTATTAGCCATAATTATATTGCCCCGACGGTCAGTGGCAATGACACCATCAACCATATATGCGAGGATGCTATCTAATTGATTACGCTGATTTTCAAGATTGTTCTGAGTGCGAACAATATCTTCACCAAGTTTTAAAATTTCATCGTATAATTCATTGATTTCACTAGTCCCTTTTGGGAGTTTATCACGATTTAAATAGCCATTTTTTATGTCATTCATCTGTTTAGAAACATTCACAATCATGCGATGTTGCTGATTGAGAAAGACTAAAACAAAGACAAGTGAAAATAAGTAATAACCAATAAAAGTACTTAAATGAGCAAAATTGTAATCAAAACTACTCATAAAAATTATGACAAAAAGAAGTAGGTGGGCAACTACTCCTTTAAAAATCATTGAATTAAAAAATTTAATCATGTGGGTTGCTCATGTAGTAGCCAACCCCACGGCGTGTTGAAACGTATTGTGGACGACTTGGTGTATCTTCAACTTTTTCGCGCAAGCGACGAACAGTAACATCGACTGTACGTACATCACCAAAATAGTCATAACCCCAAACTGTTTCCAAAAGATTTTCACGTGTAATCACTTCGCCAAGGTGTTGAGCAAGATAGTAAAGCAATTCAAACTCACGGTGTGTAAGGTCGAGTTGTTTATCATTTTTATAAGCCGCATAGTGTGCTGGATTGATACGGAGGTTTCCGATAATCAATTCTTTCTTGACATTATCAGTAGATTCAGCAGGCGCGACATTGATACGACGCAAGTTTGCTTTAATACGAGCTAAAAGTTCACGGTTTGAAAATGGTTTTGTGACATAATCGTCAGCACCAAGTTCAAGACCAATTACTTTGTCAAATTCACTATCTTTAGCTGACACCATAATAATTGGAGTATCAGAAGTTTTACGGATTTCACGTGCAACATCAAGACCATCAAGTTTAGGTAACATCAAATCAAGTAAAATAAGGTCAGGTTGTACTTCTTTAAATGCTTCAAGAGCTTCTTCACCATCAAAAGCTGTAAAGACTTCAAAACCTTCTTTGGTTAAATTAAATTTTACGATATCTGAGATTGGTTTTTCATCATCAACAACAAGAATTTTTTTCATAGTTGTCCTTTCAAGTGGAAAATTTTTTATTGAATGTTACTCGTATTTATTTGAATTAACAAATCAAGTAAGCTGTTTCAGTTATATTATACAATTTTTAGTAAAATTACGCAAAAAGAGACCCTGTTATTTTTAGAAAAAAGATAAAATGTTTGTTTTTTTGGTATAATAGAGGCTATGAATGGAATTTTAATTTCCCTTGAGGGACCTGATGGAGCAGGAAAAACAACGGTTTTAAAAGAAATTTTACCTGAAATCCAAAAAATGAAGCGTGAAATTGTCCCGACTCGTGAACCAGGCGGTGTTCGAGTGGCAGAAGAAATTCGTCAAATTATTCTTGATCCAAAGAATACAGAGATTGATTCTAAAACTGAGTTAATGCTTTTTGCGGCAGCGCGCCGTTTACATATGCAAGAAAAAATGTTGCCAGCTTTACAAGCGGGTAAAGTTGTCATTGTTGACCGATTTATTGATTCATCTGTCGCATATCAGGGATATGGCCGTGATTTGGGTGTAGAAGTTGTTGATTGGCTTAACTATTTTGCAACAGATGGTTTAAAACCTGATTTGACGCTTTATTTTGATGTTGATACGGATGTTGCCCTTGAGCGAATTATGCAAAATCGAGCTGATGAGGTAAATCGTTTAGATTTGGAAAGAGCTGAGATGCATCGTAAAGTTCGTGAAGGTTATTTGGAGATTGTTGCAAAAGAACCTGAGCGCTTTGTAAAAATAGATGCAAGTCAGCCTTTAGAAAAAGTGGTAGCTGATACACTTTCCGTTCTCAAAAAAAGATTTGTCAGTGAATTTTAAAGACAATTTAATCTGTCAGCAAAATTAAGAATGCTAAAAAATACTTACATTTTTCAAAAAATGAGGATGTTAAATAGTTTTTTTTATTTTGTTATTTAGACTAGATTTGGTAAATATTTAGAAAGGTTTCTTGTGGAAATAAAAGATATTCAACCTCAACTTTATAAGCAGTTCTCAACGATTTTGCAACATGGAAAATTAAGTCATGCTTATTTATTTTCAGGTGGATTTGGTTCTTTTGACTTAGCAATCTGGCTGAGTCAAGCCTTATTTTGTGAGAATCCTGAAAATGCTTTGCCCTGTGGTCATTGTCGTTCTTGTCGTCTTGTTGCACAACAAGAATTTACTGACTTACATATCGTTGAACCTGATGGACAAACGATTAAAACAGCTCAAATTCGGGAACTGACACAGGTTTTCAATGAATCTGGTTATGAGGGAAAACAACAGGTGCTTTTAATTAAGGAAGCTGAAAAAATGCATCCTAATGCAGCAAATGCTTTATTGAAATCAATTGAAGAACCAGAAACAGAAATTGTTGTTTTTTTACTGACAGATAATGAAAATATGATTTTACAAACAATAAAATCACGGACACAAATTATTAATTTTCAAAAAAATGTTCAATATTTACAAGATTTTTTGGAACAGAACGGTATTTTAAAAACACAAGCAGAACTTCTTGCAGAAATCTGTAATTCGACTGATAGAGCATTAGAATTAGCTCAGCAGAGCTGGTTTAACGAAGGGATTCAAAGACTTCAACAATTTGTAAAACTTTTAAAAACATCTGCTGACGAGGCATTCTTGTATTTGAAAGAATTAGTCGAAATTTTTGATGAAAAAGAAAAACAAAATCAAGCGTTTGAACTTTTATTACAACTTTTTAATCAAGAAAGAATGAGTAAGGAACTTTTAAAAACATTTCAGGCAATAAAAATGTGGAAAAGCAATGTCCGATTTGAGTCAAGTTTAACTTTTATTGTTTTATGAAACTTGTCAAACTTATCCTTTGATTGAAAAATCTTATATCAGGAGAATATTATGATTTATGAAATAAAATTTGCACATGGCGAATCAAATGTATTTGCAATAAGTGATATAGAACTTGCTCCACAAGCAGAAGTTGTCCTTCACTCAGATAAGGGAAACTTTTACGGAAAAACTGTACGTGAAATTTCTGAAGAAGCAACTCTTGAAATTCACCACACGATCGTGCGTGAAGTAAACGATGATGATCTCCAAATTATTGCAAAACTTGAAGAACGTTCTAAAAAAGCCAAAGATAAAGTGCGTCAACTTGTCATTGAACAAGGTTTGGAAATGAAAATTATTGATGTTGCTTATAATTTTGACCAAATGCAACTTTTTATTTCGTTTACGGCAGAGAATCGTGTTGATTTTCGATTACTTTTGCGTGAGTTGGCAACAACTTTTAGAATTAGGATTGAACTTCGCCAAATTGGGCCAAGAGATGCCGCAAAAATTCATGGCGGACTTGGACCTTGTGGCCGTCCTTTATGCTGTTCTGAGTTTGTTTATGAATTTCCGAATGTTTCAATCAAAATGGCCAAAAATCAAAATTTATCTTTGAAACAAAATAAATTAAACGGTCTTTGCGGTCGTTTGATGTGCTGTTTAACTTATGAAGATAGTTTTTATAAAGAAGCCCAACAACTTTTTCCCGATTTTGGTGAGTTTGTAAATACTTCAGAAGGAAAAGGAAAAGTTGTTGGCTTAAATGTTTTAAAAAATAGAGTAAAAATCCGCTTTGGAGAATATAGTAAGGATTTTGAACTTGCAGAAATTGAGGTGAATCATGGCTGATAAATATGATGTTTTCGACCAACTGGGCGAACTTGAAAATACATTAAATACCACATTAACGCAAATTTCAGGAATTCGCCAAGTGCTTGAATCATCAATGACTGAAAATGCAACCTTACGCATGGAATTAGAAAAATTGCGTGACCGTTTGGCAGAATTTGAGAAAAAAGAAGTAAAAAAAGAGACGCCTAAAGACCAGCCAAATCCTAACCTGATCCAAATTTTTAATGAGGGCTTCCATGTTTGTCATTTGCACTATGCAGAAAGATTGGCCGAAGGGGAATCTTGTTTAGATTGTTTGGAGCTTTTGTATCGCTAATGGAAAATAAATTTAATATTCAACGGTCATTTAAAGGCCTAAAAACTGCTGGAAGTCTTTATTTGGTTCCAACACCAATTGGCAATATGCAAGATATGACTCTACGTTCTCTTGAAACTTTGAAAACTGTAGATTTGATTTGTTCAGAAGATACGCGAAATACTTTGCGCCTTTTAAATCATTTTGAAATTAAAGTTCCGCAAGAATCTTTTCATGAACATAATTCCCAAGAAAAAATTCCTAAATTAATTGATTTTTTGAAAAAAGGACAATCTATTGCACAGGTTTCTGATGCTGGGATGCCTTCAATTTCTGACCCAGGTCATGATTTAGTTCTAGCTGCAATTGATGAAGGGATTGATGTAATCGCTCTCCCGGGTGCCTCAGCAGGAATTACTGCCTTGATTGCCTCAGGATTAGTTCCTCAACCTCATATTTTTTATGGTTTCCTTCCTAGAAAAAAAGGGGAGCAGCAAAAGTTTTTGAAAAGTAAGCTTTCTTATCCAGAAACACAAATTTTCTATGAAAGTCCTTTTAGAGTAGGGGATACTTTGGCTAACATGCAAGAAATTTATGGGGATAGAGAAGTTGTTTTAGTTCGCGAATTAACGAAGATTTATGAAGAATATCGTCGTGGTAAGATTTCAGAGGTTTTAGAATCTTTAACGGACCAACCAATAAAAGGGGAATGTCTAATTATTGTTTCAGGAGCGGATGAAGTGGCTCAAGAAGTTCAAGAGCCAGAATTGACAGCGCTCGAAGCAGTTAAAGTTTTAGTTGAACAAAATGTAAAACCCAATGTTGCCATTAAACAAATTGCTAAAGAACGAGGTCTAAATCGTCAAGAATTATATGCAGAATTTCATGACTTATAAGCAAAAAGTTACTGACAGGCAGTCTGTCAGTAACTTTTTTATATTCTTGATTGATTAAAATTTCTGTCAGTAAAATTTAACAGTGTCCGTCAACATTTTCGTTAATCCATTTTTGATTTTCTTCATCAAAAATTCTTAAAGAATGTTGTGAACGTACAAAATCAATGATTTCTTTGCGATTTAGCTTTGTTTTACTGACAGCCGAGCCAACAGTAACAATTTCCATTTTTTCGATGAGTGATTGAAGAATTTCGTATTGATTTTCCATAAGTTATCCTTAGTGCAAATTGATAGCTTCATTATAACAAAAAAAGATGGTCATAAACCATCTTAAAAAGAGTAAATCCAAGTATTATTTTAGAGTATAAATCTGCATAAATATATTAGTATTTAAACAAGTAAAATCTAGGTTTCTATTAAATCAAATCTATATAAAAAGACTTAATAAAACTTCAAAACTCTGTTAAAATACGCTGTTAAAAATGCACCGCCGTGCGCAGAATTGAGAATCATGATAAGCACTTATTGAGTGCTTTTTATTTTTATTATTTTACAAGTGTACCTTCAGGTACGCTTGTTTTAAATATCCATATAACAAGCGTAGTTTCAACTACGGATGTTCAGAACAGTATGTAAATTTTGTATGTTGCTAGAATTTGCTGTGTATTTGTAACTACGGAGCTATGATATTTTTGTTTTGAATGGGTACACCTCAAAGTTACCCCATAAAAAACGGGAATGGGCGTTAAAATCTTTACACCCTTAACAGTATTTTAGTGGCATAGCTTTCTGCCACAAGTGGCAAAAACGAAAATTTCGTTGTATTCCTGAGGGGGTCGTGATTCGCGACTCCTTTTTAATAGGTCCGACAACTCCGAATACTTTTGCGTTCTTCAACTTAGGACAGGTAATAATTTACCTATCCTGTAAAATGTTTACTGAGGGGACTTTTTCCTTTAGTAATATGAGATCAAAGTATTTTTGCTTTGAGCTAAACCAATCCATTTTTGGATTGGTTTCTAAAATTAACAGAAGAAAGCTGATGTTGATAGGGTGTACCTCAAACTACACCCTATCCATTATTGATTAACTTAAAAAATCGCTCAGCGCAAACTTGCGCTCTCCTGAATCTTCTGTAAAGTAGCTCGCCACACTTTTGTGGTCAGCTATTTAGGACGAGCCAATTTTGGTTTCACCTCGACTATCAGAAATTTAGGAATACAAAAAAGCTCTCCTCAGGACAAGGAGAAACTTTTTCAACTTATTATACCACAGCGCATTTCTGCGACTTTTTATTGTAACTCTATTATATCATGCTTTGGCTATAATTTCCTTAGCTTTCTTCATGATTTTTCCTGTCCTTTTAGAAATTTGACTATTAGTTAATCCTGTGAGTTCTGCAGTATCTGGAATACTTAATAACTCAACATACCTAAGGCATAATAAAGCTATAGTGTCAGTATCTGTGTTATCAAATATTTCATCAAGGGCCTCTAATAGTTTGAGAAGTCTTGGTAAATTGCCAGGTTCAGCGCCTGTCTTTTCAATATAGGTCTGTTTACTTGCTGCGCTTAAATGTAATATCCCTCGGAGGTACCATTTTATTACATCATTAGGTTTGCCCCAGTAATATCTTACTGCCATTATTTCTCCTTGCTGTTGTCGTATAGTTGTAAGAAGTAGTAAGCGCCTTTCTTGGCTAACTTTCTAATGTATCCCTCGGACACCCCTTGCTCACGCGCTATGGTTGTATAATAGACATGTTTAAGATGATGACGGATAATAATTTTATATTCTCTGTGGTGTTCTGTACTGAATTTTTTGAGAACTTCGTTTATATGCTTAATTTCTTTATCTGTCAGGTCAGTCTCTCCGAACCGATAAACACGCCAGACTTTAAAAATAATGTTCTCAAACCGCCTGTATTCTTGCTCTGTGATTAGTATCCTACTCATATCTTTGTCCTTTCCGAGATTCCAACATTTTCCAACAAATCGTACCTTTTTTAGGGACTCCCGAATTTTATGGACTCCCGAATCTACATTTTGCAATTTTTACCATACGCCACCGTGTCCTAAATGTCCGGATATCATCCTTTTTAAGGCCTCCAAAATCTCCAATATCGTACCCCGTATATTATTAGAAAATCTTTCAATTAGCCTATTGCTGAGGGCTTTTTTAGTAGAAAAACATAAGCCTACAAAATAGTAGGCCTTTTTTATTATTTAATCTCTTCTCGCACTTTGCGTTTAATTACATCCGCTTTTTCTCTAAAAGTAAAAGTATAGCTAAATATATGATTAAGGCTTGTATCCCACTCTGCCCCAGCTTTACCAAATTCAACTTTAATTTTTCCAAGAGCCGTTTGCAGATTACCTTGATACTCTGTTTGTAAAGCGTGGCGTTTTTCTAATACCGCCATCACATCTTGTATGAATTTGTCAGTAAGAGTATCTACATCATTTCCAAGCTCCTCAATAGGTTTGAGATTATCTCTATCTTGATTTTGGGCTTTGTTCAACTTATGCTGTAAATCAAAGTCAGCAATTGCTTTTCGTTGCTCTGCATGTAACTCTGACAATTCTTTGTCTATTGATTCAACATCTAAGCTGTCGTTCTTTCGTTTTCTAATATTATCAATTGAAAAACGTTCTTCAATTGGTAGCTCCTCAATTTTTTTAGATTCCTCTCGCTGCATTAAGAGAGCTTGCTCGCCTTTGTTAAAGGGGGCCATTGCCTCTTGAAACTCAGAAACCACCTTCATAACATTTCCGTCTATAAATTTTTCTACCATTCCTAGCTCCTCTTTATTCCATATCATTGATTTGTAATTTCAAAAGTTCTGCTTGAGTTTTATCGCCATTCGCTACAGCTTTTTGCAACCGCGCTTTTAAAATTCCTTTTCTGTCAGATAGGTAGTCCTCTGTAAAACCTGCTTGAAAAATCGGTTCCTCAACTCCATTTTCAAAAGATTTACCTACAAGAATGCCACCTCTTGCAACCTCTTTTTTTATTTCTGCTTTTTTACTTTGCTTTTCTTCCAAAGCATCCAATCGCTCATTAATCGGATTGAGAACCTCATCTAAAGTTTCCTTAAAAATTTCTGGTGTAACGTTTGCCATTTTTCCTTCTTTCTTGCTATAAGAAAACAAAAGAGGCACTCAAACTTCCCCAGAAAGTTGGGGAAATCTAAGCGCCTCTAGTTATCTAGTCAGCATATAAATTTTATAACTCTATTATATCAATTTAAAGGCTTTTCTGCAACCTCTCTAATCACGCGCACAGCCTTTCCGTCTTGAATTTTAACCGTGATATCACAATATGGTTCTACCATTCTATTAATGATAATTTTGCCATCCAGCATAATGATGATTTCTTTTTGTTCAGCCAAGTTATCTCCTCTAATTCATTCTTTTATCTTTGAATTCCTTTACTGGATATATTCATTATTTGAGCTTTATTAATCCTTTTCCGTAAGCGAATTGGTAATTGTTCTAATCTGTAATCGCTCTCCGGAATTGTCAAAATAACGATAGTACCCGTTTCTTTTACACTTAGTAACATTGCATTGATATCCTCGAGTTCTTTATCTACAAAATCAGCTAATGAGTTAAGAATTAGAATATCAGCAGTTTCAATATCATATTTGAGTTTTAGAAATTTTTGCTTTTCTTCCTCGCTCATGAAACGATTACGGCGTTGCTCTGCATATTTATCGGGTCTAATTACTTTAACTTTTACGCTTTGACCAATATTATCAGAAATCCATTTAACAAAACTTTCAGCATTATTAACACTTAACTCATCAGCATAATCATATTTGACAACAACATCTTTTCTAAGGTCCACACCTTTTTGAAGCTTTATTTTTTCAAAATAATCAACCTCTTGTGGCTTAGTGACATCAGTACCATATTCTGGTGAGGCTCCCAATTCAACGAGCTTTCTATCTTTATATTCATTTTGGCATTGAGGGCAGAAACGAGGCTGATAAGTTCTTTTTTCTCCGGACTTAGAACTACCTGCCATTGAATTAACTTCTCTCTGTACCTGCCATAAGTTGCAATGATGTATGCTACAAGTTCCGACATCTTCTTTTATGATTTCTACCTCATAATTGGCAAAATGGTCTATTGCTTCTTTTTCTTCAATCATCAAATATAACCTCCCAGTCTAGGCTGAGTGCTTAGTTGAGGTAGAACTTGGAAATCATCAAAAGTCTCCTTATTACCATTGATAAAATTAATAGCATTAACAGAAAACTTTCCAGTTGAATCATCAGATTTTTCCCGCTTATACCATTGATAATAATTCTTAGCTCCGATTACTGCTTGTTCTTTCTGTGAATCTGATAATTTAACAAACTCAATTTTCACAGCTTCGCGCAATTTATTATTTTTCATTGCTAATTTGGTAAAAGTTTCAAAATAAACAGAAAGCAAAGAATTTGTATCTTTATCTATTCTTTCCTTTTCTGTCCTAACCTCTCCTGACCTATCCTTACTCTTACCTAACCTTACCTGTGTATCCAAACTGGACACATTTTGTATACATTTTGTATACGTTCCGTTTTCTTCAATTAAAAGTTGCTTTTTTTCATCTAAATATTGAGTTTGATTGTATCTGTCCTTTTGGATGTAATTGTGAATCTTCCAGTCTTTGATTACAATAACTCCACTATCAAATGGGATGATAAACTGTTTAGCAATAAGTATTTTTAAGTCATCATCAGTAGCTCCACTAATTAATTTAATTGTTTTAGGATTTCCAACAAAGCCATCATCATCAGCGCTCATATTTAGATAAAAATATAATATTTTTGCTGTCGGAGACATCTCCATAAACAGGTCTGTTTCAACAATTTTTTTGCTGAACATTCTTCTCTGTGCCATTTTATCCCCCCTTTAATCAATCATTTTATCAAGCCAATCAAGAGAGGCACTGCGAACGCCCATAACTGCTTTTAAGGTACTGTATGCCATGTTTTCTTTTTTGGTAATGCCTTTGGTTCGCTCCTCTTCGTTGAGCGGTGCAAAATAGCCGATATTATCAATTGAGCCAATGGCGCACCCTTTGCCTTGTAAGAACTCAATACGAGCTTGTAAGGTGCGTAGATTAACATTTAAGGATTGAGCTAATAATTCTCCGTCAATAGCTTTATCAATTCCCCTATGGTCTGCTAATATCTTAATAATGTTTTGGTCTAATCTTTGTAAATCAGTTATTTTCATTTTTGTTATCCTTTATCTGTAATTTTATAGCGGCTAGCTCCTTGCCCAAAACTGGGATTACTTGGGTGCATAGGTTATTTCTCACTCCCACAGGAAAGATGATACCTGTACTATCTTCAAACTGCTGTATAAGGCCATGTTTAACTGCGCGTGCGTTATGAATAAGTTTGAATGGGTGTTTGCCTATCGGTCTAAAACTATTCCGTCCGTGCCGTTTTATAGCCGTGTAGCCTTGGTAGTGTTCTATCATTTATCCACCTCATCAAAGAGACTGATTTCTCCGCCTGTTTTTTCCCCCTCGAATCGTGTACCAGTTTTTGCTCTATTTGGCTTATAAGTGTAGCCGTATAAAATACCTTGATTCACGTTTAAAGGGTCAAATGCTTCAATCTGCTTGCCTGTCAGCTCTGAGTGGTAGGATTTCAAACTTCTCATACCAGGACTATCAACACCAACCACATAAGGACAAACTCTAATAATATTTGTATCCATGATTAACCCTCACTTTTCTAAATCACTAATAATATTTCTGATGATTTGTAAATCTTTCGTTCGCAACTCCGCGTAGTGGTTTGGTGTTAATTCTGAATGGCTTAACACAGCGCTTTCTGTTTCATAATTTTTTATAATTCTAGCGTAAACATTAGAGTTGGTACAAATTACCCAACCAATGTTTTTATCGAAATTTACACAAAGTTCGTGTTCGCAATCTGCGCTATTACAACACTTTTTGATTTTACTCATTTTATCCAACTCCTTTAATTTTTCACTATTCTGCTAGTCTGTTCATGAGCTGCTCTAGTTGAATTTCAGACACCCAAACAGTTTTGTCATTTTCTTCAAGAATGACTTCGCGTAAACCAGCGGTCACTAATTTTTGATAGTAAGCTTCATTGATTGATAATTTACGTTTCAAGTCAGCTTTTTTCTTATAGGGAAATTCACGGAGTTGTTCCACTCTTAACTCAACTAGCTTATCGGCTCTTTTTAATACTGATAGAATGAGTTCTTGCTCTGCCTGTTCAGATAATAAGCTCATAGCATGCCTCCATTCTTGCGTTTAGAGATGACTTCCATAACTGCAGCGGTTATCTTATCTTCACTGACTCCTAACTCATGAGAAAGTTCTCTGACGTCATCAGCATTGATAATATTGAATGCTGATAGAGCCTTTTCTTTTAAGGTTTGACGCTGTTTTCTAATCCCCCGAGCATATCCAGCCCAATAACTATCTGTTGCAACCCAAAACGGGTCTTTGTCATTGTGAGCTTTATCAATGCTTATTTTTACTACTTCATTAAATAATGGGTCTAGTAAGCTTTTCCCTGTGATACATTTCAAGTCCTTTTTGGCTTGCTGTTTTGCTTTCCACTTTTCAACCATATTTGGTGTTATCTTTAGTTTCATTGACTCTCTATTATTATTGATAAATAAAGTATTTGCATAGGTATGCCCATTAATACTTGTTTTACCAAATGAACGGTGTTCGCTATCTTTTTCTAGTGGAGTTGATATAATCAGGATGTTTTTATTAATAGCAGCTACATTTTTCATATTCTTACCCCTTAACCATTTCTACTTGAATGTTATTTTCTAAAGTTATGAAAGTCACTACTGATTGACCGTCAAACAAGCGGTAGACATACTCATTTAGTTGGATAAAATGGCGTGCTTTGGCTTTTAACATGCCCATAAGTTCAAATGCGATTGAATCATCAAGGATATAAGTTTCCTTGTTTACTGGTTTGTTCATATTGAAAATTCCTCTCATTATGGTAAAATAGAGAGTAGAAAACGTATGATATTGCGCTTTCTACTCATGTTGATTAAAATCCCGTTCCTGTCCAAAGTTTTGGGATTTTTTTATGTTCTCTGCGCCTCACGCGCGTGTTTCTGATTCGCTTAGAAACTCCTTTATTTCATGAAACGCCATGCCTATTTCTAACATGCAGATAATACTGTCAGTGTAGCGCTTGAGCGTTTCTTTTTGTTCTGCGGTTAATTTATCGCTTGACTGTTTAAAGCTCGTCAGACTTCGATATTTTCCGCTTGTCGTAAACTGGACTAGTAAATCAATAATGATTTTATGATAGTACGGTTTCGAATGCTTGCTGTTTGAAATTGCGATATCTAATTTATTCATATTTTCATTTCTGCGTGTGGTGGTGCGCTTTTCTGTTTTAGAAACCTTTAGCAAGCCATTGAGTGATAGCTTCATAGGTACTTTTGCGTACTTTTTCATTACGTGCTGGACTTTCAAGACGGCCGTAGGTTAAGCGATTAATCCCTAACTGCTCGGCTGCTTCGCCTTTGGTTAAGTTTAATGAACCTCGCTTTTTCCGTAAAGCTGTTTTTATTTCTGATGTAAGATACATATTTCTCTCCTTTCTACGTTCAACCTGAACATTTTTATTATATATGTTCAAATTGAAAATGTCAATACAAAAATGTTCAAATTGCAAATTTTTAATTGTTTTTTTTATCAAATCTTGTTAAAATAGGTTTAAAAGGAGTTTTATTTATGGCTAAAAATAGAATTAAAGAACTGCGAAAAAAAAATAAACTTACTCTTAAAGAGCTTTCAGAAAAACTAAAAGATTATGGCCTAACTTTTTCAGATAGCCAATTATCGCAATATGAACAAGGTAAACGATCTCCTAGGAATGATAAATTATGGGAGGTCCTGTCTGAAATATTTGATGTAAATATTAGTTACCTTCTTGGGGTAAGTGATTCTGTTATTCCGAATTTTAAGGAAATGAAAGAAAGGCTAGATAATGATGAAATCCTGAGTAATGAAATTAGAATTACTAAATATAAACTCTACTTCAATGCTATTAATTTTTTGAGTGATCAAAATTTAAGTAAGGTAAATAGTTATAGAAAACAATATATATCAACATTCATAAATTATATTACCGAACTGGATAATGAATCTAGTGAGCTTTCTGAAAGTGAACTTGAGGAAATAGAAGATATGGTTGACCGCATATATGAATATATGAGAGATCAAATAAATGAACACGGAAAAAAAGGGTTCGAAAAATATCAATCTTGATTTTTTACTCTCTCATGTTTTGACTTCTGCGCGTGGTGGTGCTGGAAAGAAGAATCAACATGAACAAATTAAATATCAAAGAATACAAAACAAAAGGCGGAGAGGTGCGCTATATCCTCCGTGGCGCTTATATCGGTACTGATGTTCTAACTGGTAAGCAAGTTAAAACAGACGTCAGAGGGCGCACAAAAACAGGCGTCAAGAATGAACTTGAACGCCTTAAAAATGAATTTAAAAAGAATGGTAATACTAAAGGGAAAGTGTCTCTTGAAACCTTTGAAGAAGTTGCTGAGAGTTTTTTTGAACTCTATAAGCTGCAGCATAAAATTGGAACTATCGACCAAATGAGGTCTAATCTTGATACTTACGCTTTGCCGGCTTTTGGAAATAAAAGAATCACCAAAATTACCACAGCACAGATACAGCAGCAAGTTATCAAATGGGCTAAAGGTGCGGCAGCTCCTTTAAATGGAAAGCATAAGCGTGTTTCAGGCCAAGGAAAAGACTATAAGCTACAGCTTAATGTTATCAACCGTATTTGTCAGCACGCGCTTTCTCTTGGAATCATTGAGACTAACCCTTGCCAGTCGGTTATTGTGCCTCAGGTAAAGATAGAGAAGTCCAGTAAAGAACTGAAATTCTATACAAAAGATGAACTCTCACAGCTCTTTTCTTACGTTGAATCACTAGAAAGCGGCCAATGGTCAAATGAATATTTCAAGGCGTTGCTGCGCGTGTTAGTGGCTACAGGCGTTCGGATTGGAGAGGCTATGGCGTTGTCTTGGTCTGATATTGACTTAGATAATCAGACTATATCTGTCAGTAAAACTACAGTCCAGCGTGTAATAATACAAGATACTCCAAAGACTGATAAAAGTAATCGTGTTATTACCATAGATAGTAAGGCTGTTTTATCATTGAAACGCTGGTACTTATTCCAAAAAAAGCACTTCATGAGTTTAGGGAATCCACAGCAAAAGCTAGTGTTCCCTAGTTACAAAGGGAAAGTAAAAGATTATAACCACGTTACTAAGTTTCTAAAGGACTGTGAGGAAGCAGCAGGGTTACCAGTATTATCGTTTCACGGCTTTAGACATTCACACGCTAGCCTCTGTTTGAATGCTGGAATGAGTTATAAAGTGATTCAAGAAAGATTAGGTCATTCAACCTTACAAATGACTATGGATTTATACTCACATCTTGAACCTGAGAAGAAGAACCAAGAGCTAGAACTTTTCTCAAAATACGCTAATTTTTGAGTGAAACTCTGTTAAAAGCTCTGTTAATTAAAAAAAGACAAAAAGAAAAGCCCTGTAACTCCAAATACAGCAAGGCTTTTTATGATTTATATTTTTAAATAGAGTAAATCCAAGTATTTTTAGCGCCATTTTTTAGAAGACGTTGACTGATACGAATGGCATCTTTTTCATTTTCAGCAAGAGCAACCATGACACCACCTAGCCCTGAACCAGTTAATTTAGCACCAAGTGCGCCATTTTTACGAGCAGTTTCGACTAAATTATCTAGACGTGGATGAGAAACTCCCAAATCAGATAATCTTTCGTGAGCTTTATTCATGACATGACCAAATTCTTTGAGTTTGTCTGTCATCAAGAAATCTTTTGAATCGGTCGCTAATTGGCCTAAATGATTAATTGAATCTTGTGTTTTTTCTTTTTCTTCAACAAGTTTTTCGCGAACAATATTGATGGCTTGACTCGTAAAGCCGTGAACACCAGTATCGCCAATCACGATAAAACCATGAAGATTGAGTTCAAAGGGTTCAATTGTGCTGTCTTTAATAAACCACAAAGGGTGTTCAGAATTTACAGTTGCCACATCAATTCCAGAGGATTTTCCGTGAGTAATATTTTCTGAAAAGTTGGCATAAAAGAGTAAATCTTTTTGCGGAAGTTCAGCATCAAAGAAATCATAAAAAGCTCTGATAATGGCAGTTGCCAATGAAGCAGAAGCTCCCAAGCCACGTCCTTGAGGAATATTTGAATCAATTTCTAAAGAGAATGGCATTTTTGATGAATGAAATTTAGAGAGTAAGCGCATAATGAGTTGACGAATTCCTTCAAATTCATCTCCCATTAAATCAAGTCTTCTACGAAATTCGTTATTTTCAATGTATTGGCCATATTTTGATGAGGTAATTGTCACTGTAGTTTTAAGAATTGTTACAGGTAAGGCAATTGCTGGCTGACCATATACAACGGAATGTTCTCCAATTAAGATTAGTTTGGAATGGGCAATTCCCGTCCCCATTTTATTGATAGTCATTATTAACAATTCTCCTGCTAGATTAGTTTCTCATTTTGAAAATGTGAACTGCAAATTAGCATATTTTGGTTAAATTAAAGTCGTATCGAAGGAAAAATTCGATAAACTTTTTTCCAATATCATAATTATGAATACAAAAACGTACCTGACAATTTTATAAAATTTCCTCTTGAAAATCAAGTTTTTGTTTCTCTTTTGGCTGTAAATTCATCATTTAGTCTGAAAAAATGTATTTTTTAGTGTAAAAAATAACTTATTGAAATGATAGAAGAGAAGAAAGAATCAAATTTTTGATATAATAGTTTCATGAAAAATATTGTTACTGCAAGGGCGCATACAAATATCGCCTTGATTAAATATTGGGGAAAAGCGGATATTGCTCTAAATATTCCAACAACCTCTTCTTTGTCAATGACTCTAGAGCCATTTTATACAACAACCTCTGTTGAATTTACTGACAATAAGTCTGATCGCTTGATTTTGAATTCTGAAGTGGCGGATAGTAGCCGTGTCAGCCAATTTTTGGAAATGATGCGTGGACAATATGGAAATTTCCCTAAAGTAATGATTCAATCAGAAAATCACGTTCCAACAGCTGCTGGTTTGGCTTCAAGTGCTTCAAGTTTTGCTGCTCTGACAGCTGCTATGTTTGGACTTTTAGATTTAGAAAAAGATGATTCAGAAATGTCACGCATAGCTAGACGCGGTTCAGGGTCAGCTTCTCGGTCAATTTTTGGAAATTTTTCAGTTTGGAATAAGGGTGAAAATCATCAATCTTCCTTTGCGGAATCTTTTTACAACGAAGATATTGGTCTTTCAATGATTGTTGCTGAAATCTCTGCTGAAAAGAAAAAAATGTCGTCAACTAAGGGCATGCAATTGGCACAAACTGCACCAACTTACAGTGCTTGGGTTGAAAAATCAGCTATTCAACTGGAAGAAATGAAGCAGGCCATTTTAAATGCTGACATTGAAAAAGTTGGTCTAATTGCTCAGGATAATGCATTAGGAATGCATGAACAAAATCGTCTCTCTAACCAACCTTTTGACTATTTTACGCAAGAAACAAGACGAGTGATTGACTTTGTAAATCAGGCTTATCAATCAGGATTGCTTGCTTTTGTGACTATCGATGCCGGTCCAAACGTCAAAATCATTACTGACCAAGCGACTGAAAAAGTTCTCTTAGCTAAATTACAAGCGGAATTTCCAGAATTAACATTTGATATCGCACGTGCTGGGGGCGCTTATGAATATCTCTGAGAAGAAAATGACAATCAAAGTTCCAGGAAAACTTTTTTTTGCGGGAGAATATTCAGTCACAAAAGAAGGAAATCTCGCTCTTATTACAACAATTGAAACAAATTTTGAAGTAAGAATTTCAGCTACTACAGGGAAATCAATTTTCAAAACAAATGTTGGACTATCTGATTTTGAATTTTCTTTGTCTAAAATTGAATTCACTAAAGAAAATCCTTGGAATTTTGCACTGACAGCTTTAAAAAATACTTTGTCAGCTGCTGACAGCTTTGAAAAAAATTCTGTTAGTAAAATTTTATCATCATCTCCAGAAATATCTCTTGAGATTATCAGTGATTTAGGCTTTGGTGAAAATAAAAAAGGCTACGGCTCAAGTGCTTCAGTCGTTTGTGGCCTAGTTAACGCAGTCAATCAATTTTTTGATTTTCAGTTGTCAATTGAAAAACGTTTTGAAATTGCCGCAAAAACACATTTTGAAGTTCAAGGCTCAGGTTCAATGGGAGATATTGCTGCTATTATGTATGGTGGTTCTGTTTTTTATCAGAATCATAAGCGAGTCTTACCTCTCGAAATCCCTTGGGCAACTTATGTGGTTCAAACAGGAAAAGCGGCAAAAACGAGTGAAAAAATAAAAATAAAACTTTCCGATGAATTTTATCAAGCTTCAAACGAGCTGGTCATTGAATTGGCAACAGCGATTGATATTCAAGATTTTGCTTTATTCAAAGAAAAGTTATCAGAAAATCAACTTTTGCTTTTAGAAAATATTCCAGAAGGATATATGACTAAGGAATTAGCTATTGCTTTGAACTTACTCAATAACTACCCTGAATTTGCTGCTAAAATCTCTGGGGCTGGTTTTGGGGAGAATATTATTTTATTTGCTCAAAATACCCAAGCTATTTCTGAAGTCCAAAATAAATTATCGGAATATGGAATCAATCTTGAAAAATTTAAGATTGCTCAAAAAAATAACTGAGATAAGTCTGCTAAAAAAGCAGAGTTAGATTTTAATGAATTGAGAAATAACTGATGAAAACTGAAAAAGAAATCCATCAACATCGCAAAGATGAACACTTATCGTTAGCTTATAAATATTGGCGTGAAGAAAAAAATCAGACCTTGGGCCTGACTTTTTCTGATAGTCGAATCATTCCTAATAGCTTGCCAGAATTATCAACTGGAAAAATAAATTTTTCATCAGAAGTATTTGGACAGAATTTTGAATTTCCCTTTTATATTGAAGCTATGACTGGTGGAACAGAGCGAGCAGATAAAATTAATCATCAGTTAGCAGAAATTGCGAAAAATCAACATTTAGCCATGGCGGTCGGTTCTCAATCTATTGCTTTGAAATTTCCAGAACTAGCAGCTGGTTTCAGTGAAGTTCGTAAAATTCATTCTTCTGGTTTTCTTTTTGCCAATATCGGCGCAGGCCATTCTCTAGAAAATGCCAAGCGAGCGGTCGATATGATTGAGGCAAATGCTTTAGAAATCCATGTCAATACAGCGCAAGAATTGCCAATGGACGAAGGAGACCGTGAATTTTATTGGTTAGAAAACATTAATGAAATTGCCAATCAATTAGAAGTTCCAGTTATTGTCAAAGAGGTCGGCTTTGGAATTTCACAAAAAACCTTTAAAGAACTCGCAAAAACAGCTATCTCAGGAATAAATATTGGGGGAGCTGGCGGAACTAATTTTGCTTGGATTGAACGTAAACGGAGTAAAAATGGTTTTAACTTGGATGAATTTGGTTTGTCCACGCTTGAGAGTCTTTTAGAAGCTAAAATGGCTGATAATAGAAAAAGTTTGATTGCAACAGGTGGAATTACTTCGGCTCAAGAGATTTTTAAAGCATTAATTTTAGGGGCTGATTTGTCAAGTTCTGCTGGTTTTATCTTGAAAAATCTTATGCAAACAGGACCTGAAAAAGTAGAAGAAGTCATTGAACAATGGAAACAAGATTTGAATAAATTATTTGTTTTAACCGGTTCAAAAAATATTGAAGAATGTCGAAAGGTTGAGCTCCTTTACTCGACCAATATGCTTAATTTTATCCAACAAAGAAAATAATAAATTACAAATCAAATCATTTGGCAATGATTTCAAAAACGACTATAATGAGAATAGAATTAAAAAATAAACTAACTGAATTCATTCTCAATCTAGTCAAAGTACCAAAGTATTGAGACTTCAAAATGGATTCACATCTTAAAAGGAGAAATTACTATGGCATTTACATTACCTGAACTTCCATACGCGCCAAATGCGCTTGAACCTTTCTTTGATGAAGCAACAATGCGTTTGCATCATGGAAAACATCATCAAACTTATGTAAATAATCTTAATGCAGCAATTGAAAAACATAATGAACTTGATGACCTCAGCCTTGAAGAATTATTGACAGATTTGTCAGCAATTCCAGAAGACATCCGTACAGCTGTTCGTAACAATGGTGGTGGTCATTTGAACCATAGTCAATTCTGGCTTTGGCTTCGTCCAAATACTGATGGTTCTGAAAACCATGCTGACGGCGAAATTGGGGATGCAATTGCGAAAGAATTTGGTAGTTTTGAAACTTTCAAAGCAGAATTTAAAGCTGCAGCCACAGGTCGTTTTGGTTCAGGATGGGCTTGGTTAGTTGTTGATGAAGCTGGAAAATTGAAAGTTGTATCAACTGCAAATCAAGATAATCCAATTTCTGAAGGTTTGACACCAGTTTTAGGACTTGATGTTTGGGAACATGCATACTATCTTAAATATCACAATGTACGTCCTGATTACATTGAAGCATTCTTTAATCTTGTAAACTGGGATAAAGTTAACGAACTTTATGCTAAAGCAAAATAAAATGATGAATGAGGTTCTCCTTTAAAGGAGAGCCTTTTTTATTTTACAGAAATTTTTTTCAATATTAAACTAGTCTTTTGGAAATTAATCTTATTTTTACAAAAAGATGTTTTAAAGAGATTTTTTTAAACATAAATGTTTATATTTTTGATTAAATAGTGCTAAAATATTATTGTAATCGGTTACATTTAGTTCTAAAAATTATGGAAGGTCAAATGCATTAATAAGTGCATAGGGATAGAGGATTATGAAAGATATTGGAAACTCTTCAAACTTTACCGAAGAAGAAGAGCTATTTTTGTTGCGGAATAAACAAGGAAAAATTGTCGGAATTAAAGATTTAAAGCAGGCAAATTTTAAAGAAACAATGAAAGATTGGAAAAAACATTTACCAAAACCCAGTCTTTTATCAATTATCATTTGGGTGGCGGTCGCTTTACTAGGCGGTCTTGCTTGGTCGTTGATTGCTTTGGCTCAAGGAGAGACGATTAATGCGATTTGGTTTGTTATTGCAGCAGTATGTTCTTATTTGATTGGCTATCGTTTTTATGCTTTATATATTCAACGTAAGATTATGCGTCCAAACGATTTACGGGCGACCCCTTCGGAAAGCCATAATGACGGAAAAGAATTTGACCCAACCAACCGAGTTGTTTTATTCGGTCACCATTTTGCTTCAATTGCTGGAGCTGGGCCTTTGGTTGGACCAGTTTTAGCGGCACAAATGGGTTACTTACCAGGGACAATTTGGATTATTTTCGGAGTTATTTTTGCCGGAGGGGTACAAGATATGCTCGTTCTCTGGTATTCTCATCGTCGTCGAGCAAAATCTATTGGGGCAATGGCTCATGATGAAGTTGGCAGATTTGCTGGTGGCTTGACTTCATTTATTGTGTTTATCATGACAATGATTGTTATGGCTGTTTTAGCTTTGATTTGTGTGACGGCGATGGCAAATTCTGCTTGGGCAGTCTTTTCGATTGGGATGACAATTCCAATTGCCTTGTTAATGGGAATTTATTTGAAATATATTCGCCCAGGGCACGTGAATGAAATTTCAGCGATTGGTTTTATTCTCCTTTTAGTTGCTATTTTCGGTGGCCGTTGGGTTTCAGAATCTTCATTTGCACATATTTTCATGCTTTCACCAACTGCCTTAGTTTGGTGGGTCATGGGCTATACTTTTATTGCAGCCATTATCCCGGCTTGGATTTTACTTACGCCTCGTGATTACTTATCCATGTTTATGAAAATTGGTACCATTGCTATTTTAGCAATAGCTGTGGTGGGTGTGCGACCGGATGTTACGATTCCAGCTCTGACTAATTTTGCACATAATACAGATGGTCCTGCTTTTGCTGGTTCCCTCTTTCCCTTCTTATTTGTTACGATTGCCTGTGGGGCCTTGTCTGGTTTCCATGTAATGATGTCTTCTGGAACAACTCCTCATTTGATTGCTAAAGAGTCACAAACGCGAATGATTGGTTATGGCGGGATGCTCTTTGAATCATTTGTTGCCATTATGGCTTTAGTCGCTGCGATTTCTCTTAATCCTGGAATTTATTATTCTATGAATACCCCACAAGCTAGTATCCAAAAACTCGCAGCTTCAAGTTATCAAGCAGATAAAAGTGCTGAATATAATGCTGCCAAAGCAATTCCAAATGTAGCCATGATGCCTGATGGTTCAAAACTCAGTATTGACTGGGAAGGTACTACTGGTGAAAAAGCACTTGAGCAAGTGGCAAAAGATGTAGGTGAGCAATCAATCGTTTCACGGACTGGTGGTGCACCAACTTTAGCCGTTTCAATGTCAAATATTCTACATAAGGTTCCACTTATTGGTGGGACAAATATGATGGGATTCTGGTATCATTTTGCGATTATGTTTGAGGCGCTCTTTATTCTGTCAGCTGTTTCAGCGGCAACAAAATCGACTCGTTATTTACTTAATGATGCCCTGCGTGGCTTCAAAAAATTAGGTCGCTTGGGTGATGATGATTGGTTACCTAGTAAAATTATAACGACAGCAGTGATTGTTGGAGTTTGGGGGGCTTTGCTTTTGATGGGCGTTTCTGATCCAAATGGTGGAATAAAAATCATGTATCCGCTCTTTGGGATTTCTAATCAATTAATTGCGGCGGTAGCTCTGGCTATTGTTTGTGTCATGGTTATCCGTAAGGGTTATCTTAAATGGGTTTGGATTCCAGCACTTCCTTTAGTTTGGGATGTATGTGTAACTTTTGTGGCCAGTTGGCAAAAAATCTTCTCAACGGATGTCAATATTGGTTACTTTGCTTCTTATTCAGCAGCAAAAGCCCAAGTGGCTTCTGGTAAATTATCTGGTCTAGCATTAACGAACGCGCAGGCAACCATGCGTAATACAATGATTCAAGGAGGTCTGTCAGTCATATTCTTACTTTGTGTGGCTATATTATTAGTCATCTGTGCCTTTAAAGTTGCTAAAATTTTAAGCACAAATGAAGTCGGTGATAAATTTAGCTCAGAAGAAGTTTTTAAAGAATCAAATCTTTTTGAAACTGCAAGTTTCTGGCCTAGTAGGCTTGAACATAAGGTTTTAAAAAGTAAAGTTAATGAATAATGAAAAATAAAAGTTACTGACAGAATTTCTGTCAGTAACTTTTTATTTATAATATAATCACTGACAGATTTTAAAAATGAGTTTAAATAGTGACAAGAACTGGTTTCTTAAATGTTTTTTTTCTGATATAATAGAAAAAAGTCCCTTCCATGGATAAATCAGCAAAAACAGAGATTCGTCATTTTTTAAATGAAACGAATAATCCTCAACAAATGAAAGAAAAAAATGAAATTTACAGACTTTAATTTTAAAGATTATATTAACCAAACGTTAGAGAATATCAAATTTGAAAAACCAACTGAAGTACAAGAAAAATTGATTCCAATTGTTCTCTCAGGCCGTGACTTGGTAGGGGAATCAAAAACTGGTTCAGGAAAAACACACACTTTTTTACTCCCAATTTTCCAAAAAATTGATACTGATCTTGATGAAGTGCAAGCAGTCATTACGGCTCCTTCACGTGAATTAGCTACTCAAATTTACAAAGCAGCTCAAGAATTTACAAAAGTTAATGACAAGCTTCGTGTTTCAAACTTTGTCGGTGGGACTGATAAGGCCCGTCAAATCAAAAAATTGGAATCATCACAACCACATGTCGTAATTGGAACACCAGGTCGAATCCATGACTTAATCAAATCTAATGCTTTAATTGTGCATACTGCTAATACTTTTGTTGTCGATGAAGCGGATATGACGCTTGACATGGGATTTTTGGCAGATGTTGACCAAATTGCTTCAAGCTTTGGTAAACGCGTGCAAATGCTCGTTTTCTCAGCAACTATTCCTCAAAAACTTCAACCATTTTTGAAAAAATATTTGCATAATCCTGTTATGCAAAAAATCGCCAATAAGACAGTAATTTCAGATACAATCGAAAATTGGCTCGTTTCTACTAAAGGAAGTTCACATAATCAACTTTTGCTCCAATTGACAAAAGCAACGAATCCTTACATGGCAATGATTTTTGCCAATACCAAAGGTCGTGTTGATGACATTCATCATTTCTTGACAAGTAACGGACTTAAAGTTGCAAAAATTCATGGTGATGTACCGCCACGTGAACGTAAACGTATCATGAATTCAATTAAAAATTTGGATTATCAATATGTTGTGGCAACCGATATTGCCGCGCGTGGAATTGATATTGAAGGTGTATCACACATTATCAATGATGAAATTCCAAAAGATTTAACTTTCTTTGTTCACCGAGTGGGTCGTTCTGGCCGTAATGGATTACAAGGAACAGCTATTACGCTCTATAGTCCTTCTGATGATTCAAGCATTCGTGAGATTGAAAAAATGGGTGTTACATTCCAACCAAAAGCCATTAAAGATGGTGAGATTGTTGATTCCTATGACCGTGACCGTCGTGAAAAACGGACGAAAAAACAAGATGAAATTTCAACAAAAACCATTGGTGCCCTTAAAAAAGGTAAAAAACACGTTAAACCAGGTTATAAACGTGCAATTAAATGGCAAATTGAAGAAGATAACAAGAAAAAACGCCGTGCTGAGCGTAATAAAAATGCCCGTAAAACACGTGATTCTCGTAAACAAAGTTTCTAATTAATGAAAAAGATTTTTAAGATTATAGGCACTTTTGTCGGTCTAATTCTTTTGATTTCAGTAATTTGTCTTGCTTTGATTCTTAGCAAATCTACTGACAGAACTGCTGAAAACTCCACAGATATTCAAACAATTTTAATCCTTGGCTCACGAATAAATCAAAATAAAAAACCAACCAAGATTACTCAAGAGCGGCTAGATGCAGCACTTTTGCTTGCTAAGAATAATCCGCAGGCCAAAATTATTGTGTCTGGAGCAAAAGGAGCTGGCGAGCTTGTTAGTGAAGCTTTTAGTATGAAAAATTATCTGATGGCTCATCACATTAGTGCTGACAGAATTATTAGTGAAGATAAGGCGGGTGATACCGCGGAAAATATTGCTTATTCTAAAAAATATTTTGACGCAAAAACCGTGATTGTCACTAGCGATTTTCATCTTTACCGAGCCTTGTATCTTGCAAAACATGAAGGTGTAAAAGTAGAAGGCTTTGCTGCAAAGACAAAAGTCAATAATCTTCTTTATTATCCTAATTATTATGCTCATGAAATTCTTGGTTTAATCTATGCTTTCATTTTCGGAAAGGGCTAAGAAAATTTCAATTATTATCGAGGATAAAAGCTGTCAGTAATTTTTACTGACAGTTTTGCTAAAATTTGGCAAATCCTTTCAAACAATGATTCTGTCAGTAAATTTTTAAAAGAATTTGTGGCGGAGCTAAATATTTCCAAATACGGAGAGTAAAAAATGATGTTTCTACCCGAACAAATCAGTAAACTTAACGAGCTTGAAACGCTAGTTTTTGATTTTATCATTAAATCACCTGAAGAAGTCCAACAAATGACAATTCGTGATTTAGCAAGTCAAGCCCATGTTTCAACTTCGACAATTGTCCGACTATGTACAAAACTTGGTTTTGAAGGTTGGTCCGATTTAAAATTTTACCTCAAAAATCAACTCAAAGAAAAAACACCAGAAGAGCAACATTATGATAATATGCTCGAATTCAACATGTTTTTACGTCGAATGAATACAGATAATTATCAGGCAAAACTTAATAATGCTGCACAAATGATTGCGAAAGCTGATTATACCGTGTTTTTAGGTTTAGGAACATCTGGTTCATTAAGTGAGTATGCCACTAAATATTTTGTAAATACTGGATTACGAAGCTTCGTTATTTCTGACCCGTTTCAAGCTGTTCAAGTTCAGGGAATGGGAAATGTTGTGGCAGTAATCATGTCTGTATCAGGTGAAACAGAACAAGTTGTTAATAAAGAATTGGAGTTTAAAGCGGGCGGAGCAAAAATTATTTCGATTACCAATCATGAAGATTGTACTGTTGCTAAACTTGCTGATTATCAGCTTTCTTATAATCTTGTCAATGAATGGTCTAAACAGTATCCTTTAGGAAATCTGACCACTCAACTCCCAGTACTCGCGATTTTGGAAATTCTAGCCCATAAATCAATTGATTATTATCTTAAAAAATAATAAATTTGTTCCAAAAAGAGAAACAAATATTTCAAAAAGCTACTATTTGAGTGTAGCTTTTTTATTTTATGACTCATAAGTCGGTTAAAGCTTGCTATAAAGGGAAAGTTAAGTTAATTTTCGAATTTTATAAAGCACTTTTAAAAAATAGATAACGCTTGCATTATGAAAATGAAAACGTTATAATTATTTTTATAAAGAACGTTAAATTATAAAACGTTAAGAATAAGGAGAAATAATTATGGCAGATAAAGTTATTGCACTTGCATGTGCAGCCGGTATGTCAACATCACTTTTGGTATCAAAAATGCAAAAAGCAGCAGCAGATAACGGGAAAGATTACGAAATTTTCGCAAAATCAACAGCGGACATTGATAATATGCTTGCCGGAACAGGCTCACCAAAACCTGACGTTCTTCTTTTAGGCCCACAAGTTGCCTTCATGAAAGGTGAAGTTGCTAAAAAAGCTGAAATCGCTGGTGTACCAATGGATGTTATCAAAATGCAAGATTATGGAATGATGCGCGGAGATAAAGTGCTTGCAGCAGCTGAAAATTTGATGAAGTAAGGTTTGAAAATTTCAAACTTGTGAAAGAGCGAAAGCTCTTTTACTATGTAAAAATCTAAGCAAAGAGAAATGGGAAGATAAGAAATGACTGATAAATACGAGAATCCAACAAGTGATGACTACATGGGTGTTGTAATGGGCATTATCATGAGTGGGGGAAATGCCAAAGGTTTAGCCTTCCAAGCCATTCAACAAGCCAAAGCTGGTGAATTTGCCGAAGCTGAAAGTTCATTGAACGAAGCGAGCGAACAACTTCGTGAAGCACATGACGTTCAGACAGACCTTCTAACACGCTTAGCCCAAGGTGAAAAAATTGGTTGGAATCTTTACATGGTTCATGCACAAGACCACTTGATGAATGCCATTACCTTTAAAGATCTTGCTGTAGAAGTTGTCGGTCAAGAACAACGCCTTCAAGCTCTTGAAAACAAATAATATAGCTCCTAGCTTATTAGAAATGCAAAATTAAAAGTTGCGGAGACGCAACTTTTTTCTAACCAAAAAGTTTAAATAAGAAAGGAGAGAATTATGAGTTTTTTTGGAAATGTTGATTTTCAAAAGTTAACCTATACAGAAAGAACTTGTTATAGTTATTTACGAGATAATGTTGATAAAATTCCTTATATGCGAGTCCGTGATATTGCTCTGGAAGCACATGTTGGAACTTCTAGCGTCATGCGCCTCATTCATAAAATGGGCTATGATTCATATACAGATTTTAAAGAGTACATTATTGATAAAAAAGAATTGGAAAAAGGAAGTTCAAATACTGCAATTCCTTTTTCACTAGATATTTTCTCTAGCGATATCGAACAACGTTTGGATAATCTGGCACATCGAGTCATTGAAAGTGATAATATTATTTTTACAGGAGTAGGTTCCAGCGGTTTAATCTGCGATTATGCGGCCAGAAGATTAGCGGGAGTTGGAATTAATACTTTCTCATTTAGTGATGTGACTTATCCAATTGCTTCAAAATTACAAAATACGACCAACACTTTAGTAATTGCTTTATCCATCTCTGGGGAAACGAATGAAATCATTGAAGTACTGACCAGTCTGCGCTCCAATAAAGATGTTTATATTTCAAGTATCACACCAAAATTGAATTCAAGTATTGCTGAATTGAGCGATTTTGTCCTCACCTATCGAATTAATGAACACCGAATCAATACGCATTATGATTTGACGAGTCAATTACCAACAGTTTATTTGACTGAGCGTTTAACAGATTTGGTTTATCAATTATCAAATTAAAAAGCCAAATTGGCTTTTTTATCTGCTCAGCCGTTCCTAATCGTTTGATAGATAAAATAAAAAAAGTTAAATTGAGATAACAAATATAATTTGCAAGGCTAATTTTCGCAACCTTAAAGGAAACTTATATGACAATTTTGGCACATTAGTCTTCACGAGTGGTACAGAACCAAAGTTTTGGAAAAAGAAGAAACCGCTTTCTTTCTTTTGCTCTTTAGTGTTATAATGAAAATGTAGAAAAGATGAACGTGAAACCAGTTCATCAAAAAAAGTAAAGGAGACTGTTCAACCATGAACAATTTTATTCAAAACAAAATCATGCCTCCAATGATGAAATTTTTGAATACCCGTGCAGTCACGGCAATCAAAAATGGTATGATTTATCCTATTCCATTTATCATTATTGGTTCAGTATTCTTGATTCTTGGTCAACTGCCATTCCAAGCAGGCCAAGACTTCATGAACAAAATCAAATTGGGCCCGCTCTTTTTACAAATTAATAATGCTTCATTTGGTATTATGGCCTTGCTTGCCGTATTCGGTATTGCTTACGCGTGGGTTCGCGATGCAGGTTATGAAGGAGTTCCTGCTGGTTTAACTGGTATTATCGTTCACATCTTGTTGCAACCAGACACAATTCATCAAGTAACATCTGTTACTGACCCAACTAAAGTTTCAACTGCTTATCAAGTTGGAGGGGTAATTGACCGAGCTTGGTTAGGTGGGAAAGGGATGGTTCTTTCAATCATCGTCGGACTCTTAGTCGGTTGGATTTACACTGGCTTTATGCGTCGTAACATCACAATTAAAATGCCAGAACAAGTTCCAGAAAACGTTGCGGCATCATTCACTTCACTTGTTCCTGCAGGAGCAATCATTGCCTTAGCTGGAGTTGTTCACGGAATTACAACAATCGGATTCAACACAACTTTCATTGAATTAGTTTATAAATGGATTCAAACTCCATTACAACACGTAACTGATGGTCCTGTCGGCGTCTTCGTTATTGCCTTTATGCCAGTATTTATCTGGTGGTTCGGTGTTCACGGAGCGACAATCATCGGTGGGATTATGGGACCATTGCTTCAAGCCAACTCTGCTGACAATGCTGCCCTCTATAAAGCAGGACATCTCAGTCTTTCAAACGGAGCCCACATCGTTACACAATCATTCATGGACCAATACTTGACAGTTACTGGTTCTGGTTTGACCATTGGTTTGGTTATTTTCCTCTTAGTGAGTGCAAAATCAGTTCAAGGTAAAACTTTAGGACGTATGGAAATTGGACCTGCAGTGTTCAATATTAATGAACCAATTCTCTTTGGTCTTCCTATTGTCTTAAATCCTATTCTTGCAATTCCATTTATCTTAGCACCATTGATTTCAGGAATCTTGACTTACTTAGTGATTTATCTAGGAATCATTCCACCATTTAACGGAGCTTATGTTCCATGGACAACACCTGCAGTTCTTTCAGGATACCTTGTAGGTGGCTGGCAAGGTATGGTTTGGCAAGTTATTATCCTTGCATTGACATCACTTCTCTACTGGCCATTTGCCAAAGCTTATGACAATATTCTTCTTAAAGAAGAAGCTGAAACAGAAGCTGAAATTAATGCTGCTGAATAATAGCAAATTTTAGATGAGCTCAAGAATTCTTGAGCTTATCTTATTAAAAATGTTAATTCTAAAAATTTAAAAGGAGAAATTATGACTTTAAAAAAAGACTTCCTCTGGGGAGGAGCAGTTGCTGCACATCAACTTGAAGGAGGATGGAATGCCGGCGGAAAGGGAGTTTCTGTTGCTGATGTCATGACAGCAGGGAGCAATGGAGTAGAGAGAAAAATCACAGATGGGGTAATTGAGGGAGAAAATTATCCAAATCATGAAGCTATTGATTTTTATCATCGCTACAAAGAAGATATTGCACTCTTTGAAGAACTAGGTTTAAATTGTTTTAGAACTTCCATTGCATGGACCCGTATTTTTCCAAATGGAGATGAAGCAGAACCTAATGAAGAAGGACTGCAATTTTATGATGATTTATTTGATGAGTGTTTAAAACATGGGATTGAGCCTGTGATTACCCTTTCTCACTTTGAACTTCCTTATCACTTGGTAACAGAATATGGAGGCTTTTGTAATCGTAAACTTATTGATTTCTTCGTCCATTTTTCAGAAGTCGTAATGAATCGTTATAAAGATAAAGTTAAATATTGGATGACTTTCAATGAAATTAACAACCAAGCAAACTTTATGCGTGATTTTGCACCTTTTACTAATTCTGGTTTAAAATTCCCAGAAGGAGCAAGCGAAAAAGAACGTGAAGAAATTATGTATCAAGCGGCTCATTATGAGTTGGTTGCTTCTGCCAAAGTTGTCGCTCTGGGGCATAAAATCAATCCAGATTTCCAAATTGGATGTATGATTGCAATGTGTCCGATTTATCCTGCAACTTGTAAACCAGAAGATATGATGGCTTCAACCGTTGCTATGCAACGTCGCTATTGGTTTGCAGATGTTCATGTTCGCGGACATTACCCAAGCTATTTAAAAGCCTATTTTGACCGTAAGGAATTTAAACTTGATATTCTTGATGATGATTTGAAAGTATTGGAAGAAGGAAAAGTAGATTATATTGGTTTTTCTTACTACATGAGTTTTGCAATTAAAGACCATGGTAAAGCTCCTACTTTTGATTACAATGAAGATAAAGATTTAGTCAAAAATGAATATGTTAAAGCTTCTGAATGGGGCTGGCAAATTGATCCTTTAGGATTACGCTATGCAATGAATTGGTTCTATGAACGTTATGAAAAACCACTCTTCATTGTTGAAAATGGTTTTGGAGCTGTGGATGAAGTTGAAGCTGATGGAAGCATACATGACCCTTATCGAGTAGACTATTTAAAAGCTCATATAGAAGCAATGAAGGATGCTGTAAATTATGATGGAGTTGACTTAATGGGCTATACTCCTTGGGGATTTATTGACCTTGTTTCTGCTGGGACAGGAGAGATGAAAAAACGCTATGGCTTCATATACGTAGATAAAGATAACGTTGGGAATGGAACCTTGAAGCGTTCAAAAAAAGATTCTTTCACTTGGTATCAAAATGTTATTAAAACAAATGGAGAAGAACTTTAAAATAAAAAGACACTAAAGTGTCTTTTTATTTTTATTGGAATGTAAAGAAAACACTTCAAAAAATAAAAAAGTAGTATAAAGGGTACGAGAATGTATTTTATTAATTTTTTCACATTATTAATAGCCTTATAAAGTAAAAATATCAGATTATAAGATATTTCATTGTAAAAAACGTTTTCAATTTGAAAAGAAAAAAGATTGAAATTCCAACTAACTTTTGACAAATTTATTCATTTTGCTAAAATATCTTTACTGACTAGTTCATGTGTAACAGAAGGGGGAGTTATGCAAGCAAAATATCGAGGACAGCTTGTAGAAGTCTGGAAAATTTCGCATCGACCAATTCATGAGAGATGGGTTAGGCACGCTTTTGAACAAGGACGCCTTTCATGGAATGAATGGAATAAAAATGTTTTAAACTTTGAGTCAATTTCAGGAGATTTGGCTCTAGTTGGTGATTTTTTGATTCAAAAAGATGGAAGAAGATTTCATGTTGTCAGCAGAGAAAATGTTCAACGGGATTTGTTCTTTATGGACACAGAAGCAAATTTTAAAATTGGGGATTAAAATAGACAAGATTGCTTAGCTCAAGTCATTTTTTATTGGTTTGGAGTTAGCAAATGATTGTTAGAGCCTGTCAGTCTTGACTCAAATGTTTTAACAGGAAGTAGCGTGAGCTCATGCTTGCCATAAATTTATTTTTCCGCTATAATAGTTAATGTTGTGGCGGCGTAGTGAAGTGGTAACACATGGCTCTGCAAAAGCTTAATCGTCGGTTCAAATCCGACCGTCGCCTTAATAAAATAAAGATACTTGCTTGAAAAAGCAAGTTTTTTGTTTCAAATTACATCTTTTTTTTATAGAAAATAGCCTTTTTGATGTGCTTTGGTAATCATACTGACTGGTCTTTTGTGTTAAAATAGGAGCTATGAATATCGAGTCAAAAATTAAAGAGCTTACGGAAAAATTAAACCAGTATGCCTATGAATACTATACTTTAGATGAACCTTCGGTAGAAGACAGTGAGTACGATCGACTCTATCAAGAATTGGTAAAATTGGAAGCTGAAAATCCACAACTAACTAGAGCGGATTCTCCAACGCATCGAACAGGTGGGGTTATTTTAGATGGCTTTGTTAAATTTAGACACCCCTATAATCTTTATAGTTTAGGAGATGTTTTTTCGCGCGAGGAATTGGCGGTTTGGGAAGAACGAGTCCGCAAGGAAATTACTAACCCAGAGTATATTTGTGAATTAAAAATTGACGGTCTTTCTTTGTCTCTTTATTATGAGAATGGGTTACTTGTGACCGCAGCAACTCGAGGCGATGGGACAACGGGGGAGAACATCACAGAAAATGTGAAACGAATTAAAGATGTTCCTTTAAAACTCAAAGATGCTATCGATATTGTTGTTCGTGGTGAAGCTTATCTTCCGCGTAAGAATTTTGCTAAACTCAATAAAGAGCGTGAACTTGAAGGGGCAGCTCCTTTTGCCAATCCAAGAAATGCGGCAGCTGGGACTTTACGTCAACTTGATACGAAAATAGTTGCTAAACGTGGACTTGCAACTTTTCTTTATCAAGAAGCAAGTCCAGCAACTAATGATACTCAAGAAGAAGTTTTAGAATATTTTGAAGAACTTGGTTTCCAAGTCAATCCTGAACGTAAATTTGCTCGGAATATGGATGAAATTTGGGAATTTATTGAAGAGGCAACACGTCTGCGTGATGAACTTCCCTATGATATTGATGGGGTTGTTGTGAAAGTTAATAATCTTGCTGAGCAAGAAGAATTAGGTTTTACGGTTAAAGCTCCACGCTGGGCGATTGCTTATAAATTTCCAGCCGAACAAGCAGAAACAGAAATTTTGTCTGTTGACTGGACCGTCGGGCGAACTGGAGTTGTCACCCCAACGGCAAATATGACCCCAGTTCTTTTAGCACAGACAACGGTTGCTCGAGCAACTTTGCACAATGTGGATTATATTGAAGAGAAGGATATTCGCATTGGTGATCATGTCTTAATTTATAAGGCAGGGGATATTATTCCGAAGGTTGGGAAAGTACTTTTGGACAAAAGGGCAGAAGGTCTTGAATCCTTAAAAATTCCTACAAATTGTCCTGAATGTGGTTCAGAATTGATTCATTTTGAAGATGAAGTGGCTTTGCGCTGTGTGAATCCATTATGTCCGGCCCAAATCCGAGAGAAGTTAATTCATTTTGCTAGTCGTGATGCCATGAATATTGTGGGCTTGGGTCCATCAGTCATTTCTCAGCTTTTTGATAAAAAATTAGTGTCTGATGTCGCTGATTTATACAAATTGACGATTGAAGATCTACTAACATTGGACAAGGTCAAAGAAACTTTAGCTCAAAAAATTGTATCAGCAATTGCACAAAGTCGCGAAAATTCAGCAGAAAAATTATTATTTGGTTTAGGAATTCGTCATGTTGGTGGTAAAGCAGCTAAATTACTTTTGGAACGTTTTGCTAATCTTCGAGCGCTTTCGAAAGCAACTGAGGAAGAAATTTCTGAAATTCCGTCTTTAGGTGGCGTGATTGCTACGGCTGTCGTTTCTTATTTTGAAACTGACGGAGCAAAAATTTTACTGGATGAACTTGAAAATGCTGGTTTAAATTTTGATTATTTAGGCGCTGTTAATGTTGAAGGGTTATTATCAGGTAAGACAGTTGTCTTAACTGGTAAATTGACGACTTTGAAGCGCTCAGAAGCAAAAGAAAAATTGGAAGCGTTGGGAGCAAATGTTTCTGGTTCTGTTTCTAAGAAAACTGATTTGGTAGTCGCCGGTGAAGAAGCGGGTAGCAAACTGACAAAAGCTCAAGACTTAGGAATTGAAATTTGGTCAGAGCAAGATTTGCTTGATTTATAAACTAATTTGTATTGAAAATTACTGACAGACTTTAGTGAGAGCGTAATTTACTGACAGAAATTTGAACCTTGGTTCAATTGATTTGCTCACTCTTTTGATAGTCTGTCAGTAAATTATTTTTAAGAATGGATGAGAGAAGGTTTCGGAGAAAATGATGAAAGCGAGATTGATTTATAATCCGACATCGGGTCAAGAAATTATAAAAAAACATATTGCAGATATCTTGGATAAATTAGAGCAATATGGTTATGAGGCCAGTGCTTATCAAACCACAGCGGAACAAGATTCTGCAAAAAAAGAGGCGGCAAGGGCAACGGAAGCGGGCTTTGATTTAATCATTGCGGCAGGTGGTGATGGCACTATTAACGAGGTTGTAGCTGGAATTTCTCCATTTGAGAACCGCCCTCGTTTAGCGATAGTTCCAACTGGCACGACAAACGATTTCGCTAGAGCTTTAAAAATTCCAAGAGGAAAACCACTTGAAGCGATAGAAATCATTGGTAAAAACCAAATCCTAAATATTGATGTCGGTCATGCCGTTATTAAAGAAACACAAGATGAGCAATATTTTATTAATATCGCTGCTGGAGGAGGGCTGACAGAACTAACTTACAGTGTTCCCAGTCATCTAAAAACGGCGTTTGGTTATTTGGCCTATTTGGCAAAAGGTGCAGAACTTTTGCCTCGTGTTCGTAAAGCGCCAGTCCGTGTTGTTCATGATGAAGGCGTTTTTGAAGGTGACATTTCAATGTTCTTTGCCGCTCTTACTAATTCAGTTGGTGGCTTTGAAAAAATTGCACCTGATGCTAAATTAGATGATGGACTTTTCACACTTATTTTGGTGAAAACAGATAATCTATTTGAGCTCATTGCTTTACTTGCCATTGTAGCAAATGGAAAACATTTGGATGATGTTAATTTAGAATACATTAAAACGAGTAAAATAGAAATTGAAGCCTTAGGTGGTCAAAAAATTCTCCTTAATTTGGACGGAGAATATGGTGGAGATGCTCCAGTTCGATTTGATAACCTCAAAGGACATTTGGATATGTATGTAAATCTGGATGAAATCAATGATGATCACTATATTGGTGATGAAGAAACATTGGCTTTGGAGGCAGTTGCACAAAAATTTGCTGAAGAGGCAAATAAAATTAAAGACGAAGATGATGAAGTTTAAAGAGTTATTGACAGATTTGTCAGTAACTTTTTTAGTCTGTCAGTAAAATGTGCAACCTGTACAATAAAATTAGGCAGCTCACTGATTGTAAATGGAAAACGGTTACAGTAAAATGATATTAAAGAACAAATGTTATTAGAGGAGAAAAAATGACAACACTCAGTTTAGACAAAATTTACAAAAAATATCCCAATGCGACGCAATACGCAGTTGAAGATTTCAACATTGATATCAAAGATAAAGAATTTATTGTATTCGTTGGTCCTTCAGGTTGTGGTAAATCTACAACATTGAGAATGGTTGCTGGTCTTGAAGATATTACTGAAGGTGAATTTAAAATTGACGGAAAAATCATGAATGATGTGGCACCAAAAGACCGTGACATTGCCATGGTTTTCCAAAACTATGCCCTTTATCCACATATGACTGTTTTTGATAACATGGCCTTTGGTTTGAAACTGCGTAAGTTCAAAAAAGATGAAATTAAACGTCGTGTTGAAGAAGCTGGGACAATTCTTGGACTTTCTGATTTGCTTGACCGTAAACCTGCTGACTTATCAGGTGGGCAACGTCAACGGGTGGCAATGGGACGTGCGATTGTCCGTGATGCCAAAGTTTTCCTCATGGATGAACCTTTGTCAAACTTGGATGCTAAACTTCGTGTTTCAATGCGTACAGAAATTGCAAAAATTCACCGTCGAATTGGTGCGACAACAATCTATGTAACCCATGACCAAACTGAAGCGATGACTCTTGCTGACCGTATTGTTATTATGTCATCATCACCAAACTCTGATAAAACAGGGACAGTTGGTCGTGTTGAACAAATCGGAACACCACAAGAGCTTTATAATGAACCTGCTAATAAATTTGTTGCTGGTTTTATCGGTAGTCCAGCGATGAACTTCTTTAATGTCAAAGTTGCTTCTGGAAAATTAACAAATAATGAAGGTTTGAATATGGACCTTCCAGAAGGAAAAGCAAAATTGCTTAAAGAACAAGGTTATGAAGGAAAAGAAGTGATTCTTGGAATTCGTCCAGAAGACATTCAAGCAAGCAATTTGGCACAACAAGCCTATCCAAATCAAACAATTGAAGCTGAAGTTGTCGTTTCTGAACTTCTTGGAGCAGAAACTATGCTTTATCTTAGAGCTGGTTCAACTGAATTTGTTTCTCGTGTTGAAGCGCGTGATTTCCGCAATCCAGGAGAAAAAATTACAGTGGCTTTGAACCTAAACAAATCACATTTCTTTGATGCTCAAACTGAACATCGCATCATTGATTAAAATTTACGCCCTCTTATCTCTAAAGATTCTGTCATTAATTGATAGAATCTTTTTTAGTTTGTAAGTGAAAAAATTACTGATAGGTCTTGTAAATAAAGGCTTTTCAACGATAATGTCAAAGATAATTGACACTAAGCAGCTTCAACTTTTCAGGCTTAAAATGCTAAAATTAACTTAGTCAAAATAATATTATTAGGAAAGCTCTCGTCTTTTTCGATTTAGTACTAAATCACATAAAGAACACCGACACCCCTCTTTATGCCGTAAAAATGTCGAATAAATGCTCTCCTGAGAAGGTTTGAAAAAAATGAAAAAAACAATGGACGGAAACATGGCGGCAGCACATATTGCTTACGCCTTTTCAGAAATTGCCGTAATTTATCCAATTACCCCAAGTTCACCAATGGCAGATTATACTGACGCGTGGTCAGTTGCTGGTCGTAAAAATATCTGGGGCTCAACAGTAAAAATTACAGAACTACAATCAGAAGCCGGTGCAGCAGGTGCCATGCACGGTGTTCTTAAAGCAGGAGGGCTTGCGACAACATATACCGCTTCGCAAGGGCTCCTTTTAATGCTTCCAAATATGTATAAAATGGCTGGGGAACTCTTGCCAGCAGTTATTCATGTCGCAGCTCGTGCCGTAGCGACTGGGGCGCTTAATATTTTTGGAGACCAGTCTGATGTAATGTCAGCTAGAACAACTGGGTTTGCCATGTTAGCAGAGTCATCTGTTCAAGAAGTGATGGACTTGTCAGCAGTTGCCCACTTAGCAACACTTGAAGGTTCAGTTCCTTTCTTGAATTTCTTTGACGGTTTTAGAACTTCTCATGAAATTCAAAAAATTGACGTAATTGATTATCAAGATTTATTACCAATGATTAATCAAGAAAAATTAGCTGATTTTCGTGACCGTGCAATGAACCCGGACCATCCTACTGTTTCAGGGACAAATCAAAATGCAGATATCTATTTCCAACAAAGAGAAACGGTCAATTCTTACTATGAAGCTCTTCCTGAAATCGTTCAAAAGTATATGGGAAAAATCAATAAACTTCGTGGGACAGATTATGATTTAGTCAATTATTATGGCGCACCCGATGCGACAGAAGTTATTGTTTCTATGGGTTCTGTTGCTGGGACAATTGAGCAAACAGTTGATTATTTAAATGGACAAGGCCGAAAAGTTGGCTTTATCAATGTCCACTTATACCGTCCGTTTCCCCTGGAAAACTTTCTTGAAAAATTACCAAAGACAGTCAAATCAGTAGCGGTCTTAGACCGTACAAAAGAATCTGGTTCAAATGGAGAACCCCTTTTTCTGGATGTTCAATCAGCCTTATTCAATTCTAATGTTAAACAAGTGATTGGTGGCCGTTATGGAATTGGAGGAAAAGATACTCGTCCAGAACATATTGTCAGTGTTTTTGATGAATTAGTCAAAGCTCAACCAAAACGTATTTTTACAATCGGAATTAATGATGATGTTACAAACTTGTCTCTGACAAATTCAACAGTTCTTGATTTAACACCAGCAGATACATTTCAAGCAAAATTTTGGGGCTTTGGATCAGATGGAACAGTTGGCGCCAATAAAGCAGCAATCAAAATTATTGGTGACCATACTGATAAATATGTTCAAGCCGCTTTTGAATATGATTCAAAAAAATCAGGTGGTTTAACCATTTCACATTTACGTTTTGGGGATTCTCCAATTACTTCTGAATATATGACAGCTACACTTGATTTTGTTGCTTGTCACAACATGACCTATGTACGTAAATATAACTTGACCAAAGGCTTGAAAACCGGAGGCCTATTTTTATTAAACACAAGCTGGAATTTAGAACAACTTTCAAAAAATCTTCCGAGTGAAATGAAGAAATTCATTGCCGAAAATCAAATTCGATTTTATACGATTGATGCCATGAAAATTGCCCATGAAACTGGAATGGAACGTAGAATTAATACGATTATGCAGGTCGCCTTTTTCAAATTGGCTCATGTTATGCCTTTTGATGAAGCCTACGAGATTTTGAAAAAAGATGCTCAAAAATACGCGAAGAAATCACCAACCATTGTTGAACAAAATTTGAATGCAATGGCACTTGCTTTGAATGGCTTGCATGAAGTAGATGTTCCAGAAAGCTGGGCTGAAACTCAAGAGGAAAAAACGAAAGTTCTTACGACAGAAAGTTCTCGTAAAAAATATGTTTTTGAAATTGTAAATAAAACCAACGCCTTTGAAGGTGATGAACTTTCGGTACAAACCTTAGTCGATAACAAAATGACTTTTGGTGATGAACCATTGGGAACAAGTGCTTCTGAAAAAAGAGGGATTGCCTTAGAAATTCCTGAATGGAATGCCCAAGCTTGTATTCAATGTAATGAATGTTCATTTGTTTGTCCACATGCTGCCATCAGACCATTTTTAGTCGACGAGGATGAATGGAATCAAGCGCCAGAAGGTTTCCATGTTATGGATTATAAAGGATCTGACGGCTTAAAATATCGGATTCAGGTTTCTGTTGAAGACTGTACAGGTTGTGGATTATGTGTTGAAGCCTGTCCTAAAAAGGGTGAAGCTTTAAAAATGATTCCTTATGAGGGACAAGAAAAAGAATCTGTCAATTGGGCTTTTGCACAAACCCTTAAAACAAAAAAAAATCCAGCTCGTCCAGGTACAATTGCCGCTAGCCAATTTGAAAAACCACTTTTTGAATTTTCAGGAGCATGCTCAGGCTGTGGTGAAACACCATATATTAAATTATTGACACAAATGTTTGGTGACCGAATGATGATTTCCAATGCAACTGGCTGTTCAGCCATTTATGGTGGAACACAAGCAACGCCATATACAACAAATGAGCTTGAACAAGGCCCTGCATGGTCAAACTCACTCTTTGAAGATAATGCGGAATATGGTTACGGAATGTGGTTAGCTTCTCAAAGTAGACGCCAAAAATTAGCAGCCCAAGTTCTTGAAGCCTTACCAGAAATGTCAGATGATTTGCAAAAATTGGCGAAAGACTGGGTAGAACACTTAGAAGATTCAGAAGGAACACGAGCAAGAGCCGAAAAAATGAAGGGAATGCTTGCTTCTGAACACTTCAACTCAGCTAAGTTGGATGAAATATATAAACAAAAAGATCAATTTGTAAAACCAACCCAATGGATATTTGGTGGAGATGGTTGGGCCTATGATATTGGTTTTGGCGGTTTAGACCATATTGTAGCTTCAGGTGCTGACGTCAATATCTTAGTTATGGACAACGAAGTCTACGCTAATACAGGGGGACAAGTTTCTAAAGCAACTCCAGCTTCAGCCATTGCACAATTTGCTGCTGGCGGTAAATCTAATACGAAAAAAGATTTAGGAGCGATGTTGATGACCTACGGAGATGTTTATGTGGCTCAGATTGCTTCTGGAGCAAACATGATGCAAACAATCCGAGCCTTTGATGAAGCTGAAAAATTTAAAGGCCCATCAGTCATTATTGCTTATACTCCATGTATTTCACATGGTTTATACGGAGGAATACATTTAGCACTTGATGAAGCAAAAGAAGCCGTGAATTCTGGTTACTGGCAACTTTATCGCTATAATCCTCTTCTTGAAGATTTGGGTAAAAATCCGATGATACTTGATTTCAAAAAACCTGATTTTAGTAAAGTTAGAGATTTCTTATTGACACAATCTCGTTTTGGTAATCTATTAAAAGTTGATGCTGAACATGCAGAAAGTTTGTATGCTAAAGCTGCCAAAGATTCTCGTAAACGATTTATGCGTTATGCTAGAACATCAGGAGATTTAGATAAGTATTTAGAACGTGAAGCAAAAGCACTGGCGAAAAAGAATCCTGAATCAGAGGGAACTATAGAAGCTACTCTGCCAAAAGAACGTAAGAAACGTCCAGTTGATCCTGAGCGTGAGGCGAGACGAGCTGCTCGTAAAGCAGAACGTGAGGCTAAAAAATAATAGGCTCTTACTAATGAAAAATTACTGACAGAATTTTTGTCAGTAATTTTTTATTCTCGTAAGCTAAAAATTACAGAAAGATTAAGGGGATAAGAACAAGATGATAAATCTTTATTTGGGAATAAAGCAGTTCACTTAAAATTTTGGTATAATTAGACTAACAATATAAAAGGAGGGGGACTTTTGACCGACTTCAATCAATTTTTTAACCTTGAGTTTTGGCAAAAGATTTTTGAATTGAATGAATCACCTCTGCGAATTGCTATTGCAATATTAGACATTGCAATTATCAGTTTTTTCCTTTATCAAGCAATTAGGTTTGTACAAGGAACAAAATTAATGACGCTTGTTCGTGGTGTGATTATTTTCATTTTTATCAGAATTATTGCCGGACTTATTGGACTTACAACAGTTGAGTGGTTACTCAACCAAGTTATTACCTATGGGGTTATCGCCGGAGTTATCATTTTTCAGCCTGAAATTAGGCGAGCGCTTGAAAGCTTAGGAAGAACAACCACATTATTTACACCAACGAGAAAAAGTAGCCCTGATGGGCATATTTCAGCTTACGAGAAATCTTTTGCTTACATGTCTGAGCGAAAAATTGGCGCTTTGATTGCGATTGAGCAAGGGCAAAATTTAAATGAATTTGTAAGTACAGGGATTCGTTTAGATGCGGATATTACTAGTGAATTACTTATTAATATTTTCATTCCAAATACACCTTTGCACGATGGCGCGGTCATTGTTCAGGGAAATAAAATCGCTGTAACCTCTGCCTATCTTCCTTTGACCGAAAAATCGGGGATTTCAAAACAATTCGGGACTAGACACCGTGCTGCAATTGGACTTTCTGAAGTCTCAGATGCTTTAATTTTAGTGGTTTCCGAAGAAACTGGTGGAATTTCAATTGCTCACAATGGAGAATTTTTCGCGGATATTTCTAAAGAAAAATTCCATGATATTCTAGTGGCCATTTTGGTTCCTAAAGTTGAAAAAAATGAAAAAGGAACAGGGAAGAATAGAAAAAATAAAGCAGGAGGAAAGAAAAATGGCAAATAAATTTTTTAATTCCAAAACATTTTATATCCTTGCCTCTGTTTTCTTTGCGATTGTCCTTTTCTTTAATGCTAATGCAACATCCATCCGTAATCAGGGAACTAATCAGTCTGGAGAAGTTTACACAGCCACAATTAATAACGTTCCAGTAGAATTAAAATATAATTCTAATAAATATTTCGTTAGTGGTTATAACAGCACTGCGACGGTTCATCTTTCTGGATATAATCGCTTGTCTATCACTAATGAAGAAAATTCGGATACAAGAAATTTCTTTTTAAGTGTTGATTTGACCAAACTAAAAACAGGAAAATTTGATGTACCAATTCGGATTGAACAACTGCCTGGCGGAGTAACGGCAACGATTGAACCTAAAACAATGAATATCACTTTAGAAGACAAAGTAAAGAAAGAATTTGAAGTAACACCAAAAGCTGATTCAACTCAATTGCCAGAAGGTTTTACAATTGATTCACTTTCAGTGAGTGATGAAAAGGTAAAAGTGACTGCCGGGGAAGAGAGCATCAAAAAAATTCAAGCAATTGAAGCTGCTTTACCAAATGATGTTAATTTAAATGAAAATTATTCAGGCACAGTCACTCTTCATGCCGTAGACAGCACAGGTAAAATTCTGCCAGCACAAATTGAACCTTCAACGACTCATTTGAAAGTTGTAGTAAACAAATTAACTAAAGATGTGCCGGTTAAAGTGACACAAAAAGGAACGCTTGATAAGACTTTATCATCCATTAAGACAAAAGTATCTGATAAAACAGTTACTCTTTCAGGAGAAAAAAGTGCTTTAGAAGCAATCAACGAGGTTGAAGCATCAGTGGATATCTCTGGAGTTGTAAAAGAAACGAAAGTAACTGTTCCTATACGTGCAACAGGAGTAAGTGCTGATCCACAAGAAGTTGAAGTAACATTAACGCCTGTAAAAATAGGTGGATAAATTTTCAGAGTCAAATAAAAAAATAATAAAAATGGAGACAAGAAAAAATGGGTAAATATTTCGGAACAGACGGTGTTCGCGGGGAAGCAAATGTTGAATTAACGCCGGAGATGGCTTTTAAACTTGGTCGTTTTGGTGGCTATGTCCTTAGTCAACATGAATTAGGTACACCAAAAGTTTATGTTGGTCGCGATACACGAATTTCTGGACAAATGCTTGCGAGCAGTTTGATTTCAGGACTTTTGTCTGTTGGGATTGAAGTTTATGATTTAGGAGTCATTGCAACACCAGGTGTAGCATATTTAGTTAAAAAAGATGGGGCCTCTGCTGGGGTTATGATTTCAGCGAGCCATAATCCAGCACTTGATAATGGAATTAAATTCTTTGGTGGAGATGGTTATAAATTAGAGGATGAAAAAGAGCTTGAAATTGAAGCATTGATTGATGCTAAAGAGGACACATTGCCACGCCCGTCTGCTCAAGGCTTAGGAATGCTGCATGACTATATCGAAGGGGTTCGTAAATATCAAGCTTTCTTAAAAACAACAGCAGAAGGGAACTTTGAAGGTTACAATGTGGTTCTTGATACAGCTAATGGTGCAGCTTACACTTCTGCTCGTGCTGTTTTTGCTGATTTAGAAGCGAATTTGACAGTTATTGGTGAAAATCCTGATGGACTCAATATCAATGTAAAAGTAGGATCAACTCATCCTGAAGCGATGGCTAAAAAAGTTGTTGAAACAGGAAGTGACCTCGGACTTGCCTTTGACGGTGATGCTGACCGCCTGATTGCCGTTGATGAAAATGGAGAAATTGTTGATGGCGATAAAATTATGTTTATCGTTGGGAAATATCTTCTTGGACAAGGAAAATTGGCTCAAGATACGCTAGTAACAACTGTGATGTCTAATCTTGGATTCCATTTAGCGCTTGAAGAAGCAGGAATTAATTCAGTGATTACAGCGGTTGGTGACCGTTATGTTGTTGAAGAAATGAAGAAAAATAATTACAACTTCGGTGGTGAACAATCGGGTCATATGATTTTCCTTGATTACAACACAACAGGAGATGGGCAGCTTTCAGCCATTCAATTGTTGAAAGTAATGCGTGAAACTGGCAAATCTTTATCCGAGTTAGCAAGTGAAGTTACGATTTATCCTCAAAAACTAGTTAACGTTCGAGTAAAAGATAATGCAGCCAAAAAATCAGCAATGGATGTGCCAGCGATTCAAAAAGTAATTTCAGAAATGGAAACTTCAATGAATGGGAAAGGTCGTATTTTAGTTCGGCCTTCAGGAACTGAACCACTCTTGCGCGTCATGGCTGAAGCGCCAACTCATGAAGAGGTCAATCATGTTGTAGATACCATTGTTGAAGTTGTTGAAGCAGAAATTGGTGTAAAATAAAGAAAAAAAGCAAGAACTGATTTTGTTCTTGCTTTTTATTATCAAGTAAAAACTCTCCTTATTGGGAGAGCTTTTTTTATCTTTTTTGTCGTCTAGCGAATTCTGTGAAACGAAAGCGGTCGACTTGATGCCGAGATTCAGTATATTGAAAAAGAGTATTATCAGCAAGGTAAACATGAGATTTGACAGAAACGACATGATGATCTTTGGGATTTAAATCAAGATATTTAAAGTCGTCTTCACAAGCAAAATCAATCGTGACTTCCTTTTGAGCATAGGCAATGTCAAGGCCTAAATGATCTTCTAAGTAATCATAGGTTGAGATTTTAGCATGTTCTGGTCTTAGACCTGCGGCATATTTTTCTAAAAATAAATCCCAATCTAAAATTGAAAATTTACCATCTACCTTGCGTCTTCTGAGAATACTTAAGGCGTGTTCACCGACGGCAAAACCAGTTGTTTCCGAAAGTTTTGGGTTAATTT
The DNA here is from genome assembly GCF_029953655.1 of Lactococcus sp. NH2-7C. NCBI lineage: Bacteria > Bacillati > Bacillota > Bacilli > Lactobacillales > Streptococcaceae > Lactococcus > Lactococcus sp. NH2-7C. The sequence goes on from NZ_CP124538.1 coordinate 1,963,185, forward strand.
CAAGTCTTTCAAAGCGAATAACCTCAGTTTCACTATGGAAACCCATAGAGGTTTGTAGTTCTTTGTATGAAGTTAAGCCAGAGATAGGGAAAAGGAGCCTATCGTGAGCGAGGACAATGCTACCATAGCCATGTCGTCTTTGAATAAGCCCTTTTTCTTCTAAAATTTTTAAAGCTTGTCTCACTGTTGAACGACTACTCTCGTAGATGACAGAGAGCTCATTTTCACTTGGAAGAATATCGTTCGTTTTATAGATATCGTTAAAAATCTTTTTTTCTAAATCTTGCAAAATCACTTCATATTTCTTCATACTTTATATTTTATCACAAAAATAATTGTTACCGCTTGCTGAAAACGTTTTTATGTGATACAATGATTTTGTTAACTTGTACGTACAACTTCGAAAGATAGGAGATTCTTATGTTTGGAATAGGAAAAAAGAAAGAGTTGAAAGATGATAAAGGGCTATATAATCCAGTTTCTGGAGAAGTTATTGAACTTTCAAAAGTAAACGATCCGGTATTTTCAAAGAAAATAATGGGTAATGGTTTTGCAGTTGAGCCCAAAGAAAATAAAATTTTTGCTCCAGTTTCTGCAAAAGTAACTTTGGTTCAGGGACATGCAATTGGTTTTAAACGTGCTGATGGCTTAGATATTCTTTTACATCTCGGTATTGATACAGTAGCTCTTAAAGGAGTACCATTTAAAATTAAAGTTAAAGTGGATGATATTGTTAATGGAGGTGATGAGCTAGGGACTGTTGATTGGGTGCAGATTGAATCTGCTGGTTTGGATAAAACGACAATGGTTATTTTTACAAATACTAAAGACGCTTTATCTGGCTTTGAGGTTAAATATGGTTTAGCCAATGCACGTGATCAATTGGGGCAGGCAAGTGTTAAGTAAGTAAAAATATCAACCAATAAATTTATAGCGCAAAGTTGACGGGAACTTTGGATATAAATTTTGTGACTATTAAACTCGTCAATTATTATTTTATATTATGAAATGCTTCATAGATAATGAAGCAAAAGGAGAACTTATGGCAAATTATTCACAACTTGCGACTGATATTATCGCAAATGTAGGTGGCGCTGAGAATGTCACAAAAGTTATTCATTGTATCACACGTCTTCGTTTTACTTTAAAAGATAAAGATCGAGCTGATACAGCGGCGATTGAAGCCTTGCCTGGTGTGGCTGGCGCCGTTTATAATTCAAACTTGAATCAATATCAAGTGGTTATTGGACAAGCGGTTGAGGATGTTTATGATGAAGTTGTTGAACAACTTGGTGATTCAGTAGTTGATGATGATGCAACGGCACAAGCAGTCGCTGCAACAGCACCAGCTAATGGTAAAAAACAAAATCCGATTGTTCACGCTTTCCAAGTGGTCATTGGAACAATTACTGGGTCAATGATTCCTATTATTGGTTTACTTGCAGCTGGTGGGATGATTAATGGTTTACTTAGTATCTTTGTTAAGGGGAATCGCTTAATCGAAGTGATTGATCCTGCAAGTTCAACTTATGTCATTATATCAACACTAGCAATGACACCCTTTTACTTCTTACCTGTTTTGGTTGGTTTCTCAGCGGCAAAACAATTGGCACCTAAAGATACTGTTTTACAATTTATTGGTGCTGCAGTCGGCGGATTTATGATTAATCCAGGAATAACCAACTTGGTTAATGCGCATGTTGGAACAAATGCGGCAGGTAAAAATGTTGTTGTCGAAGCAGCTGCTCCTGTTGCAAATTTCCTTGGAGTAACTTTCAATACAAGTTATTTTGGAATTCCAGTTGCTTTGCCAAGCTATGCTTATACAATCTTCCCAATCATCGTAGCGGTGGCAATTGCTAAACCACTGAATGCTTGGTTGAAAAAAGTTTTACCACTTGCCTTGCGTCCAATTTTCCAACCAATGATTACTTTCTTCATCACTGCATCAATTGTTTTACTTCTGGTAGGTCCAGTTATTTCTACAATTTCTTCTGGATTGTCATTTGTGATTGATCATATTTTGTCACTGAATTTAGGAATTGCAAGTATCATTGTTGGTGGTTTGTATCAATGTTTGGTTATCTTTGGCTTGCATTGGTTGGTTGTACCACTTATTTCACAAGAATTGGCAGCTACTGGAGCAAGTTCACTCAATATGATCGTTTCTTTCACAATGCTCGCTCAAGGGGTTGGTGCCTTGACTGTCTTCTTTAAATCTAAAAAAGCAGACCTTAAAGGACTTTCTGCTCCAGCCGCAATTTCAGCATTTTGTGGGGTAACTGAACCGGCAATGTATGGGATTAATTTGAAATATGTGCGTGTCTTTATCATGTCTTCAATTGGTGCCGCGATTGGTGCAGGTGTTGCTGGATTTGGCGGATTACAAATGTTTGGATTCTCAGGTTCTTTGATTGGTTTCCCTAACTTTATTTCTAATCCTTTAACACATCACGCTCCTGCGGGTAACTTAATGCTCTTCTGGATCGCAACTGGAGTATGTGCGGTTGCAACTTTCCTATTGGTTTGGTTCTTTGGTTATAAAGATACAGATGTAATGGGAGAGGGCGTTGAACAAAAAAATGCGTTTAAAGATGCAGTTAAATAATTAATAAACTCAGTTGGAGGCAGCGCTGATAAATTCTGCTTCCTTTAGTTTTATATGAGGGGGAGAAATGACTGAAAAAGATTGGATAATCCAATATGATAAAAAAGAAGTAGGGAAACGCTCTTATGGTCAAGAATCTTTAATGTCATTGGGAAATGGTTATTTAGGGCTTCGAGGAGCGCCTTTATGGTCAACTTGTTCTGACAATCATTATCCTGGCTTGTATGTAGCTGGTGTTTTCAACCAGACCAGTACAGAAGTCGCAGGACATGATGTCATTAATGAAGATTTGGTAAATTGGCCAAATCCTCAATTAATAAAAGTATATATTGATGGTGAATTGGTTGATTTTGAAGCGTCAGTTGAAAAGCAAGCTACAATTGATTTTAAAAATGCTTTGCAAATTGAACGTTATCAGGTGAAATTGGCCAAAGGAAATTTGACTTTAGTAACAACAAAGTTTGTAGATCCGATTAATTTTCATGATTTTGGTTTTGTTGGTGAAATTATTGCTGACTTCTCTTGTAAATTAAGAATTGAAACTTTTACTGATGGCTCAGTTTTAAATCAAAATGTTGAACGTTATCGGGCTTTTGATAGTAAAGAATTTGAAGTAACAAAAATTTCCAAAGGACTTTTGGTTGCTAAAACAAGAACAAGTGAAATTGAACTTGCAATTGCTTCTAAATCATTTTTGAATGGATTGGCTTTCCAAAAAATAGATTCTGAGAATGATGAGATTTTAGCAGAAGCAATTGAAATTGACTTACAAAAAAATCAAGAAGTTCAGTTTGACAAAACGATTGTCATTGCAAGTTCTTATGAAAGTAAAAATCCTGTTGAGTTTGTACTGACAGAGCTGTCAGCAACTTCTGTCAATAAAATTCAAGAAAATAATGCGAATTATTGGGAAAAAGTTTGGTCAGATGCCGATATTGTTATCAAATCAGACCATGAAGATTTACAAAGAATGGTCAGGATGAACATTTTCCATATTCGTCAAGCGGCACAGCATGGTGCTAACCAGTTTTTAGATGCATCAGTAGGTTCACGTGGCTTGACTGGTGAAGGTTATCGGGGCCATATCTTCTGGGATGAAATTTTTGTTCTTCCTTACTATGCGGCTAATGAGCCAGAAACAGCGCGTGATTTGCTTTTGTACCGAATCAATCGATTGACCGCAGCGCAGGAAAATGCGAAGGTTGATGGAGAAAAAGGAGCTATGTTTCCTTGGCAGTCCGGCTTAATTGGTGATGAACAATCGCAATTTGTTCATTTGAATACAGTAAATAATGAATGGGAACCAGATAATAGCCGGCGTCAAAGACATGTTAGTTTAGCCATTGTATATAATTTATGGATTTACTCACAACTGACAGAAGATGAAAGCATTTTGACTGACGGTGGTTTAGATTTAATCATTGAAACGACAAAGTTTTGGTTAAATAAAGCCGAATTAGGAGATGACGGCCGTTATCATATTGATGGGGTCATGGGACCTGATGAATATCATGAGGCCTATCCTGGGCAAGAAGGGGGAATCTGTGATAATGCCTATACTAATTTAATGCTCACTTGGCAATTAAATTGGCTGACAGAATTATCAGAAAAAGGATTTGAAATTCCTAAGGAATTACTTGAAAAAGCTCAAAAAGTTCGGAAAAAACTGTATCTAGATATTGATGAAAACGGTGTGATTGCGCAATATGCTAAATATTTTGAACTTAAGGAAGTGGACTTTGCAGCTTATGAAGCAAAATATGGGGATATTCATCGGATTGACCGTTTGATGAAGGCCGAAGGCATTTCACCTGATGAATATCAAGTGGCTAAACAGGCTGATACACTGATGTTAATCTACAATTTGGGTCAGGAGCATGTGACTAAGTTGGTCAAACAATTGGCCTATGAGCTGCCCGAAAATTGGTTGAAAGTCAATCGTGATTATTATCTTGCAAGGACTGTTCACGGTTCAACGACTTCACGTCCTGTTTTTGCTGGGATTGATGTGAAATTAGGTGATTTTGATGAAGCACTTGATTTCTTGATTACAGCAATTGGCAGTGATTATTATGATATTCAAGGGGGAACAACGGCTGAAGGGGTTCATATTGGGGTCATGGGCGAAACGCTTGAGGTGATTCAAAATGAATTTGCGGGTCTGAGTCTGCGAGATGGCCAATTTGCAATTGCTCCTTATTTGCCAAAAAGCTGGACAAAATTGAAATTTAATCAAATTTTTAGAGGAACTAAAGTTGAAATTTTGATTGAAAATGGACAATTATTACTGACAGCCTCGGCAGATTTACTGACCAAAGTCTATGATGATAAGGTTCAATTAAAAGCCGGAGTGCAGACTAAATTTGATTTAAAATAAATGGTTTAACTCTTAATAAAGTTTTGATACAAAGATTTACAATTATTTTTTAATAAAAAAGTTACTGACAGAATTTCTGTCAGTAATTTTGGAAAGTCATTGCTTAAAAATATATTTTTAAAATGACGAGAAAGAAGGTAAAAAGATGTTTAAAGCAGTATTGTTTGATTTAGATGGTGTAATTACAGATACCGCAGAGTATCATTTTAGAGCTTGGAAAGCTTTGGCTGAAGAAATTGGTATTAATGGTGTTGACCGCCAATTTAATGAGCAATTAAAAGGAGTCTCACGAGAAGACTCACTCCAGAAAATCCTAGATTTAGCTGACAAAAAAGTATCAGCTGAGGAATTTAAAGAACTTGCTAAGAGAAAAAATGATAACTATGTGAAAATGATTCAAGATGTGTCGCCAGCCGATGTTTATCCTGGAATCTTACAATTACTCAAAGATTTACGTTCAAATAAAATCAAAATTGCTTTAGCTTCGGCTTCTAAAAATGGTCCATTTTTATTAGAGAGAATGAATTTAACTGAATATTTTGATGCAATTGCTGATCCAGCTGAAGTTGCGGCATCAAAACCAGCACCAGATATTTTTATTGCAGCAGCACATGCAGTGGGCGTTTTACCTTCTGAATCAATTGGCTTAGAGGATTCCCAAGCTGGAATTCAAGCCATCAAAGATTCGGGGGCTTTACCAATTGGTGTAGGTCGCCCAGAAGATTTGGGAAATGATATCGTCATTGTGCCTGATACTTCACACTATACTTTAGAATTTTTGAAAGAAGTTTGGCTTCAAAAACAAAAATAATTAGTAATTAATAAATTACATAAAACCAATAAAAAATACCACTCAAAAGTGGTATTTTTTAATTTTTGATTTGTCTTTCTAACCAATCAGAAGCCCAAGAAACCCAGCGATGTACTGATGGAAGACAATAGGCATCAGAAGGAGCGGTTGAACGATTAGCCAAAGAGACACCATGAGGTCCAGATTCAAAAAAGTGAGCTTCAAAAGGAACTTGATGTTTTGAGAGCCGATCACAATATTTAAGGCTGTTATAGATGGGGACGCCTTCATCATCAGCCGTATGCCAGATAAAGGTTGGAGGAGTTGAGGAAGTGACTTTTTCCGAAATATTATATTCTGAGATATTTTCAATTTCAAAATTAAAATGTGACAAATCACTAGGCCAACCAAAAGTGAAAGAAGTTACTGGATAGCAGAGAAGAACTCCTTTTGGTCGATGAATTTGTTCAGAATTGCCATACCAAGCGGCCAGATGTCCTCCGGCAGAGCAACCAAGTAAGAAAACTTGCTCAGGGTTGATTTGCCATTCTTTATGATTTTGATGAATTAGAGAGAAAACAGCTTGAACTTCTTCAAGATTTTGTGATAAAAAGTTATAGTTTGTTCCTTTGTTCATCACGGTGTAATTAAGAAGAAATACTTGATAACCTTGGGCGAGAAAAGCTAAGGCCAGAGGGTCAGATTCTCTTTGTGAAATATGTTGATAACCACCACCAGGGCAGATAATAATGGCAGGAAAAGTATAATTTTCGTTTTGACGAGGGTTTTGGAGCTGATAAAAATCAACCCATGCAGTATCATTTAAAGAAAACGTTGATTTATTCATAAGTTCATTGTACCAAAAAATATTTGAAAGAAATATCAAAGTACCTCGTTGTTTATTTATTACATTAATAAATTTTAAGTTCGTTTAAGAAAACTATCATAAAATTTGAATATGAAGAAAATTATTTATAGTATAGGTCTGATAGCCTTGCTTAATTTTGGAACGATTGCTTATGGAGAAACGGCAACCGGGACTTCAGCAAGTTCAGCAGATGCAACAGCTCAAAGCTCAACTGGGACTTCGAGTACCTCAAATTCAGCAAGTTCAGCTAGCAGTAGTTCACAAAACACAAGTTCCTCTGAAGGAACGAATTCGACAAGTCAAAATCAAACACAAACAAGTACCACTGCTCAAAATCAGACAGATAATGTTGGGCAAAATCAAACGCCTCCGGTAGTAGAAAATCGAGACAGCTCAACAGATAAAAATTCTGGCAGTCAAAAAGAAACTAAAAATTCAACCACAATTATTAATGAAACCGTCAATAATAATGCAAAAGGGAACAATATTCTTTTGATGACATTGACCAGTTTGTCAGCATCAGTCACAATCATTGGGGGAATTATTGCTTTTGTGCGTCATTTGCGTGGCCGTGGCAAGAAGAAAAATCCTGTCAGTAAAGCACAAAGTTCTAAAAATGGGAAAACTCCTTCAAATTCAATGACAGCTGAGCCATCAGTAAGTTCTAAAAAAGCACCAAATGAAGAAAAAGTACTGACAGAAACTCAGCAAATTAATATGCAGGCAGATGAATTGCTTAAAAATCATAAAAAACAACAAAAAGAGTATCGTCGCAGAAGAAGATAAAAAGCCATTTAAGGTTTTTTATTTTGCCCAAATTTTTGAAAAGCTGTCAGTAAATTTTACTGACAGCTTTTATTTTAAAGACTGTGATAATGAAGGAGATAAACTTTTTGAAGTGGCAACACTGGAATTTTCTAAAGTTTGACTGTTTTTAGACTCATCAGTTGCAATCGTTAGATAGTGTCTTAGGGGATGTGTTATAATAAAATCATGAAATTTAACGAAGAAGAAATGTTACAATTTGCACAAAAATTGGGAAGAAAATTAGAGGCTCAAGATGTTATTGTTTTAACGGGCGAGCTTGGGGCTGGAAAAACAACTTTTACCAAAGGCTTGGCTTTGGGATTAGATATTCATCAAATGGTTAAAAGTCCAACTTATACAATTGTCAGAAGTCTGGAAGGACGTTTGCCGCTCCATCATATGGATGTTTATCGCATTGGTGATGATCCAGATAGCTTTGATTTAGATGATTATTTATTCGGTGATGGTGTTTCAGTCATTGAATGGGGCGAAATGTTAGGCGATGATTTGCCAGAAAATTATCTGGAAGTCATTTTTGATAAGTATTCTAAAGATTTGGTCAATGATCAAGAGCGTAAAATTATTTTGAAACCGCATGGGAAAAGATATGAGGAGCTCGTTAATAACTTATGACCACAGAGCTAATTGTTAGAGAAGCAAATGGCGCCGACAGTCCTAGAGTCATTGAATTTCTCAATAAGGTTGGAACAGAAAGTAATTTTTTGACCATTGATGAAGTAGGAATTTTAATCTCTGAAGCAGAAATGACGGACTTTTTAAATCGACAAGCTGAGAAAGATAATAATGCTTATTTTCTGGCATTCGTTGGTGATGAAATTGCTGGTATTTTGCATTTGACAGCGGATTATCATTATCGAGTACGTCATATTGCGGAACTTTTTATCGCTGTGTCAGAAGATTATCAAGGTTATGGCATTGGGACGATTCTACTAGAAGATGCACTTGAGTGGGTAAAAGAAGTTGGAACAATCAAGCGTTTGGAATTAACTGTCCAAGCACGTAATAAAAAAGCACGTCATCTCTATGAAAAGTTTGATTTTGAATTAGAAAATGTCAAAAAATGGGGCGCCCGAGATGAAAAGGGCCAATTAATTGATGTTTGCGAATATGTTTTATTTTTTGACTAATAGTTGACCCTTTTGTCAGTAAAATTAAATATAATTAAAGAAAAATTAAAATCTAATTTTTCTTTTTTTGTTGTGAAAAATCAGAATTTTGATATAATGCTAATATGAAGCTTTGGATAAAAACACTTCTCATGCTTGGAAGTATTATTTTAGTAACGGCAATTGCTGCAGGCGGATATACATTAACCGTTTTGAACAGTACAACAAAAGCCTTTAAAATGACTTACACTAATGCTGGGAATAAAAAGACAGAACAAGTCATTCAGGCAACTGAACCTCTGACTATCCTACTTATGGGGGTTGACACAGGAGGCGAGGGGCGTGGAACTTCCGATTCATGGAATGGGAATTCTGACTCACAAATTCTGATGACACTTAATCCTAAAACGCACACGACAACAATGGTTTCAATTGAACGTGATACGATGACTAACATTTTAGATGCTGACGGAAATATTGTTTCTAAGCAAAAAATGAATGCAGCTTATCCCTTAGGTTATAACTCAGGGTCGTCTTCTGATGGTTTAAAAAATGCTGTAAGTTATGCCATGAAAACAATTGGTGCTCAGACTGGTATTAATATTGACAGTTTTGCAACCGTCAATTTTGATGGTTTAGTCAACATGGTTGATAATGTTGGTGGAATTGATATTAACAATACCACAGGGCAAACCCTCTATATTTCAGATACAGAGCCACAATATACTGCGAAAGTTCCACCTGGCAAACAGCACATCAATGGTGACCAAGCCTTAGTTTATACTCGTGATCGACATCATTTACCAAATGGTGACTACGGTCGGGCGGCTCATCAACGTGAAGTCATTGCAGCACTCATGAAGAAAATTTTAGCTTTAGATAATATCACACGCTATGAACAATTTTTGAACGAAGCCTCAAAAGATTTTAGAACTAATATTCCAATTAATGCCTCAACAATTACTTCATTACTAGGTTATAAAGATTGCTTTAACAAAGTAGTCTCTGTTCAATATGAAGGTGTTGGTGAAATGGTTGATGGTGCTTCTTATCAATTTATGCCAACAGATATTTATCTCGCGATGCAAAATATCATGAAGAAATCGCTTGATGAATCAACAGTGACCACTTTGCCAAGCAGTTTGATTACTTATGAATCAGTTTTTGGCTCAGGAACAGCACCTTTTTATTATCTTCCGTCAGCTACTGTAACTGAAAAAGGAAAATCAGCGGTAACTTATGGTGTTGATACGCAAGGAAATCTTGTTTCTTTGAATTCTAAAAATTCAGGGAATTATGTTTCGACAAGTGGTGGCTCAGTTCAATCAGCTTCAAGTTCGGGCTCCTCTAGCTCAGCAAGCGATTCTACAGCAACATCAAGTTCTGATTCTACTTATCAGCAAAATGATACCTATAATGATGGCTATAATAATAGTAATGACAGTACAACCTCTAGCTATGGAACAGATAATACAAACACAGGTAACTATGGCTACGGTACAGGTCAATAATTGAAAAAAACAAGAGAATATGATAAACTTGATTCTGTTAGTAATTTTAGCTTAAAAACTTACTGACAGAAACAATTTGGTCCGATAGCTCAGCTGGATAGAGCATTCGCCTTCTAAGCGAACGGTCGAGGGTTCGAATCCCCCTCGGATCATGGTGCCAAACCTCGCCCCACCTTCGTAGTGGGGCATTTTTTTATACTTTTTTACGAAAAAAATTTAAAAGATACGTATTAAAAAAGGATAAACCATTATAAAAAAAGAAAATAAAGTCCTAATAAAAATTGTGCTATAATAGAAAAATGACAAGATACAAAGCCACAATCGCCTATGATGGTACAGATTTTGCAGGTTTTCAAAGCCAAACAAATCAAAGAACAGTTCAAAAAGAAATTGAAAAAATACTGACGAAGTTAAATTCTTTTGAGCCAGTTATTTTACAAGGCTCAGGCCGAACGGATTCTGGAGTTCATGCTTTTGGTCAAGTCATTCATTTTGATTTAAAGGGAAAAGTTCGTGATTTGGAACGTTTACGTTTTGGTTTGGACACTCAAACCCCAGCAGATATTGCAGTAAAAAAAGTGGAACTTGTCCCAGATGATTGGCATGCAAGATATCAAAAGCATGAAAAAACCTATGAGTATTATCTAGAAAATTCAATCACACGAAGTCCATTTCAAAGACATTCTAAAGCCTATTTTCGCTATCCACTTAACTTTGAGCGAATGCAAGAAGCAATGTCAAAGTTGGTTGGGGAACATGATTTTACAGGTTTTACAGCATCGGGTTCATCAGTTGATGACAAAGTAAGAACGATTTATCAGGCAGAAATTATCCGTCTTGATGAAGAAAATTTCAAATTTATTTTTCGTGGCAATGGCTTTTTGTATAAACAAGTGCGAAACATGGTTGGAACAGTCATTAAAATTGGTAATGACCGAATGCCTGTCAGCCAAATAGATAAAATATTGACCTCTAAAAATAGAGATTTTGCAGGACCAACAGCGGCACCTGAGGGTTTATATTTGAAAGAAGTCAAATATGCGGAAAATACTGACATCTAAAAGCTACTGTCAGTAAAATTAATGGAGAGAAGATGCCAAAGAATTTAAATGAAAGCAAAAAAATTCTAACAATTGCAGGTTCAGATATCCTATCCGGAGGCGGGATGCAAGCTGATTTAGCGACTTTTGCAGCCAATGGGCTTTATGGCTTTTGCGCCTTAACAAGCATTGTAACTGTCAAAGAAGATAAATTTTTTGTTCATACAGTAGAAAAAGAACTCTTTCAAGAAGAGTTGGAAAGTTTAAGCGATGTGGACTTTTCAGCCATAAAAATAGGACTATTACCCAATAAAGAAATACTTGAACTGACCAAAAACTGGCTGACAGCTCTGTCAGTGAAATCTGATACTCCAATTATATTAGACCCAGTCATTGTTTTTAAAGAAAATGCTGACTATTCGGTCAATGAAATGCGTGACCTTTTCATCAGCCAACTCTTTCCTTTGGCGACTGTAATTACCCCGAATCTCAAAGAAGCAGAAATACTGACAGGGCTGTCAGTAAAAAGTAAATCAGAGATGAAAGAAGCAGCCAAACTTTTGCATGATTTTGGAGCAAAAAATGTCGTCATCAAAGGAGGAAATCGCTTTGACCAAAAACAAGCCATTGACCTTGCTTATGATGGAAAAGCTTTTTATGAATTATCAAGCCCGATTATAGAAAATAATAACAACGGAGCAGGTTGTACCTTTGCTTCATCTATTGCGGCTAATATGGCTTATAATCACCTCTTTAAAGATTCAGTCAAGAATGCAAAAGACTTCGTTTATCAAGCAATTCAAAATGCAAATGAATATGGTGTTTTTCAAAATAAAAAATAAATTTCCAAAAGTAAACCAAACTTCTAGGAAAAGTAGGAGATGAAACTCATGGACAACAGAAATATCAAAAAATTAACTTTACTTGCGATTTGGACAGCAGTCACTTTTGTTCTGGGTCGCCTATTTACCTTCCCTATTCCAGGTTCAGCCGGAAATATATTAACCCTTTTGGATGTCGGAATTTATACAGCAGTCTTTCTGTTCGGTAAACGAGAGGCGGCAATAATTGGAGGATTTGCAGCCTTTCTACTTGATTTGACTGCAGGATACAGTAACTATATGTTTTTCAGCTTAATTATTCATGGCGGTCAAGGCTATCTTGCAGGATGGACGAGATACAAATGGCTTAACTTTTTGTTCAGTCTTGTCTTTATGGTTGGAGGATATTTTATTGTTGGTGGATTAATGTATGGCTGGGGTTCAGCTATTGCGGGACTTTGGGTAAATATTATTCAAGTTGTGGTTGGCTTTATTTTAGCAAAAGTCTTAAGCCCACTCATTGAAAGGACAGGTATTTTAAATGGATTTAGAAAAGCTTAAAAAAGACACACAAGTCATTATCGATGATGTCATAAAACAAACAGAAATTAAAGCTGGTCAAGTCTTTGTTCTTGGTTTATCTTCATCAGAAGTAAATGGTGGTTTAATTGGCCATGCCAGTTCTAGCGAAATCGGTCAGGTCATTGTTTCTGTCATATACAAGACCTTGTCAGACAAAGGAATTTATCTGGCGGTCCAAGCATGTGAACATCTTAATCGTGCCTTACTCATTGAAGAAGAATTAGCCGAAAAAAAAGACTGGGAAATCGTTTCTGTGATTCCACAACTTCATGCTGGTGGAAGTGGTCAAGTTGCCGCCTATCAACTCTTTAAATCTCCAGTTGAAGTAGAGCATATTGTGGCTCAAGCAGGATTAGATATTGGCGATACTAGTATTGGAATGCACGTAAAGCATGTTCAAATCCCCGTTCGTCCTATCTTAAAAGAACTTGGAGGTGCTCACGTAACAGCTCTTAAATCACGTCCTAAACTCATTGGTGGAGAACGTGCGAGGTACAAATAAATGAAAGAGATGTTAATTATGACCCCAGGCCCGACTGAGGTGACTGAAAATGTTCGACTAGCAAGAGCAAAGGCAACAACCAATCCAGATATTGATTTAGATTTTTATGACTTTTATAAAAAGACTTGTAGTAAACTTGCCCAATTTTTAAAAACAAAAAATGATGTCAGAATATTAGCTGGTGAAGGAATTTTAGGATTGGAAGCGGCTTGTGCTTCTTTAACCGAAAAAGGTGACCGGGTTCTGGTACTTGATAATGGTATTTTTGGTCATGGCTTTTCTGATTTCATTGAGCTTTACGGTGGTGAAGCAATTCTACTGCAGAGTTCAGAAAAAGAAACATTTTCCCTAGAAATTCTGGAAAAATTTTTAGAAAAAGATCATAACTTCAAATATGCAACAGTTGTTCATTGTGATACGCCCTCAGGCGTCTTAAATGATCTATCAAACATTTGTCCTCTTTTAAAAAAATATGGAATTCTAACCGTTGTTGATTCAGTTGCGGCGATGGGGGGTGAAGATTTACAAGTTGATGAGTGGCAAATTGACATCGCTCTTGGTGGCTCTCAAAAAGTTATTTCAGCTCCACCAGGCTTAACAATTGTATCTATTTCAACAGAGGCTTATCAAGCGATGAAAGAGAGAAAAAGTCCCATCGCAAGTTTTTATTGTAATCTCCTTACTTTTAAAGATTATTATGAAAAAAAATGGTTTCCATATACCATGCCAATTTCTGATATCTATGGATTAGACCAAGCGATAGATAATCTTCTTTCCGACCAAGAAATTTTGAAACGTCATATGATGATTGGTCATGCGACAAGACAAGCAATTGAAAATTCTCCTTTAGACCTTTATTTGCAAAATGGCTATTCAAATACCGTTTGTGTTATTAAAGTGCCAGAAGGTCTGAATGACCAAGAAATTTTAAGAAAAATGCGTGAGAACTATCGAGTGATGATTACAGGATCATTTGATCATTTGGCTGGTAAGGTTTTAAGAATTGGGCACATGGGAGAAAATGCGAAACCAAATAAGGTGGCTTACAGTCTATATGCGCTTCAAAAAGTATTAGAAGATTTTGGTATAGCATTTAAAAATAACTTACAAGAAGATTTTTTAGAAGCTCTTAATTAAAAAATAAGTGATGTTTATAGATTATAATATAAACAATAAGTACAAAATCTAATATTACAAAGGTTCATGAAAAATTAAAAAACAGACTTTTGACAAAAAAGGAAAAATCAGATATAATTATTTTCGGGCACTGGTTTTTTATTATAAAAAATCAGTAACGGTAGGCTCCCCTCTGGGGAGCTGTTTTTGTTTTTCCCAGTTATTTCTGTTTTGTAAAAAGATTATAGGAGATTTAGATGTCAACTAAGTATATTTTCGTCACTGGTGGTGGTACTTCGTCAATGGGTAAAGGGATCGTAGCGGCATCGCTCGGTCGTTTGCTTAAAAATCGTGGACTTAAAGTCACTGTCCAAAAATTTGACCCATACCTTAACATCGATCCAGGGACAATGAGCCCTTATCAACATGGTGAAGTCTTTGTTACTGATGATGGTGCTGAAACTGACCTTGACCTTGGTCACTATGAACGTTTCATTGACATCAATTTAAATAAGTATTCAAATGTTACTTCCGGTAAAGTTTACAGTGAGATTCTTCGTAAAGAACGTAAAGGAGAATATCTCGGAGCAACTGTCCAAATGGTACCGCATGTGACTAACATGTTGAAAGAAAAAATTAAGCGTGCAGCAACAACAACTGATGCAGATATCATTATCACAGAAGTTGGTGGAACAGTTGGCGATATGGAAAGCTTGCCATTTATTGAAGCTTTACGCCAAATGAAGGCCGAAGTTGGTGCTGACAACGTCATGTATATCCATACTGTCCCAATTCTTCACTTGCGTGCTGCTGGAGAATTAAAAACTAAAATCGCACAAAATGCGACTAAGACACTTCGTGAATATGGTATCCAAGCTAACATGCTTGTATTACGTAGTGAAGTTCCAATCACGACAGAAATGCGTGATAAAATTGCGATGTTCTGTGACGTAGCACCAGAAGCAGTCATTCAATCGCTTGATGTTGAACACTTATACCAAATTCCATTGAAACTTCAAGCACAAAACATGGACCAAATCGTTTGTGACCATTTAAAACTTGAAGCACCAAAAGCAGATATGACAGAGTGGTCAGCAATGGTTGACCATGTCATGAACCTCAAGAAAAAAGTAAAAATTGCTTTGGTTGGTAAATACGTAGAGTTACCAGATGCATATATTTCAGTGACTGAAGCACTTAAACACGCAGGCTATGCATCTGATGCTGAAGTTGATATCAACTGGGTTAATGCTAATGATGTAACCGATGAAAATGTTGCTGAACTTGTTGGTGATGCTGCAGGGATCATTGTTCCTGGAGGCTTTGGGCAACGTGGAACAGAAGGTAAGATTGCAGCTATTAAATATGCGCGTGAAAATGACGTTCCAATGCTTGGAATCTGTCTTGGAATGCAATTGACAGCAGTTGAATTCGCCCGTAATGTTCTTGGACTTGAAGGAGCTCATTCATTTGAACTAGACCCTGAAACAAAATATCCAGTCATTGACATTATGCGTGACCAAGTTGATGTTGAAGACATGGGTGGAACACTACGTCTTGGACTTTACCCAGCTAAATTGAAAAATGGTTCACGCGCTAAAGCGGCTTATAATGATGCTGAAGTCGTTCAACGCCGTCACCGTCACCGTTATGAATTTAATAACAAATTCCGCGAAGACTTTGAAAAAGCAGGATTTGTATTCTCAGGAGTTTCACCAGATAACCGTTTGGTTGAAATTGTTGAACTTTCTGATAAAAAATTCTTCGTGGCATGTCAATATCACCCAGAATTGCAATCACGTCCAAATCGTCCAGAAGAACTCTACACAGAATTTATTCGTGTGGCAGTTGAAAATAGTAAATAATGTATGCTAAAAACCTCCGAGATTAGGAGGTTTTTTATTTGCTTTAAATAGTCAGAATATTTGAAATATATATTGTTTTACCAGCCTTTTTGTATTATAATAGATTCAATTTAAAGTTGAAGAAAATGAGGTGAAAAATGCGTAAAGTAGGTTTAATTGGTTGCGGTCATGTTGGAGCAACGGTGGCTCTTTGTATTGTTCAAGGAGGCCTTGTAGACGAGTTGGTTATTATTGACAAAAAAAGAGAAAAAGCTGAAGCAGAAGTTTTAGATCTTCTAGATGCCCTTTCTCTTTTACCGTTCTATGTCAAAATTTATGTTGGAGATTATGCCGATTTAGCAAATGCCGATGTCATTTTATCGACCTTAGGACATATTGAACTAATCAAATCTGGCGGAGACCGTTTTACAGAATTAAAAGCAAATATTCCAGAAATTAAAGATGTTTCTGAGCAATTAAATAGGATGAATTTCAAAGGAATTTTGATTGCAACAACCAATCCAAATGATGTGATTGTTAATCTCTATTCTCAATTACTGAACCTCCCTCAAAGTCATATTATTGGAACGGGAACTTATTTAGATACTGCAAGAATGAAAGCACAAGTAAGTAAAGCATTAAAAATTGATGGTCGGGCTATTGAAGGATACGTACTTGGGGAACATGGGAACTCGCAATTTACTGCCTGGTCAACGGTCAGGGTTGGTGGACAACCTTTTTTAGAGATTGCTAAAGAAAAAAATCTAGATTTAGAAGACCTAGAAGAAAAAGCGCGTCAAGGAGGCTTTGCTGTCTTTAATACGAAAGGTTATACTAATGTTGCCATAGCTGTCGCAACAGTATCTCTGATGAATCTGGTGCTTTCTGATGCAAAAAGTATTGCCATCTGTTCACATTATGATGAAAAGTTTAAATCCTATATTTCTACCCCTGCTTTAATTGGCAAAGAGGGAGTAGAGGCACTTGTAAAACTTCCCTTAACTTTTGAAGAAGAAGTTAAGCTCAAACAATCAGTCTCTGAAATTCAGGAAAAAATAGATTATTTTAGTTAAAAAAAGAGCCTGTTCAATCGAACAGACTTTTTTTAATCAGCATTAGCCATGCCTTCTTCTTCCTCATCATCAGTATTTTCTTCAATACTGTCAAGAGTTTCTTCAAAACTATCAAAGGTTTCTTCAAAATCATCAAGTTGATCTTCGACATCATCCAAACGCTCACGAATATCTTGGTTTTGTTGATAAACTTCATTAAGAAGAATTTGAATATCTCCAAGCATTTCGGTTTGAATTTTTTGAATTTGCATATTTGAAGCTTGATCATCCATCATCAAATGGTCAAGTTTTTCGTGTAAGGCAGCTACCCCTTTTTCTGAATTAACATTGACTTGGAAGTCATTTTTAGCAGACAAGCGGTCATGGTGTGCAGCACGATTTTGACTCATCATAATCAAAGGGGCTTGCATTGCGGCCGTAATTGATAAAAAAAGATTGAGGAGAATGAAGGGATATTTATCCCACTCAACCCCAAAAATCCCAGAGACATTAATAAACATCCAAACGACTAAAATTCCGAGATAAGTGATGATGAAAGCCCAAGAACCAACAAATTCAGTAACTTTATCAGCCACACGTTCACCGATAGTTTCTTGGGTTTGAAGTTGTTCTTCCACGTCATGAATCTCAAAATTTGCCTTAGTTAATTCTTCATTAAGTAGGTCATTAACGGTAAAGTTTTTTTGAAGGTCAAGATGAAAAAGGGTATCTAAGACCTCCAAACGGAATTTAACCTGATGTTCATTACAAATGAAATCATGACTGGTTGCTTCTGGGTAATCGCGCATGATAACGGTTTGAAGGCTAGGATCGAGATTCTCAAGGAAGTCTCCTCCTGACCGACGATGAACACGACCGTTAACAAGACAGACGACTTTATTTTTATTAATTGGAGTTGGAGCCATTTTATAGCATGGTTCAAGCTTGTAAAATCAAATTTCTTATTTTGTGAAATGGGTCAAGTTTTTTGAATTAAAATCAAAAAGCTGGCACAAGAAGAGCGCCAATCTACTCTTGGTCAATTTGACAGAATAAGTAATCATAATAATTGCGGGTTTGGGTCGACCTTTCAAAGCTTGAGCGCTCTCCTTTCATTTAGGTTTTTAAAGGACAGTTTAAATATGTCCATATTAAATTATAAGGTATTTTAAGAAATTTGCAAGCCTCAGGACCAAAATAAAAACTCCTGCAGAGCAAGAGTTTCTATTTTCAAACGTTTTTTAGTGAAATAACCTGATAAAATATCAGTAATTTAGTTTGCTTTAGCCTCTTTTTCCACAGCAACAGCTTGGAAAAGATATACAAAAAGGCCAAAGATAAGCGAGATAATCGTTGTCCAAAGTTCAGGGTCTGGAACGCCAGCAAGAGCAGTTGCAACATAACCTACAACTTGTCCAAGAGCAAGCGACCAAAAAAGTGTGACAATAAGTTTCATATTTACGCTTCTTTCCATTATTTTCTATCCGCCTATAGTATAGTACAAATTATGACAAATTTCAAATTTTATATATAAAGGAGAAGATAAAAATAAGCAGGTGCTTATCTCTTTACTACTGGTATTTTCCACTATATGGGATTAGTTTAGACTCTAAAAAATCATATTCTTCAACTTGTTCAATCTGGATGAAGAAAGCTCTATTTCGCTCAGTGAGCATTATATTTGCTGGAATAGTATCTTCAAAACGAATAAGATAGGTTGGTTTTTTTAAAGCAATGGCGTAGCCAAGCTCCCAAGCTGTTCCAGAATCGGTATCTTGATGATCGAAATCAACAATTGCAACGATGATATCTGCTTTATTTAGCTCATTTACATCATTTTCCATTGTCGCTTTGGCCCATTCAGGGGTAAAAGCTTCAACTTCTTGTGGTAAAGATTCAGGATGTTGACATCTCATTGGGCTAAAAAAGTTTGCTACTGTTTTATTTTTTGAAAGTGCGTTTTCTAAAAGTTCAACTTTTTTTATTTGAGTTTCGCTAAAAAATGGTGCGGCAAGGTAAATGTTAACCGCTTGGTTAAACAACTTGTTCAAGTTTCAAATCTCCTAACAATTCTATGGTTTCTTCGGCAGTATCAACAAGAGAAATGGCATCTATGACTTCTTTAGAAATCATCCCTTCCTTAAGTTGCAAGCGCAGTAGGTCAAAGAGAGGTTGATAAAATTTTCGACCAACAAAAATGACTGGGCGGACAGCGGTTTGGTTGATAGACATCTCAGTTAAAAGTTGAAAACTTTCTTCCATTGTCCCAAATCCACCAGCTAAAATGACAAAAGCTTCTCCTAAATCAATGAGTTTACGCTTGCGCTCATCCATTCCACTTGTTAAATAAAGTTGACTGGCATTTTGGCGAGGTGGTTCTAAAGGGAGAATTCCATCAGGATAAACGGCAATAACTTTGCCTTGGTGACGAATGACTGCTTCTGAGACCATTCCCATACATCCTTCCTCGGATCCACCATAGACGAGGGTATGTCCTGATTTCGCAAGTAATATTCCTAATTTTTCGCTTGTATCTTTATAGATTGGATTTTTTCCCTCTCTTGAAGAAAGAAAGACAGTGACATTCATTAATTATTTTCTCCTTCAATTTCTATTAATTTTTCTTTGATTTGTTGCAAAACATGAATTTTTGATTGTTCATCCTCTACAAAATCATATTTATCGCCATCAATTTGGATTTTGGGACAAATATCAAAAGCTTCAAACCAAGTATCATATCTGCTATTTAATTCTTTATAGTAGTCATATAAACTTGGATCGTATTCCAATTGTTCAAATCGACGTCCTCTTTTTTTGATTCTTTCTAGCATTTTATCAAAAGAAACTTTGACATGAATGAGTAAATCAGGCCTTTTTTTGAAAGATAAACTATCAATTTCTTCCAGCATGTTGTTAAGTAAGTCATCATATACCTCGACTTCCGTTTCATCTGCTCGTCCTAAATCGGCGTTCAAATGAAAAAGCAGACTATCTTCATAAATCGAGCGGTCTAATACATTATTATTATCAGACAAGGCTCTTTTGATTGAATCAAATCGCTTATTTAAAAAGTATATTTGTAATAAGAAGGCATATTTTTGAGGGTTCTCATAGAATAATGGCAAAACTTTATTATCGTCAACACTCTCATAAAAAGCTTGTGTTTTCAATTCCTCCGCCAACATCTCAGTTAAAGAGCTTTTTCCTGCTCCGATTGTTCCAGCTAATACTAGCACTGTCATTACACCTTTCCCATTCTATTTTTAGTTTTAGTGATTGTTTAATTAAAAATTAGTAATAAATAAACATGGCTTGCTCATTATAGTGCAAAAAAAAGTTCTCGTCAAATTGCTAATATATAAGCTATAAATGCTGTTGTTAAAGGATTCTTTTAGTTTTTATAATTTTTTATTACGATTAATAAAAAGGTGAAACATCTTAGTTTTTTGTAATAAAAACGAATTAAAAATAAGAATGAAAGCAGTTTTTAAAATCAAAAAATGTCAAAAATGTTGGACGTTTTCAGCCGTTAAGTTGTTTTTTGATATCAATTTAGTTAAATTTAATTACTTTTGTTTGAGTTTAATAACTAAAATTTGACGTTTTTTTTGTTCTTAGTTTGTCTAAACTTATCCCAAGTTCAAGCTAAAATATAGTATAATAAAATTAATATCTTTTAATTAAGAAATACCAGTCGTTTTAGCAAGAAAGGAGGAAAATATGTTTGCACCCTTGAATACAAAAACTGAATATAGTTTTTTAGATAGTGTCGTTAAAGTTGATGACTATTTGGAAATGGCGCACCATTTAGGTTATCAAACGGTTGGAATTTGCGATGTTGGGAATCTTCATGCTGCTTTTCGTTTTGTCAGAAAAGCTCAAAAATTTAATTTGCAACCCATTATTAGTATTGAGCTAAATTTTGAATGGCGGGGTTTACCAATTGCTTTTTCTTTTATTGCTAAAGATACTGAAGGTTATAAAAACTTACTTCGGATTTCGACGCTTCATAACTATGGACGCCGTCAATTTTCTGATATTCAAAATCATTTATCAGGAATCGCCTTGATTATTCCTGAAACTTACGGAAGTTTGAGCGAGCTGACAGAACTTTCGTCAGTAGCTGATGAAGCTTTTATTGGGATTGATCAACTGACAGATAAAGGGGCTAAATTTAATTTACCAACACTTCCTTTTCCTGCTATTCGCTATTTGAATTTTGCTGATAATGAAATTTTAGCAATTTTGCATGCAGTGCGTGATGGAGTTTCTTTCGATGAAAGTTTAACAATCAGTTCTAATGAACTTCTTCAAAGACCAGAAGCTTATGAGACTTACTTCCTGAAATATTTTCCACAGGCTTTGAAAAATCTGTCAGCATTAACAGCAAAGATTGCTTATCAGTTCGATGAAAAATTGGAGCTTCCTAGATTCGATAAGAAGAGACAGGCAGTTGAACATTTACGAGAAGAAGCGACTTTAGGTTTGTCAGCTCGACTTGAAGAAAAAAATTTACTGACAGAAGTCTCGTCAGTAAATTTGCAAGATTTGTCAGTTTATCAAGAACGTTTAGAAAAAGAGTTGTCAGTCATTCATCAAATGGGATTTGATGACTATTTCTTGATTGTCGCGGATTTGTTGCGTTATGCCCGTGAACAAGAAATTTATTGTGGAATGGGGCGTGGTTCAGCGGCCGGTTCTTTAGTTGCTTATGTTTTAGGAATTACACAAGTTGACCCTGTTCAACATAATCTTTTCTTCGAACGTTTTTTGAATCCAGAACGTGTCGCCATGCCCGATATTGATATTGACATGCCAGATGACCGTCGTGCTGAATTATTGGCCTATATGAAAAACAGATATGGTTCAGACCATGTCGCACAAATTGTTACTTTTTCAACATTGGGTAAAAGACAGGCACTTAGAGATGTTGGTAAAGCCTTTGGAATGTCTGAAGCTGAATTATCCAATTTAACTAGAATGCTTGTGCGTCGTTTTGGAACTTTGGCTGATGAGTATGAAAATAATCAACGTTTTAAAGCTGAAGTGTTAAAAAATGGAAAATTGAAAAGAATTTATGAAGTCGCAAGACGAATTGAGGGAATGCCTCGTCAGACTTCAACACACGCTTCAGGTGTCGTCCTTTCTGAAGAATCCTTGGTGAATTATGTATCATTAAAACCGTCAGAAGATTTGGCTTTGACGCAATATGAGGCGCCAGATGTTGAAGCAATTGGACTTTTGAAAATTGACTTTTTGGGATTACGTAATTTAACAATAATTTCTAGATTACGTGATTTGGTGAAAAGACGTCAAAAAATTGATGTTGATCCACTAAAAATAAATTTGGAAGATGAAGACACATTGGCACTTTTTCGGGCTGGAAATACCATGGGAATTTTTCAGTTTGAAAATCCACAAATGCGACGTTTTTTAAGAAATCTTGCCCCAAGTAAATTTGATGATATTGTTGATGCAACTTCAATTTTCCGTCCTGGTCCATCACAGTTTATTCCACAATTTGTTGCTAGACGGCATGGAAAAGAAATTGTGCCTACCGTGGATGATTCTATTAGTGAAATCTTAAAGCCAACATACGGAATTATGATTTATCAGGAGCAAATTATGCAGGTGGCTCAAGCTTTTGCTGGCTTTTCTCTTGGGAAAGCTGACCTTCTTAGACGAGCAATTTCTAAGAAAAAAGGGTCTGAGTTAGAAAAGTTGCGTGAAGATTTCTTAGTTTCCGCAACTCACAATGGACATTCTAAAGAAAAATCAGAAGAAATCTATGACTTAATTGAACGTTTTGCTAATTATGGTTTTAACCGTTCTCATGGTTTTGCTTATGGAGCGCTTGCTTTTCAAATTGCTTATTTTAAGGCACATTTTCCTGATGAATTTTATGAAATACAATTACGTGACCGTAAGCGTGAAGTGATGATTTTAGATGCATTAGAAAATGGGTTTGAAATAGAAAAACCAAACATCAATCTGATGAAAATTGGCGATTTTGTAAAAAATAAAAAGATTCGTTTAGGATTGGCTCGCATTCAAGGAATTTCTCGTGATTTAGCAAAATGGATTGTTGAAAATCAACCCTACAAAGATTTAGCAGACTTTGTCGAAAAATTACCTAATAATTTTCATAAAAAAGAAAACATTCTTCCCTTGATTCAGATTGGTGCCTTTGATTATGCAGATTCAAATCGAGGGAAATTAGCTTATAATTTGGCTGACCATGCTAATTTATTAAATTATTATAGTGATGATATCTTTATGGCAAGTTCTGGTGGGGGCTTTGCCTACCATGAGGCAGAAGATTATTCGGAAACTGAAAAATATGAATTTGAAAAAAATTTATTAGGAATTGGGATAACACCACATCCTTTGCAAAATCTAGCTCGCAGATTTGAAGGTAATTTTACACCTCTTGTTCAACTTGTGAAAAATAGACGAACGACTATCTTGGTTGAAATCAATTATATTAGAACCCATCGGACTAAGACGGGGCAAACAATGGCCTTTTTAACAGTATCTGATAGTCGCGAAAATTTTGATGTGACACTTTTTCCAGAGATTTATCGTCAATTTTCCTGTGAACTTGAACAAGGAAAGTTTTACCTCATCAGTGGAAAAGTAACAGAACGTAATGATGAATTACAGCTGGTTGCAGACCGAATAAGTCCAGCTTTAGAAACGGATAGAAAACTTTGGCTAAATTTAAGAGATGAGAAGTATAACCAAAAAATTTCACAAATTTTGCGTGAATTTCCAGGCTCTCATCAAGTGATTCTTCACTATTCAAATTTGAAAAAAACAATCCAAACAAAAATTTATGTGGAAGAGTCGGAGGTTTTACAAAAAAGGTTGGATGGATATGTTATTGGTATAGTATATAAATAAAATGGTTCTATCAAGGACCTTTTTATTTATAGTTGTTTAGAAATAGGAAAAGTGGTAATATTAAAAAAAATGAGCAAGAGGGATGTGATGAAGAAAGTAACAATTAAGGATGTTGCGTTACATACAGGTTTATCCGTGAGTACAATTTCTAGAGTATTTAATAATTATGGAGATATCAGTGATAAAACAATCAAAAAAGTTAACCTTGCAGCTAAGGAATTGGGCTATACTCCAAATAGTGCAGCAAAACAACTCTCAAGTAAGAAGAAAAAAATTATTGCTTTAATTTTAAATGAAATAAATGTTACACCGGGAGTAGCAATGCCTTTAGAGGTCTTAGGTGGAGTGGTTGATAATTTGGATAAGACGGATTATGAATTTGTTTTTTATGCCACAAATTCAACTAAACAAAAACAAAAAAGTTTAAAGCAATTTTGCAATGAGCGTGATATTACGGGATTGATTATTCAGGGATTACGTATTTCTGACCCTTACTATCAGGAACTGGCAACTTTTGATTTGCCTACTGTTGCGATTGATCTGGATATAGAAAATGATAAAGTTGGAACAGTTTCAACTGATAATGTCAAGGCTGCCTTTGAAATGACTCGTTTATTGATAGAGTTAGGTCATAAAAATATTATTTTTATCAATGGAACTAAAGTGGCAACCGTTGCCCAAGAACGTGAGAGCGGATATCTTGCAGCAACTGATAATTCACAAATTTTTTATGCAAATTTTTCCGAAAATGAAGCTTATCAATGGGCAATTGATTATGCTAAAAACAAAGGATTTAAAAAAGAAGATGCAGTTTTTGCAGCTTCTGATATTATGGCAATTGGGATTATAAAGGCATTTAGAAAGTTGAATTTGGTCAATAAAGTCGCAGTCGCTGGTTTTGATGATATTACACTTGCGAGTTATATTACCCCTTCTTTAACGACAGTTCGGCAAGATATTAAGAAAATCACGGAGTATGCGGTGAAGGATTTAATCTGTCAAATCGAGAGTGGAGAAATCAAACATCGGTTTGTTCCTTTTCAAATTATTGAGCGCGAAAGTACGAATATGAATATGAATATGAATATGAATATGAGTTAATTTAGTAAGAAACTCATATTTTTTTATTGACAAGTGAAAGCGATTACTATATAATGTTTTTGTGGAACTAAAACGTTTTAGTTGGAGGCAGAAATGAGAACATTATTTTTTGTACAACGTTTCTTAGCAACCTTGATTGATTTAATAATTGTTTATTTGCCGGTTTTACTTCTTGTTCAGCTTGTTTTCACCAATAAAGAAGTGAGTGGCATTGGGGATTTTTTTGCAACTATTCTCTTTGTTTTGTACAATTTAATTTCAGAAAGTAGCTTTCAGGGAAAAACAATTGGAAAATTTTTTGCTAAATTAAAAGTGAGAACAATGTCAACAGATTTATTGGAAGTGTCCCAGCGTGAGCTGGCTAAGTTACTCTATTTTTTACCAATGGTTGGTTGGATTTTTATTCTTGTTAGTGTGGTTATGTATTTCGTAAATGGTCAGTTTTTACATGATAAAATTGGAAGAAGTGAGGTGACAGTTAGTGATTAATCAGAACAATCTACCAGAATTTTTAAAAAGTCCAATTTTACCATTAGCTTCAGTTTTTATTTTGACAATCTTAGTTGCTTATTTACTAGCTTGGTTTTATCGAAATGATTATGACCCAATGAAAATGATCAGAGCATATTTAATTTATGGTTTACCATTTTTCTTACTCGGATTTTTATTGCAGGTAAGATTAATATTGATATTTGGAACTTACATTTTTGGAATGATCATTTTGATTTTTCGAAATCAACATTATTTTGATCATTAAAGCTTATAAAAAATTTTAAGAATTTACTAAAACGTTTTAGTTTAATGTCAATAATTTAAAAAGGAGAATAAATTTGAGTTTTATGTATTACAACGAAGAAAATCTTTGGCAGATTGAGCAAAAAGGATTTGACGAGCGTTATTTGGGAAAATCAGAAGCTACAATGGCTTTGGGTAATGGTTATTTTGGGAGTCGTTCTAGCGAGGAAGAAGCTTACATTGGCGAGAAACGAGATACTTTTGTAGCAGGAACTTTTAATTCATTCGATGAAAATGAAGTCACTGAATTACCTAATGTTCCTGATATGTGGGGAATGGAATTTGTTATTAATGACCAACGATTTTCGCTGACACAAGGCCTTGTCAGAAATTATTCTAAACGTCTGAATCTTAAAAATGGCGAACTAAGTCGAGAATTTATTTGGGAATTAAACGATATAAAGTTAAAATTCAAATTTCAAAGATTTATCTCAAAAAAACGTCAGCACTTGCAGGTCAGTCATTTAGAACTTTTTAATCTTACTGACAGAGCCGTCAGTATAAAAATACACACAGGAATTAACGGACAGGTTTCCAACGAGGGCAGTCAGCATTTTACTGACGGTGAAAAAGGGCTGATGAATGGCAAATTTATCCAAATGATATCAATGACAACTCATTCAAAAATTCAATTTGTACAAACAGTCGAGCATAAATTTGATATAAGAGTATCAGAGAGACCAGAAACTGGACGGCGTGCTTTCTTTATGAATTATAATTTTGAACTTGCCGCTGATAGTTCATTCACTGTTGAAAAACGAGGGTCTGTTTATACTTCAATTGATAATGACCTTGAAAGTCAGGATTTGAATGAAATACGGAAACAAGCGGTTCATGAATTAGAGAATATAGAGAAGTTGACTTATCAGGAACTTCTAACAGAATCGCAACTTGCTTGGCAACAAATTTGGAAAAAACATCCGATAAAAATTGAATCTGAAAATTTCCGTGACCAATTGGCTGTTAGATTTGCCAAATATCATTTGCACGTCATGGCACCCGCACATGATGAGCATATGAATATTGGTGCAAAAGGACTTTCTGGGGAGGGATACAAGGGACATACATTTTGGGATACTGAAATTTTCATGTTACCTTATTTTAATTTTACACACCCAGAAATTGCTAAAAATCTTGTCACTTATCGTTATTTGGGACTTGATGGTGCGCATAAAAAAGCGAAGGTCAATGGCTATGAAGGTGCCCAATATCCATGGGAAGCGGCAAATCCTGCTGACGGAGAAGTAACTCCTGTGTGGGGAGCGGCAGATATTGTGACAGGACAGTCAACAAAAATTTGGTCAGGATTTATTGAACAGCATATTACGTCAGATGTTGCCTTTGGTGTGAAACAGTACATTGATGTGACAGGCGATAAAGAATTTGAGGAAAATAAAGCTTATGAAATTTTGATTGATACGGCAAAATTTTGGGCCAGTCGACTGGAGTATATTCAGGAAGATGACTCTTATGAAATTCGGGATGTGATTGGGCCTGACGAATATAAAGAACATGTCAATAACAACGCTTATACCAATTATACTGCTCATTGGAATGTTACTTTTGCCATAGATTTAATTCAGAAATTAAAAAGTCAAAAACCCGATATTTATGACAAATTAGACCAAAAATTCAATCTGAACTTACTGACAGAAAACCTGTCAGAAAAAGTTGATAAAATTTTTCTACCAAAAGCGACAGCTGATGGAATTATTCCGCAAGATGATACTTATCTTAGTAAAAAAATATTAGATTTGCAGAAATATCGTGACTCTGATGGTGTTGATAGTCTTTTTCACGATTATAATCTGGAGCAAGTCAACCAAATGCAAATTACAAAACAAGCTGATGTCTTACTTTTGATGCTACTTTTTGAAGGATTATTTGATAAAGAACAAAAATTGAAAAATTTTGATTATTATGAGCCTAAAACTACTCATGATAGTAGTTTAAGCCTTTCTACACATGCTATTCTTTCGGCAGATTTGGGGAAATTAGAGCAATCTTATGATTTTTTTAATAAGGCCATAAATATTGACATGGGAGAATATATGAAGTCTTCAGATGCAGGTGTTCACGCGGCAAGCCTTGGAGGAATTTGGCAAATGATTGTATTTGGTTATGGTGGATTGAGGATGATAGAAAGTCAATTACGCATTGAGCCGCATTTACCAAAGGAATGGAAAGTTCTGGAATATGGTTTTGACTATCATGGAGAGGCTATTCATGTAGAATTGACTAAAGATAAAATGAATTTGTCAAAAGAAAATAATGACCATGCTATTAGTTTTATGAATAAAGGTCAAAAATATCTTCTAAAAAATCAGTTAACAATCAAAATGTGAGATAAAAATATAAATAATTTCACATCATAAAATTTCCACTAGGAGGAAAAAACATGAAAACTTGGAAAAAACTTTCGCTCATCAGTCTGACTTTAGTTGGTGCAATAGGATTAGTTGCCTGCGGTAATTCTGCTTCTAGCTCGAAAAATAGCCAAACAAAAACGCTGACAGTCGGTTATTGGAAAGGATCTGATACCGAAAACGCCACTTTTGATAAATTGGTTAAAAATTTTGAAAAAGAGAATAAAGTCAATGTTAAACCCAAAGTATATACGGATATTACAACCCAACTTCCGACTGATCTTTCTGGCGGAACTGCTCCCGATGTTTTTTACATTGACTCTTCTTTCTATCCCTATTTGCAAAAGGAAGGTGTCTTAAATGACCTATCAAAAGTTGTCAATAAAGATGAATTTTATTCAACAATTGCTAAAGCTTTTGAAACGAATGGGAAAATTTATGCTGCGCCAAAAGACGTGTCAACACTGGCAATTTACGTAAATAAAGATATTTTCTCTAAGGCAGGAATTGATATTAACTCTATTCCAAAATCTTATGAAGAATTTATCAAATGGGCGCCAAGCGCTCAAGCAAAAATTGATGCAGCTTACGGCAAAGGTAAAGTTTATTTGATGAACACGAATGCTGATTTGACCAGAAATTGGCAATTTATCACAGCTGATGGACAAAATCCAATCTCTAAGGATGGAAAAGCAGATTTATCAAATCCAACTATTTTAAAAAATCTTGAAACAGCTATTGATTTATTTAATACTGGTGCAGTAGCAACTCCTCAACAAGTTGGTGTGGGCGATGAAGGAGCCGGTTTTGGCAATGGAAAATTTGCCATGGCGCTGACAGGAAATTGGAATTTCCAAGTTTTTAATAGTCAATACAAAAATCTCCACTATACAATCATTCCTAATTTGACTTATCAAGGTAAGAAAATGACCATGCAATACACGGTCGGTTGGGGCGAATACAAAGATACCAAAGCAAAAAATTTGGCTGACAAATGGATTCAATATGTCACAGGAAAAGATGGAATGTCAACTTGGACAAACGGTGTCGGAACACTTGCGACGCGTCCAGATGTTGCTGACAGTTCAACTTTCTTAAAAGCAAATCCTTTACTTCAAGTTCATCAAGATTCGATTAAATTTGCAACCCCTTGGCAAGATGGGACAAATCTGACAACTCTTGTTTCATCATACGGAAACTTTATTCCAAATGTTTTCAAGAAAGGGGCAACCGCGGCCGACTTGAAAGCCGCAATGAAACAGGCAGACCAAGATGCCAATAGCAAAATATCAAAATAAAAGTCATTCTGTCAGTAAAATTTAAGTCCTGTCAGTAAATTTGCTATAGATAAAAAGCGAAATTTACTGACAGAAACGTGAAATTTACTGACGAAAGCTTTACAAAGACAAAAAGAAAGGGTTTGATCACATCATATGGAAAAACAAAAAACGAGTAAAAGAGCCAGAGGTGAAATGATTCAAGCTTACGGATTTTTAGCCCCTGCCCTTCTTGTTATTCTCATATTCTTTGTGCTGTCAATTTTATTTGCGGTTTATTTGTCATTTAACAATGTCAATCTTATTGCGCACAATTATCAATGGAATAATTTTAAAAATTACACTAACCTTTTAGGGGATAAACAACTTTTTCGAGCATTAGAAAATACAGGTTTCTTTGCTCTAGTTGTAGTGCCGGTTCAAACGATTATTGCTTTGGTCATCGCCTATATTTTGGCAAATAAAGGCATCAGAGGAAAAACTGTTTTTCGTTTAATTTATTTTTTACCAACATTGACAAGTTCAGCAGCTTTGACTTTAATATTCATGTTTATTTTTAATCTAAATGGTCCAATCAACGGTCTCTTAGAAAGTCTTCATCTGATTAGCCAGCCAATTAATTTTATAAATGACACCAATTGGACTTTAAAGGTAATCATGATAATGAATATTTGGTCAACAGTACCCTATTTTATGACCATTTATCTCGCTTCTTTGGTTGATTTACCAGATTCAATGTATGAAGCTGCCGAAATTGATGGGGCGAACGTTTTTGATAAATTACGTTATATCACCATTCCTTATCTTCGGCCAATTACTACCTTTGTTTTACTGACAGGGATTATTGGAACTTTTCAAATGTTTGACCAAGCTTATATTTTTTCGGGTGGAACAGGTGGACCAGCTAATAGTACGTTGACCGTCAGCCTTTTAATTTTCCAATATGCTTTTGGTCAAAATAATCAAATGGGCTACGCAGCAGTTATTGCAATCATTTTGGCTATTATTATCTTTATAGTCGCTCGAATTGCTGAGAAATTAAATGGAGGAAACGGTTTTGAAAAGAACTAGAAAACAGAGTCTGCTTCGAACGCTACTTTATGTGATTTTAATTGTTTATGCTTTTATTACTTTTTATCCCTTCATGTGGGCTTTAGCCGCCTCTTTTAAACCATTATCTGAGATAACGAGTGGAAGTTTATCACTATTTTCAAAGCACTTTACGATAGAGCAATACCAATATCTCTTTAGTCCAGCTTCTGGTTCAATGTTTACGCAATGGTTAGTTAATTCAGTGATAGTTTCAGTAATTGGAACAGCAATCAATATTTTTCTAAATACAATGGCAGGGTATAGTCTAGCAAGATTAACATTTCCAGGGCGCAAACAATTTTATTATGGAATTTTAGCCATGATGATGGTGCCTGCTCAAGTACTCTTAATTCCCAATTATTTGATTATCAAAAACTTAGGAATGTTAGATACTTTTTGGGCGCTTATTTTACCAGCAGCGATTAATATTGGAAATATTTTTATGATGAGACAATTTTTCTTAAGCTTTCCAAAAGATGTTGAAGAAGCTGCCCGAATTGATGGATTATCTCGTGTTGGAACATTTTTCCGTATTGTAATGCCTCTTGCAAAGCCTTCAATCGCAACGCAGGCAGTCTTTGTTTTTATGGGATTTTGGAATAATTTTCTTTCACCAATGTTATATCTACATACACCGAGCAAATTTACTTTAACTGTTGGTCTACAAATGCTCCAGTCAGCTGATCAAGGCGGACAGATGTGGAATCGTGTCATGGCTGCTTCAATCTTAACAATTATCCCAATTATCATTTTGTACATTGTTTTTAACCGTTATTTCTTACAAGGAGTTCGAATGGACGGAGAAAAATAAAAAACCCGTTCATTCGAACGGGTTTTATCTTATCCCACATAAAGGTAAACAGAGAAGAACATGAGAATTGCAGCGAGTAAAACAAAGAGGTGCCACACCACATGAGCAAAAGGAAATTTAAAGTGGTAGATGAGTGCACCAACAGAATAAACAACACCACCAGCGACTAAAAGCCAGAAACCTATAGGATTTAATGTGTTCCATAAAGGATAAATAACGATTAAAATCATCCAACCAAGAACGACATATAAAACGGTTGATAATTTAGGTGTTTTACCCCATTTTGGTAAATAGATTGAAGTTAAAACAATCCCCAAAATGGAACAAATCCAAATGACTGCTAGGACAATCCAACCTAACCAATTATTTAAAGCAACTAAACAGTAAGGCGTATAAGTTCCAGCAATCAGAAAGAAAATTCCGTTGTGGTCAAAAACTCGAAAGACTTTGACTGCTTTAGTAAAATGTAAACTGTGTGCTAAAGTTGAACATAAAAAAAGAATGACTAACGAAGCTCCATAGATTGTAAAAGCAACAACTTCAAGTGCAGAACCAGATGCGGCTCCTTTAATGACAAGAAGAACTAGTGCTGCAATTGCTAGGCCAGTGCCCGCGCCATGAGTAACTGCATTGAAAATCTCATTGAGAATCTGATAGGTTTTTGAACCTTGTGTTTCTTCCATTTGTTCTCTCCAATTTATTGATTTATTCAGCTTTTGAGCAATTTTTAATTTGTTTTTGGAATCAAAAAAATAATATTATCAACCTTTTTTGCTCTTTCCAACTGAAAATTTGTTATAATATATGATAGCACAAATTGTATAGAAAAGGAATTGGACTGCCGACTTTCTCTTATGAGAAAAATGGGAGTTCAGATAGTAAATATGCCAATAAAAATTGTGACAGATTCATCCATTACGATTGAGCCAGGAATTGCTCGTGAACTTGACATTACTATTGTTCCGTTATCAGTAACGATCGATGGAACAATGTATTCAGACGACGACTTGAAGTTTGAAGATTTCATGGTCAAGATGGCTGCATCAAAAAACTTGCCTAAAACAAGTCAGCCACCAGTTGGTGTTTTTGCCGAGGTTTATGAAAAAATTGCTGCTGAGGATGATGAGATTATCTCTATTCATTTAACAGAAGCATTGTCAGGAACAGTAGAAGCAGCACGCCAAGGGGGAATGCTTTCAGGTCGTAACGTAACGGTCATTGATAGTGACTTTACTGACCAAGCACAAAAATTCCAAGTGGTTGAAGCAGCGCGCCTAGCAAAAGCAGGAGCATCTAAAGAAGAAATTTTAGAAAAAATTAAATATATTCGAGAAAATACAGAGCTTTTTATCGGATTTTCAACATTAGAAAATTTGGTTAAAGGTGGTCGTGTCAGTCGAATGACAGGACTATTTGGAAGTCTTTTACAAGTTCGCGTCATTGGAACTTTGAAAGACCGTGAATTGAATACTCTTTTACGAGGACGTGGAAGTAAAACTTTTTATAAATGGCTTGAAGAACTTTCAGATTCTATTAGTAGTTCTGGACGTAAAATCCGTGAAATTGGAATTTCTCATGCTCAAGGTTTAGAATTTTCACAAAAAGCGAAAGAAGTTTTGCAAAAATTTGTTGAAAAACCTATTTCAATTTTAGATACCAATACGACAATTGCCACACACACAGGTCCTGGGGCTTGGGCAATTATGATTGATTATGAATGATAAATCTAAAAATATGATGAAAAATTTTATACGTACATTTGCCGGCTTGTTGCTGGCAATTTTGCTAATTTTAGGCTTCTTTTTGCTCATTTTTCCAAAGGCAGGGGACCGATTTTCAGCTGGCAAAGAAGTTTCAACTCTGTCAGCAAAAAATCTGACTTATGCAGCTTTAGGAGATTCTCTGACAGAAGGAGTTGGAGATGCCACAGGACAAGGTGGTTTTGTCCCTTTATTTGCCAAAGATATTGAGAATAAGACAGATAGCTCTGTCAGCAGTCAAAATTTTGGGAAAGCTGGAGATACAAGTACTCAAATCTATAATCGGATGACAAAAAGTAAAAAAATTACTGATGGCTTAAAAAAAGCTGATATCATTACGATTACCATTGGAGGGAATGATGTTTTAAAAGTTATTCGTGATAATGTTACCAAACTTTCATCAATGACAGAAAAGGATTTTACTAAACCAGAGAAACTTTATCAAGCGCGAGTAAAAAAATTATTAGATAAAATTCGTGAAGACAATCCCAAAGCGCAGATTTATGTCCTCGGAATTTACAATCCTTTTTATCTGAATTTTCCTGACCTCACAGTCATGCAAAATGTGATTGACAGTTGGAATACAGCAACTGCAGGTGTTGTAAGCCAAGAAAATAATACATATTTTATACCAATCAATGACTTACTTTACAAAGGTTCAGGAGATAAACAAGCGGTTGAATCTGGCAGTACATCCGATGCAGTTTCCAATAACTTACTTTATACAGAAGACCATTTCCATCCAAATAACGTAGGTTATCAAATTATGGCTGACGCAGTATTTGCAAGTTATAAGGAGGTCAACCAAAAATGACTAAGCGCTTAAAGAAAAAAGCAAAACCAGTTGTTTTTCTAAGTCTTGTTCTTGGTTGTGCATTAATTTTGTCAGGAGTTCTTGGTTTGGCGGGACATTTAAATGGACAAGAATCGTCTAAAACAAAAAAGAAAAGCCAATTGTCAGAAACTAAAAGGAGTTCAACTTCCTCAAAAAATATGGATAAAAATATTGAGCAGATGACTTTGGAACAAAAAGTTGGACAGTTATTTATGACAGGAATGCCAGCAAATAACTATGATCAGGCAACTTTTGATGCGATTGAAAAGTATCAAGTAGGTAGTATTATTTTGACTGGTCGCTCTAATCTCAGTGTCCCAGAAATGAAAGTTATTACTGACAAACTACAAGGCTTAGCACCGGCTAATCGCAAACTCTTGATATCCTGTGACCAAGAGGGAGGAAATGTTCAAGTTCTTCAGGGGCAGGGATTTTCACAGATTCCTGATGGATTAACTCAAGGAAGTTGGACAGCTGACAAATTACAAAAGGAATCACAAACTTGGGGAAATGAACTTTACGCAGCTGGAGTTAATTTTGACTTAGCACCAGTTGCTGACCAAGTTTTATCTGCCGACTTTGCTCCACAAAATGCTCCAATTGGCTATTGGAGTCGCCAGTATGCTTATGATAAAGCGACAATTGTCAATCACGCTGACGCCTTTACAAAAGGAATGAAGGCAGCCAAGGTTTTGACAACTGCTAAACATTTTCCAGGGCTTGGAGCGGTGACAGGCAATACAGATATCAGTGCAGGTGTTAGAGATGACCGAACGAATTCCAATAGCGAATCTGTTCAAATTTTCAAAGATTTAATCTCTTCTGGGACACCTTCGATTATGACCGCAACCGCTATTTATGATAAAATTGACCCTAACCTTCCCGGTGCTTTTTCATCCAAAATGGTTGATGGTTTACTACGGAAACAATTAGGCTTTGATGGTTTGGTTATTACAGATGATTTATCAAATGCTGTCCAAGTACAGTCATGGACGCCTGGTCAAAGGGCAGTTTTAGCATTGGTAGCAGGAAATGACCTTGTTTTAGCCAATGAGCCTACACAAATTCCAGAAATGATCTCAGAAGTTTTGAAAAAAGCAAAAGCAGACCCAGACTTTGCTAGAAAAATTAGTCAATCAGCCATAAGAGTGATTAAAGTAAAAGAAGAAATGAAACTTGTAGAATAGAGAACCAAAATGGAAAATAACGAAAATCAAACAAGAAAATCAAAAACAAAAAATTCCAATAAGCCAAAAACAAAAAAAGAAGAAGGTCTTAAAAAGCGTCCCATTTGGAAATGGCTGTTTATTATTCTTTTGGCTCTGAATATAGCAGGAATTGTATTTGTCGCGATTCGTGTGACTAGCCCAAGAGACCAAACGGTTCTCAATCAAAAATCAACTGATAGTTCAGACCAAAAAGTTGCTCAAATCAGAAGTACAACTTCGCAGCTCAATGAATTGATTAATAGTTATTTAGAAACTTACCAAACGAAAGAGATGACCTACAAGTTTTATATTTCTAATCAACAAGCAGTTCTTGAAGCATCTTATAAACTTTTTGGAACCAAAATTCCACTTTATATTTATTTTGAACCTTTAGCACTTTCTGATGGCTCGGTTAGTTTGTCTGTCCAAAATATTTCTGCTGGAAGTTTGAGTCTACCTACTTCAGAAGTCCTACAAATCGTTAAAGCATACGACTTGCCAGACTTTGTCCAAGTTGAAAGTAAGAAAAATCAGATTGTCATCAATTTACCTAAAATAAAGCTTGCAAGTAATCTTTATATTAAAGTTAATCAAATTGATTTATCCAAGGGTAATTTTGTCTTTGATTTCATGAAAAAAGCCTGAAAAACGCCATAAAATGGCATTTTGACTTGCAAACTGGGCTAAGATTTGCTAAAATGAAAATTGCCTATGTTTAAGGTAAAAAACAAATGGAGGACATTTCTAAAATGGCTAACAAACAAGATCTTATCGCTGAAGTTGCAGCAAAAACAGGATTGACTAAAAAAGATTCAGAAAAAGCAGTTAACGCTTTTGGTGAAGTAGTAACTGAATTCCTTGCAAAAGGTGAAAAAGTTCAATTGATCGGTTTTGGTACTTTCGAAACTCGCGAACGTGCAGCTCGTGAAGGACGTAACCCACAAACTGGTGAAGCAATCAAAATCGCTGCTACAGTTGTTCCTGCATTCAAAGCTGGTAAAGCATTGAAAGACGCAGTTAAATAATTATAGCTATTAAGCATTAAACACCGTAATTTTACGGTGTTTTTTTCTTATCTGTCATTAAAATAAAAAACATATCCCGGGATATGCTTTTTTAGATTTCCTTTGTAAAAAAAGATTCAGTGATAATTTCCCCTAAATTTTCTTCCTTAAAAATTCCTGTGTCAGAAAAACCGAGTTTCTTGTAAAAGTTAATGGCATTTTCATTGCTACTTAGTACCCACAGGCCAACTTTTGGATAATTCTCTGTTGAAAGTTCTTCTAAGGCGAATTCAAGCATTTTTCGACCTATTTTATGTTTTTTGTAGGAGTCAAGTAAGTATATACCATGAATTTCACCAAAGTTTTCTTCAAAAGAATTATTCCGAAGAGGGCCCCAACCGCAAAAACCAATAATTTTGCCTTCAACAATGGCAACCACTGTATTTGAACAAAGATTATTTTTAAAAATATTAATGCTTGATTCAAGCGTTCTGTTTTTTAAGAAACTTTCTGGGAGAAGTACAGTGTATGTTTCTAACCAGGCTTTATAGTGAACAAAAGCAATTTGCTCATAATCATCTGGAAGTGCTTTTCTTAATATTACTTTCATTGTCAGACCCATAATCTATTTTTTTTAATATTATATCATTTATCAAGAATGATATTCAAAAAAATGAAAAAGCCAAATAGTGATGTTTTCTGCCTTATTTTTTTGTTATACTATTGAATATAAAAAGTCAGAACGAAGAGGATAGGAATATGTTAGCTAAAAAAAACTACCAGTCACCTTTAGGAGAAATAACGCTTTTAAGTGATGAAACTTATTTATTAGGAGTGTGGTTTAAAGAGCAAAAATACTTTGCAGCCAATTATGATTTAAATCAGGTCAAAGAGGATAAGAGTCTTCCAATTATTAATGCTATAGAATGGTTGGATGTTTATTTTGAAGGAGAAAACCCTGATTTTAAAAAAATAAGATTGAAACCAGAAGTAACGGATTTTAGGAAAGAAGTACTCAAAATATTAAGTGATGTCCCCTATGGTAGTCTAATTACTTATAAAGAGATATCAAACCTCCTTCAGGTCAATGAAGAGAAAAAAAGAAATATGTCACAGGCGGTTGGTGGAGCAGTTGGACATAATCCACTTTCAATCATCATTCCTTGTCACCGAGTTGTGGGGACTAATGGTTCCTTGACAGGATATGCTGGTGGACTAGAGAAGAAAAAAGCTCTTTTGGCACTTGAGCAAGCACATTTCAAAAAATAATTGGAGTTTTCATTTGGAAATCACTGACGAAACTTGGACAATCATTAAAAATAATGATAAAAACTTTGATAATAAGTTATGGTATGGCGTAGCAACGACCAAAATATTTTGTCGACCTTCCTGTGTCTCTAGACTACCAAAAAGAGAGAATCTAAGTATTTTTAAAACAGCTGAGGAAGCCATAGCAGAAGGTTATCGTCCTTGCAAAAGATGTCGACCAATGGATAAAGTTGTACCAAATGAGGTTTGGGTAGAAAAGATTGATTTACTTTTAAAAAATCATTATGATGAGGACTTAAGTCTTGAGGAGCTGGGCCAAAGACTTCATGGTTCTTCGTCTTATCTTCGACATATTTATAAAAAAATAAAAGGGCTAACTCCACAGCAAGAACTAACAAGAATAAGACTTGAGCAAGCAAGAATACGATTGCTTAAAGGAAATGAAGCAATCTCTGAAATTGCGCGTGCCGTTGGAATGATGAATACTCCTTATTTTATAAAATCTTTTAAAAAGCGCTATGGACTTGCTCCCAATCAATACCGTAAAGCTTATAATATAAATTCAAAAAAATAGGAGAAAAAACTCTTATTTTTTTATCCCTAAAATTGCTTAATTTATCCCAAACTTTTTGTCAGTACTTTTGATAGATTGAGTTAAAATAGCAATATGAAAATAAAAAATATAAATAAATCCTATGGTAACAATCAAGTTCTAAATGATATCAGTTTTGAATTAAAAGCTGGCGATAAGGTTGCTTTATTAGGAAATAATGGTGCGGGAAAATCAACATTAATGAATATTATTAATGGAAAAGTCAAGGCTTCTTCAGGAAAAATTGAATATGGCAAAATGAAACCGACTTCCAATAATACTGGGTACATCATGCAAAATATGACTTTACCTCCTGATGCTTTAGTCAGTGAAGTTTTAGCATTGTTTTCAAATGATGAAAGATCTAAAGAATATGGCTTAAAACTGGTCAAAGAATTTAAAATGGAATCCTATTTAAAGCAAAGATTTTCAAATTTATCTGGTGGTCAAAAACAAAAACTCTTTTTGGTATCTGCACTACAAAATAGTCCTGAATATTTCTTTTTGGATGAAATTACAACGGGTCTTGACAGTGAGAGCAGAGGAGAGCTTTTTAAATTTTTATCTTCAAATTTGAAAGTGAAAAATTCAACTTTACTTTTGGTAACCCATTATTTAGAAGAAGCTTTGCAATTATGCGACCGATTTATCATTCTTAAAGATGGAAAAATTATTGCAGATTTACAAAAATCAGATTTAATTCAAGAAGAGTTTTCTTTTGTTGAATTTTTAGTAGAAGTTCCAGAATTTGAAGCCTATAAACTAAAAGAAAAACAGTACAAATTACCAAAGGAATTGGCTGAACAAGCCATCATTAAATTCAATAAAGAACTTGTTTTATATCAAAAGACTTACCGTATCAACTTGGAGGAACTATTATCATGAAATTTCTAAAATATTTTACATTTGAACTACGTTTACGCTATAGGAATCCTTCACAAATTTTCTTTGTATTTATCTTTCCTTTATTTTTAATGTTTGCTTTTTCATCAAGTTTTGGAAAAAGCGTACCACATTATATCGAAAATAACATTGCGTCAATATTATTATACAGTGTTCTATCAGCTAGTTTGACTTCACTGTCAGTACAAATTGCTGACTATCAGTCTGGAAAAATTTATCAATTATTTGTCCAAAGAGGAATAAAAAAAT
Source organism: Lactococcus sp. NH2-7C (assembly GCF_029953655.1). Classification (NCBI taxonomy): domain Bacteria; kingdom Bacillati; phylum Bacillota; class Bacilli; order Lactobacillales; family Streptococcaceae; genus Lactococcus; species Lactococcus sp. NH2-7C. Next base: position 2,002,395 of record NZ_CP124538.1, read on the forward strand.
TATTTTATATTATTGCACAAATTGTTAGTTTTATGATTATTATCTTTTGCTCAACGCTTGTTATTCTAGTAGTTGCTCATTATGCTTATGGTTATGAGTTTCCTAAGTTGAGTTTATTAATTCTTTTTTATCTAAAACTTTATTTATATTCAATTCCATTTTGTTTATTAGCAATGATTATTGGACTTCTTGCTAAAAACACGGCAACAGCAAGTGCAATTGCTATGCCTCTGATGTTTCTTTCCTTCTTCTTTTCAGGAATGATGATTCCGTTAGCACAACTTTCAGGAGGAATTCGTAAGATTGCTGACAATTTTTTCCTCACTCAGTTACTTTCTGATTTAAACCATACATTAACTTCCAACTATACAGTCGTTCCAAATTGGTCAAGAATATCTTTAAGTGTCGGTTTGATTTGTCTCTTAGCTCTATTAGTTTATCGAAGAAAGGCCTAAATACTTTAGCTTTTGTCAGTTAAATAATTGTTTAAGTAAGTATTTATTTATATAATGAAAAAGTGAAATTAAAAAAACAAATTGATCCTAATATAGAAGAAGCGGAAGTTGTCATTGTTGCTCGAACACAAGAAGAATTTTCGGCTATTGTAAAAGAGTATCATTTAGAAGATTTGTCTTCTATAAATAACGAGAAACTCTATTTGGCAACAAATAAAGGTTTTGAGATTGTTAATATCAGAGAAATTTTATATTTAAAATCAGAAAAAAATTATCTAGATTTCCATATGACGGATGGAGTGATAAGAGTAAGATCTCCTCTCTATTTTTATGAGAGAAAATTGGCTTTGAATTTTATTAAAATATCAAGAAATACTCTGGTTAATTTTGAACAAATAAAGCGTTTGGAAACGGACTTTGTTTACGGAGTATTGCTTTATATTGGAGATGAAAAGTTGCCTGTCAGTCGTAGATACTTGGCAAATATCAACAAGAAGTTAGAAGAAGGAGCTAAAAAATGAAATATGTAATTTCGGGATTAAAAGGTGCCTTCATTGCTATAGTCTGTGGATTCTTGCTTACTTTGTATTTTGGTGGAGAAATTGATTTTGAATCAATGACTCTAATTCTTGTTTATGGTTTTGTTCAGGGGGCCATGTCTAAATTGATAGATGAATATGTCACAATTGCCTTGCTTGAATTTGTTAGTCAAGCTTTAGCAAGTTATTTGCTGGCTTGGGGTTACTTATTAGTTAATACTTGGCTTTTTGATAGCTCGTGGCAACATCATATTTGGAGTTTTACTATTACTTGGTTGCTCATTTTTATTTTGGTATATCTTTATTCAATCGTCAGAAATCGGCAAATTGTCAAAAGATTTAATAGACAGAAATAGCGAATGTCAAAAGTTTTTTATGGTAATTTAATCATCATTCTTATATTTTAGTCAAACTTTTCGGTATTTTTTGTGTTAAAATAAGATTGATTTTTAAATATTAAGGATAAAAAATGATATATTTTGATAATTCTGCTACGACAGCAGTTAATCCAATGGTTTTACGAACTTATACAGATGTTGCAACAAAAATTATGGGAAATCCGTCAAGTCTACATGGTTTGGGGACAACAGCGACGAGATTATTAGAGGCTTCTAGACGACAAATTGCTGAACTGTTGGGAGTCGATTCACAAGAAATATTTTTTACAAGTGGAGGGACTGAAGGAGATAATTGGATTTTAAAGGGTGTTGCTTTTGAAAAGCGTCCTTATGGTAGTCACATCATTGTTTCTAATGTAGAGCATCCAGCTGTAAAAAATACAGCAGAATGGTTAAAAACGCAAGGTTTTGAAGTTGATTTTGCACCTGTTGATGGGGATGGTTTTGTTATTGTTTCTGAGCTTGAAAAATTGATTAGAGATGAAACGATTTTAGTTTCAATCATGGCAGTCAATAATGAGGTCGGAACCATTCAACCGATTGGTGAAATTTCTGACCTACTTGCTGATAAGCCAACAATTTCTTTTCATGTAGATGCAGTACAGGCCATTGGTAAAATTCCATTAGAGGCTTGGTTGACAGAGCGGGTAGATTTCGCGGTTTTATCTGCTCATAAATTTCATGGGCCACGTGGTGTGGGAATTGTTGTTGCAAAAAAAGGGAAAAGATTGACTCCGCTTTTACATGGGGGAGGTCAAGAGCATAATTGGCGTTCGACTACAGAAAATTTAGCTGGAATTGCTGCGACTTCTAAAGCCCTTCGTTTAGCTTTAGATGATGATGACTTTAAACGTCAAAAAGTACGAGCAATGAAGCAGGTGATTTTAGAAGAGTTAGAAAAGCATCGAAAAGTTCATGTTTTTAGTAAAGTGGAGAATTTTGCTCCTAACATTTTGACCTTTGGGATTCGTGGGGTTAGAGGTGAGGTCGTTGTTCACGCTTTTGAACAACATGAAATCTATATTTCGACAACCTCAGCTTGTTCTTCAAAGAAAAATGCGGCGGCTGGAACTTTAGTTGCGATGAATGTCCCTTCAAAATTAGCAACAAGTGCGGTCAGGATTTCTCTTGATTCAACAAATAATATGGCTGAAGTTGAACAATTTTTGACTGTTTTTCGACAAATTTATCAAGAATTAGAAAAAGTAAGTGGTTAAATATTTTATAAAAGTGATTTGAAGATAATTCCAAATCACTTTTCTTATCCAAATCTTAAATTGTTCTTATTAAGTTATCATTAAACTTGAAGTGGTATAACTAGATATGGAAAAAAGAACAAGAGATTATAAAAAAAATGGCTCTAAAAAAATGAGTAAACAAGGGAAAGTACTTATTCTAGCTTTATTAGCATTTCTAATTTTCTTTGTTGGCTTTAAAATATATCATAGTAAAGATGTTCAGGCTTCAACGATTAAATTGGTTAATAAATCAAATGAGACTTATGCTTACTCTGGGTCAAAAAAATTAACGGGTCTTCAAAAAATTAATGGGAATAATTATTATTTTGATTCAACAACAGGTGTGATGAAGACAGGTTTGATGACTTTGGATGGTGGAACGGTTTATTTCAGTCCACAAACGGGGAAAATGGTTTATGGATTACAAAAAATTAATGGTTATTATTACTATTTCACAAAAAAGACGGGTAAAGATGATGTGGTTAAAGCTTATGAAGCGGTGGCCAGTCAATTGAAATCTGATAATTCAGTGATTGAAAAAACAATTTCATCAGGAATGAAACTGGTTGGGAAAAGTCCATATGTTTATGGTGGAGGGCGTACTGATGATTCGGTAGCTGCCAATGAATTTGATTGTTCGAGTTTTATTGCTCAAATGTTCCGGTTAGGCGGTCAATCTTTGGTTTATCAATTTGCGGCTTCAACCTCTTTGCTAGCTCAAACTGGCGAGGCTGAAGATTGGTCAGATAAGGCGCGTGGTGATTTATTAATTACAGCTGACGATGCAAGTGAGGATGAGCAACATGCGGCTATCTATCTTGGCGGAGGATTTATTCTACATGACTCAACAAGTACTGATGGAGTGAGCATTAGTCGTTTAAATCAGGTCATCAATAAGAAAGTTTTAGGAACAATGACTTGGGGGCAACTTTTTGAGCCGGGGCATGTTCGTCGTGAAGTTTAAAATTTACTGACAGAATAAAAAATTTACTGACAAAAATCTGTCAGTAAATTTCTTTTATTATTTAGCGATTTCAGCATGACGTAAATCAAAAATCATGGCTGAGTTATAAGTTGAAATTCCTTTAAGTTTTGGATTTAATAATAAAGAAACAGATTCAGTGGCCAAGGGATTGACATTAGCGGCCTCATATAGTGCATTCTCAGCATCTTTATAGTGAGCATAACGTTTATCAGCTGACAGAACGTCAGGAGCTGTAGTAGCAGCTTGATAAGCTTTATCAAAGTTAGGGTTTTTGACTAATCCATGATTCATTGTACTTCCTGATACAAAATTCATCAAGAAATCAGAGGGTTCATTGTAATCTGCACCCCAACTTGTCAGCAGAATTTGGAAATTATTATTTTGAGCATCTTTTTGACGTTGAGCTGAAGAAACGAGTTTCTCATTAATGGTTAAACCTGGTAGATCTTTTTCGAGATTGCCTTTAAGATAGTCAACCGCTGCCTTGGCAAAGGAATTGTCATTTGCTCCTTCAAGTTCAAGAGTAATTGATGTTTTTCCTAATTCTTTTAAACCTTCTTTAAAAAGTTCAGCGGCTTTTTTGGCATCATATTTATAAGGTTGGGCAGCGTAAGTTACGAAATCTTCTCCATTTGGTGCTTGATCTAATTTTTTAGGAGTCACTGTATTCGTAATTGAAAAACTTGGCGCCGCAATTTCTAACAAGTTTTTTCTATTTGTAGCTAAGTTTAAAGCTTGACGAATTTTTAAGTTTGAAAGTTCGGGAACTTTACCAGATTGATTGTATTCTAAAACATCAATTCTTGGTGAAGTTAGTGCTTTGTAATCTTTATTTTTCTTATTTGCAGAAACTAATTCCGGAGTGGCCAAATTAGCGACATCAAGTTTTCCAGATTTGAAAAGATTAACAGCGGTGTTAGGATTATTTACAATTTGATAAGTTGCTCCAGAAAGTTTTACATTTTTGGCATCATAGAATTGATCATTTTTTACAATTGAAAAAGTTTCATTTGAACCAGTCCAATTATTTTTTCCTTTGACAAATTTGAAAGCGCCATTATAAAGACTAGTGTCTGAACTTGTTCCATATTTATTTCCCATTTTTTTAACGAAAGCTTCATTGACAGGATAATAAGCTGGGAGTGTCAGCAATTTATTGAAGTAAGGAGTAGGTGTTGCTAAAGTGATGACTAATTTCGTATCAGATTCAGCTTTAATTCCAAGAGTATCGACTGGTTTTTTACCAGTCATTATTTCGCTGGCATTAGCAACAGGTGTTAAGGCATATGCGTATTGTGAACCAGTTTTTGGGTCAACGGTTCTTTGCCAACCATAAACAAAATCAGCAGCCCTTAATTTAGCACCGTTGGACCACTTTAAACCATCACGCAAAGTTACATTATAAGTTTTGCCATCTTTTGAAATGTCAATTGATTTTGCCAAATCGTTGACAACTTGTGCTTTGGGATTCCAACGGACAAGTCCAGCATCAACGTTGAGCAATACATCAATGGAATTGACGTCAGCTGCCATGCTGGTGTCAAGAGTTAAAATATTGCTTGCAAAGCTGTATTTGGCTTCTTGAGCGGAATCTTCAGATTTACTGACAGAATTTCCACAGGCTGTCAGTAAAAGGGCAGCAGAAAGTGAAATTGCAGAGAAAGCAAAAATTTTTGATTTATTCATGAAATTGTTTTTTTCCTTATTAAAATTTTCCAAGAGCAAAGCGCTCCCAAAATAACTTTACCCTAAAATAGTGAAATATAAAAATATGTTGTTTGGATTTTAGATAAAAAATACTGACAGGAAAATCAGAAAATTTTGTCAACCTTTTTAGCTGATTTATCTTCTCAAATTTCTGTCAGTAACTTTTTTACTTTCTGTCAGTGAAAATTATTTATTTTTCAGACTCAAAATCATAAAGAGCCGTTGATAAGTAGCGTTCTCCATTATCAGGAGCAATCGCTAACACTTTTTTACCCTTACCTAATTTTTTAGCTACTTCAAGGGCAGCATAAATGGCTGCGCCCGAAGAAATTCCAACTAAAAATCCTTCTTTTCCTCCAAGATGACGAGCCGTTAAAATGGCATCATCTCCTTTGACCCGAATGATTTCATCATAAGATTTAGTGTCAAGATTCCCAGGAATAAAACCAGCAGAAATACCTTGGATTTTATGTGGGCCAGCAGCCTCACCCGAGAGAATAGCAGATTCATCAGCTTCGACAACATAAGTTTTGATAGTTGGATTTGCTTTTTTGAGGGCATGCGAAACTCCTGTTATCGTTCCACCAGTCCCTGCACCTGCCACAAAGGCATCAAGTCCAGTTGGCCCAAAAGCATCAATAATCTCAGCTCCTGTTGTTTTTTCATGAATTTCAGGATTTGCGGGATTTTCAAATTGCATGGCAAGAAAATAACCTTCTGTTTCTGAGAGTTCTTTTGCCTTAGAAATTGCTTCTTTCATTCCACCACTAGCGGGTGTTAAAACTAATTGAGCCCCGTAAGCTTGAATCAATTTGCGACGTTCAAGTGAGAATGACTCTGGCATGACAATGACAACTTTGTAACCCAAAGCAGAGCCAACGAAGGCGAGTCCAATTCCTGTATTTCCAGAAGTCGGTTCAACGATTGTTCCACCAGGTTTTAGACGTCCGTCGGCCTCAGCCGCCCTAATCATTGCAAGGGCAATCCGATCTTTCACAGAACCACCAGGATTGAAAGCTTCAAGTTTGACATAAACATCAGCACTATCTGCTGGAACGTGTTGAAGTTTAACAATTGGAGTTTGTCCGATTAATTCAGTAATGTTATCATAAATTTTAGTCATTTTTTCGCTCCTTTTACTCCATTATAGCTTAAATAAAAAAATTTGCCTCCTAATATTATAATCATGGTTCTAAAAAAAATTTATGATGTGAACTTAAAAAAAATAACAAAGAAAAGACTTTACAAATCGCCAGAAAATTTTTATACTAGTAAGTAACAATAAAAATACAATTGGCATGTTTTAGTCAAAAATTATCTAATATTAAAAGAGGAGACTCGATGAAACAGAAACATAAATTAGCGCTTGGTGCGTCAATTGTTGCTTTGGCAAGTCTGGGTGGGATTAAAGCGCAAGCTGCATCCGTTCAAGAAATTATTAACGCTGCGGTACCAGTGGCAAATGACTACGGACTTTATCCATCAGTAATGATTGCCCAAGGAATTTTAGAATCAAGTGGTGGCCAAAGTGCCTTAGCAAGCAATTATAATAACATTTTTGGAGTTAAATACACTTCTGGCACACCTGTTTATCTGCCAACACAAGAGTATTTGAATGGAACAATGACGAATGTTGTTGAACCCTTCCAAGCTTATAGCTCAGTTTATGACGCATGTGTTGCCCAAGCTAAAATGTTACGTTCTTCATCATATTATTCTGGTGCTTGGCGTGAAAATACAAGCTCTTACTTGGATGCAACAGCTTGGCTTGAAGGACGCTATGCCACAGATCCAACTTATGCCTCTAAATTGAATAGTGTGATTTCTGAACTTGGTTTAAGTGTTTATGACCGAGGAGGAGAAGTGTCGGGAGGAACTGCTGTTACAACCAGCTCATCAGCCTCAACAAATTCAGCTGGCACATACAAAGTACAAGAGGGAGATTCATTATCAGCAATCGCTGCCCAATATGGTACAACTGTTGATGCACTTGTGTCAGCAAATAGTTTAGAAAATGCGAACGATATCCATGTAGGAGAAGTTTTGCAAGTTGCTGGCGCTAGCACAACTACAACAAATACAAATACGACTTCCAATGTATCGTCAAGTTCTACCTATACCGTCAAATCCGGAGATAGTTTATATTCGATTGCGGAACAATATGGAATGACTGTTTCATCATTGATGTCAGCTAATGGAATTTATGATGTTAATTCAATGCTTCAAGTAGGACAAGTATTGCAAGTAACTGTAAGTAGTAGTGCAGCAACTTCAAGCACAACGACTTCAAACAGTTATACAATTCAAAATGGAGATAGTATTTATTCAATTGCCACAGCAAATGGTATGACAGCTGACCAATTAGCAGCCCTCAATGGATTTGGAATTAATGACATGATTCATCCAGGACAAACAATTAGAATTTAAATAAAAAAGTTACTGACAATAGAATCAGTAACTTTTTTTATTGGAAAAAAGGATTATTTTGTTTTTCAGTACCAATACTTGTTTTTGAACCATGACCAGGAAAGACTTGAGTATTTTCATCAAGTGTGAAGAGCTGCTCACGAATTGATTTTAAAAGTTGCGCATGATTGCCAGTAGGTAAATCCCAGCGTCCTATTGCATTCTTAAAAAGTGCATCTCCACTGAATGCAAAAGACTCAGTTTCCAATGTAAAAAGCAGACTTACTCCACCAATAGAATGTCCCGGCGTTTCGAGTACTTGAAACTTGAAAGAGTCGATATCGTAAAGCTGATTAATTTCATAAAAATAATCAGCTTCAGGGCCAGTCACAGCAGTTCCTAGGAAAAAGAGTGATGCATTTAATTTAGGATTTTTCATCCATTCTTTTTCAGCTGAATGAAGATAGATAGGAACATCAGGGAAATGTTTCCTTAGTTCATTCAGCCCCATAATGTGATCGAAATGAGCGTGTGTCAGTAAAATTGCACTGATCTTTTTGTCAGTCATTTTAAGACGTTCAAGAAGTTCTGACGAGTCACTTCCAGGATCAATAATGAGATGAGAAGTAGAATTGCTCAGGAGATATGTATTCTCCTGAGCAATTTTATTAACAATTTTTTCAATTTTCATTTAGCCACCATTAGCAGAAGATTGACTTATTGTTTGACCTGAGCTATTTGTTTTTACAATAGCAGTTCCTTCTTGACTAACACCCTCAGGCATAGTCCATGCTGCAACAGAAGAAGGGTCAGGATTAAGTTGGGTCATCATTGCTGAGAAGACTTTAGTAGCAATCCGAGTACTTGTACCATAAATTGGCGTCATACGATTTGAATAACCAGTCCAAACAGCCATTGAGTACTGAGGAGTATAGCCAACAAAGTTTTCATCAGGAGAAACCATTGAGCCAGCGAAACCTGGAACAGAACCATATTTTTCATTTATTTTAGTCATTTCATCATCAGTATAGTTAGATGTTCCGGTTTTACCCGCAGCAGCTAAGCCAGGAACAGCAGCATATGAACCTACAGATTGGGAAAGTGGTAAAGTTAAAACACTTTGAAGAATATTGGTCATGATATAGGCTGTTGAAGCTTGCATTGCTCGTGAACGAGCTGGTTTGTACTCAACTGTTCGACCGTCAGGAAAAACAACTTTAGAAACATAATAAGGTTTAGTGTAAATCCCACCATTTGAGAAGGCGGCATAAGCAGCGGCCATTTGTTCGGAACTTGCTCCACCGTTTTTCGTGCTAGTATTACTAGAAATAGCATTAGAATATTGCATAGGATCCAAATTAATCCCTAAACCGTTAACAAATTTACTAGAATTATCTAGTCCAACATTGATTAAAGTTTTAACAGCTGGGATGTTACGTGAAAGTGCTAAGGCACTTTTGACAGTCATTGAACCAAAATAAGTATTATCCCAGTTTTTTAAAGGGGTTCCATTTGGATAAGTAGTTGGTGAATCAGAAACATAATCATTAGTTGAAGTATAAATATTGTTTTCAAAAGCGGGACCATAATCAACAATTGGTTTCATCGTTGAGCCCCAATCTCGGTCAGTTTGAACCGCTTGGTTAAAGCCAAAGGTGACATTAGTAGGTTGATTACGGCCACCAATTTGCGCAATGACAGCGCCCGTTTTAACATCAGTAACAGTTGAAGCAACTTGCATTGAATCGTCTGGGTACTCTATATAATTACCAGTATTAACGATGTTATAGAGATTTTGCTGTGCGGTTGTATCAAGCGTTGTATAAATCTTAACCCCTTCAGTCAAAATATCATTTCCAGCCAAAGTCTTAGCTTGAGCAATAGCCTGTTTGAGGAAATTATCAGCATAGCTTGGAATTGTTACACTTGATTTTAAAGGTTGAAGTCCATCATCAATCGGTGTCGCCAAAGCTTTCTTTTCTTCTTCGGCTGTAATTTTATCATAACGACGCATCGCACGGATAACCATATCACGGCGCCATTTAGCAGAAGTAGGATTAGTATATGGATTGTAAGTGTTAGGAGCTTGTGGCATTCCGGCAAGGAGGGCAAGTTGAGCGATGGATAAATCCGTTAAGTCTTTACCATAATAAGCTTGAGCTGCAGTTCCCATTCCATAATAACCATTTGCCATATTCACTTTATTAACATAAGCAGTAAAAATTTGTTCCTTGGTCCATTTTTGGTCTAATTTTAGAGCCATCCATGCTTCTTGAACCTTAACACTTAAAGTTTGGTCCGATTCATCAGTTGAGAAGAATGAAAGTTTAATTAATTGCATATCGAGAGTGGATCCACCATTTAGAGAGCCACCTTTTAGGTTGTTAACAAAAGCTCCAGCAATCCGAATAGGGTCAATTCCACGAGTATTAAAAAAACGGTGATCTTCAATAGAGGTAACAGCATTAACTAAGGCGACCGGGATGTTATCTGTTTTAACAAGATTTCTTTGTTCAGCTCCCAAAGTTGCCACAAGATTCTCACTAGAGTCATAGACTTTCGGAGAAGGTTTGGATTCTAATTTATCCAAACTGAGTGTAGGGGCATCTTTAGCGTAATAGATGAAAACTGCACCCCCAGCGGCCAGTGCTAGAATAATTAAAGAAAAGAAGGCAATTAAGAAGAGTTTTACTGCCGTCCACATTTTCGATTTAGCAGATCCACGTTTTGCACGTTTTTTTTGCTTATTTTTCTTAGATTTAGTAGAAATTTTACTGTACCTCACAAAGTTTATTCACAATTTCTAGATATGGAATTCTAGGGATGTGGTTTGTTTCGATTTTATAGCCCTTTTCGCGAATGTAAGAAATCGGAATTGACTTTAAACCGTTTTTTTCGTAATAAAAAGTAATCAAGCGCGAAGAAGGAAGAAGATATGTTTCATTTAGCCTTGCAAAATGCAAGAGAACAAAAGCAATTCCCCCTTGAGATAGGACATTATTCATATGAACAATTTGATGTTCATGGAAATTTTTTAAAGGAAAAACTGTTTTTTGTTGTGTTTCTTTTGCTTCGAAATCAATATAATGCCCTTTATAGACTCCAGAATAGTCAGTAGTTGAGGCTTGCCTGAAATAAGCCTCCGTGATTTTTGCACGACTTCTTTGTGGATAATCTACCTTAACAATTTGTATTGGAGTTGGTTTTTTGTGGATAACCGCAAGCCCATGAGAAAGATAATAATCATTTGTTGCATTAATTTCAGCTTCAAAATTCATTCCTCGCTTACCGAAGGCAACAATCCCTTTAGTTTTTGAGATGCTTTTTTTAGTTACTGACGGCCCTGTCTGTGTTTTTTTCTTAGGAACAGTGCTGTGAGTTCGCAACCTTCCATTAGGATAATTAACCATTCTGTTTTCTACCTTTATAAAATTCTCAGTTAGTTATATAATGTCTATTATAACATAAATTTTACAAGGGGAAAATATTTATGAATTCACTACTAATCATGGGTTATACAAGTTTCGACCTGGGTATTTTCAATGAAAAAGACATAAAGATATCAATAATAAAAAAAACAATTAGAAGAAAATTAATCAATTTTTTGGAGGATGGACTTCGTTGGATTATTTTTACAGGTAACTTAGGATTTGAATATTGGGCATTAGAAGTAGCAAAGGAACTTCAAACAGATTATGAATTTCAGATTGGAACAATTTTTTCCTTTGAAACACATGGGCAAAATTGGAATGAAAATAACCAAGTAAAACTTGCGGCTTTTAAACAAGTAGATTTTGTGAAATATGCTTTTGAAAGTTATGATAGTCCCACTCAATTCCGTCAGTATAATGATTTTTTACTGGAAAATACAGAAGCGGCCTTTGTTTTTTACGATGAAGAAAATGAGACAAAATTAAAATATATGGTTGAAAAAATGAAACAAAGCCCTAATTATGAAGTTTTTTTGCTTGATTTTGAAGATTTACAAGAAACATTTGAGGAGATGAATGAATAATTTCGTAATTTTTGGAATAAAATAATGGGTCAAAACTATAACGTCACTTTTTTTGCCGTATTAATTTTGGTATAATACTTAGCAGATGTAAATTAGTTTTTATCCAATGAGGAGAAAAAATAAGCTTACTGATAATTTTAAAAGGATGGGAAATAGGACTGTGATTGATTTATATTTGTCGCCATCATGTACCAGTTGCCGTAAAGCGCGCGCTTGGTTGCAAAGCCATAAGGTTCCCTTTGTAGAGCACAACATTTTGACACAACCGATGACAACAAACGATTTGCGTCATATCTTGACGAAAACGGAAAATGGAACAGAAGATATTATTTCGACACGGTCAAAAGTTTTTCAAAAATTGGCTGTGGATGTTGATAATTTGACTATTAATGAGCTATTAGATTTGGTAACAGAATTTCCAAACCTATTAAGACGTCCAATTATTACTGACTCAAAGCACCTACAAATAGGTTTTAATGAAGATGAAATTCGTGCATTTTTACCACGTGAGTATCGACGTGCAGAGATGTTAAGTACAATAGATTAAGATTTAAGCAACAAAATTTACTGACAGAATTTCTGTCAGTAAATTTTGTTGCATTTTATAGATTTTTAGCCCGACCAAGGCAGGAGAAACATGAAAGAAAATTATAATTATCCTCTTGATTTAAGTTGGAGTACTACGGAAATGACAGAAGTGCTTTCTTTTTTCAATCAAGTTGAAAAATTTTATGAAAGTAAAGTTGAAAAAGAAGTTTTTCTAGAATCCTATACTGCTTTCAAAAAGATCGTACCCTCAAAAATGCAAGAAAAACAGCTTGGACGTGATTTTGAACTAAGCAGTGGTTACTCACTTTATCATGCAGTCAAGGAGGTAAAAGCCAGTGGAAAACGATTTGTCAGTGCTGACAAGGCTTGAATTAGCAAAAGATTGGGTAAAAGATGCCGGAACTTTCTTAAAAGAAAATATCAGTTCCCCCTTGGAAATTATCGAAAAGACTCGCTATGATGACTTAGTGACAAATTTTGATAAAGCAGTTCAAAAGCAAATAATAGCTAGCATTCTCCATCATTTTCCCGAAGATAAAATTCTAGCTGAAGAAGACGATGAGAAAATAAAGTTCAATTCAGAAATTCCACATTTGTGGGTGTTAGATCCCATCGATGGGACAACAAATTTTATTGTGCAAAAAGATAATTTTGCCGTGATGCTTGCTTATTATGAGTATGGCATTGGAAAATTTGGCCTGATTCTTGATGTAATGAAGGATAAACTCTATTGGTGTGATACCCACAAAGCCTTTTGTAATCAAAAGGAACTTGAACTCAAAAGAAGACCCTTGTCTCAAAGCTTGCTTGGAGTTAACAGCTTTATGTATAGATCCAATAGTGGAGGTTTATTAGATTTAAGCCATCAAACTTTAGGCGTCCGTATCATTGGCAGTGCAGGCATCAGTTATGGTCATCTTTTGGAAGGAAAAATAATTGGCTATTTTAGTAATCTTCAACCTTGGGATTATGCAGCTGGAAGTATCATTGCAGAAAAAATAGGATATGTTACACTGACAATATCTGGTAATCCCCCCCAATTTAACTGCCGGGAGCAAGTGTTTACTGCTCCCTCCTACTTAATTTCTGAAATACAAAAATACATCAAAAATTAAATATGATGAAATATTTCTGAAAAATTGAGGGTGTTTTTATGATATAATCTAAAAATATAAAATAAAAAATAGAGGAAAAATAGGAATTAATAATGGATAAAATAATTGTAAAAGGCGGGCAAACAAGACTTCAAGGTGAAGTTGAAATTGAAGGAGCTAAGAACGCCGTTCTTCCTCTTCTTGCAGCAACATTACTCGCTAGTGAGGGGGAAGTTATACTTACTAATGTCCCTATTTTAAGTGACGTTTTTATGATGAATAATTTAGTTGATCATCTTGGAGCTGCGATCAGTTTTGACCAAGAATCCAAAAAAATTATTGCTAATTCAAATACTGAAATAAAAACAACTGCTCCATATGAGTATGTCAGTAAAATGCGTGCTTCAATCGTTGTCATGGGACCGATTTTAGCTCGTAACGGTCAAGCTCGAGTTTCAATGCCAGGAGGCTGCTCAATAGGTTCTCGTCCAATAGACTTGCATCTACGTGGGTTTGAACAAATGGGGGCTACAATTACTCAAAATGCTGGCTATATTGAAGCTAAAGCGGACAAATTAAAAGGAGCTCATATCTATCTTGATTTTCCATCAGTAGGAGCTACTCAAAATCTTATTCTTGCAGCGACATTAGCCGAAGGAACAACAACACTTGAAAATGCGGCACGTGAACCAGAAATCGTTGACTTAGCAAATCTTTTAAATAAAATGGGAGCAAATGTTAAAGGCGCTGGAACAGATACAGTCATAATTAAAGGTGTGGAAAAAATGCACGGTGCAAAACATTCCGTTGTTCAAGACCGAATTGAAGCAGGAACTTTTATGGTGGCCGCTGCAATGACCCAAGGAGATGTTTTAATTAAGGATGCAATTGCTGAACACAACCGTCCTTTGATCTCAAAACTTAGTGAAATGGGTGTTAACTTTACTCAAGAAGAAACAGGTTTACGAGTGGTTGGTCCTCAAAAACTTAAAGCAACAAGTGTCAAAACTTTGCCACATCCAGGATTCCCTACCGATATGCAATCTCAAATGACAGCTGCTCAGGCTATTGCAGCTGGAGAATCTGTAATGGTAGAAACAGTGTTTGAAAATCGCTTCCAACATTTAGAAGAAATGCGTCGTATGGGATTGGAAGTTGATATCACAAGAAATACAGCTTTAATTCAAGGAAATTCTAATTTGCAAGGAGCAGCAGTAAAATCAACAGATTTAAGAGCGAGTGCTGCCTTAATTCTTTTGGGATTAGTTGCTCAAGGTCAAACAACTGTAAGAAGACTGAGCCATTTAGATCGTGGATATTACAAATTCCATGAAAAATTGAAAAATTTAGGCGCTGATATTGTTCGCGTTAAAGACGAAGACGGAGAAGAATAATGTTTAAGAAAACCATAAAATTTTTAGGACTAAGAGTATCTCTCATTATTTTAGTGATAGTCCTATTAGTTGTTGCCGCCGTTTTAGGACTTATGGTTGGTTATGGTTTTCTAGGTGGAGGAAATCCATCGAACATTTTCAATCATGATTTATGGAAAGAAGTCATGACTAAACTCAGTCCAACAAAATAATAAAATGCTCGATTTTCTAGGAATCGAGCATTTATTTTTACAAAAAATAACATATTATAGGCTCAAAAAGCTAGTATTTCTTGAAATATAGCGGATTTTATGCTATTCTTGAAAGGTATGAATTTCTGAGTTTAGGCTCAAAATAAGGAGAAAAAAATGACTGTAAGTTTTGAAAAAACTAGTGATACTAAAGGTACACTCTCATTTTCAATTGATCAAGAAACAATTAAAACTGGGCTTGATAAAGCCTTTAATAAAGTAAAAGCTAACATTAGCGTTCCTGGTTTCCGTAAAGGGAAAATCAGCCGTCAAATGTTCAATAAAATGTATGGCGAAGAAGCACTTTTTGAGGAAGCTTTAAATGCTGTTCTTCCAACTGCTTATGATGCAGCTGTAAAAGAAGCTGGTATCGAACCAGTTGCACAACCAAAAATTGATGTTTCAAAAATGGAAAAAGGTTCTGACTGGGAATTGACTGCAGAAGTTGTTGTAAAACCAACAGTTTCACTTGGGGACTACAAAGACCTTACAGTTGAAGTAGAAGCAACAAAAGAAGTTACTGACGAAGAAGTTGAAACGCGCTTGACTAACTCTCAAAACAATTTAGCTGAACTTGTAGTAAAAGAAACTGCTGCTGAAAATGGTGATACTGTTGTTATTGACTTCGTTGGTTCAGTTGATGGTGTTGAATTTGAAGGTGGAAAAGGTTCTAACCACAGCCTTGAACTTGGTTCAGGTCAATTCATTCCAGGATTTGAAGAACAACTTGTTGGAACTAAAGCTGGTGAAACTGTAGAAGTTAAAGTTACATTCCCAGAAAACTATCAAGCTGAAGACCTTGCTGGTAAAGAAGCACTCTTTGTTACAACTGTTAATGAAGTAAAAGCAAAAGAATTGCCAGAACTTGATGATGAACTTGCTAAAGATATTGACGAAGAAGTTGAAACTTTGGATGAGCTTAAAGCTAAATTCCGTAAAGAACTTGAAGAATCAAAAGCAGAAGCTTATGATGATGCTGTAGAAACTGCTGCAATCGAAGCTGCTGTTGCCAATGCTGAAATCAAAGAAATTCCAGAAGAAATGATTCACGAAGAAGTTCATCGCGCTATGAACGAATTTCTTGGTGGAATGCAACAACAAGGAATCTCTCCAGAAATGTACTTCCAAATTACTGGAACTTCTGAAGATGATCTTCATAAACAATATGAAGCAGACGCTGACAAACGCGTGCGTACAAACTTGGTAATTGAAGCAATCGCTACTGCTGAAAACTTTACAACTTCAGATGAAGAAGTTAAAGCAGAAATTGAAGATCTTGCTGGTCAATACAACATGCCTGTTGAACAAGTTGAAAAACTTCTTCCAGTTGATATGCTTAAACATGATATTGCAATGAAAAAAGCAGTAGAAGTTATTGCAACAACAGCAAAAGTAAAATAATTATATATAATAATGATAAAAAAATAAGCGTCAGTAACTACTGGTGCTTATTTTTTTATCATTAATTCGAATTTTGAGTGAGATTTAGTTCATGGATTTATCATAATAAGTAAAAAATCAATCTAATTGTGAGTATAAGTTATAAAAAAAATATGTAGTAAAACATGATAACAGCGGGGTTTAACGGATGTAAGCTAAAAAAAACCGTAAAAGGGACAGTTAATTGTTGACAAGTCGGAGTAGGTTTGATAGAATATAATAGTTGTCGCGAGAGACGTGAGTCGAAGAGCGACAAGCTAGACCATTGAAAACTGAATAAAGAAGAATGACTCATGTGATGTCTAAGGACATCAAAAATCTGTCAATCAATAATGAAAGACAAGCCAGTCACTACGGTGACTTAAATACTTTATTTGAGAGTTTGATCCTGGCTCAGGACGAACGCTGGCGGCGTGCCTAATACATGCAAGTTGAGCGCTGAAGGAAGGTACTTGTACCGACTGGATGAGCAGCGAACGGGTGAGTAACGCGTGGGGAATCTGCCTTTGAGCGGGGGACAACATTTGGAAACGAATGCTAATACCGCATAAAAACTTTAAACACAAGTTTTAAGTTTGAAAGATGCAATTGCATCACTCAGAGATGATCCCGCGTTGTATTAGCTAGTTGGTGAGGTAAAGGCTCACCAAGGCGATGATACATAGCCGACCTGAGAGGGTGATCGGCCACATTGGGACTGAGACACGGCCCAAACTCCTACGGGAGGCAGCAGTAGGGAATCTTCGGCAATGGACGAAAGTCTGACCGAGCAACGCCGCGTGAGTGAAGAAGGTTTTCGGATCGTAAAACTCTGTTGGTAGAGAAGAACGTTGGTGAGAGTGGAAAGCTCATCAAGTGACGGTAACTACCCAGAAAGGGACGGCTAACTACGTGCCAGCAGCCGCGGTAATACGTAGGTCCCGAGCGTTGTCCGGATTTATTGGGCGTAAAGCGAGCGCAGGTGGTTTATTAAGTCTGGTGTAAAAGGCAGTGGCTCAACCATTGTATGCATTGGAAACTGGTAGACTTGAGTGCAGGAGAGGAGAGTGGAATTCCATGTGTAGCGGTGAAATGCGTAGATATATGGAGGAACACCGGTGGCGAAAGCGGCTCTCTGGCCTGTAACTGACACTGAGGCTCGAAAGCGTGGGGAGCAAACAGGATTAGATACCCTGGTAGTCCACGCCGTAAACGATGAGTGCTAGATGTAGGGAGCTATAAGTTCTCTGTATCGCAGCTAACGCAATAAGCACTCCGCCTGGGGAGTACGACCGCAAGGTTGAAACTCAAAGGAATTGACGGGGGCCCGCACAAGCGGTGGAGCATGTGGTTTAATTCGAAGCAACGCGAAGAACCTTACCAGGTCTTGACATACTCGTGCTATTCCTAGAGATAGGAAGTTCCTTCGGGACACGGGATACAGGTGGTGCATGGTTGTCGTCAGCTCGTGTCGTGAGATGTTGGGTTAAGTCCCGCAACGAGCGCAACCCCTATTGTTAGTTGCCATCATTAAGTTGGGCACTCTAACGAGACTGCCGGTGATAAACCGGAGGAAGGTGGGGATGACGTCAAATCATCATGCCCCTTATGACCTGGGCTACACACGTGCTACAATGGATGGTACAACGAGTCGCGAGACAGTGATGTTTAGCTAATCTCTTAAAACCATTCTCAGTTCGGATTGTAGGCTGCAACTCGCCTACATGAAGTCGGAATCGCTAGTAATCGCGGATCAGCACGCCGCGGTGAATACGTTCCCGGGCCTTGTACACACCGCCCGTCACACCACGGGAGTTGGGAGTACCCGAAGTAGGTTGCCTAACCGCAAGGAGGGCGCTTCCTAAGGTAAGACCGATGACTGGGGTGAAGTCGTAACAAGGTAGCCGTATCGGAAGGTGCGGCTGGATCACCTCCTTTCTAAGGAATATATACAAAGACGTGAGCATTCAACTTTATTCAGTTTTGAGGGGTTTAGTCATAAACCTAAGCAAGAATCAACTTCTTGATTGTGGGGCCTTAGCTCAGCTGGGAGAGCGCCTGCTTTGCACGCAGGAGGTCAGCGGTTCGATCCCGCTAGGCTCCATTGTCAGACAAGACGTTAAAATCACTTGAACATTGAAAACTAAATAACAATATCTAATAACGATAAATAAACCAAAAGCTGTGAATTTTAAAGAATTTACAAACTTATACTTGAAAAACGATGATTTTAAATCATCATGGCAAAGTTAATAAGGGCGCACGGTGGATGCCTTGGCACTAAGAGCCGAAGAAGGACGTGACTAACGACGATATTCTAGGGGGAGCAGTAAGTACGCATTGATCCCTAGGTCTCCGAATGGGGAAACCCAGCTGCTACTAGCAGTTATTCATGAGTGAATACATAGCTCATGTAAAGGTAACGCAGAGAACTGAAACATCTAAGTACCTGCAGGAAGAGAAAGTAAAAACGATTTCGTAAGTAGCGGCGAGCGAACGCGAAGAAGGGCAAACCAAGAAGCTTGCTTCTTGGGGTTGTAGGACTGCAACGTGGACTTAAGCATTATAGTCGAATAACCTGGGAAGGTTAATCAAAGAGGGTAATAATCCCGTAGACGAAATAGCGCTTATACCTAGCAGTATCCTGAGTAGGGCTGGACACGCGAAATCCAGTTTGAATCCGGGAGGACCATCTCCCAACCCTAAATACTCCTTAGTGACCGATAGTGAACCAGTACCGTGAGGGAAAGGTGAAAAGAACCCCGAGAGGGGAGTGAAATAGCACCTGAAACCGTGTGCCTACAAGAAGTTCGAGCCCGTTAATGGGTGAGAGCGTGCCTTTTGTAGAATGAACCGGCGAGTTACGTTATGATGCGAGGTTAAGTTGAAGAGACGGAGCCGTAGGGAAACCGAGTCTGAATAGGGCGACTTAGTATCATGATGTAGACCCGAAACCTAGTGACCTATCCATGAGCAGGGTGAAGGTGTGGTAAGACGCACTGGAGGCCCGAACCAGGACACGTTGAAAAGTGTTTGGATGACTTGTGGATAGCGGAGAAATTCCAAACGAACTGGGAGATAGCTGGTTCTCTCCGAAATAGCTTTAGGGCTAGCGTCGAAATGTAAGTGTATTGGAGGTAGAGCACTGTTTGGGTGAGGGGTCCGTCTAGGATTACCAATCTCAGATAAACTCCGAATGCTAATACACATGTTCGGCAGTCAGACTGCGAGTGCTAAGATCCGTAGTCGAAAGGGAAACAGCCCAGACCAACAGCTAAGGTCCCAAAATATATGTTAAGTGGAAAAGGATGTGGGGTTGCACAGACAACTAGGATGTTAGCTCAGAAGCAGCTATCATTCAAAGAGTGCGTAATAGCTCACTAGTCGAGTGACCCTGCGCCGAAAATGTACCGGGGCTAAACATATTACCGAAGCTTTGGATTGATATTTTATCAATGGTAGGAGAGCGTTCTTAACCGCGAAGAAGGTATACCGTGAGGAGTGCTGGAGCGTTAAGAAGTGAGAATGCCGGTATGAGTAGCGCAAGATAAGTGAGAATCTTATCCACCGTAAGACTAAGGTTTCCAGGGGAAGGCTCGTCCGCCCTGGGTTAGTCGGGACCTAAGGCGAGGCCGAAAGGCGTAGTCGATGGACAACTGGTTGATATTCCAGTACTAGATATGATCGTGATGGAGGGACGCAGTAGGCTAAGAGATGCCAGTTAATGGATTCTGGTCTAAGCAGTGAGGTGTGAGATGTGTCAAATGCATTTCTCTCTAACATTGAGCTGTGATGGGGAAGCAACTACGGTTGCGAACTCTCTGATGTCACACTGCCAAGAAAAGCTTCTAGCGTAAAGTCATATCTACCCGTACCGCAAACCGACACAGGTAGTCGAGGCGAGTAGCCTCAGGTGATCGAGAGAACTCTCGTTAAGGAACTCGGCAAAATAGCCCCGTAACTTCGGGAGAAGGGGTGCTGGTGTAAAAGCCAGCCGCAGTGAATAGGCCCAAGCAACTGTTTATCAAAAACACAGCTCTCTGCTAAACCGCAAGGTGATGTATAGGGGGTGACGCCTGCCCGGTGCTGGAAGGTTAAGAGGAGTGCTTAGACGTAAGTCGAAGGTATGAATTGAAGCCCCAGTAAACGGCGGCCGTAACTATAACGGTCCTAAGGTAGCGAAATTCCTTGTCGGGTAAGTTCCGACCCGCACGAAAGGCGTAATGATTTGGGCACTGTCTCAACGAGAGACTCGGTGAAATTTTAGTACCTGTGAAGATGCAGGTTACCCGCGACAGGACGGAAAGACCCCATGGAGCTTTACTGTAGTTTGATATTGAGTACCTGTAAGTCATGTACAGGATAGGTAGGAGCCATTGAAATAGGGACGCTAGTTTCTATTGAGGCGTTGTTGGGATACTACCCTTGACTTATGGTTACTCTAACCCGCTGGCATAATCGGCCAGGGAGACAGTGTCTGACGGACAGTTTGACTGGGGCGGTCGCCTCCTAAAGAGTAACGGAGGCGCTCAAAGGTTGGCTCAGATTGGTTGGAAATCAATCGTAGAGTGTAAAGGTAAAAGCCAGCTTGACTGCGAGAGCTACAACTCGAGCAGGTAGGAAACTAGGACTTAGTGATCCGGTGGTACCGCATGGAAGGGCCATCGCTCAACGGATAAAAGCTACCCTGGGGATAACAGGCTTATCTCCCCCAAGAGTTCACATCGACGGGGAGGTTTGGCACCTCGATGTCGGCTCGTCGCATCCTGGGGCTGTAGTCGGTCCCAAGGGTTGGGCTGTTCGCCCATTAAAGCGGCACGCGAGCTGGGTTCAGAACGTCGTGAGACAGTTCGGTCCCTATCCGTCGCGGGCGTAGGTAATTTGAGAGGATCTGTCCTTAGTACGAGAGGACCGGGATGGACTTACCGCTGGTGTACCAGTTGTTCCGCCAGGAGCACGGCTGGATAGCTATGTAGGGAAGGGATAAGCGCTGAAAGCATCTAAGTGCGAAGCCCACCTCAAGATGAGATTACCCATTCGTAAGAATTAAGAGCCCAGAGAGATGATCTGGTAGATAGGCTGGAAGTGGAAGAGTTGCGAGACTTGGAGCGGACCAGTACTAATCGCTCGAGGACTTTACCAAAAGAGTCAAATATAAAAAGCTTAAGGTTTAGAAGTTAGAAGAATTGTTATTTAGTTTTGAATGTTCAAGGTAACATTTAATGATTTGGTCATCATTGCGATGGAGATACACCTGTTCCCATGTCGAACACAGAAGTTAAGTCCATCTACGGCGGAAGTACTTGGGGGTTGCCCCCTGGGAGATAGGCAAGTGGCCAAGTTTTGGGAGTTTAGCTCAGCTGGGAGAGCATCTGCCTTACAAGCAGAGGGTCAGCGGTTCGATCCCGTTAACTCCCATTGGTTGTTTCAGCCATTAAGTGAATAAAGGTTCTGTAGTGTAGCGGTTATCACGTCGCCCTGTCACGGCGAAGATCGCGGGTTCGATTCCCGTCAGAACCGTTAGTAGAAATACTAATGACTCGTTAGCTCAGTTGGTAGAGCATTTGACTTTTAATCAAAGGGTCGCTGGTTCGAGCCCAGCACGGGTCATAATCCTAGCGGATGTGGCGGAATTGGCAGACGCACTAGATTTAGGATCTAGCGCTTAACGGCGTGGGGGTTCAAGTCCCTTCATCCGCATACTAGGTATTAGCCGACTTAGCTCAGTTGGTAGAGCATCTGATTTGTAATCAGAGGGTCGCGTGTTCGAATCATGTAGTCGGCATTGTCGTTAAGACACAAAGTTTAAGTGCGAACGTAGTTCAGGGGTAGAACACAACCTTGCCATGGTTGGGGTCGCGAGTTCGAATCTCGTCGTTCGCTTACTAGTATTATTGCTAGTTATATATCTAATTGTTATTTGCAGGCGTGGCTCAACTGGATAGAGTACCTGACTACGAATCAGGCGGTTGTAGGTTCGAATCCTACCGCTTGCATATAACGGGAAGTAGCTCAGCTTGGTAGAGTACTTGGTTTGGGACCAAGGTGTCGCAGGTTCGAATCCTGTCTTCCCGATTGATGTTTTTACATCAATTTGACTTAGGTCAAAAATGGCGGTGTAGCTCAGCTGGCTAGAGCGTTCGGTTCATACCCGAGAGGTCGGGGGTTCGATCCCCTTCGCCGCTATATTTATCAGCTGGATCTTTAGCTCAGTTGGTTAGAGCTATCGGCTCATAACCGATCGGTCGCTGGTTCGAATCCAGCAAGATCCATATCTTTGGCTCGGTAGCTCAGTTGGTAGAGCAATGGATTGAAGCTCCATGTGTCGGCGGTTCGATTCCGTCTCGCGCCATTCTTTGTTAGCGGATGTAGTTTAATGGTAGAACCCCAGCCTTCCAAGCTGGCTACGCGAGTTCGATTCTCGTCATCCGCTTAGTTTTCAATTGAAAACAGTAATTTGGGAGTTTAGCTCAGTTGGTTAGAGCACTGTGTTGATAACGCAGGGGTCCCAGGTTCGAATCCTGGAATTCCCATAATGGATATGTAACGTATCTATTCATTGTTAATAAGCCTATGGGGGGTTACTCAAGAGGCTGAAGAGGACGGTTTGCTAAATCGTTAGGTCGGGAAACCGGCGCGAGGGTTCGAATCCCTTACCCCCCTTTGTTCGACGTCTATTCTTTAATAGGCGTCTTTTAGACTTTAAAGCCATAAACTCAGTAAGATTTCGTAAGTTATATTTATTTTAGAAAATGAATGATGATTATGAACCTTTCTGAAGTGTTATACTTATTTTATGAGATTACTTTTATGATTAATCGTAGGGAAGGAAGGGGGAGATTATGGTTTCACTTGACACTGAGGTTGTTAATGATTTAAAGTCAAAAGTTAATATTGCTGATTTAATTTCACAGTATGTTGCTTTAAGTCGTACAGGTAAGAATTATATTGGTTTATGCCCTTTTCATGGTGAGAAAACTCCTTCCTTTAATGTAAATGCTGAAAAAGGTTTTTATCATTGTTTTGGTTGTGGGCGCTCTGGTGATGTGATTGAGTTTTTAAAAGAATACAATCAAGTTGGATTCGTTGATGCTGTTAAGGAACTGGCTGATTTTGCAGGAGTTACTCTTAACATTTCTGATGATAGAGAAGAAAAAAATAATCCAAATGCACCATTGTTTGAAATCAATAACCAGGCTGCTCGTTTATACAATATTCTATTGATGTCAACGGAGTTGGGTGAACGGGCTAGGAAATATCTTGAGGAGCGGGGGATTACTGATGATGTAATCAAGAGATTTAATATTGGTTTAGCTCCTGAAGAAAATGATTTTATTTTTAAAAATTTATCAAATAAGTTTGATGAAGAAATTATGGCAAAGTCTGGTTTATTTCATTTCTCAAATAATAAAGTTTTTGATGCTTTTACGAACCGAATCATGTTTCCAATCACCAACGAATATGGACAGACAATTGGTTTTTCTGGACGTAAATGGCAGGAAAATGATGATTCTAAAGCCAAATATATTAATACTTCAGCAACAACTATATTTGATAAATCTTATGAACTTTGGAATTTAGATAAAGCAAAACCAACAATTTCAAAGCAGCATGAAGTCTATTTAATGGAAGGTTTTATGGATGTTATTGCGTCTTATAAAGCTGGAATAAATAATGTTGTTGCCTCAATGGGGACGGCATTAACCGAAAAACACGTCCGCCGTTTGAAACAAATGGCAAAAAAATTCGTATTAGTTTATGATGGAGATTCTGCTGGGCAAAATGCAATTTATAAGGCCATTGATTTGATTGGTGAATCTGCTGTACAGATTGTAAAGGTTCCAGAAGGACTTGATCCAGATGAGTATTCTAAAAATTATGGTTTGAAGGGATTATCTGCCTTAATGGAAACGGGGCGTATTCAACCCATTGAATTTTTAATTGATTATTTGAGACCTGAAAACCTTGCTAATTTACAAACGCAACTTGATTTTATTGAACAGATTTCTCCTATGATTGCAAAGCTCCCATCAATTACGGCGCAGGATGCTTATATAAGAAAATTAGTTGAGATTTTGCCTGATTTCGAGTATAATCAAGTGGAGCAGGCTGTAAATTTACGGCGTGAAAATATGACAATTACTGACCATTCTGTCAGTAATTTAGAAGCTTCAAGTTTGACCGAAAGTTTTACTGACGAAAATGATTATTCTAGTCTTGAATCGGTCATGCCTGTAGATTTTGAGGAGGCTTATTATGAGAATAATGTTAAAACTCAACAAACTTACAGAAGAAGTGAACCGGCTCAAGTTATTCAGCCATCTGTTCAGGTTCCTAAGTTGTCACGTTCGGAAAAGGCCGAAGAAATGCTACTCCATCGAATGATTTATCATTCATCAGTTTTGAAAAAATTTTCTCAAGATGAAAATTTTAGATTCGTCCATAAGCGTTATCAGGATTTATTTGATAAAATCTTGCTTGAAGCAATGGTTTATGAGCAAATTGATGAATCACACTTAGCAAGTGAGCTGTCAGACGAAGAACGTAGTCTGTTTTACCAGATTATAAGTTTAGATTTACCTGATACAGCATCAAGTCAGGAAATCAATGACTTAGTTTCCATTTTTTCTAATGAAATGGAACAAATAAAATTTGAAGAACTCATTCAACAGTTGGCAACTGCTGAGAAAGCAGGAAACAAAGAACGTGTCTTAGAGTTGACTCTTCAGATTATTAACCAAAAGAAAAAATTATGATAATTTTTTACTGACAATTGGCTAGTCTATTTAATGACAGTTTTGTCAGTAGTTTTACCCAAAGAGGAGGAGCGAATTGGCAGCAAATAAAAAAAGAATAAGTCAAATTTCAAAAGAAACTGGCGTTCAAAACCGTGTTTTGGTTGAGAAGGCTCAAGAAATTGGCTTACTTGTAAAATCACATTCAAGTTCAGTTGGACCTGGTGAAGAACGTCGTCTTCTTGAAGCATTAAATGTTAAACCTGTTGTTGTTGAAAAGATGGATAGTCCTAAGACATTAGCAAGAGTTGAAGTCAAAGAAAATGGTGATACTTTTAACGTAAAAGCTTATGAAAAAGCAGTTAAAAGCTATATTACCAAACGTAAACCTTTGGGTGAAGCGCTTGATGAAGAAATCATGGATGAACTTTCTGTTAAATTTGGGATTGTTGATGATGCGCTTGAAGACTTGTTTAAACAAATTCAAGATGCAGGAATTTCAATTGTGGATAAAGATGGAAATCCAAGTCCTTTGGCTCTTGTTACTGATGAAATTGAAAAAGAAGAAGTTTCAGATACTGCAATGGATGAAATTGTTACGAATGTTCGTATCGATGACCCTGTTCGCATGTATCTTAAAGAAATCGGTCGTTATCCGTTGATTTCTCTTGATGAAGAAACAAAACTTGCTGAAGCAATTATTGCTGGTGGTGAAGGGGCAGAATTTGCGAAACAAATGCTTGCCGAAGCTAACTTGCGTTTGGTTGTTTCAATTGCAAAACGTTATTCTGGACGTGGAATGCAATTTTTGGACTTGATTCAAGAAGGAAATATGGGCTTGATGAAGGCTGTGGATAAATTTGACCATACAAAAGGATTCAAGTTCTCGACTTATGCCACATGGTGGATTCGACAAGCAATTACACGTGCGATTGCTGACCAAGCCCGCACGATTCGTATTCCAGTGCATATGGTTGAAACAATCAATAAATTGATTCGTGTTCAACGTAATCTTTTGCAAGAACTCGGACGCGATCCTTCACCAGAAGAAATTGGTAAAGAGTTGCACATGGCGCCAGATAAAGTTCGTGAAGTTCTGAAAATTGCTCAAGAACCAGTCTCACTCGAAACACCTATCGGTGAAGAAGATGATTCACATCTTGGTGACTTCATTGAGGATGATGTAATCGAATCACCTGTTGATTATACAAACCGTATTCTTTTACGTGAACAGTTAGATGAAGTCATGGATACTTTGACTGACCGTGAAGAAAATGTTTTGAGAATGCGTTTTGGTCTTGATGATGGACGCATGCATACTTTGGAAGATGTTGGTAAACAATTCAAAGTAACACGTGAACGTATTCGTCAGATTGAAGCAAAAGCAATCAAAAAACTTCGTCACCCACGTCGTTCTAAACCATTGCGTGACTTTATGTAATTTAAAAACTTACTGATGGAAGTGTCAGTAAGTTTTTTTAATAGGAATTGTTAAATTATATTTAACATACTTATTCGTAAAAATTTTTATATTATATTATATTTTGGCTCTACTGACAGCTTTGTCAGTATTTTTTTATCAAAAATTTATTTATAAAGTTCAAAAGACTTGCTAAATTTTCCTAAAATGATTATAATAAAAATATCAATGGTCAAATATGGTCAAACTTTTTATTTTAAAAGGGAGAAATGATTTATTGATTTTTTAAATTTGATGTAAAATGAAAGTAACCGTTATCACTTAAATTATAAATAAGGAGAGAAAATGACGACTACTGTCTATTTTGAAAAAAATGGTGGCATTGATATTGAACTTAGAGGAGCAAGAAAAGTTCTTTCTTTAAGAAAACATATCAAGATTGACCCGGAAAATTTGGAATCTGTTCAACTTGTTTCTGATATGAAAAAACCAAAATTCTATAAAAAAGTAGCAGGAACTAACGCTTGGTATTACGGCGGTTGGTTCAGAGAAAACGGCGAAAATGAGTTTTGGGATGTCCGAAATAACGAGCGAGTTCTAGTCATCACCACAAAAAATTTCAAATATAAAAAACTTTACATCGAAGTTGGTCCTGATTTTAGATTAAATCCTTCCAAGCTGTGAAGGAAAAATTAGTTTAAAATTAATTACTGAGAATTAAGAGGAGGAAAGCGATGCTTTGTCAAAATTGTAATATTAATGAAGCTACGATTCACCTTTACACAAGTGTAAATGGTCAGAAAAAACAAATTGATTTGTGCCAAAACTGTTATCAAATTATGAAATCTGGCGGTCAAGAAGCTTTATTTGGCGCAGGAAATGCCTCAAATGGAAATTCTGATGAACCATTTAATCCATTTAATGATATCTTTAGTGCTTTGCACGGTCAAGATTTTAATGGAGCAGCAAGCACTCAAACTCCACCAACACAAACAGGTGGACGTGGTCCGCGCGGTCCGCAAAATCCTCGGGCAAAACAACCTAAAGGAATGTTAGAAGAATTTGGAATTAACATTACAGAGTCAGCTCGTCGTGGTGAAATTGACCCAGTGATTGGGCGTGATGAAGAAATCAAACGGGTCATTGAGATTTTAAATCGCAGGACTAAGAATAATCCTGTGTTAATTGGTGAACCTGGTGTTGGTAAAACAGCAGTTGTTGAAGGTTTAGCGCAAAAAATTGTGGACGGAGATGTGCCACAAAAACTACAAAATAAAGAAGTGATTCGTCTTGATGTTGTTTCTCTTGTTCAAGGAACAGGAATTCGGGGTCAATTTGAAGAACGAATGCAAAAATTAATGGATGAAATCAGAAAACGTAATGATGTGATTATGTTTATTGATGAAATCCATGAAATTGTTGGTGCTGGTTCTGCCGGAGATGGCAATATGGATGCGGGAAATATCCTAAAACCTGCGCTTGCGCGTGGTGAGCTTCAATTGGTCGGAGCAACAACGCTCAATGAATATCGCATCATTGAAAAAGATGCTGCGCTTGAACGTCGGATGCAACCTGTCAAAGTTGATGAACCATCAGTTGAAGAAACGATTACGATTCTTCGAGGGATTCAACCACGCTATGAAGATTATCATCACGTGAAATACACTGATGAGGCGATTGAAGCAGCTGCTCATTTGTCAAATCGTTACATTCAAGATCGTTTCTTACCAGATAAAGCCATTGACCTTTTGGATGAGTCGGGTTCTAAGAAAAATCTAACATTGAAATTTGTTGATCCTGAAGATATCAATCGTCGAATTGCAGAAGCAGAAAAGAAGAAAAATGAAGCGACTCAAGCTGAAGATTTTGAAAAAGCCGCTCATTTCCGTGATCAAATCAGCAAACTTCGTGAATTGCAAAATCATGAGGTTTCAGATGAAGAAAGTCCAGTCATCACTGAGAAAGATATTGAGCAAATTGTGGAACAAAAAACTCAAATTCCAGTTGGTGATTTGAAAGAAAAAGAACAAACCCAATTGATTAATTTGGCTGATGATTTGAAAGCACATGTGATTGGTCAGGATGAAGCAGTGGATAAGATTGCTAAAGCTATCCGTCGTTCTCGTGTGGGACTTGGTAAACCTAATCGTCCAATTGGATCTTTCCTTTTCGTTGGTCCAACAGGTGTTGGTAAAACAGAACTTGCTAAGCAATTGGCTAAAGAATTATTTGGCTCAAGCGAAAGTATGATTCGTTTTGACATGTCGGAATACATGGAAAAACATTCGGTGGCCAAATTGATTGGAGCCCCTCCAGGATATGTGGGTTATGAAGAAGCTGGTCAATTGACTGAACGTGTTCGTCGTAATCCCTACAGTTTGATTTTATTAGATGAAATCGAAAAAGCACATCCAGATGTGATGCACATGTTCTTGCAAATTCTTGAAGATGGACGTCTGACAGACGCACAAGGACGGACAGTATCCTTTAAAGATAGTTTGATTATTATGACTTCTAATGCCGGAACTGGTAAAGTTGAAGCCTCTGTAGGATTTGGTGCTGCTCGTGAGGGACGAACTAAATCAGTGCTTGGTCAACTTGGCGATTTCTTTAGCCCTGAATTCATGAACCGTTTTGACGGAATTATTGAATTCTCTGCTTTGAGCAAAGAAAACCTCCTTAAAATTGTTGATTTGATGCTTGATGAAGTCAACGAACAAATTGGACGTAATGATATTCATCTTAGTGTCACTCAAGCAGCAAAAGAAAAATTAGTTGATTTAGGTTACAATCCAGCAATGGGTGCAAGACCACTTCGTAGAACGATTCAAGAAAATATCGAAGATTCAATTGCTGACTTCTATATTGAACATCCTGAGTACAAAGAATTGGTTGCTGATTTGATTGATGATAAAATTGTTATCTCTAATCAAGCTCAAGAAGCAGCAGAAACGACTGATGAAGAAGTTCCTGCTGAATAAAAAATGTCTGTCAGTAAAATTTTTAGTGACAGAAAAAATAAAATAATAAAACAATGAAATAAAGAAATAATGAAATAATGAAAAATTGCTGACATGAATCTTGTCAGCAATTTTTCTATCTACAACTTCAATGCTCCCCGTGGTCGCATTGAACTGACATGAATCTTGTCAGCAATTTTTCTATCTACAAGTTCAATACTCCGCTTGGTTGCATTGAACTGACATGAATCTCGTCAGCAATTTTTTCGATTCACAACTTCATTGTTAGTAATGAATTGACAGTCTGTCAGTAAATTATTTAATCCATTTCATCAATCCATTCATCAAGATAACCAAGATTATAATTATATTGAGTTTCATCAGCAACTTGGGCTAGTGAAACATTTGATAGTGTTCTGACAAGTGTATTTTCAATTTCATCAAGAGCGCTTGTAATGGCACAGCGTTTGGCTTTACCAGACTCTTCGCCAATAAAGTTTTGCAAAAGACCTTGACTTTGAAAAATTCGACCCCGTCCTTCGATGGCCAAAAAGACATCGTAAAAACTAATATCATGAAGGTCTTTGTTGAGTGAAAAACCGCCATTTTTCCCAGGAGTAGAGCGTAAAAGTCCCTCATCAACTAAAGATTTAATAATTTTTTTGAGATATGAAGGCGAAACTTTGAGACGATTGGCAAGTGCAATTGATGACATGGTCCGATTTTCAGGAAGTCTTGCCAAAATAAGTAATACATAAACAGATTGTTCCCAACCAGATGATAATTTCATGATGAAGCTCCTTAAATATTTTAAATTAAAAAAGATTGACACTAAGACAAAAAAGTAGTATCATTTACATTAGAGATAAGAGATATCTCCAATAACTATAATCATTTATTTCTATTATAGCAGAAAAAGAGAAGAATCTCATCATCTAAATAAAAAAACGGAGGACTACGTCATGGTAGTTAAAGTTGGTATTAACGGTTTTGGTCGTATTGGACGTTTGGCATTACGTCGAATTCAAGAAGTCGAAGGAGTTGAAGTAGCACATATCAACGATTTGACAGACCCAGCAATGCTTGCACATTTGCTAAAATATGATACAACTCAAGGACGTTTTAAAGGGACTGTTGAAGTCAAAGAAGATGGTTTTGATGTCAACGGAAAATTTGTGAAAGTTACGGCTGAACGTAATCCAGAAGACATTCAATGGGCTGATTCTGGTGTTGAAATTGTGCTTGAAGCCACAGGTTTCTTTGCCACTAAAGAAAAAGCTGAAAAACATTTGCATCCTGGTGGAGCTAAGAAAGTTTTGATTACAGCACCTGGTGGAAATGATGTTAAAACTGTTGTCTTCAATACAAACCACACAATTCTTGATGGAACTGAAACAGTTATCTCTGCCGGTTCTTGTACTACAAATAGCTTAGCACCAATGGCGGACGCTTTAAATAAAAACTTTGGTGTTAAAGGTGGAACAATGACCACTGTTCACTCTTATACTGGTGACCAAATGACACTTGATGGTCCCCATCGTGGTGGGGACTTCCGTCGTGCGCGTGCTGCTGCCGAAAACATTGTTCCAGCGTCAAGTGGAGCGGCTAAAGCAATTGGTCTTGTTTTGCCTGAACTTTCTGGTTTGATGAAAGGTCATGCTCAACGTGTTTCAACTCCAACAGGATCAATTACCGAACTTGTCACTGTACTTGAAAAACACGTTACAGTTGACGAAATCAATGAAGCAATGAAAGCTGCCGCTGATGAAAGCTTTGGCTATAATGTTGATGAAATTGTTTCATCTGATATTATCGGTATGGCTTATGGTTCACTTTTTGATGCTACATTAACTGAAGTGACTGACTTAAAAGACGGTGGACAATTAGTTAAAACAGCTGCTTGGTATGATAATGAAATGAGTTTCACTGCTCAATTAATTCGTACTCTTGAATATTTTGCAAAAATTGCTAAATAAGAATTTACCTTTATCATTTTCTAAAAACTTGTCAGTAACTTTTACTGACAAGAATTAAAAATTAGAAAATGAAATAAAAAATTACTGACGGAAATTCTGTCAGTAATTTTTCTATTCATAAATTCATCAGTAAATTTGGCGATTATTTAACAATAATCATACCATCTTTAATTTCCCAAGGGTCATTCATATTGATGTGGTCATAGAACATAACACCGTTCGTGTGGTCAATCTCATGCTGAACACAAATTGCTGGGAAATCTTTTAAGCGAATTTTTTTCTTTTCGCCTTCTTTATTGTAGTATTCCACAGTGACACGAGCATGACGAACGACATAACCTGGAACTTCCCGGTCAACAGAAAGACAACCTTCGCCACCTTCAACAGCAGCATCTTGGACAGAGTGGCTAACCACTTTTGCATTATACATGATTTCACGCATTTTGTAAGCTTCTTTAGGTGGAATTTCATTTCCATCTTCATCAACTTCAGGTTCATTTGGAATCAAAACGGCAATGACTTTTTTGAGCAAGCCAAGTTGGTTTGCTGCAAGTCCAACTCCACCACGGAGTCCCATTTTTTCAGCCATGACAGGATCTTGAGAATTATGCAAGAACTGCAACATTTTTTCTCCTAAGATAATGTCTTCATCTGACAATGGCAAGGTTACATCATTTGCCACTTCACGTAAAGTTGGATAACCTTCACGAATAATATCGTCCATGCTAATCATGTGACTTGCTTTAATTAAATTTGCTTGAATTTCATCACGATTCATTATTAATAAAACTTCCTTATCTTTTTTTGAATATAAATTAATTATAGCATATTTTTAGCGATGAAAATGGTAAAATTGTATTAGAAGATTAATAATAAGACAAATTTTACATCTATAGAATTCGGTAAACCTATTACTAAAAAGAGGATAAAAATGAAAGAATACAGACAAAATGTTGCAGCCATTATTCTCAACAAAGAAAACAAAATTTGGCTAGGTAAACGAGCAGACGGGATGAGCTGGGGCTTCCCACAAGGTGGAATTGAAGCTGGTGAAAAACCAGAGACAGCTATTATTCGAGAACTCTCAGAAGAAATTGGCACAAAAGATTTTGAAATCATTGGACAATATCCAGGAACTTTAAAATATGATTTTCCTAAAGAGATGAAATTTCCAACTTGGACTTTTGCTGGACAAGAACAACATTATTTTCTTGTACGATTGCACGAAGGAGCAAAAATTAATCTTGAAAGCCATCCTGAAGAAATTGAATTTTCAACTTATCAATTTTTAGGACTTTCTGAAATTCGTAAAATGGATTTTGGCTTTAAAAATGATGTTTATCATCAAGCATTAGATTATTTTTCAAAGGTAATAGAAAAGAATTAAAGGAAAAAGAATGGCTATAGAAAGAATAACAGATAATAAATTTGAACTTGTTTCAAAATATGAGCCAGCCGGTGACCAAGGTGAGGCGATTGCTGAGTTAGTAGATAATATTGAGAATGGGGAAAAAGCTCAAATTTTACGGGGAGCAACAGGAACAGGGAAAACTTACACCATGAGTCAAGTGATTGCACGGACAGGTAAACCTACTCTTGTTATGGCTCATAATAAAACACTGGCTGGTCAATTATACAGTGAATTTAAAGAATTTTTCCCAAATAATGCAGTGGAGTATTTCGTATCCTACTATGATTATTATCAACCAGAAGCCTATGTTCCAAGTTCTGACACCTATATTGAAAAAGACAGTTCGGTCAATGATGAAATTGACAAATTGCGTCACAGTGCGACCTCAAGCTTATTGGAACGTAATGATGTGATTGTTGTGGCCTCAGTTTCTTGTATTTATGGTTTGGGTTCACCCAAAGAGTATCAAGATTCGGTGGTTTCATTGCGCCCAGGTCAAGAAATTTCTCGTGACCAACTTTTAAACGATTTGGTAGGAATTCAATTTGAACGAAATGATATTGACTTTCAACGGGGCTGTTTTCGGGTTCGTGGGGATGTTGTAGAAGTTTTTCCAGCCTCTCGTGATGAGCATGCCTTTCGCGTTGAATTTTTCGGTGATAAAATTGACCGTATCCGTGAAATTGAAGTATTGACCGGACAAGTTTTAGGTGAAGTGGACCATTTGGCAATTTTCCCAGCGACACATTTCATGACAAATGATGACCGTATGGAAGAATCAATTGCCAAGATAGAAGCAGAATTAGAAGAGCAATTAAAAGTTTTCCGCTCAGAAGGAAAACTCCTTGAAGCTCAACGTTTAGAACAAAGAACCAACTACGATATCGAAATGCTCCGTGAAATGGGTTATTGTAATGGGGTCGAAAACTATTCACGTCATATGGATGGGCGTGAGGAAGGCGAACCTCCTTATACCTTGCTTGATTTCTTTCCTGATGATTTCATGATTATGATTGATGAATCACATATGACAATGGGGCAAGTAAAAGGAATGTATAACGGTGACAGAGCCCGTAAAGAAATGCTTTGTAATTATGGCTTTCGTCTGCCTTCAGCCCTTGATAACCGTCCTTTAAAAAGAGAAGAATTTGAAAGTCATGTGCATCAAATTGTTTATGTTTCAGCAACCCCTGGCGACTATGAGATGGAGCAGACCGATACTATTGTTGAACAAATCATTCGTCCAACAGGTCTATTAGATCCTGTCGTAGAAGTTCGACCAATGATGGGACAAATCGATGATTTAGTTGGTGAAATTCATAAACGAGCTGAGAAAAATGAACGAGTATTTGTTACGACTTTGACTAAAAAGATGTCCGAAGATTTGACGGCCTATTTCAAGGAAATGGGGATAAAAGTTAAATATATGCACTCGGATATCAAAACATTAGAACGAACCGAAATTATTCGGGATTTGCGTTTAGGAGTCTTTGATGTTCTGGTGGGAATAAATCTGCTTCGCGAAGGGATTGACGTGCCAGAAGTTTCTTTAGTAGCGATTTTGGATGCTGATAAAGAAGGATTTTTACGTAATGAACGTGGTTTGATTCAGACGATCGGTCGTGCGGCACGTAATAGTGAAGGGCACGTTATTCTTTATTCTGATATGGCTAAACCACTCGACGAAAATGATCCTGTGGATAAAGAAATCTTAGATAGTGGTTATTATACAGAATACGAGGGTCAAAAGTATAAAATAACGCGTTCAATGAAACATGCGATGGATGAAACAGCCCGCAGGCGTGAAATTCAAATGGCTTATAATGAAGAACATGGAATCACACCTCAAACGATCAAAAAAGAAATTCGTGATTTGATTGCCATTACTAAGAAAACTGATTCTGGTGAGATTGAAGAAGTCGATGCAAGTGCAATGACTAAGAAAGAACGTAAAGCATTAGTCAAAAAACTTGAAAAAGAAATGCAACAAGCGGCTAGCGCCCTCGACTTTGAAGGAGCTGCTCAGTTACGTGATATGGTATTAGAATTACGTGCGATGGATTGATTAATAATTAATAAAAATTCACTCATTGAGTGAATTTTTATTTTGCATCAAGTATAAAAGTACAGTTTTTATCTAAAAATCTTTGTTTTTTTAATAATTATAATATAAATATGCAAAAATTCTTGACAAAATAATTTTAAAATGTATAATTATACTTATTCTATTTATAAAAGAGGTTTAAGGATGAACAAGAAGATGAAAAAATTAGCATTGGGAATGGTCGGTTTGGCCGCAGTAGCAACATTAGCAGCTTGTGGAAATGGAAAATCGGCTACTAATCAAGTGGATAAAGTAAAAAAAGCCGGCGTATTGAAAGTTGCTTTATCTCCAGATTATCCACCCTTTGAATTCCAAATTATTAAAGATGGTAAGAATACAGTCGTGGGCTCTGATGTTGATTTGGCCAATGCTATTGGTAAAAAGCTAGGAGTTAAAGTGAAAATTGAAAGCATGGACTTTAACAATGTTTTAGCTAGTTTAAATACAGGAAAAGCAGATATTGCGATTTCGGGAATTTCAAAGGAACCTAGTCGTGAAAAATCTGTCAATTTCTCAGATGTATATTATACAGCAAGTAATTATTTAGTTGTGAAAAAATCTGATTTAAGTAAATATAGTTCAGTAGATGATTTCAAAGGTAAAAAAGTAGCGGCACAAAAAGGGTCAACTCAAGAAGGAATTGTAACCAGTCAATTCAAAGGAGCAACAGAGATTGCCTTGCCACAAATTGGCGATGAAATCAATGAAGTCAAAGGGGGACAAGTACAAGGAGCCGTGATTGAAAACCTTATTGCTAAGAGTTATGTCGCAGCTAATTCAGATTTAGCGATTGCTAATGTGGATGTAAAAACGCCAAAAGATAGTTATGGTTCAGCGGTTGCACTTCCTAAAGGTTCAGATGAATTAACAAAGGTTGTCAATTCTGTCATTAAAGAAGAATTGAAGAACGGACAAATTAATAAAGATATTCAAAAGAACTACACGCTTTCTGAAAATAATAAATAGTTTGGTGGAAATTTATGGAAAAAGCTGTAGACTTATTAAAAAGTTTGGTTAATATTCCGTCAAGTTCAGGAAATGAAGAAGAGATTTTAATATTTCTTGAAAAATGGTTTATTGAGAAGCAATTTGATTTTGTTATTCGCAAAGAAACTTTTGTCGCCGGACAAATTAAAGCAAAAGGTAAAAAAGAACAAAAAAAAGAAGCCATTATCTTAACTGGGCATGTTGATACTGTCGTTTCAGGTCATTTAGCTGACTGGAAATTTTCGCCTACCGATGCAAGAGTAGAAGAGGGAAAACTCTTTGGACTTGGTGCGAGTGATATGAAAGGTGGCGATGTTGGAAACTTACTTGCTGCTGCAAGTTTTATTGGTAAAGATTTAAGTCAAGATATTTGGGTCGTGGGGACGGCTAACGAAGAACTTGATGGTAAGGGTTCAGAAGATTTTGCTCGTTATTTTAGTGAAAATTGGAGCTATGACTCAGCTTGTTGCATTATTGCAGAACCAACTGATTTAGAGAAGATTTATATTGGGCAACGTGGAAATCATTTTATGAAGCTACATTTTTCTGGGAAGGCTGGTCATGCTTCGGTACAAGAACATTTTCAGCAAAGCGCTTTAGGGGCGGTTACTTATTTTCTAGAAAATATTGAGAAAATCGTTGAAGACTTGAAAATTTACAAAAATAGTCAGCTTGGTCTGCCAACTTTTGTAGTGACATCAATTCTCTCTGGGGATGAAAATTCTCCTAATAAAACAGCCGACTTCGCTGAACTTGTGGTTGACTGTCGTTTAACTCCTGAATTGGAAGAGGTATTTGAGCAAGTCATGAGTGAGTTAGCTGTGCAGTATCATTTTACTTATGAAGATACTGTGACACCTGTTTTATCAACTTTGACCGATAATCAAGCTCCATTCATTCAGTTACTGACAGACTTATCTGGCGCGAAAACAACGGCGGATTCGGGTTCTAATGATCAAGGATTTTTTGAAAATGTTGGGATTAGAACGGTTGTTTTTGGACCAGGACAGCATGAACAATGCCACATTGCAAATGAATCTATTATTCTTGAAAAGTTGGAAGAACATATTGAAATTTTACAATCCTTTATTAAAAAAATGCAGGAGAGTTAAGATATTTACTGACAAATCCTGTATATAATAAAAAAATTTACTGACAAAGACTGTCAGTAAATTTTTTTTAGTTTGTTTGTTCAGCTGCTTCATCAACGATGAAAGTGAACTGACAAGTGGTTACTTTTTTACCATCAACATAAGCTGCGGCATCAGCAGTTCCTACTTTTCCACGGAATTTTGTAATTTCAAATTCAAGTTTCATTACATCACCAGGAGTGACTTTTTGACGGAATTTTGCTTTATCAATTCCACCAATATAAGCCATTTTTCCTTGAAATTCTTCTTTTTTGAGAATCAAAATTGAACCAGCTTGAGCGAGTGATTCAAGAATCAAAACACCAGGGAAAGTTGGATTACCAGGGAAATGTCCATTAAAAACTTCTTCGTTAATCGTTACATTTTTCGTTGCAACAATTTTATTTTCAGAAATTTCATCAACGTAGTCAATAAACATGATAGGATAGCGGTTCGGAATAACTTCCATCACTTCTGTAGCAGTCATAGCGTATTTTTTAGTCATTTTTTATTCCTTTTCTTATTAAAAATTAATGAAAAGCCCGAGTAATCAGGGAAAAAGAGCCATCACTCTAACTTGACAGTTCAACATTTTTAAGTTAAAATTTTATGTATCAAGTATTTTGATATACAAAACCTTTTACAATTAATATTATCAATTTCTTGTGAGAGTGTCAACTTTTTTATATGACTTGTAAAGGTAAAGTGATTAAATTTATTTTTTTTTATTTGCTAGTCGCTTAAACCTGATTATTTTAAAGAAAAGGACTTATTTTATTTATGTTTTTAGAAGGTAAAAAAATTGTTATCATGGGTGTTGCTAACAATAAATCTATTGCTTGGGGCTGTGCTAAAGCAATGAAAGATCAAGGTGCAACATTAATTTATACTTACCAAAATGAACGAATGGAAAAACAATTAGCTAAATTGGCTGAACCAGAAGATTTGCTCATTGAATGTGATGTAACTTCTGATGAATCTATTCGCCGTGCTTTTGGTACAATTGAGGCACGTGTCGGTAAAATTGACGGACTTGTTCATGCCATTGCTTACTCTAAAAAAGAAGAGCTTGGTGGGAATGTTACAGATATCTCTCGCGATGGTTATGCCCTTGCTCAAGATATTTCAGCTTACAGCTTGCTTGCTGTTGCTAAAGCAGCAAAACCATTGCTTAAAAAAGGTTCTGGTATCGTAACTTTGACTTACATGGGTTCAGTTCGTGCCATTCCTAACTACAATGTTATGGGAATTGCTAAAGCAGCTCTTGAATCTACAGTTCGTTATCTTGCTGCTGAAATGGCACATGTAGGTGTCCATGTGAACGGAATTTCTGCAGGAGCAATTAAAACACTTGCGGTTTCTGGAGTTTCAGGTTACAAAGATTTGATTAAAGAATCTGACAGCCGTACAGCTGACGGTGTTGGTGTAACAATTGATGAAGTTGGTCAAACAGCTGCTTTCCTTGTTAGCCCACTTGCCTCAGGTGTCATTGGTGATATTGTTTATGTTGATAAAGGTGTTCATTTAACATAAGAATAAAGAGAAAAATACTGATTATTTTTATCTAGATTGATAAAAATAATCAGTATTTTTTTGACCTCGAAGTAATGTAAAAGAAATTTAATATTAACAAAAAATATATTGAAGTAAATAAGTTAAAGCTCTATCATTGTTTTAACGAATAATTGTTATTATCCAGAATCTTTTTGAATATAGTGGCTTATCTCTCTCTTTTGTAGAAAAATTGAATTAAAGAAGGAATGTCAATTTAATTATTTAATATGGAGGTATAAATATGAAACTCATGAAGAAAACTCTTGTAACTCTCGCAGTCACCCTGGGGATGTCAGCTGCTCTAAGTACGGCTGTAAATGCGACAACTAAAACAACTAATGCTTCTATTTCTGTTTTAAATATTATCACAATGGCGGATCGTGTCTATTTCTAGTATAATGGAAAAGCGATTAGTACAGCTACAGCTTTTCAGAGTGCTCATAGTTTTACTCCGACAAACTGGGTCACTCAAAATGGAATTTCACTTATTAATAAAAACGGTTATTGGGGACGAATTTATCAAGGAAAATATACTGTGGGCTCAGGTATAAATGCTGGAAAATTTGGTCATGTGGGAATTAGTTTTAATAAGTATATACGGACAACTATTCTTGGAAATGGTCAATGGACCTATTCTACATTTAATTGATAATATTAGTGAAAATATGTACATGATTAAAATTTAGTTGTGTACATATTTTTTATAAAGGAGAATAAATGGTAATTGAGATTCAAAATCTATCTTTTAATTTCAAAACACAAAATATTTTTGAGAATACAACAGTTTCTTTCACAGAAGGTAAAATCTCGTTTATTATGGCGCCAAACGGTAGAGGTAAGACAACACTATTGAAACTTATTTTAGGAAGTCTAAATGCAAACCAAGGTCTTATAAATAATCCAGCTAAAAATAATGATACATATGTTCTATTTGATAATTTAGAACTCTATAAAAATTTAACTGGAATGGACAATATTCTTTTTTTTACAAATTTTAGATATTCTACATCGACAATTGAAGAGAGAGCTCAACGGTATCTTTCAGAAGAAAGACTGTCAAAACGAGTATCAACCTATTCTCTTGGTGAAGGGAAAAGATTATCATTGATTATATGGAACCTATTAGAACCTTCTTTAACGATGATGGATGAAGTGACAAACGGATTGGATTATGAGAGTTTAAATATTCTTAAAGAAGACCTTATCAGGTCAAAAAATGAGAAAATTATTTTATTAACAGGTCATCAATTTGAGTTTTACGAAGAGATTATTGATGATTTATATGTGATAAAAAATAAAAAAATTTTAAAGGTGGATAAAGGAGGTTTGAAAAAAATTTATGAAAGTAACTTTAATTAAAGAGATTTTCTATCTTAGCAAATCCAAAATTTATCTAGTAATTTTTGGAATAATAATCGGCTTATTGATTTTAGGAATATTCCAAGCAAGCCTTAATTTAAAAGGAGCTGAGAGTCTTTTTGTGGAGGACAGACAATCCGATATTAATTTTCAAAAAAATATTCATAAAGAGTATTCTATTTCTAATAATGGCAATCAATCTATACTTAATAATGCCACTCGCTATGATTATGAGCAATTAAATCAAGCCAATCAAGCAATCAGTTTTGTGGGATTTCCACAATTCATATTTAAATCTTATGGGATGACAATTATTTCTTTACTTGCTGGTTTCTTTGGAATACTTGTTGCAAACTATGATTATAAATTTGGGACCTTCAAAAGGAGACTTGGACAACAGGGGTGGAAGATAATTTTATTAGGAAAATCTGTTGGGATAGTTGTATCATTAATTGTAATGTATTTGCTTATTTTTAGTTTGGCAGCTTGTTCTGGTGAAGTTTTACACTTATTCTTTAAGTCTGAAAACGCTGGAAAATATGGGCAATCATTGTTTCCACTTATTAATTCAGATAGTTTTTATTTATTATTTTTTAGCTTTGTGATTGGATTAGCATTAGCAATGATGTGTTTTGCGTTAACTTTAGCCAGTAAACGAGCAAACCTGATAGGGAGTGCTTTTATGATTTATTTATTTATCTTACCAAATACTGGTTGCTTCGATTGGAGTAATATGACATTAAATATTTTTGCACCATTTGGTAACCATCTAGGTGTGCCACCTCTTTCAATGACCCAAATCTCTCCTTTATTTATTTTAGTGCTATTTGTGACTTATCTTTTAATTATTCTTACTGGAGGAATGTTGATATTTTTTAAGCATACACGCTATAATATATAAGAAAAGTTACTGACAGAACTCTCATTTTAATCTGAACTAGAAATTATAGATTCAATAAATAAAAAAATCACTGACAGAAATTTTATCAGTGACTTTTTATTTTTTTATATCTTGTCAGTAAAAATTACTTACGATTTTGTTTACCAGCATTTCGTCCGCCAGATTTACGTTCCTTTTCATTGCGTTCACTTGTGATTTCTTTGAAATTTTCTTGAACAGAAGTAGGTGTAACATCTTTGAGACCTTCATTATTGATTTTTGGAGGATTTTTTGTAAATTCTTCATCAATACGACGGCGCATTCTTGGTTTCATGATGAAGGTAATGATGATTTGTTGGATAACAATAACAAAACCACCAACTGCCCAGTAAAGTGCTACTCCAGCAGGTGACATGAATGAGAAGACAACAATCATTGCCGGACTCATAATCAACATTGCCATTCCTGATTTCTTTTGTTCAGGGGTCATTGACAAAGTTGAAATCCAGGTTTGGATGAAGTAAAGCACCCCAGAGATAATAACCAAGACCACACTTGGATGTCCTAAAGGAATCCCATAAAATGTTGAACTTGAAATTCCCGTTGTATAGGCTGCAGCATTATAAAGAGCGATAAAGAAAGGCCATTGAATCAACATTGGTAAGCAACCAATTGATGAAAGCATGTTAATTCCATTATCTTTTTGGGCTGCCATCAATGCTTGTTGAGCTGCCATTTTTTCTTCAGGAGTTTGTGCTTTTTTGAGTCGTTCTTGCAAAGGAGCAAATACAGGAGCAAGATAAGCCATTTTTTCTTGCATATAAGTTGATTTGTAGGCTTGATTCAAACCTAAAGGCAAGATGAGAAAACGGATAATCAGAGTAACAAAAATAATTCCCCAACCATAACCCATGTGCAAGTTATTAGCGAATAAGTCAACAAAAGCAGACATTGGACGAACCAAAAAATTATAGGTAATTCCATGAGTAGCTGCTTCGGTTGGAACGCGGACTCCATCAACAACGTGTGTTTGAACACAGCCAGATAGGAATAACAATCCGGCTGTCATTAAACCAGTCAATGTTAATTTCTTTTTCAAATTTTTCAATATAAGTTCACCTTCTATAAATTAAACATACTCATCTATTTTACCTAAAATTCAGATGAATTTCAATAGGACTAAAGGATGAAAAGCCATTCTGTAGTTTAAAATCTTCAATAATATTTTCTGTCAGCAAAAGAAAAAAGCTGTCAGTAGTGACAGCTTTTATCAGTGGAAAATTAAGCTTCTTCCATCGCAATAATTGCTTTTAGAATAGCTGCAGTTTCTTTCCAGTCACGAACAGTGATTGTTTCAATTCCCATTTGAACAACAGGGTAATCATTTCCGCCAGGTTGAGTCATGTCACCAAAGTAAAGAATTTCTTCTTTAGTAACATTAAGTTCTTCCATCAAATGATTCATCCCAAATTCTTTATTTTGACCTGGAACAAAACCGTTAATAGTTGTTGTTCCAGCAACTTCAAATTCAAATTCTGGAGCATATTGGCCAGCCAATTTAGCAATTTCATTACGTTTTGTCATGTCTGGGTCCCAAGCTTGTTTAGCTTCAACACCAGCTTTTTGACCGATTGCTGAGTAAGCAATCATCGATTCACGATTTTCATTAATTTCATCGCCAGGGGCAAGAACAGATTCATCCCAATGTCCAAGCTCTTTAGCAGCTTTTTCAAGTGCACCCATAATTGCGTTAGCTTGTTCATCAGTCAAAGCGTAATTGAAGACCTGTTTCCATTCGCCATCTTTGTGAGCATAATATTGAGTCCCTTGGGCAACAAACAAATGGAAATTATCCAGATTTGCAGATTCAGGCAAATTATTAATAATTTGAATCAAAAATTGATCATATTTTTGACCAGAAATTGGTGCAATGATATATTTTTGAGACAAAGTAGCCAACAATTCAGCCATCTCAGGGAAAATCGGCATTTTTGGTTCATTGAGTGTGTTGTCAATGTCGAAACTTAATATTTTTTTCATAAGTTTTCTCCTATTTTTTTCTTATCAACGCTTACATTATAACATTTTTTTAATAAAAAAAACAATCTAATAAAAATAGATTGTTTTTTTTCAATTATGAATTGCCTCTTGCTTTACTTAAAGCAGGGACAATTGCCATTGTTAAAATCACAGCGATGATCACTTCTGCAATAGAATTTCCTGTGATAATTGAAGCAAGCAAAGCTCCGAAGGTTTGTTTGGTTACATCATGAAAGAAGAGGAAGATGAAACTTAAAACCAAAAGTGTATTAGTTGCTGTTCCAACAAAAGCGGCTAAACCAGCTCCAAAACGATTTTGTGCCAAACGATAAACGAGGGCAGGAAGAATTCCGACTAGAACACGCGGAACGATGGCAATAACCAATGCCCAGATAGAACCATGATTTGTTCCAGGAACAGGCTGTAAGGGACTAAACATAAAGCTAGAAGGTAGGGTTACGATTGTTGAATTAATAACACTAA
The DNA here is from genome assembly GCF_029953655.1 of Lactococcus sp. NH2-7C. Classification (NCBI taxonomy): domain Bacteria; kingdom Bacillati; phylum Bacillota; class Bacilli; order Lactobacillales; family Streptococcaceae; genus Lactococcus; species Lactococcus sp. NH2-7C. Next base: position 2,045,863 of record NZ_CP124538.1, read on the forward strand.
TCAATCCCATCACTAGACCCAGAAATGCTCCTTTACGAACTCCAAGAACAATTGAACCAATGATTACTGGAATATGGAGCAAAGTTGGAACGATTGGTAAAGGCCAAACGCTATAGATAATTTGACTCAAAAGTTGGACAACGACCATAATTGCAATAAAAATGGACAAGATTGCCACATCAGACGCTTTTGATTTTTTCATAAATACCTCATTTATTTTATAAAGAATTTTTTAAATCCGATAGAATATCAGGTAAGTCGGCGAGTGCTCCCTCACCAAAATCTCCACAAGCGAGCAAAGATTTTTTCGGTTGAATCATATTATAATCTATTTTCTTAAGAATCTCAATGTTTTTTTGCGTCAAAGGATGTTGATACATTTTAGTATTCATTGCAGGGGCAAAATATTTTGGTACAGAAGGTTCAAGAGCAAGGGCTACAGAAGTGATAATATCATCAGCTCGGCCTTGCGCCAAACGACTAATTGTATCAGCAGTTGCAGGTGCAACAAGGAAAAGCTCAGTATTTTTAGCTAAATCAATATGATTAACCAATTCAGGACGTTCTTCGTCCATAATATCCAAGTGAACCTTATTTTTGGACAAAACTTGTAGAGTTAAAGGAGTGATGAACTGAGTAGCGCTTTTTGTCATTAAAACTGTCACATCATGTCCCTCTTTTGTCAGTAAAGAAGTTAAATCTGCTGCTTTGTAAGCTGCAATTGAACCTGTTACCGCAAGTGTAATTTTAGTCATTTTTTAATTCCTCCGAGGTTTTTAAAAGTCTGTCAGCAATTTCAGCCTTTGTTTTTAAAGTAATTTCATGATTTTCACTGACCAAAAATGCTTGATGGTCATTTCCATGAATGTTTTCTAAATCATTCGCTAAAATAAAATCAGCATGATTTGTCAGTAATTTTTCTCTGGCCACAGAAAGAAGTTCAGTTTTTTCTACACCAACCAATAATTTAAAACCAAAAAGCAAAACATTTGGATTCCATTCTTTAATGTAAGAAATAATCTTTGGTGTTTTTTCTAGGAGCATGATTTGATAATCAGATTTTGAAGAAATTTTCCCAACTTTTTCAGGACGAAAATTTAAAAGTTCATCTTTAGAAAACTTGTCAGTAAAATTTTCAAGACCTGTCATATAAATAGGACGATAATCACTGACAGCCATACTATGGATAACAACATCCATATCAGGCACTAAGGCTTTCATTTGTTCATAAAGGTCATGAGTTCCTTCAATCGGAATATAGGTCAGCCTGTCAGTAAATTCAGGAAGTTTAGCCTGAAGTCCAGCTAATAAAAAGACTTCATGACCAGCACTTAAAAATTTTTCAGCAGTCACTTTTCCCAGACTTCCTGTCGCAAAATTACTAATGCCCCGAACGTTGTCAATAGGTTCCGTTGTTCCACCAGAAGTAATCAAAACTTTCATTTTTCACCAGTTTCTTTTAGAGTTGCTTTCATTTTATCCTAATAAAAATATTTTTTCAAGAGAAGTTTATTTACTAAAAATTTACTGACAGCTTAAATAAAAAAGCCATCAATTACTGACAGCTTTGATTGGCTCAAGTGAAAACTTATTTCTTCTTTTTCATTTCTCCGCCTTGATAGAGCATTCCTTCTGGAAGATCATTAAAAATGACATGAATTGCTGAAGTAGGTGCTCCAGCATGTTTTGAAATTGTTTCAGTAATTTCTTTAGCAATTATAGCTTTTTGCTCAACAGTACGACCCTCAAAAAGTTCAACATGGACATATGGCATAATAAATTCTCTTTTCTATATGATTATGAGGATATTTTATCATATTTAAATAGAAAAAAGTTTAACGAATCAAAAATAACATTTTTACCGTTTGCAGGACTTCTCAGAACTATGTTAAGATAGAACAAAGTATTCTTTAAAATAATATATAAAAACAATCAAAAAATGAAATTGAGAAGAAATAGAGAGTAAAAATATGTCTTTAAAAGGATTAACAAGTCTTGAGGTTGAAGAACGGATTCACCAAGGGAAAATAAATAAAAATATAGATGAGACGGATCGCCCTGTTTGGGAAATTGTAAAACGAAATACTTTTACATTTTTCAACTTAATATTTGCAGTCATTGCAATTCTAATCAGTTTAGTTCAAGCGTGGAATCAGCTTATTTTCTTACCGATTATTATCATCAATACAATTGTCGGAATTTATCAAGAAATCAAAGCCAAACGATATTTGGACCAAATGACTCTCCTGCACGCTCCGCAATCCACAGTGATAAGGAATGGTCAACAAGAAAAAATTGCTTCAGATGATTTGGTTGAAGAAGATATTATTATTCTTAAAACAGGAAATCAAATTGTCGCTGACGCTCGCATTGTCGAAGGAAGTATTTTTGTCAATGAATCACTTTTAACAGGTGAAGCTGACGAAATTGAAAAAAATGTTGATGACAAACTTCTGTCAGGAAGTTTTGTTGTGTCAGGAGAAGCCAAAGTCATTTTGGAAAAGGTCGGAAAAGATTCCTACATTTCCAAATTAACAGAACAAGCCAAATTAGTTGACCATGGTGAAGACTCTGAAATGTTACGTGCCCTCAATAAATTATTAAAGTGGGTCAGCTTTATTATTCTTCCGATAGCAGTCATTTTATTTACCCAAAATTACTTTGTCAATCATAATACACTTCAAACCAGTGTTGTAGCAATGGTGGCAGCGGTTATTGGAATGATTCCAGAGGGGTTGTATCTTTTAACAACCATTGCCTTAACCCTCAGTAGTGTGAAATTGGCTCGTAATCAAGTACTATTGCACAATATGAAAAGTATTGAATCCTTAGCGCGTGTTGATGTTTTATGTGTCGATAAAACAGGAACAATCACAGAACCCAGAATGTCAGTTGAGCAAGTATTTGCTAGTCCAAGTAGTAATATAAACGAACAGAAATTTATGTTCCTTTTATCTAACTACATCTCAGCAAATACAGATGACAATGATACTATGAAAGCGATTCGAGAGTTTATGCTTGCAAAAGGTGATCTTCAAAATCAAATGACTGGTGTTAAAAAAATTATTCCATTTTCATCAAAAGTAAAATATAGTGCTGTTTGTTTTGAAAATGAAAGTTATCTTTTAGGAGCGCCAGAAATTGTTTTAGGAAAAACTTATGAAAAAATTAGCTCTGAAATCAGTCATCTTTTAGAAGAAGGTTTTCGTGTCTTAGTTTTAGCAGGAACAAAAGAAAAAAATTATGACCAACTTAATTTAGGGGCTTATGCACTTGGTTACATTGTGTTAGCCAATCCCATCAGAGAAAATGCTAAATCGACATTTAATTACTTTGCAGAGCAAGGAGTCAATATCAAAGTCATTTCAGGTGATAACCCTCAAACCGTGTCGGCAGTTGCAAAAAGAGCAGGAATTACCGGCGCTGAACGTTTCATTGATGCAAATTTATTGAAAACAAAAGAAGATTTAGACCAAGCGGTTGAAACATATACCGTTTTTGGACGTGTGACACCTGACCAAAAACGCCGTCTCGTTCAAGCCCTCAAACGTAAAGATCATACTGTCGCAATGACTGGAGATGGTGTTAATGATATTTTAGCCATGAAGAGTGCTGATTGTAGCATTGCCATGGCTTCCGGAAGTGATGCTGCGACTCAAGTTGCACAAGTTGTCTTATTAGATTCAGATTTTGGACATATGACACAAGTGGTCACAGAAGGACGTCGAGTCGTCAATAACGTTCAACGTTCAGCCATTCTTTTCCTTGTAAAAAATCTCTTTTCAATCATCTTGGCAATTATCTCAGCAATCTTTGTCTTCACTTATCCCTTACAAGCTTCACAACTTTCACTTATCAGTTTATTCACCATTGGGATTCCAGGATTCTTACTCTCTTTAGAAGAAAATGACAAACGAATTGAAAAAGATTTTATTAAAAATGTTATCTTAAAAGCACTACCAGCCAGCTTGACTGAAATTACGGCCGTTTTAGGAGTCGTTATTGCTGGAGCTGCCTTCAAATTGACGGCATCAGAAATTTCAACTTCAGCAGTTATTTTGCTAGCTGTTGTTGGATTTATGATTTTAACTAAAATCAGTGCACCACTCAACCGTTTTAAAATGGGAATTATCATTTTTAATATTGTTGGTATAATTATCTCAGGTTTCATGTTCAATTCCCTCTTTTCTATCAGCAAAATTTCGTTGGACAGTTTTGTTCTGGTTGCACTGCTTTCCCTCTTTTCTGAATCACTTTTCAGAAACTTTGATTCTCTTCTAAAAAAATATTTCAAATAACAAATAATAATTAAATAGAAAGATTAAATGAACGAAATAAGTAAAGTAAAAAGAAGCCAAGTTCTTATTGAAAAATTGGTAAACTTGTGGGAAAATTCGGTTAAAGCCAGTCATTTATTTTTATCAAACAAAGAGATAGAAGAAATAAAAAAATATGTTCCTAAAGCCCTAAGAGAAATTGAACATTTGATAGTTGAAACAGATAAGACAGAAAATCCGATAGCCTTCATGGGAATTTATAAAAACAAACTTGAAATGTTATTTATTAGCCCTGCACACATGAAAACAGGATTAGGCAGAAAGTTAATTGAAGAAGCAATTGAAAATTATTCGGTAAATGAACTTGTAGTGAATGAACAAAATCCGAAAGCCAAAGGATTTTATGAGCATTTAGGCTTTAAAGTTTATAAAAGAAATCCGATTGATGAACAAGGAAATCAATATCCAATTCTTTTTATGCATTTGGGTTGATAATCAAAAATCTCACATTTGAACAGTGGGATTTTTTTAATACATGCGAAGAGATTAGGGTAGAAGGCTATGTTATAATAGAATAGATTAAACACAAGGAGTTTGAATGGCTTTTTTAATAATATCCCTGATTATCATGCTAATTGGCCTGCTAAGATTAAAAATCAATAAAAGAAGTATAATAGGAGGAATTTTTCTAGCCTCAGGTCTGATATTGAGCCTAGCCTCTCTGCTTTTTGAATTATTAAACCTTATTTATCTTTATCTTCCGTCGGGTGATTTTGCAACCTTGATCATTGCTTATGGAATCCTTCCCTTAATATTTTTATAGGTCTGTGGATATTTCATTTTTAACTCAAAAACAATGAGAACTAAAGAAGGGAAAAGTGCCACTGCAAAATTATCTGCTCTATTTGGCTTAAATTTGCTTATTGCCTTTCCAGCACTCTTTATGTTATTAACATTTTCAACAAAAACAATACCACAAATAATCTGGTACATTCTTCTTTATATTTTACTTATTGATATAATTCTCTGTTTTTTGTTTGCTGCCTACATTTTATATTCATGGATGAGCCAAATGATTCCTTTACAAAAAAAGATAGATTATATTATCATTTTGGGTTCAGGTGTTAGAAGTGAAGAAGTTCCACCCTTGTTAAAGAGTCGATTGGACAAAGGAATTGAATATTACCAGAAAAATCCTACAGCCAAATTTGTTGTTAGTGGCGGACAGGGGGCAGATGAGCCTGTATCAGAAGCCTTCGCCATGCGGAAATACCTTCAATCACAAAACATTCCTAATCATCAAATTCTTTTTGAAGATAAATCCACCACTACTTATGAGAACATGTTATTTTCTAAAAGGATAATTAATGAGGATTGGTCAGATAAAGAAATGCCCCCTTCAATCATTTTTTCAACCAATAATTATCATGTTCTCAGGGGAAGTTTATATGCGCAAAGAGTAAAATTAAAAGCCCAAGGAGTAGGGGCACCTACAGCACTTTATTTCTTACCTACGGCCTTAATTCGTGAATATATCGCATTACTCCTACATAGAAAAATTATTCTTTTTAGTGTATTGGGAGGTGTTTTAATGCTTATTATTATCTCCCTTCTTCCTATTTAAAAAATATTAGCAAACCTCAAGAAAGAGATGTCTTTCTTGAGGTTTTTAGTACTCGTTTTTTCATTACAAAAATGTAAGAAGGAGACATAGAACTTGATGTTAGAATGAAAGGGTAGCTAAATTGTAAAAAGAAAAAAAGGAAAGATATAGAATGAAGAAAATACTAATAGCGCTAATTATCATGGTACCAATTGCCATTACCGGATTCCTCGGTTATGACTTTTTCAAAAAAAATTTTGCTCATGTTCACGGTATAATCATGTATAGTGATAATAAGGATGAAGCAGATACTATATTAGAAAATAATAAAAAATATATTGAAAAAAGTTTAACTGTAGAAGGTAAATACAGTTCAAAATCAGATGTCTTAGTCTTGAATACTCAAGCTGCTAATAAATTAATAAAGGAAAAAGTTTTTAATAACGTAACCAAAAAAGGAGATAAGTTTAAATTTAAGACAGTAGAAAACTTATCAGCTGAGCCAGCTTTGTGGACAGGAAAGGAAGATAAAACAATAACTGATGATAAAGAACAGTCAGTGAAACCTAAAAGTACAAAATATATTGTTCTAGGAGAATACAGTGCCACTTCTAAGATATTGATTCTTAATGATGAAGATTATCAAAAATTTGATGCAAAAGCTAAATTTGTAAGTGTAATAAAAGAAAAACGAGATGCTGATAAAGTGCTTAAAAGCTACATTACGAGTGGTTTAATTCCCTCACAGATATTCCCTTACAAATAATAAAAACGACTAAAAATAACTCTTATAAAATGTTACTGGAAATTTTTCTAGTGACATTTTTATTTTTATACAAATTAAAGATGATTATACTAAGTTATAAAGTTATCAAGCGAATAAGCCAGCTTAACTCACTATTTATGTAATAATATAGGTACAGTAATTAAAAGAACGCATACATAATGAAGGGGAGAGAAGTATGACTAGTAATAAACTAAAAGCATTGGGACAACTAATATTATTTATTGTAGGAATTGAGCTAATTGGTGGCCTATCTGGCCTCTTGGCGGGGGATATTAAGGGTATTTATAATAATCTTAAACTCCCACCCCTAGCGCCACCAGACTATCTTTTTGGGATTGTTTGGCCTGTATTATATGCTCTTATCGCCATTTCCGCCTATTTGATTTTTTATAAGCTCAAAACTCAAAGGAGTGAGGCCCAAAATGCTTTATTCTATTTTGGAATACAACTTATCTTAAACTTTATTTGGAGTATTATTTTTTTCAAAGGCTATTTTTGGTTAGGAGTTATTATTATTCTCTTACTAGATTTTATTGTTTATCTCTGCATCATTAAATTTTCAAAAATTAATAAGTGGTCTGCATTCCTTCTAATTCCTTATTTTATTTGGATTATTTTCGCAACATATTTGAGTATATCAGTTGCTATCTTGAACTAAATAATTTGAGGAGAATCTGATGGTTTGGGCAATAAATAATGATTATATAACATAAAATTTTTGATATTTATGAGTATATACATCTGTAAAACTGAAAGTCATAGATTGGAGAAAAATAATGAATTTTATTAAACCCTTTATTATAAGTGGAGTAATTTTTTTAATTTTAGATATTTGCTGGCTCTTTTTTGCAAATAAAAAAATCTATCAGCCAAATATTGGTAACTTGATGGGAGATTTTAAAGTTATTCCGGCCATTATCTTCTATATTATTTATCTAGGAGCACTAACATTTTTTGTATTAATGCCCGGACTTGAAAAAAATAGTATAACTTACGTCTTACTGAGTGGTGCTCTACTAGGATTAGTATGTTATTCTACATACGATTTAACAAATTTGGCATCAATTAAAGACTGGTCACTAATGGTAACAATAATTGATATTATTTGGGGGACTTTTGTAAGCTCTTTGAGTGCAAGTCTTTCATTTCTTGTGATTACAAAGTTTATGGAAGGATAAATAATGGAAAAGGTAAAATCTGAAGACCGTCTACTAGAAAGTATCATAGCAGGAGCGCAAAAGGTTATTAACGGAAAGGATGAACTAAACAAAATAAATGTATTCCCAGTTGCCGATGGGGATACAGGGAGTAATTTAGCATCTTTAATGCAAACAATTATTGATAATTTATCTAATAATAATTATTCAACGAACCTTTTATTCGATGAAGTAGCTTCGGCAGCGCTCATTGGGGCTCGGGGAAATTCTGGAATTATTTTTGCCCAGTACTTAAATGCCGTTTCAGATTACTATAGTGTATATGAAACTAATTTAGAGATACTTGTTTTAGCTTTCAACAGAGCAGTAAAGAGCGCCTATGATTCTTTGATCGAGCCCAAAGAAGGAACGATTTTATCAGTTATGAGAAGATGGGCAGAAGTATTAATGATTACTTTTCAAGAAAGTACATCTTTTGAAAAAGCCTTACTAGAAGCCAAAGGAGAAGCTTGGAAAGCTCTTAAGGAAACACAATTTCAGATGTCAATTTTAAAAAAGAATAAACTTGTTGACTCTGGAGCGAAAGGTTTTTACTACTTTATATCTGGTTTTACTGATGCTTACTGTGGAGAAAAGGTAAGCGAGATACAAGAAGAACTTATCCCCACTATAAAAGAATTAAATAAAGAAGAGATTAAAGAACACTTTATATCTGAAGCACCTAAAAACCGGTATTGTTCAGAATTTATTATCAAAGAGCCGATAAGACAAGAAAATGATTTAAAAGAATCACTAAGGAAATTGGGAGATTCTTTAGTTATCGCTGGAAATAAAAAGCAAATAAAGATTCATATCCATACTAACCATCCAGAAAATATATTAGCATTCTTACAAAAAAACGGAACGATCATCTATCAAAAAGTTGATGATATGCAATTACAGTATGAAATATCACAAAATAGAAAATCATCCATTGCTATTGTCACAGATTCTGTTGCCGATCTATCTGCTGATTTTATACTTGAAAATCAAATTTTTGTTTTACCTTTGAATGTTTCAGTAGGAGAGCAAGACTTTTTAGATAAACTTACAATCAATCCTCAAATTTTTTCAGAAAAGTATAATAAGAATTTAAAAATGACAACTTCTCAACCAAGCATTCAATCTGTTGATTCACTTTTCTCCTTTTTAGAAGGAAAATATGAACATATCATCGTGATTTCAGTTTCTTCAAAACTAAGTGGCACTTATCAACTTATCAACCAAAGAATTACAGCAAAGAAATCCTTAGAAAATCGAGTACATCTTATAGATTCCAAATTAAATTCAGTAGCTCAAGGACTACTAGTTAAACAAGTTGCCAAATTGATTAGTGAAGAACGTTCTATTGAATCAGTACTTAATGAAACAGAAAAAATAACTGACCGGATATTTATTTATGTGGCAGTAGAAGATTTATCGCCAATGATAAATTCGGGAAGAATTCCAAAAATTTTGGGAGAAATCGCACAAAAACTTTCAATGCATCCAATTATTAGTCTTGATAAAAGAGGAAACGGAAAGCTAATTGGTGCTTCTTTTAGTCAAACTAAGAGTATGAATAAGATTCTGAAAAAAATTATCCTACTATCAAAAGAAGGACAAATCGAAGAATTAGCTTTGACACATGTTTTATCCGAAGAATCAGCTTTAAAGATAAATGAACTATTGAAAGAAAAAACTACTAAAAACTGTGAAATTATAGACAGTTCAGCAGCAATTGGAATTTCTGCGGGGATTGGAAGTTTAGCAATTGCCGGACTATTAAAGGAGGTCAAATGATTTATATAGCCGTTTTGGTAACTTTATTACTTTATTTCATCTGTTGGTTTCTTATTGCGACATCTAAGAAGAATTACGGATTGATAGACATTGCTTGGGGCGGAGGATTCGTTCTTACAGCTGTGGTCTCTTATTTATTTGCTCCGAGAATTACGATTCAAAATAGTCTAATCTTAGTATTAGTTATACTATGGGGAGTACGTTTAGCAATTCATTTAGGAAGACGAAATTGGAATAAACCCGAGGATTATCGCTATACAAATATGCGTAAAAGGTGGGGCAATAATTTTCCAAAATTGAAAGCTTTTCTCACGGTATTTATGGTGCAATATCTTTTGTTAATCATTATTTCACTCCCAATTATTCAAGTCAATTCAAATGTTAATTCTCAATTTTATTGGTGGCAAATTTTAGGTATAATAATTTGGATATTTGGCTTTATCTTTGAAGTTTTTGGAGATCGTCAGTTAGAAGTCTTTAAAAAACTACCCCAAAATAAAGGAAAACTATTAACTAGTGGCCTGTGGTCACTAACACGACATCCTAATTATTTTGGCGAGTCAATGTGTTGGTGGGGAATATTCTTAATCTCTTTGACGACTTTATCAACGCTTTGGTTGGTTATTAGTCCACTATTGATTACTAGTCTCCTTTTATTTGTATCTGGTGTACCAATTCTTGAAAAAAAATATAAGAATCGTGAAGATTTTAAAGAATATGCAAAAAATACCCCGAAGTTTGTTCCTTTTATTGGTAAAAAGGGCTTGTAGACTAAGTTCTCAATCATAAAGGCCCATAATTTTAGTAATTTCCTTTTTATTCTTATATAAAACAACATTCGTATGCTTTCAAAATTGTAAGCTTATTAATCCAGCTCCTTGATATAATAAGGGTATAAAATAAAGGAGAATATATTGTGAAGAAAGTATTAGTAGGATTGTTAGCTATTATGGTTATGATAATCGCTTCTGGGTATAGATATTATAAAATGAATTATGGTGGGGAAAGTTACTATGTTCAAATATTAGTTAATGGTGAGCGGGAAGAGACGACTGCTGATGATCATACACCAATGGTAATTTATCACTACAAACTTGATTCTTTCAATTCAAAAGGAGATAAAAAGTTAGTAAAGTTTATGGCTAGTCATAATTTAAGAAACCAAGCCTATTTAGAACTGACTTATAACAAGCATAAAGGTGTAACAAACTGGAATGAGGTCCAAGAGAAAGAAATACCAAAACCTGCATTAAAAGAGCTACAAAGCTTAGAAAACTAATTTCTATTTTCCTTATCTAGATAAAGAATTTGTAAGCTAGGGAGCTAAAAGAAGTTAGTGGATAGATTAAATATTTTAGCGATATAATGATAGTGTTAAAGGAAAAAAGGAAAATAAATATGGCTTTTAATATCTGTGTAAATCTTTATGTAAAAGAAGTAGAAAAAGAAGTAGATTTTTTCAGGTCAATCGGTTTTTTAGAAATTGAAAGACATAAGATGGAAAACTCAGATTCAGTTGTAATTGCACCGCTATCAGATGGCAATGCTTTTTTACAAATTTGGGATATCGAGTTTATAAAAAAAGTCTCACCCGAAGTTGCGAATGATAAACCTTCATTACTATTTACAGTAGATAATATAGAAGAGATGAATGAAAAATTAAAGAAGATTACTCCTACAACAAGCGACTTGATGGATGCTAACGGGAAAAAAGCATTTAATTTCCAAAGCCCTTCGGGTAACTATTATGCTTTTATGGAAATTTAATTATATCTAATTTTATAATAGTCCTTAAAACTGTCATTAAAGGCAGTTCTTTTTATTTAAATGAGAAAATAAAGAAATCATATAAATTTTTATTCTGTGTAATCTAAAATATTTGCAAAAACAAGTAAAATATTTTATTATATGACTTATCAATCATTGACTCGTCAAGTATTTATTTTTCCAAAAATTGAAAAATAAACATTAATAAATAAAAAGGAATAAAAATTATGATTATTGTAAATGCTAAATTTTATATTAAAGAAGATAAAAAATCTCAATTCTTAAAAGAGATAGAAGGTCTGATTTCAGCTTCCAAAAAGGATGAAGGATGTCTGGAATACTCTCTTTATGAATCTACGGATAATCAGCTAGAATTTGTGATGATAGAAAATTGGGAATCACAGGAAGCGATCGAAAAACATAACACTAATCCCCTTTTGCTAGCATTCGCTAAGAACTTGAGCACTTATAGTTCAAAACAACCAGTTCTACAAATTGCGGAAACAAAGTAAAAAATAATTAACAATATAAAAAGATAGAGCAAGAAAAATATTGCTCTATCTTTTTATATTATAGGGAAAGAAATTAGTGAAGAATCTTATAGGGTTTAGAAGGTAAAACGGGGAAAGGAAAAGTAATGGCACAACTATATTTTAGCTATGGAAATATTACTGGATTCCTTTATAACAATGCATTATAGAAACTAAAATAAAATTTAGTGTGCAGAATTTAAAAGACATAAAACAACAAGATATTATTGAAAAATAAGGAAACTTATAAAATAAAAAGCCACTAAAGTTTAGTGACTTTTTATTTATCCTTTACTTGGTATGAATGGAATGATTGACTGTGCGAGGGCTTCAACATTTCTACTTTGAATCAGGATTTTTCCCTTACCTCGAAATTTATTAACTAACCCTTCTCCTGTCTTAAAACCAAATGTTCCGGAAGCAACTTCAATTGAATAACTCAAAGATTCAGTCCATGCTAAAACATGTTGATTATCAACTACAAAATCTTCTGTTCCATCAAGAGCTATTTCTACAATATCCCCGTAACCGCTGATTAACATCTTTCCGCTGCCCTGTGTTTTCATCACAAAAAGACCACCAGTTCCTCCAAATAATGCTCCATCTAATTTTTGACGTTCCATTATGTAATGGACACCACCCTCACTAACGAGGAATGCCCCTGTGTTAAGATTCCACTGTTCTTGACCGACAAGAATTTCCTTGATTGAACCAAGGCTAGCAGGAGCAAGCGAAATTTTACCATTTGCACCTATTGCGCTTGCCTTAGTAATAAAGAAACTTTCTCCACTTGTAATTGAACGACCAAGAGCTTTTAAAGCACCTCCAAGTCCTCCTTTTCCATTGCTGTTCATTTTTCCTTCAAGTTTAACAGCAGCGTTATGGTAGACCATCGCTCCAGACTCAATTTGAATCTCTTCATTATTGTCAAGACTAATCTCCACTAGTGGTGCCATTGATGTTGAACTTAGTTGATATTCCATAAATCTTCTCCTTTTGAACTTATTCTTTAAACAATTATATCATGAGATGTCATCTGAATAAATATTAAAAATTATTCTTATTTATGAAATTATTGTATTCAAAGAAGCTATAGTAATAAAAAAGCATGTTTGGACATAACATGCTTTTTTCATTAATTATGAAATATTTATAATTTTTTCGATAGATATGAGGTGAATTTTATCTGTGGATTTTATTCTAACTTGATTATTGATAAATTCTGATACAAAACCAAAAGCTTCAGTTATTTTATCCTTAGATTGATATTTAATTTTGACTTGTACTTGATTAGTAAATGACTGGTTGAGAAGATGAAGTATAATGTGATGTGATAAAGGTTGTAAGATTTTATCACTATTTTGCTCTTTAACAAATGCATTTTGGGCCTCGGTCAACTCTCCGGTCGCAAATGATCCCCATTTCATCATTCCTCTATCCTGATATGCTCGAATGACTTCATAGGAACTATAAGAACGGTCAACTGACATCTTTATCCTCCTTATTTTGACTTGCTGCATGACCTCCAATAAGTTTATTTCGATAAATCACACGTGAACCTTCGGATAAACTACTTGCTTTTTGAATGGATAGAAAATCGAATTTTTCTCTGATTTCGTCAATGGCTTTTTGAAGGGATTCCTGCTTTTCGTTGGATTGATTTTCTTCAACAGTTTCAAATAAAGAAAGTTGTTTGACCGAATTATCAGAGAGTTGATTGCCACTTATTCCTATTTTCCTTACTGCTCCACCTTGATATTTTTCACGAAATAAACGAATTGCGAGGTCTTGCAGTTCCTTTGTATTTTGTGTTGCTTCAATATTGCGTGAAATTTTAATAGAAGAGTGTTCAGAGCTTGCTGCAGCACCCACATAAAGTGAAAGATTGCTTGCCATTCTTCCTCCCTTTCTTAGCCTTATCGCTAAGTTTTCAGCCATTTCTTTAATCACAAGTTCTATTTCTTTTTGTTTATGGTAGTCACGAGGTAGAATTTGAGAATTGCTGAAGCTAGAAGATTTAGGAATATATTTTTCCCTTACATTACTTTCATCAATTCCATTTGCATGGAAAAAATGTTGGAGTCCAATTGTTCCTAATTTTTGTTTAAGGAGAAGAGGGTCAGCATTTGCAAGCTCTTTAATGGAACTGATTCCTAACTTGTTCAAACGTTTCTCAGTTCGTTTTCCAATTCCCCAGAAGTCAGTCATCTTAGGAAGAGTCCAGAGCTTACTAGGCACATCTTCATACCGTATTAATGCTCTCATATTCTGATTATGTTTGGCATAGTTATCCATGGCAAGTTTTGCAAGTAGAGGATTATCACCCATCCCTACAGTTACATATAGCCCTAACTTATCCAAAATTTCACGTTGTAAATCTAAAGCAATCAGATTCATTTGCTCATATCGGTTTCTAATATCAGGATAGAAGAAGTTAAGAGATTCTGTGATATCTAAAAATGATTCATCAATTGAGTAAGAGTGAATTTCTTCAATTGATGTGTAATTGGTTAGAATTTCAGTAACTTTGATTTTATAATCTACATAGAGCTGCATTTGAGGCGGAACAAGCCATGTTCGTTTTGCCCAAGATTCGATGAAAGCGACATGCTGCAAAGTTGGTTCAGTCCGTTGTCCGTAAATATCCGTATGTGTTCGATACCATTGTGGGAAATTGAATTTCCTTGTTTCAATAATAAAGGGTAAATCACTGGCACGACTTATGTTTTTCATTCCAAAGACTTTTTTAAAAGTAGGACTAGAGGCAAGCGTTAAACCTTTAGTGTTATCTGCACGACTCATGACGCAAAGAGAAGTTGTCAAAGGGTTAAGATTTCGTTGAACGCACTCAATAGAAGCGTAATTTGATTTGACATCTTCAAAAAGGATAGCTCTGCGAGGTTCAAGTGAGTAGTCAAAAAAGTTATTTAATTTATGTTTATCCATCTCTCCCCTTCAGTAACATATTTAATACAAAATATCTGTTTATCTGATATTATACTCTAAAAAAAACCATTAATCAATGGATGATATCAGAAAAAATAGTAAAAAGATAAAAAATATCTCAGTTTGTTCCTTCCCCCAAAAAAAGAGCTTATTTTCTGCTATAGTTAGATTTAGAGAAGGGCAAAGAAGTTCTGTATTTGATTCATTATTTAAAAAATATCTATCAAAATTTTGAATATAGTAATGGTGACTTAAATATTGAAGCAAACGACCACAAACACCAGAAGATAAAAATATTTAAGAATAATTGATGTAAGTTTTAGGAAAACTCCAATTTTTAAGAAAGATATTTAATCAGTTCAAATATGCAAATATTACTGGTCCTTTTTGTAGCAGTGAATTTAAAGAAATCATAATAAAATTTAATGGGGAGAATTTAAAATAAATTAAAAAATATTGTTAAAAAAAGAAAATTTATAAAATAAAAAACCACTAAAAAAATAGTGGTTTTTACTTATTTTTATATTTTTAATTATTTAATACAAAATTCATAAAATACGCAATCGTCCCATCCTTTGTTATCAAAGCTCTTGAGATTGGTTCTCCCGCGAAATACAAATTGATGTTTTTCATAAAGTTTCTGTGCAGGTGTATTTTTAAAATTAGTATCTAATCTAATAGTTACCATACTATTACTTTTGCCAAAATCTTTAATAAAGTTGATCATGGCACTTGCAATTCCTTGATTTAATTTTTTAGGATCTATAATTAAAGTATGGATTACCAATATTTGATTAGGATCAATCTCTGAATTGTCCCAAGTAATATTTTCATACTCTTTATCTGATTGATTATTTAGAATCATAGTACCTGAAACAGTATCATTTGAATCATAACAAACAAAGAGCTGAGATAAGTCAATTGCTTTTAGAGCCGTATCAATTGAGGGATAAATATTTTTTATCCAACTGGTTTGTTTTTCATCAATCAATGGTAAAGAATTATCATAGAATTCAGCAACTGCGGGTTTATCTTGCTCTGTAGCAAGGCGTACAAAGTATTTCATCTTATATTCTCCTATTTTAAGGTTGGAAAATTATAGCATAAAAAAGCATGAATGTAAACTCTTTCTTTAATTTTTATCAGGGATTTTTGTATATGTTATCAAAGTGGTATATTGCATGTTTTATATGTTATGCATTTCTTATTGTTCTTAAGTATTATTTAACAAGCATTTAAAGGGTATAGTTTTTTTATATAACTAAAAAAGTCAGTTTTTTTCATAATTGGTATTGTTTTGGTGTAATGTATATGGTACAATGCTCTTTGTGTGTAATTTGAAAAAAATAAAGGAAAAATTAAAAATGAAAATTAAAAAAATTATCATAGCAGCCACCACTTTTGCAATAGTTTTTAGTACGTGTATTGGTATCAAATCATTAGCGGATAATTATTGGACTGGACATGGAGAAATTCAGACAATTAACAACAATATTGATACACTATCAAATCGAGTTAAAAGTAAAAATCAAGTGATTTCTGATTTAAATAAGACCATAGCAAACTTAAAAAGTTCAGTTGATTCACAAAGTTCGCAAGTCAATTCGCTACAAACTCAATTAACGCAAGCTAATATAGACAAACAAAATGAAATCAATGCAAAGATAAATGAAATCAATACAAAAATTGCAGAAGGAAATCAAAAAGTAGCTGATAAACAAAAAGAGGTTGATGTAGCAAACCAAACAATCTCTCACTTAAACCAACAACTTAATGATTTACGGCAAAAGTCTGGACAGGACAATGACCAAGCACTGCGAGAAGTTCAAGATACTCGAGCAAAATCTGATAAGGCTGTACAAGATGCACAATAAATAAAAAGTCCCTGACTTAGGTCAGGTTTTTTTATATAAATAAGCATAAATATTTAAATTTCTGTTTTCAAACTTTTATTTAAAGTAAGTAATTGCGAGAGAAGTAAGTCATAATTAATATTCTCGTTGCAAGAAACTAAACTGTCACCAATTTCAAGAGAGATAGAAGGTAATTCCTTTTTAACTTGTGCTCCCTTATCTGTGAGAAATAACTCAACACTTCTTTCATCTTTATCAGAACGTTTTCTTATAATGTATCCCTTTGCTTCCAATCTTTTTAGCAGAGGGCTTAATGTACCGGAATCTAAAGAGAGTTCTTCACCTAATTTATTTATTGTCATCTCGTTTTCAATTGCTAACATAGCGATAAATCCAGTATAAGTAAGCGAATATCTATTTAAATAAGAATTATATTTTTTTATAATTTCTTTTGAAGCAATGTATAATTGAAAACATAATTCCTTACTAAGAATATTGTCTGTCATATTTTCTCCCATCATTTCATTATATCTGAATCTATATATTTGTCAAACGTAATTGTATTTAGTACAATTATATTGTAAACAACTTAAAAAGGAGATTTCAATGAAAAAAATATTTTCTACAAAAATGATAAATACTGGCGGTCGAAATGGCGAAGTCCATTCTCCAGATAAAAGTTTTAATTTAGATATTGTTGCACCAGGCAGAAAGGTTGA
Organism: Lactococcus sp. NH2-7C; assembly: GCF_029953655.1. NCBI lineage: Bacteria > Bacillati > Bacillota > Bacilli > Lactobacillales > Streptococcaceae > Lactococcus > Lactococcus sp. NH2-7C. The sequence goes on from NZ_CP124538.1 coordinate 2,063,323, forward strand.
AGGAGCAACAAACCCAGAGCAATTATTTGCTGCAGGATATAGCGCTTGTTTTAATAGTGCTTTAGACTATATTAAAAAATCAAAAAATATAGAGGGTGAATCAACCATTGAAGTTACAGTTTCTCTCTATAATTTAAGTCAAAATGAAATTCCAGATGTAGTATTAGGAGTTGATATTACAGGACATATCGAAGGAGTGAGTGCTGAAGAAACAGAAGAACTCTTGAAACTAACACATAAAACTTGCCCATATTCCCGCGCTACTCAGGGTAATATTGAAGTAACGATAAAGGCTATCTAAAGACTTTTTCTACAATCAGTTTTCCAAGATTAAACTTTTTACTAAGTTTAGGGAGCGCAAAACTCTTATTATTTTTTCTTTTGATAATATATTGAAAATAAAAGATAACAATAATTAATGCAAGATTTAAAGTACAAAAATTAGCGAGGAGCTCATTAAGAATTTTAAAGGTAAAAAGCCAATAAAAAAATATTGGTTTTTTATTTTTAAAAATTTTTGAATACGTGTTTTCATCTCGAGTGCAAGAAGAAATAAGAAAATAGATAAGTAGTTGAAATGCGAGTTCAAAAAAGGAGTATATTGCTGAAAAATTATATAGATATATATTAAATGAAGTAACCTTTCCAAACTTTGAGCGATTAATAAAATAGAGAGAAGGGTTAAAATATAAATGAAATATGATATAATTTAAGTTGTGTTTTAATTTGACCTCGTTGAGTAAAAATTAGAGAAATCGAGAAAGTTTATGAAGTAATCTTTAGGAATTTTGAAGTACAAAACTTTTGATATTAATGGTTTAGAAGCAAAAAAATAAAAGGAAAAGTAATGGCGCAATTATATTTCAAATATGGGACGATGAATTCAGGAAAATCCATTGAGATTTTGAAAGTCGCTCATAATTACGAGGAACAGGGTAAGCCTGTTTTATTAATGACTTCAAGTCTAGATACGCGGGCAGGGGTTGGAACGGTTGCCAGCCGAATTGGGATGAAGGCTGAAGCTGTCGCGATTGATGAAGAAATGTCTGTTTTTGATTATGTGGATGCTTTACCTGACAAACCTTTTTGTGTGCTGATTGATGAGGCACAATTTTTAAATAAAAAACATGTCTATGATTTTGCGCGTGTTGTGGATGAACTAAATGTTCCAGTCATGGCTTTTGGTTTGAAAAATGATTTTCGTAATGAGCTTTTTGAAGGCTCGAAATATTTACTTTTGCTTGCGGACAAAATCGAAGAAATTAAAACGATTTGTTGGTATTGTAGTAAAAAGGCAACAATGGTGATTCGGACAATTGATGGAAAACCAGTTTATGAAGGTGAACAGTTGCAGATTGGTGGAAACGAAACCTATATTCCTGTTTGTCGTAAACATTATTTTAAGCCAGAAATTTAAAAAATAAGATTAGAATTTTATACGGACAGACTTTATATCAAGAGGGAGGAACTCGATGTTTTATCATTTTAAAGGAACGATTACTGGTGAGGATTATCAAAGAATTCTTGGTCAAATGACCAAGCGGATGATGCTTGTTTTTTCAGGAATTATGCTTATTTTTTTGGTTATTAATTTATTTATGAGTAAGGGGCAATGGCTTTGGCCGGTTGTTTCTGCTTTGCTTGTTCTTGTTTTAGGAAATCTTTTTTTACATTGGCAATTGAAAAGTCGTTTTTTGAAAAATTTTAAGCCACAAGAACTTGATATGTATGTGACAGAGGAACAAATTAAAGCTCAAATGAATGTACGTAATGTTGAAATTTTTTCAGATCGTGTTCACTTTTTTCAAGGGAGAAATCAGGTAATGATCTTTAAAAAGGACATGCTACAAGATGTGACACAATGGGATTCATTTGTCAGTATGGCCAAAAATTTACCATTAAAAACTAAAAAATAATTAAAGGAAATAGAGAAATGTTTGATCAGTTAGAATCAATAGTTGGAAGATATGAAGAATTGGGTGAGTTATTGTCTGACCCTGAGGTGGTTTCGGATACGAAGCGTTTTATGGAATTATCGCGTGAAGAAGCAGATTTACGTGATAAAGTAGCGACTTATAATGAATACAAAAAAGTTCTTGAAACAATTTCTGATAGTGAAGAAATGCTTGGTGAAGGTGGACTTGATGATGATATGAAAGAAATGCTCAAAGAAGAACTTTCATCAGCAAAATCACAAAAAGAGCTTTTGGAAGAAGAAATCAAAATTTTGCTTTTGCCAAAAGACCCAAATGATGGAAAAAATATTATTTTAGAAATTCGTGGAGCTGCAGGTGGTGATGAAGCTGCACTTTTTGCTGGTGATTTGTTGAATATGTACCAACATTTTTCTGAATCACAAGGTTGGAAGTTTGAAATTATGGAAGCAAATATCACTGGGATTGGTGGCTATAAAGAGGTTTCAGCTTTAATTTCTGGTCCATCTGTTTATTCAAAATTGAAATATGAATCTGGTGCTCATCGAGTACAACGTGTCCCTGTAACTGAGACACAAGGGCGTGTCCATACATCAACGGCTACTGTTCTTGTTATGCCTGAGGTTGAAGAATTTGAAATGACAATCGACCAAAAAGATTTACGTGTGGATATTTACCATGCCTCTGGTGCTGGTGGACAGAATGTCAATAAGGTTGCTACTGCGGTACGTATGGTCCATTTACCAACTGGGATTAAAGTGGAAATGCAAGAAGAACGGACGCAACAAAAAAATCGGGATAAAGCTATTAAATTGTTGAATACAAAAGTTTTTGATTATTATCAACAAATTGAATTGGATAAGCAAAATGCAGAACGTAAATCAACAGTCGGAACTGGGGATCGTTCTGAGCGGATTAGAACTTACAATTTCCCACAAAACCGCGTGACTGATCACCGGATTGGTTTGACTTTGCAAAAGTTGGATAGTATTTTATCCGGGAAAATGGATGAAGTGATTGATGCTTTGATTGTCTATGACCAAACTAAAAAATTAGAAGAATTAAATAAATAATGGATTTTAAATTTGAAGATTTTGTTATTCGAGAAGTGGGACATGAAAATAGGAAAATGCAAACTTCAAAAAAGGTGAATAATGTTTCAACAGATGTGACTATTTTTAAAGTCAAAGGCTTTGATTTATCTTTTGATTTACTTTATTGTAGGGGTGAAAATGGAGATGTTTGGGTAGTTGCGGAAAAGATAGAGTCTCTTTCTAAACATTTGCACCGAGCGCAAAGAACTCGGATGTCAATTGAAAATTATAAAGAAAAGCAATATTGTCGACTTTGGCAAGAAGTAAAAAAAGATGAAGACTGGAGTCGGACCAAGAAAAGTTTACCTTTGTCTGAATTGGGAAAATATAGTAAAAATCCTTTACGTCAATCTTTCTCAGAACTTGGAGCAAAACTTGGAACTTTAGAAGAGTTGGTTTCCGAAACGAATCAAAATCGAAAACAGTATGCTTTGCTTTTTCCAGCTCAAGAAGTAAAAATCCCTTTATGTGCTTATCTTTTAACTCGAATTTCACCTCTTATTTAGCAGAGAATCTTGTAAAATAATGATTATTTATAAAAATTATTAGTAGTGAGGAACTTATTTTGATGAATGATGAAACAATCATGAATCCAATGATTGAAAAAATGTTGCTCCACGCATCAGTTCGTGATTTTAAAGCAGAGCCTTTATCGGCTGATGTCAAGGATCTGCTGCTAAAAGCTGCACAGTCTGGAGCTTCATCTAATTTTCTACAAGCTTATTCAATCATTGAGATAGCGGATAATGATTTGCGTCGTGAACTGGCTAAGATATCAGGTTCAGATGATTATGTGAATCAAACAGGTGTTTTTTATATATTTGTGGCTGACTGGTATCGACAAGCTCAGATTTTACGGACAGAAAATAAGGATGTGAAAGCTCTCCAGAACATGGAAGCATTGACAGTTGCCATTGTTGATACTACAATTGCTGCACAGAATATGGCGATAGCAGCAGAATCTATGGGGCTTGGAATCTGTTACATTGGTGGGATTCGTAATGATATTGCTAAAGTGGCAGATTTACTGGATTTACCAGAATTGACTGTTCCACTTTTTGGTCTTACAATTGGGATACCAAAAACACGAAATGAAGTTAAACCACGTTTACTAAGAGCAAATATTTTGTCAGTTAATGCTTATAACCGTGTGGCAGTGAGTGATTTACAGGCTTATAATGAACAAACTTCAGATTATTATGCCAATCGGAGTCGTCATCAAAAATCTACTGATTGGACGCAGGAAATGAGTAATTTTCTGACAAATCCACGCCGCGAGGATGTTGCCAAATTTTTGAAAAAGCAAGGATTTACATTAAACTGAAAAGTTGATTAAGCCTGATTTTATTGGGCTTTTTTGCTATACTTGGAAGAGTAATTTAAAAAGATATTAGAAAAATAATTTATATTGGAAAGTAGAAAAATAAAAATGCTTTGGATTGAAGCTGTGCGAACTTTGTCAGCAGATTTAGAAGACCCTTTTGAGTTGGAATTTGTCTGGCGAAATTTACATGAACTTGATAAATTATCTTGGTTGAATTTAATGCGAGAAAAAATTACTGACCAAGAATTAAAATTACTGACAGAAGTGTCAGAACGTCTTCATCAGAATGAGCCCCCACAATATATAGTCGGTTGGGCGGAATTCCGTGATTTGAAATTGAAGGTCGATGGTCGTGTCTTAATTCCCCGTCCTGAAACTGAAGAATTAGTGGAAATGATTTTGGCTGAAAATGAGAATGATTCCCTCAAAATTTTAGATATTGGAACAGGGTCAGGAGCGATTGCCATTTCTCTAGCTCAAGCGCGTGAAAATTGGTCAGTAAATGCTTCTGATATTTCTAAAGAGGCACTAACTTTAGCAGCTGAAAATGCTGAAATAAATCAGGCTAATTTGGAATTCATTCAATCAGATGTACTAGATAAAATTACTGACAGCTTTGATATTATCGTTTCTAATCCGCCATATATTGCTTTTGATGAAACTTATGAAATGGATAATTCTGTCATTAAATATGAACCTGATTTAGCGCTTTTTGCGGAAAATCAGGGATTAGCAATTTATCAAAAAATTGCTGACCAAGCGGTCAATCATCTGACCGATAATGGAAAAATTTATTTGGAAATTGGTTATAAGCAAGGACAAGCTGTTCAAGCTATGTTTCAAGAAAAATTTACTGACAAGCTTGTTAGTATTCATCAGGATATATTTGGAAAAGATCGAATGATCAGTGTCAAATGATAAAAGCTACTGTTGCTATATTTAAGGAGAAAAATGAATTCTTTAATTTTTGAACAAGTATTTCAGCAAAAAGAAGATTTTTTACCAATATTATTATTAGCTGATGATGGACCACATTTAGAAAATTATCTGGAAAATGGTGATTTATTTACTCTGTCATTAAAAAATGGCAAGACCGTTGCTTGTGCTGTAGTCATAAAAAAACAAAAAAATACTTTTGAAATTGAGAATTTCGCGGTAGAGACTAGTTTTCAAGGACAGGGATTTGGTCAACAAATGATGAAACAACTCATCACTTATTTGAAAGAAAATTTAGCAGCTGATGAGCTAATTCTTGGGACAGATGATGTTTCAAACAATGTAGCTTTCTATGAAAAATGCGGCTTCACAATTACTCATAAAATTTCCAATTATTTTCTTGATAATTATGATCATCCTATTTTTGAAGGAAAAAAACAGTTAAAAGATAAAATATATTTAAGAAAGAAGTTAAAATGAAAGTTGAAAATGATTTACGAACAATGTCCTCTTTTTTGCAAGTGCAATTAAAAGATATCAAAACTTTGATTGAGTCAAACAAGATAAACCAAGCTAAAGAAAATTTGAAGTTTGTGCAAGGGGGACTCAATAATTTTGCTAATGAACTTGAAAAAGTCGAAGGTGGATTTTATGGTATTATTGGCTTTCTCTTTCGTCGCCCCTACAAAGTACCCGATGATTTGAAAAATATTAGAGAAAATCTTTTTATTGAAGCAAAAACATTACAAAAAGAACTAGACAAGCAATCAGAAAAAGAGAATAACAATAAAAATCGTTTATCAGCTAGAGCTATCAAAGCACTAAAATCTGGTCAGTTAGCTATTTTACCGACAGAGACAGTTTACGGTCTCTTTGCAGATGCGATGAATGAAGAAGCAGTCCAAAAACTCTATTCAGTTAAAGGACGTCCAACAGAAAAAGCTTTAAATATGAATATTTCAAGCTTTGAAGATATTTTAAAATATTCAATCAATCAACCAGTCTATCTCCAAAAAATTGTGGAAGCCTTTCTTCCTGGCCCTTTAACCATTATTTTAGAGGCATCTAAAGACGTTCCTGAATGGATTCATATTGGAAAAAGTACTGTTGGTTTTAGAATGCCAAATATTGCAGTAACCCAAAAAATTATCAAAGAAGTCGGTGTTTTGGTCGGACCTTCTGCCAATTTAAGTGGTTCTAAAAGTCCAAGTTTCTTTGCCGATTTAAGTCCTGAAATTTTAGAAAATGCCGCAGTCGCTGTTCAAGATGATAGCATCTATGGACTAGATACAACAATCATCGATTTGACGCAAGAAAAACCAAAATTACTGCGTCAAGGAGCTGTTACTAAAGAAGAATTACTTAAAAAAGTTCCTGAACTTGGTCAAATTGAATAAAATAAACTGAAAAAAGTAATCTAAAAATTTCCGAACATTCTTTGGTAATGATGAGATTTACAAGCCAACTTATTTCAAAAAAGAGCCTTTAGCCGATATAATAGTTTTAGAGTTAAAAGTTTGCTTGCGAAAGTAAACTAAAATTAACTGATTAAGTTTATAGCGCCAATGACTATAAAATTCTACTTATATTTTTTTAAATATACCCAAAAGACATACAAGGAGAACCAATGATTTTTGATAAAGAAGATTTTGAAAGTTTTGACCCGGAATTGTGGGCAGCCATTCATGCTGAGGAAATTCGTCAGCAACAAAATATTGAATTAATTGCTTCAGAAAATATTGTTTCAAAAGCAGTTATGGCAGCGCAAGGTTCTGTTTTGACAAATAAATATGCTGAAGGCTATCCTGGGAAACGTTATTATGGTGGAACAGAAGCGGTTGATGTTGTAGAAAATTTGGCTATTGAACGAGCAAAAGAACTTTTCGGTGCAAAATTTGCCAATGTTCAACCTCATTCAGGTTCTCAAGCAAATGCGGCAGCTTATATGGCATTAATTCAACCCGGAGACACAGTCTTAGGAATGGATTTAAATGCTGGTGGTCACTTGACTCATGGGGCTTCAGTCAATTTTTCAGGAAAAACTTATCATTTTGTTCCTTATGGAGTTAATTCTGAAACTGAGCTTTTAGATTATGATGAAATTTTAAAAATTGCTAAAGAAGTTCAACCTAAACTGATTGTTGCTGGCGCTTCTGCCTATTCACGCCTGATTGATTTTGCTAAGTTCCGTGAAATCGCTGATAGTGTTGGAGCAAAATTAATGGTTGATATGGCTCATATTGCTGGATTGGTAGCAACTGGTGCGCATCCTAATCCACTTCCTTATGCTGATGTCGTTACAACAACAACTCATAAGACACTCCGTGGACCACGTGGTGGAATGATATTAACTAATGATGAAGCTTTGGCCAAGAAAATTAACTCCGCAATTTTCCCTGGAACTCAAGGTGGACCTTTAGAACATATCATTGCAGCAAAAGCAGTAGCTTTTAAAGAAGCACTTGACCCAGAATTCACGACATATATCGAACAAGTCATTAAAAATACGCAGGCAATGGCTGAGGAATTTACTAAAGTGGACGGCTTACGATTGATTGCTGGGGGTTCAGATAATCATTTGCTTAATCTTAAAGTTTTAGACTTAGGAATTAATGGAAAAGAAGCTCAAGATTTATTGGATAGCGTTCACATCACGCTTAATAAAGAAGCAATTCCTGATGAAACATTGTCACCGTTTAAGACTTCAGGTGTACGTATTGGAGCAGCAGCTATTACTTCAAGAGGATTTAAAGAAGATGAAGCGAGAAAAGTTGCACAATTAGTTTCCAAAGCGTTGGTTAATCATGATAATCAAGAAAAACTTGAGGAAGTTAGAAAAGCAGCTTTAGAGCTGACTCATCAATTTCCCTTATAATATCAGAAAAAATTAGACAAAGAAAATTTGTCTAATTTTTTATTGTTAAGCTAAATTTAAAAGAGAAGTGTTATAATATAACTTATATAAAAATGACTGCAAAAAATAATGAGATGTGCTAGTAAAGAATAAGAGCAGTCAGAAAATTTAGGTAAGTGAAATGTTTAAAAAATTAATTGGATTAATAGTACTGATACTTCTTGTATTCAGTGGTTTTTATGTTTACCGTATGCATGAAAATGTGAAACACGTAATGTCTTATGAGGCAGAAGTTGAAAAAACCCTTGAAGCACAAGGCTTGAGTGGTGATACAAAGTTGGCTTTGGCAATTATTTATACAGAAACTAAAGGGAAACAAGTTGATATTATGCAATCAAGTGAAAGCTTGAATGGTACAACAAATACTTTCGCAACAGAGCAAGAAAGTATTAAACAAGGCATTTCTAATTTGTCAAAAGTCTTAGAATATGCTTCTCAAAAAAAGGTTGACGCTTGGGCAGGAGTTCAGGCTTATAACTATGGGAAGGCCTATGTTGATTACATAGCTGCTCATGGTGGAAAGAACACTATCGCTCTTTCTAAGGATTATTCTCGAGATGTCGTTGCGCCAAGTTTAGGAAATACAACAGGTGAAACTTATTATCATTTGACTCTTGATTCTTTGATTTATAACAAAGGAAAACTCTATTCTAATGGTGGGAATATTTTCTATGCTAAAGAGGTTGAATGGAATATGTTCTTACTTGATTTACTAAATTGGTAAATTACTGTAAAGGCAGAAAAACACAGTTGACTGTGCTTTTTTGTCGAACAGTATTTTTTTATATTTGAATTATCAGAAAATTATACTATAATAGTGTTTAATAAATAATTTGAGGAAGTGAAATCGATGATTTATAATTTTGGTGCAGGACCCAGTGTACTTCCAAAGGAAGTCTTGAAAAAGGTCCAAGAAGAACTGTTAGACTTTGAAAAAAGTGGCATGTCAGTGATGGAAATTTCGCATCGATCCAAGGCTTTCCAAAAAGTAATTGATGAGGCTGAGAACGATTTGCGTGATTTGATGTCGATTCCTCAAAACTATAAAATTTTGTTTTTACAAGGGGGTGCTTCCAGTCAATTTTCAATGGTTCCAATGAATTTGGCAATTGGAAAAAAGGCTTATTACAATATTTCGGGGGCCTTTGGCGAAAAGGCTTATGATGAAGCGGTAAAATTGAGTCATTTCCTTGATTTAATGCCGATTAGTTTGGGATCAACTAAAAAAGATAATTATAATCATCTATTGAAAATTGATAAATCTAAAATTGATGAAACTAATGGGGCCTATCTTCATTTGACAACCAATAATACGATTGAAGGAACAAGTATTTTTCCTGAAAATTTGCCTGAGTTTGCAAGTCTTCCTTTGGTTGCTGATATGAGTTCAAATATTTTAGCGGTTGATTATGATGTAAGTAAATTTGGATTAATTTATGCTGGAGCTCAGAAAAATTTAGGTATTGCTGGTTTAACCATTGTCATTATTCGTGAAGACTTACTGAATGAAAATGAAAGCCTCGCATCAATGATGGATTATAAGATTTTGGCTAAGAATGGCTCGATGTACAATACCCCTCCTACTTTTGCAATTTATGTGGCAGGACTGGTTTTCAAATGGGTAAAAGCGCAAGGTGGCGTGAAAAAGCTCGAAGAATTGAACCAGAGAAAAGCTCAATTGTTGTATGATTTAATTGACCAATCTGACTTTTATCAGAACCCAATCAAAAATAAAAATGAGCGGTCGATTTGCAATGTTGTTTTTACAAGTCCAAATCAAGGATTGGATGAGCTATTCACCCAAAAAGCTGAAGAAAAAGGTTTCAAATCACTCAAAGGTCATCGTTCTGTGGGAGGAATGAGAGCAAGTATTTACAACGCCTTTCCTCTAGAGGGTGTTGTTGAATTAGTGAAATTTATGAAAGAATTTGAAGAGGAATATAAATGACTTATCATATCAAAACAATTGGAAATAATATCGACCAAATCGCATTAGATGAAATAGGCGAAGACTTTCTTGTTAATCAAGTGTCAGAAGATGAAGCTGACGCATTTATTTGTCGTGCTCAGCCTTTCCATGATTATGAATTTTCAAAAGCACTTTTGGCGATTGGACGTGCTGGTGCTGGTTTTAATAATATTCCGATCGAGAAGTGTGCCAGTAAAGGAATTGTAGTCTTTAATGCGCCTGGTGGGAATGCCAATGCGGTTAAAGAATTAGTTTTGTCAATGATGATTTTTGGAACGCGTAATTTAAAACCAGCAAACAAATGGTTGACTGGTCAAAAAGGTGATGATAATACCATTGATGGGGCGGTTGAACATGGGAAAAAGGCATTTTCTGGTTCTGAAATTTCAGGAAAAACTTTAGGGGTAATTGGCCTTGGAAATATTGGTTCAAAAGTTGCCAATGATGCACAGCGTTTGGGAATGAAAGTTATTGGTTATGACCCATATCTTTCAATTGAGCATGCTTGGAATTTATCGCATCATGTTAAAAGAGTGAATGATTTAGCTGAGATTTTTGAGAAGGCAGATTATATCACGGTTCATACGCCAGCAACGGATGAAACAAGAGAAATGTTAAATTGGGAAAATTTATCCAAGTGTAAAAAAGGAGTGATTTTGCTCAATTATGCACGAGATGAGATTACGGATAAAGAAGCAGTGCTTAAAGCGATTGATGAGGGAATTGTCCGCTTTTTTGGTACGGATTTTGGTTCTGAAAAATTTTATCATCATCCACAAGTTTTTTTAACTCCTCATTTAGGCGGCTCAACGGTGGAAGCCAGTTTAAATTGCACAAGAATGGCTCTGGATTCTGTTCAAACTTATTTGAAAACTGGCGAAATTATTAATTCAGTCAATTTTCCACGTGTTTTGCAAGAGTTGAATACGCCTTATCGTGTGACCTTAATCAATAAAAATGTGCCTAATGTTGTGGCTCAAATTTCACTTGCGGTGGCTGCAGAAAATATCAATATTGCTAATATTGTTAATCGTGGTCAAGGCGATTATGCCTATACTCTACTTGATTTAGATGAAAAAGATGAAGGAAAGTTGGCGGCCTTAGTTTCACGTTTTGAGGCTGCTGATAATATTATTCGTGTTCGCTTAATTGAAAATCAGAATTTATTTTAAAAAACGAATGGAAAAAGGAAGAAAATGGCTGCAAAAGGATTGCTTGTGATGGATGTGGATAGCACATTGATTGAAGAGGAGGTCATTGATCTCTTTGGGGAAAAAGCGGGTGTGGGTGATAAGATTTCAGAAATTACGGCTGCCGCTATGTCTGGTGAAATTGATTTTAAGGAATCTTTGAAGGAAAGAGTGGCTTTGCTTTCAGGTTTGCCCACAACTATTTTTGACGATGTCTACAAAGAAATTCATTTAACTACAGGTGCAATAGGATTAATTGAAACTTTGCATGCGAAAGGCTGGAAAGTTGGCCTTGTTTCTGGTGGTTTTCATGAAATAGTTGATAAAATAGCAAAAGATTTAAAAATAGATTATGTTTTTGCCAATCGGCTAGCTGTGGAAAAAGGTTATTTAACTGGCGAAACTTACGGGACCATTGTGGATAAAAATGTCAAAGTGGACAGGCTCAAACAATGGGCGAAGGAAAATAATTTGAATTTATCTGAGGTCATTGCTGTAGGTGATGGTGCAAATGATATCCCAATGTTAAATACAGCTGGTCTTGGGATTGCTTTTTGTGCAAAACCTGCAGTCAAATCTGCTGTTTCCTATCATATTGATAAGCGAAATTTACTGACCGTTTTGGAATTTGTGGATAAACTTGCTGATAAAGAATAAAATGTAAATGTAAAAAATTACTGACGGAATTTCCGTCAGTAATTTTCTTATCTGCCGCTTCAATGCTCGTTTCAGTCGCATTGAACTGACGGAAATTCTATCATAGGATAGTCGTTAGCGCTTCAGCGCTTATGAATATGCTAGAATTTTCATCAGTAATTTTTCTATACTCGTCTTGGTCGCATTGAACTGACAAGCTTTTTGTCAGTATTTTTTAATTTCTAATATTTGATATTGAAGTCTGTGAAATCAGGAAAATTTGCAGGGCTTGATTTGACATCAGTGACTTTAGCAAAGGGTGAAAGACGTCCTTTACTTGATTTTTCCCCACGAACAATGGCAGTGAATTCTTCTAATTTTTTTTCATCCTCTGTTTGCGCGAGAATTTCAACTGTACCGTCATCATTATTCCAAACACGCCCTAAAATGCCCAGTTCACGCGCACTTATGATAACAAAATAACGAAATCCGACGCCCTGAACGCGCCCAGAAACAATCATTTTTACTTTGAACATCTTAAGACCTCCTAGCTTTATGTTGTTGAAATGATAATAATTAAAACGTTTTCTTTTATTATAACATAAGCACAAGCAAGATTGACAAAAATCTGATAAAAGTTTCACTGCTTATGCTTTGCTGTCCAAACCAAAGGAATCTATGTTTTTCATAAGTCACAATCACTCAGTGGCAAATTATCCTTTTTAGATGAAAGAACTAGCATATCTGTAAGCCAGTAAAATGGCAACAGCTATCCTACACTTCATTTGATTAGATACTGGCAATGTAAAACTTTGTTTCGCCTTACTGGCTATGATATAATTGGAGAATGGAAATCATCAGTTCAAAAGATAATAAAAAAATTAAAGAAGCAAGAAAATTGCTGACAAAAAAATACCGCAAAAATTCATATCTCATAGAAGGATTTCATTTGTTGGAGGAAGCACTGAAAGCTGGCCATCCAATAAAACAAATTTTTGTTGAAGAAAATAAACTGACTAAACTGACAGAAATAATTGGGTCTGAAAAATCACTGACAGACTTATCTGTAAATTTGGTCAGTAAAGAAGTGTTGAAATCTTTAGCTGACAGCGAAAGTCCACAAGGACTGATTGCTGAAGTGACAAAAATTGAAGAAGTCATTGATTTTTCAGCAGCAAAGTTTTTACTTTTAGAAAACGTACAAGACCCAGGAAATGTAGGGACAATGATTAGAACAGCTGATGCGGCTGGATTTTCGGCTGTTATATTACTTGGAGAAACCGCAGATATTTACAGTCCAAAGGTCATGCGGTCTATGCAAGGCTCAAATTTTCATTTGCCTCTTGTACGAATGGCTAAAGAAGATTGTTTTGCTCAACTTAAAAAAGCAGGCATTTCAATATTGACGACCACGCTGTCAGCAAATTCTGTGTCTTATAAAATAATCAATGAACCACACTTCGCATTGATTATGGGAAATGAAGGGGCCGGAGTTTCTGACGAAGCCATTAAAGCTGCTGACAAACTCGTTCATATTGACATGCCAGGACAAGCAGAATCTTTAAATGTGGCTGTAGCAGCTGGAATTTTGATGTTTTCATTATAAAATTACTGACAAATCAGTCCAAACAACCGAATATCAAATTGGTAGACAAAAAAATTACTGACAGAACCTCCGTCAGTAATTTTTTTGCATTTATATTTATTTTTCCGTCTTTGTCAGTAATTTTTATCACTTATCTTAACTCAATCAGTTAAAGTGAGCCGCCAAAGTTTCCGCAAAGGCTTCGAGATGAGCTTCGTCTTCATCTTCAGGAGACAAGTCAACACGAACAAGTTCAGCTCCTTTTGTTGCGCCAGTTTTTTCAAATTGCGCTTCAAACATATCGACACAGATACAGAAGTCATCATAGAAAGTATCACCTGACCCGAAACAACCGTAAATTTTACCAGATAAATCAACCTCAGCTAATTCTTCATAAAAATCAACAATTTCGTCAGGTAACTCACCGTCACCATAAGTGTAAGTTCCAACGATACAAAGATCAGCATCAGCCATCTCGTCGGCATCAACAGAAGAACATTCGTCAAGTTCTACTTCAAAACCTAATTCTTCAAGTTTATCAGCGACAATATCGGCACAAGCTTCAGTATTTCCTGTCATACTTGCATATACAATTTTTGCTAATGGCATTTTTTCACTCTCCTATAAGATGCAAGGGGCCAACAATTTAGCGCTCCAAGCTCAGTTAATTGATTAAAGTTCATCTATCTATTATTGAGATAATTCAATTCAATTATATCAAAAAACAAGTGAAATCAAAGCTAAAAACTACGGATTTTATTTGTTGACCTTCTTTTGTGAAAGGAACATGGCTGGAATAGCAACCATAGTTAAAACAATCGAAGAGACAAGAAAGCCAAGTTGATAACCATTAAGCGTGACCGCTTTTTCAACAGAAGTTTTTGCTCTTGCAATGACAGTCGGTGTTAAATTAGTGTGCATCGCCGCTAATTGATGTAGTTTAGTTGTCATCTGTCCAGCAATTTCAGACGTCACAACCGCCGTCACAACTGCCGAGATGACGGCTGAACCAACGTTTTGAATGATTATTTGTCCTACTGATGTACCCGGAATATCTTTTTTCTCTAAACCAATGAAAATATCAGTCATCATTGGAATTTGCAAACCACCAATCCCCATTCCAAAAACAAATAAAACCAGTTTCAACCAAATCAAATTTGTATTTTCATGAACAAAAATGAAAGGAATCGTTCCAAGAAATGAAATAAGCACTATAGGTCGGGGACAATCATTTTACCAATCAAGGGTTGTGTCACAAAAATTATGAGCCCTTGTGAAATCAACATTAGACCTGCTTTAATTACTGGAAAGCCTTTTGTATTTTGAAAGAAAAGTGGCAGTAAAATTATAGGGCCATTAGAAGCAATTCTAGTTAAAAAGATTCAAATATTGGATGAAATAAAATTTTTAGATTTGAAAAATTTAATCGAAAGCACAGTATTATTGTTGCGCATGCGATAAATAATAAACAAGACTAAATCAATGATGAAAAAGTAATCATTTGACTGTTGAAAAAATTTTTAGAATCCCTTTAGCTCTTCATAATCCCATAAATTAATCCACGGAGCAGCCGCCAAAAGGGGTGTTCCAAACCAGTCTAGTTTAGCTTTCAAGTGAAGGATTTGAAAGAACTCAGATAAAAATGTTTAAGGAGGATTGCAAGAAATTCTACCGAAATATTGACAGAGAAAATCCAGTGCCAATTTGCTCCAGATACAATTGCACCACCAAACACTGGCCCAATAATTGGTCCAAGAATAATAGCAGTAGAAACAACAACATCAATTGATCAAGTTTATCTGAAGGTGTAATTTGCATCAGCAAGGTTGTCATCAATTGCTCTTTGAACGTCAATTTGTGAATGATAAGCAAATTAATGAATGGATAGATGAAGTTTTACTGCCAATTTATATAAAAAACACCTATTAATAGGGAAATTTATGGTAAAATAAAGTGTATTTATACTAAATAGACTGTTTTGGATTACAAAAAAATCTGTTCAGTTGAATTAGCATTCAAAGTAATTTTGAAAAGGCTCATGATTGTCGAAGAAAATTCTTATAGATAAAGTCATAAATACTATCTTATAAGGATTCAGTAACCCCAGTAAATGAAAATTTATTTTTCGATGAAGTATGAGTCACTTCAAAATATTAATTTAAATAAAAAGAACTGAGTTTTTCTCAGAACTTTAGAAGGAAAGAATAAATTGATTACATTAAAATCGCAACGTGAAATCGAGCAAATGGAACGTAGTAGCAAAATCTTGGCGGATATCCACATTGGTCTTCGTGATTTGATTAAACCAGGGATTGACATGTGGGAAATTGAAGAGTATGTCCGCAAAGTTTGTAAAGAAAAAAATGTTTTACCTTTACAAATTGGAGTAGATGAAGGAAATTATAATCCATTTCCTTATGCCACTTGCTGCTGTTTGAATGATGAAGTGGCTCACGCATTTCCACGTCACCAAATTCTTAAAGATGGTGATTTGATTAAGGTTGACATGGTCCTTGGTTTGGTTGAAGATGGCTCAGTTGACGTTTCAAAACTTAATTTTGACGATGCTGAATCAATGGTTAAATATCAAGAAGAATTTCGCGGTGGCGTTGCAGACTCTTGTTGGGCTTACGCTGTAGGTGAAGTTTCTGACGAAGTGAAAAATTTGATGGAAGTGACTCGCGAATGTCTCTATCTTGGAATTGAACAAGCCAAAGTAGGCAACCGTATCGGTGATATTGGGGCAGCTATCCAAGAATATGCTGAAAGTCGTGGCTATGGTGTCGTTCGTGATCTCGTAGGACATGGCGTTGGACCAACAATGCATGAAGAACCAATGGTGCCACACTACGGGCGCGCTGGACGTGGGCTTCGTTTACGCGAAGGAATGGTCTTAACAATTGAACCAATGATTAACACTGGAGGTTGGGAAATTGACCATGATGGTGAACGTGGTTACGTTACACTGGACGGAAGTTTATCTTGTCAATACGAACACCAGTTTGTTATCACTAAAGATGGTCCTGTGATTTTGACTTCTCAAGGCGAAGAACGGACTTATTAAGAAGTAAAAGGAAAAACAGATGAGAGGAAAGATGAAAAAAGTTATACAAAAAATTGCTGAGCTAACGACAACTTTTATGACTTTTTTCAAAAGTTCAGAAATGAGTCTGTCTTCAATTGCTGTTGCGTATTACCTTTTACTTGCAATCTTTCCTCTAGGATTGATTGTTGGAAATATTTTACCCTTCTTACATATCAATACAACAGCTTTATTGAGCTTTTTGTCTGAGCAACTCCCAAGTGATGTTTACAAAGGAATTGAACCAGTCATTAATAATCTCTTAAATCAAAGAAATACAGGCTTACTTTCACTCTCTGTTTTGGCAGGTTTTTGGACCTTTTCAAGAGCCTTGTCTGCTCTACAAATGTCAATGAATAAAGCTTATGAAGTCTTTAATCATCGAGACTTTATTGTCAGTCGAATTATCGGTTTAGCTGCTGGATTTGCGATTTTACTCTTTCTTTACTTTTCAATTGTTCTCTCTACTTTTGGGCAATTAATTCTTGAACAAGTTCATCGCTTATTTCCTTTTGATGATCATCTCTACCGAACTTTGCATAATATGACTTTACCAGCGATTGCTGTAGCGACCTTCTTATCTTTGATGATGCTTTATTTTATCCTACCAAATGTTAAAATAAGAAAATTAAGATACACCATGCCTGGAACAATATTTTCAACTTTTGTTCTTGTTTTTCTAACCAACTGGATTGCAAAATATGTTAGCTTTGCTCTTCAGCGATTAGATGACTTGAAATTGATTGGGTCATTGGTTGTCTTTGCACTGATGATTTGGTTTATTTTCATCGCCCGCGTTTTGATTATTGGTGTCATATTAAATGCTGTTTATCAAAAAACAAAAGTTGGTAAGATTGAAACACGACGTGGTGAAATTGTTGAATTCATAAAGGAAATTAGAAAATAAAAAATACTAATAAAACTGAAAAAAAATACTGACAGAAAATCTGTCAGTTTTTTTTTCTATCCGCCGATTCAATGCTCACTTTGCTTACATTGAACTGTCAGTATTTTTTCATCTTGTCAGTAATTTTTTATCTGATATAATTTCTATCAGTAAAAAATTAGTTTATTCTGTTAAATTTTTATCTTTTTTGAAGACAAAGAATTTTGAATAAAGATAGTTAATAACAATAATTAAAACTTGAACGACGAGGTTAAGAGCAGCAACCATATTATTTTTAGAAAGTCCAAAAAGATTCATCAAAATATCAGGATGTTGGTCAATGAACCACCAGTTAATAAAAATGGATAGGAGTAAAAGAACAATTCGTCCTGAAGTAAAATTGATGAAATCACGTAACAAGTTTGATGATTCATGTTTGAAAACAAAAAGTTTATTGGTAAAAAATGCAAAAATAATACTTGAAGCTTGAGCGGCAGTTTCTGAACCCCAGCCAGAATGCCAAGCTTGCCAAGTTAACCATTTGACAAAGGCATAAACTGCTGTTGCTAGGACTCCGAAAATGAGATATCTAACAGTTTCAGATTTAAAAAGATTCATGAGTTTTTTCATGAGGTAATTATATCACACTCTTTTAATAGACTCCACTAAAAGTAGCAATTTAACGGATGTTTCAAATAAAGAGGGAAATAGGGTATAATAGCAAAATAAATATAATAAAATCAGTGACAAAGAAAAGGAAATAATTTTTGAATCGAATGATGAAGAAAATGGTTGTTTTATTGCTCATCAGTGGCTTAGTTTTAGTCACACCTCATGCTTTTGCAACAGCAGGAGGATTTCGAGGTGGAGGAAATAGAAGTACAAGAACTGGCGGTAATTTTGGAGGTGGAAATACCAACAGTCATTATAATAATACTGGTTCTAATAGCTATACTTCTAATTCTAGGTCATCTAGAATGGGGAGCAGATATAATAGAAATAGCATTTTTAGTGGGCTTGTTGCACTAATCGCCCTAGCTTTTTACTTTTTGAAAAAAAGTCTTAAACTTCCTTTTAGAAAAAGAGAGTATTATCAGGAAAAGACATTGAATGATCCAGCTTTGGAAGAAGAAATAGAAGAAATTTTTCTAAAAGTTCAAGATGCTTGGGATAAACAAGACTTACGAGCTTTGTCAGCAGCTTATGGTGATAATTTACATGAAAAACATGAAAAAGTTCTCCAAAAGATGAGAGATAAAGGTCAAATTAATCATACGCGTAGTGTGGTTTTGGATGGAATCACGCGTTATAAAGAAGTAAAAGATAATCAATTTGAAGTTGATCTCTATTTTGTAGCTATTGACTACCTTGTTTCTGTTAATTCTGGTCAAATTATTGCGGGAAATACTCAGGAAAGACGGGCGTTTAAACAACGTTGGACTTTTAGTGGTCAAAAAGGGGCTCTTCGAGTTGAGAAAATGAAAGAATTTAAAATCTAATGATATTTAGTATAGATATGAAAGGAGAAAAATGATTCTTTATTTATTAGTTTTATTAGCAGTTTGGAATCTTATTGTTTTTGTTTTTTATGCGGTGGATAAGTACAAGGCCCAACATCATCTGTGGAGAATTCCTGAAAAAGTTTTACTTGCCCAAGCACTTTTAGGTGGAGGAATTGGAGCAATTTTGGCTGGGCATCTCTGTCATCATAAAACTAGAAAATGGTATTTTAATTTTTCATGGTATGTGGGACTATTTATCGATGCTGGACTTATCTTTTTAATTGTCAAATTCTTTGCTAAATAAATCATCAAATTGGAAAGTTTTTTAGAAAATAATAAGCTTTTTTATTAAGTATTATTCAACACAATCCATTGACATTTCTGGCGTAAAAATGTCATAATAGAGGCATGCCTAAACAACGATTTTATTCTTTTATGATTGGAACGGTAATCGAAGCTTGGATTTTTAGCTGGTCCTTCCTTTCTGCTTCGTGGTTTTTAGCCACGTTTTTCGGCTTTCTTTTAGTACGCCGAATCTTCCTTGCTTATCGCTTGGATAAATTTATACGTGATATGAAAATGTGATTTTTATCACAATTTTTATTATAAAAGTACTGACAAAGTTTTATGACGAAAAATATTCTCTGTCAGTTGTTCTTATTTATGAAATAATAGGGGAGACTTAAAATGGCGGTGTCAGTTCAAGATTTACTTGACAAAATTCATTTTCATGTGATTTACTCAACAGAAACAGCATTAGCAAAAGAAATCACAACTTCAGAAATTATGCGTCCAGGTTTAGAAATGGCTGGGTATTTTGACTATTTCACACCCGAACGAATTCAACTTTTTGGGATGAAAGAGTGGTCATACATGATGACTGTGGTTGGAGATAATCGCTATGACCTCCTGAAAAAAGTCATGGCCAAAGAAACACCAGTTGTTATTGTTGCACGTAATTTAGAAATTCCTAGTGAAATGGTGGCGGCAGCTAAAAAGTCTGACATTGTTTTACTTCAATCACGTGAAGCAACCAGCCGTTTGAACTCAGTATTGACCTCATTTCTTGATGAACGTTTAGCTGAAAGAACGACTGTTCATGGTGTTTTGATGGACATTTTTGGGGTCGGCGTCCTTATTCAAGGGGCTAGTGGAATTGGTAAATCAGAAACTGGTCTTGAGTTAGTCAAACGTGGCCACCGATTAGTTGCTGATGACCGCGTAGATGTTTTTCAACGAGATGCATTCACACTTTCTGGGGAACCTGCAGAAATTTTGCGCAATATGATTGAAATTCGTGGCGTTGGGATTATTGACGTGATGAGTCTTTTTGGTGCTGGTGCTGTTAAAGATTCAACGGATATTGATATGGCTATTTATTTAGAATACTACGATAAGGAAAAAGCATTTGACCGTTTGGGAAATGCACCGACTATTGTTGAATTTTCTGATGTTGAAGTCCCACAAACTCGTATTCCTGTAAAAACTGGGCGGAATGTATCAGTAATTGTTGAAGCTGCGGTGATGAATTTTAGAGCTAAGCAAATGGGCTTTGATGCAACAAAAACTTTTGAAGATCGTCTCACTGATTTAATCAGTCATAATAAAGAATCATAAGATAAAACTTAGAAGTTACTGACAGGAAATTCTGTCAGTAAATTTAGAAAACTGATAAAAAATATGAATAATCTATTTCCTTTTTTAGCTTTAAATAAGATTGCACTCCAATTAGGGCCACTAGCCATTCACTGGTATGCTATTTTTATTGTGAGTGGTGCCGCATTAGCCGTTTGGCTCGCATGTAGAGAAGCCCCAAAACGTAATATAAAAACCGACGATATTATTGATTTTGTTCTCTTTGCCTTTCCTTTAGGAATTGTTGGAGCGAGACTTTATTATGTCATTTTCCAATGGTCTTACTATAGTCAACATCCTTCACAAATCATTGCCATGTGGGATGGTGGCGGAGCTATCTATGGAAGCTTAATCGCTGGAGCAATTGTTCTCTTTGTCTTTAGCTATTATCGAATGATTCATCCGCTAGATTTGCTTGATATTACTATCCCGGGTGTTTTTCTTGCTCAGGCAATGGGACGTTGGGGGAATTTTGTCAATCAAGAAGCCTATGGAAAAATTGTTTCAAATTTAGACTGGCTACCTACTTTCATCAGAAATCAAATGTTTATTGATGGCCATTATCGAATGCCTACCTTCCTATTTGAAAGTATTGGTACACTAAGCGGTTTTATTCTGGTCATGGTCTTTAGACATCGAATTAAAGGCTTAAAACGTGGGGATATTTTTAGTTTCTATCTCGTCTGGTATGGAGCCGTTCGTTTTATTGTCGAAGGAATGCGAACAGATAGCCTAATGTTAGGACCTGCTCGTGTGTCACAATGGCTTTCAGTTTTATTAGTGATTGTAGGACTTATTCTCTTTATTTATCGCAGAATGAAAAAAAATTAAGAAGTCTATCTTGAAGGATAGACTTTTTGTCATAAAAAAATGTAAGTTATATTAGAAAATAGCGAAACAATTTGTTATAATGAAGTCAAATAGAATCGCTTTCATCAAAATGAAAGAAGATTGAAAAATGGGTGCTGATTTTATACCCGAATAAAGAGGAGGAAACGTGGGAAATATTGCATTATTGATTATCGCGATAGCATTTGCTGTATTGGTGGTCTTCTTAGTTATTGTATTACATAAAGTTTCGAAGGTTGTGGAAGAAGCCAACCGTACGGTCAAATTAGTTTCTAGCGATGTAGATGTCTTACTTCATCAAGCTGATGGAATAATGACTAAAGCCAATACCTTGCTTGATGATGTTAATGGGAAAGTCGCCACGATTGACCCTTTGTTTACAGCAGTTGCTGACTTGTCTGAAAGTGTTTCAGATATCAATGCTTCAAGTCGTAAACTTGTGACACGTCTTAATAGAGGTTCAACAAAACGAAAAACAACTTCAGCTTCAGCAGTTGTTTTGGCAAAAACAGCCAAAAAATTCTTTGTCAAAAAAGATAAAACTGAAGCGGGTGTAAAAGTAAATTAAACTTGCTTACGAAAGAAAGGACTTAACCGATGTCAAAAAAAACAGGATTTCTAGTTGGTGCTTTAGTTGGTGCCGCAGCTGCTCTATTTTTAGCTCCTAAAAAAGGAAGCGAACTCCGTGAAGAAGCTGGAAAAATTTATGATGATTTAAAAGAAAACCCTCAAGAAACATTGACTGGAATGAGAGATACTGCTCTTGATTTCTCAGCTGAAAAATTTAATGAAATCAAAGAAAAATTTGATTCAGGTGAAATTTCAGCTGACAAGGCCAAAGAATTTTTACTTTCAAAACGTGATTTAATTATGGAAAAAGTTGACTCAGGTGAACTGTCTAAAGATTCAGTTGTTGATTTCTTCAATGATACTAAAGATGCTGTCGTTGAAAAAATTAATTCAATGAAAGACAGTGGAGAAGAACTCTTTGATGAAAATGAATCAGACATCTCAGAAGAAGCCGCAGAAGTTGTGGCTAAGTTCAGTGATGCCAAAGATGAAGTGAAAGAAGATATTGATACTGAGTCTCTTGCTGAAGAAGCGAAAAAAATTGCTGACAAAGCCAAAGAATTAACAAATTTTCCTGACGAAAAAGAATAAAATTTAAAATCTGTCTTTAAGGCAGATTTTTTTATCATGTAAAATATTTACATACTTAACTATGGTAATTGGAAATAAATTGCGTTATACTATATAGTATAGAATATAAAGAAATACTCTGGAGGATTTCAAATGGCACAAGCAAACTTTGGTGTTGTCGGAATGGCTGTAATGGGGAAAAACCTTGCACTCAATGTAGAGTCACGTGGTTATACCGTTGCAATTTACAACCGTACGACTTCAAAAACTGAAGAAGTTTATAAAGAACATCAAGATAAGAATCTTGTTTTCACTAAAACACTTGAAGAATTTGTTGGAAGTCTTGAAAAACCACGTCGTATCATGCTCATGGTTCAAGCAGGAGCAGCGACAGATGCGACAATTAAATCACTTTTACCACTCTTGGATAAAGGTGATATCTTGATTGATGGTGGAAATACTCATTTCCCAGACACAATGCGTCGTAATGCTGAACTTGCAGACTCAGGTATTAACTTCATCGGTACAGGAGTTTCTGGTGGTGAAAAAGGGGCGCTTTTAGGCCCATCAATGATGCCTGGTGGTCAAAAAGAAGCCTACGATTTGGTTGCACCAATTTTTGAACAAATCGCAGCTAAAGCTCCTCAAGATGGTAAACCATGTGTGGCTTACATGGGAGCAAACGGTGCTGGACATTACATTAAAATGGTTCACAACGGAATTGAGTACGGCGATATGCAATTGATTGCTGAATCTTATGATTTGTTGAAACGTGTTCTTGGTCTTAGCAATGCAGAAATTCAAGCCATTTTTGAAGAATGGAATGAAGGCGAACTTGATAGCTACCTCATTGAAATCACTAAAGAAGTATTGAAACGTAAAGATGATGAAGGTGAAGGCTACATCGTTGATAAAATTCTTGATAAAGCAGGAAATAAAGGAACTGGTAAATGGACTTCAGAGTCTGCCCTTGACCTTGGTGTACCACTTCCATTGATTACAGAATCAGTATTTGCTCGTTACATTTCAACTTATAAAGATGAACGTGTTAAAGCAAGCAAAGTTTTATCTGGACCAGCAGTTAATTTCTCAGGCGATAAAAAAGAAGTCATTGAAAAAATCCGCAAAGCGCTATATTTCTCAAAAATCATGAGTTATGCCCAAGGATTTGCTCAACTTCGTAAAGCTTCTGAAGAATTTGATTGGGACTTGCCTTACGGTACAATTGCACAAATTTGGCGTGCTGGATGTATCATCCGTGCAGAATTCCTCCAAAATATTACTGATGCTTTCGACAAAGATAGCGAACTTGAAAATCTCTTGCTTGATGACTACTTTGTAGACATCACAAAACGTTATCAAGAAGCTGTTCGTGATGTAGTTTCACTTGCTGTTCAAGCAGGAATCCCAATTCCAACATTTACATCAGCAATCAGCTACTATGATAGCTATCGCTCTGAAAATCTTCCAGCAAACTTGATTCAAGCCCAACGTGATTACTTCGGTGCTCACACTTATGAACGTACAGACAAAGCTGGAATCTTCCACTACGACTGGTACACAGAAGATTAAGTTAAAAAATAATAAATTAAAAGCTAGAATTTTCTAGCTTTTTTTATAAAATTAAGGGTATTATTTAGACCATTTTTTAACAAAAAATCAAGAAATTGTTATATGATTTAGGTAATCGAATGTGAATTATTTACTTTGATAAATTTTATGGAACTAGAGAAAGTTGAGGAAATTAGAATGGGTTCTGAATCTAATCGCTCATTTAATAAAGCAACAGGTGCCGGTTTCATCATCGCAATGGGAATTGTTTATGGCGACATCGGAACGAGTCCTCTTTACACAATGGAATCAATTGTCCAAGGCCAAGGGGGGCTTGAGCGAATCTCAGAAACGTCAATTATTGGGGCACTTTCACTCATTATCTGGACTCTGACATTAATTACAACAGTCAAATATGTGTGGATTGCTTTAAAAGCGGATAACAATCATGAAGGTGGAATTTTTTCCTTATTTACTCTTGTTCGTAAGTATGCAAAATGGTTAATTATTCCGGCAATGATTGGCGGAGCTGCTTTGCTTTCAGATGGAGCCTTAACGCCTGCCGTAACGGTTACATCAGCAATAGAAGGCTTGAGGTCAATTCCTGCTTTTCATGAAGCTTTTGGTCAGCAGCAATTACCGATTGTCATCATAACCTTGGCGATTTTAGCGCTTTTATTTTTAATTCAGCGATTTGGAACTTCAATCGTTGGTAAAGTATTTGGACCGGTCATGTTTATTTGGTTTAGTTTTCTTGGAATTACGGGTTTGATTAATCTCTTTGGTGATTTTTCTGTCCTCCAAGCAATTAATCCTTACTGGGCAATTCATTTACTTTTAAGCCCAGAAAATAAAGCTGGAATTTTTGTTTTAGGTTCAGTCTTTCTGGCAACAACGGGGGCAGAAGCTCTTTATTCCGATTTAGGACACGTTGGTCGGGGAAATATTCATGTCAGTTGGCCTTTTGTTAAAGTTTGTATCATCTTGTCCTACTGTGGGCAAGGGGCTTGGCTTTTACAAAATCGTGGGGAATCTTTAGGAGACATCAATCCGTTTTTTGCTGTCCTCCCTCAAAATTTAATCATTTTTTCAGTAATTTTAGCAACTTTGGCGGCAATTATTGCCTCACAGGCATTGATTTCTGGTTCATTTACTCTTGTGTCAGAAGCTATTCGGCTTAAACTCCTTCCTCGATTAAGAATTTTTTATCCAGGAGAAACTTTCGGACAATTATATATTCCAGCCGTAAATTTGGGACTCTGGTTGGCAGCAAGTTTTATTGTTGTTTATTTCCAAAGTTCTGCTCACATGGAAGCTGCTTATGGTTTAGCAATTACAGTAACCATGCTTATGACAACAACTTTGTTAACTGTCTATTTAAGTCACTATCAAAAAGTTAAAAAAGTATTTGTTGGCTTATTTTTCACCGTTTTTATCTTTATTGAAGGCTTGTTTTTTGCAGCTTCCGCTGTAAAATTTATGCATGGCGGTTATGTCGTTGTGATTATTGCTACCATGATTCTATTTGTTATGGCAATCTGGCATAAATCTGACCAACTTTTCTATAAATATCTTAAAGCTTCAAATCTTAATGACTATAAAGAACAAATGAATAAACTTCGTAAAGATGAAACTTACGACCTTTATCATACGAATGTCGTTTATTTAACGGCTAAAATGAATAAAGAATGGATTGATCGTTCAATCTTGTATTCTATTTTGGATAAGCGTCCTAAAAAAGCTAAAGTTTACTGGTTTGTGAAGGTTAATGTCACAGATGAGCCTTATACTTCTGAATACGAAGTGGATATGCTAGGAACTGATTTTATTGTCTGTGTTAATCTTTATCTCGGTTTTCATATGCGTCAAGAAATTCCTCGGTATTTACGAACGATTGTGTCCAATTTGATGGAGTCAGGACGATTACCACAACAAAATCAAACTTATAGTATTACACCAGGACGCAAGGTTGGGGATTTCCGTTTTATTATTTTAGAAGAAAAACTAATTAATGCAAGACAAATGCCTGGCTTTGAACGATTCGTTCTTCAAACAAAAGAGCAAATTAAAAAAATTACAGCTTCGCCAGCACGTTGGTTTGGTCTTCACTTTTCAGAAGTGACGGTTGAAACTGTTCCTTTGGTTCTATCGGATGTTAAAAATTTGGAAATTCACGAACGGATTTCAGAAGAAAATCAAGGAGAAGCATAATAAAATAAAAGCAATCAAAAGATAGCTTACTGTTGCTATCATCGCTTTTGTGATGATTACTGTATTATATATAAAACTGTGAGAAATAAATAAATATAATTTCCCGCAGTTTTTTTTGAATAAACAGGGGATAATCTGCTATAATAAAGCTATTAAAAAACGAGCTACGCTTCGTTTTATTTTATTTGACTATTTTCGTTGAAGAAAGTTGAGGAGTTACAAAAGTGGGTCAAGTACACTTACATAATCGGTCGTTTAATAAAGCGACATCTGCAGGATTCCTAATTGCTTTAGGGATTGTTTACGGCGATATCGGAACAAGTCCACTTTATGCCATGCAGGCCATTGTTCGAGGACAGGGAGGATTAGCAAATCTTTCTGAAAGCTTTATTTTGGGGGCTGTTTCTCTTGTAATTTGGACTTTAACATTAATTACAACTGTTAAATATGTTCTGATTGCTTTGAAAGCAGATAACCATCATGAGGGTGGGATTTTTTCACTCTTTACCCTTGTTAGACGAATGAGAAAATGGTTGATAATTCCAGCAATGATAGGTGGAGCGACGTTGCTTGCAGATGGGGCATTAACCCCAGCTGTAACGGTTACTTCAGCCATTGAAGGTCTAAGGGGAGTAACACATGTTTACTCAAATCAGACGGCGGTCATGGTAACCACTTTGATAATCCTAGCTTTTCTCTTTTTGATTCAGAGATTTGGGGCAAGTTTGGTTGGTCGTTTATTTGGACCAATTATGTTTATCTGGTTTGGCTTTTTGGGTGTAAGTGGATTGATTAATTCTTTTCTTGACTTATCAATTTTAAAAGCAATCAATCCTTATTATGCGATTCACTTATTATTTAGTCCAGAAAATAAAGCTGGTTTCTTTATTTTGGGTTCTATTTTCTTGGTAACGACTGGGGCAGAGGCGCTTTACTCTGACTTAGGACACGTTGGGCGTGGAAATATTTATGTCAGCTGGCCATTTGTTAAAATCTGTATTATCTTATCTTACTGTGGGCAAGGTGCGTGGCTTTTAGCTCACCGTGGTGAACACATTGAAAAACTTAATCCTTTCTTTGCTGTTTTACCTGATAATATGGTTATTTATGTCGTTATCTTATCAACATTGGCGGCGATTATCGCATCGCAAGCACTGATTTCGGGTTCATTTACTTTGGTGTCTGAAGCGATTCGTTTGAAACTTTTGCCACTGTTCAAAATTTATTATCCAGGGCAAACTTTGGGACAACTTTATATTCCAGCAGTTAACTTTGCTCTTTGGGTAACGACTTCATTCTTTGTTTTGTATTTTAAAACTTCCGAACATATGGAAGCCGCTTATAGCTTGGCCATTACAATTACCATGTTGATGACAACGACCCTTTTGACTTATTTCTTAATTCAAAAAGGAACGCCAAAAATTGCCATTGCTTTTATTTCTATTGGTCTCTTTTGTATTGAAGGCTCATTCTTTGCGGCTTCTCTTGTCCAATTTATAAATGGAGCATATATTGTGGTTCTGATTGCCTTGGCAATTATCTTCGTTATGTTCATCTGGAACAAGTCACATAAGATTGTCATGAAATATATCAAATCATTGAATATTAATGAGTATAAAAATCAGCTTAATGCTTTGCGTCATGACGAATCTTATGATTTATATCAAACAAATGTGGTTTATTTAACAAGCAAAATGGACCATGAATGGATTGACCGTTCAATCTTATATTCAATCTTGGATAAACGGCCAAAACGTGCAGAATGTTATTGGTTTGTAAATGTAAAAGTTACTGACGAGCCTTATACTTCTGAGTATAAAGTAGATATGATGGATACTGACTTCATTGTTCGTGTAAATCTCTATCTTGGATTCCGTATGCGTCAAGAAGTTCCACGCTATTTAAGAACAATTGTGACGGATTTGATGGAATCAGGACGTTTGCCACGTCAGCATCAACATTACAGTATCACTCCAGGACGTAAAGTTGGAGATTTCCGCTTTGTCGTTGTTGAAGAAAAGCTAATGAACGCACGTCAAATGCCAGGCTTCGAGCGTTTTGTTCTTCAAACTAAAGCACAAATCAAGAGAATTACGGCTTCACCAATTCGTTGGTTTGGTCTTCAATTCTCGGAAGTAACTGTTGAAACGGTTCCCTTGGTTCTTTCAGATGTACGTAATCTGGAAATTCATGAACGATTGGAACAGGTGGATGAAGCAGAAGCTTCAGCAACTCATTAAAGAATATAAAAAACTTACTGACAAAATTTCTGTCAGTAAGTTTTTATTTCTGTCAGTAAAATTATTAACGAGCAAGTCGTTTTCTAGCGGCTTCTTTTCGTTTTTGGGCGATAAATTCGGCCTTGTCAGCAGAAGGAAAATAACCTTTTTTCTTGGCAATTAATAGAGCTGTACCCGCAACAAGAATTTCGACAGATTTCCCAATGAGATAGCCTTGAATAAATTTATTTTTCATTTGGTAACTCCTTTATATTTTATTTTAAAATTTCTCTATCTTCATTATAAATCAAAAAATGTGAAAACGCTAACGAAGCACTTCTGAAAAAGAAAGTCTTTTTAATAATTAACTGGTTAAGGTTAAGATTAGGCGCATGTGATATATTAGTAGCAGTTGTAATAAATAAATGATAAAGAAAGAAGGTAAGAAATATGACAATTATAGGTGTAAAAATTGACAAAAAGTTTATGAGGGACTTACTCATACTTATTTTAGGTGTCGGACTTTATGTACTCTCAGTTCAGTTATTCGTCATCCCTAATCGTCTAGCAAGTAATGGTGTCGCTGGTTTTTCTGTACTTATGGATTTTGTTTTTGGCATCAACCCAGCCTTGACTTTCTTTTTGGTAAATGTACCACTTTTCATTTTTGGAGGGCGTTCGCTTCCGCGGAGAATTTTATTACTGAGCATTCCTGGAGCGCTTGCCATGAGTGGTTGGTTAATGGTTTATGAAGCATTAGGAGTTACTGGTTTCCAATTCTCACATGTTATTTTTGCTGGAATTTTCGATGGACTTCTCTCAGGATTTGGGGCAGGATTAGTTATTATTTCTGAAGGAACATTTGGAGGATCAATCTTATTGAGTCGAATTTTGGAGGAGCAGTGGAACTTTAAAATTGACAAGGTTTTGTTTATGGTCGATGTCATCGTTCTAAGTGTTTCCTTATTAACATTCTTGTCACTTCCTAACTTTGCTGTCACATTACTCTCATGCTATATCTTTAGTAAAATGACTCTGATTGTGGGACGTGAAGATTATCGAAAATCTTTAATGAATCGTGGAAAAAGAATTTATCAAAAAGTTTTTGCTGCTTAGAAACTTTAAAAATAATAGAATAAAAATTACTGACAGAAATTTAGTTGTCAGTAATTTTTTCTTGTCAGTGCTTGAATTTACAGGCTATTTCTGAAATAATAGAGAATGAAAATGGTGAGAGTGAGTCATAAAAAAATAAATGAAAAATAATAAAGTTTTAGTGGTTGTCGGACCTACAGCTGTGGGGAAAACAGCACTTGGCATTGATTTAGCAATCAAATTTAAGGGTGAAATTATTTCTGGTGATTCTCAACAAGTTTATCAAGGGTTAGATATTGGAACTGCTAAGGTGACTAAGGCTGAACAAGCCCAAGTTCCTCATCATTTGATTGATGTTCGTAAATGGACAGAAAATTTTTCAGTTCATGATTTTGTTATTGAAGCTAACCAATTAATTAAAGAAATTCTTGACCAAGGAAAAGTGCCAATCATCGTTGGAGGAACTGGTTTATATATTCAATCTCTTATCGAAGGCTATCATCTTGGTGGACAAGAAAATCATGAAGAAATGATGAAACTTCGTGAAGAATTATCTCTTTTAACTGATGAGGAATTATTTTCAAAAGTGATTAAAATAAATCCAGAGATTTCTGAGTTAAATCGTAGACGGGCAATTCGATTTTTGGAGTTGCGAACTTTCGGATCTCAAGATGAAAATTTGGGTTCTGATTATGATTTTTTGCTTATTGGATTAAATGCTGACAGAAAAGTGCTTTATGATCGAATTAATCAGCGTGTTGATCAAATGATGCTTGAGGGTTTATTAGATGAAGCCAGAACTTTGTATGAGCAAGCGCCAGAAGTTCAAGCAGCAAAAGGAATTGGTTATAAAGAATTTTTCCCTTATTTTTCAGGGGACATTAGTTTGGAAGAAGCTGTTGAGTTGGTCAAAAGAAATTCAAGACGCTATGCTAAGCGACAATTGACTTGGTTTAAAAATCGAATGTCTGTCGAATTTGAAGATGTTTTTTCAAAAAAATATCCTGACTCAGTTTTTGATAAAGTCACTCAGTTTTTGAACTGACGCATTTTCTTAAAAATGTTATAATGAAAAAGATTGAAAAAAGGACTTTACAGGTAAATTTTATTAAAAATGGAGAGAAAAAATGACTGATAAAAAATGGATTGACTTGGGAATGAAATATGGTGGCTTCATGGCTCAAGACCATATCTTTTTAGAAAATAGACTAGCTGCCTTGACCGATGTAAAAGATAAAAGACTTTTGGTGACTCCACCAGCATCGGTTTTAAATGCATATTTTGCCGAACTTTATCAAAAGCGCTCACCGAAAGACGCAACAGATTATTTCTTTGAACTTTCTAAAGCTTTTGATATTTTTGAAGAAAATCCAGATTTCCAACTTGAAGGAAAAAATGGTTCTGAAAATTTCAGATTTATTCGACTCAATCTTTCTGGAAAATCATTTGGTTTTGCATATAAAAATGAAGCAGAAGAAGCAATTATTTTCAGTGAATTTCCGGTAAAAGTGACAGCGGAATTGATGTTTGAAATTGCACAAATTTTCCCTCATTATCTATTAGTGGAAGAAGACGGAAAATTGACAATGAAACCTGCCCAATTCCGAAGTGAATTTGAAAAAGTGAAAGACTTAACAGCCTTGACTGAACAAGCAGAAAATGGGGAATATATTCGCTTATCAGGATACAATATTGAAGATTTACTAGAACAAGCCGAAGAAATTGGATTCTTAAGTCCTTTACGTTTTGGTCGTGACGGACGTAAACACTTTGTTTATATTACAAAAGGCTTTTAAACATTAGTTAATAAACTATCAAAAAAATTGCATTTCTCTTTAATAAGTGATAGACTATGTGAAAACGATTACTGGTAATGCTGTCAGTAATTAAAAAGACTGATTTTTTCATAATTACTGACAGAAAAGTTTGTCAGTAACTTTTGGTCTATTATAAGGAGGAACTTTTATGATTTTTATTCCACTTGTTGTTTTAGCAATTATACTACTCATTTTAATCTTTAGTCTGAGTACAATTGTATTTGTTGTTAAACAGCAAACCGTTGCGATTGTCGAACGTTTTGGGAAGTACCAATTTACTGCAAACCCTGGTTTTCATCTGAAACTTCCTTGGGGAATTGATCGGATTGCTGCTAGAGTTCAATTGCGTTTATTACAAACAGAAATGACAGTTGAAACCAAAACTGCGGACAATGTTTTTGTTACGATGAATATTGCAACGCAATATCGAGTAAACGAACAATCCATCAAAGACGCATACTATAAACTAATGAATCCAGGTGAACAAATTAAGGCTTATATTGAAGATGCTCTTCGTTCAGCAGTACCAAAGTTGACTTTGGATGATGTTTTTGAAAAAAAAGATGAGATCGCTCTTGAAGTTCAAAAAACAGTTGCTGAAGAAATGCAAACTTATGGTTATATTATCGTAAAAACGCTGATTACTAAAGTCGAACCTGATGCTGAAGTTAAGCAATCTATGAATGAAATCAATGCGGCACAACGTAAACAAGATGCCAGCCAAATGTTGGCAAATGCTAATAAAATTCAAGTTGTAACTGCCGCTGAAGCAGAAGCTGAAAAAGACCGTCTGCACGGGGTAGGGATTGCTGAACAACGTAAGGCCATCGTTGACGGTTTAGCTCAACAAATTACCGAAATCAAAAAGCTTGGTGTGGCACTTGATGAAGAACAAATTATGGCGATTTTGTTAACTAACCAATATTTAGATACCTTGAATCAATTTGCTGCAGGTGGAAATTCAACCATTTTCCTTCCAAGCGGAGCTGAAGGAGCAGAAAGTTTAAGGACTCAGATTTTATCAGCCATTAAAGCAGGTAAATAAAGTAAAAATGGAAAGCTATCGATGGATAGCTTTTTTTATTATAGCAAGCTTCTTCTTGCAATTTTTTTTGAAATTAGGTAGAATAAAGTGATTGTAGCGCGTCCGTAGTGTAATGGATATCACGTAAGATTCCGGTTCTTGAGATGGGGGTTCGATTCCCTCCGGACGCATTTAATTAAGTAAATAAACCGCTCGGTTGAGCGGTTTTTATTGTTTTTGTGCCAAACATGTGCCAATGACTATGTTTTATAGAATCCCAAATATGTTATAATAAGGTATTGATTCGAAGGTAAAAAGACTAGGTTTTAAATTTAAAAAATAGTTAGAATGAAACCGCGAGTTTTTTGATATTATCATTTTACAGGAGGGCTTTTATGAATCAAGAGAAATTTATTAAGTATTTAAGTTGGGTAGCGACTGGGATGTCGGTAATGATGTATGTGTCATATCTTCCGCAAATTGCTAACAATCTTAGTGGAATGAAAGGAAATCCTATTCAGCCCCTTGTTGCTGCAATTAATTGTACACTTTGGGTCACTTATGGAATTGGCAAAAAGCCTAGAGATTTAGCTTTGGCAACGGCAAACTTTCCAGGTATAATTTTTGGATTGGTCACATTTTTTACTGCCCTTTGATGATGAAAAAAATGATTAATTGGACCTGTGTGTGGCCATTATCAGAGATAAATAAATAATAAATTTTAAAAAAATAAAAAAATTACAGCTGAGACTAGAAATTTCAGAAAGTCTGTGTTATAATATATTTCGTCGTGAAAATGATGCTTTAAGCATGACTCGTTAGCTCAGTTGGTAGAGCATTTGACTTTTAATCAAAGGGTCGCTGGTTCGAGCCCAGCACGGGTCACTAATTTATTGAAGAAAAGATTGTGGGGAAGTTTCACAATCTTTTCTTGTTTTGAAAAATAATTCTCATTTTTGAGAAAATAAAGTTTTAATTTGCCTTAAGGTGAGTTGAAACTGATGGAGGTTCAATGGAAATCCAATTTTTAGGGACTGGGGCTGGTCAGCCTTCTAAATCAAGAAACACTCAGGCAATTGCCTTGAAAATGCTTGATGAGCGTAATGAAATTTGGCTTTTTGACTGTGGTGAAGCAACGCAACATCAAATTTTAAATACTACAATTAAGCCACGAAAAATTACTAAGATTTTTATTACACATTTACATGGGGATCATATTTTTGGCTTGCCTGGTTTTTTGTCTAGTAGAAGTTTTCAAAGTTCAGATGAACAAACTGATTTGGAGCTTTATGGCCCTGTGGGAATTAAAGATTTTGTTTTGACCGCTTTTAGAATCTCGGGTTCACGCTTAGCTTATCGTATCAATTTTCATGAAATTGATTCGGCTGGAAAAATCTTTGAAGATGATAGTTTTGAAGTCCATACAGATTTGCTTGACCATACTATTTTCTGCTTGGGTTATCGCGTCGTAGAAAAAAATCGAATAGGTGAACTCGATGCCAATGCTTTAAAAGAAGCTGGGCTTCCTTTCGGACCCCTTTTTGGTAAAATAAAAAAAGGTGAGATTGTTCAGTATGAAGGAAAAACTTTCGATCCTAAAGATTATATCGGAGCGGATAAAGCTGGTAAAATAGTCACGATTTTAGGCGATACAAGAAAATCGAATGTTGCAGTACGCTTGGCTTATGGAGCGGACTTATTGGTTCATGAGGCAACTTATGAAGCAAATGAAAGTAAAATGGCAAGAGCACATGGTCATTCAACGACTAAACAAGCAGCAGAAGTCGCCAAAGAAGCTGGAGTTAATCGATTGTTATTGACTCATATTAGTGCACGCTATGTTGGAACTTTGGTGGGACAATTGGTGCGTGAGGCACAGACTGTTCATTCCAACACCTTTGTGGTTAAGGATTTTTACGAGGAAAAAATTGGTTAGAAATATTGTAATTACAGGTGCAACTGGTGATATTGCTAAAGAAATTGTCAAATCTTTACCTAAAGAAAATGACCATTTAATTTTGGTTTCACGTAGCCGTAAGACTCTGATTGAACTCTATGGTCAGCTTGAAAATGTTACATTACTGACCAATGATGAACTTTTGACTAATGAGCAATCTTTTGTTGTGGATATTTTGATTAATAATGCTGGTTTTGGTATTTTTAAAGAATTCACTGAACTTACGGATGGGGAAATTACAGAACAGTTTGTCATTAATACTTTAATGCCTATCCAGTTGACCAGACTCTTAGAACCGAAAGTTCAATTGATTAATATTGCTTCAATTGCTGGAAAGTTACCAACAGGAAAGTCAAGTATTTATGCTGCTTCTAAGGCGGCTTTGATTACATTTTCAGATGCTTTGCGTATGGAAAATCCACAATTAATCGTGACTACTGTGAATACCGGACCTGTAAAAACCAAATTTCACAAAGATAATGGAGATTATCTGGAAAAAGTGGGGAAAAATGCAATTTCAGCATCCAAAGTTGCTGACAAAGTTGTGAATAACTTGGGAAAAAGGAAAAGAGAAATCAATTTACCTTGGACTTTATCCACAGCTGCTAAATTGCGAGCTATTTTTCCTTCGCTTTTTGATTTTATATCAGCCAAATTTTTTAATTTTAAATAGAATTTTATTACTAACAGAAACATAATGCAATTCCTGTCAGTAAATTATAGAAAAGTTTAGGATTTTATTAAATAAAAGAAAAATAATCTCTAAACTTAGCCATTTTTTTCGAGTAATTTATGCTAAAATAATTGAATTGAGCATAGAAAAGATAAAGAGAATTAAAATGATAAAAGCAAAATATGATTGGAAAGTGGCTGATACAGCCATTTCCGAAGATTTTCTAAAGATAGCGAAAAAACATAAATTAGATGAATTGACAAGTCGCGTGCTTTATCAAAGAGGAATTCATGCAGAAGCTGAAATTGAGCAATTTTTAAAGCCAAGTTTAGAAAATTTACATGACCCTTTTCTACTTCATGATATGGAAAAAGCAACAGGGCGTATTTTATCAGCAATTGAGCAAGGTGAAAATATTTTAATTTATGGTGACTATGATGCTGACGGAATGACTGCAGCATCAGTCATGAAGTCCGCTCTGGATGAATTAGGAGCTGAGTCTCAAGTTTATTTGCCCAATCGTTTTACTGACGGTTACGGGCCAAATCTTGACGTTTATCAGTACTATATTAAGAATGAAAATATCAATCTTATTATTACTGTAGATAATGGGGTTGCTGGCTTGGAGGCAATTACCTGGGCACAGGAAAATGGAGTGGATGTAATTGTTACCGATCATCACTCAATTCCTGATCAACTTCCCCCTGCTTATGCCATTGTCCACCCAGAACATCCTGATAGTCAATATCCTTTCAAATATTTGGCAGGAGTTGGCGTTGCCTTCAAAGTTGCCTGTGCTCTTTTAGAATATGCACCTAGTGAAATGCTTGATTTAGTTGCAATTGGTACAATTGCTGACATGGTCAGTTTGACTGATGAGAACCGAATTTTAGTGGCTCATGGTCTAAAAGTTTTGGCCCAAACAGAGCGTGCCGGTTTACAAGAATTAATGAAGTACGCTGGGGTTGATTTTGATAAAATCACTGAGGAAACGGTTGGTTTTCAAATTGCTCCTCGTTTAAATGCTTTGGGGCGCCTTGATGACCCAAACCCAGCCATTGAATTGCTGACAGGCTGGGACGAAGATGAAGCGCATGAAATTGCCAAAATGATTGACCAAAGAAATTCTGAGCGAAAAGAGATTGTGGAAAAAATTCACAATGAAGCTCTGAGTATGCTGACAGATGAACCTGTTCAAATTTTATATCACAAGGACTGGCATAAAGGTGTCTTAGGAATTGTTGCGGGTCGTTTGTTAGAAGCCATCCATAAGCCAGTGATTATGTTAGCCCAAGAAGATGGAATTTTGCGAGGGTCTGCTCGGTCAATTGAAAATTTTGATATCTTCAAGGCATTAAACGCGCATCGTGAACTTTTTATTGCTTTTGGTGGTCATAAACAAGCCGCAGGGATGACTTTAAGTCTGGAAAACGTAGAAGCAGTTAAAAAGGCAATGATTGATTATATCGTGGACAATAATTTAGATATGTCTAAAAAAAGCCCCTTGGAAATTGCTGATCGTTGCCACCTAGACGATATTTCTCTTTCTACAATCACTAATTTAGCAAAATTGGCTCCCTTTGGCATGGATAATCCTAAACCTCGATTTTTAATCGAGGATTATAAGGTGATTCAAAGCCGAAGTATGGGGAAAGACAATGCTCATCTTAAATTAAAAATTCAGGAAGAAAAGCAACAAATTGATGCTGTATATTTTCAACATGGTTCAGAAGAATTGGAATTTGAACAAGCACAAACAAAATTAGTTGCGACACTTTCAAGTAATAGTTGGAACGGAAATACGAGTCTTCAATTAATGATTGAAGATGCTGATTCAGTTGGTGTGGAGCTCCTTGATATAAGAAGCAAGCAAATTCCTATGCCAAAAGAGGCTAATATTTTTTCTCAAAATCAACTAAAACATGGTATAATGGAAGATGTGCTTGTCATCGAAGAGGCACCTGTAGATTTAACAGGTTTGTCAGTATTAAAAGAAGCTGTCAGTAAAGCAGCGTCGGATGATTTTAAAATGATTTATTTTAAAAATAAAATCACTGATAGCTATTATTTAACAGGAAGTGGAACACGAGAAGAATTTGCAAGACTCTATAAAGCAATTTATCAATTCCCAGAATTTGATATTCGCTATAAATTAAAATCACTTGCAGATTATTTGAAAATCCCTCATCTCTTGCTTGTCAAGATGATAAAAATCTTTGAAGAACTTAAATTTGTCAGTATCGACAATGGCTTAATGACGGTTAATAAAACGGCCAATAAACGCGAAATTTCTGAAAGTACAATTTATCAAGAACTAGAAAAAATTGTAAAAATGCAAGAACTTTTTGCTTTAGCACCCGTCAAAGAAATTTATCAAAATTTATTAGAAAAATAATTTCGTTTTTATAAAAAAGTTACTGACGAAAATGTTTGAACCGGTAAAGGTAAAGCTGTCAGTAAAAATAACGAACTTATGTTAGAAAAAAGGAGCACTGACAATTCTGTCAGTAACAAAAACATGGAATTAAAAGACTATATTGCAACAATTGAAAACTATCCTAAAGAAGGCGTAGTTTTTCGCGACATCAGCCCTTTGATGGCAGACGGAAATGCCTATAACTATGCTGCTACCGAAATTGTTCAGTATGCAAGAGATAAAGAAATAGATATGGTTGTAGGTCCAGAAGCGCGTGGTTTCATCATTGGATGTCCAGTTGCTTTTGCCCTTGGTGTAGGATTTGCTCCAGTTCGTAAGCCTGGTAAATTACCTCGTGAAGTCATTGAAGCAACTTACGAAAAAGAATACGGAACAGACACACTCACAATGCATTCAGACAGCATCAAACCAGGGCAACGCGTCTTGATTGTTGATGATTTGCTTGCAACTGGTGGAACAATTGCTGCAACAATTGAACTTGTTGAAAAAATGGGTGGTATTGTTGTTGGTTGTGCCTTTCTTATCGAGCTTGATGAACTTAAAGGCCGTGAAAAAATTGGAGATTATGACTATAAAGTCTTAATGCACTATTAATTTTTTTGCTGTCACTCGCCCAAAAATTTCTGTCATTAATCTTTATTATAAAATAAAGTATTAGATTCAAGTAAAGCGTAAGCAGATGGAGCTTTTTTGGCGTAAAATATTGACAGCAAGCTAATTTTGATATACACTATAAAAAGAAAATCCACATAGGGTTCATTTATATAAATGAAGCCACATATTATTAGGAAAAGAGAGAGTAAAAACTTGAAAATTACAGCCTTAGAAGGACAAAAAATCTCAGAACTTTCAATGATTGAAGTTGCTCATGCTTTATTGGAGCAAAATGGCAAAGAAATGCAATTCTCTGAAATCATCAGAGCGATTCAAGATTATTTGGAAAAATCAGATGATGAAATTAAAGCTAGTATTTCTCGTTTTTATACAGAAATCAATACAGACGGAAGTTTCATTCCATTAGGAAATAATATCTGGGCACTTCGCTCATGGTATGCCATTGATGAGATTGACGAAGAAGTTATCGCTCTCGATGAAATTGAAGACGAAGAAGAAGAAAAACCAGCTAAGAAACGCAAAAAAGTCAACGCTTTTGGTATCGAAGACGAAATCGATCCAGAGGATGAAGAAGGCGCAAAAGAAACAGCCGAAGAAGATATGTCATACGATACTCAAGCAGAAGACGAAGATAAAGACGACGTTGCTGCTTATGACGCAGAACTTGCAGAAGTTGAACTTGAAAATGTAGATGAAGATGTTGACATCGATGTAGAAGACGATGAAGATGATTCAGACGATACTGATGAAGACTAAAACACATAAAAAGTGAGGCATCAGCCTCACTTTTATGAATATTCTCTTTTTATTTGTAAAAAATTAAAAGAACGGTTACAATTAGGAAAAGTAAAATTTTATTATTGAGCGAAAGCTAATCATAAGGAGAAAAAATTTGGTGGACAAAGAAACAACTGAATTTTCTCGAGGAAGTTTTAAAGAAAAAATACTTCGCCAACTTGAAGAAAATGCAGCGAAACAAGCAGAAACTAAGTTCCCAGACCCTGAAGATTTCGAACGTCCCAGCAAGAGTGACTCAGAAGAGTCTGAGCGAAAAATCGAACCAAGGAAAGTTGATCTTGAGCCTTTCAAACTCCCTGTCTTTGATTTTCCTGCAGCGGATGATAACGAAGAAGAACCTTTTGTAGAAAATGAAGACCTTTCTCATGAAAGTGATTCGTTGCGTCAAAAATTAGATGGAGTGGTTTCAGAGGAAGCGCAAAACCAAGATATTTCTCCTCAATTTTCAAGAAGTGAATCAAATGTTCAAGACGAAAACCTTGAACAAAATCAATTTTCAGAAGAAAAAAAATCAGAAAAAATGGTTAAACATCAACCTTCAAGAAGAACCAACAGTTCTTCTAAAAAAGCTTCTTCTAGCAAGAAAAATAAAAATAAGAACAAAAATAAGAAAAAGAAAAAAGTAACAGCAGGTAAAATCATTGCTGTGATTGTTGTTCTTTTAGTTTTAGTTGTTGGAGGAACAGGTTGGTATGGCTATAACTTTGTAAAATCAGGCATTCAACCTTTGGACTCTAAGAATGCAACAGCTAAGTCAATCAATATTCCTGCTGGTTCAAGTAGTAAGCAAATTGGTGAAATTTTGCAAAGACAATCCATTATTAAAAATGGAATGGTTTTTCAGTATTATACAAAATTTAAAAATTATTCAGAGTTTAAAAGCGGCTATTATAATCTTGCACCAAACATGAGCTTATCTACGATTGCTAGTAAACTTGAAGAAGGCGGAACAGAAAAACCTGTTGCTCCAACCTTAGGTAAAATTTTAGTCCCTGAAGGCTATACGCTAACACAAATTGCAAAAGCTGTTACAGTTAATAGTGGAAGCAATGAAAAGAATGCAAAAACGCCATTTTCTGAAGCAGACTTTATGAAAACTGTTCAGGATCCAACCTTTATCGCTAAAATGGTTAAGGCTTATCCTAAACTGTTCGCAAGCTTGCCAACAAAAGATTCAGGAATCAAATACCAATTAGAAGGTTACTTGTTCCCGGCGACTTATGATTACACAAAATCATCGACAGTTGAATCAGTCATTGAAAATATGATTCAAGCAGCCAATACTCAGCTCACTCCTTACTATGATACAATTGCTCAAAAGAATTTGACTGTCAATGAAGTTTTGAGTTTAGCAGCTTTGGTTGAAAAAGAAGCCAACAACGATGATGATCGACGCAATGTTGCTGGAACCTTCTATAATCGTATGAATGCTGGAATGACTTTGGGTTCTAATTTGTCAATTCTTTATGCCGAAGGTAAACTTGGTGAAAAAACAAGCCTTTCAGAGGATGCTAATATTGACACCAATTTAGATTCACCATATAATTTGTACACAAATACTGGATTTGGTCCTGGTCCTGTCGATAGCCCAAGTCTGTCATCTATTAAAGCAGTACTTGAGCCTGCTCAAAATGACTACTTGTACTTTGTTGCCGATGTGACTACAGGAAAAGTTTATTTTGCGAAAACATTAGCTGAACAAAATGCGAATGTTCAAAAATATGTGAATGATAAAATAAGTAGCTAAGTTATCATTAATTTAGATTTAATTAAAAGAGAAAAAAGTTTATAAAAAGGAAAGAAATATAATGGAAAAAACATTCCCAATGACCCAAGAAGGGCTTGATAAATTAAAATTAGAACTTGAAAATTTAAAACTTGTGAAACGTCCAGAAGTCATTGATCGTATCAAAGTTGCTCGTAGCTATGGTGACCTTTCAGAAAACTCAGAGTACGAAGCAGCTAAAGATGAACAAGCCTTTATTGAAGGACGTATTTCAACTGTTGAAACAATGATTCGTTATGCTGAAATTGTTGATAACGCAAAAATTGCTAAAGACGAAGTAGCACTTGGTAAAAACGTAACTTTTGTTGAAGTTGGAGAAACTGACGAAGAATCTTATCAAATTGTCGGTACTGCTGAAGCGGATCCATTTTCAGGAAAAATTTCTAATGAATCACCAATTGCTCGAGTTTTGATTGGTAAAAAAGTTGGAGACATCGTAAATGTTCCACTTCCAGTTGGCGAAATGACAGTTAAAATTGTAAAAGTTGACTGATTATTTTAGAATGTAATAAATAAAAAAGCCGTCAGTAACGGTTTTTTTATTTTTCTACCTTTAATTCTGTCAGTAAGTTAAAATTGCTATTTTTGGTAAAAATAATATTTTTCAGGTATAATAGTCAGTAATAGTCAAAGATTATTTAGAAAATGGATGAAAGAAAGGATGGAGCGATGGCAGGTCAAAAAAATACATCAGATATCATTGAAGCTTATTTAAGAAAGCTTTTAGAAGAAGCACAAGTCATTGAAATTAAACGAGCGGACTT
Source organism: Lactococcus sp. NH2-7C (assembly GCF_029953655.1). Taxonomy (NCBI): domain Bacteria; kingdom Bacillati; phylum Bacillota; class Bacilli; order Lactobacillales; family Streptococcaceae; genus Lactococcus; species Lactococcus sp. NH2-7C. The sequence goes on from NZ_CP124538.1 coordinate 2,104,946, forward strand.
AGCCAATCAATTTGATGTCGTGCCGAGTCAGATTAATTATGTTATAAAAACACGATTTACAGCCTCAAAAGGCTTTGATGTGGAATCAAAACGTGGTGGTGGTGGATACATCAAAATTGTGAAGTATCAATATTCTGCTCGTCATGAATTCTTAACGGCTCTTTACCAGAAGATTCCAGCTAATCTCTCAAGTAAAGCTGCCCATGATATCGTTCAACTTCTCTTTGATGAGAAAGTACTGACAGAGCGTGAGGGAAATCTACTTTTGTTAGTCATTACTGACGGAGCCATTAGTCCCTTTACTCGTGGTATAATGATGAAAAGTATAATAAACAGATTGGACCGTGACGATGAAATTTGAAAATATAAAATATACACCAACGCTTGACCGAATTTTAGAAAAAGCGGAAGAGTATGCTCACCAATATCAATATGGCACTATTGAAAGTGCTCATTTATTGGCAGCAATGGCTACGACTTCAGGCTCAATTGCTTACAGCCTTCTTGCTGGAATGAATGTTGATTCTTCTGACTTACTGATTGATTTAGAGGATTTATCAAGTCATGTTAAGGTTAAACGCTCAACTTTACGTTTTTCACCACGTGCAGAAGAAGTGATGACTGCGGCAAGCTTTTTAGCAATTCATAACAACTCAGAAGCCGTTGGAACAGAACACTTGCTTTATGCCCTACTTCAAGTAGAAGATGGATTTGGTCTTCAACTTCTAAAATTGCAAAAAATCAATCTTGTATCTTTGCGAAAAGAGCTTGAGAAAAGAACTGGACTAAAAGTTCCAGAAAGTAAAAAAGCTGTGACCCCAATGTCAAAACGCAAGATGGCAAAGGGAGTTGCAGAAAATTCAACGACGCCAACATTAGACTCTGTATCCTCAGATTTAACCGAAGAAGCTCGTTTGGGTAAACTTGACCCAATGATTGGACGAGAAGCAGAAATTGACCGTTTGATTCATATTCTCAGCCGCAGAACAAAAAATAATCCTGTCTTAGTTGGAGAGCCCGGTGTTGGGAAATCAGCAATTATTGAAGGCTTGGCCCAAAGAATTGTCAATGGTCAAGTTCCAATTGGTCTGATGAATAGTCGGATTATGGCTTTGAATATGGCGACTGTTGTTGCTGGGACAAAATTTAGAGGCGAATTTGAAGACCGTTTGACAGCTATCGTTGAGGAAGTCAGCAGTGATCCAGATGTCATTATTTTCATTGATGAATTACACACAATCATCGGTGCTGGTGGCGGTATGGATTCTGTCAATGATGCCGCGAATATTTTGAAACCTGCGCTTGCTCGTGGTGATTTTCAAATGGTCGGAGCAACAACCTATCATGAATATCAAAAATATATTGAAAAAGATGAAGCTTTAGAACGCCGTTTGGCGAGAATAAATGTTGATGAGCCAAGTCCAGATGAAGCGATTGCCATTTTACAAGGCTTGCGTGAAAAATTTGAAGATTATCATCAAGTGAAATTTACTGACCAAGCCATTAAAAGTGCTGTAATGCTCAGTGTTCGTTATATGACTAGTCGAAAATTGCCTGACAAAGCCATTGATTTACTTGATGAAGCTGCAGCAGCGGTGAAAATTTCTGTCAAAAATCAACAAGCAAAACGTCTTGATTTAGAAAAAGAATTATTTGAAGCTCAAGAAGAATTATCAGAAGCGGTCATTAAACTTGACATCAAAGCATCTCGTACAAAAGAAAAAGCAGTTGAAAAAATTGCTGACAAGATTTATAAATTCTCAGTAAAAGAAGATAAACGTCAAGAAGTTACTGACCAAGCTGTTGTTGCTGTTGCCTCAACACTGACAGGTGTTCCAATCACACAAATGACTAAGTCTGAAAGTGATCGTTTAATCAATCTTGAAAAAGAATTACACAAACGGGTTGTTGGACAAGAAGAAGCTATTTCTGCCGTTTCAAGAGCCATTCGTCGAGCGCGTTCTGGTGTTGCTGACAGCCGTCGTCCAATGGGGTCTTTCATGTTCCTCGGACCAACAGGGGTCGGTAAAACCGAACTTGCTAAAGCACTGGCTGACAGCGTATTTGGTAGTGAAGATAATCTGATTCGTGTTGATATGAGTGAATTCATGGAAAAACATTCAACTTCACGCTTGATTGGAGCTCCTCCAGGGTATGTAGGTTATGATGAGGGTGGTCAATTGACAGAACGTGTTCGTAATAAACCTTATTCTGTTGTTCTTTTAGATGAAGTCGAAAAAGCTCATCCGGATGTTTTCAACATCATGTTGCAAATTCTAGATGATGGATTTGTGACTGATACTAAAGGCCGCAAAGTTGATTTCAGAAATACAATTATTATTATGACTTCAAACTTGGGAGCGACAGCGCTCCGTGATGATAAGACAGTTGGCTTTGGCGCTAAAAATATTACAGCTGATTATTCAGCCATGAAATCAAGAATTTTAGAAGAGCTTAAACGTCATTATCGTCCTGAGTTTCTTAATCGAATTGATGAAAATATTGTTTTCCATTCATTGGAAAGTCAAGAGATTGAACAAATTGTTAAAATAATGAGCAAATCTTTGATTAAACGTTTGGCAGAACAAGATATTCATGTTAAACTCACACCGTCAGCGGTGAAATTAATTGCTGAAGTAGGCTTTGACCCAGAATATGGTGCACGTCCGCTACGTAAAGCACTTCAAAAAGAAGTTGAAGACCTTTTAAGTGAACAACTCCTTTCTGGTGAAATCAAAGCAGGTAATCATGTTTCAATTGGTGCATCTAATAAAAAAATTAAAATCGCTCAAATTGTTTGAGGTGAAAGCTGTTTCATGTTATAATTAAATTAGAAATAAAGGAAAGGACAGTTCGAAAAGATTCAGAAGTCCTGAAAATTCCAAACGTTTAAGGGCTTCATTGAAACAAAAAGAACTGTTGAAGAGGTACTCTTATGATCAAATTTAATATCCGTGGCGAAAACGTCGAAGTGACTGATGCAATCCGCGCTTATGTTGAAGATAAAATCGGAAAACTTGATAAATATTTCAACGATGGTCATGAAGTAACAGCCTATGTTAATCTTAAAGTTTACACTGAAAAACGAGCTAAAGTTGAAGTAACTCTTCCAGCCAAAAACGTTACTTTACGTGCAGAAGACACTTCACAAGATATGTATTCTTCAATTGATTTTGTGGAAGAAAAACTCGAACGTCAAATTCGTAAATATAAGACACGTATGAACCGCAAACCACGTAATGCTGTTCCAACAGGACAAGCTTTTGGTGACGAGTTTGCACCATTAGAAAAAGCCGATGAAGTTGCCGAAGACCATGTAGATATCGTGCGTACTAAACATGTCGCATTGAAACCAATGGATGCTGAAGAAGCAGTGCTTCAGATGGATATGTTGGGACATGATTTTTACGTCTTTACAGATGCTGATAGTAATGGAACACATGTTGTTTATCGCCGTACAGATGGTCGATATGGTTTAATTGAAACAGAATAAAAAAATAAGGATAGATTTTCTATCCTTTTTTATTAATATTCAAATAAGAAAAATCCAAAATGTAAGCGTAAAACCTTTTAAAGTTTAGGTTTGCGAAGATTTTCACTTGAAAAATCTTTCAAAAAATAGTAAAATCAAAGATGTATTAAGAGTGCAGACGCACTTAAAAATAATAAGGAGACTAAAATGTCAATTATTACTGATATTTATGCTCGCGAAGTCCTTGACTCACGCGGTAACCCAACACTTGAAGTTGAAGTTTACACTGAAGACGGTGCATTCGGTCGTGGTATGGTACCTTCAGGTGCTTCTACTGGTGAACATGAAGCGGTTGAACTTCGTGATGGCGACAAATCTCGCTACAACGGACTTGGTACTCAAAAAGCTGTTGACAACGTAAACAACATCATCGCTGAAGCTATCATCGGTTATGAAGTTACAGATCAACAAGCTATTGACCGTGCAATGATCGCTCTTGACGGTACTGAAAACAAAGGTAAATTGGGAGCCAACGCTATCCTTGGTGTTTCTATCGCTGCTGCTCGTGCTGCTGCTGATGAACTTGGTGTTCCACTTTACAACTACCTTGGCGGATTCAATGCTAAAGTATTGCCAACTCCAATGATGAACATCATCAATGGTGGTTCTCACTCAGACGCTCCAATCGCTTTCCAAGAATTCATGATCGTACCAGTTGGTGCACCTACATTCAAAGAAGCACTTCGTTGGGGTGCTGAAATCTTCCACGCTCTTAAGAAAATTCTTAAAGATCGTGGACTTGAAACAGCTGTCGGTGACGAAGGTGGATTCGCTCCTAAATTCGACGGAACTGAAGACGGTGTAGAAACTATCCTTAAAGCAATCGAAGCAGCTGGTTACAAAGCTGGTGAAGATGGCGTTATGATCGGTTTCGACTGTGCATCATCAGAATTCTACGAAAACGGTGTTTACGACTATACTAAATTCGAAGGCGAAGGTGGTAAAAAACTTTCAGCTTCTGAACAAGTTGACTACCTTGAAGAACTCGTTTCTAAATACCCAATCATCACTATTGAAGATGGTATGGACGAAAACGACTGGGATGGATGGAAAATCCTTACAGAACGTCTTGGTAAAAAAGTTCAACTCGTTGGTGACGACTTCTTCGTTACAAATACTAAATATCTTGAACGTGGTATCCGTGAAAATGCTTCAAACGCTATCTTGATCAAAGTTAACCAAATCGGTACTTTGACAGAAACTTTCGAAGCTATTGAAATGGCTAAAGAAGCTGGTTTCACAGCAATCGTTTCTCACCGTTCTGGTGAAACTGAAGATTCAACAATCTCAGATATCGCTGTTGCAACTAACGCTGGTCAAATCAAAACTGGTTCACTTTCACGTACAGACCGTATGGCTAAATACAACCAATTGCTTCGTATCGAAGACCAATTGGCTGAAGTGGCTCAATACAAAGGTCTTAAAGCATTCTACAACCTTAAAAAATAAGGTTTATCAATGAATGATTTAGATATAATCCTTCTCTTTCTTTAGAGAAGGATTATTTTTTATAAAAATACTATACGAAAAAACTACTAGTAAGCTAGTAGTTTTTATTTTATTTAGATTTTTGATAAGAGTCCATCTTCAATCTTATAAACACTGTCACTATTTTTAATCATTCTTTGGTCATGAGTGACCATGATTGTTGCTTTATTCTTTAAATGAGCTTCTTGTCTCAATAATTCAACAACCTGATAAGCGTGTTCAGTGTCTAAACTTGCTGTTGGTTCATCGGCCAAAATTAAATTTGGTTCATTAAAGAGAGCACGAGCAATAGCTGCCCTTTGTCTTTCACCACCAGAAAGGTCACTAGGGTATTTATTTTTAAGGTCTAAGATATCAAGTGACTCAAGAAGTTCATTCCCTTTTTTAGAACTTAATTTTTCATGGTTTATTTTATCAATTAATAGAAATTGCTCTTCAAGTGTTAAATAAGGAATCAAATTTGAGCTTTGTAGGATGAAACCTATCTCTTTAAATCTAAGTTTAGAACGTTTTTTTTCTGACAATGGTGTAAAATCTAAACCATTGATTGAAATATTCCCAGAAGTTGGGCTTTGTAAACCACCTGCAATTGTGAGAAATGTACTTTTTCCTGAACCGGATGGACCAATAATTGAAACAAATTCCCCTTGATTCACTTCTAGATTAATTCCTTTGAGGGCTTGTATTTCATTATGACCACTACCGAATATTTTTTTTACATTGTCCATTTTAAGAATTGTTTTCATTTTTAACCTCCAATGGCTTTTGTTGGATCAATCTTGCGAATGGTGATGATTGAAAAAAGTGACCCAATAATTGACACGATGATAAGAATTAAAGCATACAGCAACCAGTTTGTAAGACTAATTTCAAATGGCATTGCATCCGGCAAGATAAAGCTAGTTCCATAACTTGCTATAAAAGCAACGAAGACGCCAACTAAACTAATGATAAAGCTTTGACCAAGTAAAGAGTTCATTATTATGCGATTTGAAATTCCTTGGGCTTTCATTATGCCAAAAATCGGAACTTTTTGAAGAGTGATCACATACATAAAGACTCCAATAATCAACAGTACAATCAGAAATAAGAAGTAAATCATTGCGCTGAGTGTCATATTTTGAGCAGAATAACCTGGAATATCGTTAATTAAATCAGAAATAGAGATGACTTTATATTGATTTGAAATAGAAGAATCAATCTTAACTTTTCCAGATTTTACAACGATAGCATTAACAGAAGAAGCTGAAGTGCTTTTTTCACCAAATTTGATCTGATTCAAAGCAGAAAACGAGGTATAGATAACAGGCGAGGCAGAATAAGAAGAGGATTTTGAAATTCCGACAATTTTTATTTTAATATTATTATTTCCCACGGAAACTTCTTGACCGATTTTATATCCTTGATTTGCCAGTTTTTTGGAGATAATCATTTCTAAATGATTGTCAGTATATTTTTTCCCTTCAAGAACTTCTGGCATGATTTTAGAGTTATCAGGAAGGGCGATGACAGCGATATTGTCTCGCTCGCTCTTTGATTTACGCATAGAAGTAGAAAACAAAGATAATTCTGAACCATTTTCTACATGAATATGTTCTAAATCGTCAAACGTAATTTGTGAAGCAGAAATAATATTATTTGAACTTGTTGATAAAACGACTTTTTCGGCCTTCCAATCAAGAACGGCTTGTTTAAATTGACTGGCAAGTCCTACAGATAGTCCGGACAGGATAAAGACTACATAAGCGATTAAAAAAATAATAGCTCCGATTAAGGTGTAACGAGCTTTATTATAACGTATTTCTCTTAGTGCTAAAAACATAAAATCTCCTTTCAGTTTTTTCTGTCAGTAATATAATTAAGTAAACCTTCGGTGACTAATTTGATTTCTTTATCATAATTTTCAATAAAAGTTTTCTTAGTCCAATTTTCACTGAATAATCTGTAAACGAGATTATGAACAACTGATTTTAATACTTGTGAAACTGGATTATCATTTTCACTCGCTGGGACAGTTGCTGAACTTTTAGGTTTCCAATCTCTTTCAAGTTCATAAGTCCAATCTAAAAATCGATATTTATAAAGTTGGTATTGAGGGGAATCAATTAAATTTTCAAGAAGGAGATATTTGTATTTATCTAGAGCCTCTTCAATGGAATTATCTCTTAATAAATTAAAAAATAAATCATGAATCTCAAGGGTTTCTTGAGAAAGAATATAGAAATAAGCGTCTTTTAAATCTTCAAAATACTGATAAAAACTTCCCCTCGGAATATCAAGATCTTTTACGATGTGCATGATTTTTGCCTCGTGAAAAGAATGATTTTGAAATTCATTTAAACAAGCATTATATACGCGATTGCGTTTTTCGTCAGATAGACTAAAATAGGTTGATTTAGGCATTTTTTCTCCAATTCATTCAATTTATGACACTGTGTCATTTATTGAATTCTAACAAATAAATTGATTAATATCAATTATTTAAATTTTTAAGCAAAAAAACTACTGACAGTTTTGTCAGTAGTTTTGATAATAAATTTTCTGATAAATAAGTAGTTGACAGCTCTGTCAGTAAAATTAGGAACACTTATTTAGCCAAATCTCTTTCAAGAGCTAATCGTTGAACTTTCATTGTTGCTGTACGAGGAATTTCATCGTAAGCCATGAGAATAGGTTCATTTAAAAATGGCAAATCAACAATTGAAGCCCACCAAGCTGACCAATCCATTTCCGCATTTTCAGCTAGAGCCAAAATAGGTTGTGGTTTGCCTGATTTATCACGAATAATCACAACTTCATCTAAGAAGTCGTGCTGGTCTAATAGAAGATCTTCTATTGCTAAATTAGATTCAATTTTATCAATTAAATCAACTTGTCTGTCGTGTAAAAAGAGAATTCCATCTTCATTCATAAGGCCCCAATCGCCAGTATCCCACCAGTCGCCATAGACTTCTTTATTGAAACGTTCTTCTTCCTTATAGTAAGTCAAAGCTCTTCCTTTCGAGAGGAAGTGGATTCTTCCAGGGGTGCCTGCAGGGCATTCATTCCCATTTTCATCGGCAATACGTGCTTTAGATAATCCAGGCATACCAATTCCCATTTCACGGGCATTAGTGTCTGCTAAAGTTGATAACCGGTGCTTTTTCCAAATCATTGGACCACATTCTGATTGTCCATAAATTTGTAGAAAGACTGGATCTTTTTGATTAGAGGCAGAAAGAAAAGTGTGCATTGTTTCTTTATTAATTGCATCAAAAGTTGAGTGAAGGTAACGAATTGAGGCAAAAATCTCAGGTTCTTGCTTGGCAAGGTTGGCTAGACGGACAAAATCGTTTGGATGAGTTTCAAAAGCATAAGGTTGATGTTTAGCAAAAAGGTCGACAAGATTATCTTTTGCTAAATCATTGAGTGGCATCAAACCAAAACCGAAGGTCATTGCTGATGAAACACCAATATTAAAACGAGAATGAACAGGAGAAATATGGAAAGCTAAGATTTCTTCCTTATCAGGCATCCAATCCATTACAGTTCTTTGAAGCACCCAACGCCAACCCATCGAATTAGCAGAGTGAGCGATTAATTTTGGTACACCAGTTGTTCCAGAAGTATGAGTGAGGTAAGCAATCTCATCACTTGCTAATTGCTGACTGTCAGCAATTTGAGTGGGTTTTTCCAAAGCAAATTTACTGACAGAAAGTTTTTTAGAATCTTCAAGATTCTTCATTTCATTTACAGTTTTGTCAGTGACTTGGTCATAAATGAGCCAAGGATTACCTAAACGTCCAGCTAAAATGTCCATTGTTTCGGCAGGAAGATGATAAGAAATCATTGCTGGAACAGCGCCCAGATAAGAAACAGCAACAGCTAAAAGATAGGTATCAAAGGCACTTGATTTAAAAATAATGACTTTATCAGATTTTTTGATTCCTAGCTCAGACAAGAGACTTGCCTTATCAACAATTGCTTGATGGGTCTTTTTGTAAGTCGTTTCTAGAGCTAGTTCAGGGAAAGCTCCAGCAGCCTCGTCAAAAATAATTGGGCTATCAGGAAACTGTTCAGCTGATTTTTTAAAGTTTAGATACAAATTTAGGGGTTCGTGTTTGAATTTCAAAAAAAATCTCCTCAAGTTAATAAGTTTATTATATCACAAAGTATTCTTTGAACCAATAGATAATGTAAATGTTTTCTTAAGTCGTAGAGAATAAAATACTCGGAAAAAAAGTCTAAAATCTGCTACAATTAAGGGGACACTAAGAGGATTTCAATTCTCTTTAATCAGGAAAAGAAGGGATAGATAGGAAAATGATTAAAAATTATGAACTATCCAACGAAAAAAAATTAATTTCAACCTCTGAAATGAAGAATTTCACCTATGTTCTCAATCCGACACGTGAAGAAATTGGGAATATTTCTGAATACTATGATTTCCCTTTTGACTATTTATCAGGAATTTTGGATGATTATGAAAATGCACGTTTTGAAACAGATGATAATGATAATAATCTGATTCTCTTACAATATCCTGCACTTTCTAATTATGGATAAGTTGCGACTTTTCCATATTCTTTGGTTTGGACTAAAAATGAATCGGTTATTTTAGCACTTAATCATGAAATTGATAATGGCCTAATTTTCGAGCGTGAATATGATTATAAGCGCTACAAGCATCAAGTTATTTTTCAAGTGATGTATCAAATGACACACACTTTCCATGATTATTTGAGAGATTTCCGAACAAGACGTCGCAGACTTGAATTAGGAATCAAAAACTCCACAAAAAATGACCAAATAGTTGATTTAATCGCTATTCAAGCAAGCTTAATATATTTTGAAGATGCCCTGCACAACAATATTCAAGTCCTTCAAAATTTTATTGATTATTTAAGAGAAGATGACGAAGACGGTTTTGCTGAAAAGATTTACGATATTTTTGTCGAAACAGATCAAGCCTATACAGAAACTAAGATTCAGCTCAAATTACTGGAAAATCTACGAGATTTATTCTCAAACATTGTCTCTAATAATTTGAATATCGTGATGAAAATCATGACGTCAGCTACTTTCGTTCTAGGGATTCCAGCAGTAATTGTTGGTTTTTACGGAATGAATGTTCCGATTCCTGGCCAAAATTTTAATTGGATGGTCTGGCTTATTTTAGTTTTGGGAATTTTATTATGTGTTTGGGTCACTTGGTGGTTACATAAAAAAGATATGTTATAAAATGGAGAGAAATCTCCATTTTTTGTTCTTTGTGAAAAAAATAATTAAGGATTGCAGATTACCAAGTTAGCAATGTTTGTTAAAACTATTTTGTGAATTGTTTTTGAAAACGTTTTAAAAAAGTATAACAGATATTAAAATAATTGGAACTGTATTAGTAAAGAATCTGTAATTTCTCTTGAATTCTGTTTGCTATTCTCAAACTGTATGATATAATGAAGTTGTAATTTGAAACAGAAAGAACAAAGGAGATTTCAAAATGAAAACCGAAGTTACGGAAAATATCTTTGAACAAGCTTGGGATGGTTTTAAAGGAACCAACTGGCGTGATAAAGCAAGCGTTACTCGCTTTGTACAAGAAAACTACAAACCATATGATGGTGATGAAAGCTTTCTTGCTGGGCCAACAGAACGTACACTTAAAGTAAAGAAAATTATTGAAGACACGAAAGCTCACTATGAAGAAGTTGGTTTTCCCTTCGATACTGACCGCGTAACCTCTATTGATAAAATCCCTGCCGGATATATCGATGCTAATGATAAAGAACTTGAACTCATCTATGGGATGCAAAACAGTGAACTTTTCCGCTTGAATTTCATGCCTAAAGGTGGACTTCGTGTGGCTGAAAAGATTTTGACAGAACATGGTCTTTCAGTTGACCCAGGTTTGCATGATGTTTTATCACAAACAATGACTTCTGTAAATGATGGAATCTTCCGTGCTTATACTTCAGCGATTCGTAAAGCGCGTCACGCTCATACGGTAACGGGTTTACCAGATGCATACTCGCGTGGACGTATCATTGGTGTTTATGCTCGTCTTGCACTTTACGGTGCTGATTACCTCATGAAGGAAAAAGCAAAAGAATGGGATGCAATCACTGAGATTAACGATGAAAATATCCGTTTAAAAGAAGAAATTAACATGCAATACCAAGCTTTGCAACAAGTTGTAAACTTTGGTGCTTTGTATGGTCTTGATGTTTCACGTCCAGCTATGAACGTAAAAGAAGCAATTCAATGGGTTAATATCGCATATATGGCTGTATGTCGTGTTATTAATGGAGCTGCAACTTCACTTGGACGTGTTCCAATCGTTCTTGATATCTTTGCAGAACGTGACCTTGCTCGTGGAACATTTACTGAACAAGAAATTCAAGAATTTGTTGATGATTTCGTTTTGAAACTTCGTACAATGAAATTCGCTCGTGCAGCTGCTTATGATGAACTTTATTCTGGTGACCCAACATTCATCACAACATCTATGGCTGGTATGGGGAATGATGGACGTCACCGTGTCACTAAAATGGACTACCGTTTCTTGAACACCCTTGATACAATCGGAAATGCTCCAGAACCAAACTTGACAGTTCTTTGGGATTCTAAACTCCCTTACTCATTCAAACGTTACGCAATGTCTATGAGCCACAAACACTCATCTATCCAATATGAAGGTGTTGAAACAATGGCTAAGGATGGATATGGCGAAATGTCATGTATCTCTTGTTGTGTTTCACCACTTGATCCAGAAAATGAAGAAGGACGTCATAACCTCCAATACTTTGGTGCGCGTGTTAACGTCTTGAAAGCAATGTTGACTGGTTTGAACGGTGGTTATGATGACGTTCATAAAGATTATAAAGTATTCGACATTGAACCTGTTCGTGACGAAATCCTTGACTATGATACAGTTATGGAAAACTTTGATAAATCTCTCAACTGGTTGACTGATACTTATGTTGATGCAATGAATATCATTCATTACATGACTGATAAATACAACTATGAAGCAGTTCAAATGGCATTCTTGCCTACTAAAGTTCGTGCTAACATGGGATTTGGTATCTGTGGATTCGCAAATACAGTTGATTCGCTTTCAGCAATTAAATATGCTAAAGTTAAAACATTGCGTGATGAAAATGGCTATATCTACGATTATGAAGTAGAAGGTGATTTCCCTCGTTATGGTGAAGATGATGATCGTGCTGATGATATTGCTAAACTTGTCATGAAAATGTACCATGAAAAATTAGCTTCACACAAACTTTACAAAAATGCAGAAGCTACTGTTTCACTTTTGACAATTACATCTAACGTTGCTTACTCTAAACAAACTGGTAATTCTCCAGTACACAAAGGGGTATTCCTCAATGAAGATGGTACAGTAAACAAATCTAAACTTGAATTCTTCTCACCAGGTGCTAACCCATCTAATAAAGCTAAAGGTGGTTGGTTGCAAAACCTTCGCTCATTGGCTAAATTGGAATTCAAAGATGCAAATGATGGTATTTCATTGACTACTCAAGTTTCACCTCGTGCACTTGGTAAAACTCGCGATGAACAAGTGGATAATTTGGTTCAAATTCTTGATGGATACTTCACACCGGGTGCTTTGATTAATGGTACTGAATTTGCAGGTCAACACGTTAACTTGAACGTAATGGATCTTAAAGATGTTTATGATAAAATCATGCGCGGTGAAGATGTTATCGTTCGTATCTCTGGTTACTGTGTTAATACTAAATACCTCACACCAGAACAAAAACAAGAATTAACTGAACGTGTCTTCCATGAAGTTCTTTCAAACGATGATGAAGAAGTAATGCACACTTCAAACATCTAATTCTTAAAAAATTAATGAATATTTGGTCTGTCAGTTTTACTGACAGACTTTTTTTACGAAAAAATTAATCATAATAGTTAAAAACTATTGTTTTTAGTTTAAGAAAATTAATTTTTATGCTAAAATAGATGAATGAAAATGGTAATTGGATTGACAGGTGGAATTGCGAGTGGGAAATCAACGGTGGTTGATTTTTTGATTTCTGAGGGTTATCAAGTGATTGATGCTGACAAAGTTGTCCGTCAATTACAAGAACCTGGTGGAAAACTTTACAAGGCAATAGTAGAAACTTACGGTTTAGATTTTATTGCTGACAATGGACAGTTAAATCGCGAAAAATTAGGAGCTTTAGTTTTTTCTGATCCAAAGCAGCGTGAGAAATTATCAAACTTACAAGATGAAATTATTCGTACAGAATTATATGATAGACGAGATGACTTATTAAAAAAAATGACTGACAAGTCTGTCAGTAAAAATTTTAATTCAAAGAGTCAAGGAAAAAATCTGTCAGTAAATAAGCCAATATTTATGGATATTCCGTTATTAATTGAATACAATTATACCGGCTTTGATGAAATATGGTTGGTCAGCTTACCTGAAAAAATACAATTAGAAAGACTGATGGCAAGAAATAAGTTTACGGAAGAAGAAGCTAAAAAACGAATTTCCTCACAAATGCCATTGTCAGAAAAACAAAAAGTCGCTGATGTCATTCTGGATAATTCTGGAACGATTGAAGCACTAAAAAAACAAATCCAGCGAGAACTAGCTAGGATAGAAGAACAGAAATAGAGGTGAATCGCACGAAAACAGTTAATTGGAAAAGGAATTTATTTATAACATGGATTGGCTGCTTTTTTGTAGGTTCATCATTTTCACTCGTCATGCCCTTTCTCCCCTTGTATATTCAAGGACTGGGCGTAAGCGGTGGGAATGTTGAACTTTACTCAGGGTTAGCTTTTTCTTTGCCAGCCTTAGCTTCAGGTTTAGTTGCCCCCATTTGGGGACGTCTAGCTGATGAGCATGGGCGTAAAGTGATGATGGTACGTGCCAGTATCGTCATGACCCTAACAATGGGAGGAATAGCTTTTGTCCCTAATGTTTGGTGGTTACTTGGATTACGTTTGCTAATGGGATTTTTCTCAGGCTATATCCCTAACTCAACAGCAATGATTGCTTCACAAGCTCCAAAAGATAAATCAGGCTATGCCCTGGGAACATTAGCAACGGCAATGGTTTCTGGAACACTGATTGGTCCTTCAGTTGGTGGGTTATTAGCTGAGTGGTTTGGCATGGCAAATGTTTTTTTGATTGTCGGCGCTCTGTTAGCCTTAGCAACTTTACTGACCATTTTCTTTGTTCATGAAAACTTTGAACCGATTGCTAAAGGTGAAATGTTATCTAGTAAAGAAATTATCAATAAAGTCAGTAACAAACAAATTCTTTTTGGATTATTAGTTACAACATTTATTATTCAAATCACCTCGCAATCCATTGAACCATTTGTGACCCTGTATATCAAAACGTTGACGACAAGCACGAATAATTTGATGTTTATTTCAGGTCTAATTGTGTCAGCAGTTGGATTATCAGCAATGTTATCATCAAGTTTTCTAGGACGCTTGGGAGATAAATACGGTTCGCATCGTTTAATTTTGATTGGGCTTGTTTTTACATTTATTATTTATTTACCCATGGCTTTTGTGCAAAGTCCGCTCCAACTTGGGATATTACGCTTCCTTCTTGGATTTGGAACTGGTGCCTTGATGCCGTCAGTAAATTCTTTACTTTCAAAAATTACCCCCAAAGAAGGTGTCAGCAGAATTTTTGCTTACGCACAAATGTGCTCTAATTTAGGAATGGTAACAGGTCCATTGGTCGGATCAGCAATTGCAGGTTATATCAGTTATCGAGCAGCAATTGTAGGGACAAGTCTTTTTGTCATTGTTAATATTATTTGGTCCTTTATTAATTTCCGAAAATATCTGCGGAAACGGAGTATTATGGAATGAGAGTAAAAATCACATTAATTTGTAGTTCTTGTGGGAATAAAAATTATATTAGTAGTAAAAATAAAGCAACCCATCCGGAAAAAGTTGAAACAATGAAGTTTTGTCCCAAAGAACGAATTGTTACACTTCATCGTGAAGGTTAGACAGCAAGAATTATCTTGCTGTTTTTTTATTTATAATAAGTTTTTACTATGTACACTTATTAAGAATTGTGATAATATTATATAATAAAGTAAACAATATTTCATTAGAGGTGTTTTATGCAAAAAAAGACATTATTTTTTCATTATAATAGCAGTTGATGGAGACAGAAAAAAATTTTAATCATAATTTTGTGGACTATTTATAAAAGAAAAAATTCAGTTTAAAAAATATATTCGGAAATACCTTATCTTTGGGTGGTAGAAACTTATAAGCACTTTGAAAATCTTTATAAATTATTCAACTCATGCTATAATAATATGAATGAGGAAAAAAAGATAATGAATTTAAATAAGAATAATTTTTTAAACTACTCTATATTGATTCCATACCTAATTCTTGCAGGAATTGGTATTGTAATGGTTTTTTCAACCACGGTTCCTGATCAGTTACAAAAAGGATTAAATCCTTATAAATTAGTAATTAACCAAACAGCATTCGTATTATTGAGTCTCATTATGATTGCAGTGATTTACCGTCTGAAACTTAGAGCCCTTAAGAATAGAAAAATGATAGGAACAATAATGGTTATTTTGATTCTGTCATTAATATTTTGTAGAATAATGCCTTCCAGTTTTGCTCTGACAGCACCCGTAAATGGAGCAAGAGGTTGGATTCATATTCCAGGAATCGGAACGGTGCAGCCAGCAGAATTTGCCAAAGTTTTTATTATCTGGTATTTAGCCTCAGTTTTTTCAACAAAACAAGAAGAAATTGAAAAACGTGATATAAATGAGATTTTTAAAGGAAAGACGCTCTTTCAGAAACTGTTTGGTGGTTGGCGATTACCCGTAGTTGCCATTTTATTGGTTGACCTTATCATGCCTGACCTAGGTAATACTTTGATTATTGCTGCAGTTGCTTTGATAATGATTGGAGCCAGCGGTATATCTTGGCGTTGGTATTCCGGCTATTCAAAATTAATTCTATCTTTGATGGCCATTTTCTTAGGATTTCTTTTCATTGTAGGTGGAAATATCATTCCAAGTTTCTTACCCATCGCTTATATTAATAAACGATTTGAAGCTTTCGTCAATCCTTTCACAGATTTAGCCAATTCTGGACACCAGCTAGCTAATTCATACTATGCTATAGTTAATGGTGGTTGGACAGGTCGTGGTTTGGGAAATTCAATTCAAAAAAATGGTTTCTTACCAGAAGCTCAAACTGACTTTATCTTTCCAATTGTCGTAGAAGAATTAGGGATCATTGGTGGAATTATTATTCTTGCTATCCTCTTTTTCTTGATAAGTAGAATGTTAATTGTTGGAATTCGTGCTAAGAGTGCTTTTAATTCACTAATTATGATTGGAGTCTCTGGTTTATTACTAGTTCAAGTATTTGTCAATGTGGGTGGAGCGATTGGGATTATTCCAGAAACAGGAGTAACCTTTCCCTTTCTATCACAAGGTGGTTCCTCCTTCCTTGTTTTATCGCTAGGAATTGCCTTTGCTTTAAATATTTCAGCTGATGAGAAACGAAGAGAAGTTTCTGAACTCTCTAATCACTATAGTAGTAGTGTCCCAAATTATGAAAACGATTGACAAATGTCAGTCGTTTAAAAGTGTATAAAAGATTTTTTATAATATATGAAAGAGTGAAAGGTATTGATAAATACCTTTCCAAGCAAGCCTCATTAAGGAGTCAAAATGAAAAAACTACTCGTCGCCAATCGTGGAGAAATCGCCGTTCGTGTCTTTCGTGCCTGTAATGAACTCGGACTTTCTACAGTAGCCGTCTACGCAAGAGAAGATGAATATTCTGTTCATCGTTTTAAAGCAGATGAATCTTATCTAATCGGTCAAGGAAAAAAACCAATTGATGCTTATTTGGATATTGATGATATCATTCGTGTTGCCCTTGAGTCAGGAGCAGATGCCATTCATCCAGGTTATGGACTCTTATCTGAAAATCTTGAATTTGCAACCAAAGTTCGTGCAGCAGGACTAGTATTTGTGGGTCCTGAACTTCATCATTTGGATATTTTCGGTGATAAAATCAAAGCTAAAGCAGCTGCCGATGAAGCAAAAGTGCCAGGAATTCCCGGAACAAATGGGGCAGTAGATATCGACGGTGCTTTAGAGTTTGCTAAAACATACGGTTATCCAGTTATGATTAAGGCGGCATTAGGTGGCGGTGGCCGTGGAATGAGAGTTGCGCGTAATGAAAATGAGATGCGTGATGGATATGCTCGAGCAAAATCAGAAGCAATCGGAGCTTTCGGTTCTGGTGAAATCTATGTTGAAAAATATATTGAAAATCCTAAACATATCGAAGTTCAAATTCTTGGAGATAGCCACGGAAATATTGTTCACCTGCACGAACGTGACTGTTCAGTACAACGGCGTAATCAAAAAGTCATTGAAATTGCGCCAGCCGTAGGACTTTCACCAGAGTTCCGTAACGAAATATGTGAAGCGGCAGTTAAACTTTGTAAAAATGTTGGCTATATTAATGCAGGTACAGTTGAGTTTCTCGTTAAAGATGATAAATTTTATTTTATCGAAGTAAATCCACGTGTACAAGTTGAACATACGATTACGGAACTTATCACAGGTGTAGATATTGTCCAAGCTCAAATCTTGATTGCTCAAGGGAAAGACTTACATACTGAAATTGGACTTCCAACACAGTCTGAAATTCCGCTTTTAGGTTCAGCAATTCAATGTCGAATCACAACAGAAGATCCGCAAAATGGATTCTTGCCAGACACGGGGAAAATTGATACCTACCGTTCACCAGGTGGTTTTGGTGTACGTTTAGATGTCGGAAATGCCTATGCTGGATATGAAGTAACTCCATATTTTGATTCACTTTTAGTAAAAGTTTGTACCTTTGCCAATGAATTTAGTGATAGCGTAAGAAAAATGGACCGGGTTCTCCATGAATTCCGTATTCGTGGTGTCAAAACAAATATTCCTTTCTTGATTAATGTGATTGCTAATGAAAACTTCACAAGTGGTCAAGCAACCACAACCTTTATTGATAATACACCAAGTCTGTTCAACTTCCCACGCTTACGTGACCGTGGAACAAAAACGCTGCATTATTTATCAATGATTACAGTTAATGGCTTCCCAGGAATTGAAAATACTGAAAAACGTCATTTTGAAGAACCACGTCAACCTCTTCTTAATCTTGAAAAGAAAAAGACAGCCAAAAATATCTTAGATGACCAAGGTGCTGATGCCGTTGTTGATTATGTTAAAAATACAAAAGAAGTATTATTAACAGATACAACTTTACGTGATGCTCACCAATCCCTCCTAGCTACTCGATTACGTTTACAAGATATGAAAGGAATTGCCCAAGCAATTGACCAAGGACTACCAGAACTTTTCTCAGCTGAAATGTGGGGTGGTGCAACCTTTGATGTGGCTTATCGTTTCTTGAATGAATCACCATGGTATCGTCTGCGTAAACTACGTAAACTCATGCCAAATACCATGTTCCAAATGCTCTTCCGTGGTTCAAATGCAGTTGGCTACCAAAACTATCCAGATAATGTAATTGAAGAATTTATCCGAGTAGCGGCGCATGAAGGTATCGATGTTTTCCGTATCTTTGATAGTCTCAACTGGTTACCACAAATGGAAAAATCCATTCAAGCCGTTCGCGATAATGGAAAAATTGCAGAAGCAACCATTTGTTATACGGGAGATATCTTAGACCCAAGCCGACCAAAATATAATATTCAATACTATAAAGACTTAGCAAAAGAATTAGAAGCAACAGGTGCTCATATCTTGGCAGTTAAAGATATGGCAGGTTTATTGAAACCTCAAGCTGCCTATCGTTTGATTTCAGAATTAAAAGATACCGTTGATTTGCCAATTCATTTGCATACACACGATACTTCAGGAAATGGAATTATTACATATTCTGGTGCCACTCAAGCAGGTGTAGACATTATTGACGTAGCAACAGCGAGTCTTGCTGGTGGAACATCTCAACCATCAATGCAATCTATTTACTATGCACTTGAACACGGTCCTCGCCATGCCTCAATTAATGTAAAAAATGCTGAACAAATCGACCATTATTGGGAAGATGTGCGTAAATATTACGCACCATTTGAAGCTGGTATTACAAGTCCTCAGACAGAAGTTTACATGCATGAAATGCCTGGTGGTCAATACACTAACCTAAAATCTCAGGCAGCAGCAGTTGGTCTTGGGCATCGTTTTGATGAAATCAAACAAATGTATCGTAAAGTTAATATGATGTTTGGAGATATTATTAAAGTAACTCCTTCTTCAAAAGTGGTTGGAGATATGGCTCTCTTTATGATTCAAAATGATTTAACAGAAGAAGATGTTTATGCGCGTGGTAACGAACTTAATTTCCCAGAATCTGTAGTTTCATTCTTCCGTGGAGATTTAGGACAACCAGTGGGTGGCTTCCCAGAAAAATTACAAAAAATTATCGTAAAAGATAAATCTGTCATTACTGACCGTCCAGGATTACATGCAGAAAAAGTTAATTTTGAAACTGTTAAAGCTGACCTAGAACAAAAAATTGGCTATGAACCAGGAGATCACGAAGTCATCTCATATATCATGTATCCACAAGTTTTCCTTGATTATCAAAAAATGCAAAGAGAATTTGGAGCAGTTACACTACTTGATACTCCTACTTTCTTACATGGAATGCGTCTCAATGAAAAAATTGAAGTACAAATTGAAAAAGGTAAAACACTCAGCATTCGTTTAGATGAAATAGGGGAACCTGACCTCGCTGGAAATCGTGTTCTCTTCTTTAACCTAAATGGTCAACGTAGAGAAGTCGTAATTAATGACCAATCTGTACAAACTCAAGTTGTGGCTAAACGCAAAGCTGAAACAGGAAATCCAAACCAAATTGGAGCTACTATGCCAGGTTCTGTTCTTGAAATTTTAGTTAAAGCTGGTGACAAAGTTCAAAAAGGCCAAGCCTTGATGGTTACTGAAGCCATGAAAATGGAAACAACTATTGAAGCACCATTTGATGGTGAAATTGTTGCTCTTCACGTGATTAAAGGTGAAGCAATTCAAACTCAAGATCTATTAATTGAAATTAATTAATATCAATTCAAACCTACCTTTTGGGTAGGTTTTTTTATTTTATTAAAAATTAATATTTAAATTTTCAGAAAATATATAATTTTCGAAATAAAAAGTGTATAATAATGAAATAGATGGAGGTTTTTATGAATTTATTAAGTAAAGAAGGAAAAATGATTAAAAATTCACAAATTCCTAGTGAATTTTACAAAAAGTACAATGTTAAAAAAGGTTTAAGAGATATTAATGGGAAAGGAGTTTTAGCGGGTTTAACCAATATTTCGGCGATACATTCTTTTGATAAAGAAGGAAATCAAATTCCCGGTATTTTAGAATATAGAGCTTATAATATTAAAGATATTATCAATGATTTAAGAAAAGAAAATCGTTTTGGTTTTGAAGAGATGACTTATCTATTGTTATTTGGAGAACTTCCCACGGCAAATGAACTTCAGGAATTTCAAAACCTTTTAGCCAGTAGGAGAACTCTACCAGAATTTTTTGTCCGTGAAACTATTTTAACCAACCCTTCAAGTGACGTGATGAATTCGATGAGCCGTTGTATACTAGCTCTTGCTAGTTACGATGAGAAAGTTTCAGATATCTCGATTGAAAATGTTTTAGAACAATCTTTGGGACTTATTGCTGATTTTCCACTTCTTGCGATTTACAGTTACCAATCTTATGTTCATTATTTTAAAAAAGAAAGTCTTTATATCCATTATCCTGATCCAAAAATGACGACCGCTGAGAATATTTTACGAATGCTTCGCCCAGACTGCCATTACACAGAGATAGAGGCTAAAGTATTAGATATTGCCTTGATTCTTCATATGGAACATGGTGGAGGTAACAATTCGACTTTTACGACTCATGTGGTCACCTCAAGTGGAACAGATACTTATGCTACAATTGCTGCTGCCCTTTCCAGTTTAAAAGGGCCTAAACACGGTGGGGCTAATATTAAGGCAGCAAAAATGTTAGAAAATTTAAAAGAAAATATTTCTAATTATGAAGATGACGCTGAAATAGAAAAGTATCTCCATAAAATCTTAAATAAAGAAGTTTTTGATAAGCAAGGATTAATTTATGGTATTGGTCACGCCATTTATAGTGTAAGCGACCCACGATTTGAGGTTTTTAAATCCTATGTAGAGACTTTAGTAAAAGAAAAAGGATTGGAAGAGGAATTCAAGTTATATGAAAAAGTTGCAAGTCTAGCTCCGAAAGTAATATCGGAAAATCGAAAAATATATAAAACGATTTGTCCAAATGTTGATTTTTACTCTGGCTTTGTCTATAAAATATTAGGAATTCCACAAGAATTATTTACTCCATTATTTGCGATTGCTAGAATTGTAGGTTGGTTAGCACATCGTATTGAAGAACTAATTAATATGAATAAGATTATCCGTCCAGCCTATGAAAGTGTCTTAGAATCAAAAAACTATATAAAGTTGGGGGAAAGATGAAAAAAATAAATATTTCTAATAAAATATACCATTATTATGATATCTCAGAAACTGAAAGAATTGAAGATTTTCCATATAGTTTACGAGTCCTTTTAGAAAGTTTGATTAGACAGAAAAATGATGAGAATATTAATCAGGCGCATATTCAATCCGTTAAAGATTATTTAAAAGGAGAAGTTGGTCAAGAAACAGTTTTCTTACCAAGCCGTGTTGTTCTTCAGGATTTCACAGGAGTTCCAGCTATTGTTGACCTTGCAGCAATGAGAGACGCAATGGTTGAATTAGGAAAGAATCCTGAATTAATTAACCCAGAAATTCCAGTGGATTTGGTAATTGACCATTCTGTTCAAGTAGATTTTCAAGGAAATGAAGAAGCTTTTCTGTTAAATTCAAAAAAAGAATTTGAACGTAATCGTGAACGTTACGAATTTTTAAAATGGGCAGAACAATCTTTTGATAACTTTAGAGTAGTCCCTCCAGCAACAGGTATTATTCATCAAGTTAATATTGAATATTTAAGTGAAGTAATTTCCGAAAAAAATGGCGTTTTATATCCAGATAGTGTTTTTGGTACAGATAGTCATACAACAATGATTAATGCCCTTGGTGTTCTTGGTTGGGGAGTAGGAGGAATTGAAGCTGAAGCGGTGATGCTCGGGGAGCCTAGTTCATTGACTGTTCCAGAAGTAGTAGGAGTAAGATTAATAGGTAAGTTAGGAGCATTTGCTACTGCAACAGATTTAGCTTTGACAATCACAAAAATTTTACGAGATGAAAAAGTGGTAGGAAAATTCGTTGAATTTTTTGGAGAAGGACTAAAAAATTTAAGTTTAGCAGATAGAGCGACAATTTCAAACATGGCTCCTGAGTATGGTGCCACCTGTGGATATTTTCCGATTGATAATGAAACTTTGAAATATCTTCGGGCGACAAATCGTTCTGAGGAATTGGTTGAGAGAGTAGAAACTTATGCAAAGGCAAATAAGTTATTTTATGATGAAAAACATGAACCATACTACAATAAGACGATTAATGTTGATTTAAGTGAAGTAGCAACACGATTATCAGGTCCCTCTCGTCCCCAAGATATGCTTGAATTGTCTGAGTTAGCAAATAACTTTGAAGACTTTGCTAAAAAACAAAGGCCTCTGAAAGAAGAGGATGGAAAAATTGCAATTGCCGCTATTACAAGTTGTACCAATACGAGTAATCCACATGTTATGATGATGGCAGGATTACTTGCAAAAAATGCAGTAGAACAAGGGCTTACGGTTCCTAGCTGGGTTAAAACTTCATTAGCTCCTGGTTCAAAAGTTGTTACCTCTTATTTAGAGAAAGCGGGTCTCCTTCCTTATCTTGAAACGTTGGGATTTTATGTAGTAGGATATGGCTGTACAACCTGTATAGGTAACTCAGGGCCACTTTTAAGTGAAATGGAAACAGAGATTAGAAATAAAGAACTGATTGCAACGAGTGTTTTGAGTGGCAATCGAAATTTTGAAGGTCGAATTCATCCATTAGTGAAGGCGAACTATCTAGCAAGTCCTCCATTAGTAGTTGCGTATGCTTTAGCGGGTTCTGTTCTTAAAAATCTAACAACTGTTGCTTTGGGGACTAATCTAGAAGGTGAAAAGGTATATTTGAAAGATATTCTGCCAACTTCTGATGAAGTGAATGATTTAGTGCAAAAATACGTAACAAGTGATTTATATGCTGAAAGTTATGCTAAGGTTTTTGATGAAAATACAGTCTGGAATAATATCAAAACAAAGAAAAGTGAAGTTTATGACTGGAAATCTGAATCTACCTATATTTCTAATCCACCATACTTTGAAAACTTAACTATGATAAATAAACCGATAGCCTCACTTTCAAATTTACATGTTTTAGCAAAATTTAGTGATTCTATCACAACTGACCATATTAGTCCAGCAGGGAATATCCCTTTAAGATCCCCAGCTGGGGATTATCTAAGTTCTCGAGGTCTTGCTTATAAGGATTTTAATAGTTTTGGGTCAAGACGAGGAAATGATAAAGTAATGACAAGAGGAACATTTGCTAATATTCGTATCAAAAATCAGCTTGTTGCTCCTCTTGAGGGAGGCTATTCTCTATTCAATAATGAAACATTACCTATTTATGAGGTAGCTAAAAAATATAAAGAACAAGGACAAGGATTAATTGTTCTTGCTGGTAAGGATTATGGAATGGGTTCCAGTCGAGACTGGGCGGCCAAGGGAACAAAATTACTTGGAGTCAAGGCTGTAATTGCTGAGAGTTTTGAACGTATTCATCGAAGTAATCTCGTCATGATGGGTGTTCTTCCCCTGCAGTTTTTAGATAATGAAAATGCAGAAACTTTAGGATTAAGTGGTTATGAAAGTTTTTCTATAGAGCTACCAGAAAATCCCAAAATTCATGAAAAAATTACTGTAAGTACTGCCGAAAAAAACTTTGAGGTTCTTTTACGCTTTGATTCTCAGGCGGATTTAGATTACTATGCTAATGACGGTATAATGCCTTATGTGATTCGCAAAAAATAAAAAAATAGGTGAAAATTATTATGAAAATTGAGATGAAAAATGGAAAATTAGTTGTGCCAGATTATCCAGCAATTGGTTATATTAGAGGAGATGGTGTTGGCGAAGATATTTTTCCTCAGGCGCAAAAAGTTTTTGATGCTGCGGTTCTAAAAATTTATGGTCAAAAAAAGAAAATAGAATGGCAAAAATTATTGGCAGGAGGAGAAGCATTTGAGACTTGTGGAGAATATCTGCCCAAAGAAACTCTCGCTCATATTAATGAAAATTTAATTGCGATAAAGGGACCACTAATGACCCCGGTCGGTGAAAGCTTTCGTTCAATTAATGTTACTTTAAGACAAAAAATGGATTTATATGCTTGCGTAAGACCAGTTGAATATTTTAAAGGAATAAAATCCCCAGTTAAAGCGCCAGAAAAAGTTGACATGACAATTTTTCGAGAAAATACAGAAGATATTTATGCAGGTATTGAATTTGCTAGTGAAACAAATGAGTCTCACAGCTTATTAAAATTTTTAAAAAAAGAATTGAATGTCCATTCTATTCGCTTTCCAGAAACTTCAGCACTAGGCATAAAACCTGTTAGTCCTGAAGGAAGTAAACGGTTGGTTAATGCGGCTTTTGAGTACGCTCTGAAAATGAACAAAAAACGAGTGACCTTTGTTCATAAGGGAAATATTATGAAATTTACTGAAGGAGGATTTAGAAATTGGGCCTATGAGGTTGCAAAGGAGTACCCAACTTTTACAAAACTAGAATACGATAAAATCAAAAATGAAAGAGGAAGTGGACAAGCT
The DNA here is from genome assembly GCF_029953655.1 of Lactococcus sp. NH2-7C. NCBI lineage: Bacteria > Bacillati > Bacillota > Bacilli > Lactobacillales > Streptococcaceae > Lactococcus > Lactococcus sp. NH2-7C. Next base: position 2,129,876 of record NZ_CP124538.1, read on the forward strand.
GAAAATGAGAAAAAAGCAGCATTAAAATCAGGAAAAATTTATGTAGATGATATAATTGCTGACAACTTTCTACAACAGATAATTTTAAATCCTGACAATTTTGAAGTAATTGCCACTCTTAATCTAAATGGTGATTATATTTCAGATGCACTAGCCGCGCAGGTTGGAGGAATTGGAATTGCACCAGGTGCGAATATTAATTATAAAAGTGGACATGCTATATTTGAAGCAACTCATGGAACAGCCCCAGATATCGCTGGAAAAAATATAGCAAATCCTTCTAGTTTAATTTTATCTGGAGTGATGATGTTTGAGTATTTAGGTTGGCAAGAGGTAGCTGAATTAATCAAGCTTGCTCTTTCGTTTTCATTCAGTAATGGAAATTTGACAGCTGATTTAGGTGGAAAATTTTCAACTTCAAAATTTTCCGATGCTTTGATTGATTTTATAAAAACATATTAAAAAATTATATTGATAATCAGAAAAACAAAAAAGCCCTAAAATCAGGGCTTTTAAAATTTACATCATTATTTTAAGGAATTATTTTCCATAATTTCATCGATAAAACCATATTCCAAAGTTTCTTTGGCATCCATCCAATGGTCACGTTCAGCATCTTTATGAATTTGTTCAAGTGAACGATTAGAATTATCAGCAAGGATTTGTTCCAGACGTTTACGAGTTTTCAAAAGTTGCTCAGCAACAATAGCCATATCAGTTTGTTGAGTTCCTTGACCTGCACCACCCATTGGTTGATGAATCAGATACTCAGCATTTGGCAACATGAATCGTTTGCCTTTTGTTCCGCTTGAAGCAATGATTGTGCCCATAGAAGCAGCCATTCCCATAACGATAGTTTGAACATCTGATTTAATAAAATTCATTGTATCAACAATGGCAAGACCGGCAGATACAGAACCACCAGGTGTATTTACGTAGAGATAAATATCTTTAGTATTATCTTGTGCGTCCAAGAAAAGAAGTTGAGCAATGATAGAATTTGCCATACCATCTTCAACAGGTCCTGTCAGCATGATAATGCGGTCTTTTAAAAGTCGTGAATAAATATCATAAGCACGTTCGCCACGGCTTGATTGTTCAATAACGGTAGGTACTAAATATCCCATAGATTGAATCTCCTTTATAAATAAGATATGAATTTAATTTTAGATAAAATTGAATTCATTTGTTTATTTTTCTATATTATAACTCATTGGTCAAAAAAGGTCAAAGAATATTGTCTTTTTTTTTTATGACTTTTCCTAAAACTTGATAAAAAAAGAGTTTAAACTTTCTTAACGCTTTCAAATTTGTTATAATTATGACATGAATACAGAACTTATTATTGCAATGATTTTTGGTCTGATTATTGGCGCGTGGCTAATGGTTGCAGGCATCTACATTTACAAAATTTACGATGAAAATCGTTATAAGAAACGGTTAACAATTGAAAAATTACTTCGTGAAATTGAAGTTCGTAACACACTTAATCAAAAAGTGATTGAAATTCTTAATCGCCCAATTACTGGGAGTGATAAAGAATTAATTAATCCTCAAAGTGATGTAAAAGTTCCTTTTTACGATTATAATTTTTTGAAGAACTACACTTCAATGTATAATTTATATATTCCAACTTATTTTTTGAATACATTTTTCAAAAAGCTTTCTCATCATTTAGCTGTATTTGATGACGAACAGGACTTGAAAAATGGGGGCTACATTTTCAAAGAGTCTCGTACAATTTTTGAGAATTTTTCTGTCGAAATTACTGATGATATTGAGGCAAAAAAACGGGAGTTACAAAAGGCTAAAAATGTTTATCCATCAATGTTGAAGAAGCAACATTATAATATCTAAAGCAGTGAAAAAAGCTACTGATTTCAGTGGTTTTTTTTATTGAAAAAATTTGTGAAAAAATTTTGAAAAGGCCTTTTTTTAAGTCTATAAATATGGTATAATTGTACAATCATTGATGTTTAATACTATTAGATAAATAAATATACACGAAGGAGAGACGATGATCACAATCTATACAGCACCCTCTTGTACGAGCTGTAAAAAGGCTAAAACTTGGCTTTCATATCACCACATCCCATTTAACGAAAGAAATCTCATCGCGGATCCTTTATCAACAACAGAGATTAGTCAAATTCTACAAAAATGTGACGATGGTGTTGAAGGATTAATTTCAAGTAGAAATCGCTTTGTGAAGACTTTGGGTGTTGATTTTGAAGATATTTCACTTTCACAAGCAATTAAAATTATTTCTGAAAATCCACAAATCATGCGTCGTCCAATTATTATGGATGAAAAACGTCTTCATGTTGGATATAATGAAGAGGAAATTCGTGCTTTTTTACCTCGTACAGTTCGTGTTTTAGAAAATGGTGGCGCTCGTTTGCGTTCAGCAATTTAATTCATAATTAAAATATTCATTTATTGGAATTTTTATAGACGCATTTGCGTCTTTTTTTGTTGAAAAAAACCACTGCCAGAAAGGAACAATGGTTTTTTGTTGAGTGCATAGTAATTGTTATTGGATAATAAAAGAAAATGAATTAAAAAAATATTTTATGGTTATTGTTATCCTTCAAATTCAATATCATCAAGTGTTGTGGCTGAAATAAAAATTGTGGGTAAGTATGGATCAACTGCAGAAACTGCAGCAAGTGAAAGGAGTAGTAGACTTTTAAATTCCATGATAAACCTCCAACCAAAATGTATTTGTGAAAATATTATAACACAATTTTCTGAAAATTCAACCTTTTTGCTTTTCTTATCTGGTGCTTGAGGTAATTACTTTTGAAGGAGCTTTACTTGCCATTCGTTTCCTTCTTGAATAATTTCCCTGAGTGAATTGATAAACATAACGAGCCAGGTAAAAGCTATAGCAAAAGCAATAATTTCAAAAACCGTTAATGAGAGATAGTGAATTCCCATAATGGCAACTGCAGACAAAATTAATGCTATTAAAGCAGTCCAAGATAATGCTAAAAATTCTTTAGAAATGGTGGGAACTAACCATTTAAGAAAGATAATCATAATAAGAACAACCGCAACCAGACCAAATGCAGAATTATTATGTATAGGCATTGTCCATGATTGGGCTGGAAAAATTCCGACGAAAGCGATCAAAAATGCTATGAGAATATAAAAAACACGAATTATTTTAAATTTATAATTGTAAAGGCTACTCTTAGAAAACTCAGCAAAGAGAAAATCAGTTATGGTAAGAAGAATAAGAGCAGAAAATATTAAGGTGATATTGAACTGCCAGTGCAGTGTGGCTTCACCAGTTCCTAAGAAGCTGAAGTTATGTTGCCACCAATCTTTTTGATTGTTTGTTGCCATTGAAACAAGAATACCTCCTATGAAAGTGGTAAAGAGTAGCAAAATAAGATTAGGTAAAGTGACGGAAAGAGCTGCTGAAATAAGAAAATAAAAGATGATTCCAACAAATACTAAGACAAGAAACCCTGCAGTAAATGGGTCAAAAGTTACTCCGCTAAATGTTTTGCCAATTATGTACCAAAAAATGATTTGAACAGCGAAAGAGGTACTTGTATAGGCTATCGAAAGTGTTAATGTTTCTCTAAAAATTTTAAATTTAGATTTGGATAAGTCACAACTCTTGAGAAGATAGGTCCATATGAAGCCCAAAAAACCAAAAAGGGTTGATAGAATTATACTCAAACTTGCAACAGAGAGGTGGCGGCTCCCCGTAAATGCGATTTGTGGATGATTGGTACTTAAAAAGATAAACAAGGCAATTATTCCAGACGCTAAACTAGGTGCTATAAAATAATGTAAAGCTAAATTTTGTTTATTGGGATGATTAATTTTCGGATTTTCTAATAATATATGTTGATTTTCTAGACGGATTGATAGTTGGTCATTTTCTGCATAATCACTTAATTTATTATAAAGTTCTTCAGGGATTTCTAAGTAATTTTTAGTCATGATATTCTTTCTAACTTTAAAATAATGAATAAATTCATTTATATTGTACATAATATAAATTCATACATTCTAATAATATTTTACCATTAAACTTATTAAAGGGACTACTAGGACTTTTTTGTTTTGAGAATAGATGGATAATTTGAGTTTTATTATAATTATATATTATGTTGTAGTCAAAACAATATAAAATGGATTGACTTACGAAATGGATAATGTTAGAATATAGTTAATTGAATAAACGACTAGGTTGGGCGCAAGCTTCAAGACATATCTCCAAGGGTGAGGAGATTATTTTGAGGTTTGCGCTCTTTTTTGTCGTTTTTTTACTAGAAAGGGATGATATGAAATTTTATCAAAAATCCAAAGAAGAATTATTAAATAATTATGATGTTAAGATAGATAGAGGACTTTCGAGTACTCAGGTTACTTATAATCGAGAAAGATATGGTGAAAATAAACTTCCAGAAGAAAAAAAAGAAAGCTATTTAAAAGTATTTTTTAAAAGTTTTAAAGAACCAATAATCATTGTTCTATTAGGGGCAGTTGCTCTATCATTTTTTAGTTCATTTTATTCATTCCAAATAGTTGGAGATAAAAAACATGGTTTAGAATCTTTATATGAAGCGGTTGCTATAGCTATTTTGATTATTATAAATGCATTTTTAGGTTTTTGGCAAGAAATTAGTGCTCGTAAAAATTTAAATTCACTAAAAGAAATGAACAATCGTTTTGCATCTGTACTAAGAGATGGAGCCTTAGAAAAAATTTCATCAAATGAGTTAGTTGTTGGTGATATCGTAAAAGTTACAGTAGGTGACTTTGTGGAGGCCGATATAAGATGGTTAGAGCTTGATGAGCTTCAATTAATTGAGTCTCATTTAACGGGCGAAGCTGATTCTATTATAAAAAATATAGAGGTCATTAATGAAAATGTTGAAATTGGTGATCAAACAAATATGGGATTTTCTGGCTCTATCGTTTCAAATGGACAGGGAATTGGAATAGTCGTAGCTACGGGTGAAAACACAGAACTTGGGAAAATTTCTCAGTTGATGAAAGATGAGGGAATAAAATCATCTCCATTACAAGAAACTGTAAAAAAACTTACTAAAACATTGATGAAAATATCCGCTGGGATTGTTTTATTAACTTTTGTATTTGGATTAATCAGTTCTGGAGAATTTTCAATTAACTCAATTACTTCAGTATTTTCAACCTCAATCGCTCTCGCCGTTGCCTCTATTCCAGATGCTTTACCAGTTGTTCTCTCAATAGTATTGACAATTGGTGCAGTCAAAATGTCAAAAAATAAAGGTCTGATTAAAACACTAAGTAGTGTGGAGACACTAGGAAGTACTTCTTACATTTGCTCTGATAAAACAGGTACATTGACCCAAAATGAGATGACTGTCAAAAAATTTTATGCTAATGGTCAACTGTATAATGTAGATGGTCTGGGATATCGTTCTATTGGTGAAATTCACTTGGTATCAAAAGGTGACAAAAGTATAAATTTCGCTCAATTTATGAAAAATATTGTCTTATGTAATGATTCAAGTGTCAAAGAAGTTGAGGGACAGGTAAAAACTTTTGGTAATCCTACAGAAGTTGCTCTTACTGTTCTTGGTAGTAGAGCCGGCTATAGTAAGAATAAGTTATTAAAAAACAATAAAATTATAAGAACTATTCCTTTTAGTAGCAGTAGAAAAATGATGAGCGTCATTGTTCAAAATGATGAAGGATTTTACGTTTATACCAAAGGAGCACCAGATGTTTTAATGGAAAAAGCTTCGGGGATTTTGATTGGAGATATAGTTGACCAATCTAAGCAGTCAAAAGTTAATTTTATTAAAGTGGTAGATGATTATGCGGATGAAGCACTAAGAACCTTGGCTGTGGCCTACAAAAAAGTTGATGAAGAAGAGGCGTTATACGGAGCGACGGAAGACGTAGAAAAAGATTTTGTATTAACGGGAGTTGCAGGAATAATTGATCCTCCACGAGAAGAAGTGAAAGAGTCTATCAGACAACTTCATGATGCAAATATTAATGTGGTTATGATTACAGGGGATCATGAAAAAACAGCTCGTGCAATTGCCTATGATTTGGGGATTGTAAAGGAAAAAAATGCAACAGTTTTAAAGGGAATTGACCTTGAAGAAATGTCAGATCAGGAGCTTTATGCAGAAGTAAAAAATGTTAATGTTTATGCAAGAGTGACTCCAGAGCATAAGCAACGTATTGTCAAACAGCTCCAAAATCATCAACAAGTTGTTGCTATGACTGGAGATGGAGTAAATGATGCTCCAGCTTTAAGAGCTGCTGATATTGGAGTTGCGATGGGAATTACTGGTACAGAAGTAACTAAAGATTCTGCAGATCTCATTTTATTGGATGATAAATTTACAACGATAGAAAAATCAGTTTATAGTGGTCGGACTATCTATGCTAATATAAAAAACTTTATGAGACACGAACTGACAACAAATGTTGCTGAAGTTTTGGCCCTTGTATTAGGTTTAGTCTTATTTAGAAGCAGTGTTGGAAATGTAGCAGCAATGACTCCAACACTTACTGCATTAATGGTTCTTTGGGTTAATATGGTGAGTGATGCGATTCCATCTTTTTCTTTAGGTTATGATGTTGCGGAAACGGATTTGATGAAAGAAAAACCAAGGAACCCTAATGAATCCATTCTTGCTAATCACACATGGTCTAGGGTTTTGATTAGGGGGACAGTTATGGGAGCGATGGTTTACCTTGGATTCCTCCTAGCTGCTCAGAATGGATTGAACGCTAGTGAAGCACAAACAGTTGCTTTTTTGACTTTAGTTTATGGACAATTATGGCATGTATTTGATGCAAGAAGTTCAAGAACATTGTTTAGACGTAATCCGTTTGGAAATATCAGACTTGTTGGAGCAGTGTTATTTGCAGGAGTTTCTTCATTTTTAGTAACAATCATTCCGTTTTTTAATAGTGTGATGGGAACTGCTCAGTTAACATTACCTGTATATCTACTTGTGATTTTCATTCCTGCTATACCCACATTAATATTGTCAGGAATAAAAGAAGTTTTTAAAATAAAAATATGGTAAATCAATGCAAAAAGTACTTACTTCAGTAAGTACTTTTTTGTATATTACTAATTACAGTCTTATATATGTTTTAGATTTCTATACTTGCAATTTAAAACATTGCCTAATATGCTTTAAATCATCTAAAACATTATTATATAAAGGTTTATTGCTTATTTGGATTGATTTATATTTTACTTTATAGGTTTTAATAATAATAAAAAATGAAAAATATGATGATATCGAGTAGATTTCGTAAGTTATATATTACAATATTTCTTTTTATTATGTTATACTGTAATAAATTGATGGGTTGCAATCGAAAATTAATGATTTTCGATAATCATAAATCCATATTAAATTTAAGTTAGGAGAATGGCATGTTTTAGATACAACTAAGTGATGTAAAGGAAAAGTAATTGCAAAGTTTGAATTGAATAGTTTAGAACCCAAATTAGAGAAAGGATTTATAGTAGCAAAAGGTTTCTGCTATAAATATGAAAAAATGAAACGTAATTCATCAATAGATTTAATGAAAAGTTGTGCAATATTCTTTGTCATTTCGATACATTTTTTATTAAATTCGGGCTTTTATGATATGACAATTCATTCCACTTTAGGAATTTTTTGGATTGGGATAAGAACGATTTTAATTACTTGTGTGCCCTTGTTTTTAGTGGCAACCGGATTTTTAATGAATCGAAAAGAATTAAGTGCTCAATATGTTCTGGGAATTGTACCTGTCATCATTTCATATATAGGCATATCTTTATTAGTATGGGGTGTTCTATCTCTTGGCGGAAGAGGGAGCGACTTCTCCACAGCTATAAATGGAATTTTTGATTATTCAACTGATTCTTACTCTTGGTATGTTGAAATGTATTTAGGACTTTATCTTTTTATTCCTTTGTTAAATATTATCTGGAATTATAAAAAAGAAATGAAAAATTATCATTTATATATTGTCTTTATCGCAAGTTTGCTATCATTTTTACCCTCTTTATTAAATAGTTTTGGAAAAGTAATCCCAGATTATTGGCAAATTTGTTATCCTGTTAGTTATTATTTTATCGGAGCTTACCTTTATACTTATCCAAATGAAATAAAGAAAATTTCATTTAGAAAACTTGTTGTAGCATTTTTAAGTGCACTTACGATTTTTACCATGACGGATACTTTTGTAAGTTGGAATCAACAATTCCAGTGGCTAGATCACAATGATTATTTTGGCTATCAAACGGCCATGATGACAATATTAGTTATAGCAATCTTGTGGAGAATTCCTATTCCAAAATGGAGCGTTAGATTGCTAAAGACTCTATCTACCGCCACTTTGACTATCTATCTTATATCTGATTTAACGGATCAGTTTGTCTATGGATTTTTTAAGCATGAAATTCCAAACTTAAGCCAACGAGTGATAGCAGGACCGATTATTATTCCCATAGCCTTTACTAGTGCAGCTTTATTAGGGATTTTTGTGGGAAAAATTTTAAATTTTCCTTTTATGAGAAAGAAAGGAAAATTTAAACTATGATAATCTCAACAATGGTAGATGTTTATGTCGTTTATTATCCTATCATCCTGTCTTTTATTTGGGCAAGTGGTGCTTTTTTATCTAGGTGGAGAGGAAGAGATAAAAAAGCAATTGATGAAGCAAAAGAATTTGAAAAAATTAGTATTGTTATTTCTGCATATAATGAAGAAGAAACTATTGAGGAAGTTTTGTTATTACTACGTAATCTAAATTATCCTGCCTTAGAAATCTTTATTGTTGATGATAAGAGTAGTGACCGCACCTTGGAGAAACTTTATGAAGTAAAAAAATCTTTTGACGATTGGGAAGCATTAACCATTCTTGAGCAAAAGAAAAATGAGGGAAAAGCTACGGCTTTAAATGTTGCTTTGCAACAGGTTACCAGTAAATATATGCTTGTTATTGATGCGGATTCATATCTTTCTAAAGATGCTCTATCTTATTTGTTGGCCGAATTAACTTCTAGTTCAGATATTGGGGCTGTGACCGGACGACCTATTGTTAGGAACAGAACAACTCTATTGGGGAAATTACAAACCTTAGAGTATTTAAGTGTGATTGACGCAATTAAGAGAGCACAAAGTCTTTTTCTAGGCGCAATAATGACCGTATCGGGTGTGATTGTTATGTATCGTGTAGAGGCTTTGAAAGAAATTGGGGGCTTTAATACTGAAGTGATGACTGAAGATATTGATGTCACTTGGCGACTTCATCGTAATCAATGGAAAGTCAAGTATGTTCCTAAAGCATTAAGCTATATTCTTGTTCCTGAAAATTTAAAATCTCTTTTAAAGCAACGAAGAAGATGGGCAGTTGGTGGGGTAGAAGTATTAATTTCAAATTTATCATGGGTTTTTAAAAGAGGAGAATTCAACCATCGGTTTCTTTTGATTGAAATGATTTGTAGTCATATTTGGAGTTGGTTTTTCTTAATAGAATCTTATCAGTATTTTCTCCAAATGTTGCTAAATCAAGAATTCAAAGTATCCGGTCAAATTATCGTGATTTTTGTTCTTATTTCATTTTTTGTATTTTTTTTAGGACTTAATAATGATAAAGGGGAGAGTCGCTTAACTTTGACTGATAAATTAATATTTCCAGCTTATCTTGTTGCTTATTGGTTTCTTAATTTGATTAGTGCTCTTTCTGCTGAACTTGTTGTTTTAACTAATCGTACAAATAAAGGAAAATGGGAAAGTCCTGATAGAGGGGTGTAATAATGGAATTTGTAATACGTAAAAAGATGAAAAAACGACATTTTTTAGAATTCTTGGTTGTGTCACTGTGTTGGCTGTTTATATTAACTGTTTTCGTTCTTTTGTTAATCTCTTTGCTGGGAATATATAGTGATGGAATTATCTCTGTTTTTGTAATCATTGGGTTTCCAATAACAAATTGGGAAGATATAATTTATGCTTTGTTCTGTTTTCTTTCAATATTAACGATTCCTAGTCTTTATATTTTAACGAAGGAGGCTTAGATTTATAATATGAAATTTAGTAAAAAAAAATATTTTTTGATATGGATGTTTGGTTTTATTACTATCTTGGTGTTTATGTCCACACGTGAAACAAAAAAATATGTACAGGATGGAAAAAAGGAGCAGCCAGATTTTGCTTATGAAAGTTTACTTAAAGATAATGATGGAATTATTGTTCTTTGTTATCACCGTGTATTAAAAGATACGGTGGTTACAAATTTCGCTTATTCAATTTCGCATAATTCTCAACTCCATGAATATAATGTATTCTTGCAAGATTTTGAGCAGCAAATGACATTTTTAAAGAAAAATCATATTAAAGTCCTGACTAGTTCAGAACTGATAGAGAAGATTAATAAAAAAGAGATGATTGGCAAGGCAGTTGTGGTTACCTTTGACGATATTGATAAATCTTTGCCAGAGAACGCTTATCCAATAATGAAAAAATTAGACTTACCTTTTACGCAATTCATTATCACGGGAAAAGTTGGACAAACTATTGACGGTTCACAAATGGCGACTTGGAAAGAAATAAAGAAAATGAATGAAAATCCTTTGGTTACTTCAGGACTACATACGAATGACTTACATTATCAAGAAAACTTTGAACCGATTTTATCTACTAATATTTCAAAAAAATTAGTACAAAAGGATTACCAAAAAAGTCAGAAAGCATTTGATGAGAAGTTAGATCAAAAAGGAAAAGTTTTTGCTTATCCTTATGGAGCACAAAATAAAGACTTAGAAGATTATATGCTAAAAGATGGAATTCAAGGAATATTCACACTATCTCCAGGTGTAGTGACTAATGAAACACTTTATAGTAATATTCCTAGGTTGATTGTTACGAAGGATAATTGGAAAACTATTAAACATTGGCTCTTAAGTGATGGAACAAAAAAGTAAGTGAAAATAAGAAGGAGATATTTATGAAGTCGAAGAATAAGTCATTTAAATTATTAATGGTTCTGAGTTTATTGATGTGCTTGGTTGGAATTAATTTATTTACAACTTCAAATGTATTTGCTGCTGACTATGGAAATAAATTTATTACGGGACATGAACTAACTGATGATTTGGGAAATCCGAAAACCGATTTTGGTATTTATGATGATGTTCAGGCCCATTGGAATTTTGATATTCCAGTGGGAAGCGTTTCTCAGGGGGATGCAATGAGTGTCAATGTTCCCGATTTGTTAACATTATCAAAAGATGTTACTTTTGAGATAAAAGATGAAGCTGGAAATGTTATCGGAACGGCTGTTGCTAATCATCTTACAGGAGAAATAACTGTTACTTTTTCAAAACTTGTTGAAAATGCAACTTCAGATATTAAAGGTTCTTTTTCCGTTTGGGTTAAATGGGATAAACAAAGAGTAGAGGAAGACACAACGGTAGTAGTTGATTGGAAAGATGGAGGAACAACAGAGGTTAACATTGGTCCAGCAACAGGACCGGATAAAGATGAGGTGCTTTATAAATGGGGATGGATTGACGAGAATGATTCAACCTTAATTCATTGGCAAGCTCGGATCAATTATGCTAAAAAAAATATCCAGAAAGCTGTTTATACTGATATTATTGGTGGGAATCAGAATTTAGTTTCTGGTTCAATTTCAGTAGCTAATGTGACATATAGTAGTGATGGAGAGAATTATAATGTTGATGGCTATTATCCTCAGGCTAGTATTTTAGAAAATGGCGTAAACGGATTTACCGTGAATTTAGGTGATATTTCAAATACTATTATTGTTGATTATTTAACGAGAGCAACGGATGGGGGACTTTCTCAACAGTATGAAAATAGAGGAGAATTGACGGGAGAAAATATTGAAAAACAGGTAGTGGAAGTTCATACTCCTAACAATGGCGGAAACGGAAATGCAAGTATGAAACTTTCTATTTCTGGAGAGAAAACTTGGATTGATGATAATAATGCACGTGGTTTAAGACCAAGTTTTATTAGTATTGAGTTATATCGGAATGGAGAGAAAATTGATTCACGAGATGTGACAGCTAAAGAAAATTGGAAATATTCGTTTACTAATTTGGATAAGTATGATGAAAGTGGGAAACTTTACGATTATGATGTAAAAGAGGTACCTGTGAGTAATTATACGAGTCAACAGGAGGGTTATAATTTTATAAATACAATCATCCCTGTTAAAGAAGAAACTCCTGAAAAACCCAACCAATCGATTACTACTCCTAGTTCATCCTCACAAGTGATGTCTACTTCGTCTTCTTCAATGGAATCAAAAACTTCTGAAAAGTTGCCTAAGACGGGGGATAGCTCAATGAATTTTTTCAAAGAATTGGGAATACTTCTATTGATTTCTGGTGGGCTCGGAATGATTTATATTAGGAGAAAATCAAAAATTTAACTATCTGAGTTAATGTAGAAGAAAAGGAGTTATCAATTATTTGAAACTCCTTTTTATATATTATAGGCTCTCAACTTTTATGAAAGTGTTGAAGAGTTTTTGTTTTTATATACAGTAATCGTGATTTGACATAAACATCCGATTATAAAGCCTAAAATCGCGGGAAGAATCCAACCCATTCCTAGGGAGAAAAAGGGAAGAAAGTCTTTAGCAAAATTAATTATTACTGATATGAAAGTAATTGTGTGGAGATTGGCTGGAAGAGCATTGAGTCCTTCGATAATAGCTGATATAAGTGTAAAAGCAGTTGTTATCTGATAGATTAGTCTAGAATGTTTAAAAAGCGGGCTTAATAAAGCTAATAAAATAAGGATAATGGCTAAGGGATATAAAAACATGAGGACTGGAACTGAAAGCTCTATAATTTTTGTCAAACCAATATTTGCAAAGATGCAAGGAAGAATACTTACGATGAGCAGATAAAAACAGTATTCTTTTTTAGGAAATAATTCGACAAAGGTTTCAGAAAAGGCAGACATTAAACCTACGGCTGTTTTTAGGCAAGCGATGATGACAATGAGCGCTAAGATAATCATGCCGAAATTTCCTAAGTAGTGGTTGGAAATTTGAGCGAGAGCAATTCCACCATTTTCACTAATAGCAAATTGTCCAAGACTCATCGCACCTAGGTAAGAAAGGCAAGTGTAAATGATAGCCATTAGTCCTACACTGATAAGGCCAGCTTTTATGGTTTCTTTAGCAATAATTCTCGGATTTTTTACGCCACGTTGTCGAATAGTTGTGATGATAATGATTCCAAAAGCTAAGGCAGCCAGGGCATCAAGAGTATTGTAACCTTGTGTGAAACCTGTCAAAACAGGAGATGCTTGATAGGTTTTACCAATTTCTGCTTGGCTAACTTTTCCTAATGGATGAGTGAAAGCAATGGCCAAAATAATACCTAATAAAACTAAAAAGAGGGGATTTAAAAATTTTCCGATATAATCTAAGAGTTTCGTTGGCTTTCTGGACAGAAACCACGCGGTTCCAAAGAAAAGGATACTAAAAAGAGCCAATAGTGGAGCTTGGAGTTCATGACTTAAAAAAGGTGAAATTCCAATTTCAAAAGAAGTGGTTGCTAAGCGAGGAAGAGCGAAAAAGGGGCCAATAACTAGATAAAGTAAAATTGTAAAAATATAAGCATAAATACGATTGACTCGTGAAGCTAACTCAAAAACTCCGTTACTTTGAGAAATTCCCAGAGCGATAATTCCTAAAAAGGGAAAGCCGACTGCTGTAATTAAAAAACCAAAATTTGCTTGTGAAATAGCGGCTCCGGCTTCTTGACCCATATGTATTGGAAAAATTAAATTTCCTGCACCAAAGAAAAGACCGAATAACATTGACCCTATAAAGAGGTAATCTTTACCAGCTAATTTTTCCTCCATAAATACTCCTTATGATTGCTTTGTTTGATAGATAAAATAATGAATTATTATAGCAAAAAAATTGTGAAATTACAACACAAATTTATGTAAAGCTAACAGTCAATTTTGATAAATGTTTTTAAAGGAGCAAACATAAAAAGACCCAGGTAAAAGGTCTTTAATATTTTAAAAATTTTCTTATTTTAGAACATCAGTAAGTTCTTCTTTATGCTCTCTAAAATATTTGACAGCATATGGGCAGGTTGCTCCCAATTTTAATTGCTCGCGTCTTGCCTTTTGGATTCCTGCAAGAACTAATTTTTCGGCTAAACCTTGACCACGATAATCAATGGCTACGCCTGTATGAGTAATTATTATTGAATTTTTCATACTCATATAAGCCATTTCCCCAATTACTTCGCCTTTATCGGATAAGAGTTCAAATAAATTTTCTCTTTCAATAATGTTCATTTAATTCTTCTCCTTTGTCAGGTACTTTAGAGCACCGGAAGGGCATCTATTAATTACTGATTGGGTAGAAGTGACCTCGCCATTATCTGGAATAATCCAGGGTTTACGCCCAACTTCAAATACCAAAGGATTCCCTCTGACACATTCCCCTGCATGCTCACAAATTGATACATTATAGTAAATATCCATTTTTTTGCCAAAATATTTACGATAATCGTTTTTTAATAACTCTTCTTCGGTTGCATCTTTGCCAAATAGTTTTGAATTATCCATTTACTTCCTCCTGTTTACAATTGTAATTTTTAAAATGGCATTTGTCAAGGTAATTTATCAACAGTGTCTATATCCAACATTTAAAAATTATACAAGTAGACTGAGGAGACATGTAAAAGATATGAAGAAATGTTATAATATAATCTTTAAATGACTTTTTGCCTTAGAATGAAAATATATTTTGCGACTGATTAGTCAATGATAAAAATAAATAATCAATTATATATTGAAAAAAAAGAAAAAATTAGTAATATGTAAAAAAGAATAAAGAACTAACCAAAGTAAAACTACATAGCTTCTACTTTATCAAAAAAACTCTTGTAAATTTTACAGTAGGTTTTTTAGTAAAAAATGTTAAATCAAATTTATATATAAATCTTACATGAGTTAGCCAAATAAATAAATTTAGAGCTATTTATACTGCTTTATGAATGATAACGACTGTCTATATCAAACTTTTTCTCTCTGATTTAGTACTCATGAGTAATCTTTTTTAATTTGCCAAAGAATCATCCATTTACATGAATAAAAAATTACATTAACTTATCTCTAAACGTTAATCTTTGGTTCTGAGAAGAATGAATGTTCTCACCAGTAATGTAAGTTGTCGGAAATTATGTTGTTAGATGAGTAGCAAGACTTGCTTGTCGTGGCTGTGGCCTTGAGTAACAGTTCTTGTTCCCTCTAATAAGAAATGCAACACGTTTGTCAAATACTCGATACGCCTCAGTCAAAATTAAAGTTATAGAAATTATCATTGGAACATGTAAGAAAGCGAAGATAGTTATTTATTAATTAAGATTTTGATATAATTAGATAAATAATATTATTTTATGGAGAAATATTTTATGTCACTTGCGACAATCTATAGTTTGATGGGAACAATAATAACGATTAACACATTGCTTGCCCTTGTGACGATTTTTCGTAAACCTAGGTCTATTGCCAGTATTTTTGCATGGTCTATGTTCTTGTTTTTTTTACCAGGAGTTGGATTCCTTGGCTATCTTTTTTTAGGACGGGGGCTCGATCGAACAACGACAAATCGTTTCGAAGAAGAAAATAAATATAACCTGTCTATTCTTGCCCAAAGAGTACATGAAAACAATGAAAAATTTGAGACAAAAGAAATGTCGGCCCATGAAAAATTGCTGAAAAGGTATTTTAATAATATGGAGCGTACACCACTTTGTCGTGGGAATAAAGTGGAATTTTATCTGAACGGTAAAGAGAAATTTTCTACCTTGTTTGAAGATATAAAGAATGCTAAAGATAATATTCATGTAGAATACTATGCCTTCTTTAATGACAAAATCGGGACTGCTTTTCGCGATCATCTAATTGATAAAGCTAAAGAAGGTGTGGAAGTTAGAGTAGTTTACGATCCGTGGGGAGGAAAAACAAAAAAAGATTTCTTTAAGCCGCTGCAAGAGGCAGGAGGTAAGGTTACAGCCTTTATCACATCACGTAATACACTAACGAAAACTCGACTTAACTATCATTTACATCGTAAAATTGTAGTGATAGATGGTCAAATTGGCTGGACCGGTGGCTTTAACGTTGGTGACCAATATATTTATAATAGTAAAAAGTTTGGTTTCTGGCGTGATACACATGGTAGAATTGTTGGGACAGCAGCTTTTGGCCTTCAAGAAACGTTTATTCGAGATTGGAATGTTTCAGTCAGAGATCCTAAAGATAAGCTTGAACGAGAAGATTCATATTTTGTGGTACCAGAAGAAGAAGGAAACATTGATATTCAGATTGTCGCTAACGGACCAGAGAGTGATAATAAAACCTTAAGAACAGGTTTTATTAAAATGATTATGGATGCGGAAGACTATATTTGGCTTCAATCGCCTTACTTGATACCTGATGACTCTATGATAACGGCGCTTGTAGCAGCGGCGAATTCTGGTGTTGATGTAAGAATCATGATACCCAATATGCCAGATCATCCGTTTATTTTTAGAGCAACACAATATTACGCAAATTATCTGCATAAACACGGTGTGAAAATATACAATTATACAAATGGTTTCATACACTCTAAAACCCTTGTAATGGATGGAAAATTAGGTGTATTTGGCACAACTAATCAAGATATTCGCAGTTATGAATTAAATTTTGAGATAAGTGCTTTTTGTTATGATGAAACTATAGCAAAAGAGATGAGAAGGACCTTTGAGGGAGACTTAAGAAATTCAAAGCTACTTACGGATGAAGAAATTGCCCAACAATCTATCTGGCTTAAAATCAAACAAAACTTTTCGAGATTACTTAGTCCAATATTATAAGTGTTTTGTAATAGGCTGAAACTATATTATTGGTCATGTGTGTGATATATTTATTTCAAAGATGGAAATATTGTTGAACTACTTCAGAATAATTCTTTATAGGAACTAAGAAATTTTGTGGTCAGAATTTAAAATACACAAATAAACGAGGTATTATTGAAAAATAGGAAACTTAAAAAAATAAAAACCACTTGAAAATGTCAGTGGTTTTTTATTTTGAAGCAATTCTTCCTATATTCAACTGAAATGCAATATATGAAGAGTAAAGGACTAAATTATACAAATTCTTCATACTCATTAGGGTCTTGATTGTCTACCCTGCCATCGCCTCTTTCCAGGTCAGTGATTCTATTAATTTCTTCCAAAGAAAGTGAAAAATCAAAAATATCAATATTTCTTCTTTGGTGTTCGGGAGAAGTTGCTTTAACAATAGGGATAATACCTCTTTCAACTTGCCACCTTAGTATGATTTGTCCAGTATCCTTATTGTATTTTTGGGCTATATTTTGAATTAGAGTTTCCTCAAGCTCTTTACTACCGCGTCCTAAAGGACTCCATGCCTCAGTTAAAATCCCCCATTTTTTATTAATTGCTAATAGTTTTTCTTGAGGCCAGTAAGGGTGGATTTCATTTTGATTAACCGCTGGTATAACACCAGTTGCTTGAATTATTTTTTCGAGATGTTCCTCCTCAAAATTAGATACCCCAATTGATCTTACAAGACCTCGTTTTTTTGCTTCAATTAGTGCTTTCCAAGCTTCAACATAGTTATCTCGTTTTGGTAGTGGCCAGTGGATCAAGTAAAGATCAAAATAGCTCAATCCCATCCGTAATAAAGACTCTTCAATCATCTTTAAAGCATCTTCAAAATGATGATATTTACCAGGTAGCTTAGTTGTTACAAAAAATTTTGATCTTGGTACGCCAGAACGGCGAATTGCTTCCCCAACTGCTCCTTCACTATCATAATTAGTTGAGGTGTCAAGTAAACGATAACCGCTTTGTATGGCCGTCAAAATTTGCTCCACTCCTTCATATCCACGAATCTGAAATGTCCCTAACCCTATTTTAGGAATCAAATGTCCATCATTAAGTAGATGTTTTTCTTGTTCAATCATTTTATTGTCCTATTTTCCTTTCTGGCTGTTTAAGATCATAAATAGATTCTGTAAATTAAACTTTTTTAGACTTTCAATGCTAACTGTCTATCTATCTATCTTTATAGTACAAAGTGTAACGTAACTATACCCAATTGTGAAATAATATGCTTATGATTGCTTTTTTCAACTAGGTATAACTTTTATTGTACAAGTTTATTTATACTGTGAGTAAATCTCTGTTGCAGATTTAGAGATTAATAAAATAGTTTTTAAAATATACAATTTGGTGGTGGCATACAATATTCTCGTGTTTACAAATATAGGGATTTGTAATAAAGAATTGCTGTGAATATAAGTATAACAATCGATGACTGTATAATTTTTCTGATCCAATGTAGAGTATTAATAAATTATAAAAAGTCATATTGTTTGAATGCGCTTTCGAATTGTGTTAGATTAGGGTTAGATAATAATATGTATTCTATAGAAAGAGGTGACTTATGATTTGGTCATTAATTGTTGGTGCATTAATCGGATTAATCGCTGGTGCGATTACAAATAAGGGAAGTTCAATGGGCTGGATTGCTAATATTTTAGCAGGATTAGTTGGGTCTTTTGTAGGACAGGCTTTACTTGGAGCATGGGGCCCTTCGCTCGCTGGAATGGCGTTAATTCCGTCCATTATTGGTGCAGTAATTGTGGTTGCTGTTGTATCCTTCGTCCTATCTAAAATGAATTAGTAGATCTTAGGATCTAGAAAGGAGGAGTTTTGGCAACTGGAAAGAAAATAATACTCATTATCCTTGATCTCCTTTTACTTACGCTTGTTCTACCAATGACTTGGGATTATTATAATTTCATGGAATATGATTGGATGACAACAACCTCTAGTAACATCCCCTTTATAGGTAAATATATGACAGACTATTTGTTTTGGGGGAACATTGTATTAGCGGTCATGTTAATCATTGCTTTGATTGTGATACTTTTTTATCCTCTGACATACATTGATGTGCGACTCACATCGAATAATGGAAATTTAACCTTGAAGAAGTCTGCTATTGAAGGATTTGTAAGTGAAAAAGTAAAAGAAAATGATTATCTTAAAAACTCAAAAATTGACGTTTCACTTTTTAAAAATAAGATAAAGATTTATATAAAAGGTGAGATTATTCCTAGAATTGAAGTTGCACAAAAAGCTCAAGATTTGGAGCGGGGAATCGCTGAAGGTTTAAAAGAATTCTTTGGACTGGATCAAGCAATTAAACTCAAAGTTGAAGTAGTTAACTTAAGCAAAGGTACCAATACTGAACGCCTGCGAGTATTATAGGAGGGATCAATGAATTATTTTGAAAAAAATCGATACCCAATTATAGGGGGGATCGTAGGTGCACTTTTTGCTGTGTGTATCTTCACTATTGGATTTTGGAAAATGATTCTGGTTTTATTTTTTATTGGATTAGGAATTTATACTGGTCTATTTTTAAAAAAATCAGGGATTATTGATCAATTTATAAATCGTAAATAACATCATAAAAGGAGAATAACTATGGTACAAGAAAACATGAAAGCATTTGGAACAATGGCAGAAAAAGAAATTCCTAAAACAAAGGAACCCCAACCAGAAATTAAGGGAGCTCTGACTTATGAAGATAAAGTTGTGCAAAAGATTGTAGGACTAGCATTAGAATCAGTGGATGGGCTTCTTTCTGTAGAAGGTGGGTTCTTCTCAAACTTAACAGGAAAACTTATTAATACTGATGATGTTACAACTGGAGTTGATGTAGAAGTCGGGAAGACACAAGTTGCAGTAGACTTGAAAGTAATTACAGAATATCGTAAGAATGTACCTGATATCTATGAAAAAATTAAAGAAGTAATTCGTAAAGAGGTTGCGGCAATGACGGAATTAGATGTCGTTGAAGTTAACGTAACAGTCACAGATATTAAAACTAAAGAGCAACAAAAAGAAGATGATGTAAGTATTCAAGATCGAGTGACTAGTGCGGCTCAAACAACTGGAAAATTCACCTCTGAACAAGTTGATAAAGTTAAAGATAAAGTAGAAGATAATACAGATAAAGAAGTTAGGGTTAAATAAATTTCTAGATAAATCGTGATTAACAAAGGCCTCTATTATGAGGCTTTTTTAGTAAGTGACTTCAATTATATAGCTTTTTATTTAGATAGAAGTAATGAGTCAAATAAGTCTAAGGAGACCTTTCATGATAGATTATATCGAAGTGGATGGAGCAAATAGCAATTCAGAGGAGCTTAAATGTTTAAACAGTAATTCTTTACACTCAGTGGTATATCTTTTTAGCCCTAAAGATAAAATCTACGATTTTTTTAAAGAAGAGTATCAGCTTGATTTGGAAAATCTTTTGTATGAAGAGGAGGAAGTGATACACGAGATATCTGATACAAAGACAGGTAAAGAAGAATTAAAGATACTTTTTATTTTACCTCACCAAAACTTGAAAAATGATTTGAATCGGAAAATAAAGGCTTTAGTTATCTTAAAACTAGAGAAAAAGCTCATTATTGTAACTAGTGAGAAAGAAGATTTCATTTCTGATTTTTTTAAAAATACAGGAGAAAGTGTTGAAAGAAGTGAGGTAAATTTTATCCAGCTTTTGAATGTAAGCATCCAAAAAGTAATTAAAGATGTTAAAGAGAAAAGAGAAGAAATTAGTTTGTTGGAAACACAAATACAAAGTTTAGGGCCTTCAGGGACAATATTTAATGAAATTTTGCGACTAAAAAAATATCTTATCTTGTTAGATTTTATCATTGATTCCGATAGAAAAATATTAAGCTTTATAAAAAGAGAACAAATGGAAGATATTAAAGAAATTCATATGCAAAATGAAGTAACTCTTCTTGAAGAGAGGATGGATACCTTAGACTCTTTGGTAAGAGCTTATAATAAGTACCTTTCTAGCTTGGATACAATTATAAATAATAATAGTTCGTTTCAGTTGAACAATATTATGAAAACGTTAACTGAGCTTACAGTTGTCTTAACAATACCAACAATTACTTATGGGTTTTGGGGAATAAATCTCAAGTTGCCTTTTCAAGGCGTCCCTTATGGCTCGTTACTTGTAATTGTTATTTCACTTCTAATCAGTTTAGTAGTTTGGTACTGGTTAAAAAAGAAAAAATCTCTTTAGAAAAAATTAAAAAAAGATAGAAAAGAAGGAAAAACTATGAGAATTGGTCTAGTAAAAGCAACTTTTCCAGGAGAAAGACGAGTCCCACTTCTCCCAAAAGATATTAAAGATTTTAACAATGAATTATTGGTGGAAGAAGGGTTCGGTAAATTTCTGGATATTGATGATCAAGAATACATTGATAAAGGATGTCACATTTTATCAAGAGCTGATATTTTTGCACAGTCAGAAGCAATCTTCTCACTGAAACTCATCCAGCCTACTGATTATCCTCATCTTAGAGAGGGGCAGATGATTATAGGATGGACGCATCCCTTTGGATCAGGACAAGCATTTATGGAGGAGCAAGCTCTACCTAAAAAGTTAATTATTGTAGATTTAGATAGTAATTCACCTTGCATTTATTATGATAATAAGGTAATTGAATCAGATATTCCTAAGGGCTTATTATATAAAAATAGTTTTTACGCTGGTTATGCAGGTGTTCTTGATGCTTTATTGCAATATGGATTTGTTCCAACTGAGGAGACAAAAATAGCTATTTTAGGTTCAGGAAATGTTGCACAAGGGGCTTTTAGTAGTATCTCGAAGTATTCCTCAAACATCCGAATGTATTATCGAAAAACGATGTCCATCTTCAAAGAAAGCTATCGCAAGTATGATGTCATTATAAATGGAATTGAAATTGGTAAAGATGATGATCCAATTTTAAGTCTTTCTGAACAAAAATCTTTAAAAAAAGGAACTCTTATTATTGATGTAGCAGCGGATGCTGGAAATACTATTGAAGGAACACATTTTACTAGTATGAATGCTCCCATATATGAAAAGGAGGGGAAATATTATTATGTAGTTCCCAATACTCCATCATTGATTTATCGAAATGTGAGTCAAAATTTAAGCAAGATTTTGAGTGAGCATGTATTTAAAGAAGATTGTTCGCGTTTTATTGAAAAGGTAAAGCATCTTAATAAATGATGTTTTATATATTGATTTTTCAGATTTTAGGCTATCATGCTAAATGCAGGAAGCCAGAAAATATAAAAATAGTTTTTTAGCTAAATAATAGTGTGTTAGATGATTTTATAAGTTCATGAATGCTGAAAGAATAAAGAGTAAAAAATAAAAAGGTTATAGAATTAACTTTAAAAGGATTTTAGAGTTTTAGCTTTTCAAGTCTAAAGAATCTCGAGAATTATGGAATGGGTTATTTAGGAGGATAAAAGGTGAAAATCGTAAATAAGGGGTTCATTGTATAGAATTTTTTGCAGGCTGTAAGGCGTTGGAAATTGCACACTTTATAACTTTAGATCCATTATCCATATAGTAAAACTACTACATTATTCTTGCATATTTCCTATAAAATAATAATATTTTCAAGATAAATCCTATTATTACTAAAAGTAGTATTAATAAATATATTCATTTTTTATATTGAAGAACCGAAAAAATTAGCCTAAAATTATTATAATGTTAGCTTTAAATTGAAAAAATATATTTCTTGATGAGTATAGGGATAATAAGGAATTTAAGAAAGGAACAATTATATTTTCAAAATTTACTGCTAATATATCAATTTTATTAAGTGTGTCAGTACTATCAATTGCTTCGGGCCTGTCAAGTACTTATGACCAAGGTTTAGCGATTAGTGTTTAATTAAAAACAAACCATGGCGATATTAGAGATATTTAGAATTTAGAAAAAGAGCAGGAAAAGTCTTGCTCTTTATTTTTGTAGAAAAATAGAAGAAAATTATAAAGATAAACAAGGAATATTAGAACTGTGTGAAGTACTTGTAAAAACACTTGCTAATGATTTACATGAAATGAAATGAGACGGCCAAAATTTTTTCTTAAGTATAAACAAAACTTAAGAGAAAGTTCAATTTGAAAAAAAGATAAAAGTAATATGTAGATATGATATAATATAAGTGCTGTATAGTTTTCTTTTATCTTTGGCAAAAGCAGGTAATATGCTTTATAAGCAATTTGGTAGTGGAAAATATTTTGACGAAAAGAGAAAGAAACAAGTGGAGACAAGTAATGGTCATTTGAAATCAAATGTTGCTTAGTCAAGGTCTAAAAATAGATTAGCAAGAAAAATAGAGTGATCAAAAAAAGACAATTATTAAAGTACTTCAAGAACAAATCGTGCAAAATAATAGTGTTCAAGAAATTTATGAAGAATGGTTTGTAATCCAAAAATAAGACGTTAAGCAACGAGTTTTGTAGCGGAGAAAATTTCTTCAAGAGGCTTTATTAAAAAATTTTCAAAATATAAAATCTAAAAAGTGACAACTGTGGATTTACTAAACTGTTTGATGGAATTAGATATGACAAATTTAAAGGGTGAAAATTGCAGGATTTACATTAGAATTTTGTTCAGAGTAGTTATACTTAAAATAAAGCTAGAAATTGAAATATTGGGACAGTTAAAGGAAAATTTTTTAATAAGGCAGGAATGAGGTCTATTTTGAAATTTTGCAAATCTTATAAAACTATATAAGATACACTTTAGAATGTCGCGTTGCAAGATATGATGATTGAGTCGTTGAAATGAATAAAATGACAGGTTCGATTCGCACAATTAGTTTAAGTAATCGTTGCTTGGGAATTATTGATTATTTCCAAAAAAACTGTTTAGATGATAAGTTTGTTTTTGTAAATGCGTTTGGTAGAATTTTCAGATAACCTGTATTTTATAAGTTTATTTGTGATGATTGTCAAAATGTGTTAGAAAATCAAAGGAAATATGAGATTCATTTATTGAAACGTTCACATTTATCCCTTCTCGTTGAACTAGAGGTGCCGATTTAAGCACTTATGGAAAGGGTTGATTATAGAAATGAGCCAATTACTTTGAGCATTTATTCTTATATAAGTGGTACAATTAAAATGAAATTGGTCAAAAATTGAACCAGATTATTCTTTAAAATAACTAACCAAATCAAAAAAATTGTGAGGAAGAACAGGAAGTAATATAATATGATGGAAATTTTTGATACACATATAAAGTGCGTTTTAACCTAGTTTTAAAAGATTTACTGTTAATAAAAATAAAATGAACCAAAGAACTAACCAAAGCAAAACTATACAGCATTTACTTTATCCAAAACCTACTGTAAAATTTATAGTAGGTTTTGTAGTTTAAAATATTAAAGTAAATTTACAAATAACTCTTAAGTGAGATAGTCTAAATAAATGAATTGATGTGCACCCCAAAAGTTAGACTTTTTATCCAGGTATTTATTGGAAAGGTTATAATAAACTAGACACAAAGTTAAGAGAAATCGTGGAAAGGTTTATTATGGCAAGAAGAAAATTCGATAAACAATTTAAAAATTCTGCAGTAAAACTCATTCTTGAAGAGGGTTACTCTGTTAAAGAAGTCAGCCAAGAGCTTGAGGTTCATGCCAATAGTCTTTATCGCTGGGTTCAAGAAGTTGAAGAATATGGAGAAAGTGCTTTTCCAGGCAATGGGACAGCCCTAGCTGATGCCCAACATAAGATTAAATTGTTAGAGAAAGAAAATCGTTATCTTCAGGAGGAACTTGAACTTCTAAAAAAGTTCCGGGTCTTCTTGAAGCGAAGCAAGTAAAACGTTTTGAATTTCTCTTGAAACATCATGGGAAGATAAAAATTAAGCATGCAGTAAAAGTTCTTAAGGTTTCTCGCTCAGGTTTCTATGAATACATGCATCGTCGTCCTTCAAAACAACAAGTGGAGAGAGAAATTCTCTCAGAGAAGATAAAAGCTGTCTTTCATGAGCATAAGGGACGCTATGGTGCGGTTAGAATTACCAAGGTACTTCATAATACTGGTATTATGACCAACACGAAACGTGTTGGGAAACTGATGCACTTGATGGGACTTTATGCCAAGGGAAGCCGATATAAATATAAACATTACAACAGAAAAGGAGCTTCGCTTTCAAGACCCAATTTAATTAATCAGATCTTTAAAGCAACAGCTCCTAATAAAGTATGGCTGGGAGACATGACCTATATCCCTACCAAAGAAGGTACCTTATACTTAGCCGTGAATATCGACGTTTTTTCACGTAAGATTGTAGGCTGGTCAATGTCTTCACGGATGCAAGATAAACTGGTGAGGGATTGCTTCTTACAAGCTTGTGGGAAAGAACATCCTCAGCCTGGCTTGATTGTCCATACTGATCAAGGGAGTCAATATACAAGCTCTCGTTATCAATCTACTCTTCGTCAAGTCGGTGCTCAATCTAGCATGAGTCGTAAAGGAAATCCCTATGACAATGCAATGATGGAGTCTTTTTATAAGACGCTAAAGAGGGAGCTTATTAATGATGATCATTTTGAGACAAGAGCTGAGGCTACTCAAGAAATATTTAAATACATTGAGACCTATTACAATACAAAAAGGATGCATTCAGGTCTTGATTACAAGTCTCCAAAAGACTTTGAAAAATATAATTCTTAAATTCTCTTAACTCCGTGTCTAGTTTTTCGTTGACTTTCCATTATGCTTGGATTTTTTATTGTTTAATTCCCTTTTTTGTATACAAGCTCGTATTCTTAACAAATAATTGGCATATCGGGTTTAAAAATACTATGTGTTTTAAAGAATCTCTCATGAGTTTGACGCCAATAACTTAGATTAAAATCACCGTCACCTTATTTTTAGGCACGTTCGGCAGTAACCTTATCAAAGGTATCTCAGTCATTAAGTTTCATGATAGTATTTACTATTTTGATGGTTCTTGTTATTATCCAATCGTTAAAATGACAAAAACAAATAGATAAATAGATAAATATTTATGGGGAGGACAAGTGAACTTATCATGATTAATTGTAAACGATTGAGTTCTGAATGTTTCAAATTATGAGGAACAACAGGAGTTGGACTATTCTTTAAACGCCTCGACGATACCATCACTCTTCATTAGCCTAAAATTAACAAGTTAAAATCATTAGAATAATCTCTTTTACAAAAAATATTTATTTAAGTTATAGTTGACGAATATTTAATAATTTTATTAATATCTTGATTTTCTAGTTCCTGAATAATATAGAGATAGGTTTATTGAGTCTTAGACATACTTGAATGACCTAGTCTTATAACTATACTGACAATAGAAACATTAACAAATCTAAAACAGTCTTAATTCTATCTTGAGAAAGTATTGGTAATAATATTATTGTCGATAACGCGAGCATAATAAACGGCTCTGATTAAATTCTGAAGTTTGTTAGATACAATGATTTCGTTCGAAGGAACTACAAAATAAATTATAAGGAGGCACTCAAAATGAGTACAAAAGATTTTAACTTGGATTTGGTATCTGTTTCGAAGAAAGATTCAGGTGCATCACCACGCATTACAAGTATTTCGCTATGTACACCCGGTTGTAAAACAGGAGCTCTGATGGGTTGTAACATGAAAACAGCAACTTGTCATTGTAGTATTCACGTAAGCAAATAACCAAATCAAAGGATAGTATTTTGTTAGTTCAGACATGGATACTATCCTATTTTTATAAGTTATTTAGGGTTGCTAAATAGCTTATAAAA
Source organism: Lactococcus sp. NH2-7C (assembly GCF_029953655.1). NCBI lineage: Bacteria > Bacillati > Bacillota > Bacilli > Lactobacillales > Streptococcaceae > Lactococcus > Lactococcus sp. NH2-7C. Next base: position 2,156,606 of record NZ_CP124538.1, read on the forward strand.
ATAAAGAGAGGAAAAAACATGATAAAAAGTTCATTTAAAGCTCAACCGTTTTTAGTAAGAAATACAATTTTATCTCCAAACGATAAACGGAGTTTTACTGAATATACTCAAGTCATTGAGACTGTAAGTAAAAATAAAGTTTTTTTGGAACAGTTACTACTAGCTAATCCTAAACTCTATGATGTTATGCAGAAATATAATGCTGGTCTGTTAAAGAAGAAAAGGGTTAAAAAATTATTTGAATCTATTTACAAGTATTATAAGAGAAGTTATTTACGATCAACTCCATTTGGATTATTTAGTGAAACTTCAATTGGTGTTTTTTCGAAAAGTTCACAGTACAAGTTAATGGGAAAGACTACAAAGGGTATAAGATTGGATACTCAGTGGTTGATTCGCCTAGTTCATAAAATGGAAGTAGATTTCTCAAAAAAGTTATCATTTACTAGAAATAATGCAAATTATAAGTTTGGAGATCGAGTTTTTCAAGTTTATACCATAAATAGTAGTGAGCTTGAAGAAGTAAATATTAAATATACGAATGTTTATCAAATTATTTCTGAATTTTGTGAGAATGACTATCAAAAATATGAAGATATTTGTGAAACTGTAACGCTTTGCTATGGAGACGAATATAGAGAACTATCGGAACAATATCTTGGCAGTCTGATAGTTAATCATTATTTGATCTCTAATTTACAAAAAGATTTGTTGTCAGATTTTTCTTGGAACACTTTTTTGACTAAAGTTGAAGCAATAGATGAAGATAAAAAATATATAATTCCTCTGAAAAAAGTTCAAAAGTTTATTCAAGAATACTCAGAAATAGAAATTGGTGAAGGTATTGAGAAACTGAAAGAAATATATCAGGAAATGTCACAAATTCTTGAGAATGATAATTATATTCAAATTGATTTAATTAGTGATAGTGAAATAAATTTTGATGTTAAACAAAAGCAACAATTAGAACATTTAGCTGAGTTTTTAGGAAATACGACAAAATCTGTAAGAAGAACATATTTGGATGACTATAAGGATAAATTTATCGAAAAATATGGTGTAGATCAAGAAGTACAAATAACAGAATTATTTGATTCTACATTTGGCATAGGAGCTCCATATAATTATAATCATCCTCGAAATGACTTTTATGAGTCCGAACCGAGTACTCTATACTATTCAGAAGAGGAGAGAGAAAAGTACCTCAGCATGTATGTAGAAGCCGTTAAAAATCATAATGTAATTAATCTTGACGACTTAGAGTCTCATTATCAAAAAATGGACTTAGAAAAGAAAAGTGAACTTCAAGGGTTAGAATTATTTTTGAATTTGGCAAAGGAGTATGAAAAAGATATTTTTATTTTAGGGGATATCGTTGGAAATAATAATTTGGGAGGGGCATCAGGTAGATTTTCTGCACTCTCTCCGGAGTTAACAAGTTATCATAGAACGATAGTAGATTCTGTCGAAAGAGAAAATGAGAATAAAGAAATTACATCGTGTGAAATAGTATTTCTTCCAGAAAATATCAGACATGCTAACGTTATGCATACATCAATTATGAGGAGGAAAGTACTTCCATTTTTTACAAGTACAAGTCACAATGAAGTTCTGTTAACTAATATCTATATTGGAATAGACGAAAAAGAAAAATTTTATGCACGAGACATTTCAACTCAAGAGGTATTGAAATTCTACATTACAAGCATGTACAATAAAACGTTATTCAGTAATGAGCTAAGATTTCTTTACGAAATTTCATTAGATGACAAGTTTGGTAATTTACCTTGGGAACTTATTTACAGAGACTTTGATTATATTCCACGTTTAGTATTTGACGAAATAGTAATATCTCCTGCTAAATGGAAAATTTGGGGAAGGGATGTAAATAGTAAGATGACAATAAGAGAACTTATTCAAAGCAAAGAAATTCCCAAAGAGTTTTATATTGTCAATGGAGATAATAAAGTTTATTTATCACAGGAAAACCCATTGGATATGGAAATTTTAGAGTCGGCGATAAAGAAGAGCTCAAAAAGAAAAGATTTTATAGAGCTACAAGAATATTTTGAAGATGAAAATATCATAAATAAAGGAGAAAGGGGGAGAGTTGCCGATGTTGTAGTGCCTTTTATTAGAACGAGAGCATTAGGTAATGAAGGGAGAGCATTTATAAGAGAGAAAAGAGTTTCGGTTGAACGGCGTGAAAAATTGCCCTTTAACGAGTGGCTTTATCTAAAGTTGTACATTTCTATAAATCGTCAAAATGAATTTTTACTGTCGTATCTTCCAGATATTCAGAAAATAGTAGCAAACCTGGGTGGAAATCTATTCTTCCTAAGATATACTGATCCTAAACCACATATTAGATTGCGTATAAAATGTTCAGATTTATTTTTAGCTTACGGATCTATTCTTGAAATCTTAAAAAGGAGTCGGAAAAATAGGATAATGTCAACTTTTGATATTTCTATTTATGATCAAGAAGTAGAAAGATATGGTGGATTTGATACTTTAGAGTTATCCGAAGCAATATTTTGTGCCGATTCTAAAATTATTCCAAATTTGCTTACATTGATAAAAGATACTAATAATGATTGGAAAGTCGATGATGTATCAATCTTGGTGAATTATTTATATCTGAAATGCTTCTTTCAGAATGATAACAAAAAGATTCTTAATTTTTTGAATTTAGTTAGTCCTAAAAAGGTTAAAGAAAATGTCAATGAAAAGATTGAACATTATCTTAAGCTTCTGAAAGTTAATAATCTAGGTGACCAAATTTTTTATGACAAGAATTTTAAAGAATTAAAGCATGCCATAAAAAATTTATTTTTAAAAATGATAGCTCAAGATTTTGAACTTCAGAAAGTTTATTCAATTATTGACAGTATCATTCATGTCCATAATAACCGACTAATTGGTATTGAACGAGATAAAGAGAAATTAATTTATTACACACTTCAAAGGTTGTTTGTTTCGGAAGAATACATGAAATGAGGACTAATAGATGGATGAAGTGAAAGAATTCACATCAAAACAATTTTTTAATACTTTACTTACTCTTCCAAGCACCTTGAAGTTAATTTTTCAGTTGGAAAAACGTTATGCAATTTATTTAATTGTGCTAAATGCTATCACAGCTTTTGTTCCGTTGGCTAGTCTTTTTATTTATCAAGATTTAATAAACTCTGTGCTAGGTTCAGGGAGACATCTTATCAATATTATTATCATCTATTTTATTGTTCAAGTGATAACAACAGTTCTGGGACAGCTGGAAAGTTATGTTAGTGGAAAATTTGATATGCGACTTTCTTACAGTATCAATATGCGCCTCATGAGGACTACCTCATCTCTTGAATTAAGTGATTATGAGCAGGCTGATATGTATAATATCATAGAAAAAGTTACTCAAGACAGCACTTACAAGCCTTTTCAGCTATTTAATGCTATCATTGTTGTGCTTTCATCGTTTATCTCATTGTTATCTAGTCTATTTTTTATTGGAACATGGAACATTGGGGTAGCAATTTTACTCCTTATTGTTCCAGTATTATCTTTGGTACTTTTTCTCAGAGTGGGACAATTAGAGTTTTTAATCCAGTGGCAGAGAGCAAGTTCTGAAAGAGAAACATGGTATATTGTATATTTATTGACTCATGATTTTTCATTTAAAGAAATCAAGTTAAATAATATTAGCAATTACTTCATTCATAAATTTGGAAAATTAAAGAAAGGATTTATCAACCAAGATTTAGCTATTGCTCGTAAGAAGACATATTTCAATATTTTTCTTGATTTCATTTTGAATTTGATAAATATTCTTACGATATTTGCTATGATCCTTTCGGTAAGAGCAGGAAAACTTCTTATAGGTAATTTGGTAAGTCTCATACAAGCTATTTCTAAAATCAATACTTATTCTCAAACAATGATTCAAAATATTTACATCATTTATAATACTAGTTTGTTTATGGAACAACTTTTTGAGTTTTTAAAGAGAGAAAGTGTAGTTCACAAAAAAATAGAAGATACTGAAATATGCAATCAACATATAGGAACTGTTAAAGTAATTAATTTATCATATGTTTACCCTAATTCGAATGCCTTTGCACTAAAGAATATCAATTTATCCTTTGAAAAAGGAGAATTAACTGCTATTGTAGGAAAAAATGGTTCAGGGAAAAGTACACTAGTAAAGATAATTTCAGGATTATATCAACCAACTATGGGAATAATCCAATACGACAAAATGAGAAGTAGTTTGATGCCTGAGGAGTTTTATCAGAAAAACATATCGGTGCTGTTCCAAGATTTTGTGAAGTATGAGTTAACGATAAGAGAGAATATAGGATTGAGTGATTTGTCTTCTCAATGGGAAGATGAGAAAATTATTAAAGTACTAGATAATTTAGGACTCGATTTTTTGAAAACTAATAATCAATATGTACTTGATACGCAGTTAGGAAATTGGTTTCAAGAAGGGCATCAACTTTCAGGAGGTCAGTGGCAAAAAATTGCATTAGCAAGGACATTCTTTAAGAAAGCTTCAATTTATATTTTAGATGAACCAAGTGCTGCACTCGATCCTGTAGCTGAAAAAGAAATATTTGATTATTTTGTTGCTCTTTCGGAAAATAATATTTCAATTTTCATTTCTCATAGTTTGAATGCTGCCAGAAAAGCAAATAAAATCGTGGTTATGAAAGATGGACAGGTCGAAGATGTTGGAAGTCATGATGTCCTTCTGAGAAGATGTCAATACTATCAAGAACTTTATTATTCAGAGCAATATGAGGATAATGATGAATAAAAAAAATATAAAAAGAAATGTTGAAAAAATTATTGCTCAATGGGATGAGAGAACTAGAAAAAATAAAGAAAACTTCGATTTCGGAGAGTTGACTCTCTCTACAGGATTGCCTGGTATAATTTTAATGTTAGCGGAGTTAAAAAATAAAGATAACTCAAAGATATATCAGAAAAAGATAGACAATTATATTGAATATATTGTTAGCAAACTTTCAACATATGGGCTTTTAACAGGATCACTTTATTCGGGAGCAGCTGGCATTGCATTAAGTATACTACATTTACGAGAAGATGACGAAAAATATAAGAATCTTCTTGATAGCCTAAATAGATATATCGAATATTTCGTCAGAGAAAAAATTGAAGGATTTAATTTGGAAAACATTACTCCTCCTGATTATGACGTGATTGAAGGTTTATCTGGGATACTTTCCTATCTATTATTAATCAACGACGAGCAATATGATGATTTGAAAATACTCATTATCAATTTTTTATCAAATCTGACTAAAGAAAACAAAGGACTAATATCGCTTTACATCAAATCGGAGAATCAGATGTCTCAATCAGAAAGTGAGATGTATCCACTAGGCTGTTTGAATATGGGATTAGCACATGGACTTGCTGGAGTGGGCTGTATCTTAGCTTATGCCCACATAAAAGGATATAGTAATGAAGCCTCGTTGTCAGCTTTGCAAAAAATTATTTTTATTTATGAAAAGTTTGAACTTGAAAGGAAAAAACAGTTTCTATGGAAAGATGGACTTGTAGCAGATGAATTAAAAAAAGAGAAAGTAATTAGGGAAGCAAGTTTCATTAGAGATGCATGGTGCTATGGAGGTCCAGGTATTAGTCTGCTATACTTATACGGAGGATTAGCACTGGATAATGACTATTTTGTAGATAAAGCAGAAAAAATATTAGAGTCAGCTATGCAAAGGAAACTTGGTATTGATTCATATATGATTTGCCATGGCTATTCTGGTTTAATAGAAATTTGTTCTTTATTTAAGCGGCTATTAAATACAAAAAAGTTTGATTCATACATGGAAGAATTTAATGTTAATAGTGAGCAAATTCTTGAAGAATACGGAGATGAAAGTGGCACGGGTTTTCTTGAAGGAATAAGTGGCTGTATACTGGTATTATCGAAATTTGAATATTCAATCAATTTTACTTATTGGAGACAAGCACTGTTACTTTTTGACGATTTTTTGAAAGGAGGGAAGAGGAAATGAGAAGATATTTAATACTTATTGTGGCCTTAATAGGGATAACAGGTTTATCAGGGTGTTATCAAACAAGTCATAAAAAGGTGAGGTTTGACGAAGGAAGTTATACTAATTTTATTTATGATAATAAATCGTATTTCGTAACTGATAAGGAGATTCCTCAGGAGAACGTTAACAATTCCAAAGTAAAATTTTATAAGCTGTTGATTGTTGACATGAAAAGTGAGAAACTTTTATCAAGTAGCAACAAAAATAGTGTGACTTTGGTCTTAAATAATATTTATGAGGCTTCTGACAAGTCGCTATGTATGGGTATTAACGACAGATACTATAAGATACTTCCAGAAAGTGATAAGGGGGCGGTCAAAGCTTTGAGATTACAAAACTTTGATGTGACAAGCGATATTTCTGATGATAATTTTGTTATTGATAAAAATGATTCACGAAAAATTGACTATATGGGAAATATTTACAGTATATCGGACACCACCGTATCTGATGAAGAATTGGGAGAATATCAGGATGTTTTAGCTGAAGTACGTGTGTTTGATTCAGTTAGTGGCAAAAGTATCCCGAGGTCTGAATGGGGGAGAATTGATAAGGATGGTTCAAATTCCAAACAGAGTAGGACGGAATGGGATTATGGCGAAATCCATTCTATTAGAGGAAAATCTCTTACTGAAGCATTTGCCGTTGAGATAAATGATGATTTTAAGCTTGCAACGAAGGTAGGAAACTAGAGTGAAAAAAATACTAGGTTTCCTTTTTATCGTTTGTTCGTTGGGTTTATCAGCAACTGTGCATGGGGAGACAACAAATTCACAACAGTTACTCTCAAATAATATTAATACGGAATTAATTAATCATAATTCTAATGCAATTTTATCTTCAACAGAGGGATCAACGACTGATTCGTTTAATCTAGGGGCGCAGTCACCTGCAGTAAAATCGACAACAAGGACTGAATTGGATGTAACTGGTGCTGCTAAAACTTTATTACAGACATCAGCTGTTCAAAAAGAAATGAAAGTTTCGTTGCAAGAAACTCAAGTTAGTTCTGAATTCAGTAAGAGAGATAGCGTTACAAATAAAGAAGCAGTTCCAGTATCTAAGGATGAGCTACTTGAGCAAAGTGAAGTAGTCGTTTCAACATCATCGATTCAAAAAAATAAAATCCTCGATAATAAGAAGAATAGAGCTAACTTCGTTACTTCCTCTCCGCTTATTAAGGAAAAACCATCAAATTCTAAAGATGCATCTGGTGTAATTGATAATTCTGCTTCTCCTCTATCTTATCGTAAAGCTAAGGAAGTGGTATCTCTTAGACAACCTTTAAAAAATCAAAAAGTAGAGGCACAACCTCTATTGATAAGTAATTCTTCTGAAAAGAAAGCAAGTGTTTATACAAATTCACATGATTTTTGGGATTATCAGTGGGATATGAAATATGTGACAAATAATGGAGAAAGCTATGCGCTCTACCAGCCCTCAAAGAAAATTTCTGTTGGAATTATTGATTCAGGAATCATGGAAGAACATCCTGATTTGTCAAATAGTTTAGGAAATTATTTTAAAAATCTTGTTCCTAAGGGAGGGTTTGATAATGAAGAACCTGATGAAACTGGAAATCCAAGTGATATTGTCGACAAAATGGGACACGGGACGGAAGTCGCAGGTCAGATTACAGCAAATGGTAATATTTTAGGAGTAGCACCAGGGATTACTGTAAATATATACAGAGTATTTGGTGAAAATCTTTCGAAATCGGAATGGGTAGCTAGAGCAATAAGAAGAGCTGCGGATGATGGGAACAAGGTCATCAATATAAGTGCTGGACAGTATCTTATGATTTCAGGATCGTATGATGATGGAACAAATGATTATCAAGAGTATCTTAATTATAAGTCAGCAATAAATTATGCAACAGCAAAAGGAAGTATTGTTGTCGCAGCTCTTGGTAATGATAGTTTAAACATACAAGATAACCAAACAATGATAAACTTTCTTAAGCGTTTCAGAAGTATAAAGGTTCCTGGAAAAGTTGTAGATGCACCGAGTGTATTTGAGGATGTAATAGCCGTAGGTGGAATAGATGGTTATGGTAATATTTCTGATTTTAGTAATATTGGAGCGGATGCAATTTATGCTCCTGCTGGCACAACGGCCAATTTTAAAAAATATGGGCAAGATAAATTTGTCAGTCAGGGTTATTATTTGAAAGATTGGCTTTTTACAACTACTAATACTGGCTGGTACCAATATGTTTATGGCAACTCATTTGCTACTCCTAAAGTATCTGGGGCACTGGCATTAGTAGTTGATAAATATGGAATAAAGAATCCTAACCAACTAAAAAGGTTTCTTCTAATGAATTCTCCAGAAGTTAATGGGAATAGAGTATTGAATATTGTTGATTTATTGAATGGGAAAAATAAAGCTTTTAGCTTAGATACAGATAAAGGTCAGGATGATGCTATTAACCATAAATCGATGGAGAATCTTAAAGAGTCTAGGGATACAATGAAACAGGAACAAGATAAAGAAATTCAAAGAAATACAAATAACAATTTTTCTATCAAAAATGATTTTCATAACATTTCAAAAGAAGTAATTTCAGTTGATTATAATATTAATCAAAAAATGGCTAATAATCGAAATTCGAGAGGTGCTGTTTCTGTACGAAGTCAAGAAATTTTACCTGTTACTGGAGATGGAGAAGATTTTTTACCGGCTTTAGGTATAGTGTGTATCTCAATCCTTGGTATATTGAAAAGAAAGACTAAAAATTGATAGATTATATTTCTTCAGAATGAATGGTATAATGAAGTAATGAGTACTAAACAATCGGAGGTAAAGTGGTGTATAAAATTTTAATAGTTGATGATGATCAGGAAATTTTAAAATTAATGAAGACAGCATTAGAAATGAGAAACTATGAAGTTGCGACGCATCAAAACATTTCACTTCCCTTGGATATTACTGATTTTCAGGGATTTGATTTGATTTTGTTAGATATCATGATGTCAAATATTGAAGGGACAGAAATTTGTAAAAGGATTCGCAGAGAAATATCAACTCCAATTATCTTTGTTAGTGCGAAAGATACAGAAGAGGATATTATAAACGGCTTAGGTATTGGTGGGGATGACTATATTACTAAGCCTTTTAGCCTTAAACAGTTGGTTGCAAAAGTGGAAGCAAATATAAAGCGAGAGGAACGCAATAAACATGCAGTTCATGTTTTTTCAGAGATTCGTAGAGATTTAGGACCAATTACATTTTATTTAGAAGAAAGGCGAGTCTGTGTCAATGGTCAAACAATTCCACTGACTTGTCGTGAATACGATATTCTTGAATTACTATCACAACGAACTTCTAAAGTTTATACGAGAGAGGATATTTATGATGACGTATATGATGAATATTCTAATGCACTTTTTCGGTCAATCTCGGAGTATATTTATCAGATTAGGAGTAAGTTTGCACCATACGATATTAATCCGATAAAAACGGTTCGGGGACTTGGGTATCAGTGGCATGGGTAAAAAATATTCAATGCGTCGACGGATATGGCAAGCTGTCATTGAAATTATCATAGGTACTTGTCTACTTATCCTGTTGTTACTGGGCTTGACTTTCTTTCTACGACAAATTGGACAAATCAGTGGTTCAGAAACTATTCGTTTATCTTTAGATTCAGATAATTTAACTATTTCTGATATCGAACGTGATATGAAACACTACCCATATGATTATATTATTTTTGACAATGATACAAGTAAAATTTTGGGAGGACATTATGTCAAGTCGGATGTACCTAGTTTTGTAGCTTCAAAACAGTCTTCACATAATATTACAGAAGGAGAAATTACTTATACTTATTCAAGCAATAAGCATTTTTCAGTTGTTTTAAGACAAAACAGTATGCCTGAATTTACAAATCATACGCTTCGTTCAATTTCTTATAATCAATTTACTTACCTTTTCTTTTTTCTTGGTGAAATAATACTCATTATTTTTTCTGTCTATCATCTCATTAGAGAATTTTCTAAGAATTTTCAAGCCGTTCAAAAGATTGCATTGAAGATGGGGGAAATAACTACTTTTCCTGAACAAGAGGAATCAAAAATTATTGAATTTGATCAGGTTCTGAATAACTTATATTCGAAAAGTAAGGAGTTAGCTTTCCTTATTGAAGCGGAGCGTCATGAAAAACATGATTTATCCTTCCAGGTTGCTGCACTTTCACATGATGTTAAGACACCTTTAACAGTATTAAAAGGAAATATTGAACTGCTAGAGATGACTGAAGTAAATGAACAACAAGCTGATTTTATTGAGTCAATGAAAAATAGTTTGACTGTTTTTGACAAGTATTTTAACACAATGATTAGTTATACAAAACTTTTGAATGATGAAAATGATTACAAAGCGACAATCTCCCTGGAGGATTTTTTGATAGATTTATCAGTTGAGTTGGAAGAGTTGTCAACAACTTATCAAGTGGATTATCAGCTAGTTAAAAAAACAGATTTAACCACTTTTTACGGAAATACATTAGCTTTAAGTCGAGCACTTATCAATATCTTTGTTAATGCCTGTCAGTATGCTAAAGAGGGTGAAAAAATAGTCAGTTTGAGTATTTATGATGATGAAAAATATCTCTATTTTGAAATCTGGAATAATGGTCATCCTTTTTCTGAACAAGCAAAAAAAAATGCTGGAAAACTATTTTTCACAGAAGATACTGGACGTAGTGGGAAACACTATGGGATTGGACTATCTTTTGCTCAAGGTGTAGCTTTAAAACATCAAGGAAACTTAATTCTCAGTAATCCTCAAAAAGGTGGGGCAGAAGTTATCCTAAAAATAAAAAAGTAATTTAGTAATCTCTAAGGATTACTTTTTTTGTTTCTGAATAGATTCTGAAAATTGTTTTATATACTTTTTTTAAACATAAAATAAAGTGAGGAAATATAATGCAGGTAAAAATTCAAAATCTTTCTAAAACATATAAAGAAAAGCAGGTGCTACAAGATATCAGTTTTGATATTAAATCTGGAACAGTCTGTGGTTTATTAGGAGTTAACGGTGCAGGAAAATCAACTTTGATGAAAATTTTGTTTGGTTTAATTTCTGCAGATACTGGAAAAATTTTTTTTGATGGACAAGAAAAGACAAATAATCAACTTGGAGCCTTAATCGAGGCTCCAGCAATATATATGAATTTATCTGCTTTCGATAATCTTAAAACTAAGGCTTTGCTTTTTGGAATTTCAGATAAGAGAATTCATGAAACTCTAGAAGTGATTGGTTTGGCAGAAACAGGAAAGAAAAGAGCAGGAAAATTCTCTTTAGGGATGAAACAACGTTTGGGAATTGGTATGGCTATTCTTACAGAACCTCAATTTTTAATTCTTGATGAACCTACTAATGGTTTGGATCCTGATGGTATTGCGGAGTTGTTAAACTTAATCTTAAAACTTAAAGCTAAAGGTGTGACAATCTTGATTTCTAGTCATCAGTTGCACGAAATAAGTAAAGTAGCTAGTCAAATTATTATTTTGAACAAAGGTAAGATTCGTTATAATCATGCGAACAATAAAGAAGACGACATTGAACAGTTATTCTTTAAGATTGTGCATGGAGGAATGTGATATGAAAAGAATAATAGCATCAGAAGCAATAAAATTAAAAAAATCAGGAACTCTTAGATTGGTATTAATTATCCCTTTTGTGACTCTATTTATAGCATTTCTTATGGGTGGAATACAGATTTTTAGTGTTTTTTCAATTTATTGGTGGGAAACTGGTTTTTTATTCCTTTTGATGAGTTTGCTTTTTCTTTATGATATAAAATCAGAGGAGCAAGCTGGAAATTTTCAAAATGTGAAATGGAAAAAGCTGAGTTGGAAAATTCATTTGGCCAAAATGTTGTTGATTTGGCTAAGAGGTATACTAGCGAGCATAGTCTTGATTATTTTGCTTTATTTGGTTGCTTTTGTGTTTCAAGGTATTGTAGTGGTGGATTTTATGAAAGTAAGTGTGGCATTGATTGCTATATTACTAGCAGCTTCTTGGAATTTACCCTTTATATACTTGATTTTCAAGTGGATTAATACTTACGTATTGTTAGCTGCGAATACCTTGATTTGTTTAATTGTTGCCCCTTTTGTTGCACAAACTCCAGTATGGTTCTTGCTACCATACACTTATCACTATAAAGTTACAGAAAGTTTGTTAAATATCAAACCATCAGGAGATTTGTTAACAGGGAAGATAAATTTCAGTATTTGGGAAGTTTTATTACCATTTGGACTTTCCATAGTTGTAACGATAGGAGTTTCGTATTTACTTAAAGGAGTGATAGAACATGATAAGAAGTGAATGTCTCAAATTAAAAAATAGCTTAGGGTTTTATTTAGTTTTTCTCTTTACTTTATTAGAGCTTTTAACGGTTCCTATTTATTTAGCTTTTGGAAGAAGTCATGTTTCAATGACTGATTTATCGCTCATGATTTTTTTGTTTTTTCCGTTACTGGTTACAATTTTGTCTATTCTAATCTTTGAACAGGAGAGTCTGGCCAATCGTTTCCAAGAAATAAATGTAAATAAAAAAAGTAGCAGAATTTGGTTATCAAAGCTAATAGTAGTGGATTTCCTTTTGTTCTTTCCATCAGCAATGATCTGGATAATTACGGGAGTTTCACAGGCAGTAGGGCAACAAGGAATGATGATCGCAACAGCTAGCTGGTTGATGGCAATTTTTCTTAATCATTTTCATCTTTTATTGACCTTTATAATCAATCGAGGAGGGAGCATGATTATCGCGATTATTGAAATATTACTCATTATTTTTGCCAGTAATAAAGTTTTATTAGCAGCTTATTGGTGTCCCATTGCTTTACCTGTTAATTTTATGATAACTGGGCGGTGTGCTTATCTGATAGCTGCCGTAGGGTGGATTGTTTTATCCACAATAATTCTTGTAGCATTATCTAAAAAAAAGATTAGATAAAGTATTTTTTCTTATGGTAATTCGACCTAATATGTTTTTGCTATTTATCTCTTATTTCTGTCTATAGTAATTTATTCAAAGTACCTTTAGACTCATAAGTTTGAATAAAATTTCCATCAATATGTGACAGTTCTTACTCTAAGAATAATGTTTCCGTCGTTAGTTTTCTTTTCTCAGTAATTTTTTATAAAGTGGTTTCCTATCGACTTACACTTTTTCTTTTGGAGTTATTGGTGTCAAGCTCATGAGAGATTCTTTAAAGCATATAACATTTTTAAACTGATATGCCAGTTATTTGTGAAGAATATGAGTTTCTATATAAAAGACCCGAATTGCTAGTTAATTTCATTAGAAAATAAATAAGTCGTGCTATCCTAATCTTAAACCACTAAGCATTAGAAAGCGCACGACTTATATGACTTATAATAGCACACTTCCAAAAGTTTTTGTTTATTTACTGACAACCATTGAGACGCTTTATCAAACGAGTGTTCCCCTTGAGGTTCAAAACCGAAAGAACGTCCATCTCGCAACATCAGATTGCTTAGTTATCGCTTGTTACCTATGGGGCGTACTGCATTTTAGTGAAACGCTTAAAGCAAAGCACCAATTGGCTCAAAGTTTATTTCCTAATTTCCTAGAATATTCTCGCTTTGTCCGCCGTTGTAATGCCCTCTTACCGAGTATCCAAGTCATTCGCCAAGCACTCGTCTTTAAAGAGGTTGAAGGAATTAGTGTATCCATTATTGACAGCTTCCCCATTCCTTTGTGTCAGCCTATCCGTAATTTCAGAAGCAAAGTTCTTGGAGATTATGCAAATGTTGGCTACAATGCTACAAAGGGACAGTACTTCTATGGCTGTAAATGTCATGCTTTAGTCAGTGAATCAGGCTATGTCATAGACTACACAATTACTCCTGCTTCAATGGCTGATAGTTCAATGACCGAGGAAGTGTTGAGTCAATTTGGGACACCAACAGTCCTTGCAGATATGGGATATTTAGGTCAGTCACTGCATGATAGGCTGGAATTAAAAGGAATTGATCTAATTACACCTGTCAGGAAGAACATGAAGCAAAAGAAAATCCTTTTCCCTAATTTTTCAAAACGTAGAAAAGTGATTGAGCGAGTTTTTTCTTTTTTGACAAATCTAGGAGCTGAGCGTTGTAAAAGTCGTTCGCCTCAAGGTTTTCAATTGAAATTAGAGATGATACTTTTAGCGTATTCTTTACTGTTAAAATCAGCTAAATCACTGGAACCAGAGACTTTAAGATATTCTATCGGGTATCAAGTCATGGCTAAATAATCAACTAGCAATTCGGGTATATAAAAGAGAAAATTAAACAATGAAAAATCCAAGTATAAATACTTGGATTTTTCATTATTTTTGATAGACATATAAAGTGCATTTTAACCTAGAATTAAAAGATGTATCGTTGATAATAATAAAATGAACCAAAGCAAAACTGACGTTAAGTCAATTTATTAGAGTCAAAAACGTATAATTTTAATGTATTTATTTTAAGTGATTTCTTTTTCAAATTGATTAGGCGTAAGATACCCTAAACTTTGATGGATTCGTTTTGAATTATAAAAGGCTTCAATATACCAGAAAATACTCTGATAGGCTTCTTCAAAGTTCTTATATTTAAATTGATAGACCCACTCTCTTTTTAAATGTCCATGCCAAGATTCAAGACTGGCATTATGATAAGGATAGCCCTTACGACTGAAGGAGTGAGTCATTCCAGAGTTTTTTATTGTCTCTTCATACTCATGACTCGTATACTGACTTGCTTGGTCAGAATGAAGCATCACAGCTTCTGGATAATTTTGTGATTCCATTGCCTTATTCAAAGTCCTTTGCACTAATTCTACAGTCATTCGCTTTCCTAAATCCCAAGCAATGACTTTTTTAGTATAACGATCCATAATGGTTGAGAGATAAACCCAGCCTTGTTGAGCAGGAATATAAGTAATATCAGTTGCCCAAACCTTATTTATCTTTTTAGACTCATTTTGTATAAGGTTCTTTCTGTTAATACCATCACTTACGGAGTGTCCGGGTTTAAATTTTTTAAGGAGGACGGACTTGAGCTGAAGTTGTTTCATAATTTTTTGTACGAGCTTTATCCCTACTTTTTCCCCTTGATTGAGTAAGAGGTGATGAATCTTAGGTGCCCCATAGATTCCCCGATTCGCCTTGAAAAGTTGGTCAATCTTCAGTGCCAAGTGTTGTCTTCTTAATTGAGTTTTGGATGGGCGTCGATTGATTCTCTCATAATAACTTGCTTCAGGAACACCAAGCAGTTGGCAACTGAGTCTGACATTGAGTGCTAAAGTTTTAATCGTTTGAGACATATCCGCAGCACTCACATCTTTTTCTCGGCGAATATGGTCAATACTTTTTTAAGATGTCTCGTTCTTCCTTAACTTTAGCCAGCTGTCTTTTTAATTCTAGAAAATCATCTTTAGAGACTGAGCTTTCATTAGACTTAGAATAGAGGTCGATCCATTTATAAATCGTTGCAGGAGCCACGCCGTATTCTTTAGAAAGCTGTGTGACGGATTGCCCAGAATGATAGAAGTCGAGAAGGGTGTCTTTAAATTCTTGTGAGTAGCGTTTTTGCATGTTTTTATCCTTTGTCTAAATTATACAATAGTGACTCTAAGAATTAAGGATAGCATCACAGTGTCTTTTTGAAGAAGTAAAATATATTTTTAATCTATACCATAATGTAGCTGAACAGGAAGTTGATATGTAATGTCAATGTTATCTCCATCAATTTTTCGTATGATTAAATCAACTAAGAGTTCCGCTAAATCATTTATTGGTTGCTTTATCGTTGTTAGGTTAGGATAGTAGTTTTCTATAAATTCAGTTCCATCAAAACCTACCACATTAAGTGATTTTTTTAAATTTGAGGCGAGATCTTTTACTAATATAGCTGTTAAATCATCTGTACAAAATACACCATCAAAATCGTTTTTTTCTAGTATTTTTTTGATCTCAACTTTTTTGCGAAGAAGAGTCCATTGAGAAGGAATTTTTATTATATGAGGCTTTAATTGATTTCTTTCTAGCTCAAGCAGATATCCATCACGCCTTAAATATGTAGGAGAATTGGTATTATCGTTCCCAGTAAATATGGCGATTTTTTTACTTCCAGAGTTAATCAAAGCTTTAGTAGCTAGGATTCCTCCCTCAAAATTATCAGAGCTAACAACAGTCGTTTCAGGGGTTAATAAACGGTCAAAAGCAACAATAGGTGCTTCAATTGCTATATAATCATGTGCTTTTAAATTATGACTCCCATAAATAATTCCATCAACTTGGTTAGAAAGTAATAAGGCAAGATAGTCTCGCTCTTTTTGTTCATCATGTTCTGTTGTTGCTAACATAGCTTTGTAACCTCGTTTGAAAAGAGCTTGCTCAATTTTTTCAATCAATTCTGCATAAAAAATATTTTTTATAGTTGGAAATACTAGCCCAATTAATTTTAAAGACTTTCCTTGCAAAGAACGTGCGGCTGCGTTTGGAATATAATGCAAGTCTTGCATTGCTTTTTCTACTTTTGATATTGTTGCGTCACTCAAATATCCTTTACGATTTATAACACGCGAAACTGTCGTTACACTAACCCCAGCTTTATTTGCAACATCTTCAAGTTTAATCACTTTTTTAGCTCCCATAATTTTATTTTTATCGGATTTTGACTTCTAATCGAATACTGATTCTTATTTGGAAATACACGACCTGATAATACTTTTTCACCATCATTTATAAAAATTTCAAAAATTGATTGATCAATAAATACATTCATTTTTTCTATTTTAACATGTGCCAAACGTTTTTCATAATTTCTTATAAGTGTAATAGTATTATTTTCTTTATCTATCTCAACTTTAAGTGCACTATCCCCTTTTTCATTTGTCATTAAAGATAGAAGTGTAGAGGTTTGCTGACGAAAATCGACCTCAAGTTCATAAGAGTTAGATGTAATAATGTTATTATCTGCTAGTAAGAGATCTTGTTCCTTTTGTCTTAATTCTTTCATTTTTTCAACTGGATATTGATACAATTTGTTGTCTTTTATTGAAAGCTTCTTAACCATGGACAAGACACCTTGAACATTGTATTTATCAGTGGGGTATGATGTCTCAGGTAAACCTAGCCATGAAATGGCATAAGCAGAGCCATCAGGTGCATTAAATGACTGCGTAGCATAACAGTCAAAACCTTCATCCAAATTAATTAGTTGTCCTGCATTTTTTAGCTGATTTTTTGAACCAGTAGTAAAGTCATCCGCAATAACATACATATTAGGATATATATTATCATATTTAACAATCGATTCATCTAGTCCTTGTGGACAAAAAACTAATACTGATCTACCATTGACAAATATAAGGTTCGGACATTCAATCATATAACCCATTTTTTCTTTTGAAAAATCTAAGTTTCCCAAATCTTTCCAATCAGTTAAATTATTTTCTATTGCTTTATAAAGTTTGATTATACCATTTTGTTGAGAGCTTTGAGCACCAATCAAGCAATAAATTTGTCCTTTAAATGAAAAAATTTGGGGATCTCGAAAATGGTCGGTTGTTTGAGAAAAATCAGGAAAAATTAGTGGTTCAGTGAATTTGACTAACTGATTATTTTTGTCAACTTTTGCTCCGAGTTGATATGGAGTTCTAACCCAATCTTTGCCTCTGTGATTACCCGTATATATTAAAAATAAGGAGTTTTCAAAAGCTAAAGCAGACCCAGAATAAGCTCCAGCATTATCATATTTTGTATCTGGATAAAGGACTAGCCCTGTTTTCTCAAAGTGGACGAGATCATCTGAGACTAGATGTACCCATGATTTTAAACCATGTACTGGCCCAAAAGGAAAGTGTTGGTAGAACAAATGCCATTTTTCATTGAAATAAGAGAATCCATTTGGATCATTAAGAAGTCCAGTTTCTGGTTCAATATGAAAATTTGATTTCCAAGGAGATTTTAGTGCCAGTTTGCGTAAACTCTCTAAATCATTTTCAGAATAACTATCGTAGGGACGATATCGTTGTTTGGTAGACCATTTCATTTTTTTTCCTCATTTACTAAATTATATATATTTATGATAAACGTTTTTTATAAAAAAATCAATATAAATAAGCACGGAAAAATAAAAAAATAAAAAAGTATGGCAAACGCTTGACATATATCAGAAAAATGATAAAATAACTTCTGTAAGCGAAATCATTTTATTTGAGGAGAAAATTATGAATCATAAGCAGGTAGCTGAACGCATTTTAAATGCAGTTGGGCGTGATAACATTCAAGGAGCTGCACATTGTGCGACACGACTACGTTTAGTCCTAAAAGATACTGGCGTTATTGATCAAGAGGCTCTAGATAATGACCCAGATCTTAAGGGGACTTTTGAAGCAGCTGGTCAATATCAAATTATTGTAGGGCCAGGTGATGTTAACACTGTATACGAAGAATTTATTAAACTTACAGGAATAAGTGAAGCATCAACTGCAGATCTCAAAGAGATTGCAGGAAGTCAAAAAAAACAAAATCCAGTAATGGTACTTGTAAAGCTGCTTTCTGATATTTTTGTTCCTTTGATACCAGCTCTTGTAGCTGGTGGTCTGTTAATGGCTCTTAATAATGCGCTAACAGCTGAACATCTTTTCGCGACGAAATCACTTGTTGAAATGTTTCCGATGTGGAAAGGATTTGCTGATATTGTTAATACTATGAGTGCCGCACCATTTACCTTTATGCCAATTTTAATAGGTTATTCTGCCACAAAAAGATTTGGCGGAAATCCATATTTAGGTGCTGTTGTAGGTATGATTATGGTGATGCCTGGACTTATTAATGGATATAATGTTGCTGAAGCAATCTCTAATCATACAATGACTTATTGGGATATTTTTGGTTTTAAAGTTGCCCAGGCTGGATATCAAGGACAAGTTCTTCCTGTAATTGGAGTGGCTTTTATCCTTGCTAAACTTGAGAGATTCTTTCATAAATACCTTAACGATGCTATAGACTTCACATTTACTCCGTTACTTTCAGTCATCATAACTGGATTTCTCACATTCACTATTGTGGGACCAGCACTTCGTTTTGTATCAAATGGCTTGACAGATGGTTTGGTTGGACTTTATAACACATTAGGGGCACTAGGAATGCTTGTGTTTGGAGGCTTCTACTCGGCAATAGTAGTAACTGGATTACATCAGAGTTTTCCGGCCATTGAAACAATGTTAATCACAAACTATCAACACAGTGGTATTGGTGGAGACTTTATTTTTCCAGTTGCGGCCTGCGCAAATATGGCTCAAGCTGGTGCAACTTTTGCAATTTTATTTGTTACTAAAAACATTAAGACAAAAGCTCTTGCAGCTCCAGCTGGTGTATCTGCTATTCTAGGTATTACAGAACCTGCGTTATTTGGGATTAATCTAAAACTAAAATATCCGTTCTTTATTGCTCTTGGGGCTTCAGCAATTGGTTCATTATTTATGGGATTATTCCATGTCCTTGCGGTTAGTCTGGGATCCGCAGGATTAATTGGCTTTATCTCTATTAAAGCTGGGTATAACTTACAATTTATGATTTCGATATTTATTAGCTTTCTTATTGCCTTTGTTGTTACCTCAATCTATGGTCGGCGGATGGAAGCTAAATCTATTACGAAAGAAAAAAATAAACAGAATGCAACAACTCAATACCAACCTGAGAAAGTTATTATCGATCCAGTTAAAAGTGGCGAACTCCTTGCTCCGATAAATGGATTTGTGATTCCTCTGTCTGATGTAAGTGACCCTGTTTTCTCAAAAGAAATTATGGGAAAAGGTATTGCAATCAAGCCTAAATCTGGAGAACTTTTCTCACCAGCCGACGGAGAAATTATTATTGCTTATGAAACAGGTCACGCTTATGGTATAAAAACAAAAAATGGAGGTGAAGTTCTTTTACATATTGGAATAGATACTGTTTCAATGAATGGTAATGGATTCATACAAAATGTTAAAGTTGGCCAGAAAGTAAAAGCAGGGGATTTACTAGGATCTTTTGATAAAGAAGAAATCAAGAAGAGTGGATTCGATGATACTGTAATTATTGTTATTACAAATTCAGCAAGTTACAATGAGATTTTGCCATTGAGTGAAAATGTTGATATCAAAGTTGGAGAAAAAATTCTATTATTGAACTAGAGGGAGCGAACTATGTCCGTATACTATGGATCAATTGAGGCTGGTGGTACAAAATTTGTACTTGCTATTGCAGATGAACATTTTAATATTATAAAAAAATTCAAATTTGCTACTACTACGCCACAAGAAACTATAAGTAAGACGATTAAATATTTTAAAGAAAACCGAGTTTCTGCCATTGGTTTAGGATCATTTGGGCCTATTGATCTAAACCTTTCAAGTAAAACGTATGGTTACATTACTTCGACGCCAAAAGTTGGTTGGAAAAATATAAATTTAGTTGGCCAATTAAAAGAAGCACTTGATATTCCAATATATTTTACTACTGATGTAAACGCCTCAGCCTATGGTGAAATGAAAAATACAGGAATAAAAAATCTTGTTTATTTAACAATCGGTACAGGTATTGGAGGGGGAGCAATTCAAAATGGATATTTTATTGGTGGCATTGGGCATTCGGAAATGGGGCACCAAAGAATAAATCGTCATAGAGATGATCTTACTTTTGAAGGAATCTGTCCCTTCCATGGTGATTGTCTTGAAGGAGTTGCGGCGGGTCCGAGTCTTGAAGCTAGAACAGGAATACTTGGGGAAAAAATTTCTTCAGATGATCCTATCTGGGATATCTTAAGCTATTATATTGCTCAAGCGGCTATTAATGCAACATTGACATTAGCTCCCGAGTGTATAATTTTGGGAGGTGGTGTAATGGAAAAACCAAATATGATATCACTTATACAAAAACAATTCATTTCTATGCTTAATAATTATATAGATCTGCCTTGTTCTGTAGAAAAGTATATTCGCTTACCAACTGTCAAAGAAAATGGTTCAGCAACGTTAGGAAATTTCTATTTAGCATATTCTTTATTTACAAAAGAATAATAATATAAAATCTATATATTTCAAGCATGTAGTTCAACAAAATATAATGGTAATTGTAAATATTAAGGCAATATTACAACTATAAAAAAGTTTCATTTCTTTGTTACCTTTTAACTTTTTGCAACATAATCGAAAGTTCTTTTAGTGATGCTAAATACCTAATAATTTAAGTATGAGAAAAGTAAATTTCTAGGTCTTACTTTGGAAGGCAGTATTTCACAAATTATGTATTATCTTATTTAGAATAAGAAAAGTTGAAATGCCCAAAATTATTTCAAATATGGGAATATTATTGAATGCCTGTGTAGCAATGTATTATAGAAACTAAAATAAAATTTAGTGGGCAAATAGTGGGCAGATTGTAAAATACTCAAAACAGGTCAAATATTTATGAGCTGTTTTTTTGTCTATATTAGTACATAAACTTCTATAAGATATAAGTGACAACAGAGTTAAAAAAACAAAGAAGCGATATATAAAATTTAAAAACAAAATCTAATTTTTGCAATCGACAAAAGAGGGGGAATTTGGTATAATTATGGGAAGAGGTATACTATGAAAATTAATGCTTTAGACTTATTTTGTGGAGTCGGAGGTTTGACTTACGGAGTTCAGCAGGCGGGAATAAACGTTGTTGCTGGATTTGATTTTGAAAAATCTTGTCAATTTGCATATGAAAAAAATAATGATGCTAAATTCGTACACAAAAATATAAAAGAATTATCGGATGATGAATTAATTTCCTACTATCCGAAAGATACAGATATAAAAGTTTTAATTGGTTGTGCTCCTTGTCAACCTTTTTCAGCTTACAGCCATAGGTATAAAGAAAGTAGCTCTCGTCAAGATAAGATGGATTTGTTAGATTATTTTGGTAAACAAATTACATTAGTAAAACCTGATATTGTATCAATGGAAAATGTTCCGCAACTAGCAAAGGAAAAAATTTTTGAGAGATTTTTATTGTTACTAAAAAAAGAAGGTTACAAGGTAGTGTGGAAAATAGCGTATGCCCCAGCTTACGGTATTCCTCAAAATAGAAAGAGACTTCTATTACTCGCATCAAAGTTGGGAGAAATTGAGTTTGAGGAAGAACTTTCAATAGAAAACTATCCCACAGTTCGTCAAGCAATTTCAAAATTACCTAAGATAAACGCGGGTGAAACTGATCCCAAAGACCCATTGCACAAGGCCAGAAAATTATCAGATTTAAATTTAAAAAGAATTAAAAGTTCTAAACCTGGAGGGACCTGGAGAGACTGGGATGAGGCACTTCTTCCAAATTGCTATAAGAAAAAAAGTGGTCAGAGTTTTAGTGCTGTTTATGGTAGATTAGATTGGGATAAGCCTTCGTCCACAATTACTACTCAATTTCCAGGGTATGGCAACGGAAGATTTGGACATCCAGAACAGGATAGAGCATTGAGTTTGAGAGAAGGAGCTATTTTACAGAGTTTTCCTAATGGCTATCAGTTTATTGAAAATGAAGATAAATATGTAATAAATAAAATAGCAATGCAAATAGGGAATGCGGTACCACCAAAATTAGGTGAAGTAGTTGGTAATAGCATAATGAAACATATTGAATTGATGGGGAGAGAAAAAAATTGACAATAGAAAATGGAACTGTTCAGTTTCAGGTAGCATTTGGAGCTGTAAAACACTTTGGAAGAAACTTATATACATCCAATCCACCAGCAATTGCTGAATTGATAGCTAATTCTTGGGACGCATATGCTACAAAATGTGAAGTCTTTTATGATTCGGCGGAGCATTCTATGATATTGTGTGATAATGGTATAGGTATGACAGATGATGAATTTACAAATCGTTATGCTATATCTGGGACTTCCAAAAATTACAATATAAGAATTCCCGAAAGTATGGAATCAAGACCTTATATGGGGAGAAAAGGGATTGGTAAGTTTTCAGTTTTTAGCTTGGGGGAGAAATATCAAATTTATACAAAGAGTGAAAATGAGGAGAAATGGAAACAAGCAGAATTAATTTATGGAGATTTGATGGTAAACTCTGCAATAGTTGATATAAAAATAAATTATCTTGATGATTTAAAAGATTTAGAATTAAAGTATCCTAATTGTGACTTGTCTCAAACACATGGAACAATTATTGTAATTCCAGAGATGAAAAGAAAATTTAATTCACGTACTCTCAATTCTCTTAAAAGTAGTCTATCAAGAAGATTTTCGGTTAATTTATCAGGAAAATATGATTTCTCATTGTGCTTGAATGGTGAACAAGTAGATTTAACAAGTCATTTTTATGATACAGCAGTAGAGTTTATTTATTATTTTGGTTACTCACTTGAAGAGATGAAAAATAGATTTTCCGAAATTCACGATGATGATTTCTTTAGAGAATACTCTGATAAGTATTTGGAAGAAAATGATGTAAAAGGATGGGTTGGGAGTGTTGGTAAAACATCTGATTTAACGATTGAAAATGAACTGAATTCGGTTGGGGTAATTGTTTATATAAATGGAAAGTTGGCAACTGATAATATTCTTCAAGTTTCACAGAACTCTACTATAGCAAACTTATATTTGGTAGGTGAAGTTGAAGCTGATTACCTTCAAGATGAAAATGAGGATCCAGTATTAAGTAGTAGAGAAGGATTGAATCGAGAGTTAGAGAATGTAAAACTATTGAATGATGCTTTGGATAAAGTAAGGAAAAGTTTAGTTTCAAGGTGGAGTGATCTTCGTTCAAAAAGAGAGGATGGAGAGCAAAGTTATTTAACAGATATTTTTTCAAATGAAAAATACTCATCTATGTATGAAGAATTGAAAACAGATGAAAAAATTAGATTTAAAAAATATATTCAAAGAATTTTTGATCGACCACAAAATAGTGAAGTAGGTTTAAAAAGTTTTTATGTTCCTTTTGTATTTTCTGTAATTAATAGTGAATCAATTCAAGAAATAACTGTCAAAGATGATGATGATACAGCAGAAATATTAAATAAGTTTGTACAATTATTTGAAAAAAGTGAAATAAATACAGCCTTACGCATTAAGGAAAATTTTCAGGATAGATTGAATGTTATTGAAGAACTTGAAAAAAATATAGAAGATAAAGCTAGAGAAAATATTTTTGAAGAAAACCTTTCTAAAAATCCGTGGCTTTTGAATGTTTTTTGGGATCTAAGAAATAATAAAATACTAACTCAAGAAACTTATAATACCATGATTAATGGGGAGATGGTGGCTGGAAGAACAGATATAATAATTGAAGCTGGTGATGAACCTTATCCTATAATTATTGAGATAAAACGTGAGACAAATACATCTTACTCAACTCCATCTGTTGATTCAATAAATGATCAAATTAGAAAATACCGTAAGATGATAAAGGATAAACTCTATTTACAGGATCCTATGAAGTATAAAGATGTGAATCTGTATGATATTAAATCCTACATGATTTTAGGAAGTGCAGCAGTTAACAAATTAAATAAAGATGATATAGATGTTTTGTCAATAAATAAAATAGAGATTTTGACATATGAGCAAATGATTACTTCAGCAAAGAATATTTATTCAAGAGAATTAATGGTTGATATTGTAGATTAAAGAGTTATAATTTTGTATTACTAAGCCCAAAATATGTGAATATTATTAGATGACTTTGTAACAGCACATTATATAAATAAGCATAAGATTAACTGGGAAGAATTTAAAATACATAAATCAACAAATTATTATTGAAAAAATAGCAACCTTATAAAATAAAGAGCCACTAAACTTTAGTGACTTTTTATTTTGCAAATTTAAGTGCTTAATATATTGTGTATTTTTTTAGTAATGCAAGAGGTCCCAATATAAGATAATAGTATTTTATATAATGTAATAAACTTATATCTGTTGTAAGAACAAGGATAAATTTATAAAAAAAGTTATAAAATAAATGGTTACTAAAAATTAATCGGTAGTGTAAAATATCTTGTGTAAACACACAAAAAGGAATAAATCCTGTATAGTAGAGTTACGACACTTCACTAGAAAGAGATTTATTCCCATGACTCAGTTTACCACAGAATTACTAAACTTCCTAGCACAAAAACAAGATATTGATGAATTTTTTCGCTCCTCTTTAGAAATAGCTATGAATGACCTCTTGCAGGTTGAACTATCAGCTTTTCTTGGTTATGAACCTTATGAAAAAGAAGGTTGCAACACAGGTAATAGCCGTAATGGGACTTATTCTCGTCAGTTTGAAACAAAGTATGGCTTAGTCAATTTAATCATTCCAAGAGATCGAAACGGGGAGTTTTCACCAGTTTTATTACCATCCTATGCTAGACGTGATGACCAGCTAGAAGAGATGGTGATCAAACTCTATCAGACTGGCGTTACGACACGCGAAATCAGTGACATTATTGAGCGCATGTATGGTCACCATTATAGTCCGACAACGGTTTCAAATATCACTAAAGTGACTCAAGAGAATGTCATTGCCTTTCATGAGCGGTCACTTCAAACGAACTACTCCATTTTATATCTAGACGGAACTTACCTATCCTTACGACGAGGAACAGTCAGTAAAGAATGTGTTCACATTGCGCTTGGAATCACTCCAGAAGGGTACAAATCAGTTCTTGGTTATGAGATTGCCCCTAATGAGAATAATGTCTCTTGGTCAGAACTTCTTGGGAAATTACAAAATCAAGGTCTTAAGCAAGTTTCTCTAGTTGTTACAGACGGCTTCAACGGTCTTGATCAAATCATCCAACAAGCCTATCCAATGGCAAAACAGCAGCGATGTCTGGTTCACATTGGTCGCAATATCTCCAGTAAGGTCAAGCAAGTAGATAGGGCACCTATTCTGAATCAGTTCAAGCAGATTTATCGTGCTAATAGCCCAGAAGAGGCTAGTAAATTATTAGAGCAATTTATCTCTGAGTGGAAACCTCGTTATAAAAAAGTTATGTCATCACTTGAAACGACAGATAATCTCCTGACCTTTTACCAATTTCCACATCACATTTGGCCCAGCATATATTCTACAAACTTGATTGAATCACTCAATAAAGAAATCAAGCGACAAAGCAAGAAGAGGGTGGTTTTTCCAAATGAAAATGCTTTAGAACGATGCCTTGTAAACATTTTTGATGACTATAATGCTAAGTTCGAATGTCGTATTCATAAAGGATTTGGCTCATGTTTTGATACACTTGATAGTTTATTTGACTAATATTCAAAAACTCTACTCTTGTGTTTACACAAAATTATTGACAGTACCAATTAATCAGTAACTTTTTATTTTGTAAAATTTTTTTGACATGATAAAAGGCAGCAAGCATTTTGTAAGGAGTCAAGGGGATTGTTTAGGTCGCTCTCAAAGTTAAATTCAGGTTCTATAAGCCTTTATAAACCTGTTTCATAGAAAACCTCTTAAATTGAAAAATAAAATGGGACAAATTTGGGGCAATTATGGTATAAAATCATAGCTACGATTTAATCTCATTGAATTTTTGAGTTTATAAAGTTAAGGAACTAAGCATATTATTTTGGAAGATTTGAACAAAAAAATAAACTAAAAAGTCATTAAGAATTGAATTAATGACTTTTTATTATGTTAAGTTTGTTTGATGCTTTTAAGCTATATGTTTTTCTCTTTATAAACTAATAATCAGTATTGAGCTTAACAAGGTGCTATACTTAATTCTATGAGATCACAGTCTCCGTTATGGAATAGAAACCAATTATGGTTTCTATTTTTTGATTACTATTGTAATTTAGAATTAAAGTGATATACTTAGCCTAGGGTGTGGTTTTGCGAAAGCACCACACCTCCATCATTAGCTACTCAAATGGGGTAGCTTTTTTTTAATAGTATGTAATTATAAACAAGAAATCAATTTGATAATAAGGGTAAGGAGCATCTAACGAATAAAAATAAAGAGAAAAAGGCGATTATAAGCTTACTGTTTTTTGGATTTGTAGTAAGTATATTAATTATATACCTAGTAATAGCTTTACTGATGTGAGAAAAAATGCTGTTCGGGTAAGGTAACACATTTGTAAAATAATTTACGAACCCTAATGTTAAATTGACTTTAACTGATATTAGTGTTATACTTGCGAAGCGGGATGGAGCAGTTAGGTAGCTCGTCGGGCTCATAACCCGAAGGTCATAGGTTCAAATCCTATTCCCGCAATATTTTAAGGGCTTTAGGGAGCCCTTATTTTTCTTATAAAAAACTCACCCTAAAGTGAAATTTTTTCGTTAAATAGGCGGAGCCTAGAATGGAAGTGAAAAATGAAAACAGGAGATAAAATTACATTATCTAATGGGGAACAAGCAATAGTCGTTTCTGGAGATATTAATCTCTATAAGTATGCACTAATTGTTGAATTAGAAAACCATGATGTCAGGGTGGTTGATAGAGAAACCTTGACACTTGCTAAAGCAAATCCTCATGAAAATCTGGGGAATCACAAGAAAATCAATAAGTTTTAAATAGACCAATTTGACTTTGGTAAGAATAGGTGTTACTATTAAGAGGTAGGTTTTGTCTCGAGTTTAAATGTTTTAGGAATGCACTTTTTCGCAAAATAGGATTTACAGATGATGCGAAAGGATGTATTATATGAATAAAGGAACAATAAATTGGTTTAACGCTGACAAAGGCTATGGTTTTATTATGGCAGATGATATGCAAGATGTGTTTGCTTATCTTTTATCTATTCAAGGAAATGATTTTAAAAAATACGATGAAGGTCAAAAGGTTACTTTTGATATCAAAATGACGTCTCGTGGTCGTTATGCTTCAAACGTACATAAAAGATAAATGAGTTAAAGCATGGGGTGTCCTTTGCTTTTTTATTTATTCCTATTGCAAAAACGAATTAAAATGTTATACTGAGTGAGGGAAAGATTAGTTGCTTTCCCTACAGTTCATAAAATCCATGTCACTACGATATGGATTTTATTAATGAGAGAGTAGTTTGACATTGAGTATAATTAGTGTTACTATGAAGAAGTAGATTTTGTCATGAGTAAAATGTTTTATAGATTCACTTTTCGCAAAATAAGATTTACAATTTTGTCGAAAGGAAATAAATATATTATGGCAAATGGAACAGTAAAATGGTTTAACGCTACTAAAGGATTTGGTTTTATTACCTCTGAAGATGGTCAAGATTTGTTCGCTCACTTCTCAGCAATCCAATCTGATGGATTCAAATCACTTGATGAAGGTCAAAAAGTTGAATTTGATGTTGAAGAAGGTCAACGTGGACCTCAAGCAGTTAATATCACAAAAGCATAATTATATCTGAAAATCGTGCAAAAACTGGAGTTATTACTTCAGTTTTTTTTATATCCAGTTGCAATTATGAGAGAGTATGATATACTTAGCCAGCAAGAGGAAACTCACACTTCCCGTGCATAAATTAGGGCCACTCTAATATAGAGTGGTTTTTTTAATGTTTATTAATTAAAATTAATATTTAAAAGATTTATATAAAAAACCACCTATCACAGCACATAATGATAAGCAGTTTTTGGTGGATGTTCATAGATTAAGAAGTTAATATTTAAAACATACAAATTAATAAACCATATAGGTAGTCTTAAGGTCAAAAATAGAGAGATGTGTTATAATGGAGTCCCTTAAACATAAGTGCCATCAAATTGATGTGCACCCCAATAGTTAGACTTTTATCCAAGTATTTATACTTGGATTTTTTTATTTATTTGATGAAACAAAATTGACAGGAGACATCGTTCGAGTTTTATAAAATATTTCGGTTATCTCCTGTACACTTCGTGGATTAGATTCTAAAATCCAAATTTTTATAATTGATATTGTTGAATTTAATAATAAGGCTCTACTATATTCGATTGGAAGTGTTAGCGTGAAATGATTATATTTTTTAATGAATTCATTAATAGATTGTTGAAATCGGTTATTGAATACCTCATCATCTATAAAAATTTTAAACAACGAGATGTTGTCATATATGTACTGGAAAATTTCTTTCATACCCTCACCCAATCCACAATCTATAAATTCATGGACTAATTTCTTATTGAACCCATTTAACAGATTATTTTCTATAGAAAGTATAAAATCGTTAAAATCGTCATAAGTGAGGTAAAAAGTCCCTCTATTAATTTTTGCAGTTTCAGCTAAGTCACTAATAGTAATTTCATCTAATGATTTACCTTGTGTTAACTTTATTAAGGCAAAAATAAGCCTATCTTTTGTTTTATTTTTCAAAAAATCACCATTTTTTCTTTTTTTGTTCATAGATATTCATCAACTAAAGCGTATACTAACCTTATGAAAATATTAATAATTTATACATACCCTAATCATGAGAGCCTAAACGGAAATATTTTAGATTCATTTCAACAGAATATTTCATCCAAGCATACCGTAAGAATTCTTGACCTTTATCAAGAAAATTTTAACCCCGTTCTTTACTTTGACAAGGAACATAGAAGAAGAGATTTACAATATTCAGTGGAGACAAAGTCTTACCGAGAAGCAATTACTTGGAGTGACCATATTGTTTTCATTTTTCCCATCTGGTGGAGTGGAATGCCCGCTATATTGAAAGGGTTCATTGATAGGGTATTTGCTCAAAATTTTGCCTATTCTTATTCTACTAAAAAAATTACTCCAAATAAACTTTTAAAAGTAAAAACAGCGGCTATTATTGTAACACACGATACTCCATATTTAATTTCAAAAATTATTCAAAAAGATTATGGCCAAGTTTTAAAGACTCAGATACTTAAAAATATGTGTGGGATACAGGTAACTAAATTTTATTCTTTAGCTAATGTTAGGAAAAGTAGCCTTAAAAAAAGAAAAAAGTTTCTGAGAAAAGTTGGAGAATATGCAAAAAAATTATAATTTATTCTTCCACTCTCTTTATTTATTGGCTTAAGCGAAATTAAACTGGTGATTTCCAGCCTAATTTTTCTTTAATCCGTTTGTGATTATAATAGTGAATAAATTTTTGAATGGTTTTACGAAGCTCCTCAAAAGAAGTGAAAATACGACCGTAATACACTTCTTGCTTAAGGAGTCCAAAGAAATTTTCCATAACTGAATTATCATGACAATTACCTATACGGCTCATTGATTGAAAAATTAAATTTTTCTTTAAGGTAGAACAATATATACGTGTTTGATAGGCCCAACCTTGGTCTGAATGAAAAGTATGTCGATATTGACAATCTCTCGTCTTATTTATGACCTGCTCTAAATCTTCAGAAATAGCTTGATAATTTGGCGCTTTGGATATACTATAAGAAATAATCTCATTATTAAATAAGTCCAGATAGGGGTTGAGATAAAGTTTTTTTGAACCCTATCTTCATAATATTTGAACTCTGTCGTATCTGTTGTAAGTTTTTGGTGAGGAATCGTAGTGTTAAAACGTCTACGCAGTTTATTATTTGAAACTTTACCAACCGTTCCTTTATAGGAGTTATATTTGCGGGACTTATGCCAAAATGAAGTGACTAAAAGTCCTAACTTTTTCATTAATCGTTGAACTTTTTTATGATTAACAAGCCAACCATTTCTTCTTAATTCCTGAACCATCCTTCTATAACCATAATTTGCATGACATTTGCGAATTTTAATAAGTTTATTTTCTAATAAGTCATCTGTATTTGCTCTATTAAATCTATTTTTCCAATAAAAATAGGTTGCTTTGGGAAATGAAGTGACTGTTAAGATTTCTTTGAGTTTAAATTTTTTTCGGAGATTGTGGATAAGTTTAGCTTTTTGTTCATTTGTCCCTTTCTTCCCAATCTCCGTAGTCCTTTTAAATATTCTACCTCTATCTGAGCATAACGGAGCTGTTGTTCAAGCTCTTTAATTCTCTTTTGGTCTTCCTCGGAACCCTTAAGCTGAGAGTTATTATCTGCATTTTTCACACTTTTCTTTCCTCTTTTTTTAGCTTCTGGAATCTCTCCATATTTTCTATAGTGATTTACCCATGTACAAAGTAGTCCCATCGTATGAATTCCTAATTCATATTAGTGAAGGAAAGAGCTCTCCGAAAGATTTTGACGAACAGCAACTATTTTTTTCAGAATTAAGACCTGGGTATGGTTTTGAACAATTTACTATTGATTTATCACGCCAAATTAATGAACGATTGAATATGCACAAGGAAACAAATAAAGGCTAATATGAAGAACTGCTATAATTAAGAATGTGATATCTTGTCTGAATTCCGTAAAAATATATTTAAGATAAAAAAATGACTTACTTTAAAATGTAAGTCATTTTTCATGTTTACGTACTATCTGTCCACTTTTATAGTATAGCTCTATTTCGATGTGTACCCAAAAACTTAGACTTTTTTCTCAAGTCAGGACACTTGGGATTTTTATTTTACTTTGAACCTCAATGAAATAATTAACTCAAATTTTCTGATATAAAGAATCAATATAAATTCTTCTCAAAAAAAATTATCCTGACGTTGCAAATTAAGCAAATTCAGATACCATTTTGAAAAAAATAAATTGGTCTTAGGGTGAAAAAAAAAGAACAAGAAAACTACTAAACTATTGAAGTCTAGTAGTTTTTTTATAAGTTCAAATAATGATTATTGTTGTTTCTGATAGTATTCATTCATAACTAATTGTTCTAAGACAAAGTTTTTAGTTGAATGGGCATATTCTAGTTCATTGACTAATTGATTCATGGATAAATTTTTTAAAAAGGAAACGCAAGCGTCTTGCTCGATAACAAATCCACGGCTTATTTTTATTAATATAGTCTTGTGTTTTCTAAGTTGATTATTTTTATTATTGACAAGATGTTTAATTTGAATAGTCGTTTTATAATCGTTATCTCTGAGCTTCAAAACAAGCTCTAATGCTTCAGAATTACTTAATCCTAAGGTGTGATTTAAATAATTTAAAAGTCTGCTATGCAGTCCTTTATTGCTCATACCAGTTATACTTTTAATTTTGTCAAAAGAATAATTTCTAGTTAAAAGCATTTCTAATTTTGGAGTTGAACAAAACAAAAGTGAAGCGATAATATTGGCTTCATCTTCAAATGGCATTAATTCATCAGGATATACTCCTGAAAATTTTGAAGCGAAAATTTGTTTGTTATTACTCATATCATGAAAATATAAATGAGAAAGTTCATGTAAAATTGTAAAAAAAACTCTAGGTTTAGGCATAGTTTGATTAATCATGATAACATTTCTATTATTTTTAGGAATGGTAGCACCAGAAATTCTATTAACTAAATCTTTATTGAGAGTTTGATATTTGAAATTTAAGACAATATCATTATATTTGATTGTTGAAGTTGGTTCTGATTCAAAAAAAACAAAAAGAATATTAAAGTTATTTTCAAAATAATCTATTATGTCTGAAGGTGAAATTTTAGAAATAGATTTTTGAGTATATTTTGAAATTTTATCAAGGAGACTATTTGCCATATCAAGGCATTTTGTATAAGCAACAGGACTAACAACTCTGTATTCAAACTTTTTCATAAAGATAAATATTATTTTTTCCAGTTTGAATCATCATTTAATAAGTCTTTAGCGATCTTCATCATATCTTTAAGAGATTTATTAAATTGAGCCTGTTCTTCTTCAGTCATATCTTCTGATTCAATACGGAAAGCACGTACAAGGTCGTTTTCTTGTTCAGTTAAATTCTCATCTATCTTTTTATCGTCTCCTCCTAGAAGATAATCAGCACTTACGTTAAAGTATTTTGCTAATTGGTTTAATCTTTCAGAAGTTGGGTTACTTTTTTTATAGTTATACATAGAATTTTTTGGAAGTCCTAAATCTCGTTCAATTACGGCAAAAGATTTTCCAGTTTTTTTAGATAATTCTTGTAGTTTTTCGTAAAACATCTGTTATCCTTTCAAAAAAAATAAATATTTTCGATTTATTACTTGACAAAAGTTAATAAATATATTAATATAGCTATAGAGTTAATAAATATATTAATTCTAGCAACAAAAAGAAGCGGAAGCGCGCTGAGGCAACTCCCACTAAAATGTTAAATTAATAACGTAGAACACTATTATTTTAACATTTTTAAAGGAGATAAGTCAATGCAAGCACTAAGCTATAAATCAAACTTTATACAATTGAATAGCTGTGTGTTAAGTCACGTGGCAGGCGCTTGTTCCATTTATCTAACAAGCTAGGGGAGAGAGCCGATGAATGCACCCCGATAACCGAAAGGTCGTATTGTCGTGAGACATTCTGAATATACCGTTTAAGGGGGAGTATGCTGTCAATGAAAGACACTATATTCTCTCTTTTAATTAAAATATGAACAAATAAAGTTTAAATAATTGTCCGAGATGACAAAAAACTAGTCGCTTAAACTGTCAGAAATGGCAGTTTTTTACTTAAGAAAAATAATGGTTTTAGTAAAAATCTATCTTAATAAATTTAATTCACTTAGGGATTTGTTGATACTGTCCGTAGGAAATTTGATTTATAACTAAGATAGATTTTTTTATGGGAATATAATTTAATAGGCTAGAGTAATTACTTTTATAAGTAATGGTACTGGTTCAATTCCAGTTGTTCCTTTATAAAAAGAATGGAGTTTTTTTATGGAAATTTTTTCAGAACGTTTGATTCATTTAAGACACAGTCACAATTTAACACAAAAAGAAGTAAGTGATTCTTTAGAGCTTGTGTACTCAAACTATAATCGTTACGAAAGAGGGGTGAGAATACCTGATAATGAAACGATTGTTAGGTTTGCTAATTTCTTTAAGGTTTCTCCTATGTATATGTTAGGGTTTAGTCACCTTATGAATGGAGAAGAATTTTTATTAGATGTTTTAGAAAATATAGAATCTGAAGATAGTACAGAAGGTTTAAAAGCAAAATATGCTTTAGAAGAATACAGAAAAGAATTCACAACGTAATAAATATGTTACTAAAAAAGTGAATCAAGAAACAATGTTAATTAACCTTAACAAACAAAAAGGTTTGTGATATAATAAACTTAAATTAGAGTAAAGATAGGAAAGTATTTATGAATAAGAATTTAAACCCTTTGAATTGGACTAAAAAACAGCAAATTATCGGTGGAGCAGTTACGATTGTTTTAATCGGTGGTGTTACTACTGGAGTAGTCGCTAATGCTAATCATCAAGCAAAAGAAAGAAAAATTGAAGCTTTAAAAAATAAAAAAATTAAACTTTGTAAGGCTAGAGCCGAAAAAGTAAAACAGCTTGAAAAATCTAATGAAGCAGACAGTAAGAAATTACTTGATATTGCTGAAAAAACTCCTACTGACAAAAACATTAAACTAGCTGAAGATTCAATTCTTAAAGTTAAAAATGCTGAAGTAAAAAAAGCGTTTGATAATCAAGTAGTTGGTATTAAAAATCGTGTGAAGTTAGAAAATGAAGCAAAGACAGCCGTTAGTAACTATCAAAAAGACGCTCTGAATCAAGATAAATATAAAACAGCTCAACAATCTGTAAATAAGCTCACTAGCTCTTATTCAAAAGGTTTGAAAGACAGTTTGAATAAACAGCTGGCGACTTCTAAAACACAAGCAGATGATGCTACAAAGGCACAACAAGCTAAGAGTGAGAGTGATTCAAAAGTGAAGGCAACCAATACTAATAAAGAGCAATCAGCTTCAGCTGGAAATGCAACTAATAATAATGCTAATGTTAATGCAGGTACTGATTCACAAAGTACAGTAAATAATGATGTTGCTAGTGGTTCTAATTCCTAAGGTGGAGGAAGTTAAAATAACTATTCACAAGGTGGTTCAAATACTTCTCAAAATAACTCTAATTCGGGTTCAAGTAATCAAGGTCAAGGTAATAACGGACAAAGCAATTCTAATTCTAACTCTAATTCAAATACAAACACAGGTGGTAATGGTTCTAATGGGGGGAACTCAGGTCAACCAACACATACTACAAAATATTTAGGTTGGGTATCTGTAGATGGTGTACGAAAATATACAAAAATGTGTGATACGGTTGAAGTTTAAAAAATAAAATTAGATATAAAAAATCACTTTCTTAAATGAGGGTGGTTTTTTCTTTTAGCGAACGAAGTTACACGGTTGAATGGGGTTCAAGTCCCTGCGTTTGCATTAATTGACCGAGATGTCATTAAACTAATAAAGAAAGGTGGAAATATGATTAAAATTCCAATTAATGCAACGAAACTCTTAGGTTCAAAAGTTACTGTCGATAAGACCATTGAACCAGTCGCAAAAACATCTACTGAATCAGGTTATACGAAATATCGAGCTACAAGTCCGTTACAACCGCAAGGTTTTGAATTACGTGTACCAAATGGTAAAGGGGCTAAACCTACTCGCCGTCAAGAAGTTGTTTTGACAGATGTCATGGTTGCTTATGTTCGTAATCGCACACCAAAAGGCAAATATTCACAAGAATATGTTGTTTATGCTGAAGCGCTCAAATTAGCGTAATTATAGGGGGAAATTAAATGTCGTTAAAATTAAGTAAAGTTTTTGAAAAAGAAAACAAGTTGACTGAAGAAATCGGTGATTTTGACAAAGCATTAGGTAAAGTTTTATTCTTGCATGCTGAACCAGTAATGGTCTTTGAGGACGGAGAACCAAATGAAGAAACTGGTGAAATTAAACGTTATCCGACAGATAAAGTTGATTATTATGAGGTTAACGTTTATTCTGATGCACAAGACAAGCAAATTGTTGTAAAAATGCCTGCTGAAGCAGATTTTTCAGGGCTTGAATATGAAGATGAAATTAAATTGACGAATCGCTCAATTAATTTTTGGTCTGACAAAGAACTCGTATCTACTGGAAACGGTCAGTTCAGAACCAATTACTTTTCAGGTGAAAAATGGAATGCTGAAGGGATTGAAAAAGTAGGTAAATCTAATTCAAAACCTGAACAATCTCCAAAGCCTGAAGCTAAAAACAATGAACCGAAGAAATGATAAATGGCAAAACGTACAATAAATAAAGGCTCTCGTTTAAAACTTAGAGATAAGTATGACCGTGAATTTTTTGTATTGATTACTGGTTTACTTGTCGCTAGTCCTGTAGGGCTCTTTTATAAAAAATTTGAAACCTTGCCACCAAAAGTGCTAGCAATTTATGCTGTAGGTATTTTGCTCATTGCATTTTCGGTGGCTTTTGGTTTATTGATTTTGCTTTATCACAAGTTTCTTTTCTTTTCAAAAAACAATTATAAAAGATTGTTACTGAACTATGTTGTGAAGCATAATTTAGTTGAAAAAGAAACGGTTAAAGATGAAAAAGGAAGTCATGAAAAGTTAAAGCTAGCACCTATTTATCTGAAGCAACCTAACACGTATGAACTTCATACTTATTTTCCGATTGACGGTGGGGTTCATCAAGAAAAATTTCTTGATTTGGCTGACGGTTTAGAAACAACTTTTTTTGCTGATTATCAAGAACAAAATTTTATTAATGAAAGTAAAATTCTTTCTAAAAAAGCATTTGTTGAGTATGTTTTTGCAATTGACGGAGAACGCAATCGTATTCCAGTTAATGATGTCATAGTCGATAAAAAGCTAGGTTTAATGTTAATGAATGGGGTTTACTGGAATTATGAAGCTGACCCACATCTGCTTATTGCAGGAGGTACTGGGGGCGGAAAAACAGTTCTTTTGATGTCGATTTTATCAGCCCTTGCAAAAGTAGGTCATGTGGATATATGTGACCCTAAACGTTCTGACTTTGTGGGAATGAGAGATGTTCCAGTATTTGAAAATCGTGTGTTCTTTGATAAAGAGTCTATGATTGAGTGTTTACGCTCAAAAATGCAATTTATGGACGAACGC
Organism: Lactococcus sp. NH2-7C; assembly: GCF_029953655.1. Taxonomy (NCBI): domain Bacteria; kingdom Bacillati; phylum Bacillota; class Bacilli; order Lactobacillales; family Streptococcaceae; genus Lactococcus; species Lactococcus sp. NH2-7C. The sequence goes on from NZ_CP124538.1 coordinate 2,193,598, forward strand.
TATGATTATATGACAAATCACCCTGACTATAAGGCAGGAAAACGATATTCTGATTACGGTTTGACACCTGAATTTGTTCTTTTTGATGAATGGGCTGCTTTTATTTCTAGTTTAGATTTTAGAGAATTTGATGAAGTAATTCAAATTTTAACTCAAATCGTTCTAAAGGGACGTCAGTCAGGGGTTTTCTTGATTCTTGCTATGCAACGTCCAGACGCTGAATATCTCAAATCAGCCTTGCGTGATAACTTTATGAAGCGGTTGGCGGTTGGTCGTTTGACTGGTTCAGGCTATCGTATGGTATTTGGAGATGAAAATGAGAAAAAAGTTTTCAAATATATCAAGGGTAAAATTGGTCGTGGTTATGTTGCTAATAATGGTGAACTTGCACGTGAATTTTATAGTCCGTCTGTGCCATTTGATAAAGGATATGATTTTCATGAAGAGCTTTCAAAATTACCAGTTTTAGCTGATACTACTGAAGTTCAGCTTGAAGCTCCACCAATTTCTAACGTTGAACAGGAACGAGCAGAAAGTGGGATTTTGGAAGAAAAATCTTATACGATTACCTCTTTATCTCGCAAGTTAAGTCAACCTCCAAAAACTGTAAAAACAGCAATAGAGCGTTTAACAAGTGGTGGATATTCTATAGGTGAAAAATCACCTTACAATGAAGATGATTTTATTGCTTTACAAACTGTTTTCTTAACCAAAGAAACAGAAGAATGTACTTTAAATGAAGCCATTGATACTGTCCTGGCTGATGAAGCAGAGTTTGAAAAAGAATTTGTGACTTTTAACAAAGAAGAAGTTGCTTAGTTAGAAAAAAATAAACACCACGGAATCGGCGGTGAGTAAATGATAGGAACTTGTTTCCGTTTGTCTTTAGACAACTTGCCGTAGGCAGGCCATTTTCCACGGTCGAATTGCCCTCGCAAACGGTAGTGCGCGACAGCGGTTTATTCTTGAAAGAATTGGAGGGAAAATGTTGGGTTTTGTTTTAAGGCTATTGCGTTTAAAACGTAATGCTTTTTTTGAAAAAGTGCAAGAACGTAAGCATAGCTCCGAGCGTAGCGTAAGGAGTGAGCGTGTGATTGCACGGCTGACGGCTTGCCGTCAGCTTGGACTTGACCCCCCAAATGCTAATGAGGGGGGGTACAAGTGACACAAGTCTAACTATCCTAGTCATACCAACGGTATAGCTTGTGTCACCTCTTCTATGTTTTAGAAAGTGAGGAACGAACGATTGATTTAAAGGATATACGCTCTAGTGCGAATGTTACTCAACAGTTTATGTGTGACCTCTTAGGGATATCTTTGAGCTATTACCGAAAAATGGAAAAGGGCGAACGTGCTATTACTTCTGAAATGGAAGAAAAAATAAGACACTCCTTTTTCAAAAAAAGGGAGAGTTCAACGGTTTTTATTGGTACAAATGACTATACAAATATTCGCTTTCAGACTTTAAATGTTCGTGAAGTTGTTTCTAAGATTTTAGGTTTAAACGTTGAGAATTTTCAACTCAATGAGTATAACCGTTATCAATACCCTTTTTTTATTAGTTACGGTCACATCAATGTTTATTATCATGATAAAGATATAAAAGCAGGTGTGCTAATTGAAATGAGCGGTCAAGCGTGCCGTGAAATGGAATATGAGTTTGAATATCATCAAAAACAGCGTACTTGGTACGATTTTTTTAACGATTGTTTTCTCTATGCCAATAAAAAAGCACCAGATAATGATGATTTTGTAAAAATCACACGTTTTGATTTAGCACTTGATGAACAATATAATCCGCAAGAAGGAAATTTTGACTTGTTCAAACTTTTAACTTCTGCCCGTGAGGGTCGGTGGAATGGTCGCAAACAAAACTATTCTGCGGTTCTTGGTGGAAGAAGGACAAAAGAAGGAATGATTAATGACGGTCTAACTGTTTATTTTGGATCTAAACAAACTCATTTATTTTTTCGGTTCTACGAAAAAGATTTTGAGAGAGCAAGTCAAGAAATGACTTCGGTTGAAGCGATACGTGAAATGTATGGTTTGCGAAATCGTTATGAAATTTCCATGCGAAAAGAAATATCAACCGACTTTATAAAAAGATATATCGAGGAAGATTTTGATTTAGCCGATGAAGGGGTCAAAATTATTAATGATAATCTGACATTTTATGATAAGGAAGGAAACTTAGATAGTGAATGGTACGATATGATGGGTAGAATGGATGCTTATCATTTTACTGTTCGTCCTGAAGTGCCTGATTTGAACCGAAAATATACATGGTTTGAACGTGGTGGGCCTGTATCAACTTATCTATTGTTAAAAAAAGCTGAAGAACTGACAGGTGAAAGTCGTTTGGAAGAAATTTTTAATGAAGCAGAACTCACAGAAAGACAAGAAAAGTTCTTGAAGGAATTTAGAATGATAAGGGGTGCAAATGGATAGCTTATTCAAATTGACAGGTTTTCCAGTTGATGAAATAGTAATTAAAGTTATCGTAGCTATTATTGTATTTGTGGTTGTTATTGCAATACTTGCGGATATATTTGATTGATAATTAGTTAAAGGAGGAGAGAGGGGTGATTAGACCTAATGTAGAACATTTTCAAAAAAGAATGTTAAGAGTTCCAAACAACGTCCGAATGCTCCAGTATAAAATGAGTGGATATGAATTTAATTTGAAAAAATTTGAGCAGGGAGTTTATGACCAGCTCTTTTTTTATATTCCAAATGAAACTGAAGCGTTGGGATTGCTTAATGAAATAGGCTTGATGTTTCCGCCTGATTCAATGACACGTAAAAAATATTATTCACTCTATCAAGATAAAAGAATTGCTGATTTGCCTGAAGGCTATAAAATGGCAATTTACTTTTTAATTGATAATGATTTAGCGCAAGCAACTTTATGATTTTTCATAAGTAAAAACAAAGTTATTTTTCAGATAAGGGAAGGCAAATTTTGTGGTGGGAAATAAAAAAAGGAAAGAGATAAAATATGTCAACTTTAAAAACAGAACTTAATCAAATTGCAACTGATTTAAATGAAATTGAAGCTGTAATCAATGCAGGAAATGCCTTTCAAGATGCTGCTCAAAAGCTCAAAGGAAAGGGGAAAGCGCTCCGTACTGTAGAAAATGATACTTCTATTTCAGATGATACAGTCGAAGTTATTGCGAACCGTACAAATGACTTGATTAGAAATCTTGTCAAGGCTTCATCATCATACAATTTCACAAAGAAATCATTTAATGAATTAAAAGGAAAACTGGAAGAAGCGCAAGCGCAAGCACGTAGTGGCACTAAATAAATAATCCACGTAAATCTTTGAAATAAGGGTAGGGTTTGCCTTTCCTTATCTGAAAAGTAACAATGTTAAAAGCCTCACTCATGGTAAGGCAAGAGAAAGGATACTCACCATGAGTGAGAAATAAAAATATGACAGTAACAAATATGAGCAAAGCACAACCACAGATTGATTTTTCACTTCACAAAGCACCATATAAAGATTTGTATGATATACAAATTCTTTTTCCTGACGGTACAAATCAATTTTGGTCTGGAATTAATGAAAACAAAGTAATGTGGCTGTGTGAGAAATACAATCCTATCTCAACTCCGCTGTCAATTGCGATTGCTCCTCGATTTTTACCAAAATCTAATATTCAAAAGCCTAATTGGGAAATTAGAAAGGGTTAGAAATGAAAAAAGATGATTCTTTATTAAAAATTATAATAGTGTTTTTGCTTTCGTTTTTGTGTCTTCCTATACAGATTATAACACACTCATTTGTGTCTACTTTTATAGTATAGCTCCAAAAATGAAAAAAACAAAATATAAATCAAGAACTCCGCCAAATTATTTTGGTGAGATATTATTTTAAATTGAAAAAAGAGGTGAAAATGTACGTTGTAAAAATGCGTGGTGGCTATCTTTGTGCCAATGGTGGAGCGACTAAACACTTAAAATTCGCTACTACTTTTGATACTAAGAGGAAAGCTGAAGAAGTGGCTGAAAAATGGTTAAGAAGTGATGTATCTTTTAAAGCTGTTGAAAAAGAAAGTGAGGAATATGAGCAAAATTAAAATTTATGAATTAGCTGACAAGTTAGGGGTTGAGCGAAAAGAGTTACTCTCTAAGGCTCAAGAATTTGGAATTTCAGCTAAATCAACATCAAAATCTTTGAGTGACGCTGAAGTATTAAAACTAGAAAATTTCTATAAAAAATCAGATACTCAAGAAGTTATTGGCGAAGAAGAATCTGAAGTGGAAACAATTGATGTTCCTAAAAAAAAGGAATCGAAGTTTTCTCTCCTTGCAGGTAGAAAGCCTGAAAAGAATAAGCCGAAAATGTTAAGGAAGTTGCCCAATGAAACACCGCCTAAACTTAAAAGGATTTCAGCTAAACAGGTAGGGGCTTTGGTTGTGGGTGGGGTCGGTTTCTTAATATTGTCAAACGTGGTCTTGTTTGGTTTGATGGCAAGTGGATACAAACCAACACAGAAAATCATTTATCAAGAAGTGAGTGCTACGCAAAAAGCTTCAGGTAATGGACTTGATTTACAAGCGAAAAATTATCTTGACGGATTTGTGCAAACTTATTTCACATTCCCTGAAGATGAAAAAGACCAAGAACAAGCAGTTAAAGATATTAATTCTTACTTTGTTCAAAATCTACCAGTGATTAGTCAAGGCATTCAACGTATACCTTCAAAATTTGAGGGTGCGGTCATGATGAGTTTGACTGACAATGAAGCGACTTATAAAGTGACTTATAGTGCAGGTGAAGTCACAACAAAAGAAGTCAAAAAGGGGAAAGATACAACAAAACAAAATGTGGTGAAATATCATGATGAAACAACTTTATTTACGATTCCTTACCAAAAAGTAGGTTCAGCTTACTATATTTCAGATGAGCCTTATTTTTCAAGTGTTCCTGATTTACAGGCAACTGAAAATCAAGTACCTACTAAAACATGGTCAGGTACTGATAACAATAGTGCTTCAGTCAAAAAAGATTTAGACAAGTTCACAAAATCATTGTTTACTGCTTATACAACTGATGGTGATACATTGAAACTAATTTCAAAAGGACTTTCGCTTAATAAGGGGCAAGAGTTTAAATCCTTAGACCAAGCCACTTATGAATCAAAAGGTGACAATAAATATCATGCAGTTGTTCAAGTTACAATGAAAAATTCACTCGGAACACACGTAGAAAATTATCAATTTACAATTGAAAAACAAAAGCAGTCATATTTTGCGACTGACTTTAAACACACTTTACCTGAAGGTAAGAAAGAATAGGAGAAATCAAATTGAAAGAGATACTAATTAATCATATCAGCGTTACTTATGGTGCGATTGGATTGACAGGCTTTTGGAACTTTTTTCAAGAAAATGCAAAATATGTCATTTTTGCAGGAGGGATTTATTTTGCAGGTAAAGAATGGCAAAAGAAGGCAACAGGTAAAATGATAATGATGATTGTTGTTGCAGCGGTTTTGTTTGTTCTCACACTAGACCCTCAAACGGTTTTACAACCAGTTGGTCAAAAACTATTTGAAATGATTGGTGCTAAATAAAAAGGAGTTAAGATTGTCAAAAGAAAATAAAAAAGGACTGAAATATTCTAATAAAAGTTCACTTTCTCAACCATTAAGAATCCAAAAACTTTTTGAAGGATGGTCGCTAGGTAAGGCTTGGCGGTTGTCCTTTTTTATTTACTTTGGATTGATTGGTTTTGCTTCGTGGAAACTTTTATTTTCAAAATTTACTGTTTTTCCTGTTGGTTTTCGATTAATGGTGCTAGGGATAATTTGCTATAAAAGTGCATTATTTATCTCTGAAATTCGTCCTGACGATAAGACACCACCTGCTTATTTTAAAGATATGATTGTCTTTTTATTTAACTTTGGATTTGCAGGTAAGAGCATACATAAGGGATGGATTCATCCATTAAGAAAAGGAAAAGAGGATTTAGAAGAAAAATGAAGAAAAAAGCAATATGGGAAAATCACGTATTATCGGTGCATGATAATTTAGTTTTAAAAGATGATGGCACAGTATTTGCAATGTTTGAAGTGCCTGCGTCTATTATCTCAATGATGGATAATAAAGGAAAAGAGGCACACAAACAAGCGACACAAGCAGTCATTACCAGTTTATACGAAAATTTAGGCTTTGAAATTTTAGTGAAGCCACTTTCAAAAGATTTACTGAAATCATATGAAGTATTATTAAAAGATTGCGACCCTAGAACTCGTGAATTTGGAGAGTATCTATTAGAGCAGTCTTATTCAGAATTAATGAATGAATTAGGAAACTTACATCATTATAAATTCTTTTTAACTGTTCCTTTGAGTGATTTCTCATTTTCAGGTGATTTAAGAAAAATGATGAAAGAAGGCTGGCAACGTTTCAGAAAATCTGTTGTAAATTTGATTCGTAGAGAATTAGAATTCAATCTTAATTGGTATGAATCCTATAAACAAACGGCTTCAGATTTAGAAATGAATTTAAATTTACTTCAGGCTCGCCCTTTGAAGAGAGAAGAAACGCTCCTTTATAATTCACTTAATTATTTACGTGGTATTGAAGTCAATAAAGATGAAGTGTTAGCTGATGTTAAAAATGCCATTGAAAATATGGATGATACAACGATAGATGTTCGCTCCGATGGACTATTAGAAATTCATCATCCACAAGGAAGTAGCCTATTAAAATTCTTACCATTGGCTGATTATCCAGAAGTGGTTAATAATATTCATCTTATCGAACACTTGCAAACTTTACCATTTCCAGTTGAATTTCGTATCAAGGCTCGATTTAGAAAAAATAAAGGGGCTTTAGGAATGGAAGCTACCGCAGAGAGAAATCGAGATAGAATTGGTACGGAACTTTCAGAAGCAGATGAAAAAGGAAATGTGACAAAATCTTCATCTGTTGGTGCGTATATGATTCTTGAAGATATTATTTCTGGGGTAGATAATGGGGAATATTTCCTAGACTTCTTACCTGTTTTTGCGATTACTGGTTCAACTCCTGAAGAAATTAATTATTATAAGAAGATGTTAATGACTGCCATGGAAGGTTTAGGAGTTAAAATTGTTCCTAGTCAATGGGATCAGCCTTATCTTTTTTATAAAATGCGTTCAACTGAAGAATTGACACGTTCAGACAGATATTGGGTTCAAAATATGAAAGTGTCTGCTTTTGTTGAAAACTTGTTTTTTGTCAGTCAAAAAGTGGGTTCAGATATTGGATTTTACTTTGGACGTGTTGACCATACCACTATAAATTGGGCAGGAAACTATGAAAAGGCAATTGCAAGTTCATCTACTCCGTTTTTCTGGAATATGTTTCAAGCCAATAAAGAAGATATTGAAGGGAAATTAGGAGATAGTCCTCATGTGGGTATTTTTGGTGATACAGGTTCAGGTAAATCTTTCTTCGCAAAACTTGCATTTGTTTATCATTCCATCTTAAAAGGGTTGAGCCTTTATATTGACCCTAAAGATGAGATGAAATCACAGTTTTTATATGTGAGGGATAAATTAGAATCTTATTTGCCAGAAATGGAAGAAAAAATAGCGGATTTAGTCGCTCTTATTGAAGATGATGAAATTTTGGAACGAAGAATTAGAAATCTAGAGTTTGCTTATCATAAGCCTTTGATTGATTATATTAATCATATTCATTTTGTCAGTCTAAATACAAAAGATAAAAAGAATATTGGGGCATTAGACCCTATTGTATTTTTGGAAAGTGAACAAGCAAAAGAACTTTCTACACAAGTTACTGAAGGGCTGATTGGTACAAAATTGACTGAAGATGATAGATTTGAAAACTCATTTAACTATCATTTACAACAAGTCATTGAAAGAAGAGCAAAAGGTGAAACTGTTGGATTGCTTAATGTTTTTAAAGAAATGGCAAAATCAAAAGAAGAACTTATTAAAGACCGTTCGGAAAATATCCTTTCAAAAATATCGGGTACAATGCTAGAACTTGTCTTTTCAGAAGGTAAAAATCCGTCAGTTAGTATGGACGACCACATCACCGTTTTAGGGGTTACAGGACTTAATCTAGCTAAATCTGGTGAAGTAAAAACAGCTCAAAATAAAATGTCAGATATTATCATGTATGCGTTAGGTGATTTTTGTCGATTCTTTGGTGCAAGAAATCGAGACCAAGAAACGGTTATTTTCCTTGATGAAGGTTGGTTCTTTAATACAACGGATATTGGAAAAGGTATTTTAATGCGGATGAAACGTGTTGGACGTTCGGAAAATAATTTCTTGGCTTTGATTACTCAAAGTGTAAAAGATGGTTCGTCTGATGAAGATGATACAGCTTTTGGAACAATTTTTGCTTTTAAAGAAACTGGAAATACAAAGGCAGTTCTTCAAGCATTTGGTTTACCTGATGATGACGAAGATGTGATAACTTGGTATGAAAATCAAACTAAAGGTCAAGCCCTTGCTAAAGACCCTTTCGGTCGGATTGGTCGTGTTGTAATTCATGGTCAAAATTCAGCATTGAATGAATGCTTTAAAACAACGTTTAGTGAAATGGAATCAGCAAAGGCGGTGGCATAGTGAAAAAGAAAATGTTGTTATTTGTAGGGCTATTAGCATTTTTTATGCCTTCAGCCCTGCATACTTTTGCGGATACAGGCTTTACTCCGCCCTCTACTCCTAATTTTTCAGTTTCAGGTGATAAGAATAGTTCTAAAAATGATTCAAAATATAACTCAAAGGATAATTCATCTTCTAATTCATCAATTAATGATGGCATAATAAAACCGCCAATTGGTGATGATTTAAATGATTATGGTTCAGATGATTCTCCAAGTAAAGTCATGACTGAAGCAGAAAGAAAAAAAGCAAGAGCAAATTTAGATAATTATACCTCTTATATGTATTTTGATGATGGAAAATTTCTGACAGGTTCAATGAATGCAGGAATGCAAACCTTTTTCATTCGTTCTCAATTTTTCGTTACAAAAACAATTTATCGTTTTGTAAATGCGGTTAATGAAAAGTTAAATAGTGATTCATTAATCACTCAATGGACAGCCCAATTGTTCGTGACGGTTCAAAATATTTATAATCAATTTTCCAACCCTCAACTTTATCCAATTATTGCGATAGCTGTTATTAGTAGTCTTTTATTTTACTGGTTTAAACGTCGCTTTTTTGAAGGGGTCAGAAAATTGGCGCTTGTGATGATACTGGTAGGTCTATTTATTAATGGTGGTCAAAAGTTAACTGAACAAGTTAATACTGCTTTAAATGATGTTACAACTACTTTGATGTCAACGGTTAAGGTAGCAGGTGTTTCTGCGAAAAATTCTAATGATTTAAAAACGACAATGGTTGAAGTTCCCTTTCTTTACCTTAATTTTGACAATGTGAAAATAAATGCGGATTGTTCATCTAATATCTCTGAAGATAATATTGTCAATCTCTTAACTTCAGGGGATGATAATGACAAGATAAAATCGATTCAATCTGATTTAAAAGATTCACATTTGACCTCGAAAAAAATGGGTGAAAAAGTATTAACTGCTCTAGCAAGTATTTTCAATGCGATATTAGTCGGTTTTATTTACCTAGCTTTTGCGATAATGGCTTTTGTAATGAGAATGTTTTTCTTAATTCTCTTACTTTTACTACCATTTGTGGGGATTCTTTCCTTATTTCCTGTCTTTGACGTAGTAATTTTAAGATGGGCAAAAGCAACAGGTGGGGCGCTTATTGTTTCTAATGTAGTCGTTATTGGTACAGCTTTAATTAGTGTTTTAGATAGTATTGTTTCTTCTACAGTAATGTCAATGATTGGGAGTGATTATTTCTTTATCACCCTTATAAAATTCATTGTATATATTATCCTATTTAAGAAACGTCAAAAAATTTTAGATATTTTCAAAGCAGGACATCTCAGTAATAGTGGTTTTGCAGGTCGTATGGATGGCTTACTTTCAAATGTTCGTAGAAAAGGCTCAAATATGATTAAAGCTCCACTTTTGGCAGGTTCTTCAGCAGGACTGGTCGCAGGTTTAACTGCTGGTCAAATGGCAACTGGTAAGGCGAAAGAAATAGCTAAACAAAGATTTACAGGTGGAACTGGTAGTTTGTGGCATGGTGGCTTGAATAAAAAAGCAGACCGTACTATGAATAAAACAGATAAAGCAAATCCTGATACTAAAAAAGGTCAAAAACTACAGGCTAAAGAAGAAAAAATCAAACAACGTTTGGAAAAACGCAAACAGAAATTTGAAAATCCTAATCTGTTAAAACGAAAAGTAGCTGACTATCGCAAACAGTATCAACAACGAAAAAATGCAACTAACCCAAATCTTGCTCAAAAAGTGGAACAAAAAAATAAAGAAAAGAAAGCTTCAATTCAAGCTCTTTATGATAAAAACAAAACACAACTTCAAGCGAGAGCAATTGAGCGTAGATTGCGTGAAGCTGTTCCTGATCAAGAAAAACCGAATCTATCAGAATTAGCTAAAAATAAGCAAAAAGCTTTAGCTAAAGAAAAGTTAGATGAAAGAGCAATGAAACAATCAGCAGGTAGAATGGCTGAAAGATTTGAAAAGGAAAAAGTCAGTCATAGTAGTTTTAAACGTAAACCAAACTATCCTTGGGATAATAATGATACCAATCAAAAACTTAACAATCCATTTGTGATTGATGAAAAATAGGGGGTGAAAATGGAAAAAGCAATTAAGCGGAAGGTTATATTAGTTAGCCTTCCTTTTTTGTTGCTTTTATTGCCAATATTAGCTTTCTTTTCATTATTTGTTGGTTCAAATTCTTCTTCAGATACAGATATTAATACTAATACACCACAGCAACAAACTGCCAAAGTGATTTGGGATAGAGTTCTAAAAGAAGGTGGAACGAAAGAAGGGGCGGCTGCTTTACTTGGTAATAATCAAGCAGAAAGTGAACTTCAACCTTCAATTATTCAATCTAATGCAACTTATAATGAAGCAAAAGCAATGGATACCACTTTAGGCGGTTATGCTTTCGGCTTGGCTCAATGGGATAGTGGCAGGCGAGTAAACTTGCTAAACTATGCGAAAAGTCAGAAAAAATCTTGGACAGATACTAATCTTCAAGTTGAGTTCATGTTTGAGCAAGACGGTACAGATTCAACGTTACTTAAACAATTAGTCAAAGGAACTAATGTTAAGCAAACGACTGAAGATATTATGCGAAAGTGGGAACGTGCAGGGGCGGTTGATAGCCTTCCAAAACGTCAAGGTTTTGCGGAATATTGGTACACGTTCATGACGACTGGTGGTGATAGTGGAACTGGTGGTGGTTCAGGAATTACTCCAGATATACCTTCTGGTTGGACTTTAGATAAACCAATTAATACAAGTGGTTATCTTGCGACAAGTTATGAGTATAAACAATGTACATGGTTCACATGGAATCGAGCCAAAGATTTCGGTATCACTTTTGGAATGTATATGGGAAATGGTGCTGATTGGCAACATCAAGCAGGATATACTGTAACGACAACTCCGACACTCCATAGTGCGGTTAGCTTTAGCGGTGGTCAAACAGTAGACGGTCAATGGAACGCAGACCCTGTTTACGGTCACGTGGCTTTTGTGGAAGGAATACATTCAGACGGTTCAGTCTTAATTTCACAGTCAGGAACTGGTTTTAGTGCGGTTTATACTTTCCAAGTGCTGACAAAAGCACAAGCCAGTCAATTACATTACGTGATAGGAAAATAAAAAATAGTCGAATAACGTTCGGTATTAGCCTAGTTTTCACGTTGAAAATTCCAGGGTTTTTAGAGTTATTTCCGAACAATGGAAAGGAGAGAGTATGACCGAACTTGAAGAAGTTAGAGCAAGTGGGAAAATGTCAGAAAGGGTATTAGAGAATAATTTTAGACACTTTGACCACAGACTGCGAGAAATAGAAGGAGAATTAAAACTCTACCCTTATGCGACTTTATCTGAAGTTATAGCATGGGCTGAACAACTAAAAATAGCAATTGGAAAAATTAAAGCAATACAAGAAAGTAGTATTATAAAATCTAAAAAAGAATGGGGAATCTTAGAAGAAAAAATGTTGGGTTATTTGCAGATAGACAAAGCGTTTATTCATGTATTTTCTGACCATGTTATTTTCCTTGTTCAATTGGAACAGCGGTATCGGCAAAGATTAAGTATTTTTGCGAACAATTTAGATAATAGTGTTCGCTATCTAAAAAGATATGCGGATGATTTAGAAAAGCAAGGATTTTCTATAACTGGAATACTTGCGGAAAGTAGAAATTTAAGTGATATGAACTGGTTGAGTATCTTAAATTATTAATTTAGAAAATTATGAGGGTATAAAAATGGAAACACCAAAAATTTATGTTGTAAATTTAAACAGTTATAACAATGGAAGAACAAGGGGTGAGTGGTATGAATTACCTGTTGATTTTTCAAGAATTAAATCAGACTTACTTTTAGATGTAGAGCATGGGGAAGAATATGCAATACATGACTTTGAAAATTTTTACGGTTATAAAGTAGGCGAGTATTCGTCAATTCAGGAACTTAATGAGTATGCGGAAAAATTAGAAGAAATTTCTGACATAGATCATTTAAAAGATTTTCTTGAAATTTATAGTATTGATGATATTATCAATAATAAAGATGATTTGGACTTTGTGGAAGCAGAAAATGATGAAGATTTAGCACAGGAATTAATTGAACAAATGGGTGGTTTAGAAGTTCTAAGTATAGAAACGTTACAAAGATATTTTAACTTTAGTGCTTATGGTCGAGATTTAGCGATTGGTGATTATTCAAAAACAAGTCATGGATATATTAGAGATATTTAAAGTTTAAGTAAAGAGCAAGAAAAAATTTGCTCTATTTTTTGTTGGAGGAAAAAATGGAAGAAAATTATAAAGATAAACGGGGAATTTCAGAATTATTTGATGTACCTATAAAAACACTTAATAATGATTTAACTGAAATGAGACGGACAGAATTTAATGTTTATATATTACGACCAAGTCATAAACGTGTTTATATAAATGTCCAGGGTTATAAATCTTTTCTTGAATATAAGCAAAAAATAAGAGAAAGTACAATTTAGAAAAAAGATAAAAGTAATATGCAGATATGATATAATATAAGTGCTGTATAGATTTCTTTTATCTTTGGTAAAAGGAGGAAATATGTTTTATAAGCAACTTGATAGTGGAAAATATAGATACTTTGAAAAATACTTTGATGAAAAGAGGAATAAATGGCGACAAGTAACGGTCACATTAAAATCAAAATCAAGGGTTGCTCAATCAGAAGCTAAAAATAGATTAGCAAGAAAAATAGAGCAATCAAAAAAAGTACCAACTGCTAACGAGATTCAGGAACAAATCGTTCAAAATAAGACGGTACAAGAAATTTATGAAGAATGGGTTGTAATTAGAAAACAAGATGTTAAGCCAGCAAGTTTTGTAGCGGAGCAAATTTCTTTAAAAGGATTTATCGAAAAATTTTCAAAATATAAAGTCTCAGAAGTGACGACCGCAGATATACAAGGTTATTTAATGGAATTAGATATTGCGAATTCAACAAGAAAAAATCGCAGAATTTACATTAGAATTTTGTTCAAGTATGCTGAAAACATCGGGTATATTGATTCAAATCCAGCTGACAAAGTAGTATTACCTAAAGTAAGGTTGGAAATTGAAACATTAGAACGAGCAAATGAAAAATTTTTAAGTAAAGAAGAAATGAGTTCTGTTTTGATATTTTGCAAATCTTATAAAAAAAATATAAGATACACTTTAGCTATGGAATTTATTTTCCTAACAGGATGTAGATTCGGTGAATTTGCTTCTATTCGTTATCAAGATGTTGATTTCAAAAATAAGTTACTAAGAATTGACCACACTTTAGAATATCGTGTTGCAAAATATGATGATCGAGTTATTCAAACACCTAAAACGGTAGGTTCGATTCGTACAATTAGTTTAAGTAATCGTTGCTTGGAAATTATTGATTATTTCCAAAAAAACTGTTTAGATGATAAGTTTGTTTTTGTAAATGCGGTTGGTGGAATTTTCAGACAACCTGTATTTTATAAGTTTATTTGTGATAATTGTCAAAAAGTATTAGGAAATGAAAGAAAATACGGTATCCATTTATTGAGACATTCTCATGTATCATTACTTGTGGAACTTGGAGTACCAATTAAAGCAATTATGGAACGAGTTGGTCATAGAGATGAGTCAATCACTCTGAGGATTTATTCTCATATAAGTGGTACAATTAAAAATGAAATTAGTCAAAAATTGAACCAAATTAATCTCTAAAATAACTAACCAAGAGACTAACCAAGAATTAACCAAAGCAAAAAGAATCATGAGGAAGATTAGGGAATATCAATTTTTGAAATTCTTCTAAAAACTATTGTTAGAGACTTTTGAGGAAGAATAAGGAAGTATAAATAAAAATATAATGGAAATTTTTGATACACATACACATCTAAATACTAGTGAATTTGAAGGGCGAATTCAAGATGAATTAGTCCAAGCTCAAACATTTGGAGTGACAAGAATTAATAATGTTGGAAGTAATTATGAATTAAATGATGCAGCACTTTTGTTGGCTGAGAAATTTGAAGAATGCTACGCAACAATTGGCTGGCATCCTGATGATGCTGCTGAATTTGATGACCAAGCTGAAAATTATTTACTGACCAAGCTGTCAGCAAAAAAAGTTATTGCTCTTGGAGAAATTGGTTTGGATTATCACTGGATGGTCCGTCCGAAAGAAGAACAAGAACGAGTTTTTAGAAGACAAATTCAGATTTCTAAGGAAATGGGTCTGCCTTTTCAAGTACATACACGTGATGCTCTTGATGATACTTATGAAATTATTAAATCAGAAGGCGTTGGTTCTGCTGGTGCGATTATGCATTCGTTTTCTGGGACAGCCGATGAGGCACTCAAATTTGTAGAGCTTGGAATGATGATTTCTTTTTCAGGTGTAGTCACTTTTAAGAAGGCTCTTGATGTTCAAGAGGCTGCGGCTACAGTTCCTTTGGATAAAATTTTAGTGGAAACTGATGCGCCTTATTTAACACCAATGCCATATCGTGGAAAAGAAAATAGACCAGCTTACACAAAATTTATTGTTGAGAAAATTGCTGAATTACGTGAAATTTCTGCTGATGAAGTGGCTAAAGCGACAACAGAAAATGCCTTGAGGATTTTTGGCTTGAAAAAATAAATTCGTATTTATTTTGATTTGGATAGGAGCTATTTTTATGAAAATTATGATTATTGGTAGTTCAGGAAGTGGTAAATCAACTTTTGCAAGAGAACTAGGAAAAATTACAAATTATCCTATTTTGCATTTAGATAAGGTTTTTCATAAATATCCAAGTGAAATTGCCAGAGAAAAGTTACGTGAGGCGACAAGAATTTTTATTTTCCAAAATGAAAATGTGATTATTGATGGAAATTACGGTTCAACTTTAGATGAGCGATTACCTTTTGCTGATGAAGTAATCTGGTTGAAGACGCCCCGTTTAAAAACAACGTTTCGGGTGATTAAGCGCTAGATTAAGAGTCGTGTTTTTGGTAAAAATCGTCCAGATATTGCTGAAGAGTTTAAAGAAAAATGGGACAAAGAATATCTGGATTTTTTAAAATTTGTTTGGACCTTTCCTGAAAAAGAGTTTCCACAGATTGAGCAAAAAATAAAAGAATTTAATGTTGAAAGTAAAGTGATTATCCTTAAAAATCGAAAAGATAAAGAGAAATATTTAGCAAATTATGGTAGAAAAGCAAAAAATTAATGAAGTAATTGTGGTAGAGGGACGAGATGACACAGCGAATCTTAAGCGTTATTTTGACTGTGAGACCTATGAAACAGGAGGCTCATCTATTGATGACAGAGATTTAGAACGACTAAAGAGGTTAGAAGATAAGCGAGGAATTATTGTTTTTACTGATCCAGATTTCCAAGGAGAAAGAATTCGTAAAATCATAATGCAAGCCGTTCCAAATGCTAAACATGCTTTTTTAAATCGCGATGAGGCAAGACCTAAAGGAAAAGGTTCTTTAGGAGTTGAGCATGCAAATTTTCAAGCACTGAATCAGGCTTTGGCAGAAGTATTTGGTGGAGAAAAAGGTACTGATGAATTTGGAAGTGCTAAAACGCAAGAACCATCCTCTGACAGAAGTTCTGTCAGTAAAAAAGAATTACTGACAGAACTGACACAAACTGATTTAATGAGCTTTGGCTTAGTTATGGCCGCTGACAGTAGAAAACGTCGAGAATTTCTTTGTGAGCAACTCAGAATTGGTTATGCGAATGGAAAACAAATTAAGAAACGACTTAACATGTTTAAAATTACAAAAGAACAAATTGAAAATGTAATGAAGAATTACTGACAGAAGATAAATGTCGCTGATAGAATAAATCAATGGTTTCTGTCAGTAAAATTTACTGACAGAAACTTAATATCAGTTTTAAAATACATAAAAAGTAAAAGAAAGAAAAAATGACAGAAAATAACATAGACCGCATTTCCAATATTATCCGTACTCAGGACATTTTACGTCGCCATGATTTTAATTTTAAGAAAAAATTTGGACAAAATTTCCTGACAGACCATAATATTCTGACAAAAATTACTCAAACCGCTGAACTTTCAAAAGAAGTAAATGTCATTGAAATTGGTCCAGGTATTGGTTCTTTGACCCAATATCTATTGGAAGAAGCAGCTGAAGTGATGGCTTTTGAAATTGACAAATCTTTGATTCCAATTTTAGAAGAAACGATGGCACCTTACGATAATTTTACCTTGGTTTCGGCAGATATTTTGAAAGTTGATTTACTTTCAGAAATTCAAAAATTTAAAAATCCAAATTTACCAATCAAAGTGGTTGCGAATTTACCTTATTACATCACAACACCGATTTTGATGCATTTGATTGAAAGCAAAATTCCATTTTCAGAATTTGTGGTGATGATGCAAAAAGAAGTGGCAGACCGAATTGCTGCAAGTCCTAAAACGAAAGCTTACGGCTCATTATCAATTGCTGTTCAATATTATATGGAAGCAAGTGTAGCCTTTATCGTACCTCGAACTGTCTTTATTCCAGCACCAAATGTTGATTCAGCTATTTTGAAAATGGTTCGTCGTGAAGCACCATTGGTTGAAGTAGAAGATGAAGAATGGTTCTTTAAAACGATGCACAGCAGTTTTGTTCATCGTCGTAAAACATTGATGAATAATTTACAAGCAGCTTTTGGTAAAGAAAGTAAACCTGAAATTGAAAAATTATTGGCACAAGCAGAAATATCGCCAACAATTCGTGGTGAAGCCTTATCTATTGAAGAATTTGCTAAATTAGCTGATGCTCTACTTCCACTTAAAAAATAAATTAAAAGGAAACGTTAACTCATGTTAGCGTTTTTGTGTTATCATGTAGGAAAACGAAGAAATATTTTAAAGTTTAATTCTTGATTTAAAGGAGAATAAAATGAGAATTGAAAAATTAAAAGCGAAAATGCTGACAGAAAACATTGATAGTTTATTGATTACTGACATGAAGAATATCTTTTATCTGACAGGATTTTCTGGAACTGCGGGCACAGTTTTTTTGACAGCAAAACGAAATATTTTTATGACAGATAGCCGTTATAGTGAAATGGCGCGTGGATTGATTAGTGATTTTGAAATTATCGAAACAAGAGATCCAATAAGTTTACTGACAGAGCTGTCAGTAAGTGAATCAATTAAAAATATAGCTTTTGAAGAAACAGTTGACTATGCTTTCTTTAAAAGACTTTCCGAAGCTACTCCAGAATTAGAACTTTTAGCTACAAGTAATTTTGTTTTGGAATTGCGCCAATTTAAAGATGACACAGAGATTGATTTGATAAAAAAAGCCTGTGCAATTGCTGACGAAGCGTTTATGTCAGTTTTAAAATTCATTGAGCCGGGCCGAACTGAAATTGAGGTTGCTAATTTTCTTGATTTCAAAATGCGTGATTTAGAGGCGAGCGGAATTTCTTTTGAAACCATCGTTGCCTCAGGGAAGAGAAGTAGCTTGCCTCATGGCGTTGCGACTAGTAAAATGATTCAATTTGGCGATCCAGTGACTATTGATTTTGGTTGCTATTATGGACATTATGCTAGCGATATGACCAGAACAATTTTCGTGGGTTCTGTAGACGACAAGATGCGAACAATTTATGAAACCGTTCGTAAGGCTAATGAAGCACTTATCAAAGAGGTCAAAGCAGGAATGACTTATGCTGAATATGATAAGGTTCCGCGTACAGTTATTGAAGAAGCCAATTTTGGTCAATATTTTACGCATGGAATTGGTCATGGACTAGGTTTAGATGTTCATGAAATTCCTTATTTTAATCAATCGATGACAGAGAATCATTTGAAATCTGGGATGGTCATTACAGATGAGCCAGGAATTTATATTCCTGAATTTGGTGGAGTTAGAATTGAAGATGACTTATTGGTGACAGAAAATGGCTGTGAAGTCTTAACGAAAGCCCCAAAAGAGCTTATCGTTATTTGAAAAAAGCAATAACTTGTGATAAAATAAGATGTTAAATCCTGTCATTTCACTTCTTTTGTGTACAGAAAAATTGCTTACAAAAGAAAATTGACAGAAGATCTAAATTTATAAATACTAGGAGAAACATAAACATGGTTTTAGCAAAAGACCTTAAATCAGGCATGACATTTTTGAATGGAGAAAAACTTCTCCGCGTTATGGAAGCAAGTCATCACAAACCAGGTAAAGGGAACACAATCATGCGTATGAAACTTAAAGACGTACGCTCAGGTTCAACTTTTGATGACACTTACCGTCCTGAAGATAAGTTTGAACAAGCTGTTATTGAAACTGTAACAGCACAATATCTCTACTCAATGGATGGTATTGCTAATTTCATGAACAATGAAACTTACGAACAATATGAAATTCCAGTAGAGCAAGTTAAAGATGAACTTCTTTATGTTCTTGAAAATACAGATGTTAAAATTCAATTCTACGGTACAGAAGTAATTGGTATTCAACTTCCAACAACAGTTGTTCTTGAAGTTACTGAAACACAACCATCTATTAAAGGTGCAACTGTAACAGGTTCTGGTAAACCAGCAACGATGGAAACTGGTCTTGTTGTTAACGTTCCTGATTTCGTTGAAGCTGGAACAAAACTTGAAATCAACACACAAACAGGTGAATACTTGAAACGTGCTTAATCAAGTACGATTACTGAAAAATCTACTGACAGCCTTTTGTCAGTAAATTTATGAAGTTTTAAGACTTCGTCAGTAAAGAAAATTCATTTTGTAGGTGAAATTTTTCCAATTGGAAAAATTTGCAAAGACAAAAGGAGAAATCAAAATGGCAGAAAAAACTGTACATTCTGAAGAACTTGGGGATATCGTCATTGCCCCTGAAGTTCTTGAAGTAATTATCGGTATTACAACAGCCAAAATCGATGGGGTACACGCCCTTCGTAACAAACGTTTTTCAGACCGTCTTGGTAAGAAAAATGAAGGCCGTGGTGTTTATATTGACTCAAAAGACGATAAAGTAGCTGTTGATATCTATGTGTATCTTACTTACGGTGTAAGCCTACCAACCGTTGCTACAAAAATCCAAAAAGAAGTGAAAGAAGCAGTTGCTCAAGCTACTGAGATTATTGTTGATGAAGTCAATATCCACGTTGTCGGGATAATGACTGAAAAACAACCAAAACCAGCGCTTGAAGACTTGTTTGATGAGGGATTTTTTGATGCCTAAGACGCTCACTCAACACCAGATTCGTCAACGAGCGGTCCAAGCTTTATTTTCTTACGCTGTCCAAAAAGAAATGGCAACTAACGTTGTTACTTCTTTCCGAGAAAATGTTGAAAAATTAGAAGAAGAACTTTCTCAAACGGTTCGTTTTGACGTTGATTTTCGTGATGAACGAATTACTGTTCGGAAATTTCCGAAAGGACTTTCTCAACCTTTAGAAGCCATTTATGAAATTTATGAAATTCTTGGGCTTAAAGATATCGAGAAAACAACTGTTGCTAAAGCTCTTGCTTTCATGCGAGATTTTGGTGGTTACGCTAAGAAAATGAATGAATATGAAGCAACAAATTTATTTGTTGGTGTCATGGCAAATTTGAAATTGATTCGTTTGTTCCAAATTGAACTTGATGAAGAACCTGTTGCGCCAAAAGTTCTAGAATTTTTCAAAAATCTTCCAGAAAATGCGACAGCTGAACAATCTCTTGAAACTTTCCAAAAAACCTTCTCATTCCTTCATGAAAATGTTCTTGAAAAATATACAAGTGATTTATTCACTCCAAGTACTTTAAAAGAAGAACTCGATGAACAATTAGCACAAGCAGAAAATAATGCTCAATCACAATTGTCAGAGCTTTTGAAAAATACAAAGCGCTTTGTTCTCAATTATGACAATGATCGTCCAGAAGATCTTGAAGCTCCTGAATACTTTACACAACTTGTTGATGGAGTTTTAGATAAAAAAGAAGATTTGGAAGCAAATGTTTCTAAATATTTGGCAAAAACTTGGTCATTTTCACGTTTGA
Organism: Lactococcus sp. NH2-7C; assembly: GCF_029953655.1. NCBI lineage: Bacteria > Bacillati > Bacillota > Bacilli > Lactobacillales > Streptococcaceae > Lactococcus > Lactococcus sp. NH2-7C. The sequence goes on from NZ_CP124538.1 coordinate 2,214,228, forward strand.
CTCTTGTTGAACAAGCAATCCTTCAAGTTTCTAGTTATGAAATATTATATACAGAAACGCCTGATGTTGTTGCGGTCAATGAAGCAGTTGAGCTTTCAAAAGACTTTAGTGATGAAAAATCAAGTCGATTCATCAATGGTGTATTAACCAACTTCTTAAAATAAAAACAATAAAAAGTTACTGATAATCTTGTCAGTAACTTTTTATTATTTTTATTGAAAAATGTTATCTTAAATTTAACTCATTTAACATTACTTATTAATTTTCTGAAAAATCACACTAAATATTGGTATATTTTTTTTAAAAGATATATAATAAAAGAAAACGTTTTCTTTTGCTGTTTTACACTATTTTTAAAGAATTAAGGAGTGGAAATGGTCACCAATAATTTTTCAATTGAACCCTACGGAGAAAAATCTTACCATACGGGGATAGCAGTTCCAGTTTTCTCACTAAGAACTGAAAACTCTAGTGGGGTAGGGCAATTTTCAGATTTGAAAGAGTTAGCCGATTTTGCCCGCCGTTCCGGGATGGACATCATTCAATTATTACCAATTAACGATACCAGTACTTTTATGGATTGGCGAGATTCATATCCTTATCGAGCCATTTCTGTTTTTGCCCTGCATCCAATTTATTTAGATATTCATATCTTTTGGGATTCTTACACAAAAATTCAACAAGAAAAGCTTCTCATCGCGGAATTAGAATTAAATGCTTTAGAAAAAATAGATTATGAAAAAGCATTATCCTTAAAATGGGAATATGCTGAGATTATTTATCAAAATTCAGCTCATAAATTTAAAGCAAACAAAGATTATCAGCAATTTTATCAGCAAAATGAGGATTGGTTAAAGGCCTATGCGGCATTTTCGTATTTAAGAGATGTCAATAAAAGTGCTAATTTTATGAATTGGGGAAAGTATGCCACTTATAGTGAAGATTTCTTTGAGAAGTTAAGTTCAGAAAGTAACCAATTAGACTTGTATGTTTTTGTGCAATACCTTTTGCATTATCAACTTTCAGAAGCTGTTGACTATTGTCATCAATTAGGAATTGCACTAAAAGGAGATATCGCAATTGGAATTGCTCATGATTCCGTAGACGCTTGGACTCATCCAGAACTTTTTCATCTTGATAAACAAGCTGGCGCTCCTCCTGATATTTTTGCTGTAAATGGACAAAATTGGGGCTTTCCAACCTACAATTGGAAAAAAATGGCCGAAGATGGTTATGCATGGTGGAAAAAAAGGTTAACAGCCATGTCTAATTATTTTGATGCTTATCGGCTGGACCATATTCTTGGTTTCTTTAGAATATGGCAGATGCCAGAGGATTCCGTAAGAGGTTTATTGGGCCAATTTTCACCAGCTATTGCCTTGTCAGCAGAAGAAATTGAAAATAACTATGGTATTCCATTAAGACAATGGGGCCTCGAGCGGTTTATTAATCCTTTCATCAAGGATTGGGTAATTGATGAAATTTTTGGCCGAGATAATCGAGATTGGATTATTCAAACATTTCTGGATTATATAGGTAATGGAAATTATACATTTCAAAATGAGTATAATAACCAGAAAAAAGTAGAAAAAGCTCAATTAGAAGATTGGGTGCGAGAAGGACTTTATAAATTACATGAAAATATAATATTATTAAAAGATGATGAGGATTCGGGAAAATATCATCCACGTATTTCTTTAATGCAAACAATTAGCTTTCGAGAATTTGGTGATGACTATAAAGGACGGCTTGAAAAACTTTATAATGACTATTTTTATGGAAGGAATTATGAATTTTGGAAAGAAAAAGCCTATGAAAAATTACCAGTTTTAAAAGATGCTACCAATATGTTAGCTTGTGGTGAAGATTTAGGAATGGTACCCGCCAATGTGCCAGATGTCATGAATCACCTTAATATTCTACGTTTGATAATTGAGAGAATGCCTTCAGATAACCGATTTGTCAGTCCTTTAAATGAAGTCCCCTATTTATCGGTCCTAACGACTTCAAGTCATGATACAAGTCCACTAAGAGCTTGGTGGGAAGAAAATCATCAGGAAATTCAACGTTACTACAATGAGGTCATGGGTTGGTATGGCGAAGCTCCTTATTATGCAAGTGCAGAAATTATCCAAGAGATAGTTAAAAGGCACTTAAACTCCAATGCGATGATGGTTATCTTACCTATTCAAGATTGGTTAGCAATGAGTGAACAATTGCGAAAAGAAGATGCACAATCCGAACAAATTAATATTCCAGCAAATCCATTCCATTACTGGAATTACCGATTGCATTGTCAGCTTGAAACGTTGATTGATAATCAGGATTGGACTGAATTTTTAAAGAAATTTATTAAAGAAACTAAAAGAGACTATTAAATTTCAAAGTAAATCATTTTGAATTAGAAAGTATAAATTATAAAATAATAATAAATATGTAAAAAAACAAAAATTTTGTGAAAAAAATGGAGGTTTCATTATGGCAATCGAAATGCTTGGTCTTATTCTTGCTGGTGGTCAAGGGACGCGTCTAGGTAAATTGACAAAAAATGTTGCAAAACCTGCTGTTCCTTTTGGAGGTCGTTATCGTATCATTGATTTTGCCTTATCAAATTGTGCAAATTCCAATGTAAAAAATGTCGGCGTCATTACTCAATACCAACCCTTAATTCTAAATGCTCATATTGGAAATGGAGCACCATGGGGCCTAAATGGAATTAATAGTGGAGTCACTATTCTCCAACCCTATTCTTCACAAGAAGGTTCCAAATGGTTTGAAGGAACCTCTCACGCTGTTTATCAAAATATTTCTTATATTGACCAGCAAAATCCAGAATATATTCTCATTCTCTCGGGAGACCATATTTATAAAATGGATTATGAAGCCATGTTAGAAAGCCACAAAGAACATGATGCCAGTTTAACAGTTTCGGTAATGGAAGTTCCTATTGAAGAAGCAAGCCGTTTTGGAATCATGAACACCGACGATAATGACCGAATTATTGAATTTGAAGAAAAACCTAAAGAACCAAAGTCAAATCTTGCTTCAATGGGAATCTATATTTTCAATTGGAAAAGGCTTCGCGAAGTTCTTGTGAATGGTTACTCGAAAGGAAATCCAATGGAAGATTTCGGTGGAGATGTTATCCCGGCTTATATTGAAGCTGGAGAAAATGTGTTTGCTTACCGCTTTAAAGGATATTGGAAAGACGTTGGAACCATTGATTCTCTTCATCAATCCAGCATGGAATTTCTTGATTTAAATAATGAACTAAATATTACAGATAAATCTTGGCGAATTTATTCACATAATGATATTTCGGCTCCACAATTTATCACAGAAAAATCGAATGTAAAAAATGCCCTTGTTGGTGATGGCTGTTACGTTGATGGAACAGTTGTTCATTCAATACTTTCACAGAATGTCCATGTTCAAGAAGGAACAGTGATTGAGGACAGTTTCATTATGTCTGGGACATTTATTGGGGAAAACGTTACAATCAAAAATGCAATCATTGGTGAAAATGCCAAAATTGGTGATAATGTAGAAATAATCGGTGAAAATGAAGTCGCAGTGATTGGTCACGGAGAAATTAAAGGAGAAAATAAAAATGAACAATAGTAATAAAATGGCAGCTATCCTCTCAAATATTTCTTCAAGCAAACACTTAAGCCCCTTAACAGAGGTTCGTCCAATTGCTACTCTTCCTTTTGATTGTAAATATCGTTTGATTGATTTTCCATTATCATCATTATCAAATGCCCATGTAGATAATATTTTTATGACTTTTAATGAGGGAGAAACACAATCTGTTTTTGACCATTTAGGATCAGGTGGCGAATGGGGCTTAGATGGCTTTAATAGTCGTTACTTTGTCTATATTCAGCAAGATTTTGACCGTTTAAGGGAACAAGGTAAAGATTATTTTGCTCAACAGTTAAATTTTCTGCGTAAATCTAAAGCACCATATACGGTTCTTTTAGGCAGTAAATTTATTTGTAATGTCGATTTAACGGCTGTTCTTAAAATACATAAATTGGCAGGTAAGGAAATAACCACAGTTTATAAAAAAGTTTCTCCAGATTTAGCAAGTGAATACGATACTATTCTTCGCTTTGATGAATCAGGGAAGATGAGTAACTGTTATGTTAATCAATTAGAAAATCCCCAAGAAAAAGAAGCCCTTTGCTTGAATCTTTTTATAGTGAACACAGATTGGTTGATTAATTTTATAAAAGAGATGCAAGATATGAGAGAATTGACCTCTATTGCCCGTCTCATTCGTGTTTATATGAAGAACTATGATGTGAATACTTATGAATACACAGGTTATATGAGTAATATCACTAATATTAAGTCATTTTATGATGCCAATATGGTCATGCTCGACCCCCAAAATTTTACCTCTCTTTTATATAGTAGCCAACCTGTTTATACTAAAATTAAAAATGAAGTTCCCACTTATTTTTCTGAGAATAGTAAAGTGGAGAATAGTCAATTAGGTTCTGGTTGTATTATCAATGGTAAAGTAAAAAATTCTCTCATCTCTCGTGGAGTGAAGATTCAAGATAATGCTTTAATTGAAGAATCATTAGTTTTTACCAATTCTGAAGTTAAAAGTGGCGCTCAAGTTAAATTTGCCATCATTGATAAAGGAGTGGTTGTCGAAAATAATGTCAAAATTATTGGTAGTTCAGAAAAACCAGTAGTGATTCCTAAAGGAACAGTTGTTACCGCAGATATCTTATAGAAGACAAATGACGCTGATAATATTTATCGGCGTTCTTAAATAAAATAAAAAAAAGAATTATATTTTAAAGAGGAAATGAAAGAGAGAAAAATGAAAGTTTTATTTGCATCAAGTGAATGTGCCCCCTTTTTTAAGACGGGAGGACTTGGAGATGTAGCTGGAGCACTGCCCAAAGAATTGGCTAAAAAAAGTAAGATAGATTCAGTTGCTGTGATTCTTCCCTATTTTAAGAATGAAATGAAAGAAGAGTATCGTTCACTTTTAAAAGATGAATTTTATGATTATGTTGATGTTGGTTGGCGACACGAATATGTTGGAGTTAAAAGTCTAGAAAAAGAGGGTGTAAAGTATTATTTTCTAGATAATGAACATTATTTTGGTAGAGGACAACTCTATGGTTATGGCGATGATGGAGAGCGCTTTGCTTTTTTTGACTTGGCCCTTTGCCAACTCTTAGAAAAGTTAGATTTCATTCCAGATGTTTTGCATGTCAATGATTGGCAGACTGCAATGGTTCCTTTTTTACTTAAGGAAAAATACAACTGGATTAAGGCCTATGAAAAAATTAAAACAGTACTGACCATTCATAATATTGAATTTCAAGGCTTGATGCATGGAGATGCTTTAAGTGAGCTTTTTGGTATGGGAATGGAACGCTATTTTGAAGGAGTGGTCCGTCATAATGGTATGCTAAATATGTTAAAAACAGGAATTTTATATGCGGATCGAGTTAATACAGTTTCGCCAACTTACGCTAAGGAAATACAGACCTCAGAATTTGGTTGTGGTTTAGAATCGATTTTACAATATGTAGCTGGAAAAGTTTCTGGAATTTTAAATGGGATAGATTATGATATCTATAATCCCGAAAATGATAAATTAATTCCTTACCATTTCAGCAAGGGAGAACTTTCTGGGAAAGGGAAAATGAAATCCGAACTCCAAAAGCGAACAGGATTACCATTGAATCCAAATGTTCCGTTGATTGGAATGGTCTCCCGTTTAACGAATCAAAAAGGATTTGATTTAGTGTTGAGTCAGTTGGAAAATGTGTTGGAAGAAAATGTGCAAATTGTCCTATTAGGAACAGGTTTCCCTGAAATTGAAGAAGGTTTTAGATATTTTTCTCAAAAATATCCAGATAAGTTGTCAGCAAATATTGCATTTGACCTTCAATTTGCACAGGAAATTTATGCTGGTTCTGATTTCTTCTTGATGCCATCTGCTTTTGAACCTTGTGGCCTATCACAGATGATTGCAATGAGATATGGAACTTTACCAATCGTTCATGAAATTGGTGGTTTGAAAGATACTGTGATTCCATTTAATCCTATTAGCAAAGAAGGAACAGGATTTGGTTTTGTTGATTTTGAAGGACAGATTTTATTGGAGACGATTAATCGTGCACTTGAAGTTTATGGAAAAGAACCAGAAGTCTTAAATAAAATGGTTTTATCAGCAATGAGTAAAGATTTTTCTTGGGGAACGAAGGCTCAACAATACATTGAACTCTATCAGGAATTATAAATTGTCGCAATCGATTGCGCTTGTGATTAAATTGTGGTAGAATTCATTTTAAAATAAAAGATGTTTGAGAATAATAAAGGAGCGACGATTGAAACTTTCTAAAAAACAATTTAAGCAAGATTTCGAAGAGCGTCTAACTTCAAAATTTGCGACTGATCTGACAAAAGCAGGTTATCAGGAAATTTATGATGCTTTGGCATCTGTTGTGAAACATTACTATGCTAATATTTGGGTAGCCGATAATCAATATAAGGATGAAACTGGAAAAAAGCAAGCATATTATTTTTCGATTGAGTTTTTACCAGGAAAAATGCTTAAATCAAATTTACTTAACTTAGGTATTTTAAATACCGTTCGAGAAGGGTTAAATGATTTTGGAATTGAACTGGATGAGGTTGCTAAGATAGAACCCGATATGGCCATTGGAAATGGGGGATTGGGTCGCTTAGCTAGCTGTTTCATGGACTCTTTAGCTTCAACGGGGCTTCCAGGAAATGGAAATGGCATTCGCTATCGGTATGGATTGTTCAAACAAAAAATAGTAGATGGTTACCAAGTAGAATTACCTGATTCTTGGCTAAATAATGGGAATCCATGGGAAGTTCGTAGAGCAGACAAAGCAGTTGAAGTAACATTTGGTGGTGAAGTTTGGTTAGAAGATGATGGAAAAGGAAATTTGATTCCTCATTATAAGGACCAGGAACGTGTTCTAGCTGTTCCATATGATACGCCCATGGTTGGTTTTGAAAATACAACGGTCAATAATATGTGTCTGTGGCGCTCAGAAGTGCCAGAGGAATTAGACCCTAAATTTCAAAATTTGGATTATATGCGACAAACTTCGATGCTCTCTGCTGAACTTTATCCAGATGATTCTAATTATGATGGGCGACTTTTACGTTTGAAGCAAGAATATTTCTTTGTTTCTGCTGGACTTCAACGAATTTTGCACCACTATAAAGGAACACAAAAAAAAGATATTCGAAAAATTGGGGATTATATTGCTGTCCATATTAATGATACGCACCCTGCACTTTGTGTCCCAGAATTCATGCGCCTTTTAGTTGATGAATATGGGGTGGGATGGAATCGAGCTTGGGATACAACCCTCAAGGTGATGTCTTATACCAATCATACAATTTTATCGGAAGCTTTGGAAAAGTGGCCAGAAGAGATGATTAAACAACTTTTGCCCCGGATTTATCAAATTATTGTGGAAATTGACCGGAGACGTACAGCTGAGTTGCATCCTAAAGTGGGTGCCACGCTGGTGCATAATACGAGAATTATCAAAGATGGACAAATTCATATGGCCAACTTGTCAATCATTGGTTCACATTCAACCAATGGCGTAGCCAAATTGCATTCTGATTTATTAAAGGATGTTGAACTTCATGATTTCTATGAAATTTATCCTGAACGTTTTAATAATAAGACAAATGGAATTGCTGACCGTCGTTGGATTCAGATTGCAAACGAACGTTTGTCTGGAATTATAGATGAAACAATTGGTAAATCATGGCGTCATGATTTAGATGAATTGAAGCTGCTGAAAAATTTTAAAAATGATGAAAAAACGCTTGAACAACTTCAAAAAGCTAAATTTGATGATAAGCTACGATTGGCTGCGGTGATTAAAGAACAAAATGGAATTACGGTTAATCCTGATGCGATTTTTGATGTTCAAGTAAAACGGCTGCATGCTTATAAGCGACAACTGTTAAATGCTTTGCATATTCTAAAATTATATTTTGATTTGAAAGATAATCCGGAATTAGATATGGTTCCTCGAGTATTTATTTTCGGCGCAAAAGCGGCTCCTTCTTATCATTATGCTAAATCTATCATTAAAGTAATTAACGAAATAGCAAATATGATTAATAAGGATCAAACGATTAAAGATAAACTCAAAGTTGTCTTTATGGAAAACTATAATGTAAGTTTGGCGGAAGTGATTATTCCAGCAGCTAATGTTGGAGAACAAATTTCTTTGGCCTCTAAGGAAGCATCAGGAACTTCAAATATGAAGTTTATGCTAAATGGTGCTTTAACCATTGGAACACTTGATGGCGCAAATATTGAAATTTTTGAAGCGGCAGGGAATGGAAATAATTTTGTTTTTGGGCTGACTAAAGATGAAGTTTATGAATATTATCGCAATGGTAATTATAATGCGCGTGATATTTATGAACAAAATCCAGTAGTTAATCGAATTTTGAATGCCTTAATTGACGGAATGGTGCCAAATATTAAAAGTGAAGGACGCGAAATTTTTGATTCACTCACCGTTTATAATGATGAATACTTTGTACTTCGAGATTTTAATGATTATGTTCGGGCACAGGCTGAACTTGAAAAACTTTACCGTGACCAAAAAGCATGGACTCAAGCAAGTTTAATGAATATTGCTAATGTAGGACGTTTTAGTTCTGACCGAACAGTTAGAGAGTACGCTGATGATATTTGGTATATAAAGGCTAAAAAAGAATGAAGAAATCTACTGGCAGAAGAAATTTAAGTAGCTTTTAGACTCAAATGTTAATAAAGGAAATAAGAATTAGATGTATTATTATAATCCGTGGAATTTAGATAATAAACAACCTTTTGGGGCCATTAAAGTTGGAAACTCAATGAGCTTGAGTTTTACAACTGATCAACCTTCTGTACTTGTGACTTGTGTAATTCGGCGTGATTTTGGAAAACGTTATGAATTTTCTATGAACAGAGATTCAGGCGGAGATTTTAGAGTTACCATTCCTTTTGATGAAGAGCCAGGACTTTATTTTTATCATTTTGAAATAGTCGAGTCTTCGGATTTGGGAGAAACCAGACGATTTTATGGTTGTTCTGGTATAGGTGGGGAAGGGCTTCTTTACACTGATGAAAATGATGTTAAACCTTATCAGCTGACTGTATTTGAAAAAGAAGATCAGGCCCCTAGATGGTATCGTGAAGCAGTTTTTTATCAAATTTTTCCAGATCGATTCTATAATGGAAATGAAAATGGTCAAATCAATCACCCAAAACCCAATTCATTTATTTATGGAAGAAAAACGGATAGTCCTTTCTATGTTAAAGAAGAAAATGGTGATATTGCACGTTGGGATTTTTTCGGTGGAAATTTAAGAGGAATTATTAAAAAAATTCCTTACTTAAAAGAACTGGGAATCAACGCGATTTATCTTAATCCAATTTTTTCTGGTACAAGTAATCATCGTTATGATACGAATGACTACATGAAAATAGATTCGATGCTTGGTACACAGGAAGATTTTGAAGAATTGCTTCAGGTACTTCATCAAGAAAAAATGCACCTGGTGTTGGATGGTGTCTTTTCTCATGTAGGAAAAAATTCGCTTTATTTCAATATTAATGGTGATTATGGCGATGATGAGGGGGCAGCCAAAAATCCAGATTCACCTTATTTCGACTGGTTTAAGTTTGAAAATTACCCTTTTGATTATAAATCTTGGTGGGGAATTAAAGATTTACCCGAAATTGACAAAGATAATGATTCTTTTCGCAATTTTATTTATGGTGAGAAAAATTCTGTTTTAGCCAAATGGAACGATTTGGGGATTGATGGCTGGCGACTAGATGTTGCTGACGAATTGCCTGACTCTTTCATTAAAGGGATTCGAGAAAATCTTGATTCTTATTCAGATAAAATATTAATCGGTGAAATTTGGGAAGATGCTTCCAATAAAATTTCTTATGGAAAAAGAAGAAATTATATACTTGGTGGAAGTTTACAAGCTGCTATGAATTATCCGTTTCGTGATTTAATTATTAATTTGTTAAATGGTCATCGTTCTAGTCAAGATGTTGCTCATCAATTAATGACTTTGCAAGAGAATTATCCTAAAGATATTTTCTATAATAATTTAAATAATCTAGGGACTCATGATACTGAACGAATTTTGACAATGGTTGGAGAAAAGAATTTGTCAGTAGCGTTGGCAATGCTTTTTGTATTACCAGGAATTCCTTGTATTTACTATGGAGATGAAGCAGGATTGTCAGGTGGAAAAGACCCTGAGAATCGTAAATATTTTCCTTGGGATAACATTTCACCCAATGTTTACAGTGCTTATAAAAGTTGGACGCAAAAACGTCTGTCAGAAAATAGCTTGAAATATGGGGAGTTTTCAACTTTTTTTACTGACAGGTTGTTAGGAATATTGCGATATACAGATTCAGAAGTTTTTGTTGAACTCATTAATCCGAGTGAAGATGAGCTTAATATAGAAGTTCAAGAAATTACTTTTTTACAAAATCTGAAATTCTTAGCAGAATTAAAAAAATTACTGACAGAAAAAGTGATTAGTGGAAAAACAAATTTAGAATTAAAGATGAAAATTTAAAACTTGCTGATGCAAGTTTTTTTTACTGACAGATTTATTTGTCAGTAAAAAATGATAAAAACTATATTTTTTAGCTAAATCTTATTTTAGAAAAGAAGAAAATATAAATAAATATCTATGAAATTTTGTTATTGTCCCTCTTTTTCCCGCGTTTTTCAAAGAATCTGTATAGGCAAAATTGTTTGACAACTTGACAAGTTGTATAGAAAACTTTATAATATAATCTATGCAAAACTTAAACAAAACAGAAAAAACATTTTTCGGTCAACCTCGCGGCCTATTGACGCTTTTTCAGACTGAGTTCTGGGAGCGTTTTTCTTACTATGGGATGCGTGCCATTCTGGTTTATTACCTCTATGCATTGACAACTGCTGACAACGCAGGTTTAGGACTTCCTAAAGCTCAAGCAATGGCGATTGTAAGTATCTATGGTGCACTTGTCTATCTTTCAACAATTGTTGGAGGATGGATTGCTGACCGCTTGTTGGGCGCTTCGCGCACAATCTTCCTTGGTGGAGTTTTAATCACTTTAGGACACATCGCTTTAGCAACACCATTTGGTTTATCTTCACTGTTCGTGGCATTATTCTTAATTATCTTGGGAACAGGGATGCTTAAACCGAATATTTCAAATATGGTTGGACATCTTTATTCTAAAGATGACTCACGTCGTGACACTGGATTCAATATCTTTGTTGTCGGAATTAACATGGGTTCTCTGATTGCTCCATTGATTGTTGGGACAGTTGGACAAGGTGTGAATTATCACCTAGGATTCTCACTTGCAGCTATCGGTATGATTTTTGCATTATTTGCTTATTGGTATGGACGTCTTCGTCACTTCCCAGAAATTGGACGCGAACCTTCAAATCCAATGGATTCAAAAGCAAGACGTAATTTTCTTATTACATTGACAATTGTTGTTATTGTCGCTATTATTGGTTTCTTCTTACTTTATCAAGCAAGTCCAGCTAATTTCATTAATAACTTCATTAATGTTTTATCAATTATCGGTATTGTTGTTCCAATTATTTATTTTGTAATGATGTTTACCTCTAAAAAGGTAGAATCAGATGAACGTCGTAAATTAACAGCATATATTCCTTTGTTCCTTTCTGCTATTGTCTTTTGGGCAATTGAAGAACAAAGTTCTACAATTATTGCGGTTTGGGGAGAATCACGTTCTAATTTGGACCCAACTTGGTTTGGAATTACTTTCCATATTGACCCTTCTTGGTATCAATTATTGAACCCACTCTTCATCGTTCTCTTGTCACCTATCTTTGTTCGTCTTTGGAATAAATTGGGTGAACGTCAACCTTCAACAATTGTAAAATTTGGTCTTGGTTTGATGTTGACAGGGATCTCTTATTTGATTATGACACTTCCAGGTCTCTTGAACGGAACTTCTGGTCGTGCAAGTGCTCTTTGGTTAGTATTGATGTTTGCTGTCCAAATGGCAGGTGAATTACTTGTTTCACCAGTTGGATTATCAGTTTCAACAAAATTAGCTCCAGTTGCTTTCCAATCACAAATGATGGCGATGTGGTTCTTGGCAGATTCAACTTCACAAGCAATCAATGCTCAAATTACACCACTCTTTAAAGCAGCAACAGAAGTTCACTTCTTTGCGATTACTGGTATTATTGGCATTATCGTGGGAATTATCCTCCTTATTATCAAAAAACCTATTTTGAAATTAATGGGAGATGTTCGTTAATTAGTAATTAATAAAACCTATCTTTAATGATAGGTTTTTTGTATTTTAAAAACTATAGAAGTGTCTGAAAAGTTACACTTGTTAAAATTCTTTTACAAATCAATCGTTTTTATCTGCGCTTACATTATGATAAAATGTAGTGTAACGTGATTTTAAATTATTTGCAGATGTTAGTGCCTTTGGCTAAAAGGTCAAAGACATTCACAAATGCTAAAATAAAGTATGAAATCACTTATTTACAAATAAAACTTATAGAAGATAGAGGTGAGAAGCAAAGCTATTTTTATTCGAAAACTCGCAGTTACTCTGTTATTAAAAATATAAAATTCAAAGTAAGGATACTCAAACACGGTCATCCATTAAAAGCGGTTGACTAAGAAATATGAGTTTACTAAAAACTTTGAACATTTTGTGTTTGAAAAGATACTGAGAAGAGGCCTGTAGAAAAAATAATTATTGTTTTTCTGTTGCTAAATTAATAAATAAATTGATAAGAAATAGTGAAAAGTTATAGATTTACGATTAGAACTGATATTTTTAATTATTAATTATTATTGAAAAATCTAGTTAACTTTAAAGATTCTCTTATTTTATTTATTAATAAAAAAATATTTTTATTAAACCAAAGACCAAAACTAGTCTTAGATAAAAATATTTTAAAATTAGTCTATATCTATTTGATATATAGTAAATAAAAAATAAGGAGATAAACAATGTTTACCATTGAAACTCTCGCACGCTTTCAGTTTGCGATGACGACAATCTTCCACTTTTTCTTTGTACCACTTTCTGTCGGAATGGTTCTCATGACAGCAATCATGGAAACTATCTATGTGAAAACTGGTGATGAAAAATGGAAAAAACGGACGAAATTTTTTGGATCAATTATGCTCTTATCCTTTGCAGTAGGGGTCGTAACCGGTATTATCCAAGAATTTCAATTTGGAATGAACTGGTCAGATTATTCTCGCTATGTTGGGGATATATTTGGCGCACCTTTAGCCGTTGAGGCCTTACTTGCCTTCTTCTTGGAATCTACATTCCTTGGAGTGTGGATGTTTGGTTGGGATAAATTAGGTAAGAAATTGCATAATGCAACACTTTGGATTGTATTTGTTGGGACCTTCTTATCATCTTTATGGATTTTAGCGGCAAACTCATGGATGCAAAATCCAGTGGGATATGAAGTTAAAGGTGGACGAGCAACATTAACAAGTTTCTCTGCCCTTTTGACAAATCCTCAAACTATTTTGGAATTTAGCCACGTGGCAACAGGTTTCCTTGTAACTGGTGGTTTTGTGGTTGCTGGTATTTCAGCTTATCAAATTCTTAAAAATCGTGAAATTGATATGTTTAAACCAGTTTTACGTTTGGGACTTTTAGTAGCTCTAATCGGTGCAGTTGGGAACTTTGTTGCTGGTGACCAACAAATGATTGAAGTTAAAAACTCTCAACCTATGAAATTTGCTGCAACTGAAGGGGTTTATGAAACAACACCTGACCCTGCGGCTTGGGATATGGTTGCTTTCTTTAATGAAGCTGACCACAAAGAAGTATTTGGAATTCAAATTCCTTATATGCTTTCAATTCTGACTTATCACCGTCCAAGCGGTTCGGTTGAAGGGATGAATGAAATTAACGCTCAACTTCAAAAGAAATATCCTGATGTAGCTAAAGAAATTGGCGGTAATTTCTTCCCACCAGTAACGGTTCTCTTCTGGACTTTCCGGATTATGGCCGGTCTATCAATGTTAATGATTTTACTTTCTGCTCTGGGGCTATTTTGGACTAGAAAGAAAAAACCAAGTCTATATGAAAATAAGTTTGGCTTACAAGTTTATCGTTGGATGCTATTTGCACCTTTCCTTGCGATTACCTCAGGTTGGTTAGTTACTGAACTTGGTCGTTATCCTTGGACCGTTTATGGTTTATTTACAATCAAAGATTCAGTTTCACCAAATGTTTCTGTCGGTTCACTTTTATTCTCAAATATCGTCTATTTCTTCCTTTTCTGTTTCCTTGGTGCTGTGATGGTTTACTTTACGCTTCAAAGAATGAAACAAGGAGTAGAAGGAGCGGAAACAGCTTATGTTTCTTTAGATTCATTTAGCCAAGAAAATTTTGCTTCTTCATCAAAAGAAGATAGTGAAATTCAAAAAGAAACTGATGAGAAAGGGGTGGATAAATAATGACTGGATTACAACTTTTTTGGTTTATTATTGTTGGAGTATTATTTAGTGGCTTTTTCTTCCTCGAAGGTTTTGACTACGGTGTAGGAATGAGTGCAATCACAATTGCCAAGGACAAACGTGAGGTTGAACAAGCTATCGGATCAATTGGCCCAGTTTGGGATTTGAATGAAGTTTGGCTATTAACTGCCGGTGGGGCAATGTTTGCTTCATTCCCTTATTGGTATGCTTCATTGTTCTCTGGTTTCTATCTTATTCTATTTTTGATTTTAGTAGGTTTGATTTTCCGGGGAGTGACTTTTGAATTCCGTCACCACTCACATACGGAAAAAGGAAAAATGCTCTGGACAAAAGTTCTAGGAGTTGCTAGCTTTGCTATTCCATTTCTGTTTGGATTGATGTTCACAGCAATGATTCAAGGTGTTCCAATGGATGCTAAAGGAAATGTGACTGCTACTTTTACTACTTACGTTAACTTTTTGTCAGTCGTTGGTGGTGTTGCTGTAATGCTCTTAGCTTGGCTTCATGGCTTAAATTATTTGGCTTTGAAAACAGAGGGAGCTTTGCGTGAGAGAGCTGCAAAGATAGCTAACATCCTCTATTTTGTTCTTTATGCTGGTGAAGTTGTATTTGCTGTATTGCTAGCTATTTTCACTGATTTCTTTGAAAAACATTTTATTGGAACTTTAGTTTTACTTGCTTTGATTGTTATTCTAACTCTTGTGGCACATTTATCTGTTCGTGCAGGAAAAGAAATGTCTGCTTTCTTGGCTTCAGGTTTGACTTTCATTGCCCTTGTTGCATTGATTTTCCAAGGGATTTTCCCACGTGTAATGATTGCAACTAACCCTGCTCACAGTATTTTGATTAAAAATGCTAGTTCAACAGGCTATACTTTGAAAACAATGACGATCATTACTCTGGTTATCTTACCATTTGTACTCATCTATATGGGCTGGACCTATTTCATTTTCAGAAAAAGAATTAAAAAATAAAACATGAAAATAACTGGTTGAACCAGTTATTTTCAGATTAATTTGTAAATTGATATAATTAATTAAGACAACTACATATTATGGTCAGGAAAATTTTTTCTGACCTAAATTTTTTAGAAAGGAACTGAGGAATTTTATTTTACTGACAGAAATTCTATGAGCAGATTTTAGAAACTGCCGACCTTGCTGATAAGTTCTGTCAGTTGAATGCTCCCAGAGGAAGTCATTCAATCGGTAAATGAAGGAACTGTCAGCTTTGTTGGTAAGTTCTGTCAGTTGAATGCGTTAGAGGAAGTCATTCAATCGGTGAATGAAGGACCTATCAGCTTTGCTGATAAGTTTTGTCAGTAAAATATTATCTCATCAGTAACTTTAAACATGATTGATAAATCTCTTTTTGAACTGCCAGGTGTAAGAAGAATGTTTCCGATATTGGGGATTCTGGCAGTTTTTCAATTCATTGCAATTGCCGGTCAAGCTTTATTTCTAGCTACTGCGATTACTAAGCTTTGGCAAGGACAATTATTTTCTCATACCATTCCTTGGGTTTTGGGCTTTTTTGCTTGCTTTTTGAGCCGTGAAATTATTAATTTTGGTCGTTCAAAGGCTCTGGATAAACTTGCTTACCAATTAGCAACAAAATTGCGAGGGGATATGTTGGATAAATTTTTCCGACTTGGTCCAGTTGCTATTGCTAATTTAGGTTCGGGCTCAGCTGCAACAACAGTAATCACAGGAATTGATCAGGTTGAAAATTATATTAAATTGGTACTATCCAAAGTCTTAAATATGATGATCATCCCAATGTTAATTTTGATTCCAGTGTATTTTCTTGATTGGCAAAGTGGAATTGTGTTAACTTTGACATTTCCTTTTGCAATTATTTTTATGATTCTATTGGGATACGCAGCACAAGGACGTGCTGAACGTCAATATAAAACTTTCCAATATTTATCAAATCACTTTTTAGATTCATTGCGTGGAATTTCTACATTGAAATATTTTGGATTGTCTAAAGATTACTCAAATTCAATTTATAAAACTTCTGAAGACTTTCGTAAAGAAACGATGGGCGCATTGAGAATTGCTATGCTTTCAACCTTTGCCCTTGATTTTTTTGCAAGTCTTTCGGTTGCTGTTGTCGCACTTTTTTTGGGACTTCGGTTAATGAGCGGTGATATTTTACTTTTTCCAGCTTTAGCGGCTCTAATTTTAGCACCAGAATATTTCCTTCCTCTGCGTGATTTTGCAAGTGATTATCATGCGACGCTTAATGGAAAAAATGCTTTGGCAGCTGTTAATGAAGTTCTTTCAACTGAGGAAAATACTTTGTCAGTACTTACAGAAAAAGTAACTTGGAGTGCAAATTCACAACTTCAACTGACAGAGTTAGGAAAAATTTATGACACAGGGCGTGGGATCTCAAATGTTAATCTGTCAGTAAATGGCTTTAAAAAAATTGCCATTGTCGGAAATTCAGGTTCTGGTAAATCAACATTGCTTTCAATGCTGGCTGGATTTCTAAAACCAACAGCTGGTGAAATTAAACTAAATGAGCAAAGTTTGACTTCTTTAACTGACGAAAACTATCGTCAGTCAGTTCAATTCATTCCACAAAAGACTTATATTTTTGCAGGAACTTTTCGTGAAAATTTAGCTTTTTACGAACCTGATTCTACTGATGACGAAATCAAAGCAGCAGCAAAACTTGCTGGTTTAGAAAGTCTTATCGATGAAATTGGTCTTGATGGACAAATTGGGGCCAGTGGTCGTACAATTTCGGGTGGACAGGCTCAACGTGTTGCATTAGCCAGAGCATTTTTAAGCCATACCCGTAATATTTTGTTTCTTGATGAACCGACAGCTCATCTGGACATTGAAACCGAATTAGAAATTAAAGCAAATATTTTACCTTTACTTGAAAATAAACTAGTTTTCATTGCTACTCATCGTCTTCATTGGCTTTCATCAATGGATTTGGTCATTGTATTAAATGAGGGACAGGTCGCGGGAATTGGAACTCCTGAACAACTATTGTCTGAAAATACTTACTATCAAAAATTACTTAGTCAGATGCGTGGCGTTGATGATGACAAAAATTTATTAGACAATGAAACGAGCGAATCAGTAAAGGGCCAAGAAGAAAAAGAATCTGAGAGGTCAAACTTTTCGTCAGTAAATGATAAATCTACTGACAGCTCTGTCAGCCAAGCTTCATCAGATAATGGAGGTCAGAAATAATGAAATTAAAAAATATTTTGTTTGGTAATGACTGGATTTCTCCATTTTTGAAAAAAAATCGTTCAGGCTTTATTCTATCTATTTTCTTAGGAACGATTACAATTTCGATGGCGGGACTTTTGATGTTCAGCTCAGGATATGTCATTTCTAAATCAGCAACAAAACCAGAAAATATCTTAATGATTTATGTTCCAGTTCTCTTTGTACGTATTTTTGGGATTGGACGACCAGTGATGCATTATGTCGAAAGATTAACTTCTCATAATTGGATTTTAAAAATCACAAGTCTCTTACGAAAAAAACTCTATTTGCGACTGGAAAAAACGGCTGTTACATTAGCAGATCGTTATCGTTTAGGTGACTTATTGGGTGTTCTTAATGAAGATATTGGAAATCTACAAGACCTCTTTTTGAGAACATTATTTCCAGTTTTAATTGCTGGAAGTTTATCGATTGCTCTAATTATTGCTGGAGGATTTTTCTCACTTTGGTTTGCTTTAGGTTTAGCGCTCTTCTTAGGATTTTTGATTGTTATCTTGCCATTAATTTCTTTGAAATTTACAGTAAAATTAGATGAAGAACTCAAAATTTATCGCAATCAACTTTTTTCTCATTTGACAGATGATATTTTAGGATTACAAGATTGGGTACTTTCAGGACGAAAAGAAGATTTTCTGACAGCTTATCGAGGTTCAGAATTATCTGCTAGAAAAATTCAAGCCAAACTATTAGCTTTCGGACGTAGAAGAAATTTATTTTTACAAGTTGTCTATGGCGCATTAGTGATTTATTTGATGATTTGGTCTTCTGGTGCCTTAAAATTAGGAGATGCGCCTAATTATATTGCGGCAGTTAGTCTTGCTGCTTTCCCTCTATTTGATACCTTTTCTCCTTTGTCTGATGCGGTGGTTGAAACGCAACGTTATGGTGATTCAATCAATCGTTTAAATGACTTACCAGACCAAGATGAAGAAGTAAGGACTGAGGAAATTGTTTCTACAGATTTAGTCATCAATAATCTCCAGTTTTCATTTGAAGAAAATAAAAAAATCTTTGATAATTTCAATTTAGAAGTTAAACAAGGAGAACATATTGCTCTATTGGGACGTTCAGGTGTGGGTAAATCAACTCTTGCTAGTTTAATCAGAGGAGATTTAGTTCCCCAAAGTGGAAGTATTCAATTTTCTGGTGTTGAGCCATCTAAAGCTAAAAATGTTGAAGAAAAAATTGGTGTCATTAATCAATCTCCTTATCTTTTTGCGACAAGCCTTCGTTCTAATTTGACTTTGGCGAAACTTGATGCTAGTGATGCTGAAATTTGGGAAGCTCTTGAATTAGTTGGACTCCGTAAAATGGTTGAATCCTTACCTCAAAAACTTCTGACACCAGTAGATGAAGCGGGAGAACGATTCTCTGGTGGAGAACGTCAACGCTTAGCCTTGGCACGGGTTCTTTTATCAGATGTTGATGTTGTAATCCTTGACGAACCAACTGTATCACTTGACCCAATCACAGAAAATCAACTCTTAAGTCTCTTTTTTGAACGGCTCCGTGATAAATCAATTATTTTTATTACTCACCATTTATTAGGTGTTCATCATATGGACCGAGTTCTATTTTTAGAAAATGGCTCGATTAAATTTGATGGGGAACCCGCCTCATTACTGGAGAACAATCCAACATTTAAAGAACTTTATCAACTTGATTTAGGAAATGAATAATATTAAAAATCAGTCTAAGGGCTGATTTTTTTATTTTAGTTAGTTTTTGTGTTGACAAAACTAATTAAATGTTTTATAATCTTTTTTGTTAGGTGAACAAAAAATAAACTAACTAATTGATTTAAAATTTTCAAGAAACTAAAAGGTAGTAAAGGAGAACCAATGATTAAGATTATAAAAATAATAATTCAAAAATTGAATTGGTTCATCAGACTTATTGAAGGCCCGGATGAACGACTTGTCTATGCTTTCGATGACGAATTAAAAAGAATTTGATATAAGGAGAATTCATAATGTCAGAACAAACAAACAACTTATTGAATCTATTTTCAAAACTATTGCACAATCCAAATATCCTTTTTGCTTTAAGAGCAGAAGGAATATCAAAACAAATGAAAAATCGTGGTAACCGCAATGGAGCTCAAGGCTTACTCTTCGAATTATGGAATAAAGATGGTTTAACGAATGCAGAAATTGCCGAACTTCTTGATATTAAACCTTCAAGTGTAACGGCTCAGGTTAAACAATTAGAAGAAGCGGAAATGGTTATCCGTAAACAAGATGAAAATGATAAACGTGTCAGCCGTATTTTCTTGACTGATAAAGGACGTGAAGCTCAGGAAACACGTGATACAATGCACAATGATATTTCAGAAACAATTTTTGGCAATCTAACAGATGAAGAACAAGAACAATTAGCGTTTCTAATGGAAAAATTAGTAGAAAATAACGACGCACGTAATGATCAAGATTTCCAAAGAATGGCACAATTTTTCGGAAATCCATTTATGGAAAATATGATGAATGCCCATGATCGTCATGCATTTGGAAATCACATGCGTCGTGAAATGCAAAATTGGCAACGTGAAATGCGTCGTTCATCTCAAGAAATGAAACGGGGAGAAAATCGTATGCGTCGTGATGAACGCTCACAAGCTCCGTTTGGTGAAGATTGGAAGGCCTTTAGCAAACAGCTCAAAGATAGCTTTAGAAATAATTTTGGCGGAAGAGATCAAGCCAATTTTAATGAACATTGGGATCATTTCTCAGATGAAATGAAAAATCGATTTGGTGATTTTGACGGAAACAGCCGTCCAGATTTTGATTCTAAACCAAAGACAGACAAAAATAAAGAACCTAAAAAACCAGAAAACTGGGATGATTTCTAAGGATTGAATAGATAAGGAGCGGAAAATGAGAACACTCATCGCTTAGGATGGTGAGACAGAAAATACTGCCAAGCGTGCAAGGAAGCTAGCGATACATTTAAATCAGGTCACACTTGTAGATTTAAATGCTGAAGTAGTAAATCCTAAAGATTTTGATGCTGTGATTGTTGCCAGCCCTGTTTATAGTCATAAATTTGAACATTCAGTAGGCAGTTTCTTAAAAAAATATCAAGAAATTTTGCAAACGAAACCTTTTGCGGCATTCGTTACAATGGTTGAATATGATAGTTTTACGAAACTGATTAAAAAAGAAATCGCCGAACCTTTGCGCAAAAATGCTGTAGCTATCGCAAACTTTGGAGGAGAGGTAAATAATTTGACTCCCTTTAATTGGCACGATAAAATTATTGCAAAATCAATGATTAAGCTAGAGTCTAAAAAACACCCGATTGAGTTTTTACCAGAAGCTGAGAAACAGTTTGTGTCTCAATTAAACAAAGTAGAGTGGATTTAAAATAGCTAAATTTATAGGAGAAGATAATGTCAAAAGAAACCAAAGCTCTTACGATAAACCCTCAGCTTGCAGCTTTTCAAGAAGAACTTCTTAAAAGCTATGACAAGGCAAACCTATCAGCAAAAAAGGGGCAAACTTTATTTGTTGGCTCATCATTAATGGAGATATTTCCTATTGAGAAGTGGGAGGAAGCTGGAGAAGTTACTTTTTCACACTATATCTACAATCGGGCGGTTAGAGCCACGACGACCTCATTTTTATTAGAACACATAGAGAGTCAAATTTTTAATTTGGAACCCTCAAAAATCTTTATTAATATTGGAACCAATGATATCGGTTTTGAGGTTCCAGAAGAAGAGTTTTTGAATAACTATGATCAAATTCTTTCTCAAATAGAAAGTAAATTACCTCAAACGCAAGTTTATGTGATGCGCTACTATCCGATTAATACGGTTGATTTTGGTCAAGACTCAGATGAAAAAACTTTATTTGAAACGAGAAGTAATGAAAAGTTTCAAAAAGCTTCAGATAAAATAAAAAAACTTGCAGATAACCACCATTTTCACTTTATTGATGTTAATGATGGTTTATCTGATGAAAATGGCAATTTGAAAAAAGAATTAACTTTTGATGGAGTGCATTTAAACCCAGCGAGCTATCAACTTGTCTTAGAAAACCTCAAAGTTTATTTGGAAGAATAAAAAATAATTCAAGATGAAAAGTAATTGAAATCATTTCTTTTCGTCTTGAAATTCAATAATTAGAAAAAAGGAAGTAAGCAAACAATGGAAAGAGGTCCACAAATGGCCAATCGTATCGAAGGAAAAGCGGTTGACAAAACATCCATTAAACATTTCGTCAAATTGATTCGTGCCGCAAAGCCACGTTATCTTTTCTTTATCATTGGAATTCTAGCAGGAATCGTTGGAACATTAATTCAATTACAAGTCCCCAAAATGGTTCAACCACTTGTTAATAGTTTTGGACATGGAGTAAACGGTGGCAAAGTTGCCTTAGTTATCGCTCTTTATATTGGTTCAGCTGCTGTTTCTGCTATTGCAGCAATTGTCCTTGGGATATTTGGTGAATCAGTTGTAAAAAATCTAAGGACGCGTGTCTGGGATAAAATGATTCATCTGCCAGTAAAATATTTTGACGAAGTAAAAACAGGAGAAATGAGTTCTCGTTTGGCCAACGATACCACCCAAGTTAAAAATTTAATTGCAAACAGTATTCCACAAGCTTTTACGTCTATTTTACTTTTGGTTGGTTCAATTGTCTTCATGCTTCAGATGCAATGGCGTTTGACTCTTGCCATGATTATTGCTGTTCCAGTAGTTATGCTCATTATGTTCCCAATTATGACTTTTGGCCAAAAAATTGGGCGAACTAGACAAGATTCTTTAGCAAATTTCCAAGGGATTGCTAGTGAATCATTATCAGAAATTCGCTTGGTAAAATCTTCAAATGCTGAAAAACAAGCCTCTAAAAAAGCAGAAAATGATGTCAATGCACTTTATAAAATTGGGGTAAAAGAAGCTATCTTTGATGGTTTGATGTCACCAGTTATGATGTTATCAATGATGCTGATGATCTTTGGACTTCTTGCTTACGGAATTTATCTCATCTCAACAGGAGTCATGAGCCTTGGAACTTTGCTTGGAATGATGATGTATTTGATGAACTTAATCGGAGCCGTACCAACTGTGGCAACTTTCTTTACAGAACTTGCTAAAGCTTCAGGATCAACAGGTCGTTTGACAGAATTACTTGATGAAGAACAAGAAGTACTTCATCAAGGAGAAAGTCTTGATTTGGAAGGAAAAACCCTCTCAGCACGCCATGTTGACTTTGCTTATGATGATTCTGAACAAATTTTACGTGATATCTCTTTTGAAGCTCAACCTAATTCAATTATTGCCTTTGCCGGACCTTCAGGTGGTGGTAAATCAACAATTTTCTCTCTTTTAGAACGTTTTTATCAACCAACGGCAGGAGAAATAAAAATTGATGATCAACCGATTGATAATATTTCTTTGGAAAATTGGCGGAGTCAAATTGGTTTTGTCAGTCAAGATTCAGCCATCATGGCTGGAACCATTCGTGAAAATTTAACTTACGGACTTGAAGGTAACTATACAGATGATGACCTTTGGCAAGTTCTTGATTTAGCTTTTGCAAGAAGTTTTGTTGAAAATATGCCTGATCAACTTAATACGGAAGTTGGTGAACGAGGCGTGAAAATATCTGGTGGTCAAAGACAACGTTTAGCAATTGCTCGTGCTTTCTTGAGAAATCCAAAAATCCTGATGCTTGATGAAGCAACGGCTAGTTTGGATAGTGAATCAGAATCAATGGTTCAAAAGGCTTTAGATAGTTTGATGAAAGGTCGGACAACACTCGTAATTGCGCATAGACTTTCAACAATTGTTGATGCGGATAAGATTTACTTTATTGAAAAAGGCCAAATCACAGGAAGTGGCAAACATAATGAACTTGTTGCCACACATCCACTCTATGCTAAATATGTTTCAGAACAATTGACTGTTGGTCAATAAACTAAAAAAGCTCAACGATTTAAGTTGAGTTTTTTTTATTTTGACTTCTTATTGTTGCAATGATCATTTCTCCTGCTGTATAAATGAATACAAAAGGGGGATAGAAGAAAGTGATAATGAAGCTAATGACCATTCCAATCTTCCAAAAAGGATGCCGTAAATAGTGATAAACTTCCATTTGAGCGATTTGTTCAGCCTTTTCTTTAGGATTGTCAGCAATAAAACAATCGGTCATATAACTATATGCAAATCCCCAAATATAAATCATCACGATAAAGAGTAGAGCAGGTGCTTTTGGTGAGTGGATTCCGAAATCATGAAAGAAGTCCATTGTACGTCCAGCCCAAGCAGAAAGTACAGGAAGCATTGATAATGAGAGTACCCAAATCATGCAACTATGATAGATTCGTCGAGTGATTTTCTCAGCCTGTGAAAGCATATATTGTTGATTAAACCAAGAAGTTGTAACATAGATAAAACTCAAAAGATAAGCAATCAAATAGACGAGATTATCTTTCAAAAAATCAAGAATTCCACCTGTTTTAGGTAATTCGAATTCTAATAACATAATAGTCATTATTACTGCAATAATTGCATCAATAAAACCGGCTAAACGCCCTTTAGATACCATAAAATCTCCTTTGTATTACCAATTATAACAAAAGTTAATGAAAGTTTATAAAAAAAATAAGCATTAAAGCTTATTTTTCTGTATCAGATGAATAGTTTTTATTTTTGGGGAAAAATCGTTTCTTGACAAAGAAGAGAATCGCAAGGATGAAAATAATCCCTAAAATCACAACTACAACTGAAGAGTAAGAATCAAGAATTCCAGCAATCATCTCCCAGTTATCACCAAGAGCGGCTCCAAGGCACACTAGAACAATGTTCCAAATAAGTGTTCCCAAGGTTGTTAAAATAAGAAAACTTGGGAGTTTCATTTTAGCAGAACCAGCAGGGATTGAAATTAGACTTCTAATTAAAGGAATGAATCGGCAGAAGAAAATCGTTGCATATCCTCTTTTTAAAAACCATTTTTCAGCTTTTGTGATGTCTTCTGGTTTAAGACGAAGTACTTTTCCTAAACGTCCAGAAACTAATTTTTCTAAGCGTTCAACGCTTAAAAGACGACCGACGAAGTAGAGTATCAATGCACCAAGCACAGAACCAATAGTGGCTGCGATAATCATGCCGATAATCCCCAGTTCGCTATAAGTAGTCATGAAACCACCGAAAGTTAAGATTACTTCGGAAGGAATTGGTGGAAAGATATTCTCAATCATAATGAGAAAAGCAACACCAAAGTAGCCAAATTGGTTCATGACTTGGATAATTATTTCTTGCATTAATACTCCTTTTATTTGTCTATTACTTTAATTCTAACATAAGGATGGAAGGGCTCCAAACAATATAAAGTACAAAAAATAGGCTTTGTCTTTTGGCAAGGTCTATTTTTTGAAATCCTAGGTTTACTGACAGAGGCTGTCAGTAGATAAACTTCATCTACAAGTTCTGTCAGTCATTTGAAATGACTGACAGAAGAATTTGTATGTTATTCAGAAGCGAGGGCTTCAATTGTGTTCAAACGTGCTGCACGTCCACTTGGAGCTAAACTTGCGAGGAGAGCAATTAATACAGCAACGATAATCGCAAAGATAATGTGTCCACCAGAAATTTGAACGATACTTGCCCCGTCAAGGAAACTACTTAGAGCTTTATTGATGAGGAATTGTCCGAGGTAGGCAAATCCAATAGCGATAGCGGCTGATGACAGACCAAGAATCAAGCTTTCAGCGGTGAAGAGACGAGAAATATCTTTCTTACGTCCACCGAGTGCGCGGATAACACCAATTTCTTTTGTCCGTTCAGCAACAGACATGTAAGTAGTAACAACAATCATAAAGATTGAGACAATCAAACTGATTCCGGCAATAGCGGCAAGAACATAGCTGACGATATTTGTAACATTAGTGATGACATCGAGGAATGAAGTAACACTATATGTAACGAATGCTTTTGTTCCATCAATTTTCAAGTTTTGAATGTCAGAAGTTGTTGATTTGACATTATCTACTTTATTAACTGTAACTACTGCATAAGTGGCATCACTATCTGCATTAGCAGATTCGAGAGCAGTTTTGACAGTATTGTAAGTGGCAATTAGGCTGCTAGAAGAGCTTGCAGGCCCTTGAGGATTTTTCAAAATACCAGATACAGTGAATTCTTTTGTAACTTCAACACTTGTTCCAGCAGCTGTTTTAGCTGGAATTTTTAAAGTAATTTTCTTACCAACTAATGATTTATAATCTTTATTTAATTCTTTAGCATCACTAGCATAGATTGCAATTTCGCCATCAGCAGGTTTTGAACCAGCAACGTAATCATCATTGATATTTGATTGAGTCCAAGTATCAAGAGTCATTAAACCAGATTTAGATTTATCACTGGCAGTAAGTGTTCCTAAGCCAGAAATTGAATAAGTTGGCTCAACTTTTTTGACGTTATCAACTTTTTTCAATTTTGAAAGATGAGTACTGTCAAGGTTAGTAGCAGCATTTCCAAGTTCTTGTTGCGTTTGTTGGAGTGCTTGCTCATTTCCTAATTTATTATCAGTTGTTGTCCGCTTGAAGATGGTGACCACATTCGGATTGACACTTGAAGTAATGGTGTCATTCATATATTTGGTTGCACCATTTCCTAGTCCTAAGAAAAAGATGACTGAGAACAGGCCGATTGCTGTTCCGATTGCAATTAATAAATTGATTTTCCAAGAATGAGTAAAGTGTTTAAAGGCTGTTCTAAAGGTATCACGATACGATAATGCTTTTGACTTCATCCGTTGATGTGATTCAACTGGATAGGGCTCTTTAAGACGTTCGTCACCTGTGATTTGTCCATCGGCCAAACGGATAATTCTTGTACCGTAATCAGCAACTTCTTGTGAGTGAGTGACGACGATTACTGTTTTACCAGATTGAGCAATTTGACGTAAGAGCGCTAAAACTTCTTTCGTATTTTGCGAGTCAAGGGCACCAGTAGGTTCATCAGCAAGAATAATTTCAGGATCAGAAGCTAGGGCACGTGCGATTGCGACCCTTTGTTTTTGTCCTCCGGAAAGTTGTGACGGATTTTTCTTACGGTGTTCGTAAAGACCAACTTGTTT
This sequence comes from Lactococcus sp. NH2-7C, assembly GCF_029953655.1. Classification (NCBI taxonomy): domain Bacteria; kingdom Bacillati; phylum Bacillota; class Bacilli; order Lactobacillales; family Streptococcaceae; genus Lactococcus; species Lactococcus sp. NH2-7C. The sequence continues at coordinate 2,241,139 of NZ_CP124538.1, forward strand.
TGTGAGCTCAATCGCTCTTTCATGACGTTCTTTATCAGATAAGCTTGTCATTTTAAGACTAATTAAAATGTTATCTAATACACTCAAATAGCTAACAAGATTGAAAGATTGGAAGATGAAACCGATAGTATCTCGACGGTAAGCATCCATATCTTTTTCTTTTTTTGTTTTTTGAGCAAGGCCGTCAACGATGACATCCCCCTCATATTTACGGTCAAGTCCTCCAATGATATTCATCAGAGTTGACTTACCTCCCCCGGATTCTCCTAGGAGACTGACGAAATCACCACGCTCAAACTCGAGGTTGATCCCTTTGAGGACAGGAAATTCTTCTTTTCCAAGAAAATAGGATTTCCTAATATTTTTTAATTCCAAAACGGCCATAAAGACTCTCTTCCTTTTCTTAAAGTATGTACTTTACATTATAACTTAATTTTCTTAAATAAAAATAAGACCTAAGTCTTATTTTCAAATTTATTGACTACCTAAGTTAACCATTCAGTAAAAAGTCTAAAATATTCATTCCTGTATTCGTTTGTGCTTTATAGAGTTCTGTGTACCCACATTGAGAACAAGAAATAGTAATAAATTTCTTATTTTGTACATCAAAAATCTTTGAAAAATTTCCACCAGTCGCTTGAAGTTGATCTTCTTCAAAACTATGATTGCCACATTTAATGCAAGTATATTGTTGTTGATAACCGTTCATTTTAAATCCTCCTCGTTGATAAAGTGAAAATAGCTTGTCTTCTTAATCGTTTAAATCCATTATAACTCAAAAAAGTTGATTCTTTAAGTCTTTTGAATCCGCTTTATTACTTAATATATAACTTAATTACAGAATAAAAAAGTGAAGTTCAGATCATGATAGAAAAAAATAAAATAATCTTTGTGATATAATTCTAGTTATGGATAAACAAGTTAAAGAAAAATTACGAATAGCATTAATTTTTGCTCTAAATGCTGGATTTATGGATGGCTTTTCATTCTTTCATTTTGATGATCGTTTTATTGGGGCTCAATCAGGTAATGTCATTCAGGCAGGAATTAATATTGCCAAAGGAGATTTTGTCAGATTTTGGGATTTTGCAATTCCGATTATCTTCTTTATATTAGGAGTAATGACTCGGGGATTTTATTCTCACTATTTGATAAAACGTCGCCGTTTTGATGCCTCTTATTTGTTATTGGTTCAATGGTTAGGGGTGACAATTTTTGCTTTGGCTTATGGTTTGGGCTTAAAAATTCCTGTTTCCTTTTATGTTGGGATTTTCTCTTACTTTATGGCGATACAATATGATACTTTTACGAAAGTTCATGGTCGTGCTTACGGAAGTATCTTTATGACAGGTAATATGAAGTCCATGTCGGCAAATCTTGCCCAGTATATCATTACCAAGGATAAACAAAAACTTCGTTCGGTTGGTATATATGCAGCGCTTATCAGTATTTTCTTTGCTGGAGCAGCCATTGCAACACTTGCTGGAAATTGGTTTGGAAGTTGGACAATGATGGGCTCTACTTTCATGATAGGTGTTGTTTATCTAATTGTTCGTTTTGATGAAATATAAAAATCCTCAAAATAAGAGGATTTTTTTAATTGTTAAGATAGGATAATTTTTCCGATTGTATGATTTTTTTCAATGAGTTCATGAGCTTTTTTCACATTCTCAGCGGTAATAGGTCCGAGATTTTGAGTCATTGTACTTTTTAGAACACCAGTATCTAGCCATTCAGAAACTTTATTTAAAATATCATGTTGACTTTGTAAATCAGATGTATTTGAGACGACTTTTGTAAACATCCATTCAAAGTTAAAACGTGCAGATTTATGAGCTAGTTTATCTAAATTAATAGCTTGCCCTGGTTCAACAATATTTGCAATCGAACCTTGTGGCGCAATTAACTCATTTACTGCTGGCATATGTTCAACAACAGCATTTAATATTAAAATATAATCTACAAACTTAAAGCCAAGTTCATGAATTTGAGGTACCAAATTTTCATGATGATTGACGGTATAATCGGCGCCAAAATTCTTGACCCATTCAATGGCTTGGGGATTTGATGCCGTAGCAATTACTGTCAATCCGGCATTTTTGGCCATCTGGGTTGCTACTGAGCCAACGCCCCCTGCACCATTAATAATGAGAAGTGATTTTCCTTTAGATTCATCAGTCACTTCTAGTTTTTCAAAGAGAAGTTCATAGGCAGTCAAACTTGTTAGAGGCATAGCGACTGCTTTTTCTTTGGTCAAATTTTTTGGAGCAAAACCAACAACTCGTTCATCAACGGCTTGGAATTCAGCATTTGAACCTGAACGAGTAACATCACCGGCCCAAAACACTTTATCCCCAACCTTAAAAAGCTTAGTTTCACTCCCAAGTTCGACTACAGTTCCTAAACCATCCCAACCTAAAATTTTTGGTTCTGCTAAATTGCCTTTAATCCCATTTCTAACCTTTGTATCAACTGGATTGATTGAGATTGCCTCGACTTTTATCAATAAATCGTGGGGGCGTAAGATTGGCTTTTCTATTTCAAAGTCAATAAAATTTTTACTAGAATCAATTGTTCCTACTGCTTTCATTTTTCTACCTCTCTTATAAGTAAAAGTATATACCAGTGCGAACTCCAAGTCAATCACTTAAATTTAATATTAAATATTTACATCATGTCATTGAAAATTTCTAAGACCAAAGACATGACGCTTTGCTACAATGGAATGAGTTAAACTAATAGAATCTAGGTAATTTCATGACAAAAACTTATAAGCATTATCATTTTGACCACGTTGGAAGTTTTCTCCGTCCCCAAACTTTAAAAGAAGCACGTTTGGCTTATTCAGAAGGGCAACTTCCATTAAGTGACTTTAAAAAAATTCAAGAATCTGAAATTAAGAGATTAGTGAAAGAAGAAGTGAACGTTGGCCTTAAAGCGGTGACAGATGGAGAATTTAATCGTTCGTGGTGGCACTTAGATTTCCTCTGGGGGCTTAATGGAGTTGGGACTTATGAACAAGAGGATTCTTATAAATTCCATGGTGCAAAAACAAGGACAACTAATATTGAATTGACTGGTAAAGTAGCTTTTAACCCAGAACATCCCTTTTTTGCGGATTTTAACTATTTAAAAAGTCTTTTACCAGAAGGAGTTGAACCTAAAGTTACTATTCCTTCACCTTCGTTAATTCCTAATCGTGATGGTCGTTCAGACCGTTGGCCAGAATTTTATGGAAGTTGGGAAGAATTCTTAGATGATTTGGCTCAAGCTTATCATGAAACTTTGCTCCATTTTTATGAATTGGGTGCGCGTTATATTCAACTGGATGATACGACTTGGGCTTATCTTATTGCCAGATTATTAGATGATCCAGAAAATCATGAAAAGTATGTTAAGATGTGTGAGGATATTGTCTATCTTGTTAATAAACTCTTGAAGGATTTACCTGAGGACTTGAGAGTTTCGACTCATATTTGTCGAGGAAATTTTAAATCAACTTATTTATTTGAGGGTTCTTATGAGCCTGTGGCAAAATACTTAGGTCAGCTTAATTATGATACTTTCTTTTTAGAATATGATGATGCTCGCTCAGGTTCTTTTGCTCCCTTAGCAGAAATCTGGAATCAAAGAAAAGATGTCTTGCTTGTGTTAGGACTTTTCACTTCTAAACATCCAGAACTTGAAAAGTATGAAGACATTAAAGCTCGCTTAGACGAGGCACTTGAATCGATTCCACTTGAAAATTTAGCACTTTCAACACAATGTGGATTTGCTTCTACAGAAGAAGGAAACGATTTGACTGAAGAAGAAGAATGGGCTAAATTAGCACATATTAAAAAGTTTGTGGATAAAATTTGGAAATAAGAGAAAAGTGGTGGATGCTACCACTTTTTTTGTTTGACAGTAAAGTTTAAATGGCGCATAAGCGAAATGAGCTTTGCTTTGTTATAATAGACTTAAGCAAAAAATAAAGAAAGCGAGAAAAAATATGAAATTAACAGCACTAGGTGTTTGGGGCGGATATCCTACGCGCGATGCCGGAACAACCTCTTATCTTTTACAATCAGAATCAGGCTTTAACATGCTTTTAGATTGTGGTTCACGCGCGGTGACAGAACTTGAACATGAATTGCAACCAACTCAACTTGATGCAGTTATTTTGAGTCATTATCATGAAGACCATATTGCAGATTTGGGGGCTCTTCGCCAATATCGTCAGCTTTATCCATTGGGTCAAGATGGTTGGGATGGAATGATGTTGCCTATTTATGGTCATGGGGAAAATGAATATGAATTTTCTAAATTAACTTTGGATAAGGTTTCGGAAGGTCATCTTTATGATGTCGAAAATGGAACAAAAGTTGGTCCTTTTGATATTACTTTTCTAAAAACAGTTCATCCTGTGGTGAATTATGCCATGCGCATTGTTGAACGCAGAACGGGACAAGTTTTGATTTATACTGGAGATACTGGTTATTTTGATGAATTGACTGACTTTGCCAAAGGGGCTGACCTTCTTCTTGCTGATGTTTATTTCTTTAAAGATAAAGCAAAAATGCCTAATCATTTATCATCAATTGAAGCTGGTCAAATTGCTAAGGATGCAAAGGTTAAAAAATTAATTTTGACTCATCTGCCACAATTTGGTGATTTGGATATTTTACTGACAGAAGCAAAAGAAGCAGCGGGGGATGCTGTCATTACTGATTTAGCAGTTCCGCATAAAAAATGGCAACTTTGATAAACCCTTTTAAAAAGCTAATTTTCCTCATTTCATTTGTCATTTTACTGACAGGAATTTTCTTTGGTTTTGTCAGTATCCAAAATTGTGTGCTTAATTACAATCTACCAAAAACGAAAAGTCAGATTGAACAATTGGTTAAAAAAATTGCTGACAGTTCTAAAACGAGGTTTGTCAGTGATGATAAGCACTATCAGCGTAATTTATTTGTTTCTGATATTCATGGACGTTTATCTGGTTTGAAAAAAACGCTGACAGAGATTCATTTTAGTAAAAATGACCGGCTTTTTGTCTTGGGAGATAGCATTGATCATGGCCGATTTGGCTTTGATGTCTTACTTTATTTGTTGAAAACTTTGCCAGATGCTGGTTATCATGTGACAGTCATGATGGGAAATCATGAGCAAATGTGGTCAGAACTTGCAAGTGACGGTAAAACGGATGAAGAGCAACTTTCTAATGCAATTGGAACAATTGATATTTATGAAGGGGCTCCGCCAAATGGCTGGCAGTATTCAATTGAAAACTGGAAAAAACTGTCAGTTGCTGACAGACAATTTTTACTGACAGAAATGAAAAATAACTTTGGTCAGCCAGAACAGTTGATTGAAAAAATTGAAAATAAGTGGGTGGTACTCTCTCATAGTGCAAAAATGAGCCTTTCTTATGAAAAAGAGAAGATAAAAGATTTGTTTTGGGAACATTTGCCAGGTGATTCTTTTGAACGGCGAAATAGTGTTGCTAAAGCTGTGGGGGTACCAAACACTGATGTTCAGGTCTTTGTTGGTCATGTGAGTGGTTTTTTATTTGGTAAACATCGAAACTATATTTGTTTAGATAATACAATTGTCAATGCGACATTAGAACAATTTGAAGCAGTTCCAGTCAAAATATATTGTCTTGAACAAGAGAAATTTTTAGGATAAATGAATTTTACAGAAGAAGAAAAAGAATTTTTTATGACGGAAGCACTCAAAGAAGCGCAGAAAGCAGCTGAAAATGAGGAAGTTCCGATTGGAGTTGTCATTGTTAAAAACGGTGAAATTATTGCGCGTGATTTCAATAGGCGAGAGCTTGATGGTCGGGCGACACATCATGCTGAAGTTTGTGCGATTGAAGCGGCAAATCAGGCAGTGGGAAATTGGCGACTTCTTGATTGCGCCCTCTTTGTTACCATTGAACCTTGTGTCATGTGTGCCGGAGCAATTGGGTTAGCGCGGATTCCACAAGTTTACTTTGGAGCGACAAATCCTAAATTTGGAGGAACGGTCAGTCTTTATCAGATTTTAGAAGACAAGCGACTGAACCATCGAGTCCAAGTAGAATCGGGGATTTTAGAAGACGAGTGTGCAAAAATCATGCAAGATTTCTTTAAAAATAGACGAAAAAAATAAATTGTGTTATAATAGTTTTCGGAGCAATAAGTTTCTTACGAAGCGTGTCAGGACCTGACGGTAGCAGCACTAAGTATGGAACTTATGTGCTCTTTTTTTGTATCCTTATTTATGGTAAAGTATCATTATAAAGATGACAAAGGAGGAGTTTATGAAAAATGAAAATTTGAAAAATGTGAAATGGATAATTTTAGTTTTATTGGTAATTTTGATTCCTTTAGTAATTTTTAAATCTTGCCAGAGTTTGGTTAAAAGTCAAAATGAGAAGAAAAATAAAAAAGATTCGATTCATTTTTTGTATGGCGCTTGGATTTCAGATGTAAGATTACCAATGTCTAAAGAGCTCAAGGTACAATTTTATCGAGCCAATTTGGGTAATGAGCCTCATTTTAAGTATGGTAAAGAACAAGTGGAGTTAATATTTAGAGAATTGAAAAACGGGCAGGGGAATATTGATGGAGAATTTGTAAGAGAAAATTCTGTTTATCGTCCATTGAATGAATTCGACAAAGATGGTTTTCGGCCAGTGAAAATAAATATTAATGAAAGAGGAGAAGAAGCTTTTTTCCGTTATAAAGTTATTAATAAAAATAAAGTAAAAATGAGAATTCTTCCTTCAGGAAGTGATAAGGTTGCTGATGAATTTGAGGTTTATTTTATAAGAGAAAATGGTTAACTTACGCCGTCTAAAAAAACTCTGATTATTTGTCAGAGTTTTTTTGTGGTACCAAAGCATTGACCACTGTGATTTGAGAAATGAGCGTTTCATTTTCGTCAGTGATTTTGATTTCCCAGACATGGTTGCGTCTGCCATTTTTGAGGAGAAGACCGCGGGCATTTACGAAACCTTCGCATTTTTTGGGATTGAGATGGTTGGCATTAATGCTTTGGCCAAGGGCAAAATATTGACCAGAGCCGATTGTATTACTTGCCATACCAGCTGTGATTTCAGCGAGGGCAAGACTTGCACCTCCGTTTAAAAAGCCGTGCGGTTGAGCATGAAAATCGCTGAGGATCATTTTACTTGAAAACTTATAAATTTTACTGACAGACTTGTCAGAATTTTCGTCAGTAAAAACTTGAAAATCTGTGATATTGAGTTGGTCAATCATGTTCATTGGAAAATCTCCTTAATAAGATGTGATACCGCCCTAGGGCCTTAGCACTTTAGTGCACGAGCTTCGGGGACAACGACAAGCAAGTTTGTCGCCGACTGTCTTGAAATGATGAAAAATGCCTTTTTGGCTGACGCTTGCCCTGCCAACAAGTACTTGCGATTCTCGTTGCGCTTTAGCATGGACATTCGAGCGTAGCGAAGAACAGTACTTAGCTGGAATGGACGGCGTAGCTAGCGACATTGCCAAAAGAGACAACTGAGCGGATGTAGGAAAAAAGTGATTTTGCTTGAAGCAGAACTTCAAGGTTGTAGATAAAATTTGCGAACCAAAATTCACCTGGAGTTGCAGGTTCCAATTTTTATCTTTTTTCGTTCATCTAAAGTAAGTCATAATCAATTTTTCTACAGTATAACCTTTGAGTAGCGTTTCATTAACTGACAGACCGATACCAATTCCAGTCGGGACGGTCATCCAACCGTTTGGAAATGCAATTTCTGGTTGAATGAGGTCTATGTCAAAATAATGCTTGGAATCGGATAAATCACCGGCCATAGCATTTCCAGAAAGCGCGGCGAGTTGGACATGGAGTATTTTTGAGATACCAGACTCAACCATACTGCCAATCCAAAAGCCAATCTGATGGTGTCTGCAAAATTCGATGGCTTTTTGAGTTTGATAAAGTCCACCTAAACGACCTATTTTTACGTTGAGCATCGTTCTAAAAGGAAGTTCTGTCAGTATTTTTAGACTTTCCAAATCTTGAACGGATTCGTCGAAGCAAATTGGTGTTAAGAAGTTTTCTGTCAGTAATTTTAATTCGGATAAATCTTTGATATTAAAAGGTTCTTCGATACAAGCCAGACCAAGTTCGTCTAGCTCTTTGATGACTGGCCAGTCTGTCAGTTGAAAACTTCGATTGGCATCAAGAGCAAATGTAATTTGTGGATATCTTTTTACCAGCTTTTTAATCAAGTCAGTCCCAATTTGTGGACTAATTTTTAATTTAATTCTTTTGACGCCACTGTTAATAAGTTGGTCAATTTCCTTAATGGTTTGCTCATCAGACATTTGTCCAATGACCGCACCACGAGGAATTTTATTGGCTAATTTTTCTTGGAAAAGTCCAGCAATCAAATTTTCATTTCTTTCTTTAAAATACAAATCTAGGAGTGCATTTTCTAGTCCGGCCAGAGCCATTGGTAAGGGATTTCTAAAAAATTCATGTATTTCAAAAGGATGTGAGAAGTTTTTTTGCAAAATTTCTGGCAGGTAAGTTTCTTCCAAGATTTTCCAAGAATCAGCAAAAGTTTCTGAAGTATAAAAAGGAGTCGTGAAAGCAACAACCTCACCAAATCCGAAAAGTCCGTTAGGGCTTTCAACTTTTATAATAATTGTATCTCGGAGATTTAAGGAACCTTTGGCGGTCTTAAAATTAAATTTCATAGGGAGTTGAACATGAAACATTGTAATTTTTTCAATTATCATCCTTTAAGCTCTTTTCTTAAGATTTTTCCAGAAGCATTTTTTGGCAACTCATCCATGAAAGTGATGGCTTGGGGGCGTTTGTATTTTGCCAGTTTTTCAGTGAGAAAGTTTTTTAATTTTTCTTGGGAAATATTGCCTGAAACAAAGAGAATTGGAACTTGTCCCCACTTGACATCTGGTTTAGCAACAAGGGCACATTCTTTGATTTCAGGAAGAGAATAAACTAAATCTTCGATTTCTTTGGGGTAAATATTTTCACCGCCAGAAATGATGATATCTTTTCTGCGATTGAGCAGATAGAGAAAACCGTCGGCATCAAGGTAACCGATATCGCCCGTTTCAAAAGCAGTACCGTAAGGCTTTTGGCCTAGATATGCTTTCATCAACATCGGAGATTTTAACCAAATTTCACCAACGCCAGCAGGGTCAGCTTGACGAATCTCAATTTCAACACCTGGTAATGGTCGCCCGACAGAGCTTGTTTTATCAGGAAAATCTAAAATATTAAAAGTGACAGACTGTGAAAAACTTTCAGTCATTCCATAAGTTTTGTAGATAGGAAGACCTAATTCTTGGCATTTTTTGATTAAAGGTTGGGGAATAAATTCACCACCAAGTAGAATTAAACGTAAATTATTACCAGACAATTTGTCAGCAATTCTCGTAAGGAGGGTTGGGACGAGTGAAACCATGTTGATTTTCCCAGAATTGACTATTTCAAGAAGTTGGTTTTCATCAAATTTATCAACAATTGTAGCTGATGTTGCATTATATAAAGTACGCATAATAATGGAAAGTCCAGAAACATGAAACATGGGTAAGATGACAAGCCAATTATCATTGTCATAAGCGCCAAGCGTTTCCTTTGAGGCTTTGACGTGATTTGAAATCATGCCCCAAGTAATAGGGACAGATTTAAATTTTCCGGTAGTAGCGGAAGTGTTCATGATGACCGCAATTTTATCATCAGAAAAATCTGCTGACAGACTTACAGGGCAAGGGTTACTAGTCCAAATTTCCGAAAAAGAAATGCTGTCAGTAACTTTATCTGTCAGTGAATCCGATGTGAAGACTGTCTCAATCTTGAGTTCATTGACTTGCTCAGTCAGTTCGTATTCGGTTAGATGCCTATTCAAAAGAAGAACTTCTTTTGACAAACCGAGCAAGGCAAACAAAACGACTGCCATTTCAACAGAGTTTTCTGAAAGGAGGGCAACCCGTGATTGATTGTCGATAAGAGGAGCCAAATGTTCAGCCGTCTTATTGACTTCCTGATTGATTTGGGCAAAAGTAAAGTCATTTAAAAATTGTTTTTGGGGATAAAGTTCCGCCTGTTTTTTTAACCATTTCATATTTTAAGATGTGAGCCCGCCGCCTTAGTATTTTAGCGCTTAGACTTCAGGGACAGTAACAATCTGATATCTTTGATGTCAGATTTTAGTTGACTGCTTTGAAGTAATGAAAATTGCCACTTCGACTAACTGCTTTAGCAGTTTAGCGAGAATGGACAACGGAGTAGTTTGCTACGGAGATAGAAAAATGCGGTTCAGTCAGTTCTTTTCGAACTGTCATCGCAGTTTCACTAAGCTGCTAAAGCAGCAGTGAAGCTAGTGTGCGCTAAGCGCAGGTTCCATTTTATCTATCTACGCCACTATGTGGCTGCGCTGTCGATTCATTTTAAGCGACTATCTACGCTGTCCGTTTTCTCTACTTGCTAAAGCAAGTGGTAAAAAGGCAAAGTCGCAAGATGAATCGCATTTTCACTTACTTCAAGGAGGGCGAACTCAATTTCTCTCCTTTCCATTGTATTTTTTTTACTGACATGATTTTCGTCAGTAATTTTTTTAAATTTTAAAAAGCTGTCAGTAACTTTTAAATCACAAAAAGCGTCAAAAAGACGCTTTGTCAGCAATTTTGGAAATTTTTATGGGAATTTTGGAAATTGGTCAAAATCAGGTTTGCGTTTTTCTTTGAAAGCATCGCGTCCTTCTTTGGCTTCATCCGTAGTATAGAACATAAGTGTTGCATCTCCTGCAAATTGTTGCAGTCCAGCAAGTCCGTCAGTTGCTGCATTCATTGAACCTTTGAGCATACGAAGCGCCATTGGTGAGAGGGCAAGCATTTCTTGGGCCCATTGAACAGTTTCTTCTTCAAGACGGTCAAATGGAACAACAGTATTAACCATTCCCATGTCCATTGCTTCTTGGGCAGTATATTGACGGCAGAGGAACCAGATTTCACGTGCTTTCTTTTGGCCAACCATAGCGGCAAGTAAACCAGCACCATAACCAGCATCAAAAGAACCAACACGCGGACCGGTTTGCCCAAATTTTGCATTTTCAGAAGCGATCGTCAAATCACAAACAATATGTAAAACGTGACCTCCGCCAATTGCAAAACCATTCACCATGGCAATGACAGGTTTTGGTGTAATCCGAATCAAATGTTGCAAATCTAAAACGTTCAAACGAGGAATTTGGTCTTCACCAACATATCCACCATTTCCACGTACTTTTTGGTCTCCACCAGAACAAAAGGCTTCTTTATCTTCACCTTTTCCATGATTTGCACCAGTCAAAATAATCACGCCGACATTGGTATCATCACGAGCGACACTAAAAGCATCAATCATTTCAACGACAGTTTTGGGACGGAAAGCATTGCGGACTTCAGGACGGTTGATGGTAATTTTAGCAATTCCATCATAAGTTTCATAAATAATATCTTCGTAGTTACGGTTGAGAGCAACCCAGTTAAATTTTGACATGATTCTCCTTTAAGATGTGAGGACGAGCGCTAGAAGTTGTGAAAATTAGAAAAATGCGGTTCTGGGCATAGCCCAGGTTCCATTTTATCTATTTTCATCAACTTCTGCGAGTCCGAACTCAATTAAAATTAAGATGTGAGGGGCCCTAGGGTCTTTACGCTTTAGCGCTTAGACTTCAGGGACAGCAACAAACTGATATCTTTGATGTCAGATTGTCGTTGAGTGTTTAGAAGTTATGAAGTTCTATTATTTTCATTAACTTTCACAAGTCCACTTAGAAAAATTGTTTTTATTGTATTTATTTCTGTCAGTAAAATCTAGAGAAACTAATTCATCAGTTTTACTGACAGAAGTGATATAGTCATTACTTTTCAATTATATCATAAAGCATTTTGACTAAGGTAAAAATTCCTCTAGTATTTTTTGATAGATGACCGGATTTTCTAGATGAATATTGTGACCAGAAGCAACAACAGAAATCCAAGCGACATTCGGATTTGGAGCGAAAATTTCTTTAGCAATTTTTGAATATTTTTCATCTAAATCACCAGATAGATAGAGAATATCGGACTTTATTAAAGAAATTTTGTCGCCAACATAGGGAAGTTGACCTTGACCTGTTCCATTCAAAGTCTGGGCAAGAGCCAAAGGTGAATTGCTTGCACGGCTTTCCCAAATTTCCTGTTGAATTTTTACTGACAGTTTTTTTTGTGATTCAAAAAGTGAAATATTAGCCCAAAAGTCAGCAAACCAAGCAGACCCATTTGACAAAATCTTCTGTCCTAATTCTTCGTCAGCCAGTCGTCTTTTTTTGCGGTCTTCACTAGATAAAAGCCCAGGACCAGTTGATTCTAAAATCAAATACTTAACAGGAGCTGACGGATAAGCAAGGCAATAACGAAGCGCCAATCGTCCACCCATTGAATAACCAAGAAGTGAAAAAGCTTTTCCGTCAGTAAATTGTGCAAAAAGCAAGTGCAGATTTTTCAAAATCGCATCAAGTTTATAAGGGGCAAGTTCCTTTGGTTTTGCTGATGAACCGTGACCTAACAAATCGATAGCAACAATTTTGTAGCCGGCCAAATGAAGATTTCGCCAGGTATTAGAACTTTCAGAAAAACCATGCAGTGCAAATAGGACCTCTCCAGTCCCCCAAATACGGACAGCATAATCAAAACCATCAATAGTAATTATTTTTTTATCAATTTTCATAAGTTGTATATTTTTGATGTAAAGCAAGACTTAAATCTTTATCCGTTTTAATTTCCAAAAGATGAATGCCAGATTGATGAATAGAAGCTTCAAATTGCTGACCAAAATCAGCATAGCCACTGATCAAATGATAATCTAAACCAGTCAACTCAGCCAGTCCAGCAAAATTTAAACCATGAGGAGTTGAAAAAAGATAATCAAAATTCGGTACGCCTTTTTGAGCTAAATGATGAAAAATCCCACCACCGTCATTATTAAATAATACAATAGTTAGATTAAGTTCATGTGTTTTACCAACAATTAAACCATTTAAATCGTGTAGCATTGACAAATCCCCAGTCAATAAAACCGTCGGTTTACCCGTTGTAGCAATTCCGAGTGCCGTTGATTCAGTCCCGTCAATGCCATTCACACCACGATTCCCTAGAATTCTAACTTTGGCATCCGCTTTTTTCCACCAATAATCAATATCTCTGATTTCCATACTATTTGAAACAAGAAGTTGAGCATCAAGTGCTCCCAAATGTTTTTGTAGTTCTTGGACATAACGTCCTTCAAAAGGATTTTCTTCATGAGTCACTTTTTCAAGAAGTAGTCGCATTTTTTCGTGAGCTTTTTGCCATTTTTCCAAATAAGAACTGTCAGAATTTACTTTTTTAATCGAAGAAGCAAAAGGGAGAACATCAGACTGAACCATTGTTGTCGTTGTCAAACTAGGGTTGCGATAATCTAGAGCAGGGTCAACTTGAATAAATTCAGCTTCATTATTGAAAGCAACGAATTGTTGCAAACGTTTAGAAACAGGCATTTGTCCAAAAAGCAGAATAGCATCCGCTTTTAATTGAGTTTTTAAATCATCATTTGCTAAAAAAGCATCATAAGAGTCTATGACCAAAGGATGATTATGATTGCGCAGATTAGAAAGTGGGTCCGCTAAAATTGGAGCTTTTAATTGTTCAGCAAGTTTTAAAAGTGCTTCAGAATAATCTTTGTCAAAATTGGAACCGGCTAAAATTAATGTTTTTCCAGAAAGCAATGCTTCATCAAATGGAAGTATTACTTGTGCTTGTCCCTTATAGAATTTAAAGGCATGTTTAGAACGTCCTTTTTCGTAATTTTCACTTTTTAATTCGGGAACTAAAGGATCACGCAAGGGAACATTGATTTGCACAGGACCTGAAAGAGGGGAAATGGCTGATAAAACAGCTCGTTGTGCGACTTTACGGGGGGAGGTCCAAAAGTTTTCTGTCTGAGATTGGGTTTGAATATGTGGAGCTTCAAGATTTTCAAAATGATTAACAAAATTTCCAAAAAATCTGGTCTGATCGACTGTTTGAGGAGCTCCAACGAATTGAAGCTCAGCCGGTCTGTCCGCCGTTAAAATAATAAGGGGAACTCGACTCATTTTTGCTTCAGTAATTGCTGGGAAATGATGAGCCGCAGCAGAACCTGAAGTACAAACTAAAACAACAGGACGTTTTTTCGCTTTAGCAATTCCCAGAGCAAAAAAAGCAGCCGAACGTTCATCAATGTTGACATAAGTATCGTATTTTTTGTATTCCTCAAAGAGCATGGCTAAAGCCGTTGAACGTGAACCTGGACTAAAAACAGCTTCACGTACCCCTAAATTGAAAAGTTCATCAACAAAAGGGGCTAAATATTCATTGGTCATGACTATCTCCATTTCTAATTTATAAATCTAAAATCTTAAAATATTTTACGAAGTTATAAAGCTTCTAAAATGGTTTTTAATTTTACCTTGGTTTCCCTAAATTCTTCTAAAGCATCAGAAGAAGGGATAATTCCACACCCTGCATAAGCATAAAGTTTCTTTTCCACAATCAAAGCCGAACGAATCCCGACAATCATTGTGCCATTTCCTTTGCTGTCAATTAAGCCAAGAGGTGCAGCATATAGTCCTCGCTCATGATTTTCATACTTTCTGAGGAATTCGAGGGCCTCATGACGAGGCTCTCCTCCAAGAGCAGGCGTTGGGTGAAGCTGTTTTGTCCAATCAATAAGTGAAAGCTCAGAATTTTTAGCACTTAAAATTGTCCGAAGATGATAAACATTTTTCAACTCCATTAATTCGGTTGTTCCAACCTTGACTGTCTCGGCTTTTTCAAGCAGATTTCTTTTTATTTTTTGGACAACAATATCATGCTCTAAAAGGTTTTTTGGGTCTGTCAGCAATTTTTGCCCCGCATTTTCCATTGTTTTTGGAAAAGTTCCAGCTAAAGCATAACTAAGAAGCTGGTCATTTTCTTTTTGAACTAAAATTTCAGGAGACGCTCCAAGGAAAATTCGTTTTCCTTTTTGATAAGCAAAAATAAAAGCATTTGGATTATTATCCAATAAATTTTGGATGATGCTTTCGAGTTCAAAAGAGGTTTGACTTGTAAATTCAAGTTCTCTTGAAGCGACAATTTTTCGACTCTTTCCGTCAGCAAAATTTTTTTGAATGGCATAAAAAAGTTCTTGCCAAGCCGAAAAATCAGAAGCTTTTTCAGTGAGTTGATGCTTAAATTTTGGAATAGTGATTTCAGGGATTTCTCGTGGACTATCACAAGTAAGGTAATAAGAATTTTCCTTATTGACAACGAAATAATGTTTAAAAGCAATGGTTTCGCCACCAAAATTTTTCCAAAGTTCTCCTTTGATGTCATCAAAAAAAGTCTGACTATGAAAGAGATAGGGATAGTCAGAAAACTTATCGTGTTCAAGGTCAATGGCTTTCAAACGCTCACAACCAATGACAAAAGTTTCTTTTTGAGGGTCAAACCAAAAGAAACGCTCACTTTCTGAAAAGCTTGCCCAGAAAGCTAAAGGGTTATTTAATATTAAATTGATTTTTATATAATTCATTTTTTCTACCATAAAAATTATAACATAGCCCAGCAAAGGAGAGGAATAATGAGCCCTAAAATTACAAATCTTCATTCATTTTTCAGAGACTTTCTGATATAATCCTTATTGCCCGTATCTTCGCTGGCCGTGCCAGCTACGTTGTCCTTTCTCTCTTCATCGCTAAAGCAATTAGTCGAATGGCAACACGACAAGTCGTGAACGTCAAACGTCAGGCCCGCTGGGACTTGACTGGCCACTACGATTTGGCAGTTTACTGCCGTAGAGAGTATGGACAATGCAGCTGACGAAGACAGCGAAATAGAGTCTTACTACTTCCTTTGATGAAAATACTAGCATATTCGTAAGTCAGCAAGCTGATAACGACTATCCTAAGCGAAAAAAATATCGGTTGCGACTGCGACGACTTACCAGCTTGCTGGTTTAGCGAGCATCGACAGCGTAGCAACCTAGTTGCGAAGATTCACTTCCTCAAAGCGTATCTGTAGGCGTTTGTATTTCCATCAGGTCGTAA
Organism: Lactococcus sp. NH2-7C; assembly: GCF_029953655.1. Classification (NCBI taxonomy): domain Bacteria; kingdom Bacillati; phylum Bacillota; class Bacilli; order Lactobacillales; family Streptococcaceae; genus Lactococcus; species Lactococcus sp. NH2-7C. Next base: position 2,257,238 of record NZ_CP124538.1, read on the forward strand.
TGATTAAATTTAGTGTTAAAAACTATGATATAATTAAAATCATGAAAACATTCAAAAAGGAGTGCCATGAATATTTATGTCAAATTAGCTGAGTTTAGCATTATTGAAACAAAGCGATTGCTTTTACGTCCCTTTGATTTAAAAGACGCTGAGGACATGTTTGGCTATTCAGGTAATCCTGAAAATCTAAAATTTGTTTTTGCCCCGCATCTATCACTTTCAGAAACACGTTTTTCAATTGCTAACGATTATATGAAAAGTCCTTTAGGGAAATGGGCAATTGAGTTGAAATCTGAACATCGGCTGATTGGAGATATCCATTTTGTGAAAATCTCTGATAAAAATCAGTCTGCGGAAATTGGTTATGTTTTAAATCAAAATTATTGGAATCAAGGTTTACTGACAGAGGCATTAAAAGTACTGACAGAATTTTCTTTTGAACAATTTGGACTTAAAAATTTGATTTTATTGATTGATAAAGAAAATGTCCCATCTAAAAAAGTTGCCCTTAAATCAGGCTATCACTTAGTGAAAAAATTTAAAGGGACAAATCAATACAGCAAAAAAATTAGAGATTTTGAACAATATGAACTTAGAAAAAGTGACGATGAAATTGATCAAAAAAATTCAGAGATTGGGGAAATTTGAAATTTTATGTCAAAGCACGAAGAAATATTAAATTATATTGAAGGTTTGGAAATTGGCAAACAAGTCAGTGTTCGTGGGATTGCCAATCGAATGAAAGTCGCTGACGGAACGGCATATCGCGCAATCAAAGAAGCAGAAATACTAGGTTTGGTAGCCGTAAATGACCGTTCTGGAACCGTTAGGGTGGCAGTTAAAGGACAAAAAGTAGCCAATCGATTAACCTTTGGTAAACTTGCAGAAATAGCCAATGCTGATGTTTTAGGTGGACTTGCCGGATTAGAAGTCGAATTCAGCAAATTTGTCATTTCAGCTATGCAAAGAGAGTCCTTCAAGCGCTACCTCTTGCCTAATGGTCTAGTTATCGTTGGTGACCGAAAAGAGATTCAAAATTTAGCCCTCAGAGAGCAGAATGCTGTTTTAGTTACAGGGGGCTTTGATGTGGACCAAGAGGTTGTCAACTATGCTAATCAATTAGGAATTCCTCTTTTACGGACATCCTATGATACCTTTACCGTTGCTAATCGCATTAGTCACGCTTTGGCCAATGAACTTATCAAAAAAGATATTATTACGGTCGGAGATGTCTTTCATCAAAAAAGGGCAACCTTACGGGAAGAAGACACAGTCAAAGATTTCTTAGATTTAGTTAAAAAAACAAATGACAGTCGTTTTGCTGTTGTCAATACTTACAACGTTGTTGTGGGTGTAGTTGCCATGCGGGATGTTACAAATAAGAAAAATGATACCCCACTCAATAAAGTGATGACAAGGGCCAATGTTGCAAGAGCAAGTATGACAGTGGCAAGTGTTTCTCAAAAGATGATTTATGAAGGCTATGATATGATGCCTGTCGTTTACGAAAATTATACTTACGCAGGAATTATTACCAAATCAGACCTTCTACAAAGTTTACAAAAAGCCCAAGAAGAAAGTCAGGTAGCCCATACTTTCAGTGATAATATTGCTAATTGCTTGGTAGAAAAAGGCTCAGCTTATACTCTGACAGTCGAACCATTTATGATAAATAGCGTGGGAACAATTGCTAATGGTGTTTTTGCAGAACTTATTACGCAAGTTGTTCAACGTGTTTTTGCCAAAAAAAGACGACGTAATATCATCATTGAAGCATTAAATATGTATATGTTGGGTTCTGCTGCAATTGATAATGTTTTAGAAATTTATCCAAAAGTGATTGGAGAAACACGAATTGGTGCAATGGTTGATTGCGAAATCTACCATGTCAACAATATCGTAGCTAAAGTTCTAGTCAATGTACAATTAACATAAAAATAAAAGAGGAAAAAATGAACGAAATTTTAGAAAAAATAAAAGCCTATGAGCTTATTCTCATTCACAGACATAAAAATCCAGACCCAGACGCCATTGGTTCTCAAGCTGGACTCCGAGCAATTTTGAGAGAAAATTTCCCAGAAAAAAGAATTTATGCAGTTGGTTATGATGAACCAACCTTAACCTATTTGGCTGAAATGGATTTGATCGAACTTAGAGAAAACGAAAAATATCTTTCTATTGTTTGTGACACAGCAAACACACCCCGAATTGACGATGACCGCTATAAAAATGCTGATTTTCTAATTAAAATTGATCACCATCCAAATGATGATGCTTATGGAGATTTGTTGCTAGTAGAGCCTGAACGTAGCTCAGCATCAGAAATTATTGCCGATTTTGCCTTTGAAACAGGTCTTAAATTGAATGCAGAAGCCGCTCGTCTCCTTTATGCGGGAATTATTGGAGATACTGGACGTTTCTTGTATCCAGCCACTTCGCCTAATACTTTAAAAGTAGCTTCAAAATTGGCAGAATTTCCATTTGACCGCCCAGCTTTAGGACGAGAAATGTCCTCATTTGATATGAAAGTTGCTCGCTTGCAAGGTTTTGTTTATGAAAATATGGAAGTTTCAGAAAAAGGAGCCGCACGTGTTTTGTTAACTCAAGAAATTTTGAAAAAATTTGATTTACGTGATGCAGAGACTTCAAGTATCGTTTCTACACCAGGAAATATTCGAGGAATTGAATCTTGGGCAATTTTTGTGGAACAAGCCGATGGACATTTCCGAGTAAGAATGCGTTCAAAAGTGATACCAATTAATGAAATTGCTAAAAAACATGATGGTGGAGGTCATGCACTAGCTTCTGGAGCTAATTCCTATTCTTTAGAAGAAAATCAACAAATTTGGCAAGAATTACAAGATAATTTAAAATAAATTTACTGACGAAAATAATTTCTCAGTCAAAAATAAAAAAAATACTGACAGTTTAAAGCGATTGAATAATGAGCTTTAAATCGACAAAAAAAAGAATCATCAGTCAGCTGATGATTCTTTCTTTTGTCAGTAATTTTTTTAATTTTCCAAGAAAGGCCGTAATTCTGATAAATCTTTCAAGCCAGCATTCAATGCAATAATCAATTTAATACGCGCTTTTTGAGAATTGACTTCATCAGCAAACATCACGCCGGCTTCATAAAGTTGCGAACCACCGCCTTGATAGGAATAGACAGGCTCAGCAATTCCGTTGAAACAACGAGACACAAGAACGACAGGGATCTTAGCATCTAATAATCTTTGAAGCGATTGGCTAGCAATAGGCGGGAGATTTCCCGCACCTAATGCTTCAATGACAAGACCGTCTAGTTGTTCCAAATTGAGTAAATCTAAAATTTCCCCAGTCATCCCAGCAAATGCTTTGACAATTGGCACTTTTCCATGAACAGTTGCAACATCTAAATGTTGATTTTCACTATCTTTATGGAAATAAATAATTTTATTTTTTGTCAGTAAACCGACAGGACCATGTGTAGGTGTTTGAAAAGTTGAAACATTAGTCGTGTGTGTTTTAGTGACATAACGAGCAGAATGAATCTCGTCATTCATAACAACAAGTACGCCACGGTCACTTGAATTACTGTCAGCAGCGACGCGAATAGCTGTCAGTAAATTATAAATTCCGTCAGTTCCTAATTCATTACTTGAGCGCATGGCACCAGTTAAAACAATTGGTTTACCACGCGAAAGAGTAGTGTCAAGGAAAAAAGCTGTTTCTTCAAGTGTGTCAGTTCCATGTGTAATGACCACTCCATCAAAATCCTCAGCAATAAAAGCTGTTTTGATTCGATTTTTCAAGACCAACATATCTGATAAAGTGACATGTGGACTAGGTAAGTTAAAAATATCCTCTGTCACTAAGTTTACTTCATCAAACTGCATGCTCACAGCATTCATTGGATTGACTGCATTTGGGGAAACATGACCATTTTCATCTTCCGCCATCGAAATTGTTCCACCAGTGTGGAGAATTAAGATTTTTTTCATCATTATTTCCTTATCTATCTATAATAAACAATAATTAAATATTTAAATTTAAAGACTCCGAATAAAAGCCAGCATTAGCATTATATCAAAATTTAGTCCAGAAAAAAATAACTAATAAATGAAATAGAATTAAAATTACTGTATAATTTAGTTAATAAATGAAAGCTTTGCCAAAGCTAGAAAAGATTTGAGAGATGGATATAAAAGCAGTATTTTTTGATTTAGATGGAACCCTGTTTACTTCAACACGAGGAGTAGCAACAAGTACTCGTAAAGCAATACAAGAGCTACGTCAAAAAGATATTTTTGTCGGGATTGCCACCGGGCGAGGCCCAGCTTTTGTCATGCCATTATTAGAAGATTTAGATTTAGACTTTGCTGTAAGTTACAACGGTCAGTATATTTTCACACCAAAAGAAGTGATTTTCCAAAATCCTTTAGAACAAAAATCCTTAAAAAACCTGATAAATTATGCTACTGAAAACCATTCTGACATATCTTTGGGAACAGCCCACGGTGTAAATGGCTCTGGTCTTTTAAAATTTGGCGAGACACGTTTAGCCAGTTTTTTGTCAGGCGTTTTGCCCTCAGGGACTTCTGGGGTGGCAAGAAACAGTTTTAAACACATTATTCGCAGAGTTTTACCGCAAAATTCAAATTTAGCTGATAATGAAGAAGAAGTAATTTATCAGGCGATGATGGTTGCAACAAGAAACGAAACGGCTCGCCTACAAGAGGCATTTCCAGAATTACTGGTGACACGAAGCAATCCTTATTCTGTTGACTTAATTTCAAAATCAGGAGGAAAATTACCAGGAATTCAAAGATTAGGAGAACACTATGGTTTTACTTTAGACCAAGTCATGTGTTTTGGCGATTCTGAAAATGATTTGACGATGATTTCTGGAGTTGGTTATGGGATTGCAATGGGCAATGCTGTAGCAGAAGTGAAAAAGATTGCAACTTATATTACAGATACCAACAATCAAGATGGGATTGCTAAGGCGCTAGCTTATTATGGCTTAATTCATTATTCTGTTGAAAAAGACTTTGTTTCTAAAGATCAAAACTTCAATAAAGTAAAAGATTTCCACCGATTAATGGATGGAAAAACACAAGAAATTCCTAAAGCATTTTCGCCAACAGAAGCAAGTTTCCGAGCTGATTTCAAAGTTGAAGAAATCGTCGAATTTCTTTACGCCTCTACTGATGGTAACCAAGAGAAATTCACAGAACTTGTAGGTAATTTACACCAAGCCGTTGATAAGGCAGCAAATAAAGTGGCTTTAAAAGAGCATAATGAAGATAGCTTGACTGGCCAAGTAGATGCGATGATTGATTTACTCTATCTCACTTATGGTTCACTTGTTCTTTCAGGAGTTGACCCTTATGAAATTTTTAATGCTGTTCATCGAGCAAATATGGGGAAAATTTTTCCAGATGGCCGTCCACACTTTGACCCAATCACACACAAAGTCTTAAAACCAGAAGATTGGGAAGAAAAATTTGCTCCAGAAGGAAAAATAAAAAAAGAACTAGAACGACAACAAAGAGTAGCCGCTAAAAAACACGAAGATAAATAAGAAAATAATAATTTTTACTGATAAACTTCTTCATAAAATGGTATAATATTAAGAAAGCGTAACAAAAGGCTTTCAAGGAGAATAAGGGATGCTATTTATTATTATTACTTTGATTATCATTGTACTCATCATCTTTTTAACAATCTTATTACTCCCAGGAATGGCATTTTTTAACAAAATGTCAGATCAAAAGTATAATGCGGATGAAAAAGATTTACTGACAGGAATTTTGACAACAGCCATCAGTTCAAAAGAGGCGACTGGCGAAGTTATGACGACCTTTGTCAATGAATCACGTAAAACAATGCCTGCAAAAATTTATCTACCAAATAAGGATAATATCGAGCAAATTGAATCAGGAGCACAAGTTCTGATTATTGAGAGTAAAGCAGGAATTGCTTACGTTATTCCTTATCAACAAACGATTTATTAGCAATAGAGAACCTAAAAAATTGCTCAAATAAATAAAAATTTATTATACAAAGGAGACATTATGCCACTACTTTATATTTTGGCAATTGTGGTGATTGTTATTATCTTAATTCTATTAGGAATTATCGCTGCAAACTACAAAAAATCAGGACCTCAAGCGGCCCTTATCGTTTATGGTTCAGGTCTAGGTTCAAAAGGTGTCAATAAAGACTCACAAGGGAATCGATTAAAAGTGGTTCGTGGTTCTGGTACATTTGTTTTACCAATCTTCCAAAATGCGAGATACCTCAGCTTACAATCTGCTGCAATTGATATTAAAACGGAAAAAGTTCTCTCGAAAGATAAAATTCCAGTAACGGTTGAAGCCACAGCTATGATTAAAGTAGGTTCTACTTTGCAAGATATTGCGACAGCTGCTGAGCAATTTTTAGGTAAAAGAGATGAGCAACGTGATGCAATGGCTGACCAAGTTCTTCGTGGACATCTTCGGGCGATTGTTGGAACAATGACAGTATCTGAACTAATCGAAGACCGTAACAAGTTTTCTGCTGAAGTGCAGGGACAAGCAGGGACTGACCTCTCAAAAATGGGACTTTCAATAGTTTCATTCGTTATTAATGATATTCGTGATGACCAAAACTACATCAAAGCATTAGGTGCTAAAGAAGTAGCGCGTGTTCAACAAGAAGCAGCGATTGCTGTTGCAAATGCTGATAAAGAAACTCGTATTCAAAAAGCAGCGGCTGATCAAGATGCCCAAAAAGCCGAAGCACTTGCTGCAACTCAAGTTGCCAATGCCCAAAAGGAAAAAGCAATCAGTTTAGCTCACTATGAGCAAGAACAATCAATTGCTGCTGCTGAAGCAAAAGCCCAAGCTGACCAAGCCCAAGCCTCTGCTGACCAAGCTTACGCGATTCAAGAAGCAATTTCTAAAAAAGAAACAACTGAAGCAGAAATGCAAGTTGAATTGATTAAAAAGCAAAGAGAAACTGACTTAGAAACACAAGAAGTTCTCCGTAAAGCGCAAGAAAATGAAGCCAATGTCGTAAAAGCTGCCGAAGCAGCCAAGGCTGCACAAATTGCTAAAGCCGAAGCCGATGCTCGTGAACGCGAAGTGAGAGCGCAGGCCGAAGCAGCCGCTATTGAAGCCACAGCTAAAGCAACCGCTAAACAACGTGAAGTGACAGCAATGGCCGAAGCTACAGCTATTGAAGCTACTGGTAAAGCTGAAGCCGAAGCGATTCGCCTTAAAGGGCTTGCCGAAGCCGAAGCAATTGATAAAAAAGCCGAAGCCATGCAAAAAATGAATGATGCGGCTAAATTGAACATGGCACTTGAAATTCTGCCAGAAGTTGTTGCTAGTGTATCAAGTAATCTTCAAGCTGTTGATTCTATTAATATTTATGGTGGAGAAGGTTCATCAAAAATTCTCGGAATGTCACAAGAGAGCCTTAAACAAGGTCTTGATGTTTTAGGAACAATGGGAATTGATGTTCCTGACCTATTAAATAATTTTAGTAGTCGCGGAAATTCCAATGAGACACTTGAAAAAGTCGAAAAATAGAAGAATAAAAAAGCAGCTCTTAGTTAGAGCTGTTTTTTATTGAAATATTTTAGTCAAAAAAGGCCGAATAAATCGCTTTCAGAGCTTCTTTTTCATATTTTTCCTTGACAATAAACATGACGGAAACTTCACTTGAACCTTGTGAAAGCATAGCAATTGAAATTCCTTGTTTAGAAAGTGCTGCTGTTGCTCTAGCCGTAACCCCAACGTGCTCCTTCATATCTTCACCAACGATGGTGATAATAGAGAAATCACGGTCAATATAGACTTCATCAGGATGGAGCGACTCTGTAAGATTAGAAATAAGTGCTTTTGAAATGGGTTGAGTTAGATAGCGGCTGCGAATAATGATAGACATGTCATCAATACCAGTTGGCATATGCTCAAAACGAACTCCTAAATTTTCCAAAACAGAAAGAACTTTTCGTCCAAATCCAATTTCACGGTTCATTAGATATTTACTGACATAAAGAGAAGAAAAATCACTAGACGAAGCAATTCCAACGACAGGTGAGCCTTTGGTCTCTCTTTGAACAACAATTTTTGTTCCGGGATGGTCAGGGTTATTTGTATTTTTGATGACCAAAGGAACATGAGCACGATAGGCAGGAACGAGCGCTTCGTCATGTAAAACAGAAAAGCCAGAATAAGCAAGTTCTCGCATTTCACGATAAGTTAATTCAGAGATATAAGCTGGGTTTTTAACGATTCCAGGGTGAGCGGCAAAAATTCCATTGACATCAGTAAAGTTTTCGTAGAGTTCAGCTCGCACACCAGCCGCAATAATTGAGCCAGTAATATCAGAACCTCCACGGGAAAAAGTGCAAACCTCACCCTCTTTAGTAACACCAAAGAATCCAGGAATAATTAGGGTCTCTTCTAGGTCATTTAGATATTTAATGTGATCATAGGCGCCACCAAGTAACCTTGCATTCCCAGGGTCAGATGAAACCATAATTCCAGCATCTGCTGGATGGACATAACGACTTTGTAAACCAGAATGATTGAAAAAATCTGCGACTAATTTAGCGTTATTATTTTCACCAGCGGCTAAAAAAGTATCATAAGTAAAAACATTATCGAGATCTAACTGGGCTAACTCGTTGATGTTTTCTGCGATTTGATCAATGACAGGGCTTTTTAAGCCAAGTTCATCATAGATTTCCCGAAATCTTTCAATAATCCAATTCTGATAATATTGAATTCCTTTTTCATCAGCTGATTTATAAGCCTTGTAATAAGCAATCAAAGCATCGGTAACTTTAGTATCAGCCCCCGAACGTTTGCCAGGTGCAGAAACCACAATAAATTTTCTTAGTTTATCCGCTTGGACAATATCAAAAACTTTTTTGATTTGAGAAGCTGATGCGAGTGATGATCCCCCAAATTTTGCAACTTTCACTTAAAATTACCTTCCTTCAAGATTAAATTATAAATTGATTTATTATAGCTAATTTTCAGATAATTTTCAATAAATAACTCATTAAAAGTCTGTTTTCTTTGTGATATAATCAATAAAATATTATTTTATGCTAATGTTTACAAAAACTTGCATTGAAAGCAGTCATTGTAAGTTTTGTAGGAGTTAATTTTAAAGTAAGTATGTTCAAAAGAAATGAATTATAACCACTGCTCCTTAACAAAAAGCAACCTTAGCTTGTCCTTGTTCACGACCAGCTTGAAAGACAAAGGGATGATTTTATACTTCCAACGTATTATAGTTAAAATCTTTTAAAATGTTCATTGTTTTTCAGAGGGAAGAAACATACTGGTTTCTGTCCTTTTTCCTCTAATTTGTATAAAACATCGACAAATAGTCCAGTTGAAAAAACAAGCATCTTGTCAGCATCAGCAATCATCAGTATTTTCCATTGATTTCAATTGCTGGCCAGGCGTTTTGAAGAGCTCCACTTTCCGTATTTTTTCCAATCAAACCTTTAATTACTCAATGAACACTTGATTTATCAATACTTAAATCATAAGTGATTTGCTCTTGAGTTTGATTGTCTTCCATCAAATTCCTTCGCCGAATATAATACATTTGGAATTAGTTGTTTTGTTAACTTTTTTATAATGAAGTCTATTGAACCATGCTTAGATACTGTGCTATAATGGTTCTATGAAATTTAAAGCAGTAATTTTTGATATGGATGGTGTTCTTGTTGACACCGAACGTTATTATTTACAAAGAAGAGAAGAATTTTTTGGAGGTCATGGAATTTCTATTAGTCATTTGACGCCTAGTGATTTTATTGGTGGAAATATGAAAGATATTTGGCCACGAATTTTGCAAGATGGTTTTGATGAAGAAAAAGCAAGTGAATTGCAAGAAGAATACGAACAATTCAAAGAAAATCATCCAATGCCTTATGCAAAACTTTTATTTTCTGATGTGCCTGATATTTTAGATTTTTTGCGTCAAAAAGAAGTAAAAATTGCCCTTGCATCAAGTTCATCAATGGCTGATATCAAACAAATGTTAGATATTCATCAATTGAATTCTTATTTTGAAGTCGTGGTTTCAGGAAATGACTTTAAACAAACGAAACCAAATCCAGAAATTTATCAATCAACAATGAAGAAATTAGGTGTAAAACCTTCTGAAACTTTAATTATTGAGGATTCTGAAAAAGGGATTCAAGCTGGAGAAGCAGCTGGTGCGACCGTTTGGGCAATTGAAGACAAACGCTTTGGTATGAATCAAGAGAAGGCTGACTTAAAGGTAGATTCACTGACAGCTATTCAAAAATTACTGACAGAATCATCATTAAAAATGATGAAGGCTTAATAAACATTTTAAAAGAAAAAATCACTGACAGAACGGTGATTCTTTAAGTTTTTTCTGTCCTATGTTAAAATAGAAGAATATAGGAGTAATATTATGAATTTTGTCCGTCGGTTTTCACCGCTTGCTATTATTATCATAATGGTTATTGTTCAAATCATTGAGACTGTTGTTGTTCATGTTTCAGCAACTCGCTGGGCAGTTTTAATTTATTTATTGATTTTGAATATAGCGATTACACTCATTTTACTATCACAAACTCAAAACTATCAATTGCGTCGTCAAGATTTTATTCGTAAAATTAATGACGAAGCAGAAAATTCACTCAATGCTACCTTGGATAATATGCCAATTGGGGTCATCCGTTTCAATAGTGAAACCTTTGAACCTGAATGGTTTAATCCCTTTATTGATATGATTTTTAAAGGAAATGACAAAGTTATCAATCGTGACGATATTAAGAAGATATTGAAAAATGCGAGCGATGACCAGTATATCACCCTTGGGAAGCAAAAATATGTCGCAGAACTTGATTCTGATAAGAATCTTATTTATTTAATTGATGCCACAAAAGAAGTTGCTTTTAAATCAGAATTTAATGATAGCCGCGCAGTTATTGGTGCTATTTCTGTCGATAATTATGATGATGCAACAGATCTAATTACTGATAGTGGTCGAACAGCTATTAATAGTTTTATTGCTTCGTTTTTAGAAGAATTTGCTGACAAATACGGAGTTTATCTTCGCCGTATTAATAGCAGTCGCCACTATTTTTTCTGTGATTATCGTATTCTTGAAAAAATGATTAACGATAAATTTGCTGTTCTTAAAGAGTTTCGTGAACTTTCGGCTCAAAAAGACATTCCTTTGACTCTCTCTGTCGGAGTGGCCTACGGTTGGAATGATTTTCCAGCGATTGGTAAAGTTGCTTTAAACAATCTTGAATTGGCTCAAGTTCGTGGAGGAGACCAAGTTGTACTGAGAGAAAATACTCCTCAAGCTCGTCCCGTTTATTTTGGAGGCAATTCAGAAAGTAGAACGCAAAAAAGCAGAACAAGAGCTCGCGCAATTTCAACAGCACTTCGTACAATTATTGCCGAAGCAGAAGATGTCTTTATTGTAGGTCATCGCTTTACAGACATGGATGCGCTTGGAGCAGCCGTGGCTATGAAGGCATTTGCTAATATGTCTGGGAAAGAAGCCTTTGTCGTTTATGATCCTGAGCAGTTATTGCCAGATGTTGAGCGTGCAATTAATAAAATGAATGAGTCTTCTGACGGTTTTACACACATTGTTAAGTTAGAAACTGCTCAAAAACTGAAGAAAAAAGATTCATTACTTATTATGGTTGACCATTCAAAAACAAGTCAAACCTTAAATCTTGAATTCTATAAATCATTTGAGAAATTAGTGGTCATTGACCACCACAGACGTGATGATGATTTTCCAGAACATGCACTTCTGTCATATATTGAATCATCAGCAAGCTCTGCTAGTGAATTAACTGTCGAAATCCTTCAATTCCATGATAACAATCAAAGAAAAATGTCAACCATTGAAGCTAGTATTGTTCTTGCGGGGATTGAATTAGACACCAAAAACTTTACAAAAACAACGACTGAAAGAACATTTGAAGCAGCAGCTTATCTACGCTCTCGTGGAGCTGACAACGATTTGATTAAAATGATTATGGCTACTGACTTTGATAAATATAAGAAGGCCAATGAAATTGTTCTTAATGCAAAAATGGTTTTACCAGGAATTGCTTTAGGAGTTGGACTCAAACATCAAAAATATGATAATATAGCAACAGCAAAAGCTGCCGACACTCTCCTAGATATGGCAGGGGTTACTGCTGCATTTGCGATTACGCAACATAATAATGGCTATATTTCTATTTCTGCTCGTTCTCGAAATGGCTTTAATGTCCAAACGATTATGGAGCAAATGGGTGGTGGTGGACATTTTAATAATGCTGCAACTCAAATATATGAAAAATATATCGATGAAGTGCAAGAAGATTTAATTGAAATACTAAAAGAAAGAGAAAACGAAAAATGAAAGTTGTATTCTTAGAAGACGTTAAAGGACAAGGAAAAAAAGGTCAAATTAAAGAAGTACCAACAGGCTATGCTCAAAATTTTTTAATTAAGAAAAATTTGGCAAAAGTTGCTACAGCAGCAGCTCTTTCTGAAGTGAAAGGTCAAGCCAAAGCTAAGGAAAAAGAAGAAGCAGAACTTTTAGCAGAAGCAAAAGCCCTTAAAGAAGTTCTTGAAAAAGAAGATACTGTTGTTGAAATCAAAATGAAAGTTGGACAAACAGGTCACACTTTTGGTGCTGTAGATAAAGCAGATATTGCAAAAGCTCTTAAAAGTCAATTTAATCTCAAGTTAGATAAACGCAAAATTCAATTGATTAACAAAATTCAAGCTTTAGGAACAAAAGACGTACCAGTTAAACTTCACCGTGATGTGACTGCCGTGGTTAAAGTCAAAATTAGCGAGGCCTAAACTAAATGCCCGAAATTGATTTAATAAAAGCCCCGCCTCAAGACCTAGCTGCTGAGCAGGCCGTTCTTGGGGCTGTTTTTTTAGATAGCGAACGCTTAGTTGAAATTAAAGAATTTTTAAGTTCAGAAGATTTCTATAAAAATGCTCACAAAATAATTTTTCGGACAATGGAAAAATTGTCTGATGCCCGTGAAGCAATTGATGTCTTAACCATTCGTTCACACCTTGAAAATCAAGGCGAACTGGAAGCAATTGGTGGGATTGCTTATATTGCAGAACTTGCCACCGCAACCCCAACCGCAGCCAATGCTGCCTATTATGCCAAGATTGTTGCTGAAAAATCATTACTCCGTCAACTGATAAATCGTCTAACTGAATCAGTCGAAAAAGCATATGAACAAGATTCACCAGCGGACGATATTTTAGCTCAAGCAGAAAAAAGTCTAATTGACGTCCAACAAGGGCGTAATACAAACGGCTTTAAGAAAATTTCTGATGTCCTAGCGATTCATATGGATGACCTTGAGCAAAAAGCTCAACAAAAGTCTAATATTACAGGTATCGCAACAGGTTATCCCGCTTTAGATAACATGACAACAGGTCTTCATGAAGAAGAATTGATTATTCTTGCGGCCCGTCCAGCGGTTGGTAAAACAGCCTTTGCCTTAAATATTGCTCAAAATATTGGGACAAAGCAAGACCGAACCGTTGCAATTTTCTCTCTTGAAATGGGGGCAGAAAGTCTTGTCAGCCGGATGATTGCTGCCGAAGGTTCAATTGATTCACACAGCTTACGTACTGGACAATTAAATGACCAAGAATGGAATGATTATTTCATGGCAACAGGGACTTTATCAAGAGCAAGTATTTATATTGATGACACACCAGGGATAAAGATTTCTGAAATTCGGGCGCGTTCAAGAAAATTAGCCCAAGAAACAGGAAATCTTGGTTTGATTGTTATTGACTACTTACAATTGATTTCTGGAACTGGACGAGAAAATCGTCAACAAGAAGTTTCTGAAATTTCTCGTCAGTTAAAAATTTTAGCTAAAGAATTAAAAGTTCCTGTTATTGCCCTTTCACAGCTCTCACGTGGAGTGGAACAACGTCAAGATAAACGACCAGTTTTGTCTGATATCCGTGAATCTGGGTCAATCGAGCAAGATGCCGATATTGTCGCATTTCTTTATCGAGATGACTATTATGAACGTGGAACTGGTGAAGATGAAGACGGTGAAGAGATTCTGGAAGATAATAAAGTTGAAGTTATTATTGAAAAAAACCGTTCAGGAAGCCGTGGAACAGTCGAATTACTCTTTATTAAAGAGCATAATAAATTCGCAAGTATTGATAACCGATATGGCGACTAGATTTTTTTGACTAATTCGTGTTATAATATGAGTAATTGTCTAATTCTCTTTATTAATAAAAATGAACGATAAAGAATACATTATAAAATTTGATTCTTTTAATCAAAAAAGAGAGATATAATCAAGGATAAAATTAGATTTATAAGGTAAGCGTTCGGAGAAATCCGACTTTTACGTCTTATTTGGAGGAAAAAATGGATAACCAAAATCAAGAAATAGGAAAAATCGTTGACATTCGTGAAAAAGTTCAAGCACACTTGGGTGAAACGATTGAAATTACTTCACAATTTGGTCGTAAACGCGAAAATCGTCATAAAGTGAACTTGATTGAAGCCTATGCAACACATTTCATTATTGAAAACATTCCGGCTCGTGGTCCAAAAACAACTGAGTCATATCAATATGCTGATATTTTGACTCAAACTATTTTAATTCACTATCCAAACGCATAAGTTTGAGGAACAAAGTAAAATGGTTCAAATAATGATTAATAGATTTTAAAGGAAAGGAGAAGATAAGGATGATGAAAGCCGATTGGGATATGACACCTGTTAAAGGTGGCTCTGGCAATGCATTTTTTGGGAAAAGTGATCAAGAACGCGTTTTTATTAAAAAAAACGGCAGTCCTTTTTTGCCAAGTATTTATCTTGAGGGAATCACGCCTAAAGTCTTATGGACAAAACGTACGGCCGAAGGCGATACCTTATCTGCTCAACCTTGGATTGACGGTCATACCCTAAGTCCTGAGGATATGGAAGACCGTCAAATTAATCATATTTTAGCTCATTTGCATGACTCAAAAAAATTGGTTGAATCTTATAAGAAGTTGGGAAGTCAAATTATTCTTCCTGAACAATTATTAGAGGATTGTGTCCAAAATACTGAGGCTTTACGAACAAATCATTTTTTGTCAGGAATCATTGAAGAAATGCGTCAACAAATTCCCGAAATCAAAAATGAAGAGGTCGTAGTCGTTCATGGCGATGTCAATCATAAAAATTGGTTAGTGGATGATAATTCAGGAAAAATTTATTTAGTAGATTGGGATACAGTCTTTTTATCAGATTCAATGGTCGATATGGCACATGTTTTATCCCACTATATTAAACCAAATAATTGGTCTTTGTGGTTGATGACATCTGGTGTTAGACCTCGTTCAGATATTATGGATAAAGTGGCTTGGTACGGAAAACTTTCTTTTCTTCGCCAAATCTCTGAATATCTTTCTAGAGGAAAAATGAAAGAAGTAAATCAAGAAATCTTGGGGCTTCGTAAATTTTGTGAATTATTTTAGTAAAAATAGGCTAGGGTTTGGACCTTCCTATTTTTTGGCTTATAATTGAATAATAAAAATAAAGAAATAGAATATCATTTTCAATGATTTTCTATCAAAAATTAAAAAATTGAGGTAAAAATGCGCGTCAGAAATCGTAAAGGAGCAGGCGAAATGCTTGCTGAAAACGCACATATCGTAGTTGAAAATCCAGCAGACTTTAAAGGGCGTTGGTCAGAACGTTTTGGAAATAATCATCCGATTCATATCGAAGTTGGTTGTGGAAAAGGAGCTTTCATCACAGGAATGGCAGCTCTTCATCCAGAAATAAATTACATTGCAATTGATATGCAGTTATCAGTTTTATCTTATGCACTAGATAAAGCAATTGAAGCAGATTTGCCAAACGTACAAATGATGCTTGTTGATGGAGCAGCTTTGAGTGAATATTTTGCTGATGGTGAAATTGACCAAGTCTATTTGAACTTTTCTGATCCTTGGCCAAAAGGACGCCATGAAAAACGTCGTTTGACTTATAAATCATTTCTTGCAACTTATGAAAAGATTTTACGTCCTGAAGGTGAAATTCATTTCAAAACTGATAATCGTGGATTGTTTGAATACTCCTTAGTTTCCTTAGCTAACTATGGCATGGAACTTAAAAAAGTTTGGCTAGATTTACACCAAGACGAAGAATTTGCTCCGCAAAATGTAATGACCGAGTATGAGCAAAAATTCTCACAAAAAGGTCAAGTAATCTATCGATTAGAAGCAAAATTTTTACCAAAAAATAAATAAGTTGCTTTCTGTCATTAAAATTAATAAAAAAAGTTACTGACAGAATGAAAAAGACTAAACAAATTTTCTGTCAGTAAAATTAATAAGAATTTATTATCTATAATAAGGAGAATAAGATGAGATGTCCAAAGTGTTCTTCTGAAGAATCAAAAGTTGTTGATTCAAGACAAGCCGAAGATGCTATTCGCCGTCGTCGTGTTTGTGAATCATGTGGTTTTCGCTTCACAACCTTTGAACGTATCGAAGAAATGCCCCTTTTAGTCATCAAAAAAGATGATAAACGTGAACCTTTTAATCGTGAAAAAATTGTTCGTGGTTTAGTTCGGTCAGCATACAAACGTCCAGTATCAAGTGAAGATATTGAAACAATAGTTGCAAATGTTGAAAGAAAAATTCGTCAACTAGACAGTAATGAAGTTGAATCAGATGTTATTGGTGAATTTGTGATGCAAGAATTAGCTGATTTGGACGATATTACATATATCAGATTTGCCAGTGTATATCGTTCATTCAAAGATGTCAGTGAATTAGAAGAGCTCCTTAAAAATATTACCAAAAAATAAATTCTGTCAGTAAAATGCGACTGAATAGAGAGCATTTTATCGGTAGATAAAAGAAAGATCAGCTCGCTGAACTTTCTGTCAGTAAAATGCGACTGAGTAAGGAGTATTTTATCGGCAGAGAAAAGAAATATCAGCTTGCTGATATTCCTGTCAGTAAAAAGTGAGGAAAAAAAATGAGAGCAGGAGATTCATTTACAATGCTTAATCGAGGAAAGACCAGCTTTGACGCTGAGGCTTTTCGTCTGCTCTATTTACCAATCATTGGCACGGATGCCTTTGCACTTTATCAGTTAATGCTAAGCTTCTCTACTGGAAGAATTTCTCACTTTTTGGAATATCTAAATCTTGGCCTCAATCCTTTTATTGAAGCATTAGATAAATTATCTGGCTTATCATTAGTTCGCGTTTATGATGATCATACCAGCTTTTATTTTGAAGTAAAAAGTCCGCTAAATTTTGAAAATTTCCTTGCAGATGATTTTTATAGACAACTTTTGATTTCAAGAATTGGTGAAAACCGAGTAGCTGCTTTAGCTAAAAGAATGGAACCAAAAGGAAAAGAAGTTTCCAAGAAATTTCATGAAGTTTATAAAGTTAGTTTTGACTCACAAGCTCAACAAAACCCTTCAAATACAAATGAACGTTTTGATATGGGGGCCTTTAAAAGTATTATGGAACGTCAAGGCTATCATTTAAATAATGAAAATCAAGACTCCTTAACGCTCTATTCACTAGCAGAAAAATTTGAACTCAATTGGTACGAATTATTCAAGCAAGCAGAAAAAACAGCCAATGCTGATAAAAGTTTGAATATGAATAATTTGATGAGAAGGCTTTCAGGAGCTAGTCAACCGCAGCCAGCACTTTCAGCTTTTCCTAAAGCATTTGCCGATTTGATTGTTATCAGTAAATCTCATGAACCAGATGATTTCATCCGACAGATAAAAGCGCAAGCAGGAGGCTTTGTCAGTTCGGAAGAACATAAGCTTTTAACTAATTTAAGTCGCCAAAATTTGCCAGCAGAAGTCCAAAATATTTTGATTCACTATGTTTTAGTACAGCAAAAAAATGCGTCGTTAAATCCAAATTTTGTAAATGCTTTGGCTAATGACTGGATGAGAAATGATGTATTTACAGCTGAAACAGCGGTAAAACGAATTTTGGAACGAGAAGAATTAGCTGCTGCTAAAGCTGGAGCTGAAAAAAGACCAATGAAAATCAAAAAAGAAGCACCAAAATGGTCAAATCCAGATTATGAAAATAAAACAAGCCAAGAAGAACTTGCAAAACTTGAGAAAATAAGGCTTGACTCTCTCAAAAAACTGAAAGGAGAGCAAAATTAATGGAATCTATCGGAGACATCTTAGGAAAACGTCAAGACATCCGTGAAAATTTTGAAAAATTAGTCGCAGAAGTATTAAAAAATGCTGATGTGCAAGCTTTTATTGCCCAACATCAAATGACTTCTGACGAAATTCAACGCTCTTACTCCAAGTTTTATGAATACGTTCGTGAGCATGAAAAATTTGAAAAAGGTGAAAAACGGGCAGCTGACGGTTATGAACCTGTTTTAATCATGAATCACGGCTATGCTGATGTTTCATATCAAACGACAAATGAATTGGCGCAGCAACTAGCAGCTCAAAACCTTTTGCGACGTGTGAATATTATTGGACTTCCAAAAGATTTAAAACAAGTCACTTTGGCAGATATTGCCCTTGATGATGTTCAAAGAATCAAACCATACCAAGCCCTAGTTGATTTTATTACCAATTTTCCCAAGAAAAAAGGACTTTATCTTTATGGTGATTTTGGTGTCGGAAAATCTTTCATGCTTGCGGCCATGGCAAACGAATTAGCCAAAAAAGGAATTTCAACCACGCTTCTTCATTATCCTACTTTTATTTCTGATTTAGATTTTGACAATGCCAAAGTCTGGGTCAATGAAATAAAAGCCAGTCAAGTTTTAGTTTTGGATGATATTGGGGCAGAGCAAAACAACGCTTGGGTTCGTGACAGTATTTTACAAGTCATTTTACAACATCGTATGCAAGAAAATCTCCCGACTTTCTTCACTTCAAATTTAAGAATGGAAGAATTAGAACAGCATTTAGCCGAAACCAAGCGAGCTGATGAAATTTGGCCAGCAAAACGTGTTATGGAACGTGTGAAATATTTAGCAGAAGAAATGCGATTAGAGGGGACGAATAGACGTCATGACTGAAATAAACGAAACGATTGATTTAATGATGAATCACACTTCGGTTAGAAATTTTACAGAAGAAGCCATTGAGCCTCAAGATTTAGAAAAAATCTTAAAAGCTGCTCAAATGGCATCAACATGGAAAAATTTTCAATCATATTCTGTGATTGTTGTAGAATCACAAGCTCAAAAAGATGCGATTTATGAATTTCAACCACAAAAATCAATCAAAAATTGTGCAGCATATTTAGTTTTTGTTGGCGATTTGAATCGTGCCCAAAAGGCAGTCGAATTGCACCAAGGAAATTTCCAACCGCAAGGAATTGAAAGCTTATTGATTACATCAGTTGATGCTGCAACAGCTGGGCAAAATGCGCTTCTTGCAGCGGAATCTTTAGGTTACAACGGAGTGATGGTTGGCTTAATTCGAGACCAATCCTCAGAAATTTCTAAAGTCTTGAACTTGCCAGATTATACTTATCCTATTTTTGGCATTGCGCTCGGTAAAGCCGCACGTTTGAACAAAGTAAAACCACGTCTTCCTTTGGAAGCGACAGCTTTTAAAGAAAAATACCTTGAGCAAACGACTGAAACTATTGAAAAATATGACCAAGTTCAAGAAGAATATGCTGGAAATAGACGTTTAAATAAATGGTCTGAACGAATTGTTGACCAGTGGGGCCAACCAGAAATTTCAGCCTCAACAGAGAATTTAAAGGCGAAAAAATTACTGTGAAATTAAAGAAAATCTTAGAACCAAAACTTCCAGCCACCTATCAAGTAGCCACAAGTCAAGATTTTATTGATGGAGAAATTTATCAAGCAGAATTTATAGATGAAACTTTGACAATCAATCAAAGAACTATTTTTTCAGGATGTTCTTTCAAAAACACAACCTTTGAATTTACTGACAATACGATCAGTGAATTTACAGATTGCCTTTTTGAAAAATGTGATTTTTCCAATTTAAACTTCAATAAAATTGGCATTTATCGCTCAATCTTTAAATCCTGCAAATTGCTAGGAATTGATTTTACTGAAAGCCATTTACAAGATGTCCAATTCACAGAAAATTTATTGACCTATGCAAATTTTTCGGGTTCTACCTTAAAGTCAGTCCGTTTTTTAGAAAATGAAGCCAAGGAAACCTTCTTTACTGCCTGTAATTTTAAGAATGTGGAACTTTTGAAAAATCAATTAGAAGCAGCAAATTTTTGGGAAACAGCATTAGCAGGAATTGATTTTTCTACAAATCAATTTGAACGCATGGAAGTTACACCTCAACTCGCTAAAAATATGAAGATAAGTCTTAGTCAAGCCCCATTTTTTACTAGCCTGTTTGGCATTGAAATTATCTAAATTAACCTCGAAACCCAAGTCTAAAATTATATAGTCTATGGATTATAAACTCCTTCACTATTATGATTTTTTATCCAATAAGTAAACAAAGAAAGAAATAAAAATATGAGCTTACCTACAGTAGCCATCGTTGGCCGTCCAAATGTCGGAAAATCAACGATATTCAACCGTATTGCAGGAGAACGCATCTCAATTGTCGAAGACATTCCAGGTGTAACTCGTGACCGTATCTACGCCACAGGAGAATGGCTAACCCGTAAATTCAACATCATCGATACCGGTGGGATTGAACTTTCAGACGAACCTTTCATGACTGAAATTCGTGCGCAAGCCGAAATTGCCATGACCGAAGCAGATGTTATCATCGCTGTTGTCGACGGAGAAACAGGTATTACAGATGCCGATGAAGCCGTTGCTAATATTCTTTATCGTACAGATAAACCAGTTATTCTTGTTGTCAATAAAGTCGATAACCCAGAACGTCGTATGGAAATCTTTGACTTCTATTCACTCGGACTTGGTGATCCATATCCTGTTTCAGCCGTTCACGGGATTGGGACAGGGGATGTCCTTGATGCAATCGTCCAAAATCTTCCTAATGAAATTGAAGAAGAAAATGAGAATGTCATCAAGTTCAGCTTGATTGGTCGCCCAAACGTTGGGAAATCATCTCTTATTAATGCTATTCTTGGCGAAGACCGCGTAATTGCTAGTCCAATTGCAGGAACAACTCGTGATGCGATTGACACACACTTTGTCGATTCTGAAGACCAAGAATTTGTCATGATTGATACCGCCGGAATGCGTAAATCAGGAAAAATTTACGAAAATACTGAAAAATACTCAGTCATGCGTGCCATGCGTGCCATTGACCGTTCAGATATCGTTTTGATGGTGATTAACGCTGAAGAAGGAATTCGTGAATATGATATGCGTATCGCTGGATTTGCTCATGAAGCTGGTAAAGGAATCTTGATTGTTGTCAACAAATGGGATACCCTTGAAAAAGATAACGATACAATGAAAAAATTTGAATTAGAAATTCGGACAAAGTTCAAATTCCTCGATTATGCGCCAATCGTTTATGTATCTGCTAAAACAGGACAACGTCTGAATAAACTCCCAGATATGATTAAAGAAATTCATCATGCACAAAACTTACGGATTTCAAGTTCTGTTTTGAATGATGTCATTATGGATGCTGTAGCGATTAATCCAACTCCGACGGACAAAGGAAAACGTTTGAAGATTTTCTATGCAACACAAGTAGCGATTAAACCACCAACTTTTGTTGTTTTTGTCAATGAAGAAGAACTCATGCACTTCTCATACCTTCGTTTCCTCGAAAATCAAATCCGTAAAGCCTTTGTTTTTGAAGGAACACCAGTTCATTTTATTGCACGTAAACGTAAATAAAAAAATTCACTGATTTTATCAGTGTTTTTTTTTATGCAAAATAATTGCAAAAATCTTAAATTTGAAATATACTATTAAAAAAATTAATTTAATTGAAAGAAGATTAAATGGTCTATTTTAAATACGGAAAAGCCTTCCACGACCTCAGAATTCAACACGGTTTTTCACTTTCAGCTTTTGAAGAACTGGGGATTGCAAAATCTACCCTCTCAAATTTTGAGAACGGTAAAAGCATGCTCTCTTTTGACCGACTTGACTTTGCACTCCAAAAAATGAACGTTTCTCCGCTAGACTATAGTTTGATGATTAATAATGGGGAACAAGATAGTTATACTTCTATTTTTGATGAGATTGAAAAAGCCTATTATCAACGGAATATTAAGCAACTCCAAGAAATCTATCAAGAAAATAGCAATGGAACAAAGGAACAGAAATTATTAGCCTATTCGGCAAAGGGGCTTTACCAGCATTTGCCAGCCGATGAAATCGGTGAAATTGAAGATTATCTTAAAGGAATTCAATTTTGGGGACTTTTTGAACTCTCATTGCTTGCAAATATTGGAGATAAGCTTAGCGATACTCAGATTTCATATATTTTAGATGACCTTTTGTTTAATAAAATATATTATGAGAAGGATTTGTACTATCGTGTCCTAATTTATCGCTTCCTCTATAAGGTCATTCTACATTATATCGATAGTGGAAATCAGAATAAAGCAAAAGAAGTCCTTGATATTTCTCGATCTTATTTTATGCCTGGAGATGTGATGAGTCGTGTAATCATCAATTATGCCGAATCATTTTACATCTATTTTTACATTGATGAAAAAAAAGGGAAAAATCAACTTTTGGATACACTCAAATTTCTAAAAAAAATAGGTGCTGAAGACTTTCGTAAAACTTTAAAAATGCAGTATGACAAAAGAATTTTTAGAAAGAACCACTTTAATAAATGAAAGCCTTAAATTTGAGAAGAAGGAGAAGAGATGAAAAAAGTAAAGTTAGCTCTAGCTGTTTTCATTAGTTTCTTACTAGTAATTGGAAGTGCTCATCCTGTTTGGGCCCAAGAAGGTTCAGATTTTTCTGTTACACCGCTAATAGGAGAAAATCAGCTTGGACAAGATCTTGGCTATTTTAACCTCCTCCTAGCACCTCAAGCAACTCAAAAACTTTCTTTTCGACTCACCAATCACTCCAATCGAGCGCTCTCTATAAAGACAAGTTTTGGTAATGCTTTTACGACAAATTTGGGAACGGTCAGTTATAAAGCCCCAAATCATCAAATTGAACCGAGCTTAAGTACTGACTTACAAAAAAGAGTGACACTTCCTTCGACAGTGAGCTTGAAGTCTAAGGAAAGTATCATTCTAGAAGCAAAGCTAACGATGCCTAAGGAAAGTTTTCAAGGAATACTTGCAGGTGGATTTAACTTTGAAGAAGAGTCAACTAATCGTCATCAAAAATAAAATAGCATCCAAAATAACTATGCTTATACCTTTGCTCTTATTGTGCAAAATTCACTAGCAAAAGTTGCTCCAGATTTAAGTTTAGGAAAAGTAAGCACAGACCAGATTAATGGAAAACAGGTCTTACTTATCAATCTAACCAATCGCTCAAAAACTTATCTTAAGCAGATGAATTTGCATGCAGTGATCACCAAAACTGATAATTCCTCCCTCAAAGATGCTTATGATAATTCTGCTATGGAAATGGCACCTGATTCAAGCTTCACACTCGCACTACCACTTTCAAATTTGGGTTTTGATAATCAAAAAGGAAATCCTCTTGAATCAGGTCACTATCAGCTAAAGCTCTTAGTTTATGGTGAAAAATCCCCTAATGGAATCTATCAAACTAGTCTTAATCAGCAAACGACCAACTATGATGACAAATGGGAGCTTGCTTCAAGATTTACAGTGCCAGCTAAACAAGCGAATGTTTCAAAAATAAAAAAAGCTGAAGAACTTAATTTGACGTTCAATTGGGTGATTATCATTGAATGGACAATCATTATCTTCTTAATATCGACAATCTTTTACTTAATTTTTAAATCTTTAAAAAAGCACCAAGAGAAAAATTAAATTTCATAAAAAAATAAACAGAATTTACGCTAAGCTTTTTAATAAGATAAATTTAAGAAAAGTTTGATTTAACTAAAGTCAAGATAATATTACCAAAAGATTTCAGCGAAAAAGACATAAAAAAACCGTTCTAAATAATGAACGTTTTTTTTTTTTTTTTATTTTAGTCTAAAAAATACGCGCTGTTAAAGGACTTGTCTAAAAGAAGTTCTAAGTTAGAAAATCATTTTTTAAAAGAAAAGGGAATATTACATTAGCAAAAAGATTTTGATTACATTAAAAAAGTTGCTTTCGTTTAACTTTACGAAATAAAATAGCAATGTTAAAATTAGAGCAAGATAAAGAGTTTTATTCTTAATGCTCGCTTCTCTACTACGCAAAATACTTTGTGAATGAGAAAGATAACTAACATAGAAAGTGAGGAATAAGACAAATGTATCGTTCAAAACATGAGAAAGGCTATGTCACGAGCCATGAAGTAAAAAACACACATTTCCGCACTTGGAAATCGGGCAAAAAATGGCTCTATGGTTCGGCAGCACTAGCATTAACGCTTGCCCCAATATCTGGAGCTTTACAACCTTTTTTAAATCAAAGTAACTTGGCTCCCATAAAAGTAAAAGCCGCCACAGCAGCTACCGCAACCCTCAACGCCAACAATAACTCAGGGGCAGGTTGGGACACAGGCGGGCATACTTACTCAGGAACAGAGTTTGCCAATTCAAGTAGCTATGCCTTATATGGCACTGGGACTCTTTCCGGTAACTGGATTAACTTGGTTTCTAGTACAAAAAGTAGTGTCGGTCTTGGAATCTTCAATGGGTCAGTCTCTTCTATTTCTGCGGCAACAGGTTTTACCATCAAATCGACAATAAAAGTTGATTCAGGAAGTTCCTTAACTGATTTTACAAAATCAGGTGATGCCTTAGGGATTATTTTAACGGGAGCATCAAAAGCGCAGTTGGCAGCCAATGCCCAATCATCTCAAGCAACAAATGATGGTTTGGGAATTAGAGGTTTACCTAATACGGTCTTTCTAGGTCGAGATTTATACTCTAATCTTTCAAATGTTAATACTGGTTCGCTTACAGGAATTGATGGTTCAGCAACCGTTAATGGATGGACTGATGGTCCCGGTGTTGTGATGGCCATAAGAAATACAGATTCAACTGGAACATTACAAGCAGCGACTTATCCTTCTTTAGGGAGTTCAGCGCCTTATTCTACAGCTTATTCCAATACTACCAACGGAACAGCATATACCTATGCTACAGATACAAACTATACGCTTGGAGTAGCTTCTCTCGTCACCCCAACTGTTCAAGAACCAGTCACCGTGACTTGGACACCAGACGCCACAAATAGTGCAAGCACAGGATATACCTCAGGAACTTTAAGTTTTAACTTAGTGGCGCAAACGACGAGTAATGGTGCATTAATCGGAGCAAGTGCCGTCAATGGTGGCTCAGCAGGTTATACACTGACGACGCATATTAATCTGCAAAATTCCTTAACAGTCGGTTTTGTTGGTGGGACAGGAGGAAACTATGGAAATCTCTCTGTTTCGCTCAATGGTGCAAGTATTACTGGACAAAAAGGGACAGAACCAGTCCAAGTTAACTATGTCAATGCAAAAACGGGCCTACCTATCTCTGGGATGACGCCAAGTCTGATCAATGCCAATGTTAATGACACGATTGGAGTCGCAAAAACGGGTGCAAATACTACTGATACTTACACATATAACACACCGACAGCAATTCCGACAGGATTTACTGGGATTCAGTCGATTGTTCAAGGAACGCCGACCTATCCGGTTACTTCAACACAGACCACTGCCTCTCAACAGGTCACAAACTTTATCCAAGGAACAACAAATCCGAATGTCCTGACCGTTGCCTATGCCCCTGACCCAGCAAAAGTCTGGTGGACTTACAACTGGGCATTCAATACTTATGGCGCTTATATGGGAAGTTTAACTTCACTCTCCCAAACCGGAAATTTCGGTGATAAAATCACCGCACCGACCATTAATGTCCCCGCTGGTTATCATGTCGCAGCCATGAAAGAGGTCAATGGCACTTACCTTTACTATCCCGGAAGTGTCCAATCTACCACTCCCTCTGGGACGAATTGGGTAGATATTACCCAAACCGCAAACGGTGCTTACCCCGCAACAACCGCGGGATTAGAGCAAGCGGCGATTGATAAGGCAGGCGGAACAATGCTTGATGTCAATGGCGCAGACCCCGGTTTCAATACAGGAATATCAGGCACTTTCAACAATCAATTTGGGATTTATCTTGAAGCAAATAAAGAAACTCCAGCTATTACTTACGCTTATAGTGGCGCAACAAACGGCTCACAACCTGCCCTACCAGCCAATATTTCACTTCCCGGTGGCTTTGGTCAGCCCCTTGGTTTAGGAAACGCAAGCAACTGGAGTCAATCAGGCACGACTTATACTGCAACCCTTGATAGTAAGCTTGCGGTGACCGTTCCGGTAGGGACGGTTTTAAGCTCAATCACAGCGCCTAATGGGACAAACTATGATAAAGTCACCAACTATACCGCACCTACAGCAGCCAGCGCTGGGAGTGTGAGTCTTGAAGTTGCTGGTGGGGCCAGCACCCAGACCTTTACGGTTAAGTATCAGAATGTTGGTGCAAATCCTGTACCGTCAAATACGTCAGTTTATCCAACAGCCCTCTCAACTAATGCTAATACAGCGCTCCTTCAAGCACTTGGTTTGGCTTTCCCTTACGGTGATAGTACGATTTCTACGACTACAACGACCACAGGTTCAGGCACAAGTGCAGCCCCTTATGTGGTGACTAATAGTAATAACCAATTTGTTATTAATCTCGCACAAACTTTCACCGGAAGTCTAAATGACGTTTGGGCAAATAATACACCAGGAACAAATGGAAATGCGGGGCAACTTCAAGGAAGTTTACCTGCCACTTATCAACTTCCTAGTGGTGCAGCAGGAACAGCTATCACTTTCCCTTCTAGCTGGGGAACAGTTCCAGCTGGTTATAGTCTTGTCGCACCAGTAACTGCAGCGGCTACTATTACAAGTCTGCCGGCAGGGGTTGTCTCAAATGCAATGACGACACCAACAGGGCTGACTTTCTCAAATCTAAAATTTACCTCAGGAACATTTGCACAAGCCACATTGACAACAAAATCTTTAGGAACAACTGCATATGGCATAATTACTGGAACTACCACTTCTTATCCAACGCTCAGTTCCGCATCAACAATTTCAAATGTTGCTTCACTAAATGCAAATGTTTATTACAGCTTAGTCATCTTTAATGCTGATGGAAGTTATTTACAAGTCAATATCCCGCCGGCTACGGCTGCTCTTTCAAACTTTACTATTCAGCAGTTGTTGCAACGGGCTTATCCAAGCTTTAGTGCCACAGGAAATAACTATAGCACCGCTGTTCAAGCAAATTCATACAAGCAAACCTGGTCCTATATTTTGCCAGACGGAACCAAACCTTCGTATGTTGTAAGTCTTACAGATAAAGGCGTCGGAGATTATGCGGGGCAATTGGTTGCACCACAAACTGGCGCACCCTTGCGTAATCTCTCTAATTGGGTCATGGGTAAATATGGAATTCCTGATACGCTCCCTGCGGGAACTTTTATTCAAGGTTACGAGATTACTTATGATAAAACAGGACAAGATGTCAATGGGAATTCTCTGGCGACTGACCCCGATAATGGTGAAACAATTTTCCCAACCTTTGCAGCTCTTAAAGCAAAATATCCTGTCATCTCAAGCACTTTGATTGGCTCAACAGCAGCAGGCAATGACATTACTAATGCCGATATCAATGTCTTAGTAGCAAATGACCAAACGGCACTTTCTGCCAACTTGGATACGACAATCATGCAAGGCAATACTTATCATCCCCTGAATGATTTGACCGGTTCAAATAACTTTGATAATACGACTAACAGTAATGACACAACAGTGAATGGTCAAACAAATAATGTCATCATGACCATTCAAGAAGCAAATATTGACTGGTCAGGCACAGGAAATTATATTGGTGGAAGTTCGATAGACGCGACGACAAATGTCGGTAATCCAATCGATGCACTTGACCCTAACCTCGCAGTCAATAGTCTGAAAGCAGGAAATTATCTTGTGGCTTACTATACCTTAAACAAAGCAGGAACCCTTGCTTATCAAACTTGGTTAAGTAACCAAAATCTGACAGCAAGTACAGCAAATCTCATCGCTTTCTTCAATCAATTGCCTACAAGTGGAGAAAATGGGGATGGCTTAGATAGCATGGGCACTGCCCTCTTTACAGATTATACGACTTCGACCAATGTCACGCAAAATCAGATTAATGGTGTGAACTATTTCCCTGATTACAGTATTAATAATGGCGAAGCAATCAATACCACAGCAGTGACTCGTTTGACTGTTTTACCTCCCTTTGATTTACCTTTTACAGGAGGTGAAGGTCTGGCAGGGATTGTCTTTGTCGCCACAGTAGCTGGTATTGGGGCTATTAGTTTAAAAAAGAAAAAGAATCAAGAAGAACAAGAAACTTTTGATGAGAAGGAGGAAGATAAAAAATGAAAAATTTTAGAAGTAAGTTACCCCCTCTTTTAAAAAAAGGTGCATTTAGGGAGCGTGAAAGTAAAAAATCCAATTTTGAACTTGTCAGTAAATCTCTAACTTCAAAAATCATAACCTCAATCTTAATTTTAAAAATAGGAGATAAACAAATGAAACTCAATTCACTTAATAAGAAATTTGCACTAGCAAGTGTAAGTTTACTTGCCCTCACTACGCTTGCTGGCTTTGGTGGGCTTGCAAACGTAAATGCCAAAACAACAAAGGTTGCTGACCAAGTTTCAAATGGCGAAGTCGCTATTTATGCTCAATCTGCTGCTGGTAATACAGCGAGTACTACAAACAATGACGGAACCAATCCAGACACGGGTGTTGCTAACAACCAAACAGGTGGCCAAGCGGGAAACACTGGCTCAACGAAGAATGACGGAAGCCAACAATCTAGTCTTGAAGGTTCAACTCCTAGTGTTATGGCAAATGTAACCTTCTCGGCAACAAAGTACACAGGAACAGGCGTTCCAACTGGTGTGACAGATTCAGCATTTTCTGGAGCAAAAGTTACAGCTCTTACAGATGCTAAAGGCCTTGCTGATTTTACAGGCTTGAGCGACGGTTATTATCTTTTCCACCAAGTAACAACCGTTAATGGGATTACAACCGTAGGGGATTTCATCGTGCAAGTCAATCTTGAGGATAGCCAAGCTGGTATTGTCAATGTTTATCCAAAACTTGATATGTCAAGTTCGGCTTTCTTGAGTGATGTGGTAACAACTAATGCAGATGATAACTACAACGGAAAGACACCAAACAATCTTTTGCCAGATGGCTCACAAAGTCAATCAACAACTGCGCTTCAAACATTGAAAAATGCTGATGGTAATGATGGAAATGAAAATTTTGTCAACGGAACTTGGACTGCCAATAAAGATGACCAAAATACGACAACTGCAGCAGCTGGGAACACTGTTAACTGGAATATTAATACTGTCTTTGACTCCTCACAAACAAGTAATGGCGACGGAACAACAGGAGTGACTGGTACTTATGTTGTCACCGACCAACTTCCAAATAAGCTAGTAGATAGTTCAAGTGTAACAGATAGCACTGTCATTGTGAATGTTAATAATGGTAGCGGAACTAGTGTTGGAACATTGACTCCAACCACAGATTATACAGTTACAAATGATAGCAATGGTAAAATCACGGTTACTTTGACAGCTGTCGGTCAGAAACATGTG
Organism: Lactococcus sp. NH2-7C; assembly: GCF_029953655.1. NCBI lineage: Bacteria > Bacillati > Bacillota > Bacilli > Lactobacillales > Streptococcaceae > Lactococcus > Lactococcus sp. NH2-7C. The sequence continues at coordinate 2,287,005 of NZ_CP124538.1, forward strand.
GCAACTTTGCTGGATAATGCTGATGGAGCACTAAACATTGTAATTCCTACAACAGTTAAAACAGCTGTAGTTGGTTCAGCTACTGACTCTGCTACGACAAATATTGTCAATGCTTATGGTGCGGACTTATCAACGAGTGCAGCTGTTAAGTCAACGCTGAATGTTGGTGGAGTAGAAATGACTAAAACTGATGCTTCAACTAATGCAGCTTTGAAAGGGGCAACTTTTACAGTCGTTCGTGCAGATAATATTGCCGATGCACAAGCTTTTGTTGAAGCAAATAGTGCTTACTTTAATAATTCGGCAACTGGTGGAACAGTAACAAACTTAACGACATCAAATGCAGGATTTGTTACTGGTGATACAAGTGGTAATGCGAGTACAACTGCTACAAGCCCAGTCACGTTCACGACTGGAGCTGACGGAATTGCAACTTTTAATGGTTTGAATTTGGTCGATACTGATACGGATGTAAGTAATACAAGCAACTATTATCTTGTCGAAGTTGCTGCACCAAGTGGTTACCAATTACCTAACGTTTCAACAGCCGCTAACTTGACGGGGGCAGTTAAGGCAAGTACAACACCACAAGCAACAGATACAACGATTACCAATAGCAAACCATTTGCACTTCCATTTACTGGTGGTGAAGGATTAGCAGGTATTATCGCTATCGCTTCAGTCTCAGGAATAGTTGCTTTTACAATCAAACGTCGTAAAGGCAATGAAGAAGAAGTGGTGAAATAACAAAATATAAGATAGTCTAATGGTGGATAGAGGAGGAAAATAATGGCAAGAAATAAACCAAAAACTTCTCGACCAAAAAGTTATTTGCTGCGAAATTTGTTGAGCAGTCTGCTATTTATTTTTGCAATCAGTCTACTTTTCTATCCGATTGTTGTGAATTATTTAGCAGGTCAACAAAATGCTAAATCAGTTCAGCAATATGATGAACGTCTATCAACTATCGGGACTTCAAGAGTCAAAGAACTGCTTGAACAGGCTCAATTTTACAATGCTCAACTTTATAATGAATATATTTATGATGCGAGTCAACATATCCCTTGGAATAAACCTTTTCCGAATTACAATAATGTTTTAAAGGTTGATGATTCAGGTATGATGGGTTTTATCACAATTCCACAGATTAATGTTAATAATGTCCCTATTTATCATGGAGATTCAGAAAAAACTTTAGCTTTGGGTGTTGGTCATGTTCCGCAATCCTCTTTACCTATTGGGGGAATAAATAGCCATGCTGTCTTGCCTGCTCACTCAGGTCGTGTGAATGATACTTTATTTACTAATCTTGATAGATTGAAAACTGGTGATGTCTTCTATCTTCATGTTTTGAACTTAAATTTAAAGTATAAAGTAAATGACATTCGAGTCGTGGCGCCCAATCAAGTGTCTTCATTAAGTATCGAAAAGGGTAAGGATTTGGTTACTTTAGTTACTTGTTATCCGACCGGTATTAATAATAAACGTTTGCTTGTTACTGGTGAGCGAACAGCTTTGACAAAAGTCAGTCCCCAAGAAAAAATTCAAAGAAATAGATTTGGCTATAATTTTTGGGTCATGTCTGGTTCGGGTGCTTTAGGACTTGTAGGGATTTTATATCTTTTATGGTGGTTATTAGGTTTGAGAAATTCTTTATACCAAGTGGCTGTTGAGAAACTAGAAAAACCAACACTAGCAGATGGACAAATGACTGGGGAGTTTGGAGAAGGTTTTTATCTAACTAACTCTAAAAAAATAGCCAAACTCTGGTTGGCTGATTTGGCAGAACGGGAGCAATTAAATCCCGAACAATTAGTCTTAAACGTTTATCGTTTGAAAAAAGCCAACCAGCTTTCTCGTTGGATATTTAAGGAAAAAACGGAAAACTGGGTACGTTATATCAATGAAAAACAAGGATATGGCGATAAAAAACATGCTCTTGTTGTAGGACCAACGGCAGTTACTGATAAAAAGGTGATGCAGTATGTTTTGAAGTCAGAAGAAGCATTGGAACATTTGAAATATATAAAAACTTTGAAGAAAGGAGGAGGTGAAAAGTGATGAGAAATAGAAGATTAATTAAAAGTTTGCTATTTATTCTTCTTATGATTATGAGTTTAAGCGCTTATCAGACTTTTGCTGACAGTCGTTTAACAATTGTTAAATATGGGCTTAGCCCTGGAGCGACTGGTTTTAGCGAGAGTCAGACTACTAATAATGGTTTAGAAATTAATAATCTTCCTTTAGATAATTTGGGAAATGAATTATCTGTGGTAGCAGATATACATTATCTGATTTATCAAATAGTTCCTAGCGGAGATGGTTCAGAGCTGACAGCGATAAATCCTCCTCAATCAAGTTATAGTGTTTTGAAAGAAGTAGGTGATTTTGTGACAGATGATAATGGAGAAGTTTCACTTTCACTTGCGGATGGTTATTATCTGATTGAAGAACAAGCCAATAGCGCACAAGGACTTACAAAGGCGGCTCCAGCATTGGCTGTGAAATTTCCAGTTGCTAGTCTTAGTCACGTCTATCTTTACCCTAAATCAAGTGTAGATAAAGGTGAGGTAAATCCACCAAAGGAGAAACCAAAACCTCAAGAACCAAGTCCTAAACCGATCGAGATTCCTAAAGGAGAAAATCTTAATGATAAGGTGAAAGTATTAGGCTTGTTACCAAAAACCGGAGCGGTTAATTCCTTTCTTTTAATGCTAAGTGGTTTCATATTACTTTTCTTATTATTCTTAATTAAGAAAAATAAAAGGGGGGAAGAAGAAAGTAAATAAAAAAACGTTGAACAGAAAGTTCAGCGTTTTTATTTATTTTTTTGATTTTGCTAGTAGCCTAAGATAATTTTAGCAACGAGTGGGGCAAAGATAACATACATAATACCAGTCACTCCAATACTGAGAGCAGCCATAGCACCTTGTGTTTTACCGAGCTCAATTGCAGTTCCTGTTCCAACGGCATGGCCTGTCCCCCCAAGAGCAATTCCTTGAGCAACTGGATCTTTGATTTTGAAGAGTTTCAAGAGGGGACCACCAAGAACGCTGGTTAGAATACCGGTAGCAACCACGACTACAACAGTGATTTGTTCAACGCCGTGCATTTTATCTGAAATCCCCATTGCCATTGCAGTCGTAACTGATTTTGGAAAAATTGATAGAGAGGCAAGTTTGCTAAGACCAAAAAATTTGGCACAAATTGCTGTAAAAATACAGTTAAGAAGGGCAGCGATGGCTATTGAACTGATGATTGAGCGTGCATGGTGCTTCATTAAATGGAAAGTTTTATAGAGTGGAATACCAAGGGCAACAGTACTTGGACCAATCAAATCATTGATGATTGAACCCCCAACGTAATAGTTTTTATAAGGAATATGAGCTAAACCGAGGATAAGAATAATAACAACAGTAGAAAAAAGGAGTGGATTGGTCCAAGGTTGACGTATATTTTCATTGATTCTCACTCCAATCATAAAGACGAGGATTGTTAGTACAAGTCCAAAAAGAGGATCACTAGTAATAATATTCATGTTTAATTTGCTCCCATTTCTTGGTTTTCAACAGAAGGATTAGTAGTTTGTTCGGGTTCGAGTGATACATAATCACCTTCAAATTTAACTTTAATCCATTCAACAACTTTACCTAAGATTAACATATTGATAATGAGTGCACCAATAACGATAAGAAGGATTTGTGCCCAGAAGTGACTAATTAAATTCCATTTGGCCATAATTCCTACACCAGCGGGGAGAAACAAAATGGTCATATTATTAATAAGAAAACTACCTGCTTCATCGACATGGCGAAATTGTAGAAGTTTAAATTGCAGGGCTAGAAAAAGAAGAATCATACCAATAATAGGCCCAGGAACTGGTAAATGAAAGAGGTTTGAAATAACATTTCCGACAAAACTAAAGCCAAAAATGATTAATAATTGCAGGTAGATTTTCATATTTGTTAACTCCCTAAGTTAATCTTAAATAATTTTTATAACATTTTTAATTGTACTCCTTGATATAGCGATTTTCAAGGATAAACTGGTATTCTATTGATGAAAATAAGCTTGAAAAAAATTTAAAAAAGCCTACTTGACATTTGCTCGGAACGTGTTATAATAAATATAAATAAACTAATAGAAAGGAGCGTTCATAAGAGCGCTCCTTCTCTTGTGTTTTTAAAATAGAAGTTGACTTCAACTTTTTATTTGATGAAAGGAGAATTGCCTATGAATGATGTTGTAAAAATTGTAGAAGATTTCATTAAACCTCATATTCCAGCACCTTTTGAACTTTTTGCAGTTGAATGGGAAAAATTTGGTGGAGATATGATGCTTTCAATTCTAGTGGATAAAGAAGGCGGAATCGAAATTGATGAAACGGCTGAGTTGAGTGAAATCATTTCACCTTTACTTGATACGATTAGTCCAGATCCATTTCCAACAGAAGGATATCTATTAGAAGTTGCAAGTCCAGGAGCTGAACGTCCTTTGCGTAAAGCTGAGCATTTTGTGGGTGCAGTTGGTGAGTATATTTTCGTTAAACTTTATCAAAAAATCAATAATGAAAAAGAAATTACTGGTGATTTGGTAAGCTTTGATGGAGAAACTTTAGTGGTAGATGTCTTGGATAAGACCCGTCATAAAAATATTGAAATTCCTTTATCTGCTGTTGCAAAAGCACAAACGATGGTTAAATTTTAAAGATATGACAGGATTTATTGATTTTTCTAAAGAGAATCAATAATTAGAAGCTGAGTTCGATTTCCTTGAGTTAGGCGAAAATGTAAAACTTCCTTGATTCAAGGTAGTCGAACTTAGCTTATATTAAAAATGAAATTTTCTTATAAAAAGAAAGAGAGAAAAAAATGAGCAAAGAAATGCTGAACGCCTTTGCAATGTTAGAAGAGCAAAAAGGAATTAAATCTGAGATTGTTATTGAAGCGATTGAGCAAGCTATTACAGCAGCTTACAAACGTCAATATGGTCAAGCACAAAATGTTAAAGTTATCTTTGACGAAAAGAAAGGAAACTTCAATGTTTATTCAACTCGAGAAGTTGTTGATGAAGTTTTCGATAGTCGTCTTGAAATTTCACTTGAGGATGCCCATGAATTAAATCCTCACTATGAAATTGGCGACAAAATTATGTTTGAAGAAAAACCAAAAGATTTTGCTCGTACTGCTGCTGGAGCTGCTAAACAAGTTATCATGCAAAAAATGCGTGAAGAAGAACGTACAATTATCTATAACGAATATAGCCGTTACAAAGATGAAATCATCCAAGGAACTGTTGAAAAAGTTGATGCTCGTGCCGTTTATGTAAATCTTGGACGCGTTGATGCGCTTTTGACTAAGAAAGATCAAATTCCACAAGAAAACTTCCATGTGGGAGACCGTGTAAAAGTTTATGTTACTGATGTTGTCTTGACTCCAAAAGGAACTCGTGTCTTCATTTCACGTACTGCGCCTGATATGCTTAAACGCATGTTTGAAAAAGAAATTCCTGAAGTTTTTGATGGAACTGTTGAAATCAAATCAATTGCTCGTGATGCTGGAGACCGTGCTAAAGTCATCGTTCAAAGTCATGATGAAAATGTTGATGCGATTGGTACAATGGTTGGGGCTAAAGGTTCACGTATCCAAGGAATCATTCGCGAACTTGCGGGTGAAAAAATGGATATCATTGAATGGTCAGAAGATAAAGCAACACTTGTTGCCAATGCTTTAAAACCTGCTCGTATTGAACAAGTTTTGATTACTGCTGACGGTTCAAGTTTAGCAGTTGTTGCGCGTGACCAATTGTCACTTGCCATTGGTAAACGCGGACAAAATGTTCGTCTTGCTGCACATGTTACAAACAGCAAAATTGATATTAAAGCTGCTGATGAATTCAATCTGGATGATTATGAATTCGTGGGTGAAGATGGGGAAGAAATTCCAACACCTGAAGTTGATGAAACACTTGTAGTTGAAGAAGTTGTTGAAACACCTGAAGTTAGCGAAAGTGAAGAATAAATTTTAAAAGCTTGAAAATTTACTGACAGAAAATAAAAGAGTAGGAAAAGTACAAAGGTGCTGAGAATTTCTTTTTTATAGGTCTGTCAGTAAAATGGCTAAGATTTAGTGGTCAAAAAATTGGCTGTTAGTCATTTTTTCAACAGAAATTTTGAGGATTTTCGATGAAACAGAAAAAAATTCCAATGAGAAAATCTTTAGTCTCGAATGAACAATTTCCAAAAAAGGATTTGTTACGGATTGCTTATAATAAAGAGGGAGAAATTTCAATTGACCCTTCTGGTAAAGCACATGGACGCGGAGCTTATATTGCTATTTTTAATAAAGAAGCAAGAGAAGCTAAGAAAAAACGCGTTTTTGATCGTGCTTTTCAAACTAAAATTGCTGATGAGTTTTATGATGAATTAATCACTTATGTTGAACACCTTGTTGCTCGACGAGAACTTGAATCTGCAACTTATTCCGCTGATTTAGCGCCGGACTACGACTAAAGATGGATAAAAAACAACAAATTTCAAATTTACTAGGAATTGCAAAACGAGCAGGAAAGATTATTAGTGGTGAAGAATTGGTGATTAAGTCAATTCAAAATAGTAAAGCCACATTAGTCTTTCTTGCCAATGATGCCGCAGCAAATTTGAGTAAAAGAATTACTGATAAATCAAATTATTATGAGATTGCTGTCTCAACACTCTTTACAGAAATTGAATTATCGCACGCCATAGGACAAAATCGCAAGGTTATTGCACTTGTGGACGATGGATTTGCAAAGAAAATGGAGAGCCTCATGAACAATTGATGATATAAGGAGGACAAAGATTGTCTGATAAAAAACGTATAAACCAAATTGCTAAGGAAACTGGATTAACAAATGCTGAACTTGTTTCGGCAGCTCAAACTCTGGGTTTTGAAGTGAAATCACATTCAAGTTCTGTAACAGCAGAGCAAGCAGAAAAAATCATTCAAAGTGTAAAAACAGGCACTGACCAACCTGCTAAAGTTGCTGAAAAACCTGTTAAAAAAAGTCAGCCAAAAGCTGCTGAGTCGGCTAAGAAAAATAAAGAAGATCACCCACGTACTTTTGCTGGGAAAGCAGTTGTTGAAGATCCTGCAATTTTAGCAAGAATTAAAGCTAAAGAAGAAGCTGAAAAAGCAGCTAAAGTTGAAAAAGTAGAAGCTAAATCAACTGAGCATGCTGTTGCTAAAGAAAAACCGAAAGCTGAAGTTAAGGCTGAGCCAAAAATAGAAGCTAAAACTGAACAAAAGGTTGAAAAAGTAGAATCAAAAGTTAAACCAGTAACGCCAAAAGCTGAAGTAAAACCAGAAAATGTTGCTGACAAAAAAGAACCAGTTGTTACTGAAGAAAAGAAAAAATCATTGACTCAAAAACCAAGAATTCAAATCAAAGTTATTAAACGTGCCGAAGATATCAAAAAAGAACAGGCAGCTGCCCGTCCTGAAAAGAAAAAATTCGACAAAAATCGTAATGACCGAAATAATCGTAATGATAATCGCCGTCCTAACCAAAATGGGAATGGACAAGGTGGAAACCATTATGATAAGAATCGTTCATCTGGTCAAGGGCAAAATCAAGGTCAAAAACGTGACAGATTTGCTTCATCAGGTAGCGCACCAGCATCAGATTCATTTGTACCAGCTACTTCAGGTAAAACAAATCGTCGTGACCGCGATCGTAAAAAATCTGACAACAATCGTGATAATACAAAAGATGGTAACCGTAAAGGTGGACCACTTCGTGTAAATGATAATCGTAATCAAGTACGTAATGCACGTAACTCAAACTGGAACCAAAAAGGTGGTCGAGGTCGTTATCAAAACAACCAATCTTCAAGTGTTCCAGCAACCCAACGTAAATTCCATGAATTGCCAGAAAGTCTTGAATATGAAGTAGGAATGAATGTTCAAGATATTGCTAAATCAATCAAACGCGAACCAGCTGAAATTATCAAAAAACTCTTCATGATGGGAACAATGGTCAACCAAAACCAATCACTTGATGAAGATACAATTGAATTAATTCTCATGGATTATGGTGTAACACCAGTCAAAAAAGTTGAAGAAGATAAATCTGATATTGAGCGTCTCTTTGTTGAAGAAGGTTATCTCAACGAAGACAAAATGGTAGAACGTCCAGCTGTTGTAACAATCATGGGGCACGTAGACCATGGTAAAACTACTTTGCTTGACCGTTTCCGTGAATCTCGTGTAACTGAAGGTGAAGCTGGCGGTATTACTCAACATATCGGAGCTTACCAAATTACATCAAATGGTAAAAAGATTACCTTCCTTGATACGCCAGGTCACGAAGCCTTTACTTCTATGCGCGCTCGTGGTGCTTCTGTCACAGATATTACAATCCTTGTTGTTGCTGCTGACGATGGTGTAATGCCACAAACAATTGAAGCAATCAACCACTCTAAAGCTGCTGGGGTGCCAATTATTGTTGCAATCAACAAAATTGATAAACCAGGTGCAAATCCACAACGTGTAACACAAGAATTGACTGAACACGGTGTTTTCCCAGTAGCTTGGGATCCAGAAAATGGTTCAGAATTCGTTGAAATTTCGGCTAAATTTAACCAAAATCTTGATGAATTGTTAGATACAGTTCTTCTTGTGGCAGAAGTGCAAGAACTTAAGGCTGACCCAACTGTTCGTGCTATTGGTACTGTTGTTGAAGCCCGTCTTGACCAAGGTAAAGGGGCAATCGCAACTCTCTTGGTACAACAAGGAACACTTCATGTTCAAGATCCAATTGTTGTCGGAAACACGTATGGTCGTGTTCGTACAATGACAAATGACCTCGGACGTCGGATTAAAGAAGCTGGTCCATCAACTCCAATTGAATTAACTGGTCTTTCTGACGTGCCACAAGCCGGAGATCACTTTGCAGTATTTGAAGATGAAAAAGCAGCTCGTGCAGCTGGGGAAGAACGTGCAAAACGTGCTCAATTGATTAAACGCCAAAATACACGTCGTGTTAACTTGGATAATCTCTTTGATACACTTAAAGAAGGTCAAACTAAATCTGTTAACATTATTATCAAAGCGGATGTACAAGGTTCAGCAGAAGCGCTTGCTGCTTCACTTCAAAAAATTGAAGTTGAAGGTGTGAAAGTTGATATCGTCCATTCAGCTGTGGGGGCAATTTCAGAGTCTGATATTTCACTTGCTGCAGCATCAAATGCGATTATCATTGGTTTCAATGTTCGTCCAACTGGTCTTGCACGTGAACAAGCGGCCCAAGAAGAAGTTGATATTCGTTTACACAGCATCATTTATAAAGTGATTGAAGAAGTTGAAACAGCAATGCGTGGAATGCTTGATCCTGAGTTCAAAGAAGAAATCATTGGTGAAGCAATTGTTCGCGAAACATTCAACGTTTCTAAAGTTGGTACAATTGCCGGATTCATGGTTATTCGTGGTAAAGTTGCCCGTGATGCTTCTGTCCGCGTCATTCGTGAAGGTGTCGTAATTCATGACGGCGCTATTGCCAGCCTTAAACATTTTAAAGATGACGTTAAAGAAGTCGGAAATGCTCAAGAAGGTGGTTTGATGGTTGAAGATTTCAACGATGTTGAAATTGATGATACATTTGAAGTTTACAAAATGGTTGAAATCGAACGTAAATAATAAGATGTGAGGAAGCCCTGTTCAGAAGTTATGAAAATTGCCACTTCGACTAACTGCTTTAGCGGTTTAGCGATAATGGACAGCGTAGACAGAAAATGTGGTTCTACGCGTAGTGTAGGTTCCATTTTGTCTATTTTCACTGACTTCTAAGAGGGTGAACTCAGTTAGATAAAAGGTGAGGGCGACTGGTTAAAAATGATGAATTTGATTTAAGTTTATTGTTTCTGGGAGCTTTTACTCATTTTAAATGGGGTGTGGAAAAGTGATTTAAAAATCATTTATCTACATTTTTAAACGAAAAATAGGAGGAGAAAATGGGAAATTCTTTTCGTAGCGACCGTGTCGCTGTAGAAATTCAACGCGAAATCAATGATATTTTACGAAATAAAGTACGTGATCCACGTGTTCAAGATGTAAATATCACTGATGTTCAATTGACTGGTGATTTGAGTCAAGCGACTGTTTATTATAGCCTCTTGTCAAACCTTGCCTCAGATAATGAAAAAGCCGCAACTGCTTTGAAAAAAGCAACCGGACTTTTCAAAAGTGAATTGGCAAAACGCATGACCATTTTCAAAATTCCAGATTTAACTTTTGCAAAAGATGAATCTGTTGAATATGGTTCAAAAATTGATGAGCTTCTTCGTGGGCTTAACAATAAATCAGAATATTAATTAAAAAAGTTACTGACGAAAAAATTGAGTGTATTCTTTAGGTTGAATACATTCTGACAGTTCTGTCAGTAACTTTTTTTGTCATAAAAATACTGACAGAATTGTTCTAGATAAATTTTGTGATATAATAGACATTGTGAAATGAAAGCGAATAAAATCTGCTCATTTGGAGGAAATTATGAAAGAACCATTGTTTTTGAACTCAGTTTTGCAAGAAAAAATCTGGGGCGGCGACCATTTGAAAGAGTTTGGCTATGATTTGCCATCAGACAAAGTTGGTGAATATTGGGCTATTTCTGCTCATCCACATGGTGTGTCAACAATTGCTAATGGCGAATTTAAAGGTCAAAAACTTGACCAATTATACGCAAGTCACCGCGAATTGTTTGGTGATAGTAAAAAAGAAGTTTTTCCCTTATTAACTAAAATTTTAGATGCCAATGACTGGCTTTCTGTGCAAGTTCATCCAGATGATGAATATGGACAAAAACATGAAGGTGAACTTGGAAAAACTGAATGTTGGTACATTATTTCAGCTGAACCAGGCGCTGAAATTATCTATGGACATAATGCTAAATCACGTGAAGAATTAGCAGAAATGATTAAATCTGGTGATTGGGATCATTTGTTACGCAAGGTAAAAGTGAAAACAGGAGATTTCTTCCATGTTCCGTCAGGAACAATGCACGCAATTGGTGCTGGAATTGTTATTCTTGAAACACAACAATCCTCTGATACAACTTACCGTGTTTATGATTTCGACCGCAAAGATGACCAAGGAAATCTGCGTGAATTACATATTCAACAATCAATTGATGTATTGAATATTCCGGGCGACAAAGTTCCTGAAAATCAAGTTAAAACTGAAAAATTTGCTGATGCAGAAATTACAACTCTTGTGAAATCAGATTTCTTTGATGTTTATAAATGGCAAATTCATGGTGATCATGAATTTACCAAAGTTGCTGATTACACTTTAGTTTCTGTACTTGATGGTCAAGGGAAATTAACAGTTGATGGAAATGAATATCCAGTTGAAAAAGGAGCTCATTTCATCTTACCAAGCAACATTGAAAAATGGAACTTGTCTGGTCAATTAGAAATTATTGCCAGCAATCCTGCCTAATTAAATCAAAAGTTACTGATGAAAACTTTAAATTTTATGTCAGTAACTTTTTTTGTTGAATTTATTTCTGTCAGTAGTTTAAAAAGGCAACTTTTACTGACAAAAACTAATATTTTTATAAAAATTGAGTAATGATGACGTTTTCTAAAAATTATTACTTGCAAATCATTCTAAAAAATAATATAATTTGATACAGAAAACCATTTGCAATATAAAAACAAATTGAGTTCATCTTGCGAGAAAGAAAAAATAGAATAATAAATCAGGGGATAAGTTGATGATGTTTTTTGCATCAGTTTATCCCCTATATAAATGTAATAGTAAAATTTCAGGAGGAGTTTTATTAATTTCGGTTTCTTATTTTTCGTAATGTCTAAAGTCGGACTCACATCTAAATAATGAAGAGGATGACAGATGAAAACAGATTTTGATAAGGTGAATGAATGGCTGATTCAACTTTTTCATGATTTTATGATATTAGAGGAACAGTTTTTAAAAGACTCAGCTTATTCAGATGTAACAGTAAAAGAATTACAAATTTTGACATTGGTTCATACGCTAGGAACTTGTCGTGCGACAGATATTGCCAAAAATCAAAAATTGGCTTTGTCAACAATTACAATTACCCTCAATCGATTAGAAGATAAGGGATATATCGAACGCAATCGCTCTACAGCGGATAGACGAGTGACTCATATTATACTGACATCGAAGGGTGACGAGCTTTGTGCAACTCACCGTGAGTTTTTCCATACGATTACAGATAACCTATTTGATAGCGTTTATGGAACTACTGAAAATAAATTGGCTGGTGAACTTGCAACCTTACACGATTCTTTGGAGAATATGAAATAATGACTTTTGCGAAAATTACGCAAGTGGCACATTATGTGCCTGAAAATGTGGTATCTAATGATGACTTATCCAAAATAATGGATACTAATGATGAATGGATTTACAGCCGGACAGGAATAAAAAATCGCCATATTTCAACTGGGGAGAACACCTCAGATTTAGCAGCTAAAGTTGCTAAGCAGTTAATTAGCGATTCAAATTTAAGCCCGGAAATGATTGACTTCATCATTGTTGCTACGGTAACTCCGGACTCATTGATGCCTTCAACCGCAGCACGTGTTCAAGCTCAAGTAGGGGCAATTAATGCTTTTGCTTACGATTTGATTGCGGCTTGTTCAGGTTTTGTCTTTGCTCTATCAACAGCGGAAAAATTAATTTCCTCAGGAGCATATCAACGAGGACTTGTCATTGGCGCAGAAGTCTTTTCAAAAGTGATTGATTGGTCGGACCGGTCAACTGCTGTTCTTTTCGGAGATGGAGCCGCTGGTGTGCTTATAGAGACTGGCGCTAGTCAACCTCTGATTGTTGCTGAAAAAATGCAAACAGATGGAAGTCGTGGAGATAGTTTACTCTCTAGTTATGCTGACATCCAAACTCCATTTGCCTCTGTTTCATACGAAAGTCAAAACTTGAGTATGGAAGGGCGAGCGATTTTTGATTTTGCCGTACGTGATGTTCCTAAAAATATCCAGGCAACTTTAGAAAAAGCTAATTTGTCTGCTGAAGAAGTAGATTATTATCTCCTTCATCAAGCAAATTCAAGAATCCTTGATAAAATGGCTAAAAAGCTTGGTGTGACGCGCCAAAAGTTCCTTCAAAATATGCAAGAATATGGTAACACATCGGCAGCAAGTATTCCTATATTGTTGTCAGAATCCGTAAAAAATGGTATATTTAGTTTGGACGGTCAAACAAAAGTCGTCTTGACAGGATTTGGCGGAGGCCTTACTTGGGGCACAGCAATTATTAATTTATAAAAGCTCCAAAGTTTAGCAAGTTTTTCTTAAGTTGTCTATATAAGAAAACATTATCAGCTAACTTTGACTTACAAGAAGATTTTTAAAATCTTCACTAACTAATGGTTATAAACCGCTTTGCGGATATAATATAAATATTTTCACTCAATTAAAGGAGAAAAAATTATGGCAGTATTTGAAAAAGTACAAGATATTATCGTTGACGAACTCGGTAAAGAAAAAGAAGAAGTAACACTCGAAACTTCATTTGAAGAGCTCGACGCTGATTCACTTGACCTTTTCCAAATCATCAATGACATCGAAGACGAATTCGACGTTGAAGTTGATACAGAAGCAGATATGAAAACAGTTGCTGACCTCGTAAAATACGTAGAAAACAACAAATAATTCGGGATGGGGGTGAAGCGAGCAAAGGAGTTGATTCTTTTGCGAATTTCGCCCCTTCTTTTCGTTGGACTAGTTCTATTTTCAAAATAGAATTCTAGTATAGGGAGCTCAGTAGTGATATACTGAGCATGTCCTATAATTTTCATATTGAAGAATGTCATTTTTTTTAAGATAAAAAACATTTTACAATACTAATAATTAACTTTATAAAAGAAAATACGAGGAATTCAAATTGACTGATTTTGAATCATGGATTCAAAAGGTTGATTACTATATATTATGACTAAAACAGCATTTTTATTCTCAGGTCAAGGGGCACAAAAACTTGGAATGGCACGTGACTTGTATGACCAATATGAAACGGTTAAAGCAACTTTTGATGAAGCAAGTCAAGCTTTAGGGTATGATTTGCGAGCTTTGATTGATAATGATGAAGAAAAACTAAATGAAACAAAGTACACTCAACCTGCAATTTTAACAACCTCTGTTGCTATCTTACGTTTGTTAAGTGAGAATGGGATCAAACCTGATCTTGTTGCTGGTCTTAGTCTTGGTGAATATTCAGCCTTGGTAGCATCAGGAATCATTGATTTTCAAGAAGCGGTTAAACTTGTCGCTAAACGTGGTCAATACATGACAGAAGCTGCTCCGACTGGTTCTGGTAAAATGGTTGCTGTAATGAACACAGACCCAGCCTTGATTGAAGAAATTTGCCAGAAAGCGGCCGAATTTAAAGGCGGTATTGTGAGTCCAGCAAATTATAACACGCCCGCACAAATTGTTATTGGTGGTGAAGTTGAGGCAGTTGATTATGCTGTTGAATTGCTTAAAGAAGCTGGCGTTCGTAAGCTTATTGAATTAAAAGTTTCAGGACCTTTCCATACTGCAATTTTAAAATCAGCATCTGAAAAATTGGCTTTGGAACTTGATAAAATTAATTTTAGACCTTTTGAATTGCCTTTAATCTCAAATACGAGTGCTAAAGTCATGGAAAATAATGAAGTTAAAGCTCTTTTGACTCGTCAAGTTATGGAACCTGTTCGTTTTTATGAATCTGTTGAAACAATGCAAGAGCTAGGGGCGGCTCGTTTTATCGAAGTTGGTCCTGGTAAAGTACTTTCAGGTTTCATTAAAAAAATTGATAAAAATGCAGAAATTGCAAATGTTGGAGATTTAGCTTCATTTGAAGCTTTGATTAATCAGTAAAATTGAAGAAAGGAATTGAGTTCGCCCTTTTAGAATTTTAGTACTAAAGTGCTAAAACTTCTTAGGCAGGCTCATATCTTAAATAATGGAAATTAAAAATAAAAATGTCTTTGTGACTGGTTCAACACGTGGAATTGGTAAAGCAATTGCGCTTCAATTTGCTAAAGCGGGATCTAATCTAATTATTAATGGTCGTTCAGCAATTTCAGAAGAATTATTAGCTGAATTTACAGCCTATGGTGTTAAAGCAGTTGGTATTTCTGGTGATATTTCAAAATCAGAAGATGCAAAACGAATGGTTGCAGAAGCGATTGAAACTCTTGGTTCAGTAGATATTCTGGTAAATAATGCAGGAATTACTCGTGATGGTTTATCTTTGAAAATGTCAGAAGAAGATTTTGAGACTGTTCTTAAAATCAACTTGACTGGGGCTTTCAATATGACACAGGCCGTTTTGAAACCGATGACCAGAGCTCGTTCTGGAGCAATTATTAATATTTCATCAGTGGTTGGTTTGATGGGAAATGCTGGTCAAGCAAATTACGCCGCTTCAAAAGCAGGACTTATTGGTTTGACAAAATCAATTGCTAGAGAAGTTGCGGCACGTAATGTTCGCGTCAATGCTGTGGCTCCAGGATTTATTGAATCAGATATGACTGAAGTTCTTTCTGACAAAGTTAAAGATGCAATGAAAGGACAAATTCCAATGAAACGTTTTGGAATGCCTGAAGAAATTGCAACAGCAACTCAATTCTTGGCTGAACAAGAATATATGACTGGACAAGTACTTACCATTGATGGTGGAGTTTCAATGTAAATTATTCATTGATAAATTTTGAAATTAAGAGGATAAAAATATGACAAATAGAGTTGTAATTACTGGTTATGGTGTAGTTAGTGCAATTGGGAATAGCCCAGAAGAATTTTGGAACAATCTTAAAGCTGGTAAAACTGGAATTGGTCCAATCACTCACTTTGATGCTGAAGCAACAGGAATTTCTGTTGCAGCAGAAGTAAAAGAATTTCCATTTGATAAATATTTCCAGAAAAAAGATGCACGTCGGATGGATACTTTCTCACTTTATGCGGTTCATGCAGCACTTGATGCAATGGAAATGTCTGGTATTACAGAAGAAAATACTAATTTTGATCGTTTGGGTTGTATCATGGCATCTGGGATTGGTGGACTTGAACAATCACAAAAAAATTCACAAGCCATTGTCGCTAAAGGACCTCGTAAAGGGGTAGCACCACTCTATGTTCCGCTTGCTATTGCTAATATGGCAACTGGTAATGTTGCTTTACGTACAGGGGCTCGTGGGGTTTCTCGTGCTGAAGTTACTGCTTGTGCGGCTGGAGCCAATTCAATTGGTTCAGCTTTCCGTGAAATCAAACATGGTTACGCTGATGCAATGATTGCTGGTGGTGCTGAAGCGGCTATTTGTGAACTTGGAATTGCAGGTTTTGCTAACTTGACTGCTTTGACTAAAGAAACTGACCCTGAAAAAGCATGTATTCCATTTGATAAAAATCGTTCTGGATTTGTAATGGGTGAAGGTTCTGGTGTATTGATTTTGGAAAGCCTTGAACATGCACAAGCTCGTGGCGCTAATATCTTGGCTGAGATTGTTGGTTACGGAAATACAAATGATGCTTTCCATATGACAACTCCTTCAGGAGTGGGCGCTGAAAATGCGATTAAATTGGCTTTGGAAGAAGCTGGTGCAAGTCCAGCTGATGTTGATTACGTTAATGCACACGGAACTTCAACACATGCCAATGAAGAAACTGAAAGCAAAGCAATTCACAATGTAATTGGCGATAAAGCTTATGTTTCATCTACAAAAGCATTGCACGGTCATGCACTTGGTGCAACTGGTGCAATTGAAGCAGTGGCAACTGTTCAAGCACTTTTGAATCAATATGCACCAGTAAATGCTGGAACAACTGAACTTGATGAAGGAATGACAATTAATGTTGTTCTTGGTGAAGGTAAACCTGCTGATATTAATCTTGCATTGTCGCAAGACTTTGGTTTCGGTGGACACAATGCTGTATTGGCATTCAAGAAATGGACTGGAGAGTAAATAAAAATGAACATTTCAGAAGTAAAAGATTTGATGAACCAATTCAATGGTTCTACTTTACGTGAATTTTCTTGGAAAAATGCCGATGGTGAATTATCATTTTCTAAAAATGAAGGTCAAGCCCTTGTTGGAGCTCAAAGTGCTGCACATACTGCACCTGCATTTACAGCTCAACAAGCAACGCCAGTTGCAGAAAGTACAGAAGCGCCCGTAGCAAGTGAAGCGGCTGTTGAAGCTGAGGGTGAAGCAGTTACTTCTCCGTTAGTGGGTGTGGCCTATCTTAAACCTTCACCAGATAAGGCTGAATTTGCCAAAGTTGGTGATTCAGTTAAAAAAGGTCAAACTTTGCTTATTATTGAAGCAATGAAAGTAATGAATGAAATTCCTGCACCAAAAGATGGAGTTATCACGGAAATTATGGTTTCTGGAGAAGATGTCGTTGAATTTGGTCAAGATTTGATGAGAATCAAATAAAAAAATTACTGACAAAGCTCTGTCAGTTTATCTTTGATGTAAAAGTTACTGACAGCTCTGGTTTAGGTGCCAGAGAATTTACTGACAAGTTCTGTCAGTGAATCTCTAAAAGAAAAGTGAGAATAAATGACTGAAGTAAACATTAATGTAACTGAAATTATGGAGGCTTTGCCTCATCGTTATCCATTTCTATTAGTCGATCGTGTGATTGATATTGCTGAGGATGAAATTACAGCAATAAAAAATGTGACGATTAATGAAGAATTTTTCCAAGGACATTTTCCACAATATCCAGTAATGCCAGGGGTTTTGATTATGGAAGCTCTCGCACAAGCGGCTGGTGTTTTAGAATTATCTAAACCTGAAAACAAAGGAAAACTTGTTTTTTATGCGGGAATGGACAATGTTAAGTACAAAAAACAAGTCACTCCCGGAGATCAATTGGTCTTACATGCTAAATTTATCAAACGTCGTGGTCCAATTGCGGTTGTAGAAGCAGAAGCAACTGTTGATGGAAAATTGGCGGCTAAAGGAACTTTGACTTTTGCCTTAGGGCGTTAGTGCTTTAGTACTTGCCTTTTTATCACTTGCTTTAGCAAGTAGAGAAAACGGACAGCGAAACGAAGTGGAGATAGGCTTATAACCATTACGACTAATCGCTTTAGCGATGTAGCGAGTATGGATTAAAGACGGTCAAGGTGACCTGATATCGAAGATGTCAGGTTGTGTCCTGCCTTAGGTAAATAGCTCATCTTCATTTAAAAATAATCATATTTTTTATGATTAAGAAACAAAAATTTATTTTAACCATAAGATTTTTTACTTATGGTAAATTCGGACTTATTTTTATTTATCAAAAAATTGTTTTGTTGGGAATAACTTTCTTTTTTATCATTCCTTTCAAAACACCCATTGAGCAAAAGCTCGGGGTATTTTCCCATATGGAGAACATCTATGTTTAATAAAATTTTGATTGCCAATCGTGGCGAAATTGCTGTAAGAATTATTCGTGCAGCTCGTGAATTAGGAGTGGGTACAGTTGCCATTTATTCAACTGCAGACCGCGATGCTTTACATGTTCATTTAGCTGACGAAGCAATTTGTGTGGGCCCAGCTAGAAGTACTGAGTCTTATCTTAATATGAATAATATTCTGTCAGCTGCTGTGGCAACAGGCGCACAAGCGATTCACCCAGGTTTTGGATTCCTTTCTGAGAATTCAAAATTTGCTCGTCTTTGTGAAGAAATGAATATTAAATTTATCGGTCCGTCAGCAAAAGTTATGGATATGATGGGTGATAAAATCAATGCTCGTGCAGAAATGATTAAAGCTGGTGTTCCTGTAACACCGGGTTCTGAGGGCGAAGTTCATACCACTGATGAAGCAGTAAAAATTGCTGAAGAAATTGGCTATCCAATCATGCTTAAAGCATCAGCTGGTGGTGGTGGTAAAGGAATTCGTAAGGTTAATAATGTTGAGGAACTTGTTCCAGCATTTGAGGCAGCACAAGCGGAAGCACAAGCAGCTTTTGGTAATGGAGCCATGTTCATCGAACGAATGATTTTCCCAGCGCGTCATATTGAGGTTCAAATCTTAGGAGATAGTCAAGGAAATGTGATTCATCTTGGTGAACGTGATTGTTCATTGCAAAGAAATAATCAAAAAGTTCTTGAAGAATCTCCGTCAGTTGCAATTGGACACACTTTACGAAATGAAATAACAGCTGCGGCTGTTAAAGCAGCTCAGCATGTTTCTTATGAAAATGCGGGAACCATTGAGTTCTTACTTGATGAATCTTCTGGTAAGTTTTATTTCATGGAAATGAACACACGTGTTCAAGTTGAACATCCGGTCACAGAGTTTGTATCAGGTGTTGATATTGTAAAAGAACAAATTCGTATAGCCAATGGGAATGAATTATCTGTCAAGCAAGAAGATGTGACTTTTAGTGGACATGCGATTGAATGTCGAATTAATGCTGAAAATCCTAAATTTAATTTTGCACCAAGTCCAGGAAAAATTACTAATCTTTTCTTGCCAAGTGGTGGAGTTGGTTTGCGGGTTGATAGCGCTATGTACAGTGGTTACAGCATTCCGCCATATTATGATAGTATGATTGCTAAAGTCATTGTTCATGGTGAAAATCGTTTTGAAGCACTGATGAAAATGCAACGCGCCCTTCTTGAATTTGACGTTGAAGGGGTCATTACAAATGTTGATTTCCAACTAGAATTAATTTCTGACCCACATGTTGTGGCAGGAGATTATGATACAAGCTTCTTAGGAAATGTTTTCTTACCAGAATATCAAAAAGAAGATTAATCAATAGATTAGTGACAGAATTGTCAGATGGCTTACAATTCATCTGTCAGTAAAATTTATAAAAAAATGAGAAAAGGATGCAAAGATGGCTCTTTTCCAAAAGAAAAAATACATTAAAATTAATCCAAATCGTTCCATTATTGAAAAGCAAGCCGAGCAGCCAGAAGTTCCTGATGAACTTTTTGCCAAATGTCCTGCTTGTAAACATACGATTTATCAAAAAGATTTAGGAAAAAATAAAGTTTGTCCTAATTGTGATTACAATTTCCGAATTACAGCCAAAGAACGGTTAGCAATTGTTGCTGACAAAGATTCTTTTGTTGAAATGTTCACTGGAATCGAAAGCAAAAATCCCTTGGATTTTCCAGGTTATCCTGAAAAATTGGCGGCAACAAAAGCACGGACTGGTCTTGATGAGGCAGTTATGACTGGGACGGCCACAATTAAAGGGCAAAAAACGGCTTTGGCAATTATGGATTCGACTTTTATCATGGCTTCAATGGGAACTGTTGTCGGTGAAAAATTGACACGCTTATTTGAGTATGCGACTGCCGAAAAGTTGCCGATTATTGTTTTTACGGCATCAGGTGGTGCAAGAATGCAAGAAGGAATTATGTCATTGATGCAAATGGCCAAAACTTCGGCTGCTGTGAAACGTCATTCAAATGCAGGACTTTTTTATATTACAGTTTTAACTGACCCAACAACTGGAGGAGTGACAGCTTCATTCGCCAGTCTGGGAGATATTATTTTAGCTGAACCCCAATCTTTAATTGGTTTTGCTGGACGTCGTGTCATCGAACAAACCGTCCGTCAAACTTTGCCTGATGATTTCCAAAAAGCTGAATTTCTTTTGAATCATGGTTTTGTTGATGCAATTGTTAAGCGGACTGAATTACGTCAAAAATTGGCACTTCTTTTAGAACTTCATACGGAGGTGGAAAATGTCTGAAACAATTGATTCACTGACAGGTGAAGTTTCACAAAAAAATATCGCTGACATTATTAATGAAGCACGAGCGGCTGACAGAATTTCGGCAAGAGATATTATTGACAAAGTTTTCACTGATTTCTTTGAATTACACGGTGACCGTCAGTTAACAGATGACGAAGCGATTGTCGGCGGAATTGCTCGCTTCAATAATCAAGCTGTGACCGTTATTGGAATTCAAAAAGGACGTAACCTTGCTGAAAATTTAGCTACTAATTTTGGACAACCAAGTCCTAATGGCTATCGTAAAGCGTTAAGACTGATGAAACAAGCTGAAAAATTTGGTCGTCCAGTCATCACCTTTATCAATACAGCCGGTGCTTATCCAGGAATTGAAGCAGAAGAACGTGGACAAGGTGAAGCAATTGCTAGAAACCTTTTGGAAATGTCTGACCTTAAAGTTCCGATTATTGCTTTCATCACAGGTGAAGGTGGTTCAGGAGGAGCATTAGCTCTTGCACTTGCCAATAAAGTATATATTTTAGAAAATGCTGTTTATTCCGTGCTTTCTCCAGAAGGTTTTGCGACGATTCTCTGGAAAGATGGTTCACGTCGTGATGAAGCGGCTGAATTGATGAAAATCACAGCGCCACATCTTTTAGAAATGGGTCTTGTTGATGCTGTTATTTCTGAGGAAAATCTGATTGATAATCTGAAAAGACAGCTGACAGAAACACTTGGTGAACTGTCATTACTGACAGAAACAGAATTGGCAGAACAACGCTATGAAAGATTTAGAAAATATTAAAAGCGAAAGATATCCTTCGTTTTTTTTATACATAAAAAAAGTTAATTCTGCTATAAAAAAATCTTATAGCACTGAGTAAACTTTCATGATATCTTTATATTAGATAGAAAATAGAAAGAAAAGGGCCAATGACAAGTTTAAAAACGAAAGTAATTCATGGTGGTATTTCAACAGACAAGACAACAGGAGCAGTATCTGTTCCAATTTATCAAACTTCAACTTATAAACAAAATGGACTTGGACAACCTAAAGAATACGAATATTCACGTTCTGGAAATCCAACGCGTCATGCCTTAGAAGAATTAATTGCAGATTTAGAAGGTGGTGTTCAAGGATTTGCATTTAGTTCAGGGCTTGCTGGAATTCATGCGGTTCTTTCGCTATTTTCTGCAGGAGATCATATTATTTTAGCTGACGACGTTTATGGTGGAACATTCCGTTTGATGGATAAAGTGCTGACAAAGACAGGGATTAGCTATGATCTAGTTGATTTGAGTAATCTTGATGACTTGAAAGCGGCTTTTAAGGAAGAAACGAAAGCTGTTTATTTTGAAACTCCTTCAAATCCTTTATTAAAAGTTTTGGATATTAAGGAAATTTCAACAATTGCCAAAGCTCATGATGCCTTAACTCTGGTGGATAATACCTTTGCGACACCATATTTACAACAACCAATTGCTTTGGGAGCTGATATTGTTTTGCATTCCGCAACGAAGTATTTAGGGGGGCATTCAGATGTAGTGGCAGGACTAGTCACAACAAACTCAAAAGAACTCGCCAGCGAAATTGGCTTTTTACAAAATTCAATTGGGGCAGTTCTTGGACCTCAAGACAGCTGGTTAGTCCAAAGAGGAATTAAAACACTTGCGCTTCGGATGGAGGCTCATTCGGCAAATGCTCAAAAAATTGCTGAGTTTTTAGAAACGTCTAAAGCCGTTTCAAAAGTTTATTATCCAGGTCTTAGTAGCCACCAAGGGCATGAAATTGCTAAAAAACAAATGTCTGCCTTTGGAGGGATGATTTCATTTGAATTAACGGATGAAAATACCGTCAAAGATTTTGTTGAAAACTTGAGCTATTTTACATTAGCTGAATCACTAGGTGGCGTTGAATCTTTAATCGAAGTGCCAGCAGTGATGACTCATGCCTCTATTCCAAAAGAACTTCGTGAAGAAATTGGGATTAAAGATGGCCTAATTCGTCTATCAGTAGGTGTTGAAGCGATTGAAGATTTACTGACAGATATCAAAAAAGCACTTGAAAAAAAATAATTTTACTGACAGACTTGTAAGCAAAGCTTATAACTCCTTTCTCCCTGGCTTCAACAGCTCCCGTTAGTCCTGTTGAACTGACAGAAAAATTAGACAGTAGAAACTGAGAGAGATTTACTGACAGAAGTAAAATAAATTATTTAAGAGTTGATTTTTCAACCTCTTAGGTTCATTTACTTTCTACTGGTAAAGCTGTCAGTAATTTAGGAATTAATTATGGTAAAAATTGTTGAGAATATTACTGAATTAGTTGGTAATAGCCCAATTATCAAACTAAAAAATGGTCCAGAAAATGGAGCAGAAATTTATCTAAAACTTGAATATTTTAATCCTGGAGGTTCCGTTAAAGATCGGATTGCTTTACAAATGATTCGGCAAGCTGAAGCAGATGGTCGCTTAAAAAAGGGAGGAACTATTGTTGAACCTACCTCTGGAAACACAGGAATTGGACTTGCCATGGCTGGTGCAGCTTTAGGCTATAAAGTGGTTATTATCATGCCTGATAGTTATTCAAAAGAGCGTCGTCAGCTTATTCAAGCTTACGGAGCAGAATTGATTTTGACTCCAGCAGCTGATGGCATCAAAGCTGCCATTGATTTAGGTCAAAAATTAGTTGAAGAAAATGGTTGGTTTATGCCAATGCAATTTGAAAATCCAGCTAATTTAAAAGCCCATGAATTAACGACTGGTCCAGAAATTATTGACGCATTTGGTGAAAATGGACTGGACGCATTTGTTGCTTGTGCAGGTACTGGGGGTACAATCTCTGGCGTTTCTCACTATCTTAAAAGTCAAAATTCTAAAATTAAAACTTTTGTTGTTGAACCGGCAGAATCACCAATTTTAACAGGAGGTGAGAGTGGGCCACACCGCATTCAAGGAATTGGTATTCCATTTATGTCACCTAATTTAGATACGAAGGCTTATGATGGAGTGATTGATGTGACAAGTGATGATGCTTTAGACACCGCACGAAAAATTGGTAAAACTCAAGGATTTTTAGTAGGAATCTCTTCTGGCGCAGCAATTTGGGCAGCTTATGAATTGGCAAAAAAACTTGGTAAAGGAAAAAAAGTTCTCGCACTTTGTGCTGACAATGGTGAGCGTTACCTTTCAACAGAACTCTATAATGATTAAAACTTGGATTTTTTCCAAGTTTTTTTAGTCTTATGAGCAATTTTCTGTACTTTTTTTGTTACGGATGTTAGAATGAGAATAGATTAAGAAGAGAACAAAGGAGGGGAAATCGTAGATTCGATTTTGTCAGTCAATGATTGACAAATTTAACTGATTTAGTTTTTCTAAAAAATTATTATGAAACCTTCATGATGATTTAAGAAGAAATCGCAATTACTAGGAGGATTTAAAATGGCTTTAAATGACAAACTTGATGCAACAAAAGATAAAGTAAGTGGAAAAGTTAAAGAAACCACAGGTAAAGTAACTGGTGATGAAAAACTAGAAGCTAAAGGTAAAACAGAAGGATTTATGGGAAAAGCTAAAGAAGGCTTGGAAAATATCAAAGATAAAGCTTCTGACCTAGCTGAAGATGTTGCAGAAAAATTTAATGATACGGTTGACTCTGTCAAACATAAAAATGAGAAATAATTGATTTCTCAAAACTAATAAAAACCTAAGCGATTAAAAGCTTAGGTTTTTTTATTTTTCAAAATAGGATATAAAATTTGACTTGTATACCCATAGGGGTATATAATTAAATGGAAATCATTAAAAAAAGAGGTAAAAAATGAAAATAATTGACATAAGTGAATTAGAATTACTGACAGAAAGTGAAAAGCCAGTAATTGTGGATGTAAGAGAAGATTTTGAATATAATAGCGGTCATGTTCCTAATGCCAA
Organism: Lactococcus sp. NH2-7C; assembly: GCF_029953655.1. Taxonomy (NCBI): domain Bacteria; kingdom Bacillati; phylum Bacillota; class Bacilli; order Lactobacillales; family Streptococcaceae; genus Lactococcus; species Lactococcus sp. NH2-7C. The sequence goes on from NZ_CP124538.1 coordinate 2,311,657, forward strand.
AAATATTCCATTGAGTCAACTAGAAGAAAGATATGAAGAAATTACTGACGGAACTTATCTTATCTGTCAGTCAGGTGCTCGTTCAGCTAGGGCCTGTCAGTACCTTTCTACAAAGGGAATTGAAACCATAAATGTTTCTGGAGGAACTTCCTCTTGGAGCCGTCACTTAGAATTTACTGACAAATTTTAGAAAGAGAACAATGTTTGAATTTTTTAAGAAAATAAAAAGTATTAGTCCAGCAGAAGTAAGTACTGAATTGAAAAAAGGAGCACAATTAATTGATGTAAGAGAAGCTCATGAATTTCAAAATGGACATATAAAAGGCGCTCGAAATCTCCCTTTAAGTAAATTGGGAGAACATGTTCTAGCCAAAAACAAAAAGTATTTATTAATTTGTCAGTCGGGAATGCGGTCAAAAAAAGCCTACAAAATCTTAAACAAAGCCAATTATGATGTGACAAACGTAAATGGAGGAATGAGAGCTTGGGGAGGAAAAATTAAAAAATGACAGAAAAAATACTAATTGTTGGCGGAGTTGCTGGTGGAATGTCAGCTGCAACACGTTTACGACGTCTTAATGAAAATGCAGAAATCATCGTTTTTGAAAAAGGCCCTTATGTTTCGTTTGCTAATTGTGGCTTACCTTACTATGTGGGTGGTGAAATTGCAGAACGAGAAAAGTTAATTGTTCAATCTGCTAAAGCTTTAAAAAAACGTTTTAACATAGAAGTGCGCGAAAATTCCGAAGTCACTGCGATTGATAGAGAAGGAAAAAAAGTGACTGTAGTTTCAAAAGGCGAAAGCTATGTTGAAAACTATGATAAACTGATTCTCTCACCGGGGGCCAAACCCTTAATTCCACAAATCAAAGGTTTAGACCAAGCGACAAATGTTTTCAGCTTACGAAATATTCCTGATGTGGATAAAATAATAGCTCATTTGAAAGCAGAAGCTCCCAAAAGTGCCACAATCATTGGTGCTGGTTTTATCGGCTTAGAGATGGCTGAAAATCTTGTAAAACGAGGGCTAAGTGTCACAATCGTCGAAAAAGCACCACATGTTTTACCAACCATTGATCGTGAAATGGCAGCTTTTGTCAATGAAGAATTAATTAAAAATAAAGTTTCAGTATTGACGAATAGAGGAGCTGTCGAATTTAAAAATGACCAAATTTTGCTAGATAATGGTGAAAGTCTACAATCGGATTTAACGATTCTTTCTGTCGGAATTCAGCCAGAAACGAGTCTAGCTAAAAGCGCGGGTATCAAATTAGGACTAAGAAATGCAATTCTTGTTGACGAACATTATGAAACATCGGTCAAGGATATTTACGCAGTAGGCGATGCCATTGTTGTCAAAAATCAACTGGGGCAAGATGCTTTAATTTCATTGGCTTCTCCAGCTAATCGTCAAGGTCGTCAGGTAGCTGATATCATTAGTGGATTACCGGTTAAAAATCGCGGTTCACTTGGAACGGCTATCGTCCGCGTTTTTGATTTGCAAGTGGCAAGTACAGGTCTTTCTGAGTTTCAACTTAGAGAATTGAAGATTAATCATAAAATTGTTCATATCACAGCAAATAATCATGCGGCTTATTATCCAGATACAACTTCTATTGTTTTGAAATTAATTTTTGAACCAAGAAGTGGACAAATATTTGGTGCGCAAGCAATTGGTAAAGAAGGAGTAGATAAAAGAATTGATATTTTATCTACGGCTATCAAAGCAAAACTAACCGTTTTTGATTTACCAGAATTGGAATTGACCTATGCCCCTCCTTTTAGTTCAGCCAAAGACCCAGTAAATATGGCTGGCTATGCCGCAATAAACCTTCTCTTGGGGCAATCAGAAAATATTCAGTGGCATGAACTTGCGGCTGAATTAGCAAAAGGGAAAGTCTTACTTGATGTGAGAAATCCAAATGAGTTGGCAAAAGGGAAATTTAAAAATTCTCAAAATATTCCGCTTGATGGCTTACGTGAGCGGCTAAATGAACTCGATAAAAAGACTGAATATATTGTTAGCTGCCAGTCAGGACTTCGCTCTTACAATGCAGAACGTATTCTAAAACAAGAGGGCTACAAAGTGAAAAATTTGGATGGTGCCTTTGGATTATACAGCAAAGTTACCAAGGAATTACTTGATTAGGGAGCGAAACAAGAAAAGGATGACTGATGAAAAAATATGACAAAAAAATGGAAAATCGCTTGAAACGAGCGACAGGACAACTCACAGGAATACTTAAGATGATGGAATCTGGAGAGGAATGTATTGATGTTGTGACTCAATTAACCGCTGTTCGCTCTGGTTTAGATAGTCTGATTGGTCTAATCGTAGCTGAGAATCTCAAAGAACTTTTACTGGACAATGAAGTGACTGATAAGGAAGAAAAACTTGAACAAGCCATAAAGTTAATCATTAAAAAATAAATTTTTCTACCAAAAAATGAATAAAAAAACTCTTTTTAATGTGCTATAATAAAATTAAAGCCTAAGGAGGAGAAGATGTACGATTTTTATTGGTATCCAAAGTGTTCAACTTGTAGAAAAGCTAAAGCAAAGTTAGATGAACTCGGCATAGATTATCAAGCGATTGATTTGAAGGAAGCACCACCGAGTCAAAAAAACTTTGAGAAATGGTTTAAAGAAGCTGATTTTCCCATTAAAAAGTTTTTCAATACAAGTGGTTTAGTTTATCGTGACCTAAATCTTAAAGACAAGCTAGCAACTTTATCTGAAAAAGAAATGGCGGAACTTCTTTCGTCAAATGGAATGCTTATCAAACGTCCATTACTTGTGAAAAATGGTCAAGTTCAACAGATTGGTTTTAAAGAATCATCTTATGAAAAAATATAAAAAAATGAGTTGGTTAGACTCATTTTTTTATGTAATAATATTTAAATCTTAGGAGATTCCAAAAAAGCAAAACTTTCAAATGAAAGTATAATTCTTTCTTATGAAGAAAATATATCATATTTTAGAAAATCTGTCAATAAAAAAATGGATATTGTCCATTTTTAATTAGATAGTAGTAACCTTTATTTTTTGAGACTCAAGAATTTTTTGACTTTCTGCGTTGATTGACTTGTCAGTAAAGATTTGGGAAATTTCAGGGAATGAAAAACAAGTGACAGTTCCATTTTGGTTGAATTTAGAAGCATCAGTTAAAATGATCACTTCCTTAGCTGCAACTGACATAACATGAATGGCTTCACTACGAGCGAGATCATTACTTCTAAAACCACGGACGGGGTCAAAACCATCAATGCCAATAAATAATTTATCAACGTAAAATTCATCAACCACCTTTTTTATCAGAGGTCCAACGTTGACCTGTGAATTATTTTGATATTCTCCTCCTAATAAAATTACCTTTACTGAGTCGGATTTACGAATATAATTGGCAATAAAAACAGAGTTAGTAATGATAGTGATATTTTTCCGATTAAATGCTAATTCTTCAGCAAGTAAAGCGCAAGTAGAACCAGATTCAATCATTACTGTATCCCCATCAAGGATATTTTCAGCAGCTTTGACAGCAATTTTTCGCTTTAAATCATAGTTTTTAGCTAAACGGAAATTGATATCATCTGTATTATTAATCAAAGCAAAACCGTGCTGGCGATTAATAATTCCTTTCTCTTCAAGTTTATCAAGGTCTTTTCGAATCGTTACGTTTGATACATTAAGGAGTTGTGAAAGTTGATTGACTTCAATTTTTTTATAATCACTCACAATGCGAATGATTTCGTCAGAACGGGACATTTAGTAGCCTTTCGTCATCTTTTTTTATATTTTAAGACTACCACAAAAATCTAAAAAAATAAACCTTTTTATTAGAAATCCTTTCGTTCGTAAGTCAATGAAGTAACTCATACTCGTCCTTAGTAATTGCCCAATAGTCTGTAAGAAGAGGGACTTTAAACTTAGGAAAGTAAGAATAAACCTTTCCTAAGTGTTTCATTCCTAGTTTTTCCATGACCCGGCCAGACTTTGCATTTTCTGTAAAATGTTTAGCTTGAATAACTTTAACTTCTAATTTATCGAAAGAAAGCGCCAAAAGACATTCAGCAGCTTCTGGCATAAGCCCCTTTCCCCAATGGTCTTGATTTAAAATCCAACCTAGTTCGACTGTTTTTTCATTGATAGGATTAAGAAAAATTTCACCAATGACATGACCTGAAGTTTTTTCAACAATTCCCCAATGATAGAGCCTGTTAGGTAGAAAAAAATTGGCAATTGTGGCTTTAGTTGTTTCTAGAGAATCATGTGGTTCAAAGCTAGTAAAACGAGCAACTTCAGGATTAGAAGCATAGTTAAACATTTCTTGGGCATCTTCAAGTTGTAATTTTCTAAGAATCAAGCGTTCAGTTTCTAAGGTCTGATGCTCTGCTAAAACTAAATTTATATTAACCATAAACATGTTCTCCTCAACTATTTTTACTCAATTATAGTCTCTATTTGTTTTATTGACAATAAAAAAGAACCTTTAAGGTTCTTTTATTTTAGAGTTCAAATTCTAAGAGAATTGGGACGTGGTCTAAGCGTTCACCAGAATCAAGGGGTTCAGAAACTTTAATTGCTTGTGCAAGACGATTGGAAACCAGCCAGTAGTCAATTCTCCAACCTGAATTATTTAGCTTTGAAGTTTTTGCACGTTGGGCAAACCAAGTATAAATACTGCGTCCTTCTTCATAAAATTTCTCAACTTGACCATGGAGTTGACGGAATGTATCAGTAAATCCAGCCTCTAAAAGTTGACCAAATTTTTCACGTTCTTGGTCAGTAAATCCAGCTGAGTTGTGATTGCCACGGGGATTGGCTAAGTCGATTTCTGTATAGGCTGCATTGAAATCTCCGCAAGCAAATACAGGTTTTTGAGCATCAAGACTTGTGAGATAGTTACGATAATTATCATCCCAAATTCCACGTAAATCAAGTCGTGTCAGACCTTCTTGAGCATTTGGTGTATAAACCGTAGTGACAAAGAAGTCAGGAAATTCAAGGGTGATGATTCGACCTTCGGCATCCATAGGTTCAGGAGCATCAATTTCAGGAAAGGTGATGATTGGTTCTGGTAGAGTTTCCTTATAAAGAACCATTGTTCCAGAATAACCTTTTCGAGCAGGTTCTACTGATGAACGCCAGACGATTTTATAACCTTTAAAAAGTTCTTCTAAAACTTCCAAATGAGCTTTTTTAGGGCCAGTTGAAGGAAGTTTGGTTTCTTGAATTGCTAAAACGTCTGGTTGTGCTTGAGCGAGATTTTTAACAACAGCAAGAGAAAGTGCAGCACGTTCTGAGGTTCCAGTCAATGCAGCATTCAGTGAGTCAATATTCCATGATATAAATTTATAGTTCATAATCGTTCCTTTATTTTTAAAAGAATTTCCAAAGAGCCGTGACTTAAAGGAATTCTTAACTTTTATATGATAATTATATCATAGCAAGTAATATGAAACACCTTTCATGTTACCGTTTTTTTGTCTAATTAGTACCTTATGAAGTTAAAACGACACTTTTTCATTTAGGATGGTCGTTGTTAGCTTGCTAACTTACGAATATGCTAGTCGTTTCATCAGAGAAAGTAGTAAGACTCCAGTCAATCTGAGGTCTGCCCATTACCACTTTAGTGTGTTTTGGGTTGTGAGTATTATAACAAACCTAATCGGACAAGCGATTTTAGAGGTTTTTTGGTATAATGTTTAGATGAGAATCTTCTCAAATATCGAGCCTCATTTGCTCGGAAAGAGGAAAATATGACAGAAAACAAAACTTTTTACATTACAACTCCAATTTATTATCCATCTGGGAAGCTGCATCTTGGTAGTTCTTACACAACTATTGCTTGTGACGTGCTTGCTCGTTACAAACGTTTGATGGGCTTTGATACTTTTTATTTAACAGGGCTTGATGAACACGGAATGAAAATTCAACGAAAAGCCGAAGAATTAGGAATGACTCCTAAAGAATACTTGGACCCAATGGCTGCTGATGTTCAAGAACTATGGAAAAAATTGGATATTTCTTATGATAAATTTATCCGTACAACAGACACTTATCATGAAGAAGCCGTTCAAAAAATCTTTGAAAAATTACTTGAACAAGATGATATTTACTTGGGCAAATATGCGGGTTGGTATTCTGTTTCTGATGAAGAATTTTTCACTGAAACACAATTGGAAGAAGTTTTTAAAGATGAAGCGGGCAATGTGACTGGTGGGATTGCACCCTCTGGTCATGAAGTGGAATGGGTTGAAGAAGAATCTTATTTTTTCCGTATGGGCAAATATGCAGATTGGCTCCTTGAATTTTATGAAGCTAACCCAACATTTATTGAGCCGGCAATTCGTAAAAATGAAATGATTAATAATTTCATCAAACCAGGATTGGAAGATTTGGCAGTTTCTCGGACAACTTTCACTTGGGGTATTCCAGTAAAATCAAATCCAAAACATGTGGTTTATGTTTGGTTGGATGCGCTCTTTAACTACGTGACAGCTCTAGGATTTTATGGTGATGACGACTCACTTTATAAAAAATTCTGGCCTGGGGTAAATATGGTCGGAAAAGAAATTGTTCGTTTCCACACTATTTATTGGCCAATTTTCTGTAAAGCATTAGGTATTGAACCACCAAAACAAGTTTTCGCTCATGGTTGGCTCTTGATGAAAGACGGAAAAATGTCTAAATCAAAAGGAAATGTTGTTTATCCTGAGATGTTGATTGAACGTTATGGTCTTGATGCGGTTCGTTATTATTTGATGCGTGCGATTTCTTTTGGACAAGATGGAATTTTCACTCCAGAAGATTTTGTTGGACGGATTAATTTTGATTTGGCCAATGATTTGGGGAATTTGTTGAATCGTACTGTTTCAATGATTAACAAATACAATGACGGAAAAATCGAAGCAACTGGAGTTTCGACTGAATTTGATGCAAGTTTAGAAGAAGTGGTTGAAGAAACAATAAGTCATTTCCATAAAGCAATGGATAAATTTGAATTCAACGTGGCTTTGGCTGATGTTTGGACATTGATTTCAAGAACAAATAAATATATTGATGAAACAGCACCTTGGGTCCTTGCGAAATCAGAAGACGACAAAGCAAAATTGAATAATGTTTTGTATCATTTGGCTGAAAATTTACGGATTGCAGGTAGCCTTTTACAACCATTTATGCGTGCAACTTCAGCTAAAATCTTTGAGCAATTGGGAATGGAGGAAAGATCATTTTCACTTGAAAATCTTTCTTTTGGCTATTCATTTACTCATCCTGTAGTAGCAAAAGGTCAACCTATTTTCCCACGTCTTGATGTGGAAGAAGAAGTTGCTTATATTAAATTACAAATGGCTGGTGGCTCAGCGGACTCCGCTGAGGTGGCAGATGAATGGGTGCCTGAAGAAGTTGAATTAAATTTAACTTTACCACAAATTAAATTTGATGATTTTGAAAAAATTGAACTTAAAGTTGCCGAAGTGCTTGAAGTGGAACCTGTTGAAGGTTCTGATAAATTGTTGAGATTTAAATTGGATGCTGGTGATTCTGAACCACGTCAAATCTTGTCAGGTATTGCACAATTCTATCCAAATGAACAAGAATTAGTAGGTAAAAAATTACAAATCGTAGCCAACTTGAAACCACGTAAAATGATGAAAAAATACGTTTCGCAAGGAATGATTTTGTCAGCCGAATTTGATGGAAAATTGCGTGTCTTGACCGTTGATGATGATGTTCCTGCTGGTTCATTGATTGGGTAATAGCTAGTATAATTTACTGACAGATATTTTTTGCCTGACTTCGTTAGGAGAACATTCGCGGACTCATTTCACTTAAAGAAAAATAGTTTTACTGACAGACAATTTTTGTTATGATCTTAAAAATATTTTTTGACGATGAGTGCTGATGATTTCTGCCAGTAAAATGTGATTGAATAATGAGCATTTTAGCTGTAGATAAAGGAATTGTCGGCAGAGCTGACAGTTCTGTCAGTAAAATGCGATTGAATAATAAGCATTTTATTTGTAGATAAAGGAATTGTCAGCAGAGCTGACAATTCTATCAGTAATATCAAGAGGGGCGGAAGCCCCTTTTTAAACAATATGGAGGAAAAAATGATTTTTGAAGAAGCATTAGCTTTACTTAAAGCGGGAAAAAAAGTAGTCAGAACACAAGGATGGTCTGGTGCCGAAAATTATGTTAAACTCTATGATTCGATTGTTTTAGAATCTGGTGAGAAGCTGGAAGTTACCCCTTATTTCTTGATTAATGTCTCAGGAGAGGGTGAAGGTTTTTCAATGTGGGCACCAACGCCTTGCGACGTTTTGGCTGATGATTGGGCCTTGGTTGAATAGATAGATAGGCTACAAAATGAAATTTTTTGGAAAAAAAGTGCTAATTACAGGTGCTGCCAGTGGGATTGGCTTGGCTCAAACAAAAGCATTTTTGGCCGAAGGAGCAGAGGTTGTTGCTGTGGACTTACAAGAATTTACTGACGAATCTGTCATTAATTCAAAAAAACTGTCAGTAAAAAATCTTGATGTTTCCAATGCTCAATCAGTTGAAAAATTGGCTGACGAAGTGGGAAGTGTTGATGTTTTACTCAATACAGCGGGCGTTTTAGATGCTTACAAAACTTTGGAAGAAACTGATTTTTCACTTTGGCAAAGTATTTTATCAACGAATCTCAATTCAATGTATTTGATGATTTCAGCCTTCTTACCAAAAATGAAAGCTCAAAAATCAGGAGTAATTATCAATATGGCTTCGGTTGCTGGCTTGGTAGCCGGTGGAGGTGGCGTCGCTTATACGGCCAGTAAACATGCCATTGTTGGGTTGACAAAACAGTTAGCTTTGGATGAAGCACAACACGGGATTCAAGTAGCAGCTATTGCTCCAGGGGCCATCAACACACCGATGAATGCGGCTGATTTTACTGAAAATAATGGTCAGATGGCCCAATGGGTAGCCGATGAGACGCCAGCTAAAAGATGGGCTAGTCCTGAAGAAGTGGCTGATTTGACTCTCTTTTTAGCGAGTCCACAAGCCTCTTATATGTCGGGAGCAATTGTCCCGATTGATGGTGGCTGGACAATCAAATAAAAGATATTGAAAGACTTATCAGCATGTTGATAAGTCTTTTATTTTTGTGGGAAAGTCTGTATTAACTACAAAAGTACTGACAGACTTGTTGATTTTACTGACAAGTTGCCCAATTACTTGTTTTTTGTGAAAAAATATCTGTCAGTAATTTTTGCCTTTTTGTTGGCAGGATATTTTGAGGCTCCTACTAGAATTTCTATTGAGTACAAAGAATTATTCCTTCGTTAGCGGAAATAATGCCACTATAATAATTAGATGAAAGCAAATATTTATCAATCCTTTTCATTTCGCAAAAAATCTGCTAAAATAAAAACGTTGCTCAATAGTGAGTTAACCCTTGAGCCTTCATCCCTTTGCTCAAGCATATTATAGGCGAATTTTGTCGCCAAAGGAGAACCTTTTGAAAAAATCAAAAACTTATGATATTGTTACAATCGCAATTGTTGCGGCCCTGTATGTTATTTTAACGATGACACCGGGTTTGAGCGCAATTTCTTACGGACCTATTCAATTTCGAGTGTCAGAAATGTTAAATTTTACAGCCTTCTTCAATAAAAAATATATTATTGCGGTGACAATTGGTTGTATGATTTCAAACTTTTTATCTTTCACTTGGGTAGATGTGATTGTCGGTGGTTTGTCAACTTTAGTATTCTTAAGTCTTGGTGTTCTTTTGTTTGACCGCTTTAAAAAAGATTATTTTTGGAATGGACAGTTAAATAAAGCATTTTTCTTTTTTGCAATTTTCTTTTCGATAAGTATGTTCACCATTGCTCTTGAATTAAAATTTGTCGCAGGAACACCATTTTTGCTGACCTGGGGGACATTAGCTCTAGGTGAATTTGCCAGCTTATTTATCGGGGCATTTGTCATGGATAAATTAGGTAAAAGAGTTGATTTGAGTCGTTAAATAAATGAAAAGCAGCTCAAGCTGTTTTTTTTGAACCATTTTTAGAAGTCAGAATTACTTAATTTGTTATAATTAAAATAAATAAGAGATTGGAGAGCTTTTTATGAAAAAAATCGCTGTAATTGCTGCTTCTGGTAAGGCAGGAAGTTTAATCGCTCAAAAAGCATTTGGGCGTGGTCATGAAGTTACTGCCATTGTTAGAAATAAAGCACGATTAAAAGTTGAAGTGACTACTATTCTTGAAAAAGATATTTTTGAATTAACTTCTGAAGATTTAGCGGGATTCGATGCAATTGTTTTAGCGCATCGGGCACCAGCAGGTCATGAGGAAGATTATTCAAAAGTAGCCCAAGTGATGATAAAACTTCTTGAAAATATAGATAGCCGTTTAATTGTTGTTGGAGGAGCAAGTTCTCTCTATCTTGACGAAAGCCATGAAAAACGATTGCTTGATGTGACACCAACAGATTTACCTTACTATCCAACGCTTTTAGAAATGGCAAAAGCAAGCTTGGTTTACGAAGCTTCAAAACTTAATGTGACCTTCTTCTCTCCTGCAGAATTTTTTGACCCAGAAGGAGTACAAACAAATAATTATACAATTACCGGCGACGTTTTAGGACATAATAAAGCGGGTAAAAGTCGAATTTCATATGCTGATTATGCCGAGGCTGTGCTTAATATGATTGAGGATGGCAGCCATCAACATGAGCATATCGGAATTTATGAAAACTAAAAATTGATGAGTTATCAAAGAGAAAGAACTTAAGTCCTTTCTCTTTTTTTATTTTAAAAAAGTATAATAATACATAAAATTCTTGACAAATAAAAAATAGAGTAGTATAGTGTATAAAAATACATAGAAAGTGTGTAAATATGAAAAAAGTAGCAATTGTCGGAATTAGAGGTTATAGCGGCTTAGAACTGTTCCGAATTTTCTATTATCATCCAGAAGTAGAAGTAATAAAAATATATGCAACAAGTCACTATGGAGAAAAATTATCAGAGCTCTTTCCACAACTTGAAGGCTTTACTGACTTGACTATCAGTGAATTTAATGAAGAAGAGATTATGGCAGATTGTGATGCAGTTTTCTTTGCAACCTCAGCGGGTGTTAGTCAAAAATTAGCTTTAACTTTTATTGATAAAAATTTTCCTGTTATTGATTTATCAGGGGATTTTCGATTAAATGATTTTAAAATATACAATAAATGGTATAAAAATACAGGATTGGATAATGAATATTTATTAAATGTTCAATATAATCTGGCTGACATTGGTCAATCAAAATCAAACTATATCGCTAATCCAGGTTGTTATGCAACAGCAACACTACTTGCACTTTATCCATTAGTTAAAAATAAGATGATTGATTTAGACTCAATCATTGTGGATGCAAAGTCAGGACTTTCGGGAGCCGGAAAAGGTCTGTCTGACACGAGCCATTTTGTGAATGTTGTCAATAATATGTCCATGTATAAAATCAATAGTCATCAACATATTCCAGAAATTGCTCAACAATTAAAGAGTTGGAATTCAAATTTTCAGGCCTTGCAATTTTCAACTTCTTTAATTCCTGTGAGTCGAGGAATTTTTGTTAGTAGCTATGCAAAAGTTGCGGCTGATTTTGATTTTGAAACGATAAAAAAAGCCTATGAACAGGTCTATGCGACAAAAAACTTTGTCAGAATTCGACGACAAATACCCCAACTCTCAGATGTGATTGGGACCAATTTTTGCGATATTGGATTAGCTTATAATCCAGTGACAAATGTTTTGTCAGTCGTTTCGGTAATTGACAATCTTATGAAGGGTGCTGCCGGACAAGCAGTACAAAATTTTAATCAGTTATTTGGCTACGATGAAAGTTTAGGCTTGAATTTTATGCCAAGTCTTTAGAAGAGGAAGAAATGAAAGAAATAAAAGGGACAATTGCAAGTCCAAAGGGATTTTTGGCAGATGCTGTTCATGCACAACTAAAATATAAAAACTTAGATTTAGGGCTAATACTAAGTCAAGTTCCAGCAGCGATTGCTGGCGTTTTTACAACCAATAAGGTTTGTGCAGCGCCAGTATTGATTGACCGTCAAATTGTCAAAAATGGACAAGCACAGGCCATTATTTGTAATTCGGCGGTTGCCAATGCAGTAACAGGCGAGCAGGGTTATGCAAATGCTTTGAAGACACAGAAAATGCTTGCTGAAAAATTTGAACTTAAAGCTGAGGAAGTGGCGGTCTGCTCAACAGGGGTCATTGGGGTACAGCTTCCGATGGAAAAAATTGCCAAGGGAATTTCAAAGTTATTCAAAAATGAAGGGACAGCAGAATATTTTGCCAAAGCAATTTTAACAACAGATACTAAAACTAAAACAATCAACTTTGAAGCTGAAATTGGTGGTCAAATCGTGAATATGGCGGGGGTTTGTAAGGGGTCCGGGATGATTCATCCAAACATGGCAACCATGCTTGCTTTTATTACGACTGATGCAAAAATTGCCCAAGCTTTACTACAAAAAACATTATCAGACATTATTGAAACGACTTTTAATCAGATTACTGTGGACGGAGATACTTCAACGAACGATACTGTTTTGTTGATGGCAAATGGCCAAGCTAAAAATAATGAAATTTTAGAAGGAAGTTCAGACTATCTTTTATTTAAAGAAATGCTGGCAAAGGTTTGTCAGTCCTTAGCCAAACAAATCGCTGCAGATGGCGAAGGTGCAACTAAACTGATTGAAGTGACCGTCAAAGGAGCGCCGAATGATTTAGCAGCACGATTTATTGCTAAAAAAATTGTGGGTTCAAGTTTAGTTAAGACGGCAATTTTTGGCGCAGACCCTAACTGGGGGCGGATTATTTCGTCAATTGGTCAGGTGGCTGATTTTGAAGTTTCTGATATTGAATTAAAACTTCAAGATGAGCTTGTGCTTTATCATTCAACACCAGTTGGCTTTGATGCAGCTTTTCTTTCTGAGAAATTAAAAGAAGATAAAATTGAAATTATTGCTGACTTGAATGCTGGAAGTGGGTTGGGGCAGGCTTGGGGCTGTGATTTGACTTATAAATATGTCGAAATTAATGCTTTATATACAAGTTAAGAAGGAGAAAAAATGACTAATTTATTTGAAAATTATGGTCGCCTACCATTTAGCTTAATCAAAGGAGAAAATCAATATTTATTTGATGACAGGGGAAATAAGTATTTAGATTTCACAAGTGGGATTGGGGTCATGAATTTAGGATATAGTTTTGAAAAAGGCAAAAAGGCGGTGAAAACTCAATTAGACAGCCTGTCTCATCTTTCAAATCTTTATCAGAATCCTTTGCAAGAAGAAGTGGCTGAAAAGTTAAGTCAAAATCATTCTTATAAAGCTTTTTTTTGTAATTCTGGGACCGAAGCTAATGAAGCAGCTTTAAAATTAACTCATCTAATCAAAAAAGATCAGAAAATTTTGGCGTTTACAGATGGCTTTCATGGTCGTACTTTTGGTGCTATGAGCGCAACCATGCAAGAAAAAATTCAAGCAGGGTTTGCGCCTTTATTACCAAATTTTGTGGCTAGCCCTTTTAATGATGTGGTAGCACTTGAGCAAATCCTTGAAAAAGAAAAAATTGGTGCGATTATTTTTGAAATTATTCAGGGTGAGGGTGGCGTTTTACCAATTTCTCCAGATTTTGTTGAAGCTCTAAAAACTTGTCAGCAAAAAGGAATTTTACTGATTATTGATGAAGTTCAAACTGGAATTGGTCGGACTGGAAAACTATTTGCTTTTGAACATTTTGATTTTGAGCCGGATATTTTTACTTTAGCAAAAGCATTGGCAAATGGGATTCCGACAGGTGCGATGCTCGCTAAGACTAAATATGCCAGCTATTTTTCAGCAGGAAAGCACGGCTCAACATTTGGGGGGAATCCTTTAGCAATGGCTTCGGCTAATGAAGTTTTAAAAGAAATTGACAATGGCTTTTTAGAAAAAGTGACTGACAAAGGTAATTTTTTCTTAAAATTACTGACAGAAAAGCTGTCAGTAAAAGCGGCGGTTAAGTCCATCAGAGGTTTGGGATTGATGGTTGGAATTCAATTAACTGACGAGAAAAAAGTTCCAGAAGTTCTTGCTTTATTGCGTGAAAATGGACTGCTTGCCTTGTCAGCTGGTCATGATGTCATTCGCTTACTCCCACCGCTTGTCATGACGGAAGAAGAACTGCAAAAAGGAGCAGAGTTATTGGAGAAAATTTTATGAGAGATTCACAAAACACTGCCCAGACTTTGACCGAAAGTCTCAAATATTTTCTGAAATACCGTGACCAAACCGTTGTCATAAAATATGGTGGCAATGCGATGGTTGATGAAAAAGTGAAAGAGAGTATTCTAAAAGATATTTTACTACTTAAAACGGTGGGAATTAAAGTAGTTTTGGTTCATGGTGGCGGACCTGCGATTGGAGAATTACTTGAAAAGTATGAGCAAAAAAGCCAATTTGTTCAAGGTTTGCGCGTGACAGATAAAAAAACAGCTCAATTAGCACTGACAGCTTTAGCCGGAAAAGTAAATAAAAGTTTGGTTCAAGATATTATTCGTTTAGGTGGCAATGCGATTGGGGTTTCAGGAATTGATGGTAAATTAATAGAAGCCAAACCTATTTCTGAAGATTTAGGCTATGTTGGAGAAATTACGACGATTCATCCGGAAATCATTGAGCGTATCAATCAAACAGATGCTGTTCCCGTCATTGCTTCGGCCGGCATTGGTCTTGATGGTGAAATTTATAATGTTAATGCTGATACCGCAGCCAGTCGAATTGCCGGTGCATTGAGTGCTGAACAATTTATTTTATTAAGCGATGTTCGTGGCTTATATGGCAATTTTCCTGATGAGGAGTCATTTATTGATGAAATCAATCTGACCAATCTAGAAAAGTTAGTCAAAGAGAAAAAAATTACTGACGGAATGATTCCAAAGATTGAAGCCATTAAATATGCCATGTTCGAAGGATTGGGTCAGGCTGTTTTATTAGATGGCCGTGTTCCTCATGCCTTGCTGTTAGAATTATTTACTGACAAAGGGCAAGGAACAATGATTAATCACTGATAGACCAGATAATATAGAGGAGACAAAATGTTTCAAGGAAGAAGTTTTTTAAAAGAAATAGATTTTAGTAAAGATGAATTGCTATATCTGATTGATTTTGCGATTCACCTTAAAAAATTAAAAAAAGAACATATTCAACATAAATATTTATTAGATAAAAATATTGCCCTCATTTTTGAAAAAACATCCACAAGAACAAGAGCAGCTTTTACAACGGCCGCTGTAGATTTGGGAGCACATCCTGAATTTTTAGGTCCAAATGATATTCAGTTGGGCAAAAAAGAATCTATTTCAGATACGGCGAAAGTTTTGGGTTCAATGTTTGATGGTATTGAGTTTCGTGGTTTTAAGCAAAGTGATGTGGAAATTCTTGCAAAAGATTCAGGCTGCCCCGTTTGGAATGGATTGACTGATGATTGGCATCCGACACAGATGCTGGCAGATTTTATGACAATCAAGGAGCATTTTGGCCATTTGCAAGATTTGACCCTCGCTTACGTTGGTGATGGACGAAATAATGTGGCAAATTCTCTATTAGTGACTGGAGCAATTTTAGGCGTAAATATCACAATTATTTCGCCTGAGTCCTTGCAGCCAGCCTTAGAAATACAAAAACTCGCACGTAAATACGCCATGAAAAGTCGCAGTAAAATAAGTATCCGAACAGATTTAAACGGACTTGAAAATGCTGATATTGTCTACACTGATGTCTGGGTCAGTATGGGAGAAGAGGCACAGACAGCCGAGCGGATTAAATTATTGAAATCCTATCAAATCAATCAAAAAGTTGTTGAAAAAATTATTAATAAAAACTTTATTTTTATGCATTGCTTACCCAGCTTTCATGATTTAAACACGGAAGTAATGAAAGAAATTAAGGAAAATTATAACCTTAATGAATTAGAGGTTACTGATGATGTTTTTAATTCAAAGAATTCGGTCGTTTTTGAGCAAGCTGAAAATCGAATGCATACCATAAAAGCCGTCATGGCAGCTACTTTGGGAAATTTATTTATTCCTAAAATATAAAAAAGAGATGAAGCGTTAAATAAGAGGAAATAGCCCAGATTTAATGCTTTTTCTTTTTTTAGGAACCAAAAGTACCGTTCCTCAGGGAAAGGCATACAAAAAAAGTTTTTTTTGGTATAATAAGGGATAAAACTATAAAATAATGGAAGTTTTTAGTGAAGGAGATTTTTATGCTCAAGCTTCAAAAAAAATTAAAGAATGATTATGGACTTGTCTTCAATGATGAGGACTTATTGAAAACAGCTTTTACGCATTCTTCATTTACGAATGAAGAACGGCTCCCAAAGATTGCAAACAATGAACGTTTGGAATTTTTGGGAGACGTTGCCCTATCTTTGGTTATTTCCGATTATCTTTATCGGACTTATCCTGAGAAATTAGAGGGAGAACTTTCCAAAATGCGCTCAAGCATTGTTCGGACAGAATCACTTGCCAATTTTTCACGCTCATGCGGTTTTGGTGAGTTTTTGCGATTAGGTCATGGTGAAGAAAAAATGGGCGGTCGTGACCGCGAAACAACACTAGAGAACCTTTTTGAGGCTTTTTTAGGTGCGCTTTTTATTGACCAAGGAATGGATGAAGTTCGTAAATTTATCCAACATGTAGTCATTCCTCACGTTAAAAATGATGACTATGTTAAAGTGATTGACTATAAAACAGAACTTCAAGAAGTGTTACAAATTGGTGGAGAAACAACGATTAGCTACAAGATTCTGAAAGAAGAAGGGCCAGCTCATGACCGTTCCTTTGTGGCCGCGGTTTTTAACAATGGTAAAGAACTCGGACGAGGGCTTGGAAAATCTAAAAAAGTTGCAGAACAAAAAGCAGCAGAAAATGCAATAAAAGGGCAAAACCATGTATCTTAAAAAAATGGAAATTGTCGGCTTCAAATCTTTTGCCGATAAGACTAAAGTTGAATTTGATAAAGGGATAACCGCAGTTGTTGGTCCAAATGGTTCTGGGAAATCAAATATTGTTGAAGCATTGCGTTGGGTTTTGGGCGAGCAATCGGCTAAAGCACTTCGTGGTGGAAAAATGCCCGATGTTATTTTTGCTGGAACTGAAAAAAGACGTGCTCTTAATTATGCTGAGGTCATTGCTCATTTTGACAACTCTGATCATTATCTGCAAGGACAAGATGAGAATGAAGAAGTTGTTATTACCAGACGTTTATATCGAAATGGCGATTCCGAGTTTTTGATGAATGGTCGTAAATGTCGTTTGCGTGATATTCATGATTTATTCACAGATACTGGGCTTGGACGTGACTCTTTATCGATTATTTCCCAAGGACGGATTGAATCTGTTTTTAATTCTAAACCGGAAGAAAGACGTGCCATTTTTGAAGAAGCGGCAGGTGTTTTAAAATACAAAAATCGACGAAATGAAACTGAATCAAAATTAAATTCAACCCAAGATAATCTTGATCGTTTAGAAGATATTATTTTTGAATTAAATAGTCAGCTCGTTCCCTTACAATCGCAAAGAGATATTGCACTCCGTTTTCAAGAACTTGAGGCAGAACGTTCAGACCTGTCACTTTCTGTACTGGTTGGTCAGCTGGAATCTAAAAAAGCCAAATTTGATCAAACAGAATTTGATTTGGCGCAAGTAGCGCAGGAATTAGTGAGTTTATCAACTCGTAAAAAAGTTTACGATGAACAAGTCAGTCAATTACGCACAGAACGCCAAAAAGTAGAAGCCGAGCAAGAAAAATTGCAAGCTGACCAGCTTAATTTTTCTAATCTAAAATCAGATTTAACAAGAAAAATTGAATTATTTGATGTTCAAAAAGATTCATCAGAAAAATCAGCTGCGGAACGCGAAGATCGTTTAAAAAACTTAAAAAGTCGTTTAGAGATCACTCAACAAAATTTGGCAGAAGTTCAAGAAAAATCAGAACTTTTACTGACAGAAAAAAATGACTTAGATAAATTACTGACAGAGCTGTCAGCAGATTTAGCGACCTTATCTGAATCACCAGAAGTGGTCATGGAACGCTTACGTGATGAATTTGTTCAATTAGTTGAAGAAGAAGCACAAATTTCAAATGAAATCGTGAGAAATAAGGCTGAAATTACAGATTTGAGCCGTAGACAATCTGAACAGGATGAGTCTGTCAAAGAAAATTTAACTAAATTTGAAAAAATCAGTCAAGATTTATCTGAAGCACAGGAAAATTTATATACCGTTAAAAAGGAAATCGAGACCCTTTTAGCGAAATTTGAAGAAGGAAATCAAGCAGAGAAAAAGCAGGCAGAATTAGAACGTTTAGCCCAAAATAAAATGTATGATTATCTGCAAGAACTTAACCAACATAAAGCCCGTTTGACTTCCTTACAAAATATCCGTGAGAGCCACAGTAATTTATTTGCTGGTGTTCGTGCCGTTATGCAAAATGCTTCACAAATCGGTGGTGTGATTGGTGTTGTTTCTGATTTATTGACCTTCGACCCTAAATATACAACAGCCATTGATATTGCTCTAGGTGGCGGGAGCCAAAATGTAGTCACAGAAGACGAAAATGCGGCCAAAAGAGCAATTGCTTTTCTACGTGAAAAAAGATTAGGACGGGCGACTTTTCTACCATTGACAACGATTAAAGGAAGGGACTTTAATGGTTTAAATCGTATTCAAAATATGACAGGATTTATTGATTTAGCAATCAATCTTGTAGGCTTTGAAAGTCGTTTGCATAAGGCAATGAGTTCACTTTTAGGAACAACGATAATTGTTGATTCGGGAGAAAATGCAACTGCTATTGCTCGAGCAATGAACTATAATGTTCGAATTGTTACACTTGACGGAACCCAGATTAACCCTGGTGGTTCTTATGCAGGGGGAGCTGGGAAACGTAATTCAACAACTTTTACTTCTGTTGAAATAAGTAATTTAGAAAAACAAATTAAGTTATCAGAAGAGCAGTTAAAAATTTCGGAGAAAGAAGTTCAAAAAACTCAAAAGGCTCGTCAAGAATTGCTAAAAGAAATTGAACTTTTGAAAAGTCAAGGGGAAGAGAAACGTTTTGTTGAACAATCTTTGAATTTGAAGATTGAACAATTAACAGAACAAAAAGTTGCGCTAGAACAATTAACTAATCTGTCAGCAGATCAAGAAGCAACAGGGAATTTGCTTGAATTAACTAAAGAAAATGAATATAAAGTAGAAGTTCTTGCAAAAATTACAGAGCGAAAAGCTGAAATTGAAAAGCAACTTGAAGAAGTTAAAACGAATAGTCAAGAGCATAAAGCTTTGCAATCAGAGAAAACAGCTGCTTTAAATCAGGCTCAACTTCGTCAATCAGAAGTGGTCAGTGAATTGAAATTCACCAAAGCAGATGAAAAACGTTTACTGACAGACTTGTCAGCATTGACAGAAGAAAAAAATCAACTGACAGCACTTTTAAATCCTGTCCAATTTGATGAAACAGAAAGAAATAATTTCTCAAAACAACTGATAGAAGTGGAAGAACGCTTAAGTCAAATTAATGTCCGAATGGTAAGTTTAAAATTTGAACGTGAAGATTTAGCGGCTCAAATGGAAGATTTAGAACAGCATAATCAAGATTTTATCCAGCAAACGCAAGAACTTAACACGAAAAAAACGCGTTATGAAATGCAATTGGAGCAAATTGAAGGACAATTGATGACACTTCAAGAAACGTTAAATAGTGAACATCAAATTAGTTTTGAAGAGGCGCAAGCCACTGCAAAAATATTGGATGATTTAGCGGAGGCTGAGCAAAAACTCAAAAATCTAGAACGTCAAATCAAGGCATTAGGACCAATTAACTTGGATGCCATTTCTCAATTTGATGAAGTCAATGAACGCTTTACTTTCCTTTCAAGTCAAAAAGATGATTTATTAGAAGCTAAAAATCTTCTATTGAGTACAATTGATGACATGAATGATGAAGTTAAAATTCGGTTTAAAACAAGTTTTGATGCGATTCGTGAAAGTTTCAAAACGACCTTTGCTCAAATGTTCGTTGGTGGGCTTGCTGATTTAGAATTAACAAGCGACAACCTTCTGGAAGCTGGGGTTGAAATTAAAGTACAACCGCCAGGTAAAAAATTATCAAGTTTAAATTTGATGAGTGGTGGAGAAAAAGCGCTGACGGCTTTAGCTTTAATTTTTGCAATTTTAAGAGTACGAACAGTACCTTTCGTTGTTCTTGATGAAGTTGAAGCGGCACTTGATGAAGCCAACGTTAAACGTTTTGGTGATTACATGAATCACTTTGATAAGAGTAATCAATTTATTGTCGTAACACATCGCCGAGGAACTATGGCGGCAGCGGGTTCAATGTATGGCGTTACAATGGCTGATGCTGGGGTTTCTAAGATGATTTCGGTTAAGCTTGATTCGGCTATTAATTGAAATTTAAGATAGTTTTAATCTATTAATGCTAAACTATAAATTGATTTTTGAAGGACTGCCTAATTTATGGCTTGTATATGATTTGCCTAAAAATAAGGAAAGTCGTATAATTTAAGCAACAAAAACATGAATTTAAAAAATTTCATTAACTAAAAAATAATGAAATTGGCGTTTTTCGTATTCATTAATAAGTTTTATATTAATGAATTGACTGCAGTTTTTCTTTAAATTAAGGAAGAATGAGTATATTTTCTGGGGATAATAAATTGAAAAAATTACTATCTGCTTTCAACACACGTGTTGGTTTGCTTAGTTTTATTGTATTTTTTGTATGGGTAAAATCGATGATTGCCTACTTCGGAGTTTTTAATCTTCGTGGAGTTGGTCCAGCAGAATTATTGCTGATGATTATTAACCCAATTGGTTTTACAGCTATTTGTTTTGCTGTTTTACTCTTTATTAGAAGAACTTCGTTTTTCTATTTAGCGACACTGGTTTTAACGATAGCTGCAAATTTTTTGCTCTATCTTAATATTCTCTATTATAGAGAATTCACCGATTTCATCACGATTGATACGATGACTGGTGGGGCTGGAATGTTCCAACATGGTTTTGATTTTGGGTCGGTGCCTGTTCATTTGATGGACTGGGTTTACTGGATTGATCTTGTGGTCATTGTTGTATTACTGATTGCTAAAAAAATGAAATTCGACCAACGACCAGTTGGGGCTAAAAGAGCATTTACCTATCTTTCGATGGGCTTGGCATTATTCGGTTTAAATTTCTGGTTTGGAGATTTTAATAAGAATCAATTAATTTTGCGTAAAGCTCAATCAGATAAGACATATATTGTTCGATATCTTGGCTTAGGCCCTTGGATGTTAACAGACGGTTATTATACTAATTTAGCAAATACGCAACGTAAAGATGCCAGTAAAGAAAGCTTGCAAGAAATTCAAAAATACATTGCTTCAAATCGTTATTTGGCACCAAACATGAAGATGTATGGTATTGCTAAGAATCGCAATGTCATTGAGATCCACTTGGAGTCATTCCAACAAGCATTGATTGATTTGAAAATTAAAGGGACAGATGGAAAAGAACATGTTGTTACACCTTTTCTCAATTCAATCTATCATTCAAATTCTACTTATTCATTCAGTAATTTCTTCAATCAGGTTGGGCAAGGGAAAACCTCCGATGCTGAAAATATGTTGGAAACCTCAACATTTGGTTTACCAGCTGGCTCACTTTTTGCAAAATATGGATCAACCCAAACCTTCCAAGCAATGCCTGCTATCTTGAATCAAACCGATGGATATAGTTCAGCTGTAGTTCATGGGAATGTCGGCGCTTTCTATAATCGATTGAATACCTATAAACAAATGGGCTATCAAAATTTCTTTGACCAAAGCTTCTTTGATAATTCCGCAGCAAATATGAGTCCTTGGGGAATTAAAGATAAATTACTTTTCCGCGATTCTGTGCCATTGCTTGAACAAATGCAACAACCTTTCTATGTTAAGTATTTGACAGTTACAAATCACTTAACATATACAATGGATGATGAAGACAAAGATCCGAACTTTGCAACTGTTGATTCAGGGAATAAATTAGTTGACGGTTACTTTGAAACGGCTCATTACTTAGACCAAGCAGTTCAACAATTTTATGATTATTTGAAAAAATCAGGATTATACGATAAATCAATCATTGTGTTATATGGGGACCACTACGGGATTTCTGGTAGTGACAATAAAGCATTTGCTCCTTACGTTGGTTACAACGCTGATACTTTCAATAGTTACGATAGTACAATGTTACAACGAACACCATTTATGGTAGATATTCCTGGACAAACAAATGGTCATATCATCAATACTTATGTGGGGCAACTTGATGTCATGCCAACGCTTGAACACTTACTTGGTATTGATACGAAAAAATATGTACAGTTTGGTCAAGATATGTTTGCTTCTGGTCGGCAAGATTTTGTTGCTCTAAGAAATGGTGGATTTGTCACGCCAACCATTACTCAACCAAGTTTGAATGGTAACTTTTATGATACTCAAACTGGCTTGCAGATTGAAAAACTTAATGCTCAACAAGAACAATACGTTAAAGAAACCAAACAAAAAGTTTCAGAACTCTTAAAAGCATCTGATAAATTAAATAATCAAAATCTCCTCAGGTTCTATACGCCAGAGGGCTTTAAAGCTGTTGATCCTAAAGATTACAACTATACGGTCAAGGCAACAGAGAAGAGATTGAAGAAAGAAAATGAAGATTTAGCGGCTAGATCAAATAGTTTACTCAGTCAAAATCAAGGAAAATCAACTTTACCAGATTATTCGGTTGAAATTCCAGAAGTTGAAAAAGGACAAGATTCACCAAAGGTGAAAGATTAATAAAAATAAGATAAGTTACTGACAGAAAAATTCAAGATGAGTTAATCAAATTTTGAATCTGATCAGCACTTTATATTAAGAGAGGAACCAATGAAAACAGGATATTTTCTGCCAGTGTCACTTAATCATCGATTAGTTTTGCTCTGGGGCATCATCATTTTAAGCTTTGAGCGAACACTTTTTTATGAATTTAATAAAGAAGGAAACTGGTTTTTGACTATTTTGGCGATTGTTTCATATATTATCTTTATCACTTTGATTTGGCCACATCGTTTCTTCATTGCTGATGACGAGCTTCACTTTACAACATTTCCCCGAGTGCGAATGAAAACAATTGAATTGAAATATATCACAGCCGTAAAAACAACTAAATTTGGTTTTGGATTTTCTTACGCTGGCAAACGTTATCAATTCTTCACTTTTGGAAAGTCTAAAGAAGCTTTAGCTACTTTGCATGATACGATAGAACATTCTGATAAAGTCAGTGATTTAAAAGCCTAATAAAAAAGACGGCAGTTTTGTCGTCTTTTGATTTGTCATAAAAAAATAGGACTAAAATTCATTGTTTTAGTCGATGAAAAAGGAAAGTTATGAATATAAAATGGATATTCAAGAAAATGCTACTTCCCATAATATTTGCCATTGTTGCATTTTTTCTTGTGAGTCATGACCAATTTTTGTACGAGGCGCCAGTTGGTAAAATTACGGTTGCCAAAACGGTAAGTAGTCACGATGTTAGTGATGACTTTCAAAATAAAGACCGTCAAGTCACGCAAGAATTATCAATAAAAGTCCTCAATGCAAAAGGAGCAGAGCCTGGCAGTTTAAAATTAAAAAACACGACGACTCTCTCTCAAACAACAGGACAAATTTATCGTGTCGGTCAGCAAGTAATCTTAAAGAAAATATCGGGAAATTATCAAATTGTGACCTTAAAAAGAGATGCACTAATTGTTGGACTGCTCGTTTTATTTATTGGTTTTGTCATTAGTTTTGAACGATTTAGGGCTTCGATTTTTCTTTTCTTATCTCTGGTCTTAAACCTTCTTTACTTTGTGATTGTCATCGCCCTTAACGTTGAATTTAATCCACCTGTCATTTTGCTATTTGGGCTTCTGTCAGTAATTTTTGCAGCTTCCTCCCTTTTATTTGTCTTGGGACCCACAAAACAGATGCTCTATACTTTTATAACTACCGTGTTAACCACTGCTTTAACTTTTTCAATTGTTTTATTCGTTCTAAAAATGACAGGGAATTCGGGTATTCATTTTGAATATTTGGACTATGTCACCCAAAATCCATCAGAGTTTTTCTTTGTTGGGACAATGATTTCAGTTTTAGGGGCGATCATGGATGGTACAGGTGATATTGTTGCAGGGCTTTTTGGTATGGCTAGACAAAATAAATTGAACAAAATAAATATGGTCAGAAAAGATTACATTAAATCAGGAATTTCAATTGGGCAAGAGCTCATTGGAACTTTGACAAATGTTTTGTTCATGATTTTCATGGCGGAAACTTTGCCGATGACACTTTTATTATTGAGAAATGGAAATTCTTGGTCTTATATTGCAACGGTTGGCCTTAATCTTGGGTTATTGCAAACGATTATTTCGGCCATTGGAATCGTGTTAGCTGTACCAATTACCGCTGTTTTCACAAGTTTTGCTTTGACTAGAAGTCATCAAGGAAAGGAGAGTTCTTTATGAATGCACTCTTGATCCTATTAATTTTACTGATTGTATTGATGCTTATCGTTGCCAAAAAAGATGGCTTACGAAATTTAATTGGTTTGACCTTTAATTTTATTGCTATTTTTGTGTTAATTACTTTAATCTCTTGGGGATTTAATGCAATAGCAGTTCTGATAGTTCTGTCAGTAATTATTTTGGCAATAGCTATCTTTATGTCTGCTGATGAAAGTGAAGTCACATTG
This sequence comes from Lactococcus sp. NH2-7C, assembly GCF_029953655.1. NCBI lineage: Bacteria > Bacillati > Bacillota > Bacilli > Lactobacillales > Streptococcaceae > Lactococcus > Lactococcus sp. NH2-7C. The sequence goes on from NZ_CP124538.1 coordinate 2,336,517, forward strand.
ATTGCTTTTAAAACGAGTATCATTGTTGTTTTATCTTTGCTCATTCTCGCTTTAATCATTCAACATTTTGGTCAATTTCAGGGATTTGCTACAGAAGATGTTGATGAATTGGAAAATCTGTCATTAAATGTGGGGCTTAATTTTTCAAATGTAGCAATTGTAGTCATGGTCATTTCCATGCTTGGAGCGGTAGCAGAATCAGCGATGGCTTTAGCAGCTAGCCTTTCGGAAGTTGTTGAGCAAGATGAAAACATGAGTCTTGACCAATTTAAAAATCAAAGAGAAATTATATCTCAACAAATTTTAGGAACGGCTGTCAATACCCTCTTTTTTGGAGTTTTGGGAGCAACTGTCGGTCTAATTCTCTGGTTTGTACGTTTAAATTATCGCTTAGCTGATATTTTTAATTCAAAATTACTGATGGCTGAAGTTTCCACCATGCTTTTAGGAATGTTAGGGATTCTATTTGCAATTTGGCTTTCTGGTTATTTTGTTCAAAAATCTTTTGAGCAAAAAAATACTGACAGATAATTCTGTCAGTAAAAATAAAAAAGACTTGATTAATTATCAAGTCTTTTTTATTAATTTAAATTACTGACAGAATCATTCTTTTTTCGATAACTGATAAAGATAATGAAATAAAGAATTGCAGTGAAGACAGTCACACCGATTGGATTAGTAAATAAAATACCGAACAGAATGAGAAAGAGAGCAATCAGTGCTAAGAGACTCATTGTTCTACCCGATAATGATTTTGTTTTAAAAGAAAGACCAAAACCAGCGAGACTAATTAAAATCCAAACGGCTAATACAGTGTAAGAAAGGGAACCAGCCAAGTAATTAAACAAACGATCACCGACAAAATAAGAAAGAACAACACCGATATAGAGTGTACCTGAGCAGAAAATAACTGCTCTTTGAGGGACATGATGTTTATTTAAATGAGACATTCTTTGAGCCATTTTACCTTGACGATTTTTTAAACGGAAATACAAAAGGCGAGATGAAGCATAGATTCCAGAATTAATTGATGAGAAGAGGGCAAGAATGATAATCAAGTTGACAATATCGCCAGCAAAAGGAATATGCATTTTATTAAAGACCATCACAAAAGGACTCATTGAAGAAGTAGCCAATGTTTGCCAATTATAAATCACAAGAAGTAAGAACATCGGAATAATATAAAATGAAATAATTCGACCGATTACACCGCGGATGGCTTTAGGAATGGCTCTTTTAGGATCTTCTGTTTCACTAACTGTAATAGCAATTAATTCAGAACCACCATACGAATAGATAACAATTAATAAAGAATTAATGACCCCTTTAAAGCCATGAGGAGCAAAGCCACCATGAGCGGTCATTCCAGAGAAAGTAGTCACTAGATTAGTATCAAAAATTTGTTTTGCCACAAGAAAAACACCAAAAATAATCAACAAAATAACAACGCTAATTTTGATAAATGCCAACCAGTATTCTGTCTCAGCAAAGAGAGCAACTGAGAATAAGTTAATAAGGGAAGTTAAAAGGGCAATAATCAAGACAAAAACCCAAGTGGGAACATTAGCAAACCAGAGTTGCAAAAAACTTGCAGCAGCAACAGCCTCAGCAATGATATTAATCATCCACATTGACCAATAAACCCAGTCCGTAAAATCTGCCGTATGATTGCCCAGATAAGGCTGAACAAGTCCGGACAAGCCATGTGGATCTTTTGAACTTAGAACAAGCTTTTCTAAACTCTTCATTACAAAATAAAGAACGATTCCTCCGATAAAATAAGCGATTAAGACAGAGGGACCAGCGGCAGCAATGGCTGATGAGCTTCCTTTGAAAAGACCAGCACCAATTGCTCCACCAAGAGCAATCATAGTAATATGGCGTGCGGCCATTTTTTTCTTTAAGGATTGATTAGTTTCCAACGATAATTCCTAGCTTTCTAAATCAATAAGCAGAGACGTCTCTCTTTTATTGACTAATAAATTGATAATAAAACATTAAAAAAAGACGTCCTGAGGACGTCTCTTCGTCCTCATTAATGACTAACGTCAAAGAGGACTCACACATTTAGCTTAAATTAGCTAGTGTGAGCCCTCCTTCAACAACAAGTTAAGAGAAGCTTGTAAATAAGTCATTTATTGGACCTCGTTTTTTTAATTATTCTAAGTGTAATCAAAAGATTTTGATTTGTCAAATATTTTCATAAATAATCTAAAAATATTAGTTAATGTTTAATTCTCCAATCCGACTTTAGTGAGCATTATTGAACCTGACTGATACAGTGTGCTATAATTAAACAATGAATAAAGAAATTAAACTCATTGCCCTAGATTTGGATGGGACCTTACTCAACTCTTCAAAAGAAATTTCAAAAGAAAATCGTCTGGCTATTAATGCAGCAAGACGAAAAGGGGTTCATGTTGTTTTAACAACGGGGCGTCCTTTGATTGCAATTCAACCCTTTCTCAAAACGTTAGAAATGCTTGATTTTGAAGATTTTTCAATTACCTTTAATGGTGGTCTGGTCCAAAGAAATACGGGTCAAATCTTATCTAAAAAAAGTTTTTCACATGATGAAATTTTAGAAATTAAAGAATTGACTTCAAATCTTGGCATTCCTTGCGATGTTTTGAGTGAAGAAAAAGTTTATATGACGAAAAGTAAAATTGACTCGCAATATGACACTTTAAATAAGCTTTTAACTTTTATCAAAGTTGATTTTGATCAAGTTCCACTTGATGTGGTTTATAATAAGATTGTTTCTTGTACAGAAAAAGAATTGTTGGACGCTAGTCTTGATAAAATTCCTGAATCATATTTTGATCAATTTGAGATTTTTAAAACTCAAGCGAAGCTTTTAGAATTTATGCCAAAAGGAATTAATAAAGCTTATGGGTTGACACAATTGATTAATCAGTTAAACTTAAAACCAGAAAATGTAATGGCCATGGGAGATGAAGCAAACGATTTATCAATGATTTCTTGGGCAGGATATGGTGTTGCTATGGCAAATGCTGTCCCAGCAGTTAAAGAGGAAGCAAGAATTATTTCTGATTTAACTAATGACCAACACGCTGTTGCTCATATTATTGAAAAATATGTACTTTAAGGACTAATAATGAAAGATGAAGTTCAACTAAAAAAGTATTTGCCGAGTTTAATTTTTGCGATTATTTTACCAGTTATTGCCTATTTGTTTTTAAAAATGCTTGGGAATTCAGACACTTTAGCTTTAGGAATTGCAACAGCCTTTCCAGTTGTTCATATGCTTTGGTCTTTAATTAGAAAAAAAGAGTTAAATCCTGTTTCTTTAGTGGCAATTATTGGTTTTTTAATTTCACTCTTAGTTGTTTATTTGACGCATGGAAATAATCTTGCTTTCAAGCTCTGGCACCCAATTTTAACGGCTGTCATTGGAACGATTTTTTTACTATCAGTTCTTCTAAATCGACCACTTTTAGAGCTTACTAGCGAGGGTGAAAATCACAGAAAAATGTTAATATTGACTCTTTTTATGGGCTTGGTTTTTATTTTTCATGCTTTATCAGTCATTTTATTAGCCTTTTTTGTAGAGACCACGGCTTTTCTTTTGCTTTCAAAAGTAATCGATTTTTCAGCCGTTGGAGTCCTTGTTTTAGGGCTTGCATTTTTAAGAAAAAAATTAAATTAAAATCTTTCATTTTATGAATGAACTTTATCATCAAGATATGATATTTTATTAAGGAGAAAAAATGGGACTTTTTGACCGCCTCTTCGGGAAGAAGAAACAAGAAGAAACTAATCACGATGTGCCTGTCAGTGAAAATCAATCTAGTGAAATCACTGAAGCCCTCAAGAATGAAAAAGAAAATGAAACTACTAAACTGCCTGAGGTAAATGAAGAACCAGTAAAAGTAGAAAAAGTTACTGACGAGTCTATCAGCAAAATGATTGATCCTGAGCCAGAAATCCCGGCTGAACCTGTCAGTGAAAATGAACCTATTATTTCTGAAAATGTCGAAGTAGAAGTTACTGACGAAAAAGTAAGCTCTGAAACTACAAAAGTGATTGAGAAAAAAGTGACGGACGAAGATGAGGAAGAAGAGATTGTCATTGATATTGATGCTTTGGCTAATATTTTCACTCAATCACGTGAAGAAACTGAGAAAAAATATGAACAGTCATTAACTTTAACTCGAAAGACTTTTTCTGATGGCTTTAATGAACTTTTTGCTAACTTCCGGACAGTTGATGAAGAATTCTTTGAAGAACTTGAAGAAACTTTAATTATGTCAGATGTCGGTGTGGATTTGGCAATGGAAGTGACTGAAGAATTGCGCAAGGAAGCAAAATTAGTCAATGCTAAATCAACAGATGACTTGCGTCAATTGATTATTGAAAAAATTGTTGATAAGTTTGACGGTGAAAAATTACCGACAAAATTGAATATCCAAACGGATGGATTAAGTGTTTTCCTTTTTGTTGGGGTAAATGGTGTTGGTAAAACAACGACCATTGGTAAATTAGCTGCTCGCTATAAAAATGAAGGTAAAAAGGTACTTTTGGCAGCTGCAGATACTTTCCGAGCAGGTGCTATTGACCAATTAGTTGAATGGGGAAATCGTTCAGGAGTTGAAGTAGTCACAAAACCAGCTGGTTCAGATCCAGCGGCAGTCGTTTTTGACGCTCTCGCAAAAGCTAAAGCTGAAAATTATGATATTTTACTTGTGGATACTGCAGGTCGTTTGCAAAATAAAGATAATCTGATGAAAGAGCTGGAAAAAATTGGTAAAGTGATTAAACGAGAAATTCCAGATGCTCCGCATGAAACGATTTTGGCACTTGATGCAACAACAGGCCAAAATGCCATTCAACAAGCCAAAGAATTTTCAGCAGTTACCCCAATTACAGGAATTGCTCTGACCAAACTTGACGGTTCAGCAAAAGGTGGAATTGTTTTGTCAATCGTTCAAAGTCTTAAAATTCCAGTTAAATTGATTGGTTTAGGTGAAAAGCTTAACGATTTGCAAGATTTTGAAGAAGAATTTTTCGTCAGAGGGCTTTTCAAAGAGCTTTTATAAAATATAAAATAAGAAGAAAAAAGTTTTGTTCAGTTTGGACAATGCTTTTTTATTTGTCAACGGTTCCATTAAAATAAAGCCGATGAGCGTTTGAAAAAATTGAGAATTTAATGTAAAATAGAATTACATAAAATAGAACTGTTATGTTCTGTAGGAATTAAAGAAAGGCTCTTCATGTCGTATTCAAATTTGAAGTTGTTTTCGCTCTCTTCTAACCACGAATTAGCCCAAAAGGTGGCTAAAGAAATTGGAATTGAGCTTGGAAAAGTAAGTGTTGGTGCACATTCGGATGGCGAAACTGTCGTTCATATTGACGAATCAGTTCGTGGTGATCATGTGTTTATCCTTCAATCAACAAGTGACCCTGTCAATGATAACTTGATGGAACTCTTGATTATGATGGATGCATTGCGTCGTGCCTCTGCTGCATCAATTAACATTGTCTTACCTTACTATGGTTATGCTCGTCAAGACCGTAAAGCTCGTGCTCGTGAACCAATCACATCAAAACTCGTAGCAAACATGCTTCAAATTGCTGGTGCCGACCGTTTAATTACTTTCGACCTTCACGCACCACAAATTCAAGGATTCTTCAACATTCCAGTTGACCACCTTATGGGCTCACCATTGATTGCTGAATATTTCCGTCGTCAATTGGTTTCCGCTGGTGATGATATCGTTGTTGTTTCGCCTGACCATGGTGGAGTAGGACGTGCGCGCAAGTTGGCAAACTTCTTGAAAGCACCACTTGCTATCATTGATAAACGTCGCCCTCGTGCCAATGTGGCAGAAATTATGAATATTATCGGTGATGTTCAAGGGAAAAAATGTATTTTGATTGATGACATGATTGATACGGCTGGAACAATTACTTTGGCGGCCAATGCACTTAAAGAACTTGGTGCAACAGAAGTCTACGCTTCATGTACTCACGCCGTACTTTCAGGACCAGCAATCGAGAGAATTAATAATTCAGCGATTACTAAACTCGTTGTTTTGGATACTATTGAAATGCCAGAAGAACGTCAAAGTGAAAAAATTGTTCAACTTTCAATTGCTCACTTGCTTGCTGATGCGATTATTCGTATTCACGAACGCCGTCCATTGTCACCACTCTTTGAATTACATCTTCCTTCAGAACAAATCTAAACTATTAATTGTTGGAATTCAAAGTGGATTTAGGATAAGACTTCAAGCGACCAGAGGTCGCTTTTTTAAAAAATGGAACTAGAAAAAATTAGAAAACTTTACGAGAAAGTTGACCCTAGTCAACTGACAGAGCGAGAAAAGTTACTGACAGAATTGATTTTTACTGACAGAAAATTGAAGACTGATAAACTTCCTAATGGCCGCTATCGTATTTTACAATTTTCAGGAAATAATTTTGAAGAATTGGAAAATACTTTAAAACTACTTTTACCTGATTTTGTAAAAAGCATTGGGGAAGAAAAAATTGTGATAGAAGCATTTTCAACTGACAGTCCAACAAACTCAGAACTTTTTGATATTTTTCAAACCCTTTCGCAAGATATGGGTGAAGAAGTGACGGCTTATGTTGGCCGTTTTGTCGAGAAAAATAAACTCTCTGAAGTATATTCTGAAGAATATAAAATTTTTGAAAGTCAGCAAACTTTTAGTGAATACATTTTATCAGAAAGTCTAAACCTATCAGAAAATAGAATTTTACAAGAAATCCGTAAAGAATTATTAGAAAATCCTGAAGACCAAAAACTAGTTGAAGCAATGTATAAAGCAGGTAGCAATCAAACGAAAGCAGCAAAAATACTTTATGTTCATCGAAATACGCTGATTAATAAAATCAAAAAATATGAGCAGAAATATGGTTTACAGCTTTCAGGAAGTGACCTAACTCTCGCTTATAATTTATTATAAAAGACAATTTACATTAGCAATATTATGAGAAAGGAACTGAGTTTAATAAAATTGAACTCAAATCTTTAATATGGAATACAATCATCAAGAAATAGAAGCCAAATGGCAAAAATACTGGGCGGATAACAAAACTTTCCGTACAGGAACAGATAAAAATAAACCAAAATTTTATGCTTTAGACATGTTCCCTTATCCATCTGGTGCAGGACTTCACGTTGGACACCCGGAAGGTTATACTGCAACTGATATTTTGAGCCGTTACAAACGCGCTCAAGGGTTCAATGTTCTTCATCCAATGGGCTGGGATGCCTTTGGTTTACCTGCTGAACAATATGCAATGGATACAGGAAATGACCCAGCAGAATTTACAGCTGAAAATATTGCTAACTTTAAACGTCAAATCAATAGCTTAGGTTTTAGTTATGACTGGGAACGTGAAGTTAATACAACTGACCCTAATTTTTATAAATGGACACAGTGGATTTTTACTAAACTTTATGAAAAAGGTTTAGCTTATGAAGCAGAAGTAGCTGTTAACTGGGTTGAAGAACTCGGAACGGCTATTGCTAATGAAGAAGTGCTTCCAGACGGAACTTCTGAACGCGGGGGATATCCTGTTGTTCGTAAACCAATGCGCCAATGGATGCTTAAAATTACAGCTTATGCGGAACGTTTACTTGAAGACCTTGAAGAAGTCGATTGGCCTGAATCAATCAAAGAAATGCAACGGAATTGGATTGGGAAATCAGTAGGAGCAGATGTGACTTTTGAAGTTGCAGGAACCGACAAATCATTTGAAGTCTTTACGACTCGTCCTGATACCCTTTTTGGGGCAACTTATGCTGTGCTTGCACCTGAACATGATTTAGTTGATGCTATTACGACACCTGAGCAAAAAGAAGCTGTTGCTGAATACCGTCGCAAAGCGAGCTTGAAATCTGATTTAGCCCGTACAGACCTTTCTAAAGAAAAAACTGGAGCATTTACCGGAGCTTACGCGATTAACCCAATTAATGGCCGTAAAATGCCAATTTGGGTTGCAGATTATGTTCTTGCTTCTTATGGACATGGTGCTGTTATGGCAGTTCCTGCTCACGACGAACGTGACTGGGAATTTGCTAAGGTCTATGGACTTGAAATTTTGCCTGTTGTTGAAGGTGGAAATGTAGAAGAAGCTGTTTATACAGAAGATGGCCCTCATATTAATTCAGAATTTTTGAATGGACTTGACAAAGCACAAGCGATTGAAAAAGCCATTGAATTTTTAGAAGAAAAGAAAATTGGGAAAAAGAAAATCACTTACCGCTTGCGTGACTGGCTCTTTAGTCGTCAACGTTATTGGGGTGAACCAATTCCAATTATTCATTGGGAAGATGGCACATCAACAGCGCTCTCAGAAGATGAACTTCCTCTTGTTTTACCAGTAACTTCTGATATTAAACCTTCAGGAACTGGTGAGTCTCCTTTGGCTAATTTGACAGATTGGTTGGAAGTTACACGCGCAGATGGCGTAAAAGGTCGCCGTGAAACTAACACAATGCCACAGTGGGCAGGTTCAAGTTGGTACTACCTTCGTTATATTGATCCCAATAATAGTGAAGCTTTGGCAGACCCAGAACTTCTCAAAGAATGGTTACCAGTTGATATCTATGTAGGAGGGGCTGAACATGCCGTTCTTCACCTACTTTATGCTCGTTTCTGGCATAAAGTACTCTATGATTTAGGAGTTGTTCCAACTAAAGAACCTTTCCAAAAACTCTTTAACCAAGGAATGATTCTCGGAACTTCTTATCGTGATCATCGTGGCGCCTTAGTTGCAACTGATAAAGTTGAAAAACGTGATGGTGGCTTTTACCATATGGAAACAGGCGAAGCCCTTGAGCAAGCTCCAGCTAAAATGTCTAAATCTCTTAAAAATGTTGTTAATCCTGATGATGTTGTTGAACATTATGGAGCTGATACTTTACGTGTTTATGAAATGTTCATGGGTCCACTTGACGCAAGTATTCCATGGTCAGAAGAAGGCCTTGAAGGTGCTCGTAAATTCCTAGACCGAGCTGTTCGAATGATTGAAAATTCAGAGATTAGAGCTGAAAATAATGGAGAATTGGACAAAGTTTACAACGAAACAGTGAAAAATGTCACTGAGCGTTTGGACTTGATGTACTTTAACACTGCAATTTCCCAATTAATGATTTTTGTTAATGCAGTTAATAAAGCTAAAGCTTTACCGTTAGAATACGCTAATGGCTTTGTCCAACTTTTGGCGCCATTTGCACCACATATTGCTGAAGAACTTTGGGTAAAATTAGGTAATGAAGCTGGAATTTCTTATGTTGCTTGGCCAACATTTGACGAAAGCAAATTAATTGAATCAGAAGTTGAAATTGTTGTTCAAATTAATGGTAAATTAAAAGCAAAAATTAAAATTGCTAAAGATTTAGCGCGTGAAGAACTTGAAAAAATTGGTCGTGAATCAGTTGCTGAGGCCCTTGAAGGTAAAAACGTGGTCAAAGTAATCGCTGTTCCAAATAAATTGGTTAATATTGTTGTAAAATAGAGATGACAATCTGAACATTTATCAGTTAAATCTTATAATAATTAGCTGTCAGTAAAAAAGTGAGAGCTAAAAAATAAAAAGTAAAATAAGCTGGTTGACAATTTGTCGACTAGCTTATTTTATTTTGGAAGTCACAGAAGAGTTTAGAGGTGAATCACAAAATTTTATCTGTCATTGAATCAGAGTATAGCTTAAAAAGCTGTCCGTAATTTATTTATTAAATAAAAATCGATACTGATGAGTTCACTCAGGATCACAAATAAATAATCAACAACATAAGAAAGGTTGGGTCAATAAAAATGATTGATTTCTTGCCCGAACAAGTTCGAACGCTTAATGAACTAGAAACTGCAACATTTAATTTTATCTTATCTAATTTATCAAGTATTGATAAAATGTCAGTCAGACAGCTTGCACAAGCTGTCCATGTTTCCACAGCAACAGTTATGCGCATGACCAGAAAACTTGGTTTTGAGGGCTGGGTAGAACTAAAATATTATCTTAAAAACCAAAATCAACTGACAGAAATTCCAGTTAATTACTATGAAAATTTATTACAACTCGACCTATTTTTACGAAAAATAACCTCTAAGGAAGCGGGAAGAAAATTAGAAGAAGCTGTCAAATTAATTCGAGAAGCTCGATATATTATTTTTATTGGAGTAGGTTCTTCAGGAGCTTTAGCTGAATATGGCGCCCGTTATTTTACAAATATTGGCTTAGAATCTTATGCCATTTCTGATCCTTATCAAGCCGTTAAGGGCAAAGGTGCACCAGACGTTTTAAGCATTGTCTTATCCGCTTCGGGTGAAACAGATAAGATTATTGAACGAGTTGTCAAACTAAGAGAGGAAGCGCCAGCAAAGATTATTTCAATTACAAATCATCCAGAAACGACCTTATCCAAACTTTCAAATATAAATTTAACTTATGGATTCCAAACGGAATATTCCGCCTATGACCCCCTTGAAAATTTGACTTCGCAGCTCCCAGTTATTGCTTTTATTGAAATACTAGCTCATCAGGCAATGGAAAAAGCTGATAAATGTAACTAATCATGTAACAGGTAACAAAGATATAAAAACCCCTTGCAAAAAAAATTGTAAGGGGTATTATTATATTGTAAGCGGTTTAATTAAAAGAGTACAGTATTCAAAGTATCTGAACTGTCTTAACAAATTGAGTTCGACCTTCTTGAAATAAGTGAAAATACGATTCGCCTTGCAACTTTGCCTTTTTATCACTTGCTTTAGCAAGTAGAGAAAACGGACAGCGTAGCTGATGAAATCAGCAAAGATAGTCGCTTAGAGCGAATGGATTGCGTAGCAGCTTGCTGCGTAGATAGATAAAATACGTTGAGCATTCCAGCTAAGTGCTAAAGCACTTGTTGGCAGGGCAAAACATCAGCACAAAAGACAATTTCCTCATTTCAGAACCGTCGGACTCACATCTTAAAGGAGGTTTATTTATGAACGGCTTCATAAATAATAAAGTCTTACCGCCAATTATGAAATTCGTGAATACACGAGCGATGACTGCTTTGAAAAATGGAATGCTTTTTGCCATGCCATTTATCATTGTTGGGTCAATTTTCTTAATTCTTGCGAATATTCCAATTCCACCTGTGGCAAAATGGTTATCAGACAATGGCTGGTCAGCAATTTTTACCCAAGCATTTAACGTATCATTCGGTATTTTAGCGATTTGGGCAGCAGTTGGTATTGGCTATTCTTATGTCAAAGAAGCTGGTTTTGGCGATGTTGCCTTACAAGGAGGATTAACTTCTCTCTCTGCATTTTTCATTGTTCAATCTCTAAGTATTGCAAATCCAATTACAGCTGCACTAGCTACTGGGAAAGAAGCCTCAGGTATTGGAAATCTCACAGGAGAACAAGCAACGGCTGCTTTTGAAAAGCTTCCTCATGCCATGCAAGTCTTTCTGAATAATCCAGTGACAGGAGTGCTCAATTTAACTTGGAATGGTGGTCAAGGAATGATTGCGGCCATTATTATTGGTATTTTATCAGGCTGGGCTTATTCAGCGATGATGAAAGCAGGCTGGAAGATTACACTTCCTGAACAAGTCCCATCAAATGTTGCTAATCAATTTACTTCAATGATTCCGACAGGAGTAATTGTCGTCGCCGCTACGGTTGTCTATGCTTTATTTGATAAAATTGGTCATACCGATGCAGTAACCTTTATTTATCATTGGTTATCTGTCCCTCTACAAGGTTTAGGAGGCTCATTTGGTGGAATTATTATTATCTCACTCTTAGTTCCATTCTTCTGGTTCTTTGGGGTACATGGTGGAATTATCATGGGAGCGATTACCTCTGCCTTTTTGATTCCAAATACCTTTGCCAATGCATCCCTTTATCAATCTCACAAGTTGAGTTTAGCGAATGGTGCTCATATTGTGACCAATGAATTCTATAATAACTTTATAAATCTTTCGGGTTCAGGAATTACCTTTGGTTTAATTATCTTTACGATTTTCTTTGCTCGTTCAGAGCAGATGAAATCAATTGGTAAAGTTGAGCTAGTTCCAGGTTTATTTAATATCAATGAACCTTTCTTATTTGGATTGCCACTTGTTTTAAATCCAGTCCTTGCTCTGCCATTCTTTCTTGTTCCGGTAGTCGTTTCGGCTACGGTTTACGGAGCGATTTATTTTCACATTGTTCCACCAATGAATGGTGTTGCTGCGCCTTGGACCACTCCACCAATTATTTCTGGCTTTTTAATCGGAGGCTGGCAATATGCAGTGCTGCAAGTTATTGCGCTTTTAGAATCAATTTTGATTTATCTTCCATTTGCTAAAAAATATGACAAAATGTTGTTAGAACAAGAAGCAAATGCTGAAGCTGAAGAAGTTATTGCTTAGTAATTGAATAAGGAGATTAGAAACTCCGGAGAAACTTTTTCTTCGGGATTTCTTTTTATAAAATTAAAGATAAAAGGGGATAAAATGCAAAATAAAATGCCAAAAGATTTTTTCTGGGGGAATTCAACTTCATCAATGCAAACAGAAGGAGGCTGGAACGAAGGTGGAAAAGGACCCTCTGTCTATGATGTGAATACCGCTGGACGTTCTGCCAAAGATTGGCAAGTAACAAATGATAATTATCATCATTATTCACAAGATCTAGATCTTATGAAAGAAATGAATATGAATATGTATCGTTTCCAGATTTCTTGGTCACGGATTGTTCCTGACGGCGATGGTGAGTTTAATGAGGAAGGGATTACCTTTTATAATCGCCTAATTGATGATTTACTTGCTCGTGGAATTGAGCCTATGATATGTCTCTATCATTTTGATATGCCATTAAAGCTGGCTGAAAAGTATAATGGCTTTTTAAGTCGAAAAGTAAAAGAGGCATTTGTAAGATTTGGGCAAGAAATGATGAAAAGATTTGCTGACAAAGTCAAATATTGGATTGTTTTTAATGAGCATAATCTTTATTTTGCTGACGGTTTTGAGCATTATTCGGGAGTTTTGAAAAAAGAGCTGACACTCTCTGATATGTACACTGTTTTTCATCACACCATGCTTGCTCATTGCGAATTAACACAATTTTTGCATGAAAATTTTGAAGCAAAAATAGGAGGAATGTTGGCGACTACAGAAATCTATCCCGCAACTTTTTCACCAAAAGATAATTTATATCTTAGAAAATTTGATGAATTTTATAATCGAAATCTCTGTGATGTTTATGCTTTTGGCCATTATTCGCATGAGGTTATGACTTATGTTAAAAATCAAAAGATCGAAATGGATTTTCAAAAAGGAGATGAAGAAATTTTAAAAAATGGAATTTCTGACTTTATTTCTTTTTCTTATTATCGCTCAATTTTGCTTGATGCAAGTCAGCTGACAGAAAATGATGCACCAAATTCTTATTTGACTAAAGGGCTGAAATTAAATCCATTGCTCGAACATAATCAATGGGATTGGTCCATTGACCCAGAAGGCTTTAGAAGAATTCTAAATAGATTATATAATGAATTTGGTTTGCCTGTTTTTCCTATTGAAAATGGAATTGGTCAGTCAGAAATCTGGGATGGGCAAACAGAAATTGCTGATGACTTGAGAATTTCTTATCATCAGAAACATCTTGCAGCCATGAAAAAGGCAATATTTACTGACGGAGTAGATGTTATGGGTTATCTTGGTTGGGGATTGATTGATATTCCTGCTTCGTCTGGTGATATTGATAAACGTTACGGTGCTGTTTATGTGGAGCCAAAAAGCCATAAACGTATTCCTAAAAAATCATTTCATTGGTTTAAAAATGTTTTTGCTTCAAATGGTGATTATTTGGATTAGAATAATCAGTGATAAAAATAAAATAATTATAGAAAAATTATGATTCACTCATATTTCTTAATTAAACTGATAGCTAGTCTGTCAGTTTTTAAATTCATCATAAAAAATTTACTGACAGAATTTTTTTACATATTGTCAGTATTTTTATCTGCCTGAAGAATAATCAGTGACTAAAAATCATAATTGGTCAGTGCTGACAGAATTTTTGTTACAATGAAAACATTGGAAAAAGCTTGAGAGGAAACAAAAATGTCTTTTTTTACAACAAATGATTTAGTAAAAATAAATTTTCATGATTATGGTATTCAGTTAAATCAACCTCTGATTCTAATTGGTGGCTATTCGTCCAGTGAAGTTACGTGGTTTGCCCAAATAGAAACATTTGTAAATGCTGGTTATCGGGTGATTACTTATGATCATCGCTCACATGGAGATTCACAACAAGTTGATTATGGCTTGACTTTACACCGTTTGGCAATGGACCTAAAAGAATTAATTGACTATTTACAATTAAAAAATGTTGTCTTAATTGGCCATTCGATGGGTGCGGCAACAATTATGGCTTATGAAGAATTATTTACTGACGAAAATATATCAGCAATAATTACAGAAGATCAGGCCCCAACTTTCTTCAAATCGGCAGATTGGCTCAATGGTCAATATGGGAAAACACTGAGAGAGCTGTCAGTATTTATTGATGATTTTCCAAAAACTCGGTTGACACAAAAAAAGTTGTCAGATAGTGTAAAACGAACACTGGGACATGGAATGAAACCTTTTGATTTCAAACGCTATCGCCCTTTACTGCAAAATGTTATTTTGCAAGATTGGCGTCCTGAGCTTGGGCAAGAAAAAAAACCACATTTATTTTTTGCCGGCGAGAAATCTCCGATTTTTCCAGCAATTCATGCTCAAGCAGCGCGTGAATTACAAAACAATCCAAATTCAGAAGTTCAAATTTTTGAAGGATGTGGGCATATCTTACATTTGGAAGAAATTGAGAAATTCAACCAAGCAGTCATTGATTTTCTCAACAAAATAAAAAAAGACTGATGTGGTCAGTCTTTTTTGCTGACCGTCAGTAAAATTTAAACTAGTAAGAATGGCAGTATTATAGTCTTAAAAGTATTAAATAAATTTTATTTTCATATCATTTTTTTCTCATAATAAAACTTGATAAAATAGAATTAAGAAATGGAAAGGAGCTAAACCATGAAAAATAATAACATGGAACTTGCCCAAGATTCAAAAACTGATGATCAGCAGAACCCAAAGAATTTTAAAATTGAAACGACCGTAATGAAATTAGTAGTAGATAGCTATCTCCATGGCGCTCAAACCTGTGAAGTTCAAAAAGGAAAAATTTTAGGCGTTAGTATTCACCATGGATCTTGTGATAGTATTCATCTTTTTATTAATGACGACCATAAAGTCACGGTAGAAGTTAGCCAAGGCATTAGCAGAATTTCACTGATGCAAAAGAAAAATATTGAAGATATTGGCTATATACTTCCTTTCATGAAATGTTTAGGTGTATCTGAGGGGCAAGTCATGAAAAATTACTCAATTATTTAAAAAAGCCGTATACTGCGGTTTTTTATTTTAAAAATTACAGAAAGTAAATTTATAAACAGAAAAATGTATATTTATTTCGATAAGAGGTATAATATTTTTTGGAATTATTATTAGTAGGAGGCCAAGAGAAATGGCTAAGAAAAAAATCGTTATTGTAGGTGCTGGATTTGCTGGAGTTTCAGCCACACGCTTACTTGCAAAAAATTTGAAAAATGATGCAGAAATTACAGTTATAGATAAACATGATTTTCAAACTTCAATGACCCAACTTCATGAAGTTGCAGCAAGTCGTGTTGAGCCAGATGCTGTTCAATATCATTTGAATCGAACAATCGGAAAATTTAATAACGTTAAAGTGGTAAAAGAGTCACTTGTTGAACTTGATAAAGCAAACAAAAAAGTGATTACAGATAAAAATAGCTATGACTATGATTATTTAGTCGTTTCAATGGGTGGAGAGCCCAATGATTTTGGTGTACCAGGTGTTAACGAATATGGCTTCACACTTTGGTCACTTGAGGACGCTTTGAAAATAAAAGCACATTTAAAAGAAATGGTTCAAGCAGCAGCCAAAGAAGCAGATGCAGAAAAACGCAAAAAATTGTTAACCTTTAGCGTGGCTGGTTCAGGATTCACCGGAATTGAAATGGCTGGGGAATTGATTGATTGGCGTAAAAAAGCGTCTAAAAAATACGGCATTCCAGAATCCGAATTTACAATCAATATTGTTGAAATGATGCCAACAATTATGAATATTTTAGACCGTAGTTTAGCAGATAAAGCACTTGTTTACCTTCAAAATAAAAACATCAATGTCCTTGTAAATCATGGAATTACAGCCGTAGCGCAAGATCATATCACTGTTAATGTTGGTGGGCGTGACGAGGAAAAAGTTGTTAAAGAAATTCCGGGATATACCTTGATTTGGACAACAGGTGTTCAAGGAAATACTGAAGCAGAAGCTTGTCAACTTTCAGAAACAGAACGTGGTCATCGTCTTCAAGCAAATGAATACATGGAAGCTATCGGTGAAGAAAATCACGGTATTTATGTTGCAGGAGATGTATCAGGTTATATTGTTCCCGAAAATGGTCGACCAACTCCTCAAATTGTAGAAGCAGCAGAACAAACAGGAAGCACGGCCGCTAAAAATATTATTGCAGATATTAAAGGTGGCGAAAAAACCAAATTTGTTGGAAATTATCGTGGAACACTGGTTTCTATTGGTTCAGGCTATGCGGTTGGGACAGTTGGAAAAACAAAATTAAGTGGTTTTTCAGCAACATTCATGAAACACATGGTTTATCTTGTTTATACCTTTGAAATTCGTTCTGGTCATTATTTCTTCAAATATATCAATGACCAACTTTTCCACAAAGGGGCAATTTAAGCCAAAGTAAAATATGAGTATAAAACTTTTCCATAAAAATTTGGAAAAGTTTTTCTTGTGCAACAGTTTACAAATTGCTCTAAAAAGGATATAATAGTGCCTGACGTTATTATTATATTACTAGTAGGAGAACCATTCTAAATGACTAAGAAACAAATCGTAGTCATCGGTGGTGGTGTTGCAGGAGTACATGCGACGCGTGAGCTTTCTAAAAAGCTCAAAGCAGATGCTGACATCACACTGATTGACAAACATAGTTACCACACAACCATGACTCAACTTCACGAAGTTGCAGCTGGGCGTGTGCCATTCACAACTGTACAATATGATTTCCAAAAGCTTTTAGGAAAACGTAAAAACGTTAGTCTTGTCACTGACTCTGTTGTTAGTCTTGACAAAGAAAACAAACAAGTCATCACAAAACATGGCCGTTATAGCTATGATTATGTCATTGTTGCTCTTGGTGGAGAACCAAATGACTTTGGAGTTCCTGGTGTTAAAGAACACGGGTTTACACTTTGGTCACTTGAA
Source organism: Lactococcus sp. NH2-7C (assembly GCF_029953655.1). Lineage (NCBI taxonomy): Bacteria > Bacillati > Bacillota > Bacilli > Lactobacillales > Streptococcaceae > Lactococcus > Lactococcus sp. NH2-7C. Next base: position 2,353,859 of record NZ_CP124538.1, read on the forward strand.
GATGCAATGCGAATCAAACGTCATTTGGAAAAAATCGTCCAATATGCTTCAACAGAAGTTGATGATGAAAAACGTCGTGCTCTTTTAACAATTTCTGTTGCCGGATCAGGATTTACTGGGATTGAAATGGCAGGCGAATTGATTGATTGGCGTAAAAAAGTTTCAACAGATTGGAAGATTCCTGAAGAAGAAATAACAATCAACGTTGTTGAAATGATGCCAACAATCCTTAATACTTTAGACCGTAAACAAGCAGATAAAGCTCATGCTTATCTTGAAAAGAAAAATGTTCACGTTTTAACAAACCATGGTATTGTTGAGGTGGCAAAAGATCATATTAAAGTAAATGTTGGTGGGCGTGACGAAGAAAAAGTTGCTAAAGAACTTCCAACTCACACATTAATCTGGACAACAGGTGTTCAAGGAAATACAGCTGCAAAAACAGACCTTAATGAAACAGAACGTGGACATCGTCTTCAAGCAAATGAATACATGGAAGCTGTTGGTTTTGAAGGAAAAGGGATTTATGTTGCTGGTGACGTTTCAGGATATATTGAACCAGATACTGGTCGTCCAACGCCACAAATCGTTGAAGCTGCGGAACAAACAGCACACACAGCAGCTGCAAATATTCTTGCAGATATCAATGGTGGAAGCAAACATAAACATGAAAGTAAATACCAAGGAACAATGGTTTCAATTGGTTCAACTTGGGGAGTTGCCAAAATCGGTAGCATGCGTCTAACTGGTTTCTGGGCAATGTTGATGAAGAACATTGTTTACTTTATCTATACTTTACAAATACGTTCAGCACATTATTTCTGGCGTTATGCCTTGGACGAAGTGTTCCGCGTAAAAGATAATCGTAACTTTATGCGTGGTCATACTTCACGTCAAGGAAATGTACTTTGGGCTGTCCCACTTCGTATTTTTTATGGTGTGGTTTGGTTTACCGAAGCAATTAAGAAAATTGTAGGTGATGGTCAGTACTTTAACCCAACGACTTGGTTTGGTAAAGGTTCTTGGTTTACAAATGATCTTAAATTCCCATTCTCATGGTTGCAAGAAGCACCAAAAGCAGCTGACGCAGCCGCAGGCGCTTCAACAGCCGCTTCATCAAGTTCTAGTGTAGCCGATGCAGCTGCAGGTGCTACAGGTGCAGCAACTACAGCCGCTTCAAGTGGTGGTGGTGAAGCTGCTCATAAAGCAACTGAATGGGGGCTCTCATACGCTTACGGTTCTGACCCAATGACTGTTTTTGACAAAGTGCCACATTGGATGGAACCTATCTTTAAGTTTATGATTCCAAACCGTGAAGTCGCATTATTCATGCAAAAATTTATGTCAATTGTTGAAATCTTCCTTGCACTTGCCCTTATTTTTGGACTATTCACTTGGATTGCAGCAGCAGCAACAGCCGCATTGACTGTTATGTTCTCACTTTCAGGAATGTTCTACTGGGTTAACATTTGGTTTATTCCAGTGGCAATTGCCCTTATGAATGGTTCAGGTCGTTCATTTGGTTTAGATAAATGGGTTCAACCTTGGATTCAACGATGGCTAACCAAAATATGGTATGGTCAATCGCGTTCAATTTATAAAGGACGCCAATAGAAAGAAAATAGCTCTGCCGAGCTATTTTTTTTTTGCCTGAAAAAGCTTGAAAATTATGTTATGATATTTGAAGATAAAAGATAGTTTAAAAATTATCTTTGTAAGAACTGAGGTTTAAATGGATAACTTAAGATATAAAAGTGTCTTTGACATCATTGGTCCAGTAATGATTGGACCTTCAAGCTCGCACACAGCTGGTGCTGCTCGAATTGGTAAAATTGTACGTTCTATTTTCGGTGAACTTCCAGAAAAATTGGAGATTCATCTTTATGAATCTTTTGCTAAAACATATCGAGGTCATGGAACAGATGTTGCTCTTGTTGCAGGTGTTTTAGGAATGGATACAGATGATGAGCGACTGCCGATGGCGCCTCAGCTTGCTTTTGAACAAGGAATGGAAATTTCTTATGTTCCACATCCAGAAGAAAAAGCAGAACATCCTAATACCGCACGCTTGATTGCCAAAAAAGGGGATCGAACAATGACTGTGACTGGAATTTCAATCGGAGGTGGAATGATTCAAGTGACAGAATTGAATGGATTTGATATCGCAATTTCGGCTGGTGTTCCGACATTTGTGGTCATTCATGAAGACGTTCCAGGAATGATAGCAAGAGTTTCTAGCGTCCTTTCAGAACATCAAATTAATATCGCACAAATGAATGTAACCAGAGAAGCTAGGGGCGAAAAAGCGATTATGATTTTAGAAGTTGATACACCAAATGTTAAGGAAGTAATTGAGGAAATGAAACTTATTCCTCGTTTGCACGCCGTTAATTTCTTTAATTAAAAGCAGTATGGGAATAAATATGTTTAAAAATATAGAAGAATTAATCGAGGATTCTAAAAATTATTCCTCGGTCACAGAATTAATGATTGCCATTGAAATGGAACAAACTGGACGAAATCGTGAACAAATTTGGGAAATGATGGAACATAACCTAGAAACGATGCTTGATTCTGTTAAAAAGGGCCTTGATGGTAAAAAATCACTTACAGGACTTACTGGTGGCGATGCAAAATTGATGGATGATTATATTAAATCAGGCAAAGCACTTTCGGGTGAGCTCATCTTAGGAGCAGCTCGTGATGCAGTTGCCGTCAATGAAGTGAATGCACAAATGGGGCTTATCTGTGCGACACCAACTGCCGGATCAGCCGGCTGTTTGCCAGGTGTTTTAACTTCGGCTATTAAAACTTTAGACTTGAGTCATGAACAGCAAGTGGAATTTTTATTTGTAGCAGGAGCCTTTGGACTTGCAATTGCAAATAACGCAACGATTTCAGGAGCTGAGGGGGGCTGTCAAGCTGAAGTCGGTTCTGCTTCGGCAATGGCATCAGCTGCACTCGTTTTAGCTGCTGGTGGTTCTGCAGAGCAAGCAGGCTATGCGATTGCTATTGTCTTGCAAAATATGTTAGGTTTAATTTGTGACCCTGTTGCTGGTTTGGTTGAAATCCCTTGTGTTCACCGTAATGCAATGGGGGCGTCACAAGCAATGATTTCAGCTGATATGGCTTTGGCTGGGGTTAAAACAGTGATTCCTGTTGATGAGGTGGTGAACACTATGTATAATGTGGGACGTTCTCTGCCAGCTGCTTTTAGAGAAACAGCTGAGGGGGGATTGGCTCAAACACCAACCGGACGTAAAATTATGGAAGAATTATTTGGTTAAGATTAAACTTAAAAATTCGAATGATAAAATTCGAATTTTATTTTTTAGGTTGAATACTTGACTTTTAGTGTTTACGCGTGTAAACTTATCTTATGAAAATGAATAGAGAAAGGAGAAAAAATGAACGAAGTAGAATTTAATGTATCAAATGCCGAATTAATCGTTATGCGTGTAATTTGGTCTCTAGGAGAAGCGCGAGTGGACGAAATTTATGCGCAAATCCCCCAAGAATTAGAATGGTCATTGGCCACTGTTAAGACTTTACTTGGTCGATTGGTAAAAAAAGAAATGCTTTCTACCGAAAAAGAAGGAAGAAAATTTGTTTATCGTCCACTGATGGAAGAATGTACGGCCATAAATTTAATGGCCGATGGTCTGATTCAAAAAGTTTGTGAAACGAAACATGTCAATGTTTTACAAGAGATGATTGAAAAATCGACTTTGACTGCAAAGGATATTGAACTTTTGCAAGAATCACTTAATGCCAAAGAAGTGGTAGGACAAAAACATTGTAATTGCTTGGAAACAAGTGGACTTTGTGCTTGCAAACATGAACATGAGCAGATTTCTGCTTAAAAAGGAGAATAGAAAATGAAAGAAACTTTAAAAATTGAGGGAATGACTTGTGACCACTGTGTAATGCATGTGACAAATGCTTTGGAAGCTATTGAGGGCGTTGAAAAAGCGAAAGTCTCTTTGAAAAAAAATGAAGCATTAGTTAAATTTTCTGCCCCTGCAGATATGGATAAAATGGCTATTGCCGTTGCAGAGGCTGGTTATAAAGTAATTTAAAAAACACTTCGTTTGTGAATTGAATTTAAATTTGCTAGAATGAAATTGGTAAAGCAAACCCCAAATATTGTTTTACTAAATAATAACAGGTCATCTTCATTCCCCAAATGAAGATGATTTTTTCTTGACTTTTCTCGTTTACAATTGTAAACTATATTTAGAGATAAAATATAGAAGAGGTAAAAATGCGGAGTCAATCATTTGTAATTACAGGAATGACCTGTGCAAATTGTGTAAATACAGTTTCAAAAACATTGAATCAGTCAGATAAAATTATGGAAGCAACGGTAAATTTGGCGACTGAGAAAGCCAAAATTGTTGCTGACGATAATATTTCTGACCAAGAAATTATAAGTTTGGTAGAAAAAGTGGGTTATGGAGCGATCGTTAATGACAAAGCTCATCAGGAAAAAATTGCCCGTCAAGCTGCAAAAAAGGCAAGAAATTTGTCTTTGTCTTTTTGGATTGCTTTAATTTTGACTTTGCCTTTAGTAGTTGCAATGTTTGCTGATATCTTTGGAGTACATGCAAATTGGGTGATGTTTTTACATGAACCAATCGTACAGTTGATTTTGGCAACTCCAGTACAATTCGTTATTGGTTGGCGCTTTTATGTTGGAGCTTATCATGCATTGCGAAATAAATCGGCAAATATGGATGTTTTAGTAGCTTTAGGAACTTCCGTTGCTTACTTTTCGAGTTTGATTTTGGCTGTTTTTATGAGTCAAGCGAATGCTTTGAATTTTGAATCATCGATGGTGATTATCACTTTGGTGGTCATGGGTAAACTTTTAGAACATAATGCAAAAGAGAAAACAACACAAGCGATTACTGGGTTAATGTCTAGTCGAGCAACTTTTGTTCATGCGGAATCGACTGATTTAGCGATTGAAGAAGTTCAAATGGGAGAAGTGATTCGCATTTTGCCAGGGGAGAAAGTGCCTTTGGATGCGATGATTCTTTCTGGCAAAGCATCCTTTGATGAATCTATTTTGACAGGTGAAGCCTTACCTGTTGTAAAAATGGATGATGAAGTTATTTTTGAAGGAACAATTAATTTAGATGGTGAAGTTAAAGCGGTTGTTGTTCATGATTTAAATGATTCAACAATTTCAAGAATGGTTGAAATGATGAGTGAAGCACAAGGCTCAAAACCAAACATTCAAAAATTAGCTGACAAGATTTCAGGGATTTTTGTACCAGTTGTTTTAGTTATTGCTCTGATAACTTTCATTGCGACTTGGGCTGTCAGTGGAATTTTACTGATAGCAATCATGCATTCAGTAGCTGTTTTGGTCATTGCTTGTCCTTGTGCTCTTGGCCTAGCTACACCAACTGCTATTATTTCTGGAACTGGTTTGGCTGCTAAAAATGGTTTGTTGATTAAAAATGCCAATGCTTTGGAACATGCTGGATTAGTTAAAACAGTATTTTTTGATAAAACTGGGACAATTACAACAGGTGAATTTGAACTGACAGATTTTAAATTACTGACAGAAAGTGAAAAAATTACTGACAGCTTTAATTCTATTGAAGAAAAAATGGTAAGTGATGAGTTTAAACTATTGGCTAGTCTAGAAGCTCACTCAAATCATCCTTTGGCTAAATCTCTTAAATTTCACGGTGATTTATATGAACTGACAGATTTATCAGAACTTGCGGGTCGTGGACTTTCTGCTAAAATTAATGGTCAGGAATATTTTGCTGGCAATGATAAATTAATGACAGACTTAAATCTGTCAGTCCCAGAAACAGATGATACGGTCATTTATTTGGCAAATAAAGAAAAATTATTAGCGATGGCTGTTTTTAGTTCAAGTCTAAAGGATGATGCGCTTAAGACAATTCAGACTTTGAAAAAACGTGGTCTAAAGACTGTTATGTTAACAGGAGATAATGAAAATTCGGCAGCAAAAATCCAAAAACTTGTTCATTTAGATGAAGTTAAAAGTGGTTTAAGACCTGAAGAAAAAGCAGAAATTGTACAAAATAGCCCAAATTCAATGATGGTTGGTGATGGAATCAATGATGCTATTGCTTTAGCGTCAGCGACCGTCGGGCTTGCAATGGCAACTGGGTCAGATATCGCTATGGAAGCTGGTGATGTGACTGTCACTAGCGGTCAGCTTCATAAAATCTCCACTTTCTTTGAAGTAGCTAAAAAAACAATTTCTAAAATTAAGCAAAATTATTTTTGGGCTTTTGTTTATAATGTCATTGGAATTCCGCTTGCAGCTTTTGGATTACTCAATCCAATGCTTGCTGCAGCAGCAATGAGTTTATCATCAGTTTCTGTTATTTTGAATTCCCTACTTTTGACAAAAACAAAAATAAAAAACGTTGAATAATCAACGTTTTTTTGTTTAGAATTTACTGACAGAATTTTTTAAAGGCAATCTGCTTTATTTTTTATACAATTCTGGATCAAGCAATCCACCTTTTTTGAAATTGACTTCAAAATGTTTGGTCTTTAAAGAGTAGGAAAGAGGGATGCTGACAGCAACTAGAATTCCGAGCGTAAAGGGGATAATTGATTTAGCTTTCATTTTTTGTTCCTCCAGATTTTTTAGGTTTATTAGTAAAATAGTTGTAACCAATAAATAACAAAATTCCCAAAATAAAGCAAATGATTCCTTCTTTTAGTCCATTAGGGAAGAATTTTAGTTCAAGGTGATGACTGCCAGCAGGAACGCTAACTTTCATAAAACCAGATTGAGCTTTACTGACAGCTACTTTTTTTCCATCAACTTTTGCTGACCAGCCTTTATCATAAGGAATTGTCAAGAAAATATCGCCCTTTTCTTTTTCCGTATAAGTCATGCGAACCCCGTTTTTAATCATTTCTGTTTTAGGACTACGAGATTGTAGAAGTGCCATTTCTTTTTGGTAAGCTGTAGTGTCTAGACGCCAGAAAGAAGTCGTATCAAAAGTAACTTGTGAATTTTCAGGAAATGCTAAGGTCACTTTTAGCTTAGTTTCCTTACTGAAACTTCCTAAATTCAAGAAGGAGCCAGTATCATTTGTACCAACGTAATAACTATTGAGAGAACGTGTCATTTTTGGATTGGAAACATCAGAAATAGTAATCAATGTATTCTCAGCATTACTATTTAGATAAGTAATATTGGGAACAGATAAATAAATTTGACTATTCGCCGCCACAGTAATTCCGTAAGTAACTGAAACATCAGTAGCTGTAGAAGTTTTTGGCCGAGTCAGAGTAACAGAATTGCCAGCACCCGTGATTTTATCAGCAGTTTCTTCACTGGTCGTGTAAAATGGAGTAAAGAATGTAGTTTTCGATTTTGTCAAAGCGTTAACTAAAGCTGTTTGATTATTAATAAAGCTGCTAGCTTGAGCTTTATCAGTGAATTTAGCATCTTCAAATCCATTGGGAACGAAGACACCAAGACCCATTGCATTTGAGTTTTTGCTCAAATTACTGAGAGCATTGGAAACTGGTGAAAATCCAAATTTTGGAGGTTGAGCTTGGCTTATATTATATTTAATTCCAAAAATCGAATCCATCAGTAATGTATTCCCAGGATAACGCAAATTCAAATAAGTACTGTCAGTGTGAAACCCTAACTGACGCATGATTGAACTTGCGTTGCTGTTACGAACAGATGAAAATTGGGAAAGTGCATTAAAATTGTACTTCATGCCATCATTTGCTGTATCAGGAACAGTGTTATCCATTCTTGCAAAACCGGAACCAGTAAGCTCATTCACCTTATTGGCAAGTGGTTCTATAGAATTCACTTGGGTATTATAATAATCACGACTAGCAAAATTCCACTCTTTTTGTATTCCTTGAACCTGATAAAGGGCATTAACACCAGCTTCAACAGTCATGAAAACAAAGAGAATAATGACAAATAGATGAGCTGAAATCCATTTTCTAACAGAATTAATAGACAAGATTAAATATGCAAGACCGAACAAGAAAGTCAACATAACTTGAGAAGTCATCACATATTTATAGTGTCCAAAAATCAAAGTAGCAAGAAAACCTGTAATTAGAAAAAGACTAATAGTCAAAATATGCCAAGTCTTTATTTCCTCCCAACGAGATAGAGTTTCTAAAGCCATTAAAACAAGAAGCAAGCTAAATAAGAAAGCATAGCGGTGCAAGAACATATTTGGTGAATGCATCCCTTGCCATAGTAAATCTAAAGCTTGAAGATAGAATGAAGCAACAAAGAAAGCAATGATTCCTAGAAAGGCAAATTTACTTCTGAGACGGATACTTTTAGTAAAAAAGAAGAGAATAGCCAGAGCTAAAGGCATCATTCCAACATAAATCATTGGAATGGCATTGAATTGAGTAGTATCGTAAGTGCCAACAAAATTTTTAGCGAAAAGGTCAAAAAGATGAGAATTTTCTGTAAAGATACCTGATAAAGTTGAAAGCGCATCGGAATTATTAGACTTCAAATCAAGATACATGGGTAAGAGCATGATTAAACTGGACAGACCAGCTAAAGCAGAAGAAACCACAAAATCAAGTACTTTTGTCCAAGACCATTTTTCGTAAGTTATCCGTGCCAAGAAATAGAGCACTAAGAAAATAGCCACCATAAAGCCAAAATAATAATTTTGGATAAATAGAATCAATAAACTAACGAAATAAAGCCAGCGTTTTCGTTCATCCATCAAGCGATGAAGTCCCCAAATAATCAGAGGCAAGAGAATGAAAACATCTAACCACATCGTAATTTCAAGTTGTGAAGTTAAAAAGCTCATCAGTGCAAAAGCTGTACTTATTGACAAAACAATCAATTTAGAAAGCTTTTGATACATGTTTTTGAAACTGACAAATGCTGATAAACCAATCAAGCCAAATTTTAGTATGGTCAGTAAATATAAAGCATCAGGCATTGATTTTACATCAAAGAAAAATGTAAGTGGCATGAGAAAACTTCCCATGTAGTAAGCCGAAAAAGCATAAAGATTAAGACCAAGTCCACTGGTAAAAGTATATAAGAAACCAGAAGAACCGCCAGAATGTAAAATATTACGATAGAGAGAATGAATGGCGACATACTGATGATATGCATCCCCAGCCAAAATTGACCGTGAACTCCCCCAATAAATCCCAGTCATTGCAAGAACGATAACCATTAATAATAATGGAATAAAAAAACTTGCAAGAAGTGCCCATTTATTTTTCTTGATAAATTTCATACTTCTATTATACCAAAGATACAAAAATCAAACTTATATTAAGTGTATTAAAAAAATACTGACAAACCTGTCAGTACTTTTTATCTAAACGATTTCTAATCTCGTCAGCAATTTCTTCTAACGCTTCAATTCCATTGACTTGCGGGATTTTATAACCAATAAAATAAGGAGAAGTAATAAAACGAGGAACAATTTTACAAATATATTTATCATCGAAATGATGGAAAAAGAGATTATAAGAATCACAACGCCCATCCATATAGTCAGTCATTAAATAAGAGGTAATCCCGTGAACATTGTCAGCAAGTTTTTCAACATTTTCAAGTTCAGCAATAATAACATTAAATTCCACAAAGCCCATAATAGGTCGGGTAGACAAAGTAACAGTCAGACCATTCTTTCTGATTTCGACTCCTTCAAAATTTTCTTTTGAAATTTGAGCATAGCCATCAGTTTCTTCTAAGCCAACGACTTGTAAGTGAGGGTGGCGCAATGTTCCGCCAGAGCGAGGACCAAAATTTTTGAACATCAAAACGGATTGATATTTACCAGATTGAATCATTTCATCCCAACATTCAAAAGCAAAAGAAAAAACCTCACGATTTTCTTCCACACCATAAGTAGAAATATCACCTAGATGTTCATCAGACTCAATAATCACAGTCATCATTGAATTTTTGAGTGTTGGAAATTTATTTTTTAACCAAATTTTATGGTCAGAAGTTTTTAAAATACCTGTCAGATTTTCCACATCACAAAAAGGACAAAGAACTTCCTTAGGTACAACTGTTTCATTACGTTTTTTTGTTCCAATAGCTGTATTGAAAACTAAAGGATTTTCACTATGTTTAATCATTTTTTCATTATAGCACACTCCATAATACAATATCATAAAGTTTAATTTTCTCAGCAGAAATACTTAAACTGATTCAAGAGAGCTTTTGATTATAATAAAAAACCAAAAAACGCCCGAAAGCGTTTCTTATTTATGAGAATTAAATTTTACATGGAATATCGAACCCTTGGGTTGATTATCGGTTACATAGAGTGATAAATTTGCTTTTTGGGCATATTGGCGTGCAATTGCAAGTCCGATTCCTAGTCCTTCAGTCTCACTGCGAGATTTATCTACTCGATAAAAACGATCAAAAATCTTTGTTTTTTCGTTATCAGGAATTCCAAGACCCTCGTCAATTATTTCTATCCCCTGATGATTAAATTTAATGAGAATCTCGCTATTTTCATCGGAGTATTTTCCAGCATTTTCAACTAAGGCAGTTAGTATTTCACGAATCGCCATTATATCAGAGTTAACAAAAACATCTGCTTTGCCTTCTAAATGGATGGATTGCGTCAGGGATTCTGAAAGCATGTTTGTCAATTCGTCTATCAAATTTGATAAATTAATTTGCTCAATACTTAAGTTTTTTTGCTCATTTCTTGAGAGATTCAAAAGCTCGGTAACAAGGATTTTTAAGCGATTAGACTCATCATCCAGATAATTTAGTGATTTTTCAATTATTTCCGGGTGCTCTTTCCACCGTTTTTTCAGTAGAATAACATGACCTCGAATTGCCGTTATTGGTGTACGAAGCTCATGTGAAGCATCTGATACAAATTGCTGTTCTTGTAAAAATTTATCATTTAGCTGTTCAAGTAGTCCGTTAAAATTGATTGCCAAATCATGAATCTCTACCGGATTTTCTGGAACAAGAAGTATAGATTTATTATTTTGAACTTCATAAGCCAAAGTTTTAATTGGTTCACTTAGCCTTCGAGAATAACGACGAATCAAAAGTAAAGCAATGAGATAAGTCAATATCATAATCGAAATTACAAAGAGAATCATAATTCCCGCATTTTTGATAATTTCATTAATTGATAGCCAAAGCTCGTAAGTCGTCCCATCTTGTTTAAGGCGGACATAGTCAAAAACACCCTGTTTTGAAACTATAAATTTTCCCAATGTCAGCTGCTGAGCGTTCATAAATTGACTTGTTCCTTTACTCATCACAGACTTGCCATCAGGTGTGAGTATTCTAATAAAATCAGTTTGTTCCTCAAAATTATTTAAAGCCTGAAAGTTAGTAGAGGATAATTTATCTGTTTTTTCACTTGTCATTCCAGCCATTATTGCTGACGATTCAGTCTGACTGCCCTGAACAATATTATAACCTACGACCGCTAAGATATTTAAAAGGCTAATCAGAAGAAAAATTCGATTAAATATTCGACGAATTAATCGTTCACTTGTTTGTCTTTTTTCATTCATTTATATCTCACTCTTTATTTAATAGCCGATAACCTACACCACGTACCGTTTCAATGATAGGAACACCTAATTTTTCACGTAAATAACGCACATAAGTATCTACCGTATTGGTTTGACCTGCAAAATTCATACCCCAAACGTCATCTAAAATATTGTCGCGAGATAAAGCCATTCCCTGATGTTCAAAAAGATAAAGTAAAAGTGCATATTCTCGCTGGGTTAACTCAACATTCTTCCCAGCGACTCTCACTTGATGTGCAAGCGTATCAAGAATAACCTCTTGGCAGGAAAAATATTGTGGAATTCCTTGCTTACGGAAAACAACCCTTACTCTAGCCATCAACTCTTCTATATCAAATGGTTTGGTTAAATAATCATCTGCACCCGCATCAAGTCCTGCGACCTTATCTCCCACATAATCCCGAGCGGTTAAAAAAATAACAGGGATTTGAGGCGCAATTTTTTTCATACGACGTAAAACACCTAAACCATCCATTTTAGGTAGCATCCAATCCAATAAAACGATATCTAAATTTTCTTTTTCTTGGTTAAAAATATTTAAAGCAACGAGACCATCTATTGCCAAAAATACTTCATAACCTTCAAAAGTCAATTCTTGTGAAAGATAATCAGAGATGCTTGCCTCATCTTCTACAATCAATATTTTTTTCATAAATTAATTATATACTATTTTGAAATGCTTTTAGTATATAAGAAATGTTTTTTTATATAAATTAAGAACCAGCTTTCACTGGCTCTTTTATTATTTATCATTAGATAAATTTTTGAATTTTCTTGAACGATGAGTCACAAAAGCTCCAGCAATTGCCAAACTTGCAATTCCAGCAAGAGTAAATACTGCTGTAGCCTGCTTATCATCTCCTGTTACTGGCAATCTTCCACTTGCTGAAGGTACTGCTAATGGCATTGGTGTAATGCTACTCATTACGAGTTTTGGTGTATTTGAAGCAGGAGTCGAATTATTTTTCATACTTACTTCAATAGCTGAGGGCATACCAGAACTAATAGTAGAATTGCTACTCATACTAGAAGGTTTAGAGTTTGAGCTTATTGTTTCATTACTTGAATTATTCATCATTTCACCCGTAAAATCGACCATGATAGTTTTACTAGCAATAACTTGTTTCAGATTTGGGGTTCCATCTTCATTAGATGAATAAATTTTCACTGTCGCTTGGTAAGACTTTGTGCCGGTCATCCGTAAGTAATTCAGTAAATCTTGACCAGTTAGACCATTCGTTCCAGCTAAATCTACTTCATAAAAGTATTGACCAGTAGCTAAGCCATCAATGACCATAAGAGCAGGGTTTTTAGCTATTCCATTATCAGACCAAGGTGCACCATTAGAGCTATTTAAGAGCAAACGTGTCAACATTCCGTCTCCACCAAAGGCTTCTAATGGAATAACAGAATTAACTCCAGCCGTGAATGGACCAGGAGCTTTTGCATTAGCAAGCTCAGAAGCACTTACAGTTGTGGAGGGTTTGATATTTTCAGTAAGACCAGTGATGTTGATATTAATCATCTTAGTTGCAACAGTCATACTGGTATTAGCCTTATCATTATTATCAGCCGCATAAATTTTCACCGTTGCTTGGTAAGACTTTGTGCCGGCCATCCGTAAGTAATTCAGTAGATTTTGACCAGTTAGACCATTCGTTCCAGCTAAATCTACTTCATAAAAGTATTGACCAGTAGCTAAGCCATCAATGACCATAAGAGCAGGGTTTTTAGCTGTTCCATTATCAGACCAAGGTGCACCATTAGAGCTATTTAAGAGCAAACGTGTCAACATTCCGTCTCCACCAAAGGCTTCTAATGGAATAACAGAATTAACTCCAGCCGTGAATGGACCAGGAGCTTTTGCATTAGCAAGCTCAGAAGCACTTACCCTTGTATTGGTTTTGATATTATTCGATACACCATCTGATACTTCAGAAATAGGAGCTATTTGAGATGTCGAAATGCTACTTGTTACGGCTACGGTAGTTGGGACGCTTGTTTTGGGTATATTTGTAGTATTTGTAGTATTTGTAGTATTTGTAGTGACCGCTGGAGTTGCTACCGCACTAGATACGGGAGCAAGAGATGAATTTTCTGCTATAGCAGAATTTTCGGAAGAGGTTGAGCTTTTAGTAACTGTGGATGTAGGAGTAGAAGGATCTTTGGAAGAGATTGAGTTTTTAGTAACTGTGGTTGTAGGAGTAGCAGGATTTTCAGAAGATAGGGAATTTTGTGGAGTAGCTATGCTTGCAGTCAATGGACTATTTGAATTTGTTATATCTGCCGCTTCAGTACTTTGAGCATTTTGGATGATTTTGGTTGATTGTGGAGCAGAAACTTCGTCGGCAGAAACTTTTGTACCACTGGTTAATCCACCACCAATTACCAGTAATGCTAGTAGCGAAGTAGAATAGAGCCATATTTTTCCAGATTTCCAGGTACGAAAGTTTGTGTTTTTTGTTTGCATGATGTTTTCCTCTATGTTTTCTATAAATTTTTCAAATTTGGGGTATAACAATTATTAATTTTTGAGTCAGGCATTTAACTCGTGGATAAATATTAATATTAATGATAAAAATAGAATTTACTGTCATATAACTATCTCCTTTAAAAGATGTTTCATAATAAAACTTTATTTGTCTTACAGCTATAGTATAGGATAAAGAATAAATTAAAAATACTAGTTATTAGTGTCAAAGTTCTGTGAAATTCACAGAAATATTTACTTAAAAAATTTTTCAAAGGCTAGTTTTTACTTAGGCAATGTGTTATAATATTCCAGTTACCTATTAATGTTCAGCCTTCAACTGCAACATTTACAAAAGTCAGCCTTCAACTGATATTTTGTCTAACTTGAAAAGAAAAAATTTACTGACGAAATCGTCTAGTTTTTTTCGTCAGCAATTTTATTTCTTTTCAAAATCAAAATAGAAAGAGATGGTGAAAAATTAATGGATAACACAAATACTCAACTTATGTCTGGTAAGAGCCCAGCACAAACACGTGTCGTTGTCGGAATGTCCGGTGGTGTCGACAGCTCAGTCACAGCTTTGCTTCTTAAAGAACAAGGTTATGATGTTATTGGTGTCTTCATGAAAAACTGGGATGATACCGACGAAAATGGTGTCTGTACAGCCACTGAAGACTACAAAGATGTAGCTGCAGTAGCTGATCAAATTGGCGTTCCTTATTACTCAGTCAATTTTGAAAAAGAATACTGGGACCGTGTTTTTGAATACTTCCTTGCTGAATATCGCGCTGGACGTACCCCAAATCCTGATGTCATGTGTAATAAGGAAATTAAGTTTAAAGCTTTCCTAGATTATGCTATGGAATTAGGAGCAGACTACGTCGCAACAGGTCATTATGCTCAAGTTCGTACAGATGAAAATGGTATTGTTCATATGTTACGTGGTGCGGACAACAACAAAGACCAAACTTATTTCTTAAGTCAATTGACCCAGGAACAACTCAAGAAAACAATGTTCCCGTTGGGACATTTGGAAAAGCCTGAAGTGCGTAAGATTGCTGAAGAAGCGGGACTTGCAACTGCTAAGAAGAAGGATTCAACAGGAATTTGCTTCATTGGTGAAAAGAATTTCAAAAAGTTCCTTGGAGAATACTTACCAGCCCAACCAGGTAAAATGATGACACTTGACGGTATCGAAATGGGAAATCACGCCGGTTTGATGTATTATACAATTGGTCAACGTGGCGGTCTTGGTATCGGTGGACAACACGGTCAATTAACAAGTGATCCATGGTTTGTGGTTGGTAAAGACTTGACTACTAACACCCTTTATGTTGGACAAGGTTTCCATCATGAGCACCTTTATTCAACAAGTCTTGACGCAAGCGATTTGAGCTTTACCAGAGAAATGCCAGAAACTTTTGACCTTCACTGTACAGCAAAATTCCGTTATCGCCAAGAAGATACAGGAGTAACTATTCACGTTAACGGTGATAAAGTAACCGTTGATTTCGACGAACCTGTTCGAGCAATTACTCCCGGACAAGCTGTTGTTTTCTATGATAGAGAAGAATGCCTAGGGGGGGCAATGATAGACGTAGCCTATAAAGAACAAAAAGTAATGCAATATCAATAAAATATTGGCCTGTCAAAATTTGACAGGTTTTTTTGTATTTAAAAATACACAGATTTTATTGTTATAATTTTAATAAAAGAAACTGTTTTCATATCCTGTATATAATATTTCTGTACATAATAAAATACTTATAACTTTTTTAATATAAATCGAGAAAAATGCTTTCCCTAAGCGATTTTTTATGGTATAATGTTTTGTAAGGCTGTGTACCAGCCAAATTGTTGGAGGAATTTTTTTTACAAATGAACGAATTTGAAACACTATTAAACAGCGTTGAAGACGTTAAAGTACGTGACGTCGTTAAGGGCGAGATCCTTTCAGTTGAAAACGGGCAAGCAACTGTTGCCATCGTCGGAACTGGTGTTGAGGGTGTCCTTACACTTCGCGAAATCACTAACGATAAAGATGCTGATATCAATACATTCGTTAAACCTGGAGATGTTCTTGATTTGCTTGTTATCAAACAAATCGTTGGTAAAGAAGCCGAAGGTGCAAACGTATATCTCCTTTCATTGAAACGTCTTGAAGCTCGTAAAGCTTGGACTCAATTGGAAGGCAAAGAAGGCGAAATCGTAACAGTTAAAGTTACTAAAGACGTTAAAGGCGGACTTTCAGTAGATTATAACGGTGTTCGTGGATTTATCCCTGCATCTATGATTGACACTTACTTTGTTAAAGATACTAAGAAATTTGTTGGCGAAGAAATCGAAGCTAAAATTATTGAAGTTAACGCTTCAGAAAACCGCTTCATCCTTAGCCGTCGTGCAGTTGTTGAAGCTGAAGCAATCGAAATGCGTAAAGAAGCTTTTGCACAACTTCAAGAAGGCGATATCGTTGAAGGTACAGTTTCACGCGTAACTAACTTCGGTGCATTCGTTGACCTCGGTGGTATTGACGGATTGGTTCACGTTTCTGAACTTTCACATAGCCGTATCAAACGTCCATCAGACGCAGTAAAACCTGGTGATGTTGTTAATGTTAAGATTTTGAAACTTGATCCAGAAGCTGGACGTCTTTCACTTTCACTTAAAGCTACACAACCTGGACCATGGGAACAAGTTGAAGAAAAAGCACCTGTTGGATCAACTGTTGAAGGAACTGTTAAACGTTTGACAGACTTTGGTGCCTTTGTTGAACTTTACCCAGGTGTTGAAGGACTTGTTCACGTTTCACAAATTTCATGGGAACGTGTTGAAAATCCAAAAGATGTTCTTAAAGTTGGTCAAGTTGTGAACGTAAAAGTTCTTGACGTGAAACCTGCTGAAGAACGTATCTCACTTTCAATCAAAGCGCTTGAAGAAGCTCCAGCTCGTCCAGCTCGTAACAACGACAACGACGGTGAAAAACGTGACCGCAAACCACGCGCACCACGTAAAGCAGCTAAACCTTCATACGATTTGCCTGAAACACAAGAAGGCTTCTCACTTGCTGATTTCCTCGGTGAAGACTTCGATATTAACGATTTGTAAGAAAAATTCAAAAATATCCTCTAAAAGACCTGCTAGGTCTTTTTTTGTGTCTAAAATTAGACAAACTCACTTTAAATTGTCAGGAATATTTGCTATAATTTAATTGTTTAATAGGCAAGACTCAACTTTTTAACTAATAGAGGAGTAAAAAATGGAAGAACGACAAGCACATATTCAATTGGGGAAGAATGATGCTAGAGTGGATGCGATTATTGTAGGGGATCCAGCACGAATAGATCAAGTCGCAAAATTTTTGACTGAGGTAAAGAACTTAAAATACAATCGAGAATTTCGCTCAATCTGTGGAATTTATAAAGGTAAGGAACTATTAGTTCTGTCAACAGGTGTAGGTGCACCGTCAGCTGCTATTGCAATTGAAGAACTTCATAATATTGGGGTTAAGAGAATTATCAGAGTAGGTTCTGCGGGTGCTTTGCAGTTGGGGATTGATTTAGGAATTCCAATTATTGGTGAAGGAGCAGTACGAGATGATGGTTTGACAAAAATGTATGTACCCGAGCAATATCCAGCAGTTCCATCTACTGATTTGTTAAATAAAGCAAAAGAAATTGCTCCTGATGCTATTTATGGAATTATTCGTTCTCATGATGGTTTTTATATGGATAATCATGAAGAAACTCAAACATACTGGTCTAAATTTGGAATTGTGGGCGAAGATATGGAATCTGGAGCATTGTTTACAGTCGGACGCTTACGAGGAATAGAGACTTTATCTATTTTGAATAATGTTGTAGCTTACGAAGGAGATTTACAAGCCGGGGTCAATGATTTAGTTTCAGGAAATGATGAAGTTAATAAAGGCGAGCTTCGGACAATTGAGATTGCCCTAGAAATTTTAAATAACTAATATAAATATTACTTGTAAATAAGGTTAGAGTTGAAATAACCATCATATTTTAAATTAAGAAAGCGGTAAGCGATATTCTTGGCTGCTTTTAAGCGTTAGGAATAAAAGGAGAAAAAATGACAAAAGATTCTTGGCTTTTTAAGCAACTTTTTGCAAATTGGAAGAAATTTGAAATCACATATATCTTGATTTTATTGTTCTTACAAGTGATTGTTTATATCATTGCCCCTGATTCTTTCATTGGAATGATATCTGGTGTATTTGGTGTACTATGTCTTATTTATGGAATGAAAGGTCGTAAAATTAATTTTGCTTTCGGTCTAGTTCAGACTTTATCGATGACTTTAATTGCTTATCAGACTCACTCATGGATGAGTTTTGTCATGGGAATCTTTTATGTCTTATCTCAACCTGTAGGCTGGTTTTTTTGGGGACAGGATGATGCTATCCATGAATTTAGACCAAAAACTCGCCGTCTAATTTTTCTAGGCGCTTTTATTGCTTGGTTAGTCGTTTGGGGCATAGATGCCCTATTAAAAGGGCAACTTCCTTATTTTGATGCTTTAAATCTAATTATTCCACTCATTGCACAAGTATTGTATATTTTGAAATATAAAGAAAATTGGTCGCTTTGGATTGTGGTTAACACGGCAGCAGTAATTTATTGGACGATTTTAACGGTACAATTTATTATGGGAGTAAACACCCAAGGGCAGTTGGGAATGTATCTATCACAAGTTGCCCTACAAGGAGCTCTGCTCTTCAATGCAATCTATGCTAATCGAGTCTGGGCAAGTGGTGAAGCCGATAATGAAGGTGGAACTAAATAACAAGTGAAAATGACTCAAGTAAATGGGTCATTTTTTGTTTTATTAACGTCCAAAAGAAGAGCAGCTCCTACATTTTTTTGCTATAATAAACAATATGAATCAAACGATAAAAGCAAAGTTAGAACTATTACCAGATAGTCCTGGCTGTTATTTACATAAAGATAAAAATGGGACAGTTATTTATGTCGGAAAGGCAAAGAATCTTAAAAATCGAGTGCGCTCTTATTTTCATGGTTCTCATAATACCAAGACAGAATTACTAGTTTCTGAAATTGAAGATTTGGAATGGATTGTTGTAGGTTCAAATATTGAATCTTTAGTTTTAGAAATCAATCTCATTCAACGTTATAAGCCTAAATATAATATTATGCTAAAGGATGATAAATATTATCCTTTCCTAAAAATAACAAATGAAAAATATCCTCGTTTGTTGGTAGTTCGTAAAGTTCAAAAAGATGGTGCGACTTATTTTGGCCCTTATCCAGATGTTAAAGCTGCCAATGAAGTTAAACGCCTTTTAGATCGAATCTTCCCATTTAGAAAATGTGGTTTACAGGAGAAAAAAGTATGTTTCTATTTTCATATTCATCAGTGCTTATGTCCAGTAGTTAATCATGTTGATCCTCAAGTTTATAAGGATATGACTCAAGAAGTGAAGGAATTTCTGACAGGTTCTGATAAAAAAATTGTTAAAGAACTTGAAGCAAAAATGATGATTTCTTCTGATAATATGGAATTTGAGCAAGCTGCTGAGTACCGGGATGTGATTAAGGCAATTGGAACTTTAAGAACAAAACAACGGGTGATGAATCAAGATTTGAAAGACCGCGATGTTTTTGGATATTATGTTGATAAAGGTTGGATGTGTGTCCAAGTATTTTTTGTACGCCAAGGGAAATTGATTCAGCGTGATGTGAATATGTTTCCTTACTATAATGATGCTGAAGAGGATTTTTTAACTTACATTGGACAATTCTATCAAGATAATAATCATATGATGCCAAGGGAAATTTTTATTCCGCAAGACATCGACAAGGAATCTGTGGAAGCAGTAGTTGCAGCTAGCCAAGAGGGAAATTTATTAACTAAAGCTCAAGCTAAAGAAGTGGATGCAAAAGTTTTTACGGCCAAGACGCTTAAATTTTCTGATCAAAAAGATGTTGAGCAATCAATTGTTAAACTTGATAAAGAATTATCAGCCGAAAAACGTTTATCATCACTTTTAGCTAAAACACAGATTGTTCAACCAAGCCGTGGTGAGAAAAAACAATTAGTTAATATGGCAACTAAGAATGCTCAAAGTCAATTACAATTGAAATTTGATGTGGCTGAGCGTGATATTTTGAAAACGACTAAAGCGGTTGAAAACTTGGGTAAAATTTTGGGAATACCAAAACCTGTAAGAATTGAGTCATTTGATAATTCAAATATTATGGGGACTTCACCAGTATCTGCAATGGTTGTTTTTATTGATGGAAAACCTTCAAAAAAAGATTATCGGAAATATAAAATTAAAACAGTGGTTGGTGCTGATGACTATGCTTCAATGCGCGAGGTGATGACGAGACGTTATTCGCGAGCTTTAAAAGAAGAAACGGCTCTTCCTGATTTGATTGCAATGGATGGTGGAGCTGGTCAAGTTAACATTGCCAAGCAAGTTTTAAAAGAGCTTGGGCTATCGATTCCGGTTGCTGGGATGCAAAAAAATGATAAGCACCAAACGTCAGAATTACTTTTTGGTGACCCTTTAGACGTGGTTCCCTTGTCAAGACAATCTCAAGAATTCTTTTTGCTGACAAGAATTCAAGATGAGGTTCACCGTTTTGCGATTACATTCCATAGACAACTACGTGGTAAAAATACATTTTCAAGTAAATTGGATGGTATTGTGGGACTTGGTCCAAAACGAAAACAAAAGTTACTGACAACTTTCAAAAATTTGAAAGCAATTGAAGAGGCAAGTGTACAAGAAGTGGCAGAAGCTGGCATTCCTTATGAAGTAGCAGAACGTGTGAAAACAACTTTGTCTGGACCAATTCAAGAAAATGAAAATTGGGAATCACTCAAGGATAATGTTCCTCTTTTAGAAGGTAAAAAATAAAGTAATCAAAAGAATTGTCAGTAAATCTGTCAGTTCTTTTGATTCTTGAAAAAACATAAAAATTACTGACAGAAATTCTGTCAGTAAAATAAAGTAGTTATTGCAAATCTGTCAGTAAATATTTACTGACAAACTAGGAATTAAGAAAGTAATTGGAGAATCGATGGACTGGTCTAAGAATCAAATAAAGGAATTTCAGCAAGATTTACTTTCTTGGTATGATGATAATAAAAAGCCACTCTCTTGGCGAAAAACAACTGAACCTTACAAAATATGGATTTCAGAAATCATGTCCCAACAAACACAGGTTGAAACTGTCATGCCATATTATGAACGTTTCATGAAAAAATATCCGACGATTGAAACTTTAGCTCAAGCTGATGATGCTGAACTTCTAAAACTTTGGGAAGGCTTGGGCTATTATTCTCGCGCTCGTAATCTAAAAATCGCAGCGCAAGAAGTTGTTGATAAATATGAAGGGAAATTTCCTGACAATCTAGCCGATATATTATCATTAAAAGGAATTGGACCTTATACAGCCGCTGCAATTGCCTCAATTTCTTTTGGACTCGCTGAACCTGCAATTGATGGAAATCTAATGCGCGTGACAAGTAGAGTTTTTGAATTAGATTGTGATATTTCTAAAAGTAGTTCAAGGAAAATTTTTGATGGCTACCTAAGAAATCTCATCAGTAAAAAAAGACCAGGTGATTTCAATCAGGCACTGATGGATTTAGGTTCTTTAGTTTGTAGTCCAAAGAGTCCAAAATGTGAAGTTTGTCCCTTACTAAAATATTGTGCAGCAGCAGCATCAGGAAAACAATTAAATTATCCAGTTAAAACAAAAAAGATAAAGCAAAAAGATTTGTATTTTATAGCCTTTGACTTAGAAAATTCATTAGGAGAATATTATTTAGAAAAGCGTCCATCAAAAGGCTTGTTAGCAGACATGTGGACATTTCCACTGACAGAATTGTCAGCAGCAGATTTTGAAAAAATGGTTACTGACGGTTCAGTCAGTAAAAATATTGTCATTCCAGAACTTCCGGAAAGTATTTCAAAAATGGAATATATAGCTAATTTTACTCACATTTTTTCTCATCAAAAATGGCATTTGGCAATCATTAAATTAAAACCAGAAGAGACCTTTGAAGTTGCTGACGAATTATTATCAGAAGACAAAATGTGGGTTCATTTTGATTCAAAAGTACTGACAGAAAATGGCCAACCAAAAGTAAGTCGTTCACAAATTCCTCTTGCTGGGCCACAAGTGAAGATGTTTGAAATTTTAGATAAGAAGAATAAGAAAATTGATCTGCTAAAATAGTGGAGTAACCATCGAAACCAAAAAATTTTTTGTATAATAGATAATTTACCCTAAAAATGGAGATAAACACTTGCTACATAAGGATAATAATAATCTTAACTACTTTTTTAACTACGTTATAATTTAAAATAATACACTTGCAAGGCTTTGAGAATATTTGCATATTTTTCAGATTTTTCTTTTATTTTTTTTGCAAGGTGACTGTATAAATTCATTTGTCAGACACTCTAGTTTCCTTAAAGATTCTTAGAAGTACACTCTAAAACATCTTGAATAAAAAAACTGGCAATGCTAATTAGTAAGTAATAATTAGAATACTAGTTGTATTAAATTCAAATAGATGATCTAAAGAATCACTTGGATAATTTATGGGAGGATATTGATCTTTATAAAAATCTAAAAGTAGAAAATAGCTAAACCTGTAAATGATAATTGCAATAATTGGATTAACGAAGCTTGAGTTTATTAATGCTATTAAATATAAGAAGTAATTTATGATAGATAGAATTTTCCAGTAGTTATTATTTATAACATTCTTTTTGAAATTTAGCATATTTTTAGGACATTTTTTACTGAAAGGTTCTTGAAGGATTAGTCACCTAATAGTGTGCACTAGTTCAAAATATTGTTTGATTATATTGTTTATCGAAATTAGTTGTCAATAGAGCACTAAAAGAGTAATTAAATAGTCTGATTTTTAATCATATTTCAGCTTAAAGGAGCTAACGCTAAATAACTACTTGAAAATAGTAAAACCATACAAATGTATGGTTTTTTATTTACTGCATAAATAGGACTAATTATTGGAAAAGTTATAAGGTTTTACACTGTTTTTATTGTTGATTTTTTAAGACTTAAAATTGTATAAAAATATAACTTGTTATGATCTGAAAATTTCCTTGAACTCGGAAGACCAAAATAAATTAGAGAGTGCGTTAAGATGGTTCATAAAAGGGGGCTAAAAAAATGCTAATAAGAAAATCATGGATTCTTAGTAGTAGAACTTGTACTTGAAAAACAACAAGATATAAATTGGTTATCATATCATATATTATATAAAAGAATAAGAAAGAGTACTTAGAACAAAGGCATTAAGGCATAAAGCACTATAAAGAAGGTTTCTTAATTTTTTCTGTATTATTCAGTATATCAGTTACTTTTGTAATATCCAGTATCGGTCCGAATTTCCAAATAAACTGATGGCATATTTTTCTGCAATTATCCAGATTGTTAGATGTTCTAAAATCACCATTCTTTTATAATTATCTGGGAAGAGTTTTTTAAGAGATAAAAATCTTCGTTGGCATTCACGTTCATAGGCATGCTGAATTTATAAAATATTATGTGCATTTTTTAATTCCTCTTTATAAAACATAACCGATCTCCATTCTTTATTTTATTATTCATTGAAAGATTAATTTATATAGCCCAAAAACAATATTAGTTCAATAACACTTATATAGAAAAAGTATAGAATAATATTTCATGTAATAAAGAAGTTTGATGTTTCTTTTGTCACAAACATCACGTATTATAACACGTGTTTCTTTTAAAAGTCAAAAAGTTTTTATTTTAATAAATGTAACAAAAAAAGCCTTGATTAGGGCAAAGTTTAAAAAGTATGTATATATTTTGTGGAGGTAGGAGGTAAAGAATCATAAAAACAGATAATATTTGAATCTATAACTTTATCTTTTAAAAAATAAAAAGCGTGATAATATTATCCATTGTGAGCAAAATTCTTTAAGAAAAACTCAAGTTTTTCGTAAAGAATTTTTCTTTTTAAAATAAATAAAAATGCTAAAGTTATAGGGTTTTACTGTTTAAAATGTATTGACCTAAATGGTACAAGAATTATTTAAAATAGACTGAGTAGAATATGAAAAAAAAGAAGTTAAAAAATTTTTTAAACGTAATAAAAAGTAATCTTATTGAATATCAACAATTATCTGATGATGATTTAAAAAAGCAGACTACGCTTTTTAAACAAAGAATTCATTCTGGAGAAACATTGGAGGATCTTTTACCAGAAGCTTATGCTGTGATGATAGAAGCCAATAAGAGGATATTGGGCTTGGAATTATATGATGTTCAAATTTTAGGAGCTATTGTCCTTTTTTATGGAAATGTTGCAGAAATGAAGACAGGAGAAGGAAAAACATTAACAGCTACCTTACCAATGTATTTAAGAGGATTACAGGGGACAGGTAATTTTTTAATTACAACTAATGAGTATCTTGCGTGGAGAGATGCTGAAGAGGTGGGTAAAGTTTATAGATGGCTAGGGCTTTCTGTAGCAGTAGGTGTAAAAAAGTATGAGTTTGATAAAGAGATTGATAAAAAAGTGGTGTATTCTTCAGATATTGTATACACCACGCACAGTGCTTTAGGCTTTGATTATCTGCTGGATAATCTATCGGTGGAAAAAGAAAAACAATATATTTCAAAATTTAATTTTGTAATTATTGATGAGCTAGATTCTATCCTATTAGATATGGCACAGACTCCTTTAATTATTTCTGGGGCTCCCAAGGTTCAGTCTAATCTACATATTATCACAGATGTGTTTATAAAAAGTTTA
Source organism: Lactococcus sp. NH2-7C (assembly GCF_029953655.1). Lineage (NCBI taxonomy): Bacteria > Bacillati > Bacillota > Bacilli > Lactobacillales > Streptococcaceae > Lactococcus > Lactococcus sp. NH2-7C. The sequence continues at coordinate 2,378,703 of NZ_CP124538.1, forward strand.
GCTTTTGATATAGACTACGAGATAAGTGAAGATAAGAAGAGTGTTTGGTTTTTGGAAGAAGGAATAAGGAAAGCACAAGATTATTTTGGAATAACTGAAATTTTGGGAGAAAGTTTCAAAGAACTTTACAGGCACTTAGTTTTGTCACTAAAAGCAAATTATATTTTTAAAAATAAAAGAGACTATGTTATTGAACAAGGAGAAATCCTATTACTTGATGAAATGAATGGAAGAAAGCTTGTTGGTACAAAGTTACAAGGAGGATTACATCAAGCATTAGAAGCCAAAGAAGGGGTAGAAATCACAGATGAAACAAAATCAATGGGCAGTATTACCTATCAAAATCTATTTAAAATGTTTAAAATCCTCTCTGGTATGACTGGAACTGCAAAAACGGATGCGGAAGAAATAAGAGAAACGTATGGAATAGACGTAATAAGTTTACCTACTCATAAACCAATTATAAGAGTAGATCACAGTGACAGGATATATTTTACACATAAAGAAAAGATGTTAGAATCTCTAATTTTTGTGAAAAAAATGATTAAAACCGAACGACCAATTCTTATTGCTACAGGGTCAGTTTCGAAATCTAATCTTTACTCAAAATTACTACTTAGTAATAGAATTCCACATAGTGTCTTAAATGCATCAACAGTAACAAAAGAAAAGCGAATTATTCATGAAGCTGGAAAGAAAGGTGCTGTAACTGTAGCAACTGCAATGGCGGGACGTGGTACTGATATAAAGTTAGATAACTATAGTAAAAAAAACGGCGGTTTAGTTGTTATTGGGACTGAAAATATGACGAGTAAGCGTATTGATAATCAGCTTAGAGGAAGAGCAGGAAGACAAGGTCAGGCTGGGGATAGTTATTTTTATTCGTCTCTTGAAGATAAGATTATTGTAGAAAACGCACCGGATTGGGTTAGAAAGTATAGAAAAAAGAACAAATTAAGTTCTCATATTTCAGGTGCACCAGGAGTTTTAACTAAAAATAAATTTGAACGCTTGGTTGAGAAGTCACAAAAAAATAGAAATAATCAAGAGGTTAATATTAGAAAGGATACATTAGATTACGATGATATAGTTAGTGTGTTGAGAGAAAGAATTTATTCTGCAAGAAATCAAGTGATGGAATCAGATCCGGCTTTTCTTACTGGAATTATAGAACAAAGTTTTGAACAATCAGTTCGTAATTTTGTTTCTAATAAGAAAAACTTATCGGAATATAAAATAATAGATTTTTTGTATAACAACATAGACTATTCGTTTGATCTTTCAGAATTAAGAAGTTTAGAGAACAGGTCGAAAAAATCAGTTTCCAGTTTTTTAAATGAAAAAATCAACTTTAAAATGAATGAATTGCAGCAAGATTTGTCTAATACTTTTCAGTTAAATTATTATCAGATAGCAACTTATCTCCGTACTCTCTCTCCTCAACCTGTTCTACTATATAAAGGATTAATAGGAAGGCATAATGACAATAGCGTAGAGATTAATACATGGTTTATTAAACAATATCGGAATATCTTATGGGATAAATTTCTAAGAAGAATTGATTATCACTTATAAAGTATTCACTATGATTGGAATGAAGGTAAAATTTTGAAACAAATTTCAATAATAAAATGGGGAAATAGTTATTCGGGTACCTATTCATATGGATCGGAGATAATAATAGCAAAAGAAAATGTAAGGTTTTCCTCACCAATGATGCCTGTAGGAGCAAAGATTAAGACATGGAATTCTGCAGGTAATTATTCGAATGACCGAATTTCTCCTACTTTACCACTATTATTGGCCAATAGTACTTATAAAATTGAATTATATATTGAAAAAAATAATAAGAACAATGTCCAGACAATAATAGAATTTTATGATAAGTCAAATCAGAAAATTGGTATAGAGTATTTTGATGGTCTAAGTCTAGTATTTACGTATCCAGCAGAAGCAGTTAGCTATACAGTTAATTTAATCAATCACCAACACGAGTTAATAGTATTTAGTTTTATGACTATTTCTGAAATAGAGGAGTGGGAAACTGTAGAATTATCCAAAAATTATGAGGGAAATTTTTTTAGAATATTATCATCCTTAAGCGAGAAAGAAGAGATAGAAGTCATGATTAGTCCACTTGATAAAGTGACTACTATTTTAACTCCTAGACATAAATCAAGTGAGCTATGTCTCTTGATTAATGAGAAGGAAGAAACCTTTATATATTTGATTTTAGAACTTTTAGAAATTATCAGAAATCAAAAAAAATGGTTATTATTTCATATGGAGAATATATTGCAAGTATTCCTGATTTCTACCAAAATTTATCAGATATTTTGAGAAAATTTTGCCCGAATGTAAAAATCATTAATTCCATTAGTGTAAAGGATGATAGTGATGAAACTTCTCTAAAACGTTTTAGAGAAGTTAGAAAATATAGCAATATAATACTGCAAATGTTGCAGAGGAAGGAAAAAATTGATCAGATATAAAGAGAATATACCCCAAAATAATTAGGAGAAAATGAAGTATGAATTTTTTTATAAATAAAGCTATGGGAATTGGTAATTCAGGAGTTGAGCATGCTCAATTTTATAGAGCACAACTTTTTGATAATTTAGGTATTCCTTATAAATATATTTTTACAGAATTAGTTAAAGAACTAAAAGAAGCTATGGAGCATTGGGAAATATCTTCGGAAAAAGTAATTGATATTTGGGAGTTTTTCACCTTTGGACCAGAGGTAGCTAGGTCAGGATTAATAAGAAAAGCAGAGCGTCAAGATCAAATTATTAAGGATTTTTCTAATACTCACCGCATTGTTCAGACGGTGACCTCTTCAGGATTATTGATTAAAGAGCACATTGAAAAGTCTCCGAATCCAAAGAATAATGAATTTTTATTAGTTTCTCGTTATAAAATTGAAATTTTTGATTTTTTAACCGGAGAGCGAAAAATAATGTTCAATGAATTTAAGCATCCTCGAAGGGGAAGAATATTAGAAAATATCCATATCTATGATTTTGAAGGGGAGCATTTATTTTTTAGAAATGAGATTTTATTTCAGCGTTATTTTTTTGAATGTCTCTCTAAAATTTTCCTGGATAAAAATACTTTTATTTTAGATCGAGGAGAAGAGCCGGAAGTAGCCCTTTTTAATCATCAATTTTTAAATCAAAATATTATAGAAGTAATTCATGCGGATCACTTAGGAGATAGGGCTGTGGCAAAAGATCCTTTATGGAATAATTATTATGAGTATCTTTTAACTCATATTGATCAAGCAGATAAAATAATTGTATCAACTGATTTACAAAGAGAAGATTTCATAAAAGATTTCCCAGGGGTGGAAGACAAATTTGTTACTATTCCTGTTGGGGGAATTCGAGACAAAAGAAAGTCATCGAGTGATTCATCAAATACAGAAAGACCTTTAAAATTTATGACTGCTTCCAGGTTAGCAAGTGAAAAGCATATTGATTTAGCAATTCGTGCATTTTCTGAGATTCATGGAGAGTACCCTGAAATAATTTTTGATATATATGGTCAAGGCGTAGAAGAAGCAAAACTCCAAAAAGTTATTAATGAGCTTGAAGCTAACGACTATATTCATCTTAAAGGACACTCTAATAATTTAGAAGACATTTATAAACAATATGACGCCTTCATATCCGCTTCATATTCAGAAGGATTTGGATTGACTTATATTGAAGCTTTGAATGCTGGACTTCCTATTATAACGTTTAAAGCTCGTTTTGGAGCGCTTGAACTTATAACAGATGGAGTAAATGGCTACTTAAAAGATTTTAAGAGAGGGGATGAGAGCTTTAATGTTGCTCAGTTAAAGCAAGGGATTTATCAAATGATCAAAGGCAATTATGTGGAATTAAAACGAGATACGATTGAATCTGTAGAGAAATATCAAGATTCTGTTATCGGAAACAAATGGAAGCAGGTATTAGATGAATTATGAATTAGTCACACTTATTAGGAGAGGAAATCCCGAATGGGAAGGAATCGCTGAAAGATTACATTGTGAAGCTGAAAAATTAATAAGTGTTTTGCCTAGTCCAGAATTTTCAAAGTCTATAGAAGATTTAAAAATCGAAGGAATCAATCTTTTTGATTACTTAACCAGAAGAAGTTATGACTTATCACAGTCCCTATTTTTTAACAGAGCGCCAGTTCCAAGTTTTTCTGAAATTTTTATGAATGAAGATTACTCTATTTCAATCATTCATGAAGGTCAAGAGATTGGAATAATGGAATTATTTCAAAATACAAGACGACTTGTTAAAAATATACAATACCTTCATGAAAATGGAGAGAAGGACTATATTGAAGAATATGCCATTGATGGTAAGATTTTTAGTGAAATTTTTTATTTTAATAATCTTCCTCAAGAAATTCATTTTTATAATGACAAAAAAATCCCAGTAATTAGTTATTTCTTTTATGAAGGGAGATTGGAGTACGTCAGTTTGAATGATCAACGCACGGGAGAAGTAAAAGAAGGTTTCAAATCTCTAGATTCTTTTATCTCTGAGCAAGTAGCAAAAATAATCACTTCAATAGATCAGGTGAGAATTTCTTTCTTAGGCCTAGAATTAACTGCACTATCTAAAACTAATTCTCATAATATTCTTCGTCTAAATGAATCTCCTTTTGATGAAAATGGAGAAGTTAAAGGTAATTTATTAGCAATTCTTACAAATAAAATTGACTATATTCAAGAAGTTGAAGTGTCTTTGGAAACGAAGCAGTCATTAATTAAAAAAGGAGTACCTGTTTCAAAAGTCAAAGTTATAAGAGAAAGAAAAAAAGAATATGAAAGCTAAGAAAGCACAGGATCTAGTAAATTCTTCTTCAAGTATTAATAAGTCAAGAGACCATTTATCTACTCCTCATTTCAAAAAAAATAGTCAATTGGATGATGAGATAGAACAAATGTTTCAAGAGGAAAGTGATATGGTCATAAATGATGCAGAAGAAAAAGGCTACGGTAAATTTATTATTATCCTTATAGCCATTATGATGACTTTGGTTATTCTGTTATCTTTTATTTATAAAATTTTATAAGAATAAGACATCAAATATGATTAAAGTAATCTGATAAAGAGGAGAAATAATGCAAAGATGGGTAGTTAATATTATACAGGCCGAATCTAGGGATGCAGTTACTAAACCCAAAAGTGATATTACGAAAATAGCACAGCAGTTAGGATATGAAAAAATTAGTATCCGAATGCAAGATACACGAATAATGTCGGATGGAATTCTGGACGCATTACTAAATGGGGTATTATCTGAAATTGAAAATGGAGATGTTATTCTTTATCAATTCCCTACGCTATTGGGAGTTAGATTTGAAGAAACATTTATGGATAAGCTTAAAACTATTGGAGCTAAGGTAATTGTGCTTATGCATGATTCAGAGTGGTTAAGAGGTTTTTTCCCAAATGAAAACATCTTTTTAAACAATGCAGATGTGGTTATAGGTCATGGGGCAAAGATGAATGATGCGCTTAGAGAATATGGTGTGCAAACAAAAATAATTTGTAAAGAACTTTTTGACTATCTCCATACGGATACTTTGCCAATTAATAGTGAAATTGAGAAAAAAGTAACTATTGCTGGTAATTTAGATAAATCGATTTTTATAGAAAACTGGCCAATGAATATGCCAGAACTACATGCTTTTGGGCGTAAAACAAAGGAAATATTTGGTGTCAATGTAATATATCATGGTTCGTTTAGCTCTCAAGATTTACTAAAAAATATTTCAGGAGATTCTTTTGGTATTGCGTGGGATGATAATCTTCCAGGAGGTGGAGACTATCAAGGGTATACAAGGTTTAATAGTCCTCATAAAGTTTCATTATATCTTAGTCTGGGGATGCCGGTAATTGTTTGGGAAGAAGCAGCCATTGCTCATTTTATTGATTCACATCATCTTGGATTTACGATAAGTGACCCTTATGAAATAAGGGAAAAGCTCGATAAAATGAGTGATAATCAACTACAACTGTTTAAGTCAAATGCTAGAAATATGGCTAATATTTTGAGAAATGGTGGATTCACACGAGATGCAGTAATTAAAGCAGAATCAATTATTTTCGGAGTTGATGGCCAGTAGACAGGGTGAACCGAAGTTATATTTCTTTTAAGGGGGCAAAATAATGGAAATTACAAATGTTACTTTTATTGGAGATGTAAAAGTTTGGGCACCTTTCTTTATGTTGCTTTTTGAATCAGTTAATAAAAGAGGCCCCTGAAAATTAGAATAATTTATTGCTAAGAATAAAAAATATATTTATAAATAGGAAAATAAGAATGAATTTAAAAAATAAAAATAAATCTCTAATAGTCTCGGAGCCAAAATTACGTTACCGGATGTATAAGAGTAAGAAACGTTGGATGTATGCAGCACTTTCCACTGTTAGTGTTTTAGGTGGTGGAGCAGTGGCAGGAGTTGCGGTAGCTACTCAAACTGAGTCAGTATCAGCAAATACTTCAGGGGCGACGATTCCGGCGGCAAAGGCGCTCGCAACCACTGCGGGGAGTACAATAAATAAAGTCGCAACTGATCCGGATATTAATAGAGGAGATTTTGAGACAGGGCTTAATACTACCCCTTCATCACCCACATCAGTTACTGTTGCAACTCCAGATCAAGTTCTAAATGACGCAACTTATAAATCTACGGCGATTACAAATGGTACATATGCAAATGTAACAACATATGCACAATTACAAAGTGCTTGGGCAAATGCCAATATTACCTATATTGATATTACTGCTAATGTTACTTATCCTACTTCCGGTGGGACAGCTATGACTAACCGGGCAAATGGTGCAAGTGTTATTGTACAAGGAAATAACAATACGGTAGATCTTGGAACACAAAGTTTTGACTGGGCAAATATTACAACTTCAACCACTTTTACTTTGAGTAATATGGTAGCACAACAAGGTTTTGCTGCAAACGATGGGAACGGCTACTCACTTATTAGTCCTTCTGGTGCCACTCAGTTAACAGCAAATGTAAACAATCTGACACTGACAAAGAGCACTTCAAATGGAAATAACCCTATCCATTTAATGTATGGAGTTGGTTCAAAATTAGTTTTCTCTGGTACAAATACATTTAATATTTCGAATGAGGTAACGCGTTCGGTTGGTAGTATTAATTTTGCGAATAATTCGAGCGTGGTCCTAAATCGTACATCAAATGATATCCGATTTTCGGAGTTCTATTTTGAAACTGTTGCGTCATCTAGCAGTGTAGGTTACGGAAATACTATTACAATGGGAGATGGCTCTTCTAATACTGCTAATACTTACAATGGGCAGTCTGCTAACTATCCGGCCGCTTATTTGTACTTTAATGGAATTACAGCGGGTGATAATGTTCAATGGTCGCAAACAGGTTTCCAGTACTTTATTAATGGACAACAGGGAGCTGCAGCTACAGCAAAATATACTTTTGGACAAAATTTTAACCTCTCGATACCTAAATCAACTCAACCAGGGGCTATTCGAGTACAAGGGACTCAAAGCGTACTCTTTAATGCTGCTACAACGTTAGACATCAATCAGTGGGCTAATGGAGCAGTTATACAGACAAATAGTGCTGGTTCAAGTGTTACCTTTATTTCTCCTAAATCATTGCATATGGCTGTTGATACTGCTACAGGTACTCCAAGTACAGGGCCACTCGTAAGTGGGGCTGGGAAATTTACGATGAATAATTCCAGTATTAACACATGGCAAGGAACCAATGCTAGCCCAGCAACACCTGATGCAACAGGTACATTTGGTAATTTAACTGTTCAAAATGGAACAACTTCGGTTACTGGTGGTACTGCAACATCTAGTATTATTAATACTAGCACACGAGAGCTGCAAACTAATGCTCTACCTGTTGGAGATATAAAAATTAATTATGTCAATCAAAATGGTGATACTGTAGGCACTACGAGTGTTCCGTTAAGTGATGACTCAAATTATATCGGTCAAAACATTAGTCTAGTTAACACAACTTATGCGGTTGACAATATGCCTTCAGGTTATATGTGGGCTTTAGGAGGAAGTACTGATAATCAGATTTATTCAGGTGCACCTACAGGAACTAACGGGCAACCTGGAGGTGACCCAACAAGTTCTATAGATAACGGAGATCAGTACGGGCAAGCGAACTACGCCAATGTTCCTATGACGGGCGAAACTTACACATATAATATCTATGTTTATGGTCAATCAAACCCTAATATTTCATATACATATGTAGACGCTCAAACTGGATTAGCAGTTGCAACTGACTCAGGAAATGTTGGAAGCGAAATGGCAGGTACAACTAATGTCCCAGCTAATGTAGGAAACACGATTGATTGGAGCAGCAATCTTTATACTCAAACCAATGTACCAACTGGATATGTATACATTCAGCCCGGATCTGATATGCTTCCAACAAATACAAACCAACCTACAACTACTGTAGTCGCAGATACAACATCAACAACAAATGTATCAATTTACGTTTATAGTCCTGAGGGAAGTACTTCTATGTCAACGAGTACTTCTACATCAACAAGTTCATCAATAAGTACTTCAACTTCACTGAGTACGAGTGTATCAATAAGTGACTCTTTAAATAGTAATACAACATCAGAAAGTATTAGCCAATCAATAAGCACTTCTATCTCATCAAGTAGTTCATTATCAGATTCAATCAGTGATTCCGATTCAATGAGCACTAGCATTAGTGATTCAAGCTCACTATCAGATTCCATTAGTGGTTCAACTTCAATTAGTGATTCAGACTCAATGAGTGAAAGCATCAGTGATTCAGGTTCATTATCAAATTCCATTAGTGATTCCGATTCAATGAGTAATAGCATTAGTGATTCAAGTTCATTATCAATTTCAATCAGTGATTCAGACTCAATGAGTGAAAGCATCAGTGATTCAAGTTCATTATCAAATTCCATTAGTGATTCCGATTCATTGAGTAATAGCATTAGTGATTCAAACTCATTATCAATTTCAATCAGTGATTCAGACTCAATGAGTGAAAGCATCAGTGATTCAAGTTCATTATCAAATTCCATTAGTGATTCCGATTCATTGAGTAATAGCATTAGTGATTCAAACTCATTATCAATTTCAATCAGTGATTCAAACTCATTGAGCACAAGCACATCATTGAGTGATTCAGGTTCAATGTCTGTTTCAAACTCATTAAGTACTTCAGATTCATTGTCTACGTCAATCAGTGACTCAAACTCATTAAGTGATTCAGATTCATTGTCTACGTCAATCAGTGACTCAAACTCATTAAGTGATTCAGATTCATTGTCTACGTCAATCAGTGACTCAAACTCATTAAGTGATTCAGATTCATTGTCTACGTCAATCAGTGATTCAAACTCATTAAGTGATTCAGATTCATTGTCTACGTCAATCAGTGATTCAAACTCATTAAGTACTTCAGATTCATTGTCTACGTCAATCAGTGATTCAAACTCATTAAGTACTTCAGATTCATTGTCTACGTCAATCAGTGACTCAAACTCATTAAGTGATTCAGATTCATTGTCTACGTCAATCAGTGACTCAAACTCATTAAGTGATTCGGGTTCATTGTCTACGTCAATCAGTGACTCAAACTCATTAAGTGATTCAGATTCATTGTCTACGTCAATCAGTGACTCAAACTCATTAAGTACTTCAGATTCATTGTCTACGTCAATCAGTGACTCAAACTCATTAAGTACTTCAGATTCATTGTCTACGTCAATCAGTGATTCGAACTCATTGAGTACAAGCACATCGTTGAGTGATTCAGGTTCGATGTCTACGTCAATCAGTGATTCAAACTCATTGAGCACAAGTACATCATTGAGTGATTCAAGTTCGATGTCTACGTCAATCAGTGATTCAAGCTCATTGAGTACAAGCACATCATTGAGTGATTCAGGTTCAATGTCTGCGTCAATCAGTGATTCGAACTCATTGAGTACAAGCACATCGTTGAGTGATTCAAGTTCGATGTCTACGTCAATCAGTGATTCGAACTCATTGAGCACAAGCACATCATTGAGTGATTCAGGTTCGATGTCTACGTCAATCAGTGATTCAAACTCATTAAGTACTTCAAACTCATCAAGCTTGTCTACATCAATCAGTGATTCGAACTCATTGAGCACAAGCACATCATTGAGTGATTCAGGCTCAATGTCTGTTTCAAACTCATTAAGTACTTCAGACTCATCAAGCTTGTCTACATCAATCAGTGATTCGAACTCATTGAGCACAAGCACATCATTGAGTGATTCAAGTTCGATGTCTACGTCAATCAGTGATTCAAGCTCATTGAGTACAAGCACATCATTGAGTGATTCAGGTTCAATGTCTGCGTCAATCAGTGATTCAAACTCATTAAGTACTTCAGACTCATCAAGCTTGTCTACATCAATCAGTAATTCAAACTCATTGAGCACAAGCACATCATTGAGTGATTCAGGTTCAATGTCTGCGTCAATCAGTGATTCAAACTCATTAAGTACTTCAGACTCATCAAGCTTGTCTACATCAATCAGTAATTCAAACTCATTGAGCACAAGTACATCATTGAGTGATTCAGGTTCGATGTCTACGTCAATCAGTGATTCGAACTCATTGAGTACAAGCACATCGTTGAGTGATTCAAGTTCGATGTCTACGTCAATCAGTGATTCGAACTCATTGAGCACAAGCACATCATTGAGTGATTCAGGTTCAATGTCTGCGTCAATCAGTGATTCAAGCTCATTGAGCACAAGCACATCATTGAGTGATTCAAGTTCGATGTCTACGTCAATCAGTGATTCAAGCTCATTGAGTACAAGCACATCATTGAGTGATTCAGGTTCGATGTCTACGTCAATCAGTGATTCGAACTCATTGAGCACAAGTACATCATTGAGTGATTCAGGTTCGATGTCTACGTCAATCAGTGATTCGAACTCATTGAGTACAAGCACATCGTTGAGTGATTCAAGTTCGATGTCTACGTCAATCAGTGATTCGAACTCATTGAGCACAAGCACATCATTGAGTGATTCAGGCTCAATGTCTGTTTCAAACTCATTAAGTACTTCAGACTCATCAAGCTTGTCTACATCAATCAGTGATTCGAACTCATTGAGCACAAGCACATCATTGAGTGATTCAAGTTCGATGTCTACGTCAATCAGTAATTCAAACTCATTGAGCACAAGTACATCATTGAGTGATTCAGGTTCGATGTCTACGTCAATCAGTGATTCGAACTCATTGAGCACAAGCACATCATTGAGTGATTCAGGTTCAATGTCTGCGTCAATCAGTGATTCAAACTCATTAAGTACTTCAGACTCATCAAGCTTGTCTACATCAATCAGTAATTCAAACTCATTAAGTACCTCAGACTCATCAAGCTTGTCTACATCAATCAGTGATTCAAACTCATTGAGCACAAGTGCATCATTGAGTGATTCAGGTTCAATGTCTGTTTCAAACTCATTAAGTACTTCAGACTCATCAAGCCTGTCTACATCGATCAGTGATTCAAACTCATTGAGTACAAGCACATCGTTAAGTGATTCAAGTTCGATGTCTACATCAATCAGTGATTCGAACTCATTGAGCACAAGTACATCATTGAGTGATTCAGGTTCAATGTCTGATTCAAACTCATTGAGTGCTACTCCTCCAAGTGTCTCTACTACAAATAGTAATACAAGTAATTTGCCAGGAAACAGTAGTTCTGTAAACAATGGGGGAACAGGTTACTTACCTAAGACAGGATCGTCTGATGGGTCAGTTGCTAGCTCTATAGGTCTTGCAACACTCTTTGGTGCTATTGGTGCAGCATTGTTCGGAAGGAGAGAAAAAAGAAAATAAATAGAAATTTGCTGATATAACTATTTTTCCCAATTAGAACTGAATAAAAAGAGGTTCCGCATAAAAAAATATGCAACTTCTTTTTGGAGGTTCGACAGGATTTAAATAGTTTATTTAAGATATATTACAAAAACTAAAGGTTAAACATTTGAAAAAAGAAAAGTTTATCGCAGGAACGGCTTTGATTTTGGGTATGACAGTTTTTGGTGTAGCAAGTCATGCTGACGAGGTAACTGTTAGTAGTAGTGGAGATACTTCAGGGATAACTTCAGACTCATCGAAACCAAGTACGTCAGATTCATCATCGAAACCAAGTACGTCAGATTCATCATCGAAACCAAGTACGTCAGATTCATCATCGAAACCAAGTACGTCAGATTCATCATCGAAACCGAGTACGTCAGATTCATCATCGAAACCGAGTACGTCAGATTCATCATCGAAACCAAGCACTTCTAGTTCACCATCAACTAATAGTTCTGCTAGTACTCCTTCAACAACAACTCAAGCTCCATCTACTTCCGTATCGGCTCCTTTTAATTATTCACAAGGAACGACATCATATAATCAGACTTCAACATCTGTACAAATGCCAAGTTCGTCAGCTGACTCGGAGAAGTCTGTTTATACTGGTCCGGTTTTAAAAGAAATTGATGCTGCTAAGCCGATTGAAAAAATTGATGTCACTAGTACTGATGCTTTTATCAAAAGTATTGCGGATCGTGTGAGAATTTTAGCTGGTAAAAATAATCTGTATGCTTCAATCATCTTGGCGCAGGCCATTTTAGAATCTGGTTCTGGTCAAAGCAATATGAGTCAACAATATTTTAATATTTTCAATATTACTGGTGCTTACTTAGGAAAATCTATTTCTTTTAAAACAGAAGAATTTTCAGGAAATACTCCATTTTATATTGAACAAAGTTTCAGAATCTATAGTAATTATGATCAAGCTTTGGATGATTATATTAATTTGATGATTAAGGGAACAACTTGGAATTCTGAGATTTATGCTGGTGCATGGAAATCACATGCTAAAAATTATCGGGAAGCAGCTGAAGCCTTGCAAGGAATTTTTGCTACTGACCCAGCATATGCACAAAAATTAATTGAACTCATTCAAGAGTATAAATTGGATGCTTATGATAATGTAGATAGCTCAACTCAAGTCCTGGGTGACAATATTCCTACTAGTCCAGTTGTGACTTCAAGAGGTGATAAATCAGATTTTCCCGTATATAATGGGGAACAATATCCTGGCTCTGAAAGTTATGCCTTCGGAAATTGTACACAATATGTCTACAATCGTATAATCCAACTTGGTGGTAAGATTGGTAATTTTATGGGAAATGGAGGAGAATGGGGAATCAATGCTAAAATTCAGGGTTATTATACTACATCTGTTCCAACGGAAGGATATGCAGTAAGTTTTCCTCCAGGAGTTGCAGGATCTAGTATTATATATGGTCATGTGGCATTCGTAGAAAAAGTATATTCAGATAATTCTATTTTAGTTTCTGAAATGAATGTAAAAGGGAATAATATCGTGAGTGAACGTCATATTTCTGCTGGTGTCGCTGCACTAGCTACTTATATTCAACCAAAATAGCTATTAATTAAATGGAATAAGTAAGTTATGTAATTAACTTACTTATATCCATTTTACAGAGAAAGTATAAATTATATATTTCTCTGTAAAATGGATAAATATGAGTTTAGAAAGTAAAAATTTGTTTATATTGTGGAAGGTTAAATATGGGAATTTTTTATTAAAAATAAAGTAAATATTAACTTAAAAGAATAGTATAATAAGCATCCTTTAAAAATATCAAAAATAGTAGGGACTATTTTTGAATATGATTTATTTATTTAGTTTCTAAAGTAGTGCAAGTATGAATTAAAACATTACAAATGTATACTAAATAGTTTCTTATTATTTAACAATAAAATAAAAAAACATATCTATTTTGGTAAGAATGTGCAATTCATAAAAATATCATTATGAAGTTTTTATAAGAAAGTGAAAACATGAGAAAAAATAATTTATTTTACAATAGATTGCTAGAACAAGTCAGATTAAGAAATACATCGATAAATCAAATAGAGCGTGAACTCGGTTACCCAAGAAATGCACTTCATAATTATAAATTAGGAAGGGAGCCATCAGCTACTAGACTTGTAGAATTAGCCAATTATTTTGATGTTTCACCTCAATATTTAATTGGTGAAAATAATGAAATTCCCGAAAGAAGTTTAGAAATGTTCTTTAAGAAACTATCTATCAAGGATAAAAAAGAAATACTACGTATTTCCGTGTTGTGGTTTTTGAAACAAATAAAGTAAATAAAAGGATAAATTTTTCTATATTCTTTTATTTGTAATTTCTTTCAATATAGTAGTTATTCATTATTTTTAAAAATCGATCAAAATATGAATAGAGAATACCAGGGGTTATAAGATATAAAAATGAGGAACTGAAAAATGAAATTTAATAAAAAAAATTATGATTATCTTATTGTTGGAGCAGGCCCTTATGGTTCGATATTTGCGCATGAAGCTGCAAAGCATGGTAAAAAATCATTAATTATTGAACGTCGCTCTCATATTGGTGGGAATATGTACACTCATAAAGAACATGGAATCAATGTTCATGATTATGGTGCACACATTTTCCACACTGATAATAAAATGGTTTGGGATTACGTCAATCAATTTACAGAGTTTAATAATTATATTAATCAAGTTGTTGCGAATTATAAAGGGGAACTTTATAACCTTCCTTTTAACATGAACACTTTTTATCAAATGTGGGGGGTAAAGACTCCAGAAGAAGCGGCTGCTAAGATTGAGGAACAGAAGGCAAAAGCAGGAGTTTCAGGAATCCCTAAAAACCTAGAAGAACAAGCAATTAGTTTGATTGGGACTGATATCTATCATAAACTTATTAAAGGTTATACAGAGAAGCAGTGGGGACGTAAAGCTACTGAGCTCCCTTCATTCATCATCCGCCGTCTTCCGGTCCGCTATACGTTTGATAATAATTACTTCAATCATCGTTATCAAGGGGTTCCAGTTGATGGATATACTGCAATCTTTGATAAAATGCTTGATTCTGACCTTATTGATGTTCAAACAGGTGTAGATTTTTTCAGTGATAAAGAAGTATTTTTAGAAGAGTTTCCAAAAATTGTTTATACGGGAATGATTGATCAGTTTTTTGATTATTCTTTTGGAGAACTGGAATATCGCTCTGTCCGCTTTGAAACAGAAACTGTAAAATCTGACAATATTCAAGGAAATGCGGTCATCAATTATACTGATGCAGAAACGCCCTATACTCGTGTGATGGAGTGGAGACATTTCGATAAAAAAGCTGACGAGGGATATACGATTTTAACGAAAGAGTTCCCTCAAAATTGGGATCGCACAAAAGAGGCCTATTATCCAGTTAATGATGAAAAAAATTCTAAGCTTTTTAGAAAATATAAAGAAGAGACTAAAAAATATCCAAATGTTATTTTTGGTGGGCGCTTAGGTAATTACCAATACTATGATATGGATCAGGTTTTTGGTGTAGCTTTAAAGGCAGTTGAGAAAGAAGTTGCATCTTTTAGATGATCTACTAATAAGTATTCAAAGTTAGAGTATTTGTTAAATCAATTGTCCAGACTTCATTATGAGGTTTCAGATTAAATTATTGTTTACGTAAGTCTCATTAATTATAGAAATTTATATGTTTTCCTTAGAATTGAAAGGGAATTTTAAGTTAAATAGTGTATTTGGGTCATGGTGCTCATTGGTCCCTCTTAGTTCTCTCAGTTCTCTTACTTTAACCATCAGTATAAAAATTCCAAGGGTTCTTACTGAATTAATTGAACTGGTTGTTATTGTCGCCTCGCTCATCCCTGGTTTGATATATAATCAAAGCGATTATAGAAAAATAAAAAGTGAGAGATAAAAATGTAATAAACCAATTCTATTAAGTATTTATTAGAAGAAATCGATTGCTGGTGGGGGGAAGACATTATTACTTTTCTAAATTCACCTGAATGAGATGAAGAATCTAGAAATTTAGTTGAGATTTACCAAGAAGAAATAGGAAAACTAAAGAGAAAGAATTTGACAGTGTTACCTTGCTCCAACAGTTAAGTGTCACTGAAAAAAATATAAACTGAGCATACAGAGTATTCATACTGTATGTTGTCTTATTAATTCTATAAAAAAGACCATGATTTATTATTATGAAATAATATATGGTTTGCGAAGTAATGATTTATATATTGTTTCTATAAGGTGTAATCATATAAATTACAGTAGTTGTATGTCCTCTCGACTTAAAATATGAAGAGTGACAACCTTCTATAATTAAAAGAAAAGTTTTTTGAATGAACAGTTATATTTAGAAAAGTTGACTGATAAATTGTTTTCTAAAAAATTTAGTTGAAAACGTTAGTCACAATTTTGATATTAATAAAATAAATCTTTACGATATTTTTTATCAGACTTATTTAAAAATGCACAGATTTACCAGAAGATCCTATCAATAATAGGAAGTTTAACTTATAAATATGAAAAAATAGTAAAAAGGGATTAAATGAGGTCCCTTTTTTTGTGTGAGATAATCTAAGCATATACAAAATTAAACTTATTTGACCTTCGGTCAGCCCCATCTACAATTTATATTGTTGGTTATTTTTTATTAATTCATATTATTTTCTCTATAATAATATTTTTCATTTATTATTACTAATATTTGATAAAACTATTTTTATAGAGTTTTTCTATCAATATCGATTTCTAATTAAATAAATTCCAATTTATACTTTTTAGTTAAAGCAATTGAGAACGAGTGTTCTTAAGAGAGTATCGTGTAATACAGGTTTCCTATGAAACTATAGAATATGAAGTTACGCCATTTTTTAACTCCAGCAACCAGTAACCGAAATTAAGGTATTAATTTTTAGATAAGTAGGGGGGCTTTCAAGTCAGGAAGGACAAAGGCATTAGTTGATGTCTGAAACTACTTACGATTCAAAGTTTGGCTTAAGAGTGTCTAATGTAGAAATGCTTAAATCAATTAATATAGCGTCATGCCCAGTGTGGGAGCGATGTGCCATCCTTAGAAGTGGCTTGCAAGTGGCGCTTGCGTCTTAACAACTTGAATCTAGAATGTTGAGTTGAAGGATTTCTTCAACGAATGTGCAAAGCGAAAGCTTCCAGTAGTACAAGAGGCGACAAAAGTGAAAGATTCTAGTGTGATCTGAACTTTGTATGCGTCCAACTTCATAACCCTTTAAGAACAGTTGTTGGTAATTTCCCAACTACACTCATCGTTATTGAATTTGAAACACCAGGGGCTGCGCAAAATTATTGTCAAAGACTTAATGCGCGTGACTTCAAATATTGTGTCACTAATTCTTTAGGAATGAGGCTCTAATTTCACACTAGACGTGTGACTCATTTACTCATTATGGCTGAATTATGGCTGAATTAAGTCAGAATCAACAACATCCAATCGCAGGTAGCGAAGTTTTACTACCTGTGGGTAGTAGATTTTTACTATCGTAATTTTAACCTAGGAGGGCAATATTATGAATAACACACACCAAATCGGACATTTGTCAAAAGACCTTGAACTTAAAAAGAATCCTTCTAATAAAAGCTATGTTCATTTTTCGATTGTGGTAAACCGTAAGTCTAAAAATGCAAATGGCAATTGTGAAGCTGACTTTATTCCATGTATTCTTTGGGGATAAAAAGCAGAAACACTTGTGAAATATGCTTCAAAAGTAAATAGAATTGGAATTGATGGTGAATTACGAACTAATCCTATAAAGACTCTTCAGGAGTCAAATGGTTTAGTATGGAAGTTCTCGTCAATAATTTTGAGTTTTTAGAATCAAAAGGGTCTCAAGTAGGAAATGGAACTTCAAATGGTCCGGCCTCTACTCAAGAATCAAATCAAACAACCGCTGAAGAGTTATTTGGTGGAACTCCAATGGAGATCAACCCAGATGACTTACCGTTCTAAATCTGAAAGATGAGTAACATAAAAAATGATACATTTACGACCACCCAATGGGCAAGTTTTTCACCCATGGGTGGGGAGGCTTGCTTTTTATTTTTAGAAAGCAGGAAAAACATAATGGAACATCCAATTTTTACAACAATCGAACTTAAAGGAACGCTCTATCTCTACTCAGTTGATGGAGAAGCGCAAAGAAAAGGGTTCACCATATGAAAATAAAGTAAAAAATTAGTAAAACTAGATCTAATTGACGATGATTTTGCAAGTGACTTGATCACATTGTATGAATTCAGAAATAGAGTCCATTTAAAAGCCGAGATGAAGAAATGATTTGACTACAATTTAAAGATGGACAAACTGGCATATATAAGGGGTGAGGGACTAAGTACTAATTTAAGTAAAAAAACTTTCCTAATTGTATTGAAAATAATCTTGATAGTGAAGTAGTAGAAGTAGGAAGATATTTTCGCTTGTTTCGTAAAACTCCAATTTTTCAGATATCTTATAAATTTTTGACTTTAAATCGATTTATCTTTAAAAATAAAACACGTCCAGAAAGGATCGTGTTTTATTTTATATAAAAAGTAATCAGTACCTTTAGCCACAAATAAATATAGCTTGATATAAAGAGACCTATCCATTATTAGTTTAGTTACTATTACTTTTAATTTCGTTTAATTTATCAATAATATCAATCGCTAATTCAACAAAATTTTTGCGTTCTTTTTCACTTGCTGTATAAGGAGTGTTATAGAATACAATTTTTTGTGATTTATCTTCTTCAAAATTTATTTCAATCCATAAAGAAAGAAAAGATAAATAATTCAAATAATTTTTCTTTGACTTAAGTCGTTCTTTAATCTCAACAGTATCACTAGGAGAACCAGAAGCATAAAGGGTAAAGTCTTTTAAACTGTTATAATTATATTTTGTTTTTTTTGAAATCGTGGGAAGTGAGAATTCTTTTTTACTATCATCAAAAGTAAAATATTGGTTAATTTTTTTTGTCATATATTTTATACCGAATAAACAAAGTTTTTAGATACAACATAAAAAGCTGCACCAGCAGGATTTCTTGTAACTACATATACATATCTTTTGAACCAGTTATCATATGCCAAATATCCATTAGCGTAATGTTTAATATAAGTGAATTGCTTTGAACCTCCCCCTTGAAATTCCACATTTGAACGAAGTGAAATTGTTGGAGTTGAATTTGGGGTTGTAGATTTAACTGAATCAGCAGAAGCTGCAGTTGAGTAACCTACTGCAATAAATGCTGAAGCAAGTGCAAGTGTAATAAACTTAGTTTTGAATTTTTTCATAAAGAACTTCCATTGTTTTGTGAGATTATTATATAAATTTCTGACTATTTTGTCAATAACAAATGTTAACGATTTTTATAAAGAGACAACCTTGGTATGCAGTACGTATTTTCATTAGTTTCGAAAAAACACTAATTTTTTGATTGCGTTGTAGTAATTGTTGCTGGAGGAGCTTATGAAGTTTCAAGTTAATTAACTAGATTTTGTCCTTGCTTATCTTTTGAATAAATTAGAACTACTCATATTATGAGTAGTTTTTTAATATAATAAAAATACTGTATATATTAGATATACAGCACCTTGCCTAACAAAAATATTTGATTACGTTTTTAACTACGTTTAAGATGAAACGTATTGACGCTTATTGACATTAGCTAATTTAAAAAGTGATAAATTTCAAGTTTATTGATACGTATTGAACCCTATTGACAAGATGTGCTATAATAGATAAATATACTACTTCAAGGAGAAGATTATGACAACTATTGATTTTAAAGCCGAAGTTGAAAAGCGTAAAGACGCTTTGATGGAAGATTTATTTAGCCTTTTGCGCATTGATTCTGCAATGGATATGGAACATGCAGATGCTGAAAATCCATTTGGTCCTGGTCCAAGAAAAGCATTGGATGCATTCTTGAAGATTGCTGAACGTGATGGTTATACAACTAAAAATTATGATAATTATGTTGGACATTTTGAATACGAAAATGGTGCAAGTGATGATGCAGAAGTTCTTGGAATCATCGGTCACTTAGACGTTGTTCCCGCAGGTTCTGGTTGGGATTCAAATCCATTTGAACCAGAAATTCGTAATGGAAATCTTTATGCTCGTGGAGCCTCTGATGATAAAGGCCCAACTGTTGCATGTTACTATGCCCTTAAAATCTTGAAAGAACTCAATCTTCCATTAAGCAAAAAAATCCGTTTTATCGTTGGAACAAACGAAGAAACTGGTTGGGCAGATATGGATTACTATTTTGAACATTGTGAATTGCCATTGCCTGACTTTGGTTTCTCACCTGACGCTGAATTCCCAATTATCAATGGTGAAAAAGGAAATATTACAGAATATCTCCATTTTGCAGGTAAAAATGCTGGAGAAGTTGTTCTTCACAGTTTTAAAGCTGGTCTTGCCGAAAATATGGTTCCAGAATCTGCAACTGCAGTAATTTCAGGTGCTAAAGATTTACAAGCTGCACTTGAAAAATTCGTAGCTGAAAATGCAAGCAAAAATCTTCGTTTTGACCTTGAAGAAACTGATGGAAAAGCGACAATCACGCTTTATGGTAAATCAGCACATGGTGCGATGCCAGAAAAAGGTGTAAATGGAGCAACTTACCTTACTTTATTCTTGAACCAATTTAATTTTGCTGATGGTGCTGCTGCTTTCATTAAAGTTGGAGCTGAAAAACTTCTTGAAGACCATGAAGGTGAAAAATTGGGAACAGCTTATGTTGATGAATTAATGGGGAATACTTCAATGAACGCTGGTGTTTGGTCATTTGATGAGAATTCTGAAGGTAAAATTGCGCTTAACTTCCGTTTCCCACAAGGAAATAGTCCAGAACGTATGCAAGAAATTCTTGCTAAACTTGATGGTGTTGTTGAAGTTGAACTTTCAAAACACCTTCATGTTCCACATTATGTTCCAATGTCAGACCCACTTGTATCAACATTGATTGATGTTTATGAAAAACATACGGGCCTTAAGGGTTATGAAACAATCATCGGCGGTGGAACTTTTGGTCGTCTTTTAGAACGTGGTGTTGCTTATGGTGCGATGTTTGAAGGGGAACCTGATTCAATGCACCAAGCTAATGAAATGAAACCTGTTGAAAATATTTATAAAGCTGCAGTAATTTATGCTGAAGCAATTTATGAACTTACAAAGTAATTTATAAAATTAAAGAGTTTAGTTACTAAACTTTTAAGGGTTTAAAGATCTGGCATAATTTGCCAGATTTTAACCTTTTATTCCATAAATAGAGGTGGAAAAATGGTTTTTGGAACAGGTGTTGATAATGTAGAGCTTTCTCGAATTCAAAAAGCACTGACACGTTCTGAACGTTTTGTGGAACAGGTTCTTACGGCAGTGGAGTTAGAAAAATATAATAGTTTTCAATCTACCGCTCGTAAAACTGAATTTCTTGCGGGACGTTGGGCAGCAAAAGAAGCTTTTTCTAAAGCTTACGGTACGGGATTTGGTAAGGCTTTGGGCATGCATGACCTTGAAATCAAAAATGATGAATTAGGAAAACCCTATTTTACTAAACATCCATTTGACGGCCAAGTTCATTTATCTATCTCGCATAGTAATTTAGAAGCAGTTGCTTTTGTTGTTTTGGAAAAAAATTAAGAAGTAATAAAAAATTTTGCTTAAACTAGAGGAAGGTTTAAAAGATGAAAACTTCTCCACATCGCAATACGTCAGCTATTGTTGACTTAAAGGCGATTAGAAATAATATTGAAAAATTTAAAAAGCATATTCACCCTAATGCGGAAATTTGGCCAGCAGTGAAAGCAGATGCCTATGGGCATGGCTCGGTTGAGATTTCTAAAGCGGTGAGCGATTTGGTAGGCGGTTTTTGTGTATCAAACCTTGATGAAGCAATTGAATTACGGAATCATTTGGTAACTAAACCGATTTTAGTTCTATCAGGAATTGTTCCAGAAGATGTGGATATTGCAGCTGCCCTTAATATTAGTCTGACTGCCCCAAGTTTAGAATGGTTAAAATTGGTTGTTCAAGAAGAAGCAGAACATTCAGATTTAAAAATTCATATTGGTGTAGATTCTGGTATGGGTCGGATTGGGGTTCGTGATGTTGAAGAAGCGAATCAGATGATTGAACTTGCCGATAAATATGCGATTAATTTTGAAGGGATTTTCACTCATTTTGCGACCGCCGATATGGCTGATGATACAAAATTTAAAGATCAACAGGCAAGATTTAACAAAATTATGGCCGGCTTATCACGTAAGCCAAAATTTGTTCACTCAACCAATACGGCCGCTGCTTTATGGCATAAAGAACAGGTTCAAGCTATTGAACGCTTAGGTATTTCAATGTACGGCTTGAATCCAAGTGGTAAAACTTTGGAGCTTCCTTTTGAAATTGAACCTGCTCTCTCTTTAGTTTCTGAATTGACTCATATTAAAAAAATAGCCGCAGGTGAAACAGTTGGTTACGGTGCAACTTATGAAACAAGTGAAGAAACGTGGATTGGAACTGTTCCAATTGGTTACGCTGATGGATGGACCCGCCAAATGCAAGGCTTTAAAGTACTTGTAGATGGAGAATTTTGTGAGATTGTTGGTCGAGTTTGTATGGATCAAATGATGATAAAACTTGATAAATCTTATCCTCTAGGAACAAAAGTTACCTTGATTGGTCGAGATAAGACTAATGAAATTACGACAACAGATGTTGCTGATTGGCGTGGAACGATAAATTATGAAGTGCTTTGTTTGCTTTCTGATAGAATCAAACGAATTTATAAATAAAATGAAAAAAACTGTATTTTTGCAGTTTTTTTTATTTAGGTTAAAAATAAATTAATTCCTAATCTTTATCTCATGATACCCTTTACAAATTATCTTTTTATGGTAGAATGTAATTAAGAGATGAATGAGAAAGTCATAAGAAAAAGATGAGGTGAACACTATGATAAAAATATACACAGTAGCATCTTGTAGCTCTTGTAAAAAAGCAAAAGAATGGTTGGAGAAACAAAATATTGCTTACCAGGAAATAAATTTGGTTACGAGTCGAATTGGTAAGGAAGATATATTAGAAATTTTAGCATTGACTGAGGAAGGAACTGGAGATATTATTTCTAGAAGAAGTCAAGCTTATCAGCGATTAAATATTGATTTTGAAACGATTAAATTAAACGATTTGATTCAAATAATTGAAGAAAACCCAACGCTCTTACGTCGACCTTTAATTGTCGATCATAAGCGACTACAAGTTGGTTACAATGATGATGAGATTAGAAAATTTTTACCAAGAAAAAAGAGAGAGCTTCAAATTAAAGTCGCAACAGAAGCTTCTTATAATTTGGATATTGAAGAACGATTTCATGAAGGATAATTCAGTAGTTCGGCTACTGAATTTTTTTTATATAAAGCAAAATAGTTTATTATTTTAGAGAAAAAAAGTAGAATTAAACTAAAGTGTTGTATCATGAGTATATTTTAAAGATTTATTAATAAGGAGGCTAAAGAATGTTTGATTATATTATTATTGGTGCCGGACCTGGCGGATTAGGATTAGCTTATCGCTTAAAAACTAAAGATAACAAAATTGGAATTATTGAGAATGATAAATGGGGGGGAACATGTCCAAACTATGGTTGTGACCCAACAAAAATGATGATGGCGGTTGTGGAAGCAAAAAGTCGTGTCGAACAGTTAAAAGGTCAGGGGATTTCTGGTGAATTAAATATTGATTGGAAAGGGCTGAAAAGTCGTAAACTAAATATTACTGACCCTTATGAAAAATCAACGTTTGAGGGGTTGAAAAATGCTGGAATAGAGACAATATATGGAAGTGCCGCTTTTAATGATCAAGGAGAGCTTGAAGTTGAAGGGCAAACTTATCAATCTAAAACTTACATTATTGCAACAGGAAGCCGTCCACGTCTTTTAGATATTGATGGAAAAGAATTTTTAAAAACAAGTAATGATTTTTTAGCGCTTGAAGAATTTCCCGCTCAAATCAGCTTTTTAGGGAGTGGACCAATTTCTTTAGAATTGGCTCAAATTGCTAAAGCGGCTGGGAGCGATGTTACTATTATTTCACGTAAAAAAGCGAAAGTTGCGCATTTTGATGAGGAAATGGGGCAAGAATTTATTAATTACCTTAAAGCTCAAGGTATTAAATTTATCGAGGATGTTTCTGTAAATAAAGTCGAAAAAGTTGCTGAAGGGTTTTTACTAACTGATGGGAATGATTTTGAACATAAAACAGATTTAGTGATTGCAGGTGTAGGCCGTCAGCCAAATAGTGATAAGCTAAATTTAGAAAAAGTAGGTGTCGAAACGGATGATAAAGGCATCAAGGTAAACGAATATTTACAAACAAACAATTCTAAAATTTATGCGATGGGAGATGTACTTTCTAAAAATCAACCTCATTTGACGCCTGTTTCTTCTTTTGAAGGATCTTATTTAGGTGAAAATTTAGTTAAGGATGAACCGCAAAAAATTGCTTATCCATCGATTCCTACAATCATTTTTGGTATGGAAAAATTGGCTGAGGTTGGCCTTTTGGCAGGTGAGGGGATTCATACCAAGACTTTAGATTTAAGTTCTTGGTATACTTATAAAAGAATTAATGACCCCTTGGCAAAATTAAAAGTCGCGCTCAATGAAAAGCGAGAAATCGTGGGGGCATCAACGGTAAGTTCAGTGGCTGATGAAGTGATCAATTTAATTAATATTTTAATTCAACAAAAAATGACTTTGGCGGATGTTGAAAAAATGATTTTCACTTATCCAACAGTGGCTAGTGATTTAGAATATTTTTACTGACAGAAAATAAATCACTGCCGACATTATAATAGTAGAAAAAATAAGTTACGGCAGAATAAAATTTTTACTGACAGACTTTATTTTTAAGCTGTCAGTAAATTTTACTGATAGAAATGAGGACATTCATGATTGAATTCCAGAATGTGTCCAAGGCTTTTGCTAACAAAAAAATTCTTGATCATGCTAATTTTACAATTAAAGACCAAGAGTTTTTTGTATTGGTAGGGCCGAGTGGAAGTGGGAAAACGACCACGTTGAAAATGATTAATCAATTAGTCACTCACAGTGAAGGAAAAATATTAATCAATAATGAAGAAATATCAACAGCAAATTTACGAAAATTGCGTTTATCTGTGGGCTATGTGCTGCAACAAATTGCACTCTTTCCTAATTTGACTGTTTCAGAAAATATTGCTTTAATTCCTGAAATGAAGGGATGGGATAAAGCAAAAATTGCTGACAGAACCAATGAATTACTCGATTTAGTTGGTTTGAACCCTAAAGATTACGCTCAACGTCAACCTAGTGAATTATCAGGTGGTGAGCAACAGAGGGTAGGAATTTTACGAGCCATTGCCGCAAATCCCAAAATTGTCTTAATGGATGAACCTTTTTCAGCACTTGACCCAATTTCACGACGTCAGTTACAAATATTTATCAAAGACTTACAGAAAAAAATGAATTTAACAGTGGTCTTTGTAACACATGACTTAGATGAAGCACTCTATTTAGCTGACAGAGTCGCTGTAATGAATGATGGATTAATCCAACAAATAGCTGAACCCGCAGATATCTATCAACATCCGGCAAATGATTTTGTTAAAACATTTTTTAAAGAATACCGTCAGAATTTATCAACGGTTTCTGTTGAAAATTTATTACTGACAGAGCTGTCAGTAAATCCAGAAGCGCAAGAAGTTGCTGACAATACAGCTATTTCGGAAATAATTAATCGTCTTTCTGATAAGGAAGTTTTAAAATACAAGGGCAAGTCGATTTCCTCAGATGATATTATATGCTATATCGCAGGAGGTGACAAATGAATCAGTTAATTTCAACTTTTCAAAGTCAGCAAGGACAATTTTGGCAGGCGCTTTTAGAACATATCCAGATTTCACTAATTTCTATTTTTATTGCGATTCTGATTTCGATTCCTTTAGCTTTATTGCTACGACGTCTTCCGAAAATTGCTGAACCAGTTTTGCAAGTCACAGGAATTTTTCAAACCATACCTAGTTTGGCGCTGCTAGGACTCTTGATTCCATTCATCGGAATCGGAAGTTTACCAGCAATTGTCGCCCTTGTTGTCTATGCGATTTTCCCCATTGTTCAAAATACTTATACTGGTTTAGAGCAAATTGAACCTTCTTTAATCGAAGCTGCAACAGCATTTGGGATGAATCGAAGAGAAAGATTGATGAAATTTGAGCTTTCATTAGCGATGCCTTTTATCATGGCAGGAATTCGGACGAGTACAGTTATGGTCATTGGTACCGCAACACTAGCTGCTTTGATTGGTGCTGGGGGCTTGGGAAACTTTATTCTGCTCGGAATCAATATGAATGATGTTTCATTGATTTTAATTGGAGCAATTTCTTCAGCACTTTTAGCGATTATTTTCAGTAGTCTTTTAAAATTTTTAGAAAAAGCCAAGATAAAAACAATTCTCATCAGTTTTTTCATCGGCTTACTCGTTCTTGGAGGCTCTTATTATCGACCTCAAACTTCTAATCATCCACAAATTACAATTGCTGGTAAGTTGGGAGCGGAACCTGATGTTTTGATTAACATGTATAAACTGATGATTGAAAAAGATAGTAACATTCGCGTGAACTTAAAATCTAATTTTGGTGATACGACTTTCTTATATAATGCCTTGAAAGCAGGAAAAATTGATTTATATCCTGAATTCACAGGAACCATTACTTCAACATTTTTGAAAGCTCCAGTGAGTTCAACTGATCCAAATGTCGTTTGGCAAAAGGCAGAAGAAGGAATAAAAAAACTTAACCAATTTACATATCTGTCTCCAATGAAATTTCAAGATACCTATGCAATTGCCGTCAAATCTGATTTTGCTAAAGAGCATCACCTCACCAAAATTTCTGATTTAGCGAATGTTTCAGGCTTAACTGCAGGCTTTGACGTTGAGTTTGCTAATCGTTCAGATGGAAATATTGGTTTGAAAAAACTTTATGGACTTGATTTAAATGTAAAAACTATGCAAAATAGTTTAATTTATAAAGCACTAAATTCTGGTGCTGTGAATGTCGCTGAGGTTTACTCTACTGATAGTCAAATTAAACAATATAATCTCACTGTCCTGAAAGATGATAAAAATCTTTTCCCACCTTACCAAGCAGCACCATTGATGAAAGAAAGTTTATTAAAAAAATATCCTGAACTCAAAAAGATTCTCAATAAACTGTCAGGAAAAATTACTGACCAAGAGATGATTGAGATGAATTATGACGTTAATGTCAAACAAGAAGATGCTGGAAAAGTAGCAGAAAGATATTTAAAATCTAAAGGATTGATTTAAAAGAAAAAGTCATTTTATAATGGCTTTTTTTGTTTTAGATGATAAGAAAATGTAAAAGCGCGTGTAAAGGTGCAAGAATATGAGGTTTTGGTGCTTTAGTGAAATAGTAGCCTATCATTTTGGTAGGCTTTTTTGTATTCTAAAAGTCTTGTTTTTAAATTAAGTTAAAATAATTACTTTATTTTTACTAAAGTTTCTAATTAAGCGTATAATGTTAAATAATCAGAAAACAAAAAATATTCACTAAAAGGAGGTTTTGCATTGGAAAATCAGAACAAGCAATTTCAGATGAAGTCACCAAGTAAATTTTGGTTACTTAGCACTGGAATTCTTTTAAGTTTGTTAGTGACTAGTCTGCCTTTAGCAGTAAAGGCTGATGAATATTTGGCCGTTACCCCACCAAGTCAAACTGAAGCTGTCACCAATACAACTTTAAATTCTTCTCTTGCCGTGTCTGATTCGACAACCGAAGAAGATACAGGAAGTTCACAGGCAGAAATGCAAACTAAAGCGGCGACCTCGCAACCTTCACAGGCGAGCACAGCCCCAAGTGCCAGTTCAGTTTCATCATCTTCAACCAGTTCGGCTCAGACTTCAAGTGTAGAAACAAGCTCTAATTCTTCAGAGGTTTCAGCTTCGTTGAGTTCAAAACTCCCAAGTGTTCCCCTTGATCCATCAAAAGCAAACGTCACAATTGCTTCAAGCCTGTCGGCGAGCGGAACAATCATAAGTCCTGCTCTCACAAATGGTTCAATTGCCAGCCAAGCCAATGGTCAAGACCCTGTAATAAGCACTATTGAAGCAACCGGTTCAGTCGCCAATGATATTACAGGACCAGCCACGCTAGATGGTATCAATATTACAATCAAGGCTAATAATCTTGTGCCAAATAACTTTTTAACGCCTGATGGTCTTCATTGGTCGGCAAATACAGAGGTTATTCCAATCACAGGTCAGGTAACAGGTCAAATCAGTACTGAAAACTTTGGACAAACGGATGGCCCGACCATACCTGCGACCACTTATACTATGAATGCAGGAGATTCTGGCCGAATTACTAATGTTGGAAGGACCCTAGCCGGAACCAATCTAGATTTGATCTACAAAGTCATTTCAACAGATGAATCAAGCTGGCAAGCCCCCGCAGAAAGTACGTCTGACTGTCCGATTGGATTGGCTTTTACAGGCGAGCAAAATATCGCTAACTCCGACGGAAACTCGATTGTCTCCCTCTACTACGGGGCAAATAATGTCAACCTCAATTATCAAATCGTCGTACATCATACGAATTTTCAAATCCCTGTCCTCGCCTCATTTATCACAACGGATATTGATATGGCACAAGGAGTCAAGACCAATCTTGCCAACCTTTTAACGGTCATTCCAAAGACCACTAATCTTGCGACCGATTCAAGTGGTGTTATTTATGATACGACAAGCCCTGATACGGATTTGAATGGTCAAGCTAGTCTGCCTTATGGCGGTTATCTGGGTGCCGGTTTCCTGTCAAATTTTGACTATGATTTTTACAGCCCAGCACCTGCTCGTAGTGGAAATTCTTATCAATATTCGCAAGGGGTTCGCTATGACCTCTTTGGTTCAGCGCTTCAAGCACATTTAACGACACAAGTCAGGGATATTGTCTATCTTAACTATTATGATGCGGATGAAAACAATCAGCTTATCGTTCCCCAACATCAATTTATCTGGTTTCCAAATGTTTCTTGGAATGTTCCAGCCAGTAAATTCCCACATTATGCTTATGGACAAGAAAGTCAACACAGAAATGGGAACACAATAATAGTTGGTGATTATTATCACATCCAAAGTACCGTCACTTATGATTACTATGGTATGGACGGGGTTTATCTCGGTCAAGAATCCACCACGGGACTTTATAACAAACCTTATTCGGTCAATGTGCCTTATCAATTTGGCAATTACTATATTGAGGGCAATACGACGCGGTCTGGACTTTATCCGAAAACTGATGAAACGCTAAACGTTTACTACAAATATGTTCCACCAATCGTTTATTATAATACAAGCAATCCTTATGCGACGACTTATTATGCCAATGGTTATGAATATGTGCCAAATTATATTCCACCTGTGATTTATTATGCGTCAACTTATGATGATTATATTGGTGGATATAGCTATTACGGAGGCAATTCTTATTCTGGTGGGAATGGTTATTCATCAGGAGGAGGATATAGTAATTCTAGTGGTGCTTACTATCCGACTTATGTTCCACAATCTGCCTATTATACTAAAGAAGGTCAGCTTGTAGCAGAAGATAGGGAATATGATGGAGCTAGTACATACTCACTACCAAAAACTGCGAATGAGAGTGCGGCTTGGGCGCCGGCACTAGGTTTTGGACTAGTAGCTGCTGGAGATTCGGCAGAAACCATAGAAGTACCACCGGTAGCAATTGTACTGGGAGGGGTTGCTCTTGTATCTTTAGTAGTTGCAGGAGGAATTTGGTTATTTAGTGAGCATACTAAGAATGCTCGACCATCAACAAAAAATAAACATGAAAATCCAAGACCAGGGCGTGATAGCACGAAAAATCGCTCGAAGAAGGATTTTAAATCTCGATCTAATAAGAGGAGAAAATAAAATGAATAATAATCTTGAAGAAATATATACGCAAAGTAACAGTAACGATAAATCTTTTTATGTTGGAAAATTCTTAAAAGAAAATTCAATGTTTTCTATTTTTGAATTAGTTGATTCACAGGGACGTTATGAAAGTATCACATTTATAAAAACAACTTCAATTATTAAAAGAATACCAAGTTCAGATTACTTAGATTATATTAGTAGTTTTAGCAATCTTTTGGGGGATAATTATGATTCATTCCATCTTTCTATGCTTCAAGATATGAAAGAATGGGGAGGAAAATTGACGGTATTACAATTTTCGGATAGTGATTTTTTAGATTTGTATGAAATTTTAAGCGTAAATTCTGAAACTATAAAATTAAAAGGGCTTAAGACTCCACTCTTCTCCACAAATAATGGTGTAATAGAAACCTCAATAAAAAAAATATTAGCTATGGAATTTAATTCATTGGAATTGAAATTGCTGAAAGAAAAATTAGACAAGGAAAGTAATGATTCATAATTAACTGTCCGTTAGTTGTTTGCATTTTATATATTAAGAAACACAATAATAGTCGATGATTATTATCATATCCAAAGTACCGTCACTTATGATTACTATGGTACGGACGGTACCTATCTAGGACAACAATCAATCACGGGGCTTTATAACAAACCTTATTCGGTCAATGTCCCTTATAACTTTGGTAATTACTACATCGAAGGAAGCACCACGCAGTCAGGGACTTATCCAAAACATGATGAAATACTTGATGTGTACTACAAATATGTGCCACCGATTGTTTACTATAACACGGGCAATCCTTATGCGACGACTTATTATGCCAATGGTTATGAATATGTGCCGAATTACATTGCGCCTGTGGTTTATTATGCACCAACTTATGGCTATTACGGTGGAGGCACTTCTTACTCTGGTGGTTATGGTTATTCATCAGGAGGAGGATATAGTAATTCTAGTGGAGCTTACTATCCAAATTACGTGCCACAATCTGCTTATTATTCTAAAGAAGCTCAACTTGTAGCAGAAGAAAATTATTATAGTGGAGCCAGCACATACTCACTGCCAAAAACCGGGAATAAGGGTGCAGCTTGGGCACCAGCACTAGGTTTTGGACTATTTACAGCCGAAGATGCGGGAGAAAGTATAGAAGTGCCACCTGTAGCGATTGGACTTGGAGTCGTTGCTCTTGTATCTTTAGTAGTTGCAGGAGGAATTTGGTTATTTAGTGATAGAGAAGGTCCTATAAATAAACCAAATAGAAAGAAGCAAGGAAGGGAACTAAATGAAGAAAAGAAAAATGATCCAAAGTGGAAGGGGAATCCCAACAAAAATTCTAACCGAGCAATGAAAAAACATACACCAAGTAAGAAACATAACGGAGGAAAATAAGATGTTTGAGCCAAAACTATGGATTAAACCAACAAGCACAAAGTGGCTTGTTAAAGAAATATCTCAATATTTGGATTGGATAATAAAAAAAGGAATTTTTGATGGAGAAATGAATATCTTTCTTACAAATGCTAAATTTGTTTATGATTCCAGTGCTAGAAAACGAGAGGGGAACTTTTTCGGACCTTTTGATAAATCAATTATTCCGTCACTTTATTTTCCGCTTGGAGATATTTTTAGGACAATATCTCGTAGAGGAAAAGAAAATGCGGTCTGTGATTGGCTACAATATTTAACGCTCTTTCTCTATGATTATGTAGATTGGCAAGAAGATAGGGAGTTCAATAGTGAATTAAACAATGACTTAGCAGATAAAATGATTTATGAATATATAGATTTTAAAAAAATCAGCTTTGAATCACAGGATAGGAGAAAAAGAGAAAAAAGAAAGCGGGCAAAAATAAGGGTAAGAAGAAAGAAAAAAAGAAGACACATGAAAAGAATGGGAAAGGAGTTTCAAAAAAAATGAATGAAGGATAGAAAAAATGAGAAAATGGCGTACAATGATAGCCCAGAAAATTTAGACGATATATTTTTAATCAAAGATAAAAATAAACCTAAAGCAAATAATGAAAGGAGCAGTGAAGAAAAAGCAAGGGAAACCAATCAAATTGTGGATAATCTTAAAAAGATGCAAGGTCCTGGAAAGAGATGGAACGAAGAACAGAAGAATGAAGTTCACTATGAAAGAAATGGACTCGTTAGATTTGAAAGCCTTACTAAACAAAAGCCAAGAAAAATTAAAAGAGGAAAAAGCTATCAAGTGTTTATGGAAAATATAGATATTTATCTTGATTCTAATGAGGTTAGATTAGAAATAAAAAAACTGCTTCAAGATACTAAAGATTATTTACTTCAAGGAGTCTTTGATGTTTTTGATGCTAATCGTTATCTTAGAGGTAATATTTATTTTCTAGTTCATCAAGGGAGTCAATTAAATGATTATGAACGAAAGATTCTAAAATCATTTAAAAATAAACCATATTTAAAAAATATCATTACAATCATTAGTATTTGTGTGATATCATACTTAATCTTTAAGTATATTTAAGTGATAAAAGTTTCATAATTAGTATGAAAAAAATAGAAGAGCATGTGCTCTTCTATTTTTTATCATACCTCAATCCCATCGCGTTGATTGATACAATCACGGTTGAGATTGACATCAGGACTGCTGCAATGAGAGGGTCAATATAAATCCCTGTAAATGGATAAAGAATACCCGCTGCAACAGGAATAGCAATAATGTTATAGCCTGCTCCAAACCAGAGGTTTTGTTTCATTTTTCTAAGCATGCGTTTGGAGATATTAATCATATCCAAGACGTCACTTGGATTGGAGTTAACTAGGACGACATCAGCGGTACTGATAGCAACCGAAGTTCCTGCTCCAATCGCAAAACCAATCGTAGCAGTTGCAAGAGCTGGGGAATCATTGACACCATCACCAATGAAAAGCACGCCGGCTTTCTTTTGGTACTCTTTCACAATTTCTGCTTTATCTTCAGGTTTTAATTCCGCTCTAAATTCGGGAATATTTAGTGCACTAGCAATTTTTTGAGCAGTTTCTTTATTATCACCCGTGAGCATAACAGGGGTAATTCCTTGGGCTAATAAACCATTAATAAAGGCTTTCGCGTCTGCTTTAGGAGAATCTCCTAAGGCAATAAATCCTAAAACATCTTGTTGTTCATTGATTAGGAAAGATACAGTTAAACCTAAATCTAAATATTGAGCAATCTTTTTTTCATCATAAGAAAGTTGATTTTCACGAAGATATTTATAGTTAACAATTTGATAAAAGTTTTGATTAACTTGCCCTTTAATCCCAACTCCTGGAATATTTTCAACCGCTTCAACTTTTAGAGTTTCAAGAGGTTTAGCAGCTGAAACGATTGATTGAGCAATCGGGTGAGTGGAACTTCCTTCAAGTGCTGCCATGATTTGGAGAATGTCTGTTTCATCAGTAAAATCAATAACATTACGAACAATAAACTTACCGTCAGTTAATGTTCCCGTTTTATCCATTAAGGCATATTTAATTGTATTTATTTTTTCTAGAGAAGTTCTGTTTTGAATTAATAAACCATTTTTAGCAGAAATACTGGTTAGGCGAGAAACAACAAGTGGAACCGCTAGACCTAAAGCGTGTGGACAGGCAATTACAAAAACAGAAACCGCAAGAAGTAGAGCAAAACTAAAGTTAGAACTAATTGTCCAAAAAACTAATGAAAAGATACCAACAATAAGTGCAGCATAGAAGAGGTAACCAGCCACTCTGTCTGCCATATTTTCCAAATTAGATTTTTGAGCTTGGGCTTTCTTGACTAATTCGGCCACTTGATTGAGAAATGAATCTTTTCCAAGGGTTGTGACTTTCATCTCAAATGGTTGGTTTTGATTGAGGGAGCCACCATAAACATGGTCATTCGTTTTTTTATTGACTGCTCGGCTTTCACCAGTAATCATTGATTCATCAACGAGCGCATCACTTAATATAAGGCCATCTGCAGGAATTTTTTCATTTTCTTTCACTAAAAGTAAATCGCCAACTTTTAGTTCTGAAAGCTCCACATCCTTACCACTTTTTAAATGAGCTTTTTTGGGTACAAGGCTTGCTAAATCTTTCAATGCATCGCCAGCACCCATGATTGCTTTCATCTCAATGAGGTGACCAATCAACATAATGACAATTAAAGTTGCCAGTTCAAACCAAAAGTTCATACCCATATGTCCATTAAGACTCATGATTGTGGCGTAAACAGAATAAGCATAAGCAACGGTAATTCCCATTGTGATCAGCATCATCATGGCTGGCTTACGGCTTTTTAATTCACCTTTTGCTCCGCTAAAAAAAGGAGTCCCAGAGTAAAAGAAGATAATTGTACCAAGGACGAGCTGCAAAATTTCACTACCGGGAAATTTAAGTATAGTAAAGCCAGCGATTGGTGAAATGAGTAGAAGCGGAATCATTAGAATGATAGCAACTTTGAGCTTTTTACTCATATCACCCATATGCATCATGTGTCCTCCATGATTCATCATATCCATATCATGCATATTATCCATATTGTGCATGTCATGCATCTCATGGTTTTCGTGCTCCATATTCATCATTTCATCGTGATTAGATAAATGAGTTTTATTTGACATATTTTCCTCCTAAATGAATGCTTTGAGTTATCTATATACAGTTTACAATTGTAAACTGTCGAAGTCAAGGAAAAAAGCTGTATTCTATAAATGTTACAAAATAATAACTAAAGGGTTTCTTTTGTGACTTGAATATGATATTATGATATATATTCATACCGATACTCTATAAAAAAGGATCGGCAAGGAGAGAACAAATGAAAAAAATACGACCAGTAGTGACTACTGTTACTTCCAAATCTCATTTTCGAACTTGGAAATCAGGGAAAAGTTGGTTATTCACTACTTCAGCATTAGCTTTAATTATTGTTTCCGGAAGGATTACTGATCAAAATGTGAAAGCAGACACAGCAGTTGAAAGTAATCAGCAAATTAGTGGTATTACTGAGGTAATCAGTTATTCAGCACTAGCTTTATCGACAAATAGTGATGCAGCTGCTAGTCAAAATCAAGTTGCTTATGAACAGGCTAGTGACCAAAGTTCTAATAATTCACTGGCTAACACAGTAGGAACTGATACTGAGGGAATAACTTCAAATGTGTCAGATAGTAGCAACTCAATTAATGAAAGCCAAAATACGACAAGTACAGCAGTTATTCAAAGTCCTACGAACAGTATCGTATCGCTCGCAGATTCAAGTTCATCAAATGATAGCAATTCTATTTTAAGTTCTTCTAATGATGCAGAAAGCGTCGATTCGGCAGTGAGCTCTCAAAGTTCAACAAGTTCATCAGTAGTTTTAAGTGAAAGTTCAGCAATTGCTAGTGGTATTGTATCAACTTCTCAAAGTTTGGAAATGAATCTTGCGGAAAATAGTATGGCTAATGCTTCAAGTGCTGCTGTCGCTTCTTTTACAGCTATTCTAGCGACTAATTCATCTATGGTGCCAATGCTTACTCAGGTGCTAGCTGCAGCTGCACCTGCTAAAACAAGTAATTCAGTCATTCTTAATACAACACTCGGAGATCTTGTAAATCAAGCAATTTCTACAGTAGGAATTAGTGGTTTAACAAATATTTTAAACACACTTACTGAACTTAACATTCCAGGAATGAGTACAGCTTCCGGTACTTTAAGTACAATTGGACAAATTGTTGATGTAGTAGGAAACCTTCAAGAAGCAGCTGCTAATCCTGGAGCTTTTCTATTAAATGGAATGAAATCAGCAGGTTTAGATGTTAGCCAAATTCCATTAGTTGGTGGGCAGATTGTGGCGGCATTTAATGCTATCCCATCAATGAGCCCTGCTGCAATGCTTACTTTTCTTGAAAATCCAACGATTCCAGGACTTTCAAGTATTCCAGGGGCAAATCTAGTGTTAAGCCCAGTACTTAGTACAATAAGTACTGTAACAAGTGGGATTGTTAATCAACTTAATACCACAACTTCCAATGCCTTGGGTGGTGTTAATTTTGATTTAGACACACTTGTATCCCTTCAAGGAAATGATCTTGTCAACTACTTGGCTGGTTTAGTTGTTAATTCAACGATTAATCGAGTAGGTCAAATTGCTTGGAGTCAATTATCTCCAACTATTAGTAATATTCCTCTTGTAGGTACTACAGTTAATAATGTTTTAAGCCCAATATTAAATAATCTTACTGGAGCATCTTTGGGTGAAGTTGCGAATTTAACGGGAGTTTCCAGCCTTCTTGACCAAGTAAATAATAGTTTGGGTAATCTTACAAGCCTTGGTTCAACAGCCTTAGCCACGATTGAGAACACGGTTCAAAATAGTCTAAACTCACTTGGTAATCTTCCTGCTGGTGCTTCGGATATTCTTAACCAAGTGCTCGATCAGTTGCAAAATGCGATCAATAATATTGTTGAAAGTGCGACGGGGATTGTAAATAATTTACCAGGTCTTGGAGCTATCGAAAATGGTCTTTCGAACACTATTAGTCAAATACAAAATAATATTAATAATTTCGTTAATAATGCACTTAATGGAATAACGACAATTATCAATTCTTTAACTCCAAGTGTTGGTGCTTCAACAGTTAATCCAAATTCTAGTGCTAATAGTAGCCAATCAAGCAGTAGTGCCAGTTCTTCATCAAGTCCAGCTAGTAGTTCAACTTCATCTTCAAATGTATCAAGCAACACGAGTTCTAATTCTAGTGAAGCAAATACTTCAAGTTCGACTTCTAATGCTTCAAGTTCAAGCTCAGAAGGTTCAAGTACTTCAAGTTCAAATTCCAGTGAAGGTAGTGTCACAAGTTCATCCTCGGTAGATTCAAGTCAAACAAGTTCTGCTGGATCAAATAGTTCAAATTCAAACTCAGAAGGTTCAAGCATTTCGAGTTCAAATTCCAGCTCAGAAGATTCGAGTGCTTCAAGTTCAAATTCCAGTGAAAGTAGTATTGTCAGTTCCTCTTCGATAGACTCAATTCAAACAAGTTCTGCTGGAGTAAATAGCTCAAGTTCAAACTCAGAGGGTTCAAGTGTTTCAACCTTAAATTCAAGCGAAAGTAGTACTGCCAGTTCCTCTTCGATAGACTCAAGTCAAACAAGTTCTGCTGGAGTAAGTAGTTCAAGTTCAAGCTCAGAAGATTCGAGTGCTTCAAGTTCAAATTCCAGCGAAAGTAGTATTGCCAGTTCATCTTCGGTAGACTCAAGTCAGTCAAGTTCAGCTGGAGTAAATGGCTCAAGTTCAAACTCAGAGGGTTCGAGTGTTTCAAGCTTAAATTCAAGCGAAAGTAGTACTGCCAGTTCCTCTTCGATAGACTCAATTCAAACAAGTTCAGCTGGAGTAAATAGTTCAAGCTCAAGCTCAGAAGATTCGAGTGCTTCAAGTTCAAGCGTTTCGAGTTCAAATTCTAGTGAAAGTAGTGTTGCCAGTTCATCTTCGGTAGACTCAAGTCAATCGAGTTCAGCTGGAGTAAATGGCTCAAGTTCAAGCTCAGAAGGTTCAAGTGCTTCAAGCTTAAGTTTAAGCGAAGGTAGTATCACAAGTTCTGGTGGGACAAGTGATTCAAATTCAAACACTGGTCAAACTAGTACTACAAGTTCATCTTCTGAAAATTCAAGTAATTCGAGTCTGAGTTCAAATGAATCAAGTAGTGCAAGTTTGACTTCATCTGAGTCAAGTGGTTCAACAACATCTTCAAGTATGTTGACTAATTCAAATCTACAATCTAATGATAAAAATGGCTCAAGTCTAACTTCTAATAGTTCGTATACTTCAGAAATGAAACTAAATAACTTGAGTGACTCCAATATACTTTCGAATGGAGCAAAAGTTTCGACTTTAATTTCCAATGTATCAGGTAGTCCAAGTTCATTAAGCGCAACGAGCTTTAAACTTGTACCAACTGTAACGAAAGAAGAGCTCCCCAAAACAGGTGCTGATGACGATTTAAGTTTAGTATTAGCAGAATTGGGATTAGGCTTAGTGGCAACGTTAACTATTGGAAAAGTTAAATATAAAAAAAGGTTTTGAGTAGTGTATTTTGATTAAGGACTTCTTTTCTTTGGAAAGAAGTTTCTTTTTAATTTTTCTTTAATAAAATTTACGAACAATTTAAAATAAAGAGAGGAAAAATAATTTTGATGATTAGAAGTTGAATGTTAGCTTATGATATAATAGTTCTATGAACTTGATAGATGGAAAAGCTCTTGCTGCTAAAATGCAAGCTGAATTGAAAGTTAAAGTCGATAAATTAAAAGAAGCGGACAATGTTCCAGGTCTTGCCGTTATTCTTGTGGGCGAAGATCCTGCGAGTCAAATTTATGTCCGAAATAAAGCACGACAAGCCACAGCAATTGGTTTAAATTCTAGTGTGGTTCGTCTACCAGAAACAGTGTCAGAACAAGAACTGTTAGATTTAATTGAACAGTATAATCAGTCGGAACAATGGCATGGTATTTTGGTACAATTGCCATTGCCAGAACATATTTCTGAAGAAAAAGTTTTACTAGCGATTGATCCAGAAAAAGATGTGGATGGTTTTCACCCAATGAATATGGGGCGTTTGTGGTCTGGAAATCCTTTGATGATTCCTTCAACTCCAGCCGGCATTATGGAAATGTTCCGTGAATATAACGTGGAACTTTCTGGTAAACGTGCAGTTGTGATTGGTCGGTCAAATATCGTCGGCAAACCAATGGCGCAATTATTAATGATGGCTGATGCTACTGTGACAATTGCTCATTCAAAAACAGAAAACTTGCGCGAATTGACTAAGGACGCTGATGTTTTGGTGGTTGCTATTGGCCGTGACCGGATGATTAAAGCTGAGGATGTCAAAGAAGGTGCTGTTGTAATTGATGTTGGGATGAACCGTGATGAAAATGGAAAACTTCATGGTGATGTTGATTTTGATGAAGTAAAAGATGTTGCAAGTTTGATTACCCCTGTACCTGGTGGAGTTGGTCCGATGACGATTACAATGCTCATGGAACAGACAGTTCGTGCAGCAAGTAGAAAAATGAATGAAAATAAATAGTTAATTTATAAAAGAGTAACTAAGTTTATAGCAATTTCTAAGAACTTATTTTTAAGTTAGAAATTTTTTCAGAATAAACTTTTTACTTTTTTTCGATTTTAGCAGTAGAAATTTTACTAACAGAATGATTAGTAAAATGTTTAATTAAGAACTAAAGAGTGAGGGAATGACAGAATATTTATCAGTATCAACCTTAACAAAATATTTAAAAGCGAAATTTGACCGTGATCCATATCTTGAACGAGTTTATTTGACAGGAGAAATTTCAAATTTTAGAAGAAGACCAAATCATCAATATTTTGCACTTAAA
The DNA here is from genome assembly GCF_029953655.1 of Lactococcus sp. NH2-7C. Lineage (NCBI taxonomy): Bacteria > Bacillati > Bacillota > Bacilli > Lactobacillales > Streptococcaceae > Lactococcus > Lactococcus sp. NH2-7C. Next base: position 2,418,053 of record NZ_CP124538.1, read on the forward strand.
GATGAGGACGCTGTGATTCAAGCTACGATGTGGGCGGGACAATTTCGCAAATTAGACTTTGAATTAGAAGAGGGGATGAAAGTTTTGGCTGTCGGTCGAATCAGTATTTATCCACCTTCTGGCTCTTATTCTATAAATATTGAAAGTTTAGTTCCAGATGGCGTTGGAGCTCTTGCGGTTAAGTTTGAACAGTTGAAGAAAAAACTGACTGCTGAAGGGCTATTTGAACAACGTTGGAAACAAACTTTGCCACAATTTTCTAAGAAAATAGCTGTGGTGACTAGCCCGTCAGGAGCGGTCATTCGAGATATTATTACGACGGTTCAACGTCGTTTTCCGATGAGTCAAATCGTTCTTTATCCGACAAAAGTTCAAGGACAAGGTTCGGCTGAAGAAATTGCTGGAAATATCCGTCGAGCTAATCAACGTGGTGATTTTGATGTCATGATTATTGGTCGTGGTGGTGGTTCTATCGAAGATTTATGGGGATTTAATGAAGAAATTGTGGTTCGAGCAATTTTTGAATCACGTATTCCAATTATTTCATCAGTTGGACATGAAACAGATGTGACTTTAGCCGATTTTGTTGCTGATAGTCGTGCAGCGACTCCAACAGCAGCAGCCGAATTAGCAACACCAAATACGAAGGTTGATTTAATAAATTGGGCGAATGAGCAGGAAAAACGACTTTTTAACCGCTTAACACATTTAATTAAAATAAGACGTGAACGAGTAGATAAATTAAGCCAGTCAGTAGTTTTTAGACAGCCAGAACGCTTGTACGATGGACACTTACAAAAACTTGACCGTCTGTGTGAACGTTTGTCAGTGCTGACGGAAAATAAAGTTGCAAATATGAAACACCGTTATGAATTGTCAGCTGGGAAATTAATTCCGACTTACGGAAAGATAGTTGAAGCTAAGAAGAATAAGACGGAGCAACTTTATCAGTCATTACTTTTATTAGATATCTCAAAAATAAAAGCGCGTGGTTTCTCCCTTGTTACTGACGAAAAGGGAAATATTATTAAATCCGTAAGTGATGTGAAAAAAGGTCAGACTTTAGGTGTTGAATTGACTGATGGAAAAGTAATAGTGGAGGTAAAATAATGGTAACAAAAAAAGAAGATGTCAAATTTGAAGATAATTTGGCAGAGTTAGAAAATATTGTTCGTAAGTTGGAATCTGGTGATGTAGCCTTGGAAGATGCTATTGCTGAATTTCAAAAAGGAATGAAAATTTCAGAAACTTTGAAAAAAACACTCAATGAAGCGGAAGAAACATTAGTAAAAATAGTTGGAAAAAATGATCAGGAGAGTGATTTCTCTCCAGAGCAGAAAGACTACTAAAATAAAAGAACTTTGATTTTTTCAAGGTTTTTTTATTTTAAACAAAATTTTACTGACAAAAAAGCCTATTATTCTAATATCAATCTTATTTATTATATACTAATAGTAGATAGAGTTGTGGTCAAGTCTTTTATAGAAAGAGTGGATTAAATGAAGAAAAAATTTGTATTAGCGCCAGATTCTTTCAAAGAAAGTTTGAGTGCGCTGGAAGTTTGTCAAGCAATGGAAAAAGGAATTAAAAAAGTTTTTCCTAAGGCTGAAATAATTTCTATGCCAATGGCTGATGGTGGTGAGGGAACAACAGATGCTTTGATTGATGCAACGGGTGGACGACGGGTATATAAAAAAGTACAAGGTTCATTTGCAAATACAAATGTAGAGGCCTATTTTGGTATTTTGGGAAACTCAGATACGGCAGTCATTGAGATGGCAAAGGCAAATGGTCTGGAATTGGTTGCTTTGGAAGATAGAAATCCATTGATTACATCAACCTATGGAACAGGACAATTAATTAAGGCTGCAATAGATGAAGGAGTAGATAAAATCATCATTGGCATTGGTGGAAGTGCAACTAATGATGGGGGATCTGGAATGGCTCGTGCTTTGGGAGCTAAGTTTTTAAATAAAGACCAAGAAGAAATTCCGCTTGGTGGAGGTTTTCTTAAAGAAGTCAGAACAATTGATATGAGTGATTTTGACCCAAGAGTAGAAGGAATTGAAATATTAATTGCTACTGACGTCACCAATCCTTTAACCGGAAATAATGGTGCTTCTTATGTTTTCGGACCACAAAAGGGAGCAACTGAGGAAGTGGTCAAAATATTGGATGAAAACTTGAAGCATTATGCAGAAATTGTTCATAATGATTTGGGAAAAGATGTTAATAATAAACCGGGAGCTGGGGCAGCAGGTGGTTTGGGGGCAGGTTTGCTTGCTTTTACCAATGCTAAAATGCAATTAGGAATTGAGCTTGTTGCACAAACGATATATTTAGAAGATAAAATTAAAGAAGCTGATTATGTATTTACAGGTGAAGGTGGAATGGATTATCAGACAAAATTTGGTAAAGCACCTTATGGCGTCTGTAGAATTGCTAAAAAATACAAGAAACCTTGCTTTGCTTTGGCAGGATATATCGGGGATGGAGCAGAGGTTCTTTATGAGGAAGGAATGACCGCAATTTTTGGTATTTTGAGTCAAGCACAATCTTTGTCAGATGCCTTGGCTGACGGCGCAAAGAACATTGAGCGAACGAGTGAAAATATTACAAGAATATTAGCAATGAGTGAGCAAAAGGCTCAATTATAAAAATGGAATGGATTTAAAAAATAAAAAAATTTCCTCAAATCATCACGGTTTTTAGCCGTGAATTTTGGTATAATTAGGGTAATGGATACGAAGATACTAAAGTTAGATGACTTTTTAACTGAATTTTATGAAAGCGCTGAATTTCCAACTGGCTTAGCCGAATCAGCAAAATATTCTTTATTGGCAGGCGGTAAACGAATTCGCCCTCTCCTTTTTTTAAACCTATTAGAGGCTTTTGATTTAGAATTGAGTAAGGCTCATTATCATGTGGCAGCCGCTCTTGAGATGATTCATACGGGTTCTTTAATCCATGATGACTTACCAGCAATGGATAATGATGATTATCGTCGCGGGCAGTTAACTAATCACAAGAAATTTGACGAGGCAACTGCAATTTTAGCTGGTGATACTTTATTTTTTGACCCTTTCTTTATCCTTTCAACTGCTGATTTATCCGCAGAAATAATAGTAGCGTTGACGCGTGAATTGGCCTTTGCTTCAGGTTCTTATGGAATGGTTGCGGGGCAAATCTTGGATATGGCTGGTGAAGGAAAAGAGTTGACATTAGCTGAAATTGAGCAGATTCATCGCTTGAAAACTGGACGACTTTTAACTTTTCCGTTTGTAGCTGCCGGAATTGTTGCTCAAAAATCAACTGATGAAGTTGAAAAACTTCGTCAAGTGGGGCAAATTTTGGGATTGGCTTTTCAAATTCGAGATGATATTTTAGATGTCACAGCAACTTTTGCTGAGCTTGGTAAAACACCAGGTAAGGACGTTTTGGAGGAAAAATCAACTTACGTTGCTCATTTAGGACTTGAAGGAGCCAAAAAATCACTGACAGAAAATTTGTCAGAGGTTAAAAAATTACTGACAGACTTATCAGTTACTGACAGCTCTGAAATTTTTAAAATTATTGAGCAATTGGAAGTAAAATAAATGTATTTTGAACTTAGAATCCTCATAGAGAATGATAAAAGTATCATTGAGAATTTTTTTGAAGAGGCCAGTGATTATGCTATTCTTGAGAGCGGAGAGTCAAAACCTCAACTTGAATGTGAGAGCCTTTTGAATGATTTACCTCCTGAAAAAAATAAATCCGACAAGTTTGTCTATGGCATTTTTAACGATAAGAGTGTTTTGATTGGCCTTGTGGATTTATTGAAAGATTTTCCAACAAAAGATGAATTTATGCTAGGTTTGCTTGAGTTTGTTCCAGAAGTTCGGCATCAGGGCTTAGGTAAAGCAGTTCATGAAATTTTGGTCGAAAAAGTTCGTAATTTAGGTGTTAATAGTTTGAGAATAGGTGTATTAGAAGTCAATATTGCTGCTTTAAAATTTTGGAAATCATTAGGATACATAAAATTTAAAGAAACAGAACTAGATTTTGGAAGTAAAAAGCAAAAAATTGATGTGATGAGATTAAATCTAAGGGACTGAATCAATTTTTATATAAAATTTGATGATTATTGGTTACATTTTTAGAAAAAATACGTATAATAAAGAAAGATACAAATGAAAGAAAGAATTGACGTACTTGCCACGAATCAAGGTTTGTTTGACACACGAGAGCAGGCCAAAAGAGGAGTAATGGCTGGTCTAGTTGTTGATAGTAAATCAGGAGAACGTTACGATAAACCTGGTCAGAAAATTGATGATGGGACAGAACTTCGTCTTAAAGGTGAAAAGTTAAGATATGTTAGTCGAGGTGGACTTAAATTAGAAAAAGCTCTTAAAGAGTTTGATTTAGAAATTCAAGGAAAAATTTGTCTTGATATTGGCTCATCAACTGGCGGTTTTACAGATGTAATGCTTCAAAATGGGGCTAAATTAGTGTATGCTTTAGATGTTGGAACGAATCAATTGGCTTGGAAAATTCGCTCTGATGAACGAGTAATTGTTATGGAACAATTTAATTTCCGCAATGCTGTTTTAGCTGACTTTGAACAAGGCAGACCATCTTTTACTAGTATAGATGTTAGTTTTATTTCCTTAGATTTAATACTACCGCCACTCTATGAAATTTTAGAAGAAGATGGAGAAGTAGCCGCCCTTATTAAACCTCAATTTGAAGCAGGGCGTGAACAGGTTGGGAAAAACGGAATTATTCGTGATCCTAAAGTTCATCAGACGACTATTGAAAAAGTTTTAAAAACAGCAACTCAACTTGGATTTTCAGTAAAAGGTTTAACCTTTTCACCAATCAAAGGTGGCGCTGGAAATGTTGAATTTCTTGTCCATTTGCTTAAAGATGGAAAAGCAGAAATTGCACAGCAGATTAATATTGAATCAGTTTTACAAAAAGAAAGTGAAGAACTATGAAAAGAGAAGACCGATTAAACTTTATTGCTCAATTTATCCGAGAAAACGAAATTAAAACTCAGGAAGAACTTGTCAACACCCTTTTAAGACATGGAATTGATGTTACTCAGGCGACCGTTTCACGCGACATTAAATCACTTGCCCTAATTAAGGTGCCAGCTGAATCTGGTGGGTATCGTTATGATTTGCCCAAAAATAAAGAAGTTTTGCAATCAAGCTTACATAAAGCGCTAGCTTTTGATGCTATTACAGGAGCAAAGATTAAAGATAATATGTTATGGATTCTAGCTAATCCTGGGACTACAAGTCTAGTTAAAAATTATCTCTTGGAAGAATATGGTGATGACATCTTTTCAATCATTATAGATGATAATAGTGTTTTTGTGATTTTTGAAATGGAAGAAGAAGCCCAAAACCTTTACAAGTTACTGACAGAATACTAAAGTTACTGACAAGTGTCCTATAATAATCTGAGGACTATGTTAAAATAATTGATAAGCTGGCAGTAAAATGATAAAAGATCAGACCCTAATCAAGGGGAGATAAGGTTATTGACTTATGGATAGCCTTATTATTTATTTTTGAGAAAGGAGATTTGATGTTACAAGAGATTTCAATCAAAAATTTTGCAATCATTGAAGAAATTCATCTTTCATTTGAAAGTGGAATGACTATCTTGACTGGGGAAACTGGCGCAGGAAAATCAATAATTATTGATGCAATGTCTTTGTTGTTAGGCGGTCGTGCTTCAAGCGATTTCGTGCGTCATGGTGCCACTAAAGCTGAAATAGAAGGCCTCTTTTTCTTTGATAAAACTCCAGAATTGAAGGCGGTATTATTAGAGCTTGGCTTTGAAGAAGTAGATTCTGAAATTATTTTAAGACGTGAGATTTTTGCCAATGGTCGCTCCGTTTGTCGAATCAATGGTCAAATGGTCAATTTAGCTACGTTAAGACAAGTGGGTGAATTATTAGTTGATATTCATGGTCAGCACGATAGTCAAGAATTGATGAATCCGAAAAGTCATCTTCGTTTACTTGATGAATTTGGTGACGAAGCCTTTGATGTGATAAAAAATGATTACAAACTTAAATTTGAAAACTTCAAAAATTTGCGTCAACAGCTCAATTTACGTCAAAAAAATGAGCAAGAATTTGCTCAAAGAATTGAAATTCTTCAATTTCAAGCTGAAGAAATTGAGACCGCGGAAATTAATCTTGAAGAAGATGAACAATTGGTTAATCGCCGAGAAAAGTTAAATAATATTAAAAACATTGCTGATTCGCTTAGTAGTGCTTATCTAGCGCTTGATGATGAAGATAATGATTATTCAAGTCTTAATAATATCCGAACGACAATGACAGAATTGGATAAAATTAGTAACTTTGATAACGACTATCAAGAACTTGCTGACAAGACAGCTGAAAGTTATTATGTATTAGAAGAAGTTGCTAATCAGATTCAAAGAATCATGAGTGATTTAGAACTTAATCCAGCTGAACTTTTACAAATCGAAGACCGGATTATGACCTTGACCACTTTGAAGAAAAAATATGGTCCAGAACTGTCCGATGTGATGAACTATTTAGAAAAAGTCCAACTTGAACTCTCAGAATTGACGGGTTCAGAAAATGACTCAGAAAATCTGGAAAATTTGGTAAAAGTAGCCCAAGTAGAACTTATTGAGGCAAGTCGTGAGCTCAATGAAGCACGTCATAAAATTGCCAAAGAAGTTGAAAATGATATTAAACATGAACTTTCTGAGTTATATATGGAAAAAGCTGATTTCAAAGTTAGTTTTGAAGGGGCAAAATTCTCGGCAAATGGTAATGAACACGTTGAATTCTTTATTCAAACAAATCCGGGAGAAGGATTTAAACCGCTGGCAAAAACAGCTTCGGGCGGTGAACTTTCACGTTTAATGCTCGCCATAAAATCAAGCTTTTCAAGACGTGAAAATAAGACAGCCATTGTTTTTGATGAGGTTGATACAGGTGTTTCTGGCCGTGTTGCTCAAGCGATTGCTAATAAAATATATAAAATTGCTAGAAACGGGCAAGTTCTTGCAATTTCTCATCTTCCGCAAGTTGTGGCAATTGCCGATAGACAATTCTATATTGAAAAAGCTTCAACCGATGATATTACTACTTCAACAGTTAGAAAATTAAACTTTGAAGAAAGAGTAAATGAAATTGCGAAAATGCTTGCTGGTGAAGATTTAACTAAAGAAGCCTTAGCTCAGGCTAAACGTTTATTGAGCAAATAAATCGAATATTATTAAGAAAAAGTCTTGATTTTTATCAGGGCTTTTTATCTTTTAGATAACAAAATCATAATTAGTGTAAAAATACAACCACAAATGTGTATATATCAAAAATAATAAATGTTAAAATTAAATTGTAGTTACACTATTAAAAATATTGGAGTATATGTGAAAGTAAATAAAATTTGGTTTTTAATCATTTTGGTCTGTTTATTTTTTTCAATTTATGGGCATTATAATCAAAATTATTTTTTCTTGTTCATAGGTATTGTTGGTGCCAGTGCGGGAATAATCTGTATGTTATGCGAAATGCTGATCCAAATTCTTAGAAATCAAAAGATCAAAAAATAAATTTTTAAAAACTGATTTTAGATAAATTTCTTTGATTTGTTAGCAAATGTTACTGACAAGCCTTTTGAAAAAGGCTATAATATCTTCATATACTATGTGCCAACTTCCAAGTCAGAGAGCCATAGATAAAAACGCCTTCTCCTATATAAGATAAGGGCGTTTTTATTATAAATTCGAAGCCTCAATTTATTGGGGTTTTTTATCTTCAAAGGAGATATTTATGAAGTAAAATTAGATTTTTTACCATTAAGAACTTCTGTTAAAGTTCTTTTATGAATTAAACTCAATATGTTATAATGAGATATCAACCATAGTACTGAAAGGAGAGGTTTGTAATTTAAAAACTGAAGTCGTATTTTATAATTTAGGAGTTAAAAATGAGTAAAACACGTTTAGAAGCATTTACTGATGCTGTCATCGCAATTATCATGACTGTCTTAGTTTTAGAATTGGTCCGTCCAGATTCAGATAGCTTGCAAAGTTTTATTGCTTTACTTCCGCATCTGGGTGTCTATTTTGTAAGTTTTTTTATACTGGCTATTTACTGGGTTAATCATCATCATCTTTTTCAAAGCATCAAAAGAATTAATGGAAAGGTTCTATGGATAAATATTAGTTTTCTTTTTGTCTTATCACTTATTCCTATTTTTTCTAACTGGGTATCAATCTATCCTAATTCATTTATCCCAGAATTAGGATATGTGATTATCTTTTTCTTCGGGAATTTTATTTATCTACTTTTGACAAGAGAATTATTGAAAATCAACGGACATCGTAAAACTTCTGAGACAACGATTAGAAAAAATATCCTAAGCGTTGTGCTCAATATTGTTAGCATTTTATTAGGATATTTTATAGCTCCAGTAATTATGCTTGTTAGTTCAGCCGTAATTTTTTCAATGTGGGTGATTCCAGATAAAAATATTGAAAAAATGTTTAAGTAATCTTTTAATAAAAATATGAGTTTACTTAATAAAAAAATTTGGAATAAACAACTGACTTTCTGTCAGTAAATAATATTATAAGTAATGAGGAATAACAATGATTAAAGCATACATCAAATATTGGAAAAAAACAGGAGATTTAAAATCTTATTCAAGTCGTTCGGATTATTGGTGGGTTTTCTTGACCAATTCAATCATATTTGCAATTCTCAGTTTTTTAAACTTTATGGTGACAATCCCTAAAGCTGGGAAAATAATGAGCCAATCTGCAACTCTATCGCAAAAAGAAATTATTCAACAGGTGACGGACTTATATGCCAAACCAACGGGTGGAGCATTAGTAATAGTTATTGTTACAGCTCTCATTGGTCTAGCTATTCTTGTTCCTAATATCAGTTTGACAGCTCGTCGTTTACGTGATGCTAGGTTTCCTTGGTGGATTGCTCTTGTTTTTGGAGTAGCTGCAGTTTATGGGCTGGTTACAATGTTTATTCATCAAGATTTTCTAGCAAAAATGGGTTATTTTGTTGGATTTATCAATTTCATTATTTATATTCTTTGCCTTTTTCCAACCAAATATGGCATTGACGAAGAAGATGATTCAAGAAGTTATGAATAATCTTAAAAAAGAGAGGTAAAATATGGTTCAAGCTTATAAAAAATTTTGGCTGGGAGCTTTCACTTTTAATAAAAAAACTAGTCGTAAAGATTTTTGGTCAGCCTTATTAACTCATATCATAATATTTGTCATCTTGTTTAAAGCTTATCATTTCTTTAATCTACTAGATTTTTATCAACTAACGACTTTATGGCAAACTTTTGCTTCATTCTTTCAATTAATATTTAATCTATATTTCTTTGGAAGTTTATTGTCCTTCATTGCTCTAACTGTTCGGAGATTAAATGATGCAGATTTACCTTGGGGACTTATTTTTCTTAATTTTATCCTTGGTCTAGGAACTCTTGTGCTCTTGATACTTAACCTATTTCCAAGTTCGCCTAGAGCTTTAAAATTCAAGGAATACGAGATTAATTCTTCTCAAGAATTTAATAATTTACCAGAGACAAAGACATTATCAGGTATATTCAAGGACTATTTCAAAAATTACTTTGAGTTTCGCGGAAGAACGACAAGAAGAAATTTTTGGTGGATGCAGCTGTTTTGGGGGCTGACCGTTATTCTTTTTCTGTTTTTAATCTATCTTTTCAATCAATTTGAACAAATAATGTTTGGCTACAATTTTATTGGTAGTATGGTACTGCGTTTATTATTTTTCCTATTTATCTTAGGAACATTTTTCCCACAACTTACGATTCATGTAAGACGCTTAAGAGATGCTGGTTTGAGTAATTTAGGACTATCACTTTTGTTAGGTGGAACAAGTGGAATATTAATTTTTTATCAAATGTTCACGAAGACATTAAAAATAACATATACAACCGGTCACTACCAATTAGTTCAATATCTCTTATTTTTACTAGTAATGATTGCAGTATTGAGTTTAATTCTTGTAGAAGTAATGGCGACAGGAGAATTAAAAACAACTAAAAAAAATTCTTTATTTGAAAAAATAGACTGATTAATTTCAGTCTATTTTTAGTATTAATTGTTAAACTATAAAAAGTCACGTTTACACAACTTGTAAATTGAATTGACATCAAAGAAGTCAGTAATAGATACAAATGCAGTTCATGTAAGCCTTTTTATTAAAAAAATCTTTACATAATCATGTAAACTACTACAAAAATAGAAAAAAAGTGATATAATAAACTGTAAGTATACAAGGAGGACGGCGCTCTTGCCAAAAACAATAGCATTTAAGCATGATACAGTCTTACTACATGAAACCGTAGATATGCTTGAAGTAAAGCCAAATGGAATTTATGTTGATGCGACACTAGGTGGTGCAGGACATAGTGAGTATCTTCTTAGTAAACTGACTGATGGTCATCTTTATTCATTTGACCAGGATGAAACTGCTCATGAAAACGCAAAAGTACGTTTAAGTGAGCAACTTGCAGAAGACAAAGTAACATTGATTAAAAGTAATTTTCGCTATCTTAAATCAGCTCTAGCTGAATTAGGGGTCACGAAAATTGATGGAATTCTTTATGATTTAGGAGTTTCCAGCCCACAATTCGATGATAGTCAACGTGGTTTCTCTTATAAAAAAGAGGCGAGATTAGACATGCGGATGGACCAAAATCAAGATCTTTCTGCTTATGAAGTTGTAAATGATTATCCTTACGAAGCATTAGTTCGCATTTTTTTCCGTTACGGCGAAGATAAATTCTCTAAACAAATTGCTCGTAAGATTGAACAAGCAAGAAAAATTAAACCTATTGAGACAACAATTGAGCTTGCAGATTTAATAAAATCTGCATTGCCTCAAAAAGAACTCAAGAAAAAAGGGCATCCAGCCAAACGCATTTTCCAAGCGATTCGTATTGAAGTAAATGATGAACTTGGAGCAGCGGAAGAATCAATCGAACAAGCCATTGATTTATTAAAAGTTGATGGTCGAATCTCGGTAATTACTTTCCATTCTTTAGAAGATCGTTTAACAAAAACAATTTTCAAAGAATATAGTACAGTTAATGTTCCCAAGGGATTACCGATGCTTCCTAAAGATATGGAAGCTAAACTAAAATTGATTAATCGCAAACCAGTTCTTGCAAGCGAAGAAGAACTCGAATTTAATAATCGAGCTCATAGTGCAAAATTAAGAGTAGCGCAAAAACAAAGAGATTAATCAAATAACAAGTTGGTCTAATAAAGAGGGTTTTCCCACTTGAGGATTGTTATTGGATGTCTTATATAAATGAAATAACAATATTTAGCTTTTCTTTTTTCAATAGTGGAAAGAGTAAGCTGGATTTCTTTATTAAGATAAACGAGTGGAGGCAAAGATGGCAGCACAGCCTAAAGAATACTTCGATATAGAAACTGCGGCGAAAAAAGATAGTTATCTCATTGATACGGAGTCTTTAGCGCCGGAAGTTCTAGCAAGTAAGTTTAAAAAGTTTTCTGGTGTTGAAAAGGTATTCTATCTGACAATGGTAGTTGCTGCTTTAGTGTTGGCTGTTGGGCTACTTTATGTTAAGACTAAAACACTTGAAGTTCAAGGGAACACAATGGATTTACGTTCAAAAATTTCTCAAGAAACAACACGAAAAACTGAGTATGATCAACAAATTTTAGATTTAACATCAGGTACAAAAGTGCTTGATACGGCGAATAAAGCTGATTTAAAACAAAATCCTTCTAATGTATTGAAAGCAACGAAATGATAAAATTTTTAAAAAAACTAATTTTCTTTCCTTTTAGAAAAGTATCACGAAATGCCCGAAAAACGAATTGGAGTACAGAAAGAAATCGTAAACGAGTAGGTAAGAGCCTGTTTTTCCTAGCTATTGCGCTGTTTACGGTTTTTATATTTCGTTTTGTCTGGCTAATTACCGTCAATCATGTCGGTGGAACCAATCTTACAACGATGGCCAAGAGCAACTATCAAAGCACAGTAACGGTTCAGGCGAAGCGTGGAACAATATATGACCGTACAGGTGCGGCCATTGCGGTAGACTCAAGTACCTATACAATTTATGCTGTAATTGATAAAACACAGGTTGATTCAAATGGAAATCCTCTTTATATTGATAAGAAAGATTTTACCAAAGTTGAAGATTTCTTGAATAGTAAACTTGGAATTGACCGCGAGTTAATTAAAAAGCAGCTCAATTCTAAATTGAAACAAGTTCAATTTGGCCCTCAAGGTAGTGATATCTCTCTTGAAAAAATGAAAGAGATTCAAAAAGCGGCTGAGAATGAGAAAATTGTTGGACTTGGTTTCACGGCAAATATTTCTCGTTCTTATCCTTTTGGAAATTTTGCTTCTCAATTTATTGGTATTGCACGTCCTAAAGATGAAAATGGGACTCAAGCTCTGAAGGGTGATATGGGCTTGGAAAAGGCCTTCAATAATGTTTTGAGTGGTGAAAATGGTAAAGAAACTTATCAAAAAGATATCTATGGTCGCCCAATTCCAGGAACAACTAAAGTTATTGAACCTGTTAAAAATGGTCAGGACGTCTATACTACACTTGATGCACAACTTCAAAGAAATCTTGAAGGATATATGGACAAAGCAGCTACGGATACTGGAGCACAACAACTTTCAGGAACTTTAGTCGATGCTCATACCGGTGAGATTTTAGCAACAAGTCAACGTCCAACTTATACGGCAACAACGATCAATGATGCTGAGAAACAAAAGTATTTCACTTGGAACAGTTTGCTCTCACAATCAGCCTTTGAACCGGGTTCAACATTTAAAACCTTCTTGATGGCTGGTGCGCTTGATAGTGGAAAAGTAAATCTTAATGAAACTTATCAACGGAAACTTCAAGTTTATGATACAACGATTAATGACTGGGACGTAACAGAAAATAAAAGCTATACTTTGCCAGAAACAGTAACCTATGCTCAAGGGTTTGCTTTATCTTCAAATATTGGGATGAGTAAAATTGAAATGAATATGGGAGATGCTTTATGGGGAAGTTATCTTAATAAATTTAAATTTGGTCTTAAAGTAAGAGCTGGTTTAGATGGTGAAAATCCGGGAGCCCTTCCTTCATCGAATGCCGTTTCGCAAATCCAATCTTCATTTGGTCAAGGGGTTGCGGTAACTCCACTTCAATTGATTAGAGGTTGGACGGCTATTGCTGGAAATGGAACAATGCTTGAGCCACATATTGTCAGCAAAGTAGTAGATCCGAATACAAAAACAAGTTTGACTTCTAAAGCAGAAGTTGTTGGACATCCGGTCTCTAATGATGCAGCAAGTGGTGTGCGTGATTTGATGTTAACAGTAAATACTGACCCTGTTTACGGAACCTCTTATTCAACAAGTGGCGATTCTGAGCAAAATCTTGCTGCTGGTCCTTTATTTATGGTTAATGGTGAACCGGCTGCAGTTAAAACGGGGACGGCTCAAATTGCCTCAACAACGGGTGGTTATATGACAGGTTCTCAAGATTACCTTTACTCTGCTGTTGTGATGTATCCTGCTAAGAATCCTGATTTTATTTTCTATATGAATGTAAAAATTCCTACAGAAAGTTGGACACTTAAATATATTGCTCGAGTGGCAAATCCATTGTTAACAAGTGCTGAAGCAATGAAAAATGATTTATCAGTTAGTGCTGATACTGATACTAAAGCTGGTAAAGTGACCATTGAGAATTATAAAGGCAAAGATTCAGGAGATACTGCTGATAGCTTACGCCGTACTGTCCTTAGTCCGGTTATTATCGGGACAGGGGCAAAAGTAACTGCTCAATCGATTGCTGAAGGTGAAAAAGTTTCAGCAAATTCACGAATTTTACTTTTGACGAATGATAAAGATCAGGTGATGCCTGATATGTATGATTGGTCGAAAAAAGAAGTTGAGCAATTGGCTAATTGGTTTGGAATTAAAGTAACTTATGAAGGGTCAGGAAATAAAGTCTTGACTCAAAGTATCGAAACTTCTACCAATGTTAAAAAAGGTCAAACTCTAACTGTTAAAATGGGAAATTAAAAATTATTAATTGAGGCTCCACAGACACTAGTCTATGTGGAGCTTCAAAAATTAGGAGAAGAAAATGTTATTGAATGGGATAGTGGCGGCGGTAATTACAATGATTATAACAATCATTGGTATTCCTCGCTTCATTATGTTCTTCCACAAGAAAAAATTGGGTGGGCAACCAACCCTTGAAGATGTAAAACAGCATGCTAGTAAAGCTGGGACTCCTACAATGGGCGGTTTTGTCTTCGTTGTTGTGAGTTTAGTAGTTTCATTAATTGCCGCTTTGGTTTTTGGCAAATTTAGTCCAGCTTTCATTACTGCGTGGTGGGTCTTTGCCATGTATGCTGTCATTGGCTTCTTAGATGACTTTTTGAAAGTATTCAAACAAATTAATGAAGGTTTGACTGCCAAACAAAAAATGTTGGCTCAAATTTTAATTGGGATTGTTTCCTATTTCATTTACAGTCATGGGGAAAAATCTCATATTATTCATCTTTTAAGTTGGGAATTTAATATTGGGATTTTCTTTTCAATTTTCATTATTATTTGGCTTGTAGGTTGGTCAAATGCGGTCAATCTTACTGACGGAATCGATGGTCTTGCTTCAATCACTGTTGCAATTTCACTGACAGCTTATGCAGTTATCGCTGTAGCACATCAACAGTATGATGTTTTGTTGATTATCTTGTCAGTTATTGGTGGTTTGCTTGGATTCTTTGTTTTCAATCACAAACCAGCAAAAATTTTCATGGGTGATGTTGGTTCGTTGGCTTTGGGTGGTTTTCTTGCAATTGTATCAATCTTACTTCATGCCGAATGGACTTTGCTTTTAATTGGTGCGGTTTATGTCATTGAAACACTTTCAGTAATGCTACAAGTTGCTTATTTCAAAAAAACAGGTGGTAAACGTATTTTTAGAATGACTCCTATTCATCATCATTTTGAACTCGGCGGATTTTCTGGAAAAGCAGCTGGCTGGTCAGAATGGAAAATTGATATTGTCTTCTGGTTATTTACAGCAGTGCTGTCAGTAATTGCACTTTGTATTTACTTTGCTTTTTAATTAATAAATTTACTGACAGAATGGTCAGTGAAAAGTCGCTCTTATGAGCGGCTTTTTTTATTTTTAAAAGTAAATATTTTACTGACAGAATACTCAAGAAAATATTATTTAACTTTTAGAAAAGCTTAAGTTTTACTTGGGTTGAAATTAAGTTTTAACAATTATAATCAATTTATCAAAAAAAGAAAGGATTCCAAAATGAAAAAAGTTCTTAAACTTTTAAAGGGGAAAGAAATTATTTTTGTTTCATTAATAACATTAATTGTTGGTGGAGTAGGTGGTTTTTTCATTGGCAAGGGCCAAAGTAATCAATCACAACAAAATAATTTTCAAGAACAAATGCAAAATCGATTTGGACAAAATAGACGTACTCCAGACACTAATAGCGGTGCGACTACGGGTGGTTATAATAGTCAGTCAGGTAATTCAAATAATTCAGGAACCACACAAGAAAGTAGTGATGAAAGTGGAACAGCATCAGCTTAAATGACCAAGTAGTTTTTAAGGACGTTGAGCCAATCATTCTTTCTGTCTTTATTTTTAATAAATTGACTGACGTGCTTAAAATCGACTTATAAAAAAGAGTTTATCTATCAAAAGAAGACTCAGAAACGAGGAAAATATGGATTTTATAAGACGTGCATGGCTTTTCACTAAAGCCAAAATTGGACGGACAATACTTTTAATTGTTGCCTTTTCAGCAATTTTAATTTTTGTACTTTCAGGATTAATTATTAATAGTGCAGCTAATGTTTCTATTGATAATGCTAAAAAATCAGCTGGAGCAACCGTGTCACTCTCTGTTAACATGCAAAATGTTATCAAAGAAGCACAAAATAGTGCAACATCAAGTTCAAGTAGTAGCAGTTCAAGTGATACTACTGAAGCAGGTAAACGATTTAATATTGATTTACCAACGATTTCAGAAACAACTGCTGAAAAAATTGCCAAACTTGATGGTGTAAAATCAGCAAGTTTCACTTATCAGGCTCAAGCATCAGCAAGTTCTGGTATTGAAAAAGTTTCAACAAGTAGTAGTTCTTCAAGTTCATCAACAGATACGCAAGCAGCTGGTGGATTTGGTGGACGTGAAGGAGGAATGGGCGGAGCTTCCCAAGAGGACTTCACAATCAGTGGGACAAATGATTTAGCAGCAAGTACAAGCTTCATAGATTCTTATAAGATTAGTTCTGGACGCGCAATTAAGGCTTCAGATGAGGGAACGAACAATGTTGTCATTGAATCAACCCTTGCTAGCCAAAACTCATTAAAAGTGGGTTCAACTTTCACAATCAAAGATAGTAATGACAAAACTTATAAAATGACTGTTGTTGGTATCTATACAACAACAAGTAGCTCGACAGAAAGCTCAATTCAATACATGAATACAATGTATACTGCACTTTCTGTAGCAAATTCTATCAAAGGTACGACTGGCAAAGTATCAAATGCAACTTACAGCATGGAAAATCCTGCACAAGCAGATACTTTTGTAAAAGCTGCTAATAAATTAGTTAATGACAGTAATTTCCAAGTTTCTAAAAATGACCAAGCTTATCAAAATGTAAAATCATCATTGAATAATGTTGCAAGTTTTGCTAGAAATATTGTACTCATTGTAGCAATTGCAGGAGCCATTATCTTAGCGCTTATCGTTATGCTTATGGTTCGCGAACGTCGTTTTGAAATTGGTGTTCTGATGAGTCTTGGAGAATCAAAAATCAAAATTATTGGCCAATTTTTCTTTGAACTCTTCATGGTTATGATTGTTTCGGTTGGTATTGCATCAGCTGCTGGAAATGTAGTAGGAAATGTTGTTGGACAACAACTTTTAAAACAAGAAACAACGCAGACAACTACAAGCACAAACAATATGCAAGGGGCTCCAGGAGCAAATGGAACCAGAACCGAAGGTCAAAGACCATCAGGAAATGCTGGCGGATTTATGGGCCGAGCAGGTGGAGCGTTTGGCTTTGGACAATCAAATTCGGAAGCAAAAGCGCTTGAAAAATTGAATATTAAAACTTCTGTCAGTGAAATTTTACTTCTTGTTGCCATTGCAATTTTGATTACACTAATAGCTGTCGGTCTAGCAAGTATTGGAATTCTCAGATTGAACCCTAAACAAGTTTTAACAAATTGATTTTTAAGAAGAATCAGTCTAATAATTTACTGACAGCTTTCATTATTTACCCCAAAAATAATCACCAGATTCTGTCAGTAAATTTTTAAAATGAGAGGAGCAAAGATGACTCTAAAAGTTGAAAATTTAACTTATTATTATAGCAACCCCGATGACTATCTATTTAAAGATGTCACAGAAAGTTTTGAAAAAGGCACGATGTATGCCATATTAGGACAATCCGGTTCAGGAAAAACAACGTTCCTTTCCTTGCTTGCCGGACTTGATACACCAAAATCTGGAAGTATGTCTTTTGATGATAAAGTAATCAAATCAAGTAATTTAACAAATTACCGAAAAAAAACAGTAAGTACCGTTTTTCAAGCTTATAACTTACTGACCTACATGAGTGCTTATGACAACGTCAAAACAGCCGTAAAAATCTCGTCAGTAAAATTTGAAAATGAAAAAACAGCAATAGAAGAAGCGCTGAATAAAGTAGGATTGACCACAGACCTAATTTATAAACCTGTCAGTAAACTTTCAGGTGGTCAGCAACAAAGAGTGGCCATAGCTAGAGCATTAGTTTTAAATCATGAGATAATTATTGCTGACGAACCCACAGGGAATCTAGATGAAGAAACAACAGCTCAAATTGTTGAACTCTTTAAAGAAATTGCTCATAAAGATAATAAAATTGTGATTCTGGTTACTCACGAAAATGAAGTTGCCAAAGCATCAGATGTTGTATTTACCCTTAAACATCGTAAATTTGAAAAGACAGCATAGAATATAAAAAAACCATTGCAATCATTGTAATGGTTTTTTTATCCAGCTAATACAGATAAGCTCAAGGTTTATGGACAATTAGACTAGGGTTGCTCAATAATACTTATGGCACTAAGAATAATTGCAAAATTATGTTAAAATAGCTTCTAGGAGTATAGCCATGAGTTTAAATTTAAGAGATCTTGAATATTTTTACCAATTATCAAAATTACGTTCATTTACCAATGTTGCCAAACATTTTAGAGTTAGTCAACCCACAATTTCTTACGCAATCAAGCGGCTAGAAAATTATTATGACTGTGATTTATTTTATAAAGATTCCTCGCATCAGGTAGTTGATTTAACTCCTGAGGGCGAACTTTTGGCAATGAGGACCAATGAAATTCTCTCTGAACTAAATCACACGAAAAAAGCTATTCATCGTTCGAGTATGAAAGATTTTAAAGTTGGTTTTCCGCCAATTATAAGTTCATATCTTCTGTCAAAGCAAGATAATTTAAACTTTTTGAATGCCTTACATATGATTTATGGTGGTTCTAATGAACTCTTGAGCCTGCTTTTAAATGAAGAAATAGATTCGAGCCTTTTAGGAAGTCTAGAAAAGATTAGGCATCCCCAATTAGAAATAGAAGAACTTTTTCAAAAAGAATTTTTTATCATTATGTCAGATAGTCATCCACTAGCAAATGAAAAAGAATTGGGATTTAAAGATTTACTTAATGAAGACTTTATCTTGTTGGGAGAGCATAATATCCACTTTAATGCCTTTAATCGTTTAAACGAAAAATATAATCAATCAGCTAATGTAGTTTTGAAATTAGATGATGCTCATACCATAAAAGAACTTGTCAGAAAAAATTTAGGAATCAGTCTTATGGCAGATATCCGCTTATCAGAAGATTTTAAAAATCTAGTTAAAGTACCATTTATTGAAGAAGATAAACAATTCTTTCATATTAATTATGCCTATCAAAAAAATTCTATTCTCTCTGAAAGTGAAAAAAACTTTTTAAAAATATTGAAAACGTTAAAATAAATATTGCATAGGAGCATCAGTGATTTGGTGCTTTTTTGATAGTAATTATTTACAGTGGAAAGCGCACAAAAACCTTTCAGGAAATGTTATAATTAGAAGTATGATGTGAATCGTTTTTAGAGCAAATAGCATTATCCAGTCAAAGAAAAATATAAGGAAACTATATTATAATTTATTAATCACTAAACATTTGAGAAGAAATTAATAAGAAGATAAGACTAGATAGGAATTAAAGTAAAATGGAAAAAGATTATTTAAAAACAAGATTTGAACCAGAAGAATTTGAAAAATTAAAAAAGAAACTTGTCAGATATGAGTGTGCTTTAGATGTTGTCAGAACTCAACTTTCTAATCTAAATACCTATTATAATAATTTTGAGGCAATCAACCCAATTGAGCACATCAAACATCGTTTAAAATCACCGGAAAGTATTGCAGGAAAGCTGAAAAAGAAAAACTTACCTGTGACCGCTGATGCTGCTGATGAACATTTGTCAGATATTGCTGGAATCCGAATTATTTGTTCTTATGCTAAAAATATCTATGAGATTGTTGAAATTATCAAAAGCCAAGAAGCATTTACAGTTGTTAGCGAAAAAGATTATTTAAGAAACGTTAAAAAAACAGGCTATCGTAGTTATCATATGATTGTTGAAGTTAATTTAGGACATCTATTTAGTGAACAAACGTGTCGAGTTGAAATTCAGTTACGAACTTCGGCAATGGATTTTTGGGCAACTTTAGAACATAAAGTTCGTTATAAATATGATGGACAAATTCCTGAGCAACTTAGCGGAGAGCTGCAAAATTGTGCAGAGCAAATTCATGCGCTAGATGAGAGAATGTATCTTATTCATAAAGTTGTGGACATGATTAATCAGTCTGAAGTTGATATTGAACAAATTGGTTACTGATAAAATAAAAACTAAAAATAAGAACTTGTCAAAGTATAGATAATCTGTTATACTTATTGAGTATGTTTTTGCATACTAATAAAACTGTTCATCCGCTGAGCTTAATTTGCTAGATGCTGCTTAATGATGGGCAAGAGGAGAAAAAAATGAACCTTATCGAATCTATCAACGCTGCGCAACTCCGCACTGATATCCCTGACTTCCGTCCTGGTGACACTGTACGTGTTCACGCAAAAGTTGTCGAAGGAACTCGCGAACGTATCCAAATGTTCGAAGGCGTTGTTATTGCTCGTAAAAACTCAGGAATTAACGAAACTTACACTGTTCGTAAAATCTCAAACGGTGTTGGTGTAGAACGTATCTTCCCAGTTCACACTCCACGTGTTGAACAAATCGAAGTTATCCGTCACGGTAAAGTACGTCGTGCGAAACTTTACTACCTCCGTGCACTCACAGGTAAAAAAGCTCGTATCGCTGAACGTCGTCGTTAAGATACACCAGTTTAACCGCTCTATTGAGCGGTTTTTTTATTTTTATTAATCTCTTTAATATTAATTATTAAAGTTTGGGTTATAAAAAGCAGGCAACGAAAAACTTACTAGAGAAATCTAGTAAGTTTCTTGTTTTTTTCTTTCATTTTTTCTGTATGATATGTTGTTTATGGAGTATCAAGAAGTGACAGAGGTTGGAAAAGTAGTAGATAAAAAAGTATCAAAAGCTCCTAAATGGTCAAATCCAACTTATGAAAATAAAATAACAGCTGAAGAATTGGCTAAATTAGAAAAAATTTGCCAAGATGCACTAAGTGAGTTAGGACCACAAGAAAATGAATAAAGAAATAAAGCTAGAGTTACTTCAATTTTTGAATGTGGCACTTAATCACACTCGATTTATCGCAGTCACGCGCCAAGTTGATGAATTATAGAATAAAACCTTGTCATCATTTCTCGTCTAAGAAATTGAAGTAGTTTCTTTTGAAGGTAATAAATTTTATCAATTCCAAAATAAGCAACGGGTACCAGTAACTGAAGATAAAGCAGACCGAGTTTTGGTGAGAATAAATGATGCTGGTTTTTTTGAAGATTATAAGCCAATTCAATTTGCTTCAAACTTTCCAAACACATAAGCAGCATTTGTATTTTGGGAACAAATCAATCGTAGATGGGTAAAACTAACTAAAGATATGCTTGTGTTAGGAGTTGAATATATCGAGGAGAAAAAATGAACGAAGAAACATTTAATCGAACCAAACGAATGTTTTTTTAAAGAATTGCAGATAATCTTTGGTATGACGATCAGTGGAAGTTTTATCATACTCTTAAAAAAACAAAAAAATATTTGCTGGAAGATATGAAAAAATAACTCAATCCTTAAGAGGGTGTGTAACTCGTGACACTCTACTAACAGCAATCATGTCAAGAAAACTGAAAGATTTCTTCAATGAGAAAGAACTCAATGATATTGCTGAAGCAAGAATTGAGCAAGAAATTAGATTACGGAAAGAAAAACAGCTGTGATTTCCAAGTGCTTGGGAGAGAACACTGGATTATCCAAGGTGAAAAATATAAATTTTGTTCTCGGAGATGTGCGGAAAATAGAGCCAAAATGACTGCTAAAAAATGGAAGTTGGTACACGTTAGATGAAAGTCAATAATAAAACAGGAAATGTATCTACAACTTTTGTTCCAAAAGGAAAAGCCCATGGCGATTGCTAAGTTTAGAGAGTGCTGCAATGAATTATCAGATTATGCCTACTGGTTTATGCTCTCCACTCTTTGGGTCAGTTATTCTGGATTTTCTGATTTAGAACTCTGTAAAGAATTATTTAGTAGAAATCGTCCAAATAAAAGTATTAGTTTGATGAAACCTGATGAATTGGCAGCGTTAAAAAATTGTCTAATAAAGTTACTGTTTATCGTACGCACCGTCAAAAAGAAACTGATTGGAGCACGTATACATTGGATAAAAATATTGAGATCGTTTTGCGCGTGCATATAGGACTACCGAAATAACTGCTTATAAAGTTAAAAAAACAGATGTTCTAGCTTACTTCAATCGTAGAGGAGAAAAAAAGATTATCAGCATTGATAAAACCAAGGTAAAAAAGATTCTTTAAAAGGGAGCAATAAAAATGACATACCAAATTAAAACAATCTTCGCAAAAGAAGAAACTGCTGAAAATAACAAATTAACCGAACGTTCTACCAATGAATTTATCGTTGATATGGATAGTGATGAAGTTAAAAAATACTAAATTCACTTCTTCTACGAGGTTACTCAGTTGGAGTTAAATTTACTCCGCCAGAATTATGTGAATCTGGGAAAGAACAGGATTCATTTTCTATTGCTGAGCGTCTAGAACTAGCTGGCGGTTACAAGGCTTTTCAGGTCGGGCTCTTGATAAAGCTACATTTGGTAACATTATTCTTAGAATTGTGAAAGCAAGTTTAGTTCGAAGAACAATGATTCAAAAAGAATGGGAAATTTATCATAGACTCACTAGGAATCAACAGATGTCAAACAGTCAATTGTATAAGCAAGCCGGAAACAGTGTAACTGTACCAGTTATTTATGAGATAGCAAGGAGGCTTGAATGACCGACAAACTAATATCACTGGTCATCAAAGTGTGTGACTGTTGGGGAGGGATTGAATGGAATTTTAGATAATAAAAAAACATAAGAATTTTTCTTATGCTTTAATGAACTATTATTTAAAAACTAATTTTTATAGTGATACTGTATATTTAGCATGCGAAACATCACTCCATGAGTGAACTACTTGATAAAAACCACCTGCATAATTATTTTCTAGTGTTGTAAATGAAACTCCTGATTTGACAGAAATTACAATTCCTGTATGGCCATAACCTCCAACTGAAACACCATTCCAAGTACCATTTACTGGGACACTAAACAATCCACCCACTACTGGAGATGTTGATATTTTTAGTTTTGAATTTGCTACAACGTTGGCTCCAGGAACATATCCAGAAAGAGTTTTACCATGTTGTGATAAATAATACTCTGTTAATGCCACACATTGTGAATAGCCTTTGTATGTGGCTTGAGCAACATCAGCTCCGGCTAATTTTATTGAAGAAGTGGAACCAGTATTAACACTTCCGGTAGCTCTTCCTTTTACAGCATTGATGAAATTGGTTGCGAATGTCTTAGAATTGAAACCTGGTGTAGGTGGAACAACTTGTTTACCATACAGTAAGCTATTGAGATCAGCAACAGAGAGCCAAGAAACATTTGTTGCGCTACCATCCCATGTAAATTTTCTCCAATATACTGCTCCAGCTGTACCTGCTGAAACTACCACACCATTTTTTTCATAATGACCTTGGCCTAAATCTTTCACTGTTGGGTCAATTGTGAAGTACATTCCCGCTTTAAAATTGCTGTCAGGACCATCTGCAATATTTTTTCCACTGGCATCTACCCAGTTAACTTTATTGACAGGAATTCCATTATTTAACCAACTCCAATCTGATACTGCAGGTGTGATAGCATTGCAACGAATTTGGTATTGTCCTGATTGGTAAGAAACCGCATCAGCTTTATATACCTTATATGTTGCTGCATGAGCACTTATAGTTCCAGTGAATGCCATTGCAACTAGTAAGACAAAGGCATAAAAAAATTTTTTCATTTCATTTCTCCTAAATGTGAAATAGTTCACTTATAGTGTATTCTTTTACGTACGGTTAGTCAAATAAAAATAAACAAATATTTAATTATTTTATTTATTTATTGAGATTTTAAAGATATAAACATTATTTAGATGTAAGTAGAGAAATTGGTACATAAAAATAAAAAACAAAAATTACCACCATAATTGGTAGTAGTTGTATGTCATTTTAGACTAAGTTTTCCAAATGTTTAACTGCGTCTTCAATGGTATTTCCATAACCATAGATTTTTGAGTTATCAGCAAGGTTTGCTCTAAAAATATCATTTGAAGTATCAAGAGTTACTGTATATTTGAAAAATTTATTTTTGTTAGTGAATGTCATAATTGCATTCTCCTTTCTTAAAAATACGAAAGGCATAGCGAAATTCTATACTGTCGAGTATAGTATTAATAAATTGAAAACACAAAGAGTACAAATTAATCATGTGCAAGTCTATTGGAATTAGAAATAGGGTAAGTTAAGTAATTCATCAAATTCAGTTGTTCGATCAAGCGTCTCTATATATGGATTACCAAAAATAGGATGGACAGAAGTAACAAATATTTCTTTACCAGCGCTATTTTTATAAGTATATTTACACCCCATATCTATAAAATAAGCAGCCATAGCAGCTGTTTCCACAACACCACTCTCTAATTTTATATGAGTAATTTTTTTAGTGGATACTTCAGAAGTGTTAGAAAGACGAATATGTGTGATTTTATAAATCATAAATTTCCCCTTTTTTATTTTCATTATAGACTTTATTTGTAAAAAAATAAAGTCTACAAAGAATGAATGTAGCAAGAACTTTCTAGCTTAATTATATTAAAAAGGAGAATTAATTTAATGACAGATAAACTAGATAGAATTATTGGAGATTACGTTAATGGCAGACTTGAAGCCAGAATAAAATCAATTGAAAGCAGATATCTTTATAAACAAAAAGCGAATATAGATCTCATACAAGCAAAAAGTAAAAAGGTAAATGCTTTATTATCACTAATATATCTAGAAAAAGTTTATCCCTTTGAGTCCATCATCTATCAAAGAAAAAGGCTAGGGCTAAAACTTCTTGAACGTGTAAAAAGAAATAAAGAGAACTATAAAGGAAATCGTAATTTAGTCGCCATGTTTAATATTCTCAATAAAGTTGTTGACTTCCTTTGAAAAAAAGTTAATTCATAGTATAGAAAAAGAAATAAACTCTTGGCATATGTTAGGATAAATCTTGCTTCGTATCATTTTGCTTGAATTATGAGGAGTCTAACGGTAAAAAAGCTACTCATTTATTGAGTGGTTTTTTGTTTTATCGCCCTCCGGGACATTTTTCTTTTGCTCAAAATAAAAAGAACCTAACTATTTTCAAGTTCTTCCATTTTTAAATTATTCAATGCTTTCTCTGGTATATCAGATTTTTTTACTTCCTCCCACTTTGTGACCCCTTTTCTATAATTATAAGTTAACCTTAAATATGCACCATGGCGCAGGTTACGGTTGGCAGTAAAATTTATATTTTTTACTTTACCATTTTCTGAATAAGCTTCTTCTTGATATGAGAAAGTATACCAGATTTTATCAACTTGAGTAGTAGATACTTTTTTTGTACCATCATCAAGAATTTTCGCATAATAATAGCTTCCTCCATAATCAATCGAGTACCATGTAAAGGATGCTCCTCCAATAATCAATAGTGATGCAATAAATATTCCGAGTTTTTTCAAAGTTGAATTTACTTAGTCATATTTTAAATATATTATACCAATATTTTTATAAAATTTCCTCAATTATATTAATGTGTTTACGAAGTTATCGGTAAACTATTACTTTTTATTATTCTTTTAAGGAAAGAAGCATACAATAATTTTATTCCAAAAAAACTTTTTAGTAAATACTCTTAAGCGCCTATTATTTTGGATGCTTTTTTTATAAAATATAAATTAGAAAAAAATGTGCATATCGCTTCTTTTTATCATAATATTATAATATAATAGCTTTGTAAGCAGTTACAACAGCAGTGGTTATTGAGCCCAACAAGAAAGGAAAAAATATGAAAACACAGGTCGAATCAGAAACTAATTTAAAAGTAGGTGGATATATTATCAACCCTACGACAAAAATTCCAAGAGATATTTTAATTGCATTTGAAACAGCAACTAAGGAACTGATTGGAGCGAGTTATAAACCATTAATTTTAGTGGGAAGACAACTTGTTCATGGAACCAATTGTAAATTTATCGCTTTAAAAACTATTATGAATCGTTCTCAATTAAAATCATTGGTTGAAATTGTTATACATGTTCCACTGCCAACTGAAAAAGAAAAACCAGTAGTTATGTCTGATTCTATTAAAGAGCTAATGACAGAGTATGAAGACATTGATGGAGGATGGAGTATAGTTGGATCAACTTGTTCGTATCCTCAGAGAGTTGCTTCCGCTTTACCACTATTTGCACGTGCAGGTTATACTCCTTTAATTTGCGCTGCTCAACAAATAGTTGCAGGTATGAACTTTATGATCTACTGTAGTAATGTGGATATTTTAAATCCAAATAAACGCGGATTAGTAAGTATAACAATCTATCAGAACTTAAAGGAAGAACTATTTATCAATAGGATTGAAAATCTTTTATGATATAATAAATATTCTTAAACATGGGTGTCAGCAATATGCTGGCATTTTTTATTTTATGAACTAAAATTTTACATATAAAAACAAGGTACTAATATAGGCAGATACTGAAAAAGTTATTTTGTAATATAAATCAAAAAGCTGCCTATAAAAGATATACAGCACCTTGCCTGACAAAATTTAATAACTTTAACTATCCTTTGAGTGAAATGCATTACTATTTATTTTTAGCCAAAAAATAAAGAATAGCTAAATATAGCGTTTAGTGTAACATATTACTACCTATTTACGTACCTCTGAATAATTGGAATATATGGGTTTGTAGGGGGAACCGCATTTATGGGAATCCCTGCCACAATAGTGGGTGCTGAATCAGGAAAAGTTTATTAAGTCGTTATTATAGAATATATTCCATTTGGTTTTATGTTGGTTGACAAAGAATTTGTATTCCCTGATGGGATAGCTGATTTACAAGAGCTAGCTAAATATGATTATAATCAAAATATAACAACGCGTTTTGAATTTGGTATTTTGGGTAGGATGGAACCAATGAATTTGTTTGGAAATAGGGGCTGAGATTTTTGGACAAGCGAGTCTAGAATGTAAAGTAGTATTTCCTGTTGAGATAGAAAATGAGATTATTGTGCCAAAAATGTACCAAATAATTTAAAATCCTATATTTTCTATAGTTTCACCAAGAAGTTTAAAATGAATTATATACCATTATTCATCAATAAGGTGCTTATAATGGGAAAAAAGGGGATAATTTTGAATGAGGAGTAAAAATAAATGACTTATATATGAATGAACGAAAGTTCTTGAATCTCTTTAAAAATAGGGGGTGAATAATATTTGACCAACTATGAAAGTTACTGGAATAGTAGCTCTTTCCTTCGTGCATTCACAGGTAAAAAGCTCATATCGCTGAACGTCGTCATTAAGATACAGTATGAAAACCGCTCTATTGAGTGGTTTTTTTATAAAGATTTATGATAGATAATCAAAAAGTTTAAAGGTATTTTTTATTAAATCTACTAAGATGGATTAATGAAGTAGTTCATAATTTAAAATAAAGGAAATTGAAGAATAAAGAGCCATCAGATAATTTATTTATCAAGATGTTTTTTTGTAATAAAATAAGGACATAGATGTTGGAAATTAGGGAAAAAAATGAGATAATTATCGAAATGTAGTAAATTAAATACTGTTTGATTAAATATTAGAAAGGACTGAAATGAAAAAAAATATCAGCCGAGAAGAAGCAAAGAAATCTTTAGTCTATGACCCTTATTTTGAAAAAGGGCATTATGGGAGTAAAATTTTTCAAACCATAATTGCTTTTTTAGGCTGGTGTGGTGTCATCAGCCCATTTTTATGGATTATTTTTCCTTTTGTTTTTCCTAATCGAGCAAATCATAATCATATTGTAGTCTATCTGGAAGAAAAAACTACACTTCATTTCCTTTTTATTTTTCTTTCTTTATCATTTGTATTTTTAGTTATCCTTTATACTATTTTAACTCTTTGGAATAATTATCGTTTTAAACATTTTTTACAAAAAGAGAAACAATATGATGCTGAACGTGTTAAAGTACGAAGAAAGTTAATTAATCAAGCTTATAATGAACGATTTGGTTCAAAAGATTTTCGACACAATGTTTGTTTTTATTCGGTTAAAGAAGAGCAAAACTTGGAAACAGATTTTGTAAAAATACTTTATCAGAAGGGAGAAAACGATGATTAATTTTGTTCAAACAGGAAATGGCATTGTTGACTTTATTCTGACACTGATATTTTTGCTATTAATTACTTACCCAATTCTGGGAGGATTTGCTTGGTTTATCGGAGTTTTATGTTATAGTTTTTTGTTCAAATATAAACAAAAAGACTGGGATGATATCCCAGTAGAAGTCGAACCATTTGTCACTATAATGGTTCCCGCTCACAATGAAGAGATAGTCATTGAAGATACAATTAATTATTTAATGACAAAAATTAATTATGAAAATTATGAAGTTTTAGTTACTGATGATGGCTCAACTGATCAAACTCCAGAAATTTTAAAAGAATTACAAGAAAAATATGATAAGTTGCGCGTGATTTGAATTGAAAAAAATAAAGGAAAAGCGCATGCCTTTAATATTGGTTTAGGTTTTGCAAAAGGAGAACTAGTTTTAAGTAATGATGCTGATACTGTTCCAGAACCTGACTCCTTAAATCATTATATAAATTATTTCATTCGACAAGATTCTACTAACATTTCGGCAGTAACAGCTAACATGGATGTCCAGAATCGTGCAAAATTGATTGCGAAATCTCAAACAGTTGAATTTTCTAGTATTGTAGGAATCATTAAACGGACTCAACTTGGTGTACTAGGGAGTATCTATGCCTACAGTGGAGCAAATACGATGTATCGAAAGGATGCTTTAATTGATGTAGGATTGTTTAGGCAAGATAGAGCTACAGAAGATATTAGTATTGCTTGGGATCATCAAATGGATGGCTGGTTATCATTATTTGCACCACGAATTATGTTCTTTATGGAAGTTCCAGAATCTTTGAAAATGCTATATCGTCAAAGAAAGCGCTGGGCTAAAGGTGGGACAGAGGTTTGGCTGACTAATTTTAAAAAGGTATTTTTACACCCTTTTGACAATGTTGGTCGAACAATTATGTTTATTGACCAAAGTTTCAGCATTATCTGGTCTTTCTTTTTTTGGATTTCGTCAGCGATTTTTATCTGGTCTTTATTGCAATTTGCCTTTACTGGAAACTTAGAACGTATTTACCACATGTTAACTATGGCCTTTCTATTTGTTTGTTTTGAAATGATTTCGGGAACTTTCCAATTAGTCGCTTCATTGATAGTGGACGACCGTGGAAGAAAACTGAAATATCTATTATTTGCTCCACTCCACATGCTTTTTTTCTGGATAATGAATGCATTAACAATTGTAACAACTTTCATTCCAGCAGTAAAAACAATTCTAGGTTTAGGGTCAGGAACATGGAAAAGTCCAGAGCGTAAAGGGATAAAAGTAACAAATAAAAAGGATGATTGAGATTATTGATAAAAAATTTTATATTTCAATATTTGAAAACTTTGAGAGGATTAATTGCTCCTCTTTTTTTTAGAAAAATAATGATTAATTTAAAGACCACTAAGCGTAATTTTTTAATCATCAAGGATAAGATACTGTATTCATTATGTTATAATTAAATGAGAATTAGAGAATATTTTTTGGAGGGAAAATTATGTTAACAGATTTTGAAAAACTTAGACGCGGCGTTGGATTTAGTGGTATAATTTCAATTATTATTGGTTTATTGATACTATTCTTACCTACAAAAACAGCAGCGATTGTCGCAGCACTTGTAGGGGTAGCACTTGTAATTATGGGTGTCATTTACATTGGAGCAAATTTAGTTAAAAGAAGTGAAGAAAAAGGGAATTTCTGGAGAATTTCTCATTTATTATTGGGATTTATCTACTTATTTGCAGGAATTTTTGTCTTCTCAGATTTAAATGCGGCCGCAGAGTCACTTTTTGTCCTTATTGGGATTTTTGTTGGGATTAGTTGGATAGTAGATGGAATTGTAACTCTTACAGTTTTAGCAAATTTCAATAGTAAATTCTGGGGGATTTTCTTAAGTATAATTAGTATTATTGCTGGATTTACCTTGGTATTTTCTCCACTTTGGGGAGGGGTAACTTTATGGTTGCTTCTTGGAATTGAATTTTTAATTGTTGGTTTCATCAAGATGATTCATTATTACAGATGGGATAAATGATAAAAGGCCGATGAATATTGGCCTTTTTTATTTATGCAATATTTTTAGGTATAAACGAAATTAATTAAGAATCAGTATTGATTAAGATTTTTTTTCAATAAAAAATAAATCTAAAGAATATATTTGGAAGCGTCGGACAATTATTCATTCGTGATATAATTTTTAGTGGACGTTTTTTGACGTTCTTAGATTGGGGATGAGAATGAAAAATTATCTCAAATGGCTCAAAGATGAGCTAAAATCAATTAATACAGCTGGAAGCATTATGCTTTCGTTTATCATAGGAGTACAGTTGGCATTCTTTTTGACGTCAACAATTACGGTCTTATCGGTCATCACTTTGATTGCTACATTAATGGGGTCGGCATGTACGGTTTATATGATGATTGGAAAACCGATTAATGGTCTTTTGGGGCTTATTAGTGCTTTTGGTTATATTTATATTAATTGGGCTGCTGGTCACTATGCCTCTGTTTTAGATCAAATTGTTTTTGTTTTATTGATTGACTTACCATTGATATTTACTTGGAAAACTTGGGGTCATCGAATTGAAAATGGCGTCAAATTCATGAAGACAAAAGGATGGATTTTAACAATTATCAGTATGTTGGTTCTTTGGTGGCCAATTACAGTCATTTATACAAAACTTGGAGATAGCAATCCATTGTGGGATGCTATTACTTTAATTATTGGAGCGGCGGCTTCAATCTTGGTTGTTAGAGGTTATGGGGATAGTTACTCACTTTGGCTCTTATCTGATGTGGTCATGATTATTTTATGGGCAACAGCACTTATGGATGGCTATTCTGCAAGTTCTTTAGCAATGCTTCTAACAATTACTTTCTATTTGGTTACTTCTTTATATGGAAAATTCTTTTCTATTTGGAAGAATGACAAGAAGGCAAGTGGAGAAGTAGTAACTGAGAGAAACTAAAAAGGGAGTTGCTCATTGAGCAGCTTTTTTTTATTTAAAGTATAACAAAAGCACCTACTCTCAAAATTAAAGTAGATGCCTTTATTGATTGGGATACTCGCCCATTTTTTTCTCCTTAAACTAATTGTTCTAAGTTTTGTACAGCTTCTTCAATAGTATCTCCAGCACCATAAATATTTGAATCATTTACAAGTGATGCTCTAAAGATATTATGAGAAGTATCTAGAGTTACTGTATATTGGAAAAATTTATTTTTGTTAGTGAATGTCATAATACATTCTCCTTTCTTTATTTATTATACGAAAGGGAACCATATTGGTTCATAACGAAATTCCAACTAAATTGTAGCATAAAGAAATCAGAATATCAAAAAAAGTGATTTAATATTTTCATAAAATTATATTTTTACTTCTAAGTAAAATTGGAAAAAAAGTCTTAAAAATAAAAGTTTCTTCTAAAAATATTGTGAGTGTTTAGTTGGACTTCTTAAATATTTTATCATAGAATATAGTAAAGGAGGCGTTTACAATGAGAGATGAATACAAGAAAATTTTAGTTGCAGTCGATGGCTCTGACCAATCGAAAGAAGCAATTCATGAAGCAGTCGCCATTGCCAAAAGGAATAAAACTTCATTATTTGTTTTACATGTTAAAGATGAAACAAGACTTCGGGGAACTCCTTATGCCTTGGCAATTAATTTAGATGATTTAGAAACAGAATCTAAAGAAATTATTGCTGAAGTTGAGGAACTGATTAATGATGAAGTTGAGTTTGAAGTCCATGCCTTTACAGGAAACCCAAAGAAAGAAATCATTAATTTTGCAAAGCAATTTGAATTGGATTTGATTGTGGTTGGTTCAAATGGTAAGGGATTATTAGACAGGATGCTAGTAGGTTCGACGACAAGTTATGTTGTTAATCATGCACCTTGCAATGTTATGGTTGTAAAATAACCAAAAAATCTTGGCGTAAGCTAGGATTTTTTATGAAGATTTATATGATGACAAAAGAATTCACTAGAGTTAGTGAAGAAAAGGATGATAGGGGAATGTAGAAAATAAGGAGGAATTAGTTAATGGCTTCAAAACAGGAGTTAATTGATTATGTAGCAGACCGTACAGAACTTTCAAAAGTTAATGCGGCAAAGGCAATCAATGCCTTTGTTGAGGCAATCACTTACTATATTTCTGAAGGGAAACCTGTTCATATCTCAAATTTTGGAACTTTTGAGGTTCGCAAACGTGCAGCCAGAGTCAGTCATGATGTTCATTCAAGAGAAAAAATTTTAGTAGGTGAACAAAATATTCCGGTATTTAGAGCTGGAAAAGCTTTAAAATTAGCTACGAAACAAGAATTATCTGTTGAAGATATGGTGAGTGAAACATTGAATAGTATGATTTTAGAAGTTCATCATCACGATTGACACCTGTTAATGGCTATTATTTTTCAAATAAAGATAATAAAAGAACGATTCTTCAACGAGAATCGTTTTTTAATTAATGAGTTCAACTAATAGATTAGCAATTTGAGTGGGTGTTTCTTTTTGTTTTCGACGAATCCACGATTGAGTAGTTCCAAAAATAGCATTAGCATAGTAGGTTGTCGCATAAATTTCCCCTAATTTTCCTAATTTAAGATGTTTAGATTGAGGGAAAAAGGAACTTTGAATGAGTTCTTTGAGTTTTTGCAACATAAACTGGTGGATTTCTTTGCTGCCATTTTCTGAAAGAAGAGCAGCATAGATTTGGTTTCCTTTTAGAAATTCAAAAGTTTCAAGCATCGTTGCATGAATATTTCCATTATTTTTTTCAAAGACATATTGAATAGTCTCAAAAAGTCGACGTTGATAGGCTTCAATCATGTCATATTTATCTTGATAATGAGTATAAAAACTACTACGACTAACTTTAGCTAATTTCACAAGTTCAGTCGTTGAAATTTGATCAAACGATTTCTCGCCTAAAAGTTGAATCATTGCATCTCGTAATTGAAGTTTTGTACGATCTTTTCTGCTGTCATTGGACATTATAGAGGGACCTCCGTCCTTTTTGGAATGTAAGTGCTTTATTTAGACACATTTAAAGATATGTCCAAAATTCGATGGATAATAATTGTCAAATTTTCTAAAAAGTTTATAATACGTATTGTAACAGTTTTTGGACGTGTTGTCCATATGAAAGGGGAAAAGATGTTAAAAAAAGAATGGCAAGCTATTTTAAAGCACAAATTTTTTATTATTGTTATTATCGCATTAGCACTTGTACCAGCAATTTATAACTATATTTTCTTAGGCTCTATGTGGGATCCATACGGTAAACTTAATGACTTACCTGTGGCGGTCGTAAATTTGGACAAGACGTCTGAATTGAATGGAAAAAAATTTAAACTTGGTGATGATGTCATTGCTGAAATGAAAAAATCTAAGGATTTAGATTATCATTTTGTTTCAGAAGATAAAGCTTCTAAAGGGATAAAAAAAGGTGACTACTATATGGTTATCACTTTCCCAGAAAACTTTTCGGAAAATGCTACGACATTAATGAATAAGAAACCCAAAACAGTTCAGTTAAATTATCAAACAACACGTGGCCATAACTATATTTCATCAAAAATGAGTGAAAGTGCAATGAACCAACTGAAATCAGAGGTTTCTAAAAATATTTCACAAACTTACACAAAAGAAATTTTTGCTAAACTTGGTGATATGAAATCAGGAATGAAAGAAGCGTCTGACGGGTCAAATAAATTGGCTGACGGAACTTCATCAGCATTGAACGGTTCAAAAGAATTAAGTAGTAATTTGAATACTTTATCTTCATCCAGTCTAACTTTTACTGACGGCGCAAATAATTTGAATTCAGGCTTAAATAAATATGTATCAGGAGTGAATCAAGCTGCCAATGGTGGACAACAACTTTCTTCTGGTGCTGACCAATTTGTTAGTGGAACGCAACAATTAGCAGCAGGTACACAAACTTTGGCTGATAAATCAAAAGAGCTGTCAGCAGGAATTTCACAAATTTCTCAAGGGTCAGAAGCGGTGAGTCAATTGCAATCGGGTGTGCAACAACTATCCGAAGGCTTAAGTCAATTGGCTCAAAAAACAACTTTATCCGAAACTCAACAGCAAAAAATTAGTGCTGTACAAAATGGTCTTACTGAATTAAATCAGGAGTTACAAAAAAATACGATTGACCCAAATTTGGCTGCCAATATCCAAAATAACTTGGAAGGTCTTGGAGCTACGGTCACAAATCTAGCTAATGATCAAGTGGTAGCCTCTAAGGCAGCAGTTGAAAGTACTGTGACTTTTAAAACTTTAAGCGAAAGTCAGAAAACAGATATAAGAAATGCATTAGATAATTCTGTTGGTGCTGGAGCAGTTCAAACCGATTTACTATCATTAAATAAGAATATTAAAGGAGTCCAAGACAGTCTTACAAGTCTACTACCAATGTTTGGAAAAATTGCTGATCTTAAAACATTAGTTCCAGGCGCAAGTCAAATAATTGCTGACCTTTCAGGTGGTCTGAACGAAGTAAACACTAATGTAAACACAAAATTTATTCCTGGTATCAATCAGTTAAATGCTGGTTTGACGAATTTTAATGACCAGTTAACTTCTGGAAGTCAAAAATTAACTTCTGGTTTTGCCCAATTTGCTGACGGAGTTAATCAAGCAAACGCTGGCGCTCAACAATTAGCAAGTAAATCAAAAGATTTACAAAGCGGGACAATGCAATTAGTTTCTGGATTGTCACAATTACAAGCGAATGGTTCAACTTTAACTTCAGGTTCAAATCAATTGGCAGGGGGTGCTCAACAAATTTCCTCTGGTTCACAACAATTGGCGAATGGAGGTTCAAGTTTAACAAGTGGGTTGGGAACGCTAAATACAGGTGCTAATAACTTGTCAACAGCTTTAGCCAAAGCTGATAATACTCTGTCAGCAACTAATAATTCTAATGAAAATGCTAAAAAAGTTGCTGCACCATTGAAACTTAAACATACGGATCATGATAATGTACCAGAGAATGGTGCAGGGATGACACCATATATGATTAATGTTGCCCTCTTTATCGGTGCTCTTGCGACAAATGTTGTGATTGGAATTGGTTTCTCAGGTGAAAAATGGAAATCTGGTCGCGAATTTATGTTGGCTAAAATTGGTACGAATGGTTTGGTAGCACTTTTACAAGGAATCATCGTCTGGGGAGCAGTTGCTCTTCTTGGCTTGAGACCAAATCATTTGTGGGAAATGTTGTTGTCAGTACTTTTAATCAGTTTCGCTTATATGGCAATCAATACTTTCTTCTTAACGGCTCTAGGTAAGATTGGTGAATTCCTTATGATTGTAGTTTTAGTTCTGCAACTGGCGACGAGCGCAGGAACTTACCCCTTACAACTGGCACCTAAAATATATCAAGTCATCAGTCCTTGGTTACCAATGACTTATGGTTTAAAAATGTTACGCGAAACCATTGGTTTGAATGGAGCAATTTTACCAGAAGCAATTCTATTTGTGGTTATTATCGCTCTCTTTACTTTCATGTTAAGCTTCTTCAAGAAATTCTCGCGTTTTGCATAAAATAAATTACTGACAGAAAATGTTATGAATAAATTTTTTCTGTCAGTAATTTTTTATCTAGAAATTTTAAAATAAATTTGGTAAAATAAAGCTGTAAAAAGAATTTGACAATTTGGATTTGTCCTAGAAAGCACATTCGTTCAACTTTTAAAGTTTTGCTTTTTATGACAGCCTAAGGAGATAAAATGGCAGATAAATACACAGAAGAGCAAGTGAATGAAATCAAGGACAAAATTCTCTCTGCCCTTGAAAACGTCATTGACCCAGAGCTTGGGATTGATATCATCAACCTCGGATTAGTTTATGAAATTAGCTTTGAAGATAACGGATTTACAGAAATTAAAATGACATTGACAACAATGGGATGCCCTTTGGCTGACCTTTTGACTGAACAAATTCATGATGCTTTGAAAGAAGTGCCAGAAGTTGGTGAAATCAAGGTGAACTTGGTTTGGTATCCAGCATGGACAGTTGATAAAATGAGTCGTTATGCCCGTATTGCTTTGGGAATTCGATAAATATAATAAAAAAACTCCTTAGTCATTAGTGACGAGGGAGTGTTTTATTTATTAAGGAAATTCATTATTCAATTATGAGCTTTTTGTCTGTATATTTTAATCTTTGGTATTTTATTTTAAAAAAAATATTTTTTTTCTTAGTTCTAATTTCTAATAATTTAGTAATAACAAGAGGTTTAATCCAATAAAAAACATTTAATTTAGGTAACTCATTTGTTATTTGACTAAAAGTATAGGTCGTGTTATAATTTTTTTGCTTAGGAAATATTTTGAAAATTTAATTTAAGCAATTTTGGTTAGAGATTTTCTAACCATCGGTAGGTGAGGCTACCACAGGGATACGGGTTGCTGCCGCAGAGTCGTGGAGACACGATGAGAGGGCCAACAGTTCACGTCGAAAAAAGAAGGCGTGAAATAGTGCAACAACATCGCCCTGCGGAGTTAAAGCTTGAACGATACTGGGTACTTTTAGTTCACTTGATAGTGTATCTTATTTGAAATAATACCTTGTCTACGTTCAACCGACGTAGGCAATTTTTTTATTAAAAAGGAGGTGGTGAAAATGGAAGCACAGAATAACAGTGGCTCAGACCCCGGGAGCTGTAGGAAAAAAGATACGATGAAAGTAGATGACCATTTTTATCACTTCAATCTATTCTAGCTCTCTGAGTCGGAGTTGTACAATCAAAATCTACTATAAATCAGAAATTGAGGTACATGCCGATGGAAAAAATATTGACTCATACAATAATAAAAAATAAAAAAATGAGGGAGAAAAAGTTATTAATTAATTTGCAAATAGAAACACTCTTCCAGTTCATTTGGAAGATTAAAAAAAGGGGATTGATTCATGGATAAAAAAATTACCAAAAATAATTTTTTAGATTTATCTATTTTGATTCCTTACTTGATTCTTTCAGCTGTTGGATTACTCATGGTGTTTTCAGCAACTGTCCCCTATCAAATTAACCGGGGGCTATCTCCTTATCGATTGGCAATTTCTCAAGGAGTCTTTATAATTATAAGTTTTGTGGCTTTAATTATTATTTATCGAGTAAAATTAAGAATTATAAAAAATGAAAAGATTTTAAAAATAATTTTTCTAATTATTATCTTGCTGATGATTTATTCAAGGGTTGGCCCTAATACATCAGCGAATGGAGCACATGGGTGGATCCCTTTACCAGGAATTGGAACCATTCAACCCGTTGAATTTGCTAAACTTTTTACAGTTTGGTTTCTTGCTTCTATCTTTTCTAACAAACAAGAAGAGATTGAGAAAAATGATATTCAGGCAATTTTTAAAGGCAATAATCTCGTAACAAAAGTTGTAGGGGGGGGGGCGATTTCCGATTATATTACTAATGATTGTGGAACTCAGTATGCCCAATTTAGGAAATACGGCAATTATTGGACTCTTAGCCTTGATAATGATTGGTGCAAGTGGAATTTCTTGGCGATGGTTTTCAGGTTATGGGAAGATGTTGCTTACGATTAGTCTTAGTTTTTTGCTCTTTCTTTTTATCAGTGGAGGCGATTTGATTCCAGGATCTTATATTAATGCTCGATTTAAAGCATTCGTTAATCCTTTTACTGACTTGGCTTCTTCGGGTCATCAACTTGCTAATTCATATTATGCGATTGTAGATGGTGGCTGGTTTGGAAGAGGACTGGGGAATTCGATTGAAAAACAAGGATTTCTGCCTGAAGCTCATACAGATTTTATATTTTCAGTAATAGTAGAAGAATTGGGAATCATTGGTGGAATTATAATCCTAGCTGTCATCTTTTTCATGATTACCCGAATGCTCTTGGTAGGGATGCGGGCAAAAGATCCATTTAATTCAATGATTTCAATTGGTTGTTCATCTTTCTTGCTGATACAAGTTTTTGTCAATTTAGGTGGAGCAATTGGTTTAGTTCCAGAAACAGGTGTCACTTTTCCCTTTTTATCACAAGGTGGATCCTCATTTTTAATTTCAACTTTGACAGTAGGACTTGTTTTGAATAGCTCAGCTGACGAAAAATTAAAGAGTTTAAATAAGTTATAATTTTTAATAAAAGAAAGAAGTATTCTTGATATGAAAAGAAAAAAAGTCAGGCAGAAGAAAAAAATAAAACGCTCTAAAAAGATGTACTTTGTTCGTTTTATGTTACTTTTAGTTGCTTTAGTTTTGGTAGTTAGTGTGGTTCTTTATGTCCAAGCTGAGAAAACATTAACTAAAACTCATGTAAATACAAAAATAAAAAGTTCTAGTTTATCTGCAAAAAAACCACTAACTATATTGCTCATGGGAGTAGACACTGGAGATAATAGTCGGGGTGGAGCAGACTCATGGAATGGAAATTCAGATTCACAAATTATTTTAACATTAAATCCTCGGACAAAAACAACCACTATTATTTCAGTGGAACGAGATACGATGACGAATATTGAAGATTCATCTGGAGAGATTCAATCTACTCAAAAAATGAATGCTGCTTATCCTTTAGGATTTAATAGTGGTGGGTTATCATCTGCTGTCACTTATGCTATGAAAACCATTGGTAATCAAGTAGGGCTTAATCTTAATAATTTTATGATTGTTAATATGGACGGTTTAGTAAATCTTGTGAATGACGTTGGAGGTGTAGAAGTTGTTAATGATACTAATGGGTCAGATGTCTATCAAGGGACTGATTCAGGTAAAATAACCTTGCCTGGTTCAGATAAAACTGTAGATAGTGGAGCGATTTATATCTCAAATACAGAACCTGAATATAAAGCTTATGTTCCTTATCTTTCAGGAAATCCTAAGCAGTTAATCAACGGAGAACAAGCTTTAGTTTTTGCCCGAGATAGAGATACGTTAGCCAATGGGAATTATGGACGTGCAGCTCACCAACGAGAAGTTATGACAGAACTAATGAACAAGATGCTTAGCCTTAATAATGTTTTTAAATATCAATCATTTTTAAATGATATTTCATCAGATTTTAAGACGAACATTTCGGTAAATCTCGCTAATTTGACAGCACTTATGGCTTACAAAGATTGTCTTAACAAAGTAGTTTCTGTTCAATATCAAGGAGTAAGTCAAATGGTAGATGGTGGAAGTTATGAATTCATACCGAAAAATGTGGATTTGGCTATTCAAAATATAATGAGACAAGCCAACGATGAGTCAGTAACTGATAAGCTTGATCAAAGTGTCATTACTTATGAAAACTATTTTGGAAGTCAAATTGACCAGTATTATATGCCTTCTGCGTCGGTAACTATTAAAGGTAAAAAAAGTGAGACTTATGGAGTGGATACTAAAGGAAGTCTAGTAAAA
Organism: Lactococcus sp. NH2-7C; assembly: GCF_029953655.1. NCBI lineage: Bacteria > Bacillati > Bacillota > Bacilli > Lactobacillales > Streptococcaceae > Lactococcus > Lactococcus sp. NH2-7C. Next base: position 2,457,547 of record NZ_CP124538.1, read on the forward strand.
ATAAATAAGAGGAATGCTCAAGACTTTGTTTCAAGTCAAGGTGGAGCTTTAGTCGCTAACTAAAATAAGGAAAAATAAAATAATGTTAACCAGTTGACATTATTTTATTTATGAGATATACTTAACTGGTTAATTAAATTAATAAATGAAAGGATAATATTTTGGCGAAGAAATCAAAAATTGCTAAATTTAAAAAGCAACAAAAATTAGTTGCTAAATATCAAGAGCTTAGACAGGAACTTAAGAAAGAAAAAAATTATGAAGCTCTCCGAAAACTTCCTAAAGATTCTCACCCCAATCGAATGAAAATGCGAGATCGAATTGACGGAAGACCCCGATCCTACATGCGAAAATTTGGTATGTCACGAGTTAATTTTAGAAAATTGGCGCATGAAGGTAAAATACCGGGGGTTAAGAAGTCTAGCTGGTAGAAATCTTTTTGAAAAATCTTATGGGATATGATAAAAATATTTCTTTATTAAATAATTTAAAGAATACTTCGTTTTAATGAATGGAGTATTTTTTCTCTTTTTTGCTTAAGTAAAATTTAAGTCTTAAGTCCGAGAAAAAGTAAGCTTTTTTTTGGTACAATAGATTTATGAATAAAAAATTGAAAGCAATTTTTATTATAGAAATTTTTATTGTATTAGGATTGATTTTTCATGTGATTAGTACACCGCGTATGTGGGTAGTTCTAGCTTTAGCTATTCTCTTTACTGTCTTAGCGACCCGTTCTCGTGCGCGTGTATTACGTATCATAAGTTTCATTTTTTGGGCAATATCGGTAATGATTCTCTTCACAGTGGGATGGTTCTGGTTAGCAATTATCTTCCCTACAATTGCTTGTATCGTTTTTTGGAAAAATAATCCACGAGAAGGAGAAGTAAGAAATTTTTCTTACGAAGATATTTCTCAAGATGAATCTGAGTCAATCATGAATGAAAATCAAAATGATATCATTGATCTTGATGATGTTACTTTTAAACCCTCTGGCAATAGTCTTTCTATTAAAAAAATGACAGGTAATACAAAAATTATTGTTCCTGAGGATGTAGGAGTTTCACTTGATTTAACAACAAATGCTGGGCTTGTAAAAATTTTTAATGAGGCAGCACAAATTAATGCGGGAAATGTTCATTATTTTAGTGAAAATTTAGATCAGGCGGAAAAACGAATTAAAATCAATATCCGTGTTGATTCAGGAAATATTGAGGTGATTAGAGGATGAAAAAATCACTTTTCACAACCTTCTTAGCAGTTTTTAGTATCATCCTTATTATGTACCTTCTTCTATTTATAATGATGAATAGTGGTCAACCTTTAGGGGGGCTAAATACCGCTAATATTATTAGGGAACTTCGAGATAATTTCTATGGTTTATGGATATTTATATCAGTTGCAGGATTACTTGCGCTGATTTTTACCCTTTTTAATCATATTGAAAATATGGCTATTCAACAAAAATTTCAAGATGATATAAAACTTTTAGAGGAAAATCGACAACCTGAATCTCCTGAATTACAAGCTGTTCATGATAAAATTATGAATATGTCAGCTGAACTCCAAGAATTATCTAAGCAAAAATCTGCTGACAAAGCTGAAATTATTGAATTAGAGCGTAAAAGAATTTCACGTGAACTTCATGATTCTGTCAGTCAAGAACTTTTTGCAGCGACAATGATTTTATCTTCTGTTGCTGGTTCGACACAAAATTTGACTAAAGAACAAATCGAAACACAGACACAATTGGTTTTAAAAGTGCTCCATTCTGCACAAAATGAAATGCGAGCGCTCTTACTACATCTTAGACCAGTAGAATTAGATGGTAAGAGTCTAGCAGAAGGGCTGTCAGCACTGACAGACGAGCTCCAAGCGAAAATATCAGCAAATATTACAGTTAAATTGGCTGATGTTGAAGCAACAAGTAATGTTGAGGATAATTTATTTCGGATGGCTCAAGAGATTTTATCGAATACTTTGCGTCATTCGCAAGCCGAACACATTGAAGTTTCTTTAAGAGAATCACTTGGAAACATTTTCTTGAAAATCGCTGATGATGGAGTTGGTTTTGATGTTTCAACCAGTGATAAGACAGCGAGTTATGGTTTAGCCAATATCAAAGAACGAGCTTTATTAATTGGCGGAGATGCCAAACTAATCTCGGCACCAGGTGCGGGGACAACTGTTGAGATTATTATCCCTAAAGCGAAGCCGAGCCTTTAAAAATGATGTATATTTAGAAAGAACAAAATGGAAAAAATTAAACTTTTAATTGTTGATGACCACCAGATGGTACGACTAGGTTTATCAAGTTTCATGAATATTCAACCCGATATCGAAGTGGTTGGTGAAGCTGCTGATGGCGAGTCAGGTTTTTTAAAAACTGAAATGCTTGACCCAGATGTTATTCTCATGGATTTGGTAATGGATCGACTTGATGGAATTGGAGCCACACAAAAGATTTTGGCCAAAAATCCAGAACGAAAAATTTTAATTCTAACAAGTTTTATTGATGACGAAAAAGTTTTTCCAGCTTTAGCTGCTGGAGCTAAAGGTTATATTCTTAAAACGTCACAAGCCGCTGATATCGCATCTGCGATAAGAAAAGTTGCCAATGGGGAAGATGTCCTTTCCGATGCTGTCAAGGAAAAGATTGCTCAACAAAAACATCGAAAACATGAATTATATGATGATTTATCAAAAAGAGAATTAGAAGTATTAAAAGTACTTGCGACGGGACTTTCTAATCAAGAAATTGCTGATGAACTTTTTATCAGTTTAAAAACAGTTAAAACTCATGTTTCTAATATTTTTAATAAGCTTGAGGTTTCAGACCGAACTCAAGCAACAATTTATGCCATTCAACATCACTTAGTTTAAAGTTGAGGAAAAACAAGTAGGAAATATGATATAATTAAGTTTGTACAAATAAAATTAAAGTGAAAAAAAGATGGAAAAAATATTAGAAAAAGCCCAAAAAATAAAAATCATTTTTTTTGATATTGATGATACTTTGAGGGTTAAAGATTCAGCTTTCATGCCGGAATCAATCACTGAAGTTTTTCATAAACTTCATGAAAAAGGAATTATGACAGGAATTGCAACGGGGAGAAATCTTTTCGGAGTTGTTCCAGAAGTTCGGGCCTTAAAACCAGATTTCTATGTCGCAATCAATGGTGCCTATGTTGAAAATGCACAAACAAGAGAAATATTATATAAAAATACATTTTCAACGGAATTAATTGAAGAAATTATTACTTGGTTGAAAAGTGAACAAAGTGAATATTCTTTTGTGGCCTCGGATAGTTTGAAAATTTCAAAATGGGATAAAATTGCTAGCGATGCTATAGGCCCAGTTTATGCAGAACTAGAAGAAAATCCCGACTACTATAAAACAAATGAAATTTATCAAATGTTGACAATTTCGGACCATGATGATCAATTGAAATTACCAGAAAATTTAGCTGATAAAATTCGCTTAGTCCGTTGGCATCCAAATAGTTCAGATATTGTTCCGATGGAAGGTTCTAAAGCAATCGGTTGTCAAAAAGTTTTACAAGAACTTGGTCTAAAAGCTGAGAACATGATGAACTTTGGTGATGGACTTAATGACCGTGAACTCTTTGATTTTGCTGGCCTGTCAGTAGCTATGAAAGTCTCACATCCTGAAATTTTAGAAAAAGCAGATTATGTTACTGATTCTGTTGAAAATGATGGCGTCCTAAAAGCCTTACAAGCCTTAAAAATTATTGATTGAAGCTGTCACTGAAAACCTCTGTCAGTAAAAATTACTGACAGAAATTTATTAATTTATAAAAAGAAAGGAAGGTATTTTTGGAAACAAAAATACTAACTAAAAATATGACTTACCCACAACTTGAACTTGAAAACTACAAAGGTACTACAGCAATTATTAATACTAATCACGGAAAAATGACTGTAAAATTATTTGATAGCCTTGCTCCCAAAACCGTAAAAAACTTTATTGAACTCAGCAAAGATGGTTATTATGATGGTGTAATTTTCCACCGTATCATCAAAGATTTTATGATACAAGGAGGAGATCCAACAGGAACTGGTATGGGTGGTTCTTCAATCTACGGAGAAAAATTTGAAGATGAGTTCTCAATGGACCTCTTTAATCTTCGTGGAGCTTTGTCAATGGCAAATGCTGGTCCTAATACAAACGGAAGTCAATTTTTCATTGTTCAAAATAAAAACTTGCCTTACCCTAAAGATTCACTTATTCAAGGAGGGTGGCCTGAAGAAGTAGCTGAAACATATACTGGTGGTGGAACTCCTCATCTTGATGGCCGTCACACTGTCTTTGGTCAATTGGTTGATGAAGAAAGCTATAAAGTTCTCGATGAAATTGCAGCTGTTCGTGTAGGTGCGCAAGATAAACCAGTCGATGATGTGGTTATTGAATCAGTTGAGATTATCGAGCCATAATATGGAGAAGAAAAGTCCTAAAATTGGTGATATTGTTGAGGTTGAAATCATTGGAATGCAAGATTATGGTGCATTTGTAAAATTTTATCTAGATAATTCATCAAATAAAGAAAAAATTGAACAAAAAGGATTGATTCATATTTCTGAAATTCAATCTGGTTATGTCAAAAGTATTCATGATATTGCTAAAATTGGCCAAAAAGTGATGGCACAAATTATTGATATCGACGAATACAATGGCAAAATTAGCTTGTCGATTCGAAGTTTAGAAAAAAATCCGCAAGTTCATCATATTTATCGAAAAAAACATTTTACTGATTCACGAGACAAGATTGGCTTTAAAACTCTTGCTCAGTCTTTACCGGGTTGGATTGAAGAAAATGAAGCCTATCTTAAAGCAAAAAAAAATGCCCAAAGTGAGGATTTTCTTTGAATGATAACGTATTAAGATATATCAAACGAGTTTTTAATGTAATTACTATCCTTGGCTTTGTTGCTACAATTGTTGGCGGAGTTTACCTCTGGCGTCTTGGGGCATTTCAAAATCAAGCGGTTTTACAACAATTGATTGTTGCACATCGCTTTTTAGGGCCATTGATTTTCCTTTGTATGCAAATTTTGCAGGTCATCGTTCCAATTATACCAGGTGGTATTACAATGGCAGCAGGAGTCATGATTTTCGGGCCAGTTTGGGGTTTTATTTATAATTACTTTGGAATTGTTGCGGGTTCATTTTTACTTTTTCATTTTGGGAAAAAATATGGATCTTCGTTAGCCAAAACATTTGTTAAAGAAAAAACATATAATAAATACATGGCCTGGTTAGAAAAGGGACAAAAACGCTTTAATATTGTTTTCGCGCTCCTCATTTTATCTCCTATCGCGCCAGATGATGCTCTTGTCTTAATTGCAAGTCAAACAAAAATGAGTTGGAAATTCTTCACTTGGAGTATCTTATTATGTAAACCATTGCCAATTCTCCTATATTCTTATCTTTTGATTTTTGGAGGAGACCTTCTTGGGCACATTTTATAAAATACTGAAAGTGCTTTCAGTGTTTTTTTATTGGAATTTTTGAGAAAGAATGCCCAAATCATCCAAAAAAATTGTATAATAGAATGGATTTATGATTTTAAACAGAAGTCACCTCAATAATAAAATTGTTTTTGTAAATTTGAAGCAAAAGTTAGAACTAAGTGATAGCAAATTGCCCCAAATAAATTGCCAAAACAAGATTAAACTGACTGGAGCTAGTTTTGAAAAACAAGAAAGCAAATAGATTTACATTTGATTCACGAATTGATTATGGGCTAATTTTACCTGCCTTTATGTTAATATTAATTGGGCTTTATGCTCTTTATGTAGCAGTAAGTCATGACCACCCCACCCAAGCAACAACAATGGTTGTTCAACAAGGAACCTGGGTTATTGTTGGGCTCTTTGTTGCTTTAATCGTTATGCATATGGATTCAAGGTTTTTATGGAACTTAACGCCGTTTTTTTACCTATTAGGTCTGATATTAATGGTTCTACCCATCTTTTTCTACGATAAGGCAACTTATGCTTCAACAGGTGCAAAAAACTGGCTTGCCTTTGGCGGACGTAATCTTTTTCAACCATCAGAGTTCATGAAACTTTCTTATATTTTATTTTCGGCAAGAATTGTAGTTACCTTCCAAAATAATTTAAAGAAAAGAGTGCTCAAAGATGATTTTCGCTTAATTGGACTTTTGATATTGGAAACAATGCCAGTCGCTATAATTTCGGTATTTCAAAAAGATTTTGGTACCTTTTTAGTATTTATAGCTATTTTAGCAGGAATTATTTTAGTTTCGGGTATTTCTTGGAAAATACTTGCGCCAGCTTTTCTTTTCGTAGCAGCAGTAGCTGTAGGAATTGTTGCTCTAGTTGCTTCACCAGAGGGACAAAAGTTTCTTGAAAGTACCAGTTTTGCTCAGTATCAGGTCAATCGTTTTATCGCTTGGTTACATCCTTTTGAATATTCTCAAACCTTCAGTCTCCAACAAGCTCGCTCTTTGATTTCTGTCGGTGTTGGAGGTCTTTGGGGAAAAGGTATTGGTGTTGCTAATGTCAATGTTCCCGTACGGGAATCGGACATGATTTTCACTGTCATTGCTGAAGATTTTGGGTTCGTTGGTTCGGCCTTTCTGATATTCCTTTACTTTATGCTGATTTATCGAATGATTCGAGTGACTTTCAAGTCAAATAATCAATTTTATACTTATATTTCAACAGGGATCATTATGATGATTCTCTTCCACGTCTTTGAAAATATTGGTGCAGCTATTGGAGTTGTTCCTTTAACAGGTATTCCGTTACCTTTCATCTCTCAAGGAGGATCGGCATTGATGGCTAATATCATCGGCTTAGGGCTGGTTTTATCAATGAAATATAATCAATTACCAGAATTTGTCAAAGAGCAAAGACAAATTCCAGTTAAAGGTGACAGTCGAAAAAACCGTCGAAGAAATAAACGTTAACAATTAATAAGAATACAAAAAGTAAAAACTACTGACAGAATATTCAGTAGTTTTTTTATTACGACAAAACAATAAAAAATCTATATATACCAAGTAAGAAAACGCTTTAAATTTTTGTAAATTATTAGATTTAATGATAAAATAAATTTGTGAGAGAAATCTCAAATACTAAATTTAATTGATTGCCTGAAACGACAACCATCCTATATAGAGGAGGCGTTTTTTATGCACGCAGCACGTTTTTATGATCGCGGGGATATCCGTGTTGAAGAAATTGATGAACCAGCAGTAAAAGCTGGGCAAGTGGGTATTGATGTGGCTTGGTGCGGAATTTGTGGAACAGACTTGCATGAATTTTTAGATGGTCCAATTTTTTGCCCGTCAGGCAGAACATCCTAATCCAATCACCGGAGAAGTACCACCAGTCACTCTTGGACATGAAATGTCTGGGGTTGTAAATTTTATAGGTGAAGGAGTAAGCGGACTTAAAGTAGGTGACCATGTCGTTGTCGAACCTTATATCGTTCCCGAAGGTACTGATACAAGTGAAACTGGACATTATAACCTCTCAGAAGGTTCAAACTTTATTGGTTTGGGTGGAAATGGCGGAGGTTTGGCTGAAAAAATTTCTGTTGATGAACGTTGGGTTCATAAAATTCCTGATAACTTACCATTGGATGAAGCCGCTCTAATTGAGCCACTATCAGTTGGCTATCACGCTGTTGAACGGGCAAATTTAAGTGAAAAGAGTACGGTATTAGTTGTTGGTGCTGGACCAATTGGACTATTAACTGCTGCCGTTGCAAAAGCGCAAGGACATACTGTTATCATCAGTGAACCTAGTGGACTTCGTCGTAAAAAAGCACAAGAAGCACAAGTTGCTGATTATTTCTTCAATCCAATTGAAGATGACATTCAAGCTAAAGTTCATGAAATTAATGAAAAAGGAGTTGACGCAGCCTTTGAATGCACCTCTGTCCAACCGGGATTTGACGCTTGTCTAGATGCGATTCGTATGGGTGGAACAGTTGTCATTGTTGCAATTTGGGGCAAGCCTGCTAGTGTTGATATGGCAAAATTAGTAATCAAAGAAGCTAACCTTTTAGGAACGATTGCTTATAATAACACTCATCCAAAAACAATTGACTTAGTATCAACAGGTAAAATAAAATTGGACCAATTCATCACAGCTAAAATCAGTTTGGATGATTTGATTGATAAAGGATTTGATACGCTGATTCATCATAATGAAACAGCTGTTAAAATTTTAGTTTCACCAACTGGTAAGGGTCTATAAAATAATTAAATAAATAAATAAAGGAGAAAAAAGATGTCTAAAATTGCAGCAGTTACTGGAGCGGGTCAAGGAATCGGTTTTGCAATCGCAAAACGTCTCTATAATGATGGTTTTAAAGTAGCTATTATTGATTACAACGAGGAAACAGCTCAAAAAGCAGCTAAAGAACTTGGAGAAAACTCATTTGCGGTTAAAGCTGATGTTTCTGACCGTGAACAAGTTATTTCAGCTTTGAATGCTGTTGTCGACAAATTCGGTGATTTAAATGTTGTAGTTAATAATGCCGGAATTGCCCCAACAACACCAATTGAAACAATTACACCTGAACAATTTCATCAAGTTTATAATATTAATGTTGGTGGAGTTTTGTGGGGAACACAGACAGCAACAGCACTTTTTAGAAAATTAGGTCATGGAGGTAAAATTATCAACGCAACCTCACAAGCTGGAGTTGTTGGAAATCCAAATCTAATGCTCTATTCTTCTTCAAAATTTGCTGTTCGTGGGATGACTCAAATTGCTGCTCGTGATTTAGCAGAAGAAGGAATCACAGTTAATGCTTATGCACCGGGGATTGTTAAAACACCAATGATGTTTGATATTGCGCATCAAGTTGGTAAAAATGCTGGTAAAGATGATGAATGGGGCATGCAAACTTTCGCAAAAGATATTGCGATGAAACGTCTATCTGAGCCTGAAGATGTGGCAAATGTTGTTTCATTCTTAGCTGGACCTGATTCAAACTACATTACGGGCCAAACAATTATTGTTGATGGTGGAATGCAATTCCATTAATCTAATAAAAAGAGACTGTCAAGTTTTTATCTTGACGATCTCTTTTGTTTTATGTTATAATTGTCTTAAATAAATGAACGAGGTAAGGTCTATTGAAAATCTAAGTTTTGAACTTTAAAAATATTCGTAAATATCGAGTGTTTTTGTTGTATTCATAACTTAGATAAAATAGGCTTTTATTATGTTTACAGATTGGGAGATTTGTCGAAATTTGTATCTTTTAAAGCTCTTTTCACCTAAGTTGTGAAAAGAGTTTTTTAATTTAAGGAGAAAATAATGAATCAAAAACAAAAAGAAATGCAAGCTAAACTAGAACAAATTAAGAAAAATAAACCGCAATTTTCTGGGAAAAATACTAATGGGATGACAGCAGTAAAAGCAACCAAGCAAAATCAACACGGAGCAAAAATTAATGCTCCAAGAAAAGCGGGAATTTGAGATTTATGAACATTCAGAGGAACTCACTCTGAGTTTTTCTACTCAAATTAGATTTCTTAATTCTCACAAATGAGAGGAGAATTAAATGTCAAATATTGAATTTAAAGACTTAACCTTTGGCTATGGGGATAACCTGATTTTCAATCATGCCCAAATAAATATTGATGACCGTTGGAAATTAGGATTAGTAGGTCGAAATGGACGTGGAAAATCAACCCTTTTAAACTTATTACAAGGAAAACTAACTACTGACAGCACGATACTTACTGACAAAAACTTTGTTTACTTTCCGCAGTTACTGACAGAGGAAGAATTAATTGATGAAAATAACTTCAAAAATCAAAATGTCCATGATGACCCTTCTGTAGAAAGTCTGTCAGTAAAAATTACTGACAGAAAGTCACAATTAACTTATTATGTGCTAAATGAATTAGCTGAATTTGAACAATGGAAATTAGAACGTGAATTATCTTTATTGAAAGTTGATTTAGAAATCCTTTGGCGCCCTTTTGAAAGTTTATCAGGTGGGGAACAAACCAAGTGTCTCTTGGCAATTTTATTTTTAGATGAGGCCAATTTTCCACTAATTGATGAACCAACAAACCATCTAGATATGGAAAGCAGAAAAATAGTTGCGGCCTATCTTAAAAAGAAATCAGGATTTATCGTTGTATCGCATGATCGACATTTTCTTGATCAGGTTTGTGATCATATTTTAGCGATTGAACGTCAGCAAATAATTCTTTATCAGGGGAATTTTTCAACTTATGAACAAGAAAAACAGTTGCGTGATGATTTTGAGCTCGCTGAAGATGAAAAATTACGTAAAGATATATCACGATTGAAAAAGACAGCCAGAGAAAAAGAAGATTGGTCGAGAAATCTAGAAGCTACAAAATCTAGAAAAAAACGTGGTTTTGATAGTGAAACTAAACGCATTGATAAAGGGTTCGTCGGTCGAAAAGCTGCAAATATGATGCAAAAATCCAAAAATTTAGAGAAGAGGATGAATCAGGAAATCTTTGATAAAGAGAAGTTACTCAAAAATATCGAAAAAACTGAACCTCTATCTTTGAAATACCATGCTTCACACCATAAAATACTGATACAATTTGAAAAATTTTCGCTTGTATTTGATAAAAAACCACTATTTCAACCGATTGATTTTTCTTTGAAAGAAGGAGAAATTGCGGCTGTTGTTGGACCAAATGGTCAGGGAAAATCAAGTATTATCAAATATTTGTCTGGAAATTTTGGGGGTAAACACAGCGGGTTTGTTCAACTTCCGCAAGGGATAAAAATATCAATTGTTCGTCAGATTTATGATAATCGCGGATACCTAAAAGATTTTGCAACTGAACATCAGTTGGATTATGAGTTATTTCTTTCTAATCTCAGAAAACTAGGCATGGAACGTAAGCAGTTTACTCAAAAAATAGAAACAATGAGTCAAGGGCAGCAGAAAAAAGTTGAATTAGCACGAAGCTTATCACAAGAAGCAGAGCTTTATCTTTGGGATGAACCTCTTAATTATCTTGATGTTTTTAATCATGAACAGATTATTAAACTTCTAGAAACTAGTCATCCCACAATGCTTTTAGTTGAACATGACCAAGACTTTATTGAAAGAATTTCTAACCAAATTATTAATCTAAAAGATACATAACTTTAAAAAATAAAAGTAGAGTGATTTTACTCTACTTTTTTAGAATACTATCATATAATAGGAAATAGTAATTCATAGAATAGATCATTTTTTTTCTAAATAATAAAAATAGTTACTTGAGATAAATAAATACTGCTTAACAAAAGTGGTTGCTTAACTTCAGTTTGAAGGCTATAAAACCTAAGAATAAAGCAGTTACGGACAAATTATATTATAAAAATTATAAACTGAGTATTACTATAAAACTTTGAACAGAGATTAGATTTTTTCATAGAACTCTTGATATAGCTAGTTACATTATTTATGTGTTATAAATAAAATTTATCAACACCAAGGGATTTGACTATAACGATAAAAGAAGTTTATAGTAATAAAGTAATAACATTAATTATAATTTTTATGGAGGTTGTACGATGCGTGCACATGAAATTTTAAACAATCCTTTTTTAAATAAAGGAACAGCTTTTACTATGAAAGAACGTCAAGAATTGGGATTGATTGGTCTTCTTCCACCAACTGTTCAAACAATTGAAGAACAAGCTGAACAAACTTACGAACAATATTTGACAAAACCATCTGATTTAGAAAAACGTCATTTCTTGATGGAAATTTTTAATACAAACCGTACTTTGTTTTACTACTTATTTAACAAACATATTGTAGAATTTAATCCAGTTGTTTATGATCCAACAATTGCTGATACAATTGAAAACTACAGCCATTTGTTCGTAGATCCACAATATGCTGCTTATCTTGATATTAACCACCCTGAAAACATTACTGAAACATTAAAAAATGCAGCAGGTGACAGAGAAATTCGTCTTATTGTTGTAACTGATGCTGAAGGAATCCTTGGTATCGGAGACTGGGGAACTCAAGGTGTTGATATCTCGGTTGGTAAATTAATGATTTATACAGCCGCAGCAGGTATTGATCCAGCGTCTGTACTTCCAGTTGTTATTGATGCAGGAACAAATAGAAAAGAACTTTTAGAAGATCATTTGTATCTTGGAAACCATCAAGAACGTATTTACGGTGACCAATACTACAGTTTCGTCGATCAATTTGTAGAAACTGCAGAATCAATTTTCCCTAAATTGTACCTTCACTGGGAAGATTTCGGACGTTCAAATGCTGCAACAATTTTAAATAACTACAAAACAAAAATCCCAACTTTTAATGATGACATTCAAGGAACTGGTATTGTTGTTTTAGGTGGTATTTTCGGATCACTTGACATTACAGGTGAAAAATTAACTGATCAAGTATACCTTTGCTATGGTGGTGGTTCAGCCGGAGCAGGGATTGCTGGTCGTGTTCATGCTGAAATGGTTAGTGAAGGTCTTTCTGAAGAAGAAGCTTACAAACATTTCTTCATGATTGATCAACAAGGTTTACTTTTTGATGATATGGAAGACCTTACACCAGCTCAAAAACCATTTGCTAAAAAACGTGCTGATTATAAAGATGCTGGAGATATGACTGACCTTCTTAATGTTGTTAAGACAGTAAAACCAACTATTTTAGTAGGAACTTCAACTAATCCAGGTGCCTTTACAAAAGAAGTTATTGAAGCGATGTGTGCTAATACAGAACGCCCAGTAATCTTCCCTATCTCAAATCCAACTAAAAAAATGGAAGCTACAGCTGAACAAGTTATTGAGTGGTCTGATGGAAAAGCTTTTGTCGCTACTGGTGTTCCTTCAGGAACAATCAGCTACAAAGGTGTTGATTATCAAATTGGTCAAGCAAACAACTCACTTATCTACCCAGGTTTGGGCTTAGGAATGTTGGCATCTGAAGCAAAACTTTTGACAGATGAAATGATCGGTGCAGCTGCACATTCATTGAGCGGTTTAGTAGATCCAGGTAAACCAGGTGCGCCTGTTCTTCCTCCATTTGAATTTGTTGCTGATGTATCAATTAAAGTTGCAGAAGCAGTTGCTAAGAAAGCTCAAGAACAAGGTCTTACTGAATCTAAAGAGACAGACATGGCTAAAGCAGTTCGTGATCTTAAATGGTATCCAGAGTACTAAGGGGAATATCTTAAATGAAAAAACTTAAAGAAACGAAAATTTCGGGAATTAGTCTTCCCTTATATGCCTTTTTCGTAGCTGTCATCATAGTCGTAACACTATTAGGAAAACTTCCACTTGATATGGTTGGGCTAACTCTCCTACTTGTAACATTAGGTCACCTATTATACTTCATTGGAGAAAAACTCCCTATTATGAATTCATACTTAGGTGGGGGATCTGTTTTCACTTTAATTGGTGCTACTCTATTATCTTTCTTCCACATTGTTCCTTCTAATGTTATTGGCGCAGTTTCCAATTTTATGGGAGGAAAATTCGGATTTCTTGATTTTTATATTGCTGCACTTATCTGTGGATCTATTTTAGGAATGAACAGAAATCTTTTGGTTAAAGCTTCCAAGAAATTTATTCCGATTGCTTTAATTACTATGGTTATTGGTTTCTTCTCAGTAGGTCTTGTAGGAATGCTTATTGGTAATGGATTTGCTGATTCTGTAATGTATGTTTCTATGCCAATGATGTCAGGTGGTATGGGAGCCGGAATTACTCCACTCTCTCAAATCTATGCAGCCGGATTGGCTCATGGAAACCAAGCAGCTATCTTCTCTCAACTTGCTCCAGCAGTTACTTTTGGTAATATTCTTGCGATTATTGGTGCCTTATCTATCGCTAAAGTATTCAACAAATCTAAATATAATGGACATGGAACTCTTGTTGCAGCAACTAAAGAAGAGTTGGCTAAACCTAAAATAAAATTAGATGCTCAACAAATCGGAACAGGAATGCTCTTTGCCTTTGCTCTTCTGATGGCCGGTGACATCTTGAACAAATTCTTCCCTAATATTCATCAATATGCATTTATGATTATTATTGTATTTATCTTGAAAGCAACAAATACTGTTCCTAAAGATTTAGAAGAATCTGTTGTAATGTTTAACCAAGTAATTATGACAAACCTTACTCATGCTGTTTTAGCAGGAATTGGTCTTGCTTTGATTGACTTGAATACTCTTGCTTCAGCATTCACATGGCAATTTGTTGTACTTTGCTTGACAAGTGTTGTTGTAATGGGACTTGCTAGTTGGTTCTTGGCTCGCCTCTTTGGACTTTATCCAGTCGAAACTGCCATTGGTGCAGGGATGATCAATAATTCTATGGGTGGAACAGGTAACATTGCTGTCTTGTCTGCATCAGATAGAATGGAAATGATTGCTTTTGCACAGATGGCTAATAGACTCTGTGGTGCAATTGTCCTTATATTCGGTGGAATTCTTATCCGATTCTTTTATTAAAATAACCAAAAAAACATTTTATATAAAATGTTTTTTTATATATTTTGACCTTAATATTTTGTTTGTATTTAACTTTGTTTTGCCTGAAACTCATTTATAGTTGACGAGGTAATATATAAATATATAATGATGATTGAAGCCCATGTAACCCTCTTATTATATGATATAATATAAAGATGAATGTAAAAAAACAAATTTTTAAAGGTACACTATATGCAATAGTTGCCGGTTGTATGTGGGGAATTTCTGGCATTTTTGGTCAGCTTTTTTTCCGTGATTATCATGGTAGCCCGCTTTGGATTACATCAACACGTTTAACGATTGCTGGTATTATATTATTGGCTATGTCTTTTTCGCGAGACCATAAGCGTTTTTTTGATGTCTGGAAATCAAAAAAGAATATGCCCACTCTCTTTTTGTATGTTTTTGGTGGGGTATTTTCTGTTCAATATTTTTATTATGTGGCTATTCAACTTTCAAATAGTGCTACAGCGACAATTTTACAATATACAGCACCCGTTTTTATTATGCTTTATTTACTCATTTTTCAACGTCAAGTACCAAAACCCAAATCGGTCTTATTCGTCATTTTAGCAATGATAGGTGTTTTTTTGTTGATTACGGACGGAAATATCAAACATTTATCAATCAGTCCCCTAGCCCTTGTAACAGGACTTCTCGCTGGTGTAGCTGTTGTTATTTACTCAATCATACCTCGTCCACTATTGGATAAATATGGAGCACTTAATATGACGGGGTGGGGAATGATGCTTGCTGGTATTGCCTGTAATATCTTCTATCCAGTTTGGCGTATTGATTTTCGTATTGAACCTTTGTCAATTTTTTATGTTTTGACAATTTCTATTGTTGGAACGGCACTAGCCTTTTTATTGCTTTTAAGAGCCTTTCAATTGATTTCACCGCTTGTTGTTTCCGTTGCGACAGCTACTGAACCATTGACATCTGTCTTTTTAAGTATTCCATTATTTGGTTTGAAATTAACCCCACTCGAATTACTAGGAATTGTTATGGTCATCGTCTCTGTTATTCTTTTATCAAAATCGGAACAAACTTAAAAGAAACCAAGAGGTTTCTTTTTTTTAAAACTATTTTATTAGAAAATTCTGATATAATGTTTTTATTAGGAGAGAATTTTTATGGAAGAGTATTATTTACCATTGGAGCTTAAAACGGACGTTTGGAAGTTAGCATTTCTTTGGTCAATTTTTATATTTTTGTCTTTTTTCGAGAATTTCTTTATTCAGGAATCTATCAATTCTGAAAGTTTGCGCCATATCATTTTAAGTTTAGTAATTGGGCTATTACTTATATATTTTTTGATATTTCTCGTCAATCATTCTCGCAGAAAATTGGTCATCATCAACGAAGAAGGAATTCAATTACGGCTATTATTTCGTGAAGTTAAGATTGAGTGGAGAGACATTCGGGGAATGTATGTTCGTTCAGGTGTATTATATATTTGTGAACAAACTTCATTTAATCCTGTCCATATTGAAAAGAAAATCTGGTATAAACGACTAAAGTTTTATCAAAATTATTTTGACCCAGGTCATAATTTAAAAATTGTATTGTCAATACAGGGCTCTATCATATCTATGGATATTAATGAACTTTCTATTATTTGTGAAGAAGTGTGGTTAAAACAGAGTGGTTTTGAACAAAGCGATTTATTTACAGAAAACCCTTTTGAAAAAATTGATGAGGCCACTAGAGCAAGAAAATTAAATCCTTGGAAAAGAATTCTACTTTATGCCGTAATTTTTATTATCGCTCTGGGAGGTTTAATATTCAAAGATAAAATTAAAGAAACTTACAGTTTAGTGGATAATGAAATTTATTACGTTGTAGATTCAAAAACGAATAAGGTAGAATTTGCATTTGAAACATATGGGACCAAAAACCGCCAAAAAGCAATTGTTGTGACTGATAGAGTAATGCATGAATCTAGTATTTACTCAGAAGGTGATTTTAAGGATATCGAGAAAGGATATTATGACAATCAATTATTAGCTGGACAGAGCTGTGCAATTGTAGATGCAAAGAATCCAACATGGTGGAAACAAACCTTTGATTTCAGTAGATATGTTAAAAAAAATCAACTTCAAAAAATTACATTAACGAGTATAAAAAAACCACTTTTAAAGAATTATTTAACAGCACAGATGGAACTAACTCAGAATCAATTTAAAGGTAAAAAATTTCCAGTTAAAATTTTGAAAGCAAACTAAAAATATCCATTTCTGACAAAATGTTAGCTACTAAAGTGTGTTATAATATTAACATGGACTACGAAAATTATATCTGGGATTTAGGCGGAACTTTATTGGACAATTATGAAAGTTCTAGTCATGCATTTGCTGCAACGCTTTGGTCAATGGCAGAGCGTGTTGTTTTGCGCACTGATGTATATGATGCGCTAAAAGTTTCAACAGCTTACGCTGTTGAAAAATATGCCAGTGATTTGCCAGGCTTTTTGGAAGAATACAAAAAGCTAGAAGCAGAGGAATTAGAAAAACCAATTCTCTTTTCCGGTGCTAAAAAAGTACTGACAGACCTATCAGTAAAAGGAAATAAGAATTTTATGATTTCACATCGCAATCATCAAGTTCTGACAATTCTGTCAGCAGCTGAAATTGATTCATATTTTACAGAGGTTGTCACGTCTGATAATGGCTTCAAACGAAAACCAGCACCAGAATCAATTAACTATTTGTTAAATAAATATAAACTTAATCCAAAGAAGACAGTGATGATTGGCGATCGTCCTTTAGATATTGAAGCAGGAAATGCTGCTGGGATATCAACAATTTATTTTGATAGCTCAACAGATTCAACTCTGTCAGGACAAGCGATTAACACTGTAAGTGATGGTTCGCTTAATAGCAAGCCAACTCACATTATTCATCAGCTGACAGAGATTATTTTGTAATCTTAAAAAAATGAATTAATGATAAGCAGATTTTTAGTCAAAATTGCTTATTTTTTTTTACAAGTTTGAGTGACAAAATACCATGCACTAGAGCTAAAATCGCTGATTTATGGTATAATAATAGTAAGTTTTTCATAGAAATGAGAGTTAACTTTGAACGAAGAAAATAAAAATTTAGAAATGCTTGCAGACGAATATGACGCCAGTCAAATTCAAGTACTTGAAGGTCTTGAAGCTGTACGTATGCGTCCAGGGATGTATATTGGTTCAACCTCAAAAGAAGGTTTGCACCATTTAGTCTGGGAAATTGTTGACAATTCAATTGATGAAGCACTTGCAGGATTTGCAAGCCATATTGAGGTTTTTATTGAGCCTGATAATTCAATTACTGTTGTTGATGATGGACGTGGAATTCCGGTTGATATTCAAGAAAAAACGGGTCGCCCAGCCGTGGAAACAGTCTTTACAGTGTTGCATGCTGGAGGTAAATTTGGCGGAGGCGGCTATAAAGTTTCTGGTGGATTGCACGGTGTTGGTTCATCTGTTGTTAATGCTTTATCAACAGTACTAGATGTTACTGTTCATAAAGATGGCCAAAAATATTATCAAGAATATCATCGTGGTCTCGTTGGAGATGATTTAAAAATTATTGGTGAAACTGACCGTAGAGGGACAACTGTTCACTTTGTACCAGACCCAGAAATTTTTACAGAAACTGTTGAATTTGATTTTGATAAGCTTGCAACACGTGTTCGTGAGTTAGCCTTTTTGAATCGCGGTCTTCGTATTTCCTTAACAGATAAACGTGAAGGAAATGAAAAAAATGAAGTTCATTTCCATTACGAAGGTGGAATTCAGTCTTATGTTGAATATTTAAATGAAAATAAGACAGTCATTTTTGAACCAGCAATTTTTACTGAAGGTGAAATGGATGGAATTGCTGTTGAAGTAGCAATGCAATATACTGATACTTATCATTCAGTAGTGATGTCCTTTGCTAACAACATCAACACTCACGAAGGTGGAACACATGAGCAAGGTTTTAGAACAGCGCTTACTCGTGTTATTAATAATTACGCAAAACAAAATAAAATTCTTAAAGAAAACGAAGATAATTTAACTGGGGATGATGTCCGCGAAGGATTGACAGCAGTTATTTCGGTTAAGCATCCTAATCCACAATTTGAAGGGCAAACCAAAACAAAACTTGGGAACTCAGAAGTAACAGGAATTGTTAACAAACTTTTTGCGGAAGCTTTGACAACATTTATGTTAGAAAATCCACAAGTTGCTCGTAAAATCGTTGAAAAAGGGATTTTGGCAAGTAAAGCAAGGATTGCAGCAAAACGTGCGCGTGAAGTGACACGTAAAAAATCAGGGCTTGAAATTTCCAACCTTCCCGGTAAATTAGCTGACTGTTCATCAAATAATCCAGAACAAACAGAATTATTCATCGTCGAAGGAGATTCCGCTGGTGGTTCAGCTAAATCAGGACGTAATCGTGAATTCCAAGCAATTTTACCTATTCGTGGTAAGATTTTGAATGTGGAAAAAGCAACGATGGATAAAATTTTGGCCAATGAAGAAATTCGTTCTCTATTCACTGCAATGGGAACTGGTTTTGGAGCAGATTATGATTTGTCAAAAGCACGTTATCACAAACTTGTTATCATGACCGATGCCGATGTCGATGGAGCACATATCCGAACACTTTTATTAACACTTTTCTACCGTTATATGCGTCCGGTTGTTGAAGCAGGCTATGTTTACATTGCTCAACCACCAATTTATGGTATTAAAGTTGGGTCTGAAACAAAAGAATATATTCAACCGGGTGAAAATCAAGAAAAGGATTTACAAGAAGCTTTAGCACGTTGGGCGCAAGGAAGAACAAAACCTACAGTTCAACGATATAAAGGTCTGGGAGAAATGGATGATCATCAACTTTGGGATACAACGATGGATCCTGAGCATCGTTTGATGGCACGTGTATCTGTTGAAGATGCTGCGGAAGCTGACAAAATATTTGATATGCTCATGGGAGACAGAGTAGAGCCTCGTCGTGAATTTATTGAAGACAACGCTCAATATTCAACAATTGATGCTTGATGGCAAATAAATTAAAAAACTCAGATGTCTGAGTTTTTTTGTTTTAATGAGCGGAATGTTAGCGCTTTTTTAAAAAGTGTAATATAATAAAAACAAGAAGGAGGTAGAGATTATGCCTGAAATAAATCCCAAATTAAGCAATGAGCAAATGAAGGAACTTGAAGATGAAGCACTCCGAAATGCAACAGTTGGTACGCAAACAGGAATTCAAGAAACCTTCGAGAAGACTACCAGTAAAGCTGATGAGCTATTTAGTGAAGCTTCAAAGGCACTTAAAGAAGTTGAAGATAAAGAAAAGTAGATTTTCTATTTTTCTTTATTATTATTTATTCCTTCAAACCGAATGACATTTTAAATGACTTATGATAGAATGTGACTATAAAATACATAGAAGATGGCTACCTTAGTTGTGAAAGAAGATTTATGAATAAAGGAATTATTGCTCAAAAAATTGTAGCTTCCATGTAAATATTTATAAAATGACAAACTATATTTACATGGAGAATAAAAAATGAAACAAAATAAATATGATAATGAACGCTTTTTCAAAAATTACGCATCAATGCCAAGATCCAAAGAAGGATTGAAGGCCGCTGGTGAATGGTCTGAATTAGAAAAACTACTCCCAAATTTTCAGGATAAAAAAGTTTTGGATTTAGGTTGTGGATATGGATGGCACTGTAAATATGCAGTTAATCACGGGGCTCAAGAGGTAATTGGAATTGACCTTTCACACAAGATGCTTGAAGTTGCTCTTGATGTTAATAATGATAAAAAAATTACCTATCAACAGTCCGCAATAGAGGATATTAACTTTGCAGCAGATACTTTTGATGTTGTGTTTAGTTCATTGGCTTTTCACTTTATTTCGAATTTTGAAGAGCTAGTTTGCAAAATTTTAAAGTGTCTTAAAAAGAATGGTAAATTTATTTTCTCTGTTGAACATCCTCTCTATACCTCATCAGGTGCACAAGATTGGTGTTATGATGCAGAAGGTAAAATTCTCCATTTTCCAGTTGATAATTATTATTATGAAGGAAAACGTGAAGTCAGTTTCTTAGGTGAGCCAATTATTAAGTATCATCGGACATTGACAAGTTATATAAATTCTTTGTTAAGTTCAGGTTTTGAACTTACTAATATAATTGAACCCAAGCCTCCTATAGAAATGAGAGAGCTTGAAGAAATGAAAAATGAGATGAGACGTCCAATGATGTTGCTTATTTCTGCTAGAAATAAAAAAGAATAACTATCAAACTACTAGAATAACAGTTCCTATTTAAATAAATTAAGAGCTGTTATTTTTATTTTATAAATAATATATAACATGAACTAAAAAGAAGTTCATTTGAGTATATTAGTAGTTTTTTCATTACTTTTGGAGTAAAATGATAGCTAGGAGAAGAAGGAATGAAAAAAGTATATATTGTTGCTATTTTTTTAGTAACAACAATTGGAATGTCGGCCTGTAATTCAAAACAAAGTAATCAGATAGTAAAAGAAAGTTCCAAAAATAGCCAAAGCTCAAAAAGCTCTTTACCAATTCAGAGCGCTTCGAGTACTCCCCAGTCATCAAGTATTATTAAAGAGTCTTCTTTATCAATAGGAAAATCAATCTCCCCCTCAACATCTATGCAAATAAGAAAGTGGAACCCAGAAAAAAATCAACGTCTTTCAGAGTTTATGTCAGCGTGGGGGATAGAAATGGGACAATCTTACAGTCAGTATAATCCTAATCACAATCTTAATTTGTATGGTCTCTCTATTCCTTGGTCAGTTATAGATAATAATTCAACTTGGAAAGCAGCGATAGATAATCAGCCTATTGAATTAAAATGGTCAGAAACTGGCGAAGATACAGGGGGATATCAATTAGTTGATGTCTATTCAGATGTGAATGAGAAAAACTCTGGCGTAAACCATGTTTATCTTTTTGTTATTAAAGCAGGAAATCCTATTGTCTTATATACCGCACAAAATCAAGGGAATGCAAATAATTATTTGTACCTAAAAGAAACAAAAAATAATGAATTAAAAACTGCCTTCGCGCGAATTGTTGAATGATTTTAAAATAAAAAAGCCTATTTCAGAATAGGTTTTTTTCATTTTTTAAAAATTTAAAAGCTAAAATTTTTATTCTTGACAAAAGATAGTGAACGGAATATAATAGTTAACGTCATTAGTAAATATCACCGTTAGGGAGGAGTGAAAATGGATTACAACAAGGCAGCGGAGGTTTTCCTCACAACTGTTATTAAAAGAGGAAAAGCAGAGATGATGCATCGCTTTAATACCTACTCCCAAGGGGAACATTTGGTATTAGGCTATCTTTACAAGGAAGCTGGTAAGCAAATTGTTCCAAGTAAGATTGCAAAATTCACGCATACAAGTACTGCAAGAATTGCGACAATCTTGAATAATCTTGAGAGTAAAAATTTAGTTACCCGTGAGATTTCAAGAACAGACCGTCGAAAAATTTTAGTAGCCATTACTGATAAAGGACGTCATGTTGCAGAAGAGATTCGAGTAGAAGCTTGCTCAAATTTAGCACGCGTTTTTGAAGAAATGGGTGAAGAACGAACAGAAAGTTTCATTGAAAATTTCAAATTATTTTTAGAAATTGGAATGAAGCTAGCTAAAGAAGACAAAGAAAAAGAGGAGGAAAAAAATGCCTGATACATACGAAAAAGATTACCATTTAGATATACATGGTAAACATTACAGCCGAATCGGAATGCTTATATTGATTCTGGTTGGTACATTTGGAGCCATGTTGATGCAAACATCACTTGGGACAGCAATTCCAACATTGATGAATGATTTCAACATCTCCATGTCAACAGCACAACAAGCAACAACATGGTTTTTATTAGCCAATGGGATTATGGTTCCTATTTCAGCATATTTAGCAACAAAATTCCCTACACGTTGGCTTTACGTAACAGCATACGCAATTTTATTTATCGGAATGTTTGTTGCTTACTCGGCTCCAACATCAAGCTGGTGGGTTTTCCTAGCAGGTCGGATTCTGCAAGCTATTGCAGTTGGGATTACAATGCCTTTGATGCAAGTTGCCCTTGTTAACATGTTTCCAGCTAAACAAATGGGGGCAATCATGGGGATTGCCGGAGTTGTTCTTGTCCTTGCGCCAGCCTTAGGTCCAACATTTGCAGGTTGGTTAATTACTCATAAATTTAACCTTATCTTTTGGACATTTGCAGCAAGTTGGAGAACAATTTTCCTTATTCCAATGATTGTTGTCGGAGTTGTTTTCCTTATTTCAATCTTTGCTATGCGTGATGTTATTCCGAACCGTCCAATGAAATTAGACTTCTTGTCAGTTTTACTTTCAGTTGTTGGTTTTGGTGCTTTCCTTTGGGGATTCACTAATGTTGCAACTGACGGATGGGGCAAATTTAATACCGTTATCGCCCCAATTGTTGGAGGGTTGATTATTATCTTCCTCTTTGGTTTACGTCAACTTAAAATGGACGATCCATTCCTTGATATTCGCGTCTTTAAAATTAGACAGTTTACTTTGGTAACTCTTGCACTTGCTTTAAGTACAATGGCAATGATGGGTGTTGAAATGATGCTTCCTCTTTACCTTCAAGATGTTCATGGACTTTCTGCCTTTAATTCAGGTTTGGTTCTCTTACCTGGGTCATTAATGATGGCTGTTGTTGCCCCACTTGCTGGTGGAGTTTATGACCGAATTGGTTCAAAACGTCTTGCGGTGATTGGTTTCCTCGTTTTAGCACTGGGAACTATACCATTTATGTTCTTTACAGCTACGACTCCTGACCACTTTGTTACTCTTCTTTATGGATTACGTATGGTTGGTGTTGGTATGGTAATGATGCCATTAACAACTAGTGCCATGAATGCAGTTCCAGTTAATGAAGTCGCTCAAGCAACAGCTTCAAACAATACAGCGCGTCAAGTCGCGTCATCAGTTGTTGTTGCCCTCCTTTCTTCAGTCGCTCAAAATGTAATTACTAACAATATGCCTGCTTCATCATTAAAATCAACAAATCCATTGCAATTTGCAAATAAAGCAATCGAAGCAATGTTACAAGGTTACCATGCTTCATTCGCAATTGGTCTCGTCTTTGCCATTATTGGTATCGGAGTTGCCCTCTTCTTGAAGAGTGGTCGAATGATTGCTGGTGTCCCTGTTGAAGAACAAGACTTGAAAGGAGAAAATAAATAATGCTAATTATATTATTATTGGTAGTGTTTATGATTGGAACTTTCTTTGGTTTCATGTTTATAAAAAACACAATCGCTCATTGGTTAGTTGGTGGAATTTCCTTTCTCTTATTAGCTGGCTCTGTGGCCATGCTAACTATGCATATCAGAGATAATTGGGGAATGAAAGAAGTAACAACTTCAACTACTCACCAAATTTATACTGCTGGAGATAAATCAGCTCCTTATGGAATGATGATTAAAGCAGAAATCGGGAAAAACACTGATAATTATGTCTTTGTTTACCGAAATAATGAAAAATCGGAAAAAGCCGACACTAATTTTAAACCTGATGAAAAACACATTGCAGAAGCTGTTAAAAAATCAGCTACTTATAAATTAGTGGATGATACAAAAGCAACAGTGACAACTAAAACAACAAGACGTGTTTGGTCATCTGACTTTTATAAATTACTATTTAGTGTAGGTGGTGAACAAAATGAATTAGTTAAACAAAATTCAGTTGTTTCAGTACCTAAAGATACATGGTTAGTTTTGACTCAAGATCAAGTTAAAAAATTGAGTCAAGAAGCTCCAGCAATGCAAAAACAAATGGAAGCTCAACTTAAAGCTGACCCACAAAAAGCAGCTCAACTTGCTACTCTTCAAAAATCAAATCCAACAGAATATGCTAAGATGCAAGTAAAACAAATTAAGCAACTTCTTGGAATTAGTGAATAAATAATAAAAAGACTTCAAAATTGTTTGAGGTCTTTTTATTACATTGGGATTAAGTAAATATAAATAACACAAATAAAGTTACTTTGCGTTATTTTTCTTGACAATAAACGAAACTAATAATATAATTTACAAATAAATGCAACTTAAAATCCATATGTAGTAAAAAAACCTTAAAAAAATAACGAATAATAAAATTATCGCTTGTAAGGTGATGCGTTTTTACATAATATTTTAAATTTTTCTACATATCTTAAATTCAGGGTGATATACTATGAAGGGTTTAGTTCAGCTTTTGGATTAATTTTATTTTGAAGAAGAAAGAGGTAGACATGATTAGGAAAAGTGTAGCAAAGAAAATAGTGATTGTGTCGTTAATCATTGTTTTTCTTATAGCACTTATTGGTTTCGGAAAATATTTTTATGATAAGGCAACTGATATTTCGTCTGTTAATATGAACACAACAGGACAGTTAGTTAAAAGAACAAGCGAACCTAATGGTTATTCATCTCAGCAATCAACAACAAAAAGCTCAAAAGAAATCTCTCAACCAGTAGCTCCAGTGGAAAATACTGGAAATGCCAGCTGGCTTCAGGTAGTTTCTCAAGGAACTGGTGAAAAATTTACGAATTTTTCGAGTGGAAACTTTAAAATTTATAAAGCGCATAGTCCACAAATTTTGAAGACTGCGACTTCGGCTGACAGCCCTGTGTTGAGCATGTCAGAAATTATCAGTAAATATCCAAATAGTCTAATTATGAATGCCTCAGGGTTTAACATGACTACTGGAAAAATTACTGGTTTTCAAATTAATAATGGAAAATTATTTAAAGATTGGAATTCAGATAAAAGAGCTACAAATGCCTTTGTTTTTAATAAAAATGGTTCGTCAGAAATTTATAATTCAACCGCTCCAGCAAGTGAAATTTTGAAAAAGGGTGCCGAAATGAGTTTTAGCTTTGGTTCAATTTTGATAAAGTACGGAAAAAGTTTACCGAGTGACGGGACAGTTAATTGGGAAATTCATTCTTTTATTGGAAACGATAAAGATAATAATATTTATCTCATTATTTCAGATACAAGTACAGGCTATCAGTCAATCATGGAAAAATTTCAAGAACTCCATTTAGAAAATGTCCAAGTAATGGATGGAGGAGGTTCTAGTCAAATGTCCTTAAAAGGACAAATTATCTATCCTAGTCAGGATAATCGTTCAGTTAACGATTATATTGTCTTGAGATAAAAAAGGGGCTAGTTAAATCAGAAACTAGATAATGTAGATGGAGAATTCAGGGGAAATGATAAATAATGATCGTAATAAACTTAAGGTTAAAGCGACTAACTTAACTAAAAGATTTGAAATGCTTGAGACAACAGGAAATAAAATGAAAACTTTATTTGGCTTGAATCGGGATAAAGGACAAGAATTTTGGGCCTTAAGAAATGTTAGTTTTGAAGTTCATGATGGAGAAACAATAGGAATCATTGGACTAAATGGATCTGGTAAATCTACTATTTCAACTTTGATTAGTGGAACAATGACCCCTACAACAGGTTCAATAAGTGTTAATGGAAATGTAAGTATTATTGCTTTAGGGACAGGACTTATCCCTAACCTTACAGGAAGGGAAAACATCCATGTGGTTGGTCTCATGATGGGAATGACTAAGAAAGAGATAGCAGAGAAAATTGATGATATTATCAACTTTTCAGAACTTGGGCCATTTATTGACCAACCATTAAAAACTTATTCTTCAGGGATGAAAGCTAAATTGAGTTTTTCGATTGCTGCTTATCAAGATCCAGATATTCTTATTATCGATGAGGTACTTTCTGTCGGAGATGGAACCTTTGGACAAAAATCAGCAGATAAAATGTTTGAGTTTCGACAACAAGGTAAAACAATATTACTTATTTCACATGACATGTTAGCAATTGAAAAATGGTGTGATAAAGTATTATGGCTACATTATGGAGAAGTTAAAGGATATGGACCTACAGCTGAAATATTACCTCAATATATTAATTTTGTTCAATGGTTTATTCGCCTACCAGCTGAGCAACAAGATGAATATAAAGAAAGAGTCAGGGGTGAACAATTAACTTATTCTACAGAGATTTTAAAAGAGGAACTTGCTGATGAATATAATAAGAATTCAAAGACTTACTCACGAAGAGGTCTGGAGGAACAGTTAGACTTTGTAAAAAATAATAAATTATCAATAGCTTCGAAATTATTTCTTGTTTTACTTGCTTTTATTTGTTTTATTGGTATAGCATTTTACACAAGTAGTGCTACTAGTATTAAAGCATTAGCTGACCCACGTGGTTTTTTTACTCAGAATCTTTTTAAAACCAGTCCCTCTTTTTCAGATAAACTTAATAATGAAATAATCAGTATGAGCATAAGTGCAAAGAAAAGAGAAGAGAAGAAAACTGCTCAAAATATTCATAAATCAACGACAACTGAATCTTCTAAATTGACAAGTGCTGAAAGTAAAGTAAAAAAAGATTCACTTCCCTCAACTGCACAGCAAAAGAGTACAGAACAAATTTCTTCAAGTTCAGAAACTCAAACTTACACCGTTCAAGCAGGCGATACTCTGGGAGAAATCGCAGAAACACATAATACAACAGTTGTGCAAATTCAAGAAAAGAATCCTGGTATAGAGCTTAGCCTAATTAGTCCCGGACAAGTCATCAACCTCCCTGAAAATAAAAGTACAGAAAGTCAATAAGAGAACAGATGAAAGATTTATACCAGTATTTAAAAGAACAGATGAGTAATATGTCGTTAATCTATAATGTATCTAGGTATCAGACAAAAAGTACTCAGTTAGGGAAGTTTTTAGGAGCAACTTGGCAATATCTTGATCCTATTGTACAATTGTGCATCTATTATTTTGTGTTTATTATTATGTTTAAGAGAAAAATTTCTGGTGGGATTCCACCAGCCCCTTGGATGTTTGTTGGTCTAGGAAATTGGTTTTTTTATAGTATTTCTATCCAATCTGGTGCTGCATCAGTCCAATCGCAACTTTCTTTATTTACCCAAGTCAAATTTCCAATCAGTGTTTTACCAACCATAGAGATGTTTAAAAGATTTAATATCCTAATTTGGATGACTTTACTAGGGATTCTCCTTGCAATAAAGCACGGATATTACCCGAGTCTTGAGTATCTTCAATTATTTTATTATTTTTTAGCGCTTTGTTTACTTGTAATGGCTTTAGCTTTATTATTTTCTACAATTGTAGTTGTATTTAGGGATTTTTTACATATTATCAATTATATTTTTAGATTCTTACTTTACGTTTCGGGGGCAGCTCTTGACTTAACTTTAATGGAAGCACTGCCTTTACCTCTTAGACAAGGATTACGATTGGACCCTTTTATCTATGTAATGGAAGGCTTTCGAGATGCCATTTTCAATCGTGGCTGGTTTTGGGAAAAACCATGCTTTAGTCTTTTGGTGCTTTACTTTAGGAGTATTAATTGTTGCAGCACATTTACATATGAAACTTCGTAATCAGTTTATGGATTATGTCTGAAAGAGCAGAATAATGGATAAAAATAAATTACAAAAAGAATTTGAAACCTATAATTATTTAGACAATCAAAAATGGAAAGAAGAAATTCCCAGCTACAAAGTTTTAAAATCTGACACTATATTTAAAGAGGTTAAAGTTTCAGTTGTCATCGCGAATTATAATAATGAACCTTATCTAGAAAAGATGATGAACGCGTTAGTAAATCAGACAATTGGAATTGAAGAACTTCAGATTATTTTTGTAGATGATTGTTCGACGGATAAGTCTAAGGAAGTTATAGAAGTGTATCTGACTAAGTATCCTAATATTGAATTTTACCAATTTGACACAAATACAGGCGGAGCTCATACCCCAAGAAATTTAGGGATTTTAAAGGCACGTGGAAAATATTTGGTTATTTTAGATGCTGATGATTGGTATGAATTGGATGCCTTAAAATCAATGTCAGATTTATTGGATGAGTCTCAAGATAAGATGGTAGTTGGGGGAATTGTTCAGGTTAATGATTATCATGTTTCGGAGAAAAGTATTGCTTATTATGTAGAAGGTAAACAGATCAATCGAGATATTCAGGATTTACCCTACGAATTTTATGAATTTCTAGGACCACAAGGAATTATGGTACTTACAAGTTTAGTAGTAGAAAATCAACTTCATTTCGTCAATCAGCGGGTAGCTGATGATGTCTTGTTTTTCTATCAATGCTTGAGAATATCAAATAAAATTTCACAACTTCCCCAAAAAACAACTTATCTTAATCGAATTTCTGAAAACGATAGTCTAAGTAAAACTATCAATAAAGATTTTATGATTTCATGGTTAAGAGCTTTAGCATTTGTTAAACAAAAATTTCCTAATGATCTTTCAAAAGAGAGATTTTTAGCTCGTCGCTTAGATTGGCTAGTTCTTGATTTTGCATTACGAAGAAATATAGGTTATAAATTTGGGATTGAAAGGTTGAAAGATTTCAAAAATTCTCTAGATAAATATTTGGGAGACCTAACATTTAAGCCTCAAAAGTATTTTAAGGAGGAAGCACGGAAAATCGCTTGGTCTGATTTGCGACAAAGACATTTTTTACATCTTTATTTGTTTGTAAATTGGCATTCACATCGGGAAAGTTTAAAAATAAAGAAAAAAATAAATAATCTTTATTATTTTGTATTTCCTGGAAATCTATTACCTAAAGTACCCATAAATGTAAGAGCTTCTGCTTATAAAATGTATATTGAAAACAATTTTAGTGTTTTTGAGATAGAAGTTTTGACTAATGAAGAAATCAATAACTTTGAATTTCATGCGGTGAATGACCCATTTAAATCTATAAAAGCACAAGAAGTCATAAAAAAGGATAATAAATTCATTGTAAAATTTGCTAAAAAAGAACTAGAAAACTTATCAGAAAATTATGGATTACACGTTATTTCAAATATCTATCATGATCATATTGTTGAAATTTCTAAAGTAACTAATGAAAAGACTAATGTCATTTAATTATTCAGAGAAAGGAGAAAAAGTGGAAGAAAAATTAAAGGAAGAGTTTAAAATTTATAACTTTGATTTAAATGATTATTCATGGAAAGAAAAATTACCTAGTGTCACTGTGGAAAAATCTGAGAGAATTGGGAATCGGCCTAAAATATCAGTTATTATAGCCAACTATAATAATTCTCCATATCTTGAAAGAATGATGAACTCATTAGTTAATCAATCTATAGGGATTGAAAATTTACAAATTCTTTTTGTAGATGATCGATCAACAGATGATTCAGTTGATAAAGTTCGACCATTCATGAAAAAATATCCAAATATTGAGCTGTATATTCTTGATGAAAATACAGGAGGGGCTCATGGTCCACGTAATGTAGGTCTACTTTATGCAAAAGGTGAGTATCTGGTTATTTTAGACGCAGATGATTGGTTTGATCAAAAGGGACTTCAAATTTTTTATCAATCTTTAGAGAAATCTGGAGATGATATGGTATTTGGAGGAGTTGTACGTAGCAAAAACGGGCAGTTAGAATTAATGACAAGGGCTTATAATGCTCAAAAAAGTGAAAATTTGCCAATTTCTGAACTGCCTTATGATTTTTATAACTGGCTTGGACCTCAAGGAAACATGATTCGACATTCTTTGATTAAAGAGCATAACTTACATTTTATTGACCAACGTGTAGCAGATGATGTAAATTTTTTCTATCAAGCTCTCCTCTTTTCCAAAAAAATATCTCAAGTTCCAGAAATTACGACATATGTTAATCGAGATGACGATAATTTGTCGCTCAGTAGGAACATTAATGAAAATTTTTTAATTTCATGGCTTCGCACCCTATCTTATTTGATAGAAACATATAACGATGTCGAGGATATTCAACGATTTATTACGAGACGTTTAGAGTGGATATTAGTTGATTTTACACTTCGTTGGGATACCAATTTTGGACTTAATGTGAACTCTATTCAAAAATTACGAAAATTAATTGATTTTTATTTATCAGATTTAGATTTTGATCCCAATCTATATTTTTGTTTAGATGTTTATCGTTATATTTGGGAATATTTAAAAACAAAGAATGATGAGAAACTTTTAAGATTTGTGGGTTGGCACACGCTTCCTTCAATTGATAAATCTCTTAAAAAAGTTGGTAATTTATACTATTTTATTTCTGAGGAGAAGGACTTACCATGGATCAATCAGCCACTTGTAAAAGGTAGAGAAATAATTACTGATGAAACAGGAATATATTTGAGATTTGATTATTATGTTCCTGAATCTATAAATTATGTTGAATTACGAAATGACGACAATCTTAATCAGGTTTTCCGCAAAAAAGTGATCCATCTATCAGGGGTAACTTATGAATTGCAGATTACACCTGAAGAATTTAAAGGCTTGTCAGCTGGAATACACAGACTTTATATAATATTGAAAAGCCAAATTGAATATTTAGTGGCAATCGATAAATTACAAGCATACTGTACTGACGGGGCTTTGCTGTCAGAGAAGCTTGGCGTTGTCAATTTATACAAGCCATTTTCTAATCATCAGTTCGTATTAGCTTTTAAAGCTCTGCCAGAAAAGTATCTGGGACAGTTTATTCAAATTCAAT
This sequence comes from Lactococcus sp. NH2-7C, assembly GCF_029953655.1. Lineage (NCBI taxonomy): Bacteria > Bacillati > Bacillota > Bacilli > Lactobacillales > Streptococcaceae > Lactococcus > Lactococcus sp. NH2-7C. Next base: position 2,488,674 of record NZ_CP124538.1, read on the forward strand.
CAGTTTTAAATACTGAAGGAGTCTATGAATATAGCTTACCAGATGGAGAGATCATTTCGGAAGAAAATTATCAAAATTCAATAATTTTATTTCCCGAAACTCCAAAAATATCAATGAAAGAATTTGCTCTTAAAGCAGGAATTTATAAGCTTAAAAAAGCAATGCTTTTTTATAACACTAAAAATGAACGTCAGCAATTTCTCAAAAAAGGGTGTCTTATTACAGTAACTCACATTTGGTTTACCGATGAAAGAAAAATGATTCTGACCACATCTGCAGGTCAACTTATTTTTGATAAAGAAGCATTGATTTTTGTTGAAGAACCTGTCGAGATTATTGCATTAAAAAATATCTATTCCTATATTGAAGCTGTATTTGAAAAACGAAATAAGAAAAAACATTATCTAAAAGGGACTAAGATAATGGTAAAATCTCTTGTTTTTAATAAAAACTTTAGAGTGAGATTTTTGACCAATGATGGTACTTATATTACAGAGAATCCAGAATTTGTGGCTTTCTCAGAGAATATGGGTGATATAGAAATTAAAAAAATGACGATATTACAAGCGATTCGTCAAAGAAGGAGGAGTCATGAAAAAAATTTTTGATATTTTATATGTTAAAGAATTCAAAATATCTGAATCAAAACTCCAAATTGAATTAGAAAATATTGTGAAAATAGATGACTTGTTTTGGTCAAAAAATTCACTGACTCCTTCTTTTAAGATTGCAGAAAATAGCTTTGAAATTTCAGGGAAAGTAATCACAATTTTTATCAATGATAATGAAATAGAACCATTTATTCGTTATTATCTAATTGCAAAAATAGAGGGGGTTGTATGGCGTTTTTATCAAAGAAATTATGAGGAACATCCAAGGGCACTTCGCTATTATGATTTAGGTATCGGTTCACAGGGGGATCTACATAAAGTGATTTATATTAATGATTTTGGAAATATCGGTTTTAAAATAGTTCCACAAATTATTTTGGATACTTTTGATAGAAGACTTCCAATTAATGTTGAACTTACTGACATCAGTACTGGGTTTTCAAGTCTAACTATTAAAGTGAGTCTTGAGTGGCCAAATGAGTCATGGAAGACAGAGGGAAAAATCATTCCTTTTATTACTGAGCTCAATTCATCAACAGATAATAAAATTTATGCCGTTGAATCTGTTTCTAAAATTAAGGAAAAAGAAGGTGAAATTAATGCTAAATTTAGTGAATTGTCAAACCTTAGAAAAGATAAGGATTATGCTTTTGGCATTGAGATAGGGCTAAAAAATAATCGATACAGTTTATTAACGACTCGAGTAAGCAAAAAACTATTTTATGATTTCTATCCTTTTTTTAGAGGCATTAATCTTATACCAGACGATAATATCGAATTTAAAATTACAAAAAATACGGCAATCACAATATGCCGAAAAATATCATTTGTTCAAGCAGGAACTTCACCAAGTTTTGCTAATGAATTCGAGAGTGTAAAGTTTTTGAGCAGAGTTGAAAGGGAATACCTTGATGAGGCTTATAAAACATTAGAGAATGAATGGATTAAACAGGCGGCATATCATAATTTTTTAGGAAGAGGAAATAAATGACTGAATACTTTGAAGTGGATGCTAAAAAAGATTTGAAGTCAATGGATACTTTTTTGGAGGATTGGGAATATTATGAGTTCCTAAAAAATTTAGCTTTAAATAATAAGTCAATTGTTGGTTACCGTGATCATAAATATACGATTCAAAAAAATACTGAAATTAATCTGGGAATGGAGAAGTACAAAAATATTCATTATAACATTGAAATTCCCATAGAAAATGAACAATATCTTTCCAATAAATTGATTGTATTTTTTATGCCTGCAGATCGAATGATTTCAACGCAAGCTAAACTTCGGATGTTTAGTAATTCACCGTGGAAATCATTAGCAAGCTCTATTGCTAAAAACACTTATATTTTAAGAATTGCGGATAGCAACTTAATTTCAGGATCTTATTACCAAAATACGATTAATTTTCCAAATTATGAAACTAGCATTCAAGAACTGATTCAAAATACTGCTTATAAATATAATATTTCATCTAGAAATATAGTGATGTATGGAAATTCAAGAGGTGGTACAGGGGCTCTTTACCACGGTTTGTTAGGTAACTATAAAGTAGTCGCAATTGATCCAGTTATCGATCGAAGAGCATGGGTAGAGGTAAAAGATGTTCAACATATGTTTGATCTTGTTGATTATAATTTCGCTCCGAAAATTAATAGGCTTTTAGAAGAAACAATTTTAGGTCCCGAAAAAATAAAAATTCTCTGTTCAGATACTGCGTTTATTACTTACCCATTTGTGAAACAATTAAATCTTTCAAAAATAAATCTCTTAAATTTGAACTTAAATATCCCTCATGTGGTGGACCCATTTACAAGTCATGCAGCACTTATTGGGAAGACTGTACCTTTACAACTTTCTTTAATTAATCAATTCCTTTATGAAGAAGATATAAATATCGAAAAAAGTCTTATTTTATTGAATGTTGATGATTGGGATGTTCTGTTACCTTGGACTTCGCCGTATTTCACAATACATTTTAAAGATTATGGAATAGAAGTTATTAGGAATTTAAAGATGGCAGATAATGATAACATTTGGTTGAATTTCATGATTAAGTCAAGAATGATTATCGATAAAAAATATACTATCGAAATAATAACTGATGAATCTACATTATCATTAGAAAATGGATTATTTATTCATTCAGAAAATAAATTTAAACATATTGATTTAAAAAGAAAAGATAATAATGGGGAAGTTGTATGGAAGACCGAATTTACTGCAGACTTTTCTTTTGAATTTTTAGGGTTAAACGCGGAAGCAGTTGCTAGAAATAATTCAATAGTTATACGGTCTATTAAAATATTTTGTGAAGATAAATAATTTTAAGGTTATAAATGATAGAAGGAAAACAATGAATAAAAAATTAGTCAATTGCATTATTCCAGTTTACAATGTTGGACGATATTTAGTGGATGCTGTTGATAGCATTACTCACCAAACGATTGGTTTTGACAATATCAATTTAGTGATTATAAATGATGGAAGCACAGATAACTCGCAAGAAGTGATAGAGAGTTTACGATTTTTGTATCCAAGCATCGTTGTTATTAATCAAGAAAATCAGGGAGTATCTGCTGCACGAAATGCGGGTCTAGATTTTTGTTTTGAAAATTTTTCAGCACCTTATACTTGTTTCATTGATGGAGATGATAAATATGATTCAAACCACTTGGAAACTTTAATCAATTTCTTTAAACAGTATGGAAAAATGGATGAAGAATCCGAAATACTGGATAAACAAGTTATTCCTGATGCGGTATTTATTCCAATTCGTACATTTGAAAAACAAGAAGGACTTCACTATTCTTACAGAGCTGTGGATAGAGGGAAAAGTGGGATTCTTGATATGAGCAAGTCTTTTGCCTTCTTTTCACACGTTAATTCTGGATTATTTGTCTCTCAAGCTTTGGAAGTGGATCGCTTTAATGAGGAAATGACAATCTCTGAAGATGCTGATTTTATTTTGAAAATCATTAATAAAAAACACATTGTAGGCTGGTATAATGAAAATCTTTATTACTATCTTCGTAAAAGATTAGATGAATCAAGTACTATTGATAATGCAGAGAATAATTTTGATTTTTATAATCGAATTTCTTACTATAAGCAAGAATTTGAAGAATTTGTGCAGAAATTAGGGCAAGTTCCTAGAGAAAATCAAGTCAGTCGCTTATATGATTTACACTGGTTTAAATCAAATGAACCAAGTAATAATCAAAATAATTTTGATTTAAATGAAGCCTTAGAAAATGTTAAATATATTTTGCAACATATTGATGATGATTTGCTTGAACAAAAATATATTCCTTATTGGTATCAAATTTATTTTAAGTCTTTAAAATATGGGCAGATACATTTGAGAAATGTTGTTAATGAGATAGAACCACGTTTTCAGATTGCTAATGAAGTGATTGAAAATCTTGATGGGAATGCGCAAATTAATTGGATAAATCAAAGAGAAAAGCAACTTAAAATTAGAGGATTTTATGTTCGACCGACGATGGATGAAGTGAAATTAGTTGCTAAATATAGAGGAGAATTCATTGAAGGAGCTCTCAATAAATCTAAACATGATGACTTGAAATATTATTTAGGGCGGGAAATATTTCCAGCTGTTGTTTTTGAATTTAATATTAATTTGGCTGGGATGCTTAATCAGGAGCTTCAAAGTATTGAGTTTTATTTTAAATATCAAGATAAGTATGCTGCTGCTCATTTAGTACATGGTTGGAACTCAAGGTTTTATTGGAAGAATGATTTCTTTATTGGAGAAGAAGCTATCATTAAAAAATCATGGTCTAGTCACGCGCTTGTAGTTGAAAAATTGACCAAATATAGTTTGAACAGTACCGTCCTTAGTCGAAAGAAAAACTATAAAGATGATTTTTTATTTGAACGTTATGTTGATTATTTTGAAAGTTATCGAAGCAAAAGAATTTGGCTTTTTATAGATCGTCCAACAACAATCGGGGATAATGCAGAAGCTTTATTTAGATATTGCGCAAATAGAGAAGATGGTATTGAAAAATTTATGATTATTCCTGATGAAACTTATTATCAAAGCTTTGAAGGAGTAAGTCCTAATATCGTCATTTATGGTTCGTTTGAATATAAATTTTTACTAATGTTTGCTGAAAAAGTGATTTCATCAACAACTTTTTGGGAATGGGTAAATATTGACACTAATATTCCTAAATATGAATTTAAATTAATTGTTCAGGCGCTTTCAAATGCTCAAGAAGTTTTTTTGCAACATGGAATTATCAGAAAAACTTCATTTTCAGATTGGTATTTAAATAACTCAAGTAAAAACTTTAACTTTATGGTCACTTCTACAGAAAAAGAGTATGAATTGATGCGCTCGGATGACACTGGATTTAAGCAAGAACAAGTTCGGCTGACAGGATTACCAAGATTTGACCTGTTGAAGAATAACGCAGAAAATATAATAACTTTTTTACCTACTTGGCGAATTCAATATTCTAAGGATGACGGGTCTTATGATAAGTACTTTAAGGAGTCTGATTTCTTTAGGTCAATCAATGAATTTTTAAATGATGAAAAGTTACTTGAATTACTTCGAAAAAATAATTTTCGCTTTATTTTTAAAGCTCATCCAAAGTTCTTTGTGCAAATAGAAGATTTTGATGTTCCAGAAGAAATAGAAATTGTAAGTACAGAGCTTTCTTATAATGAAATTTATGAAAAATCAGCAATTCTAATTACTGATTATTCCTCAGCTGTTGTGGATTTTGCATATTTGAAAAAACCTATTATTTACTATCATTCTATAATAGAGGAAGATGAGGAAGATCCAGAATATTTCTCATATGAAAAAGATGGTTTTGGTGAGGTTTGTGTCACTATGGAATCGGTTATTAATAAAGTTCAAAATTATATTGATAATAATTGTCTAATGGAAGAAAAATATATCAAAAGAGTTGATAATTTCTTTAAATATACAGATAAAAAAAATTCCGAGCGAGTGTATGAGGAAATTATGAGTCTTCCCATACCTAATAAGAATAAGATTATCTAAAACTTCGAAATAAGGAGATAAGATGAGTTATAAATTAACAAGCTGTAAGGTTTTTGCTGACAATTATGAAAGTTGGGCGGGAAGAAGTACTCATGATTGGTTTATCCAAGATGAAACAAAAGTTCAAGTTCTATCGAATGGTATAATTTTACCGGTGAAGTCAGATTCTAATTTTTCTGCTTGGTCAGGCGGGGTAATGGATAATTCAGGTAATTTTATTGCCGGGCACATTAGAACTAGACGCAAATCTGATGAAACAGGTCAAGTGGATAAGAGTTACCACATATCAGATGAATTAAAAGTCATAGAAGAAAGAGTGGTCTACTGCGGAGTGGCTCATCCACATTTTGGACATTTTCTTACAGAGTCGCTTGGAAGATTGTGGTGGTTTTTAGAAAATCCTGATTCCAGTACTAAATATGCTTTTATTGCTCCAAATGATGAAATTAAATATCTTGATTTTTTAATTATGTTAGGTTTGAAAAAAGAACAAATCATTTTAATTAAGGAACCAACGAGTTTTAGTGAAGTTATAATCCCAGAACAATCGACGATTGCTTATGATGGTTTCAAAGATAAGGCGATGAAAATTTATGATGCAATCCGTGATAGTGTTGAACCAAAGACTTTTGACAAGGTCTATTTAACAAGGACAGCGCTACCTAAGAATTTTTCTGATGGAATCACGGTAAATGAGGATTATTTTGAAGCTTTTTATCGTTCTCAAGGCTATGAAATCATCTCACCAGAAAAGTATTCAATTAGAGAGCAAGTGGCAATTATGGCGGGAGCAAAAGAAGTTGCTTGTGTCTATGGTACAGCTGGGCATCTTATTTTATTTAGCCATGATCATGTTAAAATCACAGTATTGAATCGTTTCTCAGAAGGTTTTGCTATTCAATTCTGGATGAATCAGGCTAGACGAGCAAACTCTGTTTGGGTGGATGTATCTATGAATTTTCTTCCCCATACTCACTTTCTTTCTTGTTATTTGTTGCTTCCAACGGTGCAATGGGAAGAATATCTGAAAGATGACGGTGTTAAACTTCCTTGGGATAGTTTACTTAATTTGAAAGAGTCGGTCTTTGAATATATCGAGGAATGGACAAGGTTAGTTGCCTTATTTGCAAAAAAGCATCCCAAATTCTTAGAAACAAGGTATAGCTCATTTACTTTTTCAAATTTTGTAGAGGTATTTTCTAAACTCATAAGAGAGCCGATAAATAGTGAAACTAAAAAATCATTGGAAAATATATTTAAGAAAAATAAATGAATTGAGTTAGAGAGGGGTAGAGCATGAAAAACCGAGTGGCGATTATTGGGTCAGACTTATCAAAAGAACTTTTTGATAAAAGTAAATCTAATTTTGAAGTTGTACTTTATCGAAAAAATATTTCACTTATTTCACTTATGGCAAAAGCAGTTGATTACAATTTTAATCAATTAGACAAGGGAATAAGTTTCGAAAAAGCTGAACAAATATTGAATGAATTGGACAAGGAAACTTTAAGCAGTCTAATTGTTGCGCAGCCAGACCTTTTATTATTAGATTTTTATAGTGATGTTTTTCATGGAGTAGTGGAGACGCAAGATCAAAGCTTCTTGACAAATTCCTTTGAAAATATGGCAGAAGTTTATTCTTTTTCTAATATTAAAGTAAAAAGGGTTTTGAATTCCAATCATTCGGTTCAAGAATTTATCAATTATTCTTCTCTTTGGTGTAAGGCTTTTAACCTCTTTATTGAATTTGTGAAAAAATATTTACCAAATACAGTCATTTTGATTAATACGGTTGAATTTTTCAAAGAATTAGGTTTTAAGAGTAATATGAGCCAAGTATGGGAGAGGTTTAATGAATATGCGCAAAAAAAAGGAATCCCAATAATCAATCATAATTCAACAGAAATTTCTCAATACCTAAGGAAAGAGGAAGCTGAGATTTCGGAAGCTTCTCTCAAGTATAATCTAATCAGAAACGCAAGTTTTAGTGAGGGAAAGAAGTATTGGCGTGATGACTCTAATGAATATTTTGCAGAAAATGGCATATTAGAAATCGAAAGAACAAGTATGGAGGGATTTACTATCCTTCATAGTTCTCCCCTTCAGATTTCAAATAGTGATCAAAGAGCTCAGAAATTAGAAATTTCGATGGAAGTTTGGGTTGAAAATTTATTTAGTCTTCATTTGAATGATGCCTTTTTCTATGTTTGGACTTATGATAATAAGGTGAGTAGAGAGATTCAAGAAGTTAAGATTTATTCTTCAAAGTTAGAAAATCTTAGTTCAGGGAAGTGGAAGCATATAAAAATTGAATTAAATTGTAAAGGAAGATATTTAGAGTTAGGCCCACACATGGTTGGAGCGGGACATTTTCGATATCGAAATTTGTCATTAACACTGAAAAAGTAAATTTAAAAAAAGAGAACTTTAAATGGATAAAGAAAAAGTAGTTTTAGTTGCTGGAACGTTTGATATCCTACATGAGAGTCATGTTGATATGCTAAGAAATGCTAAAAATCTTGGAAGTAAGTTAATTGTGATGTTGTCAACGGATGAATTTAATGCTGACAAGGGAAAGAAAGCTTTTCAAGACTATGATACGAGAAAATATGTTTTAGAATCCATTCGTTATGTGGATTTGGTTGTACCAGAGCAGTCTTGGAATGATAAAAGTCTTTATATTGATATGTTCGATGTTGATATTTTTGCTATGGGAGATGATTGGAAAGGAAAATTTGATTTTCTTAAAGAAGAATTCCCTAATTTAAAAATTATGTATTTTCCACGTGGGAAAGTTTCCTCTTCAAATATTAAGCGGGAGATTGGTAAACTTTATTCAAGCGATGATATAAGCTTCTCAAAAGAAAAGGAAAGTGAACATTAGTATAAACTTAATGAATGATATAACTCTCATTTTTTCTAAGCTTGGTTTTTTATTCAGCCCGCTAAATCTACTTAAAATATTCCAGAAATTTGAAAAAATAATGAAAAAACCAAAACTTGATTATGCTAAATCAAAAAATAGTGTAGATTTATTTCTGAAAATAGATGATGATATTTTTAAATTTGATAAGAATAAATTTATTAAATTTACAGCTTTACCGAAAGAAGCAAATCTAGTCATAATTTCAAAAACTGCTTATCTTAATTGTCTTAAACTACTTGGTAGTTCAATGGATACTGAACTTAATCAATTTTTGAAAATAGTCAGTAAAGAGAAAGATTTAAAGAAATTCCCAAAAATGATTGAAGAAATCTCAGGGTCATTCTCAACAAATCTATCTATGAAAGAATTAATTGTAATTATTCGAAAGCAAATGATGTGAAAAGGAAAGGAGGAGAAATGGTTAGTTTAGTATTGAAAGTTAGATTAATATTATTTAGAATGACACTTTCTGTTTTACTTTTTCTTTTAGCTAAAATTGTAAAAGGCGATGATAAGCTAATTATTTTTTCATCCTTTAATGGAAAAGCTTATTCGGATAATCCACGCTATCTTTTCGAATATTTGGTAGAGGATGAAGCTTTTGCTGATTTTCAATTTATTTGGGCTTTTAAGAGTAAACAAAAAATTGAAGGAGTTAGAGTTGTTAAGTTTAATTCTTTCGCTTATTATTATTATCTTTCAAAAGCAAAATATTGGGTCTTTAATTCCAAAATGGCTCCTTATTATTATAAAAGGAGAGAACAAATTTATTTACAAACTTGGCACGGAACGCCATTAAAGCGTTTGGGACACGATCTTTTTGATAATGGTAAGACTTATTATCGGAGTCATTTATCCCATCAACAAATGCTTAAAAGTTATGATGATGATTCTCGACATTGGGATTATTTAATTTCGCCAAGTGAATTTTCTAGTCATGCTTTTGCGAGTGCTTTTAAGATAAAGCAAGAACAAATATTAGAAATGGGTTATCCTCGAGTGGATTATTTGGTAAATTTTAATCCTGAAGAAATTTTAAAATTAAAAAAGGCTTATAGTTTACCATTGGATAAGAAAATTATTTTATATGCGCCAACTTGGCGAGATAATTCTTTTGATGTGAAGGGATATAAATTCGAATTAATTGTTGATTTTCATAAATGGAAGAAAATTTTAGGTCAGAATACAATAATATTATTTAAACCTCATTACTTAATTTCTAATGTTTATCAGGTTCCGAATGATTTGACTGATTTTGTTTATTTGATGGAGGCAAATTCGGATATTAATGATGCTTATTTGATGAGTGATAGTTTAATTACTGATTATTCTTCTGTGTTTTTTGATTATGCCAATTTAAATCGACCAATCTATTTTTATATGTATGATTTTGAATACTATGAGCAAAAGTTAAGAGGATTTTATTTAAATATTCCAAATGACTTACCTAATGATGTCATTACAAAAGAAGATGATTTATTAGTGAAAATTAATAATGAAGATTTTGATTATGAACGTTTGAGAAAGTTTAATCAAAAATTTAACTTATGGAATGACGGGAAAGCTTGTTCTAAAGTTGTTAAGAGGATTTTTAATGAAAACTAAATCAATTATTTTAACAATTATTCTCAGTATTTTTTATCCCTTTTCCTTGATTCCTGGGGTTAGGAGGAAACGAATTACTTTCATTTCGTTAGAACACGATAATTTATCAAAGGATTTTAAGTTGATTTATAATCGGTTGGCTGGGAAAAAGAAATATGAATTACGAACAGTTCTATTTAAATTTGATTCTTCTTTCTGGGGAAACATCAAGTATGGCTATACTTGTATTCGTCAATTATTTTTAATTCAAAGTTCACATTTAGTGATTATTGACTACAATAATTTTGTAGTTTCCAAATTTCCGCATCGTCATAGGGTTAAGGTCTTGCAACTTTGGCATGCAACAGGGGCTTTGAAAAAATTTGGGAATGATGTGGAGCGAGATTATAAGGTTAAAAATTATGATTATACAATAGTCAATTCAAATTTTTTAAAACCAATTTTTGCGCGTGCTTTTAATCTTTCGGAGTCGCAGGTCATGGTGACTGGAATTCCTAATAATGATAAAATTTTTGATCCAATTTTTGTAGAGAAAACGAAACAAAGACTTTTAGAAAAATATCCAATTCTAAAAAATAAAAAGGTTATAACTTATGCTCCAACTTTTAGAGGAAGAATTAGTACGCATTTTCGAGAAGCTTTGATTGATTTGGAAAAAGTTCATCAAAAGCTCGGGGAAGATTACTTAATTATTTATAAAAGTCATCCATTGATTTCAGATTCAAAATATGAAAATAATGAACGAGTTTTATTTATTCAGGATGAGTTGATTTCATCACTGTTTTGCGTTACAGATATTTTGGTGACGGATTACTCGGCGATTGCAATTGATTGGATGGTTTTTGATAAGCCAATTATTGCTTATAGCCCTGATTTGATTAATTATTCGCATAAACCTGGTTTTACTTTTGACTATGAAGAGGAGTTTCCGAGCTCTGTTACTAAAAATGAACAAGAGTTGGTTGAGGCAATCAAATTTGTCAGTAAAAATGAAGAAAGTGATCATCCGAAACGAAAAAAATTTACTGACAAAATGTATAAGTTTAATGACGGAAAATCAACTGAACGAGTCTTAGATTTGATTGAATCGATTATGAGAAGCTTTTAGTGATTGGATAAGGAGAAAAAGATGACAAAATCAGAAACGTCTTATGATGAACCATTTAAAAGAGGGCATAAAAAGAAAAAAAGAAAAATTTTCCGAATTTTCCTCATTGCGCTTTTTGTATTGATAGTACTTTTAGGGGCAGTTGGTGGTAAAGTTTATTTTGATTTAAAGTCAGCGATAAATAAAGCTTATATTAGTCCACCAACCGAAATGACGAGTGTTTCACTAAAAAGAAAAGATTCCTTTACCACAGTTGTCCTTGGAGTAAGTGAAATCAATGGAAAAGAAGTTTTGGTCTCGGCGGATATGGCAGCAACTAACCCTCGCTTGCAACAAACAACAGTTATCAATATTTCAACAAGCGCATTACTTCCCAATCATCAATCTTTAGAGACTCTTTATAATTCTGGTGGTTCAGCAGGAGTCATTCAAGAAATCGAAGAGATTTTTCAGGTCAAAACGAATAAGTTTGTGAAAATCGATTTTGACCAAATTGGTAAAATGGTTGAGGCAATCGGGGGCATTTCACTTCAAAATCCAGCTGCTTTTAACGCTCAAGATTACAATTTTCCTCAAGGGACAATTACTTTAAATAATTCAACAGAGGTAAAGGCTTATCTTACTTTACTAAATGAGTCAGATAGTAAAAAACTCCTTGCAAGACAACAAGAACTTGTGATGGCGACAATGACGAAACTTAAAAATCCGCAAGTTATTATCGGACATTTTTCTCAAATTTTGGCTACTTTTCCTAAAGTTTTTAGAATGAGTTTTAGTTTTGGAAATTTCAAAGCTTTATTAGTAAATTATCATGGGGCTACAAGGATTAGTAAAATCAATATCCATAGTGACAAAGTGGAGGGACAGTCAGGAGTGACGACAATTTCACAAGCTAATCTTGATTTGGCGAAAATACAATTTCAAGAAAGTTTAAAATAAAAGAATAAAAAATCATTAGATAAAATTTCTAATGATTTTTTTAGGACAATTATTTCTCATAAAAAGCAGATTTTAGAAAGAAAATTGTATTTTTTTAACAGCTTTGACTGCCCTTTTTGGAAGAGTTTATGTATAATAGAATTAGTTAGTTTTGCTATTGATATAGCAGCAGAAATGGAGAGATATAATGCCTAAAAAATTTGGTCGTATTCATCTTGTTGTAATGGACTCTGTCGGAATTGGTGCTGCACCAGATGCTGACAAATTCTTTAATCATGACGTTGAAACGCATGAAGCAATTAATGATGTGAACTCAGACACGATTGGTCATATTTCAGAAATTCGTGGGCTTGATGTGCCAAACCTTCAAAAATTGGGTTGGGGAAATATCCCGCGTGAAAGTCCGCTCAAAACGGTTCCAAAAGCTGATAAACCAGCAGCATATGTCACTAAACTAGAAGAAATTTCAAAAGGTAAGGATACAATGACTGGTCACTGGGAAATTATGGGCTTGAATATTCAAACGCCATTCCCAACTTATCCAGAAGGTTACCCAGAGGATTTACTTGAAAAAATTGAAGAATTTTCTGGCCGTAAAATCATTCGTGAAGCAAATAAACCTTATTCTGGTACAGCAGTTATCGAAGATTTTGGCCCTCGCCAATTGGAAACCGGTGAGTTGATTATTTATACTTCAGCAGACCCTGTTTTGCAAATTGCGGCACATGAAGATGTCATTTCTCGTGAAGAACTTTATAAAATTTGTGAATATGTTCGTTCAATTACCCTTGAAGGATCTGGAATCATGATTGGCCGAATCATCGCTCGTCCTTATGTTGGAGAAGCTGGAAACTTTGAACGGACTGATGGACGTCGTGACTACGCTTTGTCACCATTTGCTGAAACAGTTTTGGAAAAACTTTATAAGGCTGGAATTGATACTTATTCAGTTGGGAAAATTTCAGATATTTTCAACACAGTAGGTGTGAAATATGATATGGGGCATAATCATAACGATATGGACGGGGTTGACCGTCTGCTTAAAGCCATGACTAAAGCTGAGTTTACCGAAGGATTTTCTTTCACAAACTTAGTTGACTTCGATGCTAAATATGGACATCGTCGCGATGTTGAAGGTTACGGAAAAGCAATTGAAGACTTTGATGGTCGTTTGCCAGAAATCATTGATGCAATGAAAGAAGATGATTTGTTGATGATTACTGCTGACCACGGAAATGACCCTTCATACGTAGGGACTGACCATACTCGTGAATATATTCCGCTCGTGATTTTCTCTAAATCATTGAAAGAACCTAAAGTTTTGCCAGTAGGACATTTTGCTGATATTTCAGCAACTGTTGCTGAAAACTTCTCTGTTAAGAAGGCTCAAACTGGAGAATCATTCTTGGATGCTTTGGTTTAATAGGGAAAATTTCTGTCAGTAAATTTTACTGACAGACTTTAGAAAGAAATATTTATTTATGGCTAAGAAAGCATTTTGTCAATCTTGTGGAATGCCAATTGCTGATGATTCTTATAAGGGAACTGAAGCAAATGGGGAATTTTCAACAGACTATTGTATCTATTGCTATATGCAAGGACGTTTTGTCCAACCTGAACTTACTTTTGATGAAATGGTTGAAATTGGGCGAAAAGGTTTAGATAATAATCCAATGCCCAAAATGCAAAAATGGCTTTTCAAAAAGCTTTATCCAATGCAACTCAAAGGTTTGAAACGCTGGAAAAATTAAGTTCTTAACTTACTGATAGAAACTCTGTCAGTAAATTTGATAATTATATTAAAAGAAAAGGAAATTAAAAATGCCAACACCACATATCGAAGCTCAAAAAGGCGAAATCGCAGATAAAATTCTCTTACCAGGAGATCCACTTCGCGCAAAATTTATCGCAGAAAACTTCCTTGAAGATGCTGTGCAATTTAACCAAGTTCGCGGAATGCTCGGCTTTACTGGAACTTACAAGGGTCATCGTGTTTCTGTAATGGGAACAGGAATGGGAATTCCTTCAATTTCTATCTATGCTAATGAATTAATTACAGAATACGGTGTAAAAAGATTAATTCGTGTTGGGACTGCTGGTTCTGTGAATGAAGATGTTCATATTCGCGACCTTGTCATTGGGCAAGCAGCTGCAACAACTTCAGCGATTATCCGTAATGATTTCCCTGATTTTGATTTCCCACAAATTGCTGATTTTGATTTGCTTGATAAAGCATATCATATTGCAAAAGACCTTGGAATTACGACACACGTTGGAAATATTCTCAGCTCTGATTTGTTCTACGGTGGACCAGATGCAGTTAAAGTTGGAAAACTTGGTGTGAAGGCTGTTGAAATGGAAGCTGCTGGCCTTTATTATCTTGGGGCAAAATATAAAGTTCAAACTTTGGGAATTATGACAATTTCTGACCATATTTTGACTGGAGAATCAACAACTTCTGAAGAGCGTCAATTGACTTTCACAGATATGATGAAAGTTGGTTTGGAAACTTTGATTTCCGAATAATTAGTTAAAGTTCTGTCTTAATGACAGGACTTTTTTATTTATAAAAATTCATTTAATCCTCTGTACTTAAAAAAATTTGATATTATGGAATAAGGTGGGAATTAAGCTTTCCCTCAAACAAAGGAGAAAAGATGACTTACGAAGATTTTATTAAAGAAGCAGGATTGGCAAGAGAAAATTTTAGGTGGGCTTGGGCATTTTGTAATGAAGTTGATGGTCCAATAACTGAGCCAGAATTGGCTGACAAACTTTTAGATTTGGTCTTAGAGGGAAAGAAAAGTGCGACGGCAAGTGCTGTAGCTGAGTATGGTGAAGATGAACCATTACCTTCAGTTGATGGAAAATTTGATATTTTACTAGATGGAAAAGGTCAACCAAGAGCTGCAATTACAACTTCTAAAGTTTATGTGCGAAATTTTTTTGATGTCAGCGCTGAGCATGCTTTTAAAGAAGGAGAAGGGGATCAAAGTTTAGACTACTGGCGGAAAGTTCATCAAGACTTTTGGAGTGATTTAAAAGTATATAGTCCTGATATGGAAGTTCTTTGCGAAGAATTTGAGGTTCTTTACCAAAACTAAAAGTAGTAAATAAAAATTGTTGACTATTTTTTAAGTCATGCTATAATTATTTTAAAATTATGTTTTATGAAAAGAGGGATAAGATGGAAGAAATACTTATTGTAACTACAAATGAAGTGGCTGGTTATCGAATTACCGAAGTCTACGGTGAAGTTTTCGGATTAACAACGCGTTCAAGAAATTTGTTTTCAAGTGCCGGTCAACAAATGAAAACAGTTGTGGGTGGCGAAATAAATGGTTATACAAAACTTCAACATGAAACCCGTGAAACTTCGATTGATCGTATGAGAGAGGAAGCAAAAGCCAAAGGAGCAAATGCAATTGTTGCCATGCGTTTTGATTCATCGACTTTCCAAAATATTGATTCAGTCGCTGCTTATGGAACAGCTGTTAAAATTGAAAAAATTTAAAGACTGGCGAGAGCTAGTTTTTTATTTCCGAACAATTTTTAGTTACGCCTGCCAAAAGAAATACTGTTAAGGGAAAATTCCTTCATTTTTTGTTAGAATAATATTAAAATTAATATAATTAAACTCAAATATGAGAAGCCTTTAGAGGAGAATTATGAAAACGGATATTGAAATTGCTCAAGCTGCTGACATTCAACCTATTACCAAAATTGCTGAAAAGATTGGACTATCATTTGATGATATCGAACTTTATGGTAAATATAAAGCTAAAATTCCTTTAGAGGTTTTAGATAAGTTTGACCAACAGTCTGAAGGAAAACTTGTTTTGGTGACATCAATCAATCCCACACCTGCTGGAGAAGGAAAATCGACAGTTACTGTTGGTTTGGCTGATGCATTTGCAAGACAAGGTAAAAATGTAATGGTGGCCTTACGTGAACCTTCTTTAGGGCCTGTTATGGGAATTAAGGGTGGAGCTGCTGGTGGTGGTTTTGCACAGGTATTGCCAATGGAAGATATTAATCTTCATTTTACAGGTGATATTCATGCGATTACAACTGCCAATAATGCTATTTCGGCATTTCTTGATAATTCGCTTCATCAAGGAAATCCGTTAAATATTGACCCAAGAAGAATCATTTGGAAACGTGTTGTTGATTTGAATGACCGTGCCCTTCGTCATGTTACTGTTGGACTTGGCGGCCCCTTAAATGGTGTACCCCGTGAAGATGGTTTTGATATTACAGTAGCCAGTGAAATTATGGCGGTTTTATGTTTGGCGACTTCAATCAGCGATTTGAAAGAACGTTTAGGAAAAATCGTTCTAGCTCATTCTTATGATCGGAAGCCTGTAACCCTTGGTGATTTAGGGGGTCAAGGGGCTATTGCAATGCTCTTGAAAGACGCAATGAAACCAAACCTTGTTCAGACAATTGAGGGAACGCCAGCTTTGATTCACGGTGGGCCTTTTGCCAATATTGCGCATGGTTGTAATTCTGTTTTGGCAACAAAAACAGCCTTAAAATTATCTGATATTGTCATTACAGAAGCTGGGTTTGGAGCAGATCTTGGTGGTGAGAAATTTTTGGATATCAAAACTCGTCAGCTCGGGAAACAACCAGATGCGGTAGTAATTGTGGCTACACTTCGTGCGCTTAAAATGCATGGTGGCCTTGATAAAAAAGAATTGACCAAGGAAAACGTAGAGGCCCTTAAAAAAGGCTTTGCTAATTTAGAACGTCATATTAAAAATATGCAGAGTTACGGTCTTCCAGTGATTGTGGCAATTAATGAGTTTGCATCGGATACTAAATCTGAAATTTCAGCATTAAAAGAGCTAACAGAAGCATTGGGTGTTCCAGTTTCATTGACCCAAGTCTTTGCTAAAGGTGGTGAAGGTGGTTTAGATTTGGCCGAAAAACTGTCAGGAATGTTACAAGAAAAATCTGATTTTAGCTATCTTTATGACCTAAAAGAGCCATTATCGGCTAAAATTGACAAAGTTGTGACAGAAATTTATGGCGGTTCCAAAGTCAATTATTCACCAAAAGCTAAGCGTCAGATGAGAGAAATTGAAGAAAATGGTTGGAATGATTTGCCAGTATGCATGGCTAAAACTCAATATTCATTTTCAGACCAACCAAATCTTTTAGCAGCACCAAAAGGCTTTGAAGTTACAGTTCGCGAGCTACTTCCAAAAATTGGAGCTGGATTTATCGTTGCTCTTTTGGGAGATGTGATGACAATGCCAGGGCTTCCTAAAAATCCAGCAGCTTTAAAAATGGATGTTACTGATGATGGAAAAATCTCAGGATTATTTTAGAAATGAGTTTAAGTGATTTTGTTACATAAAGATTAAATGTAAAATTTTTCGGTAACAAATTTACAAAAAATTAAAAGCTTGTAAAACCGCTTGTCAGGCGGTTTTTTTGTGTTATACTTGCTAACAATGTTGAAAAAAATAATTATTTCTGCAGCACTTCTTACAAGCTTTAGTGCTGCCCTGATTGCGAATCCTGCAAAAGCAGATTCAGTATTTGATGATAATAAGGCACAAAGTTCACTGACAGATTTGTCGGCAGCAACGAATTCACTTGATGTTTTGACAAAAACAATGAATGATACTGTTAGTGCTGTTTCAAAAGTAGAAAAAACACAAAGTGCGGCTAAAGAAGTTCAGTCACGAGCTGACAAACTTGTCAGTACAGCCAAAAAATATATAGGTGTTCCCTACGTTTGGGGTGGAACGACACCAGCTGGCTTTGATTGTTCAGGATTTACAAGTTACGTCTATAGAGAAGCTTTAGGTAAAGAAATTGGTCGTACAACTTGGGACCAAATTGCAAGTGGAAAACAAATCGGACTTGACCAAGCCAAAGTTGGAGATTTGATTATCTTTTATGGTGGAGACCATGTGGGAATTTATCTTGGAAACGGTCAAGTGATTCATGCACCACAACCTGGTGAGTCAGTTAAAATCAGCTCAGTTACTGATATGTCGGCTGATTTTGCATTAGAGTATTAAATATAATAGAAGGAAATAGCATTTATTGCTATTTTTTTGTTATTCTTATAGCTAAATCTGGCTATAAGTTTTTTTTATGGCAAAGTAGTTAAGTTCGTGTTAAGATAGGTCTATCAAATTTTTAAAGGGGAACTTTTATGAGAACATCACTAAAGGTCACATTTGCCGCTCTTTCACTTATCGCTGCTGGAACTTTGGTTGCATGCTCATCAGGTTCAAAAGATTCATCAGATAAAGCAACATCTGTTGTGATTGCGACAGATGGGGCAACAAAGCCATTTACTTATTCAGACAGTCAAGGAAATTTAACGGGTTACGATATTGAGGTGGCTCGCGCTGTTTTCAAGAAATTGCCACAATATAAAGTGAAATTTCAAGTGACAGACTTTTCTGGTATTGCACCAGGGATTGATTCTGGTCGTTATCAAATGGGAGCTAATGATTTTGGTTGGGAAAAAAGCAGAGCTGAAAAATATTATTTCTCATCACCACTTTCAAAATCAAACAATGCAGTTCTTGTGAAATCTGGGACTTATAAAACTTTGGCAGATTTGGCTGGGAAATCGACAATTGGTAATCCAGCATCAAATTATACAAAGTCAATTCAAGATTGGAACAAAGCCAATCCAGATAAAGAAATTAAAATTAGCTACTCAGCAGATTCTACTTCAATTAATACAAGATTCACGCAAGTAGAATCAGGAAAAATTGATTTCATGCTTTATGATAAGATTTCTTTAGAGTCTGCAGTTAAAGAGCAAGGTTTTGACAATCTAAAAATTGAAGATATCAGTATGGATACTGGTGATGCTCAACATGACGGTTATGAATATTTCCTCTTTGGCAAAGATTCGCAAGGTAAAAAACTTCAAAAAGATGTGAATGGAGTTTTGGCGAAAATGCAGGCTGATGGTAGTTTGGCGAAAATTTCCAAGAAATATCTTGGTGGAGATTTTGTGCCAAAAGCAGAAATGTTTAAGTAGATTTTACTGACAAGAAATTTAGCCTAATATCAAAGAGCTGTCGGTAAAATATTTGTCTTCTGGCAAATCAAAGCTTACTGACAGTTCACTTCGTAAAAAATAGAAGAAAAAAAGACCAAAATTTTGTATAATAGTAGAAGTGATGGTCAGGTAAAAAATCGAACTTATAAGTAAAAGTAAAAATACTAAATGATAAGTTTAATAAATCTGAAAAAACTCTGTCACTTTTTTACTGACAGAGTTTTCCCTATTAGAAAAAATAAAAAATATGAAAAAAAATAAAAAAATAATTCTTGGAATTGTCTTACTTTTGGCTATAATTATCTTGCCAGCGCTTCCCTTTCTCCTGATAAAGGGTCAGTATAATTTTCATGACTTTTGGGCCATGTTTTTCACAAAGATTTTTAGTTGGTCAGCATTTATAGATGCTTTTTTACCAATTATAAAAATGATTCCATCATCTCTTGAAATGACAATAATTGCCATGGTCTTTGGTTTGCTTTTAGGACTCATTCTTGCTCTGGTTCGCATTAATAAAATTCCAATTTTGAATCAATTGCGGGCTTTGTTTGTTAGTTTTATTCGTGGAACCCCTATTTTGGTGCAATTATACCTTTCATATACAGGGATTCCGTTGATTTTAAAAGCAATCAATATGAATTATGGAACGAATTTTAATGTCAATACAATTCCAGCCATGCTTTTTGTCATTGTTGCTTTTGCACTCAACGAAGGGGCTTATAATTCGGAAACAATTCGTGCTGCAGTTCAATCCGTTGATAAAGGACAAATCGAAGCAGCCAAATCACTCGGAATGACAAATTTTCAAGTTTTTATGCGTGTGACTTTACCTGAAGCAGCAACCGTTGCAACAGCTCCTTTAGGAAACGCTCTGATTGGACTTTTGAAATCAACTTCACTTGCCTTCGTTGCTGGTGTGGTAGAAATGACAGCTCGTGCTCAAATTATTGGGGGATCAACCTTCCGTTTATTTGAAACTTATTTAGCCCTAGCTTTAGTTTACTGGCCAATTTGTATTATTTTTGAACTCTTAATTCGTGGATTAGAGCGTAAATTAGACGTAAGAATGCCAAATGATAAGCGTAAAAATCGTGCACAAATTTCATTGAGCAAAAATCCATTTAACCAAGCCTAAGGAGGACGATAATGATTAAAATTACAAATATAAGTAAAACATTTTCGGGTAATCAAGTTCTCAACGACATTAGCTTGGAAATTGAAGAAGGAGATGTTATTGCCCTTATTGGAGCTTCTGGTGCTGGGAAATCAACCTTTCTCCGTGCTTTAAATGATCTTGAAAGACCAGATAGTGGTCAAATTGAAATTGATGATTTAAAGATTGATTATTCGACAATCACAAAGCAAGAAGTACTTGAGCTTCGCAGGAAGACAGGAATGGTTTTTCAACAGTTTAATCTTTTTGAACGTCGGACTGCCCTTGAAAATGTAATGGAAGGATTGATTCAGGTTAAAAAATTGTCTAAGACGCAAGCAAAAGAGATTGCTGAAGCTGAACTAGATAAGGTTGGTCTAACTGACCGGAAAGATTACTATCCAAAATTTTTATCAGGTGGTCAAAAACAAAGGGTTGGAATCGCTCGTGCTTTAGCGATGCAACCGAAACTTTTACTTTTAGATGAACCGACATCTGCCCTTGACCCTGAATTAGTTGGTGAAGTTCAAGAAGTAATTTTAAATGCAGCTCAAAATAAGCAAACAATGGTGCTTGTCAGTCATGAAATGGACTTTGTTTATAATGTAGCAACAAAAGTGCTTTTTCTTGAACAAGGGAAAATCATTGAAGCAGGAACTCCTCAAGAAGTTTTCTACTCACCAAAAAATCCTCGTACACGAGAGTTTTTATCACGTCATGTCAAGAATTTAGAGGTTAATAACTAAAATGATGATTTTACAGTTTTATTTAAAAGGTCTATTAATTTCAGCTATCTTTGTTTTATTGGTAGGTGGATTATATGCTTTCACTTACCTTGTGCGAAATACTAAAAAACCGTGGACTGAAAGAAGAAATCGAATTTTTGATTTAATCTTAGTTGGTATTTTAACAACGCCTATCCTGAGTTTTGCTGTTTTAGGAGTACTAGTAATACTAAGAATTCGTGGACTTTGATTTTTATTTATGCTTTAAATAAATCCAATTAATGGAAAAATATCGTTTGACAATGTAAAATGGTGCTATAAGATTTTAGATATTAAAAAAAGAGTTTTTAGAACTAATAAAAAAGGCTCAAGTTTGCTGAAATGCAACTTGAGTTTATGAATTTAAGGGGAGTTCTTTAGCTCTTAGAAAAGGGATTAAAAATGACAGAAAAGAAATATGATGTTGTCATCATTGGTTCAGGCCCTGCGGGAATGACTGCAGCAATGTATACTGCGCGTTCTGAAATGAAAACTTTGCTTTTAGAACGTGGTGTTCCTGGCGGTCAAATGAATAACACAGCTGAGATTGAAAATTATCCTGGCTATGAAACAATCATGGGTCCTGAACTTTCAATGAAAATGGCTGAACCTTTAGAAGGCTTAGGTGTAGAAAATGCTTATGGTTTTGTGACGGCTATTGAAGATCATGGGGATTACAAAAAAATTATCACAGAAGATGGTGAGTTTGTCACTAAATCAATTATTATTGCGACAGGGGCTAACCATCGTAAGCTTGAAATTCCGGGTGAGGAAGAGTATGGTGCTCGCGGAGTTTCCTACTGTGCCGTTTGTGATGGTGCCTTCTTTAGAAACCAAGAAATTTTAGTTATTGGTGGTGGTGATTCTGCTGTTGAAGAAGCACTTTACTTGACTCGCTTTGGTCAATCAGTAACAATTATGCATCGTCGTGATAAATTGCGTGCGCAAGAAATTATCCAAGAAAGAGCTTTCAAGGAAGAAAAAATCAACTTTATTTGGGATTCTGTTCCTATGGAAATTAAAGGGGATGATAAAAAAATTCAATCCGTTGTTTATAAAAATGTTAAAACGGGTGAAGTAACTGAAAAAGCTTTTGGTGGAATCTTCATTTATGTGGGCCTTGACCCAGTTGCTGAATTCGCTGCTAATCTTGGAATTACTGATGAAGCAGGTTGGATTATTACTGACGATCACATGAGAACAAGTCTACCTGGTATTTTTGCAGTAGGTGATGTTCGTCAAAAAGATTTCCGTCAGATCACTACAGCTATTGGTGATGGAGCGCAAGCAGCTCAAGAAGCTTATAAATTTGTAGCTGAACTTGATTAAAATAAAAAAATTACTGACAAAATCGTCAGTAATTTTTTATTAAAGGATTCGGAATGACTTTTAATCGAAAATATGGTAAACTGTAAGTAACGCAATTTTGAAAAAGGAGATTAGGTATATCGCCTAAGTAATTTATAAGACTATGGAAAAAGTAATTTATGACATTTTGCTTGTTGCAATGCTTGTAGTTTCAGCATTTATTATTGTAGCGATTTTCATGCAACCTTCAAAACAAGATGGAGCAGCAGATGCTTTTTCGGGTGGAACAGGTGAATTGTTTGAACGTCGTAAAGCGCGCGGTTTTGAGGCAGTGATGCAGCGTTTTACAGCAATCATGATTGGCTTATGGCTAGTTATTGGATTTGCTCTTGTTGTTTTATCAACACGTTAAAATTGCGGGCTGAAAACAGTCCGTATTTTATTTTCTTATAAATGTTTTTCTAATTGCGTCAAATGTTTAATTGTCCAAATTGTCAGTGGTAGAATTGATTCTATCAGTCGAAAATGTCTGATAAAATGATTAATACCACTGATAATCTCTTAAAATATTAGCTAAAAAATCAAGTTAATATTTGAAACAAAAAAAGAAAGGGGCTTTTTGTCCAATTTTTGTGGTCAAAAAGTTCATTGAGAGAATATAATGAGTATTAGAGAAGTAATCATGGACTATCTTGAGAATAGTTCAAAAAAAGCACTGTCAGTAGAAGAATTGTCAGTTGCGTTACATATGAATAAGGCTAAAGATTACAAAGTATTTGTCAAAACTTTAGCCTCACTAGAAGCTGAGCATTTGCTTAATTTCACTGCAAAAGGTAAAGTTGAACTAGCCGAAAAAGAAGAGGCAAAAGTTGTCATCAGCGGAATTTTCCGGGCCAATGCAGCTGGCTTTGGTTTTGTCAGTATTGATGCTGAAGAACCAGATGTTTTTGTCGCAAGAGGTCAAACGGCTTTCGCCCTTGATGGTGACGAAGTTTTTATTGAAATTGATAAAAATGCCAATGCGCTCAAAGGAACTTCTGCTGAAGGGCATGTTGTCGAAATCATTCGCCATGACGTCCATCAGGTTGTTGGAACTTTTGTAGCTTTGAATGATGATGAAAAAGAGCAAACAGGACTGATTGGTTTTGTTAAATCTCGGAATAAAAAAATTCCTTATCGTGTTTATTTAGGAAATGAAGGATTAATTCCTGAAAATAAAGCGATTGTTCGTGTTGAAATCACCCATTATCCAGATAAGGAATTTCCACAGACAATGCAAGGATTAGTCACTGAAATTATTGGTCAAGCAGATGATCAAGGGATTGATGTTTTGGAAGTTTTAGCTTCAATGGATATTGTTTCTGAATTTCCAAAAGAAGTTTTAGAACAAGCCGAAGCTGTTCCAGAAGAAGTCCCAGAAAATGAAATTGTGGGACGGGTTGATTATCGTAATGAAATCACTTTTACAATTGATGGAGCAGACGCTAAAGACCTTGATGATGCTGTGCATGCTAAACGTTTGGGAAATGGAAACTATGAATTAGGAGTACATATCGCGGATGTTTCACACTACGTCACTGAAAATTCACCATTAGATAAAGAAGCTTACGAACGTGGAACTTCTGTTTATGTGACAGATCGTGTGGTTCCAATGCTGCCAGAACGTCTCTCTAATGGGATTTGTTCATTGAATCCTCGAATCAATCGTTTAACACAGTCCTGTGTCATGGAAATTAGTCCTGAAGGTCGAGTAATCAACTATCAAATTTCTCAATCAATTATTAAAACGACAGAAAGAATGACTTATGATGCCGTTAATCAAATGATTGCAGGAGATGAAGCAGCGCTTGAAAAATACGCTAAAATTGCAGATTCTGTAAAAATAATGGTTGAACTTCACCATATTTTAGAAGCCATGCGTAAAAGACGTGGGGCTATTGATTTTGATTCAGTAGAAGCTAAAATCATTGTCAATGAAAAAGGATTGCCAATTGAAATTAGAAAACGGACACGTGGCATTGCTGAGCGAATGATTGAATCATTCATGCTTGAAGCGAATGAAACAGTTGCGACACATTTTGAAGCGCATGGTCTGCCTTTTATCTATCGGATTCACGAACAGCCAAAAGCTGACAGATTGCAACGTTTTATTGATTTTGCGGCAACTTTTGGAATGCAGATTGAAGGAACTTCAAATGGCATTGACCAGAAGGTTTTACAAGCTTTCATGAAGAAAATTAAAGGTCAGCCTGGCGAAATGGTCTTGTCAACTATGTTGTTACGGAGTATGCAACAAGCTCGTTATTCAGAAAACAATGAGGGTCACTTTGGTTTAGCTGCGGAAAATTATACGCACTTTACTTCACCAATTCGTCGTTATCCCGATTTGTTGGTTCATCGATTGATTCGTGAAATTGGTGAGGGAAAAACACCAGCTAATATTTTACAAAAATGGGAAGATAAAATTCCTGAAATTGCAGAACATTCTAGTCATCGTGAACGTCGGGCGGTTGATGCTGAACGTGAAGTTGAAAAAATGAAAAAGGCTGAATTCATGGAAGATCAAGTGGGTGAAGAATTTGAAGGGATTATTGCCTCAGTTACCCGTTTTGGAATGTTTATTGAACTTGAAAATACGATTGAAGGTTTAGTTCATATTTCAACCCTTAAAGGTGATTATTTTAATTATCAAGAACGAATGTTGGCGCTTATTGGCGAACGAAGTGGACTTACCTTTAAAATTGGTCAGCCTATTAAAATAAAAGTTGTCAAAGCTGATAGAATGACTGGGGAGATTGATTTTGAATATCTACCTTCAGAATTAGATTTGATTGATAAAGCAGCAAAAGCGAAGAAAAAACCTGAACATAAGGGTCGCAAAAAATCAAATCAATCTCTTAAGGTTAAATCAGTAGCGCCAAAATCTACTGACAAATCTGCTAATAAATCAAAAAATGGCAGAAGAGCTGACGAGAAATCTGAATTTGATAAAAAGAAAAAGAAATCTGCCAAGAAACCATTTTACAGTAAAGCTGCTAAGGGCAAATTTACTGACAAAAAAGATAATGGCAAAAAATTTACTGACGGAAGAAAAAAGCCACATAAAAGAGGCTAAAATTTGAGAGAAAAAAATATGACAACTTTGAATTTAGAAAAAACAGCCTTGGTTATTATTGACCTACAAAAAGGAATTGCAGGTCGTGAGGGATTTGCTCCTTATTCGGCACAAGAGGTTTTAGCCAAAAATAAAGAACTTGTAACTAGTTTAAAAAATACAGGCGCTTTAATTGTTTTTGTTCACGTCAAAAACTACGGTGGCGAAACTTTAAAACCAAAAACTGACAATCCAGCTGTTGCACAAGGACAAATTCCGGCAGATTTTGCTGATTTTGTCATGTCTGAAGCTTATGATAAAGAATATAATAATGTCATTCATGTCGCTAAACATAACTGGGGCGCATTTTACGGCACGGATTTAGATGTCCAATTACGTCGTCGTGGAATTGATGAAATCCTCTTGACTGGAATTGCTACAACGATCGGTTGTGATACTACGGCCCGTGAAGCTTTCCAGCATGGTTATCAAGTTATTGCTATTGAAGATGCAATGACAGATTTTAATGGACAACGCCATCAAGGAATTGTTGAGGGAATTTTCCCTCGTCTTGGACGAGTTCGCTCAACACAAGAAGTTTTAAAAATGATTGAAGAAAGTAAATAAATTTAGGTTAAATTATTTTACTGACAGACTGTTTAGGAGCGGCTGTCAGTAAATTTTCCTAGGATTATTTAGTGAATAATATGAAAAATCGCTTAAAGTTAATTGGAAAAATTATTGTCAGCATTATTTTAGTATTTGCTCTGATTATTGGCTCTTATGTCATCTATGTTTATGCACAATATCATCGTCTTCCTAATGATATTAAGCAGACAATTAAAAATCCTCAGACCCAGCAAGTTGAGCTGGGGAAAACCTATAAAATGATGACTTTTAATATCGGTTATGGATCTTACCCTCCTTCTTTCAATTTTTTCATGGATGGTGGGGATGATGTGCGAGCTTATAGTAAATCTGCTGTCAAATCTGCAATTCAAGAAGATATCAGACTTATTAATAAAGAGAAGCCAGACTTTGGAAATATTCAAGAAATTGATTGGCAAGGAGATCGCAGCCAACAAGTAAATGAACCTCAAATGGCTCGTGCTGGCCTTCCCGATTATACCAGTGTTCTGACACAGAATTACGATTCAGCCTATCTTTTTTATCCGGTGACCAAGCCAATTGGAAAAGCTAAATCTGGAATTATGACTTATTCTAAATATGAAATTGAAAGTTCAACAAGATATAAGTTACCTATCGAAACTAATTTTAATAAATTTTTTGATTTAGACCGAGCTTTTTCTGTCAGTATTTTTCCAATTAAGAATTCAGATAAAAAATTCGTCATCTTTAATACACATCTGTCAGCATTTATCACTGACCAAAAAATTCAAAAACAACAATTATTGACTTTATTTGATGAGATGAAAAAGTATGTTTCTAAAGGAGATTTTGTCATTTGTGGGGCTGATTATAACCATGCCCTAGCTGGTAAAGCTCATCCAGAATTAACGTGGATGAAGGAATTTCCTACAGAAAATTTGACAAACGGAATGCGAGTGGTCGCACCAACCAATGCACCAACTGTTCGTTCACTTGATTATGCCTATGACAAGAAAAATCCCAAAAATACATTTGGAATTATTGACGGATTTCTTGTTTCAAATAATATAAAAGACTTAAAAATACAAACCATTGATAACCAATTCAAATCATCGGACCACCAACCGGTTGTCATGAATTTCTCTTTGGAAAAGTAAAAAAAGCGCTAAGCGCTTTTTTATTTTACTTAAAAATAATTCCCAATAACAACGTAAGGGCAAGAGAAGCATTAAATAACATCAGATTGTCAATTTGAAGGTGGAAAGTCTCTGATTTACTTTGTTTGGCTCTAAACTTTTTAATATTAGGAATAACTTTCAAGGCAATGACGCTCATTAACAATGACCAGATTGGTAAAATTCCCAAAACAATGGCAAGTAAAATACAAAGTCCGGCAAATAAATAAAGTCCAGTAAATACTTTTAAACTGAGTGGAATCTTTAGATAATAAGGTAAAGTATAACGCTCATTACGAATGTCCTGTTCTAAATCGCAAATATTATCAGAAAACATAATATTAAAATTTTGGACGAAACACATTAGACCGACTAAAAGGATTGGTAAAAGAATCTTAAAGTCCCAAGTCCATGTCATGAGCCAATTTCTGTCAAAATTAATGAAAAAATAGCCTTTGTCATAAGAATTAATATAGACAGCAAGGAAAAAGCCAAAGAACCCTTCGCAAAGGCCCGCTAAAATTTCGCCCAAAGGAAAACGAGAAAAAGCGAAAGGACCATAAGTATAGAAAATCGCAATTAAAAAACAAAGTCCACCAATTGGTAAAATTGCAAGATTAGTCAAGAAAAGAACGATTAGTCCAACGACTATATCAATTGCTAAAAGTACCAAACAAATGTTTAAAGCAAGTTTAGGATTAATCGATTTAGCAACGATAATATTCCATTTTTTATATTCAGGATCAAGTGCTTTTTGATAATCCATCAGATTATTCCAAGCCGAAACAAAAAGATTAATGCTTGCTAAACCAATAAAAAATAAAAGCGTAGGCCAAAAATGAAAACTTCCAAAGTACCAAAAGGCAAAAAGACAGCCAGCAATCGGTGATAATAATGCTGCGGGCAAGGTTTGAATTCGTGTAAAATTAAAAAAAGTTTTTAAAGTCATGATAAGCTGATTGTAGCAAAAACTAGCCAATAAATCATGAATAATTTTGACTGACAGAGCTGTCAGCAAAACTTTATTTTACTGACAAGAAAATTGACTGAAAATTTAAATAAAAATGTTATAATAGTATAAAAATTTGAATGGAGAAACAAAATGCGCGCAGTTGTAACAGTAGTAGGAGCAGATAAAATTGGGATAGTTGCTGGAGTCACAGCAACATTGGCAGAACTTGAAGCAAATATCATTGAAATTTCACAAACCTTGATGAGTGGAGCTTTTACCATGATGATGGTAGTTGAAACACAAAATAGTGATTTTTTAGCCTTTCAAGCAGAACTTTCAAGAAAAGGTGAAGCCTTGGGTGTCAATATTCATGTTCAAAATGAAGCAATTTTTAACGCTATGCACAAATTATAATTTACTGACAGAAAAAAATTAACCAATAAATGACTTTTATTTAAAAGTATTTTTACTGACAGCGCGAAAAAATATTTCTGTCAGTAATATTTTAATCAAAACTAAGGAAATCAAATAATGGACATCCAAAATATCAAAGAAACAATTGCGATGATTGAAGAACAAAATTTCGATATTCGCACAATTACAATGGGAATCAGTCTTCTTGATTGTATCGATGCTGATATTAATAAAGCAGCCGAAAAAATTTATCAAAAAATTGTCAATAAAGCAGGAAAACTTGTTGAAGTAGGTAACGAGATTGGACATGAACTCGGTATTAAAATTGTCAATAAACGTGTTTCTGTAACACCCATTGCAATTATCGGAGCAGCAACAGCTGCTGATGATTACACACCACTTGCTCTTGCGATGGACCGTGCAGCAAAGGAGATTGGTATTGACTTTATTGGTGGCTATTCTGCTCTTGTACAAAAAGGCTATCAAAAAGGTGATGAAATTTTGATTAAATCAATGCCTAAAGCTCTAGCAGCAACTGAGCGTGTCTGTGCTTCGGTAAATGTTGGTTCAACTAAAACAGGTATTAATATGACAGCAGTTCGAGATATGGGTGAAACCATCAAAATCATGTCTAAAGGTGATAAATGGCTCAATGCTAAACTTGTTGTCTTTGCAAACGCGGTTGAAGACAATCCGTTTATGGCAGGAGCATTTCATGGAGTTGGAGAAGCAGATACGATTATCAATGTCGGGGTTTCAGGACCTGGTGTA
The DNA here is from genome assembly GCF_029953655.1 of Lactococcus sp. NH2-7C. Lineage (NCBI taxonomy): Bacteria > Bacillati > Bacillota > Bacilli > Lactobacillales > Streptococcaceae > Lactococcus > Lactococcus sp. NH2-7C. The sequence goes on from NZ_CP124538.1 coordinate 2,518,189, forward strand.
GTTAAACGTGCTCTTGAAAAAGTCCGTGGTGAATCTTTTGATATTTTAGCCGAAACCATTAAAAAGACAGCTTTTAAAATTACAAGAATAGGTCAACTTGTTGGTCAAATGGCTTCAGAAAGACTTAATGTTGAATTTGGAATAGTTGATTTATCACTTGCCCCTACACCAGCAATTGGTGATTCGGTTGCACGCGTTTTGGAAGAAATGGGACTTGAAACTGTTGGGACTCATGGAACAACAGCCGCTCTTGCAATGCTTAACGACGCCGTGAAAAAAGGAGGAGTTATGGCAGCTGAACGTGTTGGTGGGCTTTCAGGAGCTTTTATCCCAGTTTCAGAGGACGAAGGGATGATTGCCGCCGTAAATTCTGGAGCTTTGAATATTGAAAAATTAGAGGCCATGACCTGTGTTTGTTCGGTTGGGTTAGATATGATTGCTATTCCTGAAGAAACACCGGCGTCTACCATTGCAGCAATGATTGCTGATGAAGCCGCTATCGGGGTGATTAATCAAAAAACGACAGCGGTACGGATTATTCCAATGGGCAAAGAAGGTGAACAAATTGAATTTGGTGGACTTTTCGGTGTAGCCCCAGTTATGCGAGTAAACAAAGCATCGTCAGCAGATTTCATTGCTCGTGGTGGCCAAATTCCAGCGCCAATTCATTCATTTAAAAACTAAAAATAGTTTTAAAAATCAGCTTCTAAACATTTTCGAAAAATGATGAGCGCTTCCAAAAATGATATAATGGAAGAGGTAAAAAAATGCGGAGGTTACGATATGGCTTACAAAGTGAATTTCACAGACGTAGAACCAGTTGGTTTGGAAACGTCACCGGTAGCGGAGGCTTTAGCTGGTTTACGAGCTAATGAGGCACGTTATTTTTGGAATAAGTATAAATTTGACTATCTCACATATCCAGCTCATGAAAAAGCCAAAGAAGTTGCTTTGTTTGAGAAAATTTTACTCGAAGAACGTAATTTAAAATTTTCAGCAAAAATACTTGAAGTTGCTATCTATGAAAATGATGAACTCTATTGGCCTGAATTCTATTACGAAGATGGTATGGTTTTAAATCTACTCTATGAAAAAGTTGGACAAGAGGGTAAAAAACCAAAACGGGCAGTTGGAATAAAGTTGTCAGTGGGTATGGAAGTTCCGAAAGAACTGGAGGGGAAATTCAAATTTGCACGCCAACGTTCAAAACTCGCAGGTGAGATAAGAGGTTCCTACTTTACAATCAAACAGGAATGGCTGTAATTTTCTAATAGATAGAAATATCTTATCGTAATTTTTTGATAGAATCATTAAAAAGGGGGGGAGAAATGGTAAATATTTATTTAGTTCGACATGGAAAGACAATGTTTAATACAATTGGCAGAGCTCAAGGTTGGTCTGATACACCTTTAACTGCGGCAGGAGAACAAGGAATTATTGAACTTGGTCTAGGCTTCAAAGAAAAAGGCATTAAATTTGACCGAGCTTACTCATCTGATTCTGGCCGTACAATTCAGACAATGGGCTTTATCTTGGCTAATTCTGATAATGAAGGAATTCCATACACGTATGACAAAAGAATTCGTGAGTGGTGTTTTGGCTCATTTGATGGGGGTTATGACGGAGAACTTTTTGATGGAGTGTTACCAAGGATATTTACCCAAACAGGAAATACTTCTACTGATGAATTCCCTCCTGATGAAGTAATTGCTAATGCAATTTTTGAAGTTGATACGGCTGGCTGGGCTGAACCATGGGAAAAACTTTCAGGACGTATCATGGATGGCTTTACAGATATTGCCAAGGAATCTGAAGCAAAAGGGGCTAAAAATATTGTTATTGTCAGCCATGGAATGACCATTGGAACTTTTGTAAAACTCGCTCACCCAGAACTCCCTCGTCCACATGGTCTTGATAATGGTTCTGTCACTCATTTAAGTTTTGAGGATGGAAAATTCACCATTGGAAAAGTCGGAGACATGTCTTATCGAGAAATAGGGAGTGAAAAGTTAGCTAAAAAATGAAAAGAAGAATAACATTTAGTGTAATCGTGCTTGTTCTTTTGATCATTGGAGCTTTGGGATTTATTTTAATCACCAATAATAAATCAAATTCAACAAACAATTCAGCAAAAAAAACAAGTATTTCTTCATCCAAAGAGGCGGCAAAGAAAAAGGATTTACCTGACGCTAAACAATCAGATTGGGATTTAGTATTGGTGAGTCGAAAATCACCTAAAGATGAAATGAACCCAACACTGGCAACCGTAAATGGGATTCAAGTTGATCAAAGGATAGCATCAGCGGTTCAACAATTTTTAGCAGCAGCCCAACAAATATCACCAGCTGAACATTTAATCTCAGGTTATCGGTCAGTCTCATATCAAGAAGGGCTTTATCAATCTTATGTCCAAGCAGAAATGAATGGTCAAGGAACAGTAAATTCAAGTGGAAATCCAATTTCAGAAGAAGAAGCGATAAAAAATGTGCAAACTTATTCTCAGCCACCAAGAAGTTCAGAGCATCAAACAGGATTAGCGATTGATATGAGTAATATTGATAGCCTGAATGAGAGTCAATATGCAAAACAAGTTGCAGCAATTGCTCCCAAATATGGATTTGTTCTTCGTTTTCCAGAAGGAAAAAGTTCAGAGACAGGAATTGATTATGAAGATTGGCATTTTAGATATGTCGGCCTAGAAAATGCTAAATATATGACCGAACATAATCTTACTTTAGAAGAATATCTAAAACTACTACCAGCATAAAGGAAATAAAATCATGCTAAACCGAACTAGACTTCTACTATATGTTAATGTTGCTCTATTTATTTATAGTGCATCGGAAATGATTAAAGTTCTCCTTGTCCATAATAATTTCTTTAGCCAATTTTTTAATAACTTATCAATTAACATAAAAACATTAACAGATAAAATTTCGTCAACAATTACGACTTGGCAAAGTTTAATCTATTTATTGATTTTTGCTTTATTAATATTTCTATTGTTGAAATTTTGGCGTTTTACTTTTATACTTTTAGAAATTATTTCGGCACTTTTGATTATAGATTATGCTTTACTTTTCATTCAACATGAAGTAAAGTATGAAAGCCTCTTTATCATTGCTGTAATGGTGATTACAGTCATGAATATTTGGCAAATATCCAAAGATTCCAATCTTTTATAAGTGAAATTAGCACTCTAATAAAAAGAGTGCTAATTTTTATGCCTTTTTTCTTGACAAGGTATAGACAAAGGGTTATAATAAACTTGTTAGCACTTAGAGATGAAGAGTGCTAAAACAGAAAAAAGCTTGTAGATACTAAACAGAAGTCAAAGGCTCAAGAAATTTTTGAACTTGCGAAAGAAGTTTTGCCGAACTTCTTATCTGTGGAGAAAGGAGTAGTCATGATTACAGAACGTCAAAGACAAATTTTAAATTTGATTGTTTCTCTTTATGCCAAAGAGCATACGCCAATCGGTTCAAAGTCGCTCCTTGATAGTATTCAAGCTTCTAGCGCTACAATCCGAAACGACATGAAAGTTTTGGAAAAACTAGGCTTGATTCAAAAAGAACACACCTCAAGTGGACGTGTTCCAAGTGTTTCAGGTTATAAGTATTTTGTAGAAAATGTCATCCAGTTAGATGAATTTAGTCAAAATGACTTATTTAAAGTGATGAAAGCTTTTGACGGTGATTTTTATCGCCTATCTGACTTGTTTAAAACAGCAGCTAAAAGTTTATCAGAACTCACTGGTTTGACAAGTTTTGTTCTCAATGCTCCCCAACGTGACCAACAATTAGTTTCATTTGAAATGGTCATGCTGGATAGCCATTCAGTACTTTCAGTTATAACTTTAGGGACTGGTGAAGTAAGAACAAATCAATTTATTCTTCCAAAATCGATGACTGAAGCTGATTTAGCAGTCTTTAGTAATCTAGTTAAAGAGCGTCTGGTTGGTAAAAAAGTGATTGATATTCACTATACTTTACGAACAGAGATTCCACAGATTGTTCAGCGTTATTTCAAAGTTACGAGTGAAGTTCTCCAACTCTTTGAATCAATTTTTGATGATTTGTTCAAAGAACGGCTGACCGTCGCTGGGCGTAAAAATATCTTTGATTATGCAACTGACAATCTTGCAGAATTATACAAACTCTTTAGCGATGATGAACGGATGCTTCATGAAATTCGCGAAATCACTAATAACGATGAGATGCGGGCTGTTAAATTTGACAATGACGAAAAATACATGAAAAATTTAACGATTATTTCTCAAAAATTTGTTATTCCATATCGCGGTTTTGGTACTCTGACAGTCGTTGGACCTGTAGAAATGGATTATCAAAGGACGTTATCAGTTCTTGACTTAGTTGCTAAAGTTTTAACTATGAAGCTGAGTGACTATTATCGTTACCTTGATGGTAACCATTATGAAATTAGTAAATGATAAAAAAGTTATTTAAAAAAGGAGGGCCTATGTCCGAAGAAACTAAAGAAGAAATCAAAAATGAAAAAGTTGATGAAGAAGTGACTGAGGAGTTAACAGAGGAAGCACTTGAGGATATTGTTGAAGAAGAAATCAACGAACTTGATGAAGCACAAAAGTTAGCGGCTGAGTGGGAAAATAAATTCCTTCGCGTTTCTGCAGAAATGCAAAACGTACAACGTCGTGGAAATGAAGAACGTTTGCAACTTATCAAATATCGCTCACAAGATTTAGCAAAAAAAATCTTATCTTCACTAGACAATCTTGAACGTGCACTTGCTGTTGAAGGATTGACAGATGATGTTAAAAAAGGCCTTGAAATGGTCCAAGAAAGTTTGATTTCAGCGCTTAAAGAAGAAGGTGTAGAGGAAGTTTCTTATGAAAGCTTTGACCATAATCTGCACATGGCTGTTCAAACGGTCCCAGCTGATGACGAACATCCAGCTGACAGCATCGTGCAAGTTTTCCAAAAAGGTTACCAACTTCACGAACGTTTACTTCGTCCAGCAATGGTTGTCGTAGCACAGTAAATTAAAAAATAAATTGACCGCAATGTCTTTAAACTATTCATAAGTAATAAGAAATAAAGGAGATTTAAAATATGTCTAAAATTATCGGTATTGACCTTGGTACAACAAACTCAGCAGTAGCAGTTCTTGAAGGAACTGAATCAAAAATTATTCCAAATCCAGAAGGAAATCGTACAACACCTTCAGTTGTAGCCTTCAAAAATGGTGAAATCATTGTTGGTGACGCTGCAAAACGTCAAGCAGTGACCAATCCAGAAACAATTATTTCTATTAAATCAAAAATGGGAACATCTGAAAAAGTTTCTGCAAATGGTAAAGAATATACACCACAAGAAATTTCAGCAATGATTCTTCAAAACTTGAAAGCTACAGCAGAAGCTTATCTTGGAGAAAAAGTAGAAAAAGCAGTTATCACTGTACCTGCATACTTTAATGACGCTCAACGTCAAGCAACTAAAGATGCTGGTAAAATTGCTGGTCTTGAAGTAGAACGTATCGTTAACGAACCAACAGCAGCAGCTCTTGCTTATGGTCTTGATAAAACAGATAAAGATGAAAAGATTCTTGTATTTGACCTTGGTGGTGGTACATTTGACGTTTCAATTCTTGAACTTGGTGATGGCGTATTTGATGTTCTTGCAACTGCTGGTAACAACAAACTCGGTGGTGATGATTTTGACCAAAAAATCATTGACTGGATGGTTGCCGAATTCAAGAAAGAAAACGGAATTGACCTTGCCCAAGATAAAATGGCATTGCAACGTTTGAAAGATGCAGCCGAAAAAGCGAAAAAAGACCTTTCAGGTGTAACAACTACTCAAATCAGCTTACCGTTCATCACAGCGGGTGCTGCTGGACCTCTTCACTTGGAAATGGCTTTGACTCGTGCTAAATTTGATGAATTGACACATGATCTTGTTGAAGCTACACGTCAACCAGTTCGCCAAGCCCTTTCTGATGCTGGTTTGTCAACTTCTGATATTGACGAAGTTCTCTTGGTTGGTGGTTCAACTCGTATCCCTGCAGTTGTTGAACTTGTTCGTCACGAAACAAACAAAGAACCAAATAAATCAGTAAACCCTGATGAAGTTGTTGCTATGGGTGCAGCAATCCAAGGTGGTGTTATTACTGGTGATGTTAAAGATGTTGTCCTTCTTGACGTTACTCCACTTTCACTTGGTATTGAAACAATGGGTGGTGTCTTCACAAAATTGATTGACCGTAATACAACTATCCCAACTTCTAAATCACAAGTCTTCTCAACTGCTGCTGACAATCAACCTGCTGTAGATATTCATGTACTTCAAGGTGAACGTCCAATGGCAGCTGATAACAAAACTTTGGGCCGTTTCCAATTAACAGATATCCCTGCAGCACCACGTGGTGTTCCACAAATCGAAGTAACATTTGATATTGATAAAAATGGTATTGTTTCTGTTAAAGCTAAAGATCTTGGTACACAAAAAGAACAAACAATCGTTATCAAATCAAACTCAGGTCTTTCTGATGAAGAAATTGATAAAATGATGAAAGATGCTGAAGCAAATGCTGACGCTGATGCAAAACGTAAAGAAGAAGTTGATACACGTAATGAAGCTGATGCTTTAGTTTTCCAAACTGAAAAAACTTTGAAAGACCTTGAAGGAAAGGTAGAAGAAGCTGAAGTTAAAAAAGCTGAAGACGCTAAAGAAGAACTCAAAAAAGCGCTTGAAGGTGAAGATATTGATGATATCAAAGCCAAATCAGAAGCACTTTCTGAAATCGCTCAAAACCTCGCTGTAAAACTTTATGAACAAGCAAATGCAGCTCAAGGTGAAGCTGGACAAGCAACTGATGCTCAAGAAGCTCCAAAAGATGATAATACATTTGATGGTGACTTTGAAGAAAGCAAATAATAATTTATAAAAGTACTGATTCCTTTGTCAGTGCTTTTTTTTGTAAAAATGGACAAAATAGACATGTTGTCTAAAAACGGTTTCATATTCTTGCAATCATTTTCTTCTTGTACTATGATGAAATTAGTAAGAGATTGGAGGAGAATTAGAAGTAAAGAGACTAAAAAATTAGTCAAACTGATGTTGTTTAGATTAGAGGAGGTTAATTATTATGCGTTATACAAATGGAAATTATGAAGCTTTCGTCCACCCAAGAAAACCAGAAAATGTTGATCAAAAATCAGCATATATTATTGGGGCAGGTCTTGCAGGACTTGCAACAGCAGTATTTTTAATTCGTGACGGTCAAATGTCAGGGAACCGTATTCACATTTTAGAAGAACTCCCCTTGTCAGGAGGTTCATTGGACGGATCATTTATTCCACATGATGGTTTCGTTGTTCGTGGTGGACGTGAAATGGAAAATCATTTTGAATGCCTTTGGGATTTATTCCGAACAATTCCGTCATTAGAAGTGGACGATGCGTCCGTTTTGGATGAATTTTATCGAATTGACCGTGATGATCCAAATTCATCTAACTGTCGTATTATCCATAATCGTGGTGAACGGGTTAATGATGATGGAAAATTTACTCTAAGTCCAAAAGCTCAAGAAGAAATAATCAAATTATTCATGACTAAAGAAGAACTACTTGTAGGTAAAACAATAGAAGATTGCTTTACTGATGAGTTCTTCGAATCAAATTTTTGGCTTTATTGGTGTTCAATGTTTGCTTTTGAAAAATGGCATTCAGCTATTGAAATGCGTCGTTACATTATGCGTTTCATCCACCATATTGAAGGGCTACCTGATTTTTCGGCCTTAAAATTCACAAAATATAATCAATATGAATCACTAGTAAAACCATTAATTTCATACTTAAAAGATCATGGAGTTGATTTTAAATATGGAGCACAGGTTGAAAATGTTGAAGTTGACTTTTCAAATGGCAAAAAGGTAGCAAAAACTATTGTATTTGCTGACAAAAAAATAAAAGAATTGACAGAAAATGACTTAGTTTTTGTCACAAATGGTTCAATTACAGAAAGTTCAACTCAAGGTTCACCAACTCAAGCCGCTCCGAAAACCAGTGAACTTGGAGGCTCTTGGAAACTTTGGCAAAATTTAGCTAAACAATCAGAAGAATTTGGACATCCGGATGTTTTCTGTAAGAATATTCCAAAAGAAGCTTGGGTTGTATCAGCAACTGTTACTTGGAAAAATTTAAAGATTCAACCTTATTTTGAAAAATTAACACATCGTCAATTGCGTTCAGGAAAAGTGGTTACAGGAGGAATTATTACTGTTAAAGATTCAAATTGGCTCCTTTCATTTACAACTCACCGCCAACCTCACTTTAAAGAACAAAATGACCAAGAAACAGTAACTTGGGTTTATGGTCTTCTTTCAAATACACCTGGAAACTATATCAAAAAACCAATTGAAGACTGTACAGGTGAAGAAATTACTCAAGAATTACTTTATCATTTAGGAATGCCAGAAGAAGAAATCGAAGCATTTGTTAAAGAAAATACTAATACAATCCCAGTATATATGCCTTTCATTACTTCTTATTTCATGCTTCGTGAACCAGGGGATCGGCCTCTTGTAGTACCTGAACAATCAGTCAATTTAGCGTTTTTAGGAAATTTTGCGGAAACTGAGCGTGATACAGTCTTTACAACCGAGTATTCAGTTAGAACTGCGATGGAAGCCGTTTATCAATTATTGAATGTTGATCGTGGTGTTCCGGAAGTTTATGCTTCGGCTTATGATTTACGAACTTTAGCAAGTTCAGCCTACTATCTATCAGATAAGCAAAAATTAGAAGATTTAGAGCTCTCATTTATTAAAAAACAAGCGCTCAAAGTTGTACTTAAGAAAATCAAAGGAACATATATTGAAGAACTTCTAGAAGATGCGGGTCTGATTTAAAAATTAAATGAAGTCACAAGAAATAGCGAAGGAGCAACCTTCGCTATTTTTGATACAATTATTCTTATGATTGAAGAAAATTTATACCAAGAGCTTGTTGAAATTAGACATTATCTTCATGCTCATCCCGAAATATCGGAAAAAGAAGTTGAAACGACAAAATTTATTCGACAAAAGTTATCAGATTGGCAAATTGAAATAATGGATAGTCAGCTTAAAACAGGACTTGTTGCAAAAATTGGCACAGGAAAACCGATTATTGCGCTAAGAGCAGATATTGACGCCTTACCTATTCTAGAAGAAACAGGATTAGAATTTTCATCTGTAAACAAAGGAGCAATGCATGCTTGTGGTCATGACTTACATATGACTAGTCTTTTAGGGGCTGCTAAAATTCTAAAAGAGAAGGAAAGTCAACTTAGTGGGACAATCAAACTCATATTTCAACCTGCCGAAGAAATTGGCGAAGGAGCCAAAGAAATTCTAAAAACAGGATTAGTTTCAGATGTTCAAGCTTTTATTGGCTACCATAATATGCCTACTTTGTCAGCTGGAGTAATTGGCTTACGTGAGGGTGGAGTAATGGCAGCCGTTGAACGTTTTGAAATTTTAATAAAAGGTCAAGGAAGTCATGCGGCATATCCGCAAGAAGGTCAAGATTTGATTTTAGCTAGTGCTGCGATTGTTCAAAATCTACAACAGATTGTTTCTAGAAATATTTCACCACTGAGAGCTGCTGTTGTATCTGTCACACACATTGAAGCCGGAAATACTTGGAATGTTCTACCAAACAATGCCCGCTTAGAAGGGACAATAAGAACTTTTGACAATGAAGTACGTTCTTTAACAAAGAGAAGATTCAGCCAAATTATCGAAGCCATTGCAAAAGCTTATGATGTTGAACTAGAGATTAAATGGTTAATGGAAGCGGACCTTACGTTCAACGATTTCGAGTTGACAGATGTTATCAGGAAAAGAACCGAGCGATGGCATGATAAAGTGGTATATCCAGAGCCATCAAGTGCGGGGGAGGACTTTGCTAATTATCAAAAGCAAGCTCCAAGTGTCTTTGCTTTTATAGGTTCAAATGAACAAGGGGCCTCTGGACTTCATTTTGCTGATATGGTCGTTCAAGATGAAACTCTAAAAGTTGCTGTTGACTACTATTTGGAAAGCGCTCATCAATTACTTGAACACTTTAAATAAAAACTATTATTAGATAGTTTTTTATTTTTGAGTTTTTTTGGAAGAAAATGATAGTTAATGATTGATTTTGAAAGATAAAGGTGTTATAATGATTTTTGTAAACGAATTCAGGAGATGGAAATGTTAGCAAATGAAAGAAAAAGACGGATTGTTGACTATCTAAAATTAAAAAGAAGAGCAACGATTGAAGAACTTCTTACGTTAATGGATTGCTCTATATCGACGCTTAGGCGAGATTTGAATGAATTGGAAAAAGAAAAATCTTTAAGACGAGTTCATGGTGGTGCAGAACTTACACAAGACTTATCGGAAGAATTAAGTATTTCCGAAAAAACTTCCAAAAACATTCAAGAAAAAGAAGAAATCGCTCAAAAAGCATTATCGAAAATTAAAGATGGGGATATTATTTTTTTAGATGCTGGGACTACAACTGGTATCTTAGCTGAACTTATCAATCAATCTCATCTTTATTTAACAATTGTAACCAACTCTGTCAGTCATTTGGCGAAATTAACAGATGACCGATTAATCGTCTATCTGCTCGGTGGACGAGTTAAAAAGGTAACAGATGCAATAATTGGTAGTCAGGCTTTAGAACAACTTTCTGCTTATCAATTCAATAGTGCTTTTGTTGGGGCTAACGGCTTTGACAATGAACACGGAGCAATGACACCAGACCATGAAGAAGCAGCAATAAAAGGACTAGCAGTCAAACAAAGTCAGAATGCTTTCATATTAGCCGACTCTTCTAAATTAGGACAAATGAGTTTTGTCAAATTTGCTAATTCTGAAGAAGTTGAATTAATTACCGAGAATAATTAGCGTTTGTTTTAAATGAATAGGGTGAAAAAATTTCACTAAAAGTTAGTATTTGTAAACCTACGTCTTAAATTAAAGGAGAACTATGATTTATACAGTAACACTCAACCCAGCACTTGACTACTTCATGAATTATGAAGAGTTAGCACTTGGTGAGGTGAATCGAACAGGAAAAACACAGATTTCAGCAGGTGGTAAAGGAATTATGGAAAGTCGCATGCTAAGTCTTATAGGTGCCAAAAGCAAGGCACTAGGTTTTCTAGGTGGATTTTCTGGTCAATATATTAAAGATTTCTTAAAAGATAATCAGGTTGAATCGGATTTCACAGAAATAGAAGATTTGACAAGAATTAATGTCAAGCTGAAAAGTCAGGAAAACGAAACAAGTCTTGATGCTGCTGGACCAAAACTTAAAGAAAGTGAAATTAATCATTTTCTTGAAAAATTTGATCATTTGAAAGAAGATGATATTGTTGTCTTTGCAGGTACAATCCCTAAAAGTCTTGGTGAAGATTTCTATGAGCATTTGATTGCTAAAGTCCAAAAGCAAAAAGCAACTTTTGTCATGGATGTTGATGGTCAAAAATTACTTGATTCGCTTCCTGCTCATCCCCTACTCATTAAACCAAACCGAGAAGAACTAGAAGCAATCTTTGAAACAAACTTAAAAAATAATGAGCAAATCATTCCTTATGGCCAAAAACTTTTAGAAATGGGTGCTCAAAATGTTATCGTATCAATGGCTGGTGATGGAGCACTCCTCTTTACAAATGAGAAAGTTTATTTTGCTCAAGGAATTAAAGGAGAGTTAAAAAATTCTATTGGTGCTGGTGATTCGACTGTTGCAGGATTTTTAGCTGAATATAGTCAGTCTAAAGACCCGCTCTTAGCGTTTAGACAAGCAATCGCTTGTGGAACTTCAAAGGCATTCTCAGATGATATGCCAAGCCGAGCATTTTTGGAAGAAATTTATAAAAAAGTTAATATTTCAGAGGTGAAATGATGGAAATAAAAGATTTACTTAAAACAGAGGTTATGATTCTTGACCTCCAAGCAACTAGCAAAGAAGCGGTTATTGATGAAATGGTCAATAAACTAGTTTCTGAAGGTTATGTCAATGATTTCGCAACTTTTAAAGCAGGAATTATGGCCCGTGAGGCACAGACTTCAACCGGACTTGGTGACGGAATTGCAATGCCTCACAGTAAAAATACAGCGGTCAATGAGCCGGTCGTTCTTTTTGCAAAATCAAAAGTTGGTGTTGACTACGCCGCATTAGATGGACAGCCTGTCAATCTTTTCTTCATGATAGCAGCACCAGACGGTGCTAATGATACTCACTTAGAAGCTTTAGCACAACTTTCCACTTATCTTCTTAAAGACGGTTTCCAAGATCGTTTGAGAAAAGTTGAGTACCCAAGAGAAGTCATTCAACTCTTTTCTGAAAAACAAGAAGAAATTAAGACTGTTGAAAATGCAGAGCATTATATTGTAGCTGTAACGGCTTGTACAACAGGTATTGCTCATACTTATATGGCTGAAGAAGCGCTAAAAAAACAAGCCTTGGAAATGGGCGTTGGAATAAAAGTTGAAACCAATGGTGCGCGTGGAATTGATAATAAATTAACTTCAGCTGATATCCAAAAAGCAGATGCTGTTATTGTAGCTGCGGATAAGAAAGTTGAAATGAATCGTTTTGCTGGTAAAGAAATGGTTCAAGTTCCAGTTGCACATGCCATTCGAGATACTGAAGAATTAATTAATCGTGCGCTTTCAGGAAAAGCACCAATCTATGAAGCAGATGGAACAGATGAAGCAAAAGAAGAATCAACTGGTGGTTTAGGAAAAGCATTCTATAAACACTTAATGGGTGGGGTTTCTGCAATGCTTCCATTCGTTGTTGGTGGTGGTATACTTATCGCTCTTGCTTTCTTAATTGACCAAGCGATGGGAGTTCCTCAAAGTCAATTGGCTAACCTAGGAGTTTATCATCCTTTGGCAGCTTACTTTAAAAATGTTGGTGGTGCAGCTTTTGCCTTTATGTTACCAGTCCTAGCTGGTTTCATTGCCAACTCCATTGCTGATAAACCTGGTTTAGTTGCTGGTTTTGTCGCTGGTTCTATGGCATCTTCTGGTCTTGCATTTGGCCATTTAGATCCTGCTAAAATGATTCCGTCCGGTTTCTTAGGAGCCCTAGTTGGTGGTTTCCTTGCCGGTGGAGTCATTATCCTGTTACGAAAAGCTTTTGCAAAACTTCCTCGTTCACTTGATGGGATTAAAGCTATATTAATTTATCCATTAGTTGGAACGTTTATCACAGGTTTCCTAATGCTCTTTGTCAATATCCCAATGGCTGCAATTAATACTGGACTTTCTAACTTTTTGGCGAGTCTATCAGGAGCATCTGCGCTTGTACTTGGTTTGGTTGTTGGTGGAATGATGGCTATTGACCTTGGTGGTCCAATAAACAAAGCTGCTTATATCTTTGCAACTGGTACTTTAGCAGCAACTGTTTCAACGGGAGGTTCAGTAACAATGGCTGCCGTTATGGCTGGTGGGATGGTTCCACCACTCGCAACTACAGTAGCTGTAATCTTGTTTAAAAATAAATTTACCAAAGAAGAACGCAATGCTGGTTTGACAAACATTGTTATGGGGCTTTCATTCATCACTGAAGGGTCAATTCCATTTGGTGCATCTGACCCCGCACGCGCAATTCCATCATTTATGATTGGAGCAGCAGTAGCCGGTGGTTTGACTGGTATGGCCAATATTAAATTGATGGCACCACATGGTGGCGTCTTCGTACTTGCTTTGACAAATAATCCGTTACTTTATCTCTTGTTCATCTTGATTGGAGCAATTGTTTCAGGCGTATTATTTGGAGCTTTGAAAAAAGCAAAATAAAGATGAATGAGAATAATAAGAGCGGTTTAATACCGCTTTTTTTGATATAATAGAAGGAGTAAACTAGGGGATTGGAAAACATTATATGAGTTTTATTGCACTTTTTGAGCTGGCGCTTTTTTTCCTTAATGTTATTTTATCCTTTGTCATTATTTTTAGGGAAAGAAAGTCAACAGCGGCAACTTGGTCATGGCTTTTTGTAGTTAATTTATTGCCTATCATAGGCTTTATTTTATATTTACTTATTGGACGTGGCATTTCACATTATCGAATTTTTAAAGACCGAAAAAGGTTTCAGCTAGGTTTTGAAAAACAATTAGAACATGCTGAAAAATCTTACACAGATCGATTATTCATTAAAAAAATGAGAAAAAATCATGTGTTTGGTCAGCTGATTCATATGCTTTATGTTGAAGAAAAATCAATTATTTCAACAAATACTGGTGTTAAAATTTTCAACGATGGACGTCAGAAATTTAACGCTTTGATTGATGATATTAATAAAGCAAAACACCATGTTCACATGGAGTATTATATTTTCCGGATGGATCGTATGGGGCATGAAATCTATGAGGCTTTACTTGCAGCTGCAAAGCGTGGAGTCGAAGTTAAACTTTTAATTGACGCTTGGGGTTCAAATAAAACTAAAATGTCTTGTTTCAAAGAGCTTCAAGAAGCTGGAGGACATGTGGCTCAATTTTTCCCATTAATTATGCCATTAGTTAATCCGAGAACAAACTACCGTTTGCACCGTAAAATCGTTGTGATTGATGGTGTAATCAGCTATACGGGAGGTTTTAATGTCGGTGATGAATATGCTTCAATTACGAAAAAATTCGGATATTGGCGTGACAATCATTTGCGATTGACAGGTGATATTGTTTATAGCCTACAGCATCGTTTTATTTTAGACTGGAATTCTCAACATCACTTTGAGGTAACCGAGGGAGAACCTTATTTTCCAGATTCGATTAATGAGGGTCATGTAGCGACTCAACTTGTGACTTCTGGTCCAGATGAAGATAAGGAACAAATCAAGTTAACTTATATGAAGATGATTTCTGGTGCAGAGCGAGAGATTATTATTCAAACCCCTTATTATATTCCTTCTGATGCTTTACATGAATCTATAAAATTAGCATTATTATCGGGTGTACAGGTTAAATTATTGATTCCAAACAAGCCAGATCATCCGCTGGTCTACTGGGCAACTTATTTCCATGCCGCTGATTTAGTTAAATATGGCGCAAAGGTCTATACTTACGAAAATGGATTTGTTCATTCTAAAACATTAATTATTGATGGAGAGTATGCCTCAGTTGGTTCGGGTAATTTAGATTATCGAAGTTTGCAATTATGTTTTGAAGCCAATGTTGTTATCTATGATTATGATATTTCTCAAAAATTAAGAAATGATTTTATGAAGGATTTGAAATTGAGTCACCCATTGACTTTGGAGCGTTATGAAGAACGTTCTAAGTTGGTTCGTTTTAAAGAAGGTTTGGCACGTTTAATTGCACCAATGCTCTGATACCTATTATTAAAAATTGAAGTAGTAAGATTTATTGAAGAAAAAATTTAAAAGAGTAAGATGAAAATGGAGGAAAGAGATGGAGAATAAACTCAATATTGTGATTATTACAGGTATGTCTGGGGCAGGTAAAACGGTTGCCATTCAATCCTTTGAGGACATGGGTTATTTCACAGTAGATAATATGCCACCAAATTTAATTGAAAAATTTGTCGGCCTTTTGAATACACCAGATAATAAGATCGATAAAGTTGCCTTGGTTGTCGATATGCGTTCACGCGCTTTCTTTGAAGATATTCAAAGTATTGTAACAGAATTGACGGATAACGGGTCTGTTAATTTCAAACTTTTATTTTTAGATGCAAATGATACTGAATTGGTTTCAAGATATAAGGAAACTAGAAGAAGTCATCCTCTTGCTATTGATGGTAGGACACTTGATGGAATTACTAAAGAACGTGAGATTTTAGCTGATTTAAAAAATCTTTCAGAAGTGGTTATTGATACAAGTGAATTGACTCCAAGAAATCTTCGGGCAAGAATTTTACAAAAATTTGCTTCTAGTACAGAATCTACGTTCAGAATTGAAGTTATGTCATTTGGATTTAAGTATGGTTTGCCTTTAGATGCCGATTTAGTCTTTGATGTCCGTTTCTTACCAAATCCACATTATATTGCTGAATTGCGTGATAAAAATGGAACCGATAAAGAAGTCTATGATTATGTTATGGAGCATCCGCAATCGGAAGAATTTTATCAAAATTTGATGAAAATGTTAGTTCCAATTCTTCCAGCTTATAAAAAAGAAGGTAAATCAGTTTTAACAATCGCTTTTGGTTGTACGGGAGGTCAACACCGGTCGGTTGCTTTTGCTGAAAGAGTCTCTGCGGCTTTGAAGGATAAATGGCATCTCAATGTCAGTCATAGAGATAAAGACCGTAGAAAGGAAACAGTAAATCGTTCATGAGCAATCCAAAAGTTGTAGTTATTGGTGGAGGAACTGGAATTCCAGTTGTCTTAAAAGCACTTCGTAAAGAAAAAATTGATTTAACGGCTATTGTAACTGTGGCAGACGATGGTGGGTCTTCTGGGCGAATTCGTTCAGCGGTGAATATTGCACCGCCAGGTGATTTGCGTAATGTATTGATTGCCATGTCAGATATGCCCAAGTTTTATGCTGATATTTTACAATATCGTTTTGATAAATCTGATGGTGAATTAGCTGGTCATCCTCTTGGCAATCTAATTATTGCAGCCGTTTCTGAAATGCAGGGTTCAACTTATCGTGCGATTCAAACATTAGCTCAATTTTTTCATGTGGAAGGGAAAATTTATCCTTCATCTGATGCCGCGTTGACCCTACATGCTGTTTTTAAAGATGAGCATGAGGTAACAGGGGAAAGTCATATTGCTAGCTATAAGGGATTGATTGACCATGTTTATTTAACCCAAACAGCTAGTGGTGATAGTCCGATTGCTTCCAAAAATGTAGTTAAATCAATTATGGAAGCAGATACCATTGTCTTGGGCCCTGGCTCACTTTTTACTTCAATATTACCTAATATTGTTATTCCAGAAATCTGTGAGGCCCTTTGGAAAACTTCGGCTAAAATTGTCTATGTCTGCAATATCATGACTCAGCGTGGCGAAACAGAACACTTTTCAGATGCTGATCATGTGCGAGTGTTAAATGAACATATTGGTACAAAAGTAATTGATACCGTCTTGGTGAATATTCAAGAAGTTCCTGAAGAATATATGAATACAAATAAATTTGATGAGTATCTGGTTCAAGTTGAGCATGATTTTGAGGCATTAAAAGCAGAAGAGGTCAACGTTATTTCTAATAACTTCCTTGAACTTCGTGATGGTGGAGCGTTTCACAATGGCGAAGCTGTTGCTAAAGAAATTGTCGCGATTTCACAAAGACAAGAGTTTAGACATTAAAAAGATTTGACAGAAAGAACAGAACAGGAAAAAATATCCTGAATAGAAAGAATTATGAGTTTCACAAGTGATGTAAAAAAAGAATTAACGAGTAATTTAGCAACAACCGGATCGCTTCTTGCACTTGTTAGGATGAATGGCTCTGTAGGAATTTTTAATGGATTAACTTTATCGATTACAACGGAAAATGCTGGGACAGCTAAATATATTTATCAAATGCTAGGAGAGCTTTACGATATTCATGCTGAAATTCGTGTCCATCAAAAGACAACTCTCTCGAAAAATCGTGTTTATACGGTTTTTATTACTGAGGGGGCAAGTGAATTATTAGATGAATTAAGTTTAGCAGATTCGTTAATGTTGGATAATGGTGTGCCAGATTTTGTTAAAAATGATGAATTTATCAAAAAGGACTATTTACGAGGAGCTTTTTTATCGGCAGGCTCTTTGCATAATCCTGAAAAAGGTGAGTATCAGTTATCAATTGCTAGTGTATATCAGGAACATGCGGAAGACTTACAAGAAATTTTTCGAGATTTTGGTTTAAATGCGCGTGTTATTGAAAGAAAAAATAGATGGATTCTCTATTTATCAAAAGCTGAAGAAATAATGGATTTCTTGACTTTGATTGGAGCGATGAAGGCAAGATTGAAATTTGAAGAGGCGAAGATTATGCGTGAAATGCGTGGTTTAGCTAATCGGCAGTCAAATTTTGAAAATGCTAATATTGCTAAATCAGTTATGGCGGCTCAAGAAGCAATTAATGCTATTCAATTTCTTAATGAGAGAAAAGAGTTAGAACAACTTCCAGAGAATTTAAAGGAAATTGCTCGTGTACGTCTAGAAAATCCTGAAGCAACAATTAAAGAGTTGGGAGAGTTGCTTGAACCACCTTTAGGGAAGTCTGGAGTAAATCATCGACTTAGAAAACTTGTTGAACAAGCTAATGAGTTAAGAAACATTGAGAATTAAATAAAAAATTAGCTAGATATTCTAGCTAGTTTTTTATTTGGTTATATATCTTATTTCCAACCATTGAGGAAAAAGCGAGAAATGATTTCGGATTTTTCTAAGAGTAAAGTCAATGATAAACCTTTTATTCCCGAATTGAAAATATTAAGAATTAAGAAAAAATCTTCTTGGCTATATTTCTTAGAAATTTTTCCTTCGGATTGTCCTTTTTGGAATAGTGTCAGATAAATTTGATTTTGTAAGGAGCGGGTGTCATCATCTAACAATTCTGGACTATTAGTATATTGTGTCATCATATTTTCTGAATAGATGGGCTGATAATGCTCAAGTCGGTGAACTTTTAGTTGGAGAATTGCTTGATAAGTCTGATTAAAATCCAGATTGTTTTCAAAAAGAGCTTTAATTTCCGAAGATAATTGATTGAGATCTTGTCTAATGACTTGGTTAATCAATTGATTTTTACTGTGAAAATATTTAAAAAGCGTCACTTTTGATACACCAGCTTTTTGGGCAATTTCATCAACGGTAATTTCTCTAATTGTTTTTTGGTTTAATAAGTGAAAAGTGGTTTCTAGAATCGCTTTTTTCTTTTTTTCTGTTTGATTCATAAAAGTTCCTTTCAACTTGATTGGATCGGGTATTTACTATCAAAAATTATAGCTTTTTTCTTGAACTATTTCAAATGTAAGCGTACAATATGAACTATAAGTAATGATTCAGTACATTTTATGATAATAGAGCATAAAATTCAGGAGGAAGAAAGATGGATAAGCTAGTTGAGGTAAAAGGACTTCAAAAAAACTTTGGTCAATTTCAAGCATTAAAAGATGTTACTTTTGAGGTAAATGCTGGAGAAGTTCTTGGATATATTGGCCCTAATGGTGCTGGAAAATCAACAACAATTCGAATTTTGCTTGGAATCATTCGAGCGACACAAGGAAAAGTTCAAATTTTTGGTAAGGATGTCTGGCAAGATTCAATTGAGATTCACAAAAAAATTGCTTATGTTCCAGGGGATGTTTACCTTTGGCCCAATTTATCCGGCGGAGAAACGATTGATTTATTTTTAAAACTTCATGGAGCAATCAATGAAGAAAAACGAGACCAATTAATTAAAAAGTTTGATTTAAATCCTAAGAAAAAAGTTCGCTCTTATTCTAAAGGAAATCGACAAAAGATTGCGCTCATTGCTGCTTTAGCAACTGAGGCTGAACTCTATATCTTTGATGAGCCAACGAGTGGTCTGGATCCGCTTATGGAAGCCGTTTTTCAAGAAGAAGTAAAAGCACTAAAAGCTGCTGGCAAAGCAATTATTTTATCAAGTCATATCTTATCAGAAGTTGAAAAATTAGCTGATAGAGTAGCTGTTATCCGAAAAGGAGAGATTGTTGAAACAGGTACACTTGATGACTTGCGACATTTGACCAGATATCAGTATAAAGTTGAGACGGAGAGAGAAGCTGTTGGCTTAAAAGAATTATCTTCTGTTCATGATTTACAAATTAAAGAGAACGAAGCGACTTTTCAAGCCGATTCTGATGCAATAGATGAGATTTTAAAAACGCTTTTGCTTTATGGAGTGAAGAAACTTGAAGCCACACCGCCAACACTTGAAGACTTGTTTATGCGACATTATCAATAGGAGGCTTATTATGAAACAACCACTTTATAATACAGGAGTTTTATTTAAGACTTTGATAAAAAGGGATTGGCTTAAGTTAATTTTCTGGATTTTAGCCATGCTTGCCTTTGCTGCTTCGGGTGCAGGGAAAATGGAAGTGGTCTCGAATCCAAAAACTGCTGGAACTCTTTATACAATGTTTGTCAAAAATCCAGCAATGGTCGGACTATTTGGTCCCACTCCAATAACTCATCCAGTCAATTATAGTTTAGGTCCTATATTTGGTCAAACAATGACTTTAATTACAGGACTCACTTTTGCTATCATTTCGATTATTTATGTTGTTAATCGAAGCAGAAAAGAAGAGGATGATGGAATTACAGAACTTTTCCGGTCTTACTCTATTGGAAAAATAGCAAATACAACTGCTTTGGTTATTGAACTTTTGTTATTACATTTAATACTGGCCGTCCTCTTGTCTCTTTCGATACAAGCTCAAGATGTCGCTGGGTTGAATCATTTAGAAAGTAATTTTCTATTTGCTTTCACAACAAGTGCTCAGGGTTTCCTTTGGGGAATGTTTGCTTTACTTTTCGGTCAAATTTTCTCTGAAGCAAGTACAACTAAAGGGATGACATTCGGTTTACTGGGTTTGTTCTATATTGTTCGAATGCTAACTGATGTAACAAGTCTTTCCATAGGTTGGTTCAATCCTCTGTCTTGGTCTTATCTAGCTTTTCCTTATGTTAAAGGTCATGAAAATTGGTTAGCTGTCTTTTTAACTTTTATTTTAGCTTTTCTACTTTTAGGAATATCCTATATCCTAGAGCTTAAAAGAGATGTGGGAGCGGGTTATTTTCCTGAAAGAAAGGCGCGACTTCGTGGGAAAAAGGGACATTTTGGATTTCCTGGTCTCGTTTTGAATCTTGAAAAAAAGATGATTATCGGTTGGCTTTTGGCAAGTTTTGTTCTGGGCTTAGTTTATGGTTCAATGTTTGGGCAAATGGACCACTTTATTTCAAGTAATAAAACCGTTAAGGAGCTTTTTGTTGGGAATGAAACAGCAGCGAGTGCGATTAGAGGAAACTTCATGGTCACTCTGTTTTCGATATTGTCAATCTTAATCGCAGCGTTTGGTGTCATTTTACTGACAAAAATGGTGAGTGAGGAAAGAAAAAATCGTCTCGAAGCTCTTTATGCTTTACCACTTTCACGACTAAAAGTGTATTCAACTTATTTACTGACAGCTATTCTGTCAGTAATTTTTGCTCAGTTTTTGGCGCTTTTGGGGATATTTATTGAACAGTTGGGCAATAAAAATACTTTGAGCTTCTTAGAAATTATGAAATCTGGCATGATTTGGCTTGTGGCTGTCATATTTGTTCTAGCTATACTTAGTCTGTTACTTGGGCTTGTTCCTCGTTTGGCAGAATTAATTTGGGTATATCTTGGTTTCTTACTTTTTATGACTTATCTTGGAAAATTATTATCTTTGCCAAAATGGCTTGAAAATTTAAGCATTT
This sequence comes from Lactococcus sp. NH2-7C, assembly GCF_029953655.1. Classification (NCBI taxonomy): domain Bacteria; kingdom Bacillati; phylum Bacillota; class Bacilli; order Lactobacillales; family Streptococcaceae; genus Lactococcus; species Lactococcus sp. NH2-7C. The sequence continues at coordinate 2,539,604 of NZ_CP124538.1, forward strand.
ATAACTACATTCCTAAATTGCCAGTTGAGAAAATGAACCTTTCTACCGTTTTATTTATATTGATTTTATCTGTCTTATTAATTTCACTTGGTTTTGGTGCTTATAAAAGACGTGATTTAATCAGGGGATAAAACAATGAAAAAAACTATCATAATTGGTAGTTTTTTTCTGTAGATAAATATATTTTATAGTTTACTTTCAAAAGTGTAAGACTAGACTCTATTAATAAGTGTAAAATATTATATATAAATAATAAAATTTAGGAGAGAAATATGAAAAAAATTATTATTTTTGCTGCTGCTGCAAGTATATTAATATTTGGAATTTTTAATTATCTGAAGAGTCCGGGAAATAATTTGGGAGATTTGGCAACAAAAACTGTTACACCCAAAATATTGAAGCCCCAAAATAATAAAGTAAATGAAAAATCTTTAGATAATTTTGCAAAAAATGCACAAATCATCGTATCATCACCTGATAAAGATAAAGCCATAGATAGGGTGGTAGAAAATGAATTAAATAAAGCAGATAATAAATTTAGTAGAAACCAGTTGTATGCTTTATACAATAATTCTACGGATACAATAGAGGGTACTAGTCGCTCAATTGCGGATTTTATGAATGACATGTTAGGAGGCAGATAGTAAATAGCTTCCCTTTTTAATGTAAAATGAACAACAAAATGTCGTATAAGCTTGGTTTTACAGTATTTCTTAGCATTAATAAGAAATTTATGATAGAATGAATGAGTTATTTTATAAATACGCTTTCAGGAGAAAAATTATCATGATGAATCCGGCAGAAATTTTAACTGCGACCATTCACCACGGTCAAGAAAAAGTTAAACGTCCATTTCTAGAAAAAGCTGTGCTTGGTTTTATTGGTGGAGCAATGATTTCCTTTGGTTATTTACTTTATATTAGGGTAGTAGCTTCCGTTGCTGAGGAATTAGGAAGTCTTGCGAGTCTAATCGGAGCAAGTGTCTTTCCAATTGGATTAATCGTTATCTTATTGGGAGGTGGTGAGTTAATCACTTCAAATATGACAGCTGTATCAACTTCATTTTTTGCTAAAAAGGTAAGTTTGAGTGATTTGCTTAAAAATTGGTTGATTATTACTTTGTTTAATGTGATTGGAGCAATATTTGTCGCTTTTGTATTTGGACATCTCGTAGGATTGACTGCTACAGGAGACTATAAGACGGAACTTTTTAGTTTAGCTCAAGGAAAGATTAATGCGAGCTGGTCACAGGAATTTTTATCGGGGATTGGCTGTAATTGGTTTGTTGGTTTAGCTATGTGGATGTGTTATGGAGCTAAGGATGCGGCAGGAAAAATATTGGCTGTTTGGTTTCCAGTGATGGCCTTTGTTGCGATTGGTTTTCAACATAGTATTGCAAATGCTTTTGTAATTCCTGCGGCAATTTTTGAAAATGGAGCGAACTGGCTAGATTTTGCTCATAATTTCCTATTTGTTTATCTAGGGAATGTCTTTGGTGGATCAATTTTTGTTGCTGGTTTTTACAGTTTAGGGTATCGTAGACAGGCTAGAGAACAAGAAGAACTTAAAAATTAAAAATAAATAAAAAAAGTTACTGACAGAAAGTCAGTAACTATTTTTTTAACTGATGATAACGATTGTACCAAATCTCGACGTACTCTTTAGAAAAAGGTCCTTTTTCATTGTTAATCCAGTCAACAAGAATTTTGACATTTTCTTTTAGAATATGATCAATTTCCTTTGGATAGTGCATTTTGCGGCGGTGGCGTTCATATTCTTCAACATCGAGTAATTTTTTTTCTCCATCTTTGAAGACCTTCACGTCAAGGTCGTAATCAATATATTTCAGCGCTTCGTTATCGAGGACGAAGGGGCTCGCTAGATTGCAGTAGTAGCTAACGCCTTCCTCACGAATCATAGCAATGATGTTAAACCAAAACTTTTTGTGGAAGTAAACAATGGCAGGTTCGCGTGTCACCCAACGACGGTCGTCAGATTCTGTCACCAATGTGTGATCGTTTACTCCAATAATTGAATTTTCATTTGTTTTTAGAACCATCGTATCGCGCCAAGTGCGATGAAGATTCCCATCATGTTTATAGCTTTGAATCGTGATGAAGTCGCCTTCTTTCGGAATTTTCAAGGCTATTCTCTCTTTCTCAATTCAAAGTTCTCATCTATTAATATACCATTTTTTAAATGAAATTTACAGTAAAAATGTTTAGTTTAAGCAATAAATTACTAATAATTGTTCGGATTTTTTTATTTTTATGTAGTAGAACTGTGTTTTTATACTATCAAGAAATATTAGTCATCCAAGTCAAAAATTGTCAAGGCAGACTGAAATTCTTCCCGCAAATGTGCTTTGCGAAAATTTAACCAATCAGAACTTTTGCGAATCGCATTGTATCTTTTGCGCAAATGCCAATTTTCTGCAATTTGATATTGCGGATATTCTTCTAAAAAGTGATTAATCATCTGCCACTCATAGGGATAGCCTAGTGGATGAGCGTGATAGAGGACATTATCAATGGTTAATGGCAGGCGTCTTTGATGAAGATGACCAAAAACAACATCACTGATTTTGGGAAATTTCTTAAATGTTTCATGAAAATGCTGCGAACCCAAGTAGGCATTGAATCGGGCAAATTTTTCATAACGAGTATTGATAATAAATTGTTGATGAGGAACGAAATGAGTACTGACAATAATTCTATCAATCTTAGGATTTGCTGATAGTTCTGTCAGTAACTTTTCTAATTTCTGTAATTCAAGATTTGTTATCTTGATATCATCAAATTGACGATGAATTTTTCGATCAAAATAAAATGAATTTTTAAAAGCAATGATTTTTTTTATATCAATTTTTCCAGTCATGAAAGAATAATCATACCAGCCGTGGAAACTGACAAAAGCAGTAGAAGCAAAAGTTTTTACTTGAAAATTACTGACAGAAATTTCTTCTTCAGAAAGACCAACCATATCGTGATTTCCAAGATTGTAAGTGACTGACAGCTCTGTCAGTAATTTTATTTGCTTGAAAAATGGTTCGGAAATTCCAAGAAAATCATTCGAAATATCTCCAGCAAAATGTAAATCTGTAATCTTTAAATCCTTTAAAAGCAAGATGAAAATATCAATTTCTTCTTGGGAAAAATGATTAGAATCCATATGAAAATCAGAAATCACAGCCAATCGTCTTTTTTTAGTCATAGTCAAATTATAGCATGTGACACAAATTCTATCTAATAAATAAATTTTTTGATGAATCATTACCTGTTGAATAGCTTACTTTAGGCTTATAAGTGGTGAATATGGTATAATGCTACTATGGAATTATCAGAAATTAGAAATTTACTTGAAGGATATGCTGAGAAGATTAATGGCTTTCGTGAATCATTAGATCTTGACCGTTTGGAAGAAGAAATAGCTCTTTTAGAAAACGATATGGCACAACCTGAATTTTGGAATGATCAAGCAGCGGCTCAAAAAGTGATTGATGAATCAAATGCTTTGAAAGCCAAGTATGACAATTATCAAGCGATGAATAATATGCTTGAGGAAGCGCAAACTATGCTTGAAATGCTCCAAGAAGAAGCTGACGAAGAGATGCAAGCTGAGTTAGAGGAAATGACAATCGCTCTCGGTCAAAAAATTGAGTCTTATGAGCTTGAAATTATGCTCAATCAACCTTATGACCACATGAATGCTGTTCTTGAAATTCACCCAGGTTCTGGGGGAACAGAGTCGCAGGATTGGGGCTCAATGTTGATGCGGATGTACACTCGCTGGGGCGAAGCACATGGTTTTAAGGTTGAAATTCTCGACTATCAAGATGGAGATGTTGCCGGATTGAAATCAGTTGCCCTTCGTTTTGTTGGACGAAATGCTTATGGTTTTTTGCGAGGTGAAAAAGGAGTACACCGTTTAGTACGTATTTCACCTTTTGATTCAGCCAATCGTCGTCATACTTCATTTACCTCAGTTGATGTGATGCCGGAATTAGATGATTCAATTGAAGTAGATGTTCGTGATGCCGATGTTAAAATGGATACTTTCCGTTCAGGTGGAGCTGGTGGACAAAATGTCAATAAAGTCTCTACTGGTGTGCGTTTGACTCACATCCCAACGGGAATTGTTGTGCAATCTACAATGGATAGAACGCAATATGGTAACCGAGATAAAGCAATGGCGATGTTGAAATCTAAACTCTATCAATTAGAAATGGATAAAAAGCAAGCAGAAGTTGATGAACTTCGTGGCGACCAATCAGAAATTTCTTGGGGAAGTCAAATTCGTTCATACGTATTCATGCCTTATCAATTAGTTAAAGATACGCGTACTGGTTATGAAACGGGGCAAATCTCAAATGTAATGGACGGCGAATTAGATGGGTTCATTAACGCCTATCTCCGTTGGAATTTGTAGATTATAAATTAAAGCTTCGTGTGTTTGAAATATTTATGAAATATCAAAGTTATTAATGAAAAGGTTATAAAATAAAAGTGCTACCTAAAGCACTTTTATTTTGATATAATTATAAGAGTTAAATTGATGGATTCATTTTATGGAGCTGTCAGTAGAGCTAAAAGTTTTGTCTTTTTAGGAAAAAGAAAAGGTACAGGTGTGCCCGTTTTCTTGTTTTTTTGAGAGCAAAACTTAAAAACATACATAGTGATTAAAAAATGGATTTTACAAATGAGAATCTAACATGTTTGTTAGAACTTAGAAGAAAAATCTAGCACAGGAAAGGTACTATGAGTATTATAAAACTAAGCAACGTTTCCAAGAAATATTCTAACGGAACAACGGCTTTACGTAATATCTCGCTTGAAATTGAGCCGGGAGAATTTACCTATATCGTTGGTCCATCAGGAGCTGGGAAATCGACCTTTATCAAACTACTTTATCGTGAATTAAAGATTGACCGTGGGTCTGGAACAGTTGCGCAATATGATTTGTCTAAATTAAAACGTCGTGACGTACCTATGCTTCGTCGCTCAGTTGGAGTTGTTTTCCAAGACTACAAACTTTTACCAAAGAAGACCGTTTACGAAAACATTGCTTATGCCATGGAAGTTATTGGTAAAAGTCCCCGTGAAATTAAAAAACGAGTGAATGAAGTGCTTGACCTTGTTGGGCTGAAACACAAAATTCGTTCATTTCCAAATGAACTCTCCGGTGGGGAACAACAGCGTGTAGCAATTGCTCGTTCAATTGCCAATGCACCAAAAGTATTGATTGCTGATGAACCAACAGGAAACTTAGACCCTGAAAATTCTTGGGAAATCATGAATTTGCTTGAAAAAATTAATCTTCAAGGGACAACCATTTTGATGGCAACCCACAATAGCCAAATCGTTAACACATTAAAACACCGTGTTATCGCAATTGAAAACGGACGAATTGTCCGCGACCAAGAGGAAGGAGTTTACGGCTACGATGATTAGAAATTTCTTCAAACACCTTTTGGAATCGCTCAAAAACTTGAAACGTAATGGTTGGATGACAGTTGCAGCTGTTTCATCAGTAACAATTACACTAGTTTTAGTTGGACTTTTCCTTTCAATTATCTTGAATACTTCAAAAATATCTAATGGGATTGAAAACAATGTTCGGATTGTTGCCTACATGAAATTAGATGTTCATGATCAAGAGACAAAAATTCAAGATCCAAAAGATAATAAAAAAACAATCAATAATCCTGACCACCTTAAGATTTACGATTCAATCAAAAAAGTTCCTAATGTAAAAACAGTTGAATTTTCAAGTAAAGAAGCTCAATTGAAAGAACTAACAAAGGCTTTAGGAAATAACTGGAACCTCTTTAAAGGTGATGCTAATCCACTTTATGATGCCTATATTGTTGAAGCTGATAAACCAGCAAATGTAAAAACAGTCACTTCAAAGATTTCAAAACTTTCAGGAATTGAAAAAGCAACTTATGGTGGTGCTAATACTGCAAAACTTTTCCAAATTGCTCAAGGAATTCGAACTTGGGGAACTGCTGCCGCAGCTTTATTGATTTTCGTTGCTGTCTTCTTGATTTCTAACACCATTCGAATTACCATTCTATCAAGACAACGTGAAATTCAAATTATGCGTCTGGTTGGAGCTAAAAATGGTTATATCCGTTGGCCTTTCTTCTTGGAAGGGGCTTGGGTTGGACTTTTAGGTTCAATTATTCCAGGACTTATCGTTGCTTGGGCTTATCGTCTTGCTTTTGTTAGCTTGACACCAAGTCTTCAATCACAAAAACTTGCAATGTTTGCTCCTAAAGAGTTCATTCCTGCAATTGTTGGATTGATGGCCGTGATTGGTATTTTGATTGGTTCATTTGGAGCCCTCTTATCAATGCGTCGTTTCCTTAAAATCTAATAAAATTAAAAGAGAAGATAAATCTTCTCTTTTTTTTTGCTAAAAAAAGCTGTCAGTAAGTAAGTTTTTACTTATTTACTGACAGACTCTTAAACTTGTTTAATTAGATATCATAGTCTTCATCAGACATGGCTTCCACTTCGCCAAGGAGGTATGAATTACCAACTTGTGAGAAGAAGTCATGGTTTGATGAAGAAGTTGAAATTCCATTCATAACCACTGGATTAACGTCTGCTGCGGTATCAGGGAAAAGTGGATCTTGTCCAAGATTCATCAAAGCTTTATTGGCATTATAGCGTAAGAAAGTTAAAACTTCATCAGTCCAACCGACTTTGTCATAAAGTAAATGAGAATATTTTTCTTCATTTTCATAAAGTTGATAAAGCAATTCATACATCCAATCACGGAATTCACCTTGCTCATCTTCAGATAACTCATTAAAACCAAGTTGGAATTTGTAACCAATATAAGTGCCATGAACTGACTCATCGCGAATAATTAATTTAATAATTTCCGCTGAGTTAATCATTTTGTTATTTCCAAGATAGCGCAAGGGAGTATAGAAACCAGAATAGAAGAGGCAAGTTTCAAGGAAAACAGAAGCAACTTTCTTTTGCAAAGGCGTACCAGATTCATAAATTTTATTGATGATTTCGGCTTTTGTTTGCATATAAACATTGGTATCTACCCAATTAAAAAGTTCTTCAATTTCTTTTTTCGTGTTTAGAGTTGAAAAAATTGTTGAATAAGACTTTGCATGAACAGATTCCATAAATTGGATATTGTTGAAACAGGCAATTTCTTGAGGTGTTCTTGCATCATGTTTGAGCACTTCAGCACCATCAACAGATTGTAATGTATCAAGCAATGTCAAACCAGCAAAGGCCTTAGCAAAGGTATCACGTTCCAATTGAGGAAGTTTACGCCAGTCATCTAAATCGTTAGATACAGGAACACGAGTATCTAACCAAAATTGACTTGTTAATTTTTCCCAAGTATATTTGTCAATAGAATCCTCAATAGAATTCCAGTCAATGGCACTGTAATAAGTGGGGACAGTAAGATTTTCAGTTTCAGACATATTTTAAGATATGAGCCTGCTTTAAAAAGGGCAAACTCAATTCCTTTCTCTCATTTATTTACTGACAGAAAATATTGTCAGTATTTTTAGCTTAGTCATAAATTCTGTCAGTAAATTTTCACTTACTAACGAAGCTGTCAGTAAAAATAGGGACTCATTAGACCAAAAACTTTCGATAATTTATCAAAAGTTAATGTCAATAATCGTTTTAGAACATTTCGCAAATGCTTATCCCATTTTCATTCATTGACGATACTTTAAAGAATGAAAACAAGTAAGAAAATAGAAAGTTCACCTTAGCGGCTTCCGTAGAAGCAATAGGTGCTTTAGCACCAATGCTTCTGTTGTGTTAAATAACGCAACTTTCACATTGGTTGGCACCGACTTCTTCTTGGTCGTCAGTAAATGTACGAATGTAGTAAATTGTTTTGATTCCTTTTTTGTAAGCATAGTTACGCAAAATAGACAAGTCGCGAGTTGTCATTTTATTATTTGCCACTTTCCATTCATAGAGACCTTCAGGTAAAGTTGAACGCATAAATAAAGTGAGCGACAAACCTTGGTCAACATGTTCTGTAGCAGCTGCATAAACGTCAATTACTGCACGCATATCTGTATCATAAGCTGATTTGTAATAAGGAATTGTTTCAGTGGCAAGTCCAGCAGCTGGATAATAAATTTTCCCAACTTTCTTTTCTTGACGTTCTTCGATCCGATTGACAATTGGGTGAATAGAAGAAGAACAGTCATTAATATAAGAAATAGAACCATTTGGAGCCACTGCCATACGATATGAATTATAGAGTCCAGAAGTTTTTACTGTTTCACGTAAAGCAGTCCAATCCTCAATTGTTGGAACAGCAATATCTTTGAAAAGTTCTTGAACTTTAGGAGAAACAGCTGCAAAATAATCATGTGTCAAATATTTATCAAAATAAGAACCATCAGCATAGGCAGATTTTTCAAAATTCTTGAAGCTAGAGCCTTTTTCAACAGCTAATTTATTTGAAGCCACTAAAGTATAGTAATTCAATAACATGAAATAAACACTGGTAAATTCAACGGCTTCTTTGCTGTCATAGTGAATTTGATTTTGTGCCAAGAAAGAATGTAAGCCCATTGCTCCAAGCCCAATCGCATGCATTTCATCATTACCTTTACGAACAGTTGGAACAGTATCTAGGTTTGAAGTTTCAGAGATGAAGGTTAAAGCGCGAACCATTGCTTCAATAGAAGTTCCAAATTCATTGTTAGAAGTCATCATATTCAAAACATTAGTTGAACCCAAGTTACAAGCGACGTCAGTTCCAACAACCTTATAAGTTTGGTCATCGTTCAAAACAGAAGGCGTTTGGACTTGCAAAATTTCAGAACAAAGGTTAGACATTGAAATCACACCATCAACTGGGTTAGCTTGATTGACTGTGTCAACATTTACTATATAAGGATAACCAGATTCTTGTTGAAGTTTTGAAAGTTCTTGCTCAAGTTCACGGGCATTAATCGGTGTTTTACGAATTTCTGGATTGGCTACCATTTTATCATATTCAGCTGTAATATCGACTTCGGCAAAAGGCTTACCATAATATTTTTCAACAAAATATGGCTCAAAGAGATACATTGTTTCTCCCTTTTTAACCAATTCGTAGAATTTATCAGGAACAGTAACCCCAAGAGAAAGTGTTTTAACACGAATTTTTTCATCCGCATTTTCTTTTTTAGTTGACAAGAATTCCATAATATCTGGATGGAATAGTGACAAATAAACAACACCAGCACCTTGACGTTGCCCTAATTGATTGGCATAAGAAAAGGCATCTTCAAAAAGTTTCATGACAGGAACGACACCAGCTGCCACTCCATCATAACCTTTGATAGGTGCACCAGCAGCACGTAAATTAGTCAAGTTTAGACCAACACCACCACCATTTTTAGAAAGTTGCAAGGCAGAGTTAATAGTTCGTCCAATTGAATTCATATCATCAGTTAATTGTAGAAGGAAACAAGAAACAAATTCACCACGACGCTTACGTCCAGCATTTAGAAAAGTCGGAGTCGCAGGTTGATAACGACGATTAATCATTGCAAAAGCAAGATTATTAGCTAATTTTTCATCGCCGTCAGCCATATATAAAGCATTCATCAACACACGGTCTTCAAAATCTTCAAGGTAGAGAGAGCCATCATTGTTTTTCATAGCATACTGGTTATAAAATTTGTAAGCAGCCATAAATGAATCAAAATGAAATTCAAATTTACTCAATTCTTTACGAAGATTTGTAATGAATTCTGGATTATATTTTTCAAGAAACTCAGCTTCTAGATATTCTTCTTTAACGAGCCAATTGAGTTTATCGATATATGTATCGGCTTCATAACGATTAGGTTCGACATTTTCTTTAAAAAAAGCAGTAATTGCTTCTTTATCTTTAGCAAGAGGAATGCTACCATTAACGGGAATGTTAATCTCGTTATTAAGCTTGAAATAAGTTACATCTTTAAGTTGTTTTAGAGACATAAAAGACCTTTCTTAAAGTGTTCAACCATAAAGAATAGAGTGGTGAACCGGAATATTATAATAAGTTCAAACTAATTAATAGAAATAAAAAGTTAAAAATAAATAGGCTTCACTCAAATAGGGTGAAGCCATAAAATCACAGCGGATTTTTGAAGGTGACTTTCGCTCCTTTGTCAAGCTGTGTAGCGAGTTTTTCGACAGCAGCAACATCGGCTGGTGTACCATTAAACTCAAAATCATATAAAAGTGGAATTTGGTATTTTGCAGAAATTTCTTTAGCAGTAAAAATATAAATACCCGCAAAATTACGATTTCCTGTACCAATAATTCCTTGACAATGTTTATAATTATCATTATAAGCCATAAAGTCAAAAACAGGGTCCATAACGTCTATTGATTTAGAAACAGTTGGAGATTCTTCGGCATAACTTGGCGTTATCAAAAGAAAAGGTTCATTCATTTCTATATCATCGTCAGGACTAATTTCGACATTTGGTAAGTTTGTTTTGGAAACAAAGCGACGAGTTTGCCCAGTCACACTGAAATAAGCAAGTTTCATATTAAGCCAACTTTGCTAATTCGCTAGGACGGAAACCAGAGAAGGCAAAGTCATCTTTAGTAATGACAGGTGCAGCACGAAATCCCATTTCAATCACTTTTTCGACAAATTCAGGTTGTTCATCGATATTGATTTCATCGAAGGCAATTTCATGTTCTGAGAGCCATTTTTTGACCATTTTGCATTGCATACAATTGTTTTTAGAATAGACTGTAACCATTTTAAATCTCCTTTGAGGAAAAACTTATTTTATAAGTGAGAGTAAAAAGTCTTTGACTTTTTCTCAACTTTTTATAGTCTTATTTTATCGTAAAAAAAATATCTAGTCAAATTAAAGATACTAGATATTGTGCTAAATTATGTAAGAATATAAAAATAACACAACATATTGTGTTATTTTTCTTTTTGTTTAGATAAGTTTAAACCAAATGGGACAAGGGATTCACAATGATTTTTGATTCTTTTGAGATTTGTTCTATGTCGTAAAATAATAATAATTGCCAAAACAAAAATAATAATTGAGAATAAAAGATCGTAGGAGGTAAGAATAAATCCGATACTAGGAAAAATAAGAATTCCTAATAAAGCAAAGATAGCACCCACAACACTAGAAAGACTGATCATGCTAAAAAGCCAAAGGATAATGATAAAGACAACAAGAAGGTAAATCAAGAAGAAAGGACTGAAGCCAAGAATCACACCAGCAGAAGTTGCAACTGCCTTACCACCTTTAAAGTGGTCAAATATTGAAAAGGTATGTCCAATAACTGCCAGAAGACCAAAAATCAAAGGTGAAACGTTATTAATATGGAAAAAAAGAGGTAAAAGAGTAGCAAGTGTCCCCTTTAGTAAGTCAAAAGCAAAAACAGAAATTCCAGCTTTTACACCTAGAATTCTAAAGGTGTTGGTTGTTCCAGTATTTCCTGAGCCATAGTCATGGAGATTTTTTTTGAAAAAAATCTTGCCAATCCATAAGCCAAATGGAATTGCCCCTAAAAGATAGCTGGCAATGAGAAGAATAATAGTAAGCATAAGTTCTCCGAAGTTTATTTCGTTTAAAATCGATAATCTCTTTTAACTGTACAATTATATCATATTTTTAATAAAGATTACTGACAATATTGAAACATCTTCACTCACTTTTTGAAAAATTCTTACCATTAGATGATAAAATTGGCAGCAGTCCTTTGACAAAGCTTTCTGAACAAGGTACAATAATCAAGATGAATATTTTTTGTCAGTTCGTTGTCAATAAAAATAATAATGAAAATAGACAGAGAATATAGGCTTTCGATGAGAGGAATATAAATGGTAATAGATATTAATAACTATGATGACAGTGCGATTCAGGTTCTTGAAGGATTGGATGCCGTCAGAAAACGCCCAGGAATGTACATTGGATCAACTGACGGAACTGGTTTGCACCATTTGGTTTGGGAAATTGTAGATAATGCGGTTGATGAAGCTTTATCAGGCTTTGGTAATAGAATTTCGGTCACCATTAATGCTGACGGTTCTTTATCAGTAGAAGATGAGGGACGGGGAATGCCAGTTGGGAAACACGCCATGGGTATTCCAACTGTTGAAGTAATTTTCACTATTTTGCACGCAGGTGGTAAATTTGGTCAAGGAGGATATAAAACATCTGGTGGGCTCCATGGTGTGGGTTCTTCAGTTGTAAATGCCCTCTCGACTTGGTTAGAAGTTGAAATTACTCGTGACGGGATTGTTTATCGTCAGCGTTTCGAAAATGGTGGACATCCAGCGACAACTTTAGAGAAAATAGGCAAAGCGCCAAAGTCTAAAACAGGGACTAAGGTAACTTTCATGCCAGATAGTAGCATTTTTTCGACAACAGAATTTAAATATAATATCATTTCAGAACGATTAAATGAATCTGCTTTTCTTCTGAAAGAAGTAACCATTAGCCTCGAAGATAAACGCACAGATGAAAAAGAAGAATTTCATTATGAAAATGGGGTGCAAGATTTTGTTTCCTATCTTAATGAAGATAAAGACAGTCTGACTCCCGTTCTTTATTTTGAAGGAAAACAAGATGGTTTTGAAGTTGAAGTTGCCCTTCAATATAATGATGGCTATTCAGAAAACATTCTTTCATTCGTCAATAATGTCCGAACAAAAGATGGCGGAACGCACGAAGCAGGTTTGAAGACGGCAATTACGAAAGCAATGAATGAATATGCTCGTAAAGTAAATTTACTCAAAGAGAAAGATAAAAATCTCGAAGGTTCGGATTATCGTGAAGGTTTGACAGCCGTCTTGTCAGTTTTAATTCCTGAGGAACATCTCCAATTTGAAGGACAAACCAAAGATAAATTGGGCTCTCCTTTAGCTCGTCCAGTTGTTGATTCTTTGGTTTCTGAAAAACTAAGTTTCTATTTGATGGAAAATGGCGAATTAGCGCAAAATTTGATTCGTAAAGCAATCAAAGCCCGTGAAGCTCGTGAAGCAGCTCGTAAAGCGCGTGAAGACTCACGAAATGGAAAGAAATCTAAAAAAGACAAAGGGCTTTTGTCTGGTAAATTAACACCCGCTCAAACAAAAAATCCAAATAAAAATGAACTTTATTTGGTCGAAGGAGATTCTGCCGGAGGGTCTGCTAAACAGGGACGAGATCGTAAATTCCAAGCCATTTTGCCTTTGCGTGGTAAAGTCATTAATACCGAAAAAGCTAAGATGCAAGATATTCTCAAAAATGAGGAAATCAATACAATGATTTATACTATTGGTGCTGGCGTTGGGGCGGATTTTACCTTGGCTGACCGTAATTATGACAAAATCATTATTATGACCGATGCGGATACTGATGGAGCCCACATTCAAACGCTTTTATTGACTTTCTTCTATCGCTATATGAAACCATTGGTTGAAGCTGGCCATGTCTACATTGCCCTCCCACCACTTTATAAAATGAGTGAAGGAAAAGGTAAAAAAGAAAAAATTGAGTATGCTTGGACAGATGGAGAACTTGCAGAACTTCGCAAGCAATTTGGTAAAAATGCTAATTTACAGCGTTATAAAGGACTTGGAGAAATGAATGCTGACCAACTTTGGGAAACCACGATGGACCCAGAAACTCGGACATTAATTCAAGTGACCATTGATGATGCAGCACAAGCAGAAAAACGTGTTTCTGTGCTGATGGGTGATAAAGTTGAACCTCGTCGTAAATGGATTGAAAATAATGTGAAATTTACTATGGAAGAAGAAACAGTATTCTAAGTTACTTTCTTCAATAATTAACCTCGATTTTTCGAGGTTTTTTGCATTAATTTATGATAGAATGAAAGAGATTATAAACGAAAAGAGGAAAAATGCAAAAATCAGCTTTAATTATTATTGATTTGCAAGCATTCATTAAAAAATTAGCGAAAAATGCTGTCCCTTATGGTTGGGATAAAGTTATCGAGAATAATCGAGCTTTAATTGCTGCATTTTACCAAAAAAATCAGCCAGTTTATATTGTGACTGTTGAGCCAAAAATACTTTGGCAATCAGCTAAAAAAGCTTTTTCTCGGATGGTTTTGCAAGATGAATTAGATAAAAATCCAAGATTACATCAATTAGTAAAATATGGGCCGTCAGCATTTAAACATTCTGATTATGGCTTAGCTGATGAGTTGAAAAATAATTCTGTCAGTAAAATTTATGTTTCGGGCGTGTCTATGAGTAATGGTGTTTTAAAAACAGCCAGAGATGGAGCGGACTTAGGATTCGAAGTGATGATCATAGAAGACGCCTGCGCTGACAGAAAGTTAAAAAACTTCCAGAAAACAAAGACTGACGAAATACCAAAATTTGGGAAATTAATTAAAACAAAAGAAATTATCGAGGAAATGAATAAAAATGTCTGAGAAATATGTCGTATTTGACTTTGAAACTACAGGATTTTCTGCTCAAAAAAATGAAATTATTCAAATTGGAGCGGTAAAATATGATGAGAATAATCAAGAACAAGCTAGATTTAATCAGTTAGTCAAAAATCAACGCTCTTATGTCTCAACTGAAATCACACAATTGACTGGCATAAAACCAGCTGATTTGTTAAATCAACCAACGATTGAAGAAATTTTACCTGAATTTTTAGACTTCATCAAAGGTCATTTATTAGTGGCTCATAATGCCCCTTTTGATATTTCTTTTCTTTATCAGGCCATTATTGATTGTGCCATTACTGACGTTGAAGCTTTTCGTGTCTATGATACTTTGGCAGAAAGTAAAAAACTATTAACCATGTCTTCTTATGCTCTAGAAAATTTTAAAGACCTACTAGAGATGAATGATTTACGTTCGCATGACGCGCTCAACGACTGCTTAATCACGGCAAAACTTTATCAGTATTTACAGAAAATTGAAGAAGTTGAGCTGTCAGTAGAATCAGAAGTTACTGACGAAGAAGTTCAGCTTGATTTATTTGGTGATGATTCTGATGAAATTACTGACAGCATTCGTAGAAAATTGAATTTACCAATCACCAAAGCTTTGGTCTATTATCAGCAAAATCTTGAGCGAAAATGGGAACGTTTTGAAGTGCTTGGAATTTCGATTGAACGAGAGTACTCAGTAGGTTCGAGTTTAAATATTCGTTTACATAATTCAGAGAAAGTGAAAATTCATTCTGATTTTCTAAAAGAAATGCAAAAAGCCAATTTCGTGACGATTATGGAGGAAGATAAATGACAGCAATTTGGAAAGAAAAAAATTTTAATCAACTTACATTAGATGAAATGTATCAACTTTTAAGCTTGCGTACTGCTGTCTTTGTTGTGGAACAAAACTGTCCTTATCAAGAACTCGATGGCAAAGACCAAGTAGCCAAACACCTCTGGTTAGAAAATGAAAATGGACAACTGATGGCCCTTTGTCGTCTACTTCCCAAAGGGATTTCATTTGCAGAGTCTTCAATTGGGCGTGTCCTTGTTAATCCTGAATTTCGTGGACAAAATTTGGGAAGAGGACTTATTGAAAAAGCATTAGAAGTCCTTAAAGAAGATGGGGAAGAAGCAGTAACAATAGAAGCACAATATTATTTGCGTGATTTTTATGCTTCATTTGGTTTTGTTGAAAATTCTGAACCCTTTTACGAAGATGATATTAAACATGTCAATATGATTTTGAAATTCTAAGATGAAATAATTTACTGACAGCTTTGTCAGTAATTTTTTCACTTCAAATTAAGCTGTCAGTAGATTTTAAAGAGATAAACAATCTTATCAATTTTGACCAATAAATAATTTGTAAGTTTTTTTCGTTTTGATTTTGTGGTAGAATAGAAAAAGTGATTTTGTATTGTAGACTGACAGAGGAAAAGGACTGTCAGTAAAAATCAAACATTATTTATAAATTAGCAACTAATTAATTAAAAAAGTAAACAAATTTTCTAAAAAGAAAGTTAAAATATGTCAAACATTCAAACCTTACCATTAGAAGATATAATGGGTGACCGATTTGGTCGATATTCAAAATATATCATTCAGGAGCGGGCCCTTCCCGATATCCGTGATGGTTTAAAACCGGTACAACGCCGTATTCTTTATTCAATGAATAAAGACGGAAACACATTTGATAAGTCTTATCGTAAATCAGCGAAATCAGTCGGAAATGTCATGGGTAATTTCCACCCACATGGAGATAGCTCAATCTATGAAGCGATGATTCGGATGAGTCAAGACTGGAAAATGGGCGAACCTTTAATCGAAATGCATGGTAATAATGGTTCAATGGACGGTGACCCACCAGCCGCTATGCGTTATACTGAAGCCCGTCTTTCAGAAATTTCAGGCTATCTTTTAGCAGATATTGAGAAAGATACAGTAAGTCAAGCTTGGAACTTTGATGATACTGAGAAAGAACCAACAGTTTTACCAGCTGCTTTCCCAAATCTTTTAGTTAATGGCTCAACTGGAATTTCAGCCGGTTATGCGACTGATATTCCTCCTCATAATTTAGGGGAAGTCATTGATGCAACCATTCATATGATTGACCATCCTAAAGCTGATGTAGAAAAAATTATGGAATTCTTACCAGGACCAGATTTTCCTACTGGTGGGATTATTCAAGGAAAAGGAGAAATCAGAAAAGCCTACGAAAAAGGAAAAGGTCGCATTGTTGTTCGTTCAAAAGTAGATATTGAATCAATGAAAGGTGGACGTGAGCAACTTATTGTCACTGAAATTCCTTTTGAGCTTAATAAAGCAAACTTAGTCAAAAAAATTGATGATGTTCGTGTCAATGCTAAAGTGCCTGGAATTGCAGAAGTTAGAGATGAATCAGACCGTGAAGGACTTCGGATTGCAATTGAATTAAAGAAAGAAGCTGATAGCCAGCTTGTTTTGAATTACTTGTTTAAAAATACTGATTTACAAGTGAATTATAATTTCAATATGGTCGCAATTGATAATATGACTCCTGTTCAAACCGGTGTCTTACAAATGCTCCGTTCTTACGTCAAACACCGTGAAGAAGTGATCATTAAACGTTCGCAATTTGATTTAAACAAAGCAGAAAAAAGACTTCATATTGTTGAAGGTCTGATACGCATGGTTTCTATTTTAGATGAAGTGGTAGCAACGATTCGTGCTTCAGAAAATAAAGCAGATGCCAAAGAAAATATCAAAGTTTCATTTGGATTTACCGAAGAGCAAGCCGAAGCCATTGTTACTTTACAACTTTATCGTTTGACCAATACTGATATTGTAACTCTACAAAATGAACAAGCTGACTTAGAGCAAAAAATTCTCGAACTTAAAGCAATTATCAATGATGAACGTACTTTGTTTAATTTAATGAAACGCGAACTTCGTGAAGTTAAGAAAAAATTTGCCAAACCACGCCGTAGCGAATTACAAGATGAAGTTCAAACTATTGAAATTGAAGCGAGCGAATTGATTGTGGCAGAAGACACGGTAGTTTCAGTAACTCGTTCAGGTTATATCAAGCGAACTTCACCACGTTCATTTGCTTCATCAGCCCTTGAAGAAGTTGGTAAACGTGATGATGACGAGCTTCTTTACTATGCCAATGCTAAAACAACTCAACATCTCTTGCTTTTCACAAATCTCGGAAATGTCATTTATCGCCCAATTCATGAACTTTCGGATGTTCGTTGGAAAGACATTGGTGAGCATCTATCCCAAAGTCTCTCTAATTTTTCAGCCGATGAGAAAGTAATTTTTGTTCAGATTGTGGACGAATTTGCTGGTGAAAATCTAGTTGTTGTCACAAGAAATGGACAAATAAAGCAAATCGAACGTGAAAGTTTCTCCCCTTGGCGTACCTATCGTTCAAAATCTACTCCATATGCTAAACTTAAGGGAGAAGATGATGAAATTGTTTTAATCACTCCAGTACAATTTGCAGATCTTATGCTTATTTCTGAAAATGGCTATGCCCTTCGCTTTAATCTTGATGACGTTCCAGTTCTGGGTGCTAGAGCTGCAGGAGTCAAGGCCATGAATCTCAAAAATGGTGATAAAATTAAGTCCGCCTTCTTTGTTAACTCAAATAGTTGGTACCTTTTGACTCAACGTGCATTTATCAAACGGGTTAAGACGGATGATATTCCGGCCACCTCACGTGCTAACCGTGGCCTTCAAGTACTACGGACTTTGAAGAGCAATAATCACACCGTGTTTGCAGCCGGCTTAATCAATTCAACTGCTGATTTATCAGCATTGACAGAAGAATTAGATTTGTTCAGTCAAGCTAAAGCACCAGCGACAAAAGAAACTGATGAACAAGTATTAGAAGTTATCAGTGAGACTGACAAGAAATATGATATTAATTTGTGCGATTTATCATTATCAGATCGAACAAGCAATGGTCATCCAATCGCTGATGATCTTGAAAAAATTGCAAGTGTAAAAATAAAATAAAAAAAATCAGCTTTTGCTGATTTTTTTATTGTCTTCGACCAATAATATAACGAAAGAGTGCCGCATAAAGTAGCCAAAGAATGATACACGCTCCAATAATCCAAACCCAAGCATCTTTTTGGTTAGTAAGTGGAAGTGGTACGTTCATTCCAAAAAAACCGGTGATAACTGCTAATCCTGCCAAAAGTACAGAAACAATTGTCAAAGTTGTCATATTATCATTCAAATTATTATTAAGGACATTATTATAAGTTCCTGCTAATTGTTCAAGAATTTGAGCATTAAGTTGTGTCATACTGGCAAGCTGTTGTGCTTCGATAATTGCATCTTCAAGCTGCTCTTTTTCAGTTTCATTGAACTGTCTGTAAATACTTTTTGTTTTAAGTTGCTCAAGTAGTAAAGTATTTTGGTTGGCACTAGACACAATATACAACATTCCCGTTTCAATATCAGAAAGGGCCAACAAATTTTTCTTTGTTGTTTTTTCACGCAACTTTTGATTAATTTCTTCTTTTGATTTATCAATTTTTTCTAAGTAAGGAAAGAAAGCCTCTGAAATCAAAAATAAACTGATGAAAAGAAGATGATAAACCGTTTCTGGTTGATTTTGGAAACAATATTTTTTAATTTGATTAATTAAATATTCATTTTCTGGATGATAAAGAGTAATTAATCGATTTTTTTGTGCTACAAAAGTAATGGGAACCGTCTTATAATGAACTTCTGAATTGAGTAAATCCAGACTGTTGAAAATAAGTACAAAGTCTTGACTATCAGGAATGAACTCCGTGTGCGGACGTTCATTTTTATCTTCGGCATATTGAAGCGTTTCTAAGTCAATACCATAAGTCGCAAGTTCAGAAGTATTTCTAAGGTCTTCGACATTAAAAGAAAGCCAAGTGAGTTGTGGGTTTATTTTTATTTCTTGCATGATAAGATATCCTATGTTCTAATAGAGCCATTTTAGCAAAATTGTAATTTTTGAGCAAATAAATAAAAACAAAAATTTGATTAATAACTTTTATAGTCTGCTCATGATTTCATTGGATTACAAAAACATTTCCTAATTTTACAATTTGTTTTTCTTCTGATATAATGTTTGAATAGTCAGAATAGTAACATAATTAAAAATAGGAGATTTTAACATTGGAAAAACAAAAACATCCTTTCCGGACATGGAAGTCAGGTAAAATCTGGCTTTTTAGTAGCGGAATACTTTTAATTTTTGTTATTGGAAGTATAGGACTAACTGCTCAGGCAGACGAAGTCACTTCTAATACAGAAACAACAACACAAAGTAGTGATGTGACGACTCAAAGCAGTCCTGTAAGTCCAACTGTGAATTCTTCTCTTGCCGCTTCTGACTCGACAACTGAAGAACTAGCAGTAGTATCAAATATGGAAAATACAGCTCAAGCTTCAAGTTACACAAATATTTTAACTACTGAAAGTTCAACAGTTGACACAAATTTGGCTACTCAATCCAACCAAAGCTCAATCGCTATATCATTAACAAAAGCAAGTAGTGAAAGTTCAATAAATGAACCTGCGTCAACGATTGCAAATGAAACTACCACAACAGCAGATGTCACTACTCAAACCACAGCGACACAAGCTCAAACTAATAATCCAACGACGAGTTTATCATCAGAAAGTCAGGGAAAACCAACAAATCCCTCACAATCAAAAAGTCCAGAAATTACAAATATTCAAGTCACAGGAGCAGTAGATAACAATGCCACAGGTTCTGCTGTTTTTGACGGTGTGAATATCACGCTTCAAGGAAAAGACATTACCGATGATAACCTGCTTGATCCTAGTGGGCTACACTGGTCAGACCAAACACAAGTCATTGCTATAAAAGGCACAGCTACTGGACAACTCAATCAAGAAAATTTTGGAGTACAAGATGGTCCAATCATTCCCGCTACCACCTATACCATGAATGACGGAGATAGTGGGCGTATTACTTATGTCGGAAAAACACTGTCAGGACTTGACCTTGATATGATTTATACAGTAGCATCAAGTGACAAAGACAATTGGCAAGCCAATGATTCGCCTAAAATCAACTTACAGGCACTCTATAATTTACTCAACTATCGGAGGTTTAACTGATGTTCATAATTTACATACAAAATCAACAGTCCAAAAACGGTCTAAAATCCGTCTACAATGGAGTTTCTAGCTTTGTAGGTAATGTCTATAATAATTATGTTGCTCCTACTGTCAATTATGTGACCAATGCAGTTTCAAACGTCTATAATCGCTATGTTGCACCCGTTGTTAATACCGTGGTAAATGCAGGTAAGTCATTGATTCACACGGTTGGTGGATGGATCAATTCAGGAGTACATACGGTTGTAAATATTGCTTCCAATATAGGAAAAACGGTTTCCAAAGTGACCAAAACCATAGGAAGTTGGTTCCACTGATGATGAAAAGAAAAAAAGTCATACTGATTTTAACCGTCTCATTTTCATGTCTAGCACTTTTCATTGGTACATTATCATTTGTTGGAGGAAACCTAGGGAAATATTCCATATACTATGCCCAAAATCTTCCTCATGAAACAGGAAC
Organism: Lactococcus sp. NH2-7C; assembly: GCF_029953655.1. Classification (NCBI taxonomy): domain Bacteria; kingdom Bacillati; phylum Bacillota; class Bacilli; order Lactobacillales; family Streptococcaceae; genus Lactococcus; species Lactococcus sp. NH2-7C. The sequence goes on from NZ_CP124538.1 coordinate 2,560,615, forward strand.
AAACTCCGTAATGACTGCTGTATTTAAGCATTTAGGAGATGTTTATATTCCGTACAATTCTTTGGATAATGATGGAAATAAAATGCTAGAAACCGAGGACAAAACCATTCATTATCAAACAGGAGGAATGTTCAGTCCTACTATGATAACTGTAAAATCTACAAAGGATGGCGATGTCTTGTTATCTTTGCAAAGTGATTCCCAATTTCCATATTGTATTTATGATTTTACAGAAAATACTTATTATGGTTTTAACCGAGCAGGAACTCTCGTTGCTGAATTTATTGATAGCAATACCAATGTTCTAAGTAGTCATCGGGTTTCGGCTTTAAATACGGTTAATAAGTTGCAAAATGAAATGTATGGCCCAATTATTTCTCATAGAAAAGTTCCAAAAATAAACCTTCAATTTATCTATAATTTTGTGAATGAAGGCAAATTCAAATAGGAAAATGGTTCAAGAGCCTATGGTAAAAATAAAAAAAGAAGCGTAAAGTTCTAATTGTTACGTTTAGCGTTTGTTTCACCGTGAATTTATCCTTGGTTGTGCTATTCCAAGGATGGGTGAATCTTGGAAAATATTCTGTTTATTATGCCCAGCATTTGCCTCATAAGGCAGGGACGAACCCTGTGATGGTTGCGGTATTTAATAATCTGGATGCCATATACATTCCGAATGCTAACTACAATGTTCCATTTGGAGGAGTGCGGGTGAAAACTAGCGAGGGGGATATTGATTATCGCTTTGAAGGATTAAAAAATAATGATATTTCGGTTTTCAAGAAAGGAGAATTATCTTTTAGTTTAAAACCTGAGGCAGGTGGTCTCGATTTAATTGACTTTGTAACTCCATATACATACAATTTTAATTCAAAGGGTGAATTTATTTCTGTGACTTATTCTGAAGAAACGACACCTAAGACAATAAAACCTACGCTACAATATATCATCATTGTTAAAGAAAAATTGAATGAAATGTACGGTTTTATTGTTTCTCATCGGCAAGCACCAAAAATAAATTTGCAGTGAATATATAATTTATTCAATTATAGGAGGTTTAATTCATGAATACAGTAAAAAAAGTTGCTAAATCAGTTGGTAATTGGTTTAAAAATCTATGGTGAAAAAAGAAAAGGGAGGTTTTTAAAAGTATTTCTGTCTATCATCATTTTTATTGTTTTTGTATTATTAATTAGTGGATATGGATACCGAAATTTAAGGGTTTATTCAATATATTATGCACAAAATATTTCTCATAAGTCAGGAACAGACCCTGTTATGTGTGCAGTTATCTTTAATTTATCAAGCGTCTATCTTCCACATGCGGATTGGAGCACAGAAATAGACAGATTCAAAGATAATCAACATTGGGTTCAGTCATATAATAGGTATTTCACATACAATTTTTCTCAATTTGATATAGAATATCACAGGGCAAATCAAGATTTTGTGAGTTTCAGTTGGTATTTTTTTGAGAATACATATAATTTAGTCATTTCTGATAAAAACAATAATATTTACAGGGCCTATGAATTTAATCGTTCGGGTAGATTGTTATCAATTGATATAGGAGATAAGAGTCGAACGATTCTTACAAATAAGAATAAAGAGATTTTATCCTATTGGAAAAATAAACTTTATGGTGATATCGTTCAAAAGAGAAAAAAGCCAATAATCAATCTTCAGTGGCTCTATAATTGGTTAAATTATAAGAGATTTAATTCATGAGAACAAAGGATGAAAATGATGAACAAAAATACACAGAAAACAGATACTACTCCGAAAAAGAAAAGAATTTTGCCATGGTTAATTCCTTTGATTATGGGGATATATTTTTATCTCTTGTGATTACCCTTTTTAGTGTTTCCAAAGTAGCGAAAATTTATCATAATGATATGCCTATGATAAAAAATGGATAATAGAGGGAATGGAGAGTGCAGAAGGAATAAAACTTACAAAATCAGAACATCAATGGGTTAAAGAGATGAATTTTAAAATGAGATTTGTTTTAAAGGACAAGACAGGAAAAATTCTTGGGGGCTTTGATTATAAAATTAAATAATATTTAACTATAGTGGACTTTAATAAAGTAGGGTGATGTTCGCTTGTACTATCTGTCTGTGAACTTTTAATGTTTGATTTTAATTTGTTAACTTAAAGAATACGTTTTTATTTCTTGACAATCTTTAAATTTAAATGCTATACTTTAGCTACAATTGAATAAATCTTCAGGGCAGGGTGTAATTCCCTACCGGCGGTATAGCCCGCGAGCTGCTTGCAGCATGATTCGGTGAAACTCCGAGGCCGACAGTATAGTCTGGATGAAAGAAGATAATAAAACCATAATACTCTATTCAGTATTATGTCTATTTAGCCTAAAACTCTGGAGTGAATTGATATAATTCACTCCATTTTTGGTTTTTTGAGCTGCTTTTTTGCTCAAAAAAAAATAGAAAATTTATCAAAAGACCCTGAAATTTTATTTTAGGGTCTTATTTTTTATTAGAAAGAATGAATAGATGAAAAAAGACGAATACTACATGGATTTAGCAATTGTACTTGCAAAAAAAGGAGGTGGTAATGTCAACCCTAACCCTCAAGTAGGAGCCCTTATTGTCAAAGAAGGGAGAATTATTGGTCAAGGCTATCATGAAAAATATGGGGAAGCTCATGCGGAAATCAATGCTTTTAAGCATTGTAACGAATCTCCCGAAGGAGCCACGCTTTATGTGACCTTAGAGCCTTGTGCGCATCAGGGAAAACAACCCCCTTGTTTTGAAGCGATTATAAAAAATAGAATTAAGCGTGTTGTTATCGGTCATTTAGACCCCAATCCCTTGGTTTCAGGAAAAGGAATTAAAGCAATGAAAGAAGCTGGAATTGAAGTTTCTATCAATGTCTTAGAAAAAGAATGTGAAGAATTAAATAAAATTTTCTTTTATTATGTTAGTCAAGGGTTTCCCTATGTCATGATGAAGTATGCAATGACTTTGGACGGAAAAATTGCGACATCAGCAGGTCAATCAAAATGGATTACAGGTGAAATTGCAAGACAGAAAGTACATCAAGACCGTTCACGTTTTATGGCAATTATGGTTGGTGTTGAAACACTTATTTTAGATGATCCAAAACTCTCTGTCAGGTTGGAAAATGGGAAAAATCCGATAAGAATCATTTGTGATACTCATTTAAGAAGTCCTTTAACTTCCAAGATTGTTTCTACAGCTACTGAAATTCCAACAATTATTGCTACAGCTGAGTCTGACCTCCAAAAACAAGCTCCTTTTCTTAAAGCGGGTTGTGAAATTGTCTTAGTTTCTTGCTTAGAAGGAAGATTGAATTTGAAAGAATTGACCAAAAAGTTAGGAGAAAAAGGGATTGATAGTATCATCTTGGAAGGTGGAGGGACATTAAATGCTTCGGCATTGAAAGCAGGGATAGTCCAAAAAGTTCAAACTTATCTTGCTCCTAAAATATTTGGTGGAAAAGACGCACCAAGTCCAGTTGAAGGGCATGGAGTTGAGCAACCCAATCAAGCCTATCTCCTAGAAAGGCCTCAAATAACCTATCTAGGAGAAGATATTTTATTAGAAAGTGAGTTTCTTTAATGTTTACAGGAATAATCGAAGAAATAGGGGAAGTGAGTCGTCTACAAAAAAGAGAAAAATCATCCAAAATTAGTATCCGTGCTTCCTTGATTTTAGAGGATATGAAACTTGGCGATTCTATTTCAACAAATGGTTTATGCCTGACCGTTTCTGAATTTAATCAAAAAGAATTTACAGCTGATATTATGCCGGAAAGTCTAAATCGTTCAAATCTTGGGGCTCTAAATGTGGGCGCCAAAGTTAACTTAGAACGAGCGATGCCATTAAATGGTCGGTTTGGCGGGCATATTGTTTCAGGACATATTGATGGACTTGGCCAGATTTTAGAAGTAAAAAAAGAAGAAAATGCCATCTGGTTTGAAATCAAAACGAGCTTAAATTTAATGAGATACATCGTCGAAAAAGGCTCAATTACGATTGATGGGATTAGTCTTACAGTTGCTCAGGTTAAGTCAAAATCTTTTAGTGTTTCCATTATTCCACATACGCTCAAAGAGACGATAATGGCAGATAAAAAAGTGGGCGATACTGTTAATTTAGAAAATGATATTTTGGGGAAATATATAGAAAAATTTTGGGGCGATAGTAGTTCTTCGATGAAAGAATCTTCATTAACTAAAGAAAAACTATTTAATATCGGATTTTTATAGGAGATAAAATGTTCCAACATAATAAAGTAGAAGAAGCACTTGCTGCACTTAAAGCAGGAGAAATGATTATCGTTAGTGACGATGAAAATAGAGAAAATGAGGGAGACCTTATCTGTGCGGCCGAATTTATCAGTCCAGAAATAATTAATTTTATGGCAAGAGAGGCAAAAGGATTGATTTGTGCACCACTCAGCGAAACTTATGCTAAGAATTTACAATTAGAGGCAATGGTAGAGAAAAATACGGATAATCATGGAACAGCTTTTACAGTTTCGATTGATCATATTGAAACTAGTACAGGGATTTCAGCTTTTGAACGAGCCTTAACCATAAAAAAACTTATTGATGCCGAGAGTTTACCAAGTGATTTTCGTAGACCAGGTCATGTATTCCCACTGATTGCCAAGAAAAATGGTCTTTTAGAACGAAATGGTCATACGGAGGCCACGGTTGACTTGTTGCGTCTGGCTGGTTTAAAAGAAGTAGGTGTCTGCGTTGAAATAATGGACGAAGATGGAACAATGATGCATAAAGAGAAACTGAAGGAAAAAGCGCAAGAGTGGGGCTTGAGATATATCACAATTAAAGCTATTCAAGAGTATCTTAAGCAAAATGAATTGCAAGTAGAACAGGTAACTAGAGCAAAACTACCGACGAAATATGGTATGTTTGATATTTTAGGATTTGTCAATAAAATAAATGGTGAGCACCATGTTGCTTTAGTTAAAGGAGATATTGGTGACGGTCAAGCTATTCTTTGCCGTGTTCACTCAGAATGCTTAACTGGTGATGCTTTTGGTTCCTTGAAATGTGACTGCGGTGAACAATTAGAAGAGGCATTAAAAAAAATAAACGATGAGGGGCGTGGCGTACTTTTATATCTTCGACAAGAAGGACGTGGAATTGGTTTGATTAATAAGCTTCGTGCCTACTCACTTCAGGATGAAGGATTTGATACAGTTGAAGCTAATTTAGCTTTGGGATTTAAAGAAGATGAGCGAGAATATTCGATTGGAGCACAAATTTTAAAAATAATTGGGGTGAAATCATTGAAATTAATGACAAATAATCCCCAAAAGATTAATGATTTTCAAAAATATGGTCTAGTCGCTGAAGAAAGAGTAGCTCTCCAAATCAAAGATAACCCCTTTGACCATGATTATTTAAAAGTAAAACAAAATAAAATGGGACATTTGTTTGACTAAAGTAAAAGAGAAAGTAAGGATAGAAATATGACAATTATTGAAGGAAATTTAAGAACAGACAATGCAAAATATGGGATTGTAGTTGCCCGATTTAATGAATTTATCAATGCAAAACTTTTGTCAGGAGCATTAGATGCACTGAAAAGACACGGAGTTAAGGAAGAAAAAATTGATATAGCATGGGTTCCTGGTGCATTTGAAATTCCCCTTATTGCCCAAAAAATGGCGGTTTCCAATAAATATGAAGCAATTATATGTTTAGGAACCGTCATCAGAGGCTCAACTTCTCATTATGATTTTGTTTGTAATGAAGTTTCTAAGGGGATCGCTCATGTTTCCTTAAACTCTAATATTCCGGTCATGTTTGGTGTGCTAACAACTGAAAATATAGAACAAGCCATTGAGCGTGCAGGCACAAAAGCTGGAAATAAAGGTTTTGAGGTAGCGGTTGGAGCAATTGAAATGGTTGATTTGATGAGAAAGATTGGCTAATTTATCTATAAGTGCATTTATATAAATGCGCTTTTTATTTTGAAATAAGCTAAAAACTGTTCTAGCGAGCTATCAGATTACGAAATATGCTATAATTAAAGCATGAAAAAACTACTGTCACTTGTTATTATCGTTGTTGGAATTGTTGCTGACCAAATTTTTAAAAATTGGATTGTTGCTAATATTCAGCTTGGAGATACAGAAAAAATTTGGCCTAATGTTCTTAGTTTAACTTATATCAAAAATGATGGAGCGGCTTGGTCTTCATTTTCAGGTCAACAATGGTTTTTCCTTGTCTTAACACCAATTGTCTTGGTTGTTGCCCTTTGGTTTTTATGGAAAAAAATGGCACAAAACTGGTATTTTATTGGATTAACTTTAATTATTGCGGGTGCTTTGGGAAATTTTATTGACCGAATTCGTCAAGGATTTGTTGTTGATATGTTCCAAACTGAATTTATCAATTTTCCAATTTTTAATATTGCGGATATCTTATTATCTGTTGGTTTTGTTCTTCTTTTCATTGCAATTTTGACAGACAAAGAAACAAAATAAATTGATTAAAAAATCACTGACAGAAAGTTTTATTTAACATTTATAAAAAGGAAAAAACACTTGCCTATCATAAAAATTAACGAAGAAAACAAAGACTTACGTCTTGACAAGGCGCTTGCCAATCAAACAGAATATTCACGGAGTTTACTGACAGAACTTATCAAAAATGATAAAGTATTTGTTAACAGTGAAGCCAAAAAAGCAAAGTATAAAGTAAAAGTAGGGGACAGGATTGAATTTGAAGTTCCAGAAGCGGAAGTTCTCGATATTGTTGCTGAAGATTTGCCATTAGAAATCATTTATGAAGATTCAGATGTTGCAGTAGTAAATAAACCTCAAGGAATGGTAGTTCATCCTGCAGCTGGTCATGCTTCAGGGACCTTGGTTAATGCAATTATATATCATATCAAAGATCTTTCAAGCATTAATGGTGTAATTCGTCCAGGAATTGTGCATCGTATTGATAAGGATACGAGTGGTCTTTTAATGATTGCCAAAAATGATAAAGCACACGAAAGTTTGGCAGCACAATTAAAAGATAAGACTAGTAAACGTCGTTATTTAGCGATTGTCCACGGTGAAATTGCTAATGATAAAGGAACCATTGAAGCACCAATTGGTCGTAATCTTAAAGATCGCAAAAAACAAGCCGTAGTTTCTGGCGGAAAACCTGCCGTGACTCATTTTGAGGTTTTAGAACGATTTTATGGATATACTTTGATTGCATTGCGCTTGGAAACTGGGCGTACACATCAGATTCGTGTACATATGAATTACATTGGTCACCCTGTGGCTGGTGATCCACTCTATGGACCTAATAAAACATTGACACCTAATAAAGGGCAATTTTTGCATGCTGAAACATTAGGTTTTGACCATCCAACAACTGGGGAATTTATGGAATTCCAAGTTGATGCTCCTGAAATATTCAACGAACAATTAGAAAAGCTTAGAGAACAAGTTTAAACTTGTTCTTTTTTGTATTAAAAAAAGAGCTATATTTACTGACAGACTTTCTATATTTGTCAGCAAATCAGACATCATTAAAAGATAGATGATGTATAATAGAGTTACCGATAGTTAGTAGGTTTTTATTAGTAAAAGGAGACTATTATGAACTTTTTTAATCAGATTTTTCATAATCAAATTTTAATGACAGCCATTGTGAGTTGGGCTCTGGCTCAGTTGATTAAAATAATTATCGAACTTATTCGGACACATCGTATTAATTGGCAATTAATTTTTGCAACAGGTGGGATGCCTAGTTCTCATAGTTCATTGGTTGTTGCTCTGGCAACGGCTACTGGACTGAGACAAGGATTTGACTCAACGCTTTTTGCCGTTGCTACTGTTTTGGCATTTGTCGTCTTATATGATGCCCAAGGTATTAGAAGACAGGCGGGAAATCAAGCGAGAATTATCAATCGGATGTTACAAAATGTCGAAAATGCCGGAATCAAAGTAGATAAAAATTTAAAAGAATTATTGGGGCATACACCAATTCAAGTGATGGGCGGAACAATATTAGGTATAATAGTTGCTATAGTAATGAATTAGGAAAAAATTTTGTTGCAATAAGAGTCGTTAGCATTAATTATGATGTAGTTTATAAATACGAAGAAAAAATGAGAAATTATCATCTAAAAACTAAGGTTATTATCAGAAACAAAAGCCAAGCTATGGTAAAATGGTAATGTGAATAATATAGTATTTATTAAGTATAAAAAAAGATTCTGTTTTGCTTTAATGATAGGAGTCTTTATTTTAATTAATGGGATTGCTATTTCTTTGACGAAAACGTGGAATTCAGATCACATCATTGCTCTTTTGTTAGGAAATATTCTTTTAATAGCAGCCTATTTTTATTTTATTGGAATTTATAAATTGTCAAAAAAACTTTTTGACTCGAAGGAAAAAAATGAAAATACTGACAAGTCTGTCAGTAAAATTGAGTTACTGACAGACTTGTCAGTAACAAAATATTATCGAATAAGCTTTTGGCTAGTAGCTTTGTTAACTTTTATCTTGCCGTTTCTTTTCATGATTCATGTGCCGGATAGTAAGCATGCTTGGGACTATTTCGTTATATTTAATTCTACGACAGAATTGCATGGTCAATCTTTTGGACTGTTACCTGAAACTGCTTCGCGTTTAGGATATTTTCTTCGTTATCCAAACAATCAATTTTTAGGTATTTTATTTAATCAAGTTTTCTCTCCTTTTGCAGGAAGTGTTGAACTAAAAATGTGGGTTGTGACAGCAGTGTCTGCACTATTGACAAGTCTCGGAGTTTTGGCTGGAACCTTGAGTGTTAAGGCTTTGAGCGGGAAAAGGCATGCGCTCTTATACAATGTTTGTGCCCTTGGGTTCTTACCTTTTTACGTTTATGGCGCACAACTTTATAGTGACACGATTACACTTCCTTTTGTATCCTTTAGTCTGTTGTTCTTTATTTATGCCATTAAATCACAAAAAATAACTCAACAAGTTCTATGGTACTTTTTGGCAACATTATTGGCAGTTATAGGTTATGAATTTAAGCCAACGGTGTTAATTGTACTCATTGCTGTTTTAATTTTCCTTGGACTTAATAAAAAATGGAAGCAACTTGTACTTTTAATTCCAATGTTTGCTATCTTATTTATTGGTGGACATTTCATGGTTAAAGCAACTATTGCGACCGAGCCAGCCTTTTCTCAAGAGGCTAATGAACGTCGTAATCTTCCAATGATGCACTGGATTGCTATGTCTTGGTCGCCAACTAATAAAACGGGTGGATTCAATAAGAAAGTGAGGCTCTATTCTGAATCTTTCCCAACTTATGAAGCGAAAAAAGAGGCTGATAAACAACTGTTCATAGATAATCTTAAGAAGATGGGACCTGTCGGAGTTGTGAGACAAATTGGACGTAAGTTAGCCTATACTTGGTTATATGGTGATTTGAATAGTTCGTTTTATACTTATCATCATGAAAATAAATTTATTAATCGTTACTTTGATTATTTATCAGGAACCTCATTTTCTTTGGATGGACCTGGTAATATAACAGGTTGGTTTATGTTAAAGGCTGTTCAAACCCTTTATTGGATTGGATTAGTTGTTCTGCTGTGGCGTCAAATCTGGCGAATTTTAATCAGCAAGAGAAATTGGTCAAATCCCTGGTTCATTCCAGCTTTGGCCTTTGTTGGATTGAGTTTTTTCCTTATTCTTTGGGAAACAAATTCACGTTACCTTTATCAATTTGCCCCTGTTATGATTGCTTTAGCAAGTTTAGGTTTAATAGATAAGCAGTTTAAAAAGAAAAAAATTAAGGAGTGAATATGACTAAGATTCTTTATATGGTCGTGCCATGTTACAATGAAGAACTGGTACTTGATGAAACTTCCGAACGTCTCAAGGCTAAATATGAACAATTGATTTCAAATAATATTATTAGTCCAAAAAGTAGAGTTGTTTATGTTAATGATGGTTCAAAAGATAAAACTTGGGAAAAAATTCAAGAAAAACATAATGAAAATCCGATGTTTAGTGGGATTAATCTCTCAAGAAATCGTGGACATCAAAATGCTTTGCTCGCTGGTTTAATGACCGTGAGAAATTTAGCAGATTGCGTTATTTCAATGGATGCAGATTTGCAGGATGATATTAATGCGATTGATGAGATGCTTGAAAAGTTTGAAAATGAGAACTGTGATGTTGTTTATGGTGTGCGGGATAATCGGGACACTGATACAGTTTTCAAAAGGAGAACCGCTGGAGCTTTTTATAAATTAATGCAAGGTTTGGGAAGTCAAAGTGTTCCTAATCATGCCGATTTTCGTTTAATGAGTCGCCGTGCCCTTGACGGTTTAGCTCAATTTCCTGAACAAAATCTCTTCTTAAGAGGAATGGTTCCTTTGGTTGGCTATAAATCTGATATCGTTTATTATAAGCGTGGGGAACGTTTTGCTGGTGAAAGTAAATATCCTTTGAAAAAAATGGTTAGTTTTGCGCTTGACGGAATTACATCAACATCGGCTGCACCGATGCGCTTAATTTTTTGGATTGGTTTAATTTGGTTTGTGCTAGCAATTGTAGGAGCAATTTATATTATAGCTCGCCATTTTATTAATGGTTCTGACGTTGCAGGTTGGGCTTCGACAATGTTGGCTATTGTTGGATTTGGTGGGGCTAATCTATTAGCTCTAGGTGTAATTGGTGAATATATCGGAAAAATCTTCTTGGAAGTTAAACAACGTCCTCGCTATTTGATTGAAGACTTCATAAACGAAGAATAAAAATGATAAATTATCATTAATTATTCAGAAAAACTGTATGGTTTTTTTGTTTTAGGCTTGTTATAATGAGCAAGTAAATAAAAATTTATGATTACATTTGCAATTAAAGAAAGGCAAGGTGCCAAATGAGCTACCATGTTTTGATTGTTGAAGACGAGCCGAGTCTGTCTGATTATGTCAAAAAAGAGTTGATTTTTGAAGATTATCAAGTTTCAACAGCTTTTGATGGTCTTTCTGCTTTGGAAATATTTGAAACTGCTAAGCCTGCTATTGATGTTGTTTTGCTTGATTGGATGATTCCAAAATTAGATGGCTTGACAGTGTTACGTCGAATGAAAAAAATTCAGCCTGATACACCAATTATCTTCTTGACGGCGCGTGATTATATTGGAGATAAAGTTGCCGGTCTTGATGCGGGAGCAGATGATTATATTACTAAACCTTTTGAAATTGAGGAGCTATTGGCTCGGCTGAGGTTGATTTTTAGGAAATGGTCAAATTCTTCTTCCAAGGTCTATGAACTTGATTACTTAAAAGTTGATTTAAGTGCTCATACAACAGAAGTGGCTGGTAAAACAGTCAATTTGACTCAGAGAGAATTTTCTTTGTTAAGCTATTTTTTAGAACATCGTGGTATAGTGGTAAGTCGAGCAGATATTTTGGATGATGTATGGGGCATGGATTTTGACGGTCAGGAAAATACCGTGGATGCTTATGTTCGCTACCTTCGTGCTAAAATTGATTTGCCAAATCATAAATCTCTCATTGAAACCGTTCGTGGTATAGGTTATCGTTTAAATAACGAAAACTGAGAGAGGAAAAGAGGTAGCCATGAATAAAGTAAAAAATAAAGAAGAATTATTAGATGTTAGTTTTAACACAATGCTTCTGGGTAAAAGTATTTTTGCTTTTGTTGAATTTATATCAGGTTTACTTTTAATCTTTGTTCCACTTGATTTAATTAAAGCAACTATTCACCATCTTGCACTGGCTATTTCTCTAAGCCCGTTCTCTACGATGATTACAAATGCAGGAGAAAGGCTGACCAATGATGCTACTTTATTTGCTATTGTATATTTACTTTTACATGGTGCACTAAAGTTGGTGACGTTGGCTCTGCTCTGGAAAAAGATTCTATGGTCATACCCCTTATCAATATTACTTTTAGTTGGTTTTATTCTTTATCAAATCTTTGAATTTTTTAATCATGGGTCAATTTCAATGCTCGTTTTATGTGCGGTTGACGTATTAATGATTATTTTAACCTTATTAGAATACCGTAAGTTAAAAGCACATATTTCAAAAGAGGGCTCATACTCTCCCTTAAAAAATAGTAAAGTAAATTAGCGAATGAAAGAAATAGAATCAAAAACAAGTGCCAAAATTATTACCGATACTTTTGTCCGTATTTTCTTAATTTTTAGTCTGTTGATTACAATCATTGTTTCCGGAATTGTTGCATTTACAAGTTTACAAATCCGTAAGAGTGAGGGAGCGGCACTTTTAAATTCCGTTCAAACGGCAGCAACTAATGGGCAAGTGAATTGGGACGAATTTAAACTTGATAGTGAAAAAGATGAAAAAGCTACATTTGTTCGACTGACAAGTCCTTCAGGTCAAAGAGAAGAGAGTCAAGGAACAACAAATTTTTTAAAATCACGAAAATTTTGGGGGAATTTTAGTCTATTAAGAGATGATATCTTTTTATATAGTTCAAAAACTTCTAAAAATGGAACCAAAGCCGAGTTATGGTTGAATATAAATGTTGTAGTTAAATCAATGATTAGAGCTATATTAGTTATTATTGCTGTCATGATTTTCCTCTTTTTCCTTGCTTTGATTTTAATTCAAAAAGCGGCCAGAACGATTAGTCAGCCTTTGACAGATATTGTGGTGGCAACTGATGGAAAGGATGTTAAACAAGTTCCTGTCAGTAAAAATCCTCTTGAAGTTCATCAGTTAAGTCAAAGTTTCAATCGTTTGCTCAATCGACTGAATCAAAAAATTGAAAATGAGCAACAATTTGTCTCGGATGCTTCACATGAGCTAAGAACGCCAGTTGCTGCAATTCGCGGACATGTGAATTTACTCAAAAGACGTTGGCATGAACATCCAGAAATTGTTGATGAGTCACTTTCCTATATTGATGAAGAATCAATGAGAATGAAAGTTTTAATCGAAAATTTACTGACCATTTCTAGAGGAAATCATTTAGAAATGAAAAAAGAAAGAATTAACTTAAGTAAATTTACTGACAAAGTGGTCAGTGAAATTCAACCCGCGCTTAGACAAAAAATAAACTTTGATATTCAAACAGACTTATTTATCAGCATAGATAAAATGGCGCTATACAAAATTATTATTATCTTTCTTGAAAATGCTGGAAAATATTCACCTTCCGACTCAGAAATTACAATAAATATTACTTTGGAAAATCATCAAGTTGATTTTCAGGTTGCTGACGAAGGCTTTGGCGTTCCAGAAGAAGAAAAAGATAATATTTTTGAACGATTTTATCGAATTGATAAATCCCGTTCAAGTGAAATTCCTGGAACAGGACTTGGCTTGGCAATTGCAAAGGAATATGCACAATTGAATGATGCCAAAGTCTTTGTTTCAAATAATTCTCCGAAAGGGTCAACTTTTCATCTCCTAATGGAGTCTATAGAAAACTAATTAATTATGAATAAAAAAATCTATTATATTTCGGGTGTTATTACCACCCTTGCCTTTTTAATTTTAGCTCTCTTTGTTAAAATTGATTTTACTCATGGTCCGTTTCCTTTTGATCGACCAATTCAAACTTGGGCTTTTCATTTACAAAGCTCTTCAGGACTCACTTACTTTTTCTCTCATATGACAAATATTTTTGGAGATAAAGGTGGAATAATTGTCGCAGCTCTACTTGCTTTGGCTTTATATCTTCTCTTTAAACAGAAAGAAGCGACAATCTGGTTTGCGACAACAGTTGTTTTAAGCCTTGCTTTAAATACTGTTATTAAAGTAATTATTGGTCGAGAACGTCCTGATATTCATCGGTTAGCGGCTTTTGCCAATGAAGCTGGGAAAAGTTTTCCAAGCGGACATTCCATTTTTGCAACAATTATTTTTGGAAGTATTTTCTTTATCTGTCTAGGTAAACTTAACAATCGTTCTTCTAAAATTTTATTAGGCATTTTATGTATTATATTAATTGCATTAGTAATGTTTTCAAGAATTTTTGTAGGGGTACATTATCCAAGTGACACAATCGGCGGATTTCTCGAAGGAATTAGTATTCTATTACTTACTTACCCCACATATATTAAGTATCAAGAAAAATCTAAAAAAACCAATTGATGTCAATTGGTTTTTATTAATATTTAAAAATAGTTATACCAATTTTTGTATATTTACGATTTATTAGAAGTTTTACACTTGACAATGACGAAAAAGTGTAATATAATGCTGTTTGTAAATATAAATTAGAAAAATAATTAACTATACCAATTTTGTGGTTGGTTAAATGGAGCTTTATTATGTGTGGGATTGTTGGCGTTGTAGGTAGTAAAAATGCAACTGATATTTTGATGCAAGGACTCGAAAAACTTGAATATCGTGGTTATGATTCAGCCGGTATTTTTGTAAATGGTCAAGAAACAGCAGCGAAATTAGTTAAATCTGTTGGACGCATTGCTGATTTAAGAGGGAAGTTAGGGATTGATGTTTCAGGAACAGCAGGTATTGGTCATACACGTTGGGCTACTCATGGTAAACCAACTGAAGACAATGCTCATCCGCATACCTCTACATCAGGTCGCTTTGTTTTAGTACATAATGGAGTGATTGAAAATTTTGTCGAACTTAAAAATGAATTTTTAATGAATGATACTTTTAAAGGACAAACCGATACTGAAATTGCGGTTCATTTAATTGCTAAATTTGCTGAAGAAGAAGGATTATCAACACTTGAAGCATTCAAAAAGGCTCTAAGCTTAATTCAAGGTTCTTATGCCTTTGCTCTTATGGATAGCGAAGATGCAGAAGTGATTTATGTTGCCAAAAATAAATCACCATTATTAATCGGGCTTGGTGAAGGCTACAACATGGTCTGCTCAGATGCTATGGCGATGATTCGTGAAACATCTGAATTTATGGAAATTCACGATAAAGAGCTTGTTGTGTTAACAAAAGATAATGTTACAGTTATGGATTACGAAGGTAATGTACTTTCACGTGAGTCATACACAGCCGAACTCGATTTATCTGACATTGGGAAAGGAACTTATCCTTTCTACATGCTCAAAGAAATTGATGAGCAACCCGCAGTTATGCGTAAACTCATTGCGACTTATGCAAATGAAGATGGAACAATGAAAGTTGATCAAGACATTATCAAGGGAATTCAAGAAGCTGATCGTATTTATATTATTGCCGCTGGAACGTCTTATCATGCAGGTTTTGGGGCAAAAATGATGCTTGAATCATTGACAAATACACCGGTTGAACTTGGTCTTGCTTCAGAATGGGGCTATGATATGCCTTTGTTGAGTCAAAAACCATTCTTTATTTTCCTTTCACAGTCTGGTGAAACAGCTGACAGTCGTCAGGTTTTAGTAAAAGTAAATGAATTAGGACTTCCAAGCTTAACAGTTACAAATGTTCCCGGTTCTACTTTATCACGTGAAGCAACTTATACAATGTTAATCGGTGCTGGACCAGAAATTGCAGTTGCTTCAACCAAAGCATATACAGGACAGATTGCAACTTTGGCTTTTCTTGCAAAGGCAGTTGGTGAGGCTGAAGGAGAAGTTAAAGCAAAAGAATTTGATTTGGTTAAAGAATTGTCTTTAGTCGCTCAATCAATTGAAGCCACTTTATCTGAAAAAGACGAAATTGCTGCAGTTGTAGCTGACTTATTGCCAACAACCCGCAATGCTTTCTATATTGGACGAAAACAAGACTATTATGTAGCAATGGAAGCTTCTCTAAAATTAAAAGAAATTTCTTATATTCAATGTGAAGGATTTGCTGCTGGAGAATTAAAACATGGAACGATTTCATTGATTGAAAAAGGAACTCCAGTACTTGCTTTAATTTCTAATAATGAAGAAGTAGCAGCTCATACTCGTGGAAATGTAATGGAAACAGTGGCTCGTGGTGCCTCAGCTATCACAATTGTTGAAGAAGGAGTGGCCCGTGAAGATGATACAATTGTTGTCAACCAAGTTCATCCTTATTTGTCAGCAATTTCAATGGTTATTCCAACACAATTAATTGCTTATTATGCTTCAATGCAACGTGGACTTGATGTTGATAAACCACGTAATTTAGCTAAAGCAGTAACAGTTGAATAATTTTTACTGACAGAAATTTCTGTCAGTAAAATGATAACTAAAATAAAAAAGTTCTGAGATTTATCAGAACTTTTTTGGTTAATTAATCTTTTGTCAGTGACAAAAGCAAGGTTTTTCCGTATATAATAGTATGTATGAACTAAGAGAAAATCCATATCCAATGCAACCTAGGGAACGCTTAGAATTTTTAGGGGAAGAATGCTTATCTGATGTTGAGCTGTTAGCGATATTATTGCGAACAGGTACTAAAAAGTATTCATCATTAAATTTAGCTTTAGAAATTCTTCGATATTTTGAAACTTTAGATAATTTGCGTAAAGCTTCAATTAATGAACTCAGAGAAATTTCAGGGATTGGACTGGCAAAAGCAATTGAAATTCGAGCGATGATTGAACTAGGAAAAAGAATACAAACTACTAATAGAAAACGTTATGGTCAAGTATTGAGCTCTAAAGAATACGGATTAAGTCTTGCTTTTGAAATGCAAAATTTTGAGCAAGAGCATCTTGTGGCGACCTATTTAGATGGTCAAAATAGAATTATTGAGAAAAAAACAATTTTTATAGGGGCGGTTAATCATGCAACCGCAAGCCCTAGAGAGATTCTTTATCATGCAATAAAAAATCTTTCAGTAGGACTGTTAGTTGCACATAATCATCCCTCAGGAAATTTACAACCAAGTCAGGCTGATAAAATATTTACTAACAAAATAAAAAAATCTTGTGAGGATGTGGGGATTAATTTTATTGATCATATTATTGTAGGAGCTGGTAATTATTTTAGTTTTCGTGAAGAAGAAATCAGAAAATGAAGGATGGTATAACAAAAAATTACTTCTCATCTATAAAAAAACGAAAAAGAACAGTCTATAAAAACTGTTCTTTTAATTTGAGCTAATTTAGTCTTCTTGAGATCCCATGAAAAACTACATAGTAAAGGGTATATATGCTTTAGATAATGGGTTTATTCTTAGTTTTTAATGATTTGTTGTATTTTTGTTGTAAGAAAATTATAACTCCAGTAGCAGCTCAATTATTTTATCCTTATCTTTATTTTCTAGCTCTTTTATAATATGAATATAGGTTTGCTGTGTGATAGCCACACTTGCGTGTCCTAGGCGTTTTGAAACAGTCATGATATCAACTCCATGATAGAGGAGAACAGAAGCATGAGTGTGCCTTAAACCGTGTACAGTAAGTGGAGTAGAAATCTTTAGTTTTTTCAATGCATGATCTAATGTATTTTGCAAAGCTGAGAGAGTTATTATTTTTCTATAAGGATGATAACAAACAAAGTCATGTATCGGTTTTATACCAAAACTTTCAAATAATGTTTTTTGCTGTTCTTTAAAATCTTTTAGCAATTGCATACTTTCATCATCTATAACAATATCTCTTATTCCAGCATCTGTTTTGGGCTTTTTGAAACCACCGACTTTGTTTCTGTAATTCCAAGTTCTGTGGCACTTAATGACATTATTATCAAAATTAATATCATCCCATACTAATCCAAAAGCTTCACTGGCTCTCATTCCAGTAATTGAAATTATAAACAGCATAGTGGGAGATGAATAGTTTGGATTAAGCCTATTTCTGAAATAATCTACTAATTGCTTGTATTCATCAAAATTTACAAACTTGTCTTGCTCTGCTTTATCATTTCCATTACCTTTAACTACTGCACGAGTGGTAAAATCTTTTTGCAGTCGTCCCTCTTCAATGAGTGGTTGAATAGATGCTCTAACTCTAGTATGAAACCCTTTTGTAGATGCTTTGGCGTGTGTTTCAGCAAATTTATTTAGCGCTCTTTGATAAGAAGATGCTGTTATTTCGGAAATTAAAACATTTGGCATATAGGTTTTTAAATATTTTAACGTTTGCTCATAACCTTTATAAGTCATTTCATCAATTGCATTTTTCTTATAAAGCTCCATCCAATCTTTAAAGTACTCGGAAATTTCTTGCTTGATGGGGTCAACAATGAATCCTTTTTTTAACTTGCTTTCTATATCCATTGCTTCAGCTTGGGCATCGGACTTTGTAGAAAAACCGCCCTTTGTTAGACGAGGAAGTCCTTGTTTTGTTCTTGAGATTGAATATTGCCAAGTCTTTCCGCGTTTTTGATATGTAGCCATATTTGATTTTTACTCCATTTCTATGATAAAATGAGTACGAGAAATCTCCATCAGTATTGATGAATTTCTTGTATTACATAGATTTAATCCGCCCTCGCCGTCCAAAGTTTGGGCGGATTTTTTATTTTCTCCAATCAGCCTTATACTTGTCAGGCAAATTAGAATATAAGCGAGAAATCAAAATGTTAAATTCCTCAATATTTCCACCCAAAATGTCATTCAATAATTCAATTGCATCATCAACTGAATTTACGATTGAAATCGGAAACTTAGGATAAATATCTTTCCAAATATTTCGAAGGTGAATTTCCAAATCTACCAGATCTAATTTAGTTTCTTTCATTACTTTATGCATAAGGTTTTGACGCCATTTTGGAACACCATATATTTCTAAAAAATTAAAATTTGTCAGACCACAGATATCTATGCAGAAAGCAATGAGAAGGTAGCGCATATCATTCGTAAGTTTGCATAATTCATTCACGGTTTGGATTGCTGTATTAAATTGTTTTTTTGATATCGCACTGTCTAAGGTAATTAATAGTTGCTTCTCTCTTTCTTTTTTAGATAGAATGCTTTTAATTTCAGTGGAATCTTTCTTGTTTTTAGTTGAAGAAGTTCTAAATTCGGTGGATAGTAGTTTATCCCGTTTATGGAGATATTTAACCCCCTTGTCAGAGACATAGTAAACTCTTTGTTTAATAAGAGGCTCTAAAAATTTAGGAGAAAAATTTTCTTCTATCCTTGCAACTAACTCTCTCTTGTTTCCAGAGGTTTTCAATTCTTTTGTTTTTAAAATATTTTTTAATTGTATAATAGTGAGTCCAGCCAATGCTTCAAAGGGTTCAGCATAATGGATATATTCTTTATTAATAAGATTAATTATTGAATTTTCTTTTATTCCATATTCAAACCAAAAACGCTCTGGAAATCTTGTTGAGACTGGTTTCTTATGACACCAATTTAACACTTCTATCTCAGCAGCTGTAAGCTCCGGTTTAGTATTAGAGATTTGAGGAGCGTTTGGAAAGGTTGTAACTTCCTTGGATAACTCTTTTTTGCTTTTAAATAAATCCCAAATCGAGAAAGTTGTTTTCTTATAAACTTTATTATACGCCGCTTTTTTCGGATTTTTATAAATACCAGTCCCCTTTTTCCCATAAACTGGTATGACAGTCTTTTTTACTGATCTTTTGATTTTACCTGTTGTTCTAGCTTTAAAGCTTTTTTTTATACTAGGTTTTCTAACTCCAAATTTCATAAGTTCTCCTATTCGATATTTAAATGAAATTCAAGACATTACTCGTCGTTTTTTATTGTTTAAATGTTTTCTGGAGTAAACCAATCAACTACTTCGCCGACGATGTTCCAGTATTCCCCATCTTCAGGAGGAACTGGCAAGAAACGATCACGATACTTCTCGTTAATAGAATGAAGAACAAGTTCGTTTTCAACAATGCTAACTTCTTTAACCCAAGAAGTTCCATCATAATCTACTACATATATTCCACCTTGAGGAGTATCATAGTTTTGTCTAATTAGAATGACATCGCCGTCGTGTAAAGTAGGTTCCATTGAATCTCCATCAACAACTGTAGCAAAGTCAAAACGAGGTAAATTATTTCTTGAAGTATAGTAAGTAGTTTTTTCGTTTTCTCCATAATGAAATCCAAAACCAGCTGAAACTTTTTCTACAGTCTCAATAGGAATAAGCTTATTTTTTTCCGTTGTTTTATTAATATCTAATACATTGTTCTTTTGTTCGTCAAGTTGATTACTTGCAAAATTTAAAACTTTTTTTTGACGCTTTGAATTAAGTAAATCAAAAATATCATTTAATTCTTTTTTTATAGGGTCTATTTTATTTTCTGAATCTCCTATCCCTAAAATATCGAGTGGGGAAATTCCAAGAGCTTTAGAAAGAGAAACAATCTTATCTCTACCCATATTTTCAATCATACCGTTTTCCCATTTTCTAACGGTTGATTTACCAACGCCTACAATTTCACCAACTTGTTCAAGAGTTAATTTCTTTTCTAGCCGTTTTTCTTTCAATATGTTTTCCATGGTTCAAAATCTCCTTTTTTACATTATAGCACTAAAGTGTCGTAAAGTACACAAAAAAAGCAAGTAAACCATAAAAATATTTATTTTAATAAAAAAGTGTATTTTAAGACACAAAATGCTTGACATGGTATTTTTATAATGATATACTGAAAGTGTCTTAAGGGACACAAAGAAAAGAAAGGCGGTGAACAATGAAATCAAATCAATTTCTTGGACGTTTAAAATCAATGGGTAAAAATGTTGATTGGCTAGAAAGCCAAATGACTAAGAACGGAGAACAAGTTTCTCGTTCCGCGATTTATAAAAAGCTTCGTGGAGAGTCTGAGTTTACAGCTCAACAAATAAAAGTTATCAGTAAAATAATGAATTTTACAAATGATGAAATGCTTGATATTTTTTTTGAAGAATTAGTGTCCTAAAAGACACCGATAAAAGAAAGGGTTTAAAAATGAATGAATTACAAATTACAGAATTAAATGGTCAACGAGTTTTGACTACTCAACAAATTGCTGATGGTTACGGAACAAAAAAACGGACTATCGTTGATAATTTCGGAAATAATAAATCACGATTTAAAGAAGGTAAGCATTTCTTTTTATTAGACGGAGAAGAACTGAAAAAATTCAAAGACAACAACGAAAATTTCGGTGTAGTCGGAAATCGAGCCCCTAAACTTTACCTCTGGACAGAAAAAGGAGCGTTGCTTCATGCGAAATCTTTAGGAACTGATGAAGCTTGGGACATGTACGATATTTTAGTTGATACTTATTTCAAAGTTCAAGAACAACAAGCTCCGCTTACTTTAGACCAACAAATTGCAGCTATCGCAACAGGTTACGGAAGTGTGAAAGAGGAGCTTGTAGAAGTCAAAGATAGAGTATTAGACCTTGAAGAAAATGCTCCGCTTAGTGCTGGTGAATATAACTATATCGGAAGTCGAATTACACAGCGTGTAAATGAAGTAGCTCACGGTTATAGTAGCATCACCCAAAAGCAACGTGGTGAGCTTTATAAAGATATTAACCGAGGAGTTAAAGTTGTCACAGGAATATCTACACGAACTCAATTGAGAGCAAAGCACTTTGATACAGCTATGGATTTCATCAATAATTGGGAACCATCCACAGCTACGAAAATGCAACTTAGACAAACCAGCTTTGACTTTGAAGCTTAGAAAGGAAATCATATGGAACAAACACTTGAAGTACAAGCGACTATTTCAGTTTTAATTCCAGAAGATAAGATTCTTGTAGATAAAGTTGAATATCAAGAGCTTAAAGAAAAAGACTTTGACGGTTGGGTTGGTATGGATGTGTTCATAGAAAAATCCAACCGTAGTGTTCCAACAGTTTCCAAAGTTTTAAGAAAACCTGATTTAAGAAAAAGAATTTCAGTTGAAAATGGAGGTTGGGTATATTATCCAAACGGCAAAGGAGATAACTGGTCATTTAGGTTTAAAGAAATGATGGAATTTATAAACAATGAATTTTATCAGAAATTTAATGGAGGAAGTGTCGCATGACCTACACATACATAGTCAACCCAGAAACGGGTGAAATACTGTTTGACCTGGTGCACGACTTAATCACACAAAACATTCGAGCAATAAAGCTCATTGCAAAGAAATTAAATGCGGTGCTCCGCTAGAAAAGAGAACGAATCATGAAAACAAAAACATTATTTATAGATGAAGAAGTTCAAGGCGAAAAAATTGGAGATTTGAACACAGAACAACTTATTAAACAGGTTGTAAAAAATATTGACGATGATGTCATCTCAGTAGAAATAAAAAAACGCCACAAAAGTGACGAATTAAATGAATGTATAACTGATCCAAGTCAATCGTAAATATTTTGATTAATAAAATTCCATTGACTTTGCGTTAACCATCCATTCTTATTGTTAACAATCTCTGTAATAAAAAACTTATCTCCATTATCCAAATAAGGGCTTAACTTATCAATCATTTCACTTGGAGATAAATTGGAGCGAAATAAGTAAGAAGATTCCCAATATTTACAGCATACTGTTGCTATATCATTTTCAATCGTCTTAATAACATCATCATAATTTTGACCTGGGCTATTCAGGTCATAGGTTAACATGTAAGGTTTACTCAATGTATATACCTTCTTTCGGTTTATATTTTGAATAAATCCGCAGCCGCGGTAATTCATTCTACTATATTATACTGCTATAAATCATTTCAGTCAACATAACATACTATATATTGTGTTTAATTATGTAAAAAACAGGAAAGGAACACTAAATGTTGTGGTCAAAGATAAAAACTAAACTTGTTGAGAAAAATATGACCGAGTATGAACTTGGAAAAGTTACAGGACTTGGCGCTCAACAAATTCATCAATTTAAAAAAAGAAATTCTGAAAATCCTCGTTGGCTAACAATGGTCAAAATAGCGGATGCACTAGACATCAGCTTAGATGAATTCAGAGAGAAAGGCAAATAATGCACACACAAATTATTAATGGACGAGAAGTCCTGACAGTTCCAACAGTCATTGGATATAAGCATTATGACTTAGAAAAAAGAGAAGTAATTGGAGAAGTTATTGAATCTACTTATCGAAGAAAAGATGGAACAATGTACATTATCCGCAGATCACGAACAGAACGAGAAAAAGCTGCTATGCTCAATTCGTGCTTGTCTGACTGGGGATATTAGTATGAGCAAACAACAAAAAAGCCCTGCATGGCACGCAGAGCAAGTAGGAAATTCGCCAAAACTTCTACTTAAATTATACCACGAATGCCTAGAAATTTGAAATGGAGAATTTAAATGAGCATTGATGAAAATACTAATTTAACTAAAACAGTGACAATCCCAATTGAAGAATATAAAGGACTGATTGAACGCATGTCTTTTATTAATCCTAAAAAAGTAGCTAGAGAAAAAACTCCTTGGGAAGAGTTGGATGAAGAAGTTCAAGAATTCTTTACCTCTCCAAATGGTCGCATGCACCTTAAATGCTTAAATGCAATCGTAACTGGTCTATCTTGTACAAGTCTTTATAAAACTTGGCGGACAATGGTAACTCTTCATTCTGGTTCATATACAAGATGGTACACAAATCAGGATGTTGATACTGCTAGAGAGATTTTCGAAGAAATGAAAGCATGTATTAGATAGAAACGGAGAACATTATGGATTTACAACTTATACCAGTAGATGGAGATGGTCAAAGGGTTGACTTGAATCCATCAGCTATAAAAGATATGGATAATATCACACTCACAGAGTTCTTAGCTCAGGCAAAGATTATAGCTGACCTTTATAAAAAGGGCGAAACTGAGGTTAAAAAGCGACTTGATGAAGGTCAACAATTCAATCGTTTGAGTTATGGTAAAGCAGCACAACAAAAGGTTCTTACCATGACTAATAAACAAAAATATGACTTGGTTAAAGCTCATGGTTGGGATTGTGTAGAGCCAATTACTTTAACTAAACTCAAGAGCAAGTTCGGAGATGGAATCGAACAAGAGCTTGAGCAGTCCATTGTTTATAAAGGTAAGAAAGCACCTCTTAAATGGGATGCGTGAGGTTCAATAAATGAAAATTACAAAAGCAACTGATATCAGTAGAACTCAATATTGGAGAGTATTGCTTTATGGTAAACCTGGACTCGGAAAAACTTCTGCAGTAAAGGGATTAACTGGTAGAACATTAGTTTTATCTCTTGATAACTCTCATAAAGTATTAAGTGGTATTCCAAATATTGATGTGAGAACAATTGATGATGAAGGATTAGAATCGTTTAACAGGAACGAACCAATCGAAGATATCAATATTTTTCTAAAAGAACTTGATGTTGTCATAAGTGATTACGATAACTTGGTCATTGATAATGTGACGAGTTTTCAATCAGACTGGCTTATTGAACGAGGGAGAAGTTCAAAAGGTGGTATTCGTAACGAAATCCAAGACTATGGGGATTGGACGAATTATTTCTTGAGAATAATGACCAAAATTTATGGACTTCCAATAAATGTCTATGTTACAGCTTGGGAAGACACTCAGGAAATTTCACTTGAAGATGGCCGAGTAATCACCCAGTTTGTTCCAAAAATAAGAAAGCAAGTATTAAGTGAATTACTTGGTTGGACGGATGTAGTAGGTCGGATTAAAGTAAACCCAAATACTGGAAATCGTGGAGCAATTTTAGAAGGTAACGATGGTGTTTACGCTAAAAACAGAATTGACAGTCGAACAGCTTGTCCGATTGATGAATTATTTAAATTTGAAGGAGAAAAATAATGCAATATAACAGAAATAACGTAAGTAGTCTTGGCGGGAAACAATTTGAAGCGGGCGTTCATATCGCTAAAATAGCAAAAGTTGAAGCAGGTAAGAGTAAAACAAACAAGGAAATGTTCAAATTTACTCTTGAAGGAATGAATGGAGAATCCACAAATAGTTACCTAGTGTTTGGGGAACAGTGGTCTGATTCAAACCTTCAACGAATTCTTGCAAGTATTGAAGATAATGGCCAACAAATCGCACCAATTGATTATGGATATAACCGTGAAACAGTCCAATTTTTAACAAATCATAAAGTATTTATACAAATGAAAGAACGCACAGGTACGTATGTCGACAAAAACGGTAAAACTCAAAATAGTACTGGTACAGAGCATAAAGCGTTCTTAACTCACGAAGAATATATAAAATTTGGTGGCGGTACACAGCAAACTAATATTCAAGGCAATAATGCTCAAGGAGATCCGTTTGGAAATTCAGCACCAATGAATATTTCAGACGAAGACCTACCATTCTAATAAGTTAGTGCTGGAGGGTGGCGTAACGACCGTAAAGTCCATGAGTATTCAGTGCCTGCACATAAACACTCATTGCCAGCTTTTAATTTGAAAAATAAAACTTGAAATAAATATAGAAGAAAGGAAGAATACATGGAATTTGAAACGTGGAAAAAAATTGAGTTTATTAGCTCTCCAAAAATTGTTGGTATTCCAGTAGGAGAATATGAGATTAGCAGCCATGGAAATTTGAGACAAGTTATAAGTGATAATATTCGCAAGAAAGTAAAAATAAATACCACATCAGACCAGCGGCCAAGATATGGTTTTACACTCGATAACGGAAAACGAGTAATGCCATTTATACATCAATTGGTAGCACAGGCATTCATTCCAAACCCTGAAGGACTACCAAACGTTAAACATATTGATGGTAACAAATCAAATAATTATGTTGGAAATTTACGGTGGTCTAAGTAATGGCACAAAGAAGAATGTTTAGTAAAAAAATTGTAGAAACAGATTTCTTTATGGAAATGTCACCAACAGCAAAATTACTCTATTTTTACCTAAATATGAGTGCTGATGATGATGGTTTCGTTGGAAATCCTAAAACAATTAAATTGATTAGTGGAGCTACTGATGATGACTTGAAAATACTTATTGCTAAACAGTTTATCATCCCGTTTGATAGTGGAGTCATTGTAATCAAAGACTGGAAGATTCACAATTACATCCAAAAGGACAGATACAATCAAACTCAATATTTAGATGAAAAAAAGCAACTTTTAGTTGAAGAAAACGGAACGTATACAAAATGTATACAAGATGTATCCAGTTTGGATACACAGGTAAGGTTAGGTAAGAGTAAGGATAGGTTAGGTAAGAGTAATAATACTATGTCAGATAAATCTGACGATGTTATTCCTTATTCTGAAATCATTTCTTACTTGAATGAAAAAACAGGGCGAAGTTTTAGAACCACTGAAGCTCACAAACGCTTTATCAAAGCAAGGTGGAATGAGGATTATA
Organism: Lactococcus sp. NH2-7C; assembly: GCF_029953655.1. Taxonomy (NCBI): domain Bacteria; kingdom Bacillati; phylum Bacillota; class Bacilli; order Lactobacillales; family Streptococcaceae; genus Lactococcus; species Lactococcus sp. NH2-7C. The sequence goes on from NZ_CP124538.1 coordinate 2,586,746, forward strand.
AACTAGATGACTTTAAGAGGGTCGTTGATAATAAAGTTGCTGACTGGACAGGTAAAACAATAAACGGTCAACCAGCAGAAAAATACTTACAACCTTCAACGCTGTTTGGAACGAAGTTTGATAATTACCTTAACCAGGCACCAATGCGCCAAGAACAAGCACAGCCTTATGATGATCTTGGATTGCCATTTTAGGAGGAAGAAATGGAAAGTATCGGAGATGTTATTGGAAAATTTGTTGATATGGATAAATTTAATGCAATGGCTGACAGAGTTATCGCTCGTCCAGAAATAGAAAAATTCATTTCAGATAATAACATGACTAGCGATGAAGTTTCAAAAAGTTATTCTAAATTCTACGAATATCTTAAAGAAAAAAATAAATTTGAGAATAACGAAAAAACAACAATGAACGGGCATGAACCATTTTTGATTATGAATTATGGTTATGCCGATGTTGTATATCGTGAGACTGAAGAAGTGATTAAACGTAGGAAAAAAGCTGAGTTTGTCAAAAGGCTTAATCGCAATAGCATTGTAAGAGATATGACAATAAAAAAAGCAAGTTTTGAAAATTTTAATGCAGTAACTGATGAAGAAAAGAGAGCTTTGGCGTTCGCAAAAGAAGTATCTGAATATTATTATACTGGCGGTGAGGGAAATACTGTAGTAAGCGGGCCAGCAGGAACAGGTAAAAGTCACCTAGCCATGAGCATCTTAAAAGATTGTTTGCAACATACTGATTTGACCGTTATTTTTGCAAGTTGGTCAGAAGTTCTTCACTTAATCAAAGATAGTTTTGATAATAAAGACAGCTTTTATTCAACTGAATACTTCATGGAAGTTTTTAGAAATACTGACTTATTGGTTATTGATGATATTGGAAGTGAAAAAATAACAGAATGGTCCATGTCTTTACTGACAGAAGTTTTGGATGCAAGGACTAAGACTATTATTACCACTAATCTAAAAAGTGATGAAATAAGAAAAAAATATCATAACAGGACATATAGCCGTTTGTTCAGAGGTATTGGAAAAAAAGCATTCAATTTTGAAAACATTAAAGATAAGCGTGTTAGTCAATTGCCATTCTAGGAGAAGCGATGAAAACAATAATCATTGAACAGTGGGAAAACGAGCATTACCCACTTGGAAGAATAAAAAAGCAGAAGTTGGCAGAGAAATCAGAGCATGAGATTATTTTTATCCTTAATCGCATGGCTCAGATGCCTGCAATTGCTAGATTTGGAGAAGAAAATGAAATTTCTTGATTTATTTGCCGGCATTGGTGGATTTAGACTTGGACTTGAACAAGCTGGACATGAATGCGTAGGCTTTTGTGAAATCGATAAGTTTGCCAGGCAGAGTTATAAAGCCATTCATAATACAGAAGGAGAACGAGAATATCATGACATTACAACAGTCAGCAATGAAGAATGGAGAGCCTTACGTGGAACAGTTGAGCTTATTTGTGGAGGATTCCCTTGCCAAGCTTTCTCCATCGCAGGTAAAAGAAAAGGATTCCTTGATGAAACTCGTGGAACGTTATTCTTCGAGATTGCCAGAGCGGCTGAACAAATCAAACCACGGACTTTATTCCTTGAAAACGTTAGAGGGCTTTTATCTCACAACAAAGGGCGAACTTTTAGAACTATCATATCCACCCTTGATGAATTGGGGTACGATGCAGAATGGCAGATACTTAACAGCAAAAATTTCGGAGTTCCACAAAACCGAGAGAGGGTGTTCATTATCGGACATCTTAGAGGAGAACGTGGACGAGAAGTATTTCCTATCGGAGAAAGCAACATCGAAACTAACGATGAATTTAAAATAAAAATCGTTGTTTTAAACAAAGAAAACGGTATGCCTCGTGAAACTAATCGTGTTTACTCTTCAGAAGGATTAAGCCCAACTTTAAATACAATGCAAGGCGGAGGAAGAGAACCTAAGATTGCAATACCAGTTTTAACTCCTGATCGAGCAGAAAAAAGACAAAATGGCAGGAGATTTAAAGAAAATGGTGAGCCAATGTTTACTTTAACTGCTCAAGATAGTCATGGTGTAGCTGTTCAAAACCCATTAAAAGGTAAAACAAAAAATGGCTGGCATTTTGAACAAAATATTTTTGATGTTGAAGGATTAGCAAGAACATTAAAAGCTGGTGGTGGAAGTGGAAATATTCCTAAAATTGTTCAAAAGCCAAGAGGTTTTAATAAAGGCGGAGAGCATGAAGTTGTACCAACATTATCATCTAATTCTTGGCACGAAAATAATTTGCTGAAATCTGGAATCAGAATTAGAAAGCTAACACCTCGTGAATGCTGGCGATTGCAAGGCTTCCCTGATTGGGCTTTTGACAAGGCGCAAGAAGTAAACTCAAACAGTCAGTTATACAAGCAAGCTGGGAACAGCGTGACAGTACCAGTTATTTACGAGATAGCAAGGAGAATCAAGTGAAGTTTGAAATAGCAATGGAGCCAATGGCAAGCCCAAGACCTAGATTTAGCAGTAAAGGCGAATTTGTAAAAGCTTATATGCCTAAGGAATACATGGCTTGGAAAGCTCAACTCTTATTCAAATGGAAATTGCTGAAATTAAAACAGGAAGTTTCAGGAAAGCCACTATTTGTTAAATTGGGTTTCTATCTTGAGCCACCAATAGCAGTATCAAAAATAAAAAAGAATCAAGCAGCGCTTGAAGCAGAAACAATGCCAGTGGTCAAAAAGCCAGATATTGATAATTTGCAAAAATCTGTACTAGATGCACTAAACAAACATGCATGGCCAGATGACAACCAAATCAGTGATATCTACGCTAAGAAGCGTTATAGCTTGCGACCACGGATAGAAATTGAAGTTACAGAAGTAGAATAGCTTTAATTCATGAAAATTACGGTTACATTGAGCGCTTAAACCATTTCATGGATAATTTATCACGAAAAATCTAAAAGCGCTTAAAAGCTAAAATATGAGGTGTTATTATGACAACGCAAAAAGAGAAGAATGTTTTGGAATTTAAAGATAAAGATGTTTTAAAAAACTATAGAGTCGCTGATGAAGATGACGAATGGTTTCATGAACAATGGAAAAGTAAACTAAGTGGATTGAAAGAGGCAGGAGATGGCAAGGTTAGAAAAAATTTATGATGTTTATTTCAATGGGATAAAAATGGGAACTGGTACGAAAAAAGAGCTTTCAAAAATGCTTCTTGTTTCACCTCATTCAGTCGCTGCTTGGGTTAAAAATGGTATGGCTAATTCTCCGAAAAAGAATGCAGTCAAAATCGCCATTGTAAATGAAAAAGCGATGATGGAAAAATATCCCGGTTGGAAACCTTATGGTGGTTCAAAGTCTAAAATCTCTGATGAAATAACCGATCGTGACCGTAGAAAGCACGAAACAAAAGAAGAACGTAGATTGCGAAGAAATATCAGAGCACAAATGGCAATCGAAAATTCAAGAAAAGATGAATTAGGATTATAGGAGCAGTTAGATGAAGCTAAGCGAGATTGAAGCGGTAAGTCCAGAAGACTTTGTAGTCTTTGAGGATGAGATGCCATACAGCTATGTCATTGATAGAGGGGGCAAGGAAAACGCTATAGAAGTTGACGATTTTCCTAAACTTTACACAGCAGAGCAAATGCAAGAGTACGCAAAATCGAAAGTGCTTGAAACAGTCGAATTATATGCTAAAGATGGCAGTACAGTTCCAGTTGATTTCATTAAAGAATTTGTACTAAAAATTATTTTCGAGGAGGACACGAAAAATGACTAATAAAATTAAGTTAATTCCTCTGATAGTTCCATTAAGAGCTAAGAAATATAAATGGAATCATGATAACTGTTTTTGCAGTCAATGCTGTCCAGGGAAATGGAGAAACGAAAAATGACTAAGTTTGAAGAAGAATTTAAAAGACCAGATAATGGCCCAATCACTGAACTAAACAATTCTATGCAGTCTGTATTAAGTCAGTACCGTAAAATGCGTGAGTATGCTGACTATCTTGAATATGATTCGAAACAGAAAGACGAACGTATTCTAAAACTCGAAAATGAAAACTCATTCATGCGAGATGAGCGTACTACATTCGATTCAAACGGTATGGCAGTTGAACCCCAACTCCAACAGCAAGCCCTGCCAGTCGTGCCTGAGTATGTGGCAGGAGCTATTGAAAGTATACCGAACCATTACTCAGCGTTTGAAGCTCTTGACTTAATTAAATCAAAAGTCGAAACCCTACCTGAAGAAAATAAAGATTGGCTACCTGTTTTCAATTGGCTTTGTGAGGGTATTGAAAACCAAGACATTTTCGCTCTAGCATTTATCACTGGCAAATATGAAGTCGAAAAACCGCAGCTGTTCTATTTGAAGAATAAACTGACAACAAGTTACTTGATATTAGACACAAGCACTGGATATTTTGAACACTGGGGTAGTACCGAAGCGACAGGTCGGTATAAATCATCATTCACCCAATCCGAAATCGAAAGCATGGAAATTGGGAGCTATGAACAGATTGAGGTGGCGGAATGAGCGAGAAAAAATATTATGTGAAATTGAAATCTCCTAATAATCATCGTGGAATTTGGTGGTGCGGAGATAGAGGCGAATGGCAACCGTATAGTTATGACCCTGTATATGGAGAAGAGTTGGATGATTGGGGAGAGCGAGAAGTAATCGGTTGGAAAGTTTCTGAATTCATACCATCTTTCACAAAATCAGAACTTGGTAAAATCATGGGCGGTGCGATTTATAAAGGGTGTATTTTGCCAGACGGGCATGAGTTTGGTTCGGATTGTAAGCCATGGATTAACCCGCTCATTGAGCTTGTTCCTGTGGAGGACGGAGAATGAACGATCCTTGCTACAAAGATATAACTTGTCCTTATTGTGGTTATATTAGCAATGAACCCACAGCATGGATTGATGATTCAAGGTGTCCTCGCTGTGGTAAATGGATGATTCACAAAGAGCATAATCTTTTAGAAGATGAGCTTAAAGCTTTGGAAAAAGAATATGAAATTAGACGGAAAAATATTTATAAAAAATATGAAACTAAGCCAGTATTTAAAATGGAGAGAATAAAATGACTAGACAATTTAAAAAACTAAATAAAAATGCGACACTTCCAGAAAGAGCGACAGAACACAGCGCAGGTTATGATATTTCAGCAAGCGAAACAGTTACGATTCAACCTGATGAAATAAAAATGGTAAGTACAGGTCTAGCTGTTCAACTTGGACATGACGAAGTGCTGAAATTATATGACCGCTCAAGCAATCCAGTTAAGCGTGGCATTGCATTGATTAATTCAGTAGGAATTATCGATTCAGATTATTATCCTAATGAATTTAAAGGATTGTTTATGAACATCTCAAAAGAGCCTGTAACGATTGCTAAAGGACAACGAATTATGCAAGGTGTATTTGTCAAATACCTTACAACAGACGATGACAATGCAAACGGAGAGCGTACAGGCGGATTTGGTAGCACTGGGGAGGTGTGAGAATGACACAAGAAACAGCAAAAGAGCGTATCTATCGTGAAGCGCTGGATGAAATAAATAATTTAGCAATTGATGTGGCCATGGATTTTGAAGAAACTGGAATTGATTCAGTTGATTGTGGAAAATTAATGGATATTGCAAACAAGGCATTTTTTGCAGAAGCAAATCAACAACCTGTCAGCACTGACGAAAAAACGGTTGAAAAACTACAAGAACAGCTTAACACTGCGAAAAAGGCACTGACAGAAGCTATAGAAGATATTGAACAACTAAATGGTAGTGATGATACTATCAAATATTATAAACAAGCACTCGCAGCGATTGGAGGGGATGATGAAAATTGAAGAAGTTGATAAATTGGTTGAGCCTTTAGGTTGGGGAAGAGATTTATGTCACAATGGCGATTGTTTCCCTGAATTAAACGAAAATACTTTAGGTCATGAAGGTTCATATAAAAAGTTCAATATGACTGAGCATGGCGAAGATGGATATATTTCATATCAAAGTTTGAATGAAATTATTGAAGCTGTTAAAAAACTTTAAGGGAGCGGCGATGAGTGAACCAAGTGGATATTTACTTCATGGAACTGCATTTAGCAGTAAAGAAGCAGCGTTTGAAATACTAGTTCATAATCATGAGCAAGAATTAAGATTTCATAAACTTTGGGATGAAGATGCTCAACCATATTATTTTGCACAACCCCAGCTCACGATTCCTAAAAGCATTGCGGATGAGTTGGAAAAATATGATTTTGAACTTACTAGTAAGGGTCTTATGTACAGAAATATGGGTGGTACATTGGTAGAGTTTTCCAGAGTAACATATGATGAAATACCACAGTTAATTGTTCAAACTATTGCTGGTAATTATCGAATAGTGTTCGCCTACCTCGCAGGCAAAGCCATCGGAGTTGATTTAGTGAAAGTGGTGGAGGGATGAAAATTGAATTAGAAACAAGACCTTGCTTGGTAACTTTTAGTAATAAAAAGCAGGTCGAAGGAACTTTTCTGGGATTATTTCAGCATTCACATACTCATGGAGATTCATTAATGGCTGGTGGATTTAAAGCAGGCACTGTCGCTTATCCTATTGCTATTGTAGAAATAAATGGAAAAATGTCAGAAGTACGAATTAATCAGATTGAATTTCTTGATGTTGCGAAAAACGAGGTATCAGAATGAGCGACAAACTAATATCGCTGGTCAATGACTGGTGGGGAGGAATTGAATGATTAATATAATTTTATGGGTATTCCTGGTAGGAGATGTTATTGGCGCAGGAATGGTAATTTATAACATTGGCAAGCAAAGAATAATAAAGCCAATAGATGTGAGCATTTATATTGTAGTTGAATTAATAGTATGGATTGCTCTGATTTTGAAATTGATAGGAGTTGGATAATGAAACCGATAATAAGCAAACTATTTGAAGAAATAGATGAATTGGAAGAAGAATTAGACTATTATTCAAAACATGATATGTTTCACCAAGCACATTTCAAAAGATATCAGATAGTAATTAGACGTGATTTTATAAAGAAAATCAGTAATGCACTCAACCCACAGATTCCAGAACCTTGGGCTAGTATGATCGCTGATGAAATTATAAAAGGATTGGGGGTATATAAATGAAATTAATGTGTAAGCTGTTCGGGCATAAGTGGTCGGAATGGAGTGTATATTTATTTGGCGCTCATGAAGAACGCTTTTGTCGGCGTTGCTACATTACAGATAAACGCTTAAACCGCTCAGACTTTGACGAGTCAGAGAACGTGTTCCCTGAAAAATGGCTTGATAAACACATGGATTGAGGTGGAGATGAAAAAATTTAGATTAGTAAGTAACTCGTTTTTGTTGAGTGATGGGTGTTCTCACTCAAAATCTGTTGAGGTTCAATCTGATAGTTATGCTGAATTAATACAAGAACTCGAAAGTAACGCAGGTTGGTACACTGCTAACAACGGTGCTTTCAAAGTTGCCTATATCGAGGAGGTTATGGAATGAGACGAAAAAAAGCCCACGGCAATGGGCTTCGGCAACTGAATTTCTAACTTAATTATACCACAAAAGGAGATTTTGATTAATGGCTGATAAGTTAGATAGAATTATTGGAGATTACGTGAATGGCAGACTTGAAGCCAGAATAAAATCAATTGAAAGCAGATATCTTTATAAGCAAAAAGTAGATAACTTAGGCATTCGTACAGCTTATTCTGGTGGTTCTGAACCTGAAAGTCACGTCTTAAATAAAGAAGCACTTGAAAATGATGAGGAATATATCAAGCTCAAAGACCTGATGTACCAATTCAGCTTATGGTACGAACCTTTAATCAAGGAGGAAAAAGAAATAATTAAGCTAAAACACTGTGGTTACGGTGGCTTTACATGGTACAGAGTAATGATGGAACTTGATAATGAAGGTATTGATATTTCAGAAAAGAAAGCGAAGTTTATTTACTACCGATTCAGAAAAGATATAAACCCTCATATTGGCTATTTCATTTGAAAGCATGGGTCAAATTGGGATAAAAACGACACGAAAAAGGCACGAAATTGGAGTGTTGCTCCTTGTTTTTGCTGATATACTTGTATTATGAAGTAAAAGGCAAAAGCAAAAAACAACAACTAATTCGGTTTGGATATACTTCATAAGCTTGTTAGGGTTCGACTCCCTGACTTGCTATTTTATTACAGGTTGTCCATTGGGCAGCCTTTTATTGTTGGAAGGGGGGGAATCTAGAATGTCTAAAACTGGTACAAAACCAAACGAATACAGACCAACAAAAGCTGAAAAAAAGTTACTTGAGGCCTTGGTAAATCCGGATAATATGGGAATTAATGTTGAGGATCTGTGTGCGGTTGCTAAAATTAGCAAAAACACATATTACGTAGCTATGAAAAAACCAGAATTTGTAAAGCTGGTTAATGAAACGACACTTGAATTAGTCAAAGGGAAAGTATCAGATGTTCTTAATGCCTCCTATCTATATGCTTTGACTGAGAAAGGATTTCAAGACCGTAAAATCTTACTACAAATGGCTGGTTTATTAGTCGAGAAGTCTGAAACTACTGTTAATGGTAACCTTAATATTAATAATCCTTATGAAGGCTTGACAGAAGAAGAGCTTAGAAAGTTGGCGAGTCGTG